>NZ_CP187137.1:0-47500 GCF_049602355.1 Yoonia sp. TsM2_T14_4
ATGACGAACGATATCTGGGCAAAGGTGCTTCTGACACTCAAGGGGGCACTTGGGGTTAACAATTATTCCAACTGGATCGAACCACTGGAATTTGCCCAACTTGCTGATGGCGTTGCCGTCTTCCATGTCCCGACCAATTTCATCGGCAATTATGTATCCCAGAATTTCGGTGATCAGATCATCTATCAGTTGGGCCAGCAGGGCGAAGATGTGCAGCGCCTGCAATTCAAGGTACCCGTCAGCGCACAGGTCACGCTAAAGCCTGCGCCGAAACACACTGCCCGCATTGTAAATGTGGACGACATTTCCGGCTCTCCGCTGGATGCACGGTTTACGTTTGATACCTTTGTGGTCGGCAAGCCCAACGAACTGGCCCATGCGGCCGCACGCCGCGTCGCCGACGGTGGGCCTGTCACCTTTAACCCGCTGTTTTTATATGGTGGGGTGGGCTTGGGGAAAACTCATCTGATGCACGCCATCGCGCATGAATTGCAGCGCCGGTCGCCCGAATTGAACGTGCTGTATCTGTCCGCCGAACAATTCATGTACCGCTTCATCACCGCGTTGCGCGAACGCAAGATGATGGATTTCAAACAATTGTTCCGGTCGGTCGATGTGCTGATGGTCGATGACGTGCAATTCATTGCCGGCAAGGACAGCACGCAGGAAGAGTTTTTTCACACGTTTAACGCGCTGGTGGACGGCCAAAAGCAAATCATCATTTCCGCTGACCGTGCGCCGGGTGAAATCAAGGACCTCGAGGACCGGATCAGGTCGCGGCTGCAATGCGGGCTGGTCGTTGACCTGCACCCGACTGATTATGAACTGCGCCTTGGCATCCTGCAATCAAAGGTCGATGCGTTTTCGGCGCAATACCCCGGTCTGGCGGTCGCACCTGGTGTGCTTGAATTTCTTGCGCATCGCATTTCGACCAATGTTCGGGTGCTCGAAGGCGCGCTGACCCGGCTGTTCGCCTTTGCATCCCTGGTCGGCCGCGAGATTAATCTGGAACTGACACAGGATTGCCTGTCCGATGTGCTCAAAGCGTCGGATCGCAAGGTCACGGTTGAAGAAATCCAGCGCAAGGTTTCAGAACATTACAACATTCGCCTGTCCGATATGATCGGGCCGAAACGCGTGCGTAATTATGCCCGCCCGCGGCAAATGGCGATGTATCTGGCCAAGCAGATGACCAGCCGGTCCTTGCCCGAAATTGGGCGGCGGTTTGGGGGGCGCGACCATACGACAGTCATGCATGGCGTGCGCAAGATCGAAGAACTGAAATTGCTGGACAGCCAGATCGCGGATGATCTGGAACTGCTGCGCCGCGCATTGGAAGCATAGGCGCGCTTGACGCTGGCGTCGGCATCAGAAACAAAACACTTGAGGCCGCGCCGGAATGCAGTAGATTTCGCATCCCGGCCTCGTCCGGCAACAAGACAGGCGGAGATTGGGACATGAAATTCAGCATTGAACGCGCGGTATTGCTCAAGGCGGTCGCGCAGGCTCAATCCGTCGTTGAACGACGCAACACGATTCCGATCCTTGCCAATGTGCTGATCGAGGCGCAGGGCGACGAGGTGCATTTCCGCGCGACAGATCTTGATATCGAAATCGTCGACAAGGCCCCCGCCAAGGTGGACCGCGCCGGAGCGACCACAGTGTCGGCCGTGACCCTGAACGAAATCGTGCGCAAACTGCCCGATGGCGCGCTGGTCACCCTGACCGAGGAAAGCGCCACAGGCCGCCTGACAATCGAGGCGGGGCGCTCCAACTTCTCGCTCGCGACGCTGCCGAAAGAAGATTTTCCCGTGATGGCCTCGTCCGATTACGCGGCCAATTTCTCAGCCAAGGCACCCGTGCTGCGGCGGCTGTTCGACAAATCCAAATTTGCCATCTCGACCGAAGAGACGCGCTATTACCTCAACGGTGTCTACATGCATGTGGCCGATGGCGAAAATGGCAAGGTCCTGCGCTGTGTGGCGACCGACGGTCACCGCCTGGCGCGGATTGATGCGGAATTGCCGATGGGCGCCGAAAACATGGCTGGTGTGATCGTGCCGCGCAAAACCGTAGGCGAATTGCGCAAGCTTCTGGATGATGACGACATGAAGATTGCGGTGTCGGTGTCCGAAACCAAGATCCGTTTTGCCACCCCCGACATCACCCTTACCTCTAAGGTGATCGACGGCACATTCCCTGATTACACCCGCGTCATCCCGCAGGGCAACACGCGCAGGTTGGAAGTTGATGCCAGCGAATTCGCCCGCGCCGTGGACCGTGTGGCGACCGTATCGTCCGAACGGTCGCGCGCTGTGAAGCTGTCACTGGACGAAGACCGGCTGATCCTGTCGGTCAATTCGCCAGATTCAGGTGCCGCCGAAGAAGAACTTGCCGTCGCCTATTCCGACGAACGGCTGGAAATTGGGTTCAATGCCAAATATTTGCTGGAAATCGCCAGCCAGGTGGACCGCGAGAACGCCGTTTTCATGTTCAATTCCTCGGGCGATCCGACCCTGATGCGCGAAGGCAACGACATGTCGGCGATCTATGTCGTCATGCCGATGCGCGTGTGACGGAGCAAAACACGTCTGGCGGCATGACCCGGCGGTGCCCATGACTGGGCTTGCACTTTTGCAACTGACCCTGTCGCATCTGCGGTCGCATAAACGCGCGGTGCTGGACCTTGATCCGCGCCCTTTGGCGATCTTTGGGCCGAATGGCGCGGGAAAGACCAATATCCTCGAAGCTGTGTCGCTGTTGTCACCGGGGCGCGGGTTGCGCCGTGCGGGGGCCGACGATCTGGCGCGCAGGCCAGAGGCGCTGGGCTGGAAGATCACCGGCGTGCTGCAATCGCTTTATCAGGTCCATGAAATCGAAACCTGGGCCGAGGCCGGCCAGCCGCGCCAGCTGCGTATCGACGGCAAGACAGCGCCACAGGTGGCTTTGGGCCGGATCGCGCGGGTGCTGTGGCTGGTGCCCGCGATGGACCGGCTTTGGACCGAAGGGGCCGACGGGCGGCGGCGGTTTCTTGACCGCGCGACGCTGAGCTTTGAACCTGGCCATGCCGATGTCGTGCTGACCTATGAAAAGGCGATGCGCGAACGCAACCGCCTGCTGAAAGATATGGTGCGCGATCCGCATTGGTATGCGGCAATCGAAGGCCAGATGGCCGCGGCCGCAACTCAGATCACCGCAAACCGCACAAAGGCGATCGCGGCACTGATGGCAGCACAAGCGGCGGCGGTCAGCGCCTTTCCTACCGCGCAGTTGACGCTGACCTATTCCGACCCGCTGCCAACTGATTTACAATCAGCGCTTGCCGATCACCGCAGTCGTGACATGGCCGCCGGGCGCACGCTCTTAGGGCCGCATCGCGCGGATCTCGATGCAGTTTTTGCTGACAAGCATGTGCCTGCCCGGGATTGCTCTACCGGCGAACAAAAGGCCTTGCTGATCAGCCTGATCCTCGCCAATGCGCGCGCGCTGGCGCAGGACTTTGGCGCGCCGCCGATCCTTTTGCTGGACGAGGTCGCGGCCCATCTTGACGCCACCCGCCGTGCCGCGCTTTATGATGAAATCTGCGCGCTGGGCGCACAGGCGTTCATGACAGGCACGGGGCCGGAACTGTTCGCCGAACTGGGGTCCCGCGCGCAATATGCCGAAGTCACCGAAACGCACGGCCAATCGGCAGTGGAGCGCAAAGACGCAATATGACCGTTACCGCCTCGGGCCTTATGCTTTATGCTGGTGCCTTGCTGATCCTGTTCGTCACACCCGGTCCGGTCTGGGTCGCGCTGCTCGCGCGGTCCCTGTCGGGTGGGTTTGCGGCCGCATGGCCCTTGGCGGTGGGGGTTGCGCTGGGTGATATCTTTTGGCCGCTGGTTGCGATCCTTGGCGTGACATGGCTAGTCTCGGCCTTTGCCGAGGTGATGATGGTGATGAAATGGATCGCCGTTGCTGTTTTCATCGTCATGGGGATCGGGCTGATACGGTCGGGTGGGCATACGCTGCGCGCGGACAGCCGCCTGACGCGGCCTGGGCGCTGGGCGGGCTTTGTCGCTGGTGTCGCCGTGATCCTTGGCAATCCCAAGGCGGTACTGTTCTACATGGGGGTGCTTCCGGGGTTTTTCGATCTGACGCAGGTGACGCTGACCGATGTCGTCGCAATCTGCACGCTGAGTTTTGTGATCCCGCTGGTTGGCAATCTGCTGTTGGCTGGGTTCATCGGGCGGATGCGCAGCGCGCTGAAGTCACCTGAAACGCTGCGTCGGATCAATCTTGTCGCAGGCTGTTTGCTGGTTGCGGTCGGGGCCGTCATCGCCATCAGCTAAGCGCTTTGCTAACATACAAAATATGGTGTCATTCGCGTGACATTCCCCGTCAAACCGCATATATTTTGCGGGTAGATGAACAGGACTGACCACATGGCCGATGACAACAAGCAACCGGAAGAATACGGTGCGGATTCTATCAAAGTTCTCAAGGGCTTAGAGGCTGTTCGTAAGCGTCCCGGTATGTATATCGGTGATACTGATGACGGGTCCGGTCTGCACCATATGGTTTACGAGGTCGTGGATAACGGCATTGACGAGGCTTTGGCCGGTCACGCCGATCATGTCTATGTACGGATCAACGCCGACAGCTCTGTCACTGTGGGCGATAACGGGCGCGGTATTCCTGTCGGTATCCACGAAGGCGAAGGCGTGTCCGCCGCTGAGGTGATCATGACCCAGCTGCATGCGGGCGGCAAGTTCGACAGCAATTCCTATAAGGTCTCGGGCGGTCTGCACGGTGTTGGTGTGTCGGTTGTGAACGCGCTATCTGATTTTCTGGAACTGCGCATCTGGCGTGAAGGCAAGGAGCATTATGCCCGGTTCGAGGGCGGCTTTACCGTGGAATCCCTGCGTGTCGTTGGCGACGCTAATGGGCGCAAAGGCACGGAAGTAACTTTTCTTGCGGCGCTGACCACCTTTTCCAACCGCGATTTCGATTTCCATATTCTGGAAAAGAGGCTGCGCGAACTGGCGTTCCTGAACTCTGGCGTGCGGATCATCTTGGAAGATTTGCGTCCTACGGAACCTTTGCGCAACGAATTGTTCTATGAAGGCGGCGTGCGCGAATTCGTCAAATATCTGGACCGTTCGAAGACCCCGCTGATGGAAACGCCGATCTATGTCACCGGCGAACGCGACGACATCGGGGTCGAGGTCGCGATGTGGTGGAACGACAGCTATAACGAAATGGTGCTGCCCTTCACCAACAACATTCCCCAGCGCGATGGTGGCACGCATCTGGCCGGTTTCCGTGGCGCGCTGACCCGCGCGATTATCAAATATGCCACCGAAACCGGGATTACGAAAAAGGAAAAGATCGCCCTGACAGGCGACGATGCCCGCGAAGGGCTGACCTGTGTGTTGTCGGTCAAGGTGCCGGACCCAAAGTTTTCCAGCCAGACCAAGGACAAGCTGGTCAGTTCCGAAGTCAGGCCCGCTGTTGAAAACCTGATGGGCGAGAAACTGAACGAATGGTTCGAGGAAAACCCTGCGACCGCGAAATCCATCATCTCCAAGATCGTCGAGGCCGCAGCAGCGCGTGAAGCCGCGCGCAAGGCCCGCGAAATCCGCCGTAAATCCGCGATGGATGTGAATTTCAACGCCTCAAAGCTCAAGGATTGTTCCGAAAAGGACCCGTCCAAGACTGAAGTCTTTCTTGTCGAGGGTGACAGCGCCGGCGGGTCCGCCCAGACAGGCCGCGACCGTGGCACGCAGGCGATCCTGCCGCTGAAGGGCAAGATCCTGAACGTGGAACGCGCGCGGTTCGACCGGATGCTGGGCAGTCAGGAGATCGGCAATCTGGTCATGGCGCTTGGCACGGGTATCGGGCGCGACGAATTCAAGATCGATAAGCTGCGCTATCACAAGGTCATCATCATGACCGACGCCGACGTGGACGGTGCGCATATCCGAACGCTTTTGCTGACCTTTTTCTTCCGCCAGATGCCTGAATTGATCGAAGGCGGGCATCTGTATATCGCGCAGCCTCCGCTGTACAAAGTCACGCGTGGCCGGTCAGAGGTTTATCTCAAAGATCAGGCCGCGATGGATGAATATCTGATCGAACAGGGCATTGATGGCGCCATGTTGCGCCAAGGCAATGGCGAGGAAATTGCCGGTGCCGACCTGCGCCGCATCGTCGATGAAGCACGCCAATTGAAGCGCGTGCTGGAAGCGTTTCCAACCCATTATCCTCGCCATATCCTTGAACAGGCAGCCATTGCTGGTGCCTTCGTGCCGGGCGTCGTGGAAAACGACCTGCAAGGCACTGCCGACCGCGTGGCGCAGCGCCTTGATCTGATCGCGCTGGAATGGGAACGTGGCTGGCAAGGCCGGATCACGCAAGACAAAGGCATGCGTCTGGCCCGCATCCTGCGCGGCGTAGAAGAGGTGCGCACGCTGGACGGCACCATGCTGCGGTCGGGCGAGGCGCGGCGCACAGGCACCTTCACGCAAAGCCTGCAAGACGTTTACAACCTGCCCGCGACATTGGTGCGCAAGGATCGCAGCCAGTTGATCCATGGCCCGCTGGACCTGCTGCGCGCCATTCTGGAAGAAGGCGAAAAGGGTCTGTCCCTGCAGCGCTACAAAGGCTTGGGCGAAATGAACCCCGACCAGCTGTGGGAAACCACGCTGGACCCAGATGCGCGCACCCTGTTGCAGGTCAAGGTCGAAGACGTGGCCGAAGCCGACGATCTGTTTACCAAGCTGATGGGCGATGTTGTTGAGCCGCGCCGCGAGTTCATCCAGACGAACGCGCTGAACGTCGAGAATCTCGATTTTTAGAATGGTCCGCTGAAGCGCACCCTACGGTTCTTCAAATCGGGGTGGTCGTAGGGTGGGCTTTTTTAGCCCACCATCCTACCTACCGCCTTGATCGCAAAGGCATAGGATCGTGCCGCATCCTCCAGTGCGGCGAACCGCCCTGTCTTGCCAAAATGCCCCGATGTCATGTTTGTTTTCAGCAGCAGGATATTGTCATCCGTCTTGGTGGTCCGCAGCTTGGCCACCCATTTGGCTGGTTCCCAATAGGTCACGCGCGGGTCGGACACGCCCGCCGTCACCAGCATCGCGGGGTAATCCTGTGCGGTGACATTGTCATAGGGCGAATAGGCGCGGATGTCGTCGAATGCGGCGCGGCTTTCGATCGGGTTGCCCCATTGCGACCATTCGCCGGGCGTCAGAGGTAGCGTGTCGTCAAGGATCGTGGTCAGCACATCGACAAAAGGTACATCGGCGATGATCCCTGCCCAAAGGTCAGGTGCCATGTTCACGACTGCGCCCACCAGCAACCCGCCTGCCGATCCGCCTTGTGCGACGATCCGGCCCCTGCCGGTGTAACCTTCGTCAATCAGCGACTGGGCGGCACCGATGAAATCGTGGAACGTGTTGACCTTGCGCCCGAATTTCGCGTCCTCGTACCAGGCGCGGCCTTTTTCCTCACCGCCGCGCACATGGGCGATGGCATAGATGAAACCGCGATCCACCAGCGACAGCCGGTTGGCGGAAAACCCTGCGGGCATTGAGGCGCCGTAGGACCCGTAGCCATAAAGCAGGCAAGGTGCGGTGCCGTCCAGTTTGGTCGTCGCATGGTGCAGGATCGTGACCGGCACGAGCGCGCCGTCATGCGATGGCGCCATGATCCGGCGGGTGACATAATCGGCAGGGTCGTGACCGCTGGGCAGTTCGACCTGTTTCATCAACACGCGGTCGCCGCTGGACAGATCAAAGTCAAAGAATTGCGACGGCGTCGTGGGCGACGAATAGGTAAAGCGGAACATGTCGGTGTCGTATTCTGCACTCGGGTCGGCCCCCAAAGCATAGGCTTCTTCGTCAAAAGCGATGCTTTGCACAGGGCCTGACCGTCCCTGGTAACATATGCGCGGCAGCGCGTTTTCGCGTTCCACCCAGATCAGCCAGTCGCGATAGGCGGCCAGCCCGATCACCATGCGCCCCGCGCGATAGGGCACCCGATCAACCCAATGCGCGCGCTGCGGCGTGGCTGTGGGGGCGGTGACGATCTTGAAATCCACCGCGCCACCGGCGTTGGTCAGGATGACAAACTGGTCGCCCTGATGGTCAATTTCGTATTCCAGCCCTTCAGTGCGCGCCGCGATCAGCGCAGGCTGCGCATCGGGTGTGGCGGTGGGGATCACCCAAACCTCGTTTTCGTCGTTCATGCCAGTGGCGATCTGGACATAGGCCCCCGACCGCAACCGGCTGACGCCGACGAAGTACCGGGGGTCTTTTTCCTCGTAAACCAGCACGTCATCCGCCGGATCGCTGCCGATGGTGTGGCGAAACACCTTGTTCGGGCGGTGCTGGGCGTCGACGCGGACATAGAACAATGTGCTTTCATTCGCCCAAGCCACCGACCCCACATCCGCGATCAGTGTGGCACTGTCCTGTCCGGTCGTGGTATCGCGCAGCCGCAGGGTGAAAAACTCTGACCCCGTGGTATCGGCCTTCCATGCCAGCACCCCGTGATCGGGTGACACGGCGACAGCGCCCAGGTCAAAATATTCATGCGCCGCAGCTTCGGCGTTGACGTTAAGCAGCACGACCTCGTCCCCGCCATTGCGTGGGGTGCGGATATAGACAGGGTGTTCGGCCCCTTCGCTGTAGCGCATCACATAGGCATAGGCCCCGTTCTTGCGCGGGACGGATGTGTCGTCTTCCTTGATCCGCCCCCGCATTTCCGCGATCAGCGCGGTCTGCAGGTCTGCCGTATCGGCCATGGCCGCGTCGTAATAGCCATTCTCGGCCGTCAGATAATCCGCGATGTCGCTGGGCAGTTTGGCGGGGTCGCGCATCGCCTCTTGCCAGTTGTCCGCGCGCAGCCATGCAAAATCATCGCGTAGCGTGACGCCATGCGCCGTGGCCGTGGTAGGGCGTTTGCCGGCCAAAGGGGCGTTGGGCAAATGTTTGAACATCAAGGCTTCCAATCAAAGGGCACGTTTGCGGATCATTGCAAAAACAAGAGGTGCGGCCGCAATCACCAGCGTGATGCGGATGACGTGGATCACTGATACATAGGTCGCATCCTGCCCCATCGCGAGGGTGAGCAGCGACATTTCCGTCAGCCCGCCCGGCGCATAGGCCAGAAACGCTTGTGCCAGCGGCATTCCGCCCGCCAGCACGATCACTTCGGCGAAACCGAGGGCGATGGCTAGCATGATCCCCGATGCGAGCGCCGCCAGCCCCAGTTCACGCCGCAGATCGGCCAGTTTTGCCCCGACAAAGCGGGTGCCGATCACGGTGCCGATGGTCAGTTGGGCTGCGATCACAAACAGGCTGGGCGGCGGCACGGTGACAAGGCCAGTATAATGGGTGATCGCGCTTAGGATCATAGGGCCAAAGACGGGGGCGGCAGGAAGGCGCGCGATTTTGCCCAGCCATGCCCCGGCGATGGCGCATAGGCCAAGCACGGCGTAATCGCGCAAGCTCAGCGCATCAAGCGCTGTCCAGTTGGCGCCATCTGTGCCACCCGCCGACACCCCAAGCACCAGCCCGAAAAACAGTGCGACGAAGATAATCACGATCATCACCCGCGCGGCATGGGCTAGGGCGATCTGGCGTTCGCTGCCACCAGCCTCTGCCCCTAACAGGATCATCTCGTTCAGACCGCCGGGCATGGCGGCGTAATAGGCGGTGACGGGATCATAGCCCCCGACGCGGCGGTAGATCAGGAACGACACCCCCGCCGCGACCAGCAGGAAAGGCGGCAGCAGGGCCAGCGTCAGCACCCATGTCGAGACCAGCCCGAACAGCTCTGCCGTGACACCCGACCCCAGCAGCACACCGATCACCGGCACGACGATATTGCGCAGCCCGGCTGGCCCCTTGACCGGTGCGCGCAGCATGGCGGCGGCGACATTGGCGATCATCGGCCCCAGCATCCAAGGCAGTGGGAGGCCCACAAAATACGCCACCACGCCACCCGTCAACCCGAGCAGCAGCGCCAGTGCTGTCTTGCGATCAAAGCCCGCCAATATGCCGGACCCCACGGCCCTTTGCCAAGGCGATCTGCTTTTGCCGTTCGCGGAAACGGGCCTTGTCCTGGGTGGTCGTCTCGTCCACGCAATGATGGCAGCTGACACCTTGTTCAAATGCTGGATGATGACGGTCCTCGGGCAGCAGCGGGCGGCGGCAACCGTGGCACAGGATATGCGGCCCCTCGGCCAGCCCGTGCCCGACGCTGACGCGCCCGTCAAAGACGAAACATTCACCGTCCCATTTGCTGGCGTCTTGCGGGACTTCCTCCAGATACTTCAGGATGCCGCCTTTGAGGTGATAGACGTCTTCCACCCCCTGACCCATCAGGTAATTGGTGGATTTTTCGCAGCGGATGCCGCCGGTGCAGAACATCGCGATACGCTTGTTGTGGAACCGGTGCTTGTTGGCTTCCCACCATGCGGGGAATTCGCCGAAAGACTTGGTTTGTGGGTCTATCGCGCCGTCGAAGGTGCCGATAGCAACCTCGTAATCGTTGCGGGTGTCGATGACAGCGACATCGGGGGCGCTGATAAGGTCGTTCCAGTCAGCAGGTTCAACGTAATGGCCCACCCGCGACACCGGGTCGATATCGGGCTGGCCCATGGTCACGATTTCACGTTTCAGCCGGACTTTCATGCGATGAAACGGGGCGTCAACGGCGGTGCTTTCTTTCCAGTCCAGATCGGCACAACCGGGCAAGGCACGGATATGCGCCAGCACGGCATCAACACCGGCGCGGTCGCCAGCAATCGTGCCGTTGATGCCTTCGCCTGCCAGCAACAGCGTGCCGCTGATCGCGCGCGCGCGGCACAGGTCCAAAAGCGGCCCGCGCAGCGTGGCAGGGTCGGCAAAGCGGGTGAAATGGTAAAGGGCAGCGACGATATACATGGGCATTGAGTTACGCCTGCCCGCCATCAGGTTCAAGAGGGGCCGGATGCCAGCGCCAGCCCATCCACGACAGCGGTGAACGCCTCGCCGCGTTCAAGCGCTGCCTGCGGGAAAAGCTGGCTCACCGATGCCTCGACTGCCTGCAACAGGCTGGACCCGCCGACAAAGACGATCTTTGCGATCCGGTCTGGCGTGATACCCGCCTGCGCCAGTGTGTCCACCGCACAGGCCCTGATCGCGGCAGTATGATCGGAAAGGGCTGCATCCATTTCCGCCTTGAGGGTCTGCGCCCAAAGATCGGAGGCGACAAAGCGCAAATCGATGCCGGTCTGGTCGGTGTCGGGGGCGTTCAGCCTGATCTTGGCAGCCTCGACGGCAAAGGCGATGTCATGACCCAGTTCCATGTCCAGCACAGTCTGCAACCGCGCGAACAGGGCAGGATCGACCCCTTGTTTGGCAAAACCTGCCGCCATGCGGCGGTTTTCAGGCGTATAGACGAAAGGGATTTTCTGCCATGTCGCCAGATCGTTGTAGATCGCATTGGGCGCCAGATGCCGCCCATTGCCGATGGCATTACCGATCTCGGCACCGCGCCCCAGCAGTGGCATCACCTGCGCGAGTGACAGCGCACGGTCGAAATCGGTGCCGCCGACGCGCACACCGTGGCTGGCGACAATCCGCGTGGCGCTGCCGTCGCGTTCGAAAATCGTGAAATCTGACGTGCCGCCGCCGATATCGATGACCAGCCCCAAGGCGCCTTTGTCCAGCGGGCCAGCAGCCAGCGCCGCTGCTTCGGGTTCGTTCATAAAGGTGACATCGCGGAAACCGGCCAGCAGATAAGCCTCGTGCAGGTCCAGTTCGGCCTGCGCATCGCGGGCGGGGTCGGCGGAATGAAACCGGACAGGACGCCCCGACAGGGCATGGTTATAGGTCTGGCCCGTCTCGGCCTCGGCCTTTGCGCGGATCATCGCCAGAAACCGCGCCACGACTTCTAGCAGGGTCAGGCGTTCATGCGCGATCATGCGCCGTTCACGCAGCAAGGGCGTGCCCAAGACCGATTTCAGCGCGCGCATGAAGCGGCCTTCGCGACCTTCGATCAAGGCGGCATTGGCCGCGGACCCATAGAGCGTGACCTTCCGATCGGGGTCAAAGAACACCGATGTCGGCAAGGTGGACTGCGCCGGTTCGACGGCGATCAGATGCGGCCTGCCTGCCACCATGACACCCGCCGCCGTATTGGACGTGCCGAAATCGATCCCGAGCGTTGCCATCATGCCCCCTGCAAAGATGCCGCCGATAGGAAAATTGCAGGCAAGGCGCAAGCCCTCGGGTTTCGCTTGCGACAAATCAATGGCAGATTGTGGGTGAAGCAAGACAGGAAAGCCGCCATGACACATGCGCTGATCGTGATCGACGTGCAAAAAGACTTTTGCCCCGGCGGGGCGCTGGCCGTGGCGCAAGGCGACCAGATCGTGCCGGGGATCAATGTGGCGATGAGTGATTTCGATATCGTCGTGCTGACGCAAGATTGGCATCCGGCGGGGCATTCTTCTTTTGCATCGACCCATGGTGCCGCGCCGATGAGCATGATGGACATGCCCTATGGTCCTCAGGTGCTATGGCCGGATCACTGCATCCAGGGATCGCTTGGCGCGCAGTTTCACCCCGATCTGACGGTGGACCGTGCCGATCTAATCCTGCGCAAAGGGCATAATACGGCCATCGACAGCTACTCGGCGTTTTTCGAAAACGACCGGACAACGCCGACGGGTCTGGAAGGCTATTTGCGCACGCGCGGCATCGACCGGATCACGCTGGTCGGGCTGGCGACAGATTTCTGTGTGGCCTATTCCGCGCTGGATGCGGCAAAGCTAGGGTTCGACGTCATGGTCCGGCTGGATTTGTGCCGAGCGATTGATTTCGACGGATCACTGGCGCGGGCGAAGGCGGACATGCAGGCGGCGGGCGTCGTTCTGGTATGACGGTTTCGATCATCATTCCGACCTATAACCGGCCCGCCTTGCTGCAACGGGCTGTGGTCTCCGCCTTGGCGGCCTGCCCGCAGGATGGCGAAGTGATTGTCGTCGACGACAGGTCTGACACCGCCCAGACAGCCTTGTGCGATGTCACCGACCCACGGCTGCGGATCACGACGAACACAGGCGACAAAGGCGCCGCAGGTGCCCGCAACCACGGGATTGCGCAGGCCAACGGCGAGATCGTGATGTTTCTGGATGATGATGATGTGATGGTCGCGGATTATCCGGGGCGGGTGCTGGCTGCGGCAGCGGGGAGTGAGGCGGATTGGGGGTTTGCGCGACTAGCTGAGATCAACGGGATTGATCAACCGCTCAGCCTTGCCCGGTATGATGAGACTCCACGAATTTCTAGTGGCTTGGTGGGTGACGACGTGCCTATTCTTGACCGCCTACCAGCATTTAGTCAGGGCTTTTGGATAAGGCGGCAAGTGTTCACCGAGCTTGGTCCAATCTATGTCGATCAGAAGCTAGACGAAGATACGGATTATTGTTTTAGGCTTTACGGCCATCGACAAAAAGCATGGTTCGAGACTGAACCAGGCTGCATCTATAGTCGCAGCTATGCTGTCTCGGGGAGCGATGCGCCCCAGCTGACACGCGGAAGTGACAAATTAATTGAATCCCAGTGTCATTTGCGCACCTTCCAGCGTGACCAGAACTATTTCAAAACTCACTCGGCGGAACAATGGGCCCTGATCCGGAGATGCCTTCGTTTTGCGGCGTACAATGGCGTTAAGGAAACGCCAAAGATTCTTTTAAGGGACCTGCAGCCTTTTCGTTTGCGCCTGCGCGCCTGGCTTTTTTGGCAGATTAAATGCGCCGGCAAAAAGCGATACCAGCGCAGAATTGCGCATAACACTCTTCAAGCCTAACCCTTGCCCTCAGGCCGGTCACTTGCTCTAACACCCCAAACCGTCAGGGGAACAACATGGTCGATATCGCCACCCGCGTCTGGAACCACAAGTGGAAGATCGACCCGATCGTCCGCTCGCTCATTGATACTGATTTCTATAAACTGCTGATGTGCCAGTCGGTGTTCCGCAACCATCCCGACACGCAGGTCACGTTTAGCCTGATCAACCGGACCAAAACCATCCGGCTGGCTGATCTGGTGGATGAAGGCGAATTGCGCGAACAGCTGGACCATATCCGCAGCCTACGGCTGACGCGGGGCGAAAGCACGTGGCTGCGCGGCAACACGTTTTATGGCAAACGGCAGATGTTCACCCCCGCCTTCATGACATGGTTCGAAAACCTGCAACTGCCGCCTTACCATCTGGAAAAGATCGACGGGCAGTATGAACTGACCTTCGAAGGGTCCTGGCCCGAGGTCATGCTGTGGGAAATCCCCGCGCTGGCCGTGATCATGGAATTGCGCAGCCGTGCGGTGCTCAAAACGCTGGGGCGGTTCGAATTGCAGGTGCTCTACGCCCGCGCCATGACAAAGCTGTGGGAAAAGGTCGAGGACCTGCGCCATATCCCCGACCTGCGGCTGGCCGATTTCGGCACGCGGCGGCGGCATTCCTATCTGTGGCAGGACTGGTGCGTGCAGGCGATGATGGAAGGCCTGGGCGCCAATTTCACCGGCACCTCCAACTGCCGCATCGCCATGCAGCGCGAGATCGAGGCGATCGGCACCAATGCCCACGAACTGCCCATGGTCTATGCCGCACTGGCCGACAGCGACGAAGCCCTGCGCCACGCGCCCTATGCGGTGCTGGCCGACTGGCAGGAGGAACATGACGGCAACCTGCGGATCATCCTGCCCGACACCTTTGGGTCCAAGGGGTTTCTGGACCGCGCCCCCGATTGGCTGGCAGGTTGGACGGGCATCCGCGTGGACAGCGGCGATCCGGCGGCGGGGGCCGAGACGGCGATCGCCTGGTGGCAGTCACGCGGCGAGGACCCGCGCCAGAAACTGGTGATCTTTTCTGACGGGCTGGACGTGGCCAAGATCATCGAACTGCACCAGCAATTCGCGGGGCGGGTGCGGGTCAGCTTTGGCTGGGGGACGATGCTGACCAATGATTTCAAGGGGTTGGTGGCAGACGACGCACTGGCGCCGTTCAGCCTTGTCTGCAAGGCGGTGAGCGCCAACGGCCGCCCCACGGTCAAGCTGAGCGACAACCCCAATAAGGCGATGGGGCCTCTTGACGAAATCGCACGTTATAAGCGAGTGTTTGGCGTGGGGGAGCAGGAAAGGGTGGAGGTTGTGGTTTAGGGGGCTATCGGTTTCGAGCCAAGTAGTCGCCTAGGGTCAGGACTCATAACCAGAATATGACGGTTGCGGCGAGAGCGATTGCCGATAGGAAGACCTTGGGGCAACGATCATAGCGGTTTGAGACGCGTCTCCAGTCTTTGAGCCTGCCAAACATGCGCTCGATGCGGTTCCGGCGTTTGTAGCGACGCTTGTCGTATCTGACGACCTTGTTGCGTGACTTTCGACCTGGGATGCAGGGACGAGTCCCTCTGTCTGCTAAGGCTTCCCGGAACCAATCTGCATCATAACCCCGATCCGCCAATAGCCATTCAGCATCCGGTAGACTGCTGAGCAAAGCCATGGCACCGGTATAATCGCTGACCTGACCAGCCGTGATGAAGAAACGGATTGGGCGGCCGCTGGTGTCAGTGACAGCATGCAATTTTGTGTTCATGCCGCCCTTTGTCTCACCGATTAGGCGTCCACGCCCCCCTTTTTAAGCCGCAGGCTTGAGGCCGTGCGGTGTGCTTTGAGGTAAGTCGCGTCGATCGAGATGGTCTTATTGTCGGGTGCCTCCGCTGCCAAGCCTGTCATTATCCGAGCGAATACACCTGCATCGCTCCAACGTTTCCAGCGATTATAAAGCGTCTTGGGTGGCCCATACGCAACGGGCGCATCACACCAGCGTAACCCATTGCGATTGATGAAGATAATGCCGCTCAAAACATGCCTGTCATCGACGCGCGGCTTACCTCGGCTCTTTGGGAAATACGACCGTAGCCGCACCATCTGATCTTCTGTCAGCCAGTAAAGATTGCTCATCGTACCCCCAAATCATTGGTGGTCGTGAATCATGACGACAAACCAGCATCAAGGCATTTAATGGGTCCTGACCCTAAGGAGCTTGATTCCTTTCCAGAGCTTTCTCGAAAGGCGCCGCGCCTAATAGTTTATAATGGAAAAGACAAGCTGGACACGCGGCATGATATTGTCGGAAAGAGAGGGTATACTGCCGGATTTCAGGGGCTTGTAAGATTGTGCATGCAGCACATGCCTCAGAATGAGGTTGTTGAAAATGCACTTCGACGGACTGTGCCTCTTTTCCCAGAAAGAGCGATGAGGGAAGTGATAGCTAATGCACTAATCCACCAAGACTTTGAAGAGTCTGGCACTGGCCCCATCATCGAAATTTATGCAAACCGGATTGAAGTGTCGAACCCAGATGTCCCTGTGGTTCCTGTGGAGCGTTTCATTGATGGGCATAAATCTCGAAATGAGCGTCTTGCATGGATAATGCGTCAGCTTAAAATTTGTGAAGAAAGAAGTAGTGGCGTTGATCGTGTTGTTAGCGCCGCAGAGATGTATCAACTTCCTGCGCCTGAGTTCATCTCGGCGCATAACTCCACTTTAGTCGTTGTTCATGGGCATCGTATGTTCAAAGATATGACCCAAGATGACAAGGTGCGAGCTTGCTACCAGCATTGTGTCTTGAGGTATGTAGTTCGCGAGCAGATGACGAACGACTCTCTTCGTAATCGGTTTGGTCTAGCCGATAGTAGCAATGCGGCAGTATCGAAAATTATCCGCTATACTTTGGACGCAAACTTGATCTCTGTTGATCCCACGGCAGGCTCGTCAAGAAAGTATGCTCGTTACGTACCCTCGTGGAGCGTGTCTAACTAAATCCAGATGTGATTCTTCTTCTTAGAATCACATGTCAAGACATGACATGTGATGAAAAAACCAATGTTATCAACGCGTGTTTATAATCCTTCAATTTCCAGAAGGTCGTGTTGGCCCTTTGCTAATCTATATGTTGTGCCTCACTCATCCACCTTCCCCCGCATCGCCTTCACTTCCCCGCGCACCTTCTTCTCTTTCAGCCGTCGCTTGACCGACCCGTAGGTCGGTTTCGTGGCGACGCGGCGTTTGGGGACCACCGTGGCGGATAGGACCAGCTCGGCCAGCCTCTCGCGGGCGATGTCGCGGTTGCGGGCCTGGCTGCGGGTGTCCTGCACAAAGATCACGATGGCCCCGTCATTCGTCCAGCGCCGCCCCGCCAGCCGCCGCAGCCGCCGTTTCACCGGATCGGGCAGGTTGGGGGACCGCTCCGCCTCGAACCGCAATTCGACCGCAGTGGATACCTTGTTCACATTCTGCCCGCCGGGGCCCGACGCGCGGGCAAAGCTTTCTGTCAGCTCCCAATCGGCAATCTCGATCTGGTCGGTGATGCGCATCTCGCCTCGCTTTGTTCGAAATACTCCCGCCGGAGGCCTCAAAGTCAAAAAGGGCTACCCCGCGTTGGGATAGCCCTTTCCTGAATGTCGGAGGTGGGTCGGTTAGGATCTCCACCTTGGGGTTAATTCAGCCAAGGGCTGCCTTAGCTGCGCGCCCCCCAAGTTGTCCCGCCACACGTCTCCAGAACTTCATGATGCACTGGATCACCTCCTTTCAAATGTTTCGATATCCGTAGAGTTGCACAGATTTGGTATATTTCAAGTAAAAATATACCACCACTCGCGTTTAAATTTTCGCCCGCTGCATTCGCCCAACAATCAGGCGGAATGGCAACAGCGCCAACAGTGCGATGGTCAGCTTGACCCCCCAATCCGCCACGGCGAGCGATACCCACAGCGGCACCAGCGGCCCCGCGTTCAAGAACGGCACGGCGTCCTGCGCCCAGATGATTTCATCTGCCGCCGCTGCCGACAGCCCGTTGAACACCGCCGAAAACGCAATCGCGAAAAAGATCACTGTATCCACGGTGGACCCGACCAGCGTGCTGCCCAAGGGCGCTTTCCACCACGACCCGTCGCGCAGCCGGTTGAACACGGCGATGTCGAGCATCTGCGCGACGGCAAAGGCGGTCGCCGACCCGATCGCGATGCGCAGTGCAACGGCGGGGTATTCGTACCCGTCGCCTTGCAGCATGATCTGGCTGCCGATCAGCGAACAGATGATCCCCACGATCAGCCCCGCGAACACGACCTTGCGCGCGGCTTGGGTGCCGTAGACGCGGTTCATGACGTCGGTGACAAGAAACGCCAGCGGATAGGTGAATGCCCCCCAGGTCAGCAGGCCATCGAGGATCAGAAATTGCACAAGGATATTTGAGGCCACAACGATGGCGGCCATGGCGATAACGCCGGGAAGGATGCGTGTCATTTGAATGTTTCCGTTTTGACAAGGGTGCGGCACTTGGCCCCCAAAGGGGACAGCGCGACCTAACGCCCGCCTGTCAGTCCGTCAACCTGTATTCCACGATCTCGGTCCGCTGGAACGCGCGAAAGTTGTCGTCCGAGATCAGGGTCATCCGCAGTCCCTGTTCGTCCTGCCAGACGCTGATACCTTCTAGATTGTCATGCGCGCGCAGGCGCGTTTCCAACAGAACCTGTTCGTTCCCGCCGGTCAGATCAAACCGCCGGACCCGGCTGCGAAACCCTATGCCAAGAAAATCCCGTTCCAGCACATAAAGCCGCCCGTCCGGCCCGATATCCGCGCCTGCGACCAGAAACGCGCCCCGCCGCGGGATACTGAACGGCTGGTCCCAGATGCCATTGCGCAGCCGGAAAACGGGGAATGGCTGCGTCGCGCCACCAGACCGTTCGGGGATGGTATAAAGCGCGCCATCGCGGTCGATGGCCAAGGCTTCCAGCGATGCATTGGTCTGCATCCCGTCAAACGCGGGCGTCGTCATCAGATCGGACGCGGGTGCGTCGATGGCGGCAAAGCTGCGGATGCCATGCGTCCATTCATAGGACACATAGATCGTCCCGTCGGCACCGATTGCCAGCCCCTCACTGTCGCTTTCCGCGCGGGTCAACGCCCGCCCGCCGGGGCCTGACACCGTGACGATGGGGCCTGCTGTGATTCCGGTGATCTGGTCGCCAGACCGTGCAAACTGCCCGCTTACAAACACGGCGCGGTCGCTAAGCGCGAGAAAACTGTCCCCGTCATCTGACACTTCAATCGCGGAAAAGCCGCCAAAGCGCGGATCATCCAGAACCCAGGCATGGCTGCCGATCAGGACAGGGTCTGACTGGGCGGGAAGGGCGAACCAGAGGGCGGGCAATAATGCGGTCAGGCGCAAGGCGGGATCATTTCATTGGGGCAGGCGTCATAGCCGACCATAGTCTGGCAGGGTTAAGATCGCTTTACGCAGATCAGTTGGCGTTCAGCACGCCAAGGCATTGGCCTGGCAGTCTTGCCATCGTCAATTCACCCCGTGGCAGGGCAGGCGGTGCTGTCGGGTCAGGCGGTGGTGGGTTCAGGATGGTGTTCACCCAATCCTGCGCTTCGGCGCAGCCGTCTCCGGCTGGCGGCGGGGCCTGATCGGCGCAGGTTGCGTCCCCTGCGGGGCAGTTTAGCCGGACGTGGAAATGGTAATGATGCCCGTACCAAGGCCGGACCTTGTTCAGCCAGCTGCGGTCGCCGGTTGCGTTGTTGCACATTTCGACCTTGGCACCCGGAAACACGAAAATCCGTGCCGTGCGCGGGTCGGATGCTGCATCGCGGATCAGCGCCTCGTGCTGCGGGGTCCAGTCGGTGTTGACATAGGCGCCGTTCGCCCGCCGCATGGAAATCGACGAAATCGCCTCGCGTTCGGCGCGCGACAGGTCCAGCCGTGTTGCTGGCAGCATCCAGATATCGGCGTCAAGCCCGGTCTGGTGGCTGGCATGCCCCGTCAGCATCGGCCCGCCGCGTGGTTGGCTCAGGTCGCCAACATAGATCCCGTTCCAGCCCGGCAAGGTTGCCGCAAACCGGCTGAGATCCTGCACATAATCCACGGTGATCGGCTGCGCCCAGTTGCGGTTGCGCGACAGGCGCATCGCCTGCCATGTCGGGCCGGTTTCGGGCAGGGCGACTGCGCCGGCCTGACAGCCGCGCGCATAGCTTCCCAAGGCGGAGGGGGATTGTGCTGTCGGGCGCGGGGCCGCGCCGAACAACACCTTGGCCACGCGGGTGTCGCCTGCGTTTTGCGTCACCGCGATCCGTGGTGTATCAGGCTGGCACGCGGCAAGCCCCATGCTCAGGATGATTGCTGCGGTCAGGCGGACCATGCGTCACGATCTCCGTTCTTGTTGACAGAGCGTAGCAAGAAAAGCCCGATCACAAAAAGAAAGATGATCGGCAAAAAGCCTAGCTGGTTGCTGCCGGTCACGATTGTGAAAATTGTAATCAGCGCGGGGGCCAGAAAGGCCGTTGCCTTGCCGGTCAGGGCGAACAGGCCGAACGCCTCGGCCGGACGATCGGGGTGGGTGTGGCGCACCATCATCGACCGTGACGCGGAATATAGTGCGCCACCCGCACCGCCGATAAAGACGCCGCAGACATAGAACACCATGTCGGGGATCGGGGATCCTTGGGGTAGCGGGATGCCAAACATCGCCTGCCGCGACATGCCGACGATGATGACGGACACGCCGATCAGCACCCAGACGCAGGCGGTGATCACGGGTTTCGGGCCATAGCGCGCATCGCCCAGACCGCCCAGCCATGTCACGATAGCCGCGGCGATGGCCGCGATGATGCCAAAGACGCCGATCTGGATCGTCTGCCATTCCAGCACAAGTGCTGCATAAACCCCGCCGAATGCATAGACCGCGTTCAGCGCATCACGATAGAACATCGACCCCAGCAGAAAGTTGAACAGACTTTTGCGCTTCACCACGGATCGCAGCGTGTCGATCAATTCGCCTGTCACGGCGCGCAGGTTGGTGGATTGACGCGGAGCCTGGGGGTCGTCGCGGACATACAGAAAGAACGGGATAATAAAGATCACATACCAGATCGCGATGAACGGCCCGACCGCCCGTGTGCCTTCGCGCAGGTCAGGGTCCAGCCCGAACAACGGCGCATTGCCCAGCAGGGTCACGCCTTGATCGTTTTCCGCCAGTAACAGCAGCATCAAAAACAGCGACACCACCCCGCCCCAATAGCCAAATGCCGCACCAGACCCTGAAATGCGCCCAACCTCGCGGTCATTGCCAAGCGACGGCAGGATCGCGTTGACAAAGTTCAGCGCACTTTCTGCGGCGATAAAGCCGATATAAAACAGGACCAGGATCAGGATCAGAGATGCGCCGTCCGGCGTCAGACCCCAAAGCATCCATGTCGTCACCACATAGACGACCGAGAAAAAGGCGATCCACGGGATCTTGCGCCCCGACCGGTCTGCGAAGGCCCCCAAAAACGGCGCGCTAAAGGCAATCAGCAACCCCGCGACGGTCTGGCCTGCTGACCAGATCCATTGCGCGCGGGCGTTTGCAGCAGCCTCGTCCAGCCCCGCCCCAAGGTAATACTGGGCGGCGACGACAGCGAAATAGGGGCCGAAGATGAAGGTCAGGCCAAGCGTGTAAAACGGCTGCGACGCCCAATCGAACGCCATCCATCCCCAGATACGTTTTTTGCTCACTGACATGACCTGCCTCTACTGTCCCTTCGGGGACTAGACACTGCAAATCACGGCTCTGGCAAGACAAGCTTTAGGGTTGCGGGCTATGATCGACCGGCGGCCACGGGCGCGCACGGTCGGCGTCGATCCAGCCTTGCACCCAGTCGGGCAGGGATGGTTGCGGATCATGCATGCCCATTTCCGCCAGCAGCCGTTCGGGTTTGACGATCCCGTTCCTGTCCGTCGCGGCAGAGCGGTAGAGGATCTGCACCGCGCAATCCTGTCCGATCCAGATCGACTGGTCCAGATAGATGAACTTGTCATCCCAGCCGATGCATTTGCTGACCATGCGGAACCGCGTGAAGGGCCTGATCCGTTTGCGATACCGCACAGATGCCCCCGCCATCGTTAGCCCCCAGCGATTGCGCCGCAGCGCCGCCACCAGACCGGTGCGGATACCAAGCCCGGTGCGCCCCAGATCCATGATCGTCAGGATGCGCCCGTTGTTCATCTCGAGATAAATGTCGATATCCTGCGGCCAGCAGCGGTGCCACGACACATGCGCCTCCATCGGCCCAAGTGCGGACCTACGCCGGTTGACGATGATTTCCTTGAGGGTGCGAATGACAGGATACATGCGACGCCTTTTGCTGCTGGGCGCAAAGTGATCCCACCTGACGTTAACGTCAATTTTGACCTTGGGGCAACCTTGGGCTTGTCGGACAAGGCTGAACCGCTTAGGTCAGTACGACAGTTTCAAAAGGGCGATCTTTTCATGCTTACCATCATACAGGCCTTGCTCGTGATCATCGGCGTCGTGCGGTTTTTCGTCATTGCGCATTTCATCATGAGCTGGCTGATCCGGTTCGAGGTTCTGAACGTGCGCCAGCAATTCGTCGGGCAGGTGTGGTACACGCTCGAACGGGTGCTTGACCCGATCTATGGCCCGGTGCGCCGCATGATGCCGAACATGGGTGGTATTGACCTGGCTCCGGTGATCGTGCTGGTCGGTCTGGAAATCCTGCGCATCTTCCTGATCAACAATATCGGGGCCTTTGTCTGATTGCAGGGCCGCGGCTGCGCCTCGATGCATTTTGCGACACGGTGGATACCATGGCGCAAAAATGCTGCTGGCGGTCGCGCCTGACCTTTCCGCATCGTGGCAGTCGTGGTCTAGTCGGGCCAAGCCAAGCGGAGCGATGCAATGTCCGACCAGATCACCTTTACCCTTGATGGCGTGACCGTCACCGCCGTCCCCGGCCAGACGATCTGGGAGGTGGCGAACGGTCGCGGTCTGGTGATCCCACATCTGTGCCACAAACCCGCGCCCGGTTACCGGTCGGACGGCAATTGCCGCGCCTGCATGGTCGCCATCGAAGGCGAACGGACGCTTGCCGCCTCCTGCATCCGCGAACCGCGCGACGGCATGGTTGTCACGACTGATGGCCCGCGCGAGGTGCAGGCGCGACGCATGGTGATGGAATTGCTGGTCGCCGACCAACCGGCGCAAGACGTGGCGCATGACCGGTCCAGCCATCTGTGGGACATGGCAGGCGCGCAAGGTGTGGCTGTCAGCCGTTTTCCCGCCAAGGCCGAGCATATTCCGCTGCTGGATGACAGCCATGTCGCGATGTCGGTGAACCTTGATGCCTGCATCCAGTGCGGGCTTTGCGTGCGCGCCTGCCGCGAAGTGCAGGTCAACGACGTGATCGGCATGGCGGGGCGCGGTGGCACGGCCTATCCGGTATTCGACATGGATGACCCGATGGGGGGATCATCCTGCGTGGCTTGCGGGGAATGCGTGCAGGCCTGCCCGACTGGCGCGCTTTTACCTGCGACGGTGACTGATGAAAATCAGCAGGGCGATACTGCCGATTACGACCGCGAGGTCGCTAGCGTCTGCCCGTTCTGCGGTGTCGGTTGTCAGGTCAGCTTGAAGATCAAGAACAACAGGGTCAAGTTCGTCGAGGGCATCAATGGCCCGGCAAACGAAGGACGGCTCTGCGTCAAGGGGCGGTTCGGGTTCGACTATATCCACCACCCGCACCGCCTGACAAAACCGCTGATCCGCCGCGCCGATGCGCCCGCCAAGGGGCTGAACGTCGATCCCGGCAACTGGCAGAAACATTTCCGCGAGGCGACATGGGACGAAGCACTGGACGCAGCTGCTGGCGGGTTGCGCGCGATTGGCGGCACAGGTGTCGCGGGCTTCGGGTCCGCCAAATGCACCAATGAAGAGGCTTATCTGTTCCAGAAACTGATCCGTCAGGGGTTCGGCCACAACAACGTCGACCACTGCACGCGGCTGTGCCATGCGTCATCGGTGGCGGCCCTGATGGAAAATGTCGGCTCCGGTGCTGTGACCGCGACCTTCAACCAGATCGAACATTCCGATGTCGCCATCGTCATCGGCGCCAACCCGATCGAGAACCACCCCGTCGCCGCGACCTATTTCAAGCAATTCGCCAAACGCGGTGGCAAGCTGATCGTAATGGACCCGCGCGGGCAGGCGCTGAAACGGCATGCCAGCCACATGCTGCAATTCCGTCCGGGTGCCGATGTGTCGATGCTGAATGCGATCATGCATGTGATCGTCGAAGAACAGCTTTACGACCGGCAATACATCGCCGCCTATACCGAGAATTGGGAGGCCGAAAAGGCGCATCTGGCCGATTTTAGCCCCGAAAAGATGGCTGGGATATGCGGGATCGACGCCGAAACCCTGCGCGACGTGGCGCGCACCTTTGCCGGTGCAAAGGCCGCGATGATCTTTTGGGGCATGGGCGTCAGCCAGCATATCCACGGCACGGATAACGCGCGTTGCCTGATCTCGCTTGCACTGATGACGGGGCAGGTCGGGCGTCCGGGGGCCGGGCTGCACCCGCTGCGCGGGCAGAACAACGTGCAAGGCGCGTCGGATGCCGGCATGATCCCGATGTTTTTGCCCGATTACCAGCCCGTCGGCGACCAAGGGGTGCGCAACGCGTTTCAGGAGGTCTGGCAGCATGGCGAGATCGACGCCACCAAGGGCCTGACTGTGACCGAGATTCTGGATGCCGTGCATGATGGCGACATCCACGGCATGTATATCCTTGGCGAAAACCCCGCCATGTCGGACCCCGATGTGGACCATGCCCGCGCGGCCTTGGCCAAGCTGTCGCATCTGGTGGTGCAGGACATTTTCATCACCGAAACCGCCAATTTCGCCGATGTGATCCTGCCCGCCAGCGCCTTTGCCGAAAAGACCGGCACCGTGACCAACACCAACCGGCAGGTCCAGATGGGCCGCCCCGCCGTGCCGCCGCCAGGTGACGCGCGCGAGGATTGGTGGATCACCGTGGAACTGGCCAAACGGCTGGGCCTGCCATGGACCTATGCGCATCCGTCCGAGGTGTTCGGCGAAATGACCCAAGTGATGGCGTCGCTCAACAATATCACATGGGACCGGCTGGAGGCGCAGAGCGCGGTGACCTATCCGTCGCTGACGCCCGATGATCCGGGCCAGCCGATTGTCTTTGCCGATGGTTTCCCGCGCGAGAATGGGCGCGCCAAATTCACCCCCGCCAGCGTGATTGCCCCCGACGAGACCCCCGATGCCGACTATCCGATGATCATGACCACCGGCCGCCAGCTGGAACATTGGCACACGGGGTCGATGACACGGCGGTCGCGCGTGCTGGATGCGGTCGAACCCGAGGCGAATTGTTCGCTGCACCCGTCCACCCTGCGCAGGCTGGGGGTGGAACCCGGCGGCATGGTGCGCCTGACGACACGGCGCGGCAGCATTGACATCATGGCGCGGTCCGACCGCGCCGTCGCCCCCGACATGGTCTTCGTTCCCTTCGCCTATGTCGAAGCGGCGGCGAATATCCTGACCAACCCCGCCATCGACCCCTATGGCAAGATCCCCGAATTCAAATTCGCCGCCGTGCGGGTCGAGAAAGCGCAAAGCGAGGTCGCGTCGGAGTAAGTCCCGCCGATTAACTGAACGCCCGTTCAAAAAAAGATTTGACGGATCGCCCTATGGTCCGCAAGATCACCCCAAGGCTGCACGTTGCGAGGAGGCGACTCGTGGCCAAGGGCGGGATAACCGCCCAGAGGGAGGATCATCAAGATGCACGCACCCGCTGACGGCGGCCTTGTCACAATCCCCGACCTGCTGGCGCGCAATGTGGCGCGCCATGGGGCAAAGCCCGCTTACCGCGAAAAGGAATTCGGTATCTGGCAAAGCTGGACCTGGGCGCAGGCATCTGAACAGATCGACGCGCTGGCGATGGGCTTGCTGACGCTGGGGGCGAATGTGGGCGACCATGTTGCTGTCTCTGGTCGGAATCGCCCTGCGCTTTACTGGGCGATGGTTGCGGCACAACGGATCGGCTGTATCCCCGTCCCGCTTTATGCCGAAGCCGCGGCCGAGGAAATCGCCTATGCATTGGACCATTGTGGCGCGCGCTTTGCGGTAGTGGGCGATCAGGAACAGGTGGATAAAATCGCCGATGTCCGTGACGGGCTGACCCAGCTTGACCATGTGATCTACCTCGACGGGCGGGGTTTGCGTAAATACGACCATGCCGCGATGACCAGCTATGCTGATGTGCAAAAGGCGGGGCGCGCGTCGGGTTTGCTGGATCAGGTCAATGCCCGCAGCGCTGCGCGGACCTATGACGACACATGTGTGATGCTGTATACCTCCGGCACCACCGGGCGGCCTAAGGGCGTGGTGCTGTCCAACCGCAATGTGATCGAAACATCGAAAAACTCGTCTGAATTCGACCATCTGCGCGCCGATGACGAGGTGCTGGCCTATCTGCCAATGGCCTGGGTCGGGGATTTCATCTTTTCGGTGGGGCAAGCGATGTGGACCGGTTTTTGTGTCAATTGCCCCGAAAGTGCGGACACGATGCAGCTGGACCTGCGCGAGATCGGGCCGACCTATTTCTTTGCCCCGCCACGCGTGTTCGAACAGCAACTGACCAATGTGATGATCCGCATGGAAGATGCGGGGCGGGTCAAGAAATGGCTGTTCCATCGCTATATGGCGGTGGGGCGCAGGGTCGGTGCGCTGTTGCTGGATGGCAAGCAGGTAAGCGCTGGCGACCGGTTGAATTACATGCTGGCGAAACTGCTGGTGATCGGGCCGTTGAAAAACACCCTTGGCCTTAGCCGCGTGCGTGTGGGCTATACCGCGGGCGAGGCTATCGGGCCAGAGATTTTCGATTTCTACCGCGCGCTGGGCATCAACCTCAAACAGCTTTACGGCCAGACCGAGGCGACCGTGTTCATCACCCAGCAACCCGATGGCGAAGTCCGGTCCGATACAGTCGGCGTGCCAAGCCCCGGTGTGGAGCTGCGCATCGCCGAGAATGGCGAGGTCTATTATCGTAGCCCTGGCGTCTTTGTCGAATATTACAAGAACCCCGAAAGCACAGCGTCCACAAAGGATGCCGACGGCTGGGTCGCGACGGGGGATGCGGGGTTCATCGAGGATGGCACCGGCCACCTGCGGATCATCGACCGTGCCAAGGATGTGGGCAAGATGGCTGATGGGCGGCTGTTCGCGCCCAAATACGTCGAGAACAAGCTCAAGTTCTATCCCAATATCCTCGAGGCCGTCGTGTTCGGCGCGAACCGCGACTATTGCACCGCCTTCATCAACATCGACCTGACAGCAGTGGGCAATTGGGCGGAACGCAACAATATCGCCTATTCCAGCTATCAGGAATTGTCGCAGCATCCGCGCGTGCTGGACATGATCCTTGGCCATGTGTCCGAGGTGAACCGCTCCGTGGCCGCCGACCCGATGCTGGCAGGCTGTCAGGTGCATCGCTTTCTGGTGCTGCACAAGGAACTTGACGCCGATGACGGCGAGATGACTCGCACCCGTAAGGTCCGCCGCCGGATCGTGGAAGAGAAATTCCACGACCTGATCACGGCGCTTTATGGCGGGGCGGCTGATATCTACACTGAAACAGAAGTCACCTATGAGGACGGCCGCAAGGGCAAGATTACGGCGACGCTGGCGATCTGCGACGCTCAGGTCGCGGCGGAACAACACAAGGTGGCGGCAGAATGATGGACGGTGTTGCACCCTATGTGACCGCTGATGGCCGCCAGATCGGTGGCGTGTTGATGGACATGCGCGGCATCACCCTGCGGTTTGGCGGGGTGGAGGCGATCAAGAACATTTCGTTTGATATCCGCGAAGGCGAGATCAGGGCGATCATCGGGCCGAATGGGGCGGGCAAATCGTCGATGCTGAACGTGATCTCGGGGTTCTATCATCCTCAGGACGGCGAGGTTTGGTTTCGTGGCGAAAAGCGCAAGCCGATGAAACCCTATCAGGTCGCCCGCCTTGGCATCGCGCGCACCTTCCAGAATATCGCGTTGTTCGAGGGGATGAGCGTGCTCGACAACATCATGACCGGGCGGTTGACACATATGAAAACCGGTTTGCTGGCGCAGGCGATCTGGAAAGGTCGCGCTGAGGCTGAAGAGGTCGCCAACCGCGAAATCGTGGAAAAGGTCATCGACTTTCTTGAAATTCAGGCGATCCGCAAGACGCCTGTCGGCCGCCTGCCTTACGGGTTGAAAAAGCGGGTGGAGCTGGCGCGTGCGCTTGCCGCCGAACCCAAGCTTTTGCTGCTGGACGAACCCATGGCTGGCATGAACGTCGAGGAGAAAGAGGACATGAGCCGCTTTATTCTGGATGTGAACGACGAATTCGGCACGACCATCGCGCTGATCGAACATGATATGGGCGTGGTCATGGACCTGTCCGACCGCGTTGTGGTGATGGATTACGGTCGCAAGATCGGCGACGGCACCCCCGACGAGGTGCGCAACAATCAAGAGGTGATCGACGCCTATCTGGGGGTGGCGCATGAATAACGCCTTCGCCGTCCCGGACCTGATCCGGGACCTCGACCACCATTGGCAAGAGGCCCCGGGTCAGGCCCGGGGCGGGGAGGCACGCCATGTCGGCTGATTTTCTTTACGGCATCGAAGTCGTCATCAACGGGCTGATGGCCGGTGTGCTTTATGCGCTGGTCGCCCTTGGCTTTGTGCTGATCTTCAAGGCGTCTGGCATCTTCAACTTTGCCCAAGGCGTGATGGCGCTGTTCGCGGCACTGACATTGGTGGGGATCATGGAAGGGCAGGTGCCCTTTGCCCATCTGATCAACGCAGTCTTTGGCACGAACATCCACCATTTCGGCTGGCAGGTGCCGGCCATCCTCGCGATTTTCCTAACGGTGCTGGTGATGATCGCCTTTGCATGGGCGGTGCAGCATTTCGTGTTCCGACATCTGGTCGGACAGGAACCGATCATCCTGTTCATGGCGACCATCGGTCTGGCCTATTTCCTTGAAGGTGTGGGCGATCTGATGTGGGGGTCAAGCATCCGCACGCTGGCGCTGGGCCTGCCACAGGGTGGGTCGCTCTGGGTCGAGGAGATGACGAACGGGCTGGGCGGCGATGATTTCTACGGCTTTTTCATCGACAAGCTGGACATGGTCGCGACCCTTGTGGCGCTGGTGCTGGTCGCGGGGCTGGTCGCCTTTGCGCAATATACCAAGCAGGGCCGCGCGATGCGGGCTGTGGCCGACGACCATCAGGCCGCACTGAGCGTTGGCATTTCGCTGAGCTATATCTGGGTGCTGGTCTGGTCGCTGGCAGGGATCGTTGCCCTGGTCGCTGGGGTTATGTGGGGTGCGAAATCCGGCGTGCAGTTCTCGCTGTCGCTGATCGCGTTGAAAGCTTTGCCGGTGCTGATGCTGGGCGGTTTCACGTCGATCCCTGGGGCCATCGTTGGTGGTATGATCATTGGGGTCGGCGAAAAGCTGTTCGAATACACGATTGGTGCGCCCTATCTGGGCGGGGCCACGGAAAACTGGTTCGCCTATATGCTGGCGCTGGTGTTCCTTGTGTTTCGTCCGCAGGGTTTGTTTGGCGAAAGGATCATCGAACGTGTGTGATGCAAGCGTCATTTCAAAAGAACTTTTTGGCCTCCGGCGGGGATATTTGGGCTCGGAAGATGGGAAGGGATTAAGTCATGCTGTATCGTGAGGCGGGCGATTTCAAGACATCCTATCAGGCGGATAGCCAGACCTTTCCCATTGCTTTTGATCGCTGGCGGTATTGGACTGTGCTGGTCATTGCTTTTTGCGTGGTGCCGTTTTTCGTCAATGCCTATTGGGCGAATGCCATTCTGGTGCCGTTCCTGATCTATGCGATTGCAGCGATCGGGCTGAATATCCTGACAGGCTATTGCGGGCAGGTCAGCCTGGGCACCGGCGGGTTCATGGCGGTGGGGGCCTATGCCTGTTACAAGCTGATGACGTCCTTTCCGGACGTGTCCATCGTGATCCATATCATTCTGGCGGGCGGGATCACCGCGGCTGTCGGTGCGGCGTTTGGGCTGCCTAGCCTGAGGATCAAAGGGTTCTATCTGGCAGTGGCGACGCTGGCCGCGCAGTTCTTTCTGGTCTGGATGTTCAACAAGGTCAGCTGGTTCTATAATTATTCCGCATCTGGCCAGATCAACGCGCCGGAACGTTTTGTCGCTGGCATCGCCGTGACAGGGCCGAATACCGCGCCTTGGGCGCAATACATGATCTGTCTGGTGTTTCTGACGATCTGCGCGTTGATCGCGCGCAACCTGACGCGCGGCACGATTGGCCGGTCATGGATGGCGATCCGCGACATGGATATCGCCGCCGAGATCATCGGGGTCAACCCGCTGAAGGCCAAGCTGACCGCCTTTGCCGTGTCGTCGTTCTTTATCGGCATATCGGGTGCTTTGTTCTTTGCCGTCTATCTGGGCGCTGTCGAAGTGGGCGAGGCATTCGGCATCCAGAAATCGTTCCTGGTGTTGTTCATGATCATTATCGGCGGGCTGGGGTCGCTGTTCGGCAGCTTCGCGGGGGCGGCGTTTCTGGTGCTGTTGCCTGTCGCGCTGAAGGTGATTGGCGTTGATCTGCTGGGTTGGCCCACGGATCTGGTGGCCCATCTGCAACTGGTGATCGTGGGCGGGCTGATCATGTTCTTTTTGATCAAGGAACCCCACGGCCTTGCCCAGCTTTGGCGCGTGGCAAAAGAGAAACTGCGGCTATGGCCGTTCCCCTATTAAAAGACAGATCGGGGTACACCCCGGCAGAACAATCGTAACCATTGGGAGGAGAGACCGATGAAGATGAAGACACTGGCCGTAATGGCCCTGGCTGGGTCGATGACCGCAGGGACCGCCATGGCCGATCTGGTGATCCCGGATCTGAGCTATCGCACTGGCCCCTATGCGGCGGGCGGCGTGCCGTTTTCGGACGGGTATCAGGATTATTTCGCGCTGCTGAATGCCCGTGATGGCGGGATCGGCGGCGAGCCTGTCCGCGTGATCGAATGCGAGACGGCCTACAACACCGAACGTGGTGTCGAATGTTACGAGGCGACCAAGGGCGAGGGCGCCTTGATCTATCAACCCCTATCTACGGGTATCACCTATCAGTTGATCCCGCGCACTACGGCCGACAATATCCCACTGCACACGATGGGCTATGGCCGCACATCTGCCGCCAATGGCGAGGTGTTCAACTGGGTGTTCAACTATCCCGCCAATTATTGGGATGCTGCATCAGTTGCGGTGAATTACCTGCTTGATGAAAACGGCGGGTCGCTGGATGGCAAGACCATCGCACTTGTGTATCACAATTCCGCCTATGGTAAGGAACCGATCCGCACGCTGGAAGACCTGTCTGCGCTGCATGGGTTTACCCTGACGCAGCTGGCTGTGGATCACCCTGGTCAGGAACAGAAATCGCAATGGCTGCAAATCCGGCGCGAGCGGCCTGACTATGTGCTGATGTGGGGCTGGGGCGTGATGAACCAGGTTGCCGTGCAGGAAGCCGCGAATATCGGTTTTCCGATGGAAAACTTCATCGGCAATTGGTGGGCCGGGGCTGAGCATGACGTGACACCGGCGGGCATGGCCGCGAACGGGTACAAATCGCTGAACATGAACCCGATCACCGACTATCCGGTGTTGAGCGAAATCCAGAGCCTTGTGCATGAGGCGGGCAACGCGGCCGGTGACGGATCGAACCTTGGGTCGGTGCTTTATGTGCGGGGCATGTATGCCGCCATGCTGGCCGCCGAAGCCATTGCCAATGCGCAGGACATCCACGGGGTGGCTGATGTGACCCCCGCGATGGTCCGCGATGGGATGGAGGCGCTGGAGATCACCAACGCCCGCATGACCGAACTTGGCATGGAAGGGATCGGGCCGGAATTTGCGGTCACCTGCCAGAACCATGGAGGCACGGGGCAGGGCCTTGTGCAGCAGTGGAATGCCTCGGCTGGGGTCTGGGAACCGCTGACGGGTTTCATCTCGCCTGACGCTTCGGTCATCGCACCTTTGATTGCCGAAGATTCGGCCGCATTTGCCGCCGAAAGTGGGATCACTCCCGGCTGTCTGTAAACACATCACCACGGGCGGCCTTCGGGCCGTCCGTTTTCCATGGAGCCAGTAATGCCGGACAGCAAAGAGACCCTGCTTGAGGTCAACAACATCGAAGTGATCTACAATCACGTCATTCTGGTGCTGAAAGGCGTGTCGTTGAATGTGCCCAAAGGCGGGATTACGGCGCTTTTGGGTGGTAATGGCGCAGGCAAGACCACCACGCTCAAGGCAATATCCAACCTTTTGCATTCCGAACGCGGCGAGGTGACGAAAGGATCGGTGATCTATCGCGGCGAACCCGTGCATCACTTGTCGCCAGAGGCCTTGGTCAAGAAAGGCGTCGTGCAGGTCATGGAAGGCCGGCATTGTTTCGAGCATCTGACAATCGAGGAAAACCTGCTGACTGGGGCCTATACCCGCCGTGATGGCGGGGCGGCTGTCGCGGCTGATCTTGAGATGGTCTATACCTATTTCCCACGCCTGAAAGAACGGCGCAAAAGTCAGGCGGGCTATACTTCGGGGGGGGAACAGCAGATGTGCGCCATCGGGCGCGCGCTGATGTCGCGGCCTGAAACGATCCTGCTGGACGAGCCGTCGATGGGTCTTGCGCCGCAATTGGTCGAGGAGATTTTCACCATCGTGAAAAACCTCAACGAAAACGAAGGCGTGTCCTTCCTTTTGGCCGAACAGAATACCAACGTCGCCCTGCGGTTCGCGCATCAAGGCTATATCCTTGAAAGCGGGCGTGTCGTGATGGAAGGCCCCGCCGCCGAATTGCGCGAAAATCCCGATGTGAAGGAATTTTATCTGGGCATGTCGGACGAGGGGCGCAAATCGTTTCGTGACGTGCGCAGCTACCGGCGGCGCAAGCGGTGGCTGGCATGATGATCGCGCCCTTCTGAGGGGGCGCTTTGAATAGCGGTGCGTGCAGGGCCAGACCTGCCTTGATCCACGTCGCTGCATGGATGTGGACAGGAGACACTGATGACGACCTATTTCGACGATCTGGAAACACGCACGCCTCAGGCCCGCGCCGCAGCCCAGCTCGACCAGCTGCGCGCACAGATCGCACGCGTGCGCGCGATGCCGGGGGCCTGTCTGCCCGATGTCGTCGTGACGTCGATGGCGGATCTTGCAAAGTTTCCGGTCCTGCGCAAATCCGATCTTGGCAGCTGGCAAAAGGCACAGCCACCCTTTGGCGGACTGCATGTGTCCAACATGACCCATATGTTCCAGTCGCCCGGCCCGATCTATGAACCGGGTGGATCTTCGCATGACTGGTGGCGGTTCGGGCGGTTCCTGCATGCCTGCGGGATCGGCGCGACAGATATCGTGCAGAATTGTTTCGGCTATCATCTGACACCTGCCGGCACGATGTTCGAGAATGGCGCGCGCGCCGTCGGTGCCGCGATCCTGCCTGCCGGCACCGGCCAGACCGAATTGCAGGTCCGTGCCGCCGCCGATATCGGGACAACTGCCTATGCCGGCACGCCTGATTACCTCAAGGTGATCCTTGAGAAAGCGGACGAAATGGGTGTCGCCCTGAAAATCACCAAGGCCGCTGTTTCGGGTGGCGCGCTGTTTCCGCAATTGCGCCAGTATTATGCTGACCGTGGTGTCACCTGTCTGCAATGCTATGCGACCGCCGACCTGGGCCATATCGCCTATGAAACGGCCCCCGGCGAAGGCATGATCGTCGATGAAGGCGTGATCGTCGAAATCGTCACCCCCGGCACCGGCGATCCGGTCGTCCCCGGCGATGTGGGCGAGGTCGTGGTTACGTCCCTGAACCCCGATTACCCGCTGATCCGCTTTGCGACTGGCGACATGAGCGCCGCGATGCCAGGCACGAGCCCCTGCGGGCGCACCAATATGCGCATCAAAGGCTGGATGGGCCGCGCCGATCAAACGACCAAGATCAAGGGCATGTTCGTCCGCCCCGAACAGGTGGCTGCCCTTGTCGCCAAGCTGGGTGCTGCGCGTGCGCGCGTTATCGCCGACCGTGCTGGCGATGCCGATACGATGCAGGTCCATGTCGAAGGCACCGGGCTGGATGCAACGGCCATCGCTGCCGCTGTCGTCGATATCCTGAAACTGAAGGGCGAGGTGATCTGTTGTGCGCCCGGCACGCTGCCGCGCGACGGGTTGGTGATCGAGGATCGCCGAAGCTATGACACCTGATGCCAATAACGACGCATCACGCGCTGATGCCTGACCCTTTACTGGGCCGGAACGTAGCGTTCCACAAGCAGGCGGATCAGCCCCAGACTTCCGCCGTATTTCCATACGCCGATGGTATAGGTGCCGGGGGTCACCCGTGCTGCGATCAGGCTGTCGGTCGTGTTGCCGTGGTCATCGTTGCGGCCAATCTCGCGGCCAAGATCGTCAAAGATCACCAGAACCGGATCGGCGCTCGCATTGCCAATGGCTTCCAGCATCAGCAGGCCGGGTGCGTCGACGTCAACGGTGAACCATGATGCGATGGAACTTCCGTTAACATCCTGCCGGATGCGGGTGCTGACAAGGCCAAGGTCTGTCACAGGCACCGTCCCGTCCAGCGGTGGTGCCGCTTCACCGCGGTCGTAGATCGCAAGCACGGCGGCCTGCGGGTCATAGGCGCTGACGGTCAAGGTGATTGGCGCGGTTTCATCGGCCAATGCGTTCAGACTGATGCAATAGGTGCCAGCGGCCAGCGGGTCTGTCATGTCGATGCGCGAATTGAACCCGTCGTGATCGTCATTCTCGGCGATATAATTATTGGCGCCGTCATAAAGCGTGATCAACGGGTCGGCGGATTCGTTCACAGCGGTAATGCTGATTGCAGTGGGTTGATCCAGCGTGAAGCTCCAGTAGGGGTCGTCAGTCGCTGACCCGTTGACGCTGGACCCCAGCGGGCCGATCGGCACCGCCTCGGCACAGCTGCCGCTGCTACCGGGATCAACCTGCAAGGCGATCCCCTCGGTCAGCGGTTCATGGTCCTGCCGCCCGATGCGGACGAATGCGGTCATCGGTCCGCCGTCATAGCTGCGCATCGCCATGCAATAGCTGCCTGCGTCGAGCGTTGTTTCGGCGCGCGATGCGGCATTGCCACCGGAATCATCATCCGACAGGATCAGGCTGCCGTCCGCATGCAGCAAGTCGATGATCGGATCGCCCGCGCCCCGGCCTGCCGCTTCTAGCCGGACATCGGTCGTCTCAGACAGGGTGAACAGGGCGACGTAATCATTGCCACCCATCACGAGCGCCAATTGTTCACGGAAATTGTCGGCCGTTGTCATATCTGAACTGGCGGCGTCGCCGCCGATCCATTGCCCGCCGGACCCTACGCCACCGCAGAGGTCTTGGGCGAATGCAGGGGCGGCAAGACTGAGCAAAATGACAGATAATGTAGCTGGTTGGGGAATGGATCTACGTGCCATCTGGTTTCCTTCGCGGCAATCAAAACAAAACGTTGTGCCACGTTAATACAACCCTTGCGGGCTTTTCCAGTCCGGGTGGCGATCTGCCCGCAACTTTCTGATCCCGTCCCAAAGAAAAAGGCCGCGCCCCGAAGGATGCGACCTTTTTGATCTGCTGCTTTGGCAGGTCTTAGCCCTGACGGGCCTTGAACCGGCGTTGCGTCTTGTTGATCACATAGACGCGGCCCTTACGGCGCACGACGCGGCAATCGCGATGGCGCTGCTTGAGCGAGCGGAGGGAGTTACGGACCTTCATGGTGCGTGTCCTTCATGTCGCGGCGCGCGGATTGCGCCTTGGGTTGCATTTAGGCCGGAATGGCCCGCGAAATCATGGTGGACGATACTGGGATCGAACCAGTGACCCCTTCGATGTCAACGAAGTGCTCTACCGCTGAGCTAATCATCCATGCCGTCAACGGTTTGATGCGCCCTATAACGAAATAGGACGCGGCACGAACCGCGTCAGTCGTGCGGTCTATAAAAGGAGTCGGAACAGGGATCAAGGGCTTTTGCTCATTTCCACAAATGCGCTAGATTGAAGACCTGAAGGAGTGTTTCATTGCCGACATCGCCCTATCATCTATTGCTGCCAGAGGCGCGTTCGACCAGCGTCGTTTTCGCTTCGCCACACAGCGGGCGTGACTATCCTGCGTCGTTTCTGCGCCGCGCGGTGCTGGATGCGCAGGAAATTCGGTCGTCGGAAGATGCATTTGTCGATCTGCTGTTCGCATCAGCACCACTGCATGGCGCCCCGTTCCTGACCGCGACTGCGCCGCGCGCTTTTCTTGATCTCAATCGTGGGCCGGATGAATTCGACCCGGCCCTGATCGAAGGCGTTCGGCGCAACATCCATAACCCACGCGTCGCCAGCGGTTTGGGTGTGATTCCGCGCGTTGTGGCGAATGGCCGGCAGATCTATCGCGGCAAGCTGACACTGGTTGAGGCGCATCAACGCGTCATTCAATATTGGCGGCCCTATCATGACCGTTTGCAGATGCTGATAGACCAAAGCATCAATGATTTTGGTCAGGCTGTTCTGATAGATTGTCATTCGATGCCGCATGAGGCGCTGGAAAACATGGGGCCGCCAGGAGCGGGCCGTCCCGATGTCGTGCTCGGGGACCGTTTCGGGGCAACGGCGTCGGGCGCGGTGATGGATCAGGTCGAGGCGGCATTTATCGCGGCGGGGCTGAAAGTGGCGCGCAACATGCCTTTTGCCGGGGCCTATATCACGCAGCATTATGGCCGCCCGTCGCGCAACCAGCACGCCATTCAGGTCGAGATCGACCGCGCGCTTTACATGCATGAAACAACGCTGACGCCCAGCGCCGGTTTTGATGCGTTTCGGGATTTGCTGGGCGGGGTGATCGCCGCACTTGCCAATATCGGACGCGTGCCTGCGGTGCGTGTCGCCGCTGAGTAAGGTGGATCAAGCACCTTACCGCAACGCGCGCCCCTTGATGATCGCATCAGACCCGTATCTCTGTCGGATAACATCGGTGGCATGCTCCGCCTTGGCCCGTTGGTCTGCCGTAGGGTCCAGCAGGTCGCCGCTGCGGTCCGCATCCGCAGCCGCTGTGATGTCTGACAGCCCGACCCCCAGCAAACGGTAAGGCCCCGACCCCGGTACCTGATCAAACAGACCCCGCGCGGTGCGATAGATCGTGTCAGCCAGCTGCGTGGGGTGATGCAGGCTTTGCCGTTTCGAGATGAGCCGAAAATCTGCTGTCTTGAGTTTCAGCTGCACGACACGCCCCGCCTTGTCGGTCGCCTTGGCCCGCGCGCTGACCTTTTCGGCCATGCGCCACAGATGCCCGTCGAGAATATCGGGATTGCCGGTGTTTTCGTGAAAAGTGGTTTCATTTGACAGCGTCTTGACCGGTGCATTGGGGCTGATCCGGCGCCCGTCTTCGCCGCGCGCCAGTGCATAAAGCCGTTCCCCGGTGTGGCCGAATCGCGCGTGCAGGTCGCGCCGATCCCAGCGCAACAAATCGTCAAAGGTGCGGATGCCCGCAGATTCGAGGCTGGCCTGTGCCGCAGGACCGATCCCCCAGATCAGCCTGACTGATCTAGGCCGCAGGAAGGCCGGGGTTTCATCCTTGCCGATGATCGAAAAGCCGCGCGGCTTTTCCAGATCGGACGCGACCTTGGCCAGAAATTTATTATGCGACAACCCAATCGACCCCGTCAGGCCCAATTCATCCTTCATCCGCTTGATCAGCCGCGCCAGCATCACGGCGGGTGGCGCATGGTGCAGTTTTGTGGTGCCGCGCAGGTCCATGAACGCCTCGTCCAATGACAAAGGTTCGACCAGAGGCGTCAAGTCATCCATCATCGCGCGGATCGCGCGGGACGCTTTGACATAGGCGTCGAACCGCGGTTTGATGACGACAGCCTCTGGGCAAAGCTTCAGCGCCTGAAACATCGGCATGGCGGATTTGACGCCCTTGATGCGCGCCAGATAGCAGGCGGTGGACACGACCCCGCGCCTGCCACCGCCGATGATGACAGGTTTGTCGGCGAGACCCGGATTGTCGCGCTTTTCCACCGAAGCATAGAAGGCGTCACAATCCATATGCGCGATGCCCAGTGCGAACAATTCGGGGTGCCGTGTCACGCGGGGTGACCGGCAGGCGGGACAGCGTGTTTCGCTGTCGAATGTCGTCAGGCAATCGCGGCATAATGCAGGCATGTCGCATCATAGACTGGGCGGTTGCGTAAAAAAGAGACTTCTGGCCTCCGGCGGGGATATTTATCCTCGGAAGATGCGGAATTTCATTTGCGTGGTGCCGGGTTCCGGCGTAACCCCGCCACATCACACGCCATCCGGGAGAGAACGGATGTCCGTCGCCGAAGGAGCAACCGCCCCGGTCACTCTCAGGCAAAAGGACCGGTTGGGGTGCAACACGCCGAAGAGTGGCCTTTGATGGTCCGCCGAAGGAGCAAGCCCCGCGACGGGTGAATCTCTCAGGCACAGCAACGGCGGGGGCGAGCGCGCGCAAGCGCCAATGGCGGAGAAATGCCATGCCTTCGATTGCTGTTATCGGTGCCGGGATTACCGGCGTCACCACTGCCTATTCCCTGATGATCCGCGGGTTCGACGTGACGGTCTATGACCGCCAGCGTTACGCCGGAATGGAGACCAGTTTTGCCAATGGCGGCCAGTTGAGTGCCTCCAATGCCGAGGTCTGGAACCAATGGTCCACCGTGCTGAAAGGGATCAAGTGGATGTTGCAGGGCGATGCGCCCTTGTTTGTGAATCCGCGCCCCGGTTGGCACAAGGTCAGCTGGATGATGGAATTTCTGGGCAATATCCCCAATTACAAGTCCAACACCGTCAAGACCGCGCGGTTGGCTGTTGCCGCGCGCGCGGGTCTGGCGGAGATGGCGGACAGGTCCGGTGTGGATTTCGATTTCAGCCCTGCGGGCATCCTGCATTTCTACAAGACTGACAAGGACCTGCGCCATGCCCGCATGGTCAACGGGTTGTTGCGCGAGGGCGGTCTGGATCGCCGCGAACTGACCGTGGACGAGGTTTTGGCGCGCGAACCCACCCTGCGTGGCGATATCATTGGCGGGTTCTGGACCGAAAGCGACAGCACTGGTGATATTCACAAATTCACTGTCGGGCTGGCCGATTGGCTGCAAAAGCAGGGCGTGACCTTTCGCCTTGGTGTGCCGGTGACGGACCTGCATCTGCGCGATGACGGGGTTTATGTGGAAAGCGGAGACGAGACCCGCTTTGACGGTATCGTCATTTCGGCCGGTGTCGCCAGTCGCAAATTCGCGGCCAAGCTGGGGGATCGCGTGAACATCTATCCGGTCAAAGGCTATTCGATCACGGTCAATCTGAACGATGCGGCCAGTCAGGCGGCGGCGCCAACGACTTCCTTGCTGGATGACAAGGCCAAGATCGTCACATCCCGTCTGGGTCGGGACCGGCTGCGGATTGCGGGTACGGCGGAGTTCAACGGCGAAAACCGCGATATTCTGGAACGTCGTGTGCGCCCCTTGATCCAATGGTGCGAAACGCATTTTCCCGATGTTTCGACCGAGGCTTGTGTGCCTTGGGCGGGCCTGCGCCCGATGATGCCCAACATGATGCCGCGCGTCGGGCAGGGCCGCAATGACCGCGTGTTTTACAACACCGGCCATGGTCATCTGGGCTGGACGCTGAGCCCCGCGACAGCGGACGCCATCGGCGCAACCATCGCCGCGCGTTTCAAAAGCAACAGCATGGCGCGGTATGATTTGAAATCCGCGTCAATCGTGCCTAACTGACACTCACGACAACGCAAGGGATGCACCAATGCCGATGGATCAATTTCTGGCCGAGTTTTTCGGCCAGAACATACTTTATCTTTTGCTGGCGGTGTTCATCGTCGTTTGCGTCATGGCGGGTGTGCGCATCGTGCCGCAATCGGAAAAGTTCGTGGTGGAACGTCTTGGCCGCCTGCAATCGGTGCTTGGCCCCGGTATCAATTTCATCGTGCCGTTTCTGGATCGTGTCCGCCACCAGGTGTCGATCCTCGAACGGCAATTGCCTCCGATGACGCAGGATGCGATCACCTCTGACAACGTGCTGGTACAGGTCGAAACATCGGTGTTTTACCGCATCATCGAACCTGAAAAGACGGTTTATCGCATTCGTGACGTCGATGCTGCGATCTCGACCACCGTCGCGGGGATCGTGCGGTCCGAGATTGGCCGGATGGAGCTTGATCAGGTGCAGGCCAATCGCAGCCGGTTGATCGAAGCGGTGCGCGAACAGGTATCCCAGCAAGTCGATGATTGGGGGATCGAGGTGACGCGCGCCGAAATCCTTGACGTCAATCTGGATCAGGCGACCCGCGCCGCGATGCTGCAGCAGTTGAACGCCGAACGCGCCCGCCGTGCCCAAGTGACCGAGGCCGAGGGCAAGAAACGGTCCGTTGAATTGCAGGCCGATGCCGATCTTTACGCCGCCGAACAAGAAGCCAAGGCGCGCCGCGTGCTGGCTGATGCCGAAGCCTATGCAACGCAGGTTGTGGCAGGTGCGATTGCCGAAAACGGGCTGGAAGCTGCGCAATACCAAGTCGCGCTCAAACAGGTCGAGGCGATATCAAAAATGGGCGCAGGGCAAGGCAACCAGACCGTCGTGCTGCCGGCCAATGCGCTGGATGCTTTTGCCGATGCGTTCAAGATGTTGAAGGGGCGCTGATATGGTATTGTGGGCACAATGGTGGGTCTGGATGTCCGGCGCGCTGATCCTGGCGACGTTAGAGGTCTTGATCCCCGGCTATATCTTTCTGGGCTTCGCCATCGGTGCCGGATTGTTGGGTCTGCTAATCCTGTTCGGGATCAATGCAACCGGGCTTGCGCTAACTCTTGTGATCTTCGCAGTTCTGTCTTTGCTATCCTATCTGGGGATGCGCCGGTTTTTCCGGCTGCGTCAGGGACAGGTCAAGGTCTGGGAAACTGATATCAACGACTAAGGCGCGGTCGCTTGCACTGAAGACAGTTCGCGCAGGATATCTTGGGCGGCTGCGCGCGGATCGGCTGCCTGCCAGATCGGACGCCCGACGACGACATGATCAGCCCCGTTTGCCACGGCTTGCGCAGGGGTCGCCACGCGTTTCTGGTCGCCCCGATCTGCCCCGACGGGCCGCACGCCGGGGGTCACAATCAGCTTGCCTGCCGCTTCGGGGAGCGCGCGAATTAATCCCGCTTCTTGTGGTGACGCGATCACGCCATCGGCCCCCGCCATCAGCGCCAGCCCCGCACGTTCCTGCACCAAATCGGTGATATTGCCCGCCTTGATACAGGACGCGTCCAGATCATTGCGGTCCAGCGACGTCAGGATCGTCACGGCAAGTATTTTCATATCCGACCCTGCCGCCCCCTGCCGTGCCGCGCGCACCACATGCGGGTCGCCATGCACGGTCAGGAAATCCAGATCAAAAGCTGCGATGCCGCGCACTGCCGCCTCGATTGTGGCGCTGATGTCGAACAGTTTCATATCCAGAAAGATGCGCTTGCCCTGATCCTGTTTCAGCTCGTTGGCTAACGCCAGACCGCCGCCCGTCAACATCCCCAGACCGATCTTGTAGAAGCTGACGCTGTCGCCAAGTAGGGCCGTCAGTTCCAGACCGGCCACGACATTGGGGACATCCATCGCAACAATCAGGCGGTCATCGGGCATCTTGGTAATCCTTATCTGTTTGTTGCGGTCTAGCCTGCGCGCTGGTCTTGCGCAATCAATCCGCCCCACCCATTTATACAATGAGGCCCAATTGGGCATGTGCCGCAAAGCCGGGCATGTTCGTCAACGGGCGCTTTATAAAGGAGAACACCATGAACTTGGACAAGTTCACAGAGCGGTCGCGCGGTTTTATCCAATCCGCCCAGACGATCGCAATGCGCGAAAATCATCAGCGTTTGACACCTGAACATCTGTTGAAAGCCTTGCTGGACGACGAGGAAGGGCTTGCCGCCAATCTGATCACCCGTGCCGGTGGCCGCCCTGCCGATGTGCTGGGCGCCGTCAACGCAACCCTTGCCAAACTGCCCAAGGTGACCGGCGATGCTGCGCAGGTCTATCTCGACAATATCACCGCCACGGTGGTGGATGAGGCTGAAAAAATCGCCAAAAAGGCGGGCGACAGTTTCGTGCCAGTTGAACGCTTGCTGACCGCGTTGGCATTGGTAAAATCCAAAGCCAAGGATGCGCTGGATGCCGGTGGCGTCACTGCACAGGCGCTGAATGCCGCGATCAACGACATGCGCAAAGGCCGAACCGCCGATAGCGCCAGCGCCGAAGACAGTTTCGACGCGCTGAAAAAATATGCCCGCGACCTGACCGAAGCCGCCGAGCAAGGCAAGATCGACCCGATCATTGGGCGGGACGAGGAAATTCGCCGCGCGATGCAGGTGCTGTCGCGCCGGACCAAGAACAATCCGGTGCTGATCGGTGAACCTGGTGTGGGAAAAACCGCGATTGCCGAAGGTCTGGCGCTGCGCATCGTCAATGGCGATGTGCCTGAATCGCTGCGCCACAAGAAACTGATGGCGCTGGATATGGGTGCGCTGATTGCCGGTGCGAAATATCGGGGCGAGTTTGAAGAACGGCTAAAGGCCGTGCTGAAAGAGATTGAAACCGCCGCCGGCGAGATCATCTTGTTCATCGACGAGATGCATACGCTGGTCGGTGCCGGTAAGGCTGATGGCGCAATGGACGCCGCCAACCTGATCAAGCCGGCGCTGGCCCGGGGCGAATTGCATTGCATCGGTGCCACCACCTTGGCCGAATATCGCAAATATGTGGAAAAGGACGCAGCTCTTGCCCGCCGGTTCCAGCCTTTGCTGGTCGAAGAACCGACCGTCGTCGACACGATCAGTATCCTGCGCGGGATCAAGGAAAAATATGAATTGCACCACGGCGTGCGGATTTCGGATAGCGCGCTGGTCGCCGCCGCCACGCTGTCCCACCGCTATATCACCGACCGTTTCCTGCCGGACAAGGCCATCGACCTGATGGACGAGGCCGCCAGCCGGTTGCGCATGGAAGTGGACAGCAAGCCCGAAGAGCTCGACGCACTCGACCGCCAGATCCTGCAATTGCAGATCGAGGCCGAGGCGTTGAAGAAAGAAGACGACAAAGCGTCCAAGGACCGGCTGGAAAAGCTGGAAAAGGAACTGGCCGATGTGCAGGACCGCGCGTCGGAAATGACTGCGAAATGGCAGACCGAGCGTGACAAGCTAGAGGATACCCGCGGCGTCAAGGAACGGCTTGACCGTGCGCGCGCCGATCTGGATATCGCCAAGCGCGAAGGCAATCTGGCGAAAGCGGGCGAGCTGTCCTACGGCGTGATCCCGCAACTGGAACGCCAACTGGCCGAGGTCGAGGCGAATGACGACCTGATGGTCGAAGAGGCCGTGCGCCCCGAACAGATCGCCGAAGTGGTGGAACGCTGGACCGGTATCCCGATGTCCAAGATGCTCGAAGGCGAGCGTGACAAGCTTTTGCGCATGGAAGACGCGCTGGGCAAGCGCGTCATCGGCCAGAAAACCGCCGTGCGCGCCGTCGCCAATGCCGTGCGCCGTGCGCGGGCGGGCTTGAATGACGAAAACCGCCCGCTGGGGTCGTTTCTGTTTCTCGGGCCAACCGGCGTGGGCAAGACCGAACTGACCAAGGCCGTTGCCGAGTACCTGTTCGACGACGACAGCGCGATGGTGCGGATCGATATGTCCGAATTCATGGAAAAGCATGCCGTGTCACGGCTGATTGGCGCACCTCCGGGCTATGTCGGTTACGACGAAGGCGGCGTGCTGACCGAGGCTGTGCGCCGCCGCCCCTATCAGGTGATCCTGTTCGACGAGGTTGAAAAGGCGCATCCTGATGTGTTCAACGTGCTGTTGCAGGTGCTGGACGACGGGGTGCTGACCGATGGCCAAGGGCGGCATGTCGATTTCAAACAGACGCTGATCATCCTGACGTCCAACCTTGGCGCGCAGGCGCTGAGCCAGTTGCCTGACGGGGTGGATTCGGGTGCCGCCAAACGTGATGTGATGGATGCCGTGCGCGCCCATTTCCGGCCCGAATTCCTGAACCGGCTGGATGAGACGATCATCTTTGACCGTCTGGCGCGTGATGACATGGCGGGGATCGTCGCGATCCAGCTGGGTCTGCTGGCCAAACGGCTTGCCGGGCGCAACATCAGCCTTGATCTGGATGATGGCGCGCTGCGTTGGCTGGCCGATGAAGGCTACGATCCGGTGTTCGGTGCGCGCCCACTGAAACGGGTGATCCAGCGCACCTTGCAGGACCAGTTGGCAGAAATGATCCTTGGCGGTGATGTCTTGGAAGGCGCCGTGATCAAGGTCACGGCCGGATTGGACGGATTGGACGGATTGATCGTGGGCGACCGTGTCGCCACCAGCAGCCAGATCGCACCGCCAAACCTGCCGCTGCATTAATGCCAAAGCCTTTCCCATCTTCCGAGCCGAAATATCCCCGCCGGAGGCTTCAGCGCCATCAAACGCCCGCATCCGGCAGCGTCTGAAAACAAAAAAGCCCCGGTCATTGACCGGGGCTTTGTCGTATCCAAGAGGACAGGTCTTACATCGGTGGTAGGATCACCGCGTCGATGACGTGGATCACGCCGTTCGATGCTTCGATATCTGCGGTCACGACATTCGCGCCATTGACGGTCACGCCATTCGTGGTGCCGATGGTGATGTCCGCGCCGTTCACGGTTGTTGCGGTCATGCCATCCGACAGATCGGTCGACATCACTTTGCCAGCGACAACATGGTAGGTCAGGATCGCGGCCAGTGCTTCTGGATCGGCCAGCAGACCTTCGACGGTGCCTGCAGGCAGGGCGGCAAAGGCTTCGTCAGTGGGGGCGAATACGGTGAACGGGCCTTCGCTCTTGAGCGTCTCAACCAGACCTGCGGCTTCGACAGCGGCGACCAGTGTTGTGAATGTGCCTGCTTCGACGGCCGTGTCCACGATGTCCTTGGAATGTCCGGCAGCGAAAGCGACCGACGACAAGGCGGTGGTAGTGGCGATTGCGACAAAAGTTCTACGTAGCATGATATGTTCCTTCAGTTGGAAATGCCTTTTCGTTGGCATCGTGCTTTTTACGTAGTGTTTTACGGCTGGATCAGCGGGGATTCCCGCCTACGCCGCTTGACAGAAAGGGCGCGCGGGCTAAGCCGCCGTCATCTGCGATTTCAAATCAACCTCCTGTGAAAAGTCGTGAAAATTCCGTGCAAAACTGGAACATTTCAAACCTTGGCAGCATCGTGAGAAACAAATTCAGCTTTCTGTCGTATAGACAAGTAACCCACCTGAATCGGAGACAGACAATGGCCTATCGCTGGAAGAACACGCTGACCCACGCAGACATCACGCCAAAAGCGGCGTATCTTAACCGGCGACAGATCCTTGCGGGCGCCGCAGGGCTGGGTGCGATCGGTCTGGTGCCACGCGCGGCTGATGCGCAGGCTGGGCTGGAGCCTAACACGCTCGAGGAAATCCGCAGCTACAACAACTTTTATGAATTTGGCACTGGCAAGGGCGACCCCGCCGCGAATGCGCACCAGCTTGTCACAGCGCCCTGGTCGATCAAGGTCGATGGCATGGTGGACCGCCCCGGCGATTACGCGCTGGGCGATCTGTTGGCAGGCCTGACGGTCGAGGATCGCATCTATCGGTTCCGCTGTGTCGAGGCGTGGTCGATGGTCATTCCGTGGAATGGGATCGAACTGGCCGATATCTTGAACAAGGTCGGTGTGCAGTCCGGCGCGCGTTACGTTGCCTTTGAAACCGTGGTCCAGCCCGAAAACATGATCGGGGTGCAGCGCCGCGTGCTGGATTTCCCCTATGTCGAAGGTCTGCGTCTGGACGAAGCGATGCATCCTCTGACCATCATGGCGACCGGTATTTACGGCGAACCCATTGCCAACCAGAACGGCGCCCCGATCCGGCTGGTGGTGCCGTGGAAATATGGGTTCAAGTCGATCAAGTCGATCGTGCGGATCACCCTGACTGATCAGGAACCGCCGATCAGCTGGAATATCGCCAATGCCCGCGAATACGGGTTCTATAGTAACGTGAACCCAAACGTCGATCACCCCCGCTGGAGCCAAGCAAGCGAACGCCGCATCGGTGGCGGCTTGTTCGCGGCACGCCAGGACACGTTGATGTTCAACGGCTATCCCGAAGTCGCGCCCTTGTACGATGGTATGGACCTGTCGGTCTTCATTTAAAGCCTGCGGATCGGATCGGATAGGATAGCCCATGACGCTCTCTGCAACTATCAACGGCGCGTTGCGCAATGTTCGTGCTTGGCCGCTCTATGGTATTGCGGCTACCTATGCTGCGTGGGAATTTTGGCGCGCTGTGAACCAACAAGGCCCCTATCTGGTCGAGCCGATCAATGTGCTGGAACGGACCTATGGGGAAATCGCGCTGATCTTGCTGGTGGCGGGGCTGCTGGTCACGCCGCTGCGGCAATGGACCGGGGTGAACCTGATCAAGTTCCGCCGCGCAATCGGGCTTTGCGCCTTTTTCTTCGTCCTGGCGCATTTTCTGGTCTTCGCAGTGCTGGATGTCCAAAGCTTGGGCCGCGTCTGGACCGAAACAGTCAAGCGACCCTATGTGACAGTGGGGATGCTGGCGTTTGTGTTGTTGATCCCGCTGGCCGTGACATCAAACAATCTGTCAATCCGCAAGATGGGGGCAGCAGCCTGGCGGCAGTTGCACAAGCTGTCTTATGTCGCCGTGATCCTCGGTGCGTTGCACTATCTGTGGCTGTCACGCGGGTTTCAGGTGGAACCGTTGGTCTATCTGGTGCTCAGCATCGGTCTGGTCGCGTTGCGCTACAGGCATGTCGCCTGGCGCAAACAGGCAGCATAGGCCCGACTCACCTGTCTGATGTGACACCATTCGCGCGACTCGTTATTGAATCGGAACATCAAAGGCGGTGTCAGACCTGGCCACTTGTGGGTAACTCTGAGGATAACCCAAAATCTAGTATGTTCCATTTTCATTCCGCCTAACAAAGTTGCAATCGAACCTAGGGTCCGCGAACGGAAATTGCTCTAACCCCCTCAAAAAGCGGAAAAAATCAGGGTTGTCACAAAAAATGTATCTTTCCCGAAAAAACCCCTTGCGGGCTGCGTGCAGTAACCGTAGAACCCCCCTCACCGGCGGCGCAGAGATGCAGTGTCGGGGCGCTAGACGGGTTTGAGGGGCTGGAGACGGTCTTGAAGGTTTGGAAGCGGTAAGAAGAAATTATTGAGGATTAGAGGCGGGCGCGCCGGAGTTTAGGGCGCATCTGTTTTCTTTTTGTCTCTACGCTGTTTGAAATTGATATATCTGAAGAGATATGTGGGCGGTTTGGTTCAGTTCGATGGATCAGACGTCTGTATATCAACGCTCTTAGGGTTTCGGCCCGATGATAGAGTGTCAGCTTCACTGTTTGGACGGTTTCTTGTTTTCTTATGAAAACCTGAAGCACGATAAACAGAGAAA
>NZ_CP187137.1:50000-2960374 GCF_049602355.1 Yoonia sp. TsM2_T14_4
GTAGACTGAATACATAGGTTTACAAAAGCAAACCCGGGGAACTGAAACATCTAAGTACCCGGAGGAAAGGAAATCAACAGATACTCCCCTAGTAGCGGCGAGCGAACGGGGACCAGCCGAGCCATGAATGTGATTAGAATGTGTTGGAAAGCACAACCAGAGTGGGTGACAGTCCCGTATAAGAAGCATGATTGGACGTATTAAGTAGGGCGGAACACGTGAAATTCTGTCTGAACATCGGAGGACCACCTTCGAAGGCTAAGTACTCCTTACTGACCGATAGCGAACCAGTACCGTGAGGGAAAGGTGAAAAGCACCCCGACGAGGGGAGTGAAACAGTACCTGAAACCGAACGCCTACAATCAGTTGGAGGGTCCTTGAGACCTGACAGCGTACCTTTTGTATAATGGGTCATCGACTTAGTGTATCTAGCAAGCTTAAGCCGTTAGGTGTAGGCGCAGCGAAAGCGAGTCTGAATAGGGCGATTGAGTTAGATGCATTAGACCCGAAACCGAGTGATCTAGGCATGTCCAGGATGAAGGTTAGGTAACACTAACTGGAGGTCCGAACCCACACCTGTTGAAAAAGGTCGGGATGAGGTGTGCCTAGGGGTGAAAGGCCAATCAAACTCGGAGATAGCTGGTTCTCTGCGAAATCTATTTAGGTAGAGCGTCGGACGAATACCCTCGGGGGTAGAGCACTGGATGGGTAATGGGGACTCACCGTCTTACTGATCCTAACCAAACTCCGAATACCGAGGAGTAATATCCGGCAGACACACAGCGGGTGCTAACGTCCGTTGTGAAGAGGGAAACAACCCTAACCTACGACTAAGGCCCCTAATTCATGGCTAAGTGGGAAAGCAAGTGGGACGACCAAAACAACCAGGAGGTTGGCTTAGAAGCAGCCATCCTTTAAAGATAGCGTAACAGCTCACTGGTCTAAATAAGTTGTCCTGCGGCGAAGATGTAACGGGGCTCAAGCCATGAGCCGAAGTCTGGGATGCAATTTATTGCATGGTAGCAGAGCGTAGTGTGACATAGTTCCAAGCGTCCTTAATGCCCTTCGGGGTATATTGGACGCAGGGAGCTTTCTGTGAAGCCGGCCTGTGAGGGATCCGGTGGAGAGATCACTAGTGAGAATGATGACATGAGTAGCGACAAAGGGAGTGAGAGACTCCCTCGCCGAAAGTCCAAGGGTTCCTGCTTAAAGCTAATCTGAGCAGGGTAAGCCGACCCCTAAGGCGAGGCCGAAAGGCGTAGTCGATGGGAACCAGGTTAATATTCCTGGGCCAGGAGGATGTGACGGATCTCGAAGGTTGTTTCCCCTTATCGGATTGGGGAGGCCGCTTAGAGGTTCCTGGAAATAGCCCTCCGCTAGATCGTACCCTAAACCGACACAGGTGGACTGGTAGAGAATACCAAGGCGCTTGAGAGAACCACATTTAAGGAACTCGGCAAAATACCTCCGTAAGTTCGCGAGAAGGAGGCCCGTTCAGAAGGCAACTTTTGGGCGGGGGCACAAACCAGGGGGTGGCGACTGTTTACTAAAAACACAGGGCTCTGCGAAGTCGTAAGACGACGTATAGGGTCTGACGCCTGCCCGGTGCCTGAAGGTTAAAAGGAGGAGTGCAAGCTCCGAATTGAAGCCCAGGTAAACGGCGGCCGTAACTATAACGGTCCTAAGGTAGCGAAATTCCTTGTCGGGTAAGTTCCGACCTGCACGAATGGCGTAACGACTTCCCCGCTGTCTCAAATGTGGACTCAGCGAAATTGAATTTCCTGTCAAGATGCAGGATACCCGCGGTTAGACGGAAAGACCCCATGCACCTTTACTATAGCTTCGCATTGGCATCAGGCACGATATGTGCAGGATAGGTGGTAGGCTTTGAAGCAGGGACGCTAGTCCTTGTGGAGCCTCCCTTGAGATACCACCCTTATCTTGCTTGATGTCTAACCGCGGCCCGTTATCCGGGTCCGGGACCCTGCGTGGTGGGTAGTTTGACTGGGGCGGTCGCCTCCCAAATTGTAACGGAGGCGCGCGAAGGTTGGCTCAGAGCGGTCGGAAATCGCTCGTTGAGTGCAATGGCAGAAGCCAGCCTGACTGCGAGACTGACAAGTCGAGCAGAGTCGAAAGACGGCCATAGTGATCCGGTGGTCCCGAGTGGAAGGGCCATCGCTCAACGGATAAAAGGTACGCTGGGGATAACAGGCTGATGGTGCCCAAGAGTCCATATCGACGGCACCGTTTGGCACCTCGATGTCGGCTCATCTCATCCTGGGGCTGGAGCAGGTCCCAAGGGTACGGCTGTTCGCCGTTTAAAGAGGTACGTGAGCTGGGTTTAGAACGTCGTGAGACAGTTCGGTCCCTATCTTCCGTGGGTGTAGGATACTTGAGAAGAGTTGCCCCTAGTACGAGAGGACCGGGGTGAACGATCCACTGGTGGACCTGTTGTCGTGCCAACGGCAGTGCAGGGTAGCTATGATCGGACAGGATAACCGCTGAAGGCATCTAAGCGGGAAGCCCCCTTCAAAACAAGGTATCCCTGAGGGCCGAGGTAGACCACCTCGTCGATAGGCCAGAGATGTAAGCGCAGCAATGCGTTCAGTTGACTGGTACTAATTGCCCGATAGGCTTGATTTGATCCAGTAATAGTAAGACTGGCGAAAATCAGGATACATACACAAAACTACAGTCGTACATGACTTGGAACATAACGGTGTGCCCCTCAAAAGGCACATCGCTGGCGTTGTTTTTTTGGTTTGGTGGTCATAGCGCGAGCAAAACACCCGATCCCATCCCGAACTCGGCAGTTAAGTGCCGCAGCGCTGATGGTACTGCGTCTTAAGACGTGGGAGAGTAAGTCACTGCCAAACCTAATAAACAACGCCTCCTTGGAACACTCCAAGGGTATCTCTCTTACGATGCACCTACCAAAATAGGTGCGCCAAACATTGGCGCGGGATGGAGCAGCCCGGTAGCTCGTCAGGCTCATAACCTGAAGGTCGTAGGTTCAAATCCTACTCCCGCAACCAAAAATATACAATATATCATTACGTTACCACCCACCCTCGGGTGGTTCTTGGCGTTTGAATACCACACTGGACCCGTTGTGGACGCAAGCAAGGCGGCTGAGCGAAGGGCGACGGGCACCCTATGCAAAGAACGTTCAGCTTTGAAATCACCACTGAACACGTCGTCTTCAACACGCTGGCCTCTGCCGATCTCGTCATATGGATCTCGATTTGCCTGAAGGCGCTGGTCTACGCGACCACCGATGGCAGCGGGAAACGCTTTGACCCCGCTTACGCTACGCAGCCTGCCTAGGCGCGAGGCGCAGTCGCTGAAATCGCTTGCGGTAGGCGACACTGATCCGCACCATATTAATCACGACAGATGCCTTGAACACGCCCCAGCCGCGTCAAATGTCCAAGAAAATCGTAGGCGGCCCGAACGGATCAGGCACACGCGGTTTATCGTGATCAGCTTGACCTCCTGACCCCAATGTCGGACGGGGCGGGGCGTTTTGACCCGGGCCGAGGCCTTGCTTGCGCGTTCGCCAAAAAGCGACCCAACGCGTCACATCAACGATCCAGAGGCCAACCCTCAACTCAGAGATACGCGTGTTCAGCCGTTGACCTACCCCTTGTCGTCCCTTGGTCATAAAGAGAGTTCAGAGGGTCGATAATTGTGGCTTTCGGGCTGGGCAAGCGCACCAGATGCACAGCCATCATTTCGTGCAAACACTCCGCAGCGGGCGTCCTGTTGCGGCGATACCTGTGGCCGGGCAGTGGTATCATCCAAGCGCCACAGGCCCAGTTTTCGTTTGGCATCATGCCAGGGGGGCAATCATACCACCGGATTTCTGCTCTTCAGTCTGCAGTTGATGACAAACACGGCGCTGTCAGCTTGCTAAGGCACGCCAACCAGCGCAAGTCAGGAATGACGTTCATCCAGAGCGTCGACATTGCGCTTTATTTCAGGCTCTGATCAGGCAGTTATTTGTTTACAAGATGTCAACTCGGCGTGCCAAAACCACCGCGAGATTTGGAGGGGGATTGAATGGAAGATTTCGATTATATCATCGTGGGGGCGGGCTCTGCAGGCTGCGTGCTGGCCGAGCGGCTGAGCGTTTCAGGACGCCACAAGGTGCTTTTGCTTGAAGCCGGTGGGCGCGGTTGGTCGCCATGGATTGCCTTGCCACTTGGGTACGGCAAAACCTTCTACGATTCTCGGGTAAACTGGAAATACCAGACCGAACCAGAGGACGCGCTGGCCGGACGCAGTGGCTATTGGCCGCGCGGCAAGGTGGTCGGCGGATCTGGGGCCATCAATGCGCTGGTTTACGCGCGCGGATTGCCGCAGGACTTTGAGGATTGGGCGGCAGCTGGGGCGACCGGCTGGGACTGGGACACCGTGCAGCAGACCTATGAGGCGATGGAAACCCGGCGCGGAACTCGCGGCGATCGCCAAGGCCGTGGTCCGCTACATGTCCAAGATGTTTCGGACCAGATCCACCCAGTGAACCGGCATTTCTTTGCCGCGGCAGAAGAACTGGGACTGCCGCGCACCGATAATATCAACGGGAGTGCGTGCGAGGGCGCGGGGGCGTACTTGATCAACACCAGCAAGGGCCGCCGGATGCATTCCGCGCGGGCCTTTCTGAAACCCGCCCTGAAGCGTCCGAATGTCACCCTGATGACTGGCGTTATCGCAGAACGGATCGTCTTTGAGGGCCTGCGGGCTGCGGCAGTGCAAGTGAATAAGGGCGGGCGCAGGCTGACCTTTCGCGCGGGCCGCGAGATTATCCTTTCCGCGGGGGCGGTGACTTCGCCGCGGTTGCTTCAGCTGTCGGGTATCGGCCCGGCGGAGCTGCTCAAGTCGCATGGGATCATGCCGCTGTGCGATGCGCCGCATGTTGGTGGCAACTTGCAGGACCATCTGGGAATAAACTATTATTTCAGGGCCACAGAACCAACATTGAACAATATCCTGCGGCCATTGACTGGCAAGCTGCGGGCAGCGCTGCAATACGCGCTGACAAGGCGCGGGCCGCTGGCGCTATCGGTGAACCAGTGCGGTGGGTATTTCCGCTCGTCGCCGGATCTGGTCGGGCCGGATCAGCAGCTATACTTTAACCCTGTCACTTACACGACAACGCCGCATGGCAAGCGCAGTGTCATTCAGCCAGATCCGTTCGCGGGATTTATCATTGGCTTTCAGCCGTCCCGCCCCACCAGCCGTGGTCGCATTGACATCAGCTCTGCGGATCCGATGGCAGCGCCACGAATCCAGCCCAACTCATTGGCGACCAAAGAAGACAGGGCGCTGGTTGTGGCAGGCGGGCGTCTGTGTCAGCGGTTGATTGAAACCAGCGCATTGCAGGGGTTGGTGGAAACCGCGATGGGCCCGGATTTGCGGGTCATGGACGACGACCAGATTCTGGCGGATTTCCGTGAACGCTCCGGCACCGTTTTTCATCCGGTTGGCACCTGCCGTATGGGGCAAGATGTGCAATCCTCGGTCGTCAACCCACAGCTACAGGTACACGGGGTACAAGGATTGCGGGTCATTGATGCCTCGGTATTTCCGAATCTGACTTCGGGCAACACCAATGCCCCGACCATGATGCTGGCGCATCGCGCGGCGGCGCTTATTTTGGAGGATGCATGAGCACGCCCTACTCGATGTCCGGCGCAGTGCCGGTTTCCAGTGATCGCGGCAAACACGATAGCGGCCCGCGGATTCGCCGGATCGAAACTTTTTGCACGCCGCTGATCGGTTTTGTGCGGGTCACGGCCGAGGACAATTCGACCGGCTGGGGACAAGTGTCCACCTACAGTAGCGACCTGACATGCGAGATCCTGCATCGGCAGGTGGCACCTTGGGCTTTGGGGCGCGGCATGGGTGCGCTTGAGGATGTGATTGCCGAGATTCCGCTCCGAGAGCACAAGTTTCCCGGCACCTATTTGCGTCGGGCGATGGCTGGACTGGACACGGCTGTCTGGGACTGGCGCGGCAAAGCCGTGGGCAAGCCGGTGGCAGAGCTGCTAGGCGGTTCGGTAGGTCCAGTGCGCGCCTATGCGTCCTCGATGCGGCGCGATATCACGCCCCCGGACGAAGCGGTTCGGCTACAAAAACTTCGTGACGAGTGCGGGTTTGATGCCTTCAAGGTGCGTGTTGGTGCAGAATGCGGCCAAGACAAGGACGCATGGGATGGGCGCACGGAAGCCATCATTCCCGCGATCCGCAAGGCCATGGGCCCAGATGCCGCGTTGCTGGTTGACGGGAACTCCGGGTTTGGCATCGTCCGGGCGATCGAGGTGGGCCGGATGCTGGAAGCCAATGGCTACGAACATTTCGAGGAGCCTTGTCCCTATTGGGAATTGGAGCAAACCGCAGAAGTTACTCGTGCGCTGTCAATCGACGTGGCCGGTGGCGAACAAGACTGGGATATCCAGCAGTGGAAGCGCATCGTCGCCATGCGCGCTGTTGATATCATACAGCCCGACATTTTGTATCTGGGGGGGATGATCCGTAGCATGGAGGTGGCCCGCATGGGCCATGCAGCGGGGCTGCCCTGCACACCGCATGCCGCCAATCTGTCGTTGGTCACCCTATTTACCATGCATCTCTTGCGCGCAGTCCCCAATCCCGGGCGCTATCTGGAATTTTCGATCGAAGGTGACGATTACTATCCATGGCAGCGCGACTTGTTCCTCAACGATCCTTACAAGGTCACGTCTGGCCAAGTCGTGGTGAGCGATGCGCCTGGCTGGGGGGCCGAGATCAACCCTGAATGGCTTGCCAAATCCGCCTACAAATGCAGTGAGGATGCATGTTGACACCTGATGGGGGATTAATGCCCATCACGTAAATGGCGCAGTGCCAGTACTGCCAGCAAACCAATCCGCCGATGGCAAAAGCACACCGTCACTTAATCTGTCGGGGGCATCTTGGCTGATGTGAACCGCGCCTGAACCTGCGCAGTGGCTGTTTGCGTTGCTTGGCAGGTCAACGCATCCTTTTGAACAACAGCATTTCTTCGTAGAACCTTTCCATGCGTTCCAGCCGTTCTCGGGTGTCTTGCCAATTGGCGTCCTGAAGCGCTGACAACATGGACTCGACAAGCGCGATGAGCGGGACAATCGTGTCCCATGCGGATGGCACTTCGATCTGCGATGTTAAGATATGACGTGCCACGCCTGCAGTCGGTGAAACCCATTGGTCTGTAAACAGCACGACTTCCATCTGCTGGGCATGTGCAAGTTCCGCAAATTGTTGCACGGATGGTTCATATCTACGGATATCAAACACGACCAGCACGTCACCAGCCGACATATCCAGCAACGCAGGCGGCCATGTATTGGGTTGGCTGGACAGGAGCGTCACATCAGACCGCATCACATGCAGGGCTGTTGTAAAGTATTCGGCAATAGACCGCGTCAACCGCCCCCCGATAAGGTAAACCGAGCGCGATTTATCTGCCAGAAGGTCACGCACGGCATCAAAGGTCCGCAGGTCTTGCTGGCTGAGAGTTTGCCGTAGATTCTCGATCACACGCAGGGCAAAGCGGTTCAGAGGATGGTCAATTTCCAACCTATCTGCCCATTTTTCGTGCTTTGTGATCGGCGATGCCAGTCGTTCGCCCATTTCTTCGTGCAGTTGCGCGCGAAATTCGGGGTAGCCGGAAAACCCGATCTTGCGCACAAACCGCACGACTGTCGGGGCAGAGACGCCCGCATCCTGCGCAATAGTCGCCACTGTGCCCAGCACCGACAAGGGAAAGTTCCCCAGCATATGGCTGGCCAATTGGCGTTCTGCACGGGTCATGGTCGGAATGGCGGCGCGCAACTGGTCTTCGAGCGTTTGAAACTGGGTCATGCGATTCTTCCTGTCGTCATAGCCAATTTGAAACGTTTGTTTCAAAAAAGAAAGAAAGGAAATGTACTTGACGCAAAAATGCAAGGCGGTGCAGCCTTGACGTAACGGAATTTTCAGCCTGCCGAGGATGCAGACGATGACAGGATCAGGGCCAGATTGGGCGGGCAGTGTGATCAGCTGGGATCAATCCGGCGATCAGGCTGAAACCGTGCCTTGCGTGATCCTGATTTGTGAACACGCATCCAATGATGTTGTTATGCCTTGGGTGGATGCTGCACCTGACTTGTTGGCGTCACATGCGGCCAGTGATCTGGGCGCATTGGGCTTGGCCCGCGCGCTGGGCCCGCTGCTGGCGCGCGATCACGGGGGTGCCGAACTGGTCCATGCGCCATTGTCGCGACTGATCTTTGATTTAAATCGCAGCCCCGACCGCCCTGATGCCTGCCCGGCACAATCCGAGCTTTACCCTGTTGTGATGAACCAGAGCATCACCGTTGGCGAAAGGCTGGCGCGGATGGAGAGCGTGTATCTGCCGTTTCACAACCTTGTTCGTGCCCGTATTGCCCGTGCGCTGGCGCTGGGCAGGCGGCCTGTTGTTGTGACGATCCATTCATTTTCGCCAACATGGCACGGCGTTCCACGCGATGTCGAATGCGGGGTGATCCACGATGATCTGCCGGCGCTGGCGCGCCAGATTGTTGCAGAGGCTGATGATCTGGGCCTGTTGACCGCATTGAACGCACCATATTCTGCGGCAGATCATGTCACGCATACCTTGCGCTTGCATGCGCTGCCTTATGGGCTGGAAAATGTGATGCTGGAACTGCGCAATGACCTGATCGCCACACCAAAGGCACAGATGGAAATTGCCACACGTTTGGTCCGTGTGCTGACCCGTGCAATCACACAGGTGACGAGCATGCCATGCCCCGTTTTGTGATGACCTATCTGCATATGGTCGAGGCGCTGAATTATCGCGTCGGGCGGCTTGCGATGTGGAGCCTGTTTGCGCTGATGGGCGTGCTGGCTTGGGGCGCGATAGCGCGTGCGGGGTTCTCGCCACAGATCTGGACCGATGAAATGGCGCAGTTTCTGCTGATGGGGTATTTCATGCTGGGCGGGGCCTATTCATTGCAGATGGGGTCGGCTGTGCGGATGGACCTATTGTATGACCGTTGGTCGGACAAGACCAAGGCGGCGGTGGACTGCATTACGATTTTTACCTTGATCGCATATCTGGGTGTTTTGCTTTGGGGCGGGATCGAAAGCACGCAATTTGCGCTGGAATACGGTGAACGGCGGCGCGGATTGTGGCAGCCTTATATGGCACCGATCAAGATCATCATGTGTTTCGGCATCGTCCTGATGATCCTGCAATGCAGCGCCTTTCTGATCCGGGATATCGCCACCCTGCGGGGCATCAAAATCGCGGAGCATGACACCAATGCCCTATGAAATGATCGCCGCATTGATGTTCGGGTCGATGCTGGCCGTGATGCTGACGGGGCAGCGGATGTTCGGTGTCATCGGCTTTGTTGCTGTCGTTGCGGCGGTGTGGCTTTGGGGTGATCGTGGCGGGCATGATCTGGCCTTTGCACAGACCATCAAGCTGATGAACTGGTTCCCGCTGATGACCCTGCCGATGTTCATTTTCATGGGCTACGTGTTGTCCGAAAGCAAATTGGCTGATGATCTTTACCGGATGTTCCATGTCTGGTTCGGCCCTGTGCCGGGGGGGCTTGCGATCGGGACGATCCTGCTGATGGTGCTGATTTCCGCGATGAACGGGCTTAGCGTGGCTGGCATGGCGATTGGCGCCACGATTGCGTTGCCCGAACTGCTCAAGCGGAATTATGATAAATTGATGGTGACGGGCGTCATTCAGGCGGGGTCTAGCCTTGGGATTCTGGTGCCACCATCGGTGGTGCTGGTGCTTTATGCGATGATCGCACGCCAGCCGGTGACGCATCTTTGGGCGGCGGGACTGGTGCCGGGGCTGATGCTGGCGGTTTTGTTCATCCTCTATATCTGGCTGCGTTGCCGGATGAACCCGGCCCTTGGCCCAGCAATTGACCCTGAGGAATTGGCGCAGGTCACCACGCGTGAAAAATACATGCTGCTGTTGTCGGGGCTGATGCCGTTGGCCATTTTCGCGGTGATGATGGTGCCGTTTGTGCTGGGTTATACACGTCTGGTTGAAAGCGCTGTCGTCGGCGCGATTTCAGCCTTAGCCGTCAGCGTTGCCAAGGGACGCATGACTTGGGCGATACTGGAAACTTGCACAAAGAAAACGCTGGCAATTTCGTGCATGTTTTTGTGGATCATCCTTGCCGCGCTGGCCTTTGGCGCTGTCTTTGACGGGCTGCGCGCGGTGGATTTTGTCCGGCAATTGTTCATGGATAATCTGGGGCTTGGCCGTTGGGAAATCCTGATCCTGATGCAAGTGTCGTTCTTGCTGATGGGAATGTTCCTCGACGATACCGCGATGCTGGTGATTGTCGCGCCACTTTATGTGCCGATCGTGCAGATGCTGGAGTTCAACCTGATTTGGTACGGCGTGCTGTACACGATCACCTGCCAGATTGCCTATATGACGCCACCCTTTGGCTATAATTTGTTTCTGATGCGCGCCATGGCCCCTAACGAGGTTACCTTGACCGAGATTTACCGCTCCATCATTCCCTTTGTGGGCGTGATGATCATCGGGCTGGGGCTTGTGATGGCGTTTCCACAGATCGCGTTATGGCTGCCCAGCGTTCTGTTTCCCTGAATTACGACGAAGAGCGGGCCAACCCGCCGGATTTTCACCCCAACCGGAAGGAAAGATCATGACCACGACAAGACGTAAGTTCCTGACGACAGGTGCCCTTGGCGGTGCCGCTGCGTTAGCCGCCCCTGCGGTTCACGCGCAATCCACCATCCGCTGGCGGCTGCAAACCTACGCCGGCGCATCGCTGGGCGCGCAGGTGGCAAAACCCGCGATTGACATGTTCAATGCCATCGCTGGCGATGAAATGCAGATCGACCTGTTCTATGCTGACCAGCTCGTTCCCACTGGCGAGTTGTTTCAGGCCATGCAACGCGGCACCATCGACGCCGTGCAATCGGATGATGACAGCATGGCATCGCCCACTGAAGTCACGGTGTTCGGCGGCTATTTCCCGTTTGCCAGCCGTTACAGCCTTGATGTGCCGGCCTTGTTTAACAATTGGGGCCTGAATGAAATCTGGGGCGAAGAATATGCAAAGGTCGGCGTGAAACACATCTCTGCCGGATCATGGGACCCTTGCCACTTCATCACGTCAACGCCGATCACATCGCTGGCGGATTTGCAGGGCAAGCGTGTATTCACCTTCCCGACAGCTGGTCGGTTCTTGTCACAATTCGGCGTCGTGCCGGTCACTGTGCCTTGGGAGGATGTTGAAATCGCGCTGCAAACCCGCGAAATCGACGGCGTGGCATGGTGTGGCATCACTGAAGCGCACGAGGTTGGCTGGGCCGATGTCACATCACATTTCTTGACCAATAACATTTCGGGCGCGTGGATCGGGCATTTCTTTTCCAACATGGAACGTTGGAACGAATTGCCGCCGCATCTGCAGGTGCTGATGACCACCTGTTTCGAGCAATCGCATTACTATCGCCAGCATTGGTACTGGGCAGGCGAAGCCCGTCTGCGCACCGAAAGCAAAAAGCTGGAACTGACATCCATTCCCGACGCTGAATGGGCCACGGTCGAGACTGCGGCGCGTGCATTCTGGGAAGAAATCGCAGCGGAATCTGAAACCAAAGCCAAGGTGGTCGACATTTTCCGCAACTATAATGCCGCGATGGATCAGGCCGGACGGCCGTATCGGTATTCGTAATCCAGCAGGATGGGGGTTCGCCCCCATCCCCTTTTCAAGCATAGAATAAAGAGGCAATCACCATGGCGGGACTGATGACGCTGGCGGATTTACGCGCAGCCTTTGACGCGGGCGAGATTGACACCGTCATGGTCGCTGCACCTGATATGCAGGGCCGTCTGGTTGGCAAGCGGTTCCACGCCGCGCATTTTCTGGATTCGGGCTATCAAGAAACCCATTGCTGCAACTACCTGTTCGCCACCGATATGGAGATGGTGACAGTGGCAGGCTATGCCTCGACCTCCTGGGCAAAAGGCTATGGCGATTATGTGATGAAGCCTGATCTTTCCACCCTGCGCCGTGTGCCATGGCTGCCCGGCACGGCGCTGGTGCTGTGCGACATGCTGGACCATCACACGCATCAGGAAATCGCCATTTCCCCCCGCGCGATCCTGAAACGGCAGGTCGCCCGCGCACAGGCGCTGGGCTATCAGCCGATGGCCGCGACGGAACTGGAGTTCTATATTTTCGAACAAAGCTATGACGCCCTGCGCGATGGCGGCACCGATCACCTGACGCCCGTGTCCGCCTATAACGAAGATTACCACCTGTTCCAGACCACCAAGGAAGAACCGCTGATGCGTGCCTTGCGCAACGGGCTTTATGGCGCGGGCATCCCTGTCGAGAATTCGAAGGGAGAGGCAGAAGCAGGGCAGGAAGAAATCAACATCCGCTATGACGCGATGGTCACGACAGCGGATTTCCATGTCATCACCAAACAGGCGACCAAGGAAATCGCGCATGCCTTGGGCAAATCCGTGACCTTCATGGCGAAATACGACCACCGGCGCGCGGGATCGTCCAGCCATGTGCATCAATCGCTCTGGACGTTGGACGGTGCGCCTGCCTTTCTGGACAAGGACGCCGAATACGGCATGTCAGCGCTGATGCGGCAGTATATGGCGGGGCAACTGGCACACGCGCGCGAGATTACGGCGCTGCTGGCACCTTATGTGAACAGCTACAAACGGTTCTGCGTCGGCATGTTTGCCCCGACGAAAGCGGTTTGGTCGCTTGATAACCGCACCGCCGGTTTCCGCGTTTGTGGCGACGGCACCAAGGCTGTGCGCGTCGAATGTCGGATCGGGGGCGCGGACCTGAACCCCTATCTGGCCTGTGCGGCCTTGCTCGCCGCCGGTCTGGCAGGGATCGAAGGCAAGATGGACCTCGAACCCGAAATGCAGGGCGACAGCTATCGCAAGGCCGATGCGCGCGAGATACCGAAAACCTTGCGCGAATCTGCGGATCTGCTGCAAGGCTCTGCCATGCTGCGTGCGGCCTTTGGCGATGATGTGGTGGATCATTACACCCGCGCCGCAAGGTGGGAGATTGAAGAACATGACCGTGTCGTCACCGATTTCGAACGACAGCGGTTGCTGGAACGGGGCTAGGCCCGGACCACACATACAGGAGCTTTGATGACAACGATCAGTTTGATTTCACCCGTGGACGGGTCGGTTTATGCCGAACGCACGGCACTGCCCTTGGCTGATGCGCAAGCCGCGGTCGCGCGCGCGCGCAAGGCGCAAGGCGCTTGGGCCGGGCTGCCTTTGGACACGCGGATCGCCACGGTGATGGCGGGAATTACCGCGCTCGAGGGGATGGCTGCTGAAATCGTGCCGGAACTGGCATGGCAGATGGGCCGCCCGGTGCGCTATGGCGGCGAATTTGGCGGGGTGCGCGAACGTGCGGCTTACATGGCGGGGATCGCGTCGGATGTGCTGGCTGACGAACTGGTCGAAGACAGTGACAAATTCACCCGCTTGATTGCGCGCCAGGCCCAAGGCGTGGTGTTCGTTATTGCGCCATGGAACTATCCGTTTCTGACTGCCGTCAATACCATTGTTCCCGCCCTGATCGCGGGCAATGCCGTGGTGCTGAAACATGCCAGCCAGACCTTGCTCGCGGGCGAACGTCTGGCGCAGGCGTTCCATGCCGCAGGCGTGCCGCAGGATGTGTTCCAGAACCTCGTGCTCGACCATGCCACGACCGAAGCGCTGATCGCGGAACGGTCTTTCGATTTCATCAACTTCACCGGTTCTGTCGGCGGGGGCCGCGCGATTGAAAAGGCCGCCGCTGGCACCTTTAGTGGCACGGGGCTGGAACTGGGCGGCAAAGACCCCGGTTATGTCCGCGCAGACGCGGATCTGGTCGCCGCTGTTGACGGCCTGATGGACGGGGCGATGTTCAATTCCGGCCAATGCTGCTGCGGGATCGAACGGATCTATGTGCATGAGAGCCTTTATGATGCTTTCGTCGAAAAGGCCGTCGCTTGGGTGCGCGCCCAGCGCCTTGGCAATCCGCTGGATCAGGACACAACGATGGGGCCGATGGCGCATAAACGCTTCGCCGCCATCGTGCGCGATCAGGTGGCCGAGGCTGTCGCCCAAGGCGCCCATGCGCTGATTGATCCAGCCGAATTCCCCGCCGATGATGGTGGTGCATATCTCGCCCCGCAAATCCTGACCCATGTCACCCATGACATGCGTGTGATGCGCGAGGAAAGTTTTGGCCCCGTCGTCGGCATCATGCCCGTCAAGGATGATGCCGAGGCGATCCGCCTGATGAACGATTGCGCCTATGGGCTGACCGCATCAATCTGGACCAATGACGCAGCCGCCGCCCGTAGGATCGGTGACCAAATCCAGACCGGCACCGTGCTGATGAACCGCTGCGATTATCTAGACCCGGCGCTCTGCTGGACTGGCTGCAAGGATACCGGACGCGGTGCCGCCCTATCTGCCCTTGGCTATCTGGCGCTGACCCGTGCCAAATCATACCACCTGAAAAAGGCCTGAAACATGACATTGACTGCGAACTGGAGCTATCCGACCACGATCAAATTCGGGGTAGGCCGGATTTCCGAACTGCCTGCGCTATGCAAAGGCGCAGGTATAACGCGGCCTTTACTGGTCACTGACAAGGCGCTGGCCAGCCTACCGATCACGGCGCAGGCACTGGACCTGCTCGACGCGGCAGGGTTGGGCCGTGCGGTGTTTTCCGAAGTCGATGCCAACCCGACCGAAGCGAACATGCAGGCCGGCCTGATTGTTTACCGCGCGGGTGGCCATGACGGTGTGGTGGCCTTTGGTGGTGGGTCGGCGCTGGACCTTGGTAAAATGATCGCGCTGATGGTGGACCAACCCGTCAGCGTCTGGGATCTGGAAGATATCGGCGACTGGTGGACCCGCGCCAACCCCGACACGATTGCGCCGATCATCGCCGTGCCCACGACCGCAGGCACCGGATCAGAGGTTGGGCGCGCCGGTGTGCTGACCGACAGCGCGACGCATCGCAAAAAAATCATCTTCCACCCCAAGCTGATGCCGGTGGTCACGTTGTGCGATCCGGCCCTCACCGTCGGCATGCCCGCCTTTATTACGGCGGGTACCGGCATGGACGCGCTTGCGCATTGTCTAGAGGCGTATTGCAGCCCGCATTATCACCCGATGAGCCAGGGGATTGCCTTGGAAGGCATGCGACTGGTGCTGGAAAACCTGCCGCGTGCCTATGCCGTTCCAGATGACCTTGATGCACGGGCCAACATGATGTCGGCAGCCGCGATGGGCGCTGTTGCGTTTCAGAAAGGGCTAGGCGCAATCCACAGCCTGAGCCACCCGATCGGCGCAGTTTACAACACCCATCACGGCACGACGAACGCTGTTGTCATGCCGATGGTGCTGGATTTCAACCGTGCCGAGATCGAGGTTCGGATCGACCGCGCCGCCGCTTACCTTGGCATCGCGGGCGGATTTGACGGGTTTTATGCGCATGTGATGGACTTGCGCGCCAGCCTGTCGATTCCCGCGAACCTGACTGCACTGGGTGTCGAGGCGGCAAGGCTGGACGAGTTGACCGAAATGGCGCTGCTTGATCCGTCTTGCGGTGGCAATCCTGTCGCAATGACCCGCGAAAATACCCGTGCGTTATTCGGGGCCTGCATGTAAAGCAGCACGCCATTCTGCCAATACGGCTTGCCTGCATCTGCCGCGGTGTCAGGGGCGCGCAATGCAGCGCGCCCCCGGCATTCAGATATCGAACCGCAGGGGTTTGACCTGTTTGAACTTGCCCGTGCCTTCCAGCTCGGCAACCGCCTTGGCTGGCAGAGGCTCGTCGAGATAGAGCAGTGCTATTGCCTCGCCTTTCGCCTCGGCGCGGCCAAGAGTGAAGTTGGCGATGTTCACGCTGTTCGTGCCCAGAATGCTGCCCAACACCCCAATAATGCCCGGCACGTCATTATTTGTGGTATAAACCATGTTTTCACCCACTTCGGCATCGATATTGATGCCCTTGATCTGAATAAAGCGCGGTTTGCCATCGTTGAACACGGTTCCCGCGATCGAACGTTCACGGCTCTCAGTCACCACGGTGACCTTGATGTAGCCTTCAAATGCACCGGATTGGTCCTGCTTGGTGGTCGAAATCTTGACCCCACGTTCCTTGGCGATCACGGGTGCGGAAACCATGTTCACGTCTGGATTTGTCGCCTTCATGATGCCCGCAACGGACGAAGCGGTCAGCGCCTTGAGGTTCATTTCAGAGGCCGTACCATCGAACAGGATGTTGATTGCCATAATCGGTTCATCCGTCATCTGGCCGATGAAATTGCCCAAATGACCGGACAATTTGATCCATGGCCCCATGATCTTGGCTTCTTCCGCCGTTACGGACGGCATGTTCAGCGCGTTGCTGACGGCCCCCGTCAACAGGTAATCTGACATCTGTTCTGCAACCTGCAGGGCCACATTTTCCTGTGCTTCGGTGGTCGCGGCCCCAAGATGGGGCGTTACGACGACATTGGGCAGGTTGAACAGCGGGCTGTCGGTGGCGGGTTCCACGGCGAACACGTCAAAGGCCGCACCTGCGACATGGCCGGATTTCAGCGCATCGGCCAAAGCGTCTTCGTCAACCAGACCGCCACGGGCGCAGTTGATGATCCGCACACCCTGTTTCAGCTTGGCAATATTTTCGCGCGACAGGATATTGCGGGTCTGGTCGGTCAGCGGCACGTGCATGGTGATGAAATCAGCGCGCGCCAGCAGATCGTCCAGCTCGACTTTCTCGACACCGATTTCGGTCGCGCGGTCCTCGGACAGGAAGGGGTCATAAGCGATAACCTTCATCCGCAGACCCAAGGCACGGTCGATCACGATGGACCCGATATTGCCCGCACCGATCACGCCAAGCGTTTTCGCAGTCAGTTCCACGCCCATAAAGCGGGACTTTTCCCATTTGCCGGCATGGGTGGATGCGTTCGCCTCGGGAATTTGACGGGCCACGGCCATCATCAGCGAAATCGCATGTTCGGCGGTGGTGATCGAATTGCCAAAGGGCGTGTTCATCACGATGATGCCCTTTTTGGATGCCGCAGGGATATCGACGTTATCGACACCGATACCAGCACGGCCGATCACCTTCAGATTGGTGGCCGCAGCGATGATCTTTTCGGTCGCCTTTGTGGCGGACCGGATCGCAAGACCGTCATAGTTGCCGATGATTTCGAGCAACTTTTCCTTGTCTTTGCCAAGGTTCGGTTGGAAATCGACGTCAATGCCGCGATCTTTGAAGATCTGCACAGCCGCTTCGGACAGTTCGTCGGAGATGAGTACTTTGGGTGCCATGATGGGCGCTCCTTAAAATATGGGTATCCGCGCCCCGGACGTGATCCGGGGCCTCTGGTGGAGGTCCCGGGTCAAGCCCGGGACGGGGTCATTGGTGTGAAATCTCGGTCTGATATGCCCAGTCCAGCCAAGGCAGCATCGCCTCGATATCCGATGTTTCCACCGTCGCGCCGCACCAGATCCGCAGACCGGCAGGCGCGTCACGGTAGGCTCCGATATCCAGTGCGATGTTCTCCGCCTCCAGCCGTTTTGCGACAGCCTTGGCAAAGGCTTCGCCATCAGTGATGCGTGGATCGGTGAATTTCAGGCAAACAGATGTGTTCGACCGTGTCACCGGATCAACGGCCAGATTGTCGATCCACGAATGATCGGCACAGAAATTCCAGATCGCGCGCGCATTGGCATTGGCGCGGTGGATCAACGCGTCAAGCCCGCCGATGGACCGGCCCCATTTCAGCGCGACAAGATAATCTTCAACCGCCAGCATCGAGGGCGTGTTGATCGTCTCGCCTTTGAAAATGCCTTCGATCAGCTTGCCTTTGGATGTCAGGCGGAAAATCTTGGGCAAGGGCCAAGCGGGCGTATAGCTTTCCAGCCGTTCCACCGCGCGCGGGCTTAGGATCAGCATCCCATGCGCGCCTTCGCCGCCCATCACCTTTTGCCAGCTGAACGTGGTCACATCGAGCTTGTCCCAAGGCAGATCCTGCGCAAAGGCGGCCGATGTCGCATCGCACAAGGTCAGGCCCGCACGGTCAGCAGGGATCATGTCGCCATGTGGCATCCGCACGCCCGAAGTCGTGCCGTTCCATGTAAAACAGACGTCATGATCGTAATTCAACGCCGCCATATCGACGATTTCGCCGTAAGGGGCTTCATGCACGGTGGCATCGATTTTCAATTGTTTGACCACATCGGTCACCCAACCGGCACCAAAGCTTTCCCATGCGACCATTTCGACAGGGCGCGCGCCCAGCATGGTCCACATCGCCATTTCATACGCACCGGTATCCGATGCAGGCACGATCCCAATGCGGTAATCGGCAGGCACGCCAAGGATTTCACGGGTCAGGTCAATCGCCTCGGCGAGTTTGGATTTGCCAATGGCGGCACGATGCGACCGGCCCAAAGGGGCGTCGCGCAGGGCATCCAGTTTCCAGACGGGGGGTTTGGCACAGGGGCCGGACGAAAAACGCGGGTTTGCCGGCCGCGCTGCCGGTTTGGTCGTAACCATTTCTGGTATCCTCTCAGATAATCGCCCTTCGTTGGGGAAGGGTGTCCCACCGCCGCTGTTAGAGTGTGGCGCGGACTTTCACAATCTGCAAAATGCAGCTAGACCGCCGCTTGACCCACTTTTTGCGACATCGCTGTCGCCGATCGGAAACTACGCCTTGAAGGAAAAGATCATGTTCACCGCAACTTTGCTGACCAATCCCGTAAGCCGTGGTCTTGACCCGGCTTTGGTCGAGAATTTGCGCAACGCATGGGGCGGTGCTGACGCGGTCTGGCTTGCCCCTGACGAGGCAGCTGAATTTGCCATTCCTGTCATGCCATCCAACTGTTGGGATATCTGGGCTGACCTGCAGGATCACGGCGTCGATATGGTGATCCAGCCTGCCGCCAACCGCCGCAAAAAGATGCTGCTGGCCGATATGGACAGCACGATGATCCAGCAGGAATGTATCGACGAACTGGCCGATGAGGCAGGTGTCGGCGCGCATGTCGCAGGCATCACCGCGCGTGCCATGAACGGCGAGCTGGATTTTGAAGCGGCCCTGATCGAACGCGTCGGCCTCTTGCGCGATCTGCCAGAGGCGGTGATCGCGCAGGTGCTGGCCAGCCGGATCACCTATATGCCGGGGGGGGCTGTGCTGGTTGCCACGATGAAGGCGCAGGGTGCTTATGCCGCGCTGGTGTCGGGGGGCTTCACCGCCTTTACCGCGCAGGTCGCGGCCCGTTTGGGTTTCGACGAGAACCGTGCCAACACTCTGCTGGTGGCGGATGGCAGGCTGACAGGCGATGTGGCGCGCCCGATCCTGGGCAAGGCGGCCAAGGTTGCCGCGCTGGAAGACATCACCGCGCGGCTTGGCATCACCGCGGCTGACGTACTGGCGGTGGGCGACGGGGCCAATGATCTGGGCATGCTGTCGCGCGCCGGGGCAGGTGTGGCCTTGCACGCAAAACCCGCCGTGCAGGCGCAATGCGATATCCGCATCAACCACGGTGATCTGACGGCGTTGCTGTATCTGCAAGGCTATGGTCGGGATGATTTTGTCGGCTGACGCCCCTTGTGCTGGGCCATGTCTTTCCGCCAGATAGCGGGATGAAAAAGCCATTGCACCCCGCCACCATCGCCGCCCATGCCGCAGGCGCGCTTGACCCGCAATCAGGGGGGGTCGTGCCTGCCTTGCAGCCGTCAACGACATTCCTGCGTGACAAAAGCTATGCGCTGGTCCGCCCTGACAACATCTATTCGCGCGACAATTCCGACAATATGCGCCAGGCCGAGGCGGTGATCCGCGCGCTGGAAAATGCGCAAGATACGCTGCTGTTTCCATCTGGCATGGCCGCGATTGCCGCCGTGTTCCGCGCTTTGCCCAATCGGGCTAGCGCGATTGTCCAATCAGGCATCTATTGGGGCACCACCGCATGGGTGCGTGACTTCTGCGCGCGCCGCGAGATTACCCTGATCGAAGCCCCCGCCGCCGATCTGATCCCGACCTGCCAGGCGCACCCCGCCGATCTGGTGCTGATCGAAACGCCGTCAAACCCGTGGTTGCTGACCGTAGATATCGCCGCCGTCAAACAGGCGACAAAGGGCATTCTGCTGGTCGATGGCACCGCCGCCACGCCGGTCCTGACCCGTGCGCTCGATCATGGGGCCGATATTGTGATGCATTCCGCGACCAAGGCGATCAACGGGCATTCCGATGTGCTGGCAGGGGTTCTATCCACCGCCGCCCCCGAAAGGGACGTCTGGCAGGCGATCAAGGCGGACCGCAAGATGGCGGGTGCGATCCTTGGCCCGTTCGAGGCGTGGTTGCTGACCCGCGCCATGCGCACCCTGCCTTTGCGGGTCGAACGGATGTCGCAGAACGCGCTGGCGCTGGCGCAGCATCTGATGGCGCATGACGCGGTCGCGGATGTGTTTTATCCGGGTCTGCCACACCACCAAGGCCATGACATCGCCTTGCGTCAGATGCAGGGCGGGTTCGGCAGCCTGTTGTCGGTGCTGGTCAAGGGCGGGCGCGCGGATGCGCTTCGCGTGACGGGCAAGCTGGAATTATTCCTGCGGGCCACGTCACTGGGCGGTGTCGAAAGTCTGGTGGAACACCGGCACACGATCGAGCCGCATACCGGTATTCCGGAAAACCTGATCCGTGTCAGCACAGGGATCGAACATATCAACGATCTGATTGCTGACTGGGATCAGGCGCTGGCTTAATCCTCGACCGGGCCGCCCGCGTCTTTCCAGTCGCCGATGCCGCCAACGTTGATGACATTGGGATAACCCATGTCTTTCAGCGTTTTGCCGGCAAGGGCCGCTTGTCCACCTAGACCGCAGACAAGGTAATAGGTTCTGTCCTTGTCAAAGAACGGCTTGTGAAATTTTGACGTTGGATCGGCGGCAAATTCGATAAAGCCGCGCGCCACGCGTTCTGCGCCTTTGATCGTGCCCGAATTGGCAATGTCGCTGCTATCACGCACGTCGATAAAGACACCGGCCCCTTCGGCATGTTTGGCGATAGCGTCCTTGCTGGTGATGCGGGTGACGACGGCATTCGCTTCGTCAAGATAATCCTGAGCTGTCTTCATGATAATATCCTAGCTGTTAATGACGTTGAAAAAATGCCCGGGCACAAGGCCCGGGCAAGTCCAACAGGGAGGGTGGTGATATAACCCGATCACCGGCGGGGTTCTTAGGAAACGAGCCTGTAGCCGCCTTGTTCCGTCACCAGCAAACGCGCGTTGGACGGATCGGGTTCGATTTTTTGGCGCAGACGGTAGATATGCGTCTCTAGTGTATGTGTTGTGACACCCGCGTTATAGCCCCAGACCTCGTGCAGCAGCACGTCGCGGGCAACCACGCCGTCGGTCGCGCGGTAGAGGTACTTGAGGATGTTCGTCTCTTTTTCCGTCAGGCGCACCTTTTTGTCATCCTCGGTGATCAGCATCTTTTGCGCGGGCTTGAACGTGTATGGCCCTAGCTGAAAGATCGCGTCTTCGGATTGTTCATGCGTGCGCAGCTGGCTGCGGATCCGCGCCAGAAGCACGGGGAACTTGAACGGTTTGCTGACGTAATCATTGGCACCTGCATCAAGCCCAAGGATGGTATCGGCATCGCTGTCTTGTGCGGTCAACATGATGATCGGGCATTTGACGCCCTGCTTGCGCAGACGGCGGCACAATTCGCGGCCATCGGTGTCCGGCAGACCGACATCAAGGATCATCAGGTCGTACAGACCTTCCTTGGTCTTGACGATGGCGCTGGCCCCGTCATCCGCTTCGAACACGTCGAAATCTTCGGTCATCAACAATTGTTCGCCCAGCGCCTCGCGCAGGTCGTCATCGTCGTCCACCAGCAGAATCTTTTTGAGTTGGGCCATTACAGTCTCCATCATTACATCATGGATTTGTGAACAGATACGGATCAAACAAGATTTCCCGCCGATGGTTCACACGGACGTGTCATCAGGCGGGGTTTTGTTTCACTTTGCGCGAAAACGGGCTATCAGGTGAAACAATTGACAGGTGCCCGATGACAGGATTTTCCCCCGATATCACCGAACGGCTGGCGCGCGCGCGGGCTGATCTGCGCATGGGCGTGCCTGTGGTGCTGGATGGCGGGGCTGTCATGCTGGCGGCGGAAACGCTGGATGCCGATAGGCTGGCGCATCTGCGCACCTTGGGCGGCGCGCCTGTGCTGGCAATCACAAGCTGGCGGGCGCAAACGCTCAAAGCCCGCGCCTATGACGGTGATCTGGCGCGGATCGCATTGCCGCTGGATGTGGGCCTGTCGTGGGTCCGGTCCGTCGCTGACCCCGCCGATGACCTGCGCGCCCCGATGAAAGGGCCGCTGCGCAGCATCCGCGATGGCAACGCTGACTTGCACCGCGCGGCAATTGCGCTGACCAAGGCTGCACGGCTGTTGCCGGCCGCTTTGGTGCTGGCGATTGATGATGCGCATGGTTTTGCCAAAGCGTACGACCTGACCCTGATCCCGGGGGCTGCCGCACTTGACCTCACGCTCAGCCCGCTGCGCCCCGTCATCAGCGCCCGCCTGCCGCTGGAGGTGTCCGAGGCGGGCCGCTTGCACATCTTCCGCCCCGACGACGGGGCCGAGGAACATTACGCCGTCGAAATCGGCCAGCCCGACCGGTCGCAGCCCGTGCTGTCGCGGCTGCATTCGGCCTGTTTCACCGGCGATCTGCTGGGGTCGCTGAAATGCGACTGCGGCCCGCAATTGCGCGGTGCGCTGGCGCAGATGGGGGCGACAGGGGCAGGGGTGCTCCTTTACCTTAATCAGGAAGGGCGCGGGATTGGGCTGGCCAACAAGATGCGCGCCTATTCGTTGCAGGATCAAGGCTTCGACACGGTCGAAGCGAATCACCGTCTGGGGTTCGAGGACGATGAACGCGATTTCCGCATCGGCGCGGAGATTTTGAAAAAGATGGGTTTTAGTGCCGTGCGCCTGCTGACGAACAACCCCGCCAAGGTCGCTCGGATGGAAAGCTGCGGGATCGCAGTCGTCGAACGTGTCCCGCTCAAAGTTGGGGAAAATTCGCACAATCATGGCTATCTGGCGACCAAGGCCGCCAAGTCAGGGCATTTATTGTAGGGGATGGTTCGACCAGCATCCACCAGCGGCATCATTTCACAGCTGAACGCTTTTACCACTGGCTATCCTGCCTGATCCTTGGCTAATCATCCCCCATGAAACCAACCGATCTTGTTCTGACCCCCACTCACCTACGGTTTTTGAATCGTCGCTTTCCCCGTACCATCGGGCATGGGGGCGTCGTGAAGCGTAAGAAAGAAGGCGATGGTGCCACTCCCATCGGCACGCACCGCCTTGTCGGTATGCTCTACCGGTCCGACCGGATGACGCGGCCTGCGGATTGGGCGCTGCCGATCAAGCCCTTTGATCTGTGGTCTGATGATATACGCGACCCCGATTACAACATGATGGTGCGCGCACCGCACCCCTATCGCCACGAACGCTTGCGCCGTGCCGATCCGATGTATGACCTTGTTATCCTGACCGACTGGAACTGGCCCTATGCGGTCAAAGGGCGGGGGTCTGCCATTTTCATCCACCAATGGCGGGGGCCGGGGCGGCCCACGGCGGGCTGCATCGGGCTGCGCCGTGACCATCTGCGCTGGATCGCGGCCCGTATCCGGCACGAAACACGGCTTGTTATCGCATAACCGCTGGACCTTGTGGCGATCTGTGGTCAAAGAAACAGGAGCAGCCCATGAAACACCAAGGCCCTTTCATGACCATCGACGAAATCGCCAATCTTCCCTATCGGCCCTGCGTCGGCGTCATGCTGATCAATCCGCGCGGCCATGTCTTTGTGGGCCAGCGTCTTGATCGCGACACCGACGCCTGGCAGATGCCGCAAGGGGGCGTCGATCCGGGCGAGAATACCCGCACCGCCGCCCTGCGCGAGCTGGAAGAAGAAACCGGCATCACCCCGAACCTTGTCAGTATCGAGGCGGAAACAGCAGGGCTGATCCCCTATGACCTGCCTGTCGCATTGGTGCCGCATATCTGGAAAGGGCGCTATCGCGGGCAGGAACAGAAATGGTTCCTGATGCGGTTTCACGGGCAGGACAGCCAGATCAATCTGCAAACCGCCCATCCCGAATTTTCCGCATGGAAATGGGTGCCACCCGCCGATCTGGTTGCGGGGATCGTGCCGTTCAAACGGGCGGTCTATGAACAGGTGCTGGCCGAATTCGCCGCCAAGCTTTAATCGCGCAAGGCATGGCGCCCTTCCCATCTTCCGAGCCTAAATATCCTCGCCGAAGGCATAAATGTCCTTCGGCGCGACACTTCACATGCGGGTGCGCTTGACCTTGCGGGCGATCTTGGCGGCCTTTGCCTTGGCACCGGCCTGTTTACGGCGCACAGGCTTGCCGCGGGTCACGCTTGGGCCGCGCGGCATCGTCCGTTCATCCAGCGTCAGCAGCTCGACAGTCAGCCCGCCGGTCACGGGGGCCGCCTCGATCAATTTCACGGTGACGCGCTGACCAAGGCGGATCAGCGTGCCGCTGTCCGACCCCATCAGCGTCTGGCTGTCGGCATCATAATGGAAATATTCGCGCCCCAAGGTGCGGATCGGGATCATGCCGTCGGCACCGGTTTCATCGAGTTTCACAAAGACGCCAAACTTGGCGATCCCGCTGATCCGGCCGCCCATTTCCACCCCGATCCGGTCTGACAGGAATGCCGCCAGATAACGGTCGGTCGTGTCGCGCTCAGCGGACATTGACCGGCGTTCGGTGTCGGAAATCTTTTGCGCGGTATCGCCAAGGTTCTCGACATCCCAGGGCGACAGCCCGTCCTTGCCCCAGCCATGGGCGGCAATCAGCGCGCGATGCACGATCAGGTCGGAATAGCGCCGAATGGGCGAGGTGAAATGCGCATAAGACCGCAGGGCCAGCCCGAAATGGCCCAAATTGTCAGGGCTGTAATAGGCCTGCGTCATCGACCGCAGGGTCGCCATATTGATCAGTTCGGATTGTTCAGTCTCGCGCGCGGCAATCAACAGCCGGTTCAGATGCGCGGTTTTCAGCACCTGGCCCTTGGCGAGCACCAGCCCCGATGCCTGCGCGACGTCACGCAGGGCGTCCAGCTTGTCGGGGTTGGGTTCTTCATGCACGCGGAACAGTAGGGGCGATTTTTTGGCGATCAGCGTTTCGGCGGCGGCGACATTGGCCAGCACCATGAATTCCTCGATCAGCCGGTGCGCATCCAGCCGTTCCTTGAACTGGACCGATGTGACCTTGCCATCGTCATTGAGGATGATCTGGCGTTCCGGCAGGTCCAGCTCCAGCGGCTGGCGCAGCGCGCGGGCTTTGACCAAGGCGGCATAGGCAGCATAGATCGGGCGGATGATGTCCTGCATCAACGGTGCGGTCTTGTCGTTCGGCTGCCCGTCGATGGCGTCCTGAACCTCTTCGTAATTCAGCGAGGCCACGGATTTCATCAGCCCGCGATGAAATTCATGCCCGATCTTCTGCCCCTGCGCGTCGATCCGCATCGCCACAGCGATACAGGCGCGGTCCACGCCTTCGTGCAAGGAACACAGATCGCCCGACAACCGGTCTGGCAGCATCGGCACCACGCGGTCGGGGAAATAGGTGGAATTGCCGCGCTTGCGCGCCTCGTTGTCCAGCGCAGTGTTGGGTTTTACATAGGCCGCGACATCGGCGATGGCGACCCAGATGATGAAACCTCCCGCGTTTGCAGGGTCTTCATCCGCTTCGACAAAGCAGGCATCGTCATGGTCGCGCGCATCCCACGGGTCGATCGTGATCAAGGGCAGATCGCGCAGGTCCTTGCGGCCTTTGACGCCCACGGGTTTGGCGGCATCGGCCTCGGCCACCGCGTCATCGGGGAAATGGTCGGGGATTCCGTGCTGGTGGATCGCGATCAGTGATACGGCGCGGGGGGCGGTGGGGTCACCCAGACGCGCGACAATGCGCGCTTTGGGCAGGCCGAGCCGCCCTTTCGGTCCGGCCTGTTCGGCCTCGACCAATTCGCCGTCCTTGGCGCCGCCCGTCGCTCCGGCGGGGACGACCCATTGTTTGTCTGCACCCTTGTCGATGGGTAGCACGCGCCCGCCTTCGGACCCGGCACGGAACACGCCCAAAATCCGCATCGGATTGGTGCCGATCCGGCGGATCATGCGCGCGGTATGGGTGTGATCCTCGGTCTTGTCCAAGGTCAGACGCCCCAGAATCCGGTCGCCCGCCCCCAGCGCGGGATCGCTGGAGCGCAGGAGCATCAGCACGCGGGGTTCCGGCCCCTGGCCTGTCCATTCCAGCGGGCGGGCGAACAGGTCACCATCCGCATCGGGGGCCAAAATCTCCAGCACGGCGACCGGCGGCAGATCTTCAGCATCGCGATAGGAGGACCGGCGCTTGGTCAGCTTACCCGCCTCTTCCAGTTCCTTGAGGATGCGCTTGAGGTCAATCCGCGCCGCTCCCTTGATCCCGAACGCGCGCGCGATGTCGCGCTTGGCGGTCTGGGTGGGGTTGTCGGCGATGAAGGCGAGGATTTCGGATTTCGAAGGGATCTGTGTCATCCCGCTGCCCTAGCATGGTGCAGGCAGGGCGTCATCACATTTACCTGTAAGGTGGATTCAAATCCACCTTACGCGAAATAATCCGCCAAGATCCGCCCGTAAATCGCCTTGAGCTGGACAATCTGATCGACTGCCACCCGTTCATCGACCTGATGCATGGTCTTGCCCACCAGCCCGAATTCCACCACGGGGCAATGATGCTGCACAAAGCGCGCATCCGACGTGCCGCCGGATGTCGACAGCACCGGATCGCGCCCTGTCTCGGCCTTGACCGCCTTGCCCACCAGATCGGATAGGGGACCGGGCGGGGTGATGAAACTTTCGCCCGAGACTTTGACCTGCATCGCGATCCGCACGCCGAAATCGGCGGCGACCTGATCGGCGATGCTTTGCATCCATTCCGTCAGGCTTGCGCCAGAATGCAGGTCGTTGAAGCGGATATTCACGCCCGCCTTGGTCTGCGCCGGAATAACATTGGTTGCCGGATTGCCGGTATCAATCGTTACCACCGCAAGGGTCGATGGATCGAAATGGGCGGTGCCTTGGTCAAGCGCATGGCTGGCCAGTATATCCACCAGCCGCGCCACCGCAGGCAACGGGTTTTTCGCGCGATGCGGATAGGCGGAATGGCCCTGCACGCCGGTCACGGTAAAGGTCGCGTTCAGCGACCCGCGCCGCCCGATCTTCATCGCCTCGCCCATCACGTCGGGGCATGTGGGTTCGCCCACCAGACAGACCGACATCGCCTCGCCGTTCGTGGCCATCCAGTCCAGCAGGGCGGTGGTGCCATCCAGCGCGTCCCCTTCCTCGTCCCCAGTGATCGCCAGAATGACCGCGCCATCGGGGGGCGTGTCGGTCACGAAATCAAGTGCTGCGGCAGCAAAGGCCGCCACACCCGATTTCATATCCGTGGACCCGCGCCCGTAAAGATAGCCGTCCTTGATGACCGCGCCAAACGGCGGCATTGTCCATGCCGCCTCGTCGCCAAGTGGCACGACATCGGTATGGCCGTTGAAGCCGAAGGTCCGGTTTGCCCCCTGCCGCCCCCAACGCGCGAACAGGTTGGACACGCCACCACGGTCAACGCGGGTACAGGTGAACCCGCCTTTGGTCAGTAGGTCCTCGAGCAAGACCAGCGCGCCACCCTCAACAGGTGTGACGGACGGGCAGCGGACCAGATCGGCGGTCAGGGCGACAGGATCAATCATGGGATGACTTGAATGCCTCTTGCGCGGCTGGGCTGGCCTCGGTCTGGTGCTGCGCGCGCCAGTCGTCATAGGGCATGCCATAAAACGCCTCGCGGCCTTCGTCCTTGGTCATGGGAATCCCGCGTTCAATTGCGGCTTCCTGATACCAGCGCGACAGGCAGTTCCGGCAAAACCCGGTCAGGTTCATCATGTCGATGTTCTGCACGTCGGGGCGGTCGGTTTGCAGATGCTGGCGCAGGCGGCGAAAGGCGGCGGCCTCCAGTTCAATGCGTGTCTGGTCGTCCATGTCTGTCTCCTTCATAGCTGGCTGTCTTGCAGGACATTTTGCAGGATCGGCGCAAGCCTGTCGGCCCAAGCCATCTGGCCTGCCTCATCCGCGATCAAGTCTTGGCGCAATTCGATCAAGACATTTGGGCGGCCATGTTGCAAGGCGTGCCGGTCAATCGCATCGCCGGGCAAATGGCCTGCGTAAGGCTCGTTCTCGCCCGTACACCAACCCTGCGCACGACAGGCGGCGATGAAAGGCTTTGCCAGCCGGTCGTCATGCGCGAACAGCACGCCAACCTCCCAAGGGCGAGGCGCGCGCGACCGCAGGCGGGGGGTAAAGCTATGGATGGCGCAGATCACCGGGCGCTGCATCTGTGACGCCAGATCGGCATAGGCATCGTGATAGGGCCGGTACAGCCGGTCCAGCCGTTCGGTCAGGTCTTGCGGCCCCGCATGGCGGTTGGCGGGAATGATCGTGCCGTCGTAAAGGCGCATCAGCAGGGTCGGGTCATCCTCGCCCCGGTTGGGGTCGATCACCAGCCGTGAAAAGCGCGACAGGATCGCGGGGCTGTCCAGCAGCGCAGCCAGATGCCGCGTTACCCCTGCGGCCCCGATATCATAGGCGATGTGGCGGCCCATATCGGCGGCGGGCAGCCCAAGATCGCCGTCCTGTACCCAATCGGGCACATGGTTGGTCGCATGGTCGCAGGTCACCAGCCAGCGGCCGGGCCGGTCCGCGCCCTCGATCTCATAGGCTGGGTGTATCATTCTCATGTCACTGCATTTAGGCTAGTTGTCGGCGGAAGGGAATTGCGCAATAAGGGCGCAAAGCCCGCTGTTACCGCTAACGGGCATTACCAAAGGGATTGACCATGAAACGCCACCGCAACGTCAAGATCGTCGCCACGCTTGGCCCTGCTTCCAACGATTACGCGATGATCCGCGCCTTGCACGAGGCGGGCGCCGATGTGTTCCGCCTGAACATGTCGCATGGCGACCACGAGGAAATCCGCAAACGGCATGCCATCATCCGGCAGGTGGAAAAAGACCTCGACAGCCCGATTGCCATTCTGGCGGATTTGCAGGGGCCGAAATTGCGGGTCGGCGTCTTTGCCAATGGCGAAGAAGAACTGGTGCCGGGTGCATCTTTCCGGCTTGATCTGGACAAGACCGATGGCGACGCGACCCGCGTCTGCCTGCCGCATACCGAGATTTTTGATGCGCTGGAGCCTGGTGCGCATCTGCTGGTTAATGACGGCAAGATCAAGCTGCGCGTCAAGGATTGCGGCGCGACCTTTGCCGATTGCGAGGTCATCGTCGGCGGCACCATTTCCAACCGCAAGGGCGTGAACGTGCCGGACGTGGTGCTGCCGCTGGCCGCCCTGTCGGACAAGGACCGCAAGGATCTGGAATTCGTCTGCGAACTGGGTGTTGACTGGCTGGCACTGTCCTTCGTGCAGCGCCCCGCCGATGTGGACGAGGCGCGCGTGCTGGCCAAAGGCCGTGCCGCGATCCTGTCCAAGATCGAAAAGCCCGCAGCGGTCAAGAATTTCGACGAGATTCTTGCCGTCAGCGACGGGATCATGGTCGCGCGTGGCGATCTGGGCGTCGAACTGCCCGTCCAGAACGTGCCGCCGATCCAGAAACAGCTGGTGCGCAAATGCCGTGCTGCGGCCAAGCCGGTGATCGTGGCGACGCAAATGCTCGAATCCATGATCGAAAGCCCGATGCCGACACGCGCCGAAGTATCCGACGTGGCGACCGCGATCTATGAAGGGGCCGATGCGATCATGCTGTCTGCAGAATCCGCCGCCGGATCCTATCCGATCGAGGCGGTCCAGACGATGGATAATGTCGCCAGAGAGGTCGAAGCCGACCCCACCTATACCGAGATCATCGAAGCCTCGCGCCGCGCCGTGCGTACCAGTGTCGCTGACGGGATCGTGTCAGCTGCGCGCGAAATCGCGGAAACCACCGATATCAAGGCGATCTGCTGTTTTTCCCAATCTGGGACCACCGCGCTTTTGGTGGCGCGTGAACGCCCGCGTGTGCCGATCATCGCGCTGACCAGCCATATCCGCACCGCGCGGCGGTTGTGCCTGTCATGGGGCACCAATTGCGTGATCACGGGCGAGGTGAACCGTTTCAAGGATGCCGTGATCGCGGCTGTACGCGCCACGCTGGCGCAGGGGATGGCGACCAAGGACGACATGGTCGTCGTGACCGCAGGCGTGCCGTTCAACACGCCGGGGTCGACCAACATCCTGCGCGTCGCCCCTTGCGAGGAGCGTTTGATCTACGCCTCTGAAACGGAATGATGTCTGGCGAATGCGGCCAGCACAGTCATCGGCCGTTATCTGAACTGAACAGGCTTGCACCTCGGACGGTTGCGTCCTATACGGCAGCCTTCACCCGCGCGTCCGGCCAATGTGGCATGCCGAGTCGCGCGTCCGACCGACCTTAAGAGGAGACGGAAATGCCTAAGATGAAAACGAAATCGAGCTGCAAAAAGCGGTTCAAGGTGACGGCCACGGGCCGCATTCTGGCCGGTCAGGCCGGAAAGCGCCACGGCATGATCAAGCGCAGCAACAAATTCCTCCGCAACGCGCGTGGCACCACGACGTTGAGCAAACAAGACGAAGGTATCATCAAGCCGATGATGCCTTACGCACGTTGATTAGAGGGATTTGAGATATGCGCGTTAAAGGCGGAACAGTTACACATCGTCGTCACAAGAAAGTTCTTGATGCGGCAAAAGGTTATTATGATCGCCGGTCCAAGACCTTCAAGGTCGCCAAACAGGCCGTCGACAAAGCCAACCAATATGCCACCCGTGACCGGCACAACCGCAAGCGCAACTTCCGCGCTTTGTGGATCCAGCGGATCAACGCCGGTGTGCGTTCGGTAGACGAGACACTGAACTACTCCAAGTTCATCAACGGTCTGGCACTGGCCGGCATCGAAGTTGACCGCAAGGTTCTGGCCGATCTGGCCGTGAACGAGCCAGAGGCGTTCGCGACAATCGTTGGTCAGGCGAAAGCGGCGATGGCGTAAGCCAAGGCTGCTGATTGATACGAAAGGCCGCTCTGAAAAGAGCGGCCTTTTGCGTTTGAGCCCCAGCACCTTGCGCGAACCCCGCCCTTTCGCTAACCCCTGCACAACCAGATCAAGAGGCGCGCCATGGACGACCTGAAAGCCAAATACCTTTCCCTGATTGCCGCAGCCGGTGACGAGGCCGCGATTGAAGACCTGCGCATCACCGCCTTGGGCAAGAAGGGCGAGATCAGTCTGCAGATGCGCGAACTGGGCAAGATGTCGCCCGAAGAACGCCAGACCGCCGGCCCCGCGCTGAACGCGCTGAAGGACGAGATCAACAGCGCCCTTGCCGCGAAAAAGGCAGCCCTTGGCGATGCTGCCCTTGATGCACGCCTGCGCGGCGAATGGCTCGACGTGACCCTGCCATCGCGCCCCCGCCGTCAGGGAACGATCCACCCGATCAGCCAAGTCACCGAAGAAGTCACCGCCATCTTCGCCGATATGGGGTTCAGCGTCGCTGAAGGCCCGCAGATCGAATCGGATTGGTACAATTTCGACGCGCTGAACATCCCCGGCCACCACCCCGCACGGGCGGAAATGGACACGTTCTACACCCACCGCCGCGAGGGGGATAACCGCCCGCCGCATGTGTTGCGCACCCACACCAGCCCCGTGCAGATCCGCAGCATGGAGGCGACAGGCGCCCCCACCCGCATCATCTGCCCCGGCCGTGTCTATCGCGCCGATTACGACCAAACCCACACACCGATGTTCCATCAGGTCGAAGGTCTGGCGATCGACAAGGATATCTCCATGGCGAACCTGAAATGGGTGCTGGAGGAATTCGTGAAATCCTATTTCGAGGTAGACCACGTCGACATCCGCTTCCGCGCGTCGCATTTCCCTTTCACCGAACCCTCGGCCGAAGTGGACATCCGCTGTTCATGGGAAGGCGGCACGCTCAAAGTAGGCGAGGGCGACGACTGGCTCGAAATCCTCGGCTCCGGCATGGTGCATCCAAAGGTGCTGCAAGCCGCAGGCGTGGACCCGACCCAATGGCAGGGCTTTGCGTTTGGCATGGGTATCGACCGCATTGCGATGCTGAAATACGGCATCCCCGATCTGCGGGCGTTCTTCGATTCCGACCTGCGTTGGCTGCGGCATTACGGATTTGCAGCACTCGATGTGCCGACGCTGCATGGTGGGTTGTCGCGGTAGGTTTGATAGGTCCCGCCCGGCAGCGCCGGGCAGCCATCTTCTGTCGCGCAAAAGCGTGATAACGCTTCTCTACGTCGCTAGCGCCGCAGCCCTCACCGCACTCAGCGTGGCGCCTGTGCTCAGCGCTTCTTCATCCACCTTGCAGGCGATGATCGCGAACGTCCCTGCGGCCTGCGCGCGGCCAAACGCTGCGACGAAATCGGCAGAGGTTGTGACCGTCTCGCCATAGCCGCCATAGGCGCGGGCGAGGGTGGCGAAATCGGGGTTGGCCAGCATCGTGCCGGACACGCGGCCCGGATAATGCTTTTCCTGATGCATGCGGATCGTGCCATAGCGGCCGTTGTCCATCACCACGACGATGGGTGTCGCCCCGTGCTGGGCTGCGGTGGAGAGTTCGTTGCAGGTCATCTGGAAACAGCCGTCACCTGCAAGGCAGACCACCGTCCGGTCGGGATATTCGAGCGACGCGGAAATTGCCGCCGGAAAGCCGTATCCCATCGACCCCGATGTGGGAGCCAGCTGTGTGCCGTGTTGCTTGTAGACGAAATAGCGGTGCAGCCATGCCGCGTAATTGCCTGCGCCGTTGGTCAGGATCGCATCGTCGGGCAGATGGTCGGACAGCCATTTGATGACCTGTTCCTGTTTCAGCGCGCCCGGGCTTTCCTGCGGGCTGATCCATGCGTCGTAATCGGCCCGTGCGGCGGCGGTCCAGCTGGACCAGTCACCGACGGGGCTTGCCGCGACCAGCGCGCGCAGGGCGGCGGGGGCGGTCGCCACCACGCCAATATCGGGGGCATAGACGCGCCCGATCTCGTCCGCGTCGGCATGGATGTGGATGATCGTTTTCTGTGGGGCGGCGGGGTCGACGAGCGTGTAGCCCTGTGTCTCTATATCGCCAAAGCGCGTGCCGATCAGCAGCAGCAAATCCGCCTCGCGCACACGGGCGGCAAGGCGCGGGTTGATCCCGACGTTCAGATCACCGGCATAGCAGCCGTGGTTGTTGTCGATATAATCCTGCCTGCGGAAACTGACCGCCACGGGCAGGTGATGCTGTTTGGCAAAGGCTTGCAGATCGGTCTGCGCCTGTGCTGACCAATGCGGCCCACCCACCACGACCAGCGGGCGTTCCGCCTGTCCCAGCGCGTGCAGGATCGCATGCTTCGCATCTGCGGGCATCTCGGTGGGATATGTGTCGCTCATCCGGATGTCTGGCACATCGGCGTGATCGCTGAGCATGTTTTCGGGCAGGGCCAGCACGACGGGGCCGGGACGGCCCGACATCGCCACGCGGAACGCGCGCCCGATATATTCGGGCAGCCGGTCGGTGTGATCGATCTGGGCAACCCATTTGGCGATGGGGCCGAACATCGCCTTGTAATCGACCTCTTGGAATGTCTCGCGGTCGGTGTGCCGGTTGTCGATCTGGCCCACGAACAACACCATCGGCGTGCTGTCCTGCATCGCGATATGGATGCCTGCGCTGGCATTGGTGGCCCCCGGTCCGCGGGTGACGAAACACACGCCGGGCTGGCCTGTCATCTTGCCATAGGCTTCGGCCATCATCGCGGCACCACCTTCCTGACGGCAGACAATATTGGCGATGCCGCTGTCATACAGCCCGTCGAGTGCGGCCAGAAAGCTTTCCCCCGGCACCGAGAATACGCGCCGCACACCCAGCTTTTTCAGTTGATCGCTGAGTATCTTCCCGCCGTGCCGCTGCATGATTATCGTCCTTGCCATTTCGCGCGGATCATGTGCGAAAGCTGCGGGTTGTTCAATCGCACAATCGGGTTAGGTATTTTGTCGAACAAAGAAAGACGGATAGATGACAACACTTCTTGGGATATCGGGGTCGCTGCGCAAAGCCTCGACCAACACCATGCTGATGCGCAACGCGGCCGAGATTTTCGGCCCCGACTCCTATTTCGAAGGAGACATCCGGTTCCCGCTTTACGATGGTGATCTGGAAGAGGCCGAGGGTATCCCTGCCGCCGTCCAGATGCTGGCCGACCAGATCGCCGCCGCTGATGCGGTGATCATTGCGACACCGGAATACAACAAGGCCATGTCAGGCGCGCTGAAAAACGCGCTCGACTGGGTTAGCCGGACCAAGGGCGGGGTGTGGAAAAACAAACCGCTGGCGATCATGTCCGCGACAGGTGGTCGCGCCGGCGGCGAGCGGGCGCAGTTTTCGCTGCGGCTGGCCATGATGCCGTTCCGTCCGCATATTTTGCAGGGGCCAGAGGTACTGGTCGCCAACTCCGCCAAGGAATTTGACGAGAATGGCAAGCTGACCGGCGAGATGTACATTAATCTGTTGGCCGAATTGATGGGCGATCTGCGCGCGTTGACCTGATTTGCGCGCCAATACTGGCAATTTCATGCCGCACTCCCTACATCGGCCGGAACCGCAGTAACAGGTAAGTTGGTAATGGGTGCAGGTGGCAGTGACGGTGGAACGAGGCAGTTCCTGATCGGGCTGATCATGATGATCGGGGGCGGCTATCTGCTGCTGAACGGGATCGTCGTGCGGCCCAGTCTGGGTGGCCGCATCTTCGGGGTTGGCGGGATGCCGGTGACATCAGGCATGATCCTGATCCCGCTGATGTTCGGGATCGGATTGATTTTCTACAACGCCAAAAATCGGCTTGGCTGGATCATAGCGGGTGCATCGCTGATTGCGCTGGTGTTTGGCGTGATTGCGAATACGACCGTGCAATTCGCACGGCTCAGCATCTTTGATCTGTTGGTTATTTTGGTATTGCTGGTGGGCGGTGCGGGCCTGTTTCTGCGCAGCTTGCGCAAGTCAGGCTGACCGCCCCGCCATTTCAATACCCCAGCGCACAACCATCTTTGCGTGGGTCGCTGCCGCCTTCCAGCACGCCATCGGGATGGATGAGGATCGCCTGTGACCCGCCGATTGCGGTGTCGGGCGTCTGGACGTTATGGCCCAGCGCGCCCAGTTCCGTCTTGACCGCATCGCTATAACCGTTTTCGACGTTCAACACGTTGCCTTCGGCAAAGCTGCGGGGCGCGTCGATCGCAGCCTGCGGCGACAGGCCGAAATCGGTGATGTTAGATACGAACCGCGCATGTCCGGTCGCCTGATACTGCCCGCCCATGACGCCGAATGGCATCATGACCTTTCCGTCTTTCTTCAGCATCGCCGGAATGATTGTGTGCATCGGGCGCTTGCCGCCGGCCACCTCGTTTGGGTGGCCCTGTTCAAGGGTAAAGCCCGCGCCACGGTTATGGAACAGGATGCCGTACTTGTCCGATGCGATACCCGACCCAAAGGCATGGAACACCGAATAGATCAGCGACACGGCCATCCGGTTCTTATCGACGACGGTAATATAGATCGTGTCCTTATGGACAGCCTCGGCCCCCGGCAATCCGGCGGGCATGGCGCGTTTGGGGTCGATCAACGCCGCAAGCTTGGCCGCTGTTTCTGGCGCGGTCATGTGATCTAGCCGCGTCATGTAGCCCGGATCAGCCATGAACCGGTTGCGCGTGTCATAAGCAAGCTTGGTCGCCTCGGCCTCGACATGCGCGCGCGCAGCCCCCCAAGGGTCCATCGCGGCGATGTCGAAATGCTTGAGGATGTTCAAAAGCAGGATCGCGGTGGCTCCTTGGCCGTTCGGCGGATGCTCGCACAATTCCAGCCCGCCATAACCGCCCATGATCGGATCGGTGTAATCGCAGGCGGTCGCGGCAAAATCCTCCAGCGTGTGGGTGCCACCCTGCGCGCGCAGTGCAGCAACCATATCCTCTGCCACCTCGCCCTCGTAGAAACCGGTGCGGCCGTGCAGGGCGATGCGGCGCAAGGCTTCGGCCTGGCGCGGTGCGGCAAAGACCTGACCGGGGCGGGGCGGTTTGCCGTCCAGCAGGAACAGATCGCGCGCTGTGCCTGACAGGTTGCTATCGGCCTTGCCCCAGTCAGAGGCGACGCGTTCAGCCACCGGCACACCGGTTTGCGCATAATGGATCGCGGGGGCTAGCACGGCTTTCAGCCCCAGCTTGCCCCAGTCCTTGGACAAACGACAAAAGGCATCGACCGCGCCTGGCACGCTGACGGCATCGGCGCTGTAGGGCGCGATCACCGGCCCCTTGGCGCGCAAGGCATCCGCATTGATCCCCGCAGGCGCGCGGCCCGATCCGTTCAGCGCCAGCACGCGGTCTTCGCCCGGGGGGGTAAACAGTACGAAACAATCGCCGCCGATGCCGGTCATCTGTGGTTCGCAAATCCCCAGCAGCACCGCCCCCGCGATGGCGGCATCCACGGCATTGCCGCCTGCTTCCAGCATCTGCACGGCGACCTTGGTTGCCAGCGGATGCGATGTGGCGCACATGCCGTTGGTGGCGTAAACGGCCGACCGGCCCGGTTTGTGAAAATCGCGCATCTGCTGTCTCCCCGTCGATACAACTGAGACCCTACGACAATCCTAGGCGGCTGCAACGGCAAACGGGGGTTTTCCTTTGGCCGATGCGGGCATAGTTTCGGGGCAATCAACGAAAGGTGAGTCAATGCAGGATGTCGTAATCACCGGGGCTGCGCGAACAGCGATGGGCGGCTTTCAAGGCGTTTTCGCCGATGTGGACGCGCCGACCTTGGGCGGTGCAGCGATTCGGGCGGCGCTCGAAAACGCTGGTGTGGCGACGGTGGACGAGGTGCTGATGGGCTGCGTTTTGCCCGCCGGTCAAGGGCAGGCACCGGCACGGCAGGCGGCCTTCCTCGGCGGCTTGGGCGAGGAAGTGCCGGCCACCACGCTGAACAAGATGTGCGGGTCCGGCATGAAGGCCGCGATGATGGCCTTTGACCAGATCGCTGCAGGCAGTGCCGATGTCATGATCGCAGGTGGCATGGAAAGCATGACCAACGCGCCGTACCTGATGCCAAAAATGCGCAGCGGCGCGCGGATCGGGCATGCTCAGGTCATCGACAGCATGTTCCTTGATGGGCTGGAAGACGCCTATGACAAGGGCCGGCTGATGGGTACCTTTGCCGAGGATTGCGCAACGACCTACCAATTCACCCGCGCCGCACAGGACGATTATGCGCTGCAATCGCTCTCAAACGCCTTGGCGGCTCAGGACAGCGGTGCTTTCGACCGTGAAATCACCCCCGTCACGCTGAAAACCCGCACGGGCGAGGTCAGGATCACCGCGGACGAACAACCCGCCAAGGCGCGGCCCGAAAAGATTCCCACCCTCAAGCCCGCCTTCCGTGACGGCGGGACAGTGACAGCGGCCAATGCATCCAGCATTTCCGACGGCGCAGCCGCCCTCGTGCTGGCACGCGGCGATACGGCCACCAACATCCGCGCACGGATCATGGGCCACGCCAGCCACGCGCAGGCGCCCGGCCTGTTCACCACGGCCCCTGTGCCAGCGGCGCAGAAACTGCTCGCCCGTCTTGGCTGGTCCGTCGGTGATGTCGATCTGTGGGAAGTGAACGAAGCCTTTGCCGTCGTCCCCATGGCCTTCATGCGCGAGATGAATATCCTCCGCGACCGCATCAACGTGAACGGCGGCGCCTGCGCGCTGGGCCACCCGATCGGGGCATCTGGCGCGCGGATCATCGTGACCTTGCTTAACGCGCTGGAAACCCGCGGATTGCGGCGCGGCATCGCGGCGATCTGTATCGGCGGCGGTGAAGGCACAGCGATTGCCATCGAACGCCCGTAACATCTTCCGAGCACAAATATCCTTCGGGGGACATGCCGCAGGCATGGGGGGTGGAAAACCCCCTGCAACATCAATTCAGGACAGAACATGCGCGTTGATTACCCGACCCTGCACCAAACCATTGCATCCCTGACCGAAGGCGAGACTGATCAGGTGGCCCTGATGGCCACCGTCGCTTGCGAGATCCACCACAGCGACGACCGGTTCAACTGGACGGGGTTCTACCGTGTTGTCGGCCCCGAGCTGCTCAAGATCGGCCCCTATCAGGGCGGGCATGGCTGCCTTGTCATCCCCTTCGCGCGGGGCGTCTGCGGTGCTGCGGCGCGCACCGGTCAGGTGCAATTGGTGCCGGATGTTGATTCCTTTCCCGGCCATATCGCTTGCGCCAGCAGCACACGTTCGGAAATCGTGCTGCCGGTCTTTGCTGCCAGTGGCGCGCTGATCGGTGTGTTCGATATCGACAGCGACAAGCCCGATGCCTTTACCCAAGCCGATGCTGATGCCTTGACCGACATTTTGCACAGCGTTTTTGCGCGCTGAGGCCTTTGTCGCGGCCAAGGCCGCGCTAAGCCTCCGGCGGGGATATTTTGGCTCGGAAGATGTCGGAGACCGGCGCTTTTCTGGCGCAAAAGGCGTTTGCAGATTGCTGCGAACCCCCTAGCGTGAAAATTGATGGAAGATTTTCATGCCTCCGCTTCGTTTGACCTGCAAGGGGCCGATTTGCGCGCTCTGCGCAAGGCGCGCGGGCTGACGCTGACCGCCTTGGCGGAGCGTGTCGGCAGGTCGGTCGGCTGGCTGAGCCAGGTCGAACGGGACCTGTCCAGCGCCAGCGTCGATGATATCGCAGCCCTTGCGCGGGTGCTCGATGTCGCCACATCAAGCCTGCTGGCGTTGGGTGGCGGGCAGGAGGCGGGCAGGATCGTACGCGCAGACAATCGCCGCCCGATCGGCAACCGCAACCCCGGCCTGACGGAAGGCTTGCTGTCGCCCGATCTGACCGATGATTTCGAAGTGATCCATTCCCGCTTTGCCCCCGGTGCGCGGCTGGACCATGCCGTCAGCCGCCCGACCCAAGAGGTGGGCTATGTCGTCGCGGGTCATTTCGATCTTTGGATCGAGGAAACACTGTTCCATCTGCACCCTGGCGACAGTTTCCGGCTGCGCGGCGATCTGTTCCGTTGGGCCAACCCCTATCCCGAAACCTGCGAGATCATCTGGGTGATCTCGCCGCCCGTTTATTGAGGTCCGTGATGTATCAAGGAAGCTGTCTTTGCGGGTCCGTTACATTTACCGCCCGTGGTGCCGCGCGCGACCCGGCGGCCTGTCATTGCAGCCAGTGCCGCAAGCAATCGGGTCATTTCTGGGCCGCGATGCAGGTTCCGGATGCCGATCTCAGCGTCACGGGCGAGGTGCGCTGGTACGCCGCGACCCCGGCCGCACGGCGCGGCTTTTGCCCGACCTGCGGGTCGTTCCTGTTCTGGAAGGGGCGTGATGATCCCGATACCGGCATTGCATTGGGCGCGCTGGATGGGCCGACGGGACTAACACTGGCGCGGCATATCTTCGTCGCGGATAAGGGCGACTATTACGAAATCCACGGCGGTGTCCCGCAAGAGGAGCAAGAGACATGAACGATTTTCCCACGTCGGCCCGCGTGGTCATCGTCGGTGGTGGCGTGGTGGGGGTTTCGACACTCTATCATCTGGCCAAGAAAGGCTGGACCGATTGTGTCTTGCTCGAAAAGAACGAATTGACCGCCGGGTCCACATGGCATGCGGCGGGGAATTGCCCGTCCTTCAGCACGTCTTGGGCGGTGATGAACATGCAGCGTTATTCACTATCGCTTTATAAACGGCTGGCGGCCGAGGTCGATTATCCGATGAACTATCACGTCACCGGATCAATCCGGCTGGCGCATTCCAAGGAGCGGATGCAGGAATTCGCCCGCGCTCGTGCGATGGGCAATTATCAGGGGCTGAACCTTGCGCTGATGACGCCCGAGGAGGCGCAGGCGGCCTATCCGTTCTTGGAAACGCATGATCTTGCGGGTGCGTTATATGATCCCGACGATGGTGATATTGATCCCGCGCAGCTGACGCAGGCGCTGGCCAAGGGCGCGCGGCAGATGGGCGCGCGCATTGAACGGTTCTGTCCTGCAACAGGTGTGACGCAGACGCCGGGTGGCTGGATCGTGCATACCGACAAGGGCGATATCGCCTGCGAAAAGGTAGTGAATGCCGCGGGCTATTACGCCCAGCGTGTCGGCGAATGGTTCAAGCCTTACGGCGGGCGCACCGTGCCGATGGTGACCATGTCGCACCAGTACTTCCTGACCGATGAAATCCCCGCGCTGGCAGACTGGACCGCCGCCAATGGCCGCAAAGTGCCGCTGCTGCGGGATGTGGACAGCAGCTATTACCTGCGCCAAGACAAGAACGGGCTGAACCTTGGCCCTTACGAGCGCAATTGTCGTGCGCATTGGGTCACGCCTGACGACCCGCAGCCCGACGATTTCAGTTTCCAGCTTTACCCCGACGATCTGGACCGGCTGGAATGGTATATCGAAGACGCGATGGCCCGCGTCCCGATCCTTGGCACCGCAGGGGTGGGGCGTGTCATCAATGGCCCGATCCCCTATGCTCCCGATGGTCTGCCGCTGCTTGGCCCGATGCCGGGCGTCAAGAATGCCTATGAGGCTTGCGTGTTCACCTTTGGCATCACCCAGGGCGGTGGCGCGGGCAAGGTGGCGGCGGAATGGATCGTGGATGGCCAGCCTGAATGGGACATGTGGTCCTGCGATCCGCGCCGCTATACCGATTACACGGGGCAGGAGTATTGCCACGCCAAGGCGGTCGAGACCTATGGCCATGAATATGCGATGCATTTCCCCTATCATGCCTGGCCAGCTGGCCGCGATCAGCGGCTGTCGCCGTTACATGACCGGATCAAGGCGCTGGGCGGCGTGATGGGGGCCTATAACGGTTGGGAACGCGCTAATTGGTTCGCCAAATCCGGCGATGATCTGTCCGAGGCGGCGACCCAGACATGGGGCCGCGCGGGCCCTTGGCAGCCGCGCATCGCCGCGGAATGTGCCGCCGTGCGCGATCATGCCGGTGTGATCGCGATTTCCGGTTTCACCCGTCTGGCGGTGGAAGGCGCGGGCGCGCGGGCGCATGTGGACCGCCTGACCGCATCCACCCTGCCCAAACCGGGGCGCGTGGGGCTTGCGTATTTCCCCGATGATCGGGGCCGTATCCTGACGGAAATGTCGGTGATCCCGCAAAGTGATGATGATATCTGGCTGATCACCGCATCGGTGGCGCAGTGGCATGACCGCGATGTCCTGCTGCGCGACTTGCCCGATGGGGTCCGCGTGCAGGATCGCAGCGACCAATACGAATGCCTGCTGGTCACCGGGCCAAAGGCGCGCGATATTCTGGCACCGCTGACCGATGCCGACCTGACCCTGCCGTGGCTGTCGTTCCAGGACGCGCAGGTTTGCGGCAAACCTTGCCACCTGCTGCGCGTGTCCTTCGCGGGCGAGCTGGGTTGGGAAGTGCATTGCGCCAATGCCGATGCGCCTGCGATCTATGATGCGATCCTTGGTGGTGGGGCTGTGCCTTTTGGTATGTTCGCGCTGAATGCCTTGCGGATCGAAAAAGGCTATCGCGCGTGGAAAGGCGACCTGAGCACTGATTATTCCTTGCTCGAAGGCGGGCTGGACCGGTTCATCAATTTCGACAAACCCGATTTTGTTGGCAAACCAGCCTTGCTGGCGGAAAGACAGCGCGGCGTGACGAAACGTTTTGTCACGCTGGTGCTGGATGATGCGGACGCATATGACGCGCCATATATGGCGACGATTTCGCATGATGGTGCTGTCGTGGGCGAAACCACGTCAGGCGCCTTTGGCTACCGCGTGGGCAAATCTATCGCGCTGGGGATGCTGCGCGCTGATCTGGCGGTGGCAGGCACCAAGGTTGCGATTGATATCTATGGCACCCAAGTCAGCGCCACAGTGCAACCAGATGCGCCGTTGTGGGACCCTGCAAATGCTAGGATCAGGGCGTGATATTGAAAGTTTGGAACAGGTAACAAAAATGACGAAAATCACCCTTCTTGATGGCGGTATGGGCCAGGAACTGATCCGCCGGTCGGGCGAGGCTCCAACCCCGCTTTGGTCTACGCAGGTCATGATCGACCATCCGGGCATGGTGGCGGCGGTCCATGCCGATTACCGCGCTGCGGGGGCTACGGTGCATACCACCAACACCTATGCCATCCACCGCGACAGGCTGGAAGGCACCGGGCTCGAGGATCGCTTTGCCGATCTGACCGCCGCCGCTTTGACCGAGGCGCAGGGCAGTGGACGCATCGCGGGGTCCATCGGGCCGCTGATCGCCAGCTACCGCCCCGATATCCACCCCGCCCATGATATCGCCGTGCCAGCCTATGCCGAGGTGGCAGCGCTGATCGCGCCGCGCGTTGATCTGTTTTTGTGCGAAACTGTCGCTTCCGTCGCCCATGCCCGTGCGGTGCTGGCCGCGACCCTGCCTTTGGGCAAACCGGTCTGGTTGTCGGTGACCTTGGATGACGAGGATGGCAGCCGCCTGCGCTCAGGCGAGCCTGTGGCCGATGTGCTTGAGGCGGCGCAGGGCGCAAGCGCGCTGCTAGCGAACTGTTCCGCGCCAGAGGTGATGGCCGCTGCCATGGCCGCATTTGCCAAAGGCAATCTGCCGTTCGGGGCCTATGCCAACGGGTTCACCCAAATCACCAAGGATTTCTTGAAAAGCAAGCCCACGGTGGATGCGCTGTCTGCGCGCCGTGATCTGGGGCCGGATGCCTATGCCCATTTCGCGCTGGGCTGGATTGATCAGGGTGCCACCATCGTCGGTGGCTGCTGCGAGGTCGGCCCCGCCCATATCGCGCGGCTGGCGCAGGCAATTGTTGACGCCGGACATGAGGTGATTTGATGCTGCCCAAACATGCGCGCGTGGTGATTATCGGTGGTGGCGTCATCGGCTGTTCGGTCGCGTATCATCTGACCAAACTGGGCTGGCAGGATGTCGTCCTGCTGGAACGCAAGCAACTGACATCCGGCACCACATGGCACGCCGCCGGCCTGATCGGACAATTGCGCGCAACGGCCAACATGACGCGGCTCGCCAATTACAGCCAGCAGCTTTATGGCGGGCTGGAGGCGGAGACGGGGATCGCCACGGGGTTCCGGCGCGTGGGGTCGATCACTGTGGCGCTGACGGACGAGCGGCGCGAGGAGCTTTTCCGCTCGGCCGGAATGGCGCGTGCCTTTGGGGTGGAGATCGAGGAGATTTCACCAACGGAGGTCAAGAACCGCTATCATCATCTGAACATCGACGGCGTCACCGCGGGCGTCTTTTTGCCCAAGGACGGGCAGGGCGATCCGGCCAATATTGCGCTGGCACTGGCCAAGGGCGCGCGGATGCGTGGGGCAATTGTGGCCGAACACACCAAGGTGACGGCGATCAACCGCACGGGGCGGCGGGTCACATCAGTGGATTGGGCCAGCGGCGACGATGTCGGCCAGATCACCTGCGATATGGTGGTGAATTGCGCGGGGATGTGGGGCCATCAGGTCGGCCGCATGGCGGGCGTCAACGTGCCGCTGCATGCCTGCGAACATTTCTATATCGTGTCCGAACCGATCCCCGGCCTGACCCAGATGCCCGTGCTGCGCGTGCCCGATGAATGCGCCTATTACAAGGAAGACGCGGGCAAGATTATGCTGGGTGCGTTCGAGCCAAACGCCAAGCCTTGGGGCATGGCGGGCATTTCCGAAGATTTCGAATTCGACCAGCTGCCCGAGGATTTCGACCATTTCGAGCCGATCCTTGAACAGGCCGTAAACCGGATGCCGATGCTGGCCAGCGCCGGTATTCATACCTTTTTCAACGGCCCCGAAAGCTTTACACCAGATGACGCCTATCATCTTGGGCTTGCGCCAGAGATGGACAATGTCTGGGTTGCCGCCGGTTTCAATTCTATCGGTATCCAATCAGCAGGTGGCGCGGGAATGGCGCTATCGCAATGGATGGATGCGGGCGAAAAACCATTCGATCTGGGCGATGTCGATATATCGCGGATGCAGCCGTTTCAGGGCAATAAAACCTATCTGTTTGAGAGGTCCAAGGAAACGCTGGGCCTGCTTTATGCCGATCATTTCCCTTACCGTCAAAAAGCCACCGCGCGTGGCATCAGGCGGACGCCGTTCCACCGGCATTTGCTGGATCAGGGCGCTGTCATGGGCGAACTGGCAGGCTGGGAAAGGGCAAACTGGTTTGCGGTGCCGGGTCAGGACCCAGCCTACGCCTATTCTTGGCAGCGGCAGAATTTCTTTGGTAATGTCGGTGCAGAACTGACGGCTGTGCGCAGTAATGTCGGCATGTATGACATGTCGTCCTTTGGCAAGATCAGGGTCGAAGGGCGCGATGCCTGCGCCTTTTTGAACCATATCTGCGGCGCGCAGATGGATGTTGCTGTCGGGCGCATTGTGTATACCCAGTTTCTGAACGCCAAGGCGGGGATCGAGGCGGATGTCACCGTGACCCGCCTGTCGGAAACCGCCTATCTGGTCGTGACTCCTGCCGCGACGCGGCTGGCCGACCAGACATGGATGCAGCGCAATCTGGGCGATTACACCGCCGTCATCACCGATGTGACAGCGGGTGAAGGCGTGCTGGCCGTCATGGGGCCGCACAGTCGTGCGTTGCTGCAAAAGGTGTCGCCAAACGATTTTTCCAACGATCACAACCCGTTTGGCACCGCACAAGAGATCGAAATCGGCATGGCGCTGGCCCGTGTGCATCGCGTGTCCTATGTCGGTGAGCTTGGCTGGGAGGTTTACATCAGCGCAGACATGGCCGGCCATGTGTTCGAGGTGCTGCACGCCGCAGGCCAGGACATGGGGCTCAAGCTGTGCGGGATGCATATGATGGATGCCGCACGGATGGAAAAGGGTTTCCGCCATTTCGGCCATGACATTACCTGCGAGGATCATGTGCTGGAGGCGGGCCTTGGCTTTGCCGTCAAGACCGACAAGCCTGTGTTCATCGGGCGCGACGCGGTGCTGCGCAAGCGTGATGCAGGGCTGGCGCGGCGGTTATTGCAGTTCAAGCTGACCGATCCCGCGCCGCTGCTCTATCACAACGAACCTGTGCTGCGTGACGGGCGGGTCGTCGGGCATCTGACCTCTGGCGGCTATGGCCATCATGTCGGCGCGGCCTTGGGCATGGGTTATGTGCCTTGCGCGGGCGAAAGCGTGGATGACCTGCTGGCCAGCCGGTACGAGATCGACGTAATGGGGGTCAGGGTCGTAGCAGAGGCGCAGTTGAAACCGTTCTACGATCCCGCAGGGGCGCGGGTGAAGATGTGACATCACCCGCAGCGGCCTGCCTTAGTGCAGCACGAAACCGCTGGGCCAGCGAAGGGTGGTTTCCATCACGACCTCTTGTTTGGCACCCGCAGGCACGCTCAGGTCCCATTCTACGATCCCGCGCGCGCCGTCGGGGTCGCGGCGCGTGGCCTCTGGCGCCGCAGTCAGGCTGATTTGCAGATCGTCCTGTTCGGAATAGGGCACGGCATCGCGCAGCAGCACCTCCCAATCCTGTCCTGTCAGGTTTTCTACCGTCAGGACCGTGCGTTCGACCAGTTGATTGGACGACGAAAACACGCCCCTGTCACCTTCGGACCTGTCCGGCGTGATCCGCGTAAGGCGCAGCCCGTCCAGCGGCCCGAAGCCCACGTCAAGATCGGCCCCCGCCGCTAGCAGAGGCAGGTGGCTGAACCCGATCATTGTACCGTCCGCATGCAGCATCGCGCGACCGGGCAGCAGGATTTCATCGGTGGTGTTGGTAAATTCAGCCATGCGATAGGCATTGGCATCTGTCATCGGTGTCGCCTCGGCCCAGACATCGGCGTCAAAGGTCAGCTGATCAAGAGGCAGGCGCAAATCCTCGACCCGGTTGCGGATATCAATGCGGTTTGGATAGACATAACGCACCGCCGCACCGCTGAAATCGGCCTGTGCGGTGATGGGGGTCGCGTCCATCATCGGGCTGGCCATGACGGCGCTGTTGCGTTGCAGGGGCATTGGTTCATCGGCCATGCCGGTTGCTTCGCGCGCCAGCGCGTCTTCTGCGATGATGCGGCGCAGCTCTGCCCAGGCACCACCGGGTGCGATCTGGTCACCGGGGCGCGCGGTGGACAGGATCAGCTGCACGTCCAGCCAATCCTGACCGGTGGCCTGACTGATGACGACGGCGCGGTCGATGTCCAGACGCGGATCATCGCCGGTGGTCAGGCGCAGGTCATAAACTGGCGACCAAGTAGCAAAGTTTTCGGTTGTGTTGATTTCCAGCGTGACCTCGCCCGCCTCGGCGGCATCCAGCGTAAAGGAAAGTACAGAACCTTGCTCCTCGGGGGCCAGCAGCGCGGCCAAGGCGCGGCGGGCATTGTCCAGCGCATCGACATCATTTTTGCGCGCGCGGTTGGCAGCCTGCGCCTCTTGTTCGGCGGCAAAGGCAGCGGTGCGCAGCGCCAGCGTTTCCGACCCGACCATCTGTGCCAGGGCCTGAATGTTGGCAATCGTGCTCAGCGTTTCGCCTGCGCTGGCCTGACCAAGGCTTTGCAGAAAGGCGATCTGGTCCTCTGCGGCCTGCGCGCGCAAGCGGATCGTAGCAATGGCTGCATCGCTTTCGCGCAACACGTCTTCCAGACGCTCGACCTGCGTACGGGCAGCCAGAATGGCGGGGCTGTACTGGTCGGGCGTCACCGGCAGACGGTCAAAGGCAAGGCTGACTGCCCCAAGCCGGACCTGCCCTGGTGCAGAAATGCGCAGCCCGTCAGCAGACAGGCCCTGCGGCAGGTCAGGGACAGTGATGTCATGCTGACCTGCGGGCAGATCGAGCGTCACCAGCCGCGTGACGGTCGCAAGGCCGGGAAAGATCGTGACGGTATCGACGCGCGCCTGTCCGGTGATCGTGTCGGCAAAGGCAGGGGCGGCAAGGGCGAGCAAGCTGGTGGTCACAAAAAGACGAATCATCACAAAACTCCAAGGTGTCTACGCCAGAAATATCCTGAAAGACGCCGTGTCGCATGCCCCGAAATCAACCATCGGCAGAATTCGCCGCATAAAAAAGGCGCTGAAACAGCGCCTTTTTCGTTCAGCTATGACCGACAATCAGCCTTTTTTCAGACACTCGCGTCCCAGGACTTCGGCGATTTGCACGGCGTTCAGGGCCGCTCCCTTGCGCAGGTTGTCGGACACGCACCATAGGTTCAGACCGTTGTCGATCGTGCTGTCCTGCCGGATGCGGCTTATGAATGTCGCGTAATCGCCGACGCATTCGATCGGTGTGACGTAGCCGCCGTCCTCGCGCTTGTCGATCACCATGATGCCGGGGCTTTCGCGCAGGATGTCGCGGGCTTCGTGTTCGTCGAGGAAATCCTCGAATTCGATATTGATCGATTCCGAATGGCCGACGAACACAGGCACGCGCACGCAGGTCGCGGTGACTTTGATCTTGGTATCAAGGATCTTTTTGGTCTCGGCGACCATTTTCCATTCTTCCTTGGTCGAACCATCGTCAAGGAACACGTCGATATGCGGGATCACGTTGAACGCGATCTGCTTGGTGAATTTCTTGGGTGGCTTGCTGTCGGTGGGGTTGTAGATGCTCTTGGTCTGGTCCCAAAGCTCATCAATCCCTTCCTTGCCGGCACCGGACACCGATTGATAGGTGCTGACGACAACCCGCTTGATGCGCGCGCGGTCATGCAGGGGCTTGAGCGCGACAACCATCTGGGCGGTCGAGCAATTGGGGTTGGCGATGATGTTTTTCTTGGAATAGCCGTGGATCGCCTGCGCGTTCACTTCTGGCACGATCAGCGGCACATCAGGATCATAGCGGTAAAGCGAGGAATTATCGATCACGACGCAGCCGGCCTTGGCGGCCTTGGGCGCATAGGTCTTGGTCGCCTCGGACCCCACGGCGAACAACGCGATGTCCCAGCCAGTGAAATCGAAGGTGTCCAGATCCTTGGTCTTAAGAGTGGTATCGCCAAAGCTGACTTCGCTACCCAGCGACCGGCGGCTGGCAAGTGCGACGATTTCATCCACCGGAAAGGTCCGTTCATGGAGGATGTTCAGCATTTCGCGGCCCACGTTGCCCGTGGCGCCGACAATAGCGATTCGATAGCCCATTTGGCTGGCTCCTTGTTTGCAAGTGCTGCCTCTTACCGCGTCAGTCCCCTAAGGAAAAGGGCCGTCGCAAAGTGTAAATCAAACTGGACAGGGGGGCATGGCAGGGTAAGGTCGCGGCATGACAATCAACACGCCCGATTTCGCCCAACCGGCCCCGCGTGGGCTTTGCACCGATTGCGGTGTGTCGCGGATGGCGGATGCCAGCGCCTGTGGCAAGGCCTGCCAGTTCATCAAACCCGATTACCCCGCGATGGAGGCCCGCGTGCATGGCCGCGCTGCTGGCATGCAGGGGGATGAGCCGTTCTTTGGCGTTACCGGGGCTATGTATCGCGCGGCTTTGCAGCCTGCACGCCAAGGCGCGCAATGGACCGGCCTGACGACGCGGCTGGCCGAACGGCTGTTGGAAACCGGCGCTGTCGATGCAGTGCTGACGATGGTGGCTGATCCTGCCGACCGCTGGCGCCCGCGCCCTGCGATCATCACCGATGCCGCCGATATGGCCGAGGCGCGCGGGATGCGCATGGGCTATGCCCCGTTGCTGGCCTTGCTGGAACCGGCGCGCGCGGCCGGGCATCGGCGGATTGCCGTGATCGGGATTCCTTGCCAGATCTACGCCTTGCGCGCGCTCGAGGCGCAATTGGGGTTTGAGCGGATCTATGTCATCGGCACGCCCTGTTCTGACAATACCACGACCGAGAATTTCCACGGCTTTCTGGCCCGACTGACCGATGCGCCCGATACCGTGACCTATCTGGAATTCCGCGCGGATTATCATGTCGAATTGCGCTTTGCCGATGGCAGTGAGCGCCTGATCCCGTTCCTGAAACTACCGATCGCCGATCTGCCGCGCGATTTCTTTCCCACAACCTGCCGGACCTGCGTGGATTACACCAACCGGCTGGCCGATATCACCGTGGGCTATATGGCGGGCGAAGGGGAACAATGGCTGATCGTGCGTAACGTGCGCGGGCAGGAAATGCTGGACGGCTTGGGTGCAGAGGTTACGCTGGCCGCACCCGGATCACGCGGCAAGCGGGCGGGGGCGGTCAAAGGCTTTGTCGAAAATACGCGGCTGGCGGCGGGGGGCTTGCCGCTGCGCCGGATGCCCGATTTCATGCGTGGGATCATGGGCTGGCTGATGCCCAAGATCGGGCCGCGCGGGCTGGAATTCGCCCGCGCGCGGCTCGAGATGAAGGCAGCTGAAACCATCCTGCATCTGCGCCGCGAAGAGCCGGCCAAGATCAAGAATATGGTTCCAGCCCATGTCTGGAACCTTGCCGCACCTTACGGGGTGACGCCCGAGGCAGGCGAGGTATCAGCGCGTCCCAAGGACGATGACCATCAGCAGTGAATACAGCGCGATACCGCCACCGATCAGGTCGGGCAAAGTGTTGCTCGTCAGGTGGTTTGGCTGTCGCAATGATAGGGCGAAATGCCGCTGCATCAAAATTGTCTAGACTGGTAAGGCGGTCGTCTGGCGCACATTGCGCAGTGCAAAGGAGGATTGCATCTGCGCGACACCGGGCAAGGTTGCAAGATGTTTGCGGTGGATACGGGCGAAATCCTCGGTATCGCCGGCCACGACCTTGAGCAGGTAATCCGCCGTGCCCGCCATCAGGTGACATTCCAGCACGTCGGGCACTTTCGCCACGGCTTTTTCGAACGCGTCCAGCACCTCGTCTGCCTGACCACTCAGCGTGATTTCAACGAAAACGGTTGTTGGCCGCCCCATTTTGCGCGGGTCCAGCAAGGCGACATATTCGCGGATATAGCCGTCCTTTTCCAGCCGCTGCACCCTGCGGTGACAGGCCGAAGGCGACAGGTTCGCGACCTCTGACAGGTCCGCGTTGGAAATGCGCCCCGATTTCTGCAAAACAGCGAGGATTCGGCGGTCGATGCTATCGAGGTCCATAGCGTGCAAGATCCTTTCACAAAGTGGTTATAGTACGCACGATCTTAGCGTAAATCATGCTATCAACCAACATAAATCCCCAGAAATTGCAACGACACGCATGCAGTGTGAACCCAACACGCGGGAGGTTCGCAATGCTGATTGGCTGTCCAAAAGAAATCAAACCACAGGAATTTCGGGTCGGGGTTACTCCCGATGCCGCGCAAGAGGCTGTAGCACACGGCCACAAGGTCATGATCGAAACCGGCGCAGGCATCGGCGCGGGTTTCAGCGACGATGATTACAGCGCCGCCGGTGCGCAGATCGCGGGGACGGCGGCAGAGATATTCGCCAGCGCCGACATGATCGTGAAGGTCAAGGAGCCGCAACCGGTCGAGCGCAAAATGCTGCGCGCTGGCCAGATTCTGTTCACCTATCTGCATCTGGCACCCGACCCCGACCAGACGCGCGACCTGATGGCGTCGGGTGCGACCTGCATTGCCTATGAAACCGTCACAGATGATCGCGGCGGTCTGCCGTTGCTCGCCCCCATGTCAGAGGTCGCGGGCAGGCTTGCACCGCAGGTGGGCGCATGGACGCTGCAAAAGGCCAATGGCGGGCGCGGTGTGCTGATGGGCGGTGTGCCGGGTGTCGGCCCTGCTCAGGTCGTTGTGATCGGCGGCGGTGTCGTGGGCACCCACGCCGCGCGGATCGCGGCAGGAATGGGGGCGGATGTGACCGTGCTGGACCGGTCGCTGCCGCGCTTGCGCTATCTGGATGATACGTTCGGCGGTCAGTTCAAGACCAGCTATGCCAGCAAGGCCAACACGATCGCGCTGGCCCGCGCGGCGGATATGATCATCGGCGCGGTGCTGATCCCCGGCGCCGCAGCACCCAAGCTGATTTCACGCGCGCAACTGGCCGAGCTGAAACAGGGTGCCGTGCTGGTCGATGTTGCGATTGATCAGGGCGGCTGTTTCGAGACATCCCGCGCCACGACGCATCAGGACCCGATCTATGACGTGGACGGGATCATGCATTATTGCGTGGCGAACATGCCGGGGGCGGTGGCGCGCACATCGACCATCGCGCTGGGCAATGCGACAATGCCTTTCATGCTGGCGCTGGCTGACAAGGGCTGGCGGCAGGCCTGCGAGGATGATCCGCATCTACTGGCAGGGCTGAACGTGCATGCGGGGCGGCTGACCTATTATGCCGTTGGCAAGGCACTGGGCATCGACGTGCTGTCGCCCGCCCTGGCGCTGAAGGCGTAACACAAAAGGCCCGCTGCAAGGCGGGCCTGTCGTAGCTTAGGGCCGTTTGGCCAGCGCGTCACGGATTTCGATCAGGATATCCAGCTCCGACGGGCCGGTATGGACCTCTGGCGCGATGTCATCGGGTTTGTCCGCGATGGATTTGACGCGGTTGACCGCCTTGACCAGCATGAACACCACGAAAGCGATGATCAGGAAATTGATCGTTGCGGTAATGAAATTCCCATACATGAATTGCGCGTCACCCAGGCCAAAGCTGAGACCGCTAAAGTCGATCCCGCCGATGATCAGCCCAATCAGCGGTTGGATCAGGTCATTGACAAGACTGCTGACGATGGCGGTAAAAGCTGCGCCGATGATGATCCCGACGGCGAGGTCCATCACGCTGCCCTTGGCGATGAAGTCCTTGAATTCGTTTAACATGATTTGTTCCCCTGGCTGAATCGTTCTGCACATTACAGCGTCAGATTGTAGCAACCCCGCATGATAAAGCCATCGGTTTTCTTTTAGCGCAAACCGGGGTTCACCCCGGCACGCGCCCAATTTATCCCTGCCGATCCGGCAAGCTGCCGTGCAGCACATAGGTGAGCACATCCACCACCTGCTGCGGTGTTTCCACCACGGCGAGTGCTGCGGCATCCACCTCTTTGAGCGCATGTTGATGATCCGGCCCATGCATCACGATCAGCGATTTGCCCATCGCCGCTGCATAGCCCGCGTCAAAGGCTGCGTTCCATTGTTTGTATTGATCACCGAAGCGGACCACGACGATATCGGCGGTCTCGATCCCGTGCCTTGTGCGGATAGCGTTAAGCTTCGCACCTTTATGGTCGTGCCAGAACTTTTGCGCCTCTGCGCCCATGATCGCGACGCCGCAATCATCTGATGCCGCATGATCCGTGACCGGCCCGGAAAAGACCACATCCAGATCAGCAGCCCCCGCAATAATCTGGTCGCGCCAGTCGGTGTGGATTTCGCCGGAAAGGTAAATATGCAACGTCATTGGCAGTGTCTCCTGTGTTTGGCGACATCCTAACGCCTTAACCCCCGCTGGCCACCCCCGGTTTGCGCGCCACGATATAGCGTGCAGGGATTGCGAAATCGCCGCTTTCGACAATCTCGAACCCGGCGGCACATATTGCATCTTCCAATTCCTGCACAGTGAATTTGCGCAGGAATGGCGCTTTGCCCAGCATCTGCACAAGCGGGATCACCGCACCTATCAGGGTCCACTTCAAGCTGCGCCCTTTCAGCGCAGCGGTCTTGGATATGAAATATCCTCCCGGCGTGAGCAGATCAAAGATCTGCGCCATGCGTCGTTCCATATCAGGTACAAGGTGAAAGAAAGAATGTGCAAGCACCACGTCAAACGGTCCAGTTTCCGGCAATTCCCCCGCCACATCAAACCGCAGATCAGCAGCCTTGACTGGCAGCTTGCCCCGCGCGATGCGGATCATTTCGGGCGATACATCCGTGGCCAGATAGCTGGCGACATCCGGGGCCAACAGCACGGCCGTTGACCCAGTTCCACAGGCGATTTCCAGCACATGATCGGTCGGGCGCAGATAACCACGGGTCCGGCCCAGTGTGTACTGGTATGCGGCAGGATTGCCGATGGCGGAAGCTGCGTATTTTTCTGCCGCGCGGTCCCAGAAAATGGCTGAATCTATCATCGTATTCTCCCTCAATTGGCATTTTACGCCGATTGCCTGTCAGACAGATGACAAGTTTAACCGCGCAGAATGCCGCCCGTCGCCTTTGTCACCTTATCCACGATTTTTGCGCTGACCGCTTCGATATCGGCATCCTTCAGCGTCGTGGCCGTAGGTTGCAGGCGCACCGTGACGGCAAGAGATTTCTTCCCCTCGCCCAGATTGCCTCCAATGAACTGGTCAAAGACTCGCACATCGGTGATCAGCGCCTTGTCGGCACCCAACGCGGCATTGACCAGCGTCAGTGCCTCGACATCTGCACCCACGACAAAGGCAAAATCACGCTCGACCGCTTGCAGGTCGGTCGCCACCAGCGCGGGCCGTGTGTTGGTCTTGGACTTGGGTACCGGCACTTCGTCGGGCCAGATCGTAAAGCCGACGGCGGGGCCTTTGATATCCATCTCGCGCAGGACCTTTGGGTGTAGTTCGCCAAAGACGGCCAGAACCTTTTTCGGGCCAAGGCAGATCATGCCGTGCCGCCCGGGGTGCCACCAATCAGCCGCACCGCGCAGGATTTGCACTTTGGCGGGGGCGCCGATGGCGGCCAGCACGGATTCCGCATCGGCCTTGGCGTCGTACAGATCGACCGCGCGCGATGTGCCATGCACGTCCTTGCTGGCGGTCTTGCCGATCAGCACACCGGTGATCAGGTTGTGCTGTTCGCCCGGCTCGCCACCGTGAAAACCGGCACCGACCTCGAACAGGGCCATATCCATGAAACCGCGCGCCTGATTGCGGGCCGCGGCCCGCAGCAAACCGGGCAACAAGTTGGGGCGCATATACGACAATTCGCTGGAAATCGGGTTCTCCAGCATCGTCGCATCATCACCGCCGCCAAAAAGTGTCGCGGCCTGCGCATCGACAAAGCTATAGGTGACACATTCATTATAGCCCAACGCCGCCATGGTCCGGCGCGCAGATTGCTGGCGCTGCTGGCCTGCGGTCAGGATCGGTTTTGGCACACCGGCATCCATGCGCGGCATCGGCTTGCCTTGCAATTTGGTCAGGGACGCGATGCGCGCGACCTCTTCGACCAGATCGGCGTCGCCCTGCACATCGGGGCGCCATGACGGCACATGCGCCATATCGCCTTCGAGCCGGAATCCGAGGGCAGTCAGCGTCTGGCGCTGGGTGCTTTCGGGGATATCCATGCCGACAAGGCTGATCAGGCGCTGCGCATCCAGACGGTAAGCCCGCGATGTGTCCGGCACGGCGCCTGCGATGATCAGTTCGGACGCCTCGCCGCCCGCGTGATCGACGATCATCCGCACGGCATGTTCCAGACCTTCGGGGGTGAAGGCGGGGTCGATGCCGCGCTCGAACCGGTAGCGGGCGTCGGAATTGATCTTCAGCGCGCGGCCGGTATAGGCGATCTGGATCGGGTCCCAATAGGCGCTTTCAACAAAGACATTGACCGTCTCGTCGGTGCAACCGGTCGCATCCCCGCCCATGATACCGGCAATGCTTGCCACGCCGTGATCATCGGAAATCGCGATCTGACCTGCCTGCAGGGTGTAGGTCTTGTCATCCAGCGCAAGGATCGTCTCGCCACCCTTGGCGCGGTGCACGCGCAGATCGCCCTGCACTTTGTCGGCATCGAACACATGCAAAGGCCGGTTCAGATCATAGGTGAACCAGTTGGTCACATCGACAAGAAAGCTGATCGGACGCAGGCCAATGGCGCGCAGCTGCGTTTGCAGCCACGCAGGGCTGGGGCCGTTCTTGACGTCACGGATCAAGCGGCCACAGAACACGGGGCATCCGTCGTGGGTATCATCATCAATCGACACGCTCAGATCAGCGGTGAAAGAGGCAGGCACCGGATCGATCGTGAGGGGTTTCAGCGTGCCAAGCCCGCGCGCGGCCAGATCGCGTGCGATGCCGTACACACCCAGCGCATCGGGGCGGTTCGGGGTGATCGCGATTTCGATCACGGGATCGACCTTTTCAGGCTGGTTTTGCGCCAGCCAGTCGGTAAAGGTCTGGCCGACCGTGCCTGATGGCAGCTCGATAATGCCGTCATGTTCTTCGGACAGTTCCATCTCGCGTTCGGAACACATCATGCCATGGCTTTCGATGCCCCGGATCTTGCCCACGCCGATGGTCGTGTCGATGCCGGGGACATAGGTGCCAGGGCTGGCGATCACGACGGTGATGCCCGCGCGCGCATTGGGTGCGCCACAAATGATCTGGGTCAACCCGTCCTTGGTCTGGACCTGACAGACGCGCAATTTGTCGGCGTCGGGATGCTTTTCCGCACTTTCGACATAGCCGATGGTGAAATCGGCCAGACGTTCGGCGGGGTTTTCAACGCCTTCGACCTCAAGCCCGAGATCGGTCAGGGTTTCGGCGATCAGATCCACCGAAGCATCGGTTTCAAGGTGGTGTTTCAGCCAGGAAAGCGTGAATTTCATCTGTTCATCCAAGAAAAGTCATTTGCAAGCGATCTAGCCGATCTTGCCGCAATGCGAAAGGCCCGTAGGGTGGGTCATGACCCACCTTACCGGTGCTTGTGCGCCGCCGCCCATTTGCTGACCGCCCAAGCGGGCAGCAGGATCACCGTCCAGCCCGCCGCATTGATCAGCGTCAGCCGCAGGGCCAGATCGCGCGGCATGTCCGATGTCCACATCGCGATATGCGCGCCAATGATCATGACCAGCAGGCAGGCGATCCAGAGGCGCATGTCACAACTCGCGCCCAGCCAGATCCTCGACCAGCGTGAAATGCTCAAAGACTAGCATCATCTCGGGGTCAAAACCGCCGTTGCGTTTGAAATAGGCCTTGTGATCCTTGCGCCAGCCCAACAGGCTGTCGTTCGCACCCTCGGCCAGTGCCATTTCCTCGGTCACGTCGCAAAAGCGAATTTGCTGCACCTTGGTCGTGCGGATCACCAGTGCGGGCGTGCCATCCCAATTGGCGGCAATGTCGCAGCGGCCAACGACGGGCATGGAGTCTGGGTCATCCGCAAAGTCCGCCGCCGCCCCGCAGGTCGCGGTTTTCTTGCGCTGCCGGACAAGGCCGATCAGATATTGGCACAGCTCGGGCGTATCGCCAAATCGGAACGTGCCTGCGCCGGGATAGGTGTCTTGCAGATCTTCGGTATCATCGGTCATGGCGTTTCTTTCAGGACTGTCGCGATGGTCCGTCATACGCTGTTGCTGGCCAACAGCCAAGCCGCCTAGCGGGGCAGTGCGAATTCCCGCGCTTTGGCGTCCCAGTGCAGCTTTGCGTTGCGCGCCAGCCGTTTGCAGCTGTCATCCAGCCCCATCCGGTTGGACCAGCGCGCCATCGACCGGACGGGGATCGCGTGGATATCGCCGAAACCATCGACCAGCACACATTCCTCTGGTCCCGGGCCGGTGCCATTGTCTCTCTGACCAAAGACGAAGTTGTTGGGGTTCATGTCGCTGGCGCGGATATCACTGGCATAGATGCGGTGGACTGTGTCGTTCAGCATGGCGATATGCGCTGGCGTCAATGTGCCAGCGGCCGCTTTGGCACCCAGCGTCTCGCCGACTTGGCGGCCCGGCTCCATCACCCGTTCAGTGATGCAGCCCAGCCCTTCGCTTGTCTGGCTAAAGCCGAACATATGCGCGATGGGCGTGTGAAAGTCCGGCTCTGGATGGTTCAGCATGACGCGCAGATACTCGGTGTATTCTTTGTGGATCTGGCGCAGCCGTGTGCCGGGCAGGAGCCGGTCCATGATACCGTTGAAATTGGTCCGACGCGGCACCGAGCCGGCAGGCCGCAGCACTTTGATCAGCTTGGTCGGGTCAAGCGGATGCAGATAGACCGCGCGCTGGACGCCCGTTGCCACCATATCCGATAATTGCAGAACGCTTGCACCCATAGGATGAAATTAACTCAACCTATGGGTTCAGCGCAAGCAATGTAACGAAAATATGAAAAATGGATAACGATCAGAACTCGACCCCGATCTGCGCCTTGATCCCCGACCGGAACGGATGCTTGACCAGCTCCATTTCGGTCACCAAATCTGCCAATTCGATCAGGTCCTCATGCGCGTTGCGCCCCGTCAGCACGACATGGGTCATCGGCGGTTTGTGATCGCGCAGAAAGGCCACGACATCCGCGATAGCGACATAATCATAGCGGATCGCGATGTTGATTTCGTCCAACAGCACCATGGAATTGGTGTCATCAACGATCAATTCCTTTGCCTGTGCCCAAGCCGCCTGCGCCATTTCGGTATCGCGAGATTTGTCCTGCGTCTCCCAGGTGAAACCTTCGCCCATGGTGTGAAACGCGCAGGTGTCACTGAATTTGGCAAGGATCAGGTCACGTTCGCCGGTCGACATACCCCCCTTGATGAATTGCACGACGGCGCATTTCATATTATGCGCGATGCAGCGGAAAATCATGCCAAAGGCAGCGGATGATTTACCCTTGCCCTTGCCGGTATGGACGATAATCAAACCTTTCTGGTCGGTCTTTGTCGCCATGATCTTGTCACGCGCAGCCTTTTTCTTGGCCATTTTCATCGCGTGGCGGTCGGGGTCATCGGTCATTGGCAGTCTCCTTTGCGCAGATCATAACAGGCCCGCGATGCGCGCGCGCGCGGAATTCGAAGCAGGTTGCCACAGGTTGCGGTCGATGGCTTCTTGCAGGCGCTGGGCTATTTCGCGCAGCGCGGGGGCGTTGGCATCGGCGATAAAGTCGCGGGTGGCATCGTCGGCCAGAAACGCGGCTTCGACCAGATCGAAATGGTGGTTGCGCACGGCCCCTGTCGTGGCGGCGAAGGCGAAAAGGTAATCGACCGTCGCTGCAATCTCGAACGCGCCTTTGTAGCCGTGCCGTTTCACCCCGTCGATCCATTTGGGATTGACCACGCGCGATCGCACGACACGCCCGATTTCATCGTCGAGGGTGCGGATCACCGGCCGTTCGGGGCGCGAATGGTCGTTGTGATAGATCGGGCGCTCGCGCCCCTGCAGAGTGCTGACGGCGGCGGCGGCCCCGCCTTCGAACTGGTAATAATCGTCGCTGTCGAGGATGTCATGTTCGCGGTTGTCCTGGTTCTGCACGATGGCTTCGACTTGGGACAGGCGCTGCTTGAACGCGGCTTCTGCCCGCGCGCCGCTGGCCTTGGCACCATAAGCATAGCTGCCCCAAGCGATATAGGCGGCGGCGAAATCGGATTTGTCGGACCAGATACGTTCGTCGATCAGGGCCTGCAGCCCCGCGCCATAAGCGCCCGGTTTTGAGCCGAAAACGCGGGTGGCGTCCTCGCCCGCCTGGGAGCGTGCAGCGGCAGGGTTCAGGTCTGCGGGTTCATCCAGCGCCTGTACTGCGCGTGCGGCACTGTCGACCAGCGCGATCAGCTGCGGAAAGGCGTCGCGGAAAAAGCCGGAGATGCGCAGGGTCACATCGACACGCGGGCGGCCCAGCACTGTTTGTGGTAGAACGTCGAACCCAGTGACGCGCCGGTTGGCGCTGTCCCATGTCGGCTTGACGCCCATCAGGGCCAAGGCTTGTGCGATATCATCGCCGCCTGTGCGCATATTGGCGGTGCCCCATGCCGTAATCAGCATGCTGCGCGGCCAGTCACCGTGATCCTGCAGGTGTTTTTCGATCAGCAGATTGGCCGATTTCCACCCAAGCGCCCAAGCGGTGGGCGTTGGCACGGCCCGGCTGTCCACGCTGAAGAAATTGCGCCCCGTGGGCAACACATCAAGCCGCCCGCGTGTTGGCGCACCCGACGGGCCGGGGGCAACGAAATGCCCTGCAAGCGCGGTGAGCAGGGCCGTTCCTTCCGCCGGGCCGCAAGCGCGGATCGTGGGCAGGATATCGTCGTGGATGGTTTGTACAACGGCCTGCGACGCGCGTGGGGTAAACCCCACGACGCCCCGCCCGCCGTCCCGCACAAGGCGTTGTGACAGGTTTTCGAGACGTTCCACGGTGTCGCCATTGGTCCGCCATGTCGCGCCATCGGCCAATGCGTCCGGCTTTTCGGGCGCTGGTGCTGCCATATCACAATCAAGTGGGTCAATGCTGATGCCAAGGTCCTCCGCCAAGGCCCGCAGGAGCGAGGCATTGTGCCCCTTGCCATTTCCGCGCGGCACGCGGGCGAGCGCGATGGCAAGGTCGATTTCTTGTTGTCCCGTGGGCGATTGCCCAAAAATATGCAGCCCGTCCCTGATCTGCGCCTCTTTCAACTCGCATAGGTAGGAATCGAGCTTGCCAAGGTCGGTGTTGTTGTCGCCTGTAAAGCCCACGTCCCGCGATAGCCCTGTTGCCTCGGACAGCGAAAGGATTTCGCGCCGCAGGTGGGTCACCCGGCGCGGATCGACGCCGGCTGCCTCGTAGTATTCATCTACCAAGGCTTCCAGATCGCGCATCGGCCCATAGCTTTCAGCACGGGTGAGCGGCGGCGTCAGGTGGTCGATGATGACGGCACAGGCGCGCCTTTTGGCCTGTGTGCCTTCGCCAGGATCATTGACGATGAAAGGATAGATATGCGGTGTGGGGCCAAAAACAGCCTCTGGCCAGCAGGTTTCCGACAGGGCGACGGCCTTGCCCGGTAGCCATTCCAGATTGCCGTGCTTTCCCATGTGGACGATCGCATCGGCCTCCCAGTGGTGCCGCAGCCAGAAATAGAAGGCGAGGTAATTATGCGGCGGGACCAGATCGGGGGAATGATAGGTGTCTGTCGGGTCGATATTATAGCCGCGCGCGGGTTGCAGGCCCACGACTGCATTGCCGAAGCGGTGGATGGAGAGGGCAAAACCTGCGCCGCTGGCGCGGCTTGGGGCCTCCGGCGGGAGTAGTTCGGACAAAGCGAAGAACGGGTCGTCCTCTGCGGCGCCCCAGCGGGTGGTGATTTGCTCCTTGATGTCCCATGGCAGAGCGTCAAAATGCTGGCGGTAGGTTTCAAGTGGCAGGAATACGCCGCCCTGTTTATCGGCCCGGTCGGTCAGCCAGTTGGTAGGGCCGGCCATGATTTGGGCCATCAGGGTCGCGCTGTCGGCGGGTGGATTAGTCTGGTAGCCCGCCTGCGTCAGCAGGTTCAGCGTGTGGATCGTCGCGGCGGGGGTGTCGAGGCCGACGCCATTGGCAAGCCGTCCGTCCTTGTTGGGGTAATTGGCGAGGATCAGGGCGACTTTTTTGGCCTTGGCGGGTGTGTGCCGCATGCGCGCCCAATTCGCGGTCAGTTGCGTGACGAAATCGACGCGGTCGCCGCGCGCCTGATAGGTGGCGATCGGGCATTGGGTAGCGTCGTCAAAGAACGCCTCGCCCTTGAAGCTGATGGCGCGCGACAGGATGCGCCCGTCAACTTCTGGCAGGGCCACGTTCATGGCGATGTCGCGTGCGGTCAGGCCGTGCAGGCCCTCTGCCCATGACGCCTCGGAGGCACCTGACAGGATCACCTGAAAGATCGGCGCATTGTTGGCAAGCAATGGGTTTTGCGGGCTGTCGTCGCCGTCATGGGGCGAGCCCACGGCGAATGCGGTGCAGTTCAGGATCACATCGGGTGGGGTGACGGTAAATATATGGTCGAGCGTGGCGGTGCTGACGGGGTCTTTCAGGCTGGCCACGAAGATCGGCAGCGGGTTCAGGCCGGCGCGCGACAGGCTGCGGGTCAGGCGGTTGATCGGGTTCAGCCCGCCGCCCTGCACCAAGGCGCGGTAAAAGATGATCGGCACGATGGGCGCGTCAGGTGTCCATGCCGCCTGTGCCGTTGTCAGATCGGCGATGCCCGCACCGGGCCAGTAGATGCCGGCGCGCAGCAAGGGGGCAGCGGCGCTGGGTTTGTCGCTGCCGTCCAGCATCGCCTTTGCATAGGCCAGCGCGTTGATGTTGTTTTGTGGCCCACCTTCGACCAGATAGGACCAAAGTGCATCGTAATCTGTGCCGCTGACGGTGGACAACCCGCGCAATTCGGGGTCGGGTTTGTCGTCGCCGGGCAGAAAGGCCACGGGCACGCCCGCGTCGTGCAGGCGCGCCGCGTACTGGGTCAGGCCGTATTTCCAATAGCCTGCGCCGCCAAGAATGCGTGCGATCACCAGACGCGACTTGGTGGCGCAATCGTCCAGATGCAGATCGACCGACATCGGATGTGCCAGATGCAGCATATTGGCCAGCCGCAAGGTGGGCGGGTCAGGCATTTCGGCCCGTGCTTCGGCCAGGGCGGCCAGTTCGGTATCGGCGGCAGAGATGATGACCACATCGGCAGGCGTCTGGCCCAGATCGACAGGTTCGGTCCCGTCCGGAATCGCACCGGGGGTGGCGGCGAGCAGGTGCATCAGCTTTTGCCTTGTGCTAAGAGGCGGCCAAACACGAGGATAGACCCATGGATTACAACGCTGCAGGAGCACCGAAAATGGCTAAAAAAGGCCCCAAGCACGAAGAACACAATGCGCCGGGATCGAAGAAAAAGCCGTTTGGCGCGCGTCCCGACAAGGCCGAATTGCTGGCGCGGATGAAAAAGGCCGCCGAGGAAAAGAAAGGCTGAGATCACAGCCGCTTTTCCATGAAAACCGAACTGGCGATTTCTGGATAATCGCCGAACGGTCCGCAAGGCGTGAACCCATGCCTTGCGTAAAGCTTGTGTGCTGCATGCAGGATGTTGCCGGTTTCCAGTTTCAGCAACGGCAATGACAGGCTGCGCGCCTGATCCTCTATCTGGCGCAGGATCGCATCAGCCACACCTTTGCCGCGCGCGGCCTCATCCACGAACATCGACTTGATCTCGCCATAGCCGTCGCAGACCCGCAGCGCGCCGGTGCCAAGGATCACATCGCCGATCCGGCCGGTGTAGAAATGGATGTCGCTGGCCACCAGATCGTCAATGGACAGGTAAAAGTTATCCTCTGGCGGGAACAGCGCCTGCATCAGCGCGTGGCTTTGCTGCAGCAGGGCCGTTGCCTGCGCATCATGCGGATCGGTGATGCCGACGATGATCATGCTTGCAAGGCGGCGGTGATCGCGGATTGGTCCAGACCGGCCTCGCCGATCACGACAAGCCGGGTCTGGCGCGGGGCATCACCAAAGGGCTGGTCGAAATAGGTGTCAACGCGTGGGCCGACCGCCTGCAAGGTCATGCGCATCGGTTTGCCGGTGACAGCGACAAAGCCTTTCAGGCGCAGGATGTTGTTGGACTTGATCACAGCGCTGACTTGGGCGGCAAAGGCTGCGGCATCGCTCACCTCGTCACGGGTGACGATGAATGACTCAAATTCGTCATGGCCGTGATCGTGATGATGATCGTCATCCTCGTGATCATCCTCGTCATCATCGTGGTGGTGATGATGGTGGTGGATTTCATGGCGCGATTCCAGATCACCCTCAGCCCCCATACCTTGCCCCAACAGCACATCAACGGGCAATGCGCCCATGCTGGTTTTGACGACCTGCACGCCGTCGCGGCTGTCGGTGCGCAATTGCGCGGCGAGGCTGTCGGCCTCTTCGGCGGTCAGCAGGTCGGTCTTGTTCACGACGATCATGTCGGCGCAGGCAATCTGGTCTTCGAACAATTCCGACAGCGGTGTTTCGTGGTCAAGGTTGTCATCGGCGGCGCGCTGGGCATCGACTGCGGCGATGTTATGGGCGAACTGGCCGTCCTGCACGGCGCGGCCATCGACGACAGTGACGACGCCGTCCACAGTAACACGGGTCGAAATGCCCGGCCAGTTGAACGCGCGCACCAAAGGTTGTGGCAGGGCGAGGCCGGATGTCTCGATCACGATATGGTCGGGGGCTGGATTGCGCGCCAAAAGTGCCTCCATCGAGGGGATGAAATCATCAGCGACGGTGCAGCAGATGCAGCCGTTCGACAATTCGACGATATCGTCCTTGGAACAGACCTCTTCGCCGCAGCCCTTGAGGATGTCGCCATCGACGCCAAGGTCACCGAATTCGTTGATGATCAGCGCGATCCGTTTGCCGTTCGCGTTTTGAAGCATGTGCCGGATCAGCGTCGTTTTGCCAGAGCCAAGAAAGCCGGTGACGATGGTGGCGGGGATTTTGGCGGGCATGGGGTGTCCTTGATGGCGGAAAACGTGAAAAGGGGCGGCCGCGGTGGGCCGCCCTCAGGGATGCAGGTTGCAAGTTTAGCCGACGAGGGCGGCGACAATCGGACCTTCGATGATTTCCAGCGCGAGGAATACGCCGACACCTGCGACCATCGCGCCGCCCAGACGGGCGGTTACGGCACTCGCGTCCGTGGCTCCCAGCTTGCGTGTGGCCCAGCCTGCACCGATGGCGATCAAGTACTGGATCGCGCCCAGACCGATCAGGTAGCCGACCAGCACGCCGCCGCCGACACCGCCTTCTTGTCCTGCAATCGAACCGCCAAAGGCCGATCCGTGGAACAGGCCGAAGGCCGCAAAGACCATCAACGCGGTCGTCGTGGTCAAGCCTTTGCCCGACAGAACGATCCCACCGACGACCAGAAGCGACAGCACGATCATCGTTTCGGCCAGTGGCATCGCGATGCCCGCATACATCAGCACGCAGCCGGCCAGCATCGCGCCGATATAGGCCGCGGGTGTGAGCAGACGGTTGGCCGTAAAGGTCGCAGCGATGCCCATGGCCGCGACAAAGAACAGATGATCAAAGCCCAGCACTGGATGGCCAACGCCCGAAAGCAGGCCGTGGGTGAAGGTTTCCATCGGCAAACCACCCAGCGGGTGATGCGCAAAGGCAGGCGATGCGGCAAGGCTTAGCCCTGCGATGGTAAGAATTCTTTTCATTTTCGTCCCCTTTGGATCGACTAAAGGGGGGATTTCATGGGAAGCACGTGCCATACGGCCGGTGCAAAACCCCCACGGAACACCCCGTCCGTTGTTGTTGGCCGGGGCGATCCCCGGTGCATGGCTGGTCTCCTGGCTTGCGGGTCGATGCACCTTGTTGCCTTCCCGGGCGGACCCAGTGGCATGTTAACAAGGCACTCTCCGCATACAGTCGCGGGGGCGGCTGTGGCTTGGCGCCTCCCTGACAGGATCGGCGCGTCCACATTCCCATTTGATCCCCTGACGCTGCGCGCCGTGCGGGGAACCGTGCCGTCATGTTGTGCCTGCATTGGCGGCACGCGGTCAAGCCCGTAACCGACCCTGGCCGTGTCAGAAGCGCCACTGGCGCGGCCTCCGGCGGGGATATTTCGGCTCTGAAGATGGGGTTTCGCAATATCTTGTGGATAAACGGCTGAAAACGCCCTTATGTAGCTTGGTTTCGTTGACTCGGACCCGCCTGAGGCGTCAGCATCTTTGTCAGGCAAAGAATCAAGGGCAGCGAACCAGTGCGTTTTAGCAAACTGCGATTGAATGGCTTCAAAAGCTTCGTCGATCCGACGGATCTGATCATCGCGGATGGTCTGACCGGCGTGGTCGGGCCGAATGGCTGTGGCAAGTCCAACCTGCTGGAAGCCTTGCGCTGGGTGATGGGCGAACATCGCGCTTCGGCCATGCGCGGCGGTGGGATGGAGGATGTGATCTTTGCCGGTGCCGCCACACGGCCAGCGCGCAATTTCGCCGAAGTGTCGCTGATCATCGATAATGCCGAACGGTTGGCGCCTGCCGCATTCAATGATGCTGACCAGCTTGAAATCGTGCGCCGGATCACGCGTGATGCAGGGTCTGCGTATAAGGTCGGTACCAAGGACGTGCGCGCGCGGGATGTGCAGATGCTGTTTGCGGATGCGTCCACTGGGGCGCATTCGCCTGCGCTGGTGCGCCAAGGCATGATCGCGGAACTGATCAACGCCAAGCCCAAGTCGCGCCGCCGTATTCTGGAAGAAGCGGCAGGCATTTCCGGTCTGTACCAGCGCCGTCACGAGGCCGAGTTGAAACTGAAAGGTGCGGAAACCAACCTGACGCGTGTTGATGACGTCATCGACCAGCTGGCCGCGCAATTGGCACAATTGGCGCGGCAGGCAAGGCAAGCGGCGCGGTACCGCGAGATCGGCGAAAGTCTGCGCCGCGCGGAGGGCATGTTGTTGTTCCGCCGCTGGCAAGAGGCGGATGATGCCTTGCTCGAGGCCACCAACCTGTTGCGCGACCGCACGACGGCCGCAGCACAGGCCGAACGTGCTGCGCGCGATGCGACCAAGGCGCGGCAGGGTGCCGAGGACGCCTTGCCGCCCCTGCGCGAGGAAGAGGCGATTGCCGCTGCCGTCCTGCAACGCCTACAGGTCCAGCGCGATGCCTTGCAGGATCAAGAAGCCCGCGCGCGCGACATGATCGCGACGCTGCGCGCCCGCATCGACCAGCTGACCCGCGATATCGACCGGGAGGCGGGGCTGAACAAGGACGCCGGTGAAACCATCGCCCGGCTGGAATGGGAAGCGCGTGAGATCGCGAAGGCCGGCGAAGGCCATGACGCTCGGCTCGAGGCCGCACAGGGGGCCGCGCGCGAGGCCGCGGGTGTCTTGCAAGAGGCCGAGGCCGCATCGGCGCAACTGACCGAGGATGTCGCCCGTCTGGCCGCGCGCCATCAATCGACGCAGCGCCTGATCGACGATCATCGCGCGACCCTGACCAAGAACGAGGCCGAGGCCGCCAAATCCAAGGCCGCATCACAAGACGCCGCGACTGGCTTGGCCAAGGCCGAGGCGGATTTCGCCGCTGCCGGTCTGGCCGAGGCTGCGGCGCTGGCCTCTGCCGATGCCGCCGAAGATGCGCTGGCTGCCGCCGAGGCCGCCCGTGCCGCGACCCAGACGCAGGAAAGCGAGGCGCGCGCGCTGCGCTCCGAAGCCGAAGGCGGCGCGAATGCGCTACGTGCCGAGGTGACCGCGCTGTCGCGTCTGGTGGATCGTGACCGTGCCGAGGGCGGGCAGGTTTTGGACTTGTTGTCAGTGCAAAAGGGCTATGAAAAGGCGCTGGGCGCGGCTTTGGCCGATGATCTGCGCGCGCCTGCGGTGGGGGCAGATGCGCCGACAGGCTGGGCCAGCCTGCCCGATTATGCGCAGGCACAGGCCTTGCCTGCCGGTGTGGCGCCTTTGGCAGATGTCGTGACTGTGCCTGCGGTGCTTGCCCGCCGGATCGCGCAGATCGGGCTGGTCGATGCCGCTGATGGTGCGCGTTTGCAGGCCGAATTGCAGCCCGGCCAACGGCTTGTATCGTTGGCAGGTGATCTGTGGCGCTGGGACGGGTTTAGGTCGGGGGCCGAGGATGCCCCTTCGGCTGCGGCCCTGCGGTTGCAACAACTCAACCGGCTGGCGGAATTGCAGCGCGATCTGGATGCGGCGGCGGCCAAGGCACAGCAGGCAGCGGCGGCGCATGATGCGCTGACCCGTGCCTTGCAAGACTGCACGGTTGTCGATCAGGCCGCCCGCGCGGCCCGCCGCGATGCCGACCGCGCCGTGGCCGATGCCAACCGTGCCGCCAGCCGCGCCGAGGCGGACCGGAACCTGTCGCAAGGGCAGCTGGAAAGCCTTGGCCTTGCCCTGCGCCGGATTGAAGAAGAGGCGATGGGCGCGCGCAAGGCGCTGGCCGAGGCGGAACAGGCCGCCGCCGCATTGGGCGATCTGGCCGCGGCGCGTGCCTCGGTCGAGGATGTCAAGATGACGGTCGAGGCCGCGCGCATCACGATGATGTCGCGCCGGTCCGCATCCGAGGAATTGCGCCGTGAAGGCGACGCCCGTCTGCGCCGTGCGCAGGAGATCACCAAGGAAATCAGTGGCTGGAAACACCGGCTGGAAACTGCAACCAAGCGCAGCGCCGAGCTGGCAGACCGCAAGGCCGCGTCCGAGGCGGAACTGGCCGAAGCCTCTGCAGCACCCGAGGAGATTGCCGCCAAGCGTGCCGAACTTGCCGATGCGATCGCCACCGCAGAAACCCGCCGCCGTGCTGCGGCCGACAGGCTGGCCGAGGCCGAGACTTTGCTGCGCGATGCGGGCCATGCCGAACGCGACGCCGAACGGCTTGCGTCAGAGGCGCGCGAGGCCCGCGCCCGTGCCGAGGCTCGCGCCGATGCCGCGCGCGAAACCATTGCCTATGCCGCAGAGCGGATCATCGAGGCACAGGAGGTGACACCTGCGCAATTGCTGGACGCTTTGGGCGTGCCGGTTGCCGACATGCCGCCGGTTGCCACGGTCGAGGCCGAGGTCAATGCGCTCAAGCGGCAGCGCGACGCGCTGGGCGCGGTCAACCTGCGCGCGGAAGAAGATGCCAAGGGGGTGCAGGCCGAACATGATGCGCTGGTGCGCGAAAAGGCCGATTTGCTTGCCGCTATTGCCGCCCTGCGCACCGGTATCGCCAGCCTGAACAAGGAAGGCCGCGAACGTCTGTTGACTGCCTTCGAGCAGGTCAACGACAGTTTCGGGCTGCTGTTCACGCATCTGTTCGGTGGGGGCGAGGCCAAGCTGGTGCTGGTCGAATCAGATGATCCGCTGGAGGCGGGGCTGGAGATTATGTGCCAGCCGCCCGGCAAGAAGCTGAGCACGCTGTCGCTGCTGTCGGGGGGTGAACAGACGCTGACGGCGCTGGCGTTGATCTTTGCGGTGTTTTTGGCCAATCCCGCGCCGATCTGTGTGCTGGACGAGGTGGATGCGCCGCTGGATGATGCCAATGTCACGCGGTTTTGCGACCTGCTGGACGAGATGTGCCGCCGCACCGACACGCGGTTCCTGATCATCACCCACCATGCTGTCACGATGAGCCGGATGGACCGGCTGTTTGGCGTGACGATGGGCGAACAGGGGGTGTCTCAGCTGGTGTCGGTCGATCTTAAGCGTGCGGCGGCGATGGTGGCTTAAGAACTTTTAGGCCTCCGGCGGGGATATTTGGGCTAGGAAGATGATCAGAGGCGATTGAGCAGATCAAGCGTCGGCCAGGCATCTGCCGGAAGGCCAAGGCGGGCCTGTTCTGCCTGCACCGCATTGCGGGTCATCGCCCCGAGGATGCCGTCGATCCCGCCCACGTCATAGCCCCGCGCGGTCAGCCGTTCTTGCAACAGGCGCATCTGGTCGCCTGTCAGCGCGGGCGACGGATTACCCGCATTGTAGACCGGCGCGCCGCTGAGGCGGGTTGCGAAATAAGCGGCGGTGGTCACATAGACAAAGCTGCGGTTCCACTCGAAATAGACGTCGAAATTGGGGTAGGTCATAAAGGCCGGCCCGTTGCGCCCCATCGGCAGCAGGATCGCGGCGGGCAGGTTTGCGGGGCCAAGGCTGCCTTGGCGCGCGGTCACGCCCATCGCGGCCCAGTCGCTGACGGGCCGTTTGTTGGTCAGGCCGGTCTGCGACCAGTCGAGGTTCGCAGGGACGGTGATTTCATGCATCCATGGTTCATTGGGCCGCCAGCCGAGCGAGGACAGCACGTTTGCGCCCGTCGTCAGCGCGTCGGGGGCCGAGTTTTTCAGGTCCACCACCCCGTCACCGTCGCCATCCATGCCTTTTTCGACGATCTCGCGCGGGAGTTTTTGCAACTGGCCGATTTCACCGGCCCAAGCGCCCAAGGTGGTTGCAGGGTCCATGCCGCCGCGCCGGTAAAGTTCGATCGCGGCGATCAATTGAGGGCGGAACAGGTCGGGCCTGCGGCAATCATGCGCCAGCGTCAGCAGGGCGTTACGGGTGTTGAAATTGCCCTGCACCGCGCCGTAATCGGTTTCGAACGCCCAGAACGCCAGCAGCACGCCGCGTGGGATGCCGAAGCGGTTTTCGATGGCGCGGAACGTGCTGTCAAATCTTTGGCTGTTGCGTGTGCCGTTATCGATGCGGTTCTGGCTGATCAGGTTGCGCGAGAACTGGATGAAATCTTGCTGGAATACGCCTTGGGACCGGTCCGCGTTCAGCACGGATTGTTCGATCTGCGCGCCAGCGAAAAACGCATCCGCGGTGGCGGCGGGGATGCCGGTGGCCACAGCCTCGGCCTTGACGCCTGCGATGAAGCTGCCGACATCGCCGCCGCAGGTCTGAGCTGTCGCGGCACCGGTCAGCAGGGTCAGGGCGGCGGCAAGGGCAAGGCGCATGATGTGGGCTCCGGTTCTGGTTCGCCGCGAGCCTAACAGGGCGGGCAAAGCGTGCAAGATGTCGGCTGCCGGATCGGCGGAAACGGGTCAGGCTGTGGTGATCAATGCCAGAATCAGCATCACCGCCCATGTTTTCCACAAGACACCCACCGCGCGATCGATGTCGTCCGGCGTCAGATCATGTTCGCCGCCCCCGTTCACGAAAGGATAATCGCGCAATTGCCCGTCATAGCTGCGCGGCCCGCTCAGCGCGATATCAAGGCCATGGGCCATCGCCGCCTCTGGCCAGCCTGCGTTGGGCGAGCGGTGCAAGGGCGCGTCAGCCAAGATGCCGCGCGGGTCAGGGCGGCTGGTCACGGCCCAGATCATCGCCGCTGTCAGGCGCGCAGGGATCAGGTTGATGAGATCGTCGAACCGGGCGGCGGCCCAGCCGAATTCGGCGTGGCGCGGCGTGCGGTAGCCGATCATGCTGTCGGCGGTATTGACGATCTTGTAGATCAAAAGCCCCGGCAGCCCCGCGATCAGGAACCAGAAAGCGGGCGCGATCACCCCGTCGGACAGGTTTTCGGCGGCACTTTCAATCGCGGAACGTGCGACGGTGGGCCGGTCCATGGCTTGGGTATCGCGCCCTACGATCATCGCCACGGCGTGTTTGCCGTCGCCCAGCGACAGCCGCAGGGCGTTGCCTACGGCGCGTACATGATCGGCCAGCGATTTTTGCGCCAGCAGTACGGCGACGACCAGAATGTCGATGATCGTACCCGGCAGCGCGTCAAGGATCAGCCCAAAAAGCCCCGCGCCGATGACCAGCCCCGCCAGTACGGCGATGCCTTTGCCTTGCCGCGCGGGGCCTGCGTTAAAACGCAGGTCACACCAGCCGATCAGCCGCCCCATCAGGACAGCCGGATGCGCGTAGCGCGACCAGAGCCATTTCGGCTCTCCGAACAGCGCATCAAGGATCATGCCGAAAAACAATGTCATAATGCGGCCTCCAGCTGCGCCCAGCGGTCGGGGGCGGGCAGGCCAAGGCGCAGCCAGTCGCCCGCATAGGGAAAGATGCGTGACCAGACATGGCCTTGCGCCAGCCTGTCCTGCCAAGCTGCGGCGTCATCAACGCGGTATAGCCGGAACAGGGAGGTGCCGCCCAGCAGTTTGGCGCCTTTGGCAGTCACAAGTTGGTCGAGCCTGTGGGCATCCTGCACCAGCCTTGCCCGTGTCGTATCAGCCCATTGTAGATCGGCCAAGGCTTCTGCCCCGATGTTCAGCGCGGGGCCAGAGACTTGCCACGGGCCCAAGATCTCCGCCAACCGCGCGACGACCGCAGGGTCACCGATGGCAAAGCCAAGGCGCAGGCCTGCGAGCCCCCAGAATTTGCCAAAGCTTTTCAGCACCACCGTGTTCGGGCGGCTGGCAAGATGGACCAGCGACCTTTCAGGCATAACGTCGCAAAAGCTTTCATCGATGATGGTGACCTGCGTGCTGAAATCCGGCGCGGACCAGATAGCCCCGTCGGGATTGTTGGGATGCACAGCGACCAGCGCGTGACGCGGCACAGTGCCGATGGTCCAGCCTGCGGCGCGAAAAGCGGCTTCGTGTTCGTTATAGGTGGGGCCGGGGATACAGACCTCGCCCTGCGCAAACACGCGTGGCAAGGCCGCGATAATGGCAGAGGCCCCCGTTGCTGCAAGGATCGTCGCGTCCTGTGGTACGCCCCAAAAGCCGCGTGCGAGATTATGCAGGCGTGCAAAAGCCGCCTTGTCCGGCAGCGCTGTCCAGGCATCGGCGGGAAATTGCGGCAGCGGGTAAGGGACGGGATTGATCCCCGTGGACAGATCAAGCCATGTCGCACGGCTGCCACCATGGCGCGCGATGGCGGCATCAAGCCCGCCGCCATGATCGCGCGCAACCGTCATTCGCTGGCGGGCAAGGGTGGATGGCGTGTCACGAAATGACCCTTGATGCTTTGTGGCCAGTCGCGAAACGGAACCTGACCTGTCGGGCTTTGGGCATGGGCCTGGGCATAGGCCACGATGCCAGCCGCCGCATCCGTATCCGGCGTAAAGTCACCCAGCGTATAATTCAGCTTATCGGGCGCCTGAATGGTGATGTTGCAGCCAGATTTGCAGCCCATCAGGCACGATACGCGGCGTGTTTTCACCCCGGCCAGTCCCGAGGCCGCTGCCTCGATCAGTCCTGCCAGTGCCTCGCCGTCGGTCTGGGCCATCGTGCCCGACTCCCAGCCTTCGCGCTTGCAGGTGTCGCAAATCGTTATCCAAGTTGTCATTTTTTGCCGCCCGTCATGATCAACGCCTTTCAAGCGGATAATCGCGTGATCCGCAAGATCAGACGAAAGATACAATCTTTTGCCATGATTGTGTGTTCGTGGATGATGGTTCCACGCTCGGGGATGGCTGGCTCCCCGTCATCTGGACCCGCCGGTAAGCCAGCAAGGATCGGCCCGATAACATGCATGTTCTGATCATTCATGGCAATGGTGGGCTTGCTGCGACCTGGCAGCGGCATCTGGAAATGCTTGATGCGCAGGTTACGCAGGCGCGCACCAGCGTGGCGGCGCTTGCGGCGCTGGAGGCGATCATTTTTGACGTGATCGTGCTTGACGTCATGCTGGACGGTTGCAGCGCGCTTGCCGTTGCCGACATGGCGCAGTTCCGGCAACCATGGGCCAACGTGGTGTTCGTCACGGATACCACGGTGTTCTCTGACGGTTCTATTTTCGGCTATAGCGGGAATGCGCGCGCCTTTATCCAGACCGCGACCCCGCCGAACGATTTGGCCGCGATCGTCCACTATTACGGTAGCCTTAGGCCCGACCGTGCGGCTGCGAAAGATCGATGACCGGGTTGATCGGGATGATCCGGTTTGGATTGATCGTATCGTGGCTGTAATGATAGTGCCGCACGATGTGATCCATGTTCACCGTCTTGGCGATGCCCGGCATCTGGTACAAATCGCGTAGGAAACCTGACAGGTTCGGATAGTCCGCGATCCGTTTGCGATTGCATTTGAAATGCAAATGATAGACCGGGTCGAACCGCAGCAGGGTCGTCCACAGACGCCAGTCCGCCTCGGTCAGCCGGTCGCCCATCAGATAGCGGGACTTGCCCAGCCGGTCTTCGAGCCAGTCAAGACTGTCGAACAGCGGATAAACCGCATCCTCGTATGCCTGCTGCGTCGTGGCAAAACCCGATTTGTAAACACCATTATTGACCGTGTCATAGATCCGGTCGTTCACCGGCACGATGGCATCGCGCAATGCCAATGGCCAATAATCGTCACTGTTGCCGGTGATCGCGTCAAAGGCGGAATTGAACATGCGGATGATTTCCGACGATTCGTTGGAAACGATGGTTTCGCGCTGTTTGTCCCAAAGGATCGGCACGGTGACGCGGCCTGTCATGTCGGGCAGGGCGCGCAAATAAACCTCGCGGGCGTAATCATACCCAAACAATGTATCGCCGGTGGCCCCGTTGTCGTCCTTTTGAAACGACCAGCCTTCGCCCAGCATGTCTGGATGCACGGCCGAGATGCTGATGTGATCCTCCAACCCCTTCAGCGCGCGAAAGATCAGCGCACGATGCGCCCAGGGGCAGGCGTAAGAGACGTACAGATGATAGCGCCCCGATTCCGCCGGGAAACCGTCTGTCCCCGATGGACCCGCAGACCCGTCTGCTGTGATCCAGTTGCGGAACGATGCCTCTGTACGTTCGAATTTGCCGCCTGATGTCTTGGTGTCATACCAGACGTCGTGCCAGATGCCGTCAACCAGTTGGCCCATGATGATGCTCCTTTGTTGCATCCGACCTAACCCCTTGGCCGTGATGAACCAAGGCGAATGACGGCGCAGCGATGGTGCGTCTGCGCACAATGGTGGCGTGATCAGTTTTGCAAGGCATCCTGCATGGTCTGGCGCAGACCGCTCATTTCCAGATCTGTCCATCTTGCGCGGCGACCATGATGGTCGGCAATCACCGCGCCATCGCGCAGCGCGGCGATCACTGCCGGTTTGGTGAGCGCCCCGTCAAACGTGACAACAACAAGCGATTGACGCGCCTTGCGCCGATAGCGCGCCTTGATCCTGTTCATCCAGAATGTCACTTCCAGAAACTCGATCCTGAACCTGACCGCCAGCTGCGTGGGCAGCGGACGGATGACGTCCTGACAGGACCACCCGATGAACCGGTCGTCATTGCTGCGGATATCGTCTGATGCTGCCTGCCCGAAAACGGTTGTCTTGTTGCGGAACTTGGCTGTCGGATTGCCTGGAAATGCGTTGCGATAGGCAAAGACGGAAGAGTTTCCAGCGCCATATCGTCGGCCCCTGCTCAACCGCCAGCGTAGCCGCGACCAAGCGTCAAGCCGCGCGCGCGGTGTTGGCAAGGTCCACAGGGGCGCGCTCAGCGTCAGCGCGGCGACTTTTCCCAGGTCGCCAATGATCACGCTGTCAAGATCGACATAGACGCAACGGGCGCCGGGCGGCAATACATCAATCTCGAACAATGAAATCTTGACGGCCAGGCCATTTTTCTTGAAATCGCTGCGATCGAAATCCGGACTGATCCGACATTGTATCGCACGGGGGTCCAAATCCCGATCGACCCTGTCCGACAGCACGATGGCACCCTTCAAGCTGGGGCTATGCATATGGGCGTTACGGATCAGGCGGTTGCAATCGGCGTCACTATAGGCGTCACCCCAGATCATCAGGATCAGATACCAGTCATTCACGCGTATGCCATCCGTTCAGGTTTGCGCCCTTGGCCTGCCATATTCCCTGTGGCGCCACAAGATACGTCGGACCCAACACAGGTTACGTCGCTTAACCGTTTGCCCCGTCTGCATGGGCCGTCTATACCGCCAATCAGACGAAGCCCTTGCAGGGCCAGAACGGTTGGAGACAGGACGGTCGACCCAGACGGGGACCAGGCTGTCGCATCGTCGCACCCGTGGTTTGCGGGTCTCTGGTCATGTCGGGAGAAATGAAATCCGGCCATGACCGACCGAGCCAGCGGCGAAGGGAAAACAGCGTGAAAACAGGTGTGATGATTTGTGGCCATGGATCGCGCAGCCAGTCTGCCGTGGATGAATTCGCGGTGCTGGCGGAAAAGCTGCCTGCCTATCTGCCCGACGACTGGGTCACCGACTACGGCTATCTTGAATTTGCAAATCCTGTGATCCGTGACGGGCTGGACCGGCTGCGCGCGGCGGGCTGTGACCGGATTCTGGCGGTGCCAGGAATGCTTTTTGCTGCGATGCATGCCAAAAACGACATTCCTACCGTGCTGAACACCTATGCTGCCAAACATGGATTGGCCGTGAATTATGGCCGCGAACTGGGGATTGACCCCAAGATGATTGCCGCCGCCGCAGGCCGCGTGCAAGAAGCCGTGGATCGCGCCAATGTCAAATATGGCGCGCTGCCGGTGGCGGAAACCTGTCTGGTGGTCATCGGGCGCGGCGCATCCGACCCTGACGCCAACGGCAATGTCGCAAAAATCGCGCGGATGATTCAGGAAGGCATGGGCTTTGGCTGGTGCGAGGTCGGCTATTCCGGCGTGACCTTTCCGCTGGTTGAACCCTGCCTGCAACATGCCGCCCGCCTGCCCTACAAGCGGATCATCGTGTTCCCGTATTTTCTGTTCTCAGGCATCCTGATCGACCGGATCTACGGCTTTACCGATCAGGTCGCCGCCGAACATCCCAGCATTCAGTTTGTGAAGGCAGGGTATCTTGGCGATCATCCCAAGGTGCTGGAAACCTTTGCCGAACGTATTCTGGAACAAGACAGCGCAACCCCACCGCCCAATTGCGGCATCTGCGGCTATCGCGCGCAGATGCTGGCGCTGGAGGATGGGCATAACCACACGATCAGCGCCGCCGACCGCAGCCACCCTGCCTTTGGCGCGGTGCCGCCCGCGACCTGCGTATTGTGCAAATACCGCACGCAAGTGCTGGGGTTCGAGGGCGAGGTCGGCGCCTTACAAGAAAGCCACCATCACCATGTCGAAGGCCAGGGTGCGAGCGCGCCCGGATCAAACGTGGCCGATTGCAAACTTTGCACCACGTTCTGCACCGGCATGTGCCGTCTTGTGGTGCAGGATCAGCATGATCACCACCATCACCACGGTCACGATCACGATCACGACCATGACCACCATCACCACGCGCCCTACCCCCATGCCAAACACCCGCATGGACCGGAAAGCGCGCGCAAAACGAAACCCTGATCCTCGCTTTGTTGAAAATACTCCCGCCGGAGGCTCAGGTCTTTGTGCCAGATGAAAGGCCCGATATTGCGTCCCTACGAGACCGACCCCAAGGCAATCTATACGCAAAGCTTCGCCACCGTGCGGGCCGAGGCGCGGCTTGACCGCTTTGCGGCTGACCTGCATCCGCTGATGACACGGTTGATCCACGCCTGTGGTATGGTGGAAATCGTCGATAGGCTCGCCTATTCCGAACAGGTGGCGGTGGCAGGGCAGCAAGCCTTGCGCGCCGGTGCACCCGTGCTGTGTGATTGCGAAATGGTGGGTGCAGGAATCATCCGGCGCTATCTGCTAGCTGGCAACGATGTGATCGTGACATTGAACGATCCCGCGGTGCCCGCGCTTGCAGCCAAGATTGGCAATACCCGCTCTGCCGCTGCGGTCGAGCTGTGGCAGGACCGGATCGCTGGCGCGGTTGTCGCCATCGGCAATGCGCCGACAGCGCTGTTTCACCTGCTGGAATTGCTTGATGCAGGATGGCCGAAACCGGCGGTGATCCTTGGGTTTCCGGTGGGTTTTGTCGGGGCTGCCGAAAGCAAGGCAGAACTCGCGCGCGATCCGCGTGGTTGCGACTATATCGCCTTGCGCGGGCGGCGTGGCGGGTCGGCCATGGCGTCGGCCGCAGTGAATGCGCTGGCTGCGGGGTTGCCCGAGGATGTCTGACGCATGGCTGCATATCGTCGGCATCGGCGAGGATGGAATGGCGGGGCTGGTGCCTGCAACCCGCGCGGTGGTCGAAGCCGCCGAGGTTATCATCGGGGGCGATCGGCATCATGTGCTGGCCGAAAACCTGACAGCGGAACGGCTGGCCTGGCCGCATCCGTTTGATGCGCTGATTTCCACGATCAGGGGCCTGCACGGCAGACGCGTTGTCGTGCTTGCGACAGGTGATCCTTTGTGGTTCTCGGTCGGTGCGCGGATCGGACGCGCGATTGATCCGGCACAGATTGTCTATCACCCGCAATTGTCGGCGTTCCAGTTGGCGGCGGCGCGGATGGGCTGGTCGTTGCCGGATGTCGAAACGTTGACCGTGCATGGCCGTCCGGTGGAACAGATGATCGCGTTTATCCAGCCTGAGGCGCGGTTGTTGATCCTGACCACGGGCGCGGAAACCCCCGCCCAGATTGCGGCCTTTCTGACTGCACGCGGCTTTGGCGCGTCGCGGATGAGTGTTCTGGCGGCGATGGGCGGCAAGGACGAGGCGCGTTTTGACGGTTTGGCCGAAAGCTGGGCGCATGATGTGCCTGCGTTCAACACGCTTGCGGTGGACTGTATCGCGGCCCCCGATGCAGCCTTGCTGCCGCGCGTGCCGGGCTTGGCGGATGACATGTTCCAGTCCGACGGCACCATGACCAAGCAAGAAATCCGCGCTGTCACCCTCGCCAAGCTGATGCCGATGCGTGGCGCGCTGCTTTGGGACATCGGTTGTGGCTGCGGGTCTGTGGCCATCGAGTGGATGCGCGCCGCGCGCTATGCCCGCGCCATCGGGATCGAGCCGCGTGCAGACCGACGCGCCTTTGCCGCCGCTAATGCATTGGCGCTGGGCGCGCCAAAGCTGGAACTGATCGACGGGATGGTACCGCAGGCCTTGCATGGCTTGGACGCCCCGGATGCGATTTTCATCGGTGGCGGGTTGAGCCGTGAAACGTTCAACGCTGCATGGGCCGCCTTGCGCCCCTTGGGGCGGTTGGTCGCCAACGCCGTGACGCTGGAAAGCGAGGCGGAACTGATCGCCCTGCATAAGACGCATGGCGGGGATCTGGTGAAACTTTCGGTGCATCGCGCCGAACCTGTCGGGCGGTTGACTGGCTGGCGACCGCTGATGCCGGTGACGCAATGGAGCCTTGTAAAAAGATGATTTTTAGCCTCCGGCGGGAGTATTTCGAACAAAGCGAGGGCGGATGGTGACGGGTGTGCTTTATGGCGTCGGTCTTGGCCCTGGCGCGCCAGATCTGATCACGCTGCGCGCTGCGCGATTGATCGAAGGGGCCGCTGTTGTAGCCTATCCGACGTTGGCAGGGGCTGCGAGTTTTGCGCGTGCGATTGCTGCTGATCTGATCGCGCCTGACGCCCGCGAGATCGTGATGGATGTGCCAATGAGCGTCGAACGCGCGCCTGCGCAGGCGGCCTATGACGCCGGGGCTGTGCAGATTGCGGCGGCGCTCGATGCTGGGCAGGATGTTGTCTGCCTTTGTGAGGGTGACCCATTCTTTTACGGGTCGTTCATGTATCTGTTTGCGCGTCTGTCGGGGCGTTACCGCGTCGAGGTCGTGCCGGGGGTGACGTCGATCACCGCCTGTGCCGCGCGGGCGGGCCGGCCCTTGGTGGCGCGCAATGAGCGGTTGACCGTTTTGCCTGGTCCTTTGCCCCAGGAGGAATTGCGCGCGCGCATCGATGGTGCCGAAAGTGTCGTTATCATGAAGGTGGGCCGCCATCTGGCGAAGATCCGTACAGTGATCGCCGATCTGGGGCTGACGGATATGGCGGTTTATGTCGAACGCGCGACCCTGCCCGACGAGGTCGTGCTGCCCTTGGCTGACGCACCTGCGGCCGCACCTTATTTTTCAATGATCCTGCTGACCAAAGGGGCTGATCCATGGCTGTGAAACCGGTTGTTCTGGCGCTGTCTGCCTCGGGCGAGGCTGTGGCGCATCGTGTTGCCGCTGTCTTGGGTGCGCAGGTCCATGGCCGCAAGGGGCGCGTGGCAAAGGCGGATACGTTTTTTGCCAATGCGCTGGATCATGCGCGTGATCTGTTCGCTGCCGGTGTGCCGGTGGTCGGGGTTTGTGCGGCGGGCATCCTGATCCGTGCGGTCGCTCCCTTGCTGGCGGACAAGAGGGCGGAACCGCCGGTAATTGCCGTGTCCGATGATGGTGCGGTGGTTGTGCCCTTGTTGGGTGGCCATCGCGGCGCGAACCGGCTGGCGGCGCAAATTGCGCGAGCACTTGGCGCTGTGGCAGCGGTGACGACGGCGGGCGATGTGGCGCTGGGCGTGGCGCTGGATGAACCACCTAGCGGCTGGAGGCTGGTCAACCGCGAAGATGCCAAGGGGGCGATGGCAGCGCTTTTATCGGGGGGCGGGGCGCGGGTCTTGGGTGATGCGCCTTGGCTGGCAGATTTGCCCGCAGGCGATGCTTTGCGGCTATCCTGCACGATAAAGGCGCAGTTTGATCTGGGGGTGGATCATCTGCAATTCGCGCCACAGCGCCTGACTTTGGGTCTGGGCTGTGCGCGCGATTGTGACCCTGCCGAGATGGCTGCATTGGTCGCTGAGGTGCTGGCGGAGGCTGGTGTTGCGGCGGAGGCCGTGCAGTCCGTCAACACGATCACGCTGAAAGCGGATGAACCGGCGATCATTGATCTGGCGCGCACGCTGGACGTGCCACTGCGCCTGTTCGAAGCAGCTGAGCTTGAGGCGTTGACCCCGCGTTTGGCCACCCCGTCCGACGTCGTTTTCGCCGAGGTCGGCACGCATGGCGTGGCCGAAGCGGCCGCATTGGCGCAGGCGGGGGCGCAGGCGACATTGCTGATCGCCAAGCGCAAGACGGCCAATGCGACCTGTGCGCTGGCGATTGCACCCGCCCCGATCACCGTATTAGCGGGCCGCGGACGCGGGCGCTTGTCTGTCGTGGGCATCGGCCCCGGTCAGGCGGCATGGCGCACGCCCGAAGTGTCGCGGCTGGTGGCCGAGGCCGAGGAACTGGTGGGGTACGGGCTATATATCGATCTGCTGGGGCCATTGGCGATTGGCAAGCAGCGGTCGGATTTCCCGCTGGGTGGCGAGGAGGATCGTTGTCGTTATGCGCTGGAACAGGCGGGGCTGGGCAAGAATGTGGCGCTGGTATGTTCGGGTGATGCGGGAATTTACGCGATGGGGGCGCTGGTGTTCGAGCTCCTAGACCGCAGCGCTGACCAGATGGGCGTGTCGGATGCGGCCCGCCGGGTCGAGGTGGTCTGTTCGCCCGGTGTCAGTGCCTTGCAAGGGGCGGCGGCGCGGGCAGGCGCGCCTTTGGGCCATGATTTCTGCGCGATTTCCTTGTCGGACCTGCTGACGCCGCGTGGCGATATCATCAAACGGTTGCAGGCGGCGGCGATCGGCGATTTCGTGATTGCGTTTTATAATCCGGTGTCGCTGCGCCGGCGCACCCTGCTGGCCGAGGCGCGCGACATCCTGTTGCGCCATCGCCCCGCCGAGACGCCGGTGATGCTGGCCTCGTCACTGGGGCGGCCGGAGGAGCATATCCGCTATCGCCGTCTGGATCAGTTGGATGTGGACGAAGTTGATATGCTGACGGTGGTGCTGGTCGGATCGTCGCATTCACGGCTGGCGCAGCTGGGGACAGGGCCGCGGATGTATACGCCGCGCGGCTATGCCCGCAAGATTGATGGTGATCTTGCGGCAGGATGACATTTCCGCCTGCCGGCGGGAGTATTTGGGGAAAAGAGAAGATGACCGTTTATTTTATTGGGGCGGGCCCCGGTGACCCCGAACTGCTGACGCTCAAGGCGGCGCGGGTGATCGGGGAATGCCCTGTGTGCCTTTATGCGGGATCACTGGTGCCAGAGGCGGTCGTCGCTTGTGCGCCAGCAGATGCGCTGGTGCTGGATACAGCCCCGATGACGCTGGACGACACCCATGCTGTTATTCTGCAGGCCCATGCCAAGGGGCAGGATGTGGCGCGGGTCCATTCGGGTGATCCGTCGCTTTACGGGGCGATTGCCGAACAGATCCGGCGGTTGAAGGCGGATGGGATCGATTACCAGATCATTCCGGGCGTGCCGGCCTATGCCGCTGCGGCGGCGGCGCTGGGGACCGAACTGACCGTGCCGGAAGTGGCGCAATCCATCATCCTGACACGCATGTCGATGAAATCGACCGGCATGCCCGCGGGCGAGACGCTGGAGAATTTTGCCCGCAGCGGTGCGACGCTGGCGATCCATCTGGGGATCCGTGCGCTGCGCGAGATCGAGCGCCAGCTGGTGCCGTTCTACGGCGCGGATTGTCCGGTGGCCGTGATCTATCGCGTGGGCTGGCCCGACCAGTTGATCCTGCGTGGCACGTTGAGCGATATCCATGCGCAGGTGCGCGTGGCCAAGATCACGCGCACGGCGCTGATTTTGGTGGGGCCTGCATTGTCGGAAAACCACGGATTTCCTGATTCCGCACTTTATGACGCGGCCAAGCCGCATGTGCTGCGTCCGCGCGTCAAGGCGGACTGACTGGCGCGTGGCTGCATCATGCTGCATCGCGGCGGATCGCGTTACTTGATTTTTACCTTTGTGTGCGCACACTTAGCGGAACAGGGGGATTCGAATGTATACGTTTTTGCCGGAAGCGGTGCGCCAAGGATTGGAAGATGCCCGCAAAGCCGCGCTTCGCCGCAAGGACAGGTTGTCGGTGCGCGATGGCGATGCAACCCATAGGATCAGGCGGTTGTGGGATGGTGGTTTTGCGCTGGACCTGAAAGGGTCCGATAAATTGCGCGGCCATGTCGATATCTATGACGGGCCAAAGCACCTGTATCAATGTCTTGTGGTTTCCGCCGTCGCAGATGACGAAGAACGCGTGTTCGAGTTCAAATGGCTGACGCCAGTGGCTGACCGGCCTGCCGCCGATTTTGTGCATCCTGATTTCGTCCCTGCCGGATTGCTGGAAAAGCGTGGCTGACGCCGCGCTATTGCAGGTCGCGGAACGCGTGTTGCAGACGCTGCACGGCGTCTTCGACAACATGGCGCTGCGTGGCGAAGTTGATCCGCATGAAGTTTTCGCCGCCGGAGCCAAAGGCCGGGCCGGGTGAGACGGCAATTTTTGCGTCATCTCGGATGCGTGCTGCGATTTGGGTATGGTCCATGCCGGTGCCCGAAAAATCCACCCAGGCCAGATAGGTCGATTGCAACGGCATCGACCAGACGCCAGGGATGGCGCGCAACCCGTCCTGAAAAAGGTCGCGATTGGCCTGCAGATGGTCCATTTGCGCATCGGCCCAAGCCGCCCCTTCGGCGGAATAGGCGGCGGTGATCATCGCGATGGCCAGACTGCCGGGTTTGTAATCCATCATCGCCTGCCATGTCTGGGCTTGGGCGCGCAGATCCGCGTTCGGGATGATCATGTTGCCGGTACGCTGACCTGCGATGTTGAAGGTCTTGGACGCCGCCGTCAGATAGACGGTATTGTCGGCAAAATCGGGGGCGGCCACGGCCATCGGCACGAAATCATGGTCGCGGTAGACAAGATCATGGTGGATTTCGTCGCTGATCAGCAGCATCCCGTTATCGCGCGCAAAGGCGGCAACGGCGCGCAATTCAGCCGTGGTCCAGACCCGGCCTGAGGGGTTTTGAGGCGAACACCAGATCAGCAGCTTTTCGCGGCCAGTCAGCCGCGTCTTGGCGTCGTCAAGGTCGAGCGCATAGGTATCACCGTCGCGCACAAGCGGGCAGGTGGTTACGACACGGCCCGCACGGGTGATCTTGTGCGCGAATTCATGGTAAACGGGGGTAAAGATCGCCGCCGCATCGCCCGGCTCTGACCACAATTGCAGCGACAGCGCGATTGCATTGCCCAGCCCTTGGGTCGAGACGATCCAGTCGGGGTCCACTGTCCAGCCATGCCGGTTCTGCATCCACCAAGTGATCGCATCGGTGTAATCCGTGCTGTCGATCCCATAGCCGAAAACGCCATGGTCGCGCGCGCGATCGATGGCGGCCAGAACGCAGGGTGCTGTCTGATAGTCGCTGTCGGCCGTCCACATCGCCAGCCCGCTGTCTGGCGCGACACCAAACAATTTCTCCATCAGGTCCCATTTGGAACTGTTCGTATTGCGGCGGTCGATGGGGGTATTGAATGACATGGTGCTTTTCCTCTGGCTTTGGTGCAGCCTAACCCGACCGCTGCGCTGTGCAAGCGGTCCGCGTTGCATTTCTGATCGCCGCGGCCTAAATGCGCTGGCATGACCATTCGCCCCATCCTGATTCATCCCGATCCGCGCCTGAAAAAGGTGACTGCCCCCGTCGCATCTATTGATGATGATCTGCGGCGGCTGGCCGATGATATGCTTGAAACCATGTATGAGGCCCCCGGTATCGGGCTGGCCGCGCCGCAGGTGGCGGTGATGCGCCGCGTCATCGTTATGGATTGCCAGAAAGACGCCGAGGCGACACCCGAACCCATGGTCCTGATCAACCCCGAGATTATCTGGTCCTCTGAGGCGACTTCCGTTTACGATGAGGGCTGTTTGTCGATCCCCGAGCAATATGCCGAAGTGACGCGACCCGCCGAGGTTGAGGTGGCGTGGCTGGGCCTTGACGGCAAGCCGCAGCGTGCGCGCTTTGACGGGCTTTGGGCGACCTGCGTGCAGCATGAAATCGACCATTTGGACGGAAAGTTGTTCATTGATTACCTTGGCCCGCTGAAACGCCAGATGATCACCCGCAAGATGCAGAAACTGAAACGCGAAATGGCACGAGGGTAACGGCATGGCACTGGATCTGCGGTTTGATGGCGATCCGGTGCTGCGTGCCGTGGCTGCACCCGTGACAGCGTTCGACGACGCTCTGGCTCTGCTCGTGGCTGAGATGCTGGCGACCATGTATGCTGCCCCCGGCCGAGGCTTGGCCGCGCCGCAGGTGGGTGTCTCGCAGCGGGTCTTTGTCATTGACACGACATGGAAGGACGGCGACCCCGATCCGCAAGCCTTCGTCAATCCGCAGATCATCGCACGGTCAAAGACCACCGCGACTGCGGTCGAGGCGTGTCTGTCGATTCCCGACCGTGCCTTTGCGGTCACCCGTCCGATATGGGTGGACATGCGCTGGCAGGATATCGCGGGCGACGTACACCAAGGCCGGTTCGACGGTGTCGCAGCGATCTGCGTGTGCCATGAATACGATCATCTGGACGGTGTGCTGATTACCGATATCGGGGTCGCGCAATGACGCATCGCGCCTATGTGCAGTGGCCGCATCCGGTGTTGCGTACGCCAGCCGCGCCGGTTGCCGCGATCACCGATGAGATCCGTGCACTGTGGGATGAAATGATCGTGGCGATGGACACCATGCCCGGTGTCGGCTTGGCTGCGCCGCAATTGGGTGTCGGGCTGGCCTTGGCAGTGGTCGATGCCTCGACCATGCGGGGGCAGGCGGTGCGCATGGCGAACCCCGAAATCCTGCATAGTTCGGTGGAGTTCCGCGACCATGAGGAAGGCTCGCCCAACCTGCCCGGCGTCTGGGCGCGAATTAGCCGCCCGCGTGCCGTGACCGTCCGGTTTCTGAACGCGGATGGCGAGGTTGAGGAGCGTGATTTCGTCGGCCTTTGGGCGACCTCGGTACAGCACCAGATCGACCATCTGGCGGGGCGGATGTTCTTTGACCGGATGACCAAGGTCCGCCGCGATATGCTGATCAAGAAAGCACATAAAATCGCCGCTAAAGCTGCGATCTGATCCAAAGGAAACACCATGCGCATCATCTTCATGGGAACGCCGGAGTTTTCGGTCCCGGTGCTGGATGCGCTGGTCGCGGCGGGGCATGACATTGTCACGGTTTATACCCAGCCGCCGCGCCCGGCGGGGCGTGGCAAAAAGGACCGCCCACAGGCGGTGCATCTGCGGGCTTTGGAACTGGGCCTGCCTGTCCGGCACCCTGTCGGCTTGCGCAATCCGCAGGCGCAGGCGGAGTTTGCCGATCTTAACGCCGATGTCGCCGTCGTCGTGGCCTACGGGTTGATCCTGCCGCAGGCGGTGCTGGACGCGCCGCGTCTGGGATGCCTGAATATTCACGCCTCCTTGCTGCCGCGCTGGCGGGGTGCTGCGCCTATTCACCGCGCGATCATGGCGGGGGATGCGCAGACCGGCGTCTGCATCATGCAGATGGAGGCTGGGTTGGATACCGGCCCTGTCCTGCTGCGCGAAGCGACCGACATTGCCGCCGATGACACGACGGGTGCCCTGCATGACCGCCTGTCTGCCATGGGCGCGCGGCTGGTTGTCGAAGCGTTGCGCCGTCTGCCCGATCTGACACCGGAGCCGCAACCCGACGAAGGCGTCACCTATGCCGCCAAGATCGACAAGGCCGAGGGGCGCGTGGATTGGGCCCAACCTGCAGCAACGGTCGCGCGCCAGATCAACGGGCTGTCGCCGTTTCCGGGCGCATGGTGCGATGTGGCGGGCGAACGGGTCAAGCTTTTGGGGGCTGAGACAGCGGATGGCAATGCCGCTCCCGGCACGGTGCTGGATGGCTTTACCATCGCCTGCGCCACGGGTGCCGTCACCATCACCACGGCCCAACGCGAAGGCAAGCGTGCGATGCCTGCCGCGGATGTTCTGAACGGGCTCAGCTTGGGTGATAGATTGGCTTGATCGGCTGCGCGGCCTACGCTAGCACTAGGCCTGTGGCGATGGCGTCGCTACCTCTGGCTTTGTCCGTCCTGAACGCCGGGACCGTTGAGGAAAGGGTCCGCCATGACAGCGCGTCCACATTTCTACAAATTCCACCAAGGTGAAAAGACCCTGCCATTCGCCGCTGCCGAATACGAGGCGCGGCTGGCGGGACTGCGTGCCATCATGGACAAGGCAGGGGTCGAAGCGGTGTTGTTCACCTCGATGCAGAACATCGCTTATTATTCCGGCTTTCTGTATTGCAGCTTCGGTCGGCAATACGGGCTGGTCGTCACGCCGACCGATTGCGTGACAATCAGCGCAGGCATCGACGCTGCGCAGCCTTGGCGGCGGTCTTATGGCGATGCGATCACCTATACCGATTGGGACCGCAGCAATTACTGGCGCGCGGTGCGGTCGGTGACGGGTTTGGGCAAGGTGCTGGGCTACGAATCGGACCACCTGACCGTGGCGATCCGACTGGCCTTGCGCGACAATCTGCAACCGGCACGTCTGGTCGATCTGGCGGCAGAGACAATGGCACAAAGAATGCGCAAATCGCCAGCTGAACTGGACCTCATCCGCGCGGGTGCAGCCGTGGCCGATGTTGGCGGCTATGCGATCCGCGATGCGATCAAACCGGGTGTGCGCGAGATTGATGTGGCGATGGCAGGGCGCGACGCGATGGAGCTGGAAATCGCCGCACGGTTCCCGCAGGCCGAGTACCGTGACACCTGGGTCTGGTTCCAGTCGGGGATCAACACCGATGGCGCGCATAACCCTGTGACGTCGCGCAAGCTGGAAAATGGAGACATCCTGTCGCTCAACACCTTTCCGATGATCAGCGGCTATTACACCGCCCTTGAACGGACCCTGTTCGTGGGTGAGGCCGATGCTGCCAGCCTCGCCATCTGGGAGGCGAATGTCGCCGCCCATGAATACGGCATGTCCCTGCTTGTGCCGGGGGCTATCTGTGCGGATGTAACCGCCAAGATCAACACCTTCCTGGCTGACCGCGATCTGCTGCAGTACCGCACCTTTGGCTATGGCCATTCCTTTGGCGTGCTGTCGCATTATTATGGCCGCGAGGCGGGGCTGGAGCTGCGCGAGGATATCCCCACCGTGCTGGAACCCGGCATGGTCATTTCGATGGAACCAATGCTGACGATCCCGCATGGTCAGCCGGGCGCAGGCGGATACCGCGAACATGATATTTTGTTCATTACCGAAGACGGGAACGAGGATATCACCGGCTATCCCTATGGTCCGGCCTTCAACATCATTGCGTAACGTCGGCTGAAACCAGCCGATCAGCGCTATTTTTGGGGTAAATTGTCACGAAAAGTCACAATTTGTCGATCAACGGTACCTTTTTGCCCGTCTTGCGTTTCGGTGTCTGGGGGTGCGGTGTTAACACCGCACCTGACACACAAGGAATGCAGAATGAACTTGTCGTATGATATCAGTCGCCGCGCCTTTGGCGCGATGTTGCTAGGCAGTACCGCGACAGCTTGCGCGCCACGAATAGACCCCGCCGTCACAGAGCCGGAGCCGCCGACACAGCTAGACTGGGTCGAAGGCTACGCCCCGATTATGGATGCCGGTTACAACCTGCCGGGTATCCCCAGTGAATACCTGCAGGGTGTCAACCGCCGCGTGACCGGCCTTTATCAGGGCGAGGCGCCGCCAAATTCTCTCGACGTAGATCCCTATGCCAAGTTTTTGTACCATGTGAGGGCCGATGGCACCGCGACACGCTATCCCGTGGGCGTAGGGCGCGCGGGCCGGTCGATCCAAGGACGCGCGACGATGCAATTCATGCGGGCATGGCCCGGCTGGACGCCGACGCAGAACATGCTGCGCACCGAACCCGAGGTGTACGGCGATTTTCGGGCCGGTATCCCCGGCGGGTTGCGCAGTCCGCTTGGCGCGCGCGCGTTGTATCTGTTCCGAGGCGGGCGCGACACGTTCTACCGCATCCATGGCACCAATGACCTGCCGTCCATCGGCAATTCGGGGTCGGCGGGATGTATTCGCCTGTTCAATCAGGACATCATCCATCTGTACAACCAGATCACAGCGCCGATGCCCGTGCTGATCCGGTCGCCTGAAGAATCGCTGCGCGTCGATCCGGAAAATTACGACCGTGGCGTAGAGCTGCCGCCCACGATGATCGCCGCTGAGGAGCTGATCGGCCCTGATGCCGAGGCGGCGAACCGCCCGCCTGATCTTGATGCATTGTGGCTGGGGATGATCTGACGTGCTATAGACGGATCACATAATCCTTGATGGTCTCTTCGACCACTTCCCATGTTCCGGTGAAACCCGGGCGGATGATATAGCTGTCGCCTGTCGTCAGCGTGATCGGTGTGCCGCCGTCGGGCGTGATGATGGATTTGCCCGCCGTCAGGCTGAAATATTCCCATTCGTCATATCGGACCCGCCATTTGCCCGGCGTTGATTGCCAGATCCCGGCATAAAGCCCGTCCGCATCCTCGATATTCCATGTCGTAAAGACCGGATCACCTGAAATCAGCTTTTCCGCGCTGGGGCGGCTGATCTCGGGGGTGACGCCATCTGCGGTCACCTGCGCGATGGTGGCTGGCATGTTACGGCCCTTTCATGGCAAAACTGGCGCAGACTGGCTGGGTTTGGCGCGCTGTGTCAAGAACCCGCAAGGCGCGGGATGATCCGGCAAAGGTATGAACCGCATGGGTAACATCATTTCAGACGGGCTGTTTTTGCCCATCCTGATCCTTGCGCTGCTCGGCTTTGGCGTGCCACGCTTGATCGCGCGGTTGTTGCCCGAAGGCGTGTTTGCCCTGCTGGCCAATGCTGCCCTGTCCGCGCTGGTAATGTGCATCCTGAGCGCGGCTTTCTTTTTCGGCCTTTATGTCTGGCAGGGCGTGCCCGCGCGGGACTTGCTGGCCAATGGGTTGAGGCAGAATCTGGTCACCTTTGGCGGTTTGGGCGTGATCGCTGCGATCATCTGGGCACCGATCATGGTGCTGTCGGTTGCCGGTCTGCCGCGCAAATGGGTCGACAAGACATGGTAGCGGGCCTGACCCGTCTTGGCATTGGCCAAAGCGACATTATTTATCATCCCGGTGATGCTAAACGGGACAGTAGGACATGGCCTTTATCAAGCTGGTGATTTTCGGTTTCATCGCATTGACGGTGATCTATTGGTCCGTTGCGATCTATGCTCGGTCGGTCCGCAAGGAACGGTTGGAAAAGTCGTTTGATGGCGCCCATCCAGGCAATACTGACCGCGCCGCGCGCGATGCATTTGTCACTGCGGGTATGACAGCCTATAATGCGTCCATCCGCCCAAAACTGGTCGGGCTGGTCTATGTGGTGCCGACAATCGTGATCGGGTCCATCATCTATATGATCAACATGAACTGAGGATAGCCATGGCTCGCGTCAAATTCGTCTTTCGACTGCTGGTGCTGGCAGGCGTGGCAATGTTTCTGCATTATGTTCTGCCACAGCATGATGTGGTCAAAGTCACCTCGACCGAGGTGATCCGCACCGATCTGGGATCATTCAACCGGATCTTCTTTGCCAGCGGGGACAGCGGGTCCGCGACACCCGACACCCGCGATTTGCGGCTGATTAATACCCAAAAGCAAAATACCTTTCTGTTTGGCTTTATCCAGCGCGACACATCGCGTGTGATGGTTTACCGCAACGAAGATACAGGCTGGATCTGGCCGCCATATTTCAAGTTCAATTCCGCCGACCTGCAGGCCGAAGCCGCCAATCTGACCCGCGGCGAGGATTGGGTCGTGGTTACGCATTATGGCTGGCGCAACCGCTGGCTCAGCATCTATCCCAATGCCGTGGGCTTGCGCGTCGTCGATAGCCCCGATGTGACGATCATCCCATGGTTCAACATCGTCTTTTTCGTGTTTTTGCTGATCGCGGTCGTGTTCTTGCGCGCCATGTGGCGGCAGTTATGGGAACGCGCGGTCGATCCGGTGATTGATGCCGCGACGCATCACATCGACGCGGCACAGGCCGATCTGGCCGAACGTCGTGGCCGGTGGTTCGGGCGCAAATAGCTATTCGCCGTAGGGAATCCAGATATTCTTGACCTCGGTCGCTGCCGCCAACCAGTGGCGCGCGGTGGGCGTGACGGCCGTACCATTGTTGACCCATGTGCGCTTGAGATTGCTGGCGCTGCCCTTTTCGATCGTGGCCGAAATATCCGCGCCTGAAAACGACCAGACGGCATCAATGTCGTGATGTTTGGCTGCATGGCCCGCCAGATCGGAATGATCGCCGGTCAGGATGTTGACGACACCAGCCGGCAGGTCGGAGGTTTCCAATATCTGGTAAATCTCTGCCACGATCAGCGGAAAGGGTGCGGAGGCGACCAAGGTCACGCGGTTGCCCATGCTGATCGCTGCGGCCATCGGTGTGACCAGCCCCAGCAGCGGGGTCGCATCCCCGCAGAATACCGCGATATTGCCCACTGCTTCATGCATCGCCAATGCCACGCCCCGGATCGGCACGCCGTGGACCTTGCCGTCGTATTTGTCGGCCCAGGCCGCAAAGGTAAACAGCGCGCGGATGGTCTGTTCCACCTCGGCTGTGCCGGATTTGCCGGTCAGGTCCTTGATGCGCTTGGCCAGTTCATCGCCCCGCGCAGACAGGTTTTCCGCGATGTAATAGAGGATCTGCGCACGCAGATGGCCGGTGGATTTCGACCAGCCCTTGGCGGCATTCATCGCCTCGACCGCGTTGCGCAGGTCCTTGCGGTTCGCCTCGGACACATGGCCCAGCAATTTGCCGCGCGGGTTGAACACCGCGCGCGAATAGCCGCCATCAGGCCGCGTCTGTTTGCCCCCGATATAAAGCTTCGCTGTCCGGTCCAGCGGGTCGGCGGGGCTGCTGTCACTGCTGGCGAAGGCCGTGATGCGCTTGATTGGCTTGGCGCTGGCTTTGGGCCGCGTATAGCCTGCCAGCCCTTCCCAGCCGCCTTCGCGCCCGAACCCGCTCTCGCGCAGACCGCCGAAACCGGCGGCGGCGTCCATCATATTGGTCCCGTTGATCCACACGATCCCCGCCACCAGTTTCGGCGCAATATCGAGTGCGAGGTTGATATTCTCTGACCAGACCGAGGCGGCAAGGCCGTAACGCGTGTTATTGGCAATCTCGACCGCTTCGGCAGGCGTGCGAAAGGTCGTCGCCACTAACACGGGGCCAAAGATTTCCTCCTGCATCAGATGCGATGCGGGCGATAATCCGGTGATGAGGGTGGGGGGATAAAAACACCCCTCCGGCGCCGTGATCTGATAGGTTTCACCTTCCGCATTGGCGCTCACCATCGCCGTGATCTGCGCCAGTTGCACCGGATTGACGATCGCGCCGATGTCGATGCATTTGTCCAAAGGATCACCGATGCGCAGCCCGTCCATCCGCGCTTTCAACTTGGCATAGAACCGATCCGCGATCCCTTCCTGCACCAAAAGGCGCGATCCGGCGCAGCAGACTTGGCCCTGATTGAACCAGATCGCATCGACCAAGCCTTCGACGGCGCTATCCATATCGGCATCATCGAACACGATGTATGGCGACTTGCCCCCCAGTTCGAGCGACAGCGCCTTGCCCGTTCCCGCCGTGGCTTCGCGGATCTTGCGGCCTACGTCGGTCGATCCGGTAAAGGCGATCTTGTCGACATCCGCCGCGACGAGCGCCGCCCCCGTTTCACCATCCCCCATGACGATATTGACGACACCCGCAGGCACACCCGCCTGCAGACAGATATCGGCAAAGACCATCGCGGTCAGCGGCGTGTATTCGGCGGGTTTCAGCACCACGGTATTGCCCATCGCCAGCGCCGGCGCGATTTTCCACGCGAGCATCAACAGCGGAAAATTCCACGGGATGATTTGCCCGCAAACGCCCAGTGCCGCGCGGTCGGGTAATTCGTCCTGCATCAACTGGGCGAACCCCGCATGGTGATAGAAATGCCGGATCGCCAGTGGCACGTCGATATCACGCGCCTCGCGGATCGGCTTGCCGTTATCGAGCGTTTCCATCACCGCCAGCAGACGGGCATGCTTTTGCATCAGCCGGGCGATCGCATACAGCACGCGAGCGCGCTTGTGCCCTGACTTGGCCCAAGCGGGCTGCGCCTTGCGCGCGGCAGCGACGGCGGCGGCGATATCGGCAGAGGTGCCTTTGGTGACACCAGCCAGCTTTTCGCCCGTTGCAGGGTTGGTGGTGGCGAAATCATCGCGCGCGGGCGTCCATTTGCCGCCAATGAAATGGCCGACAAGGTTGTCATGTTGCGCCAACCAAGCCAGCGCCTCTGCCTTGCTCTCGAGGGCGGGACCATAGTCCATCGTGGTAAAGATTTCCTTGATCTTCATGGCGCAACCCCTGTCCTCGCTTTGTTCAAAATACTCAATCCCGCCCTAACTGATGGCATGCCGCCATTGGGCGGAATAGGCTCCCGTGACGTGATGGTCGAGTTGCCTTTCGATATCGCCCAAAAGGCTGGACGCGCCAAAGCGGAACAGATCGGGTTGCAGCCAGCGGTCACCCAATTCGTCCTTGATCATCGACAGATAGACCAGCGCATCCTTGGCCTTGCTGATGCCACCAGCGGGTTTGTAGCCGACCATCACGCCGGTGCGGTCGTGGTAATCGCGGATCGCGCGGATCATCGTCAGTGTGACGGGCAGGGTGGCGTTGACAGGTTCCTTGCCGGTCGAGGTCTTGATGAAATCCGCCCCTGCCATCATGCAAACCAAACTGGCCCGCGCGACATTGCGCAGGGTGCCAAGCTCGCCCGTGGCAAGGATCGCCTTGACATGCGCATCCCCGCAGGCGGCGCGCATTTCGCGCATTTCATCATAAAGCGCCTGCCAGTCGCCGGTCAGCACATGGCGGCGGCTGATGACGATGTCGATTTCCTGCGCGCCAGCGGCGACGCTTTCGCCGATCTCGGCAATGCGCAGATGAAAGGGTGACAGGCCCGCCGGAAAGCCGGTGCTGACAGCGGCAACGGGAATGCCCGAGCCTGCCAGCGCATCAACAGCCGTGGCGACCATGTCGTGATAGACACAGACCGCCCCCGTAGTCAGACCCTGCATGCCAAGCGCGTCCAGAATATCCGCGCGTACCGGCTGGCGCGCCTTAGCACACAGGCGGCGCACGCGGCCTGCGCTGTCATCGCCTGACAGGGTGGTCAAGTCCATCAGACTGATCGCCTTGCACAGCCATGCCGCCTGATAATCCTTTTTCACGCTGCGCCGCCCCGGCAGGCTTGCTGCGCGCCGTTCGATGGCGGATGTATTGGCCTGCACGGCCATGACCCAATCAAGGTCAAGGGACGTGCCTTCGTTGCGGGCAAGGTGCAGTTGCGGCAGATGCGCCACCGCGGGCGGGGTCGTGGATGTTTGCAAGTTGGCCTCCTGCATTGCCCGGGAAACGTGGCACTTTGCCGATGACTTGGCAAGTTTTGACCAATTGGTCAAACATTATGATGGTTGGACGACCTGACGTTGCAGTTTCTGGCGGTATTGCAGCGGCGTGTCGCCAAAGGCGGCGCGGAACAGCTTGTGGAAATGCGACATGTTCGGGATGCCGCAATCGGCGGCGATCTGGCCCACGGAATCGGCATCGGTGGTCAGCGCGCGGGCGGCATGGTCCATGCGGATGCGGTTGATGTAATCGGACGGGGTCATGCCGAAATGCTTGCGCATGCTGCGGCTCACATGCGGATGCGCCTTGCCGGTCAGTGCCACCAGCCCCGTCGCGCCATCGCGAAACACGGTTGGCTGACGGGCGGCCCGACAGGCGCTGATCAGCCAGTCGGGCGCATCGGCGGGATAGATGTCTGTGGTCAGTTCGGCACAAAGCGGCAGCAAAAACGCCTCGGCAGCGATCGTGTCACAACGGCTGCGTTCCAATTGTACGGCCGCATGGTTCAGCACGGCCAGTTCGCGCATGTCGCGGTGATGCTGCGCGATGCCCTTGCCGGACCAGAACAGATGGCCCGCCAGCGACGGATGCCGGTCCACCAGCGCCTTGACCAGTGCCGGATGCAGGCAAAGCGAAACGACCAGCGCATGTTCGCCACGCCCTTGCAGCGCATGGGTCTGGCCGGGGCTGAGGAAAACGACGCTGCCTTCGGCCAGCGTTTGCGTGCCGTCAGGCAGGTGGTGGCGGACCTTGCCGTTCTGCACCCAGAACAATTCATAAAAATCATGTCCATGCAGCGCGCGCGGGCGCTCGGCCGTCAAGGTCGCCCTTGTCAGGTGGACCTGCGCATTGGCGCGCAGAATATCGGCATGGCGCAGGACAGCGTTCATGGCAACAAACTAGCATAGGTTTTTCTGCGGCGCAGCATGAATTCTTGGCTGGATCTGCGCGTGACAAGGCCATCTGCGCGGTTTATGTCGCTGCCCAGACAGCAAGGGGGCCTGCGCCATGAGTTTCGACCGTTCCATCAAGATCGCGCCGTCGATCCTGTCGGCTGATTTCGCCAATTTCGGCGCGGAATGCCGCGCAATCGAGGCACAGGGCGCCGATTGGGTCCATGTCGATGTGATGGACGGGCATTTCGTGCCCAATATTACCTTTGGCCCTGCGACCTGTGCTGCGATCCGGCCCCATATCAAGGGCGTGATGGATGTGCATCTGATGATCGCCCCTGTCGATCCTTATATCGAGGCTTTCGCCAAGGCCGGTGCCGATATCATCACCGCCCATGTCGAGGCGGGACCCCATATCCACCGCACGATGCAGGCGATCCGCGGCGCGGGGGCCAAGGCCGGTGTGGCCTTGAACCCCGCAACGCCCGCCGCCGCCGTGGAATATCTGCTCGACATGGTTGATCTGGTCTGCGTGATGACGGTGAACCCCGGTTTCGGCGGGCAAAAGTTCATCCATAGCCAGGTCGAGAAGGTCCGCCAGCTGCGCGCGATGATAGGTGATCGCCCCATCCATATCGAGATCGATGGCGGTGTTGATCCTGTGACCGCGCCATTGGTCGCTGCTGCCGGAGCGGATGTGCTGGTCGCAGGGTCGGCGGTGTTCCGCGGCGGGTCGGTCAGCGATCCAGCGCCCTATGGTGCCAATATCCGCGCCATTCGTGACGCAGCAAAGGCGTAGGGGGCTGCCGCCCCCGCCCTGCGGGCTCCCCCGCGGATTTACGTCAAATCGCGCTTAGCGCGAATTGACGGACTCGAACGATGATCAGTCTGTTGCGGCGCGGTACCACGCGGCGAGCGTGGCGCGGTCTTCGTCTGGCAATTGGGTGATATTGGCAGGCGGCATTGCGTGGCTGATCCCCGATTGCAGATAGATCGCGCGGGCGTGGTGCGCGATATCGGCTTCGGTTTCCAGAAACACGCCCTTTGGCGCCCAGTGCATGTTGCCCCAGACCGGTTCGCGCGCATGGCACATTGAACAGCGCCCGATCACGATATCATGCGCCTCCTCGAATCCTGCGGCACTGGCGAAACGCTGCTCGTAAGGCGTCAATGCGCGTGCCTCGGCGTCTTCATAGGTGTTGTGGCCGGGGAAGGTGGACAGCCATGCGATCACGATGAAAAGGATGACCGTGACCGCCCATGTCCATGTCGGCTTGCCTTTGCGCGCATGCATGGAATTGAAATAATGCCGGATGGTGACGCCCATCAGGAACACCAGTGCCGCGATGATCCAGGCGTATTGCGTCCCGAACGCCAGCGGATAATGGTTCGATAGCATCAAAAAGATCACCGGCAGCGTCAGGTAATTGTTATGCGTGGACCGGAGTTTCGCAATCTTGCCATATTTCGGGTCTGGTTTGCGCCCCGCCTTGAGATCGGCGACGACGATCCGCTGGTTGGGCATGATGATGACGAACACATTGGCCGTCATGATCGTCGCGGTGAAGGCCCCCAGATGCAGCAGGGCCGCACGCCCTGTGAAAACCTGATTATACCCCCAGGACATCACCACCAGCAGCGCGAAAAGGAGCAGCATCAGTACCGTGGGCTTTTCGCCCAAGGGGGATTTGCACAACAAGTCATAGATCACCCAGCCCACGCCCAACGACGCGGCAGAGATCACGATGCCTTGCCAGATCTCCAGATCCGCCTTGGCAGTGTCGATCAGATAGAGTTCCGCGCCGACCCAATAGACCACAGCGAGCAGGGCCGCCCCCGACAGCCAGGTCGCATAGCTTTCCCATTTGAACCAGGTCAGGTGGTCGGGCATCGCCTCGGGGGCCACGAGGTATTTCTGGATATGGTAGAATCCGCCCCCATGGACCTGCCATTCCTCGCCATCAGCTGGCCCTTGGATGTTCCGGTTCAGGCCCAGATCAAGGGCGATGAAATAGAACGACGATCCGATCCAGGCGATAGCCGTGATCACATGCAGCCAGCGCACGGCAAAGGCCAGCCATTCCCACAAGATCGCCACATCATACATCGGTCGGTTCCTTTTTACGTCAGCACCCGATCTTGTCGCCTTGGGCGCGGCTGCGCCAGCGGAAAATTGCGGCGGAGGATTTGTGGCGATCCGGGCTTGCAAAACGGCCCAAAGCTCCGGCACAAAGTCCGTGCATAATCCGCAGGAGAGATCAGGTGCAACGCTATCCCCGCGACATGACCGGTCATGGTGCCGAACCGCCGGCCGCGCACTGGCCCGGCGGTGCGCGGATCGCCGTGCAGATCGTGCTGAACTACGAGGAAGGCGGCGAGAACAACATCCTGCACGGCGATGCCGCGTCAGAGGCGTTTTTGTCCGAGATCGTGGGTGCCGCCGCCTGGCCCGGCCAGCGGCATTGGAACATGGAAAGCATCTATGAATACGGTGCGCGCGCAGGGTTCTGGCGGTTGCACAGGATGCTGGCCGACCTGCCGGTCACGGTTTACGGTGTTGCCACCGCCCTGGCCCGCGCGCCCGAACAGGTCGCGGCGATGCAGGATGCCGGTTGGGAAATCGCAAGCCACGGGCTGAAATGGATCGAGTACAAGGACGCCCCCGAAGATGTCGAACGCGCCGATATGATCGCCGCGATCAGCCTGCATAAAGAGGTGACAGGCACCCCGCCGCGCGGCTGGTACACGGGGCGCTGTTCGGTCAATACTGTGCGCCTTGCCGCCGAGACCGGCCAGTTTGCCTATGTCGCCGACAGCTATGCCGATGATCTGCCCTATTGGGTGGAAATCGGGCGGCATGACCAGCTGATCGTTCCCTATACGCTCGATGCCAACGACATGCGTTTTGCGACGCCGCAGGGGTTTAACGCGGGCGCGCAGTTTCTTGATTACCTCAAGGCCAGTTTCGATACGCTTTACCGCGAAGGCGGGCGGATGATGTCGATCGGCCTGCACTGTCGCCTGATCGGCCGGCCCGGGCGGGCCGAGGCGTTGCGCCAGTTCATCGACTATGCGCAGGCACATGACGGTGTGTGGTTCGCAACCCGCGCACAGATCGCGGACCATTGGACAGCGCAGCACCCGCACCAGCGGTTTGCCCGTCCATCGCAGATGGGTCGTGATGCCTTTGTCGCGGCCTATGGTGGCGTGTTCGAACATTCGCCATGGATCGCTGCAGGCGCACATGGGCTGGAACTGGGGCCTGCGCATGACACGGCGATTGGCCTGCACAATGCGCTGTGCCGCGTGTTCCGGTCGGCAGGGGATGATGCACGGCTCGCTGTGCTGAACGCGCATCCCGATCTTGCGGGCAAACTGGCTGCCGCGAAACGGCTGACCCCCGACAGCACGGCGGAACAGGCAAGCGCGGGGCTTGATGCGCTCACCGATGCCGAACGCGCGGCGTTTCAGGCGCAGAACGCGGCCTATCTGGACCGGTTCGGCTTTCCCTTTATCATCGCGGTGCGCGACCATGACAAACCATCGATCATGGCAGCCTTTGGCGCGCGTCTGCAGAATGACCGGGCGACTGAACTGGCGGAGGCGTGCCGTCAAGTCGAACGGATCGCGCTGCACCGGCTGCGTGGGATGTTGCCGCGATGAAAGATATCCGCGCGCGTCCCCTGACCGCTGCCGCCTTCGCTCCCTTCGGCGATGTGCTGAATTGCGACGGTGCGCCTGACCGTATCATCAACGCAGGGCTTTGCGGGCGGTTTCACGACCGCGCGCAGGTGGATGTGGGCGATGGGCGCGCTGGCATCAGCCTGTTTCGGTCGGAGTTGCGCAGCTTGCCCTATCAGCTCGACCTGATCGAACGGCACCCGCTTGGTTCACAGGCCTTTATCCCTATGAGCATGGACGGCTTTTTGGTGGTGGTGGCAGCCGAGGACTTCGTGCCGCAGGCCTTCGTCACCGCCCCCGGCGAAGGGATCAACTTCCACCGTGGTACATGGCATGGGGTGCTGACGCCGCTGTCAGGGCCGGGGCTGTTCGCCGTGATCGACCGGATCGGCCATGGGGCCAATCTGGAAGAACACCATTTCGAAACATCCTACAGGATTACCGCCTAGAATTCGACGGTTGTTGCAACGCCTTTGGCCACCGCGAGATCCACGACGGCAGAGGCCACGGCCAGATCCTGCAAACCAACGCCAGTGCCATCAAAAACCGTGATTTCGTCGGGGCTGGTCCGGCCTGGATGGGTGCCATTGACGACTGCGCCCATCTCGTGAATTGCGTCCTGCGTGATCAGGCCCGCTGCAATCGCATGCTGCGCCTCGCCGATGGTCACGGCCTGCGCGACCTCGTCGGTAAAGACCGTCGCGCGGGCAAGCACGGCAGCTTCCAGCTCCTGCTTGCCCTTCGTGTCTGTTCCCATACAGGCGATATGCGTGCCGGGACGGACATGAATATCCAGCAGCGATGGCGCAAAGGCCGAGGTGATCGAGATGATGACATCCGCTTCTGCCCCCAGCTGCGCCAAACTGACCGCCTCAAACGGGATACCAAGCTCGGCCGCGACCGCAGCCAGACGCTGGAGCATTTCGGGGTGGTAGTTCCAGCCGATGATCTTGTCAAAACTGCGCTGCTCCACCGCGGCGCGCAGCTGGAAAACAGATTGATGGCCCGCGCCGATCATGCCCAGCACGCTGGCATCCTTGCGGGCCAGATGGTTGATCGACACCGCCGATGCGGCCGCAGTACGCAGCGCGGTCAAAAGATTGCCACCCACGATGGCGCGGCATTTGCCGGTATCGGCATCGAACAAAAACACGGTGGACTGGTGGTTGGTCAGCCCATTAGCTTCGTTCCCGGGCCAGTAGCCACCCGATTTCAACCCAAGCGCCAGCCCGTCGCGATCAAACCCCGATTTGAACCCATAAAGCGCATCCGCATGACCGATCGCTTCCCGTATCACCGGAAAGTTATAGGCGCGGCCACTGGACATGGACGCAAACACCTGCTCCACCGCGTTATAGGCATCTGCACGGGTCATCAGACCTGCGATCTCTTTTTCGGGAACGATGATCATCCTGCACCTCATGCGCCGGGGCATTGTTGCGGCCCCGACTTCTTTTTTCCAAAAATACTCCCCGCCGGGAGGCGGCCTACGTCAGTAGGCCTTGCCCCGCGCGGATACCGGCCAGACCACTTCGACCTTGCCACCGCGCACACCGACATACCAGTCGTGCACGTTGCAGGTTGGGTCGCAATGGCCGGGGACCAGTTTCAGCTTGTCATTGACCTTCAGCACACCGCCCGGGTCGGCGACAACGCCGTGTTCGTCCGAACATTTGACATAAGTCACATCATCGCGGCCATAGATCAGCGGCAGGCCGCTGTCGACGGATTGCACCTTCAGACCCGCATCAACGATGGCCTTGTCCGCCTTGGCGTGGCTCATCACCGAGGTCAGGATGAACAGTGCATTTTCCCATTCGCCCTTGTCGATCCGCTTGCCATCCTTGTCCAGGATGCGGCCATAATCGGCATCCATGAACGCATAAGACCCGCATTGCAATTCGTTGAACACGCCTGACGCGCTTTCGAAATAATAAGACCCGGTGCCGCCGCCGCCGACGATATCGGACTCGATGCCTTCGGCTTTCAGCAGATCCAGCGTTTCGCGGACCTGTTCGATCGCTATTTGCGTCTTGGTCTGTCGCTCAGCATAGCTGTCCAGATGCTGCATCGCGCCCTGATAGGCTTGGATGCCCGCATATTTCAGGCCGGGTGCAGCGTTGATCGCCTTTGCCAGAACAACGACAGCCGCACCATATTGTACACCGCAACGGCCGGCGCCAACGTCGATTTCCACCAGACATTCGATTTGCGTGCCGTGCTTCTGGGCCGCTGCCGACAGATCGGCGATATTGGCAATGTCATCCACACAGCAGATCGCGCGCGCGCCCAGCTTCGGAATTCGCGCGAGACGGTCGATCTTGGCGGGATGGCGGACCTGATTGCTGACCAGCACATCCTTGATACCACCACGGGCGAACACCTCGGCCTCTGACACTTTCTGACAGCACACGCCGACCGATCCGCCCAGTTTTTCTTGCAACAAAGCGACATCGACAGATTTGTGCATCTTGCCGTGGACACGGTGGCGCATGCCATGGGATTTGGCAAAGTCGCCCATTTTCTTGATGTTGCGTTCCAACGCGTCCAGGTCCAGAACCAGACAAGGGGTCTGGATATCGGCCTCGTCCATGCCGGGCAGGGCGGGGATGTCATAGCCGACATCAAGGTTGTTCAGGCTGCTCATATCATTCATGTGGTGCTCCCTTCGCCTTGCATCCAAGGCAGTTTATCCAGATCGACATTGCCGCCAGTTATGATGACACCAATGCGCTTGCCTTTGAAAAAATCGCGATTCTTGATGATCGTAGCCAGAGGCACAGCACAGCTGGGTTCGATCACGATCTTCATGCGCTCCCAAGTCAGTTTCATCGCGGCGATGATTTCCGCCTCTGTCGCGGTGAAAATATCCGTCACATGGTTGCTGACGAAATGCCATGTCAGGTCTTTCAGCGGCACTTTCAGACCATCCGCAACCGTCACCGGCGCATCGTCAGCGATGATATGCCCCGCCTTGAAGCTGCGATAGGCATCATCGGCCTGTTGGGGTTCAGACGCGATGATCTGCACCTCAGGCGCGATATGCGACAGGGTCAGGCAGGTGCCGGAAATCATGCCGCCGCCACCGATGGGGGCGACCATCATGTCCAGCCCGTCGGTCTGTTCCATGAATTCGCGGCTGCATGTGGCTTGGCCCGCGATCACGCGGGGGTCGTTGTAGGGATGCACGAAATCGCCACCCGTGCGGGCCTGCACCTGCGCGAACACCTCTTCGCGCGATGTGGTTGATGGCTCGCATTCGGTGATGATCCCGCCATAGCCGCGTACGGCGGCCTTTTTCGCATCAGGTGCTGTGCGGGGCATGACGACATTGCAGGGGATGCCCCTGCGACCTGCGGCATAGGACAGCGACAGCGCGTGGTTGCCCGATGAATGGGTGCAGACGCCTCGCGCCGCATCGGCATCTGACAGGCCGAATACGGCATTGGACGCCCCGCGCACCTTGAAAGCACCGGCCTTTTGAAAGTTTTCGCATTTGAAAAACAATTGCGCGCCGATCAAATCGTCCAGATAGCTGGATGTCAGGACCGGTGTGCGGTGGATGTGCGGTGCGATGCGCGCATGTGCGGCGATCACGTCGTCATAGGTCGGGATGTACATATCAAAGTCTTTCATCACGCTGCGTCCTGCAATGCTTGTCCTGTCGTGCGGCGGTAATGGTCTTGCGCCGCCGCCACGCCGGAGCCGAGTTTGATATCCAGTCCCAGATCGACCATGCACATTTCCGCCGTGGCGATGCCGGATAGCGCCATCACATCGGTCATGCTGCCCAGATGGCCGATGCGGAACACCTTGCCTGCAACTTCGCCCAATCCCGTCCCAAAGGCCACACCATAAGCGCTGGCGGCATGGTTGACGATTTCGGTGGCGTTGAAGCCTGCGGGCGTTTTGATCGCGCTGACGGTGTCGGAATAAAGATCTGGCGTCGCGGCGCATAATTCCAGCCCCCACGCGTGGACGGCTGCACGGATACCGCTGGCGATGCGCGTATGGCGGGCAAAGACATTGTCCAACCCTTCGCGCAGCAGCATGTCAGAGGCCAGCAGAAGGCCGTTCATCAAGCCCACGGGTGGTGTGTAGGGAAAGGCGCTGTTGTCATAGCCTTTCGCCATATCGTTCACGTCAAAGAACGTGCGCGGCAGCCCGGCGGTTTTCGTCGCTGCCCGTGCCTTGGCACTGAACCCAAGGATCGCGAGACCCGCAGGCAGCATGAACCCCTTTTGCGATCCGGTCACGGCGATATCGACGCCCCATGCGTCGAACTCAAAGTTCATCGACCCGATGGAACTGACCCCATCGACGAACAACAGCGCGGGGTGATCCGCGGCATCGAGCGCGGCCCGCACGGCGGCAATATCGGATTTCACGCCGGTGGCGGTTTCATTATGTGTGGCGAGCACGGCCTTGATCTTGTGACCTTTGTCGGCAGCCAGCGCTTCGGCATAGCGGTCGGCAGGCAGGCCGTGACCCCATGGGGTTTCCACGATCTGCACATCCAGACCATGCCGCTGGCACATGTCGATCCAGCGGTGGCTGAACATTCCGTTGCGCGCAGCAAGAACGGTATCCCCCGCCGACAGGGTGTTGGTTATTGCTGTCTCCCATCCGCCGGTGCCGGTGGATGGAAAGATGAACACGTCTGCATTCGCGGATTTCAGCACCTTTTGCACATTCGCGCGGGCAGGGTGCAGGATCTGGCCGAACAAGGGCGACCGGTGATCGATCGTCGGCATGTCGCACGCCTTGCGGATCGATTCTGGCATGTTGGTCGGGCCGGGGATGAAAACCGGATTCTGAAAGCTCATCGCCTATCCTCCATTAGGGTTGAAAGCTTAATCGCAGAGCCTGCCCTACGGCTCAATTTTTTTGAAAAACAGGGTTCAGGCATAGGGTTTCGTAGAAAAACAAGCATTGCCAGATGGTTACGTTTTTCATATGGTGAAAATATATTTCAGAAAGTTTCGCACTTGCAGCATGACATCCGAAAAACCCGTGGTCGGCCCAAGGCATGGGACGACAAGGCCGTGCAGAATACGGTCAAATCGCTCGACCGTGCACTCGAGGTATTGATCGCGCTCGGCGAGATGCAGGGCGGCACCCTGTCGGAAATCGCCACTAACCTGCACCAGTCCCCCGCGACGGTCTATCGCGTGCTGACCACGTTCCAAGGGCGCGGGTTCGTCGATTTTGACCGGCAGGCGCAGGTCTGGTCCATCGGGGCGGCGGCCTTTCTGACCGGATCACAATTTCTGCGTCGCACGTCTTTGGTTGAACGCGCGCGCCCGATCATGCGTGACTTGATGGAGGCCACTGGCGAAACCGCCAATCTTGGCATCGAACGCGACGGCAATGTATTGTTTCTGGGGCAGGTCGAAACGCACGCGACCATCAGGGCGTTCTTTCCCCCTGGCACAGTGTCGGCGATGCATGCGTCCGGCATTGGCAAAGCGTTGCTTGCACATATGGATGATGCGCGCCAGCGGCGGGTTCTGGCGGCAGGCAAGCTGGAACAATTCACGCCGCATACGCTGACCAACCCCGAAGCGATGATCGCCGATCTGCATGCGGCGCGCGCGCGTGGCTATGCCTTTGATGGCGAGGAACGCAATCTGGGCATGCGCTGCATCGCCGCGACCGTGCATGATGTGTCGGGCGACGCGGTGGCTGGTCTGTCCGTGTCAGGCCCCACCAGCCGCATCACCGATGACAAGATCGCCCCACTGGCACAGGCCGTGACAGAGGCTGCGGCCCGCCTGACTGCGGCCATCGGCGGCGCGCCGCGCTAGGCAGCAAACCAGTGCCTTGTGCGGTTGGCGAACCAGACAAGGGTCAGCATCACCGGCACTTCGACCAGCACACCGACGACGGTGACAAGCGCGGCGATGGAGTTCAACCCGAACAGCCCGATGGCAACCGCCACGGCGAGTTCAAAGAAATTCGACGTCCCGATCAAGGCGCAGGGGGCAGCCACATCATGTGGCACGCGCCACGCCTTGGCTGCCCAATAGGCCAGACCGAACATGCCGTAAGACTGGATCAGCAAAGGCACCGCGATCAGCGCGATGACAAATGGCTGAGACAGGATCACCCCGCCTTGAAAGCCAAACAGCAGCACGACCGTCGCCAAAAGGCCGATGATCGAAAAGGGTTTCACCTTGGCGGTAAAGCCTGCGACGACACCGCCCGTATCACTGCGCCCGCGCGTCAGCCAGACCCGCGTCAGGATACCCGCTGCCAGTGGGATCACGACATATAGAACGACCGACAGCACCAGCGTTTCCCAAGGCACGGTGATATCCGTCACCCCCAGCAGCAGCGCCACGATGGGCGCATAGGCAAAGACCATGATCGCGTCGTTCAGCGACACTTGGGCCAGCGTGTAATTCGGATCACCCTTGGTCAATTGTGACCAGACGAACACCATTGCCGTGCAAGGCGCCGCCCCCAACAGAATCAACCCCGCGATAAATTGGCCCGATGTACCGGGGTCGATGAAGGGCGCAAAAAGATAGTCGAAAAAGACTATTCCGAGCAGCGCCATGGTGAATGGCTTGATCAGCCAGTTCACCACCAGCGTAATGATCATACCCTTGGGCCGTTCATGTACCCGCGCCAGTGATGCGAAATCGACCGCCACCATCATAGGATAGACCATCGCCCAGATGAGAATCGCGACCACGAAATTGACCGATCCATATTCAAGCGATGCCAGAAAGCTGACGAAGTTTGGGGCGACTTGTCCCAGCGCGATCCCCATGGTGATGGCAAGCGCCACCCAGACCGACAGGAACCGTTCAAAGACTGGCATCGGATCACCCCTTTTGCTCGCACAAAGCGCAGCGATAGATGGCCCGCCATGCTGCGTCAACCAAGCCGCAAGCAGCGAGACGCCCATCCATCTGGTGGTCTGTTTCTGCATTGCAGCATAAAAATTGTGCAGTCGCCGCATTTTTCGTCTGATTAAGCGGCAGAACCTTTCTGCACCGCCCAATCCAGCAGGCCCCGATTGCAAGCCTGCCGCTGACCTCGAATGTTGAGGTCACGAAATATTAACAAAGCATGCCCGGCGCGCCGATCCTCCCAGACCTGACGCCGGGCATGCGCAACATCTCTGCTGCTGTCCGAGGATATGGATTGAACGACACATTTTTCAAACCGGTTTGTCCTGTGGTCTGCGGCGCAACCTCAGGAGGCTATTTTTCATGATGAAAAAGACTTTACTTGCGGCAGCTGCCGTAGCTGCGCTGTCCACTGCGGCCAATGCACAGGCCGCATGCCCGATCAAGGTGGGTGTGCTGCACTCGCTGTCTGGCAGCATGGCGATTTCCGAAACCACCCTGCGCGACGTGATGCAGATGCTGGTTGCTGAACAGAACGCCAAGGGCGGTCTGCTGGGCTGCGAATTGGAAGCGGTGGTCGTTGACCCTGCCTCTGACTGGCCCTTGTTCGCCGAACTGACCCGCCAGTTGTTGACCGTGGACGAGGTCGACGTGATCTTCGGCGCTTGGACATCGGTCAGCCGCAAGGCATTGCTGCCGGTGCTGGAAGAACTGAACGGCCTGTTCTTCTATCCGGTGCAATATGAAGGGCAGGAAAGCTCGCGCAACGTGTTCTATACGGGTGCGGCGCCGAACCAGCAGGCGATCCCCGCCGTCGATTATTTCATCGACGAGTTGGGCGTGGAAAGCTTTGCCTTGTTGGGTACCGATTACGTCTATCCGCGTACGACGAATGCGATCCTTGAATCCTACCTGCTGTCCAAGGGCATCGCGCCTGAAGATATCTTCGTCAACTACACCCCCTTCGGTCATGCCGATTGGTCGACTATCGTGTCGGACGTCGTGGCATTGGGTGCAGGCGGCAAGCAGGTCGGCGTGATTTCTACGATCAATGGTGACGCGAATGTGGGCTTTTACACCGAACTGGCCGCCCAAGGCGTCAGTGCCGATGACATCCCCGTCGTCGCGTTTTCGGTGGGCGAAGAGGAATTGTCGGGTCTCGATACATCCCGTCTGGTCGGCCATCTGGCGGCGTGGAACTACTTCATGTCCGCCGATACCCCAGAAAACGAATCCTTCATCACCGCTTGGCATGACTTCATCGGCAGCACCGACCGCGTGACCAATGACCCGATGGAAGCGCATTACATTGGCTTTAACATGTGGGTGAACGCGGTCGAAGCGGCCGGCACAACCGACGTGGACGCCGTGCGCGAAGCGATGTGGGGGCAGGAGTTTCCCAACCTGACCGGCGGCATGGCGGTGATGAACGCCAACCACCACCTGTCGAAACCTGTGCTGATCGGTGAAATCCGTGCCGATGGGCAATTCGACATCATCAGCCAGACACCCGAAGTCGCGGGCGAGGCATGGTCGCCCTTCCTGACCGAAAGCGCGACCTGGACCAGCAATTGGCAGACATTGGAATGCGGTATGTACGACACCGCGACCAGCACCTGCGTGCAGCTGACCTCGAACTACTAAGGCAGAGGGGGGCGCGTGACTTGCGCGCGCGCCCCTACCTTTTGCCCGTTTTTGAAAGATCGTTGGATGCTGCGATACCTCCGCGCCTTTGCCCTGTTGTGGCCCTTGCTTGTTGGCCCCGCCATGGCGCAAGAGCCTTCGGCCACATTGTTGCAGGACGTGCTGCAAAGCGTACAGGCCGATGTCGCAAGCCCGTCGCGGTCGACTGTGCCTGTCGTGCTTCGGGCGTTGTTGACGGCGGATGCCCCCGGCACGGTTGACTTCTTGCGCGCATGGTCCGACCGCGAAGTGTATGAACGGCCCGGAGACGGATTGTTCTTTTACGCCGCCCCAGCAGCGGGCGAGCTGACCCTGATCGACATCGACAGCGGCGCAGAGATTGCGACCGTCGGGACCCGCGATGTGAACCAGATCCGCCCCAATGCCGGCGTGCGCCGTGAAATAGGCGCGGCGCTGGTCGCGTTCGAGCTGACCCATCCCGATCCTGACCGCCGGATCGCGGCCCTTGATGCCGCCGCCCGCAGCCCTGACCCTGAACAGATCGCCGCCATTCGGGCCGCCCGCGCGACCGAGGCTGACCCCGCCATCGCCGTCCGCATGGACCGGCTGATTGCGCTGCTGGTCGCGCGGTTTGACCCCGACAGCACCACCCGCATCGCCGCGATCGAGGCTTTGCGCGGGGATGTCAGCACGCCTGCGCGCTCTGTTCTGAATCAGCTGCTGCAAACCCGCGCCGATTTCGCCCCGACCCTGCCCGCGGATGTAAACGTGGCGGTGGTCAAGACGCCGGGCGATCAGATCACGCTGGCCGCCGCCTATGACGTGCTGGTCAGCGCTGGTCTTGCCCCTGCCGCACCGGGGCGCAATGCGATCCGCGACGTGCTGCGCGCCAATGTGACAGCTGGCGCGGTGGGCGGTGTGCCTGTCCACCAGTTGAACACTGACGCAAACCGGATCATCGCCTATCAGGCGCTGCAGGATGCAGGCACTGTGTCGCCCTTGGTGACAGAGGCGGACATGGCCGAGGCCGTCGCGCAATACGTGTTCTTCGACGTCTATCTTGAACCTGATTCCGCCGTGACCGATGCTGCGCGCGCGGCACAAGACAGCACCACGACCAAGGTCGCGCTGTTCCAGTTTCTGAGCCTGAGCTTTGACGCGCTGTCGCTAGCGTCGATATTTTTCCTTGCCGCCATCGGGCTTGCGATCACCTTTGGCGTGATGCGGGTCATCAACATGGCACATGGCGAATTCATCATGATGGGGGCTTATACCGGCTATGTCGTGCAAACGGTCATCCCCGATTACACCGCGTCATTGGCCGTGGCGTTGCCGCTGGCTTTTGCGGTGACATTCCTTGCCGGTGTGGTGATGGAACGGCTGGTGATCCGGCATCTGTACACGCGGCCTTTGGAAACCTTGCTGGCGACGTTCGGGATTTCGATAGCCTTGCAGCAATTAGCCAAGAATATCTTTGGCACGCAGGCCCGCCCTGTCACGGCACCTGACTGGCTGGCGGGCGCGATTCAGATCAATGATCTGGTGTCGGTCGCTGCGGTGCGGGTTGGTATCTTCATTATGGCGGCGCTGTTTTTGCTGTTGCTCCTCTACATCCTCAACCGCACGCGGCTGGGGCTGGAGGTGCGCGCCGTCACGCAGAACCCCGGCATGGCCGCCAGCATGGGCATCAACCCCGACCGGATCAACATGCTGACCTTTGGTCTTGGGTCGGGCATCGCCGGTGTGGCGGGTGTCGCCATCGGGCTGGTGGCCCAAGTCACATCCGAAATGGGGGCAAATTACATCGTGCAAAGCTTTATGACCGTCGTTGTCGGCGGTGTCGGGTCAGTATTCGGCACGCTGGCGGGGGCCGCGCTGATCGGGTCGCTGCAAAAGGGGATCGAATGGTTCAACCCGGCCAATACGCTGGCTGCGCAAACCTATATGGTGCTTTTCATCATCCTGTTCATCCAGTTTCGCCCCAAAGGGATCGTTGCCCTCAAGGGTCGCGCGGCAGGGGATTAATGCCATGACAACGCCAAACCGCAGCTTTCTGCGCGATAATCCGTCGGTTCTGTGGTTCATCGGGCTGCTCGGTCTGTTCACCGTGATCGTGACAATCCTGTCGGAAGGCATGGGCGCGGGCGTGATGTCCACCAACATGGTCAAGATCCTCGGCATGACCCTGTGCCTGTGCCTGATCGCCATCGCGATGGATGTTGTCTGGGGCTATTGCGGCATCCTGAGCCTTGGGCATTTCGCGTTTTTCGGGCTGGGCGGTTACGCCATCGGCATGTGGCTGATGTATGCGCGCACCGAAATCGTGATCCGTGACAATCTGGCCCAAGGGGCGATCCCCGCGACCGAAACCGAAGTGGCCGAAGCCGTCGCCTCCCAGATTTTCGGCGTTGTCGGCAGTTCTGACCTGCCGCTGATCTGGACCTTTGCCGGATCATTGCCCGCGCAGCTGGCGCTGGTCGTGCTGGTGCCGGGGCTGCTGGCGCTGGTGTTTGGCTGGCTGGCATTCCGCAGCCGGGTCACGGGGGTCTATCTCTCGATCCTGACGCAAGCGATGACATTGGCATTGTCCCTATATCTGTTCCAGAATGACACTGGCCTGCGCGGCAACAACGGGCTGTCGGGGTTGCAGAACATCCCCGGCGCGCTGGACGTGCCGCAGGCGGTAATTTCTGTCTGGTTTTTCTGGGCATCGGCGCTGGCGTTGGGGCTTGGCTATGTGTTGTTCGCTTGGGTGGTGTCGGGCAAGTTTGGCTCTGTTATCCGTGCGATCCGCGATAACGAGGCGCGGGTGCGGTTCCTTGGCTATAATGTCGAAGCCTATAAATTGTTCGTCTTCACCATCACCGCTGGCGTCGCAGGGATCGCAGGCGCGCTTTATTATCCGCAGGCGGGGATCATCAACCCCGCCCAGATCGCGCCCATTGCGTCGATCTATCTGGCGGTCTGGGTCGCCATCGGGGGCAGGGGGCGGCTTTATGGCGCTGTGATCGGGGCTGCCTTCGTGTCGCTGCTGTCAAGCTGGCTGACCGGAGGCGGCGCGCCCAATATCGAACTCGGGCCCGTCCGCATCATATGGACCGATTGGTGGTTGGTGCTGCTGGGCCTGGGGTTTGTCGCCGTCACGCTGTTTTTCCCCAAAGGCATCGGCGGGCTGTTTGACTATCTGGTAAGGAGGCAACCATGACCCTGCTGGAAGTCTCGGGCGTTTCGGTCACCTTCGACGGGTTCCGTGCGATCAACAACCTGTCGATTGCGATTGGCGAGCCGGAATTGCGCGCCGTGATCGGGCCGAATGGCGCGGGCAAGACCACCTTCATGGATATCGTTACCGGCAAGACGCGCCCTGACACGGGCCGCGTGCTGTGGGGCGAGCTGTCCACCGATCTGGTCAAACTGTCCGAAAGCCAGATCGCCAAAGCGGGGATCGGGCGCAAGTTCCAAAAACCCACCGTGTTCGAAGACCAGACCGTCCGCGCCAACCTGTCAATGGCTTTGAAAAACAAACGCGGCCCGTTCGCTGTCTTGTCATGGAAGGCGACAGTCGCCGACAAAGCCCGGATCGTTGAACTGGCCGAGGAGGTGGGGCTGGCCGACCGTCTTGACCACCGCGCAGGTGATCTGAGCCATGGGCAGAAACAATGGCTCGAAATCGGGATGCTGCTGGCACAAGACCCGCGTTTGTTGCTGGTCGATGAACCCGCCGCTGGTATGACGCCGGCGGAACGCGAACACACCACTGACCTTTTGAAACGTGCGGCACAGACGCGGGCGGTGGTGGTGATCGAACATGACATGGAATTCATCCGCCGTCTGGATTGCCGCGTGACCGTGCTGCACGAAGGGTCGGTGCTGGCCGAAGGATCATTGGACCATGTGACCAAGAACCAGCAGGTCATTGATGTCTATCTGGGGCGCTGAGCAATGCTGAAAGTCGAAAACCTGACGCTGCATTATGGTGCGTCGCAGATTCTCTGGGGTGTGTCGTTAGAGGCGCAGGCGGGTGCGGTCACCGCCGTGATGGGCACCAACGGCGTGGGCAAGACCAGTCTTTTGCGCGCCATCGCGGGGCGGCACCCCTATTCGGGCGGCACGATCACGCTGGACGGGCAGCTGCTGGATCATCCCCGCGCAGCAGAGGCCGCACAGGCAGGCATCGCCTATGTCCCGCAGGGGCGCGAGGTGTTTGCGCTGCTGACGGTGACGGAAAACCTGCAAACCGGTTTCGCCTGCCTGCCGCGCAGCGCCCACAAGATCCCTGACCGGATCTATGACCTGTTCCCCGTCCTGCACCAGATGCGCGACAGGCGGGGGGGCGATTTGTCGGGGGGCCAGCAGCAGCAACTGGCCATCGCGCGCGCGTTGATCGCGCGGCCAAAGGTGTTGTTGCTGGACGAACCGACCGAAGGCATCCAGCCCAATATCATCAAGCAGATCGGCAAGGTGATAGAACTGCTCCGCGACGAGGGCGAGATCGCCATCGTTCTGGTCGAGCAGTATTTCGACTTTGCCTACAGCCTTGCCGACCAGTTCTGCGTGCTGAACCGGGGCGAGGTGGTGCTGTCGCAACCCGCCAGCGCCGTGACGCGGGATGCGATTCTGCAACGGGTGTCGATCTAGCGGGCGCTACCGCGCGAAGACCAGCATCTCCTGCTTTTGCTCGAAATGGCAGGCGACCATATGGCCGTTGTCGGCATCGGTCATTGGTGGGCGGATCTCGGCGCAGATGGTTTGTGCCTTGGGGCAGCGCGTGCGGAACACACAGCCCGAAGGCGGGCGCAGGGGTGATGGCAATTCGCCTTCCAGCACGGGCCGTTTGCGCGCGCGTTCCAGCACCGGATCGGGGATCGGCACGGACGCGATCAGTGCCTGACTATAAGGATGGCGTGGTCCGGTGGTCAGCGGTTTGCTGTCCGCCAGTTCCATCGTGCGGCCCAGATACATGACCATCACCTTGTCGGACACATGTTTCACCACGCTCAGGTCATGGGCGATAAAGATCATCGACAGCCCCATGTCGCGCTGCAATTCGCGCAAAAGGTTGACCACCTGCGCCTGCACCGACACATCGAGCGCCGACACAGGTTCATCGCAGATCAGCAACTTGGGTTTCAGGATCAGCGCCCGCGCGATCCCGATACGCTGGCACTGGCCGCCGGAAAATTCGTGCGGATAGCGGTTCACCAGATTGGGCAGCAGGCCCACGCGTTCCATCAGCGCCTGCACGCGGCGGCGAACCTCGGCGCGGGGGACTTTGGGTTCATGCGTGATCAGCGGTTCGGCGATGATATCGCCCACCGTCATGCGCGGGTTCAGGGCGGCCAGCGGGTCCTGAAAGATCATCTGCACATCCTTGCGATGCACGCGGCGCGCCGATGGGGACATGGACGCCAGATCATGCGCTTCGAACATGATGCGCCCATGGCTGGATGGCACAGTGCCGACGATGGCGCGCGCGAGTGTCGATTTGCCCGATCCGCTTTCGCCGACAACGCCAAGGCATTGACCGGGGGCAAGATCAAAGCTGATGCCGTTCACGGCATGCAGTTTCTGCGGCTTGGTCCAGGGCCATGCGCCTTGCGGGTGGATATCGAAGGTGACGCTCAGGTCTTGAACGGAAAGGATCGGTTCCATCACGCGACCTCTTCGATTGGCAGATGGCAGGCGCTGCGACGGGTGCCGTCGAAGCTTTCCAAGGCGGGTTTCACGGTCGGGCAATGCGGCATCACCGCCGCACAGCGCGGCGAGAATGGACAACCCGCTGGCAGGCGCGACATGTCGGGCGGTTCGCCCGCGATGGACAGTAATTCGTCATCGTCGCGGTCAAGGCGCGGCACGGCGCGCAGCAGACCTGCGGTATAAGGATGCGACGGACGCGCAAAGACATCATCTGTCGGCCCTTCTTCCATGATCTGCCCGCCATACAGCACCAATGTCCGGTCACAAGCATCGGCGACGATCCCCAGATCATGGGTGATCAGGATCATCGCTGTGCCGAAATCGCGCCGGATATCCGCCAGCACCCGCATGATCTGCGCCTGCACCGTCACATCAAGGGCGGTGGTCGGTTCATCCGCGATCAACAGGCGCGGTTCGCACAAAAGCGCCATTGCGATCATGATCCGCTGGCGCATCCCGCCGGAAAATTCATGCGGATAGCTGCTGATCCGCGCTTTTGCATCGGGGATACCGACCGCATCCAGCATATGCACCGATTGGGCGATGGCAGCGCGTTTGCTGATCCCTTTGTGCAGGGTCAGCACCTCGGCCATCTGGTCGGAAATGCGGATATAGGGGTTCAGCGATGTCATCGGGTCCTGAAAGATCATCGCGACATCATTGGCGCGGATCTTGTTCAGCGCCTTTTGCGGCATCGCCAGCAGGTCTTGGCCGTCGAACAAAGCCTGCCCTGTCGCTTGGCCGTTGCGGGCAAGCAGGCCCATGATGGCAAAGGCTGTCTGGCTTTTGCCCGACCCGCTTTCGCCGACGATGGCCAGCGTTTCGCCTTTGTCGATGCTGAAATTCACCCCGTTCACCGCGTTCACGGGGCCATCGGCGGTCTGGAAGGTGACGGTCAGGTCTTTTGTTTGCAGCAAGGTCATGTCAGCGGTCCTTGGGGTCGAGCGCGTCACGCAGCCCGTCGCCCACGAAGAAGAACGCAAAAAGCGTCACGATGAAAAAGAATAACGGAAAGGCCAGCTGCCAGATCACGCCGTATTGCATCTGGCCCGCACCTGCCGAAATCAGTGCGCCCAGCGATGTGGCGGGTTCCTGCACGCCCAGTCCCAGAAAGCTGATGAAACTTTCGGTGATGATCATGGTCGGCACCAGCAAGGTGGCATAGACGATGACCAGCCCCAAAAGGTTCGGCACGATATGGCGCAGGATGATCGTCATCGGGCGTACGCCGATGGCGATGGCGGCTTCGACGAATTCCTTGTTTTTCAGGGTCAGTGTCTGACCTCGCGCGATGCGCGACATATCCAGCCACGAGATCAGCCCGATCCCGATGAACAGCATCAGGATCGACCGGCCAAAGATCACCAGCATCAGGATCAGCACGAACATGAAGGGGATCGCCATCAGGATATCCACGATCCGCATCATGATGCCGTCAGTGCGCCCACCGAAATAGCCCGCGATCGCGCCGTAAAGCGTGCCAACGATCACCGCGATGGCGGCACCCACGAAACCCACCAGCAACGAAATCCGCGTACCCTGCACTGTGCGCGCATAAAGATCGCGGCCCAGTTCATCGACACCGAAATAATGACCGTTGGCTATACTTGGCCCACCGGCCTGCGCGACATTGCCCATCATCACCCAGTTGATTTCCTGCGCGCTCCACTGCGCCAGAAGCCCGCCGAAGAACGCAAACAGCGTGATCAGGATCAGCGCGACCAATCCGGCCACTGCGGCCTTGTTGCGCATGAACCGCTGGCGCGCGTCTTTCCACAGCGACCGGCCCTGCACCTCTGCCAGATGCGCAGCATCGACCAAAGCAGCGCCGGTTGTCTTGTCGGGATACATCGCGCGCCCTCTAATAGCGGATCTTGGGGTCGATCCATGCGTAAAGCACGTCGACCACAAGGTTGAACAGGATGGTCAGCACGCCGACCAGAATGGTGATCCCCATGATGACCGCATAATCGCGGCTAAAGGCCGAATTGACGAAAAACTGCCCGATCCCGCCGGTCGAGAAATAGACGTCGATCACAACTGATCCGGTGATCATCAGCACGAAAGCAGGCCCCAGATAGGACAGCACTGGCAGCATGGCGGGTTTGAGCGCGTGGCCCAGAATGATCCGCCATGTCGGCAGGCCTTTGGCACGCGCCGTGCGGATGAAACCGGCGTTCAGCACTTCGAGCATCGACGACCGCGTGATCCGCGCAATCGACGCCATGTAGCTGGTGGATAGCGCGATCACCGGCAGGATCAGATATTGCCATTGCCCGCCTTGCCAGCCGCCGCCCGGCAACCAGCCCAGCCACAGCGTAAAGACCAGCACCAGAATAGGCGCCATGACGAAATTGGGCAGCACCTGCGCGCCGACCGAAATGCCCACGGCAAGGTAATCCAGCCATGTGTTGTGTTTGATCGCGGCAACCACGCCCAGCGACACACCGACGATCACCGCGACGACGAAGGACCAGAACCCATAGGTCAGCGTGACCGGAAAGCCCTGCATGATGACATCGGTCACCGTGCGGTCGCGGTATTGAAACGAGGGGCCGAAATCGAACCGCGTGACCACGTTCACGACGTAATCATACATCTGTTTCCAGTAAGGCTGGTCCAACCCGTAACGCGCCTCGAGATTGGCCAGCACTTGCGGCGGCAGCGGGCGTTCGCTGTTGAACGGCCCGCCGGGGGCCGCGAACATCAGCATGAACGACAAGACGATCAGGATCAGGATCGTCGGGACCGCAATTCCCAAGCGCTTTAGCACGAAATTGAACATGGCAGTCTCCGCTGCAACAAACGACAACCTGCGCCCCCGTCAGGAAGGCGCAGGTCAGGTTTCAAACCATCAGTCTATTCGCCAGCGACCTTATAAAGTTCGCGGCTATACCAGTTTTGTTCGACGTTATCGACAGGCCAGCCCTTCAGTTCGGGGTTGAACATGTACCCGTCGGCATAATGGTAGATCGGGATGATCGGCACCTCTTCGGCGATGATCTGCTCGACGCGGGTATAGTTCGGCTGCGGGTCTGCGGCTGTCTTGGCCTCTGCCATCAGCTGATCGACTTCTGCATTCGAATATTTCGCATCGTTGTAGCCCGAATCGGTGGTCACGAGATCAAGAAAGGTCGATGCCTCGTTGTAATCACCACACCATGCGCCACGGGCCATTTCAAAGTTCTGGTTGCCGCGGGTCTGCAAAAAAGTCTGCCATTCCTGATTGGCCAGCGTTGTCTGGATACCCAGCGTCTGCTGCCACATCTGGCCAAGGGCCACGGCGATGTTCTGGTGCGCCTCGTCCGTGTTGTACAGCAATTCGATGCTCAGCGGCTCACCACCAATGCCGTAACCGGCTTCGGTTATCAGCGCGACCGCCATGGCGTTGCGGTCTTCCTGCGTCATGTCGGCAATCGGCAGATCGGGCAGGGTGAAACCAGCAGTGCGCACGGGGGTAAAGTTATAGGCTGCCGTTTGGCCTGCACCCAAAACGTTGTTCACGATCACGTCGCGGTTCACGGCAAGGTTCATCGCCTGACGCACGCGCACGTCCTGCAACGCCTCTGGCCCACCTTCGGACAGATTGAAGTTATAATAATAGGAACACAGGCGCGGAATGCTGATGGCCTGATCGGGATATTCGGCAGACAGACGCTGATACTGGCCCGGTGGCACTTCGGTGCGGTCAAGCTCGCCTGCCAGATAGCGGGTCAGGCCCTGATTGACATCATTGATCACCAAGGATGTGACTTCGTCGATGATCGTGTTTTCGTTGTCCCAGTACATGTCGTTGCGCACGCGCACCAGACGTTCCTGCGGGACATGTTCGCGCAGCACATAGGCCCCGTTGGACACGATGTTTTCGGGGCGTGTCCAGGTGTCGCCATGTTCCTCGACCGTGGCGGGATGCACGGGGAAAGTCGTGGAATGCGTCGTCATCTGCGCGAAATAGGGCAGGGGCTGCGACAGGGTCACAACAAAGGTGCTGTCATCCGGGGCTGTGACGCCCAGTGCGTCCTTGTCCATGTCGCCCGCGATGATGGCGGCGGCGTTTTCGATGGACATCAGCTCCATGAACCACGCGTATTCGGACGCAAGTGCCGGATCAACGGCGCGTTTCCATGCGTAAACAAAATCGCTGGCCAGCACCGGATCTCCGTTCGACCAGCGGGCATTGTCACGCAGGGTGAAAGTATAAGTCAGCCCGTCCTCGGACACTTCGAAACCTGTCGCCACGCCGGGGACAAGGTTCCCAGCGGCATCCTGGTTCATCAGACCTTCGAACAGGTCGCGCACGACCTCTGCGCCAGTCACATCCTCGACCACCTGAGGATCGACAGAGGAATGTTCATCCAGCACGCGATAGGTAAAGGTCTGTACCTCGGCCAGCGCCTCGCCTGTTACGGGGTGGGTTGCCTGTGCATTGGCGGCGATAGCCGACAGCAAAACGATGGCGCTGCTAGCCTTGAGTAGAGTTTTGAGTGTCACGATAATCTCCCTGTTGCCTCTGTTTGAAAGGGCTGTTGGCACATGCCTCAGATTGGTTGAGTCCGGTATCCGATGCTTGGACGCGCAACTCTCGGATGCAATGTCCGGATTGACAAGAGCATAGAGCAAGTGCCGCCACGGCAGGCCCCCAGATCAGACTGACAGATGCCCGCCAATTTTGCGGACATGCCTTTTGAATAGGCAACAAAAAATATGCTCATCTGTCACGCCCTTGAATTTATACGCGTTGGTGCCTTGTTCGGCAACTGTCAGGGACCAGCAAGGTGCTGTCGATCATAAAAAAATGTGCAGCAGCCGCCTGTTGTGGCGCTGCCCTGCGGCACGCGCCTGACATATTATCTTGGTTGTGCCGGGCTGTCGGCGACGACTGGGTACATTGCTGGACGGGGCGGGCAGGGCTATGACATGAGCCGGTCTGACTATTGTCGCCTCTTGCTTTTGCGGCACCTGTGTCGAGGCTATTGAGCCGCATTCGACGCCTTGCGCGTTATTGAACCGCCCCATGCCCTGCAGGTGGTCGCAGTCGGCACCGGCGCGACAAACCTGATCTATCGCGATGCAGTGCCTTTTCGTTTCACGCCGCCATGGCCACGCCAGCTACAGCTGTCACTTTGCCATATTGCGCAATCTGCAACGTCTTTGGCTGCTGCTGATCACGACAGGACAGAAAATATGCCACCATCGCCATGGGCCCCACGCTGAAGCCTGAACCGGTTTGCCCGGTCGGCATGTTATTTGCATGAAATTTTGGCGTCACGCGAAAGATATGTACCTTGCCCATCAAGCCGCCATCTCAGCATTTGTCAGTGGTCAACGATTCCCATGTCGCGGCCAATCATGGCCGCATGTGCGCGGTTGCGTGCTCCAAGCTTGCGGCAGATCGTGCGCATGTGCATCTTGATCCGCGCTTCGTTCATATCAAGATTGTTGGCGATATGCTTGTTCGTCATGCCAGATGCCGCCATCTGCAAGACCGCCAATTCACTTTCGCTCAGGAGCGATTGTCCGCGGGCATCGCCGGGGGTTATGCGGTTTTCGGCTGGTATGAACATCTGCCCAGACTGGATAAGCCGCAGGACACTGCCCAAGGACTGAAGCGGCAGGGTTTTCGGCACAAGACCCCGCACACCGACCTCGATCGCGCGTGCCACGGTATGCGTGTCAGCATTGGCCGAAAACAGCACCACATTCGCGTCACCAGCGGCATCGACCACCTTTTTGATGCTGTTGATCCCGTCCATCCCAGGCATGCGCAGATCAAGCATGACAATGGAATAGGGCGGTTCTGAGATGATTTTTTCCAAGGTCGAAGACAGGCTATCCGAGATTTCGACATCGAACCCCTCGCTCATCGACAGCGAAAGCGAGACGGATTCCGCAATCAATCGGTGGTCATCAGCGACAAGTATCCGGGTCATGGCTGCTGACCGACGAGAAAACGTATTTGTGTCACTAACTTGCCTCCCTTACGTTTCCGCACATCTGGTGCGTGCATCGAAAGATATTTAATACCTTATAAAGTGATTTTGTATAAGTTGCGTCCGCGAGTTCCCCGTGTAAAGTTCTTAAACTAGTAAAAGGAAAAGTAACACAACAACTTAAGATAACTTTATATCTAAAGTTAGCTTTATATTGCTTTTGGGTGCTGTTATCCGTCCGTTGGGGGATAGTGATTGTGCTGCGGCGAAGTTTTCAAGAATCATGCGGCATGCGCGCCGCGTTACCGAAAGACTTGTTTGCGGCCAGTGCATGGTCTGATGATACCTTATCTTGCTGCACGGGGTGGACAGATGCTGATGCACCCCGAACAGGCAAGAATACTCATTCCGACCCGTCGCGTAAGATGATGGCCCAGACCGCCGCAGGCACTGATTTTTCAAAACTGCGCGCGCCCCCTGCTGTCGCGCTAATGCGCGGATGCAGGCATTTGGTGCGCATCGGTCGCGATCCAAGCATAGCCGGTGATGCGTTTTGTATCCGGAACAAAAGTATGGTACTCGTAAAGCCTCGGGCTGATAGCACCCTGTGCTATGAGACCGAAAAGTTTTTACCTTTAACTATTTCTTAACGTACTCAGGCCGAGGTATTCGCGGACTGAAGGGGTGTCATGGCGTCCGCTACATCCATTTTTCTTGCGCCATTGAAATCACGCCGTTTTTTCGTCGTGGCTATTGTCCTTTTTCTTCTTCTGACTTGCATATTAATACTATTTAACGCCGCATCGCTGCAGCAACGGCTCAAGACGATGCGTGACACTGCGGCCGAAGCTGCGCGCGCGCAATTGGTCGATCTTGATGTGATCCATGGCGCACTGGTGCTGGCGGCAGATGGTCTTTTGCTGGCCCGTTCCGATCCAGAATTAGAGTCGCAAAACGGTTTGGCCCGGTTGAACCTTTTGTTCGACGGATTTTCACAACGCGTTGAAGCGGCCATGGTCTTGTTGTCTGATCCTGATCTAGCTCCCGATCTTGGCGAAAAACTTGTGGCGCTTGATGCGGTCCGCAACGCGCTCGCGGAGCGGATTGATGCGATAGATCCAACCGACGCGCAGACAATTCTTGTTGTGACGACACGCCTGCACGCGGCTGCACAGATCGTGCAAGACATCACGGCTGCGACTGAATTGTATGCTGTCCGTACAGCTGAGATCGCGCAGCAGGCTGAACGGTCATTTTTGCGACAGCTTTGGATCCACAATATCGTGGCGATCGTGGCCATGTTGTTGGTGGTGGCTGGCCTGTCCTTGTGGCGTCGCGTCGAAGGTCGGGCGCAGCGCCTGTCAGGCATCTTGTGCAAGGCAAACGATTCTGCCGTGGACGCGATCATCGTTATCGACGCGGATGGCAGGATATTGCTGACTAACCAAACGGTGACCCGCGTTTTTGGCGTGCCGGCCGACGATCTGGCCGGGCATCACATCGGCGCGCTGATCGACATGCAAGACGTGCAGCCAACCAATGCGCAACCAGACGATGCCGCTGTGACGCCGCCGCTGATCACTACGGGTGTGATGCGTGTCATGGCACGCCGACCGAACGGGCCGTCATTCCCAGCAGACCTATCCGTAACAGCTGATATCGACCTTGATGGCCGCCCGATCATGATCGTGTTCATCCGCGACATGACCGCCGCCGCCGCCGCCGAAGACCAGCTGCGCATCGAACGCTTGGGCGCAGAAAGGAACGCTGCGGCCAAGACTGCCTTTCTGGGGATGATGAGCCATGACATGCGCACGCCGCTGCAGGGCATGATCGCAGCACTTGATTTGCTGGACCAGACAGCAATGGACCAGGTCGGCCGCAACCTGGTGCAGACAGCGCGTGACTGCAGCCTGCGTGCCTTGCAACAGATCAATGATGTGCTGGACATGACGCGGTTGAATGGGCAGCCGCAGCAAAAGGTTCTGTTCGATCCCACAGCCATCGTCGCCGAGATCCTGAACGAATTGACCCCGCTGGCCGCTGGGCAGAATACCCAGCTTGCCCTGCGCGTGGAACAGGGCGACACGCCGTTACCGTCCTTTGTCGGCACGCCGCCCGCCTTTGTGCGGGCGATCTACAATCTTGTCGGAAATGCGGTCAAATTCACGGCGAATGGGCGTGTTACCGTCGCGTTATCTTTCCGTGAGACCAGCGTAGGAAAGTTCACGCTCGACGTGGCGGTGGTGGACACAGGCGTCGGAATAGCGCTAGAAAAGCAAGAGAGTTTGTTTGAAGAGTTCAAAATGTTAAATGGTGATCGTGCGCACCCGCGCGAGGGTGCCGGGCTTGGTTTGGTTATTGCAAATGCTGCTGTCAAGCAGATGAACGGCGCCTTGGGTCTGACAAGCAGCCCCGGTGAAGGAAGCACCTTCAGTTTCAGTATTGATCTGTCGACAGCCACTGCCAGCGCCTCTGCGCAGAATCTGTCGCAGCCTGCAGCGCAGAACCGGCATGAAAAACCCTTGGTCGGGCCGCGCAACATTCTGGTGGTTGATGACAATGCAATCAACCTTTCGCTTCTTGCTGCGGTGGTCCGCCAGCTTGGGCATAGCGTCGATGAAGCAAAGGATGGCAGCATCGCTGTCGGTCTTGCCGCAATGCGGGCCTATGACGTCATTTTTATGGATGTGAACATGCCGGTCATGGACGGCTATACAGCATCCCGCATCATCCGCGCAGGTGGTCCGTCTTGCGATGCGATGATTGTCGCGGTGACAGCCTATACCAATATACACTACAGCGACGAGGTGCGGAATGCAGGCATTGATGGCGTATTGACCAAACCCACGACGCAAGACGAGATTGCGGCGGTTCTGGATGGATACTTGCCACAAGAAACTGCGCCCGCACCCACACCAGTAGCGGGCGACCCCGAACGCACCGAGGTGCAGCGCGCTATTACCGCTTTGTCGGAAACGTTGGGTGACGACAATGCGATCAGGCTGATGAAGGCTGGGCTGACAGAAGTTGCCGAATTGTTGGATGCGCTGGATGCACATCCCGACGCAGATGATCAGGCTGCTGCCGCGATCCATCGCGTGGTCGGATCGACCGCGGTTTTGGGGTTTTCAGGATTGTCCAAAACGCTCTGCGCCGCCGAACAAGCCGCAAATGCGCGCGACAGGCAAAAGCTGTGGAGCTTGCTCGAAACGGTCAAGTTTGACAGCGCCAGTCTATCTAGGGCCTTGGCCGCCCACACCGCCTGACTAAAAGATCATTGTCTGTTCACTGAGCGCAAGCTGGACGAAACGAGGCGTCTGCGGGGATTGCCCTAGATGCGCCTGTTCTTATTATTCAAGATGCCGCTTTCAATGGCCAGTGCAAGTGACACATCCGTACACGGAAGGCGCAAGGACGCATCAGCGATCGCGCGTCTTTGAAGCGAGAAATTGTTTTTTGAAAATGTTCTGCTGCAGATAATCACCGGCACGTCGGGCAAAGCCAGCTTGACGGCGATCAACTGTTCGACAGCATCATTCATGTCCACGATCAGGTCAATATTCAGCACAAGCGCGACGCTGTCGTGCGACTTGTCCATCGCGGCCTCTGCTGCGTCTTCGAGGCTGGCGAAGGTTTCGAAGGATTTTGCCGTCGCGGCCACATTGCTGACCTTTGGGTATAAAGTGCCGCCCGTTTGATCAACGATATAGATCGTACGGTCTTCAATCAGCTCTGGCGCGATCAGATCGAAACTCGCGGTCTCAGTGTCGAATAATAGCTGATCGTCGCGCAGCTGATTGCCGGTCACGACCTCGCCGTCCACCCAGGAGCGAATATCATAGAAAAGACCGCGCAAACCTGTGGGTCTGTTCAGTTTGGCTGCCGGGGTGTTGATGTTGATAAGCGACATGGTCAGATCAGCTCTATCCGTTGATCAGTCCCTTCCATCCAAGGGAAATACAGCGTATTTTTACCATGCCGCCAACGGATACATCATCAATCCGGAAGTATTAAATTTCTATCTTTCGACATGTTTCATTCCAAAGATCGAATTATGTGGGCTTTATTTGCGAGCAACGATGCCGGTGTGCGCCGCTAACGCCCAGTCTGCTGTCAGAACATTGCGGCAGACCCAGGGTGCTTACACCAACACAAAGGCCCGGAAAGCAGATCAAGAAATATGTTCATGTTGGCCCTTGACCTTCCAGTAACTGGAACACCCATGTCGAATCCAGATGTATCAATCGGGTTGGAGAAACCATGCAGTTTCAGATCGACAAGATGGGGTGCGGTGGATGCGCCAGATCCATTACTGCCACGATCCACACGCTCGACCCTGCGGCGGATGTCGTCATCGACTTGCCGACGAAGCGCGTCGCGGTGACATCAAAGGCTGACGGCATGGCCATCGAACAGGCCCTGTCGCAGGCCGGTTTCCCGCCACGACGGATTGCATGACCAGCATCGGCACAACAGGCCATGGATTGCGATTGACGCTGTTGCCGGTTCTTTTGCTGATCGCGTTATTTGCCGGGCTGCCGGGCGATGCCGCGATGGTCATGCCGGTGGTATCGCATGTGAACCATCCGGTCGCACCCGCTGTGGCTGACACGTCAGGACGTCATCCAGCGATCATCATCCCACCACCCCGAGCGGTGCTCGTTTGACCGCGCAAGACATTCAGATATCCAGGAGAAAAAATGAACACCGTTAAAACACTTTTTGCGACCACACTTGTTGCAACCACTTTCGCATTTGCAGCGCATGCGCAGGACCCTGTGTTCCAGCTTCCCGAACAATGCAATGTCGTTCCCGCGATGGGCGCGATGGCCCATGGAGCCATGGGCCATGGGGGCATGCATGGTGACCAATCCGGTGACATGGGGTCCGGCATGATGGGGATGATGGACATGGAAGATGTCGATCTTGAATCAATGCCCGAACATGTGCAGGACAACATGCGCCGCATGATGATCAGCATGCCCGCCATGCAGGACGGCATGATGAACGAGGACGCAGATGTGGCCTTTGCTTGCGGGATGATCGCCCACCATCAGGGTGCCATCGATATGGCACAGGTGTTGATCGCGCATGGCAAAGACCCACAGATGCTTGCCCTCGCCAATCAGATCATCGCCGCGCAGGTGGGCGAGATGGAAGAGATGCGCAATTGGTTGGCTGAAAACGCCAACTGACCCAACCAGGACCGCGCGGTGCAAACCGCGCGGTTTTGCACAAAATGGCGCGGCGGTTCGCACAGCGTGTCGATGGGCGATTTGGGCCAATACAGAAATGAATGCTACTGCAGACCTCTGGTCCGGCCGGGGCGAACAATAAATTATCACCGCTGAAAGCCGTTACTGTAACAAGGTTGGGAGCTTTCAAATGGTTGACATCAAAGCCCATCACTTGGCCGAAAGCGCCCTGTCTGAGCGGCGCATGACATCGGTGCCGCCTACGCCGCTTGGTGGGGCCTCTGCACCTGCGCAAAAGATGCTTCAAACAGATCGTGCTACGGCAAGCGTCCAAACGGCGATCTCGATCAGGGCGCAAATCTATCAAGCCGTCAGCGTGCTCAGGTCGTCGCTTGAAACGCTGGCTGGAGCCAACGAGAGCAACAAGATCGCGCAGCCGCCCGCAAGTGGCGCGCCGGTTGGGATCAGTCGGACTGCATTGTCATCCGACCCAGTCATGCGGCCACAAGGCACGTCCCAGATCATCGTTGTGAGATTTGCCCAATATGCGCAACAGGGGACAATACTGCTGCCGCCCGCTGGCCCAGTCAAGCTGTCCACCGGCACCACCGATCACACAGTTGCGATTGGCGCTGGCAATGACAGTTTGCAGTCCCTCGTCCAAAGCCTGAATGGCCTCTCCGGCCTGAAAGCTTGGCTGCTGCAGACACGGCAGGGTCTTGCACTTGTCGTGAAAAGCCGTCCTGGCACGGCGCATGCGCTGCAACCGGCGTCGATCAAGACAATTTTGCATGTTCTGCAAGCGGCTTTGCCGCCCCAAGGCCAGCCGCTTGTCGGGTCTGTTGACGAAATTCCGGCCACGGATGGCGTAGCGGTAGAATCTCGTGTCGTTCTGACATTGCAAAATCACGCATATCTGCGTCCAAAAGAGACTATTGCCGCGCTGCAATTACGGGTGGCGTCCTTGATCCGTGAAGTGAACGCGATACAGACCTTCCTTGCGGGCATCGCAAAACGTGGCGTGGTCAGCGGCACCGACATCAGCCCGCAAGACGGAATACTCGCGCAAACTCTGCTTGACCGGCTGCGCAAGATCACAACCCGTCCGGTTTATGGCTTTGCGTCAAATCCTGTTTTGCCCGCCGACATCGGGCTTGACGTCGGCGAGGACGGTTTACTGACGTTCAACGCGGGTTCGTTTGACAGGATGTCCGAGGATAGGCCGGACCTGCTTGCCGCGATGCTCGGCCCCGATGGCAACCCTGATGACATGCTCCCGACACCTGATATCCAAGCGGCAGACCTGCTGAAACAAGGTGTCTATACGCTGATCTACAACCCGACACAGACGCCCGTCATGGCGACGTTGGACGGGTTCCCCCTGCAATTATCCCACGATCCGGACGGCCGGCCAGTTTTGACCCTTGGCGCAGAAGATCAACACCTTGCCATCGTCCTGCCCATGGATGCGCCAGTGGCAGCCAAGCTTGTTTACCGGCTGAGCCTGTTTGATCAGTTGGCCGAGATCACCGCCACAACCTTGTCGCCCGATGCCCCGCACCTGCAATCTGGTACGGTGCATGATATTGGTGTTGCATCGGCCAAAAGAGACGACGCGTCAGTCGATAACATGATCCTTGCCGTATTGGCGCAGGCGGTCGACCAATCCGACATGGCGCAGCCGGCACAGAGTAATACAATGCCTGTGCAAGCGGCCGAGTTGCTTTTTTACCTACTTTGGATCGGTTTGTTTGTGCCCAGGGTTGATCGTGACCGGCGCAAAAAGCAGCATCCGGAAAGGCGACCAATACCGCATGGCGCTTCTGTTCGTATTATTTGGCAATCGCCACCGCCAAGCGCGCAAGGTGACCTCTGAAGGCCGCGCCTTGGATATAATCGCCGGATGCACCCTGATCTTGGCCCCCGAAAGTGGATTGGGGTAGGACAAATCGTCAGGGACCAGCGTGTCTTGTCTGCCCGCCCAGTTGAACGGCTCACGGTCGATGACATCGCGCCAACAGACAATCTGTCGATCCAGATGGGCGGAACCGGGCGCGCGCTGCCGCCACCCCAGCCCAGCGACGGCAGCTTCGCGTTTTGCGGATCGCGGAGCAATGCGATGCATCACGCGAATCCTCTGACAAGGCGAAGTCGAAAAAGCCACATTTGGATGGCTCAACTTCGCCTAAGTACTCTGATTTTGCAGTATACCTTAGGATACAAAAATTTTATTATTTTACAACAGCTTAAAAAACATCACAAAATTGTCATACTAAATTTATTACGAATATTTACCACTTGACGAAACATTCCTGCGCGTAACTTTATTGCGTACAACCTTTCGGATGGGCCAGCTGAAAGGTTCACCCCGTAAGAAAATGCCACAAAGTGGCGACGGATAAGACGCGGGGAAGAGCACGATGTTGAAGTCAATTTTGGTTCCTGTGCGTGGCGATGGCATGGTTGCGACCGTGCTTGCCCACGCAGCACAGCTGGCAAAGCAGCATGATGCACAGGTCAATGTTGTGCATTGTCGCGTCCAGCCTCAGGACCTTCTGCCGCAAGGCGTTCCGCTGAACGACTTTGCGCGCAAGGTGATGCTAGAGCAGGCGGTCGAGCTTGCCAACCGGCAGGAAGACCACCTGCGGGGCATCCTGCATCGTCTGGCGCGCGAATTCGGGCTGAGCGAAGATGCCAGCGAAGCCGGCACCGCCACTTGCACATTTACCGAAGAACCCGGGCGCATGGCCGATGTGGTCCGGCATGCGGGTCGCCTGACCGATCTGATCGTCCTTCCCAAGCCTCAGCGGGAAAACAATTTGGGGCCGACTTCGCTCAAATCGGCGCTCTATGGGGCGGGTCGCCCAGTGCTGATCTGTCCGGGACAATTGCAGCCTGACGCGACCTTCGCACAGCATGTGGCAGTCGGCTGGAACGGATCGCTGCCAGCGGCGCGCGCCGTCGCGTCGTCATTGGACATCGTGCATGCGGCCAAGCGCGTCAGCATTCTGACCGGCGGTAAATTGCAACCGCACGGCCCGACGGCCGAGGAATTGGTCGCCTATTACGCCATCCGCGGGATCACCGCCGAGATTGTTCACTTTGATGGCAAGGACCCAGCAACTGCGCTTTTGGCCACCTGCAAAACCATCGGGGCCAGCCTGCTGGTAACAGGTGCCTATAGCCATAGCCATGAGACCGAAATGCTGTTTGGCGGCAATACGCAGCGCATCGTGGATGACACCGAGATGCCGGTTCTGATGGCGCATTGATGCATCATCCCATCAGCGCGCGCCGCCGCAATGCGGCGTTTTGTAAGAATTAAGCAAGGCCGCGCAGAACGCGGAAATATCAGCCCGGGACAACCGGACATACCAGGGAGGAACCCACCATGAAACTTACCAAAAGACTTTTTCTTGCGCTGGCAGCCAGCACCACAATCGCGACCCTGCCAATGGCGGCCTTCGCCGAAGACTGGCAGCCCAAACGCCCGATTGATTTCACCATCATGGCAGGCGCCGGCGGCGGTGCGGATCAGATCGCGCGCTTCATTCAATCCGTGGTCGAGGAAAACAGTCTGACCAATCGCCCGTTGATCCCCACCAACCGGGGTGGCGGTTCTGGGGCGGAGTCGTTGCTGCACCTCAAGGACGCCCGTGACCCTGATCACACCCTGATGGTCACGCTCAATTCCTTCTATACGACACCGATCCGTCAGGAAGCCCTGGGCGTCGATATCGAAACCTTTACCCCGATCGTCATGATGGGTGTCGATCCGTTTGTTCTGTGGGTCCACAAGGATTCAGGCATCACCACCTTCGAGGACTTTGTCGCAAAGGTGCGGGACATGGACGGCGAATTCGTCATGGGCGGCACTGGCACTGGCCAGGAAGACTCGATTGTCATCGCGTACATGTCCGGCGCCTACGACCTCAAGGTCAAGTATATCCCTTATGATGGCGGTGGTGCCGTGGCCAAAGATCTTGCGGGCCAGCAGATCATGGCGACAGTCAACAACCCGGCCGAGGCCAAGGGGTTTTACGAGTCCGGCGATTTCGTGCCGCTCCTTAGCTTCTCGGACGAACGGATGGACGCCTATCCTGACGTGCCGACCCTGAAGGAAATGGGCCACGATTTCTCTTATTACAACCAGCGGGCTGTCGTGGGCGCACCGGGCATGTCGGCTGAAGCGGCTGCCTATTACCGCGAGATATTCGGCTCGGTTTACGACAGCGAAAAGTGGCAAGGATACCTTGTCTCGGAAAGCCTGTCCCCGATGGTGATGGATGAGGCCGAGACCCGCGCCTATTGGGCGACCCAAGTCCAGAACCATCGCACGCTTCTGTCTGAATTGAACAACTGAGCCAAAAGGCAGGAAAGAGGGCAGTCATGCGCCAAGGTGAGATATCTCTTGTTGGGCTTTTGGCCCTCTTTTCTCTCTACCTGATATGGAAGAGCACCGAACTTCCAATCGGCTACATCAGAGGACAGGGGCCAGGCGGCGGATTCTGGCCCTTTTGGCTTGCTCTGGGCATGCTGCTAAGCTGCTTGGCCAGTGCCTGGAAATGGTGGCGCACGCAATCGCCTGCGTCGCGGTCGGACGAACCGTTTATGGATGCTTTCGGGTGGCGGACACTGCTTTATGTCGGCGGCAGTGTCATCGCTTTTGTCGGGCTGATCTCGATTGTGTCAATGTATGGCGCGGTTGCGGTGTTTCTTTTGTATTACTTGCGCTTCCTTGGGCGGCATTCATGGTTTCTGACTTTGGCGATTTCGCTGTCGTTACCAATTGGGCTGTTCTTCTTCTTCGAGGCCGTGATGCTGATTTCGATGCCTCAAGGGTTGTCATTCACCCAGCCCGCCTTCGATCTGATGTACGACATCATCTACTGAAATCCCCCAGACCCGAGGTCTTCTATGGAAGTCATGTCCTTTCTTGCCGATGGTATCTTGTTGGCGCTTGAGCCAATCAATCTTGCCTTGATCATCGCCGGTGTCACTGTCGGGCTATTTATCGGGGCGATGCCCGGTCTGGGTTCAGTGAACGGCGTTGCGATCCTTTTGCCGATCACGTTCCTTGTGCCACCAAACTCGGCGATCATTTTTCTTGCGGCGATCTATTACGGCGCGATGTACGGTGGGGCGATTTCATCTGTGACATTGGGGATCCCCGGCGCGTCGACGGCTGTGGCGACAACCTTTGATGGCCGCCCACTGGCGCTTCAGGGGCGCGCAAGTCTGGCACTGGTGACTGCGGCGCTGGCCTCATTCGTTGGTGGGACTGTTGCCACTGTCCTGTTCACGCTTTTCGCGCCTGTTCTCGCATCGACGGCGTTGTCTTTTGGGCCACCGGAAATTTTTGCGCTGATGCTACTGGCCTTTGCTACTTTCGTGGGTCTTGGCGGCGACGACATTCCCAAGACTGTTTTTTCGATCTGCCTTGGCCTTGTTCTGGCGGCCGTCGGGTTTGACACGATTTCCGGCGAGCCGCGGATGGTGCTGTTCGAGATCGACGGTTTCATGCGCGGGATCGGCTTTATCGTTCTGGCTATCGGCGTCTACGGGATTGGGGAAATGCTGTGGACAAGCGAGCAGACCCGAGGTGAAGTCACCACAACAAACCCCAAGATGACGGCAAAAGGCATGATGTCGGACGCCAAGGAAGCCGCACAGCGCGGATGGAAAGGGACCGCGATCGGATCGCTCATTGGGTTCTTCGTGGGAATCCTGCCAGCGGCGGGCGCGACACCGGGTTCGCTGATGTCTTACGGCGTGGCCAAGATGTTGTCGAAAACGCCCGAAGAATACGGCAAAGGCTCTCCGGATGGTGTGGCAGCCCCCGAATCAGCGAACAACTCTGCCTCGACAGGCTCGATGTTGCCGATGCTGACGCTGGGCATTCCTGGTTCGCCGACAACAGCGATCCTGCTGGGCGGCATGGTAATCTGGGGCCTGACACCGGGACCGCGGCTTTTCATTGACCAGAGCGAGTTCGTCTGGGGCCTGATCGGTTCCTTCTACATCTCGAATATCGCGGCGCTCGTGATCAACCTGGCCTTCATTCCATTGTTTGTGTGGATGCTCAGGATGCCGTTCACGATCCTGGCTCCGCTGATCTTTGTGCTGTCTATCGTCGGCGGCTTTGCGGCCTCGCGCAGCATACACGACCTTTGGCTCATCGTGATTTTCGGGCTTTCGGCGTTCTTTCTGCGCAAGTTCGACTATCCGCTGGCCCCCGCAGTGCTGGCCATCGTGCTGGGCCCGATCGCCGAACCCACGCTGCGCCAGTCCCTGCTGCTGTCGTCGGGTGATCCAATGATCTTTTTGACCCGTCCCATTGCAGGGCCGATCACGGTCATCGCGATCATCTTGATCCTGTTGCCCGCTGTAAAGCTTTTGCGGCGCAAGAAGACTTTTGCAAAAAACTGATCGCACGCTAGCCACCGCCCGGCGTGTCGGATTTAATAAGACGACCAACAAGAGAGAAAATTGATGCACACACTCGCAGACTTGATCCAGCGACATCCTGAAACTGCAAATGCCATTGGTGCCCCTGGGCGGGACTGGATGACCTATGGACAACTGAACAGCCTGACGCGCACGGTTCGGACATTCCTGCGGAGCGCCGGTATCGGCGCGCAGGACCGTGTGGCGATCGTGTTGCCCAATGGGCCAGAGATGGCAGCAGCTTTTGTGACCGTGGCGCAATCCGCCACCACCGCACCGCTTAACCCGGCCTATAAAGAAGACGAATTTGCCTTCTACCTCGCTGACCTCAAAGCCCGCGCAATCATACTCGAGGCAGGTTATGACGGTCCTGCGCGCGCGGCGGCCGCGCGTTTTGATCTGACCGTGTTAGAGCTGACAGCGACCGAACCTGCAGGTACCTTCACGCTTTCGACCAATGTGACCGGCACGGCTGCAGACACAGTCCCCACAGCGGATGACGTGGCGCTGATCCTGCATACCTCTGGGACAACGTCGCGTCCAAAGATCGTGCCGCTGCTGCAATCCAACATCGCCGCCTCGGCCCGCCACATCAGCGCGTCACTGGCGTTGACGCCTGCTGACCGCTGCATGAACGTGATGCCGCTTTTTCATATCCACGGCCTGATCGCTGCCGTGTCGTCCAGCCTTGCCGCCGGCGGCTCGGTCTGGTGCGCGCCGGGTTTCGACGCGCTCAAGTTCTTCGGCTGGATGGAAGACGCGCAACCGACGTGGTACACCGCAGTCCCAACCATGCACCAAGCGATCCTCGCCCGCGCGGGTCGCAATGCCGAAACGATCGCAAAAGTGCCGCTGCGGTTTTTGCGCTCCTCCTCGGCGTCGCTGCCCGGCCCGGTCATGGAGGCGCTGGCCGACACCTTTAAGGCCCCGGTGATCGAAGGCTATGGCATGACCGAAGCCGCGCATCAGATGGCATCTAACCCGCTGGGCGCAGGCAAACAGAAACCCGGATCGGTTGGGATCGAGGCCGGGCCGCTGGTGCGCGTCGCCCATGAGGTGGAAAACCGGCTGGTTGCTGGTGTGGGCGAGATCGTAATCTCTGGCCCCAACGTGACCCCGGGATACGAGGGCAACCCCGAGGCCAACGAAAAGAACTTCTTTGAGGCTGAAAACCGGCGCTGGTTCCGCACCGGCGATCAGGGCGAGTTCGACGCCGAAGGCTATCTGACCCTGACTGGTCGCTTGAAGGAGATCATCAACCGCGGCGGCGAGAAGATATCACCGCTGGAGGTGGATGGCGTGCTGTCGGCGCATCCTGCGGTCGCGCAGGTTGTTACCTTTGCCATACCGCATGACAAGCTGGGCGAAGATATCGGCGCCGCCGTCGTGCTGAAAGAAGGCCATACCGCCACCGACCGCGATATCCGCGATTTCGCAAGCGCACAGCTGGCTGCCTTCAAGGTGCCGCGCAAGATTCTGATCCTCGACGATATCCCGAAGGGTGCGACCGGCAAGCTGCAACGCATTGGCTTGGCCGAGAAACTGGGGTTGGTGTAAAACGATGAAGATCTGTATTTTTGGTGCCGGCGCCATCGGCGGCTACATGGGCGCAAAACTGGCCGAGGCGGGCGCAGATGTCAGCCTGGTTGCGCGCGGTCCGCATCTGGCGGCCATGCAAGCCAATGGCCTGACACTGATCGAGGAAGGCGAGACGAAAACCTACCCGGTCAATGCCTCGGACGATCCGGCGGCTTTGGGGCATCAGGATTACGTTATCGTCACCCTCAAGGCGCATTCGGTGCCACCGGTCGTGGCGCGGATGCAGCCCCTGATCGGGCCAGACACGACAATCGTGTCTGGCGTGAACGGCGTCCCTTGGTGGTATTTCCACAAGGTTGGCGGCCCGCTGGAAGGCACGCGGCTGGCATCGGTCGATCCGGGCGACGCGCAATGGAACGGCTTTGGCCCAGATCGCGTTCTGGGCTGTGTGGTCTATCCCGCCGCCGAGGTGATCGCGCCCGGCGTCGTCAAGCATATCGAGGGTAACCGGTTTTCATTGGGCGAACCTGACGGGTCCAAGTCCGAGCGCGCCACGCGCCTGTCCGAGGCGCTCTCCAAGGCTGGCCTCAAGGCGCCGGTGCGCCCGAAGATCCGCGACGAGATCTGGGTAAAGCTTTGGGGCAACCTGTCGTTCAACCCGATTTCCGCGCTGACCCATGCGACCCTTGATGTGTTGTGCACAGACCCCGGCACCCGCGCCGTCGCGCGCGCCATGATGCTGGAAGCGCAGGACATCGCGGAAAAGCTGGGCGTAAAGTTTCCGATCGACGTGGATCGCCGGATCGATGGCGGGGCAGCCGTGGGCGCGCACCGTACCTCGATGTTGCAGGATCTGGATGCCGGGCGGCCGATGGAGATTGACGCACTTGTGGGTTCAGTGCGCGAACTGGGGCGCGTGACTGACACGCCGACCCCAACCATCGACACCGTGCTGGCCCTTGTCAGCCTGCGCGCAAAGATGGCGGGCCTTTACGGCAATTGACGCCCACGAATCAGCCTGAGTTGCCGCTGCATCGCGGCGCTCGGGCGGGTCTTTTTCGGTATCCCATTTCAGTCATGCGGCCTGCCATTCGAATGTCATGCGGTCTTTGTCAGCCCGCATCGCTTGGCGCTAGATAAAATTACCCGCGCCGATCTTGGGTGTGGGGGCCATATTCATGCCCTGCATGACGTGCCAGAGGCATGCGCGCTGACGGCGTTGTTCGTGCAATTTACGCCTGTGATCTATGACGGAGCGCGCACTGCAATGGGCGATCTGTTCAGTCGCGGGGTAGAGCAGATCGCCCCGATGCGACTCTTCCCAATCCGATGGTTTGTCATACAAACGTTACATAACTGACACATAACCTTAACCCAACGACGTTACCCAGCCCCGGAGACGTTTGCCGTCTGAGTTAAACCGCAGGAGAAGTCATGCTACATTTTAAACTTTCCACAACAGCAATTGCGCTTGTTATGATGTCTGCAGCGGCCGTGTCCGCACAGTCGCGCGCCAACGTTCAGGCCGCCGGTTCCTCGACCGTTCTGCCCTACGCCAACATCGTGGCTGAAGCCTTTGGTGCTGAAACCGACTTCGCCACACCAGTGGTTGAAGGTGGTGGTTCATCAACCGGCCGTCGCATGCTGTGCGAAGGTGTGGGCGAAGGCACGATTGATATCGCCAACTCCTCTTCCTTGATGAAAGATTCTGAGCGCGAAACCTGTATCGCAGCTGGTATTACACCGATCGAAGTGCGCTTTGGCTATGACGGCATCGTCTTTGCGTCCGACATCAACGGCGCGTCTTTCGCGTTCGAGCCCGTGCATTGGCACATCGCTCTGGCAGCTGAGCATTTCATCGACGGTGCATTGGTGCCAAACACGCTGACCAACTGGGCCCAAGTGGCCGAGATTGCACAGTCGCTGGGCGTTGCAGGCGATCTGCCTGATCAGGAAATCAATGCGTTCATCCCCGGCACCAACCATGGCACCCGTGAAGTGTTCAACGAAAAAGTGCTGCTGGATGGTTGCGAACAGGGTGGTTTCCTTGCCGCGATGCTGGCTGCCGGTGTTGACGAAGATACCGCAGAAGACGCTTGCATGAATACCCGCACCGATGGCCGCTCGGTCGATATCGAAGGCGATTATCCACAAACGCTGGCGAACCTCGATTCGACACCGACTGGTATCGGCGTATTCGGTCTGTCGTTCTACGAAAACAACACCGACCGTCTGCAGGTCGCCACGATGTCCGGTGTGACACCGTCGACCGAAACGATTTCGGTTGGTGAATACCCAGTGTCGCGTCCGCTGCAGTTCTACGTCAAGCAAGAGCATATCGGCGTGATCCCCGGTCTTCTGGAATTCGTCGAATTCTTCATCTCTGACGAAATCGCAGGCCCCGGTGGCCCGCTGTCAGATTACGGTCTTGTTCCTGATCCAAAACTGGCCGAAACACAGGCGATGGTCGCAGCACTGCGCTGATCTGAGACCGCGAAACGAAAAAGAGCGGTCCCGTTTCAGGGGCCGCTCAATCCCAGTTTGGATGGTCAGATTGTCCAAAAATACTAGTCAAGGGTTTCAATGGGCGCTTTTATCACATTCCCCGCTGTTTTGTTGCTGATTGTCCTGCTTGCGATTGCCGGATACGCCCTTGGCCGCCGCAAGGCGCTGTCTTTTCCCGCGCAAAGCACCCATTCCCGCCCACACCAGCATGCTTGGCACGTTGTTTTTGCAACCGCCGCACCATCCCTTTTGGTTGTTATGTTGTGGCTTTTTTTCGCGGGTATCGCCTCTAATATCTATACCAACATGGTCACTCCGGACGATCTGGTTGACGTGCGTTTGTCGGCGCAGGCGCGTGAAGGACTGACCGAGCGCGAGATAGATATCCGCGAGGGCGTCTTACGCACTCAGTTTGTCGCCGGTGTACGCAGCCTTGCGTCCGCGCTTGATGGCTATGTCGCTGATGGCAACGCGACAGAGGCGGATATCGCCGGCTGGAACGCAGAGCAAGATCCGATCGCGGACAGATTGCGTGCGGGTGGACAAGTCCTCGGCCCTGCCGTCACCAACGGTATGTTGTCCGTGGCACAGGTTGTTCGGCAGTTCGACCGACGTGTTGGCACGGTTGGCCCGATCATTTCTTTGGTGCTGGCGATTGCAGGCTTTGTGATCGCGCTGCGCCGGATTTCCGCCGAATTTCGTGCACGCGTGGTGGTCGAACGCTGGATCTCCGGATTTCTGATTTTTGCATCCACGATGGCTATTCTTGCGACTGTCGCCATTCTTGCCGCTTTGACGCTGCCTTCGCTAAACTTTTTCCGCGAATACGGGTTTTTCAACTTTCTGTTCGGGATGGCATGGGCGCCAGCGGGCGACGTGGTCGGTATCCCCGAAGGACGCGACGGTAGCTATCAATCTGCGTTAGGCTTTGTGCCGCTGATTTGGGGCACGCTTTATATTTCGCTTGTCGCGCTGCTGGTCGCGGTGCCGCTTGGGCTGCTTGCGGCGGTCTATCTGTCGGAATTCGCGTCGCGCAGGGCAAGGTCTTGGGTCAAGCCTGCGCTAGAAATCCTCGCTGGTGTGCCGACAATTGTTTATGGTATTTTCGCGCTGATCACGATCGGGCCGTTCTTGCAAGCCGTGGTGGGCGCGACTGTGATGCCAAACACGGTGTCTGTGATGACCGCAGGCGTGGTGATGGGCATGATGTTGGTGCCGTTTATATCGTCGCTAAGCGATGATGTGATCAACGCGGTCCCACAGACATTGCGTGACGGTTCGCTTGCCATTGGGGCCACGCAGGCGGAAACCGTGGTGCAGGTGATCTTGCCTGCCGCATTGCCGGGGATCGTCGGTGCCATCGTGCTGGCCGCATCGCGCGCCATCGGCGAAACGATGATCGTTGTGCTGGCGGCGGGTGCTTTGTCCAATGTGCAAGGGATCGAACCTAACCCCTTTGGGGCAGTCGTCACTGTGACGACACGGATCGTCGCCGTTCTGACGGGCGAAGGGTCGGGCTTTGATTCGATTGACGTGCTTGCTGTCTTTGCACTGGCTTTCACGCTGTTCTTTATCACACTCGCGCTGAACCTTTTAGCACAGCGTATGGTCGCAAAATACCGGGAGCAGTACGACTGATGTCTGACGCAAACTTGTCCGGCGCTGTGCCGATCCGCAAAAGTTCATTACTCGAGCAATCCGCGCTTGTCCGCAAACGGCATCGCACCGGCACAATATTGCGCTGGCTGGGGTTCAGCGCGATCACGCTTGTGTTGATCTTTCTTGCGATTTTGTTGTGGTCGATTGTATCGCGTGGCGTCCCCGCGTTGTTCCAGTATCAAGCGCAGATCGAACTTTATTATGATCCTGCGGTCCTGAATCCTGACGGCGGCGATGTTTCGGCAGAAGAAATCGGCACGATCAACCTGCGCACAGGGTTTGAGCGGGGCATATTCACGTCATCGCTGCGCAGCACGCTGGAAAATGCGGGAATCGATATCGAAGGTACCGTGTCGCGCCGCTGGACAGCCGAAGCGATCGGCGCATTGGACGCGGCGGGCTTGACCGGTGCCAGCGCGATCATCGCGGCCGCACCGACGCCGGCAGATGCCGCAAAGCAGCTTGGTCAGGCGGGCAGTGCGGTGCGCGCTGCGGTCGCGGCGATGGACGGGGATGACACAAATGCCGCGATCACAGCGCGGGATGCGGCAGCGCAGGCGCTGAACGATCTGGGCTTTGCCCAAGCTGCAGACCGCGTTGCATCTATCGACCACTCAGAGAGTGCAGCACTTGCCGAGACGGGCTATCAAGCCGCGTTGACGGATGCGGCAGGTGCCTTGCGCCAGCCTGCGCAATTTGATGACGCCGCCCTTTCAAGCATCATCTTTGCGACGAACCGGCGGGATGTGCGTGACCAACTGGTCGCCAACCCTGATCTTGTCGGCACAACGGAAAAAACCGGCGTGCCGATCGACATTTCTGTGACACGGTATCTGTCGGGCGAATTGTCGGGTGTCGGCACGGCGCAAATGCCCCCTGGGTTTGATATCGGGCAACTTGCCCTTGTCGATGCGATGGTCGAAGCCGAGCTGATCAGAAATTCGTTCCGCTGGCATTTCTTCACCAATCCTTATTCGCAAAGCGGCGAGATTACGGGCATCGGGCCTGCCTTGATGGGGTCTGCCTATATGATGCTGGTCGTGCTGGTGTTTTCGCTGGTGTTCGGTGTGGCCGCGTCGATCTATCTTGAAGAATTCGCGCCAAAGAACCGCTTTACCAACTTCATCGAAATCAACATCGCAAACCTTGCTGCTGTTCCGTCAATTGTGTTCGGGATTTTGGGTGCTGCGATCCTGTTTACATTGATGGACCTTGGGTTTGGCAGCTCGATCCGTGGCACGGCGCTTTTGGGTGGTCTTGTGCTGTCGCTTATGACGCTGCCGACCATTGTTATTGCGACCCGTGCCGCGCTAAAGGCTGTGCCACCGTCGATTGCCGATGCGGCGTTGGGTGTTGGGGCGTCCAAAGTCCAGATGGTTTTCCATCACAAGCTGCCGCTGGCCGCACCCGGCATCCTGACCGGCACGATCATTGGGATCGCGCAGGCACTGGGTGAAACTGCACCGCTGCTGCTGATCGGTCTGTCGGTATCGACGGGGGCGGCGCTGTTGTCATCGCCGTTCTCGGGCGGTTTGCTGGAACAGGCGCAATCTATGCCGACTGTCGTCTATCTGCTGGCACAGAACCAAGACGCACCCGTGCGCGAAGGCTTGGCGCAATCTGCGATCCTCGTGATGCTTGTCCTGCTGTTCGCGCTGAATATCCTCGCGATTATTTTGCGGCGCAAGTTCGAGCGCCGGTGGTGATACGCATGGACATCAACGCCGTTGGCAAAGGATACGACAATGGACGACCTTAGACGCATTGAAAGAACCACCGACATGAACGACACAAAGATTTCCGCCAAGGGTGTGCAGGTCTATTACGGCGACACGCATGCGATCAAGGATGTCAGCGTCGAAATCGGCGACAAGACCGTGACCGCCTTTATCGGTCCGTCGGGTTGTGGCAAATCCACCTTTCTGCGCTGCCTGAACCGGATGAACGACACGATTGATATCTGCCGTGTGCAGGGCAGCATCACGATGGACGAGCAGGACATCTATGATCCGCGCGTTGACCCGGTGCAATTGCGCGCCAAGGTGGGCATGGTGTTCCAGAAACCTAACCCTTTCCCCAAGTCTATCTATGACAACGTGGCTTATGGACCCAAGATTCACGGGCTTGCGCGGAACAAGGCTGATATGGATGGAATTGTCGAAGCATCGCTGCGCCGTGCGGCCCTGTGGAACGAGGTCAAGGACCGGCTCGATTCCCCTGGTACCGGCCTGTCGGGTGGCCAGCAGCAGCGCCTGTGCATCGCCCGCGCGGTCGCTACTGCACCCGAAGTGCTATTGATGGACGAACCCTGTTCTGCGCTGGACCCCATCGCCACCGCGCAGATCGAAGAATTGATCGACGAATTGCGTCAGCAGTTTTCCGTGGTGATCGTCACCCATTCGATGCAACAGGCCGCACGTGTCAGCCAAAAGACCGCGTTCTTCCACATGGGCCATCTGGTCGAATTCAACGACACCGACCAGATATTCACCAACCCGCAGGACCCACGCACCGAAAGCTATATCACCGGCCGGATCGGGTAAGGGCTATGACAATGAACGACAATCATATCGTCGCGTCCTTTGACCGCGACCTTGAAAGCATTCAGGCCACCATGGTGAGAATGGGCGGTCTCGTCGAACAGGCGCTTGCGGATTCGGCACAGGCGCTGCGCACCCGCGATGACGAGCTGGCCGAAAAAGTCCGTATCGGCGACAAGGTGATCGACGATCTTGATCTGTTGATCAAGTCGGATGCTGCCCGCCTGTTGGCCTTGCGCGCCCCGACCGCCAAGGACCTGCGCCTTGTGCTGGCCGTGATGGAAATCAGTTCGCATCTGGAACGCTGCGGCGATTATGCCAAGAATATCGCCAAGCGCACCATGGCCATGTCGGGTGCCGGCGCGATTGGTGGCACGCTTTCCGATATGGCGCGGATGTCTGTTTTTGTTGAAACGATGGTCCGCGAAGCGCTGGATGCCTTTATCGCGCGCGATCCGGTCAAGGCCGCTGAAATTATCGCACGCGACGCCGAAGCTGACCAGATCTACAACACCCTGTTCCGGTCGTTCCTGACCCATATGATGGAAGACTACAAAAATATCACCGTTGGCATGCATTTGCATTTCATCGCCAAGAACATTGAACGCGTGGGCGATCATGCGACGGGTATCGCGGAACAGACGATCTATGCCGTCACCGGTGCATTGCCGGAGGATGACCGCCCCAAGCAGGACAATACCACCTCTGCCTTCTTGGAAAGTGATGTCTGATGGCTGACTTGCAACCATCCGTACTTGTGGTCGAGGATGAACCAGCCCAGCGCGAAGTGCTGGCCTATAACCTCGAAAGCGAAGGCTTTCGCGTCATAAAGGCCGCTGATGGCAACGAAGCCTTGTTGCTGATCCAAGAAGAACAGCCCGACCTTATCCTGCTGGACTGGATGTTGCCCGGCACATCCGGCATCGAGATCTGCCGCCAGATCAAAAGCCGCCCCGCCTTTCGGATGACGCCTGTCATCATGCTGTCGGCGCGGTCAGAAGAGGTGGACAAGGTCCGCGGTCTGGAAACCGGTGCCGATGATTACATCAGCAAGCCCTATTCGATCATCGAACTGCTGGCCCGCGTAAAGGCGCATCTGCGCCGGTCGCGTCCCGCCACCATGGGCGAACGGCTGATCTACAACGATATCTTGCTGGATTCCGAGACGCATAAGGTATTTCGCGGTGAAAACGAGCTTAAACTCGGCCCAACCGAATTTCGCCTGCTGACGACTTTCATGGAAAAACCAGGCCGCGTGTGGAGCCGGGATCAGCTGCTTGACCGTGTCTGGGGCCGCGACATCTATGTTGATACGCGCACTGTTGATGTCCATGTCGGCCGGCTACGCAAAGTGCTGGGCAGCCATGGTGGCGAGGATCTGATCCGCACCGTGCGTGGTGCCGGATATGCGCTGGGATAAGGCGCCAATGGGCCTGTCTCCGAAAGTCGGGTGGCCTTATTAAACCCCGTTGAACCCAAGAGGCAAAAGGCCCAATCTGGAGCCTCATGTCTAATTCGTGCATGGGTAATGGCGGAGACGAAGGGATTCGAACCCTCGAGACGGTTTCCCGCCTACTCCCTTAGCAGGGGAGCGCCTTCGACCACTCGGCCACATCTCCGCCGCGGGGTCTAGCAGCAATGAAGCGTCAAGAACAAGCGGAAATTGTCGCTATGCGCGTTTGTTTCGGTCTGGCGCGAGAGGGCTTTGCCCTGCGGCATTGCGTGGCACTGGCGCAGGGCGGATTGTCAGAATCAATATGATGAAATAGAACAAAGAATGAACATTATAACCCGAAATTAGGTGTGTCGTGTATGGCTTTGCTTCATATGCAGAAAACGCTGCAAGGCTTTCCGCCGCAGCCGGTGTTGTCTCGCTTTACCTTGTCCGAGGTCTTTGTCGAAACAGCCGCGGATGCTGCTGCCCTGGGCTTTGCGCTGGCGCGGTTGCCGCGTGGTCAGCGGCCAGTCTTGTGGGTGCAGGATCGCGTGTCGCGCAAGGAAAGCGGATATCCCAGCCTTGCGGGGATAGGCCCGCTGCGTCCGATCATCATGGTCAATGTCACGCGCGCCGCCGATGTGCTCTGGACGATGGAGGACGGGTTGCGCTGCCGCAGCCTTGGTGGCGTGATTGGCGAGATCTGGGGAGATCCGGCAGTGCTGGATTTTACCGCGACCAAGAGGCTGGCTCTGCGGTCCGAGGCGGCAGGGGTCCCATGCTGGCTGATCCGCCGCTTGGCACATCCCAACCTGAGTGCCGCGCGCGACCGTTGGCGGATCGGGGCGCGTCCCTCTGCCCCGCATCCGCACGATTCACAATCGCCGGGGGCGCCGCGCTGGGCGGTCGAATTGTTCCGGTCGCGCCATGCAAAGCCTGGGCAATGGGTGGCCAGCTATGACCGGGCGGCGGATCGTGTCGATCTGGTTGCCGCAGTTTCCGATCGAACGCTGGACGCGGGTGATAGAGCGGCAGGGCAACGCGCCGCCGGATGACATCCCCCTTGTGTTGGCACGCGACGGGCAGCACGGCCCTGTTGTGCATGCCGCCAACCGGGCTGCACGGCTGGCAGGGATCATGGCGGGGTCGCGCGTGGTGGACATGCGCGCGCTTTGTCCCGATTTGCAGGTCGCCTATGCCGATCAGGCGGGGGATCGTGCCGCATTGGACCGTCTGGTGCTTTGGGCGCGGCGTTGGTGTCCGTGGAATGTGCGCGACGGCGATGATGGCTTGATCCTTGATACCACCGGGTCGGACCATCTGTTGGGTGGCGAGGCCGCGATGTTGGTCGAGATGGAAACGCAATTGTCACTGCTGGGCCTGACGTCGCGGCTTGCCGTCGCGCCCACGTGGGGGGCGGCCTGGGCGCTGGCGCGCCATGGCCCTGTGCGCGCGATCTGTGGTGCAGAGGATATGGTGGTGAAACTGGGCGCGCTGCCTGTAACCGGCCTGCGCCTTGATCCGGCGACGGTGCTGCTGTTGCGCCGTCTGGGGCTGAAAACCATCGGCGCGGTGATGGATGTGCCGCGCCTGTCGTTGACCCGCCGCTTCGCCAAGGCCGCCTTGCCCACCAATCCGCTGCTACGGTTGGATCAGGCTTTGGGCAAGCTTGCGGAACCGGTGTCGAGCGTCGATCCCGCGCCGCGGCTCATCGTGCAAAGCCGTCTGGCAGAGCCGATCTTTGACCCCACCCCCTATTTGCCCGCGCTGTGCGCAGATCTGTGCGATCAGTTGCAGCAGGCAGGGCAGGGCTGCAGGCGGCTGCATCTGACGATCTATCGCACTGATGGCGATATCAGCCATCTGTCGGTGGCGATGTCCGCCCTGTCGCGTGATCCTGTCCACCTCAACGGTTTGTTCCGCGACAAGCTGGACCGGATCAACCCGGGCTATGGCTTTGATCTGATCGCGTTGGAGGCGGCTGATCTGGGGGCCGTCAAGACCGTCCAGAGCAATCTTGACGGCGGGTCAGATGATGATCTGGAGCTTGCGCATCTGCTGGACCGGCTGGCCGCCCGTTTCGGTGATCGTGCCGTGACCCGTCCGGTGCTGCGTGCCAGCCATATCCCTGAACGGGCCGAGATGCGTTTGCCGGTCTTGGCCGATGCGCCCGCGCTGATGCCTGTGCCCGCCAGCGAACGCCCGATCCGCCTGCTGGACCAGCCCGAGGAGGTGCGCGTTCTTTACGCCGTTCCCGAAGGCCCGCCCGCGCAATTCGTCTGGCGGCGTCAGACCCACCGTGTGACCCGCTATGCAGGCCCAGAGCGCATTGCGCCCGAATGGTGGCGCGACCGCCCCGGCACCCGCCTGCGCGATTATTTCAAGGTTGAGGATCAGATAGGCCGGCGGTTGTGGCTATACCGTGAAGGCTTGCATAGCGATGGGCGCGGCGGGGATCCGCGCTGGTTTGTCCACGGGATGTTCGCGTGATGGGGATGGGCTGTGCTGCCTCTGGCGGGAGTATTTTTGGAAATAAGAAGGTGGGGTGTCATGCCGCAGAATGACCACCAGCATCCCAGACGCGCATTGGAAGGGGACGGTTTTGTCCCTAATCCGCGCGCTGATTTCGTGGAATTGGGGGTGGCGACCTGTTTTTCGTTTCTGCGCGGGGCCTCTGATGCGGTGGATCTGGCCGTGACGGCGCATAGTTTGGGCTATGACAAGATCGGCTGTGCCGATCTCAATACCATGGCCGGGGTTGTGCGGCTGCATGCGGCGGCGCTGAAGGCGGGGATTGCCCCTGTTATTGGCTGCCGGTTACAGCTGGTTTCGGGTGAGGCTTTTCTTGCCTATCCACGGGATCGCGCGAGTTACGGGCGGCTTTGTGCGCTGTTGTCCAAGGGCAAGATGCGGGATGCGGGAGGGGGCTGGCAGGCGAAGGGGGCCTGCGACATCAGCCTTGATGATCTGGCTGCCCATGCCGCAGATGTACAGCTGATCGCTGTGCCGGGGACGGATCTGAGGCATTTCGCGGCCCTGCTGCCGCGTCTGGTGCGCGCCTTGCCGAGCTTGCGCCATGTTGCGGCAAGCTGTCTTTATCGTGGCGATGACCGCGCGCGGATCAACCGCCTTGATGCTTTGGCGCGCAGGCACGGGCTGTCCATTCTGGCCACCAATGATGTGCATTACCACGCCCCTGACCGCCGCCCGTTGCAGGATGTGATGACCTGCATCCGGCACAAGACCACGATCGCCAAGGCGGGGTTTTTGCTGGATGCCAATGCCGAACGGCACCTCAAATCGCCCGCGCAGATGGCGCGCCTGTTTGCCGACTGGCCCCATGCGATCCGTGCGACCCGCGATGTTGCCGATGCCTGCACCTTTGATCTGCGCGACCTTGCCTATGAATATCCGCATGAAACTGTCCCAGAAGGGCGCAGCCCGCAGGATTATCTGGAAGAATTGACATGGAAAGGGGCGGCGGCGCGCTATCCTGATGGGGTGCCTGCGGCCTTGCAGGCAACGCTGCGCAAGGAACTGGCGCTGATCGCCAAGCTTGATATCCCGCAATATTTCCTGACCATCCACGAGATCATCGATTTCGCCCGCAACCAGTGCAAGCCGCCGATCCTGTGTCAGGGGCGCGGGTCTGCCGCCAATTCCGCCGTCTGCTATGTGCTGGGGATCACCGCCGTCGACCCGGCCAAGAACGATTTGTTGTTCGAGCGCTTCATCAGCGAGGAACGCAAGGAGCCCCCCGATATCGACGTGGATTTCGAACATGAACGCCGCGAGGAGGTGATCCAACATATCTATAACAAATACGGCCGCAACCGTGCCGCACTTTGCGCCACGGTGATCCACTATCGCCCGCGCATGGCCGTGCGCGAGGTGGGGCGCGTCATGGGGCTGTCGGAGGATGTGACGACGGCACTGGCCAAGACGATCTGGGGCTCTTGGGGCCGCGAGATCGGTGCGGCGCAGGCCGCCGAGGCGGGGATTGACCTGCGTGATCCGCTGATGGCGCGCACGATCCGGCTCGCCGACCAGATGATCGGCATGCCGCGCCATCTGGGCCAGCATGTGGGCGGGTTCATCCTGACCGAAAAGGCGCTGACCGAAACCGTGCCCATCGGCAATGGCGCCATGCCGGATCGTAGCTTCATCGAATGGGACAAGGATGACATCGACGAATTGCGCATTCTCAAGGTCGATGTGTTGGCGCTGGGCATGCTGACCTGCATTCGCAAGGCGTTTGATCTGATCGCGGCGCATCATGGCAAGCGTTTCGATCTGGCAACCGTTCCGCAAGAAGATCCCGCCGTCTATGACATGCTGTGCAAGGGCGATTCCTTGGGCACGTTTCAGGTCGAAAGCCGCGCGCAGATGAACATGCTGCCACGGCTGAAACCGCGTGCGTTTTACGATCTGGTCATTCAGGTCGCTATCGTCCGCCCAGGCCCTATTCAGGGCGATATGGTGCATCCGTACCTGCGCCGTCGTAGCGGGGCCGAGGTTGTTGAATACCCTAGCCCCGGCCCGCAGTATGACCCTGACGAGCTGAAAAAGGTGCTGGGCCGCACGCTCGGTGTGCCGATATTTCAGGAACAGGCGATGAAGATTGCGATGGTCGCCGCCGAATTTTCTACCAAGGAGGCCAATGAATTGCGCAAGGCGATGGCGACTTTCCGGTCGCATGGCACCATTGGCGCGCTCGAGGAAAAGATGGTTGGCCGGATGATAAGGCGTGGCTATGATCCCGCATTCGCAGCGCGCTGTTTCAACCAGATCAAAGGCTTTGGTGATTATGGTTTCCCCGAAAGCCATGCCGCCAGTTTCGCGCTGCTGGTCTATATTTCCTCTTGGATCAAGTGCCATTATCCGGATGTGTTTTGCGCTGCCTTGCTCAATTCTCAGCCGATGGGCTTTTACGCCCCCGCCCAGATCGTGCGCGATGCCCGCGAACACGGGGTAATCGTGCGCGCGGCGGATGTGAATTATTCCGATTGGGACAACAGCCTTGAACCGCTGGCCCCCGGTGTGTTCGCTGTAAGGCTGGGCTTGCGCCAGATCGACGGGATGCGCCGCGATATGGCGCAGCGGATCATGGATGCGCGCGGGCGGCCTTTTGATGACCTCAAGGATATGAAAACCCGCGCCAAACTCGATGCAGGCACGGTGCAAAGGCTGGCGGCGGCGGATGCGTTGCGGTCGATGATGCTCGACCGCCGGCAGGCATTGTGGGACGCGCGGGCGCTGCGCGACGCACCCGACCTACCGCTTTTTGCGGATACCCGCGACGAAGGGGCCGAGGTCCGGTTCGATCTGCCGCAGATGCCGGTCTGCGAACAGGTGGTCGCCGATTACCAGACCCTGCGCCTGTCACTGAAGGCGCATCCGCTGGCGTTCCTGCGGCGCAGCATGACGCGGCAGGGCTATCGCGCGGCGGCAGAGCTTGCCCAGATGCGCAGCGGCCAGCCGGTGAAGCTGGCAGGTGTCGTGCTGATCCGCCAGCGCCCGGGCAGCGCCAAGGGCGTGTGTTTCATCACGCTCGAAGATGAAACGGGTGTTGCCAATCTGGTTGTCTGGCCCAAGGTAATGGAGGCCAATCGCAAGACCGTGATGCAGGCCCGCCTGATCGACGTGCATGGCGTGGTGCAGCGCGACGGCGATGTGATCCACGTGGTGGCCCATGTGCTGACCGACCGCAGCGATGCGCTGGCACGTCTGTCCGAGGATCGCATGACCCCGCCGCTTGCCCATGCCGACGAGGTGCGCCGCCCCATCGGGGGTGATCCGCGCGTGCATCATCCGCGCGATGTGCGCGTGATCCCGAAATCGCGGGATTTCCACTAGGGTCAGATGCTACGGTTCTGGTCCAGATAGGCCCTGATCTTTTCCAACTGCGGGATCAGGTCGCTGATTGTGCCATCCCCCAGATCAGCGGTGATCTGACGGATCGGGTCCGCCATGCTGGCAATCGCGTCGTCGTGCAATTTGCGCCCTGCCTCTGTCAAGAAAACGATCTTGCTGCGCCCGTCGCTGGGATGCGGGGTCAGCCGGATCGCGGCACGTTTTTCCAGCACGGCCAGCGTATGGGTCATTGTCGTTTTTGGCACCTGAAAGGCGGATGCCAGCGCCAGCGGGGTCTTTTCATCGCCCAGCCGGACCAGATGGTTCAGCAGGGCGAAATGCGACACATGCAACCCGTCGGGCAGCCGGGCCGCGAATATCGCCCCGGCCAATTGGTTGATGATCCCGATTTCGTTAAAGAACTGGAACACGCGTCTGCCGTTTTCGTCCATTCTGCCCTCAGATCAGCTTGGCCTCCAGCGGCCAACGCGGGCTTGGGGCGATGGTCGGACCATAGCCTAGACGGCACAGCATCTGAAGGGTTTCCCCGTCCTGCGCCAGCATCTGGTGCGCTGCCCTGTGATGCGCCGCCATTTCGGGGAATTCCTGCAAGGCCTGGCTCAGCGGTTGCATGTCTACGCCCGCAGCCGTCGCCGCAAGGTTCAGCCGCAACCAGTCGCGCCCGGCGATGATCTGGTCGGCGCGGGTATTGCCACGTGTCGCCTGCCACAGATGGCCCATCGCGGTTTCGGTATTGGCCAGCAAAACGGCCTTGCTTTGGGCGAACATGCTGGTCGTGGGGTCTGCCATCGCCGCGCGGGTCATCAGGCCGAAAGCGCCTAATGTCTCGAACAGGGGACCGGAAAAGTCGATGCCGTCGGGGTTCGCTTCGACCTCGGCCTTGCCGATGCGAAACAGGTCCACGCTTTCCTTGAAGGTATGCGGTGTTTCGATTTCCACGATCATCGCGTCGGTGGTCAGTTGGCGCAGGGTGGCGATACTGCTTTCGGATGCATCGCCCGTCACTCGGCTGCCATGGATCGCGGCACCGGCGATCCGGGCGATGGTGTCGGGCGCTATGGGGCGGGTCGTGTCGAACGGTTCCTTGTTGGACCGCCGCGCCATGACATGGGCAAACAACGGGTCCGGCCTGCCTGCACCGGCGCGGAATGTGGCGATGGCGACAGGGCGGTCGTCCAGCGCCATCTGGTCTGAGCCTTGTGGAAAGACGTCAAGGTCCACGGCAAACCCGTCTTGTGCGGCAGCCATGACCAGCAATTCCAGAAAACACCCCAGCCCCACTGTGATCTGGCGGTTGAACGGGTCGGTGTCGGGCAAAAGTCGGTTGGTATCGACCTTCAGCAGCACGCGGTCGGGTTCGGACAGATCGACCAGCCAAGGCTGGCGGTTATGCGGATTGGGCGCAAGGATCGCATAGGACAGCGCCCGCATGCGCGGTTCGTCATACATGCTGCCCGCACGGTCCCAAGGGGCCAATGCGGTGGCGGGGGTCCGGCTGGCGATGGTGCCGAGCGTTGCGGTCGCGGCAAGGATGATGCCACCACCGGACAGGGCAAGGAATTTACGACGGTTCATGTCTCGTCTCCTGTGATTCAGTAATTGATACGATATCGAACTAAATAATACGAAATCGAACTAAGTGCAAGCGCCCTGCTTGCCCTGTGCCGGTCATCGGCTGTATCCCTTGCCGGACATCCGGTGCGAAAGGTCCGCCATGCGGCTTAATCTCAAACAGCTTGAAGCCTTCGTCTGGGTCGCTGATCTGCAAAGCTTTCGCGGTGCCGCCGACAGACTAGGCACGACGCAGCCCAATATCTCGGCGCGGATCGCGGGGCTGGAACAGGCGCTGGGCACGGTGTTGATGACGCGGGATGCGGGGTCCGTGGTGCTGACGGCCAAGGGGCGCGACCTGCTGGCCCATGCCCGCCGCGTGCTGGATGCCACCGATGCGCTGATCGCGGCGGCGGATCAAAAGGCGCTGATCGACGGCACCCTGCGGCTTGGCGTGACCGAGATGATCGTCCACACTTGGCTGCGCGATTATCTGCGCCGGCTGAAAGAGACATATCCCAAGCTCAGCGTCGAATTGACCGTCGATCTGTCGGTCAATCTGGAACGGATGCTGGCGGACCGCCGCCTTGATCTGGCGATCCAGAATGGCCCGTTCACGCGGCTGGTGACTGGCGAAATCGATCTGGGCGCTTACGGGCTGATCTGGGTTGCCAGCGCCAGCCTTGGCCTGCCACCTGTTGTGTCACCGGGCGATCTGGCCGCCCATCCGATCCTGACCCATGCGCGCGATACGCATCTTTTCGCGCAGGTCGCCGACCATTTTGCGGCGGCAAAAGTGCCTGTCCGTCTGGTCCCGTCCAGCAACCTCGCCGCCTGTCTGCATATGACCATCGACGGCATGGGCGTGGCGACCCTGCCCGAAGCAATGGCCGCCGAGGCGCTGTCGCGCGGTGATCTGGTGCGGGTCGGTTATGGCTGGACCCCAACGCCTTTGCATTTCTTTGCCCGCTACGATGTCGAACGCACGCCGCGCGTCGTGGCCGATGCGGCCTTTGTAGCGGCGCGGGCAGCGCAGGTCTTTGATCAGGAATCGTGATCTAATCAATTTCATAAAATAATTGGATGTGATGCAATCCACAGCCTAACCTGCCCGTGGCAGCAGAAGGACAGATCATGCAGCACGCAATCCGGCTTGGCGTCGATATCGGCGGCACTTTCACCGATGTGGTGCTGGAACTGGCGGGGGCCAGCCATTCGACCAAGGTCCTGACCACCTATGCCGCCCCCGAGGATGCGATCATCGACGGGATGCATCAGGTCTGCGCCAAGGCGGGGATCAGCCCTGAGCAGATCGGCCAGATCATCCATGGCACGACGCTGGCGACCAATGCGCTGATTGAACGGCGCGGCGCGCGCACGGCGCTGATCACGACGGAAGGCTTCCGCGACGTGATCGAGATGCGTACCGAAAGCCGGTTTGAACAATATGACCTGAACCTGCAACTGCCTGAACCCCTGCTGGCGCGACAGCACCGGTTCACCGTGACGGAACGTGTCGATGCGCAAGGTGCCGTCCTGATCCCGCTCGACCGCGAAGAAGTTGTTGCACTGGCCGAGGATATGGCCAGCTATAATTTTGACAGCATCGCCGTGGGCCTGATCCACGCCTATCTGAACCCCGAACATGAACGCATGATCCGTGATGTGCTGGCCGAACGCCTGCCGGGGGTGATGGTGTCGCTGTCGTCCGAAGTCTCGCCCCAGATGCGCGAATATGAACGGTTCAATACGACCGTCGCAAATGCCTATATCAAGCCCTTGATGAAAACCTATCTGGACCGCTTGAAATCGCGGCTGGCGGATGAAGGCGCGGATTGTCCGGTGTTCCTGATGCATTCGGGCGGCGGGATCATCAGCCTTGAAAACGCGGCAGAATTTCCGGTCCGGCTGGTGGAATCGGGACCAGCGGGGGGGGCTGTGTTCGCCGCTCATATCGCCGCGCGTTACGGTTTGGACAAGATCCTGTCCTTTGACATGGGCGGCACCACGGCCAAGATCTGCCTGATCAAGAACCAGACCCCGAAAACCGCCCGTGTCTTTGAGGTGGCGCGCAGTTACAGGTTCAAGAAAGGCTCTGGCATGCCGATTTCGATTCCCGTGATCGACATGGTTGAAATCGGCGCAGGTGGCGGCAGTCTGGCCCATGTCGATAGTTTGCGTCAAATCCGCGTCGGGCCGGAAAGTGCGGGGTCCGAACCGGGGCCCGCCTGCTACGGGCGTGGCGGGTCAAGACCCGCCGTCACGGATGCCGATCTGGTGCTGGGCCGGCTCGACCCCGACAATTTTGCCGGTGGGTCGATCAGGTTGCACAAAGGCGCGTCAGATACGGCGCTGACAGCACTTGGCGCCCCGCTGGACATGGACGCCCTGACCGCCGCTTATGGTCTGGCCGAGGTCGTGGATGAAAACATGGCCAATGCCGCGCGTGTCCATGCGGTGGAGAATGGCGAGGATCTGGCCGGTTACACCATGATCGCCTTTGGCGGGGCTGCGCCTTTGCATGCGGGGCGCTTGTGCGAAAAGCTGGGCGTTGCGCGCCTGCTGGTGCCGACGGGTGCGGGTGTTGGCTCTGCCATCGGGTTTTTGCGCGCGCCGTTCAGTTTCGAGGCGACACGCAGTGTGTATATGAAACTGTCGGCGTTTGACGCAGCAATGGTGCGCGACCTGCTCGCCGCCTTGGCGGAGGAAGCGACAGGTTTCGTGCGTAATTGCGATGCTGCTGCCCCGATCACGGCGCAATACAAGGTTTATATGCGCTATACCGGCCAAGGCTGGGAAATCCCCGTCAGCCTATGCGCGGATCAGGCGGCCAACCCCGATGCCGTGACATTTCAGGCGCTGTTCGAGGCGGATTATACTGCCCTGTTCGGCCGCACCGTCACCGGCATGGATATCGAAATCACCGTCTGGGCGGTCAATGCGACCACGGCCAGCGCCATGGCCACGCCGCTGCCCGCCACCCCCACAGGCCGTGCGATCACGGGCCATAGTACCCGCGCCCTGTTCGACCCTGCGCTGGCAAAGACCGTGCAGGCGCAAATCGTCCCGCGCGCCGGGCTGGCGCCGGGCGATACCGTCACAGGCCCCGCGCTGATTACCGAGAATGAAACCACCATCGTTATCCCCGCCAGCCGACACGCCATTGCCCGCCCCGACGGCAGTATCGACATCACGGAGATCCGCGCATGAGCAATGTCGCCAACCAGGTCATGTGGAACCGGCTGATTTCCATCGTCGAGGAACAGGCGCAGGCGCTGGTCCGTACCGCCTTTTCGACATCCGTGCGCGAGGCAGGCGATCTGTCGGCAGGTGTCTATGACGCTGCGGGCCTGATGCTGGCGCAGGCGGTGACCGGCACGCCTGGTCATGTCAACGCGATGGCCGATGCCGTGCCACATTTCATCCGCCGCATCGGGCGCGCCACGATGCGCGAAGGCGATGTCTATATCACCAACGACCCGTGGGAAGGCACCGGCCATCTGCATGATTTCACCGTGGTGACGCCGTCTTTCTACCAAGGCCGCCACGTCGGGTTTTTCGCCTGCACCGCCCATGTCGTCGATGTGGGTGGGCGCGGGTTTGGCGCGGATGCAGCCAGCGTCTACGAGGAAGGCATCCACATCCCCATCATGCGTTTCGCCCATGCGGGTCGCGTGGACGAAACCCTGATCGCGATCATCCGTGGCAATGTGCGTGAACCGGAACAGGTGGTCGGCGATCTTTATGCTTTGGCCACCTGTAACGAGATTGGCCAGCGGCGGCTGGCGGAAATGCTGGCGGAATTTGCGCTGCACGATCTGGATGGGATCAGCGATTTCATCCTGACCAATTCGCGCCGCGCCACCTTGGAACGGATCGCCGCCTTGCCGCGCGACAGCGCCACAGGGGCGATGCGGATCGACGGGTTTGATGTCCCCATCGACCTTTGCGTCAGTCTGAAAATCGAGGCTGACCGGATCATCTGCGATTTCACCGGCACATCTGGCGTGGACAAGAAAGGCATCAACGTGCCGCTGGTCTATACCAAAGCCTATGCCTGCTATGCGCTCAAATGCGCGATAGCACCTGAAATCCCCAACAACGCCGCCTCGCTTGCGCCGTTCGAAATCACCGCACCCGAAGGCAGCATCGTCAATGCGGTGCATCCGGCGCCCGTCGCGCTGCGCCACATCATCGGGCATATGATCCCCGATGTGGTGTTCGGCGCACTGGACAAGATATTGCCTGCCACCGTTCCTGCCGAAGGGGCAGGGTGTCTGTGCAATTTTCAGGTCAGTCTGCGCCCTGCCACTGGCCAAGGGCGCAGGGCCGAGGTGCTGACCTTCAACTCTGGCGGGGCAGGGGCGCGGCCTGCTTTGGACGGGCTGAATGCTACCGCCTTTCCGTCTGGCGTGATGACCATGCCGGTCGAGGCCACTGAACATACCGGCCCCGTCATCATCTGGCGCAAAGAATTGCGCCCCGACAGCGGCGGTGCGGGCCAGTTCCGCGGGGGGTTGGGCCAGTTCATGGAGGTCGGCCCCGCGCAAGGCTTCGAGGCTGACTTTTCCGCCATGTTCGACCGTGTGCATCACCCTGCACGCGGCCGGCAGGGGGGTGCTGATGGCGCTGCGACGACCATTGCGCTGGACGATGGCAGCACGATGCAAGGCAAAGGCAAGCAATTCGTCCCCGCAGGGCGGCGCGTCATGCTTGGGTTGCCGGGGGGGGCGGGTTACGGGCCTGCCGCTAAGCGCGACCCTGCCCTTATCAAGCGCGATCTTGCGCGTGGCTATATTTCTGCGAAAGCTGCGATGCGCGATTACGGCCTGACCGAGGCTGATGTCGCTGCCGTGCAAGCACAAGTCACCAAGGGAGAAACCGCCTGATGCAGACGCCTTTGCAAAACAGCTATGACGTGGTCATCATCGGCGGCGCGATGCTGGGGTCGGCGGTGGCGTGGTTTCTGACCGACAACCCCGATTTCGATGGGTCTGTGCTGGTGGTGGAACGCGATCCCACTTACGCGCAGGCCGCCACATCGCTGACCAATTCCTGCATCCGCCAGCAATTCAGCGCCGCGATCAACGTGCAGATTTCGCAATTCGGCGCGGATTTCGTCAAGAATTTCCCCCGCTACATGGGCAATGACCCCCGCGTGCCACAGCCGCGCCTGCACAGTTTCGGCTATCTTTATCTGGCTGACACGCCCGCCTTTGCCGCCGCCTTGCACGATGCACAGGCGGTGCAGGCGGCCTGCGGGGCTGGCACCCGCCACATGACCCGTGATGAAATCGCCGCCGCCTATCCGTTCTACCAGCTGGATGATATCATCGCGGGCAACCACAATCTGGTGGATGAGGGTTATTTCGACGGCAACACCCTGTTTGATTGGTGGCGGCGGTCCGCGCGCGAACGCGGGGTGGACTACATCACGAACGAAGTCACCGCGATCACCCGCGATGCCAGCGGCACCCGCGTGCAAAGCGTCACGCTGGCCACGGGCGACACCATCGCCTGCGGCCATATCGTCAACGCCGCCGGCACGCGCGGCGCGCAGGTGGCGGCGATGGCGGGGATCAGTATTCCGGTGGAACCGCGCAAACGCTACACCTTTATCTTCGAGGCTGCGCAAAGGCTTGACCGTGACCTGCCGCTGACGATTGACCCAAGTGGCGTGCATGTCCGCACCGACGGACAATATTACATGGCCGGTTGCCCACCCGAAGATGACCAGCCCGTCGATCCCACTGATTTCACCGAAGATCACAGCATCTGGGAAGACCACGTCTGGCCCACCATCGCCACCCGCATCCCGCAATTCGAGGCGGTGAAGCTGCGCAATTCATGGGCGGGGCATTATGATTACAACACGCTCGACCAGAATGCGATTGCGGGGCCGCACAGCGGGGTGGCCAATTTCATCTTTGTGAACGGGTTTTCGGGGCATGGGTTCCAGCAATCGCCTGCCATGGGGCGGGGCATCGCGGAGTGGATCACCTATGGTGCCTACCGCACGCTGGACTTGACCCCGTTCGGCTATACCCGCATCGCAAAGGGTGAAAAGTTTATCGAAAAAGCGGTGATCTGAACCGCGACGAAAGGAAATGCCATGAAGAAACTTGTCCTGACAGGGGCTGCGGGCCGGCTTGGGTCTTACTTGCGCGAACCGTTGACGCGGATGTGTGACGAACTGGTTTCCACCGATATCGTGGCGGATATCGGCAAGCTCTATGACGGTGAAAGCTATGTGCAGGCCGATCTGACCGATCTGGCCGCGATGGAAGCTATTCTCAAAGATGCCACGATGGTCGTGCATTTCGGCGCCATCGGCGACGAGGCGCCGTGGGACGATATTTTGCAATCCAACATCATCGGGGCCTATAACGTCTGGGAAGCGGCCTATCGCCAAGGCGTCAAACGAGTGGTTTACGCCAGTTCCGTTCATGCCGTGGGCATGCATCTAAAAACCGACACCATCGGGTTGGATGCACCGCATAAGCCCGACACCTATTACGGTCTGGCCAAGTGCTTTGCCGAGGATTTGGCGAGTTTGTACTGGGACAAACGCGGGGTGGAATCGGTCTGCATGCGCATCTTTTCCTGCGCGCAGGCGACGAATGCGCGCAGCATCGGCACTTGGCTGTCCTATGGCGACCTGATCCATCTGGTGGAACGGTCCATCGACAGCCCTGTCGTGGGCTTTACCAAGGTCTGGGGGATTTCCAACAACGACCGCGCGGTGGTGGACAACAGCAAGGCAGGGCATCTAGGGTTCCGGCCCAAGGATAATGCCGAACAATTCGCGCAGGATGTGTTCGCCAAGACACCGCCGCTTGATAACAAGGACCTTGCCAATCTGTGTATCGGCGGTCCCTTTGCCACCGTGGAATTGGGCAATTCGGGTGTGGCTGTCCTCGGCGTGGTGAACGACAAGAAAACCACCTGAGCCTCTGCGCGGTCAGTCCTTGGCCGACCGCGCAACCCACATGCCGGCAAGGATCAGGGCAACGCCTGCGATGCGCGCCAATGTATTGCCCGCTGTGCCCATGATGATGTCGATCATAACGCCCGAAATCATCTGCCCCGCGATGATCAGGAGCGCCGTTTGCGCCGCCCCGATCCGCGCGATCAGCCAAGACCCTGCGGCGATGAACACCACGCCGACGGGGCCGCCAAGATAGGCCCACCACGGGGCATCCTGCGGCGCGCCCGCGAACAATCCGCCAAAGACCAGTGCGACCAGCGTGATGAAACCCAACCCCACTATGTGATTCCAAAATGACGATTCCCATGCCGATGTGGATAGCGCCAAGCGCCCGTTGATCTGGCGCGACAACGAGACTAGCACGCCTGCCAGCAGGGCAAGGGCGGCAAAGCCGATCATGCCGCACCGCCCAGAAAGATCAGCACCAGACTGCCCGCGATGATCAGCGCCAGCGCCAGATAATCGCGCGCCTTTGGCATCCGTTGCGGCAGGCCGAACAGCCCGCGGATATCGGCGAACAGGCTGAACAGCATCTGCCCCGCCAACCCCAGTGCGATCGTGCCGGACAACGCTAGCGCCGTGTTCATCGTGGCTGAGGTCAGCATCACGGTTACACCCCCCACAACGCCCCCCAGATAGGCCCAAAGCGGCGGGCGCGATATGCCCGCGCGGCGCGGACGCAGCGCCAGCAGGATCACGATGGCCAGCGCTGTGCCTGTCAGATGCGGCACCCATGATGCGAACAACAGCGATCCGTAGGCGGCCAGCGTCCCGTTGACCAAAACCATCAACGACAACAGACTGCCCGCCCCAAAAGCAGCTGTGAAATGCAAAAGACGTGGGGCAGGGACAGGATTGGACATGCCGCGATCTATTCACCGATAAAAGTGCAAAGGCAATCCTTGCGGCGGATGCGGTGGGTCAGGTGGGACAGCAATCAAAGACTGGCAAGCGGCGTGCAATCCAGTGTGCTACGTTCAGAATCAAAGTTCTGCAACGCAACACGAGCCAAAGGCCTGCCAACTCATTAAACAAAAACCAAGTTACAAAAGGCGCCTGTGTCAACGTTGCCGTCCCGCGGTCTGCATGACAGGCAGATGTGGTGATAATTTGGCGAAACTTTTACTTTCCTGCGTTCGACGGGAAAAGAGAGGCCGTTGACACCCCCCGATTCCTGTTTATAAGCCGCGACTTCATTGGTGTTGGTGGACCGCGCAAGCGGAACCCTGTCGGCGTGGCAAAATCCACGCAAAGGACAACGCCCTTCGTAACTTACAGAAGGAGATCAGCGTATGACCAAACGTACCGCTGCCAAGTATAAAATTGACCGCCGGATGGGTGAAAACATCTGGGGCCGTCCAAAATCCCCCGTCAACCGTCGCGAATACGGCCCCGGCCAGCACGGCCAGCGCCGCAAGGGCAAATTGTCGGATTTTGGCACCCAGCTGCGCGCAAAGCAAAAGCTGAAAGGCTATTACGGCGACCTGACCGAAAAGCAGTTCCGCCGCATTTATGCCGAAGCCGAGCGCGTCAAGGGTGATACCGGCGAGAACTTGATTGGTTTGCTGGAGCGTCGTCTGGACGCTGTCGTTTACCGCGCCAAGTTCGTGCCGACTGTTTTCGCAGCCCGCCAGTTCGTGAACCACGGCCATGTGACCGTGAACGGCCAGCGCGTGAACATTCCGTCCTACCGCGTGAAAGAAGGCGATGTGATCGAAGTTCGCCAGAAATCCAAGCAATTGGAAATCGTTCTAGTTGCCGCCCAACTGGCCGAGCGTGACGTGCCCGATTACATGGAAGTTGATCACAACAAGATGATCGCGACTTTCGTGCGCACCCCTACGTTGGGCGATGTGCCTTATCCGGTTACGATGGAACCGAACCTTGTTGTCGAATTCTACGCCAAGAACTGATCCGACACAGTGTCGCGATTGCAAAGCCGCCCTTCGGGGCGGCTTTTTCGTTTTGGCAAACCCAAAAGCGCTCCGCGCGGGGATATTTATACTCAGAAGATGATAGCGGCAGCTTGTCTCTGGTCACGGCTTGGTCGCGCGGGTAGAACGTGCAAAACTTTACGCGGAAGACATTAACATGGCGACTGGCATTCAACCCCAACCCGGCATTCTGGATATTGCGCTTTATGTGGGCGGAGCGTCGCGGTTGGACGGGCAGAGCAATGTGCTTAAACTATCCTCGAACGAGAACCCGCTGGGGCCAAGCACTGCGGCGATACAGGCGTTTGCGCGTGCGGGCCATGATTTGCACCGTTATCCGTCAACCGATCATGCCGATCTGCGGACTGCGATTGCCGATGTCTGGGGCGTCGATCCCGCGCGTGTGGTTTGCGGCGTGGGGTCTGGCGAGATCCTGAAACTGCTGGCCGAAGGCTATGCCGGGCCGGGCGATGAGGTGGTGTTCACCGAACACGGCTTTTCGATGTATCCGATCTATGCCCACGCTTGTGGCGCCACGCCCGTCATCGTGCCAGAACGCGACCGCGTGGTCGATGTGGATGCGATCCTGGCCGCCTGCACCGACCGCACGCGGCTGATCTATCTGGCGAACCCCGCCAACCCCACCGGCACGATGATCCCCGAACCCGAGGTCGCGCGCCTTGCCGCCGGTCTGCCGCCACAGGCTTTGGTGGTGCTGGACGGCGCCTATGCCGAATATGTCGAAGATTTCGATGCCGGACGCGCGCTGGTCGAGGCGCGGGAAAATGTCATCATGACCCGCACCTTTTCCAAAATCTACGGCTTGGGCGGTCTGCGTGTAGGCTGGGCTTATGGCCCGCAGGCGGTGATCGATGTGTTAAACCGGCTGCGGGGGCCGTTCAACCTGTCCGCTGCAGCACTTGCCGCTGCCGAAGCCGCGATGCGCGACACCGCCCATACCGAGCGCTGCCGTGCCGAGAATGCCCGCTGGCGTGACTGGCTGGCGGCTGGACTGGCTGATCTTGGCGTCCCATCTGACCCATCCAGCGCAAATTTCATCCTGGCCCGTTTCGCCTCGGCGGCCGAAGCGCAGGACTGTGATGTCTATCTGCGCTCGCAGGGAATTATCGTGCGGCAGGTCGCGGGTTACGGTTTGCCACAATGCCTGCGGATCACAGTGGGTGACGAATCGGCCTGTCGGCGTGTCGTGCATGCTGTGGGCCAGTTCAAGGGTTCACGCTGATGGCGGTGATCTATGACAAGGTCGCGCTGATCGGTCTGGGCCTGATCGCGTCATCCATGTGCCATGCGATCCGGCGTTCCGGGCTGGCGCGGCAGATTGTCGGTTATGCAAGGTCTGCCGAAACACGCGCCACCGCGCGCGAGATTGCCCTGTGCGATCTGGTGACTGACACCGCGGCCGAGGCTGTGGCGGATGCCGATCTTGTCGTGCTGTGCGTTCCCGTGGGTGCGATGGAGGATGTCGCCCGCGACATCGGCCCGCATCTGAAACTGGGGGCAACGCTCAGCGATGTGGGGTCGGTCAAACGCGCTGTGATCGACGCCGTGGCGCCGTTCGTGCCCGAAGGCGTGCATTTCATCCCCGCCCACCCGCTGGCAGGGACAGAACATTCCGGGCCACGATCAGGCTTTGCCGAATTGTTCGACAACCGGTTTTGTATTCTGGTGCCAGTCGAAGGGTCGGACCCGGCAGCTGTGGCGCGTCTGGCCGACCTGTGGCGCGGCATGGGCAGCAATGTCGATAAAATGGACGCCGATCACCATGATCTGGTGCTGGCCGTCACCAGCCACACGCCGCATCTGATCGCCTATACGATGGTCGGTGTCGCCGATGAATTGCGCCGCGTGACCGATAGCGAGGTCATCAAATATTCCGCCGCCGGTTTTCGCGATTTCACCCGCATCGCGGCATCCGACCCGACTATGTGGCGCGATGTCTTCTTGCATAACAAAGAGGCGACGCTGGATATCCTTGGTCGTTTTACCGAGGAATTGTTCGCCCTGCAGCGCGCGATCAGGCTGGGGGATGGCGATCATCTGCACGCCTATTTCACCCGCACGCGGTCGATCCGCCGGTCGATCATCGAGGCAGGGCAGGACACCGATGCCCCCGACTTTGGTCGCACCAAGGCGAAAAAGACCTGAGCCATGCGCCTTTACCCGCCCAATCGGCAGTTCTATAAGGCGCGCATGCAGCGCCTGAAAATCATCGTCATTACTTGCCCGGCGGCCTGACATCAGGCTGGCCGGGAAAAGGTGTCTGCGCCCGCGCACCGCTTTTCATCCGCATTCTGACCAAAGGACACGCGATATGTGCGCCGAGACCACTGATTACAAAGACACGCTGAACCTGCCGCAAACCGATTTCCCGATGCGCGCAGGCCTGCCCAAACGCGAACCCGAATGGCTGGCCCGTTGGGCGCAGATCGGTGTTTACGAAAAATTGCGCGCCAAGGCCGCAGGGCGCACACCCTTTACGCTGCATGACGGCCCGCCCTATGCGAATGGCAATTTGCACATCGGCCACGCGCTGAATAAAATCCTGAAAGATATGGTTGTGCGCAGCCAACAGATGATGGGCCGCGACGCGCGCTATGTGCCGGGCTGGGATTGTCACGGCCTGCCGATCGAATGGAAGATCGAGGAAAAATACCGCGCCAAAGGCCAAGACAAAGACGCGATCAATGTCGTGGATTTCCGCCAGGAATGTCGCAAATTTGCCGAAGGCTGGGTTGATATCCAGCGCGAGGAATTCAAGCGGCTTGGTATCACCGGCAATTGGGATGATCCGTATCTGACCATGGCCTTTCACGCCGAACGCGTGATCGCGGAAGAATTCCAGACATTCCTGATGAATGGCACGCTCTATCAAGGGTCCAAACCCGTGATGTGGTCGCCGGTGGAAAAGACTGCGCTGGCAGAGGCCGAGGTGGAATACCATGACCGCCAGACAGATGCGATCTGGGTGAAGTTTCCCGTTCGGGAAGCCTCTGGCGGGAGTATTTTGAACAAAGCGACAGTGCTGATCTTTACAACGACCCCGTGGACCATCCCGCAAAACCGCGCGATCTGTTTTGGCCCGAACATCGCTTATGGCCTGTACGAAGTGACCGGCACACCTGATGAATGCTGGGCAGCGGTGGGCGACACCTATCTGATTGCAGATGCCCTGGCCGCCGATGTGATGGACAAGGCGCGGCTGGATGCGGGGATGTTCACCCGCCTGCGCGATGTGACGCCGGAGGAGCTGGCTGGGCTGACCTGTGCGCATCCGCTTGCTGGTGCCGATCCCGAATGGGATTTCCCTGTGCCACTGCTGCCCGGCGATCACGTGACCGACGATACCGGCACCGGCTTTGTGCATACCGCGCCCAGCCATGGTGATGATGATTATGCCATCGGGGTCAAACATGGCTTGCCGATGACCTATAACATTCTTGATGACAGTTCCTACCGCGCGGACCTGCCGTTCTTTGGTGGCGAATGTATCCTTAAACCCAATGGCAAACCCGGTGGTGCCAACAAGGCGGTGATCGACAAGCTCAAAGAGGTGTCGGCCCTGATCGCCACCAAGCGCATCACCATTTCCGATGCTCACAGCTGGCGGTCCAAAGCCCCCGTTATCCGCCTGAACCGTCCGCAATGGTTCGCTGCCATCGACAAGGCTGTTGGTGACGGCCAAGACACCTATGGCACCACGATCCGTGAACGCGCGCTGCGGTCGATCGATGAATTGGTGACATGGACGCCCAAGACTGGGCGTAACCGGCTCTATTCCATGATCGAGGCGCGGCCGGACTGGGTTCTGTCCCGCCAGCGCGCCTGGGGCGTGCCGCTGACCTGTTTCACGAAGAAAGGCACACAGCACAGCGACCCCGATTTCCTGCTGCGCAACGCCGATGTGAACGCTCGCGTGCTGGAGGCCTTCGAGGCCGAAGGCGCAGATGCATGGTACAAGGATGGGGCAAAGGCACGGTTCCTGACGGGCATCGTTGACCCTGACGCCTATGATCAGGTGTTCGATATTCTGGACGTCTGGTTTGACAGCGGTTCGACCCATGCTTTCGTGCTGCGCGACCGTGCGGACGGATCCACCGACGGCATGGCTGATCTCTATCTGGAAGGCACCGACCAGCATCGCGGCTGGTTCCATTCCTCGATGTTGCAGGCCTGCGGCACCAAGGGCCATGCCCCCTATCGCGGGGTCCTGACGCATGGGTTCACGTTGGATCAGAAGGGCATGAAAATGTCCAAATCCATCGGCAACACCATCGCGCCCGAAAAGGTGGTGCAGCAATACGGCGCCGATATCCTGCGGCTGTGGGTGGCGCAGTCCGATTACACCGCCGATCTGCGCATCGGTGATGAAATCCTCAAAGGTGTCGCCGACAGCTATCGCCGCCTGCGCAACACGATGCGCTATATGCTGGGATCACTGGCCGATTTCTCGGAAAGTGACCGCATGGACCCCGCCGATATGCCAGAACTGGAACGCTGGGTGCTGCACCGTATCGCTGAACTCGACGTGACTGTGCGCGAAGGCTATGCGCGGTATGATTTCCAAGGCGTGTTCCAAGCGATCTTTACCTTTGCCACTGTCGATCTGTCGGCCTTTTATTTCGACGTTCGCAAGGACGCGCTTTATTGCGATGGCGATACTGCACGCCGGCGGGCCGCACGGACTGTGCTGGACATCCTGTTCCACCGGATCACACGTTGGCTGGCACCGATGCTATGCTTCACGATGGAAGAGGTCTGGCTGGAACGTTTCCCCGGCGATGACAGCTCGGTCCATCTGGAGGATTTCGCAGACACCCCCGCTGACTGGCGCGACGATGCGCTGGCTGCAAAATGGGCGACAGTCCGCCGTGCTCGCCGTGTTGTCACGGGTGCTTTGGAGGTGGAACGCACCGCCAAGGTGATCGGTGCCTCGCTCGAGGCGGCACCAACCGTCTATGTCACCGCAGATGTGGCAAAGGTGCTGGACACCACCAGCTTTGACGATCTGTGCATCACCTCGGCCATCACGATCAGCACTGATCCCGCCCCCGAAGGCGCATTCCGGCTAGATGACGTCGCCGATATCGCCGTGGGCTTTGCGCATGCGGCGGGCGATAAATGCGAACGCTGCTGGAAAATCCTGCCCGATGTCGGCACCCATGCGCATGCGGGCGTTTGCGGGCGCTGCGACGCGGCGCTGGGATAAACGCAAAAGGGCGGCCCATTGTGCCGCCCTTGTTCATCTTGCGAGCGCGTTGAAGCGCCAATGGTAATTCAACGTGATCCCCGCCGGAGGCCAGAAAGTTTTTCTTCAGCCGTCTTTGCCATAGATGATCTGTTGCCCGATGCCTGCGAACAGCAGGTAGACCGATGTCACAACCAGCCCCCAATGGGCCAGCGTATCGGGATGGAAATCGACCCAGGCCGCCCAGGCCGCAAAGAAAGTCCAGCCCAGCGCCATCGGCAAGGTCACGTTCCGCCAACGTTTTGTGCGGACGGGGTGGACGAATTTCAGCGGGGCAAACATCGCCACCGCCAGCGACGACACCAGCATCAGCGAGACCCAGAAATTCGGCTCTAATGCAAAGATCACAAGGACCAGCATGTTCCAGCAGCCCGGAAAACCCGAAAAGGAATAATCCTTGGTCTTCATCCGAGTATCAGCGAAATAAAGCGCCGAGGCAAAGGTGATCACGATGATTGCGGTCCAGCCTGTCCAGCCTGGCAGCAGTCCTGACTTGAATAATGCATAGGCAGGCACAAAGACATAGGTCAGATAATCGATGATCAGGTCCAACAGCACACCGTCGAACACGGGGGCGTTGCGGGTGACCTCGTATCGGCGCGCCAATGGCCCGTCGATCCCATCAACAAAGAACGCCACGACCAGCCATAGGAACATCAGGTCCCATTTCTGGTCCACCGCTGCCAGCATCGCCAGCATCGCAAAAACGGCACCCGAGGCAGTCAGCAAGTGAACGAAAAGGGCCTTGGTACGTAAATTCATCAAAACGTCATAGCCAATTTTCATCCTAGAGCAACGGCAAACTCAGGCTTTGGGATGCGCACGGTCATAGACAGCCATCAATTGCGCGGCATCGACGGCGGTATAGGCCTGCGTGGTCGATAGTGACGCATGGCCCAGCAGTTCCTGAATACAGCGCAGATCACCGCCCGCCGCCATCAGATGTGTGGCAAAGGAATGGCGCAGGGCATGGGGCGTGGCGGTGCCGGGCAGGCCCAGTTGCAGGCGTGTCTGTTCGACAACCTTCTGGATCGCGCGCGGGGCCAGCGGCCCGCCGCGGATAGCACGGAACAATGGCGCATCGGCGGCTTGCTCATAGGGGCAAAGCCGCAGATAGCCCGCGACAGCATCGCGCGCGATGTCCAGCACTGGCACGATCCGTTGCTTGCCGCCCTTGCCGGTGATCCGCAGCACGGGCGGCAGCGGCGCATCGCGGCCTTGCAGCGACAGCGCCTCTGATATCCGCAGACCGCAACCATACAGCAAGGTGACAACGGCCGTATCGCGGGCCGCGACCCAAGGGTCACACGCCTGCAGACCAATCTGGTCGATCATGTCGCTGGCGGCAGGGGCGCTCAGCGGACGGGGCAGCTTGGGCTGGAACTTGGGCGCGCGGGTGGACAGAACGGCCGTTGGCTCGAAGCCTTCGCGCGCGGCCAGCCAGCGATAGAACGATTTGACCGCCGACAGCGACCGCGCGAGCGAGCGTGCGGCGACACCGCGCCCACGTTCATGCGCCATCCATGCGCGCATATCCGACAAGGTCACGCGCGCGAGCGGGCCAAGACCCTGCGTATCGCCATTATGCTGCGTCAGGAAGGCCATGAAGCCCAGCACATCGGCGCGATAGGCCACAATCGTATTTTCTGCGACACCGGCAAGCGCGCGTTCATGGTCCAGCCAGTGATCCAGCTTTGCGGTCAGCGCGGGCGCGATGAAGGCCATTAGGCCAGCCAGCGGCGCAGCACCCGTTCCAGAACGCCGGTGAAAAACACTAACAGATCGGTGCCTTGCGACTGACTGAACTGCGCAGCGTTTTCGCTGCCCATGACCAGCATCGCAGGGCGACGGCCTTCGCCAAGGTCAAGTTTCAGGCAGGCTTCGGACTGGATGAACGGCGCGCGGTCGCCATAAAGGCTGGCGCCGACATTCTGGAACTTGCGCAATGTCACCTGCCGGGCCGGCATGTTCCGCCCAAGCGTAATGTATTGATCCACGAATCCCGCTGCGACCACGACAATAGCCGGGTCCATGGCAGGATGATCCGCCGGTGTATCCGTTTCCAGCGCCAGCCGGATCGCATCGACGCGCAATGTATCGGCGACATCACCGGTCAGGTCGCGCAAAAAGCTGGCAAAGGTCTGGGCATCCATCATCCGCAGGATTGCGCGATGCACCTGATTGGTGCCTGCCAGATTGTCATAGGCGGCGGCGATCACATTGCGGTGGGTGTCTTCCAGCCGGTCGAAACGCGCCTCCAGCCGTTCCATCGCGATGGCGCGCAGATCGACGATATTGCCGCCGCGCGCGTCGTCATTCGCGCCGACAAGGGCACGCATCACGTCGTGATCATCCAAAAGGAAATCGGGGTTCGCAATGATCCTTGCGCGAAGATCATCCGCCAGTGAAGACTCTGTCATATGCCTGCTCTGCTTTTGTTTTGTAACAAGCTAGCAGGTCCGCAGGCGGGATGCCGCAACTTTTTTCGTCATACCACCTTGGCGAGGCGTTTTTATCAAGCGCGGCGCGTAAGGTCGGTCTGGACCCACCTTACGCAGGTTGTATCACAGGATCTTGATGCCGGCCTTTTCCACATCCGCCATAAAGCCCGCCAGACCCTTGTCCGTCAGGATATGGTTCGCCATCGCCTTGATCACCGCAGGCGGTGCCGTGGCCACATCGGCCCCGATCTTGGCGCAATCTGACATGTGGTTGGCGGTCCGGATCGAGGCGGCCAGGATCTGCGTCTTGAACCCGTAATTGTCATAGATTGTGCGGATATCCTCGATCAGTTCCAGCCCATCAAGGTTGATGTCATCCAGCCGCCCGATGAACGGGCTGATGAAAGTCGCGCCCGCCTTGGCCGCCAGCAGGGCCTGATTGGCCGAAAAGCACAAGGTGACGTTGACCATGATACCTTCGTCCGACAGCGTTTTGCAGGTCTGCAGACCTGCCCATGTCAGCGGTACCTTGACCGCGATGTTATCGGCGATCTTGGCCAGCTTGCGGCCTTCGGCCAGCATCGTGTCCGCGTCCAGCGCCACCACTTCGGCTGATACGGGGCCTTTTACCAGATCGCAGATCTCTTTGGTGACTTCGAGGATGTCGCGCCCCGACTTTGCGATCAGCGACGGGTTCGTGGTGACCCCGTCCACCATGCCCAGATCGTGTAGTTCCTTGATCTGGTCAAGTTCGGCCGTGTCGACAAAAAACTTCATAACTTCCCTCCGGGGATGGGTTGGTGTTTGTTGCTCCAGCGTTTACCTGAGGACGCAGGCAGCGTGAACCCTCAAAAGGCGGTTATGATCCCAAGCTATTTCCCACAAGGCGATCTGGTCGGCGTGCTGACGACCCAACCGCTTGACAGGCTGCTGGATTACAAGGCGCCTGAAGGCGGCTGTCATCTGGGTGCCTTTGTCGAGGTGCCGCTTGGGCCGCGCAAGGTGCTGGGCGTGGTCTGGGGGCCGGGGCAGGGGGATTATGACAGTGCCAAAATCCGCTCGGTAATCCGCGTGCTCGACCTTGCGCCGATGCGGGATGAGATGCGTGATTTCCTGACCCGTGCCGCCGATTACACCCTGACACCCATGCCCGCGATGCTGCGCCTTGGCACCCGCGCGCCGGGGTTGGGTGATGCGCCATCCATGCGCAAGGTGTATCGCCTTGGCACACGCGACCCCGATCGCAAAACCGCTGCCCGCGACAAGGTGCTGGCGGTGCTGCGTGACTATGGCGGGCTGGCCTTTACACTTGGCGAATTGGCCGAGGCCGCGGATGTCGGGTCCTCGGTGGTCAAGGGGCTGGTCGCCCAGGGGGCAGTTCTGGAAGAAGACGCGCCGCGTGATGTCCCCTATCCGCCGCTTGACCCCGACCACGGCGGCAAGGCGCTGAACCCCGATCAGGCGGTTGGGGCAGATGCCCTGCGCGCCGCCCTGCGCAAGGAGGGCTATGGCACCACTCTGCTGAAAGGCGTGACAGGATCGGGCAAGACCGAAGTTTATCTTGAAGCCGTCGCCGAATGTCTGCGTATGGGCAAACAGGCGCTGGTGCTGCTGCCCGAAATCGCCCTGTCAGGCGAATTCATCGAACGGGTGGAGGCGCGGTTCGGCATGCGGCCCGCTGAATGGCATTCGGGTGTCACCATGACGGAACGGCGGCGCTGCTTTCGGATGGTCGGGCAGGGGGATGCGCAACTGGTTGTGGGCGCACGCTCGGCGCTGTTTTTGCCGTTCCGAAACCTTGGCCTGATCGTCGTCGATGAGGAACACGACACGTCCTATAAACAAGAAGACGGCGTGCTTTATAACGCCCGCGACATGGCGGTGCTGCGCGCGGCACTTTGCGGGGCGCAGGTCGTGCTGGCCTCGGCCACACCCAGTCTGGAAAGCTGGGCAAATGCGCAGGCGGGCAAATATGCGCGGTTGGACCTGACCGCGCGGTTCGGCGCGGCTGTGATGCCGGAAATGGCCGCCATCGACATGCGGGTCGAGGAATTGCCGCACGGGCGGTGGGTTTCACCCACCTTACGCGACGCCATCGCCAACAGGCTGGAAAAGGGCGAACAATCGCTGATCTTTTTGAACCGGCGCGGCTATGCGCCGGTCACGCTGTGTCGGGCCTGCGGGCATCAGATCGGCTGCGACCATTGCGACGCGCGGATGGTCGAACACCGGTTCCAGAAACGGCTGATGTGCCACCAATGCGGTGAAACCAAACCGATCCCGGTGATCTGCCCGTCTTGTGGTGCCGCCGACAAACTTGCCGCTGTCGGCCCCGGCGTGGAACGGATGGGCGAGGAGGTGGCAGCCCTGTTCCCCACCGCCCGTATCGCCGTGCTGTCGTCGGACCTTTACGGATCGGCCCGCGCCATGAAGGCGCATATCGCTGAGATCGCCCAAGGCGGCACCGATATTATCATCGGCACACAACTCGTCGCGAAAGGGCATAACTTTCCGCTGCTGACACTGGTCGGCGTGATCGACGCCGATCTGGGGCTGCAAGGGTCTGATCTGCGCGCCGCTGAACGCACCTTCCAACTGATGCGGCAAGTCGCCGGGCGCGCCGGGCGCGCGGCAATCCCCGGTGCGGCGCTGTTGCAGACCTACCAGCCCGATCACCCCGTGATCCGCGCGATTCTGAACGGGGACGAAGAAAGTTTCTGGTCGGCCGAGGCCGCCGAACGCCGCGGTGCAGGTGTGCCACCTTACGGGCGGATGGCGGGCATCATCCTCAGCGGGCCGGACCTGAAGGCGGTGTTCGATCTTGGCGATGACATGGCGCGGCGCGACGGGCCCTTACGCCAGATCGGTGCGCAGGTTTTTGGCCCTGCCCCTGCCCCCATAGCCCGCGTGCGCGGCAAACACCGCGTGCGCCTGCTCGTGAAAGCCGACAAATCGGCGCCCCTACAAGCGGCACTCGCGCAATGGGTCGCGCAATTCCGGTTGCCCGCGAACCTGCGCCTTGCGATCGACATCGACCCGCAGAGTTTCTACTAGCCCATCTTCCGAGCCCGTGAATTGCCTTTGGCAATTCATGTTAATCCCCGCCGGAGGCTTAAAAGTTTTTCTTCTCCGGCACGTCCTCGCCCATTTCCTGCCGCCAGTGACGGCGACACAGTGACACGTACCGGTCATTCCCGCCGATCACGATCTGGTCGCCCGCCGTCATCACACGGCCCTCGGCATCCTTGCGAACGACCATCGTCGCCTTTTTGCCGCAATGACAGATCGTGCGGACCTCGCGCATTTCATCTGCCAGCGCCAGCAGCGCGGCAGAGCCTGGAAACAGCGCGCCCAGAAAATCCACCCGCAGCCCGAAGGTCATGATCGGCACGCCCAGATCATCGACCGCGCGCGCCAATTGCCAGACTTGTTCGGGGTCCAGAAATTGTGCCTCGTCGATGAACACACACGCGCAGGGGCCGCAGTCCAGCCGCGCCTTGATCTTGGCGAACAGGTCCTCGCCGGGGGCGAAGGTGTCGGCATCCGCACCAATCCCGATCCGGCTGCCGATCCTGCCATGGCCCGCGCGGTTATCCAGCTGCGCGATCATCAGATAGGTCTGCATCCCGCGTTCGATGTAATTATGCGACGCCTGCAACAACACGGTCGATTTGCCCGCGTTCATGGTGGAATAGTTGAAATAAAGCTTTGCCATCCCGCTGATTTGCCCGCTGTCAGCCGCCTTGGCAAGACCCGCAGGCCTGTTCACACGCGCCATCTGTGATAGGTCCATCATCGATCACATGCGAAAGAGACGCCCATGGACCTGTCCGATCTGCCAAATATCACCCCCGGTGCCTTGCAACGGTTGGACCATGCCACCCTTGCCGGGCCGGATGATGCAGGCCACCCGCCGCGTATCCTTTTGCTTTACGGGTCGTTGCGCCCGGTCAGCTACTCGCGCCTCTGCGCCGAGGAAGGTGCGCGGGTGCTGCGTGCGCTGGGCTGCGAGACGCGGTTTTTCGACCCCTCGGGCCTGCCATTGCCCGATGACGGGGTTGATGCCGACCATCCCAAGGTCGCCGAACTGCGCGATCTTGCGCTTTGGTCCGAAGGCATGGTCTGGTCCAGCCCCGAACGGCACGGCGCGATGACGGGGATCATGAAAACCCAGATCGACTGGCTGCCGCTCTCGCCCATTGGCGGCATCCGCCCGACGCAAGGCAAGACACTGGCGCTGATGCAGGTATCTGGCGGGTCGCAATCATTTAACACGGTCAACCAGATGCGGATTCTGGGGCGCTGGATGCGGCTGATCACGATCCCGAACCAGTCCTCTGTCCCGATGGCATGGCAGGAATTCGAGGGCGGGCGGATGAAACCATCCCCGCTCTATAACCGGATCGTCGATGTGATGGAGGAACTGGCCCGTTTCACCCTGATGACCCGCAGCCGTGACAAGATGCTGACGGATCGCTATTCCGAACGGGTCGAGACGTTGCACGATGTGCATCAACGGATCAGCGGCTAGGCGCGTTCCACGATCACCGATCCCACCGAATAGCCTGCGCCGAAGGAGCAGATCAGCCCTTTGTCGCCCGGCGCCAGATCGACGGAATGTTTCGCAAAGGCGATGATCGACCCGGCCGATGACGTGTTGGCATAGTCCTGCAGGATATTGGGCTGCTCATCCGGGGCGGGTACGCGGCCCAGCACCTTGCGGCCAATGTAATCGTTCATCGTCTTGTTGGCCTGATGCAGCCAGAGCCTGCGCAGGCTGTCCGCGCTGACGCCTTCATCGGCCAGATGGTCGGCGATATGCTGGCTGACCAGCGGCAGTACCTCTTTGAAGACCTTGCGCCCGTTCTGCATGAACTGCATGTCGCGGCGGTCGTCCATCGCGTCATGGGTGCGACGTAGATAGCCGTTGTTATTGCGGATATTGTTGCTGAACTGGGTGGCGCAACGGGTGGACAGCACCTTGAAATGCGGCTTGTCCAAGCCTTCGTCGCGTTCCAGCAAGGTCGCCGTGGCAACATCGCCGAAAATGAAATGGCAATCACGGTCGCGCCATTCCAGATGGGCGCTGCAAATCTCGGGGTTGACGACCAGCGCGCGCCGGATCGACCCCGCGCGGATCATATCAGCGGCGGTTTGGATGCCGAAGGTCGCGCTGGAACAGGCGACGTTCATATCAAAGGCAAAACCGCCCGCGCCCAAAAGCTGTTGGATTTCCACGCCAATCGCCGGATAGGCGCGTTCCATGTTGGATGCGGCACAGATCACCAGATCGACGTCGGCGGCATTCACACCTGCGGCCGCCAGCGCCTTTTGCGCGGCATCGACGCCGATTTCCGCCATGTAGCCGGGCGCGTCATCGGGGCGCTGTGGCAGGCGCGGGAACATGCGCGCGGGGTCCATCAAGCCCGATTTATCCAGCACATAGCGCTGTTCGATACCGGAGGCGGCAAGAATGAAATCGGCCGAGGAATGCGGTTTCGCGGCGACAGCACCGGTGGCTATGGCATCGGCGTTCTGCGCATTCCACAGGTCGGCATGCGCGTTAAAGGCTGCGACCAGTTCGTCATTGGTGATGACTTGGGACGGGGTGAAAACCCCCGTCCCGGTGATGGCTGCCTTGTGCATATCCGCCCTCGTAAATTCTGCGCGACCCTAGGGCCGGGGCGGCTGGATTGTCCACCAGAACGCAGCGTCCGGTCAGCCTTGCAAGGACCGCACGTCAATATCCCCTTCCTCGCGCGCCTGCATGGCCAGCACAGCGGCATGGCTGGCAGCGGCGGTGGTGAAATAAGGGATCTTGTCATAAAGCGCGACGGCGCGGATATCGCGGCTGTCCTCGACGGCTTGCGCGCCTTCGGTGGTGTTGAACACCAGCGCGATATGCCCGTCTTTCAGGCGGTCAACGATGGTTAGCCCGCCTTCATAGACTTTGCTGACCACTTCGCAGGTGATCGCATGCTCGGTCAGCCAGGCGGCGGTGCCGCGCGTGGCGACAATATCAAAGCCCATGGCGCGCAGGATTTGCGCCGCTTGCACCATATCTGCGGTTTTGTCCGCATCGCGGATAGAGATGAAGACAGTGCCGGTTTCAGGCAGATTGGTGCCAGCGCCCATCTGCGCCTTGAGAAACGCGCGCGGGAATGACCGGTCCCAGCCCATGACTTCGCCGGTGGAGCGCATTTCAGGCCCAAGGATCGTATCGACGCCGGGGAAACGGGCAAAGGGCAAAACGGCCTCTTTCACCGAAAACCACGGCGTGTTGGGGTCGGCCAACGTAAAGGCATCGCCCAAGGGCAGCACATCCATCGGGTTTTCCGATGCCGGATAAGGCGCGCGCAGCGGGAAGTTGGACAAAGGTTCACCCGCCATCAACCGCGCCGCAATGGACGCGATGGCGCTATCCGTGGCCTTGGCCACAAACGGCACGGTGCGCGATGCGCGCGGGTTCACCTCGATCAGGTAAACCTCTTCGTTTTTCACCGCGAACTGGATGTTCATCAGGCCGACAACATGCAGCGCGCGGGCCAGCTTTTCGGTCTGGCTGCGGATTTCCGCGATCATTGCCGCAGACAGTGAATAGGGCGGCAGGGAACAGGCGCTGTCACCGGAATGGACGCCTGCCTCTTCGATATGCTGCATGATTCCCGCGACATGGGTGTTTTCACCATCAGACAGGCAATCGACATCTACCTCGACAGCGCCGGACAAATAGCTGTCCAGCAGTACGGGGCTATCGCCGGATACGACCACAGCTTCGGAAATATAGCGTTCCAATTGTGCCTGATCGCGCACGATTTCCATCGCGCGGCCCCCCAGCACGTAGGACGGGCGGATCACCAGCGGGAAACCGATGGACTTGGCAATTTCAAATGCTTCGGCATCCGAATGGGCAATGCCGTTGACGGGCTGTTTCAGCCCCAGTTTCTGCACCAATTGCTGGAACCGTTCACGGTCTTCGGCCAGATCGATTGCATCAGGCGTGGTGCCAAGGATCGGGATGCCAGCCTCGTGCAAGGCATTGGCGAGTTTCAGCGGAGTCTGGCCGCCGAATTGCACGATCACGCCGTGCAGCACGCCGTTTTCCTGTTCTACCCGCAGGATTTCCATCACATGTTCAAAGGTCAGCGGTTCGAAATAGAGCCGGTCCGAGGTGTCATAATCGGTCGACACGGTTTCGGGGTTGCAGTTGATCATGATCGTTTCATAGCCCTGATCGGTCAGGGCATAGCAGGCATGACAGCAGCAATAATCAAACTCGATCCCCTGCCCGATCCGGTTCGGCCCGCCGCCAAGGATGACCACCTTTTTACGATCTGATGGGCGTGCCTCGCATTCCACATCGCCCATGACGGGGGTTTCATAGGTCGAATACATATAGGGCGTCTGCGCTTCGAATTCGGCGCCGCAGGTGTCGATGCGCTTGAACACGGCCGTAACGCCCAGATTGTGGCGCGCGCGGCGCACGTTATCCTCGGTCCGGCCTGTCAGCGTGGCAAGGCGGGCATCGGTGAAGCCCATCATCTTGATTTTGCGCAGGCCGGTTTCCGTCACGGGCAGGCCGTTTTTGCGAATCTCGGCCTCTGCGTCGATGATCTCGCGGATACGGGCCAGAAACCACGGGTCGAATTTGGTGACAGCGTGGATGTCATCATCGGACATGCCGTGGCGCATGGCTTGGGCAATCACACGGATGCGGTCGGGGGTCTGTTGCGCCAGTGCTTTGGTAATCGCGGCAGCGTCAGGCGCACCGGGGATGGTGATTTCGTCAAAGCCGGTCAGGCCGGTTTCCAGCGACGCCAGCGCCTTTTGCATCGATTCGTGGAAGGTGCGGCCAATCGCCATCGCCTCACCCACCGATTTCATCGCGGTGGTCAGGTGCGGTTCAGAGCCTGCGAATTTTTCAAATGCAAAGCGCGGAATTTTCGTGACGACATAGTCAATGGTCGGCTCGAACGACGCAGGTGTGACGCCGGTGATGTCATTGTCCAACTCGTCCAGCGTATAACCCACCGCCAGTTTCGCGGCAATTTTCGCAATCGGGAAACCTGTGGCCTTGGACGCCAGCGCGGAGGAGCGTGACACCCGCGGGTTCATCTCGATCACCACCATGCGGCCATCGGCGGGGTTGATCGCCCATTGCACGTTGGACCCGCCGGTTTCGACACCGATTTCACGCAAAACGGCGATGCTGCCGTTGCGCATGATCTGGTATTCCTTGTCCGTCAGGGTCAGCGCAGGGGCAACGGTGATACTGTCGCCGGTATGCACGCCCATCGGATCGACGTTTTCGATGGCGCAAACGATGATGGCATTGTCGGCCTTGTCGCGCACGACCTCCATCTCGAATTCTTTCCAGCCGAGCAGGGATTCATCGACCAGAATTTGCCCGACGGGGGATGCCTCCATGCCTGTGCGGCAGAAATGTTCATATTGTTCACGGTTATAGGCGACACCGCCGCCCGTGCCGCCAAGGGTAAAGGCGGGGCGGATGATCGCGGGCAGGCCAACATATTCGATGGCGTCGATGGCCAGTTGCAGACCGGCCTTGATGTCACGCTTGCCGTTTTCGCCCTTGGGGGCGGTGATGATCGTGGCCTTGGGGTTTTCGATGCCAAGCCGGTCCATCGCCTCGCGGAACAGCTTGCGGTCTTCGGCCATTTCGATCGCTTCGCGTTTCGCGCCGATCATCTCGACCCCGAATTTTTCAAGCACCCCCATATCGGCCAGCGCCAACGACGTGTTTAGGCCGGTCTGCCCGCCCATCGTGGGCAGCAAAGCATCGGGGCGTTCTTTTTCGATGATCTTGGCGACGATTTCCGGCGTGATCGGTTCGATATAGGTGGCGTCAGCCAGCCCCGGATCGGTCATGATCGTGGCGGGGTTCGAGTTGACGAGGATGACCCGATACCCTTCTTCGCGCAGTGCCTTGCAGGCCTGTGCGCCGGAATAGTCAAATTCGCAGGCCTGCCCGATAATAATGGGACCCGCGCCAATGATCATGATCGATTTGATGTCGGTCCGCTTTGGCATCGTACTGCCCCCTGATGTGCAAATTGTCGTGGGTTATAGGGATGACGCGCGCAGGTGCAAGGCTTTGCGTGGGCGAATGGGTGCAAAGTCAAAATCTGCTGATTTTGACGCCTCCGGCGGGAGTATTTTGACCAAAGCGAAGCAGTGGTTGACACGGACGGGCCAAAGGGGTGTATCGGGCGGGCCTGTATTTTCGCCAAAGGACCAAGCCATGCACGCCTATCGCAGCCATACCTGTGCCGATCTGACCGCCGCCGATGTTGGCAAAACCGTGCGTCTGTCCGGCTGGGTCAATCGTGTGCGTGATCACGGCGGCATCCTGTTCATCGACCTGCGCGACCATTACGGGATCACGCAGGTGCTTTGTGACCCTGATTCCGCGGCCTTTGCCGATGTCGAAAAGCTGCGGTCGGAATATTGCATCCGGATTGATGGCGAAGTGAAGGCGCGGGATGCGTCACTGGTGAACCCAAAGCTGCCCACCGGCGAGATCGAGGTATTCATCCGCGAGGTCGAAGTGCTGGGTGCGGCAAAGGAATTGCCGCTGATGGTGTTCGGCGATCAGGAATACCCCGAGGAAACGCGGCTGAAGTACCGGTATCTGGACCTGCGCCGCGAGGCGATGCAGAGCAACATGAAGCTGCGGTCCGATGTCGTCGCCTCGATGCGGCGGCGGATGTGGGACAAGGGGTTCCGCGAATACCAGACGCCGATCATCACCGCATCCAGCCCCGAAGGCGCGCGGGATTTTCTGGTGCCAAGCCGCCTGCATCCGGGCAAGTTTTACGCGCTGCCGCAGGCCCCCCAGCAGTTCAAGCAGCTGATCATGGTGTCGGGCTATGACAAATATTTCCAGATTGCGCCGTGTTTTCGAGATGAAGACCCGCGTGCGGACCGCTCGCCTACGGATTTCTACCAGTTGGACTTGGAAATGTCGTTTGTCACGCAGCAGGATGTGTTCGATACGATCCAGCCGGTGATCGGCGGAGTTTTTGAGGAATTCGGCGGCGGGCGCAAAGTCGACCAGACATGGGAGCAGATTTCCTATAAAGATGCGGCCCTATGGTATGGCACTGACAAGCCAGACCTGCGCAACCCGATCAAGATGCAGGTCGTCAGCGACCATTTCCGCGACTCTGGGTTTGCGATTTTTGCCAAGCTGTTGGAACAGGACGGCACCGAAATCCGCGCCATTCCCGCGCCGACAGGCGGGTCGCGCAAGTTTTGCGACCGCATGAACGCCTTTGCCCAGAAAGAAGGGCTGCCTGGGATGGGCTATATTTTCTGGCGCGATCAGGGCGAAGGCATGGAGGCCGCAGGCCCTCTTGCCAAGAACATCGGGCCTGAACGGACCGAGGCGATCCGCCAGCAGCTGGGGCTTGGCCTTGGCGATGCGGCATTTTTCCTTGGTGGCAAGCCCAAGGCGTTCGAGGCAGTGGCGGGCCGCGCGCGCACCGTGATCGGTGACGAATTGGGGCTGACGGATAAGGACCGGTTCGCCTTTGCCTGGATCGTCGATTTCCCGATCTACGAACAGGACGCCGAAACCGGCAAGATCGATTTCGAACATAACCCGTTTTCCATGCCGCAAGGCGGGATGGAGGCGTTGTCGGGCGATCCTTTGGCCGTGCGGGGCTATCAATATGATCTGGCCTGCAATGGCTATGAACTGGTGTCGGGCGCGATCCGCAACCACAAGCCCGAGATCATGTTCAAGGCCTTCGAGATCGCGGGCTATGGCGAGGATGAGGTGCGCAAGCGGTTCGGCGGCATGGTCAACGCGTTCCAATACGGCGCGCCACCACACGGCGGCTGTGCGGCGGGGATTGACCGGATCGTAATGCTGCTGGCCGACGCGTCCAACATCCGCGAGGTCATCATGTTCCCGATGAACCAGCGTGCCGAAGACCTGATGATGGGCGCGCCAAGCGAGCCGATGAACGAACAATTGCGCGAATTGCGCCTGCGCGTCGTGCCGCCCGAAAGCTAAATCGGCCCGCCTGCCGCAAGGCGCTGTTGCACCAGTTGCGACAGCGCCGCGATATCAGCATGCGGGTTTTGTGATCGGTTGCGCGTGATTTCCACGGCGCGCACGGCACGCGACAGATCACTGTCCTTGCCGTTGCGCGCGACGTCGCCCAAAAACTGCATGACATAGGGCAGTGATCGGTTTGGTTCGGGCTGGCCAAGCAGATGCGCGACCTGTGACAGGTCATCACGCAAGGCGATCCGGTCCGGCACCACCCGTTCGTCGGGCAAGGCGCGCGGCCCGGGTGGTTGTCTGTCCGCAGGCAGGTGTTGCAGAATCGCGGTCTGAAAGGCTACCAGATTATCGATCGGTTTCGCCAGAAACCCGTCAGCACCTGCGCGGATCACCGCATCATGCGCCGTTTCATCCCCGCTGGTGCCGATGATCACCGGAATGCGCGGCGTGGCGCGCGCCAGGCTGCCGATCAGGTCCAACCCCGACCCGTCTGGCAGCCCCAGATCAACCAGGCAGACCGAGGGTCGATAGACCGCCAGATGCCGCTGCGCCGTTTGCAGGCTGTCGGCGCGCCGGATACGTGCGCCCGACCGCAGACAAAGCAGGCGCACGGCTTCGCTTGCAAAACGGCTGTCTTCGACAAGCAGCACTGTCAGCCCCAACAGGGGGCGTTGCGCTGTCGGTGTACGGGCAAGCAAGATGCTGTCGGTTGTGTCCATGGCGATTCGTCCTTTCACTGGCGCTGCTGTAGTTTGGGCAGGATAGGGTGAACGTAGCCTTAAGGCCGACGCGCGTTGCGCGCTGCGCCGCGCTGCGGCATAACAAAATCACACAAAGGAGGATCGCCATGATCGGACGCTTGAACCATGTTGCCATCGCCGTACCTGATCTGGTCGCGGCCAGCGACCAGTACCGCCAGATGCTGGGGGCCGATGTCGGCGCGCCGCAGGATGAGCCGGATCACGGCGTCACCGTGGTTTTCATCACGCTGCCGAACACCAAGATCGAATTGCTGTACCCGTTGGGCGATCAATCGCCGATTCAGGGTTTTCTAGACAAGAATCCTTCGGGTGGTATTCACCACATCTGTTACGAGGTAGATGACATCCTGGTTGCACGCGATCACCTGCTGGACCAAGGCGCGCGCGTGCTGGGCGGGGGTGCGCCCAAGATCGGCGCGCATGGCAAGCCTGTGCTGTTTTTGCACCCCAAGGATTTCAACGGTTGCCTGATCGAGCTTGAACAGGTCTGAAATCGGCGTATCTGGATCATAACAGCGAAAGGAAACGACTTGGCTATCACATCTGGTATCGTTTTGTTTATGGTCATCTGGTCGATGGTGTTTTTCATCGTCCTACCGCTGCGCATGGTTAGCCAAGGTGACGCGGGCGAGATCGTGCCGGGGACCCACGCTTCGGCCCCAGCCGATGCCCAGGTCGGCCGCAAGGCGAAGATCACCACCTATTGGGCGCTGCCTTTGTGGTGCATCATCACGGCGGTCATTTTGTCGGGCGTGATTTCCGTGCGTGACATCGACATGTTCGACCGGATGGGGCCAGCCGTCGTCAGCGACTGAGCTTGTGGAACAGGTGGGTGAATGTCGCAGCCCCCAGCACCGGGATCAACAGGTTGATAAACGGGACTGACAGCGGCACCGCCATCAGGCAACCGGCGATCCAGATCGTGCCTTGGTGGCGTTTGGCCATGGCCCGGGCATCAACCCGCCCGATCCGGCGCATGGCCGCCAGCTGGAAATATTCCCGCCCCAGCAGGAATCCGTTCAGCGCGTAGAAGATAAAGAACGCCGCGAAAGGCAACATCGCATAGACCCCGAAGGCCAGCAGATTGGCTGCAATCAGCAGGCCAAGAAAGCTGATCGTATCGCGCAGCCCCTCGAAAAAGCCTATGGGTGGCATCGGTGGCAGGTCGGGGAAATGGGTGTCTTCGACGGCTTGCGCCACCTCGTCCAGAAATAGCGATGTGATGGCGGATGCGACAGGCACCATCAAGAAGACCGATAGCAGGATCATCAGCCCCAGCGACCCCCAGCTGAGCAGATCACCCAGCCAGGTGATTTGCCCAACGCCGGGCAAAGTGACCGGTTCGGCGGTCAGTACAGCGATCAGCCACAGCAGACCTGCATAGATTCCCACCAGCAGCGCGATCGTCAGCCCGATCCCCCGCCACAGCACGCTGCGAAAACGAGGGTCTGACACTTGCGCCAGCGCCAGCAGGAAGGATGACAGGATCATGCGGTCATCCAGCTGGTGATCGCCGCAATATCGGGTCGTGGACGGTCGGGAGGTGCGCTCGTTTCGGTGCCAAGATGGATCAGGCCGGCGATATTTTCATGGTCGGCCAATCCCAGACCATCGCGGATAAAGTCGCGGTCATGGCTGGGCCAGCCCGACAGCCAGTTTGCGCCCCAGCCCGCCGACAGCGCGGCATTCACCAAGGCCAGACAAACCGCCCCTGCGGAATAAACCTGTTCGATCTGGGGGATCTTGTCGGATGGCTTGGGGCTGCTGACCACGGCAATCGCCAGATCAGCCTGCGCATATTGGTCCTGGGCCTTGGCGCTGCGGTCAGGGTCGATGCCAAGCACGGTTCCGCGCGCAGCCACCAGCCCTGCCAGACGCATCAAGGCGGGCTTGGTCAGCACGATGAACCGCCATGGTTCCAGCTTGCCGTGATCGGGTGTCCGCGCGGCGGCGGTCAACAGGGTGTCCAACGCATCGGCATCGGGGACTGGCGTGGTCAAGGTCTTGGCCGGGCGCGACCGGCGGGACAACAAAAAGGCAAGTGCCTCGGGGTTTGGTGTGGGCATGGTGGCTCCTGCGGATGGGTGCGAAAGTGATAGGGGGTCGGTGGTCGGGTGGCAACGGGACAGGCGGGATCTGGCTGGCGATCTGCGGGCTGTACGACCTTTTGGTGTTACCCTTGCGGACAATTCAGGCTTGATTGAGGCCGCATTTTGCGCAGGTTACGATGCTACGTGAAATCGTCATGCGGTCAGATGCGCGGCCATATCGTCGATCACTGTGTCAAGATAGGCATCGAACCCTGCGTCGGGCTGGCGCAGCGGAAATACCTCGGCAAAAGGGTCGGGGGCGTGAACGGTACTGCCCGCCATCGTTTGTAACACGGCATGGCCGCAGAATGGCACATAGGTTTCTGAATAGCCGCCTTCGTGTACCATCACCAACCGCCCGTCGCAGATATCGCGCGCAAGCTTCATCACCCGTGCGGTCATCTGCGCGAATGTATCCGCCGTGGCCAGCATCCGGCCCAAGGGGTCGTTCGCCGCTGCATCATAGCCGCAGGCGATGATCAGCACGTCTGGCGCGAAATCGCGGATCGCAGGCAGCGCTAGGCGGTCCATCGCGGCCAGATATCCCTTGTGCCCGGTGCCGGGTGGCAAGGGGATGTTCAGGTTGCAACCGGCCCCCGCCCCCGTGCCGCGGTCGGCAAAAGCGCCGGTATCCATCGGATAATTGCGGTCTTGGTGGATGGAAACAGTCAGCACATCGGCGCGGTCGTAAAATATGGCCTCGGTTCCGTTGCCGTGATGCACGTCCCAATCCAGCACCGCGAAACGCTGCGCCAGCCCTGCCGCGCGCGCCGCCTCGATCGCGATGCCGATATTGTTGAGAAGACAAAACCCGTTGGGAAAATCCGGCAGGCAATGATGGCCGGGTGGGCGTGACAGCGCATAGGCATTGTCCATCTCGTCCTGAAGGACAGCCAAGAGCGCGGCTTTGGCCAGCCCAGCCGACAGCGCCGCAATCTCGTATCCGCCGGGACCAAAAGGCGTGCGGCGGCCCAATTCGCCGCCACCGGCGTCCGACAGCGCCTTGAACCGGTCCAGATAATGGGCCGGATGCACGCGCAACAGATCGGCGGCGGTGGCGGGTGCGGCCCCGCGCATCACAAGATCACGGGCCAGACCTGTCACCGCGATCAGGTTTTTCAACCGGCGCTTGGTTTCAGGGCTTTCGGGCAAGCCACCGTTCATTGGCTGCACCAGCCCGCCCACCGGCAACATGCCTGCGTAATTGCCGCCGCCATGCCAGAAACAGCGTTCATCCCAGAAAAACCCGGTCGTCATGTCTTGCGCAGCCGGTAGATGCCTTCGGGCAAATCAAGTGCGGCCTGCAGATCGCGCAGCTGCGTCATGGACATGGTGATCTGCACGTCGCTATCGCTGCGCGGATCATATTGGGTCAGGGTGACGCAATCATCAAAAGCGTTGATGATCACATCCTCGCGCAACGGTGCCTTGCCTTCGTCGACAAGGGTAACCACGGTCGCGTCGTAATCGTGTTCTATGCTAAACATGGGGTAAGCCTAACGGGACATTGCGGGCCAAGCAATCGTGACTGGCAGGGCTGGGGCAACATGCTATTATCCGCGGTGATCCTGTTTCCAACCGGAGTGTTCTATGCGTCAGGTCGCTGTTCTTTTTGCCCTGATCCTGGCTGCCTGCGCGCCGATGGACACAGCGCCACGACCAACGGGCGCGACACCGGTCATCCAGCCGCCTGTGGACAGCGGTGCGCCGCTGCCTGCCAGTCAGGTCATGGTCAATTTCCGTATTGCCGTGACACGGATCGAACCCGTGGCCGAACAGATATGTCGGCAGCGCGGCAATAACAGCAATTGCGATTTCCTGATCCTTGTGGACGACCGGCCCGGCGCGCCGATGAACGCCTATCAGACGCTGGACCGCAACGGCCGTCCTGTCATCGTTTTTACCGAACGGCTGATCGCGGATGCGCGCAACGTCGATGAAATTGCCTTTGTTCTGGCGCATGAAGCCGCGCATCACATCGAAGGCCATATCGCGCGCCAACAACAAAACGCGGTTCTGGGGGCGGCGCTGATCGGCAGTCTGGCGGGGGCCTTGGGCGGCAATTCGCCCGATGCTGTCCAGACCGCCCAGCAATTGGGGGCCACGGTCGGCGCGCGCGCCTATTCGCGCAACTTTGAACTCGAGGCCGATGCCACCGGCACCCGCATCGCCCAAGCGGCGGGGTTCAACCCGTTGCGCGGATCGGAATTCTTTTTCCGCATCCCCGATCCGGGCAACCGGTTCCTTGGCACGCATCCGGCCAATGCTGACCGGCTGCGCGTGGTACGCGAGGTTGCAGCCACGCTTTAGCCCTGTGCGGCCACGCCTGAGGCGATGGCGATGAAAAAGCAGGCCGATGCAATGACCACGCACCCATGCCAGATCGCTGTCGCATAGCGCAGGCGCTGCGCGGCGTAAAATGGCACCCCCGCCGTATAGATCAACCCGCCCAAGGCGATCAGGACAATCGTTGACAATGGCACGACCGGCCAGAGCGACCATATCAGCGGAGGGCTTAGCCAGCCCATGACCAGATACAGGGCTGGCCCGGACCGCCCCGGCGTGCGCCAGAAAAACAATTTCAGCACCACGCCGATCAGCGCCAGCGTCCAGACCAAAGCCAGCACCAGATAGGCAAAACCGCTGCCGATCGTCACGACCAAGGGCGTATAGGTCCCCGCAATCTTGAGATAGATTGCGGCGTGATCGATGCGGCGCAACAGGGGCCGGATGCTGTGCCACGGCGTCAGGTGATAGACCGCCGAGGCGACAAAGGTTGTGATCAGTGTTGCGGCATAAATCGCAACGGCGGTGACTTGGGTTGCGTCGGCCGTGCCTGCCGCCCAGCCCAGCAGCAAGACTGCACCCGCCACCGCGCCGGTGACGCCTGCGGCGTGGACCGTGCCATCGGCGATGCGTTCGGACCTGTTGGGTATAGGGTAGATGGGGAAATTTCCTGCTTTTACCTAGAAATGAACAAGTCTTTGCCTGCGTCAAATGTTCCGTTGGGTCATGCGCGGCGCCTGGCTTGGGGCGCTGAGGCTGGGGGTGGCTTGATGAACTGGCTTTGCCCGCTATCTAATCTAAAACTGTCTGATCGGAGATATCATGCGCCTGTCATATCTTGCCTTCGCCTTTGCCGTCCTGCCTGCCGCAGCGTTTTGTGCGGGCAGTGATGATCCGGCGCCACCCAAGCCAACGGAAACAACGACTGTCTGTGCTGACGGGCTTGTCTGGGACCTTGCAACGAAAAGCTGCATGTCCCCCGCAGACAGCACCAATGATGACAACGCGCGGCTGAACGATGTGCGGGAACTGGCCTATGCCGGGTATTACCAAGCTGCGTTGGATGTGCTGGACACGTTGGATAACCTGGCCGCGCCTCTTGCGCTGACCTATTACGGTTTTGCCCATCGCAAGGCCGGACGAATTGATCTGGGCATGGCCTATTACGATGCAGCACTTGCGGCCGATCCCGACAACCTGCTTGCGCGGTCCTACATGGGTCAGGGTTTCGTGGCCTCTGGCGATATGGTGCAGGCGCAGGTGCAACTGACAGAAATCCGGATGCGCGGCGGACGCGACACATGGCCGGAACTGGCGCTGGCGCAGGCGATCGCAACCGGGGTTGGCACAACATACTGACTTGATCCAGCGCAAGGACCGCGTTTTCCCAACCTGTCATCCTGACCCCATAAAATGGAGGTCCATGATGCAAACATTGGGTGACATGCGCGAACATTTCCTGCGGGTGGTGAAGATGTCGGGGGCCTGCGGGGTCAACCTGTCGGCCGCGCTGGACGAAGGCCAGATCGACGCGCCGGAATACGCCGATATGGTCACGCGGTGCCGTGGCTGCGCGCAGGTCGGCAAATGCGACAAGCTGCTGGCCACGATGCCTGTCTTGCCAGAGGCGCCCGCCTATTGCGAAAACCGCGATGAATTCGCCCAATTGCGCGATGTACAAGCGGTCTGACGGGCGATTTCGGGGTGCGACGTTCTGGAACGTTTGTGATTTGCGGGTTCCGGCCTATGCTTGACCCAGTGTCAACTTAGGAGGACGACATGCGTTTGATCGTACTTGCCTTGGCCCTGCTGCCCGCTGCGGCCTTTGCCCAGGAAACGATTCTGCCTACCGCCGCCGAACCCGTGGCCCAAAGTTGCCCCGCGGGCATGACCTTTAACGCCGCCACGCAAAGCTGCGGCCTGACCCCCGCACAAACCCCGACGCCAGCGGCCAGCGACGGTTTTGGCTGCAGCTTCTCTGCCGCAAGGGAAGTGACGTCGTAAGCCAAGCCAGCCGGAAGGGAACCTAAGAGCGCATCGCGAGAGCGGTGCGTTTTTTATGAATAAGATGCCGCAGTCTGCAAAATCTGATCCGCATGATCGTAAATCTGACCTAAATGCTCCATCTCGAATTTTTGCTCGACTTTGTCGGGATCAAAAATACCCAATACGTTCTTTGATTTCGCATTGAAGTAGAAACGGACGAGTGGCTTTCTGTTGTTGTTATCCACAAAAACACTGCAGTAAGTTTTCGAGTCGCGAATTGTGATCCTGTCAATAGCTACGCTACGCGCCGCAATCGCCTTTACGATCAAGAATGCTTGAACCTCTTCTTCAGTAGTGACGATTTCGCTTTGCTCGGTTTCCGTCTCTTCCTCAGAAGCTGTGGCTTTTGTGCTGGGCTGAGCTTCTGGCCTGAAGGCAATGCCAAGCTTATCTTGGATTCGATCTTTGATAATGACATCAAGAGCCGACTGTATCGCTGGCCTTAGTTGCTCAACGATTGCTTTTGTGAGCATACCATCATGTATCTTTCGGCCAACAACCTTGATGAAGTCGTCGTCTGGTTCATCAAGCTGTGATTTCAAATACTGTGCGGCTTTGCTTTTGTACTTGAGCGCAGAAGCCGCTTCTAGGATGTTCTCGATCGAGAAAATGTCCTTTTGAAACCTTGCTAGTTCTTCAATCGCTTTGTCATCATGATTTTGGAAATCAAAGGTAAAGAATGGCTTCTTATCCATCTTGTTGGTGTCATCTATATCAGAGAAGAACCAAGCTTCTTTACCGTTTGTCAAAATCGCGACTTTTGATTCTGTGGTGTGGAAATATCTAAATAGCTGGCTGAATTGAGCAGACCCGAGTGTCATTGTGATCGGCTTCACTTCAATCAGGATTGTCGTTTTGCCATCAATTTTGAGAGCAAAATCAACTTTCTCACCTTTTTTCAGGCCTACATCGGAGATAAATTCAGGAACAACTTCGTCAAGACTGAACGGATCAAAGCCGAGGGCTTGAATGAATGGTAAAACAACTGACGTTTTCGTTGCTTCTTCTGTCAAAGCCTTGCTTGCTGCAATGACTGACCGTTTGGATAACTCATTGATTTTTTCTGCAAATTGCATGTGATGAACCTACCGTACTCGCTGCTACAGCTTAGGTCGCAAAGCAAAAAAAACGCAAGCGTAAGTTGTATATGGTGGCGTGCTTAAGCCAATCCACCCCACAAATCATACTCCCCCGCCTCATCCACTACAACCTGAACGATATCGCCTACGGACAGTGCCTCTGTCCCTTCGTCGATGAACAGGTTGCCGTCGATCTCGGGTGCGTCGGCCCATGTGCGGCAGGTCGCGATGCCGTCGGCGTCGATGTCGTCCACGATCACCTCCAGCCGCTTGCCGACCTTCGCCTCCAGCTTGGCGGCGGAAATGGCCTGCGCTTTCGCCATGAAACGGTCCCAGCGGTCCTGTTTCACCGCGGCCGGCACATGGTCGGGCAGGGCGTTGGACCGCGCGCCCGCGACGTTTTCATACTGAAAACAGCCCACGCGGTCGAGCTGGGCTGCATCCAGCCAGTCGAGCAGGTGCTGGAATTCGGCCTCTGTCTCGCCCGGATAGCCGACGATGAAGGTGCTGCGCAGCGTGATATCGGGGCAGATGGCGCGCCATGCGGCGATTTCATCCAGGGTTTTCGCCCCCGCCGCAGGCCGCGCCATGCGCCGCAGCACATCAGGGTGGGAATGCTGGAACGGAATGTCGAGGTAGGGCAGCACGCCGTTGGCCGGGTCCGCCATCAGCGGAATGAGGTCGCGCACATGCGGATAGGGATAGACATAATGCAGCCGCACCCAAGCACCGAGCTGCCCCAGTTCGCGGGTCAGGTCGGTGATATGGCTGCGCACCTGCCCGTCTTTCCACGGGTTCAGGTCGTATTTGCGGTCAAGGCCGTAAGCACTGGTGTCCTGCGAAATGACCAAGAGTTCGCGCACGCCTGCCTGCACCAGCTTTTCGGCCTCGCGCAGGACGGCATGGGCGGGGCGGCTGTTCAACAGCCCGCGCATGTCGGGGATGATGCAGAATTTGCACTTGTGATTGCAGCCCTCGGAAATCTTCAAATAGCTGTAATGGCGCGGTGTCAGGCTGACGCCGGTCGCCGGCAACAGGTCGATGAACGGGTCGGGGCTGGGTGGCACCGCCAGATGCACGGCGTCGAGCACCTGTTCATATTGATGTGGTCCGGTGACGGCCAGAATGCGCGGATGATGTTCGCGGATATAGTCAGGTTCGGCCCCCAGACAGCCGGTGACGATGACCTTGCCGTTTTCGCGCAGGGCTTCGCCGATGGCATCAAGGCTTTCGGCCTTGGCGCTGTCCAGAAAACCACAGGTGTTGACGATGACTGCCTCGGCGCCCGCATAATCGGCGCTGATTGCATAGCCTTCGGCGCGCAGCCGCGTCAGGATGCGTTCGCTGTCCACCAGCGCCTTGGGGCAGCCAAGGCTGACCATGCCAATCGTGGGCTGGCCGTCGCGGCGGGTGTCGGTCACCTGCGCGCGGGCAAGATCGGGGCGGAGTGATGGCGGATTCTGTGTCATAGCCCCCTATAGACGGTCCAAAGGGCGCTGGTAAGGTGGGTCTTGACCCACCCTACGCGGATTTTAACGCCGACGGTCGCGCCGTGCTGACATCGGCTGGAACGCCACGCCGACATGCGCCTCGCAATAGGGCTTGCCTTGCTGGACGGGCAGGCCGCAAAACCAGAAATCTTCGGTCGCAGGATCGCCCACAGGCCATTTGCAGGTTTTCTCGGTCAGTTCCATCAAGGTCAGCCGCTTGGCGGTCTTTTCGACCTCGTTCACCTTGGCCAGCGCCTCGGGGCTGATTTCATTTGCTGAAGGTTGCGGCGGCAATGGCTGGCCTGCAGGAATGATGGCGCGGCGTGCTGCGGAAATCGGGATACCGTTTTCGTCGAGTTCCAGCTCTTCTTTGATTGCAACCGCCATGCTTGGCTTGGCCTTGGGCGCGGGCTTGCTGACGGGCTTGGCGCTAGGGGCCTCTACGGCTTCAGACGGCTTTTCCTTAAGCGCAGGTTTGGCGGCAGGTACGGCGGTACCCGTGCCCGCGCGGTTGGAAAGGCCCAGCCTGTGGACCTTGCCGATCACAGCATTGCGGGTCACACCGCCTAATTCCTTGGCGATCTGGCTGGCCGACTGGCCATCGCCCCACATCTTCTTGAGCGTCTCGACGCGCTCGTCTGTCCAGGACATATGACTTCCTTCGGTTTCGCGGGCCAGACACCCTTTGGGGTCGCGCCACGCCATGTCTAGCCACTCATACTAGTCACTGCCACGGGTGATGTGAAGGCGCTCAAGCACCTTTTGCACAAGTTCCGGCGCGCTGTGGCGTCAGCCGGTGCTGCGACAGCGGCGATAGCCCACCGCATCTGTGATCTAAAAAGGCGGCGCGCCGACCAGCATGGCGAACACGCCCAAGCGAGACACCACATGATCGTCCTGTTGCGTGCCGTCGGATCGGGCTGGCCACGCGCGCAGGATAGAGTATGTCTGAGGCCAAGACAAAGGACCGGCAGAATGAAAAGTATGAACGAGATGGGTGTGCGCCGCTTTGGCCGCGTGAACTGGCTGGGGGCATGGACCCTGATGATCCGCGAAATCCGGCGCTTTGTGAATGTCTGGTTGCAGACAGTGATGGCACCGCTGATCAACGCGGGCCTGCTTTTGATGATCTTTACCATCGCCATCGGATCGCAGCGCGGTGATGTGATGGGGGTCGATTTCATGACCTTCCTGGCGCCTGGTATCCTGACGATGACAGTGATCCAGAATGCCTTTGCAAATTCGTCATCCAGTCTGGCCTCAGCCAAGGTGCAGGGCAATATCGTCGATACGTTGATGCCGCCCTTGTCCGCGGCAGAGCTGGTGGCGGGTTACATCGGCGGTGCGGTTGCGCGCGGTTTATTGGTGGGTGTCGTGATCGCGGCGGGGTCTTTCTTGTTTCTGGATGTGGGCTTGGTGCATGCCGGTTGGGCGGTGACCTTCATCCTGCTTGGCTCGATCCTGATGGGCGGCTTGGGGATCATTGCGGGCATCTATGCCAACAAGTTCGACCAATTATCCGCGATCACCAATTTTCTGGTGACCCCGCTCGCCTTTCTGTCGGGCACGTTCTATTCCATCGACGCCTTGCCGCCATTCATGCAGACATTAAGCCATGCCAACCCGTTCTTTTACATTATTGACGGGGTACGTTTCGGCATGATCGGCGTCAGCGACAGCAGCCCCTGGACCGGCCTTTGGGTCGTGACCGGCAGTTGCATTGTCGTGCTCGCGATCTGTCACCGCTGGATGCGGTCTGGTTACCGGCTCAAAGCCTGACGCGCTAATAGATATCGCGCACCGCAATGCCGCGTGCCGCCATGACCGCGACCAGCGTTTCAAGGTCAGGCATGTCACGGCTGAGGATCTTTTCTTCGGTTCCGTCCTTGCAGATGATGATGGCGGCAGTTTCAGGATCGGTCTGCGTCGCGCGCAGATAGGCGATCTTGTCCAATGCGAGAGCGCGCGGTCGATGCCAGGCGGACAACACCAGATAGACGTCATCGACACGGATTCCCGTCACCGGACGCGGCACGAGCATCAGCGCAAAAGTCAGCATGCCCAAGGCCCAGACCAACCAAATGAGATCGGGTGCATTGGCAACGGAAATCGCCGCCAGCAAAAGGACGACGCCCATGCCGCTGAGCCAGATCAAACCTTTCCCGCGGGCGCGGCGATACTCGTAAACCTCGTTCATTGAACACCGCTTACCATTGCATCATGGCTGTATTTTGTCTGGAGTCGTGCTGATTAGGGCGAATTTTTATTTTTTCTCTCGCGCACGGCCAGCAATGTTGCGCCGCTGAGGATAATCACAGCGCCCAGCACGCTGATCCGGTCGGGGACCACGCCAAAGATCACGCCGTCATAAACAGCGGCAAAGACCAGCGTCAGATAGCTGAAGGGCGTCACAAAGCTTGCATCCGCCCGCGCCATCGCATTGACAAAACAGGTCTGCGCCGAGGCCATTAGCACACCGATCCCCGCAAGAGCCGCCCATTGCCCCGCTGTCGGCATCGTCCAGACTGGCAGAACGGCCAGTGTCGCGATGCAAAGCCCGATGGCATTGTTGACCAGCAGGATCTGGAACGGCGGTTCGCGATTGGCTAGCTTTTTGATAAATATCAGCTCGATCCCCATCAGAACCGCCGCCCCCAGCGCCAGTAATCCCGCGATCTGGAACGTCTCTGGCCCCGGCCGCAACAGGACCAGCGCCCCGATCAGCGCTGTCGCCGCCGCGACCCAGCGCCATGGCCCGACCTTTTCGCCCAAAAGCGGGATCGCCAGCAACATGCCAAAGACAGGGTTCAGGAAACTGATCGCGGTCGCGTCCGACAGCGGCATGAAAGCCACGGCCGCGAACATCAACGTCACACCGCCCCAGCCAAAAGCGGTGCGCCCGATATGCAGCCGCAGGTCTGGTTGGCGGATGTGGGGCCGCAGAACCGCGGCCAGTGCGCAAAGCGTCAGAAAGGCGAACAGAAACCGCCCATGGCTGACCTGCAACGGATGGAGCGGCGCGCCTAATACGCCTGTTCCCAGCAATTTTGCCAATATCATCGTGCCCGCGATGAACGCGGTCGCGGTCAGCATCAAAGCGATGGCAAGCGGTGGGTTTGGCGCGCGCAGGGTCATGCACGGATATGTGATCCGCCGCCCTGCCAATGACAATCGACAAAGCCTTTCGCAGGGTGTGGCGATGACAATTTGCAGGTGTTGCGCTTCATTTTTCAGCAATCACCTCGGATTCTGTTTCGCCGGCTGTTTTCGGCTTCTCTTGGCCAAAATGACGCGCTAAACTATACAAATGACGCATAGCTTTCATCAAAGCCTTCGACGCCGACGCGATTTCGCGCGCGCCTGAGTTACGTCTGCCACCCAGCCCCAAATAAATTGACTCTGCTGCATTGGTCCTGCACCAATCTGGCGTATTGAAAAGGATGATCCCATGATCGCATCTGTTCTGCCGACCTATTCGCGCGCGCCGCTGACGTTTACGTCGGGGTCTGGCGCTTGGTTGACCGAGGCAGACGGGCGCCGATTTCTGGACCTCGGGGCGGGGATTGCCGTCAATGCGCTGGGCCATGCGCATCCTGCACTGGTTGCGGCGTTGACGGCGCAGGCGCAGTCCTTGTGGCATGTGTCCAATCTGTATCACATTCCCGCCCAGCAAAAACTGGCGGATCTGCTGGTGGAACATACCTTTGCCGACACGGTATTTTTCACCAATTCCGGCACCGAGGCCTGCGAGCTAGCGGTCAAGATGGCCCGCAAATACTGGTACGACAAAGGCCAGCCGGATCGGACCGAGATTATCACCTTTACCGGATCGTTCCATGGCCGGTCCAGCGCGGGCATCGCTGCTGCGGGGTCCGAAAAGATGACCAAGGGCTTTGGCCCGCTGCTGCCCGGTTTCACTCATCTGGATTTTGGCGATCATGACGCGCTGACCCTTGCTGCGGCGCGCGACAACATCGCGGCTATCATGGTCGAACCCGTGCAGGGCGAAGGTGGCATCCGCCCCTTGCCCGACGTCTGCCTGAAAGGTCTGCGCGATCTGTGCGACCGGCACGGTATCCTGATGATTCTGGACGAGGTGCAATGCGGCATGGGCCGGACCGGCAAATTATTCGCGCATGAATGGGCGGGTATCACCCCCGATATCATGATGGTCGCCAAGGGTATCGGTGGCGGGTTCCCACTTGGGGCCGTGCTGGCCAACGAAAATGCGGCTAGCGGGATGAGTGCCGGCACGCATGGGTCCACCTACGGCGGCAACCCTTTGGCCTGCGCCGTGGGCTGCGCCGTGATGGAGATTGTCGCCGATCCGGCCTTTCTGGCAGACGTGAACCGCAAGGCGGGTCTGCTGCGTCAAAAGCTGGAAGGGCTGGTCGCGGCACATCCCGATGTCTTTGTGGCGGTGCGCGGATCGGGCTTGATGCTGGGTCTGAAATGCAAGGCTACCAACACCGATATCGTCAAGGCGGGATATGACCAGGGCGTGCTGACCGTACCTGCGGCAGATAATGTCATCCGCCTGCTGCCTCCTTTGACCATCACGGATGAAGAGATCGGACAGGCCGTGGCACGGCTTGATGCGGTGGCACTGCACATGCAAAGTGAAGATGCGTGATGCGCATGCCCCAAACTGACAGTGGTGGATCAGCGGTTGTGCCATCTTTGGTCTATGCCATCGTAAACAATTGTGGCCTGCCTGCAGGGGATCTTTGTCAAGGCGTGGCAGGGAATACGACGGCGGGCGCTGCCGATAGGTGGCAAATCTGTGCGTGGCAGAGGCATCTGTGAACATCGGCTGCATGAACCCGCCCAATCAAAGCGAATAAAAAGCGAATAATATGAATCACTTTCTTGATATCCATGTCACCCCGGCAGACGATTTGTCCGCGATCATCGCCAATGCGCGCCGGATGAAGGATGCCCGCGACGGGCTGCCCAAGGGCACGCCCGATGCCGAACAACCGCTGGCCGGCCAGATGGTCGCGCTGATTTTTGAAAAGCCTTCAACGCGGACCCGCGTGTCTTTTGACGTGGGCGTGCGCCAGATGGGCGGGCAGACCATGGTGCTGTCCGGCACCGACATGCAGCTGGGCCATGGTGAAACCATCGCTGATACTGCGCGCGTGCTGTCGCGCTATGTCGATCTGATCATGATCCGCACATTCGAGGAACAGACCCTGCTGGATATGGCGGAATATGCATCCGTTCCGGTGATCAACGGGCTGACCAACCGCACGCATCCTTGCCAGATCATGGCCGATATCATGACGTTCGAGGAACATAACGGCCCGATCAAAGGCAAAAAGGTCGTCTGGTCCGGCGATGGCAACAATGTATTCGCCAGCTTTGCCCATGCGGCCAAGCAGTTTGATTTCGATCTGGTGTTCACGGGTCCGCCGCCGCTTGACCCTGATCCGGCGCTGGACGGGCTTTATACCATCATGCGCAATCCGAATGAGGCGGTGCAGGGCGCCGATCTGGTCGTGACGGATACATGGGTCAGCATGCACGACCCGCAATCCGCCCGCGAACGCCGCCACAACCAGCTGCGCGGTTATCAGGTCAACGACGCGCTGATGGCCAAGGCGAAACCGGATGCATTGTTCATGCATTGCCTGCCCGCCCACCGCGAGGATGAAGCGACCAGCAGCGTCATGGATGGTCCGCATTCGGTGATCTTTGACGAGGCGGAAAACCGGCTGCACGCGCAAAAGGCGATCATGCGCTATTGTCTGGGACGGTAGCGTCAGTCGCAGTGGCGGGAGCGCTCCGCGCGGGAGTATTTTGAACAAAGCGAGGCCAAGGGCGGTGCAGCGTATCGCGCAACCCTGGCCGGTCAGGTGCCGCGCTGTTTCGTGCGCAGGGTCGGGTCGGCCTCGGTCGGGTCTTCGGGCCAGGGGTGGCGCGGGTAGCGGCCGCGCATATCGCGCCGCACATCTGCGTATGATGTTGCCCAAAAGCCCACGATATCCTGCGTGACCTGCACGGGTTTCTGTCCGGGTGACAGCAGCGTGATCCGCAGCGGTATGCGCCCCACCATCGGGTGGCGCGTGGTGCCGAACATTTCCTGCAGGCGCAGCGTGATCGCTGGCGTTGCATCGTCATAGTCGATCGGGATCTTGCGCCCCAAGGGGGTCTCGAAACTGGCGGGGGCTGCGGTATCGAGCCGTTGCATCTGGTCCCAGTCCAGCATGGCGCGCAGCGCGGGCAGCGGGTCGAACCGTTTCCAATCCTCTGCGCTGCGCACGCCCGCGAGGTCAGGCAGCAGCCAGTCTTCGAGCGTTGCCAGCAGTGTCGCATCATCCATGGCGGGCAGGCCATCGACCAAGGCAACCCGCGCCTGAAACCGCTTTGCCGCAGCCGGGAATTGCAACCCGAGCTGGCGCACACCGTCCAGCATGGCGCGCGCCACCGCGATGGCCGGCGCATCCGACCAGACGCGGTCATCGAGCACCAGCGCGCCGAACATTTCCTGTCTGCGCGAAAGCACCTTGCCGTCACGCCGTGACCATTGGCACAGGTCGTGCCATCCGATGCGGTCGGCAAAGAGCCCGCGCAATTCCGCCTCGGTGATGGTTGTTGCCTGTCTGACGCGCGCTTCGAGTTTGTCACCGTCCAGATCGGTCGCCACGATCAACCGTTGCCCTGCCAGCGGATCGGCGCTGTCGATGATCGCGCCTTTGCCGCCCGACAAAAGATAGCGCGGCGCGTCGCCCTTGCGCCGAAGCCCGATCCGGTCAGGATAGGCAAGGGCGGCTTGTTCAGCCAGCGTCATGGGGGCGGTCTTGGGCAAGCCTCTGGCAAGGCGTGCGATTTCGGGTTTGATCTGGGTGAGGGCTGCATGGTTGACCTGCCCGGGTCCGTCATAGCGCCCCTGTAACGCGTGGATCCGCAGCGCTAGATCGACCGGGGCACCGCGCAGGGGATCGCGCGCGGCCAGCAGCGCGGCAAGGGGGGCGGCCTGTGCGCCTGCCGTCTGCAGCATATGCCCAAGCCGTGGATGCAACGGCAGCGCCGCCAGCGCGCGCCCATGTGCCGTGATCCGCAGATTGCCATCCAGCGCGCCAAGGTTTTGCAGCAGCGCGCGCGCCTCGGCCAAGGCGGCGGGGGAGGGCGGGGTCAGGAAGGCCAGGTCATCGCTGCCCCAGACGGCAAGTTCCAGCGCAAGGCCTGCCAGATCGGCGGCCTCGATTTCCGCGGGGGCGAAGGCGGGCAGGGCGCCATCCTCGCCCTTGGTCCAGAGCTTGTAGGCGTCACCGGGGGCGACACGGCCGGCGCGACCGGCACGTTGGGTGGCCTCGGCGCGGCTGACCCGTTCGGTGACCAGCCGCGACATGCCGGAGCCGGGGTCGAACCGCGCGCGCCGCGCGCGCCCTGCATCCACAACGACGCGGATGTCGGGGATCGTCAGCGATGTTTCGGCGATGGATGTGGACAGCACGATTTTGCGCCCGGTCGTGACAGGGGCAAGGGCTGCGCGCTGGTCCTTGAACGGCAGCGCGCCATAAAGCGGGCGGATCACGCAACCGTCCGGCAGGCGGCCTGAAAGGGCGGCCATGGTCGCCCTGATCTCGCCCTCGCCGGGCAAAAAGACCAGCACGCCGCCTTTGGTTTCCTGCACCGCGCGGACCACCAGATCGGCGGTGGCTTGCGGCAGGCGGATGGTTTTGGGCAACGCCGTATCCAGAAAATGCGTGGTCACCGGATAGGATTGCCCGCGCGAGGTGATGACCGGCGCATCATCGAGCATGGCCGCGACGGGGGCGGCATCCAATGTGGCTGACATCACCAGCAGGATCAGATCGGGGCGCAGTACGGCGCGCGATTCCCAGGCCAGTGCCAGCCCCAGATCGGCGTTCAGCGACCGTTCGTGGAATTCATCAAAGATCACGGCGCCAACGTCGGTCAGCGCCGGGTCGGACTGGATCATGCGGGTCAGGATGCCTTCGGTCACCACCTCGATACGGCTGCCGGGCTGGCTTTCGCCGCGCATCCGATAGCCCACCGTCTGGCCGGGCTGCTCGCCCAATGTTTCGGCCAGCCGTTCGGCGGCGGCGCGCGCGGCAAGGCGACGGGGTTCGAGCATGATGATCTTGCCGCGGGTCAGCCCGGCTTTCAGCATGGCCAGCGGCACGCGGGTCGTCTTGCCGGCACCGGGTGGGGCCTGCAAAACGGCGCGGCCATGCTGGCCAAGCGCTGCGACCAGATCAGGCAGGATGATGTCAATCGGCAGGTCGGTCATGGTGCTGGTCTGACGCGGGGGACAGGCGCGGTCAAGCTCGGCTGCACGACAAAAAAACGCGGCCGTTTGCACGACCGCGTTCAAAGTATCCGCGTTGGGCTGCTGGCTTAGGCCGCTGCAGTCGCCTTGGCGATTTCTTTTTTGATCTTCAGCGCGTCAGGCGACAATTCTGCCTCTTTCGCTTTGGCCATGAAGGCATCCAGGCCACCGCGGTGATCGACGGTGCGCAGAGCTGCGTTCGAGATTTTCAGCTTGAACGACCGACCCAAAACGTCGGACTGCAATGTCACGTCCTGCAGGTTCGGCAGGAACCGGCGACGGGTGTGGTTCTTGGCGTGGCTGACGTTGTTGCCAGACATCGGGCCTTTTCCAGTCAATTCGCAACGGCGCGACATGGGCGTTTTCCTTGTTCTGAGGGATATCGCCGGCCAGACTGGCGGGACATCCTGCATACGGGTGAGAAGCCCCGCGCAAGCAGAGCAGATTATTATCGGCGGTGACTAGGAGGATTCCGCGCGGTCGTCAACCCAGATCAGTCGATCGTCTTGGTTATTCTCTCCCGCGCTGCCGTCTGGCGCGGGTCAGTCGGTTCAGGTATTGTCTCGACCCCGCCCGCGCGGCGCGATGGGCGGTGATGATCGGTCTGGGATCGGGCGCAAATGTTGTCGCAACGGTCCGGATGATCTGCCCCTGACCGGCCTCGGCCAGGACCTTGGTCGCCGGATGTCCGCCACCCGCCAAACGGGCCAATCTTACGCAGGGAGCATAAGCTGTGATCAGCTGTGCGTGCATCAGGTCGGGTTTGCTGAACGGATCGACGAGGATGAGCCCCTTTTGATCCGGGCGCAATCTGCTGGCCAGATCGCCGATCACCGAATCAAAACCTGTGCTGTCGGTCCAGTATCGTGGATCGAAAGGCGCGATGTCGGGGGTGATTGAAAACTGGGGCGAGACAGCGACAATCGCATTTGCCGCGATACAGGACCCGAACCGGAAAGCGGCATATCCCCCCATCGAATACCCCAAAAGATTGATCCAGTCATAGTCGTTGGCAATCCGGCGCAGGCTGTCTTCGAGCGCGGCCGTCTCGGAATTGATGAACCAGTCGTTCCGCCTTGTCTTGACGCGCAGGACCGCAAAGCCCTTGCGTGCAAAGGCCGCACTTGGCTGATCCTTGCCGAAGTCGCGTTTGCCCGGGCTGCGGAAATCGAAGGTGATGATCAACTTGTCATGGCCGCGATCATAAAGGGTCGCGCGCAGATGATCCCCATCGAACAGCGGTTTCACGGCGCCAGGCCTTTCAAGGCCGCCAGCACCTGTGCGGCGGCGACTGATGGGGCGAGCTTGCCGGACAGAACCTGGGCTTTCGCCGTTGTCATGGCGTCTTGCAGGGCTGGATCAGATTCCAGCAACTGGACAAGACCTTGGCGCACATCCTCGGTGAACCAATAGCTGACCTGTGCAAGACGGACCTCGTCCCAGATGCCCGTATCACGCCGCCAATTGGCCAGATGCTGCATGTCGTCCCAAGCGGCGGCCAGCCCGTGCTGTTCGAGCGCGGAGACGGTCATCGCCTTTGGGAAATCTTCGGGGTCTTGCGGGCGTTTGCGCAGCAGGCGCAAAGCACCGGCATAATCGGCGCAGGTGCGCATTGCCTGGCTTTTCAGATCGCCATCCGCCTTGTTCACCAGAATCAGATCGGCCATTTCCATGATGCCGCGCTTGACGCCCTGCAATTCATCACCCCCCGCAGGGGCGAGCAGCAGAACGAACAGATCGGCCATCTGCGCGACCATGGTTTCGGATTGGCCCACCCCCACGGTTTCGATCAGCACGATGTCGAACCCCGCTGCCTCGCACAAAGCCACAGCCTCGCGCGTGCGGCGGGCGACGCCGCCAAGCTGCGTCTGGCTGGGGGAGGGGCGAATGAATGCCAGCGGGTCGCGCGCCAGATAATCCATGCGCGTCTTGTCGCCCAGTATCGACCCGCCCGACCGGGCCGAGGAAGGATCGACCGCCAGCACCGCGACACGTTTGCCCTGCCCGGTCAGCATCAGGCCAAAGCTTTCGATAAAGGTCGATTTGCCGACACCCGGCGTGCCGGACAGCCCGATGCGCAGCGCCTGCCGGTCGGTGCCAAGGGCTGTCAACAAGGCTATGGCGGCAACGCGGTCATCGGCGCGCCCGCTTTCGACCAGCGTGATCCCCTTGGCCAGCGCGCGCCTGTCGCCCGCACGGATACGCTGGGCCAGATCACCGGGGGCAGGGTTGCGGGTCATGCTGCCTTCATATCGGGCAGGGCGACGCTGTCCAGTGGGGAGGGGCTAGACCGCAACAGGACGGCAGACCTGTGTCGCAAGATCGGCAAAGGCGCGGTAGCGCAGCCAGAACGCTTCGTCACTACGGTTGTCGGACTGGCGAGTGTCCTGCGCGCGCTGCGGATCGGCAAAGAACGCAGCCGCGCGCGCCTGATCGCGGTCTGACAGCGACTGGTTGGCGACCTGCTGGACACAGGAACACAGCTGCGGCGATGCGGCGACACGGCCCGCGTTCATACAGGCGGCGCTGATATCGCCGGACACGCGCCCGCCGCCGCAAGCGGCCAGCGTCGCAACCGCACCCATCACCAGAAAAATCCGCATCCTGCCCTCTGTCTTTTTGGCGTCTTGCAGGATCGCCCTGCCGTGTTCGGGCGCAATATGCAGGGTCAGGCGCGGCAATGCAATTCACGAAGGCGAAGTGGTCTTTGAGGCAATGAGCGCACGACGGCGGACAAACCGATTGCGGCCTCCCGGCGTAGCGCCGTCCCGGACTTGCTCCGGGACCTCTTACCATCATTTTGCGAGGTCCCGGAGCAAGTCCGGGACGGCGGCAACATCGAGATTGACGGGAACCGGAATCCGCATCATATCCCAGCCATGACAGACCTTTCGCATATCCGCAATTTCTCGATCGTGGCGCATATCGACCACGGTAAATCCACTCTGGCCGACCGGTTGATCCAGTCGACCAATACCGTGGCCGCGCGCGATATGAAGGAACAGATGCTTGACAGCATGGATATCGAACGCGAACGCGGCATCACGATCAAGGCCAACACGGTGCGGATCGATTACACCGCCGACAATGGCCGCGCCTATGTTCTGAACCTGATCGACACCCCCGGCCACGTCGATTTTGCCTATGAAGTGTCGCGGTCGATGCGCGCCGTCGAAGGGTCACTGCTGGTCGTGGACAGCACCCAAGGGGTCGAGGCGCAGACGCTGGCCAATGTCTATCACGCGCTCGATGCGGGCCATGAAATCGTGCCAGTGCTGAACAAGATCGACCTGCCGGCATCCGAATGCGATCAGGTCGCAGCCCAGATCGAGGATGTGATCGGGCTTGATGCATCCGGTGCGATCCGCGTGTCGGCGAAAACCGGTATCGGCATTCACGAAACGCTTGAAGCCATCGTCAACCTGCTGCCCGCCCCGCAGGGCGATCGCGACGCGCCATTAAAGGCGATGCTGGTGGACAGCTGGTACGACAGTTATCTTGGCGTCATCGTGCTGGTGCGGATCATCGACGGGACGATGAAGAAAAACGACCGTGTGCGGTTCATGTCCAACGGCACCGTTCACCAGATCGACAAGATCGGGGTGTTCCGGCCCAAGATGCAGGATGTCGAAATCCTTGGCCCCGGTGAAATCGGGTTCATCACGGCGTCCATCAAACAGGTGCGCGACACCCGCGTCGGCGACACGATCACATCCGAGAAAAAGGGTACCGATCAGGCGCTGCCCGGTTTTAAACCCGCGCAACCCGTGGTGTTTTGCGGCCTTTTCCCCGTTGATTCGTCGCTATTCGAAGACCTGCGTGACGCGATCGAGAAACTGGCGCTGAATGATGCAAGCTTCAGCTTTGAGATGGAAACATCCGCCGCGCTCGGCTTCGGCTTTCGCTGCGGGTTCCTCGGCCTGCTGCATCTGGAGGTGATCCGCGACCGGATCGAACGCGAATATGACATCGACCTGATCACGACCGCCCCTTCGGTGGTCTATCACCTGCATATGCGCGACGGCGAGATGCGCGAATTGCACAACCCCGCCGACATGCCCGACCTGACGCTGATCGACCATCTGGAAGAACCGCGCATCAAGGCGACGATCCTTGTGCCGGACGATTACCTTGGTGACGTGCTGAAACTGTGTCAGGACCGCCGCGGCGTGCAGCTTGACCTGACCTATGCGGGTAGCCGCGCGATGGTGGTGTACGATCTGCCGCTGAACGAGGTGGTGTTCGACTTCTACGACCGCCTGAAATCCGTGACCAAGGGCTATGCGTCTTTTGATTATGTCCTGACGGGCTACCAAGAGGATTATCTGGTCAAGATGTCCGTGCTGGTCAACGACGAACCCGTCGATGCGCTGTCGATGATGGTGCACCGCGACCGGGCCGAGATGCGCGGCCGCGCGATGGTGGAAAAGCTCAAAGACCTGATCCCCCGCCACATGTTCAAAATCCCGATCCAGGCGGCCATCGGCGGCAAGGTCATCGCCCGCGAAACACTGTCGGCGCTGCGCAAGGACGTGACCGCGAAATGCTATGGCGGTGACGCCACGCGCAAGCGCAAGCTGCTGGACAAGCAGAAGGCCGGCAAAAAGAAGATGCGGCAGTTCGGGAAGGTGGACATCCCGCAGGAGGCGTTTATTTCGGCGCTGAAGATGGATAGTTGAGTCGGCTGGTGAGCGACAAAACCATCCATCTTCTGGTCGAGCCAGTTAGCAGGGACTACTCGTCATTTTCTGGAGAAAACTGAATCCAACAGTGTGCTCAGCTCGTGCTGAGTTCATCCCCTCAGACTTTAGTCTCATGACTGCAAAAGATATCCGAACGTTCATCACTACATTCTGATGAGAGATATACTGCAGCCAGCCTGTAACTGCGGCCGAGAGAAGGTCTTGAAGTTCTTGCCGCATCGCCGCGATGTCCGACGCTTTATCAGCAACACCCGAATCGATCGAAGCCCCATTCAAGGGCTGATCACCACGGAGCGCTACCAGTAAGGCGCTGCTGACGTGCTTCGATTTTGCTAGACGATCCATCTGTGCGATGATCTCCAACACACTATCTGGGAGCTCATCAGCAGTTTGTAGCAGACTCGCAGCAGCATCATGAAATTGCTTCGAAGATACAGCCATAATCTGGTTTGATAGTGTTCTGGCCTTCAAATACACTAGCAAGGCGACCACTACAGTAGCAGTTATCGCGATTGCAGCGGCCCAACTCATCACATCATACATCATTTTGCCCTACCTTTTGAAGCCTTCAACGCACGTTTGGTGCGCGTATCTTCTATCTTCGCCTGTAGGCTAGCGCTTTTAACAGCAAAATCCGCCTTAATTTTGGCCATCTCACGACGATGTGTCAGTATTGTCGGAAGCCTCCACAATACGGCTAAAAGTATTAAGAGAGCAACAAGTTCCCACTTTGATACTCCATAGTCTGCGAGAAACCGCCGAACTTCGGCGATCATTTCTGATGACGGCATCAACTGTAACTTACTACCATAAAATCCATTAAGGATGAGTTAAGCACAGGTTGTACTACCCGCGCTACATAAATCTTAGGTTGATTTCCGAGGCAATCTTCATTGAGGGTTTTGACCGAGTCGTCAGTGGATACGCACTTGCTGCGCACCGCACGCTGCCGTTGCGTCCTCGATCTGCCAAAGGCACACCCACCCCCCACTTGACCCACATCAAGGCACACCCCTGCCGCCTCCGCTACGCCTTGCGCGACAGTGCATTCCAGAGGGGTCAGCCATGTTTCGTCTTGCAGCCATGCTCTACAGCATCATCGGGACCAGTTTTGCGGGCAGTTTCGTGATCGCGGCGCTGGCGAGCGGGTATGACACGCGGGGGCCGATCATCATCGCGGCGGCGGCGGGGGCGATACTGGGGATCCCCGCCAGTTGGGCGGTTGCCCGCGCAATCACGCAAAACATTCGCTGAGCGTCGGGATCAAAATGTCATCTTCGCACGTTAAGGCTGCATCAACCTGATGGAGGCGACGATGCATTATCTGCCCCACGGCTTTGCGATGTTTCTTGGTGGTGCCTGTCTGGCCGTGGTCTGGACCTCGGCCCAGCTCTGGTAGATCAGAACGCGTTTTCGACGGCTTGTCCGGCGCTGGTGATATCGCGCCCCACGCCTTGCACGGTGTTGCAGGCAGACAGGCCAAGGATGGCGACAAGGGCAAGCAGACGGATCATCGGCATTACTTTCGTTGTTGATACCACGATACTAGTAGACCGGCCGGCAGGGCGCAAGATTTGCTCTAACCCAGAAACGCCGCGACCGACCCGATGAAGGCGCGCGGTTGTTCCGCATGCAGCCAGTGCCCCGCATCAGGGATCTTGGCGAAACGCGCATTGGGAAACAGCGCTTTGACCGGCGCGCGGTGGGCGGCGGTGACGTAATCGGACTTGGTCCCCGACAAAAACAGGGTCGGCCCGGTGAACTGTCCGTCCAGCTGTGGAAAGCCGATTATGTTGTCCATCTCGGCTTGGAGCACATCAAGGTTCAGCCGCCAGCATTTGTTTTTCATATCAAGACTTTGCAGCAGGAAATCCGCAACCCCCGGCTCCAGATCGCCCAGCTGCGCCTTGGCCTCGCCCCTGTTGGCCACCGCGTCCAGTCGCACGCGTCGCATCGCGGCAATCGGCCCATGCTGGTCGTGGGTATAGGCGACGGGTGCTATATCGCCGACGATCAGCTTGCGCACCAGATCGGGGCGCTGCACCGCCAGCACCATCGCGGCCTTGCCCCCCATCGAATGGCCCAACACATCCATGGGCCGGTCCATCACCTGCGCCAGATCTGCGGCCATGTCTGGATAGGAATGGCTGTCAAACCATGGGCTGTCCGCATGGTTGCGCATGTCGACCGTAATGACAGGCCGCGTTTCAGACAGCTTTTTCGCGATGACCCCCCAGTTGCGGGCAGACCCGAACAGCCCGTGGGCAATCAAAAGGGGGACAGCACCGGGGCCGTCATGCAGGACCGTGTTCAACATGCATCTGTTGCTAACCTTCCTGACCTGCGCTGGCCAGAGGGATTGAGGCTGCCACGCGAACGATTTACCGCGGCGTTCATGGCACCCGACATACACAAGCAGGTAGCAGAGATCAGCGCGCTTTTGACACAAAAGCTCGGACTGCGCGCCCGTACGTTTCAAGCACAGGTCCACAAGGCCCGCCGTTTCCTGCCGCGCGCCCTGCGCCGCGATCTGATTTATCTGGCTCAGGCCGAATCGCTGGCCGACAATCCCAAGCTGCAGCGGATGATCGACATGCCCAGGCTAGACGCCGCGCATCGCAACGCGCTGGCCTATCTGGACCAAATCGATATGAAGCAACGACGGTGGACCGCGGCGCTGAACGTCGCGGCCTCGATCGCCTTTGGGCTGCTGCTTACGGCGATCCTGGTGATCGTCGTGCTGGTCCAGCGCGGGCTGGTCTGAGCGCGGTAAGGTGGGTCTTGGCCCACCCTACCTGCAAGGTCACAGGTTGGTGTAGATCGGGAACCGGTCGCACAGCGCTTCGACTTCGGAGCGGACTTTGGCCTCGACGTCACCATTGCCATCCTCGCCATTGGCGGCCAGACCTTCGGTGACTTCGACGATCCAGTCACCGATCTGGCGGAACTCGGCCTCGCCGAAACCACGCGTCGTGCCTGCGGGCGTGCCAAGACGGATGCCAGATGTGACCATCGGTTTTTCGGGGTCAAACGGGATACCGTTCTTGTTGCAGGTGATATGCGCGCGGCCCAGTGCCTTTTCGGTGGCATTGCCCTTCACACCCTTGGGGCGCAGATCGACCAGCATCACATGCGTATCGGTGCCGCCGGTGACGATATCCAGACCACCTTTCATCAGCTGATCGGCCAGCGCCTGCGCGTTCTTGATGACCTGTGCCTGATAGGTCTTGAACTCGGGCCGCAATGCTTCGCCAAATGCGACGGCCTTGCCTGCGATCACATGCATCAACGGGCCACCCTGAATGCCCGGGAAAATGGCCGAGTTGAATTTCTTCGCCAGATCCTCGTCATTGGTCAGGATCATGCCACCGCGTGGGCCGCGCAGTGTTTTGTGGGTCGTCGTTGTGGCGACATGGGCATGCGGGAAGGGCGAGGGGTAGAGGCCCGCCGCCACCAGACCCGCGAAATGCGCCATATCGACCAGCAGATAGGCCCCCACGCTGTCGGCAATCTCGCGCATTTTGGCGAAATCGATGATGCGGGGGATGGCGGAGCCACCGGCGATGATCATCTTGGGCTGGTGTTCGGTAGCAAGGCGCGCGACCTCGTCATAATCCAGCAGGTTGTCTTGACGGCGCACGCCATACTGGATGGCGTTGAACCATTTGCCGGACTGGTTGGGCTTGGCGCCGTGGGTCAGGTGGCCGCCCGCATCCAGCGACATGCCAAGGATCGTATCGCCGGGCTGCAGCAGCGCCTGAAACACGCCCTGGTTCGCCTGTGATCCCGAATTGGGCTGTACGTTGACATAGGCGCAATCAAACAGCTGGCAGGCGCGTTCGATGGCCAGGTTCTCGGCCACGTCCACGTGTTCGCAGCCACCATAATAGCGGCGGCCCGGATAGCCTTCGGCGTATTTGTTCGTCATCACGCCGCCTTGCGCTTCCATCACTGCGGCAGAGACGATGTTTTCCGACGCGATCAGTTCGATCTCTTTGCGCTGGCGTTTCAGTTCGGCCTGCATCGCGGCATGCAGCACAGGGTCGCGCGTGGCGAGTGTTTCGGTGAAAAAGCCTTGGTCGCGGATCGTGATATTCATGGGGTGCATCCTCTTTGCAGGCGCGGATCAGGGTGATTGCGCCCCGTTTACCCCAGAAACCCCAGCATCTGAAGCATCAAAACGACCATGATCTTTATGAGCGCGTCATGCATGTTTCGTATCGGCGGCTTGCGTTTCGGGTGTGATCGCCCCACAAGTTAACGCAAACGCAGGGGAAAACGCCAATGTCGCCCGTCAAGATCGCCTTTGTCGCCAGTGCCATGCCCGCGGCGCAATCAGCCTTGCGCGCATTGGCGCAGGCTTACGGCGATGTGCCGCAGGCCAAGGCCGATGTGATCGTGGCTTTGGGCGGTGACGGGTTCATGTTGCAGACGCTTCATGCGACCCAAGGTCTCGACGTGCCGGTCTACGGGATGAACCGTGGCACGGTCGGCTTTCTGATGAACGAATATCACGACACCGACCTGCCGGCGCGTCTTGCCGTGGCCGAGGAAGAGGTGATCAACCCGCTGCATATGACCGCCCTGACCGTCGATGGCGCCATGCAAGAGGCCTTGGCAATCAACGAGGTCAGCCTGCTGCGCGCAGGCCCGCAAGCCGCCAAGCTGCGCATCACCGTGGATGGCAAGCTGCGGATGCCCGAACTCGTGTGCGACGGCGCGCTGCTGGCAACACCGGCGGGGTCCACGGCCTATAATTATTCCGCCCATGGCCCGATCCTGCCCATCGGGTCCGATGTGCTGACCCTGACCGCGATGGCCGCCTTCCGCCCGCGCCGCTGGCGGGGGGCGCTGCTGCCGAAAAAGGCGGTGGTGCGGTTCGACGTGATCGACCCCGCGAAACGGCCCGTGATGGCGGATGCCGACGGCAAGTCCGTGCGCGATGTGGTGAGCGTGGAGATCCGGTCGGAACCGGGGATCAGGCACAGGATCCTGTTCGATCCGGGGCATGGGTTGGAGGAGAGGTTGATCAGGGAGCAGTTTGCGTGAACCCCCGCTGACCCGGTGCAGCGCGGGGCCGCGGTGCGGCGATGTGCGGCGGCCTGCGGACGTGGTTCCGCACGGGCGATGGGCCCCTAAACCCCCAACCGATCCCTGAGCGCATAATACCACGACCCCATCATCGAATAGGGCACGCGGAACATCCGGCCTCCGGGGAACGGATACCACGGCACTTTGGCGAACACGTCGAAACGGGCGCGGTCGCCGGCGACGGCTTCGGACAGGATGCGCCCGAAAGTGTGCGACCCCGTCACCCCATGCCCGCTATAGCCATGCGCGAAATAGGTGTTGTTACCCAGCCGGCCCATCTGCGGGACGCGGCTGAAGGACAGGGCGAAATTCCCGCTCCATGCGTGGTCGATCTTCACGCCTTTGAGCTGCGGATAAACCTTTTCCATTGCGGGGCGCAGTTTGGCCACCACATCCGCCGGATCAGTGCCGCCATAAACGGTGCCGCCGCCAAAGATCAGCCGTTTGTCGGCGGACAGGCGGAAATAATCGAGGATATAGCGGACATCCTCGACACATTTGTCGGTCGGCAGCAGTTCATCCGCCTTGTCGCCCAAGGGGACGGTCGCCATCATCTGCGTCGATACCGGCATCACCCGCGCGGTCAGGGCAGGGACCACATGGCCCAGATAGGCATTGCCGCAGAGCAGCATGGTGTTGCAGGTCATGGTGCCTTCACGCGTGCGCAAGACAGGTTTGTCGGCCTCGGTATCGCAGCTGATGACGGGGGATTGTTCATAGATCACGCCGCCCAGTTTTTCGAACGCCGCAGCCTCGCCCAGACACAGGTTCAGCGGGTGCATATGCCCGCCGGTGTGGTCGATCATGCCGCCTGCATAGACATCCGACCCGATATGGTCGCGCAATTCGGATTTGGACAGCATGTCCTGATTGTGCAGGCCGTAACTGGCCCAGAGGGTGCGGCGTTCGTCCAGCTCGCGCATATGCGCGGCGGTCAGGCCGGTGAAGATATTGCCATGTTTCAGATCGCATTGGATGTCATAGGTGGCGACACGTTCGCGGATGATCTCGCCGCCTTCCTGCACCAGACCGGCCACGAAATTCGCGGTATCCTGCCCGTAGCGGCGCTTGATCGTCTGCAGGCTGGCGTTCAGCCCGTTCACGATCTGCCCGCCGTTGCGCCCCGAGGCACCCCAACCGACCCGCGCGCCTTCGATGATCGCGACCTTAAAGCCCTTTTCCGCCAGATGCAGCGCCGCCGACAGCCCGCTATAGCCCGCACCGACCACGCAGATGTCAATCAGCTGGTCGCCTTGCAGCTTTGGCCGTTCCGGTGACGGATTGGCGCTGGCGGCGTAATAGCTGGTCGTGTGTTTCGTCTCACCCGCAGGGGCGAAGGTTTCGATAGGCATCAAATGCTCCGGTTTCACGCCATGACGGACAGCGCAGCCCGTTATGGGCCGCGCTGCGCCGGATTGGCAAGAGGCCGCGCCTTCACGGCCCCGTCAGGTCTTGGCGTAGCCCAAGGGTTGCAGCGCCGCGCGGATCTCGTCCAGAATCGCGGGGTCGTCGATGGTGGCGGGCATTTTGAAATCCTGCCCATCCGCGATCTTGACCATCGTGGCGCGCAATATCTTGCCCGACCGCGTTTTCGGCAGGCGGTCCACCACGGCGACCAGCTTGAACGCGGCGACAGGCCCGATCGTGTCGCGCACGGCGCTGATCACTTCTTTGACGATCTCGTCATGAGGCTTGTTGCAGCCCTTGTTCAGACAGACAAATCCCAAAGGTAATTGCCCTTTCAACTCGTCCGCCACACCAATCACCGCGCATTCACCGACATCGGGATGGTTGGCGAGGACTTCTTCCATCGCGCCGGTGGACAACCGATGCCCTGCCACGTTGATCACATCATCGGTGCGCGCCATGATGTAAAGATAACCATCTGCGTCAATCATCCCCGCATCGCCGGTTTCATAATAGCCGGGAAAGGTGGTCAGATAAGATTTGAGAAAGCGGTCCTCGGCATTCCACAGTGTCGGCAGCGTGCCGGGCGGCAAAGGCAGTTTGATTGCGATGGCCCCCAGCGTGCCGGGCGCGACAGGATGGCCCGCCTCGTCCAATATGCGCACGTCATAGCCGGGCATCGGCACAGTCGGCGACCCGATCTTGACCGGCAAAGCCTCGATCCCCACAGGATTACCCGCGATGGTCCAGCCGGTTTCAGTCTGCCACCAATGGTCATAGACTGGCACCTTCATGACATTCTGCGCCCAGACGATGGTATCGGGATCCGCGCGTTCGCCGGCCAGATACAGCGCGCGCAGACAAGAAATATCGTAGCTCTTGATCATCTCGCCCTTGGGGTCTTCGCGCTTGATCGCACGGAACGCCGTGGGCGCTGTAAAGAATGACCGGACGTTATGTTCCTCGATGACCCGCCAGAAGGTGCCGGCATCAGGCGTGCCGATGGGCTTGCCTTCAAAGACGACGGTGGTGTTGCCATGGATCAGCGGTGCATAGCAGATATAGGAATGGCCCACGACCCAGCCGACATCGGACGCCGCCCAGAATACATCGCCCGGATCGACGTTATAGATCGCTTTCATCGTCCAGTTCAGCGCAACCAGATGGCCTGCCGTTGCGCGCACGACCCCCTTGGGCGCACCGGTGGTGCCTGACGTGTAAAGAATATAAGCGGGATGATCGCCCTCGACGGGGACACATTCAGTAGGGGTCACACCTTGCTGGACCTCGTGCCAGTCATGATCGCGGCCGGGGATCAGGTCGGCGGGTCCCTGTTCACGCTGCAGGATCACGCAGAAATCGGGCTTGTGGGTGGCTTCTGCGATGGCGGCATCCAGCAGGGGTTTGTATTTCACCACCCGCCCCGGTTCGATCCCGCAGGACCCTGCAATAATCGCCTTAGGCGTGGCGTCATTGATCCGCACTGCCAGTTCATGCGCCGCAAACCCGCCGAAGACGACAGAATGCACCGCACCCAGCCGTGCGCAGGCCAGCATCGCCTCTAATGCTTCGGGCACCATCGGCATGTAGATGAGCACGCGGTCGCCCTTGGCGATACCCTTGGCGCGCAAGGCCCCGGCCAGCGATGATACGTTGTTCAGCAACTGCGCATAGGTGATGGTGCGCTTGGTGTCGGTGACAGGGCTATCATAAATGATCGCCGCCTGATCGCCGCGGCCTGCGGCCACATGACGGTCCACCGCATTGTAACAGGTGTTTACCTGTGAATCTGCAAACCAGCTATAGATCGGGGCTGTGCTGTCGTTGAGCGCCTTGCTGGGCGGCGTGACCCAGTCAATTGCTTTCGCCTGCTCCATCCAGAACCCTTCGGGGTCTTTTTGCCAGCCTGCGTAAACCTCTGCATACCCCATCCCACGTTCCTCCCAAAACCGCTGTTGCGGTCTTGTTACGCGCAGCAAGCCGGTCAGGCAACATGGCAGGGCAGCACAGATGCCATGTTGTGAATGAATTTACATTGGACCTTCCAAGCTACATGCGTTGACTGTGGCAATTCACGTTGATCCCCGCTGGAGGTCGGAATCGCTTTTACCGAAAGATTATCAACGATCCGTCGGGCGGGAATAGCGGGTCCAGTAATCCTTGATCCAGCGGACAGGGAAATATCCGAATTTCTCGGGCGAGCCCCACCGTTTGAAAGGGCCTTGAACCATATCCTCTGGGTTCGGGGTGCCGTGAAAGATGACAACAAAGGCATTGGGCCGCCGGATTGGTCGGACAAGATTGACTGGAAAATGAAAGACGCAATCTTTCTTGAAACTGATCATCCAGCCAATTGGCCAATGCTGCCGGTCGTGGGCGTGATGGTGAATGAAATCCTGATCATTGTGAAAATGCTGGACCTGCGCAAAAGATTTGTCACGGAACATTTCGAACAGGTGATCCTGTGTGCCCGCAATGAAGCCGACAACAGAAGAATTCGACAGCAACGGTTTGCCAAAGACCGATGGAAACCACCGCGGCAAAGTGTCGGGAATCTCGCGGATGATATGCAGGCCACCCTTGGCACGCAGCTGATCGAACAGCGGCGTCAGATCACGCAGCACGACCACATCCACATCCATCATGATGACGGGCGTGCCGGGCGCAAGCAGGCCGGGTGCAAAGGCGGACAGCTTTGGCCACATCCCATTTTGCCAATCTTTGCGATCCATTGCAAAGGCAGGCAGCGGCATCGTCTCGATCCCCTCGGCCAACCCTTCGGGATCATCCGTCAAACAGACCAAGCGGAACGGTGTCTGCATCTGATCGCACAGCGCACGGAACAGGATATTGGTATAGCGGCACGGATATCCCTTGCCCCATTTGAAACACAGGAAAACCGGTGTCATATCAGCCATAATGCGCCACCGGTGTGCCTGCGATTGCGGACATGTTCAGCAGACCGCGCGCGGTGATCGACGGCGTGACGATATGACAGCGGTTCCCCATGCCCATCAGGATCGGCCCAACCTCGAGCCCGCCGCCTTTCATTTTCAGAATATTGCGTACGCCCGATGCGGCATCGGTATTGGCAAAGATCAGCGTATTGGCCGGACCCGGCAGATGCGCGCCGGGGAAAATCCGGCTGCGCAGGTCCACGTCGAGCGCGCTGTCGATATGCATCTCGCCTTCATAGGCGAAATCGCGGGGCGCGCTATCAAGGATCGCCATGGCCGCGCGCATCCGGCGGCCCGTGTCACAATCCAGATTGCCGAACTGGCTGTGCGAACATAGCGCGATCTTGGGTTCCAACCCAAAGCGGCGCACGTGACGTGCCGCCCCGATCACCGATTCCGCGATTTGTGCGGGCGTGGGTTCAGGATGGACCTGCGTGTCGGCGATGAACAAAGGCCCGTCTTCAAGGATCATCAGCGACAAGGCCCCCACGGGGTGCAACGCGGGCGTGCCAAGGATCTCGGTGATATATTTTAGATGCCACAGGAATTGGCCAAAGGTGCCGCAGATCAGGCTGTCGGCCTCGCCGCGCTGGACCATGACCGCGCCGATGGCGGTTGTGTTGGTGCGCATGATCGCCTTGGCAAGGTCGGGTGTCACGCCGCGCCGGGCCATCAGGCCATGATAGGTTTCCCAATAATCGCGATAGCGGGGGTCATTTTCGGGGTTCACGACGTTGAAATCCACACCGGGGCGGATTTTCAGGCCTGCGCGTTCACAGCGGCTTTCGATCACATCGGGACGGCCGATCAGGATCGGGGTTTCGGTCGTGTCCTCCATTACGGCCTGTGCGGCGCGCAGAACGCGTTCATCCTCGCCCTCGGCAAAGACGATGCGGCGTGATGCGGTGCGCGCGGCCTCGAATACCGGGCGCATGATCATCGCGGATTTGAACACCGACCCGTCGAGTTTTTCCTTGTAGGCTTTCAGATCCGCAATTGGCCGCAGCGCGACGCCTGTTTCCATCGCGGCCTTTGCCACGGCGCAGGCAACAACACCCATGAGGCGCGGATCAAACGGTTTGGGGATCAGGTAATCCGCGCCAAAAGTCAGTTTTTCGCCGCTATAGGCGGCGGCGGCTTCGGCGCTGGTCGTCGCGCGGGCAAGCGCGGCGATGCCTTCGATACATGCGATCTTCATCTCGTCGTTGATCTCGGTCGCGCCGGCATCGAGCGCACCGCGAAAGATGAAAGGAAAGCACAGCACGTTATTGACCTGATTGGGGTAATCGCTGCGCCCCGTCGCGATGATCGCATCGGGCGTCACGGCACGGGCGGCATCAGGGTCGATTTCGGGGTTGGGGTTGGCCAAAGCAAAGATGATCGGGCGCGCGGCCATGCGGGCCACCATTTCGGGTTTCAGAACGCCGGGGCCGGACAGGCCCAGAAACAGATCCGCGCCACCGATCACATCGGCCAAAGTCGCAGGCACGGTGCCTTGGGCATATTCGGCTTTTTGCGGGCTCATGTCCTTTTCGCGGCCGTGATAGACCAGCCCTTCGATATCACAAAGCCAGACATTTTCGCGTTTCACGCCCAGTTTCAGCAACATGTTCAGACAGGCGATCCCGGCCGCCCCGCCGCCGGTGCTGACGATTTTAATATCCTCGAACTTTTTGCCCGCAACATGCAACGCGTTCACCGCCGCCGCGCCCACGACAATCGCTGTGCCGTGCTGGTCGTCGTGAAACACGGGGATGTTCATCCGTTCGCGGCACAGCTTTTCGACGATGAAACAATCGGGGGCCTTGATATCCTCGAGGTTGATGGCACCAAAGGTCGGCTCCAGCGCGCAGACGATATCGGCCAGCTTGTAAGGATCGGATTCGTTCAATTCGATGTCGAAACAGTCGATATTGGCGAATTTCTTGAACAGGACGGCCTTGCCTTCCATCACCGGTTTGGACGCGAGCGCGCCGATATTGCCCAGCCCCAGCACTGCCGTGCCGTTGGTGACCACGGCCACCAGATTGCCGCGCGCGGTGTAATCGCGGGCGGTGTCGGGGTCTGCCTTGATTTCAAGACAGGCTTCGGCGACGCCCGGCGAATAGGCGCGGGCCAGATCGCGGCCGTTCGCCAGCGGTTTGGTGGCGCGGATTTCCAGTTTTCCGGGCTTGGGATACTTATGATAATCAAGGGCAGCCTGTCGCTGGCTGTTCGCTGTTTCATCGACCATCATCATCTCCATTCAATATGGTTTAACGTTAAACCAATTTGCTGCCGCAAGGGAAAGCCTGCCGCGCGGTTAATCACGCTTTGCGCAATCTTGCAAATCTTTCGCGCGCGGGACAATGTAAACTGCATGACACACTTGCATGAAATCCGCGCCGAAATTTGCCTGCCGACAACGGACTTGCGCGCCGATCTGGCGTTTTTTGGCAAGGTGCTGGGGATGCGGCTGGATATGATCTATCCCGCGGATGACCCCAGTGTTGCGGTCTATTCCGGCCACGGCTTGCGGGTGCGGTTGGAACAGGGTGCCGGGGTGAACCCCGGCCTACGGATATTGACCGATGATCCGGCGTTTGCGCATGGGCAGACCGACCTGACATCCCCCGGTGGCACGCCGGTCAGTGTACATCCGCTCAACCCGCCGCTGGTGCTGCCACGTACGGATCACGCTTTTGTCGTGCGCCGACTGGCAGATCAGGCACCTTGGGTGATCGGGCGGGCGGGGATGCAGTACCGTGACCTGATCCCGACACGGCTGGGCGGGTCGATCATCGCCAGCCACATCCGTATCCCCGATGGCGGGCCGGTTCCCGATATGGTGCATTTCCACAAGGTGGGGTTTCAGCTGATTTTCTGCATCAAGGGCTGGGTTGATGTGGTGTACGAGGATCAGGGCGGCCCGATCCGCCTGACCGCGGGGGATTGTTTCATCCAGCCGCCCGAAATCCGCCACCGTGTGTTGGAAGCCTCTGACGGAATCGAGGTGATCGAGATCGGCGTGCCCGCCGAACATGTGACCGAGATCGACCACGACATGACGCTGCCGACAGCGCATCTGCGGCCTGACCGTGAATGGCAGGGGCAAAAGTTCGTCTACAACAAGGCGGCGGATGCCGATTGGCAGCCCGCGCACCTGCCCGGCTATATCGCGCGCGACACCACGATTGCCGCCAATACCAAAGGCGTCGCGGGTGTGCAGGTGATCCGGCGCGGCACGGGTGATCCGGAATGGACGGCGCATGAGGCGGATATCCATTTCACCTTTGTCATGGCCGGCGAGATGCTGCTCGAAGGGGAGGGCAAAGACCCCTATGTCCTGACCGCAGGCGATGCCTTTGTGATCCCGCCCGGCATGCGCACGCGCTATGCAAAGCCAAGCGATGATCTGGAATTGCTCGAGGTCACGTTGCCGGGCTGAAGCCCGGCCTACGGGTCTTGCATTGCGCCGCAGGCCGCACCAATCTGACCTGACCCAACCGGAGGTTTTCATGTCGCTGATCGACAATGCCCGCGCCGTGCGCGAAAATGCTTATGCCCCCTATTCCAAGTTCAAGGTGGGTGCTGCGATCCGGTCGGCATCCGGCACCATTTACACCGGCTGCAACGTCGAAAACGTGGCCTATCCCGAAGGTACCTGCGCCGAGGCAGGGGCCATCGCTGCGATGATTGCGGGCGGTGACACCCGCATCGCCGAAGTCGCGGTGATTGCCGACAGCCCCAAGCCGGTCAGCCCCTGTGGTGGCTGCCGGCAAAAGATCGCAGAATTTGCGCATGGCGATGTTGCCGTGACGCTGGCTACGATGGACGGGATCGTACAACGCACGACAGTGGCTGACCTGCTGCCAGGCAGTTTCGACGCCGATTACATGAGCCGCGTCTGACCCTTGGACGCCCGCGCGATCATAGCCGCGATCCGCAACCGCCAGACGCCTGACGCAGAAGCACTCGGGTGGTTCGCGCAAGGTTTGGCAAATGGTTCGGTCAGCGACGCGCAGGCAGGGGCCTTTGCGATGGCAGTTTGTTTGAACGGTCTGTCCGATCAGGGAAGCGTGGCGTTGACACGCGCGATGCGTGACAGCGGTGATGTGCTGTCATGGGACCTGCCGGGGCCGGTGCTGGATAAACATTCCACAGGTGGCGTGGGCGATTGCGTGTCGCTGATTGCAGCGCCTGTGCTGGCGGCCTGCGGGGCCTATGTGCCGATGATTTCGGGGCGCGGCTTGGGACATACCGGCGGCACGCTCGATAAGCTGGAGGCAATTCCCGGCCTGTCTACTCAAGTCACGGAACAGCACCTGCGCCAGATAACGCGCGAGGTGGGCTGCGCCATCGTGAGCGCGACAGGCCAGATCGCGCCCGCCGACCGCAGGCTATACGCGATCCGCGATGTGACGGCGACGGTGGGCTCCATCGACCTGATCACGGCGTCGATCCTGTCCAAGAAACTGGCGGCTGGGCTGGATGGTCTGATACTGGATGTCAAATGCGGATCGGGCGCTTTCATGAAAACGCCGGATGACGCGCGTGCGCTGGCGCAGGCGCTGGTCAGCGCGGCCAATGGGGCAGGGTGCCGAACGGCAGCGCTGATCACCGACATGAACGCGCCTCTTGCCCCCGCGCTGGGCAATGCGGTCGAGGTTGCGGTCTGCATGGAAGTGCTGGAAGGCAACAGCGCCGCCGCCCCCCGCCTGACGGAATTGACCAAGGCGCTTTGCGTGCATCTGCTGACCTTGCAAGGCCGGAGCGCGCCCGAGGCCAGCGCGCAAGTCGCGCTGGCGCTGTCGTCGGGCGAGGCGATGGAACGCTTTGCCCGCATGATCGCCGCGATGGGCGGTCCACCCGACATGGCCGAGGATTGGCGCACCCATCTGCCCGCAGCCCCCATCATGGGCGAGGTTACGGCACCGGACAGCGGCCATATCACCGCTATTGACGGCGAGGCGCTGGGGCTGGTCGTTGTGGGCTTGGGAGGCGGGCGGCGGATTGAAACCGACCGGATCAACCCATCCGTCGGGCTGACTGACATGATCGGGCTGGGTGCCTCCGTGACGCGCGGCCAGCCGCTGTGCACGCTGCATGCCGCGACCGAAGAAGCCGCGATAGACGCCGCGCGCGCCGTGCGGGCGGCGATCACCATTGGCGCCGCAGCCGTGCCCGGCGCTCTTGTTCTGGAAAGGATCGGCTGATGGCGCGCGCAATCCTGATCGTGATCGACAGCGTGGGCATTGGCGGGGCACCCGATGCCGCGCAATATTTCAACGGCGACCTGCCCGATACCGGCGCAAATACCCTTGGCCATATCGCGAAGGCGGTGCCGCTGCGCCTGCCGCATCTGGATGCACTGGGGCTGGGGGCATCGGTGCAACTGGCCTCTGGGTCAGAGGTACCGGGGCTTGGTGCTGTGCCGACCGGCGCATGGGGGGCCGCAACCGAAGTGTCGCGCGGCAAGGACACGCCGTCGGGTCATTGGGAACTGGCGGGCGTGCCGGTGCCTTGGGACTGGCACCATTTCCCCGACACGACGCCTGCCTTTCCGCCTGATCTGACTGCGCAAATCTGCAAGGCGGCTGGGACCGGCGGCATCTTGGGCAATTGCCACGCCTCCGGTACTGCGATCATCGACCGTGAAGGCGCGGCACATCTGCGCCACGGCTGGCCCATCTGCTATACCTCTGCCGATAGCGTCTTGCAGATCGCGGCACATGAGGATCATTTTGGGCTGGACCGGCTTTACCAGCTTTGCGCCGATCTTGCGCCCACGCTGCATGCAATGAAGGTCGGTCGCGTCATCGCACGGCCTTTCATCGGTGAGGTCGGTGCCTTTACCCGCACCGCCAACCGCAAGGATTACGCGATCCCGCTGCCCGGCCCGTCGATCTGCGACGATGTGCAGGCGGCGGGCGGCAAGGTACATGCCGTGGGCAAGATCGGTGATATCTTTTCGATGCAGGGTATCGATACTTTGTACAAGGGCAAGGATGCCGTGCTGATGGATTACATCAGCGATCTGCTGGACACAGCCGATGACGGCGATTTCATCTTTGCCAATCTTGTCGAATTCGACAGCGACTATGGCCACAGGCGCGATGTGGCTGGCTATGCTGTACATCTGGCGTGGTTCGATGCGGCACTGGGCGCGCTTTTGGCACGTCTGGCCAAGGATGATCTGTTGATCGTCACCGCCGACCATGGCAATGACCCGACATGGCCCGGCACCGACCATACCCGCGAACGGGTGCCGGTGCTGGTGCATGGAATCGGGGACGGACCCTTGGGGCATCTGGCCTTTTCGGATGTTGCGGCCAGCATCGCGGATCATTTGTCAGTGCCCTATCGCGGCGCAGGAAAGAGTTTTTTATGAGTTTTCAAACGCTTCCCAAGATCGAACTGCACACCCATCTGGAAGGCTGCGCGCCGCCCGATTTCATCCGCATGCTCGCGGCTGAGAAAAAGATCGACATCAGCGGGATTTTCACCCCCGCAGGCGGCTATGATTTCCGCGATTTCGACCATTTCCTGAAGGTTTACGAGGCCGCCTGCACCACCCTGCAAACGCCCGATGATTTCCGCCGCCTGACGCTGGCCGTGCTGGAAGAAACCGCGCAACACGGTGTTGTTTACATGGAAACTTTCGTCTCTCCCGATTTCTGCGGCGGTGGTGATCTGGTGGCATGGAAGGATTACCTTGCCGCGATGTCCGACGCCGCGGCCGAAGGCGAGGCGCGTTTCGGCATCACGATGCGCGGGATCGTGACCGGCATCCGCCATTTCGGCCCCGATGCTTGCAAACCTGCGGCGCGCTGTGCGGCGGAAACCTTTGGCGGCTTTGTTGTCGGGTATGGCATGGCAGGTGGTGAATTGGCGGGGCGGCCTGCCGATTATGCCTATTCTTTCGACATCGCGCGCGAAGCGGGCTTGCCCCTGACCTGTCATGCAGGCGAATGGGGCGGTGCATCCATGGTGGCCGAAACCATCCGCGATCTGAAGGTCGCCCGTATCGGCCACGGCATCGGGGCGATCGACGATCCCGCCTTGCTGCGCGAGATCGTGGACAAGGATATCGTGCTGGAGGTCTGCCCCGGGTCCAATGTCGTCCTCAAGGCAGTCACCGACTGGGCCAGCCACCCCATCGCCCGCCTGCGCGATGCGGGCGTCAAGGTCACGGTCTCGACCGATGATCCGCCGTTCTTTCATACCACGATGACGGCCGAATGTGACCTGCTACACCGGACATTCGGCTGGGACGCGGCCGATTTTGCCGCGTTGAACCAAACCGCCCTTACCGCCGCTTTCTGCGACGACGCCACCCGTGCCCGTGTGGCCAAACGACTGGAGCCTGCCCAATGAACGACCATGTCACCCATGTTACCCATCCGCTGGTGCAGCATAAGCTGACGTTGATGCGGCAAAGGGAAACCTCCACCGCGCTGTTCCGCCAGTTGCTGCGCGAGATCAGCCAGTTGCTCGCCTATGAGGTGACGCGCGGTCTGCCGATGACGACCCGCCGGATCGACACGCCGCTGGAACCGATGGATGCGCCGGTGATCGACGGCAAGAAACTGGCGCTGGTGTCGATCCTGCGCGCGGGCAACGGGTTGCTGGATGGCGTGCTGGAACTGATCCCCTCGGCGCGCGTGGGGTTCGTGGGGCTTTACCGCGACGAAGAAACCCTGCAGCCGGTGCAATATTATTTCAAGGTCCCCACAGAGCTGGAGGACCGGCTGGTCATCGCCGTTGATCCAATGCTGGCCACCGGTAATTCGTCTGTCGCGGCGATTGATCTGTTGAAACAGGCGGGGGCCACGAATATCCGTTTCCTGTGCCTGCTGGCCGCCCCCGAAGGTATCGCGCGGATGCGCGCGGCGCATCCCGATGTGCCGATTGTCACCGCCGCCATTGACAGCCACCTGAATGATCGCGGCTATATCGTGCCGGGTCTGGGGGATGCAGGCGACCGGATGTTCGGCACCAAATAGCCGTCAGCGGTTGCAGATGTTCTGCAAACTGATCCACGCGCTGTCGGTCATCACCGGTGGCGATGGCTGGCCGTCTAGTTGATCACGGCCCAGATCAGGCATCGTGCCGCTGCGCGCATCCGCCAGCACCTGATAGGGCCGTTGTGGCAGATTGGCCGCCGCGAAGGCGCGACGTAGATCGGCAGGATCGGCCTGCGGTGCGGGCTGGTCCAAAACGGCTTCGGTATGGCGCTGCAATACGTCGCGCGGAATATCACCTGTCGTCAGCAAGCCAAAGGTTGTGGCCAGCCCTGCTTGCCGGAGCACGGGTTCAAGGCTGTCGTGGTTGCCGAGCGCCACATGGCTGGCCAACACGAACCCCGCCACGGCCACCGGATCATCTGCCGCCTGCAACAGTCCCGCATCCAGAATGATCAGCCCGCCCGGCATCGCCAGCGCCCCTTGGTCCAGCTTTGGCACGACAACGATGTTGAGCGGCGTGCCCGCCCCGAAAACCCGTGTCGCCAGTGTACCTGCCGCTGCCTGTGCGGTCGTATCGCGGCAGACCGCGCCGGTTTTGGTCTGCACATGGGCAAGGATGATTGCGCCGATCTCGACCCGTTTGGCGTTTGGCACCACCGCCAGTGTCTGTCGCATCAGCGCGCCGGGCAGCCAGAACACGGCCAGCGCCAGCGTCGCGGCCACGATCCCTGCCGTGATCCAGTGACGCAGTTTTCCGGGCTGTGGACGTGACTTGGCCAGCGATTTGCGGACCTCTTCGATGGCGTCGATCATGATCTCGTCGGCGATCTCCAGTGCCTCGCTTGCCTCTTGATCAGGGGCATAGATCGCGGGGCGCTCGTCAGGGTTCAGACGGATCACCGCGGGCAGCGACCAATGCGCCAGCGGGCGCGCGGCGCCGTCGGCAATGACCAGCGTCGCATCGCCAAAAGAGATTGTGACCTGCCGGCGCTGCTGGTCAGGCGCAGGCCGCCAGAGCCCATCGCTTTCCAGACGCACATATCGATCGAGCGCTGTCATCTGCCCATACTGCCTTTTTTGCAGTTACCTTACGCCCACAGGTCCAAGTTGTCATGCCCGAAACGGCCCTGCGCCCCCGTGATCAGAACGCCTTGGCGATCAGGCGCAGTTCGAATTTCTGGATCTTGCCGGTTGATGTCTTGGGCAGGTCCTGAAACACTACGCGTTTGGGGCATTTGAACCCTGCGAGCCGTTCGCGCGCAAAGGCGATGATCTCGGCCTCGGTCGCGGTGGCCCCGTCTTTCAGCTCAACAAAGGCGCAGGGGATTTCACCCCATTTTTCGTCTGATTGTGCCACCACAGCACACAGGTTTACGGCTGCATGGTGCATCAGCGCGGCCTCTACCTCGACAGAGCTGATGTTTTCGCCGCCTGAAATGATGATGTCCTTGGCGCGGTCGGATATCTGGATCATGCCATCCGGATGCTGGATCGCCAGATCCTCGGAGTGGAAATAGCCGCCTGCAAACGCCCTTTCGGTGGCGTCTGGGTTTTTCAGGTAGCCTTTCATCACCGCATTGCCGCGCATGACAATCTCGCCCTGCGTGATGCCGTCCCACGGCACGGGCTCCATCTGGTCGTTGACGACGGTCACGTCTTCTATGATCGGAAAGCCGACACCTTGGCGCGCCTTGATTGCGGCCTGTTCGGCCTCTGGCAGGGTATCCCATGCGGGGTCCCAGATACATTCGGTGACATGGCCAAAGGTTTCGGTCAGCCCGTAGACCTGTTTGACGTGAAACCCCAGCTTGCCAATCGCGGCCAGTGTTGCGGGGGCAGGGGGTGCGCCTGCGGTGAACACCTGCACCATGTGGTCAAACTGGCGGCGATGCTCTGGTTTTGCATTCACCAGCAGGTTCAGCACGATCGGCGCGCCGCCGAAATGCGTGGCCCCGTGATCGGCGATGGCATCATAGATCGCCGATGCAGTGATGTCGCGGCAGCAGATCGCGGTGCCACCCAGCGCGGGCAGCATCCATGTGTGGTTCCAGCCGTTGCAATGAAACAGCGGCACGATCTGCAAATAGCGCACAAAGGTCGGCATTTCCCACGACATCGCTGTGCCCAGCGTCATCAGATAGGCGCCGCGATGGTGATAGACCACGCCCTTGGGACGGCCAGTGGTGCCAGAAGTGTAATTCAGCGCAAGGCTTTCCCATTCATCATGCGGCAGGATCCATGCGAAATCGGGGTCGCCCGTGGCTAGAAAATCCTCGTAATTCTGCTGGGTGCCGGTGGTATGGATACCCGCCTGGTCGTCTGGCACTTCAATTACCAATGGCGCAGGCCCCTGCATCTGGTCGATGGCCGCCATCGCCTGCGGCAGGAACTGGCTGTCCACCAGCACAACCTTTGCCTCGCCATGATCAAGGATATAGGCGATGGTATCGACATCCAGCCGGATGTTGATCGTGTTCAGCACCGCGCCACAGGCGGGGACGCCGAATGCCGCCTCGGATTGGGCGGGGATGTTGGGCAGGATCGTGGCGACCACATCGCCCGGCTGCACCCCCGCCTTGACCAGCGCCGAAGCCAGCCGCGTGACGCGCCGATGATATTGCGCATAGGTCAACCGCGCCGTGCCATAGACGAGCGCCTCTCGGTTGGCAAAGACCAAGCCAGCGCGTTGCAGGTGCGATAAGGGCGTCAGCGGCACATGATTGGCCGCCCGTTTGCCCAGCCCTGTCTCATCGCGCATCCAGCCCATGTCGCCCCCCCGCCATCTTGGTCGCTATCTGGACAGAGTATTGCGGTGCATCGGCGACTTTGAAAGCGGAATCCTGTTGAGAAAGCTGCCTGATGACACCCCAGCTCGCCTTGCCTGACCAGATCGTGTCGTCGCATGCAGCGCTTTATATCATCGTGGGGATGGCAACCTTGGGGCTGAGCGACAATTTCGTTCCCCATGTCGCGGCGGATGGATCGCTTTGGCAGTTCCACCTGCTGCGTGGCACTCTGGCGCTTGGCGCTTTGTGCCTGATTGCGCTGCTGGGCCGGGGTAGTTTGCGGCCAAAACGGCCTTGGGCAGTGTTCGGGCGCAGCGTGTTTCAGGCGGGGTCCATGCTGATCTATTTCGGCTGTCTGGCCATTCTGCCTATCGGCATCGTCGTGGCTGGTCTGTTCACATCCCCGATTTTTGTGCTGCTGATCGCGGTGATCTTTCAAGGCAAGCGTGTCGGCTGGGGCCGCAGCCTTGCGATTATCACGGGGTTTGCGGGCGCGCTTTTGGTGATCCGGCCTGATCCGGCAGCACTTGATTTGGTCGTATTCCTGCCGATCCTTGCGGGGCTATTGTATGCCATCGGGGCCATCGCCACCCGCGCATGGTGCGAAGGCGAAACCACCCTGACGCTCAGCGCCGGGTTTTTTGCAATGCTGGCCGTTTTTGGGGCCCTTGGCTGCCTGCTGCTGCCGTCTACCGGAACCGGCGCCGAGGGTTTCGCGCAGCGCGGCTGGATGCCCGTGACTGCCGATTTGGCGTTCTGGATCGCAGTTCAGGCCGCCTTGGCGCTGTTCGGCATTTTCTGTCTGTTCCGCGGCTATCAACTGGGCGAGGCCAGTCAGGTCGCCGTCTATGAATATTCGCTGCTGATCTTCGCCAGCGGGTGGGCGTGGTATCTGTGGGGCGATCTTGTCAGCCCGGTCGCAATGGCAGGTATGGCGTTGATCGCACTTGCCGGTATCATCATCGTGTCGCGCCGCAGCACGTAAGGGGTGGCGCACCCCGATTAGTGGGATGCGCCACGTTGATCAGGCGGCTTTTGCACCTGTGCCAAAGCGTTTGTAGAATTCGTGGCCCTTGGCTGCCATGTCGCGCAAAAGGTCAGGCGTCGTAAAACGATCCCCGAACTGCGCGGTCAACTGGTCACAGCGTTCAGCGGCATAAGGTGCGCCGATGATGTCCAGCCAGCTGAACGGCCCGCCCGACCAAGGCGCAAAGCCCCAGCCAAGGATCGCGCCCACATCGCCTTCGCGGATGTCGGTCAGCACGCCGTCTTCCAGCGCGCGCACGGCCTCCAGCACTTGCGCGAAAAGCAGGCGGTGCTGCACGGTCACCAGGTCGGGTTGCTGATCCGCGACAGGGTATTGCACGGCCAGACCGTCCCATAGGCCGGTGCGTTTGCCCTTGTCGTCGTAGGCATAGAAGCCGGCATTGGATTTGCGCCCCAGACGGGTCTGGTCGGCCATCCAGAACAACACCTCGTCCACCACGCCATCGGGATAGGCATCGCCCATCGCAGTGCGGGTGGCCTTGGCGATTTTCACGCCCAGATCAATGCTGGTTTCATCGACCAGTTGCAGCGGGCCCAGCGGCATACCCACCAGTTTGGCAGCATTTTCGATCAGGGCGGGTTCGACCCCTTCGCGGACCATGCGGATGCCTTCGTTGATGTAGGGAATGATGCAGCGGTTAGCGTAAAAGAACCGCGCGTCGTTCACCACGATCGGCGTCTTGCGGATCTGGCGCACGAAATCGAGTGCTTTGGCCACAGCGACATCGCCCGTCGCTTCGCCCCTGATGATCTCAACCAGCATCATCTTGTCCACGGGGGAAAAGAAGTGGATGCCGATAAAATTGGTCGGATCATTGCTGGCCTTGGCAAGCTCCGTGATCGGCAGGGTCGATGTGTTGGTCGCAAAGATGCAACCCGCGCCAGTGACGGCCTGCACCTTTTTGGTAACCTCGGCCTTGACGCCTACATCCTCGAACACCGCTTCGACGATCAGATCGCAGTCTTTCAGCGCGGCATAATCGGTCGTGGCGTGGATCAGCCCCAGCACGGCGGCTTTCTTGTCCTCGGTCGCTTTTTTGCGGGCGATGCCTTTGTCCATGTAAGCGGCGGTGTAGGATTTGCCCTTCTCAGCGGCGTCCTGTTTGGCGTCGATCAGCACGACCTTGATGCCGGCAAGCGCAGACACCAGCGCGATGCCCGCGCCCATCATGCCCGCGCCGATCACGCCGACCTGTCTGACCTTTTGATCGGGCGCTTGTGGGCGGTTGGCCCCTTTTTCGAGCGCTTCTTTGTTGATGAACAGGCTGCGGATCATCGCGCTGGATGACGGGTTCATCAAGACATTGGTGAACCAGCGTGCCTCGATCTTCAGCGCGGTGTCGAATGGGACCAATGCGCCTTCGTAAACGGCGCTAAGCAGGGCCTTGGCGGCAGGATAGACACCCATCGTCTTGCCGTTGACCATGGCGGATGCGCCAACAAAGGTCATGAAACCGGCAGGGTGATAGGGCGCGCCACCGGGCATTTTATAGCCTTTCTCGTCCCACGGTTTCACGATTGCAGGGTTCGACAGCACCCACGCCTTGGCGGCCGAGATCAAGTCTTCGGCGGGCACTACCTCGTCAATCACGCCTGCGCGCTTGGCGGCTTGGGGATCGTTCAACTTGCCTTCCAGCAGCAGGGGCGATGCGCCCATCGCACCCAGCTTGCGGGCAAGGCGGGTGGTGCCACCGGCACCGGGAAAGATGCCGACCATGATTTCGGGCAGGCCGATTTTCGCCTTGGGGTTATCGGCGGCAAAGATGCGGTGACAGGCCAGCGGGATTTCTAGCCCGATGCCAAGCGCCGTGCCGGGCAGGGCGGCCGCAATGGGCTTGCCGCCCTTGTTGGTCTTGGGGTCCATGCCCGCGCGTTCGATCCGGCGCAGCACGCCATGCATCGCCATCACACCATCGAACAACCCGCGTGCGGGATCGTCGCCTGCGCTGTCTTTCATCCGCGCGATGATGTTCAGGTCCATGCCGCCTGCGAAACTATCAGGCTTGCCCGAGGTAATGATGATGCCTTTCACCGCATCATCGCCAAGGGCTTGGCCCACCAGCATATCAAGATCGGTGAACCCTTGCTGGTTCATCACGTTCATGGATTTGCCGACTGTGTCCCATGTGATGATGGCCACGCCATCGGCATCGGTTTTGAGTGTAAAATCAGTCATGTTGGTCCCCTTACACGCGTTCGATGATCGTAGCTGCACCCATGCCCGATGCGATGCACAGTGTCGCAAGGCCGGTGGATTTGCCGGTGCGTTCCAGCTCGTCCAGCAAGGTGCCGATGATGATGGCCCCCGTGGCCCCCAAAGGGTGACCCATGGCGATCGACCCGCCGTTCACGTTGACGCGGTCGTGGTCAACGTTGAATGCCTGCATGAACCGCAGCACGACGGATGCAAAAGCTTCGTTGACCTCGAACAGGTCGATGTCGCTGATTGCCATACCGCTATCGCGCAGGATCTTTTCGGTGACAGGCACGGGGCCGGTCAGCATGATGGTCGGATCGGTGCCGATCTTGGCGGTGGCCCGGATCACGGCGCGGGGTTTCAGACCCATGGCCTCGCCCCATTCTTTTGATGCGACCAGCACGCCAGCGGCACCATCGACGATACCGGATGAATTGCCCGCATGGTGGATGTGGTGGATCCGTTCCAGATGGGGGTATTTCATCAAGGCGATCTTGTCGAAGCCAGGCATCACTTCGCCCATGGCCGCAAAGGCGGGGTTGAGCGCGCCCAGCGTCTGCATATTCGTCTCTGGCCGCATGTATTCGTCATGGTCCAGAATGGCCAAGCCGTTGATATCACGCACGGTGACGATGGATTTGGCGAACCGGCCATCATCCCAAGCGGCCTTGGCGCGTTGCTGGCTGGCCACGGCCAGTTGGTCGGCCTCATCGCGGGTAAAGCCGTATTCGGTCGCAATGATATCGGCGGAAATGCCCTGTGGGACGAAATAGCTGTCCATCGCGATGGACGGATCAACGGCAATCGCCGCACCGTCGCTGCCCATCGGCACACGGCCCATCATCTCGACACCGCCCGCGATATAAGCCTGCCCCGCCCCGCCGCGTACTTGGTTCGCGGCAAGGTTCACGGCCTCCATCCCTGATGCGCAGAAACGGTTGATGGCAAGGCCCGGAATGGATTGGTCCAAATCAGAGGCCAGCACCGCCGTGCGTGCCAGACACCCGCCTTGTTCGCCGACTTGGGTGACGTTGCCCCAGATCACATCCTCGACCGCGTGGCCTTCAAGGTTGTTGCGCTCTTTGAGCGCGTTCAGCACACCGGCGGACAGGCGGGCTGATGTCACCTCGTGCAGGCTGCCATCGGCACGGCCTTTGCCGCGCGGCGTGCGGATCGCGTCATAGATGTAAGCTTGTGTCATCGTTTCCTCCGTTCAGGCCGCGTCGGTCAGGCCGCGCGGCATCAAGTCATAGGGGTGTTTCCAACCGGGGCGGGCGGCGATGGCGTCCAGCCAGCGGTCGATCTGCGGGTAATCGGTGCGCGCAAAGGTAAAAGGTTCGGCGTAAAACAGGTAACCGGCACAGGCGATATCGGCGATGGTCATATCCTCGCCCGCCAGCCAGTTGCGCCCCGTCAGATGGGTTTCCATCACCTTGAGCGCCGAGCCCAGCCGCATCGCCAGAAAGGCGTTCACATCGGCGTTGCGCTTGGCTTCGGGCAGGAAGTTCATGTTGAATCGCAAAGGGCCTGCGACACCACTGACTTTGTGGTTGTCAAAGAACATCCAGCGCAGCACGTCACGACGCTCGGCAGCAGACCGGCCCCCCAGTTTGCCGGATTTCGAACTAATGTAGTCCTGAATCACCGCCGATTGGGTCAGCACCAGATCGCCATCCTCGAACACTGGCACCTCGCCCATGACATTCAATGCGCGAAACTCGGGGCTGCGGGTCGCGCCGTTGAAGAAATCGACAAACACCGGCTCCCAGTCCTGATCGGTCAGGGTTAAAGTGAGGGCCGCCTTGTAGGCGTTTCCGCTTTCGGCAAAGCAATGAAGTTTCATGGGCATGTGATCGCTTTTCTGCTTTTGGCCCTGCGGGGCCAGATGAGTATTTACAACAAAGCGAGGGCAAGCTTGCTTCGTTGACCTCGTCTTAACCTATCTTTGGCAGGAATACTGCACGGTACAGGCTGGAGAGCCGATGACCGTACAAAGCGAAAGGACCCTGGCCTGTGTTGCTGCGCCCCGGACGCGGGGAACTCTCTCAGGTTCGGGGGACTTTTCGTCTCGCTTTGTTTCAAATACTCCCGCCGGAGGCCCTTTGCCCGCCGCAGGCGTCGGGCACTGGTCTTGCCGCGATACCTGACAGTGGAAGGGCAAGGTGGGTTTTAACCCACGCAGCCTATCAGAAATGTGCGGCCTGCAGCGCCATGACCGTATCCGCTCCTGTGTTGATGCGTGCCAGATGCATGGCCGTTGCGGGCAGTTGACGTGCCATATAATAGCGCCCGGTCGCGATTTTTGTTTCATAGAATTCGGTGTCGGATGCACCGCTGGCCAAAGCGTCCATCGCGGCCTTCGCCATGCGCGCCCACATCAGACCCAGACAGACATGGCCCATCATGTGCATGAAGTCATAGGACCCCGACAGCGCGTTATTTGGATTCTTCATGCCGTTCTGCATGAAATACATCCCCGCTGCTTGCAGGTCCTTGCTGGCGGCTTTCAGCGGGACAAGGAAATCCTTGTTCAGCGCCTCGTTCCCTTCGTTTTCCTTGATGAAGGTTTTGATCATCTCGAAAAACGCCATGACATGCTTGCCGCCATCCAGCGCGAGCTTGCGACCCACAAGGTCCAGCGCCTGAATACCGTTGGCCCCTTCGTAGATCATGGCGATGCGGGCGTCGCGGGCATATTGGGACATGCCCCATTCTTCGATATAGCCATGGCCGCCGTAAACCTGCTGCGCGGCTGTGGCATATTCAAAGCCTTTGTCGGTCAAGAACCCCTTGATGACCGGCGTCATCAGCGAGATCAGGCCATCGGCGTCCTTGTCGCTGTTGCGATGTGCGCGGTCGATCAGATATGCGCCCCAATAGGTAAAGGCGCGCGCCCCTTCGACAAAAGATTTCTGGTCCATCAGGTTGCGGCGGATATCGGGATGCACGATCAGCGGATCGGCGGGGCCGTCGGGGTTTTCCGCACCGGTGACAGCGCGTCCTTGCAGGCGGTCGTTGGCATAGGCGACAGCGTTCTGATAGGCGCTTTCGGCCTGGGCATAGCCTTGCAGGCCGACACCCAGACGGGCCTCGTTCATCATGGTGAACATGGCGCGCATGCCTTTATGGGCTTCGCCCACAAGAAAACCGGTCGCGTCATCATAATTCATCACACAGGTCGCATTGCCGTGGATGCCCATTTTCTCTTCGATCTTGCCGACGCTGACGCCATTGCGCGCGCCAAGGCTGCCGTCTTCATTCACCATGATCTTGGGCACGATGAACAAGGACACGCCCTTGATCCCGTCAGGCCCGCCCTGAATTTTCGCCAGCACCAGATGGATGATATTCTCCGCCAGATCGTGATCGCCCGCCGAGATGAAAATCTTCTGGCCGCTGATCTTGTAGCTGCCATCGTCCTGCGGAACCGCCTTGGTGCGCATCAGGCCCAGATCGGTGCCGCAATGCGGTTCCGTCAGGTTCATCGTGCCGGTCCATTCGCAGGTCGTCAGTTTTGGCAGGTATGTCTGTTTCTGCTCGTCCGAGCCATGCGCATAGATCGCCGAATAGGCACCATGGGTCAGGCCCTGATACATGTTGAACGCCATATTTGCGGACACGAACGGTTCCTGTGCCGCGGTGTGCATGACGTACGGAAGGCCCTGCCCGCCGTATGCGGGGTCACAATCCATCGCGGTCCAACCGCCTTTTTTCATCTGTTCGAACGCGTCCTTGAAACCCGCAGGCGTGCGCACGACACCGTTTTCCAGCACGCAGCCTTCACGGTCACCCACGGCGTTCAGCGGGTGCAGCACGGCTGTGGCGACCTTGCCGGCCTCTTCGACCACGGCACCGGTGAAATCGCGCTCAAGGTCTTCGAACCCCGCAATATCCTGTTCGCTGATTTTCAGCAGGTCGTGCAGCACGAATTGGATGTCTTTGACGGGCGCATTGTAGATGGGCATCTGGTCTCTCTCCCTGGGGTCGTGTCGTGAATTGTGCGCCGCCTCAAGCGGCAGCGGATTTCTTTTTGGCGAGGCTGGACAGCTTTTCGGCACCCCAGGCCATCTGGGCCTTCAATTCTCCAATCGCTTCATCAAGCTCTGCTTTCTGGGCTTGCATGTCGGCCAGATGGCGTTCGGCCAGTTCATAGGTCTTTGACAGCTGGGTCTCTTGCCCGTCGTCCATGTGGTAGAGGTCCAGCAACTGCCGGATTTCCTCGAGCGAGAAGCCAAAGCGCTTGCCACGCAGGATCAGCTTGAGCCGGGCGCGGTCGCGCTTGGTGAACAGGCGCTTTTGGCCGTGGCGGATCGGGAACAGCAGTTCCTTGGCCTCATAGAAACGCAAAGTGCGGGGCGTGACTTCGAAGGTCTCGCACATCTCGCGGATGTTCATTGTATCTGTCGTCATGGCTTTTCCTCATGCGAATGGCTGTTGCCACGCAATTGCGGATCACATGACAGTCTTACAAGCAAAGGTGACGTTTACGTAAACGGAACGTGGCGTCACAAAAAGGGTGACGAAAGGTCAGCAAAAATCTGGCGAATTTGGTGGAATTTTCTGACGCGGTGCAGGCCGCGCTCAGGCCAGCGTTTTCGCCGTATGGTCCCGCAGCTGTTGCAGTTCGGCCATCGTTTCATCCAGCTGCGCGCGTTGCTGGCGTAATTCTTCCATCTGCCGGTCGGCCAGCGCGACCCATTCGCGCATCTGCGCATGGGTGCCTTCTTTTTCGTAGATCAGCAGCCATTGCCGGATGTCTTCGAGCGCAAAGCCAAACCGCCGGCCCCGCAGGATCAGCGTCATCCGTGCCAGCTCGCGCGGGCCATAGAACCGTGCCCGCCCTTCCTTTTCGGGGGTCAGCAGTTCGATATACTCATAATAGCGCAAAGTCCGAGGCGTGACGTCGAATTTCGCACACATCTCTTTGAACGACAGGCGCTTTTCGGTCATCGGTTTCTCCTCGGCATCAACCTATCGCCATCGCTGCGGCGGGGCAACAGATGGATCAATCATGTTTGCAATGACAACCGGGTGACGCTACTCCGGTTAGGAAGGCCCAACTGTGAAAGAGAAGCCATGTCAGATGATCAGGCCAGCCGCCGCGACAAGATCGCCGCGCAGTTCATCGCATCCATCCCGCATGCGCAAGCGCTGGGCATGACCCTGACCGAGGTGGGCGACGGGCGGGCGACCATTGCGATGGATTACGATCAGCGCTTTATCGGTGATCCCGATACCGGCGTCATCCATGGTGGTGCGGTGTCCGCCTTGATGGACACCTGCGCCGGTGCCGCGGTGATGGCGCATCCGGCGGCGGCCTTGGCCACGGCGACGCTTGATCTGCGGATCGACTATATGCGCCCTGCTACCCCCGGCGACCGGATCACGGCGACTGCGGAATGTTATCACGTCACGCGGTCGGTCGCCTTTGTGCGGGCGACGGCAGTGGACAGTGACGCGGATCGGCCTGTAGCCTCGGCGACTGGGGCCTTTACGATCAGTAGGGGCAAAGCATGAATACTCGCCCCGAAGCGGTTCAAGTGATCAAGCAACGCCGCGACGCGATGTTGCAAAAACTGGTGGCGCGGGTGCCCTATATGCAGTTTTTGGGTATCCAGATTGACCGGCGCGGGGATGAATTGACCGCGATCCTGCCCTATGCTGACCGGTTGATCGGCAACCCGATGCTGCCCGCGCTGCATGGCGGCGCGACGGCGGCGTTTCTAGAGGTGACGGCGATCATGGAACTGACCTGGGCGATGATCTGGGAAGACATGGAGGCAGGGCGCATCACCGATGACACCCCCGCCATCACCCTGCCCAAGACCATCGACTTTACCGTCGATTACCTGCGCAGCGGGTTACCGCGCGATGCTTATGCGCGCGCGCGGGTCAATCGGTCTGGCCGCCGTTATGCGTCCGTGCATGTGGAAACATGGCAGGACAACCGCGCACGGCTTTTTGCACAGGCGACGGGTCATTTCCTGATGCCCCCACGGGATGGCTGACATCCTGACGCATCGACGGGTGCTGCGCATCGCGATGCCGATCGTGCTGGCCAATGCAACGGTGCCGCTGCTGGGCTTGGTCGATACTGGCGTCGTGGGGCAATTGGGAGAGGCGGCACCGATTGGTGCTGTGGGCCTTGGGGCCGTGATCCTGACTGCGGTCTACTGGGTTTTCGGCTTTCTGCGGATGGGGACCACGGGTCTTGCCGCCCAAGCCAGCGGTGCCGGCGACATGGACGAGGTTGCGGCCCTGTTATCGCGCGCGCTGCTGATCGGTTTTGGCGCGGGGGCGGTGATGATCGCTGCGCAATGGCTGATCTTTGACGGTGCTTTCCACCTTGCCCCCGCCAGCGCCGAGGTCGAAGATCTGGCCCGCGATTACATGGCGATCCGCATCTGGTCTGCGCCCGCGACCATCGCGTTATACGGGATCACCGGCTGGCTGATTGCGCAAGAACGCACGGGCGGGGTGCTGATGATCCAGCTATTGATGAACGGGCTGAACATCGGGTTGGACCTTGTGTTCGTGCTGGGTTTTGACTGGGGTGTGGCGGGCGTGGCCTGGGCTACGTTCATCGCCGTCTGGGCCGGGCTGGCGCTGGGGCTTTGGTATTGCCGCGATGCTTTTGCCGGGGTCGCATGGCGGACGGCGGCGCGGGTGTTTGACTTGATCCGCCTGCGGCGCATGGCCGTGGTGAACAGCGATATCATGATCCGGTCGGTGCTGGTGCAGGCAATCTTTGTCAGTTTCCTGTTCTATGGCGCGGGCTTTGGCGATGTGCCTTTGGCCGCGAACCAGATCCTGATCCAGTTTTTGTACGTTACGGCCTATGCGCTGGACGGTTTCGCCTTTGCCGCCGAGGCGCTGGTGGGCAAGGCTGCGGGCGCGCGGGCACGTGGCGTGCTGCGCCGCGCGGCGATCATCACCAGCCTTTGGGGTCTGGGGGCCTGTGCCATCATGGCGGTCTGTTTCGCGCTGTTTGGTGGCATCACCATCGACATCATGACCACCGCACCCGAGGTACGCGCTGCCGCCCGCACCTATCTGCCCTATATGGTCGCAGCGCCCTTGGCAGGGGTCGCCGCATGGATGCTGGACGGTATTTTCATCGGGGCGACCCGGACAACGGATATGCGTAACATGATGATTGTGTCGGCGGTTGTCTATTTCGTCAGCGTCATTCCTTTGATGGCGCTGTTTGGCAATCATGGTCTGTGGATCGGGATGCTGATCAGCTTTGTGGTACGCGGGGTGACATTGGGGCTGAAATATCCCGCATTAGAGGCTGCTGCCTCAGGTCCAGTCCGCGCGGCCTGATCCGACCGCATCGGCGAGACTTGCAAACCCGTCGCGCAGCAACAGCGCATCCAATCCGCGCGCGATATCATCGACCAAAGACAAACCGCCATAGACCAACGCTGTGTAAAGCTGCACGGCGCAGGCCCCGGCGCGGATTTTCTGATAGGCTTGGTCCGCCGTGGCGACCCCACCAACCCCGATGATTGGCAGATCGGTCAGGGCCGACAGCTGTGCCAGCACGCGCGTCGATTTTTCAAACAAAGGCTGGCCGGACAGCCCGCCTTTTTCCTGCGTATGGGGGCCATTCAGCCCTGTGCGGTCCAGCGTGGTATTGGTGGCGATGATGCCTGCGATACCCGCCGCCTGTGCAACTTCGGCAATCTCGGCGATCTCCTCGCCGGTCAAATCCGGCGCGATCTTGAGAAAGACAGGGATCGCGCGTGCCATGCCTGCCCGCGTCTCCATCACACCGGCGAGCAAGGCCGCCAGCGCTGCCTTGCCTTGCAGGTCGCGCAGTTTTTCGGTGTTGGGCGAGGACACATTGACCGTCGCGAAATCCACATGCGGGCCGCAATGGGCCAGCACGGTGGCAAAATCTGCGGCCTTGTCGGTACTGTCCTTGTTCGCGCCAAGGTTCAGGCCGATCACGCCATCTGCAGGGCGCTGCGCCAACCTGTCTGCGATCACCTGCATCCCGTCGTTGTTGAACCCGAACCGGTTGATCACGGCGCGATCCGCGGTCAGCCGGAACAGGCGCGGCTTGGGGTTGCCGGGCTGGGGGCGCGGTGTGGCGGCACCGACCTCGACAAAGCCGAAACCGCTGCGCGCCAGCGGCGCAAGGGCGGTTGCGTTCTTGTCGAAACCGGCGGCAAGACCAATCGGGTTGGGCAGCGCCAGCCCCGCCACATCACAGCGCAGACGGGGCGATGTGAAGGGCGCGATTTTCGGGCCAAGCCCTGCGCGCAAGGCCGTGATCGCCAGACCATGCGCCGTTTCCGGATCAATCCGGCGCAGCGCCGAAAGGCCGATCTGTTCAATCGCTTTCATGCAAGATCCGGCAGGACATGCGCGCCATCCGACAGCGGCAGGTCGCGGACCCAGACCACATCGGCCAGTGTCAGGTCACGGTAAAGATGGGGAAACAGCACGCCGCCGCGCGCCGGTTCCCATTTCAGCGGGTCCAGACCCTCTGCTGCGACCGCCAGTAGAACCAGACCGGTTTCGCCGGTGAAATACTTGGTCAATGTCTCGGCTACCGTCGCGGCCGTAGAAAAATGGATATAGCCATCGGCCAGATCGACAGGCGCGCCCGATGTTGCGCCATCGCGTTCAAAGGCGGCCCATTCATCGGCGCGGAAAATCTTGTAAATCAACATGGCAGCGTCATGGGGCCTGCGCAAAAAATGGTCAAGTGTCTTGGCAATGTCGGTTGAGGACGCGGTAAGGTGCTGATGTCAGGTCATTGTGTTTGACTCCTGTTACATGGCGCGGCCAATCTTGCGGAGCGAAACCTGAAGGGAGACTGCCATGACATTGCGACTGATGACCACAAGCTGCGCTTTGGCGCTGATCGCGGGGTCGGCTGCGGCCGATTACACGCTGCATATCATCCATACCAATGACCTCCACAGCCGGATCGAGCCGATCAGCGCGTTTGATTCCACCTGCAACGCCGAGGCGAATGCCGCCGGTGAATGCTTTGGCGGCGTGGCGCGGGTCATCACCCAGATCAACGCCCTGCGCGACGAACTGGCGGGCCAGAATGTCGTCGTTGTCGATGCGGGCGACCAATATCAGGGCAGCCTGATGTACACGACCTATAAGGGCGAGGTCGAAGCCGAGTTCATGAATGTCATCGGCTATGACGTCATGGCCGTGGGCAACCATGAATTCGACGATGGCGACGCAGGACTGCGCAAGCTGACCGATCTGGTGTCTTTTCCGGTGATTTCAGGCAATATCGACGTGGCCGGTTCCAATATCTTGGCCGGTCAGGTCGACAATCACGTTGTGCTGGAGATTGGCGGGCAGCGGATCGGCATCATCTCGGCATTGGCCAGTGATACGGTCGAAACATCCAGCCCGTCGGATGCTGTTATCTTCACCCCCGAAGTTGCAAGCCTGAGCGCGGATGTCGCGGCCCTGCAAGGCGAGGGTGTCACCAAGATCATCGCGCTGACCCATGTCGGCCTGTCCAAGGATATGGAAATCGCCGCCGCGGTTGACGGGATCGACGCCATTGTTGGCGGGCATTCGCATACGCTGATGTCAAACACCGAAGACGGCGGGCTGGCCTATCCCACGATGGTTGGCGCTGTGCCTGTAGTACAGGCCTATGCCTATTCCAAATATGTCGGCCATCTGACGCTGGTCTTTGATGACGCGGGCAATGTGACTTCGGCCACCGGCGATACGATTCTGCTGGATGCCAGCGTGGCCGAGGATGAAGCGGCCGTCGCGCGGATCGCGGAACTCGCCGGGCCGATCGAAGAGATGAAGACGCGCATCGTCGCTGAAACTGCCGCGGCGATTGATGGTGACCGCACTGTCTGCCGTGCGATGGAATGCCCGATGGGATCGCTGATCGCCGATGCGATGCTGGACCGCGTGCGTGATCAGGGCGTCCAGATCGCGATCCAGAATGGGGGCGGCATCCGCGCCTCGATTGATGAAGGCGAGGTGACGATGGGCGAAGTTTTGGGCGTGCTGCCGTTCCAGAACACGCTGTCCACCTTCGAGGTGACGGGTGAAACCCTGCTGCAAGCACTCGAAAACGGTGTCAGCCAGATCGAGGAAGGTGCCGGTCGTTTCCCGCAGGTCGCGGGCATGACCTTTACCGTCGATAGCGCGGCACCTGCTGGCGAGCGGGTGTCTGACGTGATGGTGGGCGCTGCTCCGCTTGATCCGGCAATGGTCTATGCGGTGGTGTCCAACAATTATGTCCGCAATGGCGGTGACGGCTATGCCATGTTCGAGGATGCGGCCAATGCCTATGATTTCGGCCCCGATCTGGCGGATGTGCTGGCCGAATATATGGCGGCGCAGGGCGCTTTCGTGCCTTACACCGATGGTCGGATCACGGTGAACTAGCGCAGACAGGTGCGCGCCGCTGCAACAGGCGGCGCGCAACATGATGTCAGATGCGCTCCGCGCAGGGATATTTATGCTCGGAAGATGCGGGCAGTTCCTTGACGGGGCGGGCTGCTTGACTTAATCGAAGCACTGCGCGGGCGTTGTGTAATGGTAAGACCCTTGCCTTCCAAGCAAGAGACGCGGGTTCGATTCCCGCCGCCCGCTCCAATCCTGCGACAATTGCGGACCAAGGTGGGTCCAAACTTGTGCAAATGGCCGCTCAGCTTTACATCAGGCCCTGATAGACAAAGGATGCCCGATGGCCGAAACTGTGCAGACCAAAGCAGAAGACCGGCCATCAAGCAAAAAGATCGGCGCTCTTCAGGCCCTTTGGCCGTTCATCAAACCCTATAAATTGAACTTGGCTGGGGCGGGATTTGCGCTTGTCTTTACCGCGATGGTCGCGCTCAGCCTGCCGCTGATCGCGCGGCTGGTGGTTGATAATTTTGGGCTCGATAGTGTCGCAATCAGCCGCCATTTCATGTCGCTGTTGGCCTTTGCCGTGCTTCTCGCCTTTGGGACTGCGCTGCGATATTATCTTGTGACACGTCTGGGCGAACGTGTTGTGGCCGATCTCCGCAAGGCCGTTTTCAACCGAATGATCAGCATGAGCCCCGCCTTTTACGAACGCATCATGACGGGCGAAGTGCTGAGCCGCATCACCACCGACACCACGCTGATCCTGTCGGTAATCGGCAGTTCCGCCTCGATCGCGCTGCGCAATATCCTGATCTTTATCGGCGGTGTCATCCTGATGCTGCTGACCTCGGTCAAGATGAGCATCATGGTGCTGTGGCCTATCCCCGTTGTGCTGTTCCCGATCCTGTTTCTTGGCCGTCGTGTGCGCAGCCTGTCGCGCGAAAATCAGGATTTGATCGCGGAATCCAGCGGCGATGCGTCCGAGCTTTTGACATCAGCCCAGACGGTCCAGGCTTTCACCCACGAAGGCCTCAGCCGGGCCAAGTTCGACGCAGTGACCGAGCAAAGCTATCGGTCCGCAAGGCGGCGCATTCTGACGCGCGCGTTCTTGACGGCTGTTGTGATTTTCATGGTCTTCGCGGCCATCGTTTTGTTTTTGCAAATGGGCTCGCAGGATGTTGTCGCGGGCGAAATCACCGAAGGCGGGCTGGTGCAGTTCATGATCTATACGATCATGGTCGGCGGAGCCGTTGCCGCCCTTTCCGAGGTCTGGGGCGAATTGCAACGTGCGGCGGGTGCGACCGAACGGCTGATCGAATTGCTGACCATCGAGGACAGTGTGACTGATCCTGTGCAACCGCACCGCTTGCCCACGCCTGTCCGTGGCGATCTGCGCTTTGAAAACCTGCGGTTCAGTTATCCGTCGCGGATGTCGATTTCCGCTCTGGACGGGATCGACCTGCATATCGCGGCGGGTGAAACCGTCGCCCTTGTCGGCCCGTCGGGTGCGGGCAAAAGCACGATCATCCAGCTTGTCCAGCGGTTCTATGATCCGCAGGAAGGCGCGGTGACATTGGACGGGATCGACCTGCGCTGTCTGAACCGAGCTGAATTTCGCAGGCACATCGCCTTGGTGCCGCAGGACCCGGTGATCTTTGCGGATACCGCGCGTGAAAATATCCGTTTCGGCCGTCCCGAAGCAAGCGATTCCGAGGTCGAAGCCGCTGCTAAAGCTGCCGCCGCGCATGATTTCCTGGTCGCCCTGCCTGGTGGCTATGACAGCTATGTCGGCGAACGCGGTGTGATGCTGTCGGGCGGACAAAAGCAGCGGATCGCCATCGCGCGTGCCATCTTGCGTGATGCGCCGGTCTTGTTGTTGGACGAAGCGACAAGCGCGCTTGATGCCGAAAGCGAACATGCCGTGCAGCGCGCGGTCGAGGATTTGGCCAAGACTCGCACGACGCTGATCGTGGCGCATCGACTGGCGACGGTGAAAAAGGCGGACCGTATCATCGTCTTTGACGCGGGCCGGATCGTGGCGCAGGGCACGCATGATGCGCTGGTCGCGCAAGGTGGGCTTTATGCGCGGCTGGCGCGGCTGCAATTCACCGAAGGTGTCGCCGCCGAATAGCGAGACTTTCGCAGCGTCAGGCTTGCACCATTTTGTGGGATTGGCCAACATTTCACCCTGAGGGGCCGTGGCGCAAAACTGCGGTACGGACAATGGGGAGGATGGGGCATGGCTTTTTCGACGATGGCGGATCGCGATGCGATTCATAATGAGATGCCTTGGGCTGAACGCAGCCTGCCGATGACGACCTATGCTTTGTTGTCGCAAACGGCGGCCGCGCATGGTGGGCGCAAGGCAGTCAGCTTCAGCTTGCTGTCCGATCCGGATGCGTTTTGCGAAACGCTGACCTGGTCCGAATTGCAGGCTAAAACGGCGCAAGCGGCCAATCTGTTCCGCGATCTGGGGATCGGCGAAAACGATGTCGTGGCGTTCGTGCTGCCCAACGCGACCGAAACGATCCTGACCTATCTGGGCGGTCAGGTCGCGGGGATCGTGAACCCGATCAACCCGCTGCTGGACGCCGAACAGATCGCTGCGATCCTTCGCGAAACCAAGGCCAAGGTCGTCGTTACCCTGCGCGCCTTTCCCAGGACCGACGTCGCCCAAAAAACCGCTGAGGCCGTGCGTCTTGCGCCCGATGTCACCACCGTGCTGGAGGTCGATCTGCATCGATACCTGACGGGGCTGAAACGGTTGGTCGTGCCACTGATCCGGCCCAAGAACCCGGTCGCCCATAAGGCCAAAGTGTTGGATTTTAACGCCGAACTGGCCAAGCATCCCACCAGCCTGAGCTTTGCTGATTCCGACAAGGACAGGGTGGCGGCCTATTTTCACACCGGCGGCACCACCGGCATGCCCAAGGTCGTGCAACACCGCTATTCCGGAATCGTCTATAACGCCTGGCTGGGCGCGCGGCTGTTGTTCACCGAAAAGGATGTGCAAATCTGCCCACTGCCGCTGTTCCACGTCTTTGCGGCGACCGTGTCGCTTGGCGCCTCTCTTGGGTCGGGGGCGCAGGTCGTTTTTCCGACACCACAGGGGTATCGCGGCGACGGCGTGTTCGACAATTTCTGGAAACTGATCGCCAAGCACAAGGTCACCTTTATGATCACGGTGCCCACGGCGATGTCGGCGCTGATGCAGCGCAAGGTTGATGCTGATATTTCGTCGCTGCGCTTGGCTTTTTGCGGGTCCGCCCCATTGCCGCTCGAACTTTACAAGAAATTCGAGGCGGCGGCCGGGGTCACCATCTGCGAAGGCTACGGCCTGACCGAGGCGACCTGCCTTGTGTCGATCAACCCGCCCGATGGCGAAAAACGGGTGGGATCGATTGGTCTGCCCTTCCCATATACGGATGTGACCATCGTTTCGTCGGCAACCGGCCTGCCGTGCGATGTCGACGAGATTGGAGAAATTTGCATCGCAAGCCCGGGTGTGTTCAGCGGTCAGACCTATACCGAGGCGAGCAAGAACCGTGACATTTTCTACGCCGATCACCTGCGGACTGGCGATCTGGGGCGGATCGATGCGGACGGATATCTGTGGATCACGGGCCGCGCCAAGGACCTGATCATCCGCGGCGGCCATAACATCGACCCCGCCGAAATCGAAGAGGCTATGGCCGGGCACCCCGCTGTCGCATTTGCCGGGGCGATCGGGCAGCCTGACGCGCATGCTGGCGAAGTGCCTTGTGTTTACCTCGAACTGGTGGCTGGTGCGGATGTGACCGAAGAGGCGCTGCTGGATTACGCAAAACAGCATATTCACGAACGCGCAGCCCATCCAAAACACCTGGAGGTGTTGGCGGAATTGCCGAAAACTGCCGTTGGCAAAATTTTCAAACCTGAGCTGCGCAAGCGGGCGATCATGCGCATCTACGCCGCCGCCCTTGCCGATCTTGCGGCGGAAGTTGATGGCGTCCTTGAGGATAAAAAACGAGGGCTTGTCGCGCGGATCAGCGCCGACCCCGCACTTGCGCGCAAGATCGAAATCGCGCTTGGCCCCTACACGATCCCTTGGGATATCGTGCAAAAATAGTGGACCTGTGGCGGGCTGATCGTGGCTCTGCATCAGAACAGCGTGATCTCGGGCGCGGGACGAGGCCGCACGACCGGCGTTTCGGGCGGCGGCGATTCAGCGATCTGCATCTGGCGCGCAGCCCCCGTTGTCGGCGTGAACTGGACGCGGCGGGCCATGGTCCCTCCGAGGCTTTGCGACAGGCAGGGGATACCTTCGCGTTCTAGAAATGCGAGGGCGAATTCACCATTTGACTGGCCGATGTCGCGGGCATGCACGGTCATGCGCGCACCTCCGAAAATTTTGGCCTGAAGCCTGCGCCGGTCACCGCCCGCGCCCAAAATGCGGTTGATCAGCAATTCCATCGCGTTGACGCCATATTTCAAGTCGTTGGTATTTGAATCACCACCGCTCGCCAGTAGAAAATGGTTCATCCCGCCGACTTTGGCTTGAAGGTCAAAAATACAAACCGCGACACATGACCCTAGGACGGTGGACATAACCACCTGAGCATCGTTCGATACGGCAAAGTCGCCCTGCACGATGGTCATGATTTTTGGCGATGTGGTGTTTGGTTCACTCATGCGCGCTGCCTTTGCTGTGCTGCACGCAGCAAGCTGGGTCCGATCTGGTGGATCGGAAGTTCGATTTCGATGCCGCCTAAGGACTTTGCTACACGCGGCATGCCGTAGACGATGCAGGTTGCTTCGTCTTGGCCAAAGGTGCGGGCGCCCGCGGCGCGCAGTGCCGTGATGCCTTCGGCACCATCGCGACCCATCCCTGTGAGGATCGCGGCGGTCACATGCGATGCAAAGGGGACGGCTGAATGAAACAGGGCATCCACTGAAGGCCGGTGGCCGGATTGGCGGGGTGCTGCGTCCAGTTTGATACGGGCCGGAGACCCGTGGACGAGGCGGACATGATGAGTGTCACCGGATGCCAGATAAACATGGCCGCGCTGCAATGTCGTATCTTGCGTTGCAGCAACAACTTTTGCAGCAGTGCCTCCGTCAAGTAGCCTGATCAGGCTCGAGGCAAAATTGCCACCGGTGTGCTGGACGATGACTGTCGGGGGGGCGCCCGGGTGCAGATGCGGCAGGATTTGCATCAAGGCATCGATACCTCCCGTCGAAGAGCCGATCAAAATCGTGCTGCGCGGGTCGACGCGCCCTGCCGGTATAGGTGTTGCCGCCGGTGCTCTGGGATGCTGACGGCGGCCTCCGGGCACCAGGGCTGCGGTCAGGTCGCGGTCCGAGACATTGCTGGGCAGAACGCGGATCGCAGAAATGGCCCTGAGCGCGGCATTGGTGAGATTCGCCTGCTTCGGTGTCCCCAGTACAACACAGCCGATGCCCATGATGCCGAAAAGCGTCGCGAGGAGTTCGAACTCTGGACAATCCGCGATATCGGTTGTCAGCACGACGCAATCGGGTTCGTGATGTTCTGCAAAGTTATATACTTCCGTGAGCTCGGTGGCGGCGCACACCACATCGATCTTGAGCCGCTCAAGGCGGCGTTGTAGCTGGCCCAACAAGATCACGGATCGATGGGCGATCACGATGCGCATGAGCTAATGCCTCTTGCATCGGTGTTTTGACCAACGCTGCCATGCTTGTCACCGCAACCCGTAGCAAGGCCGGCAGCATGGGCAAGATATTTTTCGGCTACGGTGTACTTGTGTAAGCTGTGTTGCATCAGAAGATCGCTATCTGGGTCCGGTCATGATCAACGGGCTCTGGGGCGTCGCCAACCAGGTCGCGTAGCCAAGCCAGACGCATCTGTGCGATCCATTTACCGCAGTCGGAAGTAGCTTGGTTAGCGCCAGGTTCGCCCATCGCTTCTATCAATGTCGCAAGATCGGCAAGTGACTGCAGAACGAGGTCAAAATCCTGCAATGATTTTGTTTTTTGCGGCAAGTCGGCCGCACAAGCGCAGGTCCGCAATGCTGCCTCTTCAAGTCGGGTAACGATCATCGCGACCTCGCGTAGGGCGGTGCCGACATTCGTGAGCGTCCGTGCGGCCGCTGGTCGATGCGTGATGGATTGTGTCGTCATAGCTTGCCCACCACGGTCTCGATGCATTGTTTCATGCTTGCAGTTGAAAACGGCTTCTTGATGATATTGTTCAGGCCAAGCGCTTTGCCTTTGGCGACCAGGTCGGGGGTTGGGTTCCCGGTCACAAGGATGAACCCGATTCGCGCGGTAGCTTTGTGCTGTCGCAGTGCGCGGAGCAGTTCGAGCCCGTCCATGCCCGGCATGTTATAATCGGAAAGGACGAGGTGAACGGGGTCGGCGATCAGCTTGTTCAGCGCGGCACGCCCATCATTTTCCGCTTGGTTTTTCCATATCCCCATCTCTTCGATGGCCTGCACAAGCAGTCCCCGGCTGACGCCCATGTCGTCCACGATCATAACGCGCAATGTGTCTTTCAAGCTCATGGGTCAGTCTTTCGTTTGAGGTCGGGCTAGGGCCGTGTTGCGAGGCAGCCGCTGGTAGGTTGTAATGGCGACGCTGCGGAATTCACTTTGCGCAGGACCCGTCAGACGTTCCGAATGTCCGATCATCAGATGGCCGTCGTCTTGCAAAACGTCTGCGAACCGTTGCCAGAGACGGACTTGCGTGTCCTTGTCAAAGTAGATCGCCGCATTGCGACAGAAAATCACATCGAACCGTCGGCGCATCGGCCAGTCCCCGATCAGGTTCAATTCGCCGAATGACACAAGTGATGCCAGGTCCTGCCGGATTTTAAATTGCTGGCCACCATCGTCTTCGATCATCAATCTCTTGTATTCGTCGGGGATGGCATCTGCCTGATCCCGATCATAGCGCGCTTGCCGTGCCTTTTGGATCATTTGTGGATCGACATCCGTGGCGAGTAACTTGATGTCCAGACGCGACGCTTCGGGACATGCATCGCGGATCATCGCGGCAATCGAATAGGCCTCTTGACCCGCCGAGCATGCGGAGGACCAGATCCTGACAGCAGAGCCGTTTTTCGCCTTTTCCACGAGATCGGGTAGGATTTTTTCGCGCAGATAGGTGAAATGGTGCCGTTCACGAAAGAAATGCGTGACATTGGTCGTCAGTGCTGAGAGCAGGTGTGATTGCTCCGCATGACCGCGCGGGTCCGACAGGAGCGCGCAATAGCTTTCAAAATCGGGAAGATCCAACGCGCGCAATCTTTTTGTCAGCCGTGAATAAACAAGCGGTTTTTTAGATGGCTGCAGATGCAGGCCGTAGCGTTGGTGCGCCAGGGTGGCGATTGTCTGGAAATCGTGGTCGGTGAATTGATATTCGCGCATGGTCTGATCGGATCGTGCGATGTTATCGGGCATTGTCATGCTGCCACCTGATTTGCCGGAGCCAGCAAGGTCGACAAGCTTATGATCTTTGTCATGTCATCGCCGAGCGGAATGATCCCAAGAATAGCGCGGGTGGTCGTGTCCTCTGGCCCTCTTGGTGTCTCGCGGACGGTATGTGAATCGACGCCAAGTATTTCCGAGACAGATTCAACAAGAAGCCCAATGATCCGATCCTCGACAGCAATGATAATGATGACATGCCGTTCCGTAGGCATGATCTTGGCGAAACCGAGTTTCGCTGCAAGATCGATAATCGGAATGACAGCACCCCGTAGGTTGATCACGCCAAGAACGTGATCAGGCGAATGCGGTAGCACCGTTACGGGCGTCCATCGGCGAATTTCCCTGATCTGGGTGATTTCAATGCAGAAATTCTGACCACCGGCCACCAGTGTGACGAATTCCAGCCGTTCGGATTTTTGCAGTTCAGCAAGCTGCGACATAAGAAACATCCCTTCCATTTTGGCTGTTGGTGACGGCGTAGACCGAGTTGCCTTGTGCGACGGCTTCGGGATCGATGATCAGGGCTATTTTGCTGTCGCCTAGGATCGTCGCGCCCGAGATTCCAGATATTTCGCCGTAATTGCCCTGCATGCTTTTGACGACGACCTGGCGCTGGTCGAAGATATCATCGACGGCCAGGGCGCATTGCGGCACGCTGTCGGTCTGGATCAGCAAAAGCACTCGGTCGGTCATGTCGCGCAGCGTTGCGACTTGCCCCATGCGTTCTGCCAGATCGATGATTGGCACGTACTCGCCACGGATGCGTAGCAATGTGTTGTTCAGCCCGATCTGCGACAGGTCAGCGTCCTTGGGCCTGATCGTTTCCACGATGCTGGAGATGGGTACAACCATCGTCTGCCCGCCAAGGTTGATGATCATGCCATCCATCACCGCCAGCGTCAGCGGCAGGGTGATCGAAAACGTCGTTCCCTGACCAAACTGACTGCTGATCGCCACACGCCCGCCAAGAGCGGTGATGGCTGTCTTCACGACGTCCATTCCGACGCCGCGCCCCGAGAGATTGGTCACTTCCTTGGCCGTGGAAAACCCGGGAGCGAACAGCAAATGGTCAATTTCGGCTTCGGACAGTTGCGCATCCTCGGCGACGAGCCCTTTGGATACGGCAATTTCCCGAATCCTTGGGCGGTTAAGGCCGGCACCGTCATCCGCAATTTCGATGACGATGCTTCCGGATCTTTGGCGTGCGGCCAGCCGCAGTCTGCCTTGCCGGTTCTTGCCGGCCGCCGTGCGAAGGTCAGGTGCTTCGATTCCGTGGTCGATGGCATTGCGGATCATATGGGTCAGAGGATCGGCAAGCCGTTCTATGACGGTCTTGTCAACTTCGGTCGCCTCGCCCTCAGTGATCAGTTCAACCACTTTGCCGGTTGCATCCGCAGCCTCACGCGCGATGCGCAACATGCGCTGGAAGAGGGGTTTGACCGGCTGTGCGCGGATGGCCATGACGCCTTCTTGGATTTCGCGGGCCAGCAATTTGTAATCATCAAGATCAGCAAACAATTCGGCGGTATTCGGCAGATTGGCATGTTGCAGCCTTTGCGAGATCACGGATTGGTTGATGATCAATTCGCCTACCGCGTTAATCAGGCGATCAATGCGTTCGGGGTCAACGCGGAGCGAACTTGCCGCGCGGGTGCTACCCTTATCGGCGGCGTTGCGTGCTTTTTGATCGGACGTGTCGCCCGCCATGCCTGCCGCGGCATCCATGCCGTCTTGCTCGACCGGACTGTCTGGCGCAGTGGCTGTGGCAATGTCTGGCACGGCGGTATCTTCATCAAGCAGTTTGACCTGCAAGGCGCATAGGTCGTCGACGAATTCGAATACTTCGAGGATCGGCAGATCCGACCCGAGACCTTCGATTTCCAATTGCCACGACAACAGCCCATCCTGCCAGTGCAGATCGTCCAATCCCGTCGGCAACCGGGACAGATCTACCGTTACCCGGGTTGTGCCAAGCGACTGCAATGCAGCGATGATTAAAACGGGGTCGTTGCCGCTGGTATAAAAAGCTGCGTTGGGCGTAAAATCGACGACATAGGTCGATCCCGCATCCGCTGGCCCGTCAAAGGCGAGGGTGAGTGCCTCGAAGGTGAAGTCTTCTGCTTCCGCGGGCGCGTCACCCAGAAAGGATTGAAGGTCTGCGAGGACAGGATCCACCTGGGCAGAGTTCGTCGGCAATTCCTCTCTTGCGGTTTCGATGAGATCCGCAAGGATATCGCCGGACCGCTGCAGAACATGAAGGATGCGGTCGTCCAGGGTCAGACGCTGTGACCGGACGTGATCCAGAACCGTCTCGAACGTGTGAGCAAACCCCACGAGGTCGTCGAGCGCAAAGGCGCCGGCCGCACCTTTCACGGAATGGACAGCACGAAAGACAGCATTGACCGTTTCGCTGTCGGTGCTGCCATCACGCATTGCTGTCAGCCCTTCGGTCAGGGCGGCGATCAGGTCTTCACATTCTTCGAAAAATACGTCGCGCATTGTCATATCGGCGGTCATTACACTGCTCCTGTCAGGCGGCGGATCACAGCGACGAGGGCTTCGTCATCAAAGGGTTTGACGATCCAGCCGGTCGCGCCTGCCTGCCGCGCGCGTTCTTTCAACGCAGCCCCGCTTTCCGTTGTCAGGACCAGAACCGGCACCGTCCGGTTGCGGGTACCCCCGCGGATATCAGCGATCACACCGAAACCGTCCTTGTTGGGCATGTTGACGTCCGTGATCACAAGATCGGCGTCTTCATGCTGGAACTTTTCAATGCCATCGACGCCGTCAACAGCTGTCGATACCTCGAACCCGGCTTTTTGCAGGGTCTGGGTTAGCAGGCTGCGGATGGTCCGCGAATCGTCGATCGCCAGAATGCGTTTCGTCATTACAGCGCCCTTCCCTGTTGCGGCAGTGGCCAAAGCGCGAGCAGTTCCAGACCCTGGCGCAGGGCATCGGTTTCATTGACAAGGGTCAGGCTCCGCCCATTGGTTGCCCATGCCACGCTGGCCGTGGCCAGGATCTGGGCCGCAAGTCCCCCAAGACGGCTGACATTGCTGCCGTCGATGATGAGGTCGTTTCCTTGCGCCTGCTTCAGCGCTGCAAAGAGATCTTCGCAGGCTTCGAATGTAAGCGCGGGAGGAAGGGCGATTGTGGCTGTGTCGGCCGGCATATGAAGCGATCCTTCGTTACATGTCGAAAGGTCTTATGTGCCGGCACGGCTTAAGATCATGTAAACGGCCCCATCGATTCATCGCCGCAGCGCGTATGTTCAAATCTGCGTGTAGCGTGCATCGCTATGGCCAAGTCATGCTAAAGCAGGCGCTACAGGATTATCGTGAGGCTTGACCGTGCAGACCGCGTCATGCCAGTGACGGTTGAGATAGATGAGGCCAGAATGAAGAACAGAAATAACAAAATTCCGTCACGCCGGGCTTTGCTGCTCGGGGCGACAGCCGCGACGCTTTTTGCGCCATCGATCCTGCGCGCACAGACCGAGCGGCCGCCGGTTGACCGCAATATCGCGGCTTTTCGCGTGCATGAGTGGCGCGATCATTTCGATTCGCTGGGCGTGGGTGCGATTCTGGCTGATACTAAATCGATGTTTTTGCAGCATTGGACGCCCGATGGTGACATGCGGATCTATCCGACCTCAGTCCCCCTGTCCGACGACCTGACGCGCACCGGATTTACCGAGGTGATCGACAAGCGTGTTGCCCCCAGCTGGGCACCGACGCCTGCGATGCGCGAGCGTAACCCTGAATGGCCAGCGTTTATTCCTGGCGGAGACCCGCTGAACCCGATGGGATCGCATGCATTGTATTTGTCGTGGCAGTTCTACCGGATTCATGGCACGCAGGACACCCGCAAGATCGGACGCAAATCATCCAACGGCTGCATCGGATTGTATAACGAACAGATCGCCGAAGTGTATGAACGCGCTCCGATTGGCACCAAGGTTCGTCTGATTTGACCTCTTTACGCCGCTTGCCTTGAAAGGGACAGCATGACCATGACACGATTTTTCAGCATTGCTGCGATCTGCGCCTTTCCATTGTCAATCGGGGCACAGACCATGACCGAAGATCAGGTCCGCGATCTGGTTCTTGACACAATCCGTGCCAATCCGCAGATCGTGGTCGAAGCATTGCAGATACTCGAGCTTGAACAGCAGAATGCCGAGGCCGCTGCCGCGCAGGTCGCACTGGCCGATCAGCGCGCATTGCTGGAAAATGACCCCAATGCACCCGTCATCGGCAACCCCCAAGGCGATGTTACGGTGGTCGAATTCTTTGATTACAATTGCCCCTATTGCCGGAACGCCAAGCTGGAACTTGACGGCTTGTTGTCTGCCGATGCCAACGTCCGCGTGGTTCTGCGCGAATGGCCGGTGCTTGGCGAAGGATCGGTATTCGCCGCGCGTGCCGCGCTGGCTTCGCGGGTGCAGGGCAAGTATGCTGAGTTTCATGATGCTCTGATGATGATGCAGGGGCGCGCCGAGGAACAAAGCGTCATTCGCGTGGCGCAAAGCGTGGGGCTTGACGTCGATCAGCTGCGCCGCGACATGGAGGCCCCCGCAGTCACAGAACATCTGAAGATGTCAGACGGGCTGGGACGGGCGCTTGGCTTTAGCGGCACACCGTCATTTGTGATTGGTGAAAATCTGGCCCCCGGCATGATCCGCGTCGACCAGATGCAAAGGCTGGTATCCGCCGCCCGCGCCGCCGACTAGACATTCGGCGCGGTGCTGCGCGATCGCCTGCGGCTGCCAGGGCAGGAACGATCGTGGCAGCACCAAGCTTGTGGCGATCGCGGCGCTTGTTCGGGATGTGCGATCCATCTTGGTTGTTGTCGTGTTTTGCTGGTCATAGCTTAGGTGCCTTAGTGGAAAAACGGGGTTTTTCGGTTTTCTGCACAAGGGGGTTGAGCTTCCAGTAACTGGAATGCCTATGTTGGGATCAATCGAGAAAGGTCCTTTCCCATGGCAGAGCCTACAATTATCCGACTGGCAATCGACGGCATGACCTGTGCGTCCTGCGTGGGGCGTGTTGATCGCGCGTTGGCGGCGGTGCCGGGGGTGCAATCCGTCGCCGTGAACCTGGCAACAGAAACCGCGACAATCACTTTGGATGATCGCCGCATCACGGCGGCGCAGCTGGCGGACGTCAGTACAAAGGCGGGTTATCCGGCGGTAGCCGCCGAACCGGACCAGACGAGCGTCAACGCTGCGCGCAAGGCTGATGAAGCCGCTGTGCTGGCGCGCAGCACCCTGTTTGCTGCCGCGCTTGCCCTGCCTGTCTTCATTCTGGAAATGGGTGCGCATCTGGTGCCGGCCTTCCACCATGTCATTGCCGACACCATCGGGGTGCAGACGTCCTGGATCATCCAGTTCGTGCTGACAACGCTGGTGCTGTTCGGGCCGGGCCGGGTGTTTTTCGCCAAAGGCTTGCCTGCGCTGTTCAAGGGCGCGCCGGACATGAACAGCCTTGTGGCGTTGGGCACGGGGGCGGCATGGACCTATTCGGTCGTCGCAACCTTTTTGCCCACGCTGATCCGTGCCGATGTGCGCGCTGTCTATTTCGAGGCGGCGGCGGTGATCGTTGTGCTGATCCTGCTGGGCCGCCTGCTCGAAGCGCGGGCCAAGGGGCGCACGGGTGCGGCCATTCAGGCGCTGATGGGCTTGCAGGCACGACAGGCGCGCGTGCTGCGCGATGGCACGCTGGTAGCGGTCGATGTCGACGCGCTGGTCGTGGGCGATGTCATCACCCTGCGCCCCGGTGAAAGGGTGCCGGTGGACGGTACCGTGACCGAGGGCAGCAGCCCGGTTGACGAAAGCATGATGACCGGCGAACCCGTACCTGTGGTCAAGACCACAGGTGACGCGCTGACCGGCGGCACGGTAAACGGGCAGGGCGGGCTGACCTTTGCGGCAACACGGGTGCGCAAGGATACGACCTTGGCGCAGATCATCCGCATGGTGACCGAGGCGCAGGGCGCCAAGCTGCCCATCCAGGATGTCGTGGACCGTGTGACCTTGTGGTTCGTGCCCGCGATATTGTTGCTGGCGGTGCTGACGGTGGCGGTCTGGCTCGCCGTTGGCCCTGATCCGACACTGGCGCTGGTTGCGGGTGTGTCGGTGCTGATTATCGCCTGTCCTTGCGCGATGGGGTTGGCGGTGCCGACCTCGATCATTGTTGGCAGCGGGCGGGCCGCCGAAATGGGCGTGCTGTTTCGCAAGGGGGCGGCGTTGCAGCAACTGGCCGATGTCAGCGTGATTGCCTTTGACAAAACGGGCACCTTGACCGCAGGCAAGCCGCATCTGACCGATCTGGTGCTGGCCGACGGGTTCGACCGTGCCGATGTGCTGCGCCTTGCGGCGGCGGTCGAGGCAAAATCCGAACATCCCATCGGGGCGGCCATCGTCAACGCTGCACGTGCCGAGGGTCTGGGGGCGGCACAGGTCAGCGATTTCCGCGCTATCGCCGGTTTCGGGGTGTCTGCCACAGTCGACGGGCGGCGCGTGCTGATCGGGGCTGACAGGTTGCTGGCGCGGGACGGGGTTGCCACCGGTGCGCTTGCTGCGACCGAGACGGCACTGGCAGAACGCGGGCGCACGGCGCTGTTTGTCGCTATCGACGGGCAGGCCGCCGCTGTCATTGCGGTGGCTGATCCGGTCAAGCCGGGGTCGGCAGTGGCGATTGCCGCGCTCAAGGCCAAGGGGATGAAAATCGCGATGATCACCGGCGACAAGGCCGAGACCGCAGAGGCGATTGCGCGCGAAATCGGGATCGACCATGTCGTCGCGGGTGTGTTGCCGGATGGTAAGGTCGCAGCGCTTGACCAGCTGCGGGTGCAGGGCAAGATCGCCTTTGTCGGGGACGGGATCAATGATGCCCCTGCATTGGCCCATGCCGATATCGGTATTGCCATCGGCACCGGCACCGATGTCGCGATCGAGACCGCGGATCTGGTGCTGATGTCGGGCGACCTGCGCGGCGTGGTGAACGCTGTCGCCGTATCGCAGGCGACAATGCGCAACATCCGCCAGAACCTTGGCTGGGCGTTCGGGTATAACTTGGCCCTCGTGCCTGTGGCGGCAGGTGTTCTGTATCCAGTCTTTGGCCTGCTTTTGTCGCCGGTCTTTGCCGCTGCTGCGATGGCGCTGTCGTCGGTGTCGGTCGTGTCCAACGCGCTGCGGCTGCGCCGTTTGCGCCCGGTCATGGACGAAAAGCCGCCACAGCCGACGGTCAACCGCGGCACAGCACAGCAACCTGCCGCATAGGAGGACCATGATGAATATCGGGGAAGTCGCCATCAAATCCGGTCTGCCCGCCAAGACCATCCGCTATTACGAAGACATCGGCCTGATCCGGCCTGACCGGCATGACAATGGCTATCGCCTGTTTCGGCAAACGCATCTGCACCAGTTGATGTTTGTCGCGCGGGCGCGGTCCTTGGGCTTTTCCATCGACGATTGCCGTGTGCTTTTGGCGCTTTACGATGATGACAGCCGCGCCTCGGCGCAGGTCAAGGCGCTGGCGCAGGACCATCTGGCGCAGATCGACGCCAAGATCGCGGGCCTGCGCGCGATGCGCGACACGCTGGCGGATCTGGTCGATGCCTGCCACGGCGACAGCCGCCCTGACTGCCCCATTCTCAAGGATCTGGCGGCAAAGCATCATGGATAGGTTAATTCCGCCCCGGTGTCCCGGGACGGGCGCTCCGCGCGGGGATATTTAGGCTCGGAAGATGGCAGGATGTCGCGCAAGCTTGCTTTGACGCGCTGGGGCGCCTCTGTCATGTAGACCGAAAGCGGCGCTGCCTTTTTTAGGAGAATATAATGAAGTTTCGATTCCCCATCTTTATCATTGATGAGGATTTCCGGTCGGAGAATTCATCCGGTCTTGGCATCCGTGCCATGGCCGAAGCGATCGAGAATGAAGGGTTCGAAGTCGTGGGCGTCACCAGCTATGGTGATCTGTCCCAGTTTGCGCAACAGCAGTCCCGCGCCAGCGCATTCGTGCTGTCGATTGATGACGAAGAATTCAGCCCCGGTCCCGATCTGGACCCAGCCGTGCTGAACCTGCGCCAGTTCATCCAAGAGGTCCGCCGCAAGAACGAAGATGTGCCGATCTATCTGCACGGCGAAACCAAGACCAGCCGCCATCTGCCCAATGATATCCTGCGCGAATTGCACGGCTTCATCCATATGTTCGAAGATACGCCTGAATTCGTCGCGCGTCATATCGTGCATGAGGCCAAGAAATACCTTGAAGGCATCCAGCCGCCGTTTTTCAAGGCCCTGCTTGATTACGCCGAAGACGGGTCTTATTCTTGGCATTGCCCCGGCCATTCGGGTGGTGTGGCGTTTCTCAAAAGCCCGATTGGTCAGATGTATCACCAGTTTTACGGTGAAAACATGCTGCGCGCCGATGTGTGCAATTCGGTCGAGGAATTGGGCCAGCTTTTGGATCACAACGGTGCGATTGGCGCGTCCGAGCGTAATGCGGCGCGCATTTTCAACGCCGATCATTGCTTTTTCGTGACCAACGGCACATCGACCAGCAACAAGATGGTCTGGCACCACACGGTTGCCCCTGGCGATGTCGTGGTGGTGGACCGCAATTGCCACAAATCCATTCTGCACAGCATCATCATGACGGGCGCGATTCCGGTTTTTCTCAAACCGACGCGCAACCATTACGGCATCATCGGCCCGATCCCGCAAAACGAGTTCGAGATCGACACGATCAGGGAGAAAATCCGCGCCAACCCGCTTTTGTCCCATATCGATGCCGATACGGTGAAGCCGCGGATCATGACGCTGACGCAATCGACCTATGACGGGGTGTTGTATAACACCGAAACCATCAAGGGCTTGCTGGACGGCTATGTCGAAAATTTCCATTTCGACGAGGCGTGGCTGCCCCATGCCGCATTCCACACGTTTTACAGCGATTTCCATTCGATGGGCCGCAAGCGCGAACGCCCGCGCCATGCCGTAACCTATGCCACCCAATCCATCCACAAGCTGCTGGCCGGGATATCGCAGGCCAGCCATGTGCTGGTACAGGACAGTCAGGATACCAAGCTGGACCGGCACCTGTTCAACGAAGCCTATCTCATGCACACCAGCACCAGCCCGCAATACAGCATCATCGCGAGCTGCGATGTAGCGGCGGCGATGATGGAACCTCCGGGTGGCGTGGCGCTGGTCGAGGAAAGCATCATGGAAGCGCTGGATTTCCGCCGTGCGATGCGCAAGGTCGATGCGGAATTCGGTGATGATGAATGGTGGTTTCAGGTCTGGGGGCCTGATGCGCTGGTCGAGGAAGGGATCGGCGATCCCAAGGATTGGGTGCTTAAGAAAACCGATGCCGATGGTGTGCAGGCGTCCGATGGCGCGGATTCGTGGCATGGGTTTGGCGATATGGCGCGCGGGTTCAACATGCTGGACCCGATCAAGACGACGATTGTCACGCCCGGCCTGAACCTTGATGGCCGGTTCGAAGAAATGGGGATTCCCGCCTCGATCGTCACGAAATACCTGGTGGAAAACGGGGTCGTTGTGGAAAAGACCGGTCTTTACAGTTTCTTCATCATGTTCACGATTGGCATCACCAAGGGGCGCTGGAATTCGTTGCTGGCCGCACTGCAGCAGTTCAAGGACGATTACGGGCGCAACCAGCCTTTGTGGCGCGTGATGCCTGATTTTATCGCCAAGCATCCGCATTACGAACAGATGGGGCTGCGCGATCTTTGCCAGCATGTTCACCAGCTTTATGCCCGTTACGATATCGCGATCCTGTCGACGGAAATGTATCTGAGCGATCTGCAACCTGCGATGGCCCCGAACGACGCCTATGCCCACATCGCGCGGCGCACGACGGAACGCGTGGCGATCGACGATCTGGTCGGGCGGATCACCACATCGCTGGTCACACCTTATCCGCCCGGTATCCCGCTTTTGATCCCGGGCGAGGTGTTCAACACCAAGATCGTGGAATACCTCAAGTTCAACCGCGAGTTTGAACGGCTGTGTCCGGGGTTCGAGAATGACATCCACGGGCTGGTGGTTGAAACCGGCGCGGATGGCGTGAAACGCTATTACGCCGATTGCGTCGCGGTCTGAATGGGGCAGGTAAGGTGGATATTGATCCACCTTACGCGGTCTTTGTCACAGGGCGGCCGCCGGGTTGATCCTGATCCGATCCGGCCGGTGCTTGGGCCGGTGCCTGTCACTCTATCCCAAGACCTGCGCCACGGCGTCTTTGGTCACAGTTACGATTTCATCCGCCTGCGCGCGGGTCAGCGGGAACGGCGGGGCAAAACCCAAAATGTCCCCCTGCGGCATCGCGCGCGCAATCACGCCACGTTCCAGCATCGCGGCGACGACACGCGGGGCCACTTTGTCGGCAGGATCAAAGAAGACGCGATCATCGCGGTCCTTGATCAGTTCGACCGCGCATAACATGCCTGTCCCGCGCACTTCGCCGACATGGGTGTGATTGCCCAGTGCGGCCGCCATCGTCTCGTTCAGATAGGCACCGACACTGCCTGCATTGGCGACAAGGTTCTGCTCGTCCAGCAGTTTGAGGTTCGCCACCCCCGCCGCCGCACAAATCGGATGCGCCGAATAGGTCCAGCCGTGGCCGAATGGGCCGAATTCGTCGGTTCCCTTTTCCAGCACCTCCCACATATGGTCCGACACGATGGACCCCGACAAAGGCGCATAGGCCGATGTCAGACCCTTGGCGATGGTGATCAGGTCGGGCTTTAGCCCGTAATGATCCGACCCCATCATCGTCCCCAGACGGCCAAAGCCGGTCACGACCTCGTCGGCGATCAGCAGGATGTCGTATTTGCGCAAGACCGTCTGGATCGCGTCCCAATAGCCCGCAGGCGGTGGCACGATCCCGCCGGTGCCCAGCATCGGCTCGCCGATAAAGGCGGCGATGGTGTCAGGGCCTTCGCGCAGGATCATCTCTTCGAGCTTTGCCGCGCAATGGGCGGTAAATGCGGCCTCGTCCATGTCACGATCCGCGCGGCGGTAGAAATAGGGCGCTTCGGTATGCAATATTTGTGGCAGCGGCAGATCGAATTTTTTATGAAACAGATCCAGCCCCGTCAGCGACCCGGTGACCAGACCCGACCCGTGGTAGCCGCGCCAGCGCGAGATGATCTTTTTCTTTTCTGGCCGGCCCAGCACGTTGTTGTAATACCAGACCAGTTTGACGTTGGTTTCATTCGCATCCGACCCACTGAGCCCGTAATAGACGTGGTTCATCCCCTCGGGCGCGCGTTCGGCAATCATCCGCGACAGGGTGATTGATGCCTCGGTGCCGTGGCCGACATAGGCGTGGTAATAGGCCAGCTCATGCGCCTGTTTGGCAATGGCTTCGGCGATTTCGGGGTGGCCGTAACCGATATTGACGCAATAAAGCCCGGCAAAAGCATCCAGCGACCGCCGCCCTTCGCGGTCGGTGATATGGACGCCCTTGGCCGACTGGATGATCCGGTTGCCCATTTCGCGCCGCGCGAACTGGCCCAGATGGGTCGAGGGATGAAAGAAATGGTCGTGATCCCATTGGGTCAGCTGGTCATTGGCAAATTGCTCGGTCATCACATTCTCCATCATATTTACAGGCAGTCTAGGCGGGATGGCCTGTGGCCTCCAGCCCATGACGGACGCTCTTTGTCGGAAAGCGACATGGTTTGCCGGTGTTGGGGTATAGCGTGGGGGCGCGAAACAGCCCAGCTTTGGCCTCAAAGCTCTAACCGAAGGCCACCCAATGACAACTTTCGAGGCGAATTTCCCGACCAGTGAATATCTGCGCCGCATCACCAAGACCCGTGCCGAGATGCAGCTGCGCGGGCTGGATGCGATCTTTGTCACCGACCCGTCAAACATGTCGTGGCTGACGGGCTATGACGGGTGGTCATTTTACGTCTTTCAGGGCGTGATCCTGACCCATGACGGCGATCCGGTCTGGTGGGGCCGCGCCATGGACACATTGGGCGCGCGGCGCACCGTGTTCATGGAAAGCGACGATAATATTCGCGGCTATGATGATACCTTCGTGCAAAACCCCGACAAGCATCCGATGCAGGAACTGGCGAAACTACTGGCCGAGCTGGGGCTGGCGCAGGCACGGATCGGCGTCGAGATGGACAATTATTACTATTCCGCCGCTGCCCACGCCGCACTGCTGGCGGGCCTACCAAAAGCGCGGATCAGCGATTGCACGGGGCTTGTGAACTGGCAGCGCGCCGTCAAATCCGACCGCGAGATTGACTATATGCGCCGGGCCGCCCGCATTGTTGAAACCATGCATGCCCGCATCGTCGAACTGGCTGAACCGGGCCTGCGCAAGAATGATCTGATCGCCGATATTTACGCTACGGGGATCAGGGGGGCGGATGGCCATTGGGGCGATTATCCGGCGATTGTGCCGATGGCCCCGTCTGGCATGGATGCCACCGCGCCCCATCTGACATGGGACGACCGCCCGATGAAAACCGGCGAGGCCACGTTTTTCGAGATCGCTGGCGCGCACCGCCGCTATCAATGCCCGCAATCGCGGACGCTGTTTCTGGGCAAGGTCCCCGACAAATACCGCGACGCCGAGGCCGCCGTGCTCGACGCGGTCGAGGCGGGGTTGGAACAGGCCCGCCCCGGCAATCAGGCGCAGGATATCGCCAATGCCTTTAACGCCGCGCTGAACAAGGCGGGCTATGTCAAGGACAGCCGCTGTGGTTACGCCATCGGGATCAGCTATCCGCCCGACTGGGGCGAGCGCACGATATCGTTCCGCAAGGGGGATACGACCATTCTGGAACCGGGCATGACGTTCCATTTCATGCCGGCGTTGTGGCTGGATGATGGCGGGTTGGAAATTACCGAACCTATCCTGATCACCGACACGGGCTATGAATGTTTCTGCAAGACCCCCCGCGCGCTGGTGGTCAAGGCATGATTACCCCGACCATCCCGCTTGATGCACAGGGTGTCCACCACGGTTTCCTGAAACTGCCCTATAGCCGCGATGACAGCGCATGGGGGTCGGTCATGACCCCGATCACCGTCATTGCCAATGGTGACGGGCCGACGGCCTTGCTGACCGGTGCCAATCACGGCGATGAATACGAAGGGCCAGTGGCCTTGCAGGAATTGGCCGCCACCTTGCAGCCTGATCAGATCACGGGCCGTGTCATCATTTTGCCGATGATGAACCTGCCCGCCTTTGCCAAAGGCGCGCGCTGTTCACCCATTGACGGCGCGAACATGAACCGCAGCTTTCCGGGCCGTGCGGATGGTAGCGTGACGCAGAAGATCTGCCATTACATCGCGACCGAACTGGTGCCTTTGGCCGATATCGTGCTGGATTTCCATTCTGGCGGGCGCACGCTGGATTTTCTGCCCTTCGCCGCCGCCCATATCCTGCCCGACAAAGCGCAAGAGGCCGCCTGCATGGCCGCGATGCAAGCCTTCAACGCGCCCTATTCGGTGCGGATGCTGGAAATCGACGCCGTCGGCATGTTCGACACCGAAGTTGAAAATCAGGGCAAGACCTTTGTCACCACCGAACTGGGCGGGGCCGGCATGGCGACGGCGCGCAGTGTCGCGATTGCGCGCAAGGGCATCCGCAATCTGCTGATCCATGCAGGGATCATGGCGGGCGCATTGCAGGTGGGTCCGACCGTACAACTGGATATGCCCGACGACAGCTGCTTTGTCTTTTCGCATCACGCGGGGCTGATCGACTATCTGGTCGATCTGGGCGATCCCGTGGCAAAGGACCAGCCTATCGCGCGGATTTGGCCTGCCGACCGCACCGGCGTGCCACCCGTGATCTGCCACGCCGCCTGCACCGGTATCCTGACCGCGCGGCATGTGCCGGGGTTGGTCAAGGTCGGGGATTTCGTCGCACTGGTCGCCGTGGTCACCTGACCGCGGCCAGCGGGGTAATCACATGGCCCGTGCGACCTGCACCACAGCGGGTCGTTGGTCAGCCTGTCCGCGCGACACTTTGCGCGCTGCGGGATTTCAGCCAGTTCCAGACCAGCAGCGCCAAGACCACCAGCGCGCCTGCCGCCTCGATCATCGCATCGGGGTTGAAGATCGCGATCACACCCGGCACCACCAGCAGGCGGGACAGATTGTCCATCCATGTGAACAGATAGCCTTCGATCGCGGCGGCAAAGCCTATCAGCCCGATCACGATCATGATCCCGGTCCAGATCACATACCACGTCTCGCCGCCCATGATGATCTCGGGGTTGAACACCATGAAGGCGGGGATCAGGTACAGGCCCTTGGCGTATTTCCACGCCTGCATACTGGTTTCCATCGGCTTGGAGCCTGCAATCGCCGCGCCTGCAAACCCCGCAAGGGCTATGGGCGGGGTGACGTTGCTGTCTTGGGAATACCAGAACACCACCAGATGCGCGATCAACAGCGGCACGCCAAACTCGTTGTGCAGCGCAGGCCCGACCAGCACGATCAGCACGATATAAGCGGCGGTCACTGGCAGGCCCATGCCAAGGATCAGGCTGGCCAGCAGCACGAAGACCAGCGCCAGCGGCAGGCTGCCGCCCGAGAGCGAGATCATCATGGATGAAAACTTCAGCCCCAGCCCTGTCAGACCCACAACCCCCACGATGATGCCCGCGACAGCGCAGGCGACGCTGACCGCGACAGCATTGCGCGCGCCCAGTTCCAGTGCTTTGGCGACCAGCGTCAGACCGCTCAGGATCGATGCCTTCAGCCGGTCAGCGGTCAGAGGCGTGCCGTTCTTGGGGTCCAGCACGATCAGCGTGAACCCAGCGCGCAAGGCGGTGACGGCAATCACCGACAGTATCGCCCAGAACCCCACCCGCGTGGGCGAGATGTTGTTGACCAACAGATAGATCAGCACCACCAGCGGCACGATGAATTGCCACCCCGCCGCCAGCACATTGCGCACGATGGGCAAGTCGGCGGCGGACAAGCCGGTCATGCCCGCCTTCATCGCCACCAGATGCACGAACAGATAAACCGTGCCCAGATACAGGATCGCCGGAAAGATCGAGACCATGACGATGTCGATGTAAGGCACGTTGGTATATTCAGAAATCAGAAACGCCCCCGCGCCCATCAAGGGTGGCGTGATCTGCCCGCCAGTCGATGCTGCTGCCTCGATCCCGCCGGCCTCTTTGGGTTTATAGCCCAGCTTTTTCATCAGCGGGATCGTAAAGGCCCCCGTCGTCACGACATTGGCAATAGCCGAGCCTGAAATCGACCCCATTCCTGCCGATGCGATCACTGCCGCCTTGGCGGGCCCACCTGCCTTGCGGCCTGTCGCAGCAAAGGCCAGATCGATGAAAAACTTGCCTGCACCTGTGACTTCGAGAAATGCGCCGAACAGGACGAACATGAAGACATAGGTTGCCGCAACACCCAAAGGCAGGCCGAAAATCCCCTCTTGTCCCAGATAGAGCTGGCCCACCAGACGGTCCACGCTGGCCCCGCGATGCGACAGAATGCCAGGCATCCATTCGCCCAGTCCGGGCAGCGCTCCGCGCGGTCCGGCCAGCGCATAGGCGATGGCGATCAGGCCGATGATGGTCATGCCAAGGCCCACGACACGGCGACTGGCCTCCAGCACGGCAAGCGTGGCGATGATGCCCATCACGATATCGGTGCGCGACCACCAGCCCGCGCGGTTGATGATGTCATCAAGGAAATAGAAAATATAGAACCCGCTAAGAAAGGCAGCGGTCAGACAAATCGCGTCGATGATCCAGCCGATGCTGCCGCGCGGGCGCGTGGTGCCGGTGACCGGAAAGATCAGGAAGGCCAGAAACAGAATAAACCCCAGATGCGCCGAGCGTTGATAGAACAAGCCCAGCGGTTCGATCCCTGCGGTATACATCTGGAACAAAGACATCGTGATCGCGACGATGGTGATGGTCCACAGGATCGGGCGCGGCTGGACCTCATCGGCCGACCGCATGGCGGGCGGCAGGTCGGTCAGGTCTTGATTCTTGTGGGACGTGTCGGATGTCTGGCTGCTCATGTCTTGTTCCTGTCGGTTCAGATGGCGGCTGTCAGTTGGGGCGCAGTGTCAGCCGCACGGCGGTATCGGGGGCAATCTGGCTTAGCGCGATTGCCTGACCGGCGCTGGTCAAGCGGTGGTTTACCGCAGCAGGGCCGACCCGCAGGCCCAGTGAATTGTCGGGGATCGGTTCGGCGATCTCGGTGATCCAGTACCCGCCCGTTGCGGCTGGCGCGATCCGGCCGCGGCCTGCAACCTCGCCCAAGCCTGCGGCGAAATCATGCAGATAGGACCGCGTCAGGGTCAGTTGGCCTGCCACATTCTCGAAACAATCTGCCACGGCACCACCGGTGACGGAATGGTTCCACCGCAAGCAGATTTCAGCACCGGGCTGAAACGGCAGTTCACCCAGCGGCGCGTCAGTGGTTTCCACCACTAGCACAGGCTGCGCCATGGCAGGTCCGCCCGCGAAAAGCGCGGCACAAAGAAGGGCGGCACATCCGTGCCGCTCTGCATTGGTCGTGATCATGGGCGCTGGTGATCCTGTACCGCTGCACCCACCTCTTCGAGATAGCGCAGCGCGCCTGGGTGGAACGGGATCGGCGTCGATGCGACCGAGAAGTCGATCGTCGTGTCGTTTGCTGCCGGATGGATCGCGATCAGATCGGCTACGTTTTCATACATCGCCTTGGTGATGTTGTAGGCCAGTTCCTCGTCCATATCGGCATGCACGATCAGCACGTTGGGTGTCGAGATCGTCTGCACGGCCTCGGCCATCCCGTCGTAAAGGCCTGCGCGCAGCGCAAAGGGCGCAAATGTCGGTTCGGCTTCGCGGGCGTTTGCGATTTCGTCTGCAGACAGGCCGATGATGGAAATCGCACGTGTCGCGGCCAGGTTCATGATCGACGATGTGGGTGGCCCCACGCTCCAGAAACCGGCGACGATGTCACCGTCACGGATCGCATCGGCGGTTTCGTTGAAGTTCAGGCGCTGTGGGTCGAAATCGTCATAGGTGATTCCATTGGCAGCCAGAATGATCTGCGCGCTCAGTTCGGTGCCCGATCCCGGTGCGCCGACCGAAACGCGCTGTCCGCGCAGTTCTTGCATGCTGGTGATCCCGCTATCGGCCAGCGTGACCAGTTGCACGGCGTTTGGATAGATCGACGCCAAGGCGCGTGCTTCACCAATCTGGCGGCCTTCAAAAGCGCCGGTGCCAGTATAGGCCTGATAGACCGTATCGGCCAAGGCGATCGCGATGTCGCTGTCGCCGCGCTGGACCAAGGCCATGTTCTCGACCGAGGCGCCGGTGACTTCGACGCTGGCGCTGTAGCCGTCCACATGGTTGTTGATCACTTCGGCCAGACCGCCGCCATAGGGGTAATAAACGCCGCCTGTGCCACCTGTGGCGATCGACAGTTCTTGCGCCTGTGCGGCAGAACCGATCCCGAATGCTACGATGGCGATGGGTGCGAAAAGGGCTTTCAGCCCCCGACCGGTAGATGTCGTCATGATGTCTCCTCCATTTGTGGGCTTTGCGCCCTCCCTTGCCCGGTTTATGGCCGGGATGGTGACTGTGTAGCGCAAGCCGCCGGATGAGGACAGTTTTTTGGGCCGATTTTTGGGCTGGTGACGGTATTTTTCGTCCAAGGCGGCACAGACGGGGCCGCAGCGCATTGATCTGCGCGCCTGCTTTCCAAAGCGCCCTAAACAGAGTAGGCACCACGATCGTGCAAGATTAGGGGCTGATCATGGCGCAAAACGCCACAATTTACAAAGTCGAGCTGTCGGTCTCGGACATGGACCGTCACTATTACGAGACCCATAAGCTGACGCTGGCCAAGCATCCGTCAGAGACCGATGAACGGCTGATGGTGCGCATCGTTGCTTTCGCGTTGAATGCCCATGAGCATCTGGAAATGACCAAGGGCCTTTCGACCGACGACGAACCCGACATCTGGCAAAAAAGCCTGAGCGGCGAACTTGACGTTTGGGTGGCCTTGGGTTTGCCTAGCGAAAAGGTGCTACGTCAGTCCTGCGGCAAAGCTGGCAAGGTGGTCGTCTATCCCTATGGCGGCCGCACCGCTGAAATCTGGTGGGACAAGATCAAGAACAGCACCATTCGTTTCGACAATCTTCAAGTCGTCAATTTTCCGCAGGCCGACACGGATACGCTTGCGGCACTTGCTGGCCGCGCCATGAAGTTGCAGGTCAATATTCAGGACGGCGAAGTGATGATCAGTCTGGATGATCGGATTGTCTATGTTTCCCCTCAGCAATGGAAAAGTGCCGCACCTGCCGCCTAGACAAAGAGGCGTTGGCCGCTGCTGCAATGTCACCCTTGCCCTGTCAGCATCGCGCAGCTGAGGGGCTTGTTGTCACAAGCTTATTGCTGATACTGCACGCCAGCGGTGCAGCGCGGTGGTGTTGTACGGCGGGTTTCAGGCGTGACACCGGCAATGGATAAGTGATGAGCGATATTGCAGATGGCTTTGCCACGGCTGCCCGGTTGGTTGTGTCACTGGACCCTGAACTGATCGAGATTACGCTGCGGTCGCTTCATGTGACCCTGAGCGCGACAGCCGTTGCGTCTGTCATTGGCTTGCCATTGGGGGCATGGCTGGCGATCACGCGGTTTCCCGGACGGCGTTATGTGATTGCGCTGCTCAATGCGCTGATGGGGCTGCCGCCGGTCGTCGTGGGGCTGATTGTGTATATCATGCTGTCGCGGTCCGGCCCTTTTGGCGTGCTGGGCCTGTTGTTCACACCAACGGCGATGATCATTGCGCAGGTCATCATCATCACGCCGCTTGTCGCCTCGGTTGCGCATCAGGCGATGCGGGAATTATGGGCGGATTATCATGATTTGCTGATCTCGCTGCATGCGTCGCGCAGGCAGCGTATCGCCACGCTGGTCTGGGATGGGCGACGTACCTTGTTGACGGCGCAGCTGGCCGGTTTCGGGCGCGGCATCGGTGAAGTCGGGGCGATCATGATCGTCGGCGGCAATATCGACAATGCGACACGCGTGCTGACCTCGGCAATCTCGCTTGAGACGGGGCGCGGAGAATTCGCGCTGGCGCTTGCCTTGGGGTTCATCCTGATCGGGCTCGCGGTGGTGGTTAACCTTTGTATTCATGTCCTGTCCCGGACGGAACAGGGCAGCAGATGGTAAACGAACACAACATCCTGCCGCTGACATTGCGAGAGATCACGGTCAAGCGGCGTGGCAAGCATATTCTTGGCCCGGTGTCGCTGACTTTGCAGGGCAAGGGGATCAGCGTGGTCGTCGGGCCGAATGGCAGCGGCAAGACCACATTGCTGCGCGCGATGCACGGGCTTGACCGGATATCGGCTGGTCACAAAGCTTGGGCCGTCAGCGATGCGCAGGCGCATGCGGCGCAATCATTCGTCTTTCAGGCGCCGATCATGATGCGCCGCACGGTTCGCGACAATATCGCCTATCCGCTGGTTCTGCGCGGCGTGAACCGCCGTGACGCCCGCGCTGCGGCGGATGTTTGGGCCGCACGTGTCGGGCTGGGGTCTGCGGTTTTGCGTGCAGCGACGGTGCTATCAGGCGGGGAAAAACAGAAACTCGCATTGGCGCGCGCCTTGGTCACGGCCCCGCAGGTGCTGTTTCTGGACGAACCTTGCGCCAATCTTGATGGTCACGCCACGCAGGAAATCGAGGCGATCCTGCATGCCGCCTGTGCGGATGGCACAAGGGTCGTGATGTCCACCCATGACCTGGGCCAGGCCCGCCGTCTTGCCGACGAGGTGTTGTTCGTCCACGCTGGGCAGGTCGTCGAAATATTGCCCGCTGCGGTGTTTTTTGCCGGACCTGCATCGGCGCAGGCAGCGGCGTTTCTGAACGGTGATCTGGTATTGTGAAGCTGCTTGTCTGTCGCTTGGGCGTCAGGGTGCAGCCTTGGCCGCACCCACTCGAACCCTGCGGTTCGCGCTGATCAGGTTTCGGCCTTTTCATGCGGATCAAAGCCCGCCATCACGACCTCGCGGGTGCGGCAATCATCGCACATCGTCAGCAGCCGGCGGCGCTCTGCCCCCGTATCGCCGGCGAACATCCAGTGATCTTCTAGCTTTTGCATCACACGCTCGATGCTTGACTTGGTGCCGAACGGCTTGGCGCAGGATGTGCAGGCGAAAGGGTCTTCCTGTTTCAGCACGCGGCGTGGTGCAGCCCAAGCGGCAAGATCGATTTGCGGGGTCAGGCTCAACGCATCTTCGGGGCATGTTGCCACGCAGATGGAACATTGCACACAAGCGCTTTCGGTGAACCGCAGCATCGGCAGGTCGGGATTATCCGACAAGGCTCCGGCAGGGCAGGCGCCAACACAGGCAAGGCACAGCGTGCAGGCATCGTGATCCAGCGTGACGGCGCCAAAAGGCGCGCCCGGTGGCAGCGCAATGAAATCGGTTGGCGCGGGGGCCGTGCGGTTCATTTCCTCGACCGCAAGCAGCAGCAAGCCGCGTTTGTCGTCTTGCGGCAAAAAGCCCGACCGCGTTGCGCGGGCGGCTGTGGCAGGTTGCCAAAGCGCGCTGTCCAGCGCGTCAGGATCGTCGATCGACAGCAGGCCGCAGGCGGCCGGGTCATGGCCGGTTTGCGTGCAGATCACCGCCATCAGGTCCAGGCTTTCCTGCAACCCGTCCAGCGGATGGGCCGGGCGTTCCTTGGCCAGCACCCGCAGGCCGCCGGCCCCATAGGCCAGCGCCGCCGCCATGATTTCTGGCCCGATCTGCGATGGTTCGTTGACCTGCACAGGGATCACATGCGCGGGCAGACCCTTGCCGAAGCGCGCGGTCGCGTCGATCAGGGCGGATCCGTGATCTGCATCGTGAAACAGCACGATGGGCGCATGTTTGCCGCCTGCCGCGAAATACGCCTCAAGCCCCGCGCGCAGGCGGGCGGCAATGTTTTCTGTCACAGGCATCGCATAGGCGGCAGCCCCGGTCGGGCAGGCCGCAGCGCATTGGCCGCAGCCCGCGCAGATATTGGGATCAATCGCCACGGTATCGCCGTTGGACGTGATCGCCCCTGTCGGGCACAGGTTCAGACAGCGGGTGCAGCCAGTCAGGGTATTGCGCGAATGGGCGCAGAGGTCGGGGATAAAATTGATGTATTTGGGCTTGTCAAAGGTGCCGACCATCTGGCTGGCCTCGGTCACCAGCTTGGCCAGCGCGACCGGGTCGCGCGGATCGGCCCGCAGATAGCCCGGACGGGTTTCGTGAAATAATGGCTGTCCGCCGGTCACGTCGATCACCAGATCACAGGTGGAAACAGCACCGTTGCGCGCCGCGTCAAATGCCAGCTGCGCGCGTGATGACACAACAGGTGCGGCATAATCATCCACCGTCAGCTCGAACGCACCCAGATGCCCAGTGGCCTGCCGGACGCGCCCTTGCAGCACGGGCCAGGTCGTCTGCGGACGTGGCACGACATCTGCGCCGGGCAGCAACAAAACGGTGATATCCAGCGTGTCGGACAAGCTTTGCGCCAGATCCACTGCTGCCTGATCGCGCCCGAGAATCAAGGTAATCCCGTTGCTTTCCAGGCTGATGACATCAAAGGGTGTCGCTGCGATTTCTGCCATCGCAAGCAAGGCTGCCATTTTTGGTGCGGCGTCGTGACCCGCCTCCGACCAGCCTGCGGTTTCGCGAATATTGGCGAAATGCAGCGTGCCCTCATACCCCATATCCTCGGCCACTTCGGCGAAAAGCGGGGCCTCTTGCGTGCAGGCGACGGTCACTTCGGCGAAATCGCCCAGCGCCTTGCGGAAATGGTCAAGCTGGCTGCGGCACAAGTGATGCGCCCCCTTGCCCTGTCCGCCTAATGCTTCGACAGCGACTTTCATGCTACCTTCGCAGCTACAAATCAGACGGGTTTTGTCGTGTTGGGGCATTGGTGTCTCGCATCTGGCTAGATATGGCTGGAAGTTGACCGGTCTTGGCCGATATACGCTTGATTGATTGCAAAGCCTAGAGTTCGGCGCGCGATAATCGGGGAGGCGACATGGACGACAGATCACAAACCCACGGCTTGGGGCATATTGCGCTGCCACCACCTTATACGCTGCATGCGGGGACGGGGCCAGATGTGCTGGAACAGGCGGTTCAGCTTGCGCCCGAACACGGGGCCGGAACATTGGTGTGTCACGCGTCATCGGGATTGCTGGCATTTGCGGTGGTGCTGGAACCGACGCAAAAACTGCAAGAGGCGCAGATGGCCTTTCCTTTGGGCATGGTCGCTGTTGCCGATGCGCTTGCGGCACATTGTCCACCCGAACGCGCGGTGCGGCTGAACTGGCCCGACGAAATCCGCTATGACAAGGCCCGTATCGGTGGCGGGCGCTTTGCTGTCGCCCCCGGCACCGGACCGCAGGATGTGCCGGACTGGATGGTTTTCGCGGCGGAGCTGATCTCTGAGCGTGACCATTTGCTGGAACCGGGCCGTTTTCCAGAGTCGACATCTTTGAAAGAAGAAGACTTTGATCCGCACGAAGATATCATTGCCACCTTCGCCAGCTACATGATGCTGTATTTTGATCGCTGGCTGCATGATGGTCTGGATGCGGTGACCAACCGCTATTTAATGCGCATCGACCCGCCGCTTTTGCGGGGGGTACGGCGGATCGAAGGTGACCGTCTGGTCGAGATCACGCCAGCGGGTGGCGGCAAAAGATCGGAGCCCTTGTTGCAATCCTTCAACGCGACTGACTGGCGCGATGCCAAGGGGCCGAAATTGTGATCCGCCTGCCTAGGACAATCCAGCTTGATGCCTCTGACAAGGTCGTGTTCAGCCGTGCTGCCAGCCCCGGTGAATGGGCTGTGCCGGGCACGTTTTTGTTCTGGGGGCGCGCCCCCGATGATCTGACCCGCAAAGAGGCGATTGCCTTTCGCTCGGGTTTTCTGGGGGTGGACAGCTTTGGTCATGCGACCTTGGTGACGGTGCAAGAGGCGCGACCAGACGAACGCGACGCCATGGTTCTGATGCTGGCCCGTCAACTGATGACACATCTGGGCGCGCCATCGTTGGAGGCCGCCCGCCCCGCCGCCGAAGAAGAAGTGGCGCTGGCCGAAAGCCTGTGCCGCGCGCATCCGCTGAACACGCTGATCGCGCTGCACCGTAAACATGACGCGGGCGATATACGCGAACAATTTCGCACGCTCAAACCCCGCGACGAGACGGCCTTTTCAGGATCCCACCTGCAAGGCCATGACCGTGCGTTTCAATTCTTCGAGGAAACCGAGGATACCGGCCCCGAAGATCACGTCGATATCTTTGCATTAAGAGGAAAAGCCTGATGCCTGAATTCTGGGTCGCTTCGGGTCATCACCTGACCCGTCTGGACAATGCCGGGCGCATGACCGTCACCGACGAACTGATCCTTGCCTGGTTAGCGCGTCCAGAGGTACTGCCCCCGCCAGAGGCATGCGCGGCCGAACGCACCTTGCACAAGCGGCTGATGGATCAGCCGCGCGCCAAAGTGTCCGACATGGAACTGATCGCGCTGCAAGACCCCGATGCGCGCGAAAACTGGCGCTTTCTTTTGACATTGCGTGACCGGCTGATCGCCGCAGGTACGGTTGAAAACGGCTATGCCCAGATCGTGCAAGACGGAATCACCCTGCCTGTCGTGTTCATGTCGCAGCTTGTGCAGCTGATCCTGCGTAACGCGCTGGACGGCTGCGACGATCCGCAGGTCCTGCGCGCGGCGGAATGTTTCTTTCGCCCGCAGCGCAGCCATATCCAGAACGACACCCTGTTTCTGGCCGATGAGGAATTGGTGCAATTACTGGAACAAGAGATGCACAGCTCGCCGCTGACGGCGATGTTGTCGGGTGGCATCGACGGGTTGGATGTGCTGAGCGCGGATAACGACTGGACCTATTGGTCGCGGTCTGATGCCCATACGATGGTGCTGAATTTCGGCGGTGACGCGGCCGCGCGTGCGGGTATGGCCACGGCGATTGCTGGCTATCTGCGCCATATGCTGGGGCTGGATTGCACCGTCACGGCGCAGGCCTCTGCTGACAACATCGACTTGCGTTGGTTTGTGGGGTTGGATCAGGCCGGTACTGCCATCGGCAACGCGTTATGGAACAAGCAGCCTATGCCTGCTACACTTGTGGGGCTGTTCCGGCTTGATATCGCGGATCACTCTCGCGTGACGCCGGATTTGCGGGGCCAGCCGATCTGGCTGTTCTTGGGGCTGGGTGCCGGTGGCGCGGTGCGAATCAAGCCACAGAACCTGCTGACCGGGTTGCCGCTGGCCGCGCCCGTGCTGAACTGAAAGGATCACCATGCCGATCAAGACGCTGCGCATTTCGGTTCTTGCCATCAGGCGGCCTGCGGTGACGAAATGGGGTGCGGGCGAATTGCGTCCCTGTTCGGTGCTGCCACAGGAACCTGACGCGGCGCCGCATACACTGCTTTACGCCGAAAATGGGGTCGAGACCTGGTACCTGGGCGGGCGCGACCTGTCGCTTTATTCGGGTGATACGCTGCACCATCAAGACAATCTTGTCTCCGGGCGTCCGGCGCTCTGGGTCGCTTTGCGTGGGCAGGACCCCAGAACCGCCGAGATCGTGAATGTCACTGCCGACCCTTACGAAGGCGAAGGCTATGCCTCTGATCTGGACCTTTTCGTCGAGCCGGTGCCGATGCCTGCTGTGATCGAAGCGCAGATTGCGGAATTCGTGGCGCAACACCATGTCGACATGCCCTTCAAAAAGCGCAAACGTGATGTGATCGACCCCAATGCCCCGCCTGCGCGCGCCCCGCGTGTTTTGCACGACGCAGACAAATGGGCGCATAGCCCCCGCAAGAGGTGAGCCATGCCAAAACCGACCGATGAGACAGAATCCTTTCTGGGCCGCTGGTCGCGCAACAAGCGTGCGCAGCCCGTCACGCCAGAGGGCGTCGCAGAGCCCGAGCCAGCGACGAACCAAGAATCAGAGCAAGAGCCGCTGACCGAAGAACAGATCGCGGCACTGCCCGATATTGATGATCTGACCCCGCAGACCGATATTCGCGTGTTCCTGCAAAAGGGCGTGCCACAGGCCCTGCGCAACGCAGCGCTGCGTCGCAAATGGATGCTGGTCCCCGGTATCAGAGACCATAACGACCCCGCAGTGGATTACGCTTGGGACTGGAACACGCCGGGCGGTGTGCCGGGCGATGGCGCGGCACCCTCACCCGAACGCGCGGCGCAAATGCTGCGCGAGCTTTTTGCGCCACGCCAAGATCCCGCAGCGACGCAGGTTGCCGATACGGAGGGTGATTCTGATCATCCTGGGTCGATTCCTACTCAGGAGAGTGCCGTGCGACAAACGACTGCGGCGCTGACCCAGCAGGAAACCGCAGCGAACGATCCCAGTTCTGAACCCGATACAGCGCCGCAAACGGCACAGCAGCAAGACATCGACCTACAAACAGACCTGACGCCGGCACGCCGTCGCCATGGCGGCGCTTTGCCCGCCTAGGCGCTTGCGGCAATTTGTGATGAAATGTGTGCAACGATATGCAAAGATTCTGGACAGACGTCGGTTGGCTGCGTAAAGATGTTGGATGTGGTATTATTTTTTTACCACTAGGGAGTGAGACTAGGTAACATGACGGATAGCCAGCCCATAAACGGGCGAGCCAGCGATCCCCTTGAGGCGTTGAGAAGCGATCAGTATCGTTTTCTCGCGCGCATGCTGTCGTCTGCACCCGATCAGGCATTGCTGAATCACGTCGCTCAGTTGCAGGGCGATAAAACGCCGCTGGGATGCGCGTTTACCGCTTTGGCGCTGTGCGCCAAGACAGCTGATTCTGCCCGGGTAGAGCGTGAATTTTTCGAATTGTTCATCGGCGTTGGGCGTGGCGAATTGCTGCCCTATTCGAGCTTTTACCAGACCGGATTTTTGAACGAACGGCCATTGGCGGTGTTGCGTGATGATCTGTCCCGTCTGGGTGTGGCGCGTGCCAATGGGCGGCACGAACCCGAAGATCACATTGCCCTGTTGATGGATGTGATGGCCGACATGATTTCTGGCGACGTTGTGGCAAGTGCTGATATCCAGCGCGCGTTCTTCAACCGTCATATCGCGCCTTGGGCTGCGCAATTCTTTGATGATCTTGCGATTGCCCCAAGTGCAGATTTCTACCGACCGCTGGCCGAAATTGGCCGGTTACTGACTGATATCGAAGCGCGTGCCTTCGCGCTCGCCGCCTAACCGACTAATTTTTACCTCGGCAAGCCAGCCCGCTTGCCGCAGCCGCCACCAGGGAGATCTCGATGACGAAAGACAAACATGATCCGATGAGCCGCCGTGCGTTTTTCGGCGTCGCGGCGACGGGAGCTTCGGCCGCAGCACTGACAATGGGCGGCGCGCGCCCTGTCATGGCACAGCAAACTGGGGATGAACGCACAAAGGCGCGGTACCGCGAAACAGAGCATGTCGCAGCCTTTTACCGTACCAATCGCTATTATGATCAGGGAGAAAACTGATGCTGGTCAAACGCAGATCACGTGAGGCCACAGCGACAGGCCGTTTATCGCAATTGGCCGCAGGCGTCGCCGCCAAACCAATCGACCGCCGCAGTTTCTTGCGCGCCTCAGGGCTCAGCATTGGCGGCCTTGCCGTTATCGCGACTGTTGGGTCCGGGTTGACGCGGCGGGTCGAAGCCGCCGGTTTTACCGATCCGGCGCAGCCGATCGAAATCAAAAAGAACATGTGTACCCATTGTTCGGTCGGGTGTTCAGTCGTCGCCGAAGTGCAGAACGGTGTCTGGGTCGGGCAAGAGCCTGCCTATAACAGCCCGATCAACCGCGGCACGCATTGCGCCAAGGGTGCATCGGTCCGCGAAGTCGTGCATGGTGATCGCCGCCTGAAATATCCGATGAAAAAAGTCGGTGGCGAATGGCAGCGGATCAGCTGGGATCAGGCGCTGGATGAAATCGCCGCCAAGATGGGCGAAATCCGCGAAAATTCCGGTGCCGATTCCGTGTATCTGCTGGGCTCGGCCAAGTTCAGCAATGAAGGGTCTTACCTGTTCCGCAAATTTGCGGCTTTCTGGGGGACCAACAACGTCGACCACCAGGCGCGGATTTGCCATTCGACCACAGTGGCGGGTGTTGCGAACACCTGGGGCTATGGTGCGATGACCAATAGCTATAACGACATCCGCAATTCGAAAACCGTGATCTTCATGGGGTCGAACGCGGCAGAGGCGCATCCAGTGTCGATGCAGCACATCCTCACCGGCAAGGAAACCCAGCGCGCCAACGTGATCGTGCTTGACCCGCGCTTTACCCGCACGGCCGCCCATGCCACCGAATACATCCGTTTCCGCCCCGGCACCGATATCGCCGTGATCAACGGGATGCTTTACCACATCTTCGAAAACGGCTGGGAAGATACCGAATATCTGGCACAGCGCGTTTACGGCATGGACCAAGTGCGCGAAGTGGTGAAAGCCTACACGCCCGAAGTCGTCGAGAAGATCGCTGGCGTCGATGGTGACACGCTGAAACGTGCCGCCGAGAAATTCGCCAAGGAACGCCCATCGACCTTTATCTGGTGCATGGGTGGCACGCAGCATACTGTCGGCACGGCCAATGTGCGCGCCTACAACATTCTGCTGCTGGCGACGGGCAACGTCGGCGGCCAGGGCAATGGCGCCAATATTTTCCGCGGTCACTGCAACGTGCAGGGTGCGACGGACTTTGGTCTCGATGTGGGCAACTTGCCTTGCTACTACGGTCTGGGCGCAGGCGCATGGGAGCATTGGTCGCGTGTTTGGGAAGTGCCTTACAATTATTTTGTCAGCCGTTTTGACGAAGTGCCTTCCAAAGGTGGACGCGACGCGCGGACAGCCGAGGAAAACATGGCCATTCCGGGCATCACCTCGACCCGCTGGTTCGATGCGGTCACGATGGACAGCGAAGAAGTTGACCAGAAAGACAACATCAAGGCGATGCTGGTCTTCGGCCACGGCGGCAACACCGTTCCTCGGATGCAGGATGCCCGTCGCGGCATGGATGCGCTGGATCTGCTGGTCGTTGCCGACCCGCACCCAACGACCTTTGCCGCGTTGCATTCGCGCACCGATAACACCTATCTGCTGCCAGTCTGCACGCAGTTTGAATGTTCCGGTTCGCGCACCGCGTCCAACCGGTCCGTGCAATGGGGCGAAAAAGTTGTCGATCCGATTTTCGAATCCGACAATGATTATGCAGTCATGTATGGCCTGTCGCAGCGGCTTGGCTTTGCCGATGAGATGTTCAAGAACTTTGAGCTGGTCCAGGGCAAGTTCCGCATGGAGCCAACACCAGAATCCATCCTGCGCGAAATCAACCGTGGTGGCTGGTCTGTTGGTTACACAGGCCAAAGCCCAGAGCGGCTGAAGGCCCATATGGCCAACCAGCAGCATTTCGATCTGGTTACGCTGAAGGCGCTGCCCGATGCACCCGCCGAGATCGCAGGCGACTTTTACGGTCTGCCTTGGCCTTGCTGGGGCACGCCTGAATTCCGGCATCCCGGCAGCCACATCCTTTATAACACCAATATTCCGGTGAAAGAGGGTGGTGGCGCGTTCCGCCCACGTTTCGGGCTTGAGCGTGACGGCGAGACGCTTCTTGCGGAAGGCAGCTGGAACCCCGGTTCCGAGATTCAGGACGGCTATCCCCAATTCACCATGGGCGTGCTGAAAGAACTGGGCTGGGATACCGATTTGACGGCGCGCGAACGGGCTGTGATCGAAGGTATCGGCGGCGGCGACGAAGAAAAGATCAATGGCGTCAGCTGGTCTCTCGACTTGTCGGGCGGCATCCAGCGGGTGGCGATCGAACATGGTTGCGTCCCCTACGGCAACGGCAAGGCCCGCGCCGTCGCGTGGAACCTGCCAGACCCGATTCCTGTTCACCGCGAGCCGATCTATTCGGCACGCCCTGAGCTGGTGGCGGAATATCCGACCAATGACGACCGTCGTCAGCAGCGGATGCCAAACATCGGTAAAGTGGTGCAGCAAAGCGCCGTGGACCGTAATATTGCCGCGGACTTCCCGATCATCCTGACCTCTGGTCGTTTGGTTGAATACGAAGGCGGCGGCGAGGAAACCCGGTCGAACCCATGGCTTGCCGAACTTCAGCAGGACATGTTCGTCGAGATCAACCCCGCAGACGCCACCGCCCGCGGTATCGTCGATGGCGATTGGGTCTGGGTTTACGGCCCCGAGAACGAGTCCAAGGCACGGGTAAAGGCGCTGGTCACCGAGCGGGTGAATTCCGGTCTGGCCTTTATGCCGTTCCACTTCGCAGGCTGGTTCCAGGGTGAAGATCAGCGCGGCAATTACCCTGCCGGCACTGACCCGATCGTTCTGGGCGAATCCGTCAACGTTATCACCAGCTACGGCTATGACCCGGTGACCGGTATGCATGAAGGCAAAGTCACACTTTGCCAAATCGCAGCGGCATAAGGGAGGATCAAAAAAATGGCACGCATGAAATTCCTTTGTGACGCGGACCGCTGCATCGAATGCAACGCCTGCGTTACCGCCTGCAAAAACGAACACGAGGTGCCGTGGGGCATCAACCGCCGCCGGGTCGTCACTCTGAATGATGGTCTGCCCGGTGAACGGTCAGTGTCGATGGCTTGTATGCATTGTACCGACGCACCTTGCGCGTCGGTCTGTCCGGTGGATTGTTTTTACACTACCGACGATGCTGTCGTGTTGCACAACAAGGACACCTGCATCGGCTGCGGTTATTGCAGCTACGCTTGTCCGTTTGGCGCACCCCAATATCCACAAACTGCCAATTTCGGTACGCGTGGAAAGATGGACAAATGCACGTATTGTTCGGGCGGTCCAGAGCCGGACATGTCACAGGCAGAATACGTGAAATATGGTTCGAACCGTCTTGCCGAAGGCAAGCTGCCGCTTTGCGCTGAAATGTGTTCAACAAAGGCGCTGCTGGCGGGGGATGGCGACATCATCGCCGACATCTATCGCGAGCGGGTTGTCACACGCGGTTATGGGTCAGGCGCCTGGGGTTGGCGCACGGCTTATGGCGAAACGGTAGCGGTTTAAGGAGGATATCAGGATGCGATACTTATCTCAGTTTATGATCGCTCTCGCGATTCTTGTCTTTGTTGGACAGGCCAATGCGCAGGTGAATCCAACAGAACGCGCCGTGACCGAGGAATCGATGTTCGAGGCATTGGGCACCGATACCAACGCGGTGGCCGGGCGCGTCTCCATTCCGGACAGCAATGCTGCAAACCTGATCAAGCCGGACAACAAGTCCTGGGCTGCGTTTCAGGTTGGCACAGTACAGACGCTGTCTGTGATTGCTGTTGTGGGCATGGTCGGTCTGCTGGCGCTGTTCTATATGTTCCGTGGACGGATCAAGGTGGATTCAGGCATGTCTGGCCTGAAGATACTGCGCTTCGGTGCGATCGACCGTTTCGCGCATTGGACACTGGCCTCGACCTTTATCATTCTGGCGCTGACCGGGCTGAACCTGATTATTGGTACGTCCGTGATCCTGCCGCTTTTGGGGGAAAATGCGTTTGGTGCGCTGACATCCCTTGGCAAGATTGCGCATAACTATCTGGCGTGGCCGTTCATGGTGGCTTTGGCGCTGATCTTTGTTTTGTGGGTGATCGACAATATCCCTGACAAGGTTGACGTTGAATGGCTCAAGCAGGGTGGTGGCATCTTCAAAAAAGGCGTGCATCCACCTGCGAAAAAGTTCAACGCCGGTCAGAAAGTCATCTTTTGGGCGGTGATCATTGGCGGCGCTGGCTTGTCCTTCACAGGTGTCATGTTGCTGTTCCCCGGTGTTGCGGGTGCTGCGGCGGATTGGCAATTGTACCAGACGATCCATGCTTTGATCGCAGCGGGCCTTTCGGCCATCATCATCGCTCATATCTACATCGGCTCGGTCGGTATGGAAGGTGCGTTTGACGCGATGGGATCTGGCGAAGTTGACGTCAACTGGGCGAAAGAGCATCACGGTCTTTGGGTCGAGCAAGAGAAAGCAAAATCCTCCAAGGATAGCGCGTTGTCGACACCTGCCGAGTAATCGGACGTTTGATACAAACAGATGCGACCCAGCCTCGAACAAGAGGCTGGGTCGTTTGCCCTGAAATACGTTGTGAGAAATATGTCCCAAGGCAACCGCGATCTCGATGATGATATATCCGGGGTTCTGGGGGCGATGCTTTTGCCTGACGGCCAACCCTTGGGTACATCGGGGCGCATTGCAGGTTTGAACCAGTCCGGTGGACGGGTTAGCCTGTCGATCCAGATCACGCCGGAAGAAGCGGGCGCCTTTGCCCCGCTGCGCGACACCCTCGAGGCGCGTCTGCGGACATTGGCAGGGGTGACTTCAGCATTTGTTGTGCTGACAGCTGAACGTGCCGCGCCGCCAAAACTCGTGGCGCAGACGCCTGCAAAGATCGACCCGCTGGACAGCGTCCGCCATGTGATTGCCGTGGCCTCTGGCAAGGGCGGGGTTGGTAAATCGACCACAACGGTCAATCTGGGGCTAGCGTTGGTTGCGATGGGGTTGCGCGTTGGCATTCTGGATGCCGATATCTATGGCCCTTCCTTGCCGACCCTGCTGGGCTTGCATGGCAAACCGGGTATGGGCGAGGGGCGCAAATTGCGGCCAATGCGGGCTTATGGGCTGCAGGCAATGTCGATGGGCCTGCTGGTTGAACCCGAAACCGCGATGGTCTGGCGTGGGCCGATGGTGATGTCGGCGATCACACAGATGATGGCCGATGTGGAATGGGGCGCGCTGGATGTGCTGCTGGTAGATATGCCGCCCGGAACAGGCGATGCGCAATTGGCGCTGGCCCAAGGTACGCGGCTGGCAGGGGCGGTGATCGTGTCCACCCCGCAGGACCTGTCGCTGATCGATGTGCGGCGTGGGATCGCCATGTTCCGCAAGGTCGATGTCCCGATCCTTGGCGTCATCGAGAACATGTCGCAATTCATCTGCCCTGATTGCGGCAGTAGTCATGCGATCTTTGGCGATGGCGGTGCCAGAACCGAAGCTGCGCGTCTGGCTGTGCCATTTCTGGGGGCGGTGCCGCTGACGATGGCGCTGCGGGCGGCGTCGGATGCGGGGCAACCGATTGTTGCGCGCGATCCAGATGGCCCGTTGGGGCGCATCTACAAGGATATTGCCCAGACCATGCTTGATGGCCTGGACGACGAAAAGGCGGGGCTTGCCCCGCGTAAGATTTGATAGACTGAAACACACAGGAGAACCGATATGAAAGCCTTTATTTTTGCCGTGATCTTTGCCGGTGTCGTCGCCGTTGGTGCGGCGTCTGTTTTGCAAGACTCGTTCCAGCAGCCCAGCTATTCGGCCTACGCGACCGAAGGTGCGCGGGTCGGTGAACCGGGAGCCAATCTGTACGCCTATTGATCCTTCGCGGATCATGCGCTCGGGTCTGATACCGCTGATCGTGGCTGCGGGCCTGATCGGGCCTGCGGCTGCGCAGGATCTGGTCGGGCATGGCGGGCCGGTGGGGGCGTTGGATGCAGGGCAAGGGCTGTTGGTGTCCGGCGGCTTTGATACGCGCGCGATCCTGTGGGATCTCGATGCGGCAACCGCGCGCAATGTGACGCGGTTTCACAGCGGCAATGTGACGGCCGTCCGGCTTTTGCCGATGGGCGGTTTTATGACGGCGGGACAGGATGGGCGTCTGGCCGTCTGGCAAGCCGATGGACGGATACCGGAGTTTGTCACGCCACCGGGCCAATCTGCCATAGCGTCGCTGGATGTCAGCGATGACGGGGCGCAGGTTGCTGCGGGTTACTGGGATGGGCGTGTTGTGCGCCTTGATCTTGCCACCCGCGAAACGCAGACTTTTGTCGCCCACAGTGACCGCGTCACCGGCCTTGGCTTTCTGCCGGGTGGTGATCTGGTCACCGTCGGTGGAGACCTGCTGCTGGCCCGCTGGACCCCGCTATCAGATATGACATTCAGGATCGGACTTCCCGCGCTGCCCAATGGTCTAGTGCGCGCGGACGACGGTATTGCGGTCATATTCGCCGACGGGGCGTTGCGGCTATATGATGACGCTGGCGTGTTGCGATCTGACCGGTTTCTGACGGACCGTCCTTTGGTGTCTGTTGCATCGGGGTCGGGTCATATCGCGGCAGGCACTCTCGACGGGACGGTCTGGCTGATACAAAGCAATGACCTTGTGCCGCGCCAATCGTTCATGGCGGCCAACGGTCCTGTCTGGGGTTTGGCGATCGCGCAGGGGCAGCTGTTCACCTCTGGTACCGATGGAACGATCCGTCGCTGGTCGCTTGACGGTGCTGCCTTGGGTGGCGGTGTAACGCAGGCCGTGCCTGCTGCGCATGACAGCAGCCGTGGTGCCGAGATTTGGAAAAATTGCGCCGTCTGCCATTCACTGGCGCCGGATGATCATAGCAGGGCAGGCCCGAGCCTGTTCGGCATTTTTGGCCGCAAGATCGGCTCGCAACCGGGGTATGAGTATTCCGATGCTTTGCAGCAGCTTGCCATCATCTGGACACCGCAAACCCTGTCCGACTTGTTCACCTATGGCCCAGAGGCCTATACACCCGGTTCGCGCATGCCCGAACAAAGGATCGCCGCGCCCGAGGACCGTGATGCTTTGGCCGTTTATCTTGAGCGCATCGTCGCGGATGCGCAATAGCGGGCAAGCCCCGCGCGCGGCTGCACCCATGGCCATCTGGTAAGATGATGCGCATCCACAAACAGCATTGATTTTGTGCCTTTGGTCGATGAATGCGCCACTGGGTTGCACCCCGTGCTGCGCGATGTCCGGTTCACCGATCCAAGCGTCATCTTTGACACAGATCGCGACAGGCGAAGCCTGACTGCATAACTATTTAAGAGAATGAGTAAGGCTGGCTGGGATGGTAGGATTCGAACCTACGATACACGGTATCAAAAACCGATGCCTTACCACTTGGCTACATCCCAACAGCGTGGCGCTGGATACTGCGAAGCGCGGAGCGGTTCAAGCCCCGTTTTGCCAAAAAGCCGACTATTCCGTTTGGTGGTCCGGGTGCAAAACCAGTTCGGTCAAATTGCGGTTGTATCCAGCATCAGTCATGCGCGCGCGCACGGCGGTTTTTGACGCCAAACTGCGTGGTATTCGCGTTCTTTTGCTGTTTTGCCGGACGCAGCTTGCAAGGCCCGCCGCTGAGTGCCGTGGTTCTTCACAGCGCAGCGGTCTGGGTGACCCGCACTAAACGCGGATCGGGTCTGCCTTTGCCAGCGCGTCAAAACCCATAAGGCTTTTGACCAGCGCGTCCATCTGCGACAGTGGGATCATGTTCGGCCCGTCGGATGGTGCCGTGTCGGGGTCTTCGTGAGTTTCGATAAACACCGCCGCAATCCCCAAAGATACGGCCGCCCGCGCCATGACGGGGGCGAATTCGCGTTGCCCGCCGGATGATCCGCCTTGCCCGCCTGGTTGCTGGACCGAATGGGTCGCATCCATCACGACGGGATAGCCCATGCGCGCCATCGTCGGCAGCGACCGCATATCAGCCACCAGCGTGTTATAGCCAAACGACGTGCCACGATCCGTGACCAGAATCCGCCGGTTGCCGGTGCTTTCGATCTTGGCCACGACATTTGGCATGTCCCAAGGCGCAAGGAACTGCCCTTTCTTGACGTTGATGACAGCGCCGGTTTCACCCGCTGCGATCAACAGGTCGGTTTGCCGGCACAGGAATGCGGGGATTTGCAGAACATCGCAGACATCGGCGACCGGCGCGCATTGGTCGGCGGTGTGGATATCGGTCAGCACCGGACAGCCGATGCTGTCCTTGACCGATTGCATCACCTTCAGCCCGCCGTCGATGCCAAGCCCGCGCTTGCCGCCCAGCGATGTGCGGTTGGCCTTGTCGAAACTGCCTTTGAAGATGAATTGCGCGCCATGTGCCGCACAGATTTCGGCCATCCGCCCCGCGATCATCTGGGCGTGATCGGTGCTTTCCAACTGGCAGGGGCCAGCGATTAGCAGCAAGGGCAGGTCGTTGCCGACCTTCAGTTGTCCGATTTCAACGATATGCATCAAGAGCTGACCTGTTCGCGAAGGATAGAGGCTGTCAGCGAAATCATCAGATAAATCCCCGAGAATATCAAAAAAGCCAATATCGTGTTTTCAAATGCGCGCGGATATGTTGCCTGATCGGGCAAGACAGGCCGCACGCTTTCTGACAGGTAGCGTACCTGACGGTTCGCTTCAATCCGGGCCGTTTCCATCTGGGTCAATGCCTGTTGCACCATGACCGTCTGGAAAGTGTAGTTTTCTTCGGCGGTCAGCAATTCGGTGTTGCGTGCGGCCAATGACCCCTGATCGTTGGTTTTGCCGATCAGCTCGGTGCGCAATTCTACAATCAGTGCGTTGATATTGGCAATCTGATCGCGCAGCGCCTGGACTTGCACTTGGCTGGGCCGGTCCACGTTCAGCCGCGATTGCAGCACCAGCTCCAGCCGCTGGCGTTCACCTTCCAGCGTCGAAATCTGGCCAAGTCGGCTGGCGGCTTCGCTGACGGGGTCGATCTGTTGGACCTCTTGCTGGATTGCAAGCCATGCCGCAAGCGCCTCTGCGCGGCGTCGCTCGGCTGCTTCATAGCTTTCCCGCGCGCCCTGCATCTGGTCGCCACGCAAGCGACGGGTCAGCTGGTCAACCTGTTCTTCGGCATAGCCGATCAGCGCCTGCGAGAATTCATAGGCCTTTTCCGGCGTGGCGGCGATCACTTCCATCCGGATCAGGCCTTCGGTCGGGTCATAGCTGATGATGACATGGCGCTTGTACAGCTTGAACGCTTCTTCATTGCTGGCGTCCGGGCTAAGGCGCTGGATCAGGTCAATGGCGGGATCGCTGAAATGGGCCTTGAAGCCATGGTCAATATCCAGCCGTAGCATCGCCTCGCGCGATGCAAGGTAGGATTGCACCGCGATACTGTCCTGTTGGGTCGCTATCGACGTGCCTTGGAACAGGTTGGATAATCCGCTTGCGCTGGCTTGGGCGGGCTGCGCCTGCTGGATCACGATTTCGGAATTCGTCGCGTACATCGGTGTTGCGATATTGTAATAGTACCAGCCCAACAGAATGGTCGGCAAACAGATGAAAACGGCCAGACGCACCGTCAGCATCGCCAGCTTGAGCCGCCGGCGGCGGGCGATGTCGCGCTGGATCTTGATGATCTCGGATGCGTTCTTGTTGGCGCGCTGGATTGCCTTGGATTCGGGCAGGGTGCTGCCCTTGGCGATTGTGTCGGGCAGTTGGACCCGCCCTGCACCATCGGGTTTGGGATGGACCAGTTCCAAAACAGATTGGCGCTGGAACGGATCGATCCCGGCCAGCCGCAACTGCCGCACAGCGTCATAGTCCGAGCCTACGATCAATCCGCGTTTTTGCGCGACGCGGCGGGCCATACGCAATTGGCGGGCTGTCAGCCCTTCTTGCGCGATCGCATCAAGCTGGTCCTGCATGGTCGGGGTCGGGGTCGGGGTCGGGGTTGGGGCCGGTTCGTCCGCGGCGGCGGGTTGCACGGCCTCTGCCTGCGGAGCTGCCGGCGCGTCGCGCCGGATGCGGAACTTTTGGACCCTAGGTTTGATAGTCATAAAGCGCCCTTGCCTCTTCGAGGGTGTCGAACATGTAAAGCTGCCCGTTGCGCAGCACGGCGGCAGACCGCGCGAACCGTTCGAGTGTCGCAGCCTGATGCGATACGATGATGATCGTCGTGCTTTCGAGCCGTTCGCGCAGGACATCGCCTGCCTTGCGATTGAATTCCACGTCAGTTGCGCTCGGCATGCCTTCATCGATCAGGTAGATGTCGAATTCCAGCGCCAGCATCAGCGCGAATGTGAATCGTTGTTTCATCCCGCTGGAATAGGTCCCTACAGGCATGTCAAAATATTCCTCGATGCCGCAAAGCCACCGACAGAAAGCCTCGACATAATCTGGGTCAAGCCCGTAGATCCGCGCGATATAGCGGCTGTTTTCCATCGCGCTGAGCTTGCCGATCACCCCGCCCATGAAACCCAGCGGAAAGGAAATCCGGCAGGTGCGGGTGATCGTGCCTTCATCGGGTTTTTCCAGCCCTGCCATCATGTTGATCAGCGTTGTTTTGCCGGTCCCGTTGGGCGCAAGAATGCCCAGCGAATTGCCTAGCTCCACGCGAAACGACACGCGGTCAAGGATCACCTTGCGCTGGGTGCCGGTCCAGAATGATTTGCTGACATTCGCAAATTCCAGCATATGGGTCCTATAAGTACCTGTCAGAATGGTCTGCGACAGGTTTCCCGCTAAGAGGTTAACAGGCCCTGATGATGCGCGTGCTGGGCGCATATATTATTGAAATGCGGCCTGATTACGACGCTAAGGCCGTGATCGGGCCAAAACATGCGCCCTTTGGCGGGCTTGCCCTTCCCGCATGGTCTGACATGATGCATAGGCTGCTTTGATAGGCGACGGGCTTGACGCTGTGCGCCATGCTCTATTCTTGCGATAAATGAACAGGATTTCGGATTATGACAAAACTCGCTTTTCTTGGACTTGGGGTGATGGGTTTCCCGATGGCAGGCCATCTTGCCGCCGCAGGGCATGAGGTGACGGTCTACAACCGGACCCGCGCCAAGGCCGATGCCTGGGTCGCCAAACACGGTGGCCGTGCCGCTGACACGCCCGCTGCCGCCGCCCAAGGGGCCGATATCGTGCTGGCCTGTGTGGGCAATGACGATGATCTGCGCGCGGTATGCACCGGGCCTGATGGCGCATTTACGACGATGGGCAAGGGCGCGATCTTTGTCGATCACACCACTGTATCGGCCAAGGTCACGCGCGAGCTTTACGCCGCCGCCAAGGACAAGGGTCTGAGCTTTGTCGATGCGCCGATTTCGGGCGGACAGGCCGGTGCCGAAAACGCGCAACTCTCGATCATGTGTGGCGGCGATCAGGCCGATTACGACACGATCAGTGCTGTGATCGCGGTCTATGCAAAACTCGCGCGCCGGATCGGCGACAGCGGCGCGGGCCAGATGACCAAGATGTGCAACCAGATCGCCATCGCGGGGCTGGTGCAGGGCCTGTCCGAGGCGATGCATTTCGCCGACAAGGCCGGCCTTGACGGGCATGCCGTGATCGAGGTGATCAGCCAGGGGGCCGCGGGCAGCTGGCAGATGAACAACCGCTACAAGACCATGCTGGATGATCATTTTACGCATGGCTTTGCCGTGGACTGGATGCGCAAGGATCTGGGCATCTGCCTTGATACCGCCGATGAAAACGGTGCCAGCCTGCCGGTGACCGCCCTTGTGGATCAATTCTACAAGGATGTGCAGAAAATGGGTGGCGGGCGCTGGGATACGTCTGCCTTGTTCAAACGGTTGCAGGCACTCTGACGCAATGACCGATCTCGACACCGCCCATGCGGCCATGGAGGCCGCGCCAGAAGACGATGGCGCACGTCTGCGGTTCTACGAACGGCTGGCTGACAGCGAGATCTATTTGCTTCTGGGTGCCGAGGCCGAAGGCGACCAGATCACGCCTGCGCTGTTCGATGTCGAGGACGGGCAATATGCGCTGATTTTTGATCGCGAAGAACGGCTGTCGGATTTCGTGGGTCGGACTGCCCCCTATGCCGCCCTGCCGGGGCGGGCGCTGGTGCAGATGCTTGCAGGGCAGGGGGTCGGGCTGGGCCTGAACCTCGAAGTGGCGCCATCGGCCATGCTGATCCCCACGGATGCGGTGGATTGGCTGGCACAGACCCTGTTGCATGCCCCCGCCGAGACAGAGGCGCGGCTGACCGCTATCGCCGCCCCCCGCCACCTGCCGCAAAGCGTGGTGACGGGGCTTGACCGCAAACTGGCCATCGCCGCAGGTCTGGCACGCTTGGCCTATCTGGCCGAGGTGACCTATGACACCGGCGCGAAAGGCCATGTGCTGGCATTCGTCGATGCGGTTGAAGGTGCCGAAAAGGCGCTGGCCTCTGCCGCAGGCGAGGCGCTGACGTTTTCAGGCATCGAGGCGGGGATGATGGATGTGTTGTTCCTGCGTGCCGCTGATCCGATGGCCGCGCGTCTGGCCACAGTCGGCCTGCGCTTCGACCTGCCGCAACCCGCCGTTACTGCCGCCGGTCCCGCAGCCCCCGGTATGGACCCGACAAGGCCGCCCAAACTGCGCTGATCCTTGCCCATCTTCCGAGCTCGTCAATTCGCGCAGAGCGCGATTTGACGTGATCCCCGCCGGAGGCATCGTATTCCGCAGGAATGCGAGATTAGTACCCCAACTGCCGGTCGACGACGTTCAGAAACGGCAGACCTGCCTCGCCTCGCCTGACGTTCTCGGCGATGATCTTTGCGGCGGTGTCGGGGCGCGTGGTCGCGGCGATATGGGGGGTGACGGTGACACGCGGATGCGCCCAGAACGGGTGATCTGCGGGCAGCGGTTCGCGGCGGAACACGTCCAGCGTGGCATGGGCGATCTGCCCGCTGTCCAGCGCCGCCAACAGGGCTTCGTCATCGATCAGCGGGCCGCGACCGGGGTTGATCACGCAGGCGCCTTTTGCCATCAGCGCCAGACTGTGCCCGCTCAGGATGTTCTGCGTCTGCGCTGTCTGCGGCAACAGCAGCACGACGATCTGTGCCCCCGCCAGCGCCTCTTGCAGCCCGTCTTCACCATGCAGGCACTGCAGATGTGGCACGTCCTTGGGCGACCTGCTCCAGCCTGTCACCGGAAATCCCAGATACGCGAGCGCCTGCCCGCAGGCAGCCCCCAGCGCGCCAATGCCAAGGATCGTCACGGGGCGTTCTGCGGCCAGTAGTGGGCTGACCCCATCACGCCAGATGCCGTCCTGCCCCCGAATATGCGCATCCATCCCCAGATGATGGCGCAGCACATGGCCGGTGACCCATTCCACCATGCCGCGCGTCAGGCCGGGATCGACCAGACGGCACAATGGCTGGGTCAGGGTGGGGTTGTCCACGACCGTCTCGACCCCGGCCCATAGGCTCAGCACGGCCTTGGTGTTGACATAGGGGGCAAAGTCGCGGACCGGACCATTGGGTGCAAAAACGATGTAATCGGTCTGTGCCGGGGTGTGATTGCGCGACAGCTCGACAGTCAGCCCAGCCTTGGCAAAAGCATCCGACAGGGGCGCATCGTACTCGTCCCATGCCTGAGGCTTGGCGGAAAACAGAACCCTCAGCATCAGCGCGGCCTGTGGACATGGGCGCTTTGCACCAGTCCGAAGGCGCCCATGAGCACCAGCATCGCCGACCCGCCATAGCTGACCAGCGGCAAGGGCACGCCGACCACGGGGGTTAATCCTGTGACCATCGCCATGTTCACCGCGAAGAACAAAAAGAATGTCAGTGCAATCCCCAGTGTCAGCAAAGCCCCGAAACGATCCTTGTTCGACAGCGCAGAGGCGATGCAGAACACGACGATCAACATATAGAGCACCAAAAGAGTAATTGCACCGACAAAGCCGAATTCCTCGGCCAGCGTGGTAAAGATGAAATCAGTATGCTTTTCAGGCAGAAAGTTCAGCTGTGACTGGGTGCCTTGCATGAACCCGCGCCCGGTCCAGCCGCCAGAGCCAAGCGCGATCTTGGCCTGCGTGATATTGTAGCCTGCCCCCAGAGGATCATTGGCCGGGTCGAGAAATGTGTCGATGCGGCTGTACTGATACTCTTGCAGGATCTGCCAGCCTGTACCGCGGCTTTGGAAGACGGCGATGATCATGCTTATCCCGGCGGCAACCACGGTGGCGAAATAGGCCCAATGTACGCCCGCAAAGAACATGATCGCCCCGCCGCCCATCAAAAGCAGCAAGGCCGTGCCAAGGTCTGGCTGTTGCAGCACCAGCGCCACGGGCACCAGAATCACGACCACTGGCACCATCACCCAAACCGGATGTGATTTGCGCTCAAACGGCAGCCAATCGTAATAAGCCGCCAGAAACATGACCAGCGTGATCTTGGTCAATTCAGAGGGTTGCAGCCGCATGAACCCCAAGTCGATCCAGCGTTGGGCACCCATCCGCACGTCTCCGAAGAATTCAACCCCGACCAACAACAGCACAGACCCGCCGAAGGCCACGAATGACATGTTTCGCCAAAACCAAATCGGGACCATCGCAACTGCGATCATGACCGCCAGCCCAAGGGCAAACCGTTTCATCTGCGGTTCCACCCAAGGGGTGAACGACCCACCGCCGACAGAATACAGCATCAAGAAACCGGCACAGGCGACCGCGATCAAAAGCAGGATCAGCGGCCAGTTAAGATACAGCAACTTGCGCAGCCCGACAGGCACCGACTTGGTGTTATACTCCAGATAGCTCATGCGCGGCCCTGGCTGCGGGTGCCTGCCGGGATTCGGTCTGCGATGCGGCGTTGTTGTGCGGCGATCTGGTCGCGCAGGTTGGCAGGATAGGCGTCCAATGGTGGCGGGCCGCCATATTGGGCCTGCAACAAGATATCGCGCGCCACAGGGGCCGCCGCCGCGGATCCGCCGCCACCATGTTCGACCACGACCGATACCGCATAGCGCGGATTTTCCAGCGGAGCATAGCCAACGAACAAGGCGTGGTCGCGGCGTTCCCAGGGCAAGTCCTCGTTGCGGATCACGCCTGCTGCGCGTTCTTCGGGGGTGATGCGGCGGACTTGACTGGTGCCGGTTTTGCCCGCCATCTTGCGCCCCTCGGTCAGGATGCGTGATCCATAAGCGGTGCCGCGGTTGTGATTGCAAACCGCGTCCAGCGATGCGCGCACGCGGCGCAGGGTGTTTTCGTTCAACCCAAGGCTTGGCCCGATCCCGCTGGGCTGTTCCACCCCGTCAATCAGCCGGAGCAGGCGCGGCGTGATCTCATTGCCGGTGGCAAGCCGAGCGGTCATCACGGCCAGTTGTATGGGCGATGTCAGCACATAGCCCTGCCCGATGGACGCGTTGACCGTATCCCCGATCCGCCATGTTTCGCCGCGCACCGAGGATTTCCAGTCGCGGTCGGGCGCAATGCCCGTCGCCACCGCCGACAAGGGCAGGTCGTGGCGCAGGCCAAGTCCCAGCTTGCGCGCCATTTCGGCCATCTTTTCAATGCCCACGCGCTGCGCGATGTCGTAGTAATAGACGTCACAGCTTTGTTTCACGGATTCATGCAGGTTCATGTTGCCATGACCACCGCGTTTCCAGCAGTGGAACCGGGTGCCGCCCACATCGGCGTAGCCGGGACAATAGACGGTATCCTCTGCGGTGATGACGCCCGCCTCCATCGCGGCCAGCAGCGTGACCATCTTGAAGGTTGACCCTGGTGGATAGGTGCCTTGGACCGCCTTGGCTGCCAGCGGGCGATATTTGTTTTCCATCAGCGCCTGCCAGTCCGCCACCGAAATGCCACGCACGAACATGTTGGGGTCGAACGAAGGCGACGACACCACCGCGCGCAGATCGCCGTTTTCAAGGTCGATCACCACGGCGCTGGCTGATTCGCCGTCCAGCCGCGCCTGCACATAAGATTGCAGCCGCGCGTCGATGGTCAGCTGCAGATCCTTGCCCGCGATGCCGTCTTGCCGGTCGAGTTCGCGGATGATCCGGCCTGCGGCGCTGATTTCGATGCGGCGGGTGCCGGCCTTGCCGCGCAGGTCTGCTTCTAGCCTGTTTTCAGCACCCGTCTTGCCGTATTCGAAACGCGGGATCTGCAACAGCGGATCAGGGTTTTCAATCTGGTCAAGGTCGTAATCGCTGACTGGACCGACATAGCCTACGACATGGGCCATATCCTCGCCCATCGGGTAATAGCGGCTGAGGCCAACCTCGGCCTGCACACCGGGCAGGACAGGCGTGTTCAGATTGATCTGCGCCACGTCGTCCCAAGACACACGTTCAAGGATCGTCACTGGCACAAAAGGCGCGCGGCGGCGCATTTCCTCGATCGCGCGGGTCAGGGTGTCGGGGGGGATGTCGATGATCTCGGTCAGCCGCGCCAGCACCTGTTCGATATCGCCTGCATCCTCGCGGACCATGACGACGCGGTAATTCTGTTCATTGGCGGCGATGGCGATGCCGTTGCGATCAAAGATCATGCCGCGCGCGGGTGGCAGCAGGCGCATGCTGATGCGGTTTTCCTCGGCCAGCATCCGGTATTGATCGGCCTGTTTGACCTGCATGTCGCGCAGCCGGAAGCCGATCGCGCTCAACACGCCCAGTTGCAGCCCGCCCACGACCAGCGCGCGACGCCCGATGCTGCGCGTACTTTGGATCACGTCCTTTGGCGGGCGTCTCATGTCCGTTGTCCAATCTTTCGCATGTCGCCGGGGGCGGCATAGGCCACAGCAAACAGGTAGCGGGCAACAAAGACCACCAGCGGATAGATCAGCACAGTGCCAACCAGTTGCATCATCGTCAGCCCCAAGGGTGCCAAAGGTATTATCACAATAGCAAGCACGATCCTGTTCGCCAATGTGATCGTGACCAGCCCAAGCGTCACAAAGGCCCATTCCGCCGCGAATGACATACTGCGCAATTCGCGGTGTCGGGTGCGGATTGCCTCGGTCAGCAGCACAACCAGCGCTGCCCACAGCCCAGGTGGGCGCTGGAACAGCAGATCAGTGGCGAAAAACACTGCCGCCACGATATAGACAGGGACATAGCCCGGCTTGCGCGCGACCCAGACGCAGGTCATCGCCAGCAGCAGGTCAGGCGCCGCCCATACCACCGGTTCAAGGTTCAGTGGCACGAGCTGTGTGATTATGATGATGCAGGCCAGCAGCACGAACACCGCCCGGCGCGCCCAGATTGTCGGCTCTGCGATGTCAGCCATCTGCGGCCTCGGCTGTTGCCGGTGCCGCGGGGCTGAGCGCGGAGGGGCCATAAATCTCTGGCAGCGGCGTCAAAAGCCGGCCCGGATCGTTGATCACCTCATGCGGATGCGCGCGTAGGACACGCAGAAATTCCAGCCGCTGGTAATCGACCGCCAACCGGACCCGTAGCCGGTTGTCGGTGCCCAGCGCCACTTGCCCGACCAAAAGATCGGCTGGAAAGACACCGCCATCGCCTGATGAAACAACACTGTCGCCCGGACGCACGACAGCGCGGTCCTCCAGAAACTCGATGATCGGGTTGGAAGTACTGTCGCCGGCAAGGATCGCACGCTGCCCTGACGGCAGGATCGTGATTGGTATCCGGCTGGATGTATCGGTCAACAACAGCACGCGGCTTGTCTGGCGGCCCACACCCGCGATCCGGCCCGCCAGCCCGATCCCGTCCATGGTGGGCCAGCCATCAATGATCCCGTCGCGCGCGCCGACATTCAGCAGGACAGATTGCCGGAACGGCGACCCGCTGTCGGTCATCACCACCCCTGTGACAAAGGTCAGCTTTGGGTCGATCCGCACGTTGTTCAGGTCAAGAAGTTTCGCGTTCTCTTGTTCCAGTTGGAGCGCGGCCTCGCGCCAGGCTTTCATCTGTTGCAATTCACGGCGCAGATCCTGGTTCTGGGCCGCCAGCCGCTGATAGCTTTGGAAATCGGCCAGCAGATTAGCGGTGCCGTGAATCGGAGCCATCACCCAGTCGAACGATGGCACCACGCGGTCGATCACGGCCATCCGCAACCGTTCAACGCGCGGGCTATCTATCCGCCAGACCGCAAAGATAACCAGTAGCGCCAAGACCATCACCCCCACCAGCAGGTTGCGGATGGGGGTGATATAGGTCTCACTGGAATTGTCGCGTGCCAAGGGGCGGATGTCCTTAGGCCGGAGTTAGCTGTCGTAGTCGATCACATGCCGCAGTTGTTTTTCATATTCGAGCGCGCGGCCAGTCCCGAGCGCCACGCAATTCAACGATTCGTCCGCGACCGAAATCGCAAGGCCGGTTTGTTCGCGTAGTGCCAGATCCAGTTGGCCCAGCAGCGCCCCACCCCCCGTCAGCATTACGCCGCGATCAACAATATCGGCTGCCAGATCGGGTGGCGTCGCTTCGAGCGCGGTCATCACCGCTTCGCAGATCTGCTGGACAGGTTCGGCCAAAGCCTCGGCCACCTGCGCCTGATTAATCTCGGTTTCTTTTGGCACGCCGTTCAGCAGGTCGCGCCCGCGGATCAGCATCGACTGGCCACGACCATCGTCAGGCATCCGCGCGGTGCCAATGCTGGTCTTGATCCGTTCGGCCGTGGATTCCCCGATCAGCAGGTTATGCTGGCGGCGCAGGTAGTTGATGATCGCCTCGTCCATCCGGTCGCCACCGACGCGCACCGAGCGTGCATAGACGATGTCACCCAAAGACAGCACAGCCACTTCGGTTGTCCCGCCGCCGATATCGACGACCATGTTGCCGGTGGGGTCCGTGATCGGCATCCCCGCGCCAATTGCCGCCGCGATCGGTTCGGCGATCAGCCCTGCGCGGCGCGCGCCTGCCGACAGAACCGACTGCCGGATCGCGCGTTTTTCGACAGGTGTCGCCCCATGTGGGACGCAGACAATGACCTTAGGTTTGCGAAAGGTGGACCGTTTGTGGACCTTGCGGATGAAATGCTTGATCATTTCCTCGGCGGTGTCAAAATCCGCGATCACTCCGTCACGCATCGGGCGGATCGCCTCGATGCTGCCGGGGGTGCGGCCCAGCATCAATTTCGCGTCTTCGCCCACGGCTAGTACTTTGCGCACGCCGTTCTTGACCTGATAGGCCACGACCGAAGGTTCCGACAGAACGATCCCCTTGCCCCTGACATAGACCAGCGTGTTGGCTGTGCCCAAGTCGATTGCCATGTCCGAGGAAAAAATCCCACCGAAGCCAAACATGCTGTGGCCTTCCTATTCAAAATCACTCTCCCGCGCCGTCCCGCTGCGCCCGGTTGAATAGGTTATAAAGACTGCCGCGCAGGGATAGAAGCCCCCGTTTCTGTGATGACGGCAGCAAGGCGTTAGTTACACTAATGCAATATTATTTAGATAAAATAGACATAAAGAATGTCTTTAATAATAATATTGCAACATACCTGCTGGCTGTACCCTGCTTTCGTCCCATTAAACGCAACAGGCGGCCCCTTTGTGGGGGCCGCCTGTGCCGTTCATCCGAGTCGTCTGGCTTAGCTGTCTTTGTAGCTGACACCCTTGGTGTCATAGCCAGGTTGCGAATGCGCGCGCCGCACCAGCAGCCGGTTCAGCGCATTGATATAGGCTTTGGCGCTGGCCACGACCGTATCGGTATCGGCGGACTGGCCGGTTGCGATGCGCCCGTCCTCGTCCAACCGCACCATCACGGTCGCCTGCGCATCGGTGCCTTCGGTGACGGCCTGCACCTGATACAATTGCAACCGCGCACCATGCGGGAACAATGCCTTGACCGCGTTGAATGTCGCATCGACAGGGCCGTCGCCCGTGGCCGATGTCTTGACATCGGTGCCGTCGATATCAAGCACCATATCCGCCTGCTGCGGCCCTTCGGTGCCACAGATGACGCGCAGGGATTTCAACTTGATCCGGTCCTCGCCGCTGTCGTTTTGATAGACCAGCGCCATCAGGTCGTCGTCAAAGACTTCTTTCTTACGGTCGGCCAGATCCTTGAACCGCACGAACACATCGTTCAGCTGGTTATCCGCCAGATCGAACCCCAGTTCCGCCAGCTTGGCGCGCAGCGCGGCGCGGCCCGAATGTTTGCCCAAGGGCAGGCTGGTGCCAGACAGGCCCACATCCTCTGGGCGCATGATCTCGAACGTTTCGGCGTTTTTCAGCATCCCGTCCTGATGGATGCCACTTTCATGGGCAAAGGCGTTCTTGCCGACGATCGCCTTGTTGAACTGCACGGCAAAACCCGACACGGTCGCGACCCGGCGCGAGATGTTCATGATCTTGCGTGTGTCGATGCCGGTTTCAAATGGCATGATGTCGCCACGGATTTTCAAGGCCATCACGACCTCTTCCAATGCGGTATTGCCCGCGCGTTCGCCCAGACCGTTGACCGTGCATTCGATCTGGCGCGCGCCGCCGATCACGGCGGCCAGTGAATTGGCCGTCGCCATGCCAAGGTCGTTGTGGCAATGGGTGGCAAAGATCACGCTGTCAGCACCAGGGACCGTCGCGATCAGCCGCTTGATCAGGTCCGCACTTTCCGCCGGCGCGGTATAGCCCACGGTGTCGGGGATGTTGATCGTGCTCGCCCCTGCCTTGATCGCGATTTCAACCACACGGCACAGGTAATCCCATTCGGTGCGCGTTGCATCCATCGGCGACCATTGCACGTTGTCGCACAGGTTGCGCGCATGGGTCACGGTGTCGTGGATCCGTTCGGCCATCTGGTCCATATCGAGGTTTGGGATCGCGCGGTGCAGCGGCGAGGTGCCGATGAATGTATGGATGCGCGGGGATGACGCGTGCTTCACAGCCTCCCAGCAGCGGTCGATGTCTTTGTAATTCGCGCGCGCCAGCCCGCAGATCGTGGCGCGTTTGGCACGCTTGGCGATCTCCCTGACCGCGTTGAAATCACCCTCCGAAGCGATGGGAAACCCCGCTTCGATGATATCGACGCCCATATCGTCCAGCAATTCCGCGATTTCAAGCTTTTCTGCGTGGGTCATCGTTGCACCCGGGCTTTGTTCACCGTCGCGCAGGGTCGTGTCGAAAATCAACACTTTGTCTTTGGTCATGTCACTATTCCTTTGATCTTTGGCAGTATCGGCGCTGTCCCATCCGAGCGGTCGCGCCGACAGGCACGCTCAGGCGCTGCTAAGAAGTAGCAGGGCGGGGGCAGTGCCGGATGTCTGTGCCATGGTGATCATAGGGGGACTATACAAATCCTGTGCCTGTTGAAAAGCCGATAAAGTGAGTATTTGGAACAAAGCGAGGATGGGGGCTGGTCGCGCATGGCGGGCGTCCTATCCTGATCAGTATGAAAAATGCATTGATCATCGGCGCCTCTGGCGGCATCGGCGCGGCCGTGGCGCTGGAACTGGAACGTTGCGGTGTCGCGGTGACGCGTCTGTCGCGCCGTGCTGACGGGTTTGACGTGACCGATCCTTCATCCGTTGACCGGCACCTGGGTGCGCTGGACGGCCCGTTTGATCTGGTCTTTGTGGCGGTCGGTATTCTGGCGCCGCAGGGCAGTGGGCCGGAAAAGGCGCTATCGGCGATCGACGCGCAGAGCATGGCGCAGGTTCTGGCGGTCAACACGATTGGTCCTGCGTTGGTTCTGCGACATATGCCGCGATTGTTGGCCAAGGATGGGCCTGCCGTGGCCGCCATCCTGTCCGCGCGCGTAGGGTCCATCGGCGACAACCAGATCGGCGGCTGGCATGCCTATCGCGCGTCCAAGGCCGCGTTGAACCAGATCATCCGCGGGGCCGCGATCGAATTGGGGCGGTCGCACAAACAGGCCGCTTGCGTGGCGCTGCACCCCGGCACGGTGGAGACGCCGTTTACCGCAAATTATGCGGGCCGTCATAAGACCATGCCCGCACCCGACGCGGCGGCGCATCTGCTGGCGGTCATTGACGGGCTGACACCGGCGCAGACGGGCCGGTTTTTCGACTATGCCGGTGCCGAGGTGCCGTGGTGAGGCTGGTTCTTGTTCTGGGCGACCAGCTGTCGCCCAATCTGTCGGCCCTGCGCAAATGCGACAAGGCCAAGGATGTCGTGGTCATGGCCGAGGTTGCGGATGAGGCATCATATGTCCCGCATCACCCCAAGAAGATCGCGTTCCTTTTCGCCGCGATGCGCAAATTCGCGGACCGGCTGCGCGCGGATGGCTGGCAGGTCGCCTACACGCGGCTGGATGATCCCGACAACACAGGCTCGATCACGGGCGAGTTGATCCGGCGTTCCAGCGAACATAAGGCCGCCGGTGTCGTCTATACTGAACCTGGCGAATGGCGGCTGATCGCGGCGCTGGGGGATATGCCGCTGCAATCCCATTCATTGCCCGATGACCGGTTTATCGCGTCTCACGCGGATTTCGACGCTTGGGCCGAGGGGCGCAAACAATTGCGGATGGAATATTTCTACCGCGATATGCGCCGCAAGACGGGCATTCTGATGGATGGCGACCAGCCTGAGGGCGGCAAGTGGAATTACGACCACGACAACCGCAAACCGGCCCCCGACAGCGTGGATTACGCAGGGCCGATGCAGTTCACCCCCGACGCGGTGGTCGAAGAGGTGCTTGATCTGGTCGCGCGCCGCTTTGGCAACAATTTCGGCGATCTGCGCCCGTTCTGGTTTGCCACCGACACAGGGCAGGCCCGCCAGCATCTCGCGCATTGGATCAAGGGCGGGTTGCCCAAGTTCGGCGATTATCAGGATGCAATGCTGAACGACCACAAGTTCCTGTATCACGGGATTGTCGGGTTATATCTGAACGCAGGCCTGCTGGACCCGCTGGAGGTCTGTCAGGCCGCAGAGGCGGCCTATCGCGCGGGCCACGCACCGCTGAACGCGGTCGAAGGGTTCATCCGCCAGATCATTGGTTGGCGCGAATATGTGCGCGGTATCTATTTCCGCGAAGGGCTGGATTATGTCAGCCGCAACGCGCTGGGCCACACCCGACAGCTGCCCGCGATGTACTGGGGTGCATCCACCAAGATGAACTGCATCGCCAAGGCGGTGGACCAGACCAAGACCGACGCCTATGCCCACCATATCCAGCGCCTGATGGTTACCGGCAATTTTGCGCTGCTGGCGGGGATCGTCCCGGCAGCGGTGCATGAATGGTATCTGGCGGTTTATGCCGATGCCTATGAATGGGTCGAGGCGCCCAATGTCATCGGGATGAGCCTGTTTGCCGATGGCGGGATCATCGCATCGAAACCCTATATCTCGTCTGGCAATTACATTCACAAGATGTCGGATTATTGCGGCAGCTGCGCCTACCGCGTGCAGGACAAGACCGGCGCGGATGCCTGTCCGTTCAACCTGCTCTACTGGCATTTCCTCGACCGCCACCGCGACCGTTTCAAAGGCAATCCGCGGATGGGCCAGATGTACGCCGTATGGGACAAGATGGACCCTGCCCGCCGTCATCAGGTGCTGTCAGAGGCGGCGGATTTCTTGTCGCGGATGGACGCGGGCGCCTCTGTATAAATGCGCTTGGGTCACTCGCCCGCTGTTTGCGACACAAACGCCCCGTCCGACCACAAACCGGTGCTTTGCTGCCCTGTCGCATAGCGCATCGTGCCGTCACCTTCGCGGCGGCCGCGCAGGAAATTGCCTTCGTAGACATCGCCATTGGCATAGGTCGCGATGCCATAGCCGCTGATCTCACCGTCCTGCCACGCACCGGCATAGATGAACCCGTCGGGCAGGGTGATTTCGCCTTGGCCGCTGCGCTGGCCATCGACGAACTCGCCGACATAAATCGTGCCATCGGCATAGGTCGCGCGGCCAATGCCGTTGCGTTGGCCTTCGGCCCATGCGCCTTCGTAGATATAGCCGTCGGCATAGGTCATCTTGCCTTGGCCGTGGTTCTGGGCGTTCAGGAATTCGCCGTCATAGACCAGACCGTTGGCATAGGTCGCAATGCCCTTGCCACTGATCACGCCAGCGACCCATGCGCCTTCATAGGTTGACCCGTCAGGATAGGTGATTTTGCCGGTGCCATCGGCCAGATCATTTGCAAAACTGCCGACATAGACCGACCCGTCGGGGTAGGTGACCTCGCCCATGCCGGACATCTGACCGGCCGCCCATTCACCGGTATAAACGTAACCATCTGCACCTTGGAACGTGCCTGCACCTTCGCGCCGGTCGCTTATGAAGCTGCCCTCATAGGTGTCGCCATTGGCATAGGTGATGCGGCCCTGACCTTCGCGGCGGCCAGCGACCAAAGCACCTTCGTAGATATCGCCATTGGGTTGGGTCAGCGTGCCGGTCCCCTCGATCTGGCCTGCGACCCAGTCGCCGGTATAGACCAGACCGTCGGCCATGGTCAGCGTGCCAGTGCCATCGCGTTCGCCTGCGCGCAGGCTGCCTTGGTAAAGCGCACCATCGGGATAAGTGATGCGGCCTTCGCCTTCCTTGATGCCGTTGATCCATTCGCCTTCGTAGGAATAGCCGCCGGGGCCGGTCATGATACCGATCCCATGATGCATCGCGTTGCGGAATTCGCCTTGATAGACGACACCATTGGCATATTCGGCCACGCCGGTGCCGGTGATGGTGCCATCGACCCAGTCACCCTCAAAAGTACCGCCGTCGGCAAAGGTGATCTTGCCCTGGCCCTCGGGCTTACCCGCAGCAAAGCTACCTTCATAGACCGATCCGTTGGGAAAGCGCGCGATGCCCTGGCCACGAATTTCGCCCGCAACCCAATCGCCGGAATATTCATATCCATTTGGCAACCGATAGGTGCCGGTACCGTCCTGCAGGCCATCGACAAAGGTGCCTTCGTAAACGCCACCGTCGTCATATTGCTTTGTCTGGATGTCCTGCGCCTGTGCGCTGGCAGCGAACCCTGCAATCAAAAGGGCCGTGGCGATCCCCTGAGGTAAACCAAACATCTTCATCCTCGTCTCCGATCCCTAAGGTTGGCACAGCTTAAAAGAGCTACTGCCACCTGACAACGTGCAAGACGGCAGCAGCGGTGAATGTCGCCATTGGTCTTTCCCCCGCGCTCGGTTCTGCTACATCAGTTTCAGCATATTGGGACAAAACTATGACACGCATCTTTCGCCTGACCATGGCACAGCTTAATCCCACATTGGGCGATCTGGCGGGCAATGCGGCGCTGGCGGCGCAGGCATGGGCGGAAGGCAAGGCGGCGGGCGCCGATCTGGTGGTGCTGCCGGAAATGTTTCTGACCGGCTATCAGACGCAGGATCTGGTGCGCAAACCGGCTTTTGTCGCCGATGCCGCGAGCCGGCTTGATGCCTTGGCGCGGGCCTGCGCGGATGGGCCAGTGCTGGGGATCGGCCTGCCGATGGTCGAGGATGACAATCTTTATAATTGTTACGTCTATCTGGCCGGGGGCAAGATCACGGCGCGGTTTCGCAAACATTTCCTGCCTAATTTCAATGTCTTCGACGAAGTACGTCTGTTCAATAGCGCCGCTATCTCTGGCCCGGTCACGCTGGCGGGTGGTCCGCGCATCGGCACGCCGATCTGCGAGGATGCCTGGTCCCCCGATGTCTGCGAAACCATGGTCGAAAGCGGGGCGCAGATACTCGTTGTGCCGAACGGATCGCCCTATTTCCGTGACAAGTTCCCGATTCGGTTGCAAACGATGATTGCGCGCGTCGTGGAAAACGATGTGCCGCTGGTCTATCTGAATATGATCGGTGGGCAGGATGATCAGATGTTCGACGGTGGGTCGTTCGTGCTGAACCGTGGTGGCAAGCTGGCCGTGCAATTGCCCGTCTTTGACGCGGCGATCACACATGTGGATTTTCAGGAAACCGATCAAGGTTGGGTCGCGCTTGATGGTCCCAAGGCGCTGTTGCCTGACGATCTGGAACAAGATTACCGCGCCATGGTCGAGGCGTTGCGCGATTACCTGCGCAAGACCGGTTTCGGCAAGGTCCTGTTGGGCCTGTCAGGCGGGATTGATTCCGCCATCGTCGCCGCCATCGCCGTTGATGCGCTGGGGGCGGATCAGGTGCGCTGCGTCATGCTGCCGTCGGAATATACGTCGCAGGCGTCGCTGGATGATGCCGCCGCTGCCGCGCGCGCGCTGGGCTGTCGCTATGACACCGTCAGCATAGCAGGCCCGCGCGCCGCCGTGACCGAGGCGCTCGCGCCGCTGTTTGGCGACATGCCTGCCGATCTGACCGAGGAAAACATCCAGTCCCGCATCCGTGGCCTGCTGTTGATGGCGCAATCCAACAAGTTTGGTGAAATGCTGCTGACCACCGGCAACAAATCCGAGGTCGCGGTGGGCTATGCCACGATCTATGGCGATATGGCGGGCGGCTATAACCCGATCAAAGACATGTATAAAACCCGTGTTTTTGACATCTGCCGCTGGCGCAACGCCCATCACCGCGACTGGATGCAAGGCCCGGCGGGGCAGGTGATCCCGCCCGCAATCATCGACAAGCCACCATCAGCCGAACTGCGCCCCGACCAGCGCGACGACGACAGCCTGCCGCCTTATGACGTGCTGGATGGTATTTTGGCCATGCTGGTGGACGGTGACGCCTCGGTCGCTGATTGCGTCGCGGCGGGTTATGACCGCGCCACCGTCAAAAAGATCGAACATCTGGTCTATATCAGCGAATACAAACGCTTTCAGGCGGCCCCCGGCGTGCGGTTGTCGGATCGCGCCTTCTGGCTGGACCGGCGGTATCCGATCGTCAACCGCTGGCGCGATCCTAGCTGATCAGATCAGCTGATAGGAATGCGGCACGAAATGGAACGTGTCATCCGCGCGGGTGTCGATGAACCCAAGGCCCGGGAACGGCATGTGATAGCCGATCAGTGGGATCCGGTCGGCAGCGGCCATCCCCATCACACGACGGCGGGTTGCAGCGGCGGATTGTTTGTCCATATCAAAGCGGACTTCCCAATCGGGATAGGCCAGCGACCAGACATAGTGGTTGGCGGTATCTGCCATCAAGAACAGCTGTGATCCGCCGCTTTCCAGCATGTACCCCATATGGCCGGGCGTATGGCCAAAGGCGGCCATTGCGGTCACGCCGCCGCGCACGGCGTCACCATCCCCAAGAAACGACATTTTTTCGGCCAGCGGGCGAACCTTGGCATTGAACCCTTCGTTTTCGGCACCGGCCCAATGGTCGTATTCCACCTGACCCGTGACATAGGCGGCATTGGCGAATGTTTCCGCGCCGCTTTCATCGGTCAGACCGCCGATATGGTCGCCATGCATATGGGTCAGGACAACATGGGTGATCTGGTCGGTTGTGTAACCGGCACCGGCCAGTGCGGCGGTGATCCCGGCGGCATCGTTGCCGGTGTCGAACAGGATGACCTCTGATCCGGTGTCCAGCACGGTGGGCGTGAAAAAGAACTGCGCGGCATCGGTTGGAATGAAGTTTTCGGCGCTGACGGCGGCAAAGGTATCGGCATCAACGTTCATGCCAAAAATGCCTTGCGGGTTTTCGACACGGCGGCTGCCGGACAACAGGGTGGTCACCCGGAAATCGCCCAGCGTAAAATCGCGGTGCGTGGGCAGGCTGGCGGTGGCGGCCTGTGCCTGCACCAGCGACGGGGCAGCCGCAGCCAATGGCAGGGCAGCCCCTGACAGCAGGGCCTGACGACGGGAAATCAGCATGACGAAATCCTTCCTTAAATTGGTTTTAGCAGACCTAGCTCGCGCTGTCTGTCTGGCAACCAACGCTTTTGTGATCGCTGTGCCTTGCATGGACAAAACGCCCCCGACATGACAAAGCGTGCCGCAATAGGAGTATATCGCATGACCACGACAAGATTCGCCCCATCCCCCACCGGCTGGCTGCATATCGGAAACCTGCGCGCGGCTTTGTTCAACTATGCGATTGCAAGGCAGAACGGCGGCACTTTCGTTTTGCGGATCGACGACACCGATCCCGAACGGTCCAAGGATGAATATGTCGAAGGCATCAAGGCCGATCTGACATGGCTTGGCCTGACATGGGACCGGATGGAATACCAGTCGCGCCGCATGGACCGCTACGCCGAGGCCAAGCAGCGGCTGATCGACATGGGCCGGTTGTACGAATGTTTCGAAACGCCGGTGGAACTCGACCTCAAGCGCAAGAAGCAGCTCAACATGGGCAAGCCGCCGGTCTATGACCGTGCAGCGCTGGCCCTGACCGAGGATGAAAAGAACGCATTGCGTGCTGAGCGTGGGTCGCATTGGCGGTTCAAACTGGACCAGCAGCGGATCGACTGGCCAGACGGGATCATCGGGGATATCTCGATCGACGCGGCCTCGGTCAGTGATCCGGTCCTGTTCAAGAATGACGGGCAGATCCTTTACACACTCGCCTCCGTTGTAGACGATGTGGAAATGGGCATCACCGATATCGTGCGCGGATCGGACCATGTGACCAATACCGCAACCCAGATCCAGATCATTCAGGCGCTGGGCGGCACCGTACCCCGCTTTGCGCATCATTCCTTGCTGACCGGCCCCAAGGGCGAGGCGCTGTCAAAACGCCTTGGCACGCTGTCGCTGCGCGACCTGCGCGCCCAAGGCATCGCACCACAGGCGATCTTGTCGCTGATGGCGCGGCTGGGGTCCGCTGATCCTGTGGAATTGCGCGCAGATGTGACCGAGGTTGTGGCCGGGTTCGATCTGTCGAAATTCGGATCGGCCCCGACGAAATTCGACGCCGAGGATCTTGGCCCGCTGACCGCGCGCTATCTGGCCACGCTGTCGGCGCAGGACGTGGCCGATGTGCTGACATCGGCTGGTGTGCCAACCGACCTGCGGGTGCCTTTCTGGACGCTGGTGCGCGACAATATCGCCACGCTGGACGATGTGGCCGGCTGGTGGGCAATGTTGCGCGACGGGGCGACACCGCTGGTCGATGACGAAGACCGCGACTTTATCGCCAAGGCATTGTTCCTGCTCGATAGCCCGCCCTACACGGCAGATACATGGTCAAACTGGACCACGCTCGTCAAGGACGAGACTGGCCGCAAGGGCAAGGGCCTGTTCATGCCGCTGCGCAAGGCCGTCACAGGGCTTGAACGCGGCCCCGAAATGGCCGACGTCATGCCCCTGTTGCAGGTCAAGCCCAAGCTTTGACGTTATTCCCGCGCGCGCAACACGCGTGCGGGTTTCGCGGCCAAGGGGCGCAAGGCAAAACCTAGCCCCGCCAGCAGAGACGCCATGATGCCGCCCCCGATAATCAACAGCGCATTGCCCCAGATCACGGTATAGCCGGTGTCCATGACAAAGGTTGCGACAGCCCAACCCCCCAATATCCCCGCGCCAAGCGCGACAACCCCCGCCGCCAGCCCCAGCAAGGCAGACCGCAGCGCGAAACTGGCCAGGATACTGCGCCGCGACGCGCCCAGCGTCTTCAGCACGGCCGCTTCATAGGTGCGCGTGCGTTCGCCTGCCGCGGCTGCGCCGATCAGAACCAGAAACCCCGTGACCAGCGTGATCAGCGCGCCATAGCGCGTTGCCGCCGACAGCCCGCCGACAAGCGCGATCACCTGATCAATCGCATCGCGCACGCGGATCGCGGTGATATTGGGATAGGCGGTGGCCAGATCACGCAGGATCGCGGCCTCGGATTCCGGTGTGGCATAGACAGTGGAAATCCAGCTATGCGGCGCGCCTTGCAACGCGCTTTGGTTCATCGCCAGCACGAAACCGATGCCTGCATCTTCCCAGCTGACGTTGCGAAAACTGGTGACCTCGCCGGTAATGTCGCGGCCAAGGATGTTGACGGTCATCGTATCGCCCAATTGCAGGCCGATCTCTGCGGCTTCCTCGGCGGCGAAACTGATCTGGGGCGGGCCGTCATAGCCCGCGGGCCACCATGCGCCTGCGGTAATCTCGGTGCCCGCAGGCTGCGCATCGGCATAGGTCACGCCGCGGTCACCGCGCACGACCCAATGGCCTGCGGCGACTTCGGTCGCGGGGCGGCCATTAATCTGGGTGATGATGCCGCGCAGCATCGGCGCGGTGTCATAGCGGCTGACGGCCTCGTCCTGATCAAGGCGTTCGCGGAACCCGCCGATCTGGTCGGGCTGGATATCGACAAAGAAATAGCTGGGTGCCACCGCAGGCAGGTCATCGGCAAAGGCGCTGCGCAGGTTGCCGTCGATCTGGCCCACGGCGGCCAGCACCGTCAGCCCCAACCCCAGCGACAGCACCACGGATGTGGATTCCCCCCCCCGCGCGCCAATCGACCCCAGCGCCATGCGCAGCGATGTGTTCCCGCGCGCCGCCAGCCGCGATTTGCGCGCGATCCAGCGGATCAGGGCGGCGGCAAGGGTCAGGATCAGCAGCGATCCGGTGATCCCGCCTGCGGTCCAGAGCGTCAGGAAAACCGTGCCTGAAAACCAGATCGTCGCTCCCACCAGCAGGGCCAACAGCCCCGCGATCACCGCCAGATAAGTCTTGCGCGGCAGGGCGCGTGACGCGGAAAACGCATCGCGGAACAGGGTCGCGGCGCGGATATCCTCGGTCTTGGCCAAGGGCCAGAGCGTGAAGATCAGCGCGGCGAGGATGCCGTAAACCGCTGCTTCGACCAAGGGCGCGGCATAGATCGTGAACACCGCTGGCACCGGCAAACGTGCCTCGATAAAGGGGGCCAGCACCACTGGCAGGCCTGCGCCAAGGATCAGCCCCAGCGTCACGCCCGCCAATGTCAGCACGCCGATCTGGATGAAATAGGTCAGGAAAATCGTAGACCGCGTCGCGCCCAGCGTTTTCAGCGTGGCAATCACGCTGGTCTTGCCCGCCAGATAGGCGCGCACGGCTGCAGAGACACCAACCCCGCCGACCGCAAGCCCCGAGAGGCCAACAAGGATCAAAAACGCCCCGATCCGGTCCACGAATTGTGCAGCCCCGCCCGCACCTCGCCGGCTATCGCGCCAGCGCAGGCCCGCGTCGCGGAATTGATCCTCGGCCTGTTGCTCCAGTGCCGCGAGATCAGCCCCTGCGGGCAGGTCCAGCCGGTATTGTGTGGAAAACAGCGTCCCTTCGACGATCAGGCCGGACCCCGCCAGAGCGTCGGTCAAAACAATCGTGCGTGGCCCAAGGCCGAAACCGGCGGATGCATTGTCTGGATAGCGTTCAAGGATCGCGCGCAGGGTGAATGTGGCCTCGCCCAGCCGGAACGTATCGCCCGCCACCAGCCCCAGCCTGTCGGCCAGCACCCGTTCCATCACCCCGCCCTGATCGGCCAGCGCATCGGCCAGCGGCATTGCGGGGTCAAGCTGCACGGCACCGACCAGCGGATAGGGATCATCCACCGCGCGGATCTGGGTCAGCCCGCGTTCCGTGGTGCCGTCACGATCCACCACGGCCATCGACCGGAAATCGACGGTTTCGGAAATCCGGTCTGCGATGCTGTTCAGAAAGGCCAGTTCCTCGGCGCGGGCAAAGCGATAAGTGAATTCCACCTCGGCATCGCCACCCAGAAGGGCCGCGCCATCGCGGGTCAGCCCCGCCTCTATCCCTGCGCGCACGGTGCCCACGGCGGCAATCGCCGCGACACCCAGCGCCAGACAGGCCAGAAACACGCGGAACCCGCGCAGACCACCGCGCAATTCGCGCAAAGCGAAACGTGACGCGATGCGCAGGGTCATTCGGCGGCCTTTGCCAGCGTGTCGATCCGCCCGTCGCGCAGGTTCACCACGCGGTCGCAACGCGCAGCCAGTTCATTGGCATGGGTTACCATGATCAGCGTGGCCCCATGCCGGTCGCGTAGATCGAACAACAGATCGATGATTGCGGCCCCGTTGGTGGCATCCAGATTGCCGGTTGGTTCATCCGCCAGCAATATCTTGGGCCGCGGTGCAGAGGCGCGGGCAAGTGCCACGCGCTGCTGTTCGCCGCCTGACATCTGGCTGGGGTAGTGGTTGATCCGGTCACCAAGGCCCACAGCGCGCAATTCCGCCTCGGCGCGGGCAAAGGCACCGCGCACACCTGCCAGTTCCAACGGCGTTGCCACGTTTTCCAGCGCGGTCATTGTCGGGATCAGGTGGAAAGATTGGAACACCACCCCCATATTATCCCTACGAAAGCGAGCCAGCTGGTCTTCGTTCATCGCCGTCAGGTCCTGGTCAAGCGCCATGATCCGCCCCGATGTCGCCTGTTCCAGCCCGCCCATCACCATAAGGAGCGATGATTTGCCCGACCCACTTGGCCCGACCAGCCCCAAGGTTTCGCCCTGCGCCACGGTCAGCGAGATGTCATGCAGAATATCGACGCGCCCTGCATTGCCGTCCAGCGACAGGTTAAGGTCAGTGATTGTCAGAACAGGGTCGGTCATGCGCAAAGCCTTTGGTCGCGGGGTCACTTTTGCATATGGGGCGATCCGTGGCCTGCGCAACATCGGCGGGGTGGTTTTGCTGACGATGACAGCCGGGCATGCGCAAACGGTGACAATCGCGGCACTTGGTGACAGTTTGACGGCTGGTTACGGGCTGGACCAGGGGCAGGGGCTCGTGCCGCAGCTGGAACAATGGCTGCGCGATCAGGGCGCTGATGTGACGATTATCAACGCCGGCGTGTCAGGTGACACGACAGCAGGCGGTCTGGCGCGGGTGGGCTGGACCCTGACGCCGCAGGTGGATGCGATGATCGTGGCCTTGGGCGGCAATGATTACCTGCGCGGGCTTGATCCTGCTGTCAGCCGCACCAATCTGGATGGCATTCTTGCTGCAGGCCAGCAGGCCGGTGTTGCGATGCTGCTGGTCGGGCTGCAGGTTGGAGCGAATTACGGCCCCGCCTACAAACGCGATTTCGAGGCGAATTACACAGACCTTGCCGCCAGCTATGGCGTACCGCTGTACCATGACATGTTCGCGGGGATGCGCGTGACCGACAGCGATTTGCGGGCTTTCATGCAAGCCGACGGCATCCACCCCAGCGCCGAAGGTGTGGCGCTGATCGTGGCCGACATTGGGCCAGCTATTCTGGACCTGATCGCGGATGTCCCGCGATAGGGGCCACCGGATGTCACCAGCCGGAGGCCTGATCGGGTAACGTCTGACGTCCGAGCTTAATCGGCCAGTGTCAGGTTGACGGCGCTTTCACGCCCATCACGGCTGGCTTCGATGTCGAAATTCACCTTTTGGTTGTCTTTCAGACCGGTCAGGCCCGACCGTTCGACAGCAGAGATATGCACGAATACATCCTTGGACCCGCCTTCGGGTGCAATGAAACCATAGCCTTTGGTGGTGTTGAACCATTTGACAGTGCCTGAAGCCATGTCCTTGTCTTTCCTCTTTTTTTCCGCTCGCATTGTGCAGCGGACCGGCTCGGTCAACGTAAGATCGAATGACTGGGCCGAAAGGAGACAGTGGTCGATTTATCAACGTCGCAGCCTCATGTTGCCACGATCTGCCGTAAAATCAACAAAATTTGAAAGCTGGGCCAATCATGGCAGGCCCTTGCCAAAAAAAATGGCGCACGGAAGCCGTGCGCCATTTCAAGATCGAAATCTTATGCGAGCGCGAGGTTGATCGCGGATTCGCGGCCATCACGGCCGGATTCGATGTCGAAAGTGACCTTCTGGTCATCTTTCAGGCCAGTCAGGCCGGAACGCTCTACAGCGGAGATGTGGACGAAAACGTCCTTGGATCCACCTTCAGGAGCGATAAAGCCGAAGCCTTTAGTTGCGTTGAACCACTTTACGGTGCCATTGGCCATCGTATTATCCCTTTTTGATGCTGCCCGCGAGATTGCGGCAGCGCGGCTTAGTCAGAACTTGATCGAGTGACTGTGGCCGAAAGGAGAACAGTGGGTCGAGAAGAATAACGTTTGCAGCCACAACATGAGGCTTGCACCGCAATAAAGCAAGGGAAACTTTGTAACCACGGGTTTTGCGCGGCGCGGTGACGATACCGCCCCGCGCAAAACGGCGGATTCAGCGCACGAATTTCTTGTGCTTCATCCGCTTGGGTTCCAGCGCATCGGCCCCAAGACGCGATTTTTTGTCTTCTTCGTAATCGGTGAACCCGCCCTGGAACCATTCGACATGGGCATCGCCTTCGAAGGCCAGAATATGTGTGCAGATCCGGTCCAAGAAGAAGCGGTCGTGCGAGATGACCACGGCGCAGCCGGCGAAATCAACCAGCGCATCTTCGAGCGCGCGCAGAGTTTCGACGTCCAGATCGTTGGTCGGCTCATCCAACAGCAGCACGTTGCCGCCAGATTTCAACAGCTTGGCCATATGCACGCGGTTACGTTCACCGCCCGACAGCAGGCCTACCTTTTTCTGCTGATCGCCGCCTTTGAAGTTGAAGGCCGAACAATAGGCACGGCTGTTCATCTGCGCGTCGCCCAGCATGATGATTTCGGCACCGCCGGTGATTTCTTCCCAGACGGTCGCGTCGGGGGCAAGTGCGTCGCGCGATTGGTCCACATAGGACAGTTTCACCGTGTCACCATAGCTGACAGAGCCTTCATCAGGTTGGGTCTGGCCGGTCAGCATCGAAAACAGCGTGGATTTACCCGCGCCGTTCGGCCCGATCACGCCTACGATCCCGCCGGGGGGCAGATCAAACGTCAGATCCTCGATCAACAGCTTGTCGCCCATCGCCTTTTTCAGGCCTTCGACCTCGATCACCTTATTGCCCAGACGCGGGCCATTGGGGATGATGATCTGCGCGCGGCCCATCTTTTCGCGTTCGGATTGGTTGGCCAGATCGTTATAGGCGCTGATCCGTGCCTTGGATTTGGCCTGCCGTGCCTTGGCCCCTTGGCGCATCCATTCCAATTCGCGTTCCAGCGTGCGCTGCTTGGATTTGTCATCCTTTGCTTCGCGTTCCAGCCGTTTGGCCTTGGCTTCCAGCCAGCTGGAATAATTGCCCTCATGCGGGATGCCTGACCCACGGTCGAGTTCCAGAATCCAGCCTGTGATCGCATCAAGGAAATAGCGGTCGTGCGTCACGATCAGGATCGTGCCTTTGTAGTCGATCAAGTGTTGTTGCAACCATGCGATAGTTTCGGCGTCCAAATGGTTGGTCGGTTCGTCGAGCAGCAGCATGTCAGGCGCTTCGAGCAGCAGCTTGCACAGCGCAACACGGCGCTTTTCGCCGCCCGACAGCGTGGTCACATCGGCCTCATCGGGGGGGCAGCGCAGCGCCTCCATGCTGATGTCGATCTGCGCATCCAGATCCCACAGGTTCTGCGCGTCGATTTCATCCTGAAGCTGCGCCATCTCGTCGGCGGTTTCTTCGGAATAATTCATCGCCACTTCGTTATAGCGATCGAGAATTGCCTTTTTGCCCGCCACACCCAGCATGACGTTTTCGCGCACTGTCAGGTTTGGGTCCAATTCGGGTTCCTGCGGCAGGTAACCAACACGCGCGCCCTCAGCCGACCAAGCCTCGCCAGCGAAATCCTTGTCCTGTCCGGCCATGATCCGCATCAGCGTGGATTTACCCGTGCCGTTGACACCGACAACCCCGATTTTCACGCCCGGCAAAAAGTTCAGGCGGATGTTCTCGAACACCTTTTTGCCACCGGGATAGGTCTTGGACACGCCGTCCATGAAGTAGACGTATTGATAGGCTGCCATTGGCGCTGCTCCGCTGTTCTGATCAGGATCAGCCTTGTCGATAACGCAAGCCCGCGCGGGGGGCAATCGGTCTTGCAGGGCAGAGCCGCCGGAAGAAAGCCAAGGCGTTTGGACTGTCAAAGCGACAAAAGGCCGACTTTTAGGATTATTGTCTATCTATCAGATGGCCGTTGTTCCTGAAAATGCTCCATCGGTCAGATTTTTTCCCAAAAGCAGGATGCAGTCCTTAAGGTTGTGGCAGGCAGGCACCCGAACCTGCCCGCGTGACGCTTGTCCTGCAAACCACACTGGAACATCAACCAACGGGGGTATCACCATGGAAAAAACCACGTTCATCGTCGGCCTTGACGGGTCCGAAACGGGGGCGCGCGCGCTTGCCTTTGCCAAGGACCGCGCCGCGGCTATCGGCGATTGTGCCATTGTCATTTGCTATGTGATCGAATGGTCGCCATTCACCTTTCAGACAGCCGAGGAAAACCGCGAACGCCACAAACGCCGCGAGGCCGAGATCGCGATGGCGCATGAGCGCGTGCTTAATCCCGCGCTGACCATGACGCGGGCCGAAGGGTTCGACATCGAAGGCATCGTGCGCCACGGCGATGCGGCCGACATCCTTGACGGTCTGGCCCGCGAACGGGGGGCCAAGCAGATCATCGTCGGGCGCATCGGCGCGCGCGGGTTGAAATCGCGGCTGTTCGGCGGCGTTGCGGGGCGGCTTGCTGCGACGGCCAGCGTGCCGATCACGATCATCCCATGAAAGGCTTTATCATGTTGAAACTGCATCACATCATGGCCGCGCTGGCGGCCTGTCTGCTGCCGGGCCTTGCCGCAGCACAAGAGGCTGTCAGCCTTGACGAACGGGTCAACGGGATATTCGCGGATTACACCGGCTGGTATGTCGGGTTTATCTTTGCCCCCTTTCCTGGCACGGATTTTTCGTGGATCGCCTTGTGGCTGGTCGTGGGGGCGGTTGTCTTTACCGTCTATTTCGGCGCGATCCAGTTCAGCGGCTTCGTCCATTCGATCCGGCTGGTCAAAGGCGATTATTCCGACCCTAACGACGCAGGCGAGGTCAGCCATTTTCAGGCGCTGACCACGGCATTGTCCGGCACTGTCGGTCTGGGTAATATCGCGGGCGTTGCTGTCGCGGTCAGCATCGGCGGGGCAGGGGCTACGTTCTGGATGATCGTCGCGGGCCTGTTCGGCATGGCGACCAAGTTTACCGAATGCACATTGGGCGTCAAATACCGAAACGAACATCCCGACGGGTCGGTGTCCGGCGGGCCGATGTATTACATGGTCAAAGGCTTCAAGGAACGCGGGCTGCCCTTGGGCGGGGCGATGGCAGTAGTATTCTCGATATTCACGATCCTTGGGGCCTTGGGCGGGGGCAATATGTTCCAGGCCAATCAGGCCCATGCGCAAATCTCGACCGTGGTGGGCGATTATCCGGGCTGGATCACCGGCGTCGTTCTGGCGCTGCTGACCTTTGCCGTGATCGCGGGTGGCCTGAAATCGATTGCGCGCGTGACCGAAAAGATCGTGCCATTCATGGGTATTTTCTATGTGCTGGTGTCGCTGTTGATCCTGCTGATCAACTATGACCAGATCCTCTGGGCTTTTGGCCAGATCATCGAAGGTGCCTTTACCGGGCTTGGTGTCGTCGGCGGCTTTACCGGCGCGCTGATCCAGGGGTTCCGGCGTGCGGCCTTTTCCAACGAGGCCGGGATCGGCTCTGCCGCTATTGCCCATGCGGCGGTGCGCACCAAGGAACCCGTGACCGAAGGTTATGTTGCCTTGTTGGAACCCTTTATCGACACGGTGGTGATCTGCACGATGACCGCCCTTGTGATCGTGATCAGTGGCGTGCTGGCGCAGGACCCCGCAACGGGCCTCTATATCTGGAACGCCGAATTGGGCCGGATCACCACGGCGGGTGATGTCAGCGGCGTGGCGCTGACCTCGGCAGCCTATGCGACGGCGTTTTCGTGGTTTCCGGTGCTGTTGATGGTGGCCGTGGTGCTGTTCGCCTTTTCCACGATGATCAGCTGGTCCTATTACGGGCTGAAGGCCTGGACCTACCTGTTCGGCGAAGGTGCGGTAAAAGAGCTGATCTTCAAGATTATCTTTTGCCTTTTCATCGTGATCGGTGCGGCGGCAAGCCTTGGGCCGGTGATCGACTTTTCGGATGCGATGCTGTTTTCCATGGCGATCGTGAACATCATCGCGTTGTATTTCCTGATGCCCATCGTCAAGCGCGAGCTGCACAGCTATCGCCGCCGGTTGCGGTCGGGCGAGATTGTCAAACAGCCCAAATAACGCAAAAGGCCCCGCCAGTGGCGGGGCCTTTCAATTCGTTCAGCCCGCTTATTGCGGAATGTCGCCTGTCAGACCTTCGACATAGAAATTCATGCCCAGCAGGTCGCCATCGCTGGCGGTTTCACCTTCGGCCAGCCAGACCGACCCGTCCTGACGGTTCAGCGGTCCGGTGAACGGGTGGTATTCGCCCGCGCGGATCGCTGCGATCATCGCTTCGGCCGATGCTTTGACCTCGGCAGGCACGGCTTCGGTGATTTCACCGATGCTGACCATGCCTTGGGGGATACCATCCCATGTGTCGCTGCTTTCCCAAGTGCCGTCGATCACGGCCTGCGTGCGCGCGACATAATAAGGCGCCCAATCGTCGATGATGGAGGACACGCGCGGGAATGGCGCGAATTCGGACATGTCGGATGCCTGACCAAAGGTCACGACATTGCCGGCAGCCTGCGCTGCGGCCTGCGGTGCAGTCGAATCAGTGTGCTGCAGGATCACATCGGCACCCTGTTCGATCAGCACGGTGGCGGCTTCGGCCTCTTTCGCGGGGTCGAACCAAGTATAGGCCCAGACGACGCGGAATTCGACATCGGGGTTCACTTCACGCGCGTGAATAAACGCAGAGTTGATGCCCTGGATCACTTCGGGGATCGGGTAAGACCCGATATAACCGACGATATTGCTTTGCGTCATCTGGCCCGCGATATGGCCCTGAATGGCACGGCCTTCATAGAAACGAGCGTTATAGATCGCCACGTTATCTGCGGTCTTGTAACCCGTCGCATGTTCGAACTTTACGTCCGGAAAACGCTCAGCCACGTTGATCGTCGCGTCCATATACCCGAATGACGTGGTAAAGATCAGGTCGGCACCCTGCAGAGCCATCTGCGTGATGACGCGTTCGGCATCGGGGCCTTCAGGCACGCTTTCGACAAAGACAGTTTCGACAGCGTCGCCGAAATGGGCTTCGACGGCCTGACGGCCCTTGTCGTGTTCATAGGTCCAGCCGCCGTCGCCGACGGGGCCAACATAGACGAAACCGACGGTGGTTTTGTCTTGCGCGAAAGCGCCTGTCGCCAAGGCAAGGGCAATGCCCGTCCCGGCCAGTAATTTCTTGAATTTCATCTTCATCCCCTTGGTGGTCAAAGCCTCAACGCGAGGCGTGGAAAGACTGGGCCAGCGACCCCGGTGCCCGTCCCGCCCGCATCATAACCAGAACTAGAATAGTTGCCAGATATGGTGCCATGGAAAGATATGCCACCGGGATCGCCATCCCCGCCGCCTGTAGATTAAGCTGCAACACGGTCACACCGCCAAATAAATAAGCACCTAGCAAAAGCCGCCATGGCCGCCAGCTTGCAAAAACCACGATGGCCAGCGCGATCCAGCCCGCCCCGGCGGTCAGCCCTTCGGTCCATTGCGGCACGCGCACAAGGCTCAGATACGCCCCGCCAAGCCCCGCGCAGGCCCCGCCGAACATGATTGCCAGCAGCCGAACGCGAATCACGTGATAGCCCAGCGCATGGGCTGCGTCGTGGTTTTCACCCACCGCGCGCAGGATCAGTCCGGCGCGGCTATAGCGCAGGAAAGCCCACACGCCGGCGATGATGGCGATGCCCAGATAAACGACAGGGTCATGGTTGAACAGGATCGGCCCGATCACCGGAATATCGCTGAGCACCGGCACTGGCCATTTGGGGATGACGGGTGCTTTGATCCCGATATAGCCCTGCCCGAGCAATGCAGCGAAGCCCAAGCCAAACAGCGTCAACGCGAGCCCCGTGGCTACCTGGTTGGACAGCAGAACCTGCGTCAATACGCCGAACACGAGCGCCAGCAACGCGCCTCCGAGCGCGGCCCCTGCAAAGCCCAGCAGCGGCGATCCCGCATTGATCGTCACGATGAACCCGCAGACAGCGCCGGTGATCATCATCCCCTCGACACCAAGGTTCAGCACGCCGGCGCGTTCGACCACCAATTCGCCGATCGCCGCCAGCAGGATCGGGTTCGCCGCCACCATCAGCGAGGCCAGCAACAGGATCGGGTTGATTGCGGATAAATCCATTATGCCACCCCCCGCGCTGTGAGCCGGATGCGGTAATGCGTCAGCACATCAACTGCCAAAAGAAAGAACAACAACATCCCCTGCAACACCTGAATGGCCGCGGCTGGCAGGCGAAGGTTCGATTGCGCGATCTCGCCACCGATATAGGTCAGCGCCATCAGCCCCGCCGCCAGCAGGATGCCAACGGGATGCAAGCGTCCCAGAAAAGCGACGATGATCGCGGTAAAGCCATAACCTGCGTTGAAATCAATGCTGATCAACCCCGATGGTCCCGCCACCTCGAACAACCCTGCCAGCCCGGCCAGCGCGCCCGAGATCGCCATGCAGATCAACACCAGTAGGCCGGGGTTCACCCCGGCAAACCGTGCGGCCCGCGGGCTTTGCCCCGACAGGCGCACATGGAACCCGAAAATATGCCGCGACAAAGTGATATAGGCGAAAATCACCGCGATCAGCGCAAAGACAACGCCCCAATGCAGCCCGGCACTTTCATTGATCCAGCTTGTCGCGGAGGGATAGCGCGCAAGGTTCCGGCTGCCCGGAAACCCGCTGGCATCAGGGTTGCGCAACGCCCCCAGCGCCATCGAGGCCAACAGGCTCTGCGCGACATAAACCAGCATCAGCGACACAAGGATTTCATTGGTGCCAAACCTGACCCGCAAAAACCCCGGGATCATCGCCCAGGCCCACCCGCCCAAAGCACCCGCCATCACCATCAGCGGAAAGATGAACGGGCTTTCGGTTGGATAGAACGCCAGCCCCACCGCCGCGCCGCAGATCGCGCCCAGAATATACTGGCCTTCTGCCCCGATGTTCCACACACCCGCGCGAAATCCGAACGACAGCCCGATCGCGATCAGCACCAATGGGGCCGCCTTGATTAACAGCTGCGGGCGGTAATACCACGAAAACTCCGAAAACAGCGGGTCCCAGAAAATCGTGCGGATTGTCTCGAACGGGTCTTTGCCCAGTGCGGCAAACAACAAAGCACCGCAGACCATGGTCAACACCACCGCAAGCAAGGGGGCGGCATAAGTCCAGAACCGCGACGGCGCCGTGCGCTTTTCTAACCGGATCATGCCAGCCCCTTCATCATCAGAGCATAAATATCCCCGCTGGAGGCATCAAAGTCAGGCATCAACATGTGCCACCTCCATGTCATGCGCACCGCCCAGCATCAGCCCGATCTGTTCCACGCTCAGCCCCTGTGCGGGGCGGGGTGCGGATAGCCGCCCTGCGTTCAACGCGGCAAACCTGTCTGAAATCTCCATCAACTCGTCAAGGTCCTGACTGATGCAGATCACCGCCGCCCCTTTGGCCGCAAGATCCAGCAACGCCTGCCGGATCGCCGCCGCGGCGGATGCATCAACACCCCAGGTCGGCTGGTTGACGACCAGCAGGGCTGGGTCTTGCATGATCTCACGGCCGATCACGAATTTTTGCAGGTTGCCGCCCGACAGCGACCGCGCGGTATTGCCCGCCCCCGGCGTGCGCACATCAAAAGCCGCGATGACATTGGCCGCGAATTCGCGCGCCTTGCCCCATCGCACAAACCCGCGCGCGGTCAGGTCCTGCCTGACAGCCGCCGTCAGCAGCGCATTTTCCGTCAGGCTCATATCGGGGGCCGCAGCATGGCCCATCCGTTCCTCGGGCGCCGCCAAAAGCCCCAGACGGCGGCGCGCGTTCGGGGCCAGATGCCCGATGCTTTTGCCATCAAACAGGACCATGTCGCGCCGCGTGCGGATTTCACCCGACAAGGCCGCAACCAGTTCGTCCTGCCCGTTGCCTGCCACACCGCCGATGCCCAGAATTTCGCCGCGCCTGACCGTCAGATCGATATCGCGCAGCGCGGTGCCAAAGCGGTGCGGCGCCTTCGCGCTCAGCCCCTGCAAGGTCAGGATCACCTCGCCTTCGGGGCGCGCGGCCTTGTGCGGGACATGCAGGCTGCTGCCCACCATCAATTCGGCCATCTCGCGTGCGGATGTGGCGCGTGGATCGCAACTGCCCACCACACGGCCCAGCCGCAACACTGTTGCCGCATCGCAAAGAGCGCGGATTTCCTCCAGCTTGTGCGAGATATACAGGATTGCCGCGCCCGCCGCGCGCAACCGGCGCAGGGTCTCGAACAAGATCGCCACCTCTTGCGGTGTCAGCACCGAAGTCGGTTCGTCCATGATCAACAGCTTGGGGTCCTGCAACAGGCAGCGTACGATCTCGACCCGCTGACGTTCGCCCGCCGACAGCTCGCCCACGATCCGCAACGGGTCCAAAGGCAGGCCGTATTGGTCCGACACAAGCCGCACGCGCGCCGCGATCTCGCGCTGGGGCGGCGGATTTTCCATGCCTAGCGCGATATTTTCGGCCACGTTCATCGCATCGAACAGAGAAAAATGCTGGAACACCATCGCCACACCCGCCATGCGCGCCGCACGCGGTTCTGCGGGCGCGAAAACTGCACCTTGCAATTCCATCTGCCCGGCATCGGGTTTGACCAGACCATAGATTGTCTTGACCAAGGTCGATTTGCCCGCGCCGTTTTCGCCCAACAGCGCATGAATCTCGCCGGGCTGGATGTCAAAAGACACGTCCTGATTGGCCACGACGCCCGGATAGGCTTTGGTCAGGCCGCGCAGGCGCAGCAAAGGTGTGGTCATGCTTGGCGCTCCCTGCTCTGGCGCGTCTCAGTCCTGATCATGGCGGTTGCGACGCCAAGCGCAAGGGCTGCCGGATGTTTGCCCAGCGCCGGATCACCGATCGGGCAGGCGATGCGGTCGATTTGTGCAGAACTATGCCCCAGATCGCCCAACCGCTTGCGAAACCGCGCCCATTTGGTCGCTGACCCGATTAACCCCACACTCGCGAACGGACGCGACAGGATCGCGTGGCACAGGGCCAGATCAAGCGCATGGCTATAGGTCAGGATCAGGTGATCAGTCTGATCGGGTGCATGGCGCACCGCTTGCGCGGGATCGACGGCGACCAAGGTGGTCACGTCCGTTTGCGGAAACCTGTCAGCGGCCACATCGACCCAGGTGATCGCGAAATCCGGCAAAGGCTGCATTACATGCACGATTGCGCGGCCCACATGGCCTGCGCCGTAAATCCACAAAGCGCGGCGCGGCGGATCTTCGAGCGCCTCTGCCACACCCCAGACAAGCGTCACCGACCCGCCGCAGCATTGGCCCAAGGCAGGCCCCAGCGGGATCGTCGCGCGGTGTTGGGTCCGGCCGTCGACCAGCATCCGGCGCGCCTCGGCCATGGCGTCCCATTCCAGCGCGCCACCCCCGATCGTTCCTTCGATGCGGTCGGCCCAGACCATCATTTGCGCCCCCGTCTCGCGCGGGGCCGATCCTGCGGTCTGCGCAACCGTGATGCGGATACCCGTCATCCGCGCGCCCGATGAACAGCGCGCAGCACTTCTTCTGCCGTGGCAGGGGCCTGCAAATCGGGATAGGATGGCCCGCAGGCCTGCACCGCCGCTGACAGCGCCAGGAATGCGGAAATCCCCAGCATGAACGGCGGCTCGCCCACCGCCTTGGACCGATAGATCGTCTGCGCCGGATTGGGCTGGTCCCAAAGCGCCACGTTGAAAATCTCTGGCCGGTCCGAACAGGCGGGGATTTTATAGGTCGCGGGCGCATGGGTGCGCAGCCGGCCCTTGGCGTCCCAGACCAGTTCTTCGGTCGTCAGCCAACCCGCGCCTTGGACAAAGGCACCCTCAACCTGCCCAATATCCAGCGCCGGGTTCAGCGAAGCGCCAGCATCATGCAACAGGTCCGTACGCAAAATCCGGTTCTCGCCGGTCAGCGTATCAATCACCACCTCGGTCACAGCGGCACCTTGGGCGAAATAGAAAAACGGCTTGCCTTCGCCCCTAATGCGGTCCCAACTCAGACCCGGCGTCTTGTAAAACCCAGTGGCCGACAGGCTGACACGCTGGAAATAGGCGGCCTGTGCGGCCTTGGCAAAAGTCATCACATCACCGCCGGCATGCACATGGCCATCCGCAAAATGCACGTCCGCCACATGGCACTGGTGCAACTGCGCCAAACAGGCCGCAATCCGGTCGCGGATCGTATCGCAGGCATTGGCCACCGCCATCCCGTTCAGATCCGACCCCGACGATGCCGCCGTCGCCGATGTATTCGGCACCTTGCCAGTGTCGGTGGCGGTAATCTTGACCGCCGCCACGTCGATCCCGAACCGGCTGGCCGCCACCTGCGCCACCTTCTGGAACAGGCCTTGCCCCATCTCGGTGCCGCCGTGGTTCATATGGACCGAGCCATCCTGATACACATGCACCAGCGCCCCCGCCTGATTGAGGTGACTCAGCGTGAAGGAAATCCCGAACTTCACCGGACTAAACGCGATCCCGCGCCTCAACACCGGCTGGCCTTCGTTCCAGCGTGCAATCGCCGCGCGCCGCGCGTGATACGCGGACGTCTCCAGCAACCGCTGCGCCAACCCGTGCAGAATGAAATCCGTGACCGGCATGTGATAAGGCGTGGTCTGCGCTTCCATCGTTCGAGCGGAAATATCCTCGGGGGGCAGGTGCGCAGCACCGTGGGGGGCAGACAGCCCCCTATGCGCCCCAGGCGCAGCTTCGTCTTCCGCCATCGGCGCATAGAAATTGCGCTGCCGCACGACCACCGGATCAAGCCCCAGTTCCGCTGCGACATGGTCCATCACCCGCTCGATGCCCAAGACCCCCTGCGGCCCTCCGAAACCGCGAAAGGCGGTGGCCGATTGCGTGTTGGTCTTGAGCCTGTGCGAGGTGATCCGCGCGGCGGGCAGATGATAGGCATTATCCGCATGCAGCATCGCGCGGTCCGCAACTGGCAGCGACAGGTCCATCGCCCAGCCGCACCGCGTCATCTGCACAAAATCGACACCCCGCAACCGGCCATCCGAATCCACACCGACGTCATAGGTAATACGGAAATCATGCCTCTTGCCCGTGATCATCATGTCGTCGTCGCGGTCATAGCGCATCTTGCAAGGCCGCCGTGTCAGCCGTGCCGCCACGGCACAGGCCACCGCCAAAGCATTGCCCTGACTTTCCTTGCCGCCGAACCCGCCGCCCATGCGGCGGACCTCGCAGCGCACGGCATGCATCGGCAGACCCAAGGCATCCGCCACCTTGTGCTGGATTTCCGTGGGATGCTGGGTGGAACTTTGCACCACCATATCCCCGCCTTCCTGCGGCAGGGCAAGGGCGGCTTGGCCTTCAAGATAGAAATGCTCCTGCCCGCCCATGTCGATCTGGCCGGTGATGCGGCGGGGTGCTGCGGCCAAGGCTGCATCGACGTCGCCTTTGGTCCAGATGCGCGGGCCATCCTCGAACCGGCTGTTCGCGGCCAAAGCCTGATCAATCGTCAGGATCGGCGTCTCTGGCGTGATACTGACCTTGCCCAGCCGTGCCGCCTTGCGCGCGGCAAGGTGGCTGTCGGCTATGACCACAAACAGGGGCTGGCCCAGATAATGCACCTCGCCCGTGGCGAGCAGCGGTTCATCATGCACCGAAGGCGAAACATCATTGGCAAATGGAAGGTCATCTGCCGTCAGCACCGCCACCACACCGGGGGCGGCGCGCACAGCGTCAAGGTCCATCGCGTTGATGGCACCCTTGGCCACATCCGACAGGCCAAAAGCCAGATGCAGCGTGCCTGCAGGCGTGGGGATATCGTCGATATAGCGCGCTTGTCCGGTGACATGCAGATGGGCGGCATCATGTGGCAAGGATGTTGCGACGCTCATGCCGATACCTCCAGCACATTGGCGGCTTGCCCCGTGCTTTGCGCGAAATAGCGCAGCAACAGGTTCTGCGCGACCTGCAGCCGGTAATCCGCGCTGGCGCGCATATCTGACAGCGGCGTGAAATCATCCCTAAAGGCGCGAGCGGCGGCAGCGACGCTTTCTTGCGTCCAAGGTTGACCGATCAAGGCCGCCTCGACCGCTGCGGCCCTTTTCGGCACGCCGGCCATCCCGCCAAAGGCAATCCGCGCGATTGTGACCACGCCATCCGCGACGCTGATGTTGAAACAGCCACAGACGGCGGAAATATCCTGATCAAAGCGTTTGGATATCTTGTAGCAGCGCAGATCAGGGGCCACGCGCGGCAGGGTGACGCCCGTCACCAATTCGCCAGGCTTGCGGTCCTGCTTGCCGTAGTCGAGAAAGAAATCCTCGACCGGCATTTGCCGCGTGTCATCCCCGTGCCGCAGATGCAAGGTCGCGCCAAGCGCGATCAGCGCGGGTGGATTGTCCCCGATGGGCGATCCATTGGCAATATTGCCGCCGATAGTCGCCGCATTGCGCACCTGATCAGACCCATACCGCCGGATCAATTCCGCGTAGGATGGGTGATATTCACCCATCTTACCCAATACCGCGGCCATGGTCACACCTGCGCCAATGTGAATGGCGTCATCCGCCACGGTGATGTGCTGCAAGTCCACACAACGGTGCAGGAATACGGGGGTTTGCAGGTCGCGCAATTGTTTTGTGACCCAAAGGCCGACATCGGTCGCCCCCGCGACAATCGTCGCATCGGGGTGGGCAGCATAATATGCGGCCAGCTCATCCAAAGTCTCGGGCGCATAGAGAGCGGGTGCGACCGCAGGCGGGATATCTTTGACCCAATCAGGGCTGGGCAGGGCTTCTGCCGCCTTGGCCGCGCGGATGATCGGGGCATAGCCCGTACAGCGGCACAAATTGCCTGCCAGCACATCATCATGGTCGGTCCGGCCGGCCAGATGGGCTGTCGCCATCGCGGCGATGAAACCGGGGGTGCAAAACCCGCATTGCGACCCGTGGTGGTCGATCATCGCCTGCTGGACCGGGTGCAGCGCACCATCCGGTGCGGCAATGCCTTCGACGGTGCGCACGGCCTTGCCATGCAGCTGGGGCAAAAGCAGGATGCAGGCGTTCAGCGATTTCGCGCCGCTGTCATCTGTCACCATCACTGTGCAGGCGCCGCAATCGCCCTCGTTGCAGCCTTCCTTGGTGCCGCAGAGGCCTTGGTCATTGCGCAGCCAATCCAGCAACGTCGTTGTGGGTTGCGCGGTGATGCGCATGGTTTCCCCGTTCAGAAGAAACGTGATTTCCATTGGTGTAGACCTGCCGCGTTACCAGATCAAAAGGATGCAAATGTCGATGCGGCGTAGACATCTGCCCGTCACTACAGCGTATCAAACCGGCCTGACCGCCCGTTTGCAAGAGTTTTCGCCGCCAATTGCCCTGCAACGCTGCTTTCGCTAAAAAAATGGGCGGCTCTCAGGGTTGGCCCGCGTCGCGGTTTTCCCAGATCGTGCGTTGCCATGCCAGCCAGCCTTGCACCTCGATCAAGGGGGCTGTTTCCAGCTGGCAGGTTCGCACGCGGCCTTTCTTGACCGACCGCAGCACGCCGCTGTCTTCCAAGACTTTCAGATGCCGCATGAAGGTCGGCAGGGCCATCTGGTGCGGCCTGTGCAATTCACCCACGCTGGCGGGGCCAGAGGCCAGCCGTTCCAGCACCGCGCGCCGTGTTGGGTCGGACATCGCCCCAAAGAATTTATCAAGTTTCGCCGTCATCGGGTCTAGTGGCAGTCTAAAGCGGTCCAAGTCAAGGCAGCGGCCGCACGCGGCCTTGTACCTGCGCGCCCATCCGCTAGTTTCGCCAAATGACAGACAGCCCCCGATTCATCCACCTGCGCACCCATACCGAATATTCCTTGCTGGAAGGGGCGGTGCCGGTCAAATCGCTGGCCCCATTGGCGGCGGGCATGGGGATGCCTGCGGTCGCCGTGACCGATACCAACAACATGTTCTGCGCGCTGGAATTTTCCGAATACGCTGTCAAGGCAGGCGTGCAGCCGATCATCGGTTGCCAGCTTGATCTGGCCTATGCCACCCCTGACCCCGGCAAACGGCCCGAACCACCCGCCCCAATCGTGCTGCTGGCGCAGAACGAGGCGGGTTATCTGAACCTGATGAAGCTGAATTCCTGCGCCTATCTGGATGCTGCCGGTGAATTGCCGCAGGTCACCGTGGATGAGCTGGCGCAATATGGTACGGGGCTGATCTGCCTGACGGGTGGCCCGGACGGCCCCATCGGGCGGTTGTTGCGCCACGGCCAACAGGCCAAGGCCGATCTGTTGCTGGATCAGTTGGCCGCGATCTATCCGCAGCGGTTGTATGTCGAATTGCAGCGCCACCCTGTCGATGGTGGCCTGCCCGAGGCGGAACGGCTGTCCGAGCGTGGCCATATCGAAATGGCCTATGCCAAGGGTCTGCCGCTGGTCGCAACCAACGACGTCTATTTCCCAAAATCGGCCTTTTACGAAGCCCATGACGCGCTGATCTGCATCGCGGATGGCGCTTATGTCGATCAACAAGAACCGCGCCGCCGCCTGACGCCGCAGCATTATTTCAAATCCCCACGCGAAATGGCGACGCTGTTTGCCGATCTGCCCGAAGCCTTGGAAAACACGATCGAGATCGCACAGCGCTGCGCCTTCAAAGCCTATAAACGGGCGCCGATCCTGCCCAAATTCGCCGATGACGAAGTCGCCGAATTGCGTAGGCAAGCGCAAGAAGGGCTGCGCGCGCGGCTGGCCGTGATCCCGCATGCGGCAAGTATCGAGGACTACGAAAAACGGCTCGATTTCGAGCTTGGCATCATCGAGGGCATGGGTTTTCCCGGCTATTTCCTGATCGTCGCCGATTTCATCAAATGGGCCAAGGACAACGGGATTCCCGTAGGCCCGGGGCGGGGGTCGGGGGCTGGCTCGCTCGTCGCCTATGCGCTGCTGATCACCGATCTGGACCCTTTGCGCTATAGCCTGCTGTTTGAACGCTTTCTGAACCCCGAACGTGTGTCGATGCCTGATTTCGACATCGACTTTTGCATGGACCGCCGCGAAGAAGTCATCCGCTATGTGCAGGACAAATACGGCCGCGACCGTGTGGGGCAGATCATCACCTTTGGTGCGCTGTTGTCCAAAGCCGCCGTCCGCGATGTGGGGCGCGTGTTGCAGATGCCTTATGGTCAGGTGGACCGCCTATCCAAGATGATCCCCGTCGAAGGCGTCAAACCCGTCAGCATCGAAAAGGCGCTGGCTGACGAGCCGCGCCTGCGCGAAGAGGCCAAGAACGAAGAGGTCGTGCAACGCCTGCTGACCTATGCCCAGCAGGTCGAGGGGCTGTTGCGCAATGCATCGACCCATGCCGCGGGTGTGGTAATCGGGGACCGGCCGCTGGATGAATTGGTGCCGCTTTATCAAGACCCGCGCTCTGACATGCCCGCAACCCAGTTCAATATGAAATGGGTGGAACAGGCGGGGCTGGTAAAATTCGACTTTCTGGGGCTGAAAACCCTGACCGTGATCCACAATGCAGTGGAACTGATCCGCAAGGCGGGGCGCAGCCTGAATGTCACCGCGGATGGCGATGTGCTGTATCAGCCGCCCGTAGGGTTTGAATATGATATCGGGGCGATCCCGCTGGATGATGCGAAATCCTATGCGCTTTATGCATCTGCCAAGACCATCGCCGTGTTTCAGGTGGAAAGCTCTGGCATGATGGATGCGCTCAAGCGCATGAAACCCACCTGTATCGAGGATATCGTGGCGCTGGTGGCGCTTTACCGGCCCGGCCCGATGGAGAATATCCCCACCTATTGCGAGGTGAAGAACGGGATCAAAGAGCTGGAATCGATCCATCCGTCGATCGACCATATTCTGGCGGAAACCCAAGGCATCATCGTTTATCAGGAACAGGTGATGGAGATCGCGCAGGTCATGGCGGGTTACAGCCTTGGCGGGGCGGATTTGTTGCGCCGCGCGATGGGTAAGAAAATCGCCGAGGAAATGGCCAAGGAACGCCCCAAATTCGAGGCCGGCGCCAAGGCCAACGGGGTGGAGCCGAAAAAGGCGCGCGAGGTGTTCGACCTTCTGGAGAAATTCGCCAATTACGGGTTCAACAAATCGCATGCCGCAGCTTATGCCGTGGTCAGTTACCAGACTGCATGGCTCAAGGCGAACCATCCGGTCGAATTCATGGCCGGTGTCATGAACTGCGATATCCACCTGACCGACAAGCTTGGCGTCTATTTCCAAGAAGTCAAAAAAGGGCTGGGGATTGATTACATCCCGCCCTGCGTGAACCGGTCGGGTGCTACTTTCGAGGTGCAGGACGGCAAGCTGGTCTATGCGCTGGGTGCTTTGAAAAACGTCGGTGTCGAGGCGATGAAGCTGATCGTTGCGGGCCGTGAGGGTCACCCCGGGCTTGACCCGGGGCCTCACTCCGCCGGAGGCCCCGGATCTGCGTCCGGGGCGACACCGAAACCATTCGTGAACCTGTTCGATTTCGCGCGGCGCTGTGATCTCAAGCGCATCGGCAAACGGTCGCTGGAGATGCTCGCCCGCGCAGGGGCGTTTGATGTGCTTGACCGCAACCGGCGGCGGGTGATGGCGTCGCTGGATGCGCTGACCGCCTATTCGGCGGCGATCCATGATCAAAAATCATCCAACCAGGTATCGCTGTTCGGTGATGCGGGCGAGGATTTGCCCGAACCGCGCCTTGCCTTTGGCGATGACTGGCTGCCTGCCGAACGGCTGGCCGAGGAATTCAAGGCCATCGGGTTCTATCTGTCGGGCCATCCGCTTGACGATTACATGGGCGCGCTGAAACGCAAGCAGGTATTGACGCTGGACGAGGTGATCGCGCGTGCCGAAAAGGGTGCGGCGCTGGTCAAGATGGCAGGCACCGTGTCAGGCCGGCAAGAACGCAAATCGGCGCGTGGCAACCGTTTCGCCTTTGTGCAATTGTCTGATCCAACGGGCCAATACGAGGTCACGATGTTTTCCGACACGCTTGAGGTCGCGCGCACCTATCTGGAGACAGGATCGCAGATCGTGCTGCAATGCGAGGCGACGATGGAGGGGGACCAGCTCAAGCTTTTGGGCCGGTCGGTGTCGCCCATCGACAGTGTGGTGGCCGATGCAGGTTCAGCGGGATTGCGCGTGTTCATCGATAGCCCCAGCGCGATTGACACGATTGCCAGCATTCTGGCCAGTGCCGCCCGCGACGGGGTGCGCGCCGCGCGTGGGCCGGTCTATATCTGCCTGACCAATGCGGATCTGCCCGGCGAGGTCGAGCTTGATCTTGGCGAGCCGTTTCCGGTCAATCCACAGATCAAGGGTGCCTTGCGCAGCCTTGGCGGGGTGATCGAGGTCGAGGACGCGTAGGCCGGATCGTGATCCTCCCTACCAATGCGGCGGGCGCTGGTCTGTCAAGGTGACGTTGTTGCCGGCGTCTTGATCGCGCGACATTTCCCGTTCGACCAACAGCGCGACGCGCCGCGTCAGCAAGGCCAGTTCTTTGTCCTGACGCGCGACAATATCAGACAGATCATCGACGCTGCGCGTGAGATGGGCGATTTTTTCTTCGAGCGGGTCAATGGTGTTCATGGTGTCTGATACACCGCCCTTGCGCGCGCGCAAAGCCTGTGGCGCGGTTCTGCTTTGAGTATTTTTGGAAAAAAGAAGTGAAAGGGCCTTTGGTGCAGCCTTGCATTGCATTGCCCCTGTCATGCTTGCGGGGTAAACCGCGCCAAAGCAAAAGGACATCGCGATGGCCAGTGACAAAAAGCAACCGCGCCCCAAGGCAGTGACGCCCAAGGGGTTTCAGGATTATTTCGGCGCGGATGTGACCGAACGGGCCGCGATGCTGGCCAAGATTGCGGCTGTCTACGATCGCTATGGATTTGATGCTTTGGAGACATCCGCTGTCGAGACGGTCGAGGCTTTGGGCAAGTTCCTGCCTGATGTGGATCGTCCCAATGAGGGTGTTTTCGCATGGCAGGAGGATGCCGATTGGCTGGCGCTGCGTTATGATCTGACCGCCCCTTTGGCGCGGGTGGCGGCGCAATATCGCAACGATCTGCCAAGCCCTTATCGCCGCTATGCCATGGGGCCGGTCTGGCGCAATGAAAAACCCGGACCCGGCCGGTTCCGGCAGTTTTACCAATGCGATGCCGATACGGTGGGGGCGGCCAGTGTCGCCGCCGATGCCGAGATTTGTGCGATGCTGGCGGATTGTCTGGAAGAAGTGGGCATCGCGCGCGGTGATTACGTCATTCGTGTCAACAATCGCAAGGTTCTGAACGGTGTGCTAGAGGTGGCCGGCCTGTCGGGGGATGACAAAGAAGCCGAACGCGGCATCGTGCTGCGTGCTATCGACAAGCTTGACCGGCTGGGTGTAGCGGGCGTGCGCGCGCTGCTGGGCGAGGGTCGCAAGGATGAGAGTGGCGATTTCACCAAGGGCGCGGGGTTGTCGCAAGCGCAGGCGGATGTCGTCATCGGGTTCATGGAGGCCAAGCGCGACACCGGTGCCGCCACCGTCGCGCGGCTGGCCGAACTGGTGGCAGGCTCGCCCATCGGGGTGGCCGGTGTCGCAGAGCTTGACGAGATCGCAGGATTGCTGTCTGCCCAAGGTTATGGCCCCGACCGCATCGTCATCGACCCCTCCGTCGTGCGCGGCCTTGGCTATTACACCGGCCCTGTCTTTGAGGCCGAACTGACCTTTGAGGTCACCGATGAAAAGGGCCGTCCGCGCAATTTCGGCTCGGTCGCGGGGGGGGGGCGCTATGACGATCTGGTCAAGCGCTTTACCGGACAAGAGGTGCCTGCGACGGGTGTCTCGATCGGGGTGGACCGGCTGCTGGCTGCTTTGCGCGCCACGGGGCGCATCACGTCTGCATCTGCCGGTCCCGTCATCGTCACTGTCATGGACCGCGCGCATATGGCCGATTACCAAAGCATGGTGGCCGAATTGCGCAAGGCGGGGATCAGATCCGAGGTCTATCTTGGCAATCCCAAGAATTTCGGCAACCAGCTGAAATATGCCGATAAGCGCGCATCACCCGTTGCGATCATCGCGGGGGGCGACGAATTCGCCAAAGGTGTCGTGCAGATCAAGGATTTGATCCTTGGGGCGCAGATTGCCAAGAACGCCACGTTGGAAGAATGGAAAGACCGCCCCAGCCAATACGAAGTGTCACGTGAGCAGATGGTCGCCCGCGTGCGCGCCATTCTGGACGGGCAGGGCTGATGCCGACCTCGCCCGCGACCCTGACCGAGGCGCGCCGCCTGCGTGACCATTTCGCAGCCCAAGGGGCTGTCGTGGTCAAGGCGGATGTGCTGCAACCTGCCGATCTGTTGCTTGATCTTTATGGCGATGATATCCGTGCGCGCGCCTATCTGACCGCCGATCCCTTGCGCGGCGAAATGGTGCTGCGCCCCGATTTCACTGTGCCGGTCGTGCAGATGCATATGGAAACCTATGCCGATCCCGCGCGCTATACCTATTCGGGCAAGGTGTTCCGCAAACAAGAAACCGACGAGACGCGTGCCAATGAATATGTGCAGGTCGGATACGAGGTGTTTGACGGCCAGAACCCCGCCGCCGCCGATGCCGAAGTCTTTGCCGTGATCGCCGCAGGGCTGGCAGGCCTGCCTTTGCGGGCGGCAACAGGCGATATCGGCGTGCTGATGGCTGCGGTGCGCGGGTTGCGCACGACCGAGGACCGCAAGGCAGCTTTGCTGCGCCATATCTGGCGGCCGGTCCGATTTCGCGCGCTGCTGCGCCGCTATGGCGCGGGTGATGTGCCGCCCCTGCGTGCGGCCTTGCTGGCGGCGGATGATCCTTTCGCCGCTGCCGGTCCCGAGATCGGCTTGCGCAGTCAGGCAGAGGTTGCGGCCCGTATCGCAGCCTTGCGTGCGGATGCCGCAGCAGCGCCCTTGTCGTCCGATGAAACCGCGCTGATCGATGCGATTCTTGGCCTGCGCGCCACCAGCACCGATGCGCTGAGCGTGCTGCGCGATATCGCCGTGGACATGCCCAGCATCGGCAGTGCCGTGCGCCGGATGGAAGCGCGGCTGCATGCGATGGCCGCCCGCGGGATCGACGTTGACACGCTCGATTTCGAAGGCAGTTATGGACGTACTTCGCTTGAATATTACGATGGTTTCGTCTTTGGCTTTTACGCGAGCGAGCGCCCCGAACTGCCGCCGATTGCCACAGGTGGCCGTTATGACGCGCTGACCGCGCGGTTGGGGCAGGGGCGCGCGGTGCCTGCGGTGGGCGGCGTGATCCGCCCCGATCTGGCGCTGGAGGTGGGCAGATGCTGAAGCTTGGCGTGCCGTCCAAAGGGCGGTTGATGGAAAAGACCTTTGACTGGTTTGGCGCGCGTGGCGTCACCTTGCGCAAATCTGGGTCAGAGCGTGAATATGCCGGTGCCGTGGATGGGATCGAGGGGTTGGAACTGGTCTTGTTGTCAGCGGGTGAAATCCCGCGCGAACTGGCGCTGGGCAATATCCATCTGGGGGTGACCGGGTCCGATCTGGTGCGCGAAAAGCTGGTGAATTGGCAGGGCCGTGTGCGGGAAATGGCACTGATGGGCTTTGGCGGGGCTGATCTGGTGATCGCAGTGCCGCAGGCTTGGGTTGATGTCGATACACTTGATGATCTGGATGCAGCCGCAGCCGCGTTTCGCGCGCAGCACGGGTTCCGCCTGCGGATCGCCACGAAATACCACCGGCTGGTGCGCGAATTCCTGCGCGACAATGGTGTGGCCGATTACCAGCTGATCGACAGCCAAGGGGCCACCGAAGGCACGGTCAAGAATGAAACTGCCGAGGCAATTGCCGATATCACCTCGACCGGTGAGACGCTGCGCGCCAATGGGCTGAAAATCCTGTCCGACGGGCTGATCCATGCCAGTCAGGCGACGTTGTTTCGTGGCAGCCGCGCCAATTGGACGGCCCAGCAGCGCAAGATCCTCACGTCACTGGAACAGGCGCTGGAGCTGTGATCATTCCGCTGGCGCGATTGTGATCCGCGCCCGCCCAAGGCGCGGATGCAGCTTGGACGACAGCGCCCATGCGGCCAGCAAGCTCGCCCCCGATGCCACGAAAACACCCGACACTGGCGCGAACAACAAGACCAGCCAGGCCGTGCCGGGGGTCAGGATACCCGACACATCGCGGAAACTGGCATAGACGGCAGCCATTTCGGTCCGCTCGGATGGTTTGACGGCCAAGAGGAACGGCAAGCCGCCCGACACGTCCAGCAGGATCAGGAAGAACGACCCGCCGACCAGCGCCAGCACGGTGATCCAAGGCCAGCCCGCGGCCAGCCCCGCGATGCTGAACAGACAGCCCGCCGTGACAAAGCCGGTGCGCACCGCATAGCGGATCGAATGTTTCTGCATCCAGCGCAGCATCAGCGGCGTAATGAACAGCGCCGCATTCGACATCGACAACACGATCCCGGCGATCCTGTCGCCCAGCCCGTTTTCAATCGCATAAATCGGCAGATAGACGATATAGACCCACCAGCCCGCCGATCGGACCACTGCGAAAATCCAGCCCGCGATCAGCCGTGGCTGCCCTGCAAAACGTGGCAGATAGGCCAGCGGGTTCGCAGGCGGTCGTGTCGCCTTGGTGATCAGCTTGCCATTGCCAAGGCGCATCCACGAGAACAGGCTCAGCATGGAAAAAGCAGCGCATGCCGCGATGAAAAACGGCGCGGGGGACCACCAGCTGTAAAGAAAGACCCCCAGCGCAGGCCCGATGGTCCAGCCCGCTGCACTGTAAAACAGCCGCGAGGTTTCAAGCCGCCCCAGCTGCACCTTGGAGATATAGTCCATCACATAGGCGTTGAAGCAGACGAAGGTGATAACGGTGGACATCGTGTTCAGCCCAAGCCCGAACACAACGGCCAGTGGGTCGCCTGTCGCCGCGAAAAGCGACCCCGTCACGAAAAAGCTTGCCCCGATCACATAGACCCAGCGGCGCGGCAGATAACGGGTCGTAAAAGGTACCATCAGCCCGACCGCCAGCGACAGGATGCCCACCAGAAAATACGCCTCTGATATCAGCTGTGCGTCCTGCAATGCGTTGTACATCGCCAGCGGAAACACGGAAATCAGGATGCCGCGCGCGACGGCCTCGGTCCCTGCAAGGGTGGCGAACCCACGTACACCGGGCGCCGGAGCATGGCGCAACCATTCGGGTATTCGGCGTTCGTGCATCGGACGGCTTTCTTCAATTGCCGCCACCCTAGGCGCATCGCGCGCCCAGGCTTGTCACAATACGACGCCGCGTGGCGTTTTTGTCCCGACGCCGGCTGGCGTCATTCTGCTTGCGCCGCGATCCGGTCACGCAACATGCGCCGCAGGATCTTGCCCGAGGCCGATTTGGGGATTTCCGGCACAATATGGATCTGGTGCAATTGTTTGTAATGCGCCAGCGTCCGGCCCAGATGCGCCATGATTGCATCGGCATCCGGTGCGCCATTACCCGCAACAACAAAGGCGATTGGCAACTCGCCGGCTTCGGCATCCGGCAGGCCGATCACGGCGGCATCGGTAATACCTTCAAGCGCGACCAATGCTGCCTCCAGCTCGGCTGGAGCGACCTGAAAGCCCTTGTATTTGATCAATTCCTTCAGCCGGTCCACGATGAACATATAACCCTGATCGTCGATCCGCGCGATGTCGCCTGTGCGCAGCCAGCCATCATCAGTGATTGTCGCGGCGGTGGCCGTGGGGTTGTTGAGATAGCCCTGCATCACCTGCGGCCCTTTGATCCACAATTCGCCATCTTCGCCAGCAGGCAGATCGGCGCCCGTCTCGATATCGACGATCCGGCAGGATGTGTTCGGCAACGCCAGACCAGAGGCCCCCGCAACCGCCGCTGTGGCAGGCGTAACATGGGACACCGGGCTCAGCTCGGTCATCCCGTAGCCTTGCAGGCTGATGCAATCCAGCCGCTTGCCCACGGCATTGGACAATTCAGCCCCCATAGGTGCGGCACCCGAAAACACCTGTTCTATGCTGGACAGATCATATTGGTCCACCAACGGATGCTTGGCCAGCGCCAGCGCCACCGGCGGGACAATCCACATGCGCCGCGCCTTGTGGTCCTGACTGATCTGCAAGAACAGCGGCAGATCGAAACGCGGCATCGTCACCACAGCGCCGCCGCCTGCCAGATGGACGTTCATCAGTACCGTCATGCCGTAAATGTGAAAGAATGGCAAAAACCCTGCCGCAACCTCGCCCGCGCGGAAATCGGCAGCGGCGATGATCTGGTCCACGTTCACAACAAGGTTGCGATGCGACAGCATCACGCCTTTGGGCAGGCCGGTGGTACCGGATGAATAGGGCAGCACGACCGTATGCGCCACGATATCGACCGGCACCTGCGCGGGCAGAGGATCACCCAGCAGCGCGGCGTAAGCATCGGTGCCAATCGCGATCACGTCCAGATCGCCTGCGCCCGCCTGCGCTGTGGCCAGAAAATCAGGGATGGTGAACAGCACATCGGCGCGCGAATCCGCTAACTGGTGGCGGATTTCGGTCGCGGTATAGGTCGGGTTCAGCGTCGTGATTGTACCACCAGCCCATGCGACAGCGTGAAAGATGATGCAATATTCGGGCATGTTTGGGGCCATCAGGGCGACGACCTTGCCGTGCCCTAACCCTGCTGCGCTCAGCCCGCCCGCCAGCCGCTTGACCTGGTCCATGAAATCCGCCGCCGTCAGGCTGCGCCCAGTCGGCCCGTCGATCAACACCACGTCGTCGGGGCGCATGACAAGTCCGTCAAACACGCGTTCGGTGATGGATTGTGCGCGCAACGGCACATCGGCAAAAGACGTGTGGTAAATTGACATGCTTTCCTCCCCAGAAATGCTGGGGTCAGGATGCGTCAGGCCGAATGCGAAAGCCAGTCACAAGTCGGGGCGAATTAGCGCACCCCGATGGCGGCCAGCGCCTTGGACAATTCGGGCGGCAGCGCTTCTTCATGCTGGCGCCCTGCGGGAAGATCGGGTGGGGCGTCTGTGACAGGCAAATAGCGCCACCCTTGAAAAGCGCGCTTGGGCGTCGCCGCGACACGGATCAGGCCGGGTTTGCAGGTGATGGCGCAGCGGCGGATACCATCGCCACCAATATATTCATCAAGCCGCACGATTGGCTGGCGACACAGGATCACGCCCTTGATCACCCAATAAATCGACCCGCCGTTCAGAATTTCGTCTTCGCGCTTGGGCCACATGCGTGTGATGTGGCGCGGCAGCCCGTCCTCGGTCTGCGCGCGCCTGTCCGCCTGCCACGCGGCAAGATCGGCCACATCATCCGTGCCGACCGACAGCTTGAGCAGGTGAACAATCTTGGTCATCTCTCCCCCCCGGGATAATCGTGAAATAAGGCAGGCCAGCGCAAAGACAAGCCTGCGGCAAAATATACCCTGCAAATAGGTTGCGACCACAACATGCAGCGGTCTAGAAGACCATTCCCGAATCCAGTCACAGACCGTAGCATGGCGCAACCGTGCCACGCCTGCCAGTCAGAAAGCAAAACCCATGTCCCATTTCGCAGCCCCTATCGCCGAACAAATCTGGGACATGAAATACCGTTTCAAACAGGCCGACGGGACGCCGATCGACATCAGCGTCGAAGATACATGGCACCGGATCGCCAAGTCGCTCGCCGCAGTAGAGGCTGACCCGCAGGCCTGGGAGCCGAAATTCTACGACGCGCTGGCCGATTTCAAATACCTGCCTGCAGGCCGGATCACGGCGGGCGCCGGCACCGCGCGGTCGGTGACATTGTTCAATTGTTTCGTCATGGGTACCGTGCCGGACAGCATGGGCGGCATTTTCGACATGCTCAAAGAGGCGGCTTTGACAATGCAGCAGGGCGGCGGCATCGGCTACGATTTCAGCACCATCAGGCCAAAGGGCGCCTCGGTGCTGGGCGTGGCTGCCGATGCGTCTGGCCCCCTGTCGTTCATGGATGTCTGGGATGCGATGTGCCGCACGATCATGTCGGCCGGGTCACGGCGTGGCGCGATGATGGCCGTCATGCGCTGCGACCACCCCGATATCGAGGCGTTCATTACGGCTAAATCCGATGCCGCCCGCCTGCGGATGTTCAACATGTCGGTGCTGATCACCGATCCGTTCATGGCGGCGGTCAAGGCAGGTGGCGATTGGGACCTCTTGTTCGACGGTCAGGTCTACAAGACCCTCAAGGCGCGCGACCTGTGGGATACGATCATGCAATCGACCTATGATTACGCCGAACCGGGCGTGATTTTTATCGACCGCATCAACCAGATGAACAACCTGAATTATTGCGAAACCATCGCCGCGACCAACCCCTGCGGCGAACAGCCTTTGCCGCCTTATGGGGCTTGCCTTCTGGGGTCGATCAACATGGCGCGTCTGGTCAGTGATCCGTTCAGCGACAGCGCGAAACTGGACGCGAACGCCCTGACCGATCTGGTCGCCACCGCCGTGCGGATGATGGACAATGTCGTCGATGCCTCGCGTTTCCCGCTGCCGGCCCAACAGCACGAGGCGATGAACAAACGACGCATCGGGCTGGGCGTCACCGGCCTTGCCGATGCCCTGCTGATGGTCGGGCTGCGCTATGGCTCTGAAGAGGCGGCAGCACAAACCGACGCATGGATGCATGCCATCGCGCGGGCAGCCTACCTGGCCTCGGTCGATCTCGCCAAAGAAAAAGGCGCCTTTCCGCTGTTTGACGCGGACAAGTACCTCGCCAGTGGTGCCATGCAGCAGATGGACGCCGACGTGCGCGACGCGATCCGCACCCACGGCATCCGCAACGCATTGCTGACCTCGATCGCACCCACCGGCACGATCAGCCTTTATGCCGGCAATGTCTCCTCGGGGATCGAACCGGTCTTTGCCTATGCCTATACCCGAAAGGTCCTGCAAAAAGACGGCACCAAAACCGAGGAAGAAGTCGTCGATTACGCCGTCCAGATGTGGCGCGACCTGAAAGGCGATGCGCCCTTGCCGGACTATTTCGTCAACGCGCAAACGCTGGCTCCGCTCGATCACGTCCGCATGCAGGCGGCCGCACAGAAATGGATCGACAGCAGCATCTCCAAAACCATCAACTGCCCCGAGGACATCAGCTTCGATGCCTTCAAAGAGGTCTATATGGCCGCTTGGGACCAGGGCTGCAAAGGCTGCACCACCTATCGGCCCAATGACGTGACCGGCTCGGTGCTGTCCGTCTCGGAAGAAAAACCACAACTTCTTATTTCCGAAAATACTCCCGCCGGAGGCGACCCGGAAGGGTCTCATGGCACCTCGCCCGGCGGCGAAGTGATCTATATGTCTGAACCGCTGGATCGGCCGCAGGAACTGGAAGGGGCGACCTATAAACTCAAATGGCCCGACAGCGAACATGCGATCTATATCACGATCAATGATCTGGTCGTTGCAGGTCACCGCCGCCCATTCGAGATTTTCATCAATTCCAAGAACATGGAACATTTCGCCTGGACCGTGGCACTGACGCGGATGATCTCTGCGGTATTCCGGCGCGGCGGTGATGTCACCTTCGTGGTCGAGGAACTCAAAGCCGTGTTCGACCCGCGTGGCGGGGCCTGGATGCAGGGTAAATATGTCCCTTCGATCCTTGCCGCGATCGGCGGGGTGATCGAACGGCACATGGTCGCGATCGGGTTTCTGGCGGGCGAAGGTCTGGGTCTCAAGGCTGACCCCACCGCCGATGTCGTCACGCTGCAGGGCGGTAAGCGCGGCAAGGCCTGTTCGTCTTGCGGGTCCTATGATCTGCGCATGATCGAAGGCTGCATGACCTGCGCGTCTTGCGGCTATTCAAAATGCGGCTAAGGCGCGCCATGACCCGGATCACATCAACCAAGCATGATCCGGGTCAGCCACAAAGCGCCACTTGCGCAACGGTCCTGCCATAACATTCAAGTAATACATGTCATAGCCATGCGGGGCCGCACAGGGGTGATGGCCGCGCGGCACCAGAACGACATCATGGTTCTTGACCGTCATCGTTTCATCCAGCGTGCCGTCATCGGTATAAACACGCTGGATGCCAAAACCTTGCGGCGGGTTCAGGCGGTGATAATAGCTTTCTTCCAGATAGGTGATGCGGGGGTAATCATCTTCGTCATGACGATGACTTGGATAGCTGGACCAATTGCCCGCTGGTGTGAAGACTTCGGTGATCAGCAGGCTTTCCGCCACATCCGCATCTTCCATCGCGATATTGTTGATCCAACGGGTGTTTGACCCGTCGCCGCGCTGCGTCAGGGTGATGCCATCCGGCCCAAGGCGGCGCGCTGGATAGCCGCCCTTGGCGGGCGCGCAGCAGATCGCCAGCGTGCAATCTGTCGTTGCCGTGACCTGCCAATCTTGCGCGGGGGGGATGTACAGGCAATGGGGGGCTGTTTTTTCGAACACATCCATCCGGTCGCCCAGAACGCCCCAGTCCTGTCCTGCCGCCTGCACCTGCGCGCGCCCTTCAACCATGACAAGGATCGCTTCGCGGTCTTGTGTCAGGCCACTGGCAACAGCCCCTGATGCCAATCGGTGCAGTTCAAACCCGACATAACGCCAGCCCGCATTTTCAGGTGTGACCGCATGGACCAGCCCGTCGCGGGCCAAGGGTTTGCGCAGCAAATTCGCCATCAGACGGTCCCGCCCAAAGATCCTTCGAGCGCGGCCATTTCCTGCCCGCCTGCCATCAGATCCTGAAGCGCCTCTGGCGTAATTTCGCCGCGCGCGGCCGTTCCCAGCGTCTTGCCGCGGTTCAGCACCGTGAACCGGTCGCCCACAGCCATGGCATGGCGCACGTTATGGGTGATGAAAACGATCCCGATCCCGGTCTTGCGGACGCGGTCGATTGTGGACAGCACATTGGCTGTCTGACGCACGCCCAGCGCAGAGGTTGGTTCATCCAGGATCAGCACCTTGGCTCCGAAATGCACGGCGCGCGCGATGGCGACTGTTTGCCTTTCCCCGCCCGACAGGGTGCCGACGGCCTGCTGGGGTGACCGCAGATTGATGCCCATCTTGCGCATCTCGGACATCGTCACGTCATTGGCGGTCTTGAAGTCCAGAAACTTGAATGGGCCAACCTTGCGGACCGGTTCGCGCCCCATCCAGAAATTGCGCGTGACACTCATCAGCGGGATCATCGCCAGATCCTGATAGACGGTGGCGATCCCCGCCTCCATCGCATCGCGCGGGCTGTCAAAATGCATCGCTTGACCGCCGAACAATATTTCACCGCCCGTGGGTTTATGCACCCCTGCCATCGTCTTGATAAAGGTCGATTTGCCTGCGCCGTTGTCGCCCAGCAAGCAGTGACATTCACCTGGCCGGATGTCGAAGCTTACGCCATTCAGGGCGATCACCGGGCCGAAATGCTTTTCGATATTGCGCATTTCGATGATGGGTTCGGTCGTCATATCAACGCTCTCCCGTAATAATACGCCGGATATAGGTGTTCAGGATCACCGCAAACAGCAGGATCACCCCAAGGAACACGCGAAACAGGCTCGATTCGACACCGGCAAAAAACAGCCCTTGCTGCACCACGCCAAAGATCAGCGCACCAAGTGCCGCCCCGATGACCGACCCATAGCCGCCCGTCAACAAGGCGCCGCCGATGACCACCGCAATGATCGCCTCGAATTCTTTCAGCAGGCCACGATCCGCCCCCGCCGATCCGAATTCGATCACCTGACAGGTCGCAAAGACGCAGGCGCAAAAAGCGGTGAACATGAACATTTGGATTTTGACACGGTTGACGGGGACGCCGACATAGCGTGCCGCCTGCGCATCGCCGCCTGCCGCAAAGATCCAATTGCCGAACTGGGTGCGCGTCAGGATGATATGGGCAATGGCCACAAGCCCCAGCGCCCAGATGATCAGCATTGGGATGCCGTCAACAACGGGCTGTCCGGCGCGGGTGCCACGCGAAAACACCTCGATCACGCCCAGATCGCCAAGCCAGATGAAAAATCCGCCGCCCACCTTGCCACCGAACAGCGGGGCAAGCCAATCGCCCTCTGCGGCCTCGGAAATGCCGCCGATGATGGTACGGCGTTCGATCAATTGGGGGAAAAAGATGGTAAAGCCGCGCAGGATGAACAGGAATGCCAGCGTCACGATAAAGCTTGGCAGGCCGGTGCGCACGACGATGATGCCGTTCAGCGCTCCGATAGCGATACACAGCGCAAATGTCAGCAGGATCGCGACCCAGATCGGCCAGCCCAGCGTTACAGAGATGATCGCAATCGACATGCCGGCAAATCCGATCATGGACCCCACGCTCAGGTCGAATTCGCCCGCGATCATCAACATGCAGGCCCCGACGGCGATGATCATGAATTGCGCAGAAACGGTGGACCAGTTCAGCACGCCCTGCGCATTGAACATCCCGCTGTTCCCAGCAAAGATGATGAAAAAGGCGAACACAGCAATCGTGCCGACAATCGCGCCCAGCTCTGGCCGGATCAGCGCTTTTCGCAGCTTCGATGTTTCCTTGATGCGTTCGTCAACGGTCGCGTCCGTCTTGGACATCGTAAGACCCTTCCTTTTTGCGCAATTGAAAAAGGCGGGCGCTGGTGTCAGCGCTCGCCTAAATGTTACGGTTTAGCGGTATTCGCCAGCAAGATCCGCCACCAGACCCAGCGCATCGGCTGTCACGAAGCCGGGGCCAGAGTTGATGTTGTTGCCGGGCAGCACGCCAAAGCGGTGATAGTTTGTCAAAACGACGACCGGCAGATAGGCCTGTAGGAATGGTTGCTGGTCGATGCCCCATTCGATCACGCCATCACTGATTGCCTGCACAATATCACCACCCAGATCGAAGGTGCCAAAGTAGATGTCACCGGCAAGGCCCATCTGGTCCAGCGCCAGAATGGTCGGATCAGCAGAGGTTGGCCCCAGCGTCAGAACTGCATCCGTGTCGGGATTGGCGTTCAGATAGGCCATGACCCGGTTCTGGATTTCCGACGGATCCTGCCCGCTGTCGATCATCTGGTTGCCCAGATCAATCCCCAGACCATCGGCAAAGCCCTGGCAACGTTCGGTCGATGCGGGCTGCGCGATGTAATGGTTCACGCACAGAAACGACGCGACGCCATCGCCTGCTGCCCGCTGACCTGCGGCAAAGCCTGCATCGTATTCAGGCTGGCCGACATACATCAATGCGCCGACTTCGCGCGCCTGCTCGGGTGTGCCCGAATTGATGATGATGACCTCTATCCCGGCATCAACCGCATTGCGGATCGGGCCGGACAGAACGTCGAAATCTGCCAATGTGGTGATGATTCCGTCAGGTGCGCTGGCAGCGGCCTGTTCGATGATCCGCGCCATATCGGCAAGGTCACCGGTGGGCGGGTTGCGGTATTCGACCGTCACGCCCATCTGTTCGCCACCAAGGGCGAGACCGTTTTTGATTGTGTTCCACCAGCTGTCGCTGTCAGGCGCATGGCTGACCAGCACATAACGTTCGCCTTCGGCCATGGCGGCATTGGCACTGATCATCGCGGTGGCAGCGACCGCAGCGATCGTCACTGTTTTCATGACTGCTTTTATAATGTCCTCCCAAACATGTTGCGAGCGAATCTGGTTCCTCCCATCACGCCCATCCAAGACGTTAGGCGGCTTTTTAACAAATTGCAACCGGTTGCAAAAAACTGTGGATAAATGTTTATTCTTGAGATGGCCGAGATGTATTAGAACCCTTCTGAGCCAGATGGATAACGGGATATGACAGTGACTTTGAAAGACGTGGCGCTCCGCGCCGGTGTATCGCGCTCTGCCGTGTCGCGCACATTCACCGAAGGGGCGTCGGTCTCTGCCAAAACACGTGCAAAGGTTGAAAAAGCGGCCATTGAACTGAAATATAGTCCGAATGCGCTCGCGTCGTCGTTGACCACCGGCCGGACCAAGATGATCGGGCTGGTTTCCAACAACTTTCACAACCCGCTTTTTCTGGAAGTTTTCGACCTGTTCACGCGCGGTCTGCAGGAACGGGGATTGCGGCCTTTGCTGGTCAATCTTAGCGCTGAAACCGATCCCGCAAATTCGGTGCGGATGCTGCGGCAATATTCGGTGGACGGGGTGATCGTCGCGTCATCGACCCTGCCACCCAGCTTTGCCGAGGCGTTTCGCGATGTGGGCATCCCCGTCGTGCATTCCTTTGGCCGTTATACATCCAGCCCGCAGGTGCATGTCGTCGGCATCGACAATATCGCCTGCGGTCGGATGGCGGCCCAGCGCCTGATCGCCACCGGTTCGCGGCGGGTCGCATTCCTTGGCGGTCCTGAAAATGCGACATCGACGCAAGACCGAGAACGCGGCTTTCTGGAAGCGATGGCCAGCCACACCGATATTGCTGTCAGCGTCAGCTATGCGAGTGCTTATTCCTTTGATGCAGGCCGCACAGAAATGGCGCGGCTTTTAGAGTCCTCCCCGGCTGAGGCATATTTCTGCGGCGATGATGTGCTGTCCATTGGCGCGCTGTCTGCGATCGCCGATGCGGGCCTGCGCGTGCCTGACGATATCGGAGTGATCGGGCTGAACGACATGGCGATGGCGCGTTGGGAAAACATCAACCTGACCACGATCCGTCAGCCGATTGCCGAAATCATTGGCGCGTCGGTAGATTTGGTGGTCGGCACCATCGACCAGCCTGAAAGGCACCCCGAAACAAGGCTGTTTCCGTGCCGCATCGTCGAACGCGGCACGTTGCGGCCCTTTCCCTAGCGGAACATCGGCGGGCGGGCGTCTGTCCATGCGCCATCCGCCTTGGCCGATGCGACGCTGGCATAGACCGCCGCCATCGACCGCAGGCCATCCTCGGCCAGGGGCAGGCCATCACTGCTGCCACCCCTGATTGCTGCGGCGAGATCGACATAGATATTGGCGACCGCCAGCGGGAACCCTTCGGGATGGGCAATCGCCACACGGCTCAGGCGCGCGGCATCGGAACACAGCCCGGATTCGCCTTTTTCCATGATCTGCGTGCGCCCGCCGACGGGGGTGTAATAGACCTGATTGGGCTGTTCGGACGCCCAGCGCATGCCGCCGGTTTCGCCAAAGATCTGGATATCGAACCCGTGCTGCCGCCCGATGGCGACAGAGCTGGTCCACAATCGCCCGACCGTGCCGCTCGCCATGCGGAAATTCACCATGGCGTCATCTTCCAACACGCGGCTGGCAATGGTCGAGGCGAAATCGGCAGAGACCTTTTCAACCTCGTCGCCCACAATAAAACTGGCCATATGCAGCGCGTGAATGCCGCAATCGGCGAATTGCCCCGACACGCCCGCCATCGCCGGATCATAGCGCCAGCGCACGCGGGGGTTATCTGCATCTGTCGCATCGCCGTGGTGGCCGTGGCTAAAGTTGGTGACGACCAGCCTGACCTTGCCGATCTCTCCGGCGCGGACCATGGCGCGCATCTGGCGCACCATCGGATAGGCGGAATAGCAGTAATTCACCGCGCAAATCCGCCCTGCGGCGCGGGCGGTGCGCACGATATCCTCGCCTTGTTCCACCGTCATCGTCATCGGCTTTTCGCACAGCACGTGAAAGCCGGCCTCTAGAAACGCCTTGGTAATCTCGTAATGCGTGGCATTGGGTGTGGCGACGGTGACCAGATCAATCCGGTCCTCGCGCGCTGTCTCGCCTGCCAGCATCTCGCGCCAGTCGCCATAGGCGCGGTCGGCGGGAACTCCCAAGGATTGCGCATAAGCGCGGCCCTTTGCGGGATCAGCATCCAATGCCGCTGCCGCCAGATTGAAATTCCCGTCTGCCTGCGCGCCCAAACGATGCGCCGGTCCGATCTGGCTGCCTTCGCCGCCGCCGATCATGCCCCAGTTCAGTTTCATCATTGCCCCCTAGAACCCGATGCTTTGCAGATATTCACGATTGGCCCGCGCATCCGTGACAGGCGAGACATCGAGCGTCGGATCGCAATCCTGTTCGACCGTGCACCAGCCGCTGAACCCGTGATCCAGCAGAATCTGCCGCACAGTAGGGAAATCCACATCGCCTTGGCCCAGATTGCAGAAGATCCCTTGCCCGCAAGCCTCGTAGAAACCGGTGCTGTTGGCCATGGCTGTGGCTTTGACCGCAGGGTTGATATCCTTGAAATGCATATAGGAAATCCGGTCGATATGGCGGCGCATAAAGGCCACTGGATCAAAGCCGGCATAGGAATGATGGCCGGTGTCGAAACAGATTTTCAAAATGTCCTCTGGCACGTCATCCAGCAGGCGTTCCAGCTCTGGTTCGAAATCAATGAACCCTGCCGCATGGGCATGAATGCCCACGGTCAGGCCATATTCCTCGGCCCCCATGCGCGCCACAGTCGCGATCCTGTCGCGGAATGCGGCCCATTCTGCGGCGTCCATCTGTTCGGCATCTGCGGCACGCCCAGCCGTCGGTGCGCGGCGGGGCGAGATGCTGTCGATCAGCACCAGATGCTGCGCGCCATGCGCGACCAGCGCCTTGCAGGTCCGCACGGCACCGTCCAGCACATTGTCCCATTGCGCGGGGTCATGGAACGCGCGGAACACGACGCCGCCGATCAGTTCGAGTTCGTTTTCGGCCAGTGCATCGGCCAGCAGGGCAGGGTCCTCGGGCATGAAGCCGACAGGGCCGAGTTCGATGCCTTTGTAGCCGGCCTGCGCACATTCGCGCAGCACGTTGCGCCATGGCGGATTGCGCGGATCATCGGGAAACTCGACGCCCCAGGAACAGGGAGCATTGCCAATGCGGATCGTCATGAACGGGACCTTTTCAGTTGGATGGGACAGAATGCCAGCGGCCATCAGCGGCCGAGGCAAAAGCGGTTTCGATCACCTGCGCTACGGCCAGACCGTCACGAAAGGTGGGCCAGACCGGCTGGCCGCTCTGGATCGCCTGCAGGAAATCGCGGGCTTCGATGATGATCTGGTCCTGATAGCCGGTGCCATGCCCCGGCCCCTGACAGAAGGGCAGGTAATCGGGATGCGCGGGGCCAGTCAGGATCTTGGTGAAACCGCGCGTGGCCTCTGGCCCTGTCGCGCGGTACAGCCAGACTGCGTTCTGGTCTTCCTGATCGAACCGGATCGCCCCCTTGGTGCCGTGGATTTCATAGGCATAGCCCATCTTGCGCCCCGTTGCGGCCCGGCTGAAATACAGATGCCCCATCACGCCGGATGCAAAGCGCACCATCATCTGGCCGTGGTCGTCGTTATCGACGCTGACCGGCCCATCTGGTCCGGGGCGGGTGGGGTGGATGGTTTCGACTTTGGCTGACAATTCCGCGATATCGCCCAACAGCGCCACCGCGCAATTGATCATATGTGGCGCCAGATCGCCCATGCAGCCGTTGGGCCTGCCAAAACAACGCCAATTGGCCTGCATGGCCGGATCAGCTAGAAAATCCTCTGTATGTTCGCCGCGAAACCATGTCACGTCGCCGATGGCGCCATCGGCCAGCAATTGCCGCACGAATTGCGTGGCCGGCGTGCGGACATAGTTGAAACCGACCATGTTGGGCAGTCCGGATGCCGCGGCTGCTGCGACCATCGCCTGCGCATCCTCCAGTGACGCGCCCAGCGGTTTTTCGCAAAACACCGGCTTGCCAGCGGCAAAGGCGGCTTCGGCGATTGCGCGATGCGTGGTCTGGGGGGATGCGATGATGACCGCCTCGACCTCGGGGTGGGCGACAAGGGCGCGCCAATCGTCAGCGGCATGGGCAAAGCCAAAAGCAGCGCGGTACCGTTCAGACGATTCGGGTGTTGATCCTGTCACAACGGCAAGTCTGGGGCGCAGTGCCGTGTTGAATACCGCTCCGACTGCGGACATCGCCACGGCATGGGCCTTGCCCATGTAGCCGCCGCCGACAAGGCCGATCCCGATCTGTGTCATGATTCGTGTCCCCCCCCGACATGATCCGGTTGCAACCGGTTGCAAAATTGTTATCTTGAGTCGCAGGGCTTCGCAACCAGCAATCCGTGCAGCACCTTGAGGGAGGATCATATGACCACAACCGGCGCGACCATTCGCCTGACGACCGCGCAGGCCATTGTGCGGTATCTTGTGAACCAGTTCATCGAGTTTAACGGCGTTGAAATCCGCATTTGTGGCGGCGGCTTTGGCATTTTTGGCCATGGCAATGTCCCCTGTCTGGGCGAGGCGCTTTATCCGGTTCGGGATGTCCTGCCGCTCTATCGCGGGCAGAATGAACAAAGCATGGGATTTGCCGCGGCCGCCTACGCCAAATATCATCTGCGGCGGCGGTTCATGTTTTGCACCGCCTCTGCCGGACCGGGGACGGCGAACTTGTTGACGGCGGCGGCACTGGCGCATGCGAACCGGCTGCCGATGTTGATGCTATGTGGCGATACCTTCCTGACACGCCTGCCGGACCCTGTGCTGCAACAGCTCGAACATTTCGGCAATCCGACCATCGGCGTGAATGACGCCTTCAAGGCGGTCAGCCGCTATTGGGACCGGATCACCCATCCTGCGCAGATCATCCAATCGCTGCCCGCGGCCTTGGCCACGATGCTGGACCCTGCCGATTGCGGGCCTGCCTTTCTTGCGCTGCCGCAGGATGTGCAGGGCTGGACCTATGATTATCCCGCCAGCTTTTTCGTGCGCCGTGTGCATCGCATCCGCAGTCAGATGCCCGACGCGCGTGAATTGGCCGATGCCGCCGCCCTGTTGGCGGGTGCCAAACGCCCGATGATCATTGCCGGCGGTGGCGTGCAATATGGTGGGGCGGTGGCGGAATTGACCGCCTTTGCCGAAAGCCACGGTATCCCTGTTGTCGAAACCATCGCAGGGCGCGCCAATCTATTGGCCGATCATCCGCTGAATATCGGGCCGATTGGTGTGACCGGATCGGACAGCGCCAATACAATTGCGCAGCAGGCGGATGTGATCTTGGCCGTCGGCACGCGCCTGCAGGATTTCACCACCGGATCATGGACCGCCTTTGCCAAGGATGCGCAGATCATCGGGCTCAACGTGGGCCGCCATGACGCGATGAAGCATCTCTCATTGCCCGTGGTCGGTGACGCAAAGGTCGCGCTGCCCGCCTTGGGCGCGGCCTTGGGCGCATATAAAACCCCTGCCGATTGGACCAGGCAAGCGCAGGACCACCGCAAGACATGGGATACTTACGTCGCAGGCAACGTCGCCCACGGCAACCGCCCCAATTCCTATGCGCAGGCCATCGGCGTGGTGAATGCGCTATGCGATCCGCGTGATCGTGTGGTGACGGCGGCAGGCGGCCTGCCCGCCGAGGTGACGGCCAACTGGCGCACGCTGGATATCGGGACGGTTGATGTCGAATTCGGCTTTTCCTGCATGGGTTACGAAATCGCAGGCGGCTGGGGCGCGCGTATCGCACAGGCCGAGGCCGAGCCGGATAAGGATACCATCGTGCTGGTGGGCGACGGCAGCTATCTGCTGATGAATTCCGACATCTATTCATCCGTCCTGACGCAGAAAAAACTGATCGTGCTGGTCTTGGACAACGGCGGTTTCGCCGTCATCAACAAGCTGCAGAACAACACCGGACAGGATAGTTTCAACAACCTGATCGCGGATTGCCCGACGATCCCCGACCCCTTCGCGGTGGATTTCGAGGCTCATGCCCGCGCCATGGGTGCCGATGCCGTGACTGTCGCCAACCCTGCCGCGCTGGGCGAGGCGTTCTTGCGCGCGAAAGCATCGGACAAGACCTGCGTGATCGTGATGCAGGTGGACCCCTATGACGGCTGGACCACCCAAGGCCATGCATGGTGGGAGGTCGGCACGCCACAGGTATCAGACAGCGCGACCGTCCGCGCCAAACATGCCGAGACCGAGGCCGGCCGCGACCGCCAGCGGCAGGGGGTGTAACATGAAACTCGACGGCAACCGTTTCGTCATCATCGGGCGGGCAGGGATGGATTTCTACCCCGACCCCCCCGGCACCAAAACCGAAGCTGCCACGCAGTTCTTTGCCTGCCTTGGCGGATCATCCGCCAATATCGGCGTCGCGATCTGCAAATTGGGCGGGCAGGTGGATCTGGTTACTTGCGTGTCGGATGATGCCATTGGCCGCTTTGCGCTGAACCAGCTGGACCATTACGGCATTGGCCGTGCCCATGTCCGGTCTGTCGGCGGTGAGGCGCGCAATTCACTGGCCGTCGTGGAAACCCGGATCGAGGATCATCAGTCGGTGATCTATCGCAACGGCGCCGCCGATTTTGAAATGACCGATAGCGACGTCAGCGGGGTGGATTACACCGCCTATGACGCGCTGATCACCACCGGCACGGTTTTTGCCGCAGAACCATCGCGCAGCGCGACGTTTCTGGCGTTTGAACTGGCCAAGGCGGCGGGATTGCCGCTGATCCTTGATATCGACTACCGCCCCTATTCATGGGCCTCGGCGGACGAGGCGGCAGAGGTCTATTCGCGCGCCGGTGCCATGTGTGACGTGATCGTCGGCAATGACGTGGAATTCGGTTTCATGGCGGGGGATTATGACCGCGGCCTTGATAAAGCCCGCGAACTCGTCGCCCGCGGGGCCAGCCTTGCGGTCTACAAGATGGGTGAAAAGGGCGCGATTACGATCACCCCACAGGGCGAGGTCATAACCGGCATTTACAGCACCGATGCGCTGAAACCTACCGGCGCGGGCGACAGTTTTCTGGGTGGCTTTGTTGCGGGGCTGGCCGATGGCTTGGCCGTGCGCGATGCCGTGCTGCAAGGCTCTGCTGCTGCGGCGATCGTGGTCTCGCGTGTTGGCTGCGCCCCCGCCATGCCGACCCGCGCAGACCTGGACAGCTTTCTGCGCACCAATGTCGCCCCGACCGCCGCCTGAAAGGAAACGACCATGCATATCGCCCCCTTCGACAATGCCAACCAACCCATCGTCGATATCAATGACCCGCATGTGCCGCTGGTCTATTTCAACATCGTCAGGCTGGCGGCTGGGGCCAGCTTTCCCTATCGCGTGGCGGGGTATGAAACCTGTATCGTGCCAGCGACCGGCACCGTCACGGTCGAAACCGCAGGCCAGACTTTCGCCCAGATCGGCAATCGCGGTGCCGATGTCTGGGACGGCGAACCCGAAGGCGTCTATATCCCGACCGACACCACTGCACAGATCACCGCGCTGACCGATTGCGAGGTGTTCATCGCAGGCGCGCAGTTCAGCGAAACGCTGACGCCCTTCGCCGTGCGCGCTGCTGATATCGACTTTGTCCAATATGGCAGCGACGACACCAAGACCCATCGCAAGATCAAACATATCCTTGGTGCCGCACACCACGACCGCGTGGGCCGGTTGCTGGTGTCGGAACTTTACACCGTTGGCGCGGGTGGCTGGTCAGGCTTTCCCAGCCACAAACATGACACCGACCGTTTGCCCGATGAAACGCGGCACGACGAATGTTACAATTTCCGCTTTAAACCCGATTATGGCTCAGGTCTGCAAATGCTGCAACGCATCGATAATGAACCGGGGGATGCCTATCACATCATGAACCGGTCCACCGTGCTGATTGACAAGGGCTATCACCCCTGCTGCGTGCTGCCGGGATATGAGATGTATTATTTCACCATCCTTGGCGGGCAATCCCAGCGTAGCCTGAAGCAATATTTCCAACCCACACATGCCGCGCAATTGCACACGATCCCCGGCATCATGGACATGGTGGCAAAGTTCAAATGACCCTCAAAACATTGGCAGAGGTCCTGCAACCGGCCCTGCGCGACAATTACGCCGTCCCCGGCCTGGTCTGTCTGGGCTGGGAAGACATGCGCGCCTATGTCATGGCCGCCCAAGAGGAACGCGCCCCTGTGATCTTGCAGGCCGGGCCATCGTGCCGCGCGCATACACCGCTCCCGGTTTTGGGCGCCATGATGCGCCATCTGGCCGCCAGCGTCGATGTGCCGGTGGTCATGCATCTGGACCATGGCTATACATTCGAGGAATGCCGCGCGGCGCTTGATGCCGGTTTCACGTCGTTGATGTATGACGGATCGCGCAAGCCGCTTGCGCAGAACATCGACGAAACCGCCCGCATCGCGGAACTGGCCCATGCGGCGGGTATATCCTGCGAGGGCGAGATTGGTTTCGTCGGTTATTCCGGTGGCGAGAATTCCGCCGGTACCGATCCGGCCGAGGCGGCGATCTTTGCCCGCGACAGCGGGGTTGATGCGATGGCGATTTCTGTCGGCAACGTGCATTTGCAAACCGACCATGAAGGCGGGCTGGACGAGGACCGCATCCGCGCGATCGAGACGCTGACCGATGTGCCCTTGGTCATTCACGGCGGATCAGGCGTGCCCTATGCGCAGCGTCTGGCGCTGGCAACAGGATCACGGATCGCCAAATTCAACATCGGCACCGAATTGCGCATGGCCTTTGGCGCTGCGCTGCGCGATGCCGTGAACGCGGACCCCGCGCGCTTTGACCGGGTGAGCATATTGAAAGAAACACATGACCCCGTGATGTCCGCCGCGCGCGCCGTCATTCGCGGGCTCGGCGCATCGGGGAGAGCGTGAAATGCTGAAAATCGGAATACTCGGCTGTGGTCGCATCGGACAGGTCCATGCCCGCAGCATCAAGGCGCTGGATGGCGCAGAGGTCGTGGCCGTCGCCGATGCCCTGCCTGCGGCAGCACAGGCGCTGGCGCAGGCCACCGGCGCGCAGGTCCGCGATGTTGCCGCGATCCTGAATGCAGACGATATCGACGCTGTCGTGATCGGCACCCCGACCGACACGCATTTCGACCTGATCCAGCGCGCGGCCAAAGGCGGTCAAGCGATTTTCTGCGAAAAGCCTGTCGATATGTCCGTCGATAACATCCGCACGTGTATCGACATCGTGGGGCAGGCGGGCGTGACTTTCCTGACCGGATTCAACCGCCGGTTTGATCCCAATTTCGCCGCCCTGCGTGCGCGGATCAAGGCCGGTGACATTGGCGCGGTCGAGTTGGTCTGTATCACATCGCGCGATCCTGCCCCGCCACCTGTGTCCTATATCGCGCGCTCTGGCGGGTTGTTCCGCGATATGATGATCCATGATTTCGATATGGCGCGGTTTCTGATGGGCGAAGATTTTGTGCGCCTGCATGCGATGGGCAGCGCGCTGGTCGATCCCGCGATTGGCGAGGCGGGCGATGTCGATACGGCCGCCGTGATCCTGACAACCGCCAGCGGGCGGATCTGCCAGATATCCAATTCGCGCCGTGCCAGCTACGGCTATGATCAGCGGATCGAGGTGCATGGTGCGCTGGGCATGTTGCGCGCCGAAAACCAGCTGGAATCCACCGTCGAAATTGCGACCAAGGCCGGTTTCCGTCGTGACCCTGCACAGCATTTCTTTCTGGAACGCTACGAGGCGGCCTATCTGGCGGAAATGCGTGCCTTCATCGCGGCGGCCACAGGTGGAACACCAGCCGATCCGGGGATCGTGGACGGGTTGCAGGCGCAGATATTGGCAGATGCAGCGACGCTGTCGCGCGAAACCGGCCAGCCCGTGGATTTGTCTGCCGCCTAATCCTTGCTGTCTGGTCGCCAGTTCAGCACCAGATGCCAGGCCAGATAACCGCCGATGGCCGCGAACAGATAGGCCCAGGTCGTGTTACCACTGCTCCATTCCACCCCGGCCCAGACAAACGGCGCCGCTACGATCAGATAGCGGCGCCACGCGGGACGATAAAACGGATGGTGCGGGTCAATCAGGCGCATGTCACCTTGTCACATGGCAGGGCCGCAGTGGCAAGCTGCGGCCCTGTCGCGTTATGGGATCTGCCGCTCTACCAGTGCAGTCAGCGCCTCATCCAGCGCCTGTGGCGTCCAGCCTTGCAGGACTGCATCGCGCAGGATGTTCTTTTGCGTGCGCGGGGCAAGCCCGCCAACAGGTGGATCGCGGTCAAGGTTGGTGGGGAAAGAATAGCCTTCTGCCGTGGCGTTCAATACGGCATCGCGGGCGGCGGGTGGCGGGTCGGTTGTGCAGAGTGCTGGAAACACTGCGCGGCACATCGCACCGCGATCCACGCTTTCCATCGCCCGCCCGAAGGCCGATGACACCTGCAAGAGGTTGACCATGCGGTGAATATCCGTGCTGGAATTGCTGCCCGCGGCGTGGAACAGGGCGGGGTTGAAAAACACCGCATCGCCCTTGTCCAAGGGCAGCTGGACGCAATGCGTCTCGAAATGCGCGCGGAAGTCATCGCGGCGCCACGCGGCATAGCCGGGGCGGTAAAGTTGCGAAAACGGCAGCAGCTTGGTCGGGCCGGATTCAATCGACATATCGCAATGCGCAATCCCGCCTTGCAGCGTCATCAAGGGCGACAGGTCATGTACATGCGCGGGATAGGTGGCGCTGATATCGGCGGTCTGAAAGCCAAGGTGGTAATCGCGATGTGCCTGTTGCGCCTGTCCGCCCGGATGCACCAGATTGATCTGCGCCGTCATTTGATAATGCGGTCCAAGCCATGCCTCGCAGGCGGCATCAATGGCGGGGGTGGCGAAATAGCGAATAAACACATCGGGTGCGGTGATGGCCAGCTTTTGCAGGGAATTCCAGATCCGGTCATTGCTGCCTGCTGCGGCGAAATGATCGGCGGCGGCACCGCCCTGGGCGCGCTCGGTCGCAATGATTTCCATGTAAGCCACCGTCGCCGCATCAATTGCTACGTGATCTGTGCAGGCCTGTTTCAGCACGAACACCCCTGCGCCGGATTGCAAAATCGCTGCCCATTCCACCATCAACACGTTGCGCGCTTGCGGGTTGTCCAGATGTCCGGCCAATGCCGCCATGTCATAGACGGGAATATTCTTGGGCGCGGCAGTTGCGTTAGGGATGGTCGACATATCGACTGTCCGCGCGGTCAAGGCGGCGAAATCCGCCAGATCGCAGGCGGCTTCGTGATAAAAACCTGTTCCTTGTGGTGTGGTGTCCAAGGTCATCGCGCGCTCCAGTGCTGGTTTATGGGTTCTGGGGCAGCGTAGCGGATGCAGGCTTGTGCCGATGCGAAAAACACATCACAAACACATCAATGACACATCGTTTCCCGATCAAGGAAATCGCCAGGCAGGCGGGGCTGGGACCGGCGACAATTGACCGCGTGCTGAACAACCGCGCCAATGTCAGCCCGCAGACCCGTAACCGCGTTGCCGCCGCCTTGCGCGAATTAAAGGCGCAAGAAGCGCAGCTTGCCACGCGGGGCCGCAGCGTCATTCTGGATGTGATCGCCGAAGCGCCGCTGCGGTTTTGTCGTGAAATCCGGATCGCCGCGCAATCCGCCGCCAGCGCCATGCCGGGGGTCGCCGTGCGGCTGCGGTTCCAGCTGCAAGAGACCATGACCGAGGCCGAGATCTTGGCCGCTCTTGCGCGCATTGCAAAGCGGGGCAGCAACGGTATCTGCCTGAAGGCGCGCGACACGCCACTGCTGCGCGCGGCTATCGCAGACCTGGCCAGCGCGCGGATTCCGGTCTTTACGCTGGTCACCGACCTGCCCGGCAGCGCGCGGCACGGCTATTTCGGGCTGGACAATGCAGAGGCCGGGCGCACCGCCGCCCATCTGCTGGCGCAAAGCCTGCCCGATGACAGGGCCACGATCCTGACATCGCGCAGTCAGGATGCCTTTCGCGGAGAAACGGACCGCTTTACCGCGTTTCGTGAGCTGATCACGGCGCTAAAACCCGCAGTGCAGATCATTGATGCGTCCGGCGGGGCAGGCATGACGGCATCGACCAGCGCGCAGCTGGACAAGATCCTGACCAGCCGCGTCCGCATTGATGGCGTCTATTCCATGGGTGGCGGCAATGCGGCTATCCTGCGGACCGTGGCGGCGCACGGCCAACAGCCCCGGGTCTTTGTTGCGCATGATCTTGATCGTGAAAATACGCAATTGTTGCGCCGTGGCGCGATTGGTTTCGTTTTGCACCACGACCTGGGACGCGACATGGCGACCTTGTTCGCAGCCGCTGTTGGCGGCAACAAGACCGCCAATCAGACAGCAAGCGCGTCCAGCGATTTGCAGATCATCACACCCTATAACTTGCCGCGCTTTGCGTAACGCCGTCACGGCATTGGTTCGCGCCGAAATGGCGCGCTATGCTGGGCCTGTCGCAGTTTGCCACTTGGCAATGACGCGCGGAGCGGTCAAACGACAAGCATGATGCGCCGCCCTCTTAAATATGCCTGGAACCAGTTTCGCTATGTGCCGTTGCTGTCCGTGCTGACGTGGTCGCGCGCACGGCGGTTTGACAAACGGTCCCGCGCGCTGGGTTCGGCCATCGGTTTCGTGATGCGCTGGTTTCCGCCCGCCCGCTGGCGGTTTGACCGTCAGGTTCTGCGCGTCTTTCCCGATATGGATCGCAAGGCGCGGGCAAAGCTGGGGCAGGCAATGGGCCGCGCCATGGGCCAGACCCTGTTCGAAATTTATCATTGTGCCGAATTCCAGTCGCGTCGGGACAAGTTTCACGCCGAAGGGCCGGGCCTTGAGGCGTTGGTTGCTGCGCGGGATGCGGGCAAGGGCGCGCTGATCGTCTCGGGCCATTTCGGACAATGGGAGGCCGTGCGCGCCGTGCTGAAGGCGCGCGGCATGGAAACCGGCGCGATCTATCGCCGCCAGCCCAACCCGCATTACCAGCGCCGCCTGCGCGCTGGCATCGAAGCGGGGGGTATGCCGATCCTTGAAACCGGGCGGACGGGCACGAAAGCCCTGATCCGGCACCTGCGGACCGGCGGCTTCATGGCGATCCTGCTGGACGAAAAACAAGGCGACGGCGCGGCGCTGCCGTTTCTGGGCCATCCGGCGCTGACCTCGCTTGCGGCGGCGGAACTGGCGCTGAAATACGATCTGCCGATGGTACCGGCCTACGGATTGCGCCGCGCGGATGGCGAAAGTTTCGACGTGATCTTCGAGGCACCGATCCCGCATAGTGATCCGGTGACGATGACCCAGGCCTTCAATGACAGCCTGTCGGCACGGATTCGCGCGCGTCCAGATCAGTGGTACTGGATGCTGCGGCGGTGGGACAAACCGCGCGCATAGCCTGCGCCGCGCCGCGTGCCATAAGCGCGGGCGCAGCTTTTTCAGTTTCCGATAGATAAAGTTGGCATTTTCCTGCATCATCGCCGCAGCCAGACCGGCCAGGAACGAAATCAATGACATTCTCTGTCCCGAACATGAAATCATGTACGGATTGTCCGATCCGTTACAACGCGGTCTGTTCCAAATGTGAACCCGATGAAATCGAAATCTTGGAGCAGATTAAATATTACCGGTCCTTTGCGGCGGGGCAGACCGTGTTTTTCGCGGGCGATCTGCTGGAATTCGTCGGATCAATCGTGTCGGGTGTCGCCAGCCTGACGCGCACCCTGCCGGACGGGCGGGTCCAGATGGTCGGTCTGCTGTTGCCCGCCGATTTCATGGGACGCCCGAACCGCGAAACCATCGACACCGATATCGTCGCCGAAACCGACCTGATGCTGTGCTGTTTCCGGCGCAAGCCGTTTGAGAAACTGATTGAACAAACCCCGCATGTTGGCCAACGCCTGCTGGAAATGACGCTGGACGAATTGGATGCGGCGCGCGAATGGATGCTGGTCCTGGGCCGCAAGACCGCGCGTGAAAAGATCGCGTCGCTGCTTTACATGATCGCCACGCGGATGGTGAAGCTGACGCCCGGCGCGCCCGAGAAGATATCGTTCATCCTGCCGATCACCCGCGAGACGATGGCAAATTACCTCGGCCTGACGATTGAAACCGTCAGCCGCCAGATGACCGCGCTCAAGAAAGACGGCATCATCGCCTTTGACGACCGCCGCGATATCAAGGTGCCTGACATTGACGTGCTCAAGGCTGAAACCGGCGAGGATGTCTATTCCTGACGCGTCGGTCGGGGGTCTGTCCGAGCTTGTCCTGAACTGCGGGGCGCGCGGCTGAACCTCGCCCTAGCGGGACATCAGGATGGGGCGGTCGGCCCGTTCCAGCAGGCTGCGGGTGGCGCCGCCGAAAACCGCTTCGCGCAGGCGCGAATGGCCATAGGCACCGCTGATGATCAGATGAGCGCCGACCTCGCGCGCGCGGCGCAGCAGGATTTCACCCACATGCGGTTCGGTCTTGGCCAGCACCGCGACCTCGGACCTTGTGCCGTGGCGCATCAGGTATTGCGCCATCGCACCACCTGGGTCGGACCTGTCGGCACCATGCATCGGCGGGTCGATGATACAGATATCGGCGACATCGGCCTGTTGCAGCAAGGGCAGGGCGGCGCGCGCGGCGGCCAGCGCCTCGGCTGCGTCGTTCCAGCCCATCACGATGTGGCCGCCCGCCGCTGGCGCCTTGCAGCCTTTGGGGATCATCAGCACGGGGCGTTCGGCGGCGAACAGGCACGCCTCGACCAAGGCTTCGGCATCGGGGTTGTCTTGATAGGGGCGGGGCAGCACCACTAGATCGGAAAACCGCAGCTTGCGTGCCAGATAAGGCGTCAGCGCAGGCCCCTGCACGGTGGCCGATTGCAGCGCCCAACGGACGGGTTCGCCCTGCATCCGGTCGTTCACCCAAGCGTCGAGCTTTTCGCGTTCGGCCATGGCATCGCGGGTCTGACGTTCGATCGTCATCGCCTCGGCGCCCATGAAGTAATTATGCGTCTCGCTGTGGCAGATGGTGACCACGAAAATTTCAAGATGTGCATCCATCCGCGCGGCCAGCGTGATTGCGGCATCAAGCCCTTCGGTCGATGCATCGCTATCCGTCAAGACAGTCGAAATGATCTTATATGCCATCGGTCTGGCCCTTCCCCGTCATAAGCCTTGTCAGGGAGCGATCGTTCGCGCAAACCGGCCCTTCCCCGATCCATGCCGCGTGGCGCGGTGTGATGCATTGATCCATGTCAAACGACGGGTTGATCCACATCAACGACCGCATCGGCGGACACCCGCATAACCCCATCATCGACAAAAGATCGGGCCGTGTTGTGGTGCGATGGACAAGGGGAATTCCATGGGGAATTATTTCAAGCTTGCGGCATTGGGGATCATCGCCCTTTTTGCGGCCATGGCGGCGAATTGGGGGCGTGACGCGGCCTATATCGTGCATGCCATCATCATTCTGGGCGTGTCCGGATTCATGTTCATCCGCGTTTTGCGCCAGATGGAACAACCGGCCATGGCCACGCCGACCGGCTATATGGACGATGTGGTCCGTGCCGGTGTGGTGGCGACGACGCTGTGGGGTGTTATCGGCTTTCTGGTCGGCGTGATCATCGCGTTCCAGCTGGCTTTTCCGCAGCTGAACTTTGAAATGCTGCAGCCCTATGGCAATTTCGGACGCTTGCGCCCGCTGCACACCTCTGCAGTGATTTTCGCTTTCGGGGGCAATGCGCTGATCATGTCGTCATTCTATATCGTGCAACGGACCTGCGGCGCGCGGCTTTGGGGCGGCAACCTCGCGTGGTTCGTGTTCTGGGGGTATAACCTGTTCATCGTTCTGGCAGCGACCGGCTATCTGCTGGGGGCGACGCAGTCCAAGGAATATGCCGAGCCTGAATGGTATACCGACATGTGGCTGACAGTGGTCTGGATCGCGTTTCTTGCTGTTTTCCTTGGCACTTTGTTCAAGCGGCAGGAACGGCATATCTATGTCGCCAACTGGTTCCTGCTGGCCTTTATCGTCACTGTGGCGATGCTGCATGTCGTCAACAACCTGAGCATCCCCGTCAGCATCTGGGGCAGCAAGTCCGTGCAGATCTTTTCGGGTGTGCAGGATGCCATGGTGCAGTGGTGGTACGGCCATAACGCGGTGGGCTTTTTCCTGACCGCCGGTTTTCTGGGGATGATGTATTATTTCGTCCCCAAACAGGCGGGCCGTCCGGTGTTCAGCTACAAGCTGTCGATCATCCACTTTTGGGCGCTGATCTTTCTGTATATCTGGGCGGGTCCGCACCATTTGCATTACACCGCGCTGCCGGATTGGGCATCAACGCTTGGGATGGTGTTTTCGATCATCCTGTGGATGCCCAGCTGGGGTGGTATGATCAACGGTCTGATGACCCTGCAAGGGGCGTGGGACAAGCTGCGCACCGATCCGATCATCCGGATGATGGTCATCTCATTGGCTTTCTACGGCATGTCCACGTTTGAGGGACCGATGATGTCGATCCGTGCGGTCAACAGCCTGTCGCATTACACCGACTGGACCATCGGGCATGTGCATTCTGGCGCGCTTGGCTGGAACGGCATGATCACCTTTGCCGCGCTGTATTTCCTGACACCGAAACTTTGGGGGCGCGCGCAGATGTATTCGATGTCGGCAATCAACTGGCATTTCTGGTTGGCCACGATTGGCATCATCCTTTACGCCGCGTCCATGTGGGTCACCGGCATCATGGAAGGCCTGATGTGGCGCGAAGTCGATGCCAACGGGTTCCTTGTGAACAGCTTTGCCGACACCGTTTCCGCCAAGTTGCCGATGTATATCGTGCGCGGTCTGGGCGGGGTTCTGTACCTCGCAGGTGGGATCATCATGGCTTGGAACATCTACATGACGATCCGGGGTGGCGTCAAAGTCACTGCCGCGCTCGGCGTGCCAGCAGAATAAAGGGGCAGAGCAATGTCTGAAACACCAACAACACCGAACAAAGGTTTCCTTGCCAAACATGCGATCCTTGAACGTTCGCCCACATTGCTGCTGGTCTCGTCGCTGGTCGTTGTGGCCATCGGCGGTCTGGTGGAAATCGTGCCGCTCTTCTATCTGGAAAACACCATCGAAAAAGTCGAAGGGGTGCGGCCCTATTCGCCGCTCGAACTGGCGGGGCGCGATGTCTACATCCGTGAGGGCTGTTATCTGTGCCACAGCCAGATGATCCGCCCGATGCGCGACGAGGTCGAACGTTACGGCCATTATTCGCTGGCGGCGGAATCGATGTATGACCATCCCTTCCAATGGGGGTCCAAACGCACTGGCCCCGATCTGGCCCGCGTGGGTGGCAAATATTCGGACGCCTGGCATCTGGACCACCTGATCGCGCCGCGCAGCGTGGTGCCGGAATCGATCATGCCGGGCTATGCCTATCTGCTCGATACTTACGTCAACGCGGACTACACCGCTGATCTGGTGCGCACGCACCGGATCGTCGGCGTGCCCTATACCGAGGGCATGATCGCGGTCGCGGCCACCGATGTGCTGGCACAAGCGGACCCTGAAACCGATGCCTATGACGATCTGCTGGCACGTTATCCGGGCGCGCAAATCCGCAATTTCGACGGCCGCCCCGGCGTGTCGGAAATGGATGCGCTGATCGCCTATCTGCAAATGCTGGGCACGACGGTCGATTTTTCGACCTTCACCCCTGACGCCAGCCGGTAAGGAGACAGCGCATGGAAACGCCAACACTTTTGCAGCAAATCGCCGACAACTGGCTGCTGGTCTGGATGGGCACGTTTTTTATCGGCGTGATTCTCTGGGTGCTGCGGCCAGGTAGTCGCACGCAATATGCCGATACCGCCAACATCCCCTTCCGTAACGAGGACCGGCCCGCCCCGCGCAAAGATGCCGATGGCGTGGCCCGCGACACAAAGGAGCTGCAATCATGAGCAGCCATGACCACAAGGACATCGACGACGTCACCGGCACGGATACCACTGGCCATAGCTGGGACGGGATCAAGGAATTGAACAACCCACTCCCGCGCTGGTGGCTGTGGACGTTCTATATCACCATCGTCTGGGGGGTGGGCTATACCATCGCCTTCCCCGCCTGGCCGCTGATCAGTTCTGCGACATCGGGTATGCTAGGCTATTCGACACGCGGAGAAGTCGCCCAAGACATCGCCCGTTTTGAACAAGCCAACAGCGCCATCATGGCGCAACTGGCCAGTGCCGATCTGGACACGTTGGACCAGACCCCTGAATTGATGCGCTTTGCCACTTCGGCGGGTGCTGCGGTGTTCCGCAACAATTGTTCGCAATGCCACGGGTCCGGTGCGGCAGGGGCTGTGGGCTATCCCAACCTGTTGGATGACGATTGGCTGTGGGGCGGTGATTTCGAAAACATCGCCTACACGGTCCGTCACGGCATCCGCAACGAAGAAGACTGGGACGCGCGCTATTCCATGATGACCGCCTTTGACGAGATCCTGTCTAACGGTGAAATTGACGCTGTCGTAAACCATGTGCTGGCGATTTCAGGGCAAACCTATGACGCGACGCTGGCTGCTGCTGGCAGCGCATTGTTTCTGGACAATTGCGCCGCCTGTCACGGCGATGCAGGCACCGGCGACCGCAATCAAGGCGCGCCAAACCTGACCGACGCGATCTGGCTTTATGGCGGCGATCCTGAAACGCTGGAACAAACGATCCGCTATGCGCGGTTCGGCGTTATGCCGCCATGGAGCCCCCGTTTGTCAGAGGCGGAAATCCGTGCTGTCACGGCGTATGTCCACCAGCTGGGCGGCGGCGAATAAGGCTTCACACGGGTTTTGTCACCTGTTCGCGCATCGGCGAAACCCACCGTGAAGAGAAGGGCGTCTGGATGTCCGGACGCCTTTCTTTTACCCATCCCTCAATTGACAGCCGCGCGCCCAGCGGGGCAATGCGTCAGGCCTGCTGGGCCAGCCGCGCTTCTAACACGTCAAACGGCACGCCCGGTTCATCCTTGGCGCCACGGATCACCAGTGATGTTTTGACGGACGCCACATTGTCGGCGCTGGTCAATTCTTCCGTCAGAAACCGTTGAAAGCTGCGCAGATCAGGGGCTACGCATTTGAGGATGAAATCCACCTCGCCGTTGAGCATGTGGCATTCGCGCACCAAGGGCCAGCTGATGCATTTGCGCTCGAATGCGGACAAATCCGCCTCGGCCTGACTGACCAGCCCGACCATGGCGAAAACCTGCACTTCGAACCCCAGTTCGCGCGCGTTGACATCGGCATGATACCCCGTGATGAACCCTTGTTCTTCCAGCGTGCGCACGCGGCGCAGGCAGGGCGGCGCGGAAATGCCGACGCGGCTGGCCAGTTCGACATTGGTCATGCGGCCATCGGCCTGCAATTGCGCCAGAATCATCCGGTCAATTTCGTCGAGTTTCGTACCTGGCATCGGGTTCCCCATCAATTTTGCCGAATACTACGTTTTCCATCACGGATGCGCAATAATATTTCACATTTCAGCAATAATAGAACGCGCTGTCTGGCCCTTCCAACCGGCGGGTCGGAGCGTTATATCAGAACAATATCCAGCAAGAGGTCTGCCATGTCTGCCACCCGTCATACCCGCGTTCTGATCATCGGCTCCGGTCCTGCGGGTTACACCGCGGGTGTCTATGCGGCGCGCGCCATGCTTGAACCCTTGCTGGTGCAGGGGATGGAACCAGGCGGGCAGCTGACCACCACGACCGAAGTCGAAAACTGGCCCGGCGACACTGAAGTCCAAGGCCCCGACCTGATGCTGCGGATGGAAGCCCATGCGCGCGCCATGGGCTGCGAGATCGTGCAGGACATCATCACATCGCTTGATCTGCAAAACCGCCCCTTTACCGCGCAATCCGACAGCGGCACGGTGTATACCGCCGATGCGGTGATCCTGTCCACCGGCGCGCGCGCCAAATGGCTGGGCCTGCCGACCGAGGACAAGTTCAAGGGTTTTGGCGTCAGCGCCTGTGCCACCTGTGACGGGTTTTTCTATCGCGGGCAGGAAATCGTCGTCGTTGGCGGCGGCAACACCGCTGTGGAAGAGGCGCTGTTCCTGACCAATTTCGCCTCCAAGGTGACGCTGATCCATCGCCGCGACGAATTGCGTGCAGAAAAGATTCTGCAACAGCGGTTGGAGAACAACCCAAAGATCGAAACGCTCTGGTTTCACGAGGTCGAAGAAGTGTTCGGCACCGACAGCCCCTTGGGTGTTGAAGGTATCCGCGTGCGCGATGTGCGCAATGGTGCCATCAGTGAAATTGCGGCCAAGGGCGTGTTTATCGCCATCGGCCATGCGCCTGCGTCCGAACTGGTCCAGGGGCAGCTTGAGACGCATAACGGCGGCTATGTCGTGGTCGAGCCCGGCACCACGCGCACCGCGATCCCCGGTGTGTTCGCCGCCGGCGATCTGACCGATCACGTTTACCGGCAGGCGGTGACCAGCTCTGGCATGGGTTGCATGGCGGCGCTGGATGCCGAAAGGTTTCTGGCCGCCGCGCATGACATGCAGGACATCAAAGCGGCGGAATGACCGGCCAGACATGCTGGCCTGCGGCACCACAGGGCTGATCTGTTCGCGCATCGCGTGGCAGATCGCTCCAGCGTCCCGTTCCTGCCGCACGGGGCGGAAAAGCAGTCTTTTCGGCGCGGATTACTAGACAACGGCGCATCGCGGAGTCTATGCCACGGCAACGGTAACCAGCGATGTCAGTGAAAATTATGCCACCAGATTTGGCCCCAATCCCCGAACTCTATGTCTCTTACGAGAGCGCCCAGAAACTCAAGGCAGAGGCGGGCGATCTTGTCAGTCACGACCTGACGCCGCGCCAGATCTGCGATCTGGAATTGTTGATGAACGGCGGGTTCAACCCGTTGAAAGGGTTTCTGTCCGAGGCGGATTACACCAGTGTTGTTGACACGATGCGCCTTGCTGATGGCGCGCTGTGGCCAATGCCGGTCACGCTCGATGTCAGCGAAGGCTTTGCCGACAAGGTGACGATCGGGCAGGACATCGCGCTGCGCGATCAGGAAGGTGTGATCCTTGCGACCATGACCGTCACCGACAAATGGGTGCCGAACAAAGCGCACGAGGCCGAAAAGGTCTATGGCGCCGACGATAGCGCCCATCCTGCGGTGAACTATCTGCACAACACCGCAGGCAGCGTTTACTTGGGTGGCCCTATCACCGGCATCCAGCAGCCGGTGCATTACGATTTCCGTGGTCGGCGTGATACGCCCAACGAATTGCGCGCATTGTTTCGCAAACTGGGCTGGCGCAAGGTCGTGGCATTCCAGACCCGTAACCCTTTGCACCGCGCGCATCAGGAACTGACCTTCCGTGCCGCGCGCGAAGCACAAGCGAATCTGTTGATCCACCCCGTGGTCGGGATGACCAAACCGGGCGATATCGACCATTTCACCCGCGTGCGCTGTTACGAGGCGGTGCTGGACCAATATCCATCCGCCACCACCACGATGAGCCTTTTGAACCTTGCCATGCGCATGGCTGGCCCGCGCGAGGCGGTCTGGCACGGGCTGATCCGCAAGAACCACGGTTGCACACATTTCATCGTCGGCCGCGACCATGCCGGACCGGGCAAGAATTCCGCCGGTCAGGATTTCTATGGCCCCTATGACGCGCAGGACCTGTTCCGCGAACATCAGGACGAAATGGGCATCGAAATGGTCGATTTCAAACAGATGGTCTATGTGCAGGACCGCGCCCAATACGAACCCGCTGATGAGATTGCAGACAAGGACAAGGTGACGATCCTTGATATTTCCGGCACCGAATTGCGCCGCCGTCTGGCCGAAGGGCTGGAAATCCCCGAATGGTTTTCTTTTCCGCAGGTCGTCGCAGAACTGCGCAAAAGCCGCCCCGCGCGGGCGAAACAGGGTTTCACCGTGTTTTTCACCGGCTTTTCGGGGTCGGGCAAATCCACTATCGCCAATGCGCTGATGGTCAAGCTGATGGAAATAGGCGGACGTCCGGTGACCTTGCTGGATGGCGATATCGTACGCAAGAACCTGTCGTCGGAACTGGGGTTCAGCAAGGAACATCGCGACCTGAACATCCGGCGCATCGGTTATGTCGCGTCAGAGATCACCAAGAATGGCGGCATCGCGATTTGCGCACCGATCGCGCCCTATGCCACGACCCGTCGCGCTGTGCGCGAGGATGTCGAACAATTCGGCGCCTTCATAGAAGTCCATGTCGCCACATCCATTGAGGAATGCGAACGGCGCGACCGCAAGGGGCTGTACAAGCTCGCGCGCGCCGGCAAGATCGCGGAATTCACCGGAATTTCCGACCCCTATGATGTGCCTGACCATCCAGAACTGCGGCTGGATACCGAAAACCAAAGCGTTGACGGTTGCGCGCATCAGGTGCTGCTCAAGCTCGAAAGCCTTGGGCTGATCAAGGGCTGAAGCGTGGCGTGGCCTGCATCATGATGCAGGTCACAGGCGGCGGCGCTGGTCTGCGCGCCTTAATGCACCGTCACTGGATGCATGTGGTTTTCGCGCGCCAGATGAAACGCCAGCTTGCGGTCTGCAACCAGCGCCAGTTGCTCGCCCTTGGTGTTGTGGACGGCGAACACCTCGCGCAGGTCGCCGATTTCGGCGCGCACCTCGTCGGGCAGATCGGCTGTCAGCACGGGTTTGACATAGACGATATCCTGCCCCAGCGTTTTCAAATCGTATTTCATGTTCATGGCCTAGCCTTTCCTGATCTTGATCGTCTGGACCACGCGGTCGGGAACCGACCGTGTCAGATCGACATGCAGCAGGCCATTTTCCATCACCGCCTCGCCGACATCGACACCGTCGGCCAGCACGAATGACCGCTGGAACTGCCGCGCAGCGATTCCGCGATGCAGATAGATGCGCCCTTCGCTGTCGTCGCGCTGGCGGCCCCGGATCACCAGTGAATTATCCTCGACCGTGATCGCCAGATCGCTTTCGGCGAAACCGGCCACGGCCAGGGTGATCCGGTAGGATGTGGCACAGGTTTGTTCGATATTATAGGGCGGATACCCGTCATTGCCGGTTTTCGCGGTGCGTTCGACCAGCCGTTCCAGCTGTTCAAAGCCCAAAAGGAACGGATGGGTTCCCAAAGCCATTTTCGTCATAAGACATGCCCTTCGTTCAAGCGACTGTCGGTATGGCCCCGCGCGCGGCGGCCTGATTGAGATATGGGTGCCGATCATGACCTGATCAAGAGGAAGTATTAGTATGTTGGCCCGACTTTGGTTATCTAGGGGCATCAGCTGCGGGATGATGCGGATCAATGACCACCTTTGCCAAGATGGATGAAATCGACGTTTTGCGCGTCAAGCTGGAAATGCTCAAGCGCCAGCACCGCGATCTTGATTCCGCGATAGACGCGCTGCATGACCGTGCATCGACCGACATGTTGACGATCAAGCGGCTGAAAAAGCAAAAACTCGCGCTCAAGGACCAGATCGTCGTGCTGGAAGACCGTATTCTCCCCGATATCATCGCCTGATCGCCCGTTGCGGTGGCCCCGCGCATGGCTATAGTGCCGCTTCAAGTTTTGGTATGGGATCAGCACAATGACGCACCCTTTGGTCGGGATCATCATGGGCAGCCAGTCGGATTGGCCCACCATGCGCGAGGCGGCGGATATGCTCGACCAGCTTGGCGTGGTCTATGAAAAACGCATCGTTTCCGCCCATCGGACACCAGACCGGTTGTGGGATTATGGCAAAACAGCCGCAACGCGCGGTTTGCAGGTCATCATCGCAGGGGCAGGCGGGGCGGCGCATCTGCCGGGCATGATGGCGTCAAAAACCCGTGTGCCGGTGATCGGTGTGCCGGTCGAGACCAAGGCGTTGGGCGGTGTGGACAGCCTGTATTCCATCTTGCAAATGCCGCGCGGTTTTCCGGTGGCAACGATGGCCATTGGTGCTGCGGGTGCGGCGAATGCGGGGCTGATGGCCGTTGGTATCTTGGCTTTGCAAGATCCTGCCCTTGCTGCACGGCTGGACGCATGGCGCGCCGCCCTTTCTGCCGCTATTCCGGAAGAACCTGTCGATGAATAATGCTTTGCCAATCGGGGCCACCATCGGAATTCTGGGTGGCGGGCAATTAGGGCGGATGCTGGCGGTGGCGGCAGCGCGGTTGGGATTGAAAGTGCATATCTTTGAGCCGAGCGCCAACCCGCCCGCAGGCGATGTGGCGCATCGCGTGACGACGGCCAGCTATGAAGACCATGCCGCACTGACCGCGTTCGGCCAATCGGTCGATGTGATCACCTATGAATTCGAGAACATCCCCACCTCTGCCCTCGACCTGCTGGAAACACTGGCCCCGATCCACCCGGGGCGGCAGGCGCTGGCGACCAGCCAGGACCGGCTGATCGAAAAGACCTTTCTGCAAGGGTTGGGTCTGCAAACTGCGCCCTTTGCCGATGTGCCTGATATGGCGGCACTCGATGTGGCCCTTGCGAGCATCGGCGCGCCCGCGATCCTCAAGACACGGCGCATGGGCTATGACGGCAAGGGGCAGTCGCGGATCAAGATGGCCCAAGATGCGCCGCGCGCTTTGGCCGATATGGCGGGTGCGCCTGCGATCCTCGAAGGTTTTGTCAACTTCACCCACGAGGTGTCGGTGATCGGCGCGCGCGGGCAAGACGGGTCGGTCGCCTGCTATGACCCTGGCGAGAACGTGCATCAGGATGGCATCCTGCGCACGACCAAGGTCCCCGCCAACCTGACTGCCAGCCAGCGCACCGATGCAGTACTGATCGCGGCGCGCATCCTGAACGCGCTGGAGTATGTCGGCGTCATGGGGGTCGAGCTTTTCGTCACGCCACAGGGCCTGATCGTCAATGAAATCGCCCCGCGTGTGCATAATTCGGGGCATTGGACCCAGAATGGCTGCACCATCTGCCAGTTCGAACAGCATATCCGCGCCGTGGCGGGCTGGCCTTTGGGCGACGGGTCGCGCCATGCCGATGTGATGATGGAAAACCTGATCGGGAATGACATGGACAGGTTGGGCGATTACGCGAAAACCGATGCGGCGATCCATCTTTACGGCAAGGCCGAGGTAAAACCCGGCCGCAAGATGGGCCATGTCAACCGCATCTTCCGAGCCTAAATATCCCCGCCGGAGGCTTGTCGCCCCGCAGGGGCGGCAAAACCTTATTCAGTCCCGAGGATCACATCCGTCATTGTCAGGTCCGGGTCAAAGCGGCCATTGCGCAAAAATTCCAGTACCTGCGTGATCACCACCGGATTATTCATCATGAAGGTATGCGTCACCGGCAACACGATATGGTCAGCCATGCCATCAAGACGTGTCGAATTGACCGATACCTTGCCGTCATCTGGCCCTTCGATCAGGGCAGAATAGACGGGGTTCAAGCTACGGTTGCCCGCGATGATACCGATCTGAAAGGGCAGATAATCCAGCGAGTTTGGAAAACTGTCCTCCTGCGTGCCAAGCTGTAACCCTGCCGGGCCGTTGACCCATTGGAACGGCTCGAAATCGCCAAAGATATCCACCAGTTCCGATCCGCCATTCGGCGGCCCCAGCATCACGACGCGGCCCATTTTTTCGGGGCGGTTATTGGTCAGCCAGGCGCGCACAAGGATGCCACCCATCGAATGGGTCACGAAGTTTACCCTGCTGTCACCGCAGGCGGCCACATCCTCGGTCACATAATCGGCGACAAGGTTCGGGATCGTGCTTTCGGTGGATGGATAGCCGCGATTGACAACGCGGTAGCCTTCACCCTCAAGCACCAACGCCATCGCGGTCATCGAAATTTCGGTTCGGGCAAGGCCGTGCAACATGACAACGCAGTCCTGCGCGACCACAGGCGCGGCCACGAAGGCCATCATGACAGAGGCGACAAATGTCTTCATGACCTGATAAGTAGGGATCGCTGTGCCGATGCGGAACCCCCGAACATACCAGAACCTAACGTCGCGCGGGCAGCGCGATGGCGATCCCACCCAGAACCAGCATCCCCGCCATGATCAGCTGGGCTGTCACAGGTTCTGCCAGCAGCAGCGCACCGGCGGCGACGGTGAGGACCGGCACGCTCAGCTGCGCGATACCGGCAAGGGTTGCGGCGATCTGCGGCAGGATGTGATACCACAAAGCATAGCCAAGCCCCGATGTGACCGCACCTGCGATGGCGGCGGTGGCGACACCGGCGACGGACAGCTGGCCCGCGTCTGACAAAGGCAGGACCAACAGCACCAAAGGCAGGCACAGCACGAAATTCGCAGCACTGGCCCCCAGCGCATCAGGCTCGCCACGCCCCAGCAGCGTATAGCCCGCCCATGCCATCCCCGCGATGATCATCGCGGTGGCACCACCCCAAGGCAGGGCCTGCGCCCCCGATGGCCATAGCAGAACGCAAAGCCCACCAAAGGCCACCATTGCCCCCAGCCAGCGCCGTGGCGGGATCACCTGCCCTGCGGCGACCGACCAGCCAAAAATCACGACCTGAATGACACCGAACAGGATCAAGGCCCCGATGCCCGCATCAAGGCTGAGGTACGCCCATGAAAACCCGACCATATAACCGGCAAGACAGACAGCGCCCCCGATCCTGCGGCCAGACCACAGCGGCGGGCGCGCGGTGCCGCGCAAACCGACCAAGACCCAAAGCATCAAGCCACCTGCCACCACGCGGATCGCTGCAAAATCCATCGGGTCCATGCCATAGCGCGCGACACCCAGCCGGTTCAGCACCGAATTGGCGGCAAAGGCAGACATCGTCATGGCCAGCAAAACGAAAATTCTGATCACATCGCTGTCCAATATGCCGTGCGGGATTGACCGCTATTGCACTAGGTCAATCCATAAGACACGACAATGGGCAGGATGCCTGTCCGACCCTTTATCCGGCAGCGCGGACACCCTTGGGGCAGGCAAAATCGTTTGTGACCAATGGCTTGTCATTGTGGACATGGCGTTGCACCATTTTTGCTGCCTGTTTGCGGGTCATGCTGGGACGGGCAGGTTGCGGGTTGTCCAGCAGGGCCTTGAGATTGGGAAACAGCTGGAAAATCCGTGTGACAGAGGACCAGGGCAGGCTTTGATACATTTCCGGCGCGATCAATAAACTTTCTGCCCAGGCACCATTGGCCAAGACAATTTCATGCGAGTCGCACAGGAAATGGTAATAGGTCACGCCATCTGGCGCTGCGGCGGTTTCAACGCCCGGATGGCCCAGAAGATGTTTCGCCGCCACACAGACCTCTGGCGCATTGCACATCCGTTCGATGATCGCAGAGGCGACCATGATGCGGTGCTGCGGTGACACGGTCAGATCAGCCGATGGCATATTCGCTCCCAGCGCATTCTGGCGGATCACGATTGGCTGCGCCTGTGGTTTTGCCGCCAGCTTGGCCGCATCGGCATGCCAGCAGCCGGTCCAGCGGATCGGCTGCAAGCCGTGATCGCGGGTCAGGACCAGATCGCCGGGCTGCAGGTCTTCGACCGCTTTGGGGCCGGTTGCGGTTGTGATCATTGTGCCTTTTGCAAAGCACACCATTGTGCCGCTCAGCCTGATGTCGTCGATCCAGACTTCACCCGCATTTTGCGCTGTCCGTCCCGCAAACGAAAAGCCCCAGTCTGCCTGATCGGCAAAGGTCAGTCCGGACTTTCCATCCACAGGCGGGATCTGGGCTGTAAATTCCAACCGGGTCCCCGGACTGAGTTCTTCGTTCAAGATCACCCTGACAAAGCCCGTATCGTTGACTGTGACGCTCATGTTCAGAACTCTGAGATTCTCTAAACGGGCTGCAAAATCATTGGGGTTCTGCGAAACGGCCTCGCTCAGAACAACACCGTTCCACACGATCTGGACCCGGTCACTCGAGGGCAGAACCCTGATCGACAAACCCTCGGATACACCGTTTTCAAGCGCCCCCCCCGTGCCGCCCGGCAGGGTCGAGGTGTCGCCAAAGTTGAACGAGAAACCATTGATCTTGCCATTGCCTGTCGTCGCGCCACCGTTGTCAATCAGGTCCAGCCGCGCGTTCATCGAGAATTCTGATATGACTGGCTTTTCCGGTTCTCCTGGACCTGCACGAAACGGTTCGCTGAAAAATTCGGCAAAGCCGCCGACGTTGCGGCCGTCATACAGCACCAATTCCCGATCAGAGTCAGCATCCTGACGGCTTGGTAGGATCGTCGTGTTCAAGGTAGGGGCGGTCCCCGTGTTCCCCGGGGCGGTTCCCGACTGCATGGTCGTCGTCAGGTTGCCTGATGCCGGTGACTCTGGGTTATCAAAATTATTCGTATAGGTAAAACTTTGGGATCCCATGGCGCGCCTTCCACTCATAACACAAGACAATCTTAACGCGACGAATCGCAGCGGGCATAAACCCTAACATTTCGTTACAAGCCATTTTGGGCAGAATTGTGATATCGACAAAATCGGGTGCTTTTTGCGGCTTTTTCCCGATATAACCCGGTTTTTGGCCCTTAAATGTGCAAAAGGGCGGCCCGCGATGGGACCGCCCTTTGTTTGCGATTGGCGAAACCTGCCAGTCAAATCCTGACGGATTTGACTTACATCATGCCGCCCATGCCGCCCATGTCACCCATGCCGCCGCCATTGCCGCTGTCTTTCGACGGCTTATCGGCAATCATGGCTTCGGTGGTGATCAGCAGGCCGGCAACGGATGCCGCGTCTTGCAGGGCTGTGCGCACGACCTTGGCCGGGTCGATGACGCCGAACTTGAACATGTCGCCATATTCTTCGGTCTGCGCGTTAAAGCCGAACGACTTGTCGTTGCTTTCGCGGATTTTGCCAGCAACGACGGACCCGTCGACGCCAGAGTTTTCCGCGATCTGACGCAATGGTGCCTCGATCGCCTTGCGGATGATCGCGATGCCGACGTCCTGATCAGAGTTTGCACCGTTCAGACCTTCCAGAACCTTACCGGCCTGGATCAGCGCAACACCACCACCAACAACAACGCCTTCTTGCACAGCAGCGCGTGTTGCGTTCAGTGCATCGTCAACGCGGTCTTTACGTTCTTTGACTTCGACTTCGGACATCCCGCCGACGCGGATGACTGCAACACCGCCAGCCAGCTTGGCCACACGTTCCTGCAGCTTTTCACGGTCGTAATCGGACGATGTGTCTTCGATCTGGCCACGGATCTGGGCAACGCGTGCTTCGATTTCCGCTTTGTTGCCAGCACCGTCAACGATAGTGGTTTCGTCCTTGGTGATCGAAATCCGCTTGGCAGACCCCAGCATGTCGATGGTGACGTTTTCCAGCTTCATGCCCAGATCTTCGGAAATCACCTGACCACCGGTCAGAATGGCGATATCCTGCAGCATCGCCTTGCGACGATCGCCAAAGCCGGGGGCCTTGACCGCTGCGATCTTCAGACCGCCGCGCAGCTTGTTGACGACGAGTGTCGCCAATGCTTCGCCTTCGACGTCTTCGGAGATGATCAGCAAAGGCTTGCCGGACTGGATCACGGATTCCAGCAGGGGTACCATTGGCTGCAGCGACGACAGTTTCTTTTCGTGCAGCAGGATGATCGCATCCTCCAGCTCGACTGTCATTTTCTCTGGGTTGGTCACAAAGTATGGCGACAGGTAGCCGCGGTCGAACTGCATGCCTTCGACGACAACGGTTTCTGTTTCCAGACCCTTGTTTTCTTCGACGGTGATCACGCCTTCGTTGCCGACTTTCTGCATCGCATCCGCAATCTGGCGGCCGATTTCAGATTCGCCATTGGCAGAGATCGTGCCGACCTGTGCGACTTCGTCGCTGTCGTTGACGGGACGGGCGGCAGCCTTGATCGCTTCGACGACTTTGGAGGTCGCCAGATCGATGCCGCGCTTGAGATCCATCGGGTTCATGCCAGCGGCGACAGATTTCATGCCTTCGCGGACAATCGCCTGTGCCAGAACGGTCGCAGTCGTGGTGCCGTCGCCGGCTTCGTCATTGGTGCGGTTGGCCACTTCTTTGACCATCTGCGCACCCATGTTTTCGAACTTGTCTTCCAGTTCGATTTCCTTGGCGACAGAGACACCGTCCTTTGTGATGCGCGGTGCGCCAAAGGATTTGTCGATAACCACGTTACGGCCTTTGGGGCCAAGCGTCACTTTGACGGCGTCGGCAAGGATGTTCACACCCTTGAGCATCCGGTTACGCGCGTCGGTGCCGAATTTTACTTCTTTAGCAGCCATTTGCATGTGCTCCTTGAATTATTGAAAAGGGGAAAGGCGGTATCGCCGGGATCACATGATCCCGAGGATGTCGCTTTCCTTCATGATCAACAGCTCTTCGCCGTCGATGCGGACTTCGGTGCCGGACCATTTGCCAAACAGCACCGTGTCGCCGGCCTTGACGGCCATCGGGATCAGCTCGCCACTGTCCTTGCGCGCGCCTTCGCCGACGCTGACGATTTCACCCTCTGCGGGCTTTTCCTTGGCGGTGTCGGGAATCAGCAGACCGCCCTTGGTCTTCGTATCGCTTTCGATACGGCGGACCAATACGCGGTCGTGAAGTGGTTTAAATGCCATTTCAGAACTTCTCCAGTTCGGTTATCGATAATGTTAGCACTCAGCCAGTCCGAGTGCCAACGGCAGGTAGATATGAACCGTTCACGCGGCTGTCAACAGGCCCGCGCCGATTGTACCAAAGATTTCCGGCTGGTTTTGGCCGATGCCGAAATCTTGGCTCGGCAGTCTTGTGCGCGTCGCTTTGAAAGATCAATTCGGGGGCTTGCTGTCGTCATCCGACAAGATGCGCCAGGCATCGCCTTCAAGGTCGTCGTATTGATTGGCCCGCAGGCTCCAAAGAAAGGCTGCAAGGCCCAAGGCCCCCAGCACCAGCGACACGGGGATCAGGATCACCAGAACGTTCATACCCGTCCTTTCATACGCAATGCGTTCACCAGCACGGTGATCGACGAGGTGGACATGGCGATCGCGGCCAGCAGCGGGGTGGCGAAACCGGCAACCGCAATCGGGATCGCGATGATGTTATAGGCGGCCGAGATGCCAAAGTTCTCCACGATCCGTTTCTTGGCGGCGCGAGCGACAAGCGGCAGTTCGATCAGCGGCACAAGGCTGTCGTTCAGCAGAACGATATCCGATGCCGCGCGCGATGCATCAGCGGCGGTTGCGGGCGACAGCGATGCATAGGCCGCCGTCAGCGCGCCGGTATCGTTCAGCCCGTCGCCGACCATCAGCACCTTGGCCCCTTGGGCGGAGAGCGCGTTGATATAGGTAATCTTATTTTCCGGCTGGGTTTCGGCCTGCCAGCGGGTGATGCCCAGCAGATCGGCGACCCTTTCCGTTTCGGCCCTATCGTCGCCCGACACCAGATGCACGGTCAGACCGGCCTTTTGCCAGGCGATCACGAGGTCCTGCGCACCGTCGCGCAGTCCTGCGACCAGTTTGATCTTGCGCGGTGTGAGCTGTCCGATTTGCAGATAGGTGCCGACCCCGGCCCCCAACCATGCACCGGACCCAAGCCGGATAATCTGGCCGTTCCAGACAGCGCTGAGGCCCTGACCGGAATGTTCTTTCTGGTCAGTGACCGTGGCGGGCGTCACCCCGTCCAATGCGGCGGCAATGGCCTGCGACACGGGATGGCTGGCGTTCTGGGTCATGGCAAGGGCGATGGCCTGTTCGTCTGCGGTCAGCGTATCACGTGCGGCGACGGGCATCGTCAGCGTGCCGGTCTTGTCGAACACAACGGTATCCACTTCGGCTAACCGTTCCAGCGCAGTGCCGTCCTTGACCAGCAGACCCGCGCGGAACAACCTTCCGGCGGCGATGGTTGATACAGCAGGCACCGCAAGACCCAGCGCGCAGGGGCAGGTGATGATCAGCACGGCGACCGCGATATTCACCGACAGGCGCACATCGCCCGACCACAATACCCAGCCCGTGAAGGTCGCCAGCGCCAGCAGATGCACCATCGGCGCATAAAGCGCCGCCGCCCGGTCTGCGATGGCGGTGTATTTGTTGCGTACGGCCTCGGCCGCATCGACCATCGTGACCAACTTGCGCAGGGTGGTGTCCATGCCCACTGTCGCGGCGCGGATGGTCAGCGGGCCGGTCATATTCACTTCGCCCGCCGTCACCTGTCCGCCAGTGGCGGCATGGTGCAGGCGGCTTTCGCCGGTCAGCATCGACCGGTCGATCTGGCTGGCACCATCAGTCACTTCACCATCCACGGGAATTCGCCCGCCGGGCAGGACCAGCACCAGATCGCCCACGGCAAGATCGGCGAAATCCACCATTTCGCGCCCGCCATCCCGCAGGCGCATCACGCGCGGCACCTCTAACGCGGCCAGCTGTGCGGCGGCGGATGCAGCAGCCTTGCGGCTGCGGTGGTCCAGATAGCGCCCGATTAGCAGAAAGAAGACGAGCGACACCGCCGCCTCGAAATAGGCATGTTCGCCGCCATAGAGTGTTTCGAACAGTGACATGCCGGTGGTCAGGATCAGCGCCAGTGAGATCGGCACATCCATGTTCAGCCGCCGCACCCGCAAGGCCGACCATGCATGCTGAAAGAACGGCTGACCCGCATAGGCCACGGCAGGGATGGAAATCGCCGCACTGATCAGGTGGAACATATGCTGGGTTGCGCCCACAGCACCCGACCAGATGGCCACCGACATCAGCATGACATTCATCATTGCAAAGCCTGACACCGCGATGCGGGTCATCAAGGCGCTGCCGACAGGGTCTTTTTCTGCACTCAGAAGGCTCTGATCAAGGCTGCGCGCCTCGAACCCTGCGAGTTCCAGCGCGTCGATCAGCGCCTCTGGCGCAAGCGGTTGGTCAAGACCAACCGTCACGCGTTTCATCGACAGGTTGACGCGGGCAGAGGCGACGCCGTCAAGCTTTTCCAGCGCGCGTTCCACGCCGGTGATACAGGCGACACAATGGATCGCTGGCAAGGACAGCATGATCTGTTCGGCCCCGCGCGACGCCGCTTTTTTCAGCGCTCCTTCGGGGATGCCGATGCAGGCGGGGCAGGCGGCTGTATCGCTCATCGGTCACGCAACTGGATACGGCGGCGAAAGATCGTGCCGTCCGCGGATTCCAGCTCCAGCCGCAGGTTCCAATAACCGTCGCGCGATGGGACCATCGCAATCAGCGCGGTCCCGGTCCATGTGAAATCGGGGGTGTGATCTTCGCCGGTATGGGTGGCACGGCCAAAGATTGCTTTTTGCACCTTGGGCTGGACGGGGATGCTATCCGCGTCCTGGATCGCCAGCGTCAGCAGACCGTCGTCCAGCGTTGCCACCACATCCCAGCCAAGCGCGTCCTGCGCTGTGCGGTTCGCCTCGAAGGTCTGGCTGGCGACATAGGTGCTGCGCGCTTCGACACCCGGAAAGGTGGAAATCGCCAGATAGGCCATACCTAAATTGACGCTGATAATGATCCCGAAACCACCCAGCATGACCGCCAGCATATGCTTGCCAGTGAATTCGCGTGGTTTTTGCAGATTTGCAGTCATTGCGCGGCCCTTCCGTTGAAAATACTCTCCGTGAATGCCCGTTCGCCGGTGATTGCATCCTCAACCCAGAACCGCAGGTCGGTGCGGTCGGCAACTGCAGCAGGCGTGCCAGCTACGGCCGAGACATAGACGCGCTGCAGCATGGTTTCATTCGCAGGCACTGTGACGATGTTCAGATCCGCGCCTTCCAGCCTGATATCCAGCGGTTGATCCGATACCAGTGACAGCGCAAAGACCCGGTCATCGCCCAGCTTGTTCAGCAGGCGGATGTCATAGATATTGCGCACGGTCCCGTCGCTGAGGACAACAAAGGTCGGGTTGCGCACGGGTGATACGGTCATTTCCAAATCGGCGCGGATGAACATCGCAAAGACCAGCCCCACGCCGATCAGCGCCCAGAGCACGGTGTAAAGCACAGTGCGAAACCGCAGCACATGCGCCCAGATCGGTTTGGCAGGCTTGCCGTTCGCTTCGGCCTCTTGGTCGGACAGCGCCAGATAGTCGATCAGCCCGCGCGGCTTGCCGATCTTGGCCATCACGTCATCGCAGGCGTCAATACAAAGGGCGCAGGTGATACATTCCATCTGCTGGCCATCGCGGATGTCGATCCCCGCAGGGCAGACATTGACGCAGGCCATGCAGTCGATGCAATCGCCCGCCCCCTCGACACGCTGCTTGCCGCGTGGTTCACCGCGCCAGTCGCGGTAGGCGACGGTCAGCGTTTCGGGGTCCATCATCGCGGCTTGAATGCGTGGCCAAGGACACATGTAATTGCAGACCTGTTCGCGCATGAACCCGCCAAAGACAAAGGTCGTGGCGGTCAGCACGCCGATCGTAGCCCAAGCGACGAATGGCGCCTGAAATGTCGCCAGATCCCGCGCGAGCGTTGGCGCATCTGCGAAATAGAACACCCATGCGCCACCCGTGGCGACGGCGATCAGCAACCAGACACTCCATTTGGTGGCCCGCAGCCGGATTTTGCGCGCGTCCCACTTGGCGTTCCACAGCCGGACACGGGCGTTGCGGTCGCCTTCGATCCAGCGTTCGACAAGGATGAAAAGGTCGGTCCAGACGGTTTGCGGGCAGGTATAGCCGCACCAGACGCGCCCCAGGGCCGAGGTGAACAAGAACAACCCCAGCCCCGCCATGATCAGCAATCCGGCCACGAAATAGAATTCATGCGACCAGATTTCGATCCAGAAGAAATAGAACCGCCGGTGCGCCATATCGATCAGCACCGCCTGATCGGGCAGGTTCGGCCCACGGTCCCATCTGATCCAGGGCGTCAGGTAATAGATGCCCAGCGTGACTGCCATCACCCACCATTTAAGGTTGCGGTAAAAGCCTTTCACGCGGCGCGGAAAGATCGGCTCTCGCGGTGCGTAAAGCGGTTGGGGTTGTGGGGAAGACATGAAGTACCTTGTCAAAACGGGTCTGTTCGCAGTCTTCGTTCTAAAGACTGGGGCGCAAACATCCTTGATGTGGATCAAGCATCGCGCTCGCTTTTGGTTTTGAACGGGCGTAAGTCAGATTCCATGCAGATCATCCGCCTTGAAAACACCCCGTCCTTGCCGTTCTGGCGCAGACCCATCGCGCTTTTGTTCGTGATGGCCATGGCGATGCCGGTCGCCTTTGCGACATGGTCCGCACTGTTGAACAATTTCGTAATCGAGGTCGCGGGTTTCGATGGGGCCGACATTGGCTGGCTGCATTCGGTGCGCGAGATACCGGGGTTTTTTGCGATCGGGGTGATCGCGCTGATCATGTTCATCCGCGAACAGGTGCTGGGGCTGGTGGCCTTGGTCATGCTGGGGGCGGCGACGGCGGTGACCGCGCAATTTCCGTCGATGGCGGGCATTCTGACGGTGACGATGCTGTCGTCTATCGGGTTTCATTATTACGAGACCGTCAACCAGTCGCTGCAATTGCAATGGATCGACAAGAAAAAGGCGCCCCAGACGCTGGGCTGGCTATTGTCGGCAGGGTCGGCGGCGACGCTGCTGGTTTATCTGTTGATCGTGCTGACATGGGACAGGTTGGGGCTGAGTTTCAGCCTTGTCTATTGGGTGTCGGGCGGGTTCACGGCGGTTGTCGCCATCTTTTGCCTGCTGGCCTATCCACAGTTTGAATCGCCCCATCCGCAGAACAAACGGATGGTGCTGCGCCAACGGTATTGGCTATATTACGCGCTGCAATTCATGTCTGGCGCGCGGCGGCAGATTTTTGTGGTCTTCGCAGGCTTCATGATGGTCGAGAGATTCGGCTTTAGCGTCTCGGACATCACCCGCCTGTTCATGTTCACGCTGCTGGTGAATATGATCGCGGCACCCTTTCTGGGGCGGCTGGTGCAGGTGTTCGGTGAACGGCGCGCGATGGTCGTCGAATATGTGGGGCTGACGGGCGTGTTCTTCGCTTATGGCGGGCTTTATTATTTTGGCTGGGGGATCGCGCTGGCAACGGGGCTTTATATTATCAACCATATTTTCTTCAGCCTCGCGCTGGCGATGAAGACCTATTTTCAGAAAATCGCGGACCCCGCCGATATTGCGCCGACAGCGGCGGTCGCCTTTACCATCAACCATATCGCGGCGGTATTTCTGCCCGCATTGTTGGGCTATGTCTGGCTGACCTCGCCGGCCTATGTGTTCATTCTTGCGGCGGGCATGGCGCTGGTGTCGCTGGGTCTGTCGCTGCTGATCCCGCGCCATCCAGCACCTGGCCACGAAACAGTGTTCCAAAACCGCCTGCTGGCCGCGGCAGAGTAGAAATTACATCCGCCAGCCCTATATCTGACCCAAAGCACAGGAGCCTGATATGTTTTTCATGAAAAGCGCCAAATCCGAAATGATCTCGCCCACTGCCGCCCTGCCGGGGCGCGCAAACCCGATCCCCACAGCTGCCACGCATTTCGTCTATGGCACGCCGATCAGCGCGGATGTCCCTGCGGGGATGGAGGTTGCGATTTTCGGGATGGGCTGTTTCTGGGGCGTGGAACGCATGTTCTGGAAACTGGACGGCGTGCAATCGACGATGGTCGGCTATGCCGGCGGCTATACCCCCAACGCGACCTATGACGAAGTCTGCACCGGCAAGACCGGCCATAACGAGGTGGTGCGCGTGGTCTATGACCCCGGCGTGATCAGTTATGACCAGTTGTTGCAGGTGTTCTGGGAAGGGCACGACCCGACCCAGGGCATGCGGCAGGGCAATGACCGTGGCACGCAGTACAGGTCCGGCATCTATACGTTCAACGCTGCACAAAAACAGGCCGCCGAGGCATCGCGCGATGCTTTCGCCCCGCGTCTGACGCAGGCAGGTTTTGGTGCCATCACGACCGAGATCATCGACGCCCCCACGTTTTATTTCGCCGAAGACTATCACCAGCAATATCTGGCGAAGAACCCGAACGGCTATTGCGGGATCGGTGGGACCGGCGTGACCTGTCCAATCGGTGTCGGCGCTTGACCACGGCGTGATGCGGACCTAAGCCGCCTCATCCTTTGCGAAAGCGACAGCCATGACGACGTATACTGCCCTGACAACGATGCCCGGCGAAGACGCGGCCTATGCCTTGTCCGAGGCGCTGGAACATCTGGACCCTGAACCTATCGGTACCGGCGTGTTCGAGATTGAGGATGGGTCCGGCCTGTGGGAAGTCGCGGCCTATATGACCGACCGCCCCGATGCAGGCGTGCTGGCTGTGCTGTCAGCGCTGCATGGTGCCAAGCCATTCACGATCTCCGAAATCCCCGATCAAGACTGGGTGTCAAAGGTCCAGCGCGATCTTGCCCCTGTCCCTGCGGGCCGGTTTTTCGTTTACGGATCCCATGATGCCGACAAGGTACCTCAAGCCAGCATCCCGCTGCTGATTGAGGCTGCGATGGCTTTTGGCACCGGCCACCACGGCACGACGCTGGGCTGCCTGCTGGCGTTTGAGCAGGTGCTGGATCTGGGTTTCACCGGCGGGCGTATCCTTGATTTGGGCTGTGGTACTGCGGTGCTGGCGATGGCAGCGGCCAAGGTGCTGGGCGGGCCGGTGCTGGCCAGCGATATCGACCCTGTCGCGATTGATGTCGCGCGTGCGAATGTCACCGCGAACGCGCTTGACGGGCAGGTTGACTGCCTTGTCGCTGCGGGCTTTGGTGGTGGCGATCCGCGCATGACCGGACCGTTCGATCTGATTTTCGCCAATATCCTCAAAGGCCCGCTGATCAGCCTTGCGCCTGAAATCAGCGGCAACATGCAGCCCGGCGGCTATTTGATTCTGTCGGGGTTGCTGAATGAACAGGCCGACGAGGTGATCCACACCTATGCCAGCAACGGCTTCGACCTGTGCAAAATGTCACGTATCGGGGATTGGGCAACATTGATCGTGCGGCGCCAGTCACTGATATCATCAAATTTATAGCGATTATGCCTTAAATGGGTTGTTTCAGGTCGGATTTTTGGCGATCCTGACGCCGTTGATGATGTTGTTACCGAGGACGGCTGTTTTATGGCACAGGCCAATTTACCTTTTGAAAAGCGTTTGAAGCAAATCACGCGCAAGCATGATCAGCTTGCCAAAGGTGCGATAAAGTCGGTGACGTCGGACGGCCTGATCGTGATGAAGCCGCGCGCCTATCGGCCTAAGTTCCCGCTGCGTGCCATGATCGCTGTTGTGGTTTTAGGGTTTATGTTCAAGGGGCTGTTGTTGGCCAGCATTGGGAACGTCGCCTATGCCGAGCGTGTCGCCAGTCTGGCACAGGGCGGCGTGATGGACCGTGCAGGCGCATGGGTGATGCAGATCGACCCCGCGACCGTCCTGATTGGCGATTTCCTTGCACCCTATCTGGGCGACCTGCGCTAAACACACAAAGCCGCACTGTCGCCAGCGCGGCCATATCTGCAATGATGCGGTTGGTTCAGCGTGCGGTGCGGCTTGCAATCATGTCGATGTCGCTGATGCATAGGCCGATGTCGTCCAGTTCACGCGCCGACAGCTTGGACAATGCGTTGCGTGTGATGCGGGCGTCGTTCCATGCGGCAAAGGCACCGATGATATAAACGACTAATCCGGCGGACATGCCGGCGGTCGTGCGGTTGGTTGCAAAAGTGGCCATGGCCATGATCCTTGTACATGCTGCTGTGCAGCGAAAATCTGATAACCGGCATGTAGGGGCCTTTTCAGTACTACACCAGATTTGTTTTTGCATGGGTCATATGCGTTTATAGAATGACTAATTTTTGCGCATTAGGTCACTAAAACACCTTTAATCATTGGGCTTCAGTCGGTTGCTTTCAGAACGTAGAACGCGGCCCAGCTTCGCTTTGCGACGACATGCCATCGCAAAGCTGCTTGGTCTTTGTTCGCCTTTTGTGCTAACGTCCTGACAACCAAGAATAAGGGGCGAGCAATGCGCGTATTGGGGATAGATCCGGGCCTGCGAAACATGGGCTGGGGGCTGATCGACGTGGCCGGATCACGGATCACCCATGTTGCCAACGGCATTGCCCATTCGACGGGTGACGATCTGGCGATGCGGCTATTGTCGCTCCACGACCAATTGGCTGCCATGATCGCGCTGCATCGTCCGACTCAGGCGGCGGTCGAACAGACCTTTGTCAACAAAGACGGGGTTGGTACTTTGAAACTAGGGCAGGCGCGCGGGATCGCGCTGTTGGTGACGGCGCAGGCGGGGCTGACGATCGGGGAATATGCGCCCAATGCGATCAAAAAGGCCGTCGTCGGCGTGGGCCATGCCGACAAGGTGCAGATCGCGCATATGGTCAAGTTGCAACTGCCCGGTGTGAAACTGGCGGGGCCTGACGCTGCCGATGCGCTGGCCATTGCGATCTGCCATGCCCATCACCTGCAATCTGCGAACCGGCTGAACGCCGCCCTTGCAAAGGCGAGCGCATGATCGGGAAAATCGCCGGACGGCTGGAATATCGCAGCACCGACCATGTGCTGATTGACGTGCGCGGGGTCGGCTATCTGGTCTATGTGTCTGACCGCGTCATGGCCAGCCTGCCGCGCAATGGCGAGGCGGTGGCGCTTTATACTGACCTGCTTGTCCGCGAAGACCTGTTGCAGCTGTTCGGTTTCACCACGCTGGTGGAAAAGGAATGGCACCGCCTGCTGATGTCGGTGCAAGGGATCGGAGCGAAAGCCTCGCTTGCCATCCTTGGTGCGCTGGGGGCGGATGGCGTCAGCCGCGCCATAGCACTTGGCGACTGGAACGCCGTGGCCAAGGCGCGTGGCGTGGGGCCGAAAACCGCGCAGCGCGTGATTATCGAGTTAAAGGACAAGGCCCCCGGCGTGATGGCGCTGGGTGCGGGCCTGTCCGCCGCAACCGGCGATGAGGTGATCGAGGCAGACCCCGCCCCCGCACCGCGCGCCACCCCGCAACCCGCCAGCACTGCGCAGGCCGATGCGATGTCGGCACTGGCGAACCTTGGCTATGCGCCGGGTGATGCGGCAAGTGCCGTGGTGCAGGCGCTGGGCGCTGACCCGCAGGCGGATGCCGGTGTGCTGATCCGCGCCGCCTTGCAGCTGCTGGCGCCAAAAGGCTAGATGGGCGGATGACCCAGCCCGACCCCACCCTGCGCCCTGAACGGCAGCCCGAGGATGCTGACCGCGCCTTGCGGCCGCAGTCCTTGGACGAATTTATCGGCCAGCGCGAGGCGCGCGCGAACCTCAAGGTCTTTATCGAAAGCGCACGGCGTCGGGGCGAGGCGATGGATCACACGTTGTTCCACGGCCCCCCCGGTCTGGGCAAGACCACGCTGGCGCAGATCATGGCGCGCGAATTGGGTGTTGGCTTTCGCATGACATCGGGGCCGGTTTTGGCCAAGGCCGGCGATCTGGCCGCGATCCTGACCAATCTAGAGGCCCGCGATGTGCTGTTCATTGACGAAATCCACCGGCTGAACCCCGCGGTTGAAGAGGTGCTGTATCCCGCGCTGGAAGATTTCGCGCTCGATCTGGTGATTGGCGAAGGGCCTGCCGCGCGCACTGTGCGGATCGAATTACAGCCTTTCACGCTGGTAGGGGCGACAACGCGGATGGGCTTGCTGACCACGCCTTTGCGCGACCGGTTCGGTATTCCGACACGTCTGGAATTTTACACGCAGGACGAATTGCACCTGATCGTCACCCGTGCAGCGCGCATGCTGGGCGCACCCGCCGCCGATGAAGGCGCGCGCGAGATCGCGCGCCGCGCACGCGGCACGCCGCGGATCGCGGGGCGGCTTTTGCGCCGTGTCGTCGATTTTGCCATCGTCGAAGGCGACGGCACTGTCACGCAAGAGATCGCGGATATGGCGCTGAACCGGCTGGGCGTGGACGACATGGGGCTGGACCAAGCCGACCGGCGCTATCTGCGGCTGATCGCGGAAAGCTATGCCGGCGGGCCAGTGGGGATCGAAACGCTGTCCGCCGCCCTGTCCGAAAGCCGCGACAGTCTGGAGGATGTGATCGAACCCTATTTGCTGCAAAAGGGCCTGATCCAGCGCACCCCGCGCGGGCGGATGCTGGCGCAGGCGGCATGGACCCATCTGGGGCTGGATGCGCCAAGGCCGCAATCGGAATTGTTTGGATAGATGACGGACCTTTCGCCTTATTTTACGCGTTCCGATGGTGCCTATGTCTTTGCGCGCTGGGGGCGGCCCATCGTGCCGGTCGTGTTTGGCGTCGATGATGCGACGCTTGCGCTGTTCAAAGGCGCGATCGAGGCTGTCGTGGTGCTGGCATGCCACAAGATGGACGAGGTCGATACCGAACTTGGCGCCAATCTGATGGTGTTCTTCTGCCGCGACTGGGCGGAACTGACCGAAGTGCCGCATCTGGACCGGCTGGTGCCGGACCTTGCGCCGCTGGTCGCGCGGTTGCAGCAGGCGGATGCCAACCAATACCGGATTTTCCGTTTTGACGATCACGGCGGGATCAAGGCGGCGTTTGTTTTCTTGCGACTGGATGCGCACCTGGATCAGGTGCCTGCCGATACGCTGGCGCTCAGCCAGGCGGTGCAGGTGATCGTGCTGTGGTCGGACCTTGCCTTTACCGACACCCCGCCCTTGGCGCTGATTGATGGCAAGGCCGTGCTGCGACCAGAAGTGGCGGATGTGATCCGTGCGGCCTATGATCGCGTTATGCCAATCGCGGCGCGCGACCCTGCCCATGCGCTGCGGCTGGCCGCCCGTGTGCAAAGGCCGATGTGATGCATCTGTTCAACCTGCGCGTCTACTACGAAGACACCGATCTGGCGGGGATCGTCTATTACGCCAATTACCTCAAATTCATTGAGCGCGCGCGCAGCGAATGGGTGCGCGATCTGGGCATTGATCAGGCGCAGATGAAAGCCGAAGGGCGGGTCTTTGCCGTGCGCAGGGTCGCGGCGGATTACCTGTTGCCCGCCCGTTATGACGATCTGCTTTGCGTTGAAACGAAGCTTTTGCCGGGATCGGGCGCGCGGTTGGTCCTGCAACAGGATGTCAAACGTGGCGATGCGACGCTGTTTTCCGCCATGGTGACAATCATTTGCATGACAACCGATGGCGCGATTGCGCGGCTACCGGCGGCGATCCGCCAAGCTATGGGCTAAAATAGTGGCAAATTCGGCTTTGTGATGCCGGTTTGGTTGGATTTGCCTTATGCTTTGCGGTATTGAAGGTTCAATTGAGCCCGAACCGGGCCGTCAGGCAGAGCAGGCACATGGAAGTAGCACACGAATTCACAATGTGGGCGTTGTTCGCGCGCGCCACGATCATCGTCAAACTCGTCATGATCATGCTGATCCTCGCATCCATCTGGTGCTGGGCGATCATCGTTGACAAGACGATCCAGTATCGCCGCGCCCGCACCGAGGCCGAGATATTTGACCGCGCCTTCTGGTCTGGTGAACCGTTGGATCAGCTGTTCGACCAGATCGGCCCCGACCCCGATGGCGCGTCTGAAAAGATATTTGCCGCCGGTATGCTGGAATGGCGCAGGTCGCACCGGCAGGATGGCGGGCTGATCGCGGGGGCGACGGCGCGTATCGACCGGTCGATGGATGTGGCCATCGCCAAGGAAACCGCAAGGTTGCAAAAAAGCCTTGCCGTGCTGGCGACAGTCGGATCGACGGCCCCTTTCGTCGGGCTGTTCGGGACTGTCTGGGGGATCATGAACGCCTTTATCGAGATTGCAGAGGCGCAGAACACCAATCTTGCCGTCGTCGCCCCCGGCATCGCCGAGGCGTTGCTGGCCACCGGTCTGGGCCTGTTGGCCGCAATTCCGGCGGTCATATATTACAACAAACTGTCCGCCGACAGTGAACGGATCGTCGCGGGCTATGAGGCTTTCGCCGATGAATTCGCCACCATCCTCAGCCGTCAATTGGACAGCTGACATGGGTGCCGGTGCCATGAAATCTAGCGATGGCGGCGGTGGCAGAGGTCGCCGCCGCCAGCGCCGCGCCGTGCCGATGTCCGAGATCAACGTCACACCTTTCGTTGATATCATGCTGGTGTTGCTGATCATCTTCATGGTCGCAGCGCCATTGTCTGTCGTGGGCGTGCCGGTAGACCTGCCGCAAACGGCTGCTACTGCGCTGCCCGGTGACGAAGAAGAACCGCTGACCGTGACGATCACCGCGCAAGGTGTCGTGATGATCCAGGAAACCGAAGTGCCGCCTGCCGATCTTGTGACCCGCCTGCGCGCCATCGCCGCGGAACGCACCAGCAACAAGATTTTCCTGCGCGCCGATGGTGCCAATGCGTGGAACCGCGTGGCCGAGGTGATGGGCGCGCTGAACGCGGGCGGATTTTCCGACATCGGCCTTGTCACGGATATCGGCGGCCCAACCTTTGACGGTGCCGACGGATAAGATGCAGACGCCGGGCATGTATATCTCTGCGGTTGGCCATCTGGGGTTGATCGGCTGGCTTTTGCTGGGGTGGGGGATGCAATCGCAGCCGCTGCCGATGCAGGTCATGGATGTTTCCGTCATGTCCGGCGAGGAATTTGAACAAATGATGGCGGCCCGCACGCCGACGCCCGGCGATGCCCCGCCCACGGCTCCCGTGCAGCCCCAGATCGAACAGACGCCGCCACCGCCCGCCGTGGAAAGCCCGCCAGAGCCCGCGCCGGTGCCCATACCGGTGGAAACGCCCGTGAGCGAAGCACCACCGCCGCCTGCGCCGGAAATGCCCCCTGCCGATGTGACAGATGCCGCCCCAGCAGCACCTGCACCGCCCGAGATGCCTGCGCCTGCGCCCGATCTGCCGCCCAGCGATGACCCGACGCAGGCCCCTGCGAACCGGATCGCTTCGACCCCAACGGCGCCGCGGCCGCCCGATGCGCAGATCTCCGACATCGCGCGCGAAGCAGTCGTGCCTGATGAAACCGCCACAGCCGAAGTTGCCGTTCCCGAACAACAGGCCACCGCCCCCGAACAGACGGCGACCGAAATCGTCATCGCCGACGAACGCCCCCGTGGTGCTGTCGAAACATCCTTGCGTCCGATTGCGCGCCCGGCGCGTCAGGCCCCGCCTGCCGCCGCAGCCGCGCCGCAGACAGCCACAGAACCGGCACCAGCGCCCGTACCAGACACGAATGATGCTGTCGCTGATGCGCTTGCAGCTGTTGTCGCAGCCAGCGCTGCCCCGGCCGTGCAGGCCGGACCGCCGATGACCGGCACCGAACGCGACAGTTTCCGCATCGCGGTCAACAGCTGTTGGAATGTTGACCCAGGGTCAGTAGCCGCGCGCGTGATCGTCGAGGTAGGCTTTAGCCTGAACCGTGACGGAACACTGGACGGCGAACCGCGCTTGTTGTCGTCTGACGGCGACCAATCTGCTACCAGCACGGCATTCGAGGCGGCCCGCCGCGCGATCCTGCGCTGTCAGCGTGGCGGATATCAGCTCCCCGCTGATAAATATGACCAGTGGCGTGAAGTTGTGATTACATTCGACCCAAGCGGTATGCGATTGAGATAAAAGAACGACCAATATGGGTACACGCCGCTGTCTGCGGATCGCCCGCAACGATCAGGAATGATGCTGTCGGGATGCAGTACCGACAGCGAAAGAGGCAAAGATGATGAAAAGAATTTTGACGTTGCTGATCGCGCTGATGTTCGCGGGTCCTGCCTTCGCGCAGGGGGGGCCTTTGCGCCTGACGATCACGGATGGGGTGATCGAGCCGATCACCTTTGCCGTTCCGTCGTTCGAGGCGGAAACGCCGCAGGCGGGCCAGCTTGCCTCTGAGCTGACGCGCCTTGTTGCGCAAAACCTGTCCGGCACCGGGCTGTTCCGCGAAGTACCGGCCAGTGCCTTTATCTCGCAGGTGGGGTCTTTTGCGCAGCCGGTCGCCTTTGCCGATTGGCGCGCTGTGAACGCGCAGGCGCTGGTCATCGGTGCGGTCAGCATGACGGGTGATCAGGTCAACGTGAAATTCCGCTTGTTCGATGTATTTTCCGGGCAAGAGCTGGGCGGTGGATTGCAATTCGCGGGCACGACCGCGGGCTGGCGGCGGATGGGTCACAAAGTGTCCGACGCCGTCTATAGCCGGATCACCGGCGAAGGTGGCTATTTCGACAGCCGCGTGGTGTTTGTCGCCGAAAGCGGCCCCAAGGATAACCGGCTCAAGCGGTTGGCGGTGATGGATTATGATGGTGCGAACGTCCAATTTCTGACCGATAGCAGCAGCATCGTTTTGGCCCCGCGGTTTTCGCCACGCGGCGATCAGGTGCTTTACACCAGCTTTGAATCTGGCTTCCCGCGCATCAACCTGCTGGATGTCGCCGATGTCGCGCGCCGCCAGATCGCGACAGCCCCCGGCGAGATGTCGTTCAGCCCGCGGTTTTCGCGCGACGGGCGGCAGGTGATCTATAGCCTGTCGAATGGCGCGACGACCGATATCTATCGCACCGATCTGGACACGGGCCAGCATGTGCGCCTGACCGCCACACCCTCGATCGATACGGCCCCCAGCCTGTCGCCCGACGGATCGCAGATCGTGTTTGAAAGCGACCGGTCTGGCAGCCAGCAGCTTTATATCATGTCATCCACGGGTGGCGACGCGCGCCGGATTTCCTTTGGCGAGGGGCGGTATTCCACGCCGGTCTGGTCGCCGCGCGGTGATCTGGTGGCGTTCACAAAGCAGAATGCCGGGCGGTTCCACATCGGCGTGATGCGCACCGACGGATCCGAGGAACGTTTGCTGACCTCGTCCTTTCTTGACGAAGCGCCGACATGGTCGCCCAATGGCCGGGTCATCATGTTCACCCGCGAAACGCAGGGGGCCGATGGGGCGAGCGCGCTTTATTCGGTCGATATTTCGGGGCGCAACCTGCGGGCTGTCCCGATCCAGAGTGCTGCATCCGATGCGTCTTGGGGGCCATTACAGCCGTGACCGGACGGCACAAGCCGTTCCCAGACACCGATAGCCGTGCTATACTGATGAAAATGAGCAGATAAACAGGATTACCCCATGAAGATGATGACAAAGGCAACACTCTTGCTTTTGGTGCTGGCAACCGCAGCCTGTACCAATCCCAACCGCTTTGGTGCCGGTGGCGCAGGCGGTGCTGGTGCTGGTGCTGGCGGTTTCGACGCCACGACCGGTATGGCAGGCTCCGCGAGCGACCCGCGCAGCCCGGCGTTTTTTAACCAAACCATCGGCGACCGCGTGTTGTTCGCCATTGACCAGTCCACGATCAGCCCCGAAGGGCGCACCATTCTGGATGGGCAAGCCCAATGGCTGCTGACCAATGCCGATTACCGCGCCGTTATCGAAGGCCACGCCGACGAACAGGGTACCCGTGAATACAACCTTGCACTTGGCTTCCGCCGCGCCAATGCCGTGCGCGAATACCTTGTGTCGCGCGGCGTCCCGTCAGCCCGTCTCGAAGTGACCAGCTATGGCAAGGAGCGCCCGATCGAGGTTTGTTCCAACGAGGCGTGTTATTCGCAAAACCGCCGTGCCGTCACGGTTTTGTCGTTCTCGGCGATGACCAGCTGATCCAGACCCGGGGGCCGATGATGCTGCACCGTATTCTTGCCGTTTGTGCCATTCTATTGGCCCCCCTGCCTGCCTCAGCACAGGACGAGACGCTGGCGGATATCCGCCAGCAACTGACCGCACTTTATGTCGATGTGCAGCGCCTGCGCACAGAATTATCAACGACCGGAACCTTACCAACAGGTGTTGCCGGGGCGACACCGCTGGACCGGCTTGACGCAATCGAGGCAGAGTTGCAGCGCCTTACCTCGAAAGCCGAGGAGCTTGAATTTCGGGTAAACCGCATCACCGTGGACGGCACGAACCGTATCGGTGATCTGGAATTCCGGCTGTGCGAACTGGAACAAGGCTGCGATATCGCCAATCTTGGCGATACGCCGTCGTTGGGCGGTGTCGATAATTCGGCGGGCGTGCCCGTTGCCAATCCACCGCCCGTGACGGGCGGCCCTGCCGTGGCCATCGGCGAACAAGATGACATCCGGCGCGCGCAGGAGGCGCTCGCCTCGGGTGACTTTCGCGGCGCCGTGGATCAGCTATCGACCTTTGGCACGACCTATCCGGGTAGCCCCTTAGCGCCAGAGGCTGCGTTCATTCGTGGACAGGCGCTTGCGGCCTTGGGTGAAGACACCGGTGCAGCACGCGCCTTTCTGGAATCCTTTTCGGCTGATCCTGCGGGACAGCGTGCCGCGCAATCACTGGTCCGGCTGGGTGCGTCGTTGGGAGCAATCGGGCAAACGCAGGATGCTTGCCTGACGCTGGCCGAAGTGGGCGTGCGGTTTGCAGGCAACCCTGCTGTCGGGGATGCCCAGACCGCGATGCAAAACCTAGGATGTCAGTAGCGCCGCTGCCTCCAGTGCTTGCGCCCGGTTTTGCCCAATTGCTGCAAGGCGGCACGCCGGTCGGGCTTGCGGTGTCGGGGGGCGGCGATTCCATTGCGCTGTTGCATCTGGCCGCCGGGATTGGCGGGCGGATCAGCGTGGCGTCGGTTGATCACGGCCTGCGGCCTGAAAGTGCGGCTGAATGCGCGATGGTTGCAGATATTTGTACCAGTTACGGCCTGCCGCATCAGACATTAAAATGGACCGGCTGGGACCGGCGCGGCAACTTGCAGGATCAGGCGCGCCGCGCGCGCTATGGCTTGTTGGCGGATTGGGCGCGCGCCGCGGGGGTCGCCAATATTGCGCTTGGGCATACGGCCGATGATCAGGCGGAAACAATCGTCATGGCACTGGCGCGTGGTGCGGGGGTCGGCGGGCTGGCGGGGATGGCGGCTGTGATGTCGCGCGATGGCCTGCATTATCACCGGCCCTTGTTGCAGGTCACACGGGTGGCATTGCGCGCCTATTTGGTGGCGACAGGCCGCGTCTGGTGCGATGATCCTAGCAATGACGACCCCGCTTATGAACGGATCAGGATCAGGCAAGCGGCGGATACATTGGCCGAATTGGGGCTGACGTCTCAGACGCTGGGGCAGGTCGCGCAGCATATGGCGACAGCCACCGAGGCGTTGGACCGTGGCACCGCTGATCTGGCAGCCGCTGTGATGATGCCGCAGAGCGGGGATGTGCTGATCATGCTGGCCCTGCGCGATCTGTCGCACGAACAGGCCCGCCGGCTGGTGTTGGCCGCGATGGAACGGGTGCATCGGCGGATCACCCCGCCACGCAAGGATGAACAGCAGCGCCTGATGCACGCCTTGCTGCAAGGGCAGGGCGTCACGCTTGGTGGTTGTCTGATGACCTTCGACGGACCCGTCCTGCGCGTCAGCCGCGAGCCGCAGGCCGTGGCGCAGATCGTTACCCCCACGACCGCGCTCTGGGATGCACGCTGGCGGCTGTCGGGACCACATGCCCCCGACCTGCAACTGCGCGCGCTGGGGGCGGGGATCGAGCTGTGTTGCGACTGGCGCCGCAGCGGTCTGCCGCGCCGGTCTTTGCAGGCCACACCTGCCGTCTGGCGTGATCAGACGCTGGTTTCTGCACCCTTGGCGGGTTTCGGGGGTGATTGGTCCGCGCAGATTGTCGCGGACTAGCCCTGCGCGCGGCTTTGCGCATTGAAGATTGGCGGTTTGTCCCTATTCTAGGAGTAACCACGCAGGCACGAGTCTGTCGCCTGTTTGACGATGTGATAGGAGTCCCCCTTGGGTAACGCACGCAACATGGTCTTTTGGGTCGTCATGTTCTTGATGGTCCTGGCCTTATTCAACCTGTTCAGCAGCCCCCCCGGTGCCACCGGCGGCGATGCGCGCAGCTTTTCCACCTTTGTCGAGGCCGTTCAGTCTGGCCGCGTGACCGATGCCGTGATCGACGGCGAGCGTGTCCGCTATTCCGAGGCCGGGCGGACCTATTCCACCATCGCACCGTCGGATGCGGAAATCACCAACCTGTTGATCGGCGCCAATGTCCCGTTCGAGGCGCGTAGCCAGGAAACATCCGTGTTCCAGTCATTCCTTGTCAGCCTGTTGCCGTTCGTTCTGTTGATCGGTGTCTGGGTCTATTTCATGAACCGGATGCAGGGCGGCGGCAAAGGCGGGGCGATGGGTTTCGGCAAATCGAAAGCCAAGCTGTTGACCGAGAAATCGGGCCGCGTGACGTTTGACGACGTGGCCGGGATCGACGAGGCCAAGGAAGAATTGGAAGAGATCGTCGAATTCCTGCGCAACCCGCAGAAATTCAGCCGCCTTGGCGGCAAGATCCCCAAAGGCGCGCTGCTTGTCGGTCCTCCGGGTACCGGTAAGACCTTGCTGGCGCGCGCCATCGCGGGCGAAGCAGGCGTGCCGTTCTTCACCATCTCGGGCTCTGACTTTGTGGAAATGTTCGTCGGTGTCGGTGCAAGCCGTGTCCGCGACATGTTCGAGCAGGCCAAAAAGAACGCGCCCTGTATCGTGTTCATCGACGAAATCGACGCTGTGGGCCGTGCACGCGGTGTCGGCATGGGCGGTGGCAATGACGAACGCGAACAGACGCTGAACCAGCTTTTGGTCGAAATGGACGGGTTCGAGGCGAACGAAGGCGTGATCATCGTCGCCGCCACCAACCGGCGCGACGTGCTGGACCCAGCCCTGCTGCGTCCGGGTCGTTTTGACCGTCAGGTCACCGTGCCGAACCCCGATATCAAAGGCCGTGAAAAGATTTTGGGCGTGCATGCGCGCAAGGTTCCTCTCGGTCCCGATGTCGATCTGCGGATCATCGCACGCGGCTCGCCGGGGTTTTCGGGGGCCGATCTGGCGAACCTTGTGAACGAGGCTGCTTTGATGGCCGCCCGTGTGGGTCGCCGTTTCGTGACCATGGTCGATTTCGAATCGGCCAAGGACAAGGTGATGATGGGGGCCGAACGCCGGTCGATGGTCATGACTGCCGAGCAAAAAGAAATGACCGCCTATCACGAGGCCGGCCATGCGATCGTCGGGATTTCACTGCCCAAATGCGACCCCGTCTACAAGGCCACAATCATCCCGCGCGGTGGTGCGCTGGGCATGGTGATGAGCCTGCCGGAAATCGACCGCTTGAACATGTTCAAGGATGAATGCCACCAGCGTCTTGCGATGACGATGGCGGGCAAGGCGGCCGAGATCATCAAATACGGCCCCGATTCTGTCAGCAACGGCCCAGCCGGTGACATCCAGCAGGCCAGCCAGCTGGCCCGTGCAATGGTGTTGCGCTGGGGCATGTCCGACAAGATCGGCAATATCGATTATGCCGAGGCGCATGAAGGCTATCAGGGCAACACCGCCGGTCTGTCGGTGTCGGCCGATACCAAGGTCATGATCGAGGAAGAGGTCCGCCGGTTCATTCAGGATGGCTATGAACTTGCCTACAAGATCATCACCGAAAAGAATGAAGAGTTCGAGCGTCTGGCGCAGGGTCTGTTGGAATATGAAACGCTGACAGGTGACGAGATCAAGCGCGTCATGGCGGGTGAATTGCCGCATGCAAGCGACGACAAGGGTGGCACGCCGCCGTCCGCAGGCTCGTCGGTCACGGCGATCCCCAAGACCAAGCCGAAAAAGCCGCGCGCGCCTGATGGCGGGCTGGAACCGGAACCTTCGGTCTGACACATCAAACGCCGCCCCACGGGGCGGCGTTTTGCGTTGCTGCTCCGGCCCTTGCGGTGCCGGATGCCTGCGGCGGGGATGTTTTTTTCGGAAGATGACTTGTCTTTTCGCGCCCCGCGCGGCCAATGTTGCGCCAGCAGCAGGAGGACGGCGATGCCCGCGTTAAAGAAGACTGAGACCATCGGCGAAGTTGTCTGGCTGGGTCTTGTGCCGGACCGTGATGCCGCCCTCACATCCGTTGCCGTACAGGATGCGCAGCTTACCTATGCCGGTATCCCCGGCGAGGCGCATGGCGGTTTGACCCGCCCGTCCTGTTCGCGCGTGATCAGCCAGCATCCGCGCGGCACGCAGATCCGCAACGTGCGCCAGCTTTGCGTCATGTCCGCCGAGGAATTGGCGCTGATCGCCGCTGATTGCGGGCTGGACGATCTTGATCCGGCCTATGCGGGCGCGTCGCTGGTGGTGCGCGGCATTCCCGATTTCACGCATCTGCCGCCGTCGTCGCGCCTGCAATTTCCGGACGGATCTGTGATTGTCGTCGATATGGAAAACCAGCCTTGCCATTTGCCTGCCAAGGCAATCAACGCCGACCATCCGGGGGCGGGCGACCGGTTCAAGGCGGCGGCCAAGGGCAGGCGCGGTGTCACCGCCTGGGTCGAACGCGAAGGCTTTGTGCGTGTCGGCGATGCGGTCACGCTGCATGTGCCGGGCCAGCGAAGCTGGCAGCCCTGACCCTCTCCCGCCGCTGTCGGGACGGATTGCGTCGCAATCGGGGGACAGCAGGCAAGAGCGCCTCTTTAACAAAGAGGACATGGCCAGCAACAGGAAAGATCACATGGCAGTCAAATCCGATATCGAGATCGCCCGCGCGGCAACCAAGCGCCCTATTCAGGACATTGGCGCCAAGCTGGGTATCCACAGCGATGATCTTGTCCCTTACGGTCATGACAAGGCCAAGGTCAGCCAGCGCCTGATTGACGCCGTGCAGGACCGCCCCGACGGCAAGCTGATCCTTGTGACCGCGATCAACCCGACACCTGCGGGCGAGGGCAAGACTACCACGACTGTGGGCCTTGGCGACGGGTTGAACGCGATCGGCAAGAAGGCGGTGGTTTGTATCCGCGAAGCCTCGCTTGGTCCTTGTTTCGGGATGAAGGGCGGTGCGGCGGGTGGCGGTTATGCGCAGGTGATCCCGATGGAAGATATGAACCTGCATTTCACTGGCGATTTTCATGCTATCACATCGGCCCATAACCTTTTGGCGGCGATGATCGACAACCATGTCTATTGGGGCAATACGCTGGATATCGACATCCGTCGCGTCGTCTGGCGGCGTGTGATGGATATGAACGACCGCGCCCTGCGCCAGATCACGGCATCATTGGGCGGTGTTGCCAATGGTTTCCCACGCGAGGCAGGGTTCGACATCACCGTCGCGTCCGAGGTCATGGCGATCCTGTGTCTGGCCCGCAATCTGGCTGATCTGCAAAAGCGGCTGGGTGATATCATCGTCGCTTATCGTCGCGACAAGACGCCCGTTTACTGCCGCGACCTGAAAGCGGATGGCGCGATGACAGTGTTGTTGAAAGATGCGCTGCAACCAAACCTTGTGCAGACTTTGGAAAACAACCCCGCCTTTGTCCATGGCGGCCCCTTTGCCAATATCGCGCATGGCTGCAATTCGGTGACGGCGACGACGACCGCGCTGAAACTGGCGGATTATGTCGTGACCGAGGCCGGCTTTGGCGCCGATCTGGGTGCTGAGAAGTTTATGAATATCAAATGCCGCAAGGCGGGGATCGCACCTGCCTGCGTTGTCGTCGTGGCCACAGTGCGCGCGATGAAGATGAACGGCGGTGTCGCCAAGGCCGATCTGGGGTTTGAAAATGTCGCCGCAGTGCAGGCGGGATGCGCCAACCTTGGCCGTCACATCGAGAACGTCAAATCGTTCGGTGTTCCTGTCATCGTCGCGATTAACCATTTTGTCTCGGACACTGAGGCAGAGGTGGATGCCGTCAAGGCCTATGTTGCGTCTCAGGGGTCCGAGGCTTTGTTGTGCAGACACTGGGCGCAGGGATCTGCGGGGATCATCGACCTTGCGACCCGCGTGGCCGAGATCGCGGATCTGGATGCTGCCAGTTTCGCGCCGATCTATCCCGATGCGATGCCCCTGTTCGACAAGATGCAGACCATCGCGCAAAAGATCTATCGCGCCGATGGCGTTATTGCTGATGACAAGATCCGTGATCAGCTGGCGCAATGGGAAGATCAGGGATACGGCCATCTGCCCGTCTGCATGGCCAAGACGCAATATAGTTTCACCACTGATCCCGAAAGGCGCGGCGCGCCCACGGGGTTCAACATCCCCGTGCGCGAGGTCCGGCTGAGCGCCGGGGCCGGTTTCATCGTCGCCATCTGTGGCGAAATCATGACCATGCCGGGCCTGCCGCGCGTGCCATCGGCGGAAACGATCATGCTGAACGAGGATGGCCAGATCGAAGGCTTGTTCTAGGCCAGCTGTGCTGTTGTCATTGGGTCGTTCGCGGCGTATCCGGCAGGCGGACCGCAGACAAAGAGGACCGGACGTGAACACACTGCACGATTGCAACGTTATGGTCGATTGCTTGCGAGAAAACCCGGCTCGGGCCGGACAGTGACAGGAAAGATAACCGATGAATGCCCATGTTCTGGACGGCAAGGCCTTTGCCGCAAAGCTTCGTATCACAATTGCGGACCATGTGGCGGCCTTGCAGGCGGGTCACGGCATCGTGCCGGGGCTGGCGGTGGTGCTGGTCGGTGAAGACCCGGCAAGTCAGGTCTATGTGCGCAGCAAAGGCAAGATGACCGTCGAAGTCGGCATGCGCAGTTTCGAGCATCGCCTGCCCGACACCACGTCAGAGGCCGATTTGCTGGCGCTGATTGCGCAGTTGAACGCTGATCCGGCGGTACATGGTATTCTGGTGCAACTGCCGTTGCCCGGGCATCTGAACAGCGATCTGGTCATCAACAGCATTGATCCGGCCAAGGATGTAGACGGGTTTCACATCTCGAACGTGGGGCTGTTGGGGACGGGCCAAAAGGCGATGGTGCCTTGCACGCCTTTGGGCTGTTTGATGCTGCTGCGGGATCATCACGGGTCGTTGGCGGGCAAACATGCGGTGGTGATCGGGCGGTCCAATATCGTGGGCAAGCCGATGGCGCAATTGCTGCTGGGTGACAGCTGCACCGTCACCATCGCGCATAGCCGCACGGCTGACCTGCCCGCGATGGTGCGCCAGGCGGATATCGTTGTTGCCGCCGTGGGCCGCGCGCGGATGGTGCCTGGCGATTGGATCAAGCCGGGGGCCACGGTGATTGACGTGGGCATCAACCGGATTGCGGCCGATGATGGCAGCACGTCTTTGGTGGGTGATGTCGATTATGACAGCTGCGCCGCCGTAGCGGGGGCGATCACGCCGGTGCCGGGTGGTGTGGGGCCGATGACCATCGCCTGTCTGCTTGCCAATACGGTCACCGCCTGTTGTCGTGCCAATGGGCTGGCAGAGCCTGAGGGGTTGACCGTCTGATCCGCCTGCTGCGCAGACGGAGCCTCTGGCAGGGATATTTGGGCTCGGAAGATGACGAAGGTCACGCCAATGGTACGGCCAGCGCCTTGTGGCCTGTCAGGATCGCAATGGCGCGCGGTCCGAAAAGCTGGCGGATCGTGGGCGACATGCAATCCAGCCCACCGGTATAGGCGCCATAGGCTGGCATGACGATACGTTTGGCATCAACCACAAAGGCGGGCCGGCTGCGGCCTGCCAGCCGGTGCTTGGGGTGGTAATGGCCTGAGACTTCGGCAGTTGCGCTGGTCGCAATATGTCGGAAGCTCAGAGTGCCAACCTCTATCTGCGACAGATGACTACCGCCCAGATCGACGGGGCCGGGGTCGTGGTTGCCTTCGATCCAGATCCATTTGCGCCCTGCCTGCAGGCTGCTCAGATGCAGGCGCATGGCGCGATCGAGGCTGCCTGCCGCGGCCAGATCGTCGAAACTGTCGCCAAGGCAGATCACCTGACGCGGGTCCGTTGCGCCAATGTCATCTGCCAGCTTGTCCAGCGTTTCTTGGACTTCGTAGGGCGGCAGCATTACCCCGCTGCGCCGCGCGATCCGGTCGGATTTGCCCAGGTGCAGGTCAGACACGCAGAGCGTGCCTGCCTCTGGCAGCCACAGCGCGCCAGACGGCAGTGCTTGGCAGCGTGTGCCGCAAAGGGTGAAAGCATAGCTGTTCATACGATTTTCTTTGCTGATTTGCCTCGCAGGCGCAAGGTTCAATCCGCGGGCAACCCGATCTTTGCCATTAGGGCTGCGGCCTCGTCCTCCATCAGCCGTTCGCGGCCGGCACCCGCCAGTGCGATGCGACCTTGTTCAAGGAAAAGCGGCATCGCAAGCGGCGTCACCCTCTCCAGCGCGACGTGATCGACGTGGCCTGCAGTGCGGGCCAGCATCTCTTCGATCCGGCCGAAATCGACCAGACCGCGCAGGGCTTCTTCGCGGGTGATCTGCAGCATCAGATGGTCGGGGTCGTATTTGGCCAAAGTGTCATAGAGGATGTCCGACGAAAACGTCGCCTGCCGCCCCGATTTGCGCGCCTGCGGCAGATTGCGTTCAATCAGCCCCGCGATGGTGGCTGCCCCCCGGAAGGTGCGTTTCATCACAGCATTGCCTGACAGCCATGTCTCGAACCCGGCACGCAGATCGGGCGCGCGGAACAAAGGTGCTGCGTCGGTCACGGGTTTGAGCCCCCAGACCAGCACCGCGTAATCCGTAGCGACAAAGCCCAAAGGCTGCAGGTCCATTTCTTCCATCCGCTGGGTCAAAAGCATCCCCAGCGTCTGCATCGCGTTGCGCCCTGCAAAACCGTAAACGCAGATATGCTGGCGGCCGTCATGCGGGAAACTTTCGACCAGTATCCGGTCAACCTCGGGCAGTTTGGACACTTGCCGTTGCAGCCCCAGCCATGCAGCGGTGTGGGCGGGCAATTGGGGCCAGTCGTCTTGCGCGAACATCCGCAGGATGCGTTGCGACAATTGCGTGGAATTGGCGAATTTCGTGCCCATGAAGGTCGCGATTTTCGGCGTCTTGCTGGCGTCGCGCGTCACCTCGACCGTCATCTCGCGCAACCCGTCATAGCGCACGATTTGGCCACCGATCAGGAAAGTGTCGCCTTGGGTCAGCGTGGCGGCAAAGGATTCCTCGACCTCGCCCAAGGGTTTGAAATTGCCTTTCAGGCGGACCTTGAGCGTGTCGGTATCCTGGATCGTGCCGATATTCATGCGGATGCGCAGGGCGGCGCGGGGGTCGCGCAATTGCCATTTGCCATCCGCCGTCTGCAACAGCCTTTTCCAGCGGTCATAGGCGCGCAGGGCATATCCGCCAGTGGCGCAGAAATCCAGACAGGCGTCGAAATCTGCCCGTGTCAGCCCGGTATAGGCGCCCACGCTACACACCTCGGCAAAGAGATCATCAGCGTGGAACGGCCCTGCGCAGGCGGCGATCAGAATGTGCTGGCACAGCACGTCGCGCGGGCCAGCACCTTTGGGGTCGCCGTCAAGGTCATGAGCTTGCACCGCCTCCAATGCGGCGATGCATTCGACCACCTCGAACCGGTTGGCAGGCACGAGCAGCGCCTTGGAAGGCGCGTTGTAGCGGTGGTTGGCGCGCCCGATCCGTTGCACCAGTCGTTTGACGTTCTTGGGCGCGCCGACCTGAATGACCAGATCGACATCACCCCAGTCGATGCCCAAATCCAGACTGCCGGTGCAGACGATGGCGCGCAGCTGCCCTGCGACCATCGCGGATTCCACCCTTTCGCGCTGTTCGCGGGCAAGGCTGCCGTGGTGAATGCCGATCGGCAAATCATCGGTATTGGCCAGCCACAGGTTGTGAAAGAAAATCTCGGCCTGCGCGCGGGTGTTGTGAAAGATCAGCGTGGTTTTGTGTTGTTTCACAGCTTCCAGTACGGCGGGGATGGCATAGGTCGCCCCACCTCCTGCCCAGGGCGGGGGGGCATCCGTTTGCAGCATGGCGATATCGGGAGCGGGGCCGGGGTCGGCCAGCAGGATGGGGCAGGGGTCGGGGTGGCGCGCAAGCATCCGCGCGATGGCAGGCGGGTCTTCGACCGTAGCGGACAGGCCAACGCGGCGCAGGCCGGGGGCCAAGGTCTGCAACCGGCTGAGCGCCAGCATTAGCTGATCGCCCCGTTTGCTTTCGGCGAGCGCGTGGATTTCATCGACGATCACCCGCTGCAACCCCGCAAACATGCGCGGCGCATCTTCATAGCTGATCAGCAAGGCCAGCGATTCAGGTGTTGTCAGCAGGATATGGGGCGGGTCGGCGCGCTGGCGGCGTTTCTGGGTATAGGATGTGTCGCCGGTGCGATCTTCGATCCGCACGGGCAGGGCCATATCCTCGACCGGCCGGCGCAGATTGCGTTTGATATCCGCCGCCAGCGCCTTGAGCGGCGAGACATAAAGCGTGTGCAGCCCCTGATGGGCCCCATCCGCCAGTTCGACGAGGCTGGGCAGGAACCCTGCCAGCGTCTTGCCCCCGCCTGTGGGCGCGATCAGCAAAAGCGCGGGGTCGTTCGCGCGGTCCAGCATGGCCTGCTGATGCGGATGCACCAACCAGCCGCGGCCTGCGAACCACGCGTCGAACTTGGCTGGCAGGTGGCGCGTGGCGTCTGGCATGGATGTCCCGATGCAAAAGATTTCCCCTTAGGTAGGTGGAAGCCTGTGGATTGCAAAGGTCGCCCGGTATCTAGCGGACGATGTCTTCGTCGGTGACGAACATATTGGCCCAGGCGCGGTCGAGCAGGTCAGGCGACATATGATAGGGGATCCCTTCAAAGTCGCAGATCGAGATCATATGGTCGATCAGAAACGTGGGATGAAAATTCGCATAGATGTTGTTTATCTCAGGATAGCGCACATTCAGCAGGTGGACGAGCGTGTCTTCGTCCAGTGGCATCTGGCGCTTGCGCGCGACCATGGCAAAGATTTTCAGGTAATCTTCCTGATTGGGGCCGTCGATTTTGATCTTATAGAAAATCCGCCGCAACGCTGCCTTGTCAAAGATCGCGTTGGGGTGAAAGTTGGTCGAGAACACGACCAGCGTGTCGAAAGGCACTTCGAATTTCTCGCCCGATTGCAGGGCCAGAATATCCCTGTTTTCTTCAAGCGGCACGATCCAGCGGTTGACCAGCATCTGCGGCGGCTCAGTCTGGCGGCCAAGGTCATCGACGATAAAGATGCCGCCGGTTGATTTCATCTGCAAAGGTGCCTGATACGTCCGCGCGGTCGGGTTATAAACAAGGTCCAGCATCGACAACGACAATTCACCGCCCGTGATCACCGTGGGCCGTTCGCAGCGGACATAGCGCGTGTCGAACCGCCCCGCGGTGCGGCGCAAACTGGTGGGATCGTCCACGTCATTTTCGGCGGCGGAATGAACGACCGGGTCATAGACCGTGATGACCTGACCGGAATACGCGATGGCGCGCGGCACATAGATCTTGTCCCCCAGCGCATCCCTGATCCCGTTAGAAATTGATGATTTCCCGTTGCCGGGCGGGCCATACATCAAGATGGACCGGCCGGCACCGACAGCCGGGCCAAGATGGGACAACAGGTCCGCAGGCAGGACCAGATGACCCATCGCGGTGGTCAGCTGTTCGCGGGTGATCTGGGTGTTGCGGATCGACTGCCGTTTGACCTGTTCGGCGTAAACGGACAAAGGCACGGGCATCGGCCCGTAATATTCGGATTGGTGCAATGCATCCAGCGCGCGGGCGCGGCCCGCATCGGTCAGCCGATACCCCATTTCAGCACTGCTGTTGGCGTTCAAAGTGCCTGTCGCCTCTACCAGCAGTTGGCCGCGCGCCAGATCGACCAGTTCCTGCGTGACCACCACAGGCAGGCAGATGGTGCGGCTGATCTGGGACACCTGATCAAGGTTCATCCGGAACATCGTCTTGATCAGGATGTCGCGCATCATGGCCATGGGCAGCAACATCGCATCCAGACTGCGCGGGGCGGGTGGGGCCATAACAGTCGATGTTTGCACGTTCATTGTTCTGCCTATCCGCTGAAAGCATGGGTGTCTGATGATCGGGGCTTGGTTGCCAGAATACAGCCCATTATGGCGAAATCGTGAACAAAGCCGTGCCAGTCAAAGGTATTGCGCAAAGTTTCAACGATAGACCGCGACCAGCGACAGATAAAACACCAGCGTCATCGCCAGCGGAAATCCCATCGGGAACCTGCGGGTTTCGGACCAGCTTTGCCAATGTGGCACCAACCGGCGCAGGGGGCTGATCTTTACCAGCCGATGCGTGACAAGACCGGCCAGCAGACAGGCTGCGAACAAGGGCAAAACCAAAGGCAGATCCGTGGTGGCAATGAATGGTGCGGCCGCGGCGGTGAATTTTGCATCACCCGCACCAAGAACGCGCGCCATGTTCAGAATGAACCCGATCACGAGCATGACCGGCAGATGCAGCCAATGCCACAGGTATTGGCCAAACGGCAGGGCGATCAGGCCCAGCACGGCAAAGCCCATCACCAGCGCATAGACTGCGACATTGGGGATTTTCATCTGCCGCAGGTCGCTCCATGCGACATAGATCGCAATCGGGACGACGGCGGGCAAAAACCACAGAGCGGCGCTGGCGGTCAGTCCCATCGGATCAGTTCACAGCATTGTTTTCGAGCGCCTCAAGCGCGCGCACGGCGGCGTCGAAATATTGCGGATGGGTGTTGATCGCGTCATTCAACAGCGATTTGCCAATCGAGACGTCATTTTGCTTGATCGCGGTTAGCGCCATTGTGTGCAGCAATTGCGCGCGTTCGACCTGTGTCATTGTCACGACGGGCAGTGTGTAATTGCGTTGTGCACCGCGCGCCAGAACCAGGTTGTTCTTGGCGGTGAACAAGGCTGGATTGAACCGCAAGGCATCGGAAAACAGCCGTTCGGCGGCAGGGTAATCGCCGCGCGTCAGTTTGGAAAACCCCCAGTTATTGTAGACTGGGGCGGGCCGCGTGGTCAGGCCGACGGCGGTTTCATAGAAACTGTCGGCCTTGTCCCATTGCTGGCGGCTGTCAGCGACCATTGCTTCCAGGCGGTAGCGTTCAAAGTTTTCAAAGGTCGGCGGAATTGTGTTCAGCGTTGCCGCTGCTTCGTCCCACAGATTGCCGCGGATATAGGCATCGGCAAGGTTGAGGCGGTCATGATCCGTGGCGTCAGGATGTGCTGTGACGGTCTGCCAGGCCGCGACGGCCTCGGTTACGCGGCGCGCGCGGATCAAGGACAGCGCAAGCCCGCGTTGCAGATCAATGCGGCCGGGATCGTTAGCATTGGCGTTGGCAAAGTAGTTGACGGCCTCGTCCGGGTCGCCGACCGTCAGCATCACGTCGTTGAGGTTGGTTTCATCAACGACATTGATGTCGCGCAGCGCCTGTTCCAAATCGGCTTCGCCGGACCTGTCACAGGCGGACAAGATGATGAGTGTCGCAAAAAGCGGTATGAAAACTGGATGGCGCATGTTTCTGCGTCCTCTTGCTGCTCTGCTTAGAGATCCGACATCAATACAAAGTCACCTGCACCACGTCGGATCAGACTGAAATTTTGAACGTCTTTTGCGAAATTTTCGTCAGCTTCCGCAAGATTTGCGAGAGACAAGCGCAAGTTCTCGCGTATTTCGTCGGAATTGCCGTTATCTGCAGCAAAGGCGCGACGGAAAGCCTCGCTTGCTTCGCCGACTTGGCCGCGTTCCATCAGGGCAACGCCCAGATTGTTCCATGCGGGCGGAAAGGTCGGGTCTTCTGCGACGGCCCGTTGGAGCCAGTGTTCCGCCTGACCAAGCCGCCCCAAATTAAGGTTCGCCGACCCGATTGCTGACATCGTATCCACGTTCAATCCTTGCTGGGCGGCGGCGCGATGATAGGCTTTCAGCGCCAGATCGAATTCACCGGCCGTCATCAGCCGATGGCCAACGATCAGCCCGTCGATATTGCCAAGCCCGACAGCACCCGGCGCAAAAGTGCCATCGCTGGATTGGTTCAGGTCGCCCGCGTTGCAGGCAGCCAGCGCGATGACTGCAACGGTCAGCATGGTCTGATGAATGCCCATCGCCGGTTCAGCCTCTATCCAAGGCTTGTTGTGATGGCATAGATCGACGGTCCGATCAGGATCGCCATCAGCGGTGGCACGGTCAGCATCATCGTGGCCAGCGTCATCTTGGTCGGCAGCTTGTTGGCGGCCTCTTCGGCGCGCATCACGCGCTTGTCGCGCATTTCCGACGCATAGACGCGCAGCGCATCCGAGATGGATGTGCCAAATTGCGCCGATTGTACCATCACCGTCACAAAGCTGGAAATATCCGGCACGCCGCAACGTTCGGCCATATCCTTGAGAACGGTGGTCTTGTCCTTGCCGGCCTTGGCTTCTTGACTGACGATCTCGAATTCCTCGGCCAGTTCAGGAAAGCCGGTGCGCAATTCGTTCGATACGCGCAGGATCGACTGGTCCAGCGATTGCCCCGCTTCGACGCAGACAAGCATCAGGTCAAGCGAATCCGGAAAGGCGTTGATAATGGCCTCTTTGCGCACCTCGACACGGCGGGTGACCCAGTATTTGGGAAACATATAGCCGATGCCGCCTGGCACGAGGATCATCATGATCAGTTCTTGCGTATTGACCGTACGTTGCGCCATTTCGATCAAGGCATAGATGCCGCCGCCGAACAGGCCGGTGATCCCCAATGCAAATTGCACGAAATGGTAAATACGAACGGCATTCTTGCTGCGGTATCCTGATTGCAGCAGCTTGAGCTTGACCGCGGAATATTCTGCGGCGTTCTGCGGCTCCAGAAAGTTTGAATACTTTTCTAGCGTGTCTTTGCTGGATGCTGCGCGTAGTCTTTCGGTCTTGTTGGTCGGCCGGTTCGCGGCCTTGAGCCGGTCAAGCGGGTCTTGTTTGCGCCTGAACACAACTGGCAAGGTCAGCAGGATCATGAACAACCCAACAAGCCCGATAACCATCAAGGGGCCGAACGGGCCAAGAATGTCGATGATCAAGGTTTGAATGGCTTGCATGCGGCGTCTCTCAGACTTTGATATTGGTCAGCGCGCGCATCACGATCAGGTTCAGCACCAAGAACGCCGCAACAACGAAACAGGCCGGGATGAACATCGGGCTTTCCATCACATCATCAAAATAATTTGGTTGCACCAGATTGATGCCGATCAGTGCAAGGATCGGGAAAGCCGAGAGCAGGTTGCCGGACCATTTCGCCTCGGCGGTAATGGCTTTGACGCGGCGGAACAGGCGGAACCGCGCACGGATCACCTTGGACAGACCATCGAGGATTTCTGCAAGATTGCCGCCCGAAGATTGCTGGATCGTCACCGCCACGGCCAAAAAGCGCAAATCCTGATTGTCGAGCCGTTCCGCCATCGCCTTGAGCGTTTCGCCCATGTCGCGCCCATATGCGGTTTCATCGGCGATAATGCCGATCTCTGTACCCAGCGGATCGGGGACTTCCTTGGCGGCGATGTTGATCGCGCTTGAAAACGGGTGGCCCACGCGCAGCGACCGCACCATCAGGTCCACCGCATCTGGCAATTGTTCGGAAATCAGGTTGATCCGTTGGGTCGCCTTGCGGCTGATCCAAAGATAGACGCCACCGACGCCCATCAGCACGCTGATCAGAATCCGCACCGGCGGAGCCACTTGCGTGAAAAGCGTCAACATCAAAAACGCAGCGAGGCTGACCACGGCCATCACCATCATGATCTGTGTGGGCGAGAAAGCGATATTCGCTTTTTGCGCCTTGGTCGCAAGCAATGAATAGATCGGGATGCTTTGCGATTTCATGTGCTGTGTCATCTCCTTGCGGAGTTGGTCCAGCACCTGTTCGCGGTTGCCACCCTTGTCGAGCATCTCAAGACGGCGGTTGACCTTGCCATCCATGCTGATCGACTTGCCGAAAATCACAAGATAGGCGCCTTGGACAAGCGCCAGCACAGCGACAAAGATCAGGATATATATGATGGGTTCAATGGACATGATCTGGTCTACTCCGCGACCATCGGTTCAAAGATGGCGGGCGGCAGGTCATAGCCCCACAATTTGAACCGTTCGGAAAAGTGGCTGCGCACGCCTGTCGCGGTAAAATGGCCAATGATCTTGTTGTCGGGGGTCAGGCCGACGCGCTGATAGCGGAAGATTTCCTGCATCGAGATCACATCGCCTTCCATGCCGGTGATTTCCGTGATCGAGGTCATGCGGCGCGATCCGTCTTGCAGACGCGATGCCTGCACGATCAGGTTCACAGCCGATGCGATCTGGCTGCGCATCGCCTTGATCGGCATGTCGATCCCGGCCATGGCGATCATGTTTTCCAACCGGCTGACCCCGTCGCGGGCAGAGTTGGCGTGGATCGTCGTCATTGACCCGTCATGGCCGGTGTTCATCGCCTGCAACATGTCGATGACTTCTTCGCCCCGCGTTTCGCCGACGATAATCCGGTCAGGGCGCATCCGCAGGGCGTTTTTCAAACAATCGCGCTGCGACACGCCGCCCTTGCCTTCGACATTGGGTGGGCGGCTTTCCATACGGCCCACATGGGTTTGTTGCAGCTGCAATTCGGCGGTGTCTTCAATCGTCAGGATGCGTTCGGCATCGTCGATAAAGCCAGACAGCGCGTTCAGCGTCGTGGTCTTGCCCGACCCCGTCCCGCCCGACACAATGATGTTCAACCGGGTGGAAACAGCGGCCTGCAGATAGGCGGCCATTTCCTCGGTAAAGGCGCCAAAGCGCACAAGATCATCGACGCCCAGCTTGTCTTTCTTGAATTTGCGGATCGAAACCAGCGATCCGTCCACCGCAATCGGCGGCACCATCGCGTTGAAACGCGACCCGTCTGCAAGGCGGGCATCGACGTAGGGGTTGCTTTCATCGACGCGGCGCCCAACGGCCGACACGATCTTGTCGATGATACGCAACAGGTGGCGTTCGTCCTTGAACGTGACATCGGTCAGTTCCAGCTTGCCGTTGCGCTCAACAAAAATCTGCTGCGGGCCATTGACCAGAATATCATTGATCGTGTCATCCTTGAGCAAGGTTTCCAGCGGGCCAAGGCCCGTCACCTCGAAAAACAGATCCTGACTGAGGGTCTGGCGTTCTTCACGGCTGAGGACGACACCCATTTCCTCTAGGGTTTCATTGGCGATTGCGTTGATTTCGGTGCGCAACTCCTGTTCCGTCGCGGTTTCCAGCGCGGCAAGGTTCAGGTTTTCCAACAGTGATTTATGCAGGTCGAGCTTGAGTTCCTGCAACCGGTCCTTTCGGCGCTTGTCCTTGTCGGCGGGGCCTGCATCGGCTGGCCTGCGCTGCGGCATGGCTTTCATCAGCGAGGGGCTATCGGGTTTGGGCGCTGACGCAACGGCCCGCTGCCCTGTCGTTTGCGTGACACCGGCAACAGGAACGCCTGGTTTCTTGTATTTTGAAAACATGGATCGCCTTTATGCTTTGGCGTCGGCGGTCGCGGTCACGTTGACCTCATGTACCGACTTTGCAAGTTTCATGATTTCTTTGCGCAGGGGGTTCTTTGGATTGCTTTCGGCCAGCGGCGTGCCGTGATCGGCGCTTTGCATGACGGCCTTGCCGCCGTCAGGCATCAGCACCTCGACCGAGATACCCAAACTTTCCGCCAGACGTTTGACCCGGCTTTTGCCGTTCAGGTCGGTAAAACCGGGGGCGCGGTTCAGGATGAAGCGGATCTTTTCAAACGGCAGTTCCTCGGATTGTAGCGCACGTTTCAGCCGCAGCGTGTTCTGCGCCGAGCGCATTTCAAGCTCGATCATCGCGAAATAGACATGCGCGGCCTCCAGCACGGTCTGGGACCATTCCACCATCGTGGACGGCATGTCGATGACGACATAATCGAAATTCATCCGCGCCATTTCGATCACGCGGGTGATGTCGGCGGGTGAAATCATGTCCAGCGGGATCATATCGGTCGGCGCGGTCAGCACATGCAGTTTGTCACCATAGGTTAGCAGCGCCTGCATAAAGCTTTCCGCATCCATCGCCGCTGTATCGGTCAGCATTTCCAGCACAGCTTCGCGCCGTGGCAGATCAAGGTAGGTCGATGCTGTGCCGAACTGGAAATCGAGATCTATCAGGCAGACCTTTGGCGGGTCTTTGGGGTCGATATTGGCCAATTCCCAAGCCAGGTTCACAGCCATCATCGTGGCCCCCGTACCCCCGGCCAGACCGTGGATCGGAATGACAACGCCCGATTTGGTGCCGGTCGCCTTGAACTGCGTGCCTGTTGGCGAAAACTGCGCCGTATCGTCGATGGTCAGTACACGTTCGATTGCGCGGGCCAGTTCGTTTTCGGGCAGCGGATAGGGGACGAATTCGTCGCCCCCTATCCGCAGCAGCCTGTGCAGGGCAGCGGGTGTCAGGTCTTCGGCGATCAGGATTACCTTGATCCGTGCGGCCTTGGCAGCGGTGATAATGTCAGAGACTTGTTGCAGGTTGTCTTCGTCCTGCGCATCCAGCGCGATGGTGACGAATTGCAGCGCCCGGGCGTCAGGTTGCGCCAGAAACGCGGCCGCATCTTCGAAGCTCAGGTCGCCCCATGAATCACCCAGCGCCGATTCCATGTCTTCAATCAGCAGATCGAAAATTTGCACATCCCGACTGATCGTGCAGGCAACGATCGGGGATGGGTCATTCTGCACGGCGGGGCTGGTTGTCATAAAGGTCGTCCTTGGTCAATTTTTGCAGATGTCCCGACTGCATGATGTACGGCCCCCGCAACCCGCCGTGCGGGCAGGGCAGGTGGCGATATCATCGCGTTCATAAATATGGCGGGAAATCGTGTCGAGAATGGGGCCGAAACAGCGTCATTGTACGAAATTTTGCGACGATCTTGCCAAATTCCGAAGAGTGTTTACGCCAGACATCGCTGGCGTAAACAATGATCTGCGGACTTAGCCGCCGCTCCCGGTCGTGATCGTGGTGTCTTGCACCGTCGTGTTGGGCTCAGCACTTGAGACATATTCGCGAAAGATCACGTCAGCGTATTTGCCGTTCAGCAACAGCGGGCTGGTTTCGACAAAGCCCGATACTTCGGTCACGGTGCGTCTGTTGCGACGTTCGGGTTCCGGTGTGGGGATCAACGGCTGCGTCGCGCCAAAGGACACGACAGCTTCCAGACGGTCGCGGCTGATGCCCTGGGTGGACAGATAGCCCACAACAGCCTGTGCGCGGCGCAGGCCAAGGTTGCGGTTGTATTCTGCCGAACCGACAAGGTCGGTATGGCCAAATACCTTGAAGCGGACTTCGGGGAATTGCCGGATCCAATCAGCCTGCTGACGCAGCGTCGCTTGGGCCAGGCTGTCCAGAATGGCCGAATCAAATTCGAAATTCACCATCGCATCGACCTCGGTATTGAACCGGCGGGCAAGGTTGATGGTGTAATCCTGCTGGCGCGTCTGCACCAAGGCGTTGTTCATCGTGGCATTGCCAAAATCGCCTTGATCAATTTCTGATCCGGCCTCCGTAAAGAAGGACGAGGATGTCGGGCCGGATGGGCCGCAGGCGGACAGTGTTGCTGCGACAAGCGCAGTGCTCATATAGCGTTTCATTGTTGCGCTCCACTCATTCATCCATGACGTAGCCGTAGGACCCCATGAAGTCCTGCCGCGCTACTTCGCCTGCGCCACCGCGTGTCGGCGCGCTGGCCGCAGTCACCCGACCGAACAGGAACAGGTCTTGTTCGCTGGGCGGCCGCACTCGGTCTGTCGGAAGGGCAAGTGCGGTACCGCGTGTCGGTGAAACAAGATGCGGCGTCACGATAATGACCAATTCAGTCTGACGACGGGCATATTCGGCACTGCGGAACAGGGCACCCAGGATCGGCACGTCGCCAATCCATGGCACCTGACCGCTAAGGTCGGTAAAGTCATCCGACAACAGACCCGCGATAGCAAAGCTTTCACCGTCGCGCATTTCGACCGTGGTCGATGTTTCGCGGCGACTGAAGGCGCTGATTTCGAAACCGTTTGCCGAAAAGCTGTTTGAGGGGTCAATCGCCGATACCGCTGCCAGAAGTTCGAGGTTGATGACATCGCCATCCACCACCCGTGGCGTAAAGTTCAGCTCGACGCCGAAAGGTTTGTACTCGACGCTGATCGCACCGTCTTCGCTCGACACAGGCACCGGATATTCGCCGCCCGCCAGAAAGGTGGCCTGCTGCCCGCTGAGCGCGGTCAGGTTCGGTTCCGCCAGCGACCGTACAACGCCACGCGATTCAAGTGCTTCCAACAGCACGCCCACCTCGACGCCACCGGCGCCAAAACCGAACAGGAATGCGCCGTTGTTGTCGTTGGCCGTTGGAACAATATTGTTCAACGTATTCGTGATGCCTGCTTGGCCAACGGTTGTGTTGCTTCCGCCGCGGAGATTCCGGCCGTTCTGCAACGACGTACCGTTCAACGACAGCGACGACGACAGCGCCTTGCTGACCGACCTTTGCATTTCGGCAAAGCGGACCTTGAGCATGACCTGCTGCGTGCCACCGACCGACATCAGGTTCGATACCCGATCTGGCGCATAACGCTGCGCAAGATCCAGCGCACGGTCCAGCCGTGCGGTCGAACTGACCGTGCCGGACAGAACGATGCCGTCATTGGCGGTTCTGACCTCGATATTTTCGCCGGGCAGGATCTGCGTCAGCCGTTCCTTGAATTCCGCCATGTCAGGCGAGACATGCACCTCGACATTGGTGATCAACCGGCCATCGGCACTCAAAAGCGTCAGCGTGGTCCGGCCAGGTTCCTTGCCCAACACATAGATCGTGCGATCGGACAGGGACGAAATATCCGCGATGCCGGGATTGGCGATCGACAATTCGGTAAAGGGGACATCGCTTTCGACGACGACGGCCCGGTTCATGGGAACATCCAATGCGTTGGATGCGGCACCGCGCAATACGCGCAACGTGCTGTCCTGCGCCATGGCTGGTGCTGCCGCTGTCATCGACAACGCAACGCCCGCCAATGCGGCCTTCAGAAATCTGTCATAATTCATAAGTGACCTGCCTCTCCGATCACGCCTCATTGAAATGGGTCTTGGTGCCCTTGATGCGGTGAACATGCGCTAAGGTTGCATTTATTGCAATAATCAGTGCTTTTGAGGGCAAGCCGAATGTGTATATCGCGCAACAGTTGTGTATTTTTATATTAATACACGTCATGCGTTTATTCGGCGTTTATGTCTACATGTCGTGCCGAAACTGTTAATTTCGGTGATCTTGATCAATATAGCGGATGTCGCAAAAATTAATTGCCGATAAAGAATGTACCCTGCTCCGGCATGAATCGCGGTCGGATTCTGGCATCAACGCGTCACTCAGAACACTCGATTTCAACTTGGACGCTCTGTGTGCCGCTGCGCTGGGTCACGAAACAGCGTCGCGCCTCTTCGACCACGGGGGCGGGGGCGGCGACAATATCCTGCTCGCCAGTCAACGCGGAATTATCGATTGTGACGGGGCCGGTTTCTGACAAATCGCCAGTGCCCACCAGCGCAAGGGTCAATTGTCCGCTGTTCTGCGCCTGCGTCAACAGGGCCACTTCTTCTGGGGTCACCTGAACCACAACGCTTTGTGGTCCGCCGCGGTTGCCTGCATCGCCCAGCACGGCGATGATCTGCAGGCCGGATTTGATCAGGTTCGTCACCTCGCGGCCGTCCCGCAATCTGCCGGTCCAATAAACGTCAATTCTGTCATCGGGTCGCAGGATGCCGAAACCGGCCGCCACGCGCCCTTCGACGGGAAACGCCCGAAAGCCCGGTTCGACAAGGGCGGTCAGACCACGGCTGGCCCCCGGTTCGGACACTTTGGTTGTCAGGACCAGTTCATTTGCGATCATCGGCAGGACAACGACGCGCGGCGTCTGTGTCCCCTGCGGGAACAGGCTCTGTTCTGTGGCAAAGGTGCCTTCGGGCAAATAATCGCGCGGATAAGGGACAAGACGGACATCATCCGCTGTCAGATATTCACCATAAGTGACCGATCGCGTTGTGACATAGACGTCCACGGTGACAAGAGCCTGTGCCGCGATCTGGCGCGCGCGGTCAAGCTGGGCGGTTTGTGTCGCCATATATTGGTTCACCATATAGACCGCAAAACCTGCCAGCCCCATGCCAACCAGAAGGACCAGACCAAAAACTACGCGCATGATGCAAACCTTGAATAGAGTTTCGCGCCCGTTCACGTGTGACGGTCTGCCATGGCCGTGACCCGCGCGCACCAATGCGACTTTATCGCATGGCCACTTACAATATGGGTTGTCCGCTTTGCAAGCAAAAGGCGATTAAAACGTTAATCACGCAATCTTGTGGATGTAACTTAGTCACATTGATCAACTTGGCACGTCGTCACACACCATGGTGTGTGTCCCGCCCAGTGTGACCTGTCGCGGCGATGCGATTGAAAAGACCACGGTGCAAATATGTGATCAAGATATCGCCAGCGGCGATTACATCATGTTTGCCATGGTGGTTTGCAGCCACGTTGCATGACCTTCGGCCGCGCCACCAATTGTCGACATGATCAAGAACATAAGCGCCACGACAGCGGCTGAGAGGGTGACCCAATCAACGGTGATTGCACCGGATTCGTCAGTATGAAACGTTTGCAAGATGCTTTTCATTCATCAGCCTTCCGTTTGGTCATCAGACATGGGATCAGTCTTGCTGGCTGTGTTTTGTGAGCCATTTTCGCGCCCGAATGGGCCTAGATGCGACAGGCGGTCTAACCACCGCGGATTTGTGGTGTATGGGTTGCGCCTTTTGGTCAGCGCAGCCCATACGTTTGCACGTCGCCTGCCGTTATTATCAGACTTGGTTGACCAGATCGTTTTGGATCCTGTTCGACAATTGGCCGGCGCCGCCACTGATCGCTGTGCCAACAGCGATACCCAGCAGCACGATTGCCGCGGTCAGAACCACGAAATCGACGGTGACAGCACCGTCTTCGTCTTTGTGGAAAGTCTTGATGAAGTTAAGCATTGATGATCCTCCTGGGGTATCGTTGATGGTCTGGCCGTTCCTCGCCGGGGATGGTGACAACCCCTGGGCGTCACGGTCCGTCTTGGATTTCGCCATTAAGTTGGATGATTGGGGCGGGAGTTTGGCAATATTCGCGCGTTTCGGGCTTTGTTGCATCTGGTGCCAAGAAAATGCCCGCAAGTCTTTGAAAAATATAGAAAGAAAATATTAACAAATATTCATATTCACTAACGCCAGTTGCCAAAAGGCCCGCAACCCACAGGAAAAATCGCGATTTTTGTACAAGATTGTGGCATTTTCACCGGTTTCTGCCATGTTTCGATGAACGAGAATGTCGATCAGGATAGTCCATGTATGTTATCAGGGTGGCTTTTGCAGCCGCGTTCGCGCTCTTGAGCGCGACAACAGTTTTCCCGCAGGTCGAGCGTCTGCAGCCGGATTTTACCTTTAAACGGGTCGGCGTGCCGGCGGCGGGTCAGACGACAGGCCGGATCACGGTGCAGATTGATCCCGATGCCCCCCGTCGCGGTCCTGTCTATGCCGCGCCACGCGCTGAACCGGTGTCGGCTATCGCCGCATCACCGCGGACACAATCGGGTTTTGGCTGGTTCTGGGATAATGTCCCATCATCATTGACCGGTTCAAGCCCCGCGCGGCTGGAACTGGCGATCAACCGGATCAACAATCCCCCGACCGGACAGCATATGCCTGCGCCACGGTTGCAAGCCTTGCAGAATATCGCCGCAGCGCAGGGGGTGCATATCCTGCGCGAAACTGTCGGCACCGATGTGTCGCCCGCCTTGGTGCTGGCGGTTATCGCCATCGAAAGCGCCGGGCGCACTGACGTTGTCAGCACCGCAGGCGCGCAGGGGCTGATGCAGTTGATGCCTACAACCGCCGCCCGCTTTGGCGTCAGCGACAGCATGGATGCAGCCCAGAACATCAAGGGCGGCGTTGCCTATCTTGGTTGGCTTCTGGACCGGTTCGGCAATGATCCGGTGTTGGTGCTGGCTGGCTACAACGCGGGCGAAGGCAATGTGCAGCGTTACCAAGGCGTGCCACCGTTCGCAGAAACGATGGATTATGTGCCAAAGGTGCTGGCGGCGTGGCAGGTCGCCAAGGGGCTGTGCCAGACGCCGCCTGACCTGATCACCGATGGCTGCGTGTTCAACGTCAACGCTCTGCAATAAAAAAGCCCTACCGGATGATCCGGTAGGGCCTTGTTGCGGGGCTACCCAATAATGTCAGACGATCGTCGCCTCGGTCGCGGCGCGCAATTCAGCCTCGGTGACATTGTCGGCGCATGCGACAATCCGCAAGCCACCTTCGACCACATCGAGCACACCCAGATTGGTGATGATCCGGTCCACCACGCCCTTGCCAGTCAAGGGCAGGGTGCAGCTTTTCAGCACCTTCGATTCGCCGTGTTTGTTGGTGTGATCCATAACCACGATCACGCGGCCGACACCGGCGACCAGATCCATCGCGCCACCCATGCCCTTGACCAGCTTGCCGGGGATCATCCAGTTCGCCAGATCGCCGTTTTCCGCCACTTCCATAGCGCCAAGGATCGCTGCTGCGATCTTGCCACCACGGATCATGCCAAAGGATGTCGCAGAATCGAAATAGGCCGTGCGGCCCAATTCCGTTATCGTTTGCTTGCCCGCATTGATCAGGTCTGGGTCTTCGTCACCTTCAAACGGGAAGGGGCCCATTCCCAGCATCCCGTTTTCCGATTGTAGCGTGATATCCTTGTCACCGACATAATTGGCGACAAGCGTCGGGATGCCGATGCCAAGGTTCACATACCAGCCGTCTTGCAATTCTTCCGCCGCGCGGGCGGCCATCTGGTTGCGATCCCAGCCTTTGATCTGTTCGGCCATTATGCGTCCTCCCGCTTGCGCGTGGTGCGCTGTTCGATGCGTTTTTCGTGGGTGCCTGCGATGATCCGGTGCACATAGATCCCGGGCAGATGAATGTGATCGGGGTCCAGGCTGCCGGTCGGCACGATTTCTTCAACCTCGACGACACAGATTTTGCCGCACATTGCGGCCGGCGGATTGAAATTGCGCGCAGTCTTGCGGAACACCAGATTTCCGGTTTCATCCGCTTTCCACGCCTTGACGATGGACAGGTCGGTAACAATGCCATGTTCCAGGATATAGGTCTGGCCGTTGAAATCCTTGTGTTCCTTGCCGTCCGCGATCACGGTGCCGACGCCGGTTTTCGTATAGAATCCGGGGATACCGCAGCCACCGGCGCGCATCCGTTCGGCCAACGTGCCTTGTGGGTTGAATTCCAGCTCCAGCTCACCCGACAGATACTGGCGCATGAATTCGGCATTTTCGCCAACATAGGACGAGATCATTTTTTTCACCTGCCGGGTCTGTAACAGGATGCCGATGCCGAAATCATCCACACCCGCGTTGTTGGACGCGAAAGTCAGGTCCTTGGTGCCTGCGTCCTTGATCGCCGCCAGCAGCAGTTCGGGAATGCCACACAGACCGAACCCTCCCGCCGCGATGAACATGCCGTCGAACAAAAGCCCGTCCAACGCTTCTTGTGCCGAGCCGTAGATCTTTTTCATGCTGCTCCCCTTAGCCATTCGCGCAAAACTGTCGCGGTCCCCGCGCAAAGTCAATCGCCGCGCTGCAGCACCGTTACTTGGTTGCTGCTTTCTTTGGTGCAGGCTTTTTCGCGGCAGGTTTCTTGGCGGCAGGTTTTTTGGCGGCAGGTTTTTTGGCCGCAGGCTTCTTTGCCGACGGCTTCTTTTTTCCGGCCTTGGCGGCACGTTCGTCGATCAGGTCGATGGCTTGCGCCAGTGTCAGATCATCGGGCGTGATCGTGTCGGGGATCGTCGCGTTGATCTTGTCCCATTTTACATAAGGGCCGTATTTGCCGTCATAGATATTGACTGCACCACCCGCCTGCGGATGGTCGCCCAGTTCGCGTATCGGGGCCGCGGCCTTGCCACGCCCGCCGCGCGAGGCGACCTTTTCGGCCAGCAATTGCACGGCGCGGTTCATGCCCACGGTCCAGACCTCGTCGATCCCGTCCAGATTGGCATTGGTGCCGCCTTTGTCGGACGTGCTGGCCGCATGTTTGAGATAAGGACCATACCGCCCGATATTTGCCCAGACCATGATGCCATCTTCGGGGTGTGGCCCGATCTGGCGGGGCAGTTGCAACAGGCGCAGCGCCTGTTCAAGATCGACCTCTTCCGCAGGCCAGCCTTCGGGCACGCCGGTGCGGTCGGGTTTGGGGTTGGCCTCGGATGTGGCGCCACGCTGCACATAAGGGCCGAAACGCCCTTTGAAGATGCGGATTTCATCGCCCGCGTCATGCCCCAGCAATTTGCCATCGGGCGGGATCGCGGATTTTTCAGCCTCTGGATCAGGTGGGCCAAAGGGGCGAGTATAGCGGCATTCGGGGTAATTCGAACAGCCGATGAACGCACCACCCGACCGCGCCGTGCGCATCGACAAGCGGCCTGCACCACAATTGGGGCAAAGGCGCGGATCGGTGCCATCGGCAGTGGGCGGAAACAGATGCGGTTCCAGCACCTCGTTGATCTTGTCCAGCACTTCGCCAATACGCAGATCAGCGGTTTCGCCGATGGCGGCGGAAAAATCGCGCCAGAACCGGTCCAGTACCTTTTTGTAATCGGCGTTGCCCGCGCTTACCTCGTCGAGCTGGTTTTCCAGATCGGCGGTAAAATCATAACCGATGTATTTCTGGAAATAATTCATCAAAAAGGCGGTGACCAATCGGCCCTTGTCCTGCGGGATCAGGCGGTTTTTGTCCTTTTCGACATAGCCGCGATCCTGAATCGTGGTCACGATCGAGGCGTAGGTCGATGGCCGCCCGATTCCCAATTCTTCCATCCGCTTGACTAACGTCGCCTCGGTATAGCGAGGGGGAGGCTGGGTGAAATGCTGCTCTGGATCGACCGATTGCTTCACGACCTTTTCGCCTTGCGCAAGCTGTGGCAGGCGTTTGTCGTCGTCATCGGCAGTATCGTCGCGGCCTTCTTCGTAGATTGCGATGAAACCGTCGAACACCATGACCTGCCCATTCGCGCGCAGGATCACCTGCCCATCGGCGCTTGCCACGTCAACGACCGTCCGTTCCAGCTGTGCCGCCGCCATCTGGCTGGCCAGCGTGCGTTTATAGATCAGGTCATATAGCTTGCGCTGGTCGACATCCTTGATATCGGCCTGATCGGCACCAACCATCATGTCGGTGGGGCGGATACATTCATGCGCTTCTTGGGCGTTCTTGGCCTTGTTTTTATAGATGCGCGGCTGATCGGGCAGGTACTGCGCGCCAAATTTCGCCTTGATCGCGTCGCGCGCGCCGGTCACGGCCTCTGGCGCCATGTCAATCCCGTCGGTCCGCATATAAGTGATCAGACCGGATTCGTACAAACGCTGGGCCACGCTCATCGTTTGCTTGGCACCCATGCCATATTTGCGGCTGGCCTCTTGTTGCAGGGTTGATGTCATGAAGGGCGGGCTGGGGTTGCGGATGGCGGGTTTTGCCTCGACCGATGTGATTTTCAGATCGCGCGAAGTGACCGCCTGCACCGCCAATTCGGCCTGCGTGGCATTGCCCAGATCGAATTTATCAAGCTTCTTGCCCGCCAGTGCGGTCAGGCGCGCCTCGAACATCTGGCCGCGCGGCGATTGCAGCTGGGCCTTGACGGTCCAGTATTCCTGATTGCGAAATGCCTCGATCTCCATCTCGCGCTCGACGATCAGGCGCAGGCAAACCGATTGCACGCGGCCAGCCGATTTCGCACCGGGCAGTTTGCGCCACAAAACGGGCGACAGGTTGAACCCGACAAGGTAATCCAAAGCGCGGCGCGCAAGATAAGCCTCGACCAAGGGCGCATCGACCTGCCGGGGGTTTTTCATCGCCTCAAGAATAGCGGTTTTCGTGATCGCGTTGAACACCACACGGCTGACGGGCGTGTCCTTGCGGATCGCTTTCTTCTCGGTCAGTGCTTCGGTCAGGTGCCATGAAATCGCTTCCCCCTCGCGGTCGGGGTCGGTGGCAAGGATCAGTTCATTGTCGGTTTTTAGCGCGTCCACGATGGCCTTGATGTGCTTTTTGCTGTCGGTCGCGATTTCCCATTTCATGTCGAAATCGTCGTCAGGAAGCACCGACCCATCCTTTGGCGGCAGATCGCGAACATGGCCGTAGGACGCCAGAACAATATAGCCCTTGCCAAGATATTCGTTGATTTTCTTGGCTTTTGCGGGGGATTCGACAACGACGACGGGCATGGGAATCCTTTATCTGCGCGGCTTTGTTCAAGTGGCGCAAGATGTGGCGACGACGACGTGAATGTCAATGACACGAAATTTCCGCCCATCTTCAGAGCCGAAGTATCCCCGCCGGAGGCCAGAAAGTCCTGTCGCTACACCGCGCGTGCCAGCAACCCACCGGCCTGTCGCGTGATCTTGCCATCAAGCTCCAGATCGACAAGGGCGGGGCCCACGTCGGTGGCAGACACTGCAAGGTCGCGCAACAGCTGGTCTTCGGCGACGGGGGCAGGGCCAAGTCGCTGCAGGATCATCGCGTGCAGCGCTGCAATATTGCGCAGCGCAGGGCGGGCCTGCGGCGCCTGTCGCGGGACAGGTGTTGTAATAACCGGTTTGTGTGCCAACGCCTCGATCACGTCATCGGCGGATCGCACCAATGTCGCGCCGTCGCGCAGCAGCATGTTGCAGCCTGCCGCGCGGGCATCGAACGGATGGCCCGGCACCGCCAGCACATCGCGCGCCTGATCCAGCGCATTGCGCGCGGTGATCAGGCTGCCTGATTTCGCCGCAGCCTCGACCACGACAACGGCCTGCGCTATTCCTGAAATGATCCTGTTGCGCGCCGGAAAATGCCGCGCCTGCGGTTGCAGCCCCATCGGCATTTCCGCGATCCGCAGCCCCTGTTTGGCGATGTCATGGGCCAGCTGGGTGTTTTCGACCGGATAGATCACATCGACGCCACCGGCCTGCACCGCCACGGTGCCACCCGCCAGCGCGCCCAGATGTGCCGCCGTGTCGATGCCACGTGCGAGGCCGGACACCACGACATAGCCCGCATCAGCCAGATCATTTGCCAGCTTGCGCGCCATGCGAGTGCCCAGCGATGACGCGTTGCGCGCGCCGACAAGGGCGATCATCGGGCGCGTCAGCAATTCTGTCTGCCCCAGACACCATAAAAACGCTGGCGCATCAGATATATCACGCAAGGCCGCAGGATAAAGTGCGTCATTGTCCCATAACAGGCGCGCGCCCGCGGCCTTTGCGGCCTGCAATTCGGCGCGAATGACACCGATCGGGCAAATCTCGTAACCCGCGACACCGGCGGCGCGGGCGACATCGGGCAACGCATGCAGCGCGTTGGTGGCCGTGCCATATTCGGCCAGCATGCGCCGATAGGTGGCGGGGCCGACGCGGCGGGATCGCAATAGGCGAAGATGGCTGATCACATCCTCTTCCGTGGTGGGGGGGAGTCGGGGGGGGATGGAAGACTTAATCGGTTGGGTCATCCCTTGCTCCGCCTATTGCTGATCAAGGGGTACGCCTTTGCAATTAATAACCCGTGAATCGTATCGCGCCCCCAGCCGATATTCTTTTAAATATCTGATTTAAATTCTTTTTTGACATGCAGCGGGCCGCATGTACTGCGGCCCTGAACATGCGCTTACCCGAATCGGCCCGCATCAGGCCGCCGCGCCACCGACGGTCAGACCGCCGATCAGCAGGCTGGGCTGGCCCACGCCCACTGGCACCCATTGACCAGCTTTGCCGCAATTGCCGATGCCGGGGTCAAGCGCCAGATCATTGCCGATCCCCCTGATCCGCTGCAAGGCGGTCGCCCCGTCGCCGATCAGCGTGGCCCCTTTCACCGGCGCGCCGATGATCCCGTTTTTCACGCGATAGGCTTCGGTGCAGGAAAACACGAACTTGCCGTTGGTGATATCGACCTGACCGCCGCCGAAACCCACCGCATAAATCCCGTCTTTCAATTCCGAAACAAGGCTTTCAGGGCTGGCGTCGCCTGCCAGCATATAGGTGTTGGTCATGCGGGGCATCGGTGTATGGGCGAAACTTTCGCGCCGTCCGTTGCCGGTGGGCGCAACCCCCATCAGGCGGGCGTTCTGGCGGTCCTGCATATAGCCGACCAACACGCCATCCTCGATCAAGACATTGCGCGCGCTGGGCGTGCCTTCGTCGTCGACGGTGATTGATCCGCGCCGGTCGGGGATCGTGCCGTCATCCAGCACGGTCACGCCCTTGGCCGCGATCTGCTGGCCCATCAGCCCGGCAAAGGCGCTGGTTCCCTTGCGGTTGAAATCACCCTCAAGCCCGTGTCCGATGGCTTCGTGCAGCAAGATACCGGGCCAGCCGGGGCCAAGCACAACATCCATGACCCCTGCAGGCGCAGGTTCAGCGTCAAGGTTCACCAACGCGATGCGCAACGCCTCGCGCAGGATCGGTTCCCAATGGTCGCGGCTGATCAGCCCGATCAGGCCGGTGCGCCCGCCGCCGCCCATGCCGCCGCTTTCGCGCTTGCCGTTCTGTTCCACGATCACACTGATATTGATGCGCGACATCGGGCGGGTATCGGTAACCAGCGTACCTTCGGGGCGCAGGATCACCACCTCTTGATGCGAAGCACCAAGGCTGGCCGACACCTGCACGACACGCGCATCAAGCGCGCGGGCAAAGGCGTCAATTTCGCGTAAAACGTCGATTTTGGCGGGAAAGCTGGCCTGCAGCATCGGATCATCATCACTGTAAAGCTTGGCGTTGGTGCCTGCTGGTGCATCCGCCATCACCCCGCCGCCATCGCCCACTGCCAGCCGCGCTGTCGAGACGGCGCGGTGCAATGCGTGCTCGTCGATCGTGGTTGCATGGGCATAGCCTGCGGTCTCGCCGCGCACGGCGCGCAGCCCGAATCCTTCGGAAGCATCAAAGCTGGCTGTCTTGATGCGCCCGTCATCCAGCGACAGCATTTCAGACTTGCGCCTTTCGATAAACAATTCGCCATCATCAGCCCCCGCCGTTGCCGCGCGCAGCAAAGCAAGCGCGCGCGCCTGATCCAGATGGGTTTCGAACGGGCGAAAAGGGGTGGCGGTCATAGCAATATCCTTTGGCGGCAACATTCAGGGACAAAAGCGTCTGTTTGCCGCAACAGCAGTTCTTGAGTTGTGCGTCAGGATATGGGACATGGGCGCATCAAGACAATGGGATTCCGCCCGTAGCCCGAGCGGACTGACCGGGGATCAGGGCCGCGAGGCTTTATGAAGTTAGGGTACAACATGCGACTGAACACCTTTGCAACCTCTGTCTGGACCACGCTGGGTCTGGTTCTGGCAGGCAGCACGGCGATGGCACAACAAAACATTGGCCAGGACCTCGAAATCGTGGGCCAGCCGCTGCCCGGCGGGATGGGTTTCCAGCCATCGGCGACTGAACTGGCACGCGATGTCGTGTGGCTTGATTCCATGCTGCTGGTCATCATCACGGTGATCACCGTCTTTGTGACCGGCCTGCTGATCTATGTGATCATGCGCTACAATGCCCGCCGCAACCCGAACCCTGCAGGGTTCACACATAATTCCCCGCTCGAAGTCGCATGGACCGTGGTGCCGATCGTCATCCTTGTGTTCATCGGTGCTTTTTCGCTGCCGATCCTGTTCAAGCAACAGGAAATCCCCGAGGCGGATATCACCATCAAGGTGACGGGCTACCAGTGGTACTGGGGCTATGAATATGTAGACGAAGATGTCAGCTTTGAGAGCTTTTTGTTGAACCGCGAAGAGCTGGAACAGTTTGGCTATACGCAAGACCAATATCTGCTGGCGACTGATACAGCCGTTGTTGTGCCGGTCGGTGCCACCGTCGTGATGCAGGTGACTGCGGCCGACGTGATCCATTCCTGGACTGTCCCCGCATTTGGCGTCAAGCAAGATGGTATCCCTGGCCGTCTGGCGGAACTTTGGTTCGCTGCGGAACGTGAGGGCATCTACTTTGGCCAATGTTCGGAGCTTTGCGGTCAGGCACATGCTTATATGCCTATCACCGTCAAAGTGGTCAGCCAGGAAACATATGACGCATGGTTGGCCGACGAGAAGGGCTTGTCCTGATCGACGGGCGGGTCACCTTTCACCTGACGGATCCGCCATCAGCGTGATTGTACCGCACTTTGCAAGGACAGACTGCCAATGACTGATTTCAGCGCCAACGACCACACGACCCAAAAGGCGGGCCACGAGGCGGGCATGGGCGATTACTTTGCCCTGCTCAAGCCGCGGGTCATGTCGCTGGTTGTGTTCACGGCCCTTGTGGGGCTGCTGGTCGCGCCGGTGCCGGTGCATCCGTTCATTGGGTTCGTGGCGATCCTGTGCATCGCTGTCGGGGCAGGGGCGTCAGGGGCGCTGAACATGTGGTGGGACGCCGATATCGACGCCGTGATGAAACGCACGGCAGGCCGGCCCATCCCATCGGGGCGCGTTGCACCGGGCGAGGCGCTGGGAATTGGTGCCGCGCTGTCGGGGTTCGCCATCGTGCTGCTGGGGCTGGCGACGAATTTTCTGGCCGCCGGTTTGTTGGCCTTCACGATCTTTTTCTATCTGGTTGTCTATTCGATGTGGCTGAAACGCGCGACGCCGCAGAACATCGTCATCGGTGGCGCAGCGGGTGCTTTCCCGCCGATGATCGGATGGGCGGTTGCCACGGGTGGGGTGAGCATCGAATCGCTTTTGATGTTCGCGCTGATCTTCATGTGGACGCCGCCGCATTTCTGGGCGCTCGCGCTGTTTGTGAAATCTGACTACGGCCGTGCCGGTGTGCCAATGCTGACTGAAACCCATGGGCGCGATGTGACACGGCGGCATGTGATTGTTTACACGCTGTTGCTGGTGCCGGTGGCGCTGGGCCTGGGGCTGACGTCGATTGGTGGGCCGTTCTACATGGCGGTCGCCGTGGTGATGAATGTTTGGTTCCTGAAAGGCGCTTATGACATCTGGCAGCGCGACGATGCCGCCTGCGAGGCCGACAAACACGCGGTTGAGATCAAGGTTTTCAAAGTCTCTCTTTACTATCTGTTCGCGCATTTTGGCGCATTGTTGGTCGAGGCCGCGTTGCGGCTTTACGGTTTAGGAGGCTGGTCATGGTAATCCGCGTCGAACACGAACTGCATACGCGCCGCAAAGGGCGCAATGCCGGTGTCGGTCTGCTGCTGGTGGGCTTTATCGCCATCGTTTTTGGATTGACTGTGGTCAAGGTTTTGCAGCTGGACAATATCCGTCAGTTTGAAACCTTTGACCACGCGCCGCGTCCGCAACTGGTGCCTGAGACGGAGGTTGGCCAGTGACTTTGTTCCCGCGCCTGAAAGGTATTCACCGCAGCGCCGCGCAGGCCACGGCGCTTGTCGTCGTCATGGGGGCGCTGGCATGGGCATCGGTGCCGTTTTATGATTGGTTCTGCCGTGTCACCGGCTTTGGCGGGACAACAAGCGTTGCCGCAGGCGACAGCGATATTATTCTGGACGAAACGATCAAGGTGCGCTTTGACGGCTCGCTTGCCCGCGACATGCCCTGGACCTTCAAGCCGGTGCAGCGCGAAGTCGAATTGCGCATCGGCGAAACCGCATTGGTGTTCTACGAGGCGCATAACCCGTTGGACGTGCCTATTGCAGGGCAGGCATCCTATAATGTGACGCCTTATGAGGCGGGTGGATTTTTCGACAAGATCGAGTGTTTCTGCTTTACCCAGCAGGTGCTGGCGCCGGGTGAAACGGTGCTGATGCCGGTGTCGTTCTTCGTGCACCCCGACATCGTCGATGACCGCGAAGGTCAATATGTGCATACGATCACGCTGAGCTATACCTTTTTCGAGATCGACCTGCCGTCCGATTACATGCAGGCTTCGGCCGACGCGACAGCTTTGACACCGGCGTCGCAAGACGCCATAGAGACTTACTGAAGATAGCCGATAGGGAACGCACCAGATGGCGCATACGAAAAACCACGATTACCATATTCTGCCACCTTCGATCTGGCCTTTCATTGGGGGGCTAGGAGCCTTCGTGATGTTGTTTGGCTCTGTTCTGTGGATGCATGAATCGGGTCCATGGGTCTTCCTGATGGGTCTGATTGCCGTGCTTTACGTCATGTTTGCATGGTGGTCCGACGTGGTTGCCGAAAGCCAAGCAGGCGATCACACCCCCGTGGTGCGGATCGGTTTGCGCTATGGCTTTATCATGTTCATCATGTCCGAGGTGATGTTCTTTGCGGCCTGGTTCTGGTCGTTCTTCAAGCATCAGATGTATCCGATGGAAACCTATATGGGCACCGAATACATCAAGCCGGAAATCTATGCGATTGATCCATTTGGCCTGCCGTTGATCAACACATTGCTTTTGCTGATCTCTGGCTGTGCTGCGACCTGGGCGCATCACGCGCTGGTCCATGAAAATAACCGCAAAGACCTGAAACTGGGTCTGGTGCTCTCGATCATCTTCGGGGCGATCTTTACGGCATTCCAAGCCTATGAATACTGGATCCTCGTGACGCAGGACGGCTACACCTTTGGTGGCGAGATTCATTATGCGAACTTCTTCATGGCGACAGGTTTTCATGGCGCACATGTTGTCATTGGGGCGATCTTCTTGCTGATTTGCCTGTTGCGGGCTGAACGGGGCCATTTCACACCGGAAAAGCATGTCGGTTTCGAAGCTGCGATCTGGTACTGGCACTTTGTCGATGTGGTCTGGCTGTTTCTGTTCGCGGCCATCTATATCTGGGGCGCGTAAGCCAGGGTTCACCCCGACCCACCCCAAACAATCAAGCGCGCGGCATCCCCGCGCGTTTTTTCCATCAAAGGCGTGATATGCTGCGCAAGATCATCTTTCCCGTGCTGCTCGGTGTGGCTGGCTGTGGCGTACTGCTCTGGCTGGGGCTGTGGCAAATCGACAGGCTGGCGTGGAAACAAGACATCCTTGCCAATATCAACGCGCGACTGGACGCCGATCCTCAACATTTCACCCCTGATGTGACCGAGGCTGCGGATGAATACACCCGCGTGACCCTGTCGGGCACCCCCACGGGCGAGGAGCTGCATGTGCTGGTGTCCGGCACTGCGGCAGGGACCGGCTACCGGGTCATTTCACGGTTCGCGACGGATGACGGTCTGACGATTCTGTTGGATCAGGGGCTGTTGCCTCTGGATGCCAAGGCCGCCGCGCCATTGCTGGCACCGATGCAGGTCACCGGCACGCTGGTGTGGCCCGATGACCAGACCAGCAGCACGCCAGACCCCGACCTGCCCGCAAATATCTGGTTCGCCCGTAATGTAGATACGATGGCCGCAGCAATGGACAGCCTGCCGGTGATGGTCGTCGCCACCGCGACCACCCCCGCCGACCCGCGCCTGACGGCGCTGCCTGTCGCAACCGCCGATATCAAGAACGACCACTTTGCTTATGCCGTCACATGGTTCTTGCTGGCCATCGTCTGGGCCGTTATGTCCCTTTTCCTGATCCTCCGCACTCTTCGGCCAAAGGACGCCTGATCATGCGCTATATCTCGACCCGTGGCACGGCGCCCGTGCTGACCTTTGAACAAGCAATGCTGACAGGTCTGGCGCGTGACGGCGGGCTTTATGTGCCCGAGGACATCCCGACCCTGTCGCATGCCCAGATCGCGGCAATGGCGGGAAAATCTTATGAAGACGTCGCTTTCGACGTGATGCGACCCTTTATCGGCGACACCTTTACCGATGCACAGTTCCGCGATCTGATCAGCCGCGCCTATGCCGGTTTCGGTCATGCCGCTCGCGCGCCTTTGGTGCAGGTGGACAGCAATCATTACCTGCTGGAATTGTTCCACGGGCCGACGCTGGCGTTCAAGGATTTCGCGATGCAGCTGATCGGCCAGATGTTTCAGGCCGCGCTGTCCCGTTCGGGCGACCGTGTGACGATCGTGGGCGCAACGTCCGGCGACACCGGATCGGCGGCGATCGAGGCGTTTCGCGGGCTCAAGGCGGTTGATGTCTTTATCCTTTACCCCCATGGCCGCGTATCCGAAGTGCAGCGCCGCCAGATGACCACACCCACCGAGGCGAATGTCCATGCGCTGGCTGTGGCGGGCGATTTCGACGATTGTCAGGCGCTGGTCAAAGATATGTTCAATGATTTCGCTTTCCGCGATGATGTGCGTTTGGCGGGGGTCAATTCGATCAACTGGGGCCGCGTGCTGGCGCAGGTGGTGTATTATTTCACCGCCGCTGTCAGCCTTGGCGCGCCGCACCGCCCTGTCAGTTTCACTGTACCGACCGGCAATTTTGGTGACATTTTCGCAGGTTTCATTGCCAAACAGATGGGCCTGCCGATTGCCGATCTGGTGGTGGCGACCAACCGTAACGATATTTTGCACCGGACCCTTCTGACAGGGGCCTACACCAAGCAAGGTGTGACGCCGACAATCAGCCCGTCGATGGATATTCAGGTCAGTTCCAACTTTGAACGCGCGCTGTTCTATGCTTATGGGCAAGACGGGGCAGCGGTGGCCAGCCAGATGGAAGATCTGAAATCCGGCGGTTTCAAAATCTCGCAAGGGGCCTATGACATGCTGACGGCTGCGTTCAAATCGGGCCGCGCGTCAGAAGAAGACACAAGCACCACGATCAAAACCTACCTTGCGCAGCATGGCGAACTATTGTGCCCGCATACGGCCGTGGGCGCGCATGTGGCGCAGGCGCATCTGGGCAGCGTCCCGATGGTCACACTTGCCACCGCCCATCCCGCCAAATTCCCCGACGCGGTCAAGGCGGCATCAGGCATATCGGCCCCGCTACCCGCGCGGATGGCGGACTTGTACGACCGCCCCGAACGGGTCACACCTGTCGCAGCAGATTTGGCGGCGCTGCAAGCCGTCATCAAGGAACGGATCATATCTTGACCATCCAGCAACACACCCTGTCCAACGGATTGCGCATCGTCACCGAACAGATGCCCGGCCTGAAATCCACCAGCATCGGTATCTGGGTGCTGGCGGGCGGGCGGCACGAACGGATCGAACAGAACGGTATCGCGCATTTTCTGGAACATATGGCCTTCAAAGGCACCAAATCGCGCACCGCCCTGCAGATCGCTGAACAGATCGAGGATGTGGGCGGCTATATCAACGCCTATACCAGCCGCGAGATGACAGCCTATTACGCCCGCGTGCTGGAAGATGACGTGGCCCTCGGCCTTGATATCATCGCCGATATCCTGTTGAACCCGCTGTTCGAAGATGCGGAAATCGAGGTTGAACGCGGCGTGATCCTGCAGGAAATCGGTCAGACGCTGGATACCCCTGACGACATCATCTTTGACTGGTTGCAGGAAGAAGCCTATCCTGACCAACCCCTTGGCCGGTCCATTCTGGGCGAGGCCGCGCGCGTCAGCACCTTTGCCAAGGGCGATCTGGACCGCTTCGTTGCGGAACATTATGGGCCGAACCAGATGATTTTGGCCGCCGCCGGTGCCGTTGATCACGACGCGATCGTCCGGCAGGCAGAGGCTCTTTTCGGGCATCTACCACGGGTCGAGCGTGCGGCGGGCCTGTTGCAGCCTGCAAAATTCATCGGCGGCGAACGGCGCGCGACCAAGGCGCTGGAACAGGTGCACTTCGCGCTTGCCCTCGAAGGGCCGACCTATCGCGACCCCGCGATCTACACTGCGCAGATCTATGCGACCGCCTTGGGCGGCGGCATGTCCTCGCGGCTGTTTCAGGAAATCCGCGAAAACCGTGGGCTATGCTACACGATCTTTGCACAGGCCGGCGCCTATGAGGACACCGGCATGACCACGATCTATGCCGGCACGAGCGCCGAGCAGATCGCCGAACTCGCACATCTGACGATTGACGAAATGAAGCGCGCCGCCGACGACATGTCTGACGCCGAGGTGGCCCGCGCCCGCGCGCAGATGAAGGCCGGAATGCTGATGGGCCTTGAAAGCCCCTCGAACCGTGCCGAACGGTTGGCGCGTCTGTTGTCGATCTGGGACCGGATTCCGGGGATAGAGGAAACCATCGCCCATATCGATGATGTGACCACCGGCGACGTGAAAACCTTTGCCGCACAAATGGCGGGGCAGGTTGGCACAGCTTTGGCGCTTTACGGCCCGGCCGATCAGGCCCCGACGTTGGATGCGCTGAAAGCACGGCTTGCCGCGTAATGCTGGGCATCAAGCGCAAGGTTAGGATCGAAACCGAACGACTGACCCTGCGCGCGCCCATGCACACGGATTTTCGCCCCTGGGCCGCCCTGCGGCAGGCCAGCGCGGATTTCCTGACCCCGTGGGAGCCAAGCTGGGCCTCTGACCATCTGTCGCGCAGGGGGTTCACCAACCGCGTCTATTGGGCGCAACGGTCTATCGCCCAAGGCTCGGCCTTGCCCCTGTTCCTGTTCCGCCGGTCCGATGATGCGCTTTTAGGGGCAATTACATTGGACCATATCAAACGTGGCCCTGCGCAATCGGGGATCACCGGCTATTGGATCGGCGCGCCTTTCGCGCGGCAAGGCTATATGCGCGAGGCGGTGCAGGCTGTCGTCCACCACGCCTTCACCGTGCTGGACCTCAGCCGGATCGAGGCCGGATGCCTGCCGGAAAACACCCCGTCCCGGAGGCTGCTCGAACAATGCGGCTATAAATACGAAGGTGTCGCGCAAAGCTATTTGCAGATCAACGGCCGCTGGCGCAACCATGTGCTATACGCCAACCTGCGCCACGACAGGCGCGGCAAGACGGATGTGGGTTAGATGCTGAATGCGGTGACACCGGAATTTGAAGACCTTTTGCGCGGGCTTCTGGATGCCGCCGCCTTCCGTCCGGACAGCGCTGCCTATTTCAACGAACCACGCGGGCGCTGGCAGGGGCACGGGCTGGTCGTGGCGCCCGCCGATACAGCCGCTGTCGCCGCTGTGGTCGCGGCCTGTGCGCAGGCGCGCGTGGCGATTGTGCCCTATAGCGGCGGCACCGGCCTTGTCGGCGGGCAGGTCATGCCAGATGGTCCGGCGCCGGTGGTTTTGTCGCTGGAGAGGCTCAACAAGATACGCGCGGTCTATCCCTCCGAAAACGTGCTGGTCTGCGAGGCGGGTGCGATCCTTGCCCATGTGCAACAGGCCGCCGAAGACCTGGACCGGCTGTTCCCGCTTTCGCTCGCCTCCGAAGGATCGGCACGGATCGGCGGTTTGCTGGCTACCAATGCAGGCGGGGTTAACGTGCTGCGCTACGGCAATGCGCGCGCGCTATGTCTGGGCCTTGAGGTCGTGCGCCCCGATGGTACGATCTGGCACGGGCTGACGCGGCTGCGCAAGGACAACACCGGCTATGACCTGCGCAACCTGATGATCGGGGCCGAAGGAACGCTGGGGATCATCACCGCCGCTGCCCTGCGGCTGGTGCCGCGCCCCGTGCATCTGGGTGCAGCATTGTTGGCGGTGCCATCGCCGCAGGCGGCGCTTGACCTGCTCGCGCTGGCAGGCGCACAGATTGGCGATGGTCTATCGGCATTCGAGCTGATGCACCGGCAAGGGTTCGACTTTCTGGCCGAAGTGGGGCCGGACGTGCGCCAGCCACTCGACGCAATCCCCGAATGGAGCGTGCTGATCGATCTTGGTCTGCCCGCCAGTGGCGATCCTGATGCCGCACTTGAACGGCTGTTCACGGATGCGTTTGACGCGGGGCTTGTCCTTGACGGGGTGATCGCGCAATCGGCGGCCCAGCGGCAGGCGCTGTGGGCCATCCGCGAGAATATTCCCGAGGCGAACCGCCGGATCGGGTCTATTGTCTCGCATGACATCGCCCTGCCGCTGAGCGCGGTGCCGGCATTCATTGCGCAGGCGTCGGCCGCCGTGCAAGCCCTGAGCGATATGCGTATCAACTGCTTTGGCCATCTGGGCGACGGCAACCTGCATTACAATGTCTTTCCGGCCAAGGGTCGGATGCGCATGGACTACGACGCCTTACGTCCCGCCATACAACAGACGATTCATGATCTGGTGGCTGCGCTGGACGGATCGGTCAGTGCTGAACACGGAATCGGACGGGCCAAGGTGGATGATCTACAGCTTTACGGTGATGCAGCAAAACTTGCGATGCTGCGCGCGATCAAAGACGCGCTCGACCCCCAGGGCATCATGAACCCCGGCGTGATCCTGCCCCAAGGATAGGTCCGGTGGGGCCGCGCCTCTGGCAGGAGTATTTTGGGGAAATAAGAAGTACGAAAGATGCGCCCGACCCCGTTGCCCGCTACAGGCCGACCTTTCTGGGGTCCGGGATCAGGCGACTTCTCATTTCACGGTCATCGGCTCTCCAGCCTGTACCGTGGAACCGTCATACCGCATCTTCCTTAACAACTTCTTTTTTCCCCAAATACTCCCCGCGCGGAGCGCATTAAAGTCCTTCGAAGGCGCACAGGCTATGCACCTGCATCCCGAGGTTCTGCAACCTGCGCGCGCCACCCAATTCAGGCAGGTCGATGATGAAGGCACAGCCGGTGACCTGCGCACCCAGTCGTTCGATCAGGCGGATACCGGCCTCGGCGGTGCCACCGGTCGCAAGCAGGTCATCGACCAGCAACACCTTTTCACCCGGTTGCAGCGCGTCGTCGTGCAGTTCCATCACCGCCTCGCCGTATTCGAGCTGATAGGCCTGTTCCACCGTCTTCCCGGGCAATTTGCCTTTCTTGCGGATCGGCACGAAGCCGACCGACATCTGATGCGCGATCGCACCGCCAAGGATGAAACCACGCGCTTCTAGCCCCACGACCTTGTCGATGGGTGTGCCTGCATAGGGGTGCAGCAATTGGTCAATCGCCATGCGAAAGCCGCGCGCGTCGCCGAACAGCGTGGTTACATCGCGGAACATGATCCCCTCATGCGGGAAATCGGGAATGGTGCGGATATAGTCGCGGACGGTTTTCATCTGGTTTCTTTCGCAAAGACACGGGTGGTGATCGCATCGAGCCGCGCCAGAAGGGCGGGGTCACGTTTGTCGGGGGCGGTCATGATCGCATGATCAAGCGCGCGGTCGCAGCCATGCGGGCAGGGAGCACGGTCTGCACCCAGCAAGGCAGGCAGCCGCGCGATCAGGTCATGCGCCTTGCTGCCGTTGCCTTTCAAGGTTGCGATGATCGCGGTGATATCGACAGCCCCATGGTCGGGGTGCCAGCTGTCATAATCGGTGATCATCGCCACCGAGGCATAGCAGATTTCCGCCTCGCGGGCGAGTTTCGCCTCTGGCATATTGGTCATGCCGATCACGTCGCAGCCCCAGCTGCGGTAGAGCTTGCTTTCCGCGACCGACGAAAACTGCGGTCCTTCCATCGCCAGATACGTGCCGCCGCGATGCACGGTGATCCCTGCAGCCTGTGCCGCCGTGGCGCAAGCGGTTGAGAGGCGCGGGCAGGTCGGATGCGCTAGGCTGACATGCGCCACGCAGCCGGTGCCGAAAAACGATTTTTCGCGCGCGAAGGTCCGGTCGATAAACTGGTCCACGATCACAAAATCGCCCGGCGCCATCTCTTCGCGGAACGACCCGCAGGCGCTGATGCTGATAATGTCGGTCACCCCCAGCCGTTTGAGCGCGTCGATATTCGCGCGGTATGGTACTGTCGTGGGTGAATGCACATGGCCGCGCCCGTGGCGGGGAAGAAAGGCCATCTTCACGCCTTCCATCTGCCCTGTCAGCACCGCGTCCGAAGGCGCGCCCCACGGGCTGTCGACGCTGACCCATGATGGGTCTTGCAATCCGTCCATGTCGTAAATGCCTGACCCGCCGATAACGCCCAGAATGGTCTGTGTCATGCTTTCTCTCCCGGGCGGGTCAGACTGAACACATCGCGCACGGCTGTGTAATCGCGATAGCCCAGCCGCGACAGCGGGTGAAAAGTTGTCACATCGAACAGACCGTCGACAAGGCAATTGTCGCGGATGTGCACGCCAATCACCTCGCCAAAGACCGCGAAATTGGCGGCACCGGGCAGGGTGACGATCTGGGTAAGCTTGCATTCCAGCGTGGCGGGTGCATTGGCAACCCGCGCGCAGGCAATCGTTTCACATTCAGCCTTGGTGATGCCGGCCAGTGCGAATTCATCCGTGGCGCGGTCCCACGGCCCTGATGTCTGGTTCATCGCGTCGCGCATCGCGTATTCCACGATATTGACAGCGAATACCCCCGTTTCGCGGATATTGGCCACGCTGTCCTTTGTGCCGTCACGGTCGGGTTTGGCGCTGGTCGAGGCGAACATCACCTGTGGCGGTTCATAGGCGACAGCATTGAAAAACGAATAGGGGGCAAGGTTGTCCTGCCCGTCCGCCCCGCGTGTCGCGATCCAGCCGATGGGCCGCGGCGAGACGATGGCGTTGAAAGGGTTATGCGGCAGATTATGGCCGTCTTTCGGGGCGTAAAACATGGTCAAGACCTTTTCCTGCGATCCGCCAAGGGGTAGCGTGACCGCACAGCCTTGGCCAGATGAAAGACGCATGCAGATTCCATCCATCACATTGGCCATCGAGACTGGTGCAGATTATTGGGAGGCCGAGGCGCTCTATGATCTGTGCTTTTCGCCGGGCCGCAGCGCGCTGTCGTCCTATCGTCTGCGCGAGGATGTGTCGCCTATCGCCGATCTGTGCTGGACCGCGCGTGATCCGGACGCTGTGCTGGCAGGGGTGATCCGCTGCTGGCCCTGTTATGTCGGCGAGACGCCGGTCGTCCTGCTGGGGCCTGTGGCCGTGCATCCGACGCGGCAAGGCGAAGGGATCGCGGGGCTGCTGATCTACCGTGTCACGCAAGTGGCGCGCAAAGCGGGCTGGTCGCGCATCCTGCTGGTGGGGGACCTGCCCTATTACAGCCGGTTCGGGTTTCAGCAACTGACCGGTGTCATCATGCCGCCGCCCACCAATCCGGAACGGGTGTTGGGGCTGTCGCTGACTTCTGACAGCTGGGCTGGCATCCATGGGCCGGTGCGCAAGGCCGATGATTGCATTTTGCCACGCTGACCCCATCTGTTGGGCATGACAGACAAGACCGTGATCCCATCTGCCAGTCCCTTGCTAGTGCCACCTGCGCTGGATGATAGCACGCGCACGCGGATCGCGGCCTTGGCACTGCGCCAGCGCAAGGCCAATGGCGTTTTGATGAAAGCGATCAATTTCGTCGGCGGTCAGGTCGAGGATGGGCTGAAAATGCTGCCCAAACCCCTGCGCGACCAGTTGAACGAGGTGACGCGCAATGCCCTGCGCCGCAGTTACGATATCGCCGCACAGTCGCGCAGTGGCGTAGGCCAGCGCTTTGGGTCGGATCAGAGCCACCGGATCATCGGCACTTTGTCAGGTGCGATTGGCGGCTTTGGCGGTTTGCCCACGGCGCTTGCGGAATTGCCGATCGCCACCACGCTAATCTTTCGCGCGGTGCTGCATGTCGCCACCGAATATGGCGAGGACCCCGCGTCGGATGAAACCCGCATGGAATGTCTGGCCGTGTTCGGATCAGGCGGGCCGGGCAGCGCCGATGACGGGGTCGATACCGCCTTTATCGGTGCGCGGCTTAGCCTGTCGGGTGCCGCTGTGAATACGCTGATCAGCCGTGTCGCGCCGAAATTCGCGGCTGTGCTGTCACAAAAGCTGGCGGCGCAGACCGTGCCAGTGCTGGGCGCCGTGGCAGGCGCGGGAACAAATTACGCCTTTGTGGATTATTATGTCGCCCTTGCGCATGTGCATTTTGGCCTGCGCCAATTGGTGCGCGAACATGGCGATGTGGCGGTGCTGGATGAATTCCACCGCCAGCTTGCCGCACCGCGCCTGCCTCAGACCTGATAGACCAGCCAGTCGGACACGGCGCGCCGCACCGATTGATCGCCATTTGCAATGGCCGTATCCATCACGGCCCTGACCTCGTTCAGATCGACGCGGCGCAACAGATGCTTAACCGGCCCGACCGAGGCGGGGCGCATCGACAATGTGCGCAGGCCAAGGGCGGCGAAACACAGGGCTTCGACCGGACGGCCGGCATCTTCGCCGCAGAACGACAGCGGGGTTCCCGCTGCATCGCAGCGTTTGATCACATGTTCCAGAAACGACAGGAAACTCACGTCGAGCGTGTCGTATCGCCGCCGTACCAGTTCGTTTTCGCGGTCGGCGGCAAAGAAAAATTGTTTGAGATCATTGCCACCGATGCTGATGAAATCGGCCTCTTGGAAAAACACGTCGGGTGCAAAGGCGAGCGATGGTGTTTCCAGCATCGCGCCCACCTCGATCTTGGCCGGAACGGGATGGCCCAGTCGGACTTCGCGGTCGAGCGCCTTGTCCATCTCGGCCTTGGCGGCGCGGAATTCGGTCAGCTGCGTGATGAAGGGGAACATCACCGTCAAAGGTCGCCCCGCCGCCCCGCGCAATAAAGCCTGCAACTGCATCCGCAGCACGCCGGGTTTGTCCAGCCCCACACGGATCGCGCGCCAGCCCATCGCAGGGTTGGGTTCATCGTTCGCCTTCATGTAGGGCAGCACCTTGTCCGACCCGATGTCGAGCGTGCGAAACGCCACCCGCCGCCCGCCCGCCGCGTTCAGCACGCGGTCGTATAGCGCCGATAATTCGCCACGTTGCGGCATCTGGTTGCGGATCAGGAACTGCAATTCGGTACGGAACAGCCCCACACCTTCAGCGCCCGACCCCGCCAGCGATGGCAAATCCGCGATCAGCCCCGCGTTCATTTGCAAGGACATGCGCGTGCCACATTTCGTTTCCGCTGGCAGATCGCGGATCGAGGCATAGCGTTCCTGCGCGCGCGCCTGCATTTCGATCTTGTCGCGGAACGCCGCCTGGACTGTGTCGTCAGGCCGCAGATGCGCGACCCCCTGATCGCCATCGACAAGGATGATGTCGCCGTTGAGCGCCTCGCGCGTGACACCCTTGGCATTGATGACCAGCGGAATGGCCCAGGCGCGTGCAACGATGGTGGCATGGCTGCCGACGCTGCCTTCTTCCAGCACGATGCCGCGCAGTTTCTTGCCGTATTCCAGCAATTCACCCGGCCCGATATTGCGCGCCACAAGGATCGGATCGTCGGGCATGTCGCTGCGGTCTTCGCCTTGGCCGGTCAGGATGCGCAGCAGGCGGTTGGACAGATCGTCCAGATCATGCAGCCGTTCGCGCAGATATGGATCGGGCGAGCGTGACAGCCGCGCGCGCGCCAGGGATTGTTCCTTTTCGACGGCGGCCTCTGCGGACAGCCCGCTTTGCACATCGTCCTGCATCCGGCGAATCCAGCTGCTGGAATTGGCGAACATCCGGTACGCTTCGAGAACCTGCACCTGTTCGGGATCGACCGACCGCGCGCCAACCATCATGTTGTCGACGGATTTGCGCAGGGTCTCGACCGCCTCGATCAGGCGGGTCTTTTCCTTTTCGGGGTCGTCTGAAATCGGGTTGGTGACGACAACGCGGGGTTCGTGCAAATAGACGCGACCCGCGCTGGTGCCTTCCTGCGCGATCGACCCGCGCAACAATACCGGTTTCTGGTGCAGCGCCGACAAGGCCGCGCCTTCGCCGACGAAAGCGCCCAGTTCGGTCATCTCGGCGATGACCATGGCCACGATTTCAAGGGCATAAACCTCGTCGGGGGTCATCACCCGTTCGGTTTTCGTCTGCACCACCAGCACGCCCAACACATCGCCCAACCGCTGGATCGGGACGCCACAAAACGACGAGTACCGTTCCTCGCCGGTTTCCGGCATGTAGCGGAACCCCTTTTCGGCGGGGGCATTGGCGATATTGACGATATTGCCGGTCTTGGCGGTGCGCCCGACCAGACCTTCGCCAAGGCGCATCCGTGTCTGGTGGACCGATTCTTGTTCAAGCCCCTGGGTGGCGCAAAGCTCCAGCGTGTCGGCATCGCGAAACAGGTAGATCGAACAGACCTCGGCCTGCATGGACGAGGCGATCAGGTCCACGACACGGTTCAGCCGTGCCTGACCTTCGCTGTCGCTGGCCAAAGCCTCGCGCAGGCGGCCCAGCAGCTTGCGGCTCTCGCTTTCCAACCGTTCCGGCATGGGTCCCCCGATATCAGCGGACCGATCCGACAGGATCAGCCAGCCTTGTCCAATTCGAACGCATCATGCAGGGCCTGCACGGCAAGTTCCATGTATTTCCTGTCGATCAGCACAGAAATCTTGATCTCGGAGGTTGTGATGACCTTGATGTTGATTCCTTCAGCAGAAAGCACCTTGAACATCTTGGCCGCAACGCCGGTATGGCTGCGCATCCCGATACCGACGACGCTGACCTTGGCGACACCTTCATCGGCGACCAGATCATGAAAATTGATCGCGCCTGACGTCTTGGCATCGTTCATCGCCTTTTCAGCGCGCAGCACCTGATCCTTGGGGCAGGAAAAGGTCATGTCTGTGCGGCCTTCCTCGGATATGTTCTGCACGATCATATCCACGTTCACGCCTGCATCCGACAGCGGGCCAAAGATCGCAGCGGCGATGCCAGGGCGGTCCGCGACCGAGATCAGGGTCATTTTCGCCTCGTCGCGGGAATAGGCGACACCGGCCACAACATTGGATTCCATGATTTCCTCCTCATCGCAGACCAGCGTTCCGGCGCTGTCCGATGGTTCTTCAAATGATGACAGCACCCGCAGGCGCACTTTATACCGCATAGCCAGTTCGACGGATCGCGTTTGCAGCACCTTGGCCCCGAGCGAGGCCAGTTCGAGCATTTCCTCGAACGAAATCTTGTCAAGCTTGCGGGCCTTCGACGTGATCCGCGGATCGGTTGTATAGACCCCGTCCACATCGGTATAAATATCGCAGCGTTCTGCGCCAAAAGCGGCCGCAAAGGCGACAGCCGTGGTGTCCGACCCGCCACGCCCAAGCGTGGTGATCCGGCCTGCGGCACTGACGCCCTGGAAACCGGCAACCACGGCAACCTTCATCCCTTCGCCGAATTTGGCGGTGATGTTCTTGGTCGGAATTTCCTCGATCCGCGCAGAGGCATGGGCATCGGTGGTCAGAACTGGCACCTGCCAGCCTTGCCAGCTGCGCGCGGGAATATCCATTTCCTGCAACCGCAGCGCCATCAGCCCAGCCGTCACATTCTCACCCGACGACACGATCGCATCATATTCGCGCGCATCATATAGCGGCGATGTCTCGGACACCCAGCCCACCAGCTCGTTGGTCTTGCCCGACATGGCCGACACGATGACGATGACGTCATAGCCATTGGCGACCTCGACAGCGACGCGTTTGGCCGCGCGCGCGATCCGGTCAAGATTGGCCACCGAGGTGCCCCCAAATTTCATCACAAGCGTCGGCATCGGTCATCCTTGCAAACAAGCGGCGTTGATCCGCGCCCGTTTACTGGTGCGCCGCGCAAAGCGCAAATGCTTAGTAAGGATGCACTCGCCCGTCCCATGTCTCGAAACAGCCCGATGTCGCAGGGCTAAGGGCGGCGAACCGCGCGATCAGGCCAGTGACACTTTCATCCACGCTGATCTCGGCTGTGGACCCGCCCATATCGGTGCGCACCCAGCCCGGATGATAGATGCCAACACTGATCCCTTCTGCTGCCAGATCACTGGCCAAATTCCGGCCAAGGTTCAGCGCCGCAGCCTTGCTTGCGCGGTAGATATAGCTGCCGCCCGGTGCGTGGGTATGCGATGCCATCTGCGAGGAAATAATCGCGATCTTGCCGGCCTGCGCGCGGCGCAGATGCGGCAGAAACGCCTGTACGGTCAGGAACACGCCGGTGACATTGGTGGCAAAGCCATCCGCCCACATATCTGCCGGAAAGCCCTGATCGAGTGATTGGCCCGTGTCGGCGTAAACACCCGCATTGCAGACCAGCAGATCAAGCGCCTGATCCGCCATCGTGTCGGCCAGCGCATTGACCGCTGCGGGGTCGGTCACATCCATCCTGTGCAATCGCGCGCCTGCGACACGCGCGGTGCCGGTGACCTGCGCACCCTGCGCAGCGTAACGGTCGGCCATGGCCTTGCCGATGCCGCGATTGGCACCCGTGATCAGAACATGCATCAGTTCACTTTCTTGGCGGGAATGAATGGCAATGGCATCACGGGGATACCATCCTCGGCCAGCTTGCGCGCCTCGGCCAGATTGGCCTCGCCATAGATCGGACGGTCCGGCGTCAGCCCGTCATGCATATCGCGCGCTTCTTTGGCAAAGGCAGTGCCGACATAATCGGCGCTGCTTTCGATTTTCTTGCGTAGGGCGGCCATCTGGTTTTCGACCGGTGCCGCGGTCGTGGCGATTGCCGGAGCCATCACCGATTTCGTCACGACGCTCGAGCCGCAGACGGTGCAGGACACATGCTTGCCCGCGACCAGCTTGTCAAAGGCAGCACCCGATTGGAACCAACTTTCGAACTGGTGGTTCTGGTCGCATTTGAGATGGAATCGGATCATGGCTGCCGGCGTTGTTGCATGTGGAACAGTTAGGCTTTTTGCCCACCCTTGCAAGTCAGCGCAACACGGCCGGATCAAAGGTCGCCACGATCTTTTTCAGCGCCGGTTCTTCCAGCTTTTTGGCGGCCTTTTCGGGGCTGAACCATTTGCGCTTGCGCTGGTGTTTTTCGGGCCACTCGCTTAGGACCTGCTGAACATGGACCGGATAGACCATTGCCACGATCGGCGCGTTCACATTGCCCAAGGGCTTGATATAGCTATAAATTCCTAGACATATATCCAGCGCCTCGCCACGCAGGCCGGCCTCTTCATAGGCTTCCATCGCGGCGGCGGCGGCCGGTGTCTGTTTGTGCATCGGCCAGCCCTTGGGCAGGATCCAGCGACCGCGAGTGCGGCTGGTGACCAGACAGATTTCGACTCGATCAATGTTGACCCGCCAGCACAGTGCTGCGAATTGCGCGCGAATATCGGTCTTGCGCCCGGTCGCGAATTTCAATGGAATCTGTTGCGCGGGTAAATTGGCCATGGTTCCGATCTTAATCCGGGTTACATCCCGGCGATGAATGACGTTATGACCGCCCTGTCAGCACGAACAAGCCCCCTGCCGCAATTTATCGGCGCTGAAATCTATCGCGGCTCGACCTATGGGCCGTGGCATCCGTTGCGGGTGCCGCGGGTATCCACGGTGATGGACCTGTCGCGCGCGCTGGGATGGCTGCCGCCCGCGCAATTCATCACCAGCCCGCGCGCGAAAACCGCTGCGCTGACAGGTTATCATACCGCGGCCTACCTGGCTGCCCTGCAAGCGGCAGAAGCCGCCCAAACCGTCAGCGACGCGGTGCGCGCCCGCCATGGCCTTGGCACACCGTCCAATCCGGTCTTTTCGGAAATGTTCCGCCGTCCGGCCACGGCGGCGGGTGGGTCGCTGCTGGCGGGCGAGTTGCTCAAAAACGGTGGCATCATCTATTCGCCCGCAGGCGGCACCCATCACGGCCTGCCCGACCGCGCGAACGGGTTTTGCTATCTCAACGATCCTGTGCTGGCGATCCAGTCGCTGCGGCGCAACGGAGCGCAGCGCGTCGCTTATGTGGATATCGACGCGCATCACCCCGACGGGGTCGAGCATGCCTTTGCGCAAGACCCCGACACGCTGCTGATATCGACGCACGAGGCGAACCGCTGGCCGCGCACCGGGGCGATCACCGATCAGGGGGCGGGGCAGGTGTTCAACCTGCCGGTGCCTGCGGGGCTGCATGACGACGACATGGCACTGATCCTGCACGAGCTGATCCTGCCCGCTGTCACCGCCTTTCGGCCTGATGCCATCGTGCTGCAATGCGGGGCCGATGCGGTGCTTGAAGACCCGCAATCGCGGCTGTGCCTGTCGAACAACGCCCATTGGGCGGTGGTCGCGGCCCTACGCGACATCGCCCCGCGCTATCTGGTGCTGGGCGGGGGCGGCTATAACCCTTGGTCCGTCGGGCGGCTCTGGACAGGGGTCTGGGCCGTGCTGAACGACCACGAAATCCCTGACCATTTGCCGGATCAGGCTACAGGCGTACTGCGCGCGCTGCGCTGGGACGGTGCGCCCAAACGCCTGCAGCCGCAAGATCACTGGATGACCACGCTGCGCGACGCCCCGCGCCAAGGCATGATCCACGACGCGGTGCGTTCCGGCGTGGCCCAACTCAAACCCCGCATCGTTGGAGCCTAAATATCCCCGCCGGAGGCCTCAACTGCGCCAACAGGCGCAGGCAGACCCGCCAAGGCCCGCGGTAGGGCGGCGAGTGTCCGGTCCACAGCACCTGCGTGATCCGCATAAAAGCCCGCGATCTGGTCGTCGGTCAAGACCGTGGGTGCTTGGACCGCTTCCAGCAGTTCGGCCTCGGTCTGCACATGGTGGCAGACGCCTGCCGCAATCGCCTCTTGCGCGGGATAAGCGATGGTCCAGATATGCGGGCCGACGATCACGGGTTTGCGCAGCGCCAGCGGTTCGATGATGTTATGCGCGCCTTTGGTGACAAACCCGCCACCGACGATGGCGCGGTCACACAGCGCAAGGTAGAAATACATCTCGCCCATGCTGTCGCCCAACAAGACGTCGATCTGCGGCAAATCATGCGCGCCAAGGGCGGCATCCAGCACCTCGGACCGGCGCGCAAAGCGCAACCCTGCGCCCTCCAGCATCGCCGCGACTGCGTCAAAACGTTCCGGCGCACGCGGCACATAGACAAAAAACGCATCCGGCACGCGCCGGATCATGTCGATATAGACCGCGTCTTCGCCTTCAACGACGCTTGTCAGGGTAAAGGCTGGCCGGTCAGCCACCAGCCTATCGCGCAAGCGGGCTGCGGCCTCCAGCTGTGCTTGCGGGATCGGCTGGTCAAAGCGCATCTCGCCGGTGACATGAATGTTGCGCAAGCCTGCGGCAGCGAACCGTTCTGCCTGCAAGGCTGATTTCACGAACCCACCCACGAAACCGCCTGTCAGCGCCGCGCGCAACCCCCAGCCTGCCATGTCCTTGTCAAAGCTTTTCTGCGGATATTGCGCGTTGCACATGAACAATGGCACGCCGCGCGCGCGTGCCGCCATGATCATGCGCGGCCAGATCTCGATCTCCATCACCAGCCCGTATTTCGGCGCAAAGCGGCGCAGAAAGGCCGCATAGGCCAACCCCATGTCGAAGGGCACCCACGCGACCTGCACACGGCCCGCCGCAATCTCGGTCGCAAATTCGCGCACAGCCTCGCGCCGTCCGGCGGGGGTGAAATGGGTGGTCAGCACGCATTCGCCCTGCGCCAGCAGCGCGCGGATCAAGGGCGTGGCAGAGCGCATTTCGCCCAATGACACCGCATGGACCCAGACGGGATTGCGCAAACCGGCGCGCACAAGGCCAAAGCGTTCGGCGAGATGCGCGCCATAATCGGCATCCTTGCGGGCGCGCACACGCAGATAGATCATCACAACGGGCAGCATAAACCACCAGGCTAGCCCGTAAGCCAGCAATGCGATCCGCAGACGCAAGGGAGGAAAGCGGTCAGTCATGGCGCGCTTTCACCAAGGCCAGCAGGTCGCGGACCAGCAGATCGGTCGCGTCACCTGCGTCCTGTGCTATGGCCTTTGCCTTGCCTGCCACTGTTGCCAAATCACCGTGTAACGCGCGGGCAATGGTGGCAGGATCATGCACCGCAATGGCCCCGCCTGCACCAAGGGCTGCGAAATCTGCGGTGAAATTGTCAACATTCGGGCCGTGCAGCACGGCGCAGCCCAGTTGCGCCGCCTCCCACGGGTTATGCCCTTCGGTGGCATCAAACGTGCCGCCGATCAGCACCGCGCGGGCCACGCGATAGACCAGCCCCAGATCGCCCAAAGTATCGCAAAGCCAGACCGGATCAGCGGGGCCGGGCAATGCAGCTTGGGATTTCATTGGTGGTGGGGCAGGGCAAGCGGCCACAATCGCATCCCGCCTGTCGGGATGGCGCGGCGCGATGATCAGCAAGGCATCGGGGATTTGCGCGCGCAGCAGGCTATGCGCGGCCAATGCTGCCGCCTCATCAGCCGGATGGGACGGGGCAGTGGCCCAGACGAAACGGGTCCCGACGGCGGCCTGCAGATCGCGCAAGGCGGACGGGTCACAATCCAGCGGCGGCGCGGCCGGTTTCAACGACCCGCTGACCCGTGCCGCGGCCCCCAGCTGCGTCAGATGGGCGGCGCTGCCTGCGTCCTGCGCCGTCACCAGCGCCATACGCGCATAAAGGTCGCGGTACAGCCCCGCAGCCTTGCCATGGCGCGCAAAAGAATCCGCGTTCATTCGCGCTGCGACCATCGCCTGCGCAATCCCGCGCCTATCCGCATCATGCACCAGCCCCGGCCATAGATCCTGTTCAGCCCAGACGCACAGGTCAGGCCGGAAATGGTGCAGAAACCGCTGCCGATAAGTGGGTGCATCTAGCGGCAAAAACTGGTGGATCGTGCGAGGCGGCATCTGTGCGCCAAACACCCGCGCAGAGGCTGCGGTGGTTGATGTGACAAGGAAATGCAGGTCAGGCGATGCCGCCGCCATCCGCGCGATCAGACCACGCAGCGACAAGATCTCGCCCAAGCCCACGGCATTGATCCAGACGAGGCGACCAGCAGGGCGCGCGGCCAGCCCGCGCCCTTGCTTTTCGACCCAGCGTGTCGGGTGTTCCTTGCCGCGTTTGCGTCTGCGGGCCAGCACCGGGCCTGCCACAAGCGGGATCAGGTGACTGGCCGCAAGATAGGCGCGCAGGGCCAGACTGGCCTTAGGCATCGTGGTCATGGAATGTCTTTTGCAGCGATCCGGTCCAGAAGTCGGGCTCTGCCAGTACCGCTGCGAAACGGCCCGCCGCCGACCCGCCGCCAAAGGCGTCATGGCGCGGATAGGACTTGCCCCACTGCGCCGTCAGAAACCGGGCGATGGCCGTAGAATCGCCTGCATCGGCAAAGAACACCGACGGCGATTTCGCGCGGTTGGTCTGGCGTGTGCCGATATCGAGCGACGCCAGCCCCAGAAAAGGGGCTTCTCGCACGCCTGCAGAGGAATTGCCGACCATGACGGCGGCGTTTTTCATCAATTCACTGAAATGGGCAAACCGCATGGAGGGCAGCACGCGGAACCTGTCCTTGGGCAGGGCGTCGATTGCGGCAAAGATCGCCGCTGATCCGGGGTCGTTATTGGGGGCGATCACCACAAAATTGCGCCCCGATGCCACCAGTGCGGCGAATAGCGCGCTTGCCTGCGCGCCCATGCTGGCGGCCTCTGATGTGACAGGGTGGAACACGCAAATGCCGTAATCGGCAAAGGGCAGCGCATAGCGGTCTTTGACCTGCGCAATCGTGACACCAGACGGGCCTGCATGGAAATCCAGCTCGGGCGAGCCGATGGCGTGGATGTGGCTGGCCTGTTCGCCCAGCGACATCACCCGCCGTGCGGCATCGTCCGAGGACACGAAATGATGGCTGGCTAGCTTGGAATTGCAGTGACGGTAGATTTCGTCGATGGTGCCGCTGACCTCGCCGCCTTCGACATGGGCGCAGCGGATGTAATTGGTGGCACAGACCAACGCGGTGGCCAGCGCTTCGACCCGGTCACCATGGATCACCACCAGATCGGGGCGATGTTCCTGCACGAAATCAGAAAACCCTATCACCGTTTTCGCAAGGATCATGTCCTGTGGATCACCGGGGCGCTGGTTGAGAAATTCATGCACTGTGACACCCGCCATCCGGTGTACCTCGAGCTTGGTCAGCCCGTAGCTTTGCAGCATATGCATGCCGGTCACAAAAAACGCCACCGTGAAACCGGCATCACGCGCGGCCACGGCCAGCGGTTCCAGCTTGCCGAAATCGGCGCGGGTGCCTGTCACGAAAAGGATGTAGCGGGACATGAAGTTTCCGTCGCAAGGATGTTTGGCGGCCCTGACGGGCCATATGCCGCAGGTTATCGCCGCTTCTGCGGAAAGGAAACCGGCATTGGCGATCGCGCGTGGCCAGACAGGGGTGATTGTGACAGATTGATGAGGTCCACCGCGTTATCCGCTTGACGGCAAGTCCCGTGATCCTTAGGGAAACACCCCATGAGGCGAGTGGGCAGGTAGGTTATGCAGCGGATTGCAAATCCGTCTAGAGCGGTTCGATTCCGCTACTCGCCTCCAGACAACCCCCTAAAATTACAGGAAAATCTGCCAATTTTTGGGTAGTTTTTGAGCATTTCCTGCGCTTACACACTAGGTTTTTTGTGCATCACCAGCTACGCTGAGTGCATGGATGCTGGGATGAAACTACAGTGAGTGCAGACGTAACGACGATCGTTGTCAATGAACGGGTTCGCCTAGACAAGCGTGACAACAGTCCTCGCTGGCAAGCTGGCGTCTGGTGAATGGCATAGGTTTTCAACCAAGACCACTGATCTAGAGCAAGCCAAGGACGTCGCACTCAAGTTTTATTTTGCTGCAGACGAACGGCTGAAAAACAAGCTCCCTCAGAATACTCGCCGCTTCAAACAGGTCGCCGAATATGCTTGTGAACGTATGCGAAACGAACTGGCGTCCAATGGAGGCCGGGTTGTTTTCAAAGACTATATCACGGCCATTAATCGTTATCTAATCCCTTATTTTGGTAAATAGGATGTGGCGTCGATTGACGTGGCATCATTGCAGAAATTCGATGTGTGGCGCACGGAGCAAATGGGTCGCAAGGCAGCACACAGCACCATCAACACGCATAACTCGGCACTGAACCGCGTGCTTGATGAAGCCGAGCTGCGCGGTTGGATCACCGGCTCAATACGCCCTACCTTGCTTAACAAAGGTAGAAAGGCGCAAAAGCGGGGAGCATTCTCGCTGGACGAATACCAGAAGATTTACACGGACCTGCGCACCTATCACGAAAAGACATTTCATCCTGGCGCGCGCGAAACCCGCGAAGTCATGCGCAACTATGTATTGTTCTTGGCCAACACCGGCATACGGCACGGCACCGAGGCGCTTAACCTAAAGTGGAGTAGCATCGCTTGGGTGAAGAAGGGTGATGAACGTTTCTTGGCTATCTACCCTTCAGGAAAGACTGGACCACGTCTTGCAATTGCACGGGACAGAACAGAGCGCTTCCTTGACCGTCAGCGTACGATGAACCCAGCACTGGTAGACAAGACGCTAGACGAGGTGATTGAAGCCAAGACCGATGACTACGTGTTCAAAACACGCAGCGACGAGCGCATAGATTATTACAACTTGGCCCGCAACTTCAACCAATACCTCGAAGAAAATGACATGAAGATTGGGCAAGATAGACTTCCCAGGACACTCTACAGTTTCCGGCATTTCTATGTGACGCAGGACTTGGCGCGCGGGGTCACTTCAGATCAATTGAGCAGTCAGTTAGGAAATAGCGCGCAGGTGGTCGACCGTTACTACTCTAAATTGTCACCCCTCATGAACGCCGAACTGCATTCAGGACGTGCTTTTGTAAAAAAATCCATAGCCGAAGACGAGGAAGTGACAGTAGTGGAAGCCGTAGCGCTTGTCGCTGAGCAGCCAGCTCTATCTGCCGCCGCAGCCAAGGCTTTTGACATGTTTGATGCTGGCAAGATTGGTGAAGCGGCACTGTTGGCCGCGCTTGGCGTGTCGCGTCAGGGTTACTCCGCCACTGACGCTGTTACGGTACGAGCACTGGCATCAGTTGAAGCTGGAACTCTAGCTGAGAGTATGTTGATTAAAATCATCACACCATAATATCAAAGAGTCTGAACAGAATTCGCGAGCCGTTTTTGTTTGCTGTGCTGCGTAGTATAAAAGCGCTCTTCAATGCCATATAGCACAAGTTTTAGCTCATTATCAGATGAAAGTTCAAATTTTTGACCATCCTCGGACAATCTAATGTTATCTTTGCAATAGTCCAAGATGTAACCAATAAGACTGGATCTCTGCTCCTCTGACATGCTCTGCATAGTCTCTGAAACAAGGGCTATTCTCTTTCTATTTGGCTTTGAAACGGCCGCAACATTATAGTCTCCAGAAATATTTACAAAGTCGTTACTTAGGGTCAGGACCCATTAAATGCCTTGATGCTGGTTTGTCGTCATGATTCACGACCACCAATGATTTGGGGGTACGATGAGCAATCTTTACTGGCTGACAGAAGATCAGATGGTGCGGCTACGGTCGTATTTCCCAAAGAGCCGAGGTAAGCCGCGCGTCGATGACAGGCGTGTTTTGAGCGGCATTATCTTCATCAATCGCAATGGGTTACGCTGGTGTGATGCGCCCGTTGCGTATGGGCCACCCAAGACGCTTTATAATCGCTGGAAACGTTGGAGCGATGCAGGTGTATTCGCTCGGATAATGACAGGCTTGGCAGCGGAGGCACCCGACAATAAGACCATCTCGATCGACGCGACTTACCTCAAAGCACACCGCACGGCCTCAAGCCTGCGGCTTAAAAAGGGGGGCGTGGACGCCTAATCGGTGAGACAAAGGGCGGCATGAACACAAAATTGCATGCTGTCACTGACACCAGCGGCCGCCCAATCCGTTTCTTCATCACGGCTGGTCAGGTCAGCGATTATACCGGTGCCATGGCTTTGCTCAGCAGTCTACCGGATGCTGAATGGCTATTGGCGGATCGGGGTTATGATGCAGATTGGTTCCGGGAAGCCTTAGCAGACAGAGGGACTCGTCCCTGCATCCCAGGTCGAAAGTCACGCAACAAGGTCGTCAGATACGACAAGCGTCGCTACAAACGCCGGAACCGCATCGAGCGCATGTTTGGCAGGCTCAAAGACTGGAGACGCGTCTCAACCCGCTATGATCGTTGCCCCAAGGTCTTCCTATCGGCAATCGCTCTCGCCGCAACCGTCATATTCTGGTTATGAGTCCTGACCCTAGGGGCGAGCTGGCCAAACGTAAGGAACTGAGTGTGCTGAAAGGTGACTATGCTCCGTTTCGTGTATGGGGCGGTATCGATCCAGAGACAGGCGAGGCCAAAAACGCCGCGACAGACAAGTTTAACGAGCTTTTTGATTGAAGATGGGCAAATCTGTGTCGCCAGTTAAGTGTAGATAGAAGACTGTGGGCTGTTTACTATGGGGTGATACTGTGGTCACTTTGCTATGTTGCCCACAGTAAAATCCGCAAAGTGCACTTACACGTTTTCATGCACACTAAAAAACACAGTAAAAAAATCAATGTAAAGCAGTGACTTAATGATCGTTAAGCTGTTGCAAATCCGTGTAGAGCGGTTCGATTCCGCTACTCGCCTCCAATAAATCCAGATCATTGACGTGGGTTTTGCGCTGTCCGGTTTGCCGGACACGGCAATATTGCACCCGTCAGGCCATGCGCCTGGCGGACACCGCCGTCGGCTGACAACATGGACTTTCGCCGCATTCACATCAATTGGCTGGCAAAGGGTGAGAGGTTGGACAACGACCCAAGTGGGGCTCGTTATGGCTGCTTCCTTCCGGACCTGACCAGGTTGGCGAGGCACTCGCCCGCGCCAACCTCTCGACCCACCACATAGGACAGCGAGCAGCCAAGCGCAAGGTCTCAGAGCGCCAAGCGGTAGCGGGTGAAACCGTCAGCCTGCGTCCCGGCGTTGCAAATGCGGTCGGTCATGTGGTGCCGGCCATCGGGGGCCGAGATGAAATCGACAAAAGTGTCCGGGATCGGCGCAAAGCGCCAAGGCGCCTTGATTGGCGCCGTCACGACACCTCGGCGCTGGACTCTCGCTGTCAGGATGTCGCGGACCGGCTGGCGGGACATGGCCAGTATATCGTACATGGGGATCGGGGGGAAACCGCCGCCGCCAAAGCTGCGATAGCTGTTGGCGACAACCGCAAAACATTGCTCTGGCCGGACGGGTGTGCCGTTGTGCTCCAGGTCGATGATTCTCGCCGCCGCTGGTGCGCTGATGCGGCCTGCCGCGTCATGCCGAGGCGGCTGTGTCAGGTCGATCGTATAGGTCAGCCCATGGAAGGCATCAAAGACATATCCTGCGAAATCGGGGTTCAGCAAAGCTTGGTCGGCCCTGCCCGGGATAATCTGATGATAGCCCGACACGGCCTGTTCCAGCCAAGCGCGCAATTCGGCGCCGGTGCGGCGCGCAATCACTGGCGTGTCGGCATAAGGATAGATCGCGCAGACGTCTCGGCGCATGATCGGCCCCGGCGGAATGGCGACGTAGCAGGACGGCCCGCCCAAACCTCCGGCGCGAACCGGCGATACCGCTGCGATGATCGGAAGGCTATTGGCCGGCAGCACCGAGGCGGCATGCGCGATCAGCGCCTGACCAAGGATATGGCTGGGCAAGTCGGGACTGATGCGTGCAAAATAGCTATGGATCGGCACCAAGGTGCGCGCGATCGGCTGCCTGACTTGACGCAAAGTGGCGCTATGGGCGGGCTGCACGCCTGCCTTGATCCTTGCGCTGATTGCGCTGTCTGGCACTTTGGGTGCGGCGGGCAGGACCGCGCTTGTGTGGTTGGTGACATGCCAGCCATCCGCGGCGCGGCGCAGCCTGAGCGTGATTGCCCCCAACGCTTGACCGTAAAAGCCTGCGCCAACCGCCGGTTTGCCATGAATTCGCCCTGCGACCGGATCGACATAAGGGGTGGCAGGACGCGTGGCGTCGGGAAATATCTCATGCGTGTGGCCGGTCAGAATCGCATCAATGCCCGGCACAGCCGCCAGCGGCACGGCGGCATTTTCCATTCCGGGCCGGTGGTCTGCGGTGTCGATCCCCGCATGGCACAGGGCGACGATGATATCCGCCCCTGCCGCCTTGATCTGCGGTACGATGCGGTGCGCGGCCTCGACGATGTCGCAAGTGGCGATCGCATCGGCCAGCTTGACCTTGTCCCATTTGGTGATCTGCGGCGGCAAGAACCCGACGACGCCGATCCGCAGGGGATGATCGTGGCCATCCTCACAGCGGATCACGCGGTCAAGGATCACAAAGGGCTGCGCGATCTGCGCCTGATCGCGCCAATCGACATTGGCGCAGACCACCGGGCAAGATGCATCCTGCAGGACCTGCCGCAGAAAGGGCAGCCCGTAGTTGAATTCATGATTACCAAGATTGATGGCATCGTAGTGCAGCGCAGCAAAGGCCGCAATCATTGGGTGTGGGGTCTTGGCCGACCCGGCCTGCGCCAATGTATCGGCCAGCGGATTGCCTTGCAGGAAATCGCCGTTGTCGAAAAGCAGTGTCAGGGCCGATTGGTCGGCGCGCAACGCGGTGATCTGATCAGCCAGATGAACCAGCCCTCCGATCTGTTCGGCGCGGTCGGCAAAGTAGTCATAGGGCAGTATCTGCATATGCAGATCCGTCGTCGCCAGAATGCGCAATGTCGCCTGACAGGCACCGCGCCCGTTCGTTGCCCCCATGAACCACGTCCTTACCATAACACAACCATAGGGTGAAATTTTGCCATGGCTACAGCATGTTGTCAGAAAAGTTTGAACTCTGCCCCGACCCGTGTCATTTCGATCCGATGATGTTATCTCAAACAGTGACTTTTGGTGGCTCTGCGCTGGACCGTGCGGCGCATTTGCGGGCGGATCCGGCTGTTGCGGGGCAGGCGGGGGCGCGCGCGATCCTGCTGTGGCGTGGCAAGCCGATGGTCATTGATGACACGCTGGTGCAGGTGCCGCTGGATCATCCGGTGATGGCCGATACCGCGCCGGACCTGATCTTGCTGGGGCGCGATGACGCGGGGCCGGTCTTTGCGGCTGATCTATCGGGCTGGACGCCGCCTGATCTTGACATCACGCATCTGGACACCTTTCTTGACCCGTCAGAGCAAAAGCATCCGGCGATGCCCGCAGGTGCCGGTTTTTTCGAATTGCGCGCGATCATGACGCGATTGACCCCGCGCGACGCCGAACTGGCCGCGACCGCCAAGGCGGTGCTGGGATGGCACGACATGCACGGGTTCTGCGCCCGCTGCGGCGCGCAAAGCGTGATCGCCATGTCCGGCTGGCAGCGCGATTGTCCGGCCTGCGGCGCGCATCATTTCCCGCGCACCGACCCTGTCGTCATCATGCTGATTACCCATGGCAACGCCGTGCTGGTGGGCCGGTCCCCCGGCTGGCCCGAGGGGATGTATTCGTTGCTGGCCGGTTTTGTCGAACCTGGCGAAACGATCGAAGCTGCCGTGCGCCGCGAAGTGCGCGAAGAGGCGGGGATCCATGTCGGTGCCGTGCGCTATCTGGCAAGCCAGCCTTGGCCTTTTCCAGCGTCTTTGATGTTTGGTTGCGCGGGCGAGGCGCTGGGCACCGACCTGAGCATTGACCGGACCGAGATCGAAGACGCGCTGTGGATTAGCCGCGAGGATATGGCGCTGTCCTTTGCGGGATTGCACCCGACAATCAAGCCCGCGCGCAAAGGCGCCATCGCGCATTTCCTGATCGAAAACTGGCTGGCCGACCGCAGCTATGATGGTGGCGCAGATGCGCCTTGACATGCGGGCCAATATCCATGCCGCGATCGCCGATGTGACCTGTATCGCCCTTTGATGACTATCAAAGGCCCGCGTTGGCTGCGGCCTCATGGCGGCGTGCCGCGGCGGGATAGACGCCCATCACCAGCAGATGATCGGTGAAATAGCGCAACTCCTCCAGCGCAAGCTGGACATTGCGATCCTCGGGATGGCCTTCGATTTCGGCATAGAATTGTGTCGCGGTGAACTGGCCACCGACCATATAGCTTTCCAGCTTGGTCATGTTGACGCCATTGGTCGCAAAGCCGCCCATCGCCTTGTAAAGCGCGGCCGGAATGTTGCGCACACGGAAGACGAAACTGGTGACCATGCCGAAATCGCCGCGCCGTGTCTGGTCAGGCGCGCGGGCCATGATCAGGAACCGCGTGGTGTTGCGGTCATGATCCTCGATATGGCGGGCGAGCACCTGCAGGCCATAGATCTGCGCGGCAAGTTCCGACGCAAGCGCCGCTGTGGTCAGGTCTGACCCCTGCGCCACTTCGCGTGCGGCACGGGCATTGTCGGTGCTGGTGTGGCCCGCAATGCCGTGCTTGCGCAGAAATCCCGCGCATTGCGGCAGGATCACAGGATGGCCGACAGCGGTGTCGATGTCGGACAGGTTTGCCCCCGGTTTGGCCAGCAGGTTGATATGCACCCGCACAAAGGTTTCATCGACAATATGCAGCCCGCTTTCGGGCAGGAGCGAATGAACATCCGCCACGCGGCCATAGGTCGAATTTTCGACTGCGATCATCCCCAGATCGGCATCGCCATTGCGCACGGCGGCGATGGCATCCTCGAATGTGGCGCAGGGCAGGGGCGTGTGATCGGGGCGTGCAGTGGCGCAGGCTTCGTGGCCATAAGCCCCCAATTCCCCCTGAAAGGCGATGTTGCGTGACATGATTGTGTCCCCCCGGACAGCAAAGGCCAAAAATGGGCATTTCGTCGCGCCACTATACCTTGCAACGGCAGGGGGGAAGCGGATACATGTCTGCTGACTTTTATCTCTGAATGGACCGCGACATGTTCGACACAATGACAATCACCAAAGCCGTAGGCGCGCTGTGCGCGACTTTGCTTGTTTACCTGCTGGGTGCCTGGCTTGCATCGTCGATCTATTTCGGCGGCGGGCATGAATACGGCGAACAGGCCTATATCATCCCCGTGGAAGAGACAGCGTCCACTGAGGACGAGGCCGTGGAAGAGGTTGATTTCGCCGTGATCATGGCCTCCGCCAGCGCGGCTGACGGCGAGACGCTGTGGCGCAACTGCCGTGCCTGCCATGTGCTGGAACCCGGCGTGCATGGCACAGGTCCCGCGCTCTATGGTGTTGTGGGCCGCCCGGTGCAATTTTATGATAACTTCTCCTATTCAGGTGCGCTGATCGCAGCTGCCGATGTCTGGACCCCCGAAAATCTGAACGGTTTTCTGGAAAACCCCCGCGGCTATGCTGCCGGCACGACGATGGGGTATAACGGGATGCGCGCGATCGAAGACCGCGCCAACCTGATCGCCTATCTGGCCACGTTCAATTAATCGGTCAGGCATGTGACCAAAGGCCGCCCGCTACCGGGCGGCCTTTTTTATTGGCATATGCACATGAACACGGAATGATCACGCATTCTCAACTTGAATCTTTGCCGATCCGCGCCGTAGCTTTGGTTAACCATACGGCTTGTCGCAACTGGAGTTTATGATGTCTTATCGCCCCAAGGTTCGTGTCATGGCACAGCCGCAGCCCGACCAGGCACTGCATATGCGTCTTTGGGCCGTTGGGTCGATCGCTGCGATTGCGCTTTTGGCGGCACATGACGCGCGCGCGCAGACCGCGTCCGACATCATCGTGTCGCACGGGTTCAACGAATATGGTGACCTGAAATATCCCTCCGATTTTCCGCATCTGGATTATGTAAACCCCGCTGCGCCCAAAGGCGGAGAGATCAGCATTTCCGCCGACGGGTCATTCGACAGTATGAACCCGTTTGCCACATTGTCGGGCACGCCGGGGTCATTGTCCTCTGTCATGTATGAACGCATGATGGACAGTACAGATGACGAGGTCGGGTCGTATTACTGCCTGCTTTGTACAACGTTGGAATATCCTGCCGATCAGGCTTGGGTCATCTTCAACCTGCGCGATGACGTGACCTTTTCGGATGGCGCGCCGATGACAGCGCAGGATGTGGTATTTACCCATAACCTGTTCGCCGAACAGGGCACGCCGTCGTTTCGCGCGGGCATCACCCAGCTGGTGACAGGGGCCGAGGCGCTGGACGACTACACTGTCAAATTCACCTTCAATCCGGAATCGCCGCGCCGTGGCCGCGTCAGCCAGATGGCCAATACGATCGTCATGCCGCAAGACTGGTTCGAGGAAAGCGGCGCGCGACTGGATGAAAGCCGGCTGAACACAGCGCCCGGTACTGGCCCCTATATGGTCGACAGCGTCGATCCGGGCCGCCAGATCATCTATCGCCGCAACCCCGATTACTGGGGGCAAACCCATCCGATCAACATCGGGCGCGCAAATTTCGACACCATCCGTGTGGAATATTTCGCCGACAGTTCCGCCGCGTTCGAGGCGTTCAAGGCGGGTGAATTCACCTTCCGGCGCGAAAATTCCTCGATCAACTGGGCGACATCTTATGATTTCCCCGCCATCGACCAAGGCTGGGTCGTGCGCGACACGCTGGCCGATGGCACCTTGCCTGCGGCAACAGGTTTTGTGTTCAACCTGCGGCGTGAAAAACTGCAGGACCGCAATGTCCGGCTGGCGCTGGGGTTGATGTATAATTTCACCTGGACCAATGATAATCTGCAATATGGTCTGTTCCAGCAACGCAGCAGTTTTTGGGAAAACGACCGCCTGCGCGCCGCTGGCCAGCCCGCAGGGCGCGAGCTGGAAATGCTGGACACCGTGCGTGCCATGCTGCCAGAGGCGATTTTCACCGAAGACGCCTTTATGCCGCATACCAGCGGTGATCGCCCACTGGACCGCGACAACCTGCGCCGCGCGCTTGATCTGATGGAACAGGCAGGGTTTACGCCGGGCAATGACGGCATGTTGCGCGATGCGGATGGCCGGACGCTGGATGTCGAGTTTCTCGAAACGCGCCAAGCCTTCGACCGGATCATCACGCCCTATATCGAAAACCTGCAACGGTTGGGCGTGAATGCCACCTATAACCGTGTCGATCCGTCCCAATATCAGGCGCGCACCCAGTCCAACGATTTCGACATGATCTTTGGCGCCTATAGCAGCGGGTTGCAGGAAGGCACTGGCATCGAACAGAAATATGGCTGCGAAGACCGTGACGACGTGTTCAACCCTGCGGGTTTCTGTTCGGCTGCTGTTGATGCGCTGGCAAAGTTCGTGACAGGTGCCGATGATTACGAAGAAATGGCCGCAGGCGTCCGCGCCATCGACCGCGTGATGCGGCAAGACTATTTCATGGTGCCGACATGGTATCTTGGCGCAAACTGGGTCGCCTATTTCGACATGTATGAATACCCCGAAAACCTGCCGGAATTTGGCCTCGGCTATCTGGATTACTGGTGGTTCAATCAAGGCAAGGCCGATGCCTTGATCGCCGCCGGCGCGTTGCGGTAAGTTATGGGCGCCTATATCCTTCGACGGCTGTTGTTGGTCATTCCGACCTTGCTTGGGATCATGATCATCAACTTTGCGCTGGTGCAATTCGTGCCGGGCGGCCCGATTGAACAGATCCTTGCCAATCTCGAAGGGCGCGGCGATGTGTTCGAATCCTTTTCCGGCGGGGGGGGTGATGCCGATTTCGGCGCTGACAACGGCAGCGAATATGTTGGCGCACGCGGTCTGCCGCCCGAATTCATCGCGCAGCTGGAACGCGAATTCGGTTTTGACAAGCCGCCGTTAGAGCGGTTCCTCAATATGATGTGGAACTACATGCGGTTCGATTTTGGCGACAGCTATTTCCGGTCGATCAGCGTGTTCGATCTGGTGATGGAAAAGATGCCGGTGTCGATCACACTTGGCCTGTGGTCCACACTGATCGCCTACCTGATCTCGATCCCGCTGGGTATCAAAAAGGCCGTGCGCGACGGCACCCCATTTGACACATGGACCAGTGGCGCCATCATCATCGGCTATGCGATCCCCGGTTTCCTGTTCGCGATCCTGCTGATCGTGCTGTTTGCAGGGGGGTCCTATTACCGCATCTTCCCGCTGCGGGGGCTGACCTCATCCAATTTCGCGGATCTGTCGTTGATCGGCAAGATCCTCGATTACCTTTGGCACATCACGCTACCTGTGCTGGCATCCACGATTTCGGCCTTTGCCACGCTGACGCTGTTGACCAAGAACAGCTTTCTGGACGAGATCAAGAAACAATACGTTATCACCGCCAAGGCTAAGGGGTTGTCGGAATCCCGCGTGCTGTACGGCCACGTCTTCCGCAACGCGATGCTGATCGTGATCTCGGGCTTTCCGGCGCTTTTCATCGGCGTGTTCTTTGGCGGATCGCTGATCATCGAAACGCTGTTCTCTCTTGACGGTTTGGGGCGGCTGGGGTTCGAAGCGGCCGTGGCGCGTGATTATCCGGTGGTCTTTGGCACGCTCTTCGCCTTCTCGTTGATCGGGCTGGTGGTGGGTATCATCACCGATATCACCTATGTCTTCATCGATCCCCGCATTGATTTCGAGGCGCGCAACACATGATGCGCCTGTCCCCCCTCAACCAGCGCCGCTGGCGCAATTTCAAGCGTAACCGCCGTGCGGTCTGGTCGCTGATCATCTTTGGCGTGCTGTTCGGTCTGTCGCTGTTTGCGGAACTGATCGCCAACGACAAACCTATCCTTGTCAGCTATCAAGGCGACTGGCGGATGCCGATTGTCAGCTTTTATTCCGAACGCGATTTCGGCGGCGATTTCCCAACCCAGGCCCGCTATCAGGATGTCGAGGTGCAATGCCTAATCAAGACCGGCGGCATGGAATCCTGTTTCGACGACCCTGACGGGCTGATCGCCGCCGTGGATGCAGGCGAGGATCTGGGCGAGGGGTTCCAGCGCGGCTGGATGATCTGGCCGGTGATCCCCTATTCCTACAATACCATCGTTGACCGGCCAGGCGTTGCGCCTGCTCCGCCCTCTGCGCTGAACTGGCTGGGGACCGATGACACCAAACGCGATGTGACGGCGCGGGTGATCTACGGGTTCCGGCTGTCGATCATTTTTGCGCTGATGGTCACAATCTCTGCTTCAATCATCGGGATCACAGCGGGTGCGGTGCAGGGCTATTTCGGCGGCTGGACCGATCTGGCATTCCAGCGGTTCATCGAAATCTGGACAGGGACACCGTCGCTTTACGTCATCATTATCGTCTTTGCCATTCTGGGGCGCAGTTTCTGGCTCTTGGTCTTTCTGACGGTGCTATTCGGCTGGCCCGCGCTGGTCGGCGTGGTGCGTGCAGAATTTCTGCGCGCGCGTAACCTTGAATATGTCCGCGCGGCCAAGGCGCTGGGCGTGCCGGACCGCACGATCATGTTCCGCCACATGCTGCCCAATGCGATGGTGGCGACGGTGACGATGCTGCCCTTCTTGGTGACAGGGGCCATCGGCACGCTGGCCTCGCTCGACTTTCTCGGCTTCGGGCTGCCGTCTTCGGCCCCGTCGCTGGGCGAATTGACCCTGCAGGCCAAACAGAACCTGCAAGCGCCATGGCTTGGCTTTACCGCCTTCTTTACCTTCGCGATCATGCTGTCGCTTTTGGTGTTTATCTTCGAGGGCATCCGCGACGCGTTCGACCCGCGCAAGACCTTCATCGCCGACGGGTCCGTTCCGGTCGTAACCGCGCAAGACCTTGCCGTCGCGCAAAAGGCCCCCGTGAAATGACCCAGCCTATCCTTGATGTCCGCGATCTGCGCGTCGCTTTCCGGCAGGATGGCACCACGACCCATGCGGTGCGCGGCGTGTCGTTCCAGATCGGGCGTGGCGAAACATTGGCGATCGTCGGTGAAAGCGGCTCTGGAAAATCGGTGACCGCGCTGTCGACGGTGCAATTGCTTGGCGACAGCGCGGTCATGGCCGGCTCGATCACCTATAACGGCGTCGAGATGGTCGGCGCGAGCGAACCGGCCCTGCGCAAGGTGCGCGGCAATGACATCAGCTTCATCTTTCAAGAACCGATGACATCGCTGAACCCGCTGCACACGCTGGAAAAGCAGTTGGCCGAAAGCATCGAGCTGCATCAGGGCCTGCGCGGCCATGGCGTGCGCGGCCGGATCATCGAACTGCTCAACCGCGTCGGCATCCGCGACCCCGAAACCCGTCTGGGTGCCTATCCGCATCAACTGTCAGGCGGGCAACGCCAGCGCGTGATGATCGCCATGGCGCTGGCCAACGGGCCGGATCTTTTGATCGCGGATGAACCGACAACCGCGCTCGACGTGACCATCCAGGCGCAGATCCTCGACCTGCTGGCCGATCTCAAACAGCGCGACGGCATGTCGATGCTGTTTATTACCCATGACCTGACCATCGTGCGCAAGATCGCCGACCGTGTCTGCGTGATGCAGAACGGCGAAATCGTCGAACAGGGACCGACCGCCGACATCTTTGCCAATCCGCAGCATCCTTATACGCAAACGCTGCTGGCGGCCTCGTCGACGGGCCTTCCTGCACCTGTGCCAGCCGATGCCGCCACCGTGCTGGAAACCGACGCCGCGCGGATCTGGTTCCCGATCACGGCGGGGCTGCTGAAACGCACTGTGGGGCATATCAAGGCCGTCAACAGCGCCACGATCAGCTTGCGCGAAGGCGAAACACTGGGCATCGTCGGCGAAAGCGGGTCGGGCAAGACAACCCTTGCGCTGGCCGTGATGCGGCTGATCCGGTCGGAAGGGCGGATCAGCTTCATAGGGCGCGACATCCACACCCTGACCCAGCGCCAGATGCGGCCTTTGCGCAGCGACATGCAGATCGTCTTCCAGGACCCCTATGGCTCGCTCAGCCCGCGCATGACGGTCGAACAGATCATCGCCGAAGGTCTGGGCGTCCACGGGGTCGATCCCGGGCGCAACCGGCGCGACATGGTGGCCGAGATTATGGCCGAGGTCGGTCTCGACCCCGCGATGATGGACCGCTATCCGCATGAATTCTCGGGCGGACAGCGCCAGCGGATCGCCATCGCGCGCGCGATGATCCTGCGGCCCCGCCTTTTGGTACTGGACGAACCGACATCCGCTCTCGATATGACGGTACAGGTCCAGATCGTGCAGCTGCTGCGGGACTTGCAGCAAAACCACCGGCTGGCCTATCTGTTTATCAGCCATGACCTCAAAGTCGTGCGCGCCCTGTCGCACAAGGTGATGGTGATGAAACAGGGCGACGTCGTCGAAGCGGGCGAAGCAAATGCGATCTTTGACGCGCCCAACCACCCTTACACACGTCAGTTGATGGCCGCCGCCTTTGAAGGGCGCGCCATTCCGGCCTGACCCCAACTTCTTATTTCCAAAAATACTCCCGCCGGAGGCTAGAAAGTTTTTCAGCCGCGCCGCGATCTACCCGTCGGCGCCGATCATGAAACAGGTGGTGCCGCGCGCCTGCAAGCGGCGGCAGGCCAGATCAGCGGCTTCGCGGTTCAGCCCCATGAAATTGGCATCAAACCCGCCTGACCGTTGCACGACACGGCGCAAGGCCCCGTCGAGCGTATTCATCTCGTTCAAGGCGACCTGGAGCAGCACACGTTCCGCATCGAACCGGCTGGGATAGCGACCGACGTTCACACCCCAATGGCGCCCGCCCGATGTAGAAACACGGGTCACAACCTCTGGCTCACCCGGCGCAAAGCTTTCGGCAGGTGGCGCAACCGTTGCCATTGCCGCCATCTGCATCTCTGCCGGCGGTTCTGGACGGGCCTGTGGCATGACTGCGGGGGTGGTGGACTCGGCGACCTGCGCAGGTGCTTGTTCGGCCAATACATCCATCAAGGCTGCGTTGACGGCATCTGCCAGCACGGCGTTGATGATATCCTGATCGACGTTTGCGGCCACATTGACCTGCGGCGTGGCATCGGCTGCGGCGGCCACGACGACCTCTGTGTCAGCGGTGGCTGACAACAACATCGCAGGTTCAGGCTCCGCCGTCACGGGGCGACCAACCGGGCGATAGCTGCGTGTCACAAGCCCGTTCACGCGGATGACCTTGCCCGCGCTGCCGCGCAGGCTGTCGCCTGCGGCAACGGACCCGTCCCCAGGGGCCTCGGCCATCGCGCCGGGCGGTGTCGGGCGGTTTACATTGGCGCTGCGGGGGGCCGTGCTGAACCCCATATCCATCAATTCGCTGATCCTCGCATTGCGCGCTGCGGTGGATGTGCCGCCAAAGACAGTCGCGATGATCCGTTGGTCCCCGCGCTGCGCAGAGGCGACAAGGCTGAAACCGGACGCATTGGTAAAGCCGGTCTTGATCCCGTCACCGCCCGGATAGGAATCGAGCCAGCGGCGATTGGTGTGCTGCACGGTCGCAACGCCAGCATCAGCCGTCCTGCGTGAAAACAGATTATAATATTGCGGGAAATCATAGATCACATGCCGCCCAAGGACCGACATGTCGCGCGCCGTGGATAAATGGCCCGATTGTGTCAGCCCATGCGCATTGCGGAAAGTGGTGTTGGACATGCCCATCGCGGCTGCGGTCTGGTTCATCCGCGTGGCAAAGGCTTCTTCGGACCCCGAAATCGCGATCCCGATGGCCGTGGCCGCATCATTGGCGGATCGCACAGCAGCCGCCCGGATCAGATAGCGCAGGCGAATGCGCTGACCGGCGCGCAGCCCCAGCTTGGACGGCGGTTCGTTTGCGGCATGGGATGTCACGGTCACCTCGGTATCAAGCGAGATTTCACCGCGTTCGATTGCCTGAAACGCGACATAAAGCGTCATCATCTTGGTGAGTGAGGCGGGGTGCAGGCGGGTATCGGCATTGCGGGCGTGCAGCACCTCGCCGGTGCGCGCATCCATGACCAACGCCGCATAGGGGGCGGCAACCCCGCGGATCGGAGCGGCGATCAGAATGAAAATCAGAACGCAGAAATACAGCCCGTAATGGGCTAACTGTCCCGGACGACGTGCCATGTCGTTTGCCTCTTGCTGCCTCTGGCCCCGGATTTTTCCGGTGGCCTTATTATTATTCGAAAACGCTAGCACAAGTTTGCTTGCCGGAAAACACCCTAAATTCAAACACTTTCGGGGCGTTCATCGGGTGGATATGGCAGATGTGGTATAAGCGCACCGTCAACCCGCTATATCCGCGATTGGCGGGTTTTCCCTTTCTCGCATGATCCCCTTTTCTCTGGGCGGGCATGGTTTATATGTACGGCTATGACAGGACATTTGATGCGCGAACAGTTTCACATGATGGCTGACAAAGAGGACCGTGATGGCGGCAACCTCGGTGTTGCGCTTGAGACAAAGCCAAAGACAAAACGCCCGCCGATGTACAAGGTACTGATCCTGAATGACGATTTCACGCCGATGGAATTTGTCGTGCATGTGCTGGAACGGTTCTTTGGCCTGTCGCATGCCCAAGCCTTTGAACTGATGCTGACCGTCCACAAGAAAGGCGTTGCCGTCGTCGGTGTTTTCAGCCACGAGATTGCCGAGACCAAGGTGGCGCAGGTGATGGATTTCGCCCAGCGTCATCAACACCCGCTGCAATGCACGATGGAGAAAGAATAGCGCCTGCGCGTTATTCGTAACAGATATGCCACAGTCCCGCCTTAGCACCGCCATCCAAGACGGCCTTTTGGTCTTGGGCGCTGGCCATGTTGGCCTGATGCGCCCGCTCGCCAGCTTTGACATCTCGGACCTGCCGCGCGATGCGGTCAGCGTCATGCACAGCTATTACCCTGATGTGGCCGATTGGCAGATTGCGGGCCATACCGTCACGCAAGACCTTGCGCCATGTGAGACCGCGATCGTTGTTGTCCCGCGTGCCAAAGCGCAGGCGCAGGCGATGATCGCGCAGGCTTGCGCCACGGCCAGTCTCGTCGTTGTTGATGGCCAGCGCACCGATGGCGTGGACAGCTTGTTCAAGGCGTGCCGAAAGCGCTTGGGTGACATCGCGTCAATCACCAAGGGGCATGGCAGGCTGTTCTGGTTTCCTGCAAGCGCGGCGTTTGCCGATTGGGCGGCGACGGGGCCGGTGCAGGGACCACATGGGTTTTTCACCGCCGCAGGCGTGTTTTCCGACGGTGCGGTCGATGCCGGCTCTGCCCTGCTGGCCCAGGCACTACCGCCGAAATTGCCGGCGCGTATGGCCGATCTGGGCGCGGGCTGGGGCTATCTGGCGCAGGCGGTGCTGGCACGCGACAGTGTCGCATCGCTGGACCTGATCGAGGCCGAGGCGCTGTCGCTGCAGTGCGCGCGGCTGAACGTGACCGATCCGCGCGCCCGTTTCCATTGGGCCGATGCGCTGCGGTTCACCCCCAACAAAGCCTATGACGGTATCGTCATGAACCCGCCGTTTCATGTCGGGCGGGCCGCTGACGCTGGTCTTGGGCGTGCCTTCATCCAAGCGGCGTCCCGCCTGTTGGCACCGCATGGCAAGCTCTGGATGGTTGCAAACCGCCATCTGCCCTATGAACAGGCCATGTCGGAAAATTTCCGCAATGTCGACATAATCGGCGGCAACAACGCCTTCAAACTGTTCCACGCCACCAAACCGACGCGCTGACCGCGCAAGGGAGCCCCCCCATGTCATTTTCCATCAGCGGTAAAACCGCGATTGTTACGGGGGCCGCCAATGGCGTCGGCCTTGCCATCGCGCGGCATTTTGCCGAAGGCGGTGCCAATGTCGTTTTTGCCGATATGGACGAAAAAACATTGCGCGCTCAGATGGGCGAAGAGGCTGAAAAAGCCAAGAATATCAGGCTTTTTGCGGGTGATCTGCGCAAGAAACTGACGATCACCAACCTGTTGTCCGCGACCATCGACGCCTTCGAACGGGTTGATATTCTTGTCAATGCGTCGCGCCAGGTGATGACAACCGACCCGCTGGATCCTGACGATACGTCGATGGATGAATTGTTGCAGCAAAACATGCTGACGGCGATGCGCGTCAGCCAGGCGGTGGCCCGCCGGATGATCAAACAAGCAGGGACGGGTGGCGGAACGACGATCGGGTCGATCGTGAACATCTCGTCTATCGCGTCACGGCGCACCCATGCTGACCTTCTGGCTTATTCGGTCAGTTCGGCTGCGCTCGACCAATTGACCCGCTCTCTTGCCGTGGCCTTTGCCCAACACGGGATTCGCGTCAATGCAGTGGCATTCGGCAGCGTGATGAGCGCGAGCTTGAAAGGGTCGCTCAAGGACGATGACGAAATGCGCGATGCAATCTTGGAAAACACGCCGCTGCACCGGATCGCTAGCCCGGACGAAGTGTCGGACGCTGTGCAATATTTGGCGTCAGACGCTGCTGGTTTCGTGACCGGTCAGATCATTACCGTCGACGGTGGCCGGACCCTGATTGACCCGGCCTGCGTGTCAGCGCATTGATCATTCAGGATGCGCCGCGATGCATTGCAGTACCACCTGATCCGACGTCGTTTGCTGCTGGTTGCGCCGTTCGATCAGTGAACTGAGCTTGGCACCTTCGACGTTGAGATCAATGGCCACAGGGCGGTTGGTCGTGAATGTTTCGGTCTCGTCACAGCTATAGCGAAATGTCGTACCGTCGCTGTTTTCGCCGCGACAGGTCTGGCGTATTGTCCTGATTTCCTGCTGTTCCTCGATCGCATAGCCGCGGGCCAGATTGCCTTGGGTTTCCGCGATCAGACTGTTTAGCACACGCAGATCGCGGGTCGCCTGACTGATGCAGTGTTCGCGCGGCGTGGCGCAGGCGGCCAATACCAAAAATGGCAGGATCATGAGGGTAGGGCGCATCGTCTTCTCCGGTTTTGGTCTGGAACATCGGATGATGTCCGGTATGGTAGTCCAAGAGTATCACGCATCGTTATTCAATATCAGGGGCTAAGCCGATACATGGCAGAAGAATTCGCAACACAAAAAGCCAAAGCATCGGCATGGTTTCGCGCATTGCGTGACGATATTGTCGCCGCCTTCGAAGCGTTGGAGGACAGCCACACAGCCGACACCCCTGCCGGTCGATTCGAGGTGACGGAGACCAGCCGCCATTCCGATGACGGGTCGGATGCAGGCGGCGGCCTGATGTCGGTGATGCGCGGCGGGCGCGTGTTCGAAAAGGTGGGCGTGAATATCTCGACCGTCTATGGCCAGTTGGGCGATGGCGCACAGCGCGCGATGGCCGCACGCGGCGTGCCGGGCATGGCGGATGATCCGCGGTTCTGGGCTTCGGGCATCTCGCTGGTGGCGCATATGCAAAACCCGCATGCGCCTGCGGTGCATATGAACACGCGGATGTTCTGGACCCCGCATGCCTGGTGGTTCGGCGGCGGGTCCGATTTGAACCCTTGCATCGAATATGCCGAAGATACCGCCCATTTCCACGCTACGCAAAAGGCGCATCTGGACCCGCACGGGCTGGATCATTACCCCAAGCTGAAGGCTTGGGCGGATGAATATTTCTACATCCCCCACCGCAACCGCGCGCGGGGCGTAGGCGGCATTTTCATGGATGATTACTGCACCGGCGATTGGGACGCAGATTTCACCCTGACCCAAGACATCGGTCGCGCCTTTCTGCCGGCCTATGTACCATTGGTGGAAACGCGCCGCGAGACGCCGTGGACGGATGCCGACAAGGATACCCAGCTGATCCATCGCGGCCTTTATGCAGAATATAACCTCGTCTATGATCGCGGCACCAAATTCGGCCTGACCACAGGGCATGACGCGAATGCGGTGTTGATGAGCCTGCCGCCTCTGGCGAAATGGGTATGAGACGCAAGCGGCACCTCACAGGTGCCGCCCCCATCTTCCGCGCTTAAATATCCCCGCGCGGAGCGCTTGCTGCAAAGCCGCAAAAGGGGCGCTGCCCCTCCCCCGGACTATGTCCGGGGTTCACCCCGGAGTATTTTTGGAAAAAAGAAGTGGGGGCCTTAGCCGCCCCGCACCGTATCGATCATGAGTTGCACATTGGCGGGGTCCGCCTCTGGCGTGATGCCGTGGCCAAGGTTGAAGATATGCGCGCCACCCGACAGCGCATCACAGATACGGCGGGTTTCATCGACCAGCCCCTGACCGCCCGTCACCATATGCGATGACGCAAGGTTACCCTGCACGCAGCCATCCTTCTGGACGTGGTCCGCGACCCAGGCCGCATCGACACCGTCATCAACGGCAACGCAATCGGCCCCTGTCGCGGCATGCACGCCCGCGTATTTCGTGCCCGCGCCGCGCGGAAAGGCGATGACGGGGATACCGGGGTGCTTTTCTTTGAGTGCTGCGGTGATCCGCTGCATCGGCTTGATCGAAAATTCAGTAAAATCGTCGCCTTGGAGCGATCCTGCCCAACTGTCGAACAGTTTGACACATTCTGCCCCCGCCTCGATCTGTTTTGACAGATAGGCGATGGTGCCTTCGGTCAGCCGGTGCATGATGCCTTCGAACAGCGGGCGATTGGCAGCTTTCAGCGCGTGCGCTGGACCTTGGTCCGGCGTGCCCTGACCGGCGATCATATAGGTTGCAACGGTCCATGGCGCGCCGGCGAAACCGATCAAAGTCGTCTCTTTGGGCAGTTCCTGCGACAGGATCTTGACCGTCTCATAGACCGGGTTCAGCGTGTCGTGGATCTCCTCGACCGGTTTCAGGCGGCCCAATTCCTCGGGTTTGGTGATGGTGGACAAGCGCGGGCCTTCGCCGGTGACGAACCACAGATCGGCCCCTAAAGCCTGTGGCAACAGCAGGATATCGGCAAACAGGATCGCCGCGTCGAACCCATAACGCCGGATCGGTTGCAACGTGACTTCGGCAGCAAGCTCGGGATTGTAGCAGAGCTTGAGGAAATCCCCCGCCTGTTCGCGCGTCGCGCGATATTCGGGCAGGTAGCGCCCCGCCTGCCGCATCATCCAGATGGGGGGCGTTGGAAGCGTTTCGCCCGCAAGGGCCCGAAGGATGGTCTTTTTCTGCGCCATAATCTGTCCTTTTTTCACCAGCCTGTGGTCCCAATTGCGGAACATGTTGTCAAGACAGTTGTCAGGCCAGATTGACACGTCTAACAATCGCGCCATGAACATTACTTTGCCCACACCCGCTTCGCCTTTCAATATCGGAACCCGTGGATCGCCGCTTGCGCTCGCGCAGGCGCATGAGACGCGCGCAAGGCTGATGGCGGCATTCGATCTGCCGCAGGATGCCTTTGCCATCGTCGTGATCAAGGTCATGGGCGATGCCATTCAGGACCGCGCGCTGAAAGACATCGGCGGCAAGGGCCTGTTCACCCGCGAGATCGAAGATGCGCTGCTTGACGGTTCCATCGACATTGCAGTCCATTCGATGAAGGACATGCCGGTCGAACAACCCAGTGGCTTGCTGCTCGATACCTATTTGCCGCGCGAAGATGTGCGCGATGCCTTCGTGTCGCTGACGGCAAGGGGATTGGATGATCTGGAACACGGTGCCACGGTTGGCACGTCGTCCTTGCGGCGTCGGTCCCAGTTGTTGGTGCGCCGGCCTGACCTGAATGTCGTGGAATTTCGTGGCAATGTGCAGACCCGCCTGATGAAGCTGGGCAATGGCGTGGCCGAGGCAACATTTCTGGCTATGGCCGGGCTGAACCGGTTGAATATGACTGACGTGCCGCGCACGGCCATCGCGCCCGAAGAGATGCTGCCCGCCATCGCCCAAGGGGCTATCGGGATCGAACGGCGCGCCGATGACAGCCGTGCTGCGGCCATGCTGGAGGCGATCCACCACGGCCCGACCGGCCAGCGCCTGGCCGCTGAACGCAGCTTTCTGGCGCATCTGGACGGATCATGTCAGACGCCGATTGGCGGGTTGGCCGACCTTGATGGCGGCACCCTGCGCTTGCGCGGCGAAATCCTGCGCACCGACGGATCGCAGGTTCTGGCCGATGATATGATCGGCGCGATTGCCGATGGCGCGGACATGGGCCGCGAAATGGCGGTCAAGCTTCTGGAAAAGGCGGGGCCGGGGTTTTTCGACCACATGTAATGTGATCGAATCTGCGGGGCGGCATTGTTGCGACGTCAAGACCGATGTCATGCAAGGCTTTGTGTGCGCGCTTTTCGGCGCGATGTTCATGCCGGCGGGATGACCTTGCCGGGGTTCAGGATATTATGCGGATCAAGGGCGGCCTTGATCGCGCGCATCGCGTCCAGCGCCACGGGGTCCTTGCGCCGTTTCATCGTTTCGAGCTTTGACACGCCAATGCCGTGTTCAGCGCTGAATGATCCGCCCAATTCCTGCACCACATCCTCGACCGCCTCGACCAGTGCTGCCATCGCATCGGGATCGTTGCGGCTGACATAGCTGGTGTGGTGGATATTGCCGTCGCCCAGATGGGCGACCATGACTTCTTCCACATCCGGATCAATAGCGCGCAGGCGGGGCGTCAATGCTCCCTCGAATGCTGCCACCTTGTCCAGCGGCAGCGCGATGTCGGTATTCACGAAATGCCCGCCGAAAAAGGCCACATCACCCGCATCCTCACGGCGTTTCCAGATCGCGCGGCGCTGGGTTTCATTCTGCGCGATGACCGCGTCGATCAAGGTACCGTCGTCCAGCATCTGGCCCAGCATATCTTCCAGCAGGGTGACGACAGGCAGTTGCCCGTCAGGGCCGGGCTGCGCGTCACGCGGCGTGGTGGCTGCAACCTCGATCATGATGTTGACGTCATGGTCACGCGCAAAGGGCGGGGGCATGTCGGGGAACATCTGCCGGTGCTTGGCCATATAGCTGCGCGGCATGTATTCGAACGCCTCGACCCCGCCGCCTGTCGCGTCCTGCAGGCGGTGCAGCAGCTGCAGCGCATCGGTCAGCGAGGGCAGCGCGACCATCGCTGTGGCATAGGCCTGTGGCTTGGGCAGCAGTTTTAGCACGGCGGCGGTGATGATGCCCAGCGTGCCTTCAGCCCCGATTACCAGGTTGCGCAGATCAAGGCCGGAATTGTCCTTGTGCAGTGCGCTCATCAGATTCATCACCCGCCCGTCGGCCATCACGACCTCTAGCCCCAGACACAGGCCCCGTGTGCTGCCATAGCGTACGACATTGGACCCGCCGGCATTGGTGGACAGCAAGCCGCCGATCATGGCCGACCCACGTGCGCCCAATGTCAGCGGAAAGATCAGCTCATGCTTGGCCGCCGCATCGTGCAAGTTGGACAAGATCACACCCGCGCCCACGGTGGCGGTGCGCCCTGTTGCGTTGATCTCGGTGATCTGGTTGAGCCGTTCGACCGACAGCATCAGCGCGCTGTCGGCCATCGTGGCCCCTGTCAGCCCGGTGCGGCCGGAACAGGGGACAACGGGTGTGCGTGTGGCATGGGCGATGCGCATGATGGCTGCGACTTCGGCGGTGGACATGGGGCGCAACACGGCCAGCGGCGTCGAGGTATAGGCGCCCGTCCAGTCCTTGCCGTAGGGGGCGGCGTCCTTGCCGGTCAGGATACGGTCCGCGCCGATGGCAGCGGTGATCTGGTCAATGACGGACATGGGGCGCGGCCTTTCGTGCAAACTTGGCTGCAGGCTAATCCGGTTTTGATACAGGAGAAAGGGATATGGTGGCGTGGGGGAGACTTGAACTCCCGACCTATCGATTATGAGTCGATCGCTCTAACCAACTGAGCTACCGCGCCTTACCTTGTGCGTCCGATTACGCAAAGGGCGGGGGGGTGTCAAACCGATTCTGCCCGATTTCACCCCCCGTCGGGTGGATCATGATCCACCTTACATCAGTCATAGCGCAGTTCTGTCGCCTTGCCACGGAACACGGTATAGGCCAGCACCGTGTAGGCTAGGATCGTGGGCAGCACGAACAGCGTGCCGATCAGGATGATGAACAGGCTTTCGGGTGCGCTCGCGGCTTCGTAGATCGTCAGCTTTTCCGGAACCACATAGGGATAAAAGCTGTAGGCCATCCCGACAAATGCCATCACCCAGAGCATCGATGCGGCCGCGAACGGCAACCACGACAGCCGGTCGTTCATGAACGGCATCCGGCGCAGCATCGACCACAACCCGAATACAAGCAGCGCTGAAAGGATTGGCAGGGGCGACAGCAGCAATGCCTCGGGCCAGCTGAACCATTTCTCAAAGATCCGCGTGCTGACCAGCGGTGTTGCCATCGACACAAGTGCGATCCCTAGCACCAGCCCCCAGATTCCACCCTTGGCCCAGCCTACAGCCTTGCGTTGCAAGCCGGCATCGGTCTTGTGGATTACCCATGTCGCTCCGATGAAACTGTAACCCACGGTTAGAAACACCGCCGTCAGCAGGCTAAAGGCCGCATGCACCAGCGTCCATTCCAGCCCCATGATATACATCCCCAGCATGAACCCCTGCGACAGCGAGGTCATCAGCGAGCCCGCAAAAAACGCGTTGTTCCACAGATGCTTGTGCGGGGCCGGGGCCTTGGCGCGGAATTCGAAGGCAACGCCGCGCAGGATCAACCCCACCAGCATGATCGCGACAGGCAGATACAGCGCCGTCAGAATCGTCCCATGCGCTGCCGGAAAGGCCACCAGCAGCAACCCGACTGCCAGCACCAGCCATGTTTCATTCGCATCCCAGAACGGCCCGATCGTGGCGATCATGCGGTCCTTTTCGGCATCATCGGCAAAGGGGAACAAGACCCCAACGCCAAGATCGAACCCGTCCAGCACGACATAGATCAGGATGGACAGGCCCATCAGCCCAGCAAAGACGAACGGCAGCCAGATCGTCGGATCACCAAATGTGTTCATCTTGTCTACTCCGCCGGAATGGGATTGGGGGCCGCCGCAGGCGCGGGCGCGATGCTCGTGCCGATATCTTCGCCGCGCGACATTTTCCGCGCCAGATAGAAGATGACGTAGATATAGGCGGTCAGTAGCAAGCCATAGACGATCAGGTAAGAGATGAGCGTGGACAGGACCATCGGTGCTGGCACATCGGCCACCGCCTCTGCTGTTGTCATCACGCCTTGGACCAGCCACGGCTGGCGGCCGATCTCGGTCGTGTACCAGCCCGCAAGGGTCGCGATCCAGCCGCTAAAGCTCATACCGACCAGCGCATAAAGCAGTGGCTTTGGCAGGCCCTCGACCCCACGCTTGCGGCGCAGCATCATGAAAGACGCAACCCAGCTGAGCAGCAGCATCGCCACGCCGGTGCCGATCATCACGCGGAACGACCAGAACACAGGCGCCACGCGCGGATGCAGCACAGTGCCATCCTCGGCTACGAAATCGTTCAAGCCCTTCACCACCCCATCCCATTCATGGGTCAGGATAAAGGATGCAAGGTTCGGAATCCCGATCTCGAACCGGTTTTCGCGCGCCTCTTGGTCGGGCAGGGCGAACAGGATCAGGGGCACGTTGCCGCTGGTTTCCCAATGCCCTTCCATCGCGGCAACCTTGGCAGGCTGGAATTCCTTGGTGTTCAGCCCGTGCATGTCGCCGACAAAGATCTGCACCGGCATCAGCAGCGCGGCAGTGAATACGGCGGTTTTCAAGGCCACGCGCACGCCTTCGGTGCGCCCGCCGATCAACCAGCGAAAAGCACTGACACCGGCGATCAGAAAGCTGACGGTCAGGAAGCTGGCCAGCACCATATGGGCAAAGCGGTAAGGCATCGAGGGGTTGAAAATGATCGCAAACCAGTCCGTGGCATGGGCGACACCGTCGCGCATCTCGAACCCTTGAGGGGTGTGCATCCACGAATTCAGCACGATGATCCAGAAGGTGGACATCAGCGTCCCGAAGGCCACCAGAAACGTGGCCCCTGTATGAACCCAGTTCGGCACACGGCGAAAGCCGAACAGCATGATTCCAAGGAAAACAGCCTCGAGGAAAAAGGCCGTCATGATCTCGTATGCCAGCAATGGTCCCGCGATATTGCCGACCTTTTCCATAAAGCCGGGCCAGTTGGTCCCGAACTGGAACGACATGGTGATGCCCGACACAACGCCCATGGCAAAGGACAGCGCAAAAATCTTGACCCAGAAACGATACGCTTCCATCCAACGTTCTTGGCCAGTCTGGCTATAACGGATCTTGAAGAACAGCAGCACCCAGCCCAGCGCGATGGTGATCGTGGGAAACAGGATATGGAACGATATATTCGCCGCAAACTGGATGCGGGATAAAAGGAGTGTTTCCATCATTTGATTTCACCTTTAAGCTGGATGTGCACCTCATATAGCAAGGTATTGGGTTATGTCAGCAGGGTGCGACAGCAAGGCGCGGACCGGCTGGATAATTGATCTTATGGCGTAACGAATGGCATGACTGCCCCTATTTGTGCGCAACTTTAGGTAAGCCGAGGAAAACTATGGCCGGATTTCTGACAACCCATGTGCTGGATACCGCAGGCGGCGTGCCTGCAGCGGGGATCAAGGTTGATCTGTACCGTCTGGACGGCGATGCGCGGGTGCATCTGGCAACGATGGTTACCAATGGCGATGGGCGCACCGACAGCCCGATCCTGCCCGCCGCGGATTTTGCCGTCGGGCGGTATGAACTCGTGTTTCAAGCGGGCGATTATTTTGGCCGCAGCGATGATCCGCGGTTTTTGGACGACATCCCGATTCGGTTCGGCATCAATGATCCTGCATCGCATTACCATGTCCCGCTGCTGGTTTCGCCTTTCGGCTTTTCAACCTATCGCGGCAGTTAAGCGCGGGATCATCGGCCCAACGGCGACCCTGCCGCGCCAGGCCTATCCGCGTGCAAGGATGTCCAGCAAGGCCCCCATGTCCAGATCAACCGGATTGGCCTTGTAGGACGACGCGTCTTTCGCCTCGCGCGCCACTGCCGCGTGGGTTTCGGGGGGCAGACCAAGTGCGGCCAGCCGTGGCAGGCCGTGGTCGCGGGTCCAGTGATCGAAATCGGTCAGGCTGCCGAATTCACCCGTGATCCGGTCGATGACCCATGTGATCCGCGCCGCCGCATCGGCCTGCGTTGCGGCCAGATTGGCCTGCAGCACCGGCACCAGCAATGTGCCACAGATCGCGCCATGCGCCGCACCCGTCCGCCCGCCGATCACACCGGCAAAGCCATGCACCGCCCCCAGCCCCGCATTGGCCAGCGCGATCCCGCCGCAGAGGCTGGTCAGCGCCATAGCATCCCATGCGCGGGCGTCATCATGATCCATGATCCGGTGCAACGCCGCCAACCCGCGCGGGATTGCGTCACGGCACACAGCATCGGTGACCGGATTGGCGCGCGCGCTGATGAAGGGTTCGATGACCTGCGTGATCGCATCCAGACCTGATGCCAGCACGACACCCTTGGGGCAGGACAGGCACAGGTCGGGATCGACCAGCGCCAGCGTCGGATAAAGCCGTGGATCGCGCAAGGATACCTTGCGCCCGGCCTCTGGCACGCCGATCACCGTGTTGCGGGTGACTTCGGTGCCGGTGCCAGCGGTCGTTGGGATTGCGATCAGGGGCAGGGGGGCGGCATCCAGCGGTTTGCCGTCGCCCACCACCTCCAGATAGCGCAGCGCGCCGTGCGGGGCGGGGATCAGCGCGGCCAGCGCCTTGCCATAGTCGATCACCGCACCGCCGCCGATGGCGATGATCAGGTCAGGCGCGAACGGACGGGTGGTCGCCAGATGTGTGGTGATTGCGGGCAGGTCGGGTTCGCCTTTGACGATCAGGTCCAGCACGGCACAGGTCCGGCGCAGGTCACGCGCCAGCCCGTCCGCTGCCATGACCGAGGCAGACCGCACCAGCAGCACGCGCGCAAAGGTGGCGGCAAAGGGCGCAGCCTCGGCCAGCACCCCACGGCCGAACCGGATCGTGCCAGCGGTGGCAAAGCCGAAAGGCGCGATCATCACACCGCCAGCACCGCGTTGACCGCACGGCCCCAGCGGGCATAGCGCGTGTCACGGTCCCCTGCGGCCATCTGGGGGGTAAACTGGCGGTCAACGGCCCAGACCTTGGCAAAGGCGTCCATATCCGGCCAGACGCCCGCGCGCATGCCTGCCAGCCATGCCGCCCCCAGCGCCGTTGTTTCCAGCACCTGCGGACGGTCCACCGGCGCACCTATGATGTCGGACAGAAACTGCATCGCGTAGTCATTCGCGGCCATGCCGCCATCGACGCGCAAGGACGGCTCGGCGGCATCGCGGGTCCAGTCGGCCTGCATCGCCTCGAGCAGATCGCGGGTCTGGTAGCCGACGGATTCCAGTGCCGCGCGGGCAAATTCCGCAGGCCCCGAATTGCGGGTCATGCCAAAGATCGCGCCGCGTGCCTGCGGCGCCCAGTAAGGCGCGCCAAGGCCCACGAAAGCAGGCACAAGGATCAGGTCCTGCGACGGATCGGCAGTTTCGGCCAGCCCTTGGGTTTCGGGGGCGGCGCGGATCACCTTGATCCCGTCGCGCAACCATTGCACGACAGCCCCCGCGATAAAGATCGACCCTTCCAACGCATACGTGGGCTTGCCGTCCAGCTGATAGGCAATGGTGGTCAACAGTTTATTGGTCGAGGCGACAGGCGTATCGCCGGTGTTCAGCACTACAAAACAGCCGGTGCCATAGGTGGATTTTACCATGCCGGGCTGGAAACAGGCCTGTCCGATGGTCGCGGCCTGCTGGTCGCCTGCAACGCCAAGGATCGGGATTTCATGGCCGAACAGATCGGCGCGGGTATGTCCGAAATCGGCGGCACAATCGCGAACCTGCGGCAGCATGGCCTGCGGGATGTCGAACAGGTCGCAGATTGTCTGGCTCCACCTTCCTTTGTGGATGTCATAAAGCATCGTGCGTGCGGCATTGGTGGCATCGGTCACATGGCTGCGCCCGCCGGTCAGGTTCCAGATCAGCCAGCTGTCTACGGTCCCGAAGGCCAGTTCACCCTTGCGGGCGCGGTCACGCGCGCCGTCCACGACATCAAGAATGTATTTCAGCTTGGTTGCGGAAAAATAGGGATCGACCAGCAGGCCGGTGCGGCGGGTAATCATGTCTTCATGCCCGTCCGCGCGCAATTTGGCGCAGAAATCGGCAGTGCGGCGGTCCTGCCAGACAATTGCGTTATGGATCGGTTTGCCGGTCTTGCGGTCCCAGACCAGCGTGGTTTCGCGCTGGTTAGTGATGCCGATGGCGGCGATATCCTTGGCTTTCAGACCTGCCTTTTCGATGGCCGCCCGTGCGGTTGCCGCGGTCGAGGCCCACAGGTCGGAGGGGTCATGTTCGACCCAGCCCGAGGCCGGATAATGCTGCGGGAATTCTTCCTGCGCTGTCGCCACGATCCGCATATCGGGGCCGAATACGATTCCACGGCTGGATGTGGTGCCCTGATCGAGTGCCAGAATATATCCCATTGAGTCGGTCCTCTGCTTGCTTGGCAGCTTGTCATGATTGTGGCAAAGCAGCCAGTGGGCCGCTTTGCCACGGGGAGCGGGGGCGTAAAGGGCGCCCCGGCATTTGGCTTATTCCGTCCAGCGGCTTGCGGTCCTGCACTCGCATGCCGGTCACATCACGGCCTCCCCAGATGACGCGCCCTGTTGCTGGCACATCAAGTCCCGCCATCAGGCGCATCAGCGTGCCGCGTTGCAGTCTCAGGTCTGTCGGGTTAGATATGGTTCTGCCCATCAACGACCTTGCTGACGCTGTCCAAGACTAGCGACATGTTATTTCCACCCAGAATGCGCCGGCGTTATTCTGCAGCGCGCATCATTTCAATTGAATGGCTGGCGATCCACTCTTCCAGAACCGCCACCTGATTTTGATTTAACCGCAGGCCCAGTTTCGACCGGCGCCACAGCACATCTTCGGCGCTCTGGGCATATTCTTGCGTCATCAGCCAGCGAACCTCGGCCTCGGTCAGGGTCGCGCCGAAATCGCGGCCCAGATCAGTCGTATTCGCAGCCTTGCCCAGCACGTCGCGCGCTTCGGTGCCATAGGCGCGCACCAGCCGGCGCGCCCAGCCATCGGTCAGGAACGGATAGTCGCGCTGCAGGTCTGCGATCAGCGCCCCGACCCCATCATATGGGAAATCACCGCCTGGCAAGGGTACGCCCGCCGTCCAGTTGCCCCGCGACAAGGGCAGGGTTGCGCCGATCTTGTCCAGCGCGGATTCCGCCAGCCGCCGGTAGGTCGTGATCTTGCCGCCAAAGATGTTCAGCACCGGCGCACCTGCTGATGTGTCAACCTTGAGCGTGTAATCGCGGGTCGCGGCGCTGGCCGAACTGGCCCCGTCATCATAAAGCGGGCGGACGCCCGAATAGGTCCAGACAATATCGTCCTTGGTCACGGGGCGTTTGAAATACTGGCTGGCGAAATCGCACAGGTAATCGCGTTCTGCGTCGGTACAAACAGGCGCGCGTGCCGGGTCGTCATGGTCAGCGTCCGTGGTGCCGATCAGGGTGAAATCCTGCTCATAGGGGATCGCAAAGATGATCCGCCCGTCGGTGCCTTGAAAGAAATAGCATTTGTCATGATCGAAGAGCTTGCGCGTCACGATATGGCTGCCGCGCACAAGACGCACGTTTTCGCGGCTGTTCAGCCTCAGCGTGCCATGGATCACATCGCCCGCCCAAGGACCAGAGGCATTGACCAGCATCCGCGCGGCGATGACCTGGTCACCCTGCGCCGTCCTGACCGTGACCTGCCAGATGCCGTTGGTCGCTTGGGCGGAAACCACCTCGGCGTGGGTCATGATCGTGGCACCGCGCGCGGCGGCATCACGGGCATTCAGCACGACAAGGCGCGAATCCTCGACCCATGCGTCGGAATATTCATAGGCCTTGGCGAAACGGTCATCCAGCGGCGCGCCCTCGGGCGTGTCTGTCAGGCTGATCGTCGTCGTGCCGGGCAGGATCTTGCGGCCGCCAAGATTGTCATACAAAAACAGCCCCAGCCGGATCAGCCAAGCGGGTCTTCGCCCTTTCATCCATGGCAGTATCAGGCTCAACAGCCGCGATGTCGGCGTGTCGCTGTCGAAGCGCATGTCCTTGTGATAGGGCAGCACGAACCGCATCGGCCATGAAATATGCGGCATCGCGCGCAGCAGCGTTTCGCGTTCGATCAGCGCCTCGCGGACCAGCCGGAATTCGAAATATTCCAGATAGCGCAGCCCGCCATGAAACAGCTTGGTCGAGGCGGAAGACGTAGCCCCCGCCAGATCGCCTTTTTCGGCCAGCACGACAGACAGGCCGCGCCCGGCCGCGTCGCGCGCGATGCCGCAGCCGTTAATGCCGCCGCCGATCACCAGAAGATCATGGATCGTGGCGGATTTTTGCGCGGATTGTGCCATGCGACCCCCTTTGGCATGCGGCGTGTATACAGCTGTCGCAAACCTAAACACCGCCAAAGCCGATGCGCAAGTTCTTTCGTTTTAAAGATAAAAAATGCTCGTTTTTCTATAAACGAACATTTTTAGCGCCTATATTCCGCATTTGTTCCCGATTTCCTGTTCGCGGTGGTGCAGAAAGCCGGCTAAAACGAACATGGGCTGCAAGGCGCGCGATTCGATCCGCCCGCGCAGATTGATACACCCAACCCCGGAAAGGTCCGTTTCATGTCACAGGCCGAACGTTTACGCGATATTCAGGTCATTGCCCGCCGTGACGGACGTGTTGTGGTTGAAGATCTGGCCGCGCATTTTGCGGTTACGATGCAAACGATCCGGCGCGATCTGGCCGATCTGGCCGATCAGGGCAAGTTGCAGCGCGTGCATGGCGGCGCGATCCTGCCGTCCACCGTGGCTAATATCGGCTATCAGGACCGCCGCGATTTGAACGAGGTGGGCAAGGCTGCGATTGCCCTGGCCTGCGCGCGCGATATTCCCAATGGCTGTTCGCTGTTTTTGAACATCGGCACCACCACCGAGGCTGTGGCGCGGGCCTTGCTGAAACACCGCGATATCATGGTGCTGACCAATAATCTGAACGTCGCCAATATCCTGATCGACAATCCCCATTGCGAAATCATCGTGGTCGGTGGCCTGTTGCGGCGCACCGATGCGGGGCTGGTCGGTACTGTGACAACGCAGGCGATTGGGCAGTTCAAGTTCGATCTGGCGATCATCAGCTGTTCGGCGCTGGATGAAGATGGCGACATGCTCGATTATGACATTCAGGAAGTCGGGGTTAGCCAAGCGATCCTGCGGCAGGCGCGGCGCAGCTTTCTTGTGGCCGATCATTCCAAATTTGCGCGCCGTGCGCCTGCACGGATCGGCTCGCTGGCGCAGATGGACGGGTTTTATACCGATGCGCCGCTGCCCCCCAGACTGGCAGATGCGTGTCGTGGCTGGCACACCGCTGTCACGGTCGCAGGCCAGCAGGGCGCGACGATGGCCTGATCAGCCCCAAGGCCCGCTGCGCCTGCGTGTTGAGGGAACACCCCTGCGGACGTGCTGTGCTGCTGGTGCTGGCCGGTCTTGACGCGCCATGGCGCGCAGGGCGGCGATGCGGTTCTGCGTTGCGGGGTGGGTTGCGAACAGATTGTCATGCTTGTGGGCATGCAGCGGGTTGATGATGAACAGATGCGCGGTGGCAGGGTTTCGCTCTGCGGCATGATTGTCGATCCGTGCCGCCCCGACAGCGATCTTTTCCAGCGCCGCGGCTAACCACAGCGGGTTGCCGCAAATCTCGGCCCCGGCCTTGTCGGCGGCATATTCGCGGGTCCGGCTGATCGCCATCTGCACAATGGTGGCGGCAAAGGGTGCGAGAAACATCAGCGCCAGCGTGCCGATCAGCCCCATCCGTTCGCGCGATCCGCCAAAGAACAGCGCGAAATTCGCCAGCATCGAGATTGCACCGGCAAAGGTGGCGGTCACGGTCATGATCGCGGTGTCGTGGTTGCGGATATGCGCCAGCTCATGCGCGATCACCCCTGCCAGTTCCTCGCGGGTCAGGTCACGCAAAAGACCGGTCGTCACCGCCACGGCCGCATTGGCCGGATTGCGCCCTGTTGCAAAGGCATTCGGCTGTGGAGTGTCGATCAGGTAAAGCTTGGGTTCTGGCAGGCCCGCATTGCGCGCCAGTTCGGCGGTCATCGCATGCAGGCCCATCGGGTCGCCGCGCGTGACGGGTTCGGCGCCATGCATCCGCAAGACCAGCTTGTCGGAGTTCCACCAGGTCACGACATTCATCACCGCCGCGACGACCAGCGCGATCACAGCACCGCCGGCACCGCCCAGCAGATAGCCGATCCCCATGAAAAGCGCGGTCATCGCCGCCATCAATATCGCTGTTTTTAAATAGCCCATTTTGCACCTTGCCGGATTATTCCATGGCATCATGTCCATATGGGAAATTTTGCGCGCGCCGCAAGAATGAACGATATGGTGTTGTGCGGCGGCCCGTCGTCTTTTCGACGGACCTGAAACATGAGTTTACGTATAATTAAGAACTGGTGACGAATATTCGACCGCTATCCTTGTCTCTTGCGGGGACCCGGCAGGAAACGCAGTGAAAAGTGAGGGGCCATCAAAACAATGCGTGTATGTATTGTCGACGACGAACCGATCAGCCGGAGTGTGATCCGCGCCGTTCTGTCCCGTTCCGAGGAATACGAGGTCGAATGTTTCTCTGACGCGATATCGGCACTGGCGCGGTGCCGTGACGTGATGTTCGATCTGGTGCTTGTCGATTATCGCATGCCAGACATGGACGGGATCACCTGTATCACGCATCTGCGCGCCCTGGCCGATTACCAGTTCATTCCCGTCATCATGCTGACGGCTGATCATGACCGCGAATTGCGCCTGTCGGCTGTGCGTTCGGGGGCGACGGATTTTCTGAATAAACCCTTTGACCCTGATGAATTGCGCGTGCGCGCCCAAAACCTTTTGTCATTGCGCAAGGCTCAGTTGGCGCTGATGGATCGGGCCTTGCACCTTGATGCCGAAGTGCGGCAGGCCACCCGCAAACTGGCCGAACGCGAGGAAGAACTGATCTGGCGACTGGCGCGCGCCATCGAATTGCGTGACGGCACGACCCAGCAACATATCTCTCGCGTGGCGGCTGTGGCCGAAATCATCGCCCGCACATTGGGGCAAAGTAAGGCCTTTTGCAGGACGATCTATCTGGCGGCACCGCTGCATGATACCGGCAAGATCGGCATCAGCGACGCTGTGTTGAACAAGCCCGCAGCCCTGACCGATGACGAGCGGCTGGAAATCCAGCGTCACATCGAAATCGGGGCGGAAATCCTCAAAGACGGCGACAGCGACCTGATCCGCATGGCCTATGACATCGCGCTGTATCATCACGAAAAATGGGATGGCAGCGGCTATGGAAAGGGTCTTGCCGGCACGGATATTCCGCTGCCTGCCCGAATTACGGCAGTTGCAGATGTTTTTGATGCACTTTTTTCAGAACGGCCTTATAAGGAAGCTTGGTCTTTCGAGAAAGCCTACGCCGAAATCCTTCGCCAGTCAGGGCGTCACTTTGATCCGCGCTGCGTGCTCGCCTTCACTGCGGGCTTAACCGAAATAAAAAATTATTATACAGACCCTGCTGTCACCACCCACGTTGCTTGAAATGCTACAAAACAGGGGAACGAGATGAAATATCTGCTGTTTTTTGTCCTGTCCATGTCCGCCTCTTTGTTACAGGCGGCTGAATTGCCCGCCCCGCAAGGTGAGGTGATCCTGACGGTTTCGGGAAATATCGCTCATACCAACGGGAATGGCGTGGCGCGATTTGACCGCGCGATGCTACAAGATTTGCAGCAGGGCACCATTACAACCGCGACCCCTTGGTTCGAGGGTACCCATGATTTCAGTGGTCCGCTGGGTGCCGCACTTTTGGATGCGGTGGGCGCGCAGGGTGCGACATTGCGCGTCGTCGCGCTGAACGATTACGCCGCCACCGTTCCGGCCAGCGACCTGCGCGATCTGAATGTCGTGCTTGCAACCCATCTGGATGGGCATTTGATGTCGGTGCGTGACAAAGGCCCGTTATTTTTGATTTACCCTTTTGATGACAACCCCGACCTGTTCGACGAGGTTTATTTTGGCCGATCTGTCTGGCAGATCGCAAAGATTGACGTCGGGGACTAAGGTGGTCTATCCCAAGATATTGGGTTGGACCGTGTCCGTTCGCTGGGTTACCTTCGCATTGATGGTGCTGGGTCTGGCAATGATCGCAGCGACAGCCTATCTTTTCGCCAGTTTACAGGATCGCCGGCAGGTTATGCTGCAAAGCGTGCGCGAAGATGCGATGTGGGCGGTTTTCCAGACTAACCGCCAAGCGTCGCGGCTGACCCAGCTCGTGCTGGAGGCGCAGAACAACCCGACGCCCGATGCGATTGACGCGGTCTTGCTCGGCTTTGACCTGTTGTATAGCCGGATCGCCTTGCTTGATCGGGGTGTTTTTTCGGATTCTTTTCAATCCTCAAGCGAATTGCGGATCATAGAGGCCGCCGTCAGTCAGGAAATATATGAACTGGCGCAGATGATTGATACGATTGCTGGTGACCGGACGGCAGTCGAAGACGCCTTGCCGCTCATCCTTGCCGAGGCTCAAAAGGTCAATACGACCAGCAACGATCTTGTGATCGCGACCAATGCGACGCTGAACGAGGCCCGTGTTGCAAGCAGGCAGCAGGCATTTGCCTTGTACCAGCGGCTTGCCGTGGCTGCGGGGGTTGCAGCGCTGGTTTTCATCTGCACGATCCTGCTGCAATTTCTTGATCTGCGCATTATTTCCCAGACCCAGAAACAATTGCGCGAGCTTTCGGTCCGAAATTCGCGCAGTGCCGCCGCCGCCGAGGCTGCAAGTGCGGCCAAATCGATGTTTTTGGCCACGATGAGCCATGAAATCCGCACCCCGCTGAACGGCATCATCGGGGCAGCCGATCTTTTGCGGACCGAAGATCTGGACCCTGCGCAATCGCGCCGCGTTCTCACAATCTGGCGGTCAGGTCATGTTTTGCTCGATATCATCAACGATATTCTTGATTATTCGAATCTTGATGCCAACGGCGTCACCTTCAATAATGCGCCTGTCTCGCTGCCTGATGTGGCTGGTCTTGTCCATGATGTGTTTCAAGCGCGCATTGCGGATGCCGGTCTTTCGTTCGATATTGATCTGCCCGCCATAACAATCATGACCGATGAAATCCGCCTGCGGCAGATCCTTTTGAACCTTGTGTCCAATGCGATCAAGTTCACGCCCGCGGGTAGCGTTAGCGTGCGTGGGATGCTTTTGGCGCAGGACGGTTTGCGCATTGAGGTGCAAGACAGCGGTATCGGCATTGCGTCCGAAGATCACAGCAAGCTGTTCCGCGATTTCAGCCAGATTGAAGGATCGGAATCGCGCCCGTTTGGCGGGACTGGGCTGGGGCTTGCGATCTGTCGGCGGGTCGTCACCGGAATGGGGGGGCGGATCGGCGTCGAAAGCGCGATAGGCCGGGGCAGCGTGTTCTGGGTTGAACTGCCGGTCACGGTCCTGGGACCGGCGGCGCCTGTGGCAGTGCGCGCCATCCCGGTCCAGCCGGATGTGCCCCGCGATATCCGGGTGCTGCTGGTCGAGGATAACGCCATCAACCGCGAGGTGGCCGCGGCGTTGCTTCAAAGTTTCGGCGCGCGGGTCGTTACTGCCAATGACGGCAGCATCGCGCTTGATCTTGTGCAGCTGGCTGCCTTTGACATCGTGTTGATGGATTTGCAGATGCCGGTGATGGACGGTCTGGCAGCGACCCGCGCGATCCGCGCCCTTGGCATTGATCTGCCGATCATCGGCCTGACCGCTAATGCCTATGCCGAGGACCGGCAGCGCTGTCTGGACGCCGGCATGACCGATTTCGTGGCCAAGCCCGTGACCCGCGACAAATTGGGATCTATGCTGCGTGGCTGCATGACCTTGCCCAAACCGGTCATCGAAAAACCGACAGCCCCCATGTCCGATACGATGTTGGACATGGCACAATTGCACTTGGTGCTGGATGAACTGGGCCCTGATCTGTTGTGCGATTTGCTGGACCAGCTTTGCAAGGATGCCGAGGCGGTTGCCCGGATGGTCAAAGCGGGTGCCGACCGTCCTGCCCCCAATCGTCTGGACGAGGCGCTGCATATGCTCAATGGGGCGGCCATGACGCTGGGGTTGCAGCATGCGGGAAACCACTGCGAAACGTTGCGCTTGTACAAAACAAGCGATCCTGCGGCGCTTGTCGATCTGGTCGCATTGATCAAGCAAAGCACCGGTGCTGCGCAGGTTGCCGTGCGCGAACTCGCCGGTGATCTGCGGCTTACCGAGCGGCAACCTGTTGCTAAAAATAGCTGATGTGTTCATCACCGCAGCATTGGACACCGGTTTGGCCCACAACGGCAGGCCGCACAATACAATGCCGCACGATCCAGATTTCTGGGATGAGCGCCGCAGCCATTTACTTTCATGCCCAGTCGCATATCACATGACCCGCAAACTCGGGGCCGGTCATTGTGCAACTTTCAGCGCAGATCGTGGCTGCGCCCCATAGACCGGGAAAGAAGACAAACAGATGAAATTATTGCGTTACGGCCAGCGCGGTCAGGAAAAACCCGGATGTCTGGATGCGCAAGGCCGGGTGCGCGACCTGTCCGCCCATGTGGCTGACATTGCTGCAGCTGGTTTGCTGCCCGACAATATCGCGCGGTTGCAGGCGCTTGATATCGACAGCCTGCCGATTGTCGAAGGCACCCCGCAGCATGACCTGCGGCTTGGCCCCTGTGTCGGGCAGGTCGGCAAATTCGTGTGTATCGGGCTGAATTATGCCGATCATGCTGCTGAAAGCGGCCTTGCCGTGCCACCAGAACCGGTGATTTTCAACAAATGGACGTCGGCCATCATTGGTCCTGACGACGATATCCTGATCCCGCGCGGATCGGTCAAGACCGATTGGGAAGTCGAACTGGGCATCGTGATCGGGCAGGGTGGCGCCTATATCGAAGAATCCGATGCCATGGCCCATGTCGCGGGGTTCTGCGTGATCAATGACGTGTCGGAACGCGCATACCAGATCGAACGCGCAGGCACGTGGGACAAGGGCAAAGGCTGTGACACTTTCGGCCCAATTGGCCCATGGCTGGTGACGCGTGACGAGATTGCTGATCATGATAACTTGCGCCTCTGGTTAGAGGTGGATGGCAACCGCTATCAGGACGGCAGCACCGCGACGATGGTTTTCAAGGTGCCGCATCTGGTGGCCTATTGTTCGCAGTTCATGAGCCTGCAACCGGGGGACATCATCTCGACAGGCACACCGCCGGGGGTGGGTATGGGGCAAAAGCCACAACGCTATCTGGCGGGTGGTGAAACCATGCGTCTTGGCATCGACGGGCTGGGCGTGCAGACCCAAAGGGTCGTCAATCAGGGTTAGGCGTTGCTGCGCCCAAAGATCGCCTCGACCTCGGCTGTGCCTTTGGGGCGCAGGCACAACAGGCCATCGCGGCGTTCGATCAGGTCGCGGTCATGCGCGCGCAGCACAGCGGCGCGGGCGCGCGGCGCGGTCCAGCGCAGGTGACTGACCAGCGCACGCAGGGTGTTTTCCTCGGCCATGGCGGGGGTATCTTGGTGGGTGAATAGATGCGCCACCAAGGCGCGGCAATCATGGTCCAGCCGGTCGGTCCTTGCGCGCAGCGCCTGCGCGACCAGCCCCTGCGCCGGTGCGAACAGCAGCGCCAGCGTAAACCAGACGCCCGTCATGCTGGCCATCATCCCGCCGATGGATACATTCCAGTGCAACGCCAGAAAATACCCGCTGATACAGGCCGCCACCGAAAAGCCCACCGCCAGCACGACCATCAACCACAGCCTGCGGGTCAGCAGATAGGCTGTTGCAGGCGGGACCACGACGAAGGCGATGAACAGGATCGCGCCGACCGCGTCGAATGCCGCGACCGCCGTCACGCTGGTCAGGGTCAGGATCGCGTAATGCAGCACGCCGGGCAGAAACCCCAAGGCGGCGGCCAACCCTGCGTCGAAGGTCGCGAGCTTGAGTTCCTTCCACAACACCAGCACGAAGACGAGGTTGACCACCAGCACAGCGCCCAGCGTCGCCACCGCGACCGGCACATCGACCCCGAACAGGGCCACGGTGTTCAGCCAGACAAACCCGATCTCGCCCAACAGCACGCTGTCCACATCCAAATGCACGTTGCGCGCGTTGATCGAGATCAGGATCACACCGGCGGCAAAGAGCGCGGGAAACACCAGCCCGATGGCTGCGTCCATTTTGACCAGCCTTGATCGCGCCAAAAGTTCCGATAGCACCACCGTCAGAACACCGGTAATCGCCGCCCCCAGCACCTGCACCGGCCCCGATGTATGCCCTGTCAGCAACCACACGACGATGATCCCGAAAACGATAGAATGGCTGATCGCATCGGTTAGCATCGCATTGCCGCGCAGGATCAGGAACGACCCCAACAGTGCCGCCGAAATGCCCGTCAGCACGCCTGTCAGCACGATCATCAGCGGGATAGACTGAAAAAAGGCGGTGATCATTTGGTATGCTGCCTTGTTTCAGGCTCGCCCGATAAGGCGGCCGCCTCGGTATGGCCTGCTTTGGTCAATTCCCAATGTGGCGTGGTTTCGGGCGGATGCGTGACCGACCGGATCAACCCGCGGCTTTCCAGCGATGCCAGCGTTGCTGCGGGCGGTTTCGCACCCAAGGCGATCTGCAACATGCCGCGCTCGGATGGATAGCCCGCATCGTCATGCATCTGCGCAAAGCCTTGCAAGGTGGCCAGCACCCGCCCGTCGCTGATCCGCGCACGCGCGCGCTGGGTGGCGGCGGCCTGCCAGATCAGCCCGCGTCCGGGGGCGATCAGTAATGACACCATCACGATCCCTGTGGCGATCAGCACGACGACAGGTCCGGTGGCCAGCCCGCGTGTCGTGGCACTGACCAGCGCGCCGCCCGCACCTGATGTGGCCCCGATAGCCGCCGAAACCACAACCATTCCGCCCAGCGACTTGGTCCATTGCCGCGCCGCCGCTGCTGGTGCGATCAGCAAGGCCACCATCAGTACCACCCCGACCAGCTGCAAGCCGACCACGATGGCAAGGGCGACCATGACGGTCAGCACTGCCTCTAACGCGGTCACCGGAAAGCCTTGGGCGCGGGCAAAGGCTGTATCGAAACTGACCAGCTTGAATTCCTTCCAGAAGGCCAGCACCAGCAATATTGCGGCCAGACCGATCCCGCCCATGACCCACAGATCGCTGCGCAAGATGGCCGCTGCCTGCCCGAACAGAAAGGTCATCAGACCCAGGCTGCCCGATCCGCCCTGCGTCTGGATCACGGTCAACAGCACGATGCCCACGGCGAAAAACACGCTCAGCACGATGCCAAGCGCGGCGTCGGTTTTCAACGTCGTGCGCCGCACGATCAGCATCATGATCAGTGCAGCGAGCGCCCCTGTGCCAAATGCCCCCGCCATGACGCTGCCCAGATCACGCCCACCTGCGATCAAAAAGCCAAGGCAGACCCCCGGCAGGGCAGCATGGCTGAGCGCGTCACCCAGCAGGCTTTGGCGGCGCAGCACGGCAAAGGCCCCCAGCATCCCCGAAATCGCGCCCAGCAGCGCAGCGCCGATCAGCACGGTCTGGACGATATCGCTGGACAAAAGGTCGATGATGGCCGTCAAGATGCGGCCTCTGCGGCTGGAACAGCGATCATTGCCAGATGGCGGCCATAGGCCGCGCGCAGGTTGTCGGCCGAATAGGTCTGCGCGACGGGGCCCTGCGCGATGATGCGCACGTTCAACATGACCAACCAGTCAAAATAGCTTTGCACCGTCGTCAGGTCGTGATGCACCACAATCACCGTGCGGCCTGCATCGCGCAGCTTTTTCAGCAAGGCGATGATGATGGCCTCGGTGCTGGCATCGACCCCTGCCATTGGTTCGTCAAGGATCAGGATGGGGGCGTCCTGTACCAAGGCGCGGGCGATAAAGACGCGTTGTTGCTGGCCGCCCGACAATTGGCTGATTTGGCGATCGGCGTAATCCTGCATCCCGACCTCGGCCAAGGCGGCCAAGGCGCGGGCATGTTCGGCCTTGCCCGGTCGGCGCAGCCAGCCCAGATCGCGGTAAAGGCCCATTTCCACCACATCGCGCGCGGTTGTCGGGAAATCCCAATCGACGCTGTGGCGCTGCGGGACATAGCCGATCTGCCCGCGCATCTGCCCGATGGGCCGTCCCAGAAACCGCACATGCCCCGCGACGGGGCGCACAAGGCCCAAGGCTGTCTTGATCAGCGTGGATTTGCCCGCGCCGTTCGGGCCGACGATGGCGCACATTACCCCGGGGGGGATATCAAGGTCGATATCCCACAACACCGGGTTCGCGCCGTAGGTGACCGTCAGATCCTCGACATGCAGCGCCTGTTCAGGCTCGTGCAGGGTATCGTCACGCATCATCGCCTCTTTTCTGTGGATGGCGCTGTGGCGCGCTCACTCGATACTCCAGTCGCGCGCCCAGCCGTCCAACGCCTCTGGCCAATCCGGTAATGTGCCACCGAGCGCTTCGGTCACGGTCACCGTATTGGCGCGGATCATGCCGATATAGGTGCCTTCGGGGGTTGCGTCATCACCCATAGCATCCGAAAACAACGCGCCACCGATGACCACATCATGCCCCTGGCTTTGAACCTCTGCCACCAGCGCCTCGATGGTGCGGGGGCTGATCGTCGTTTCGACAAAGACCGCGGGCACGCCGCTGGCAGCGACAAAGGCCGCGACATCGCGGATATCGCCGATGCTGGCCTCGGATTCGGTGCTGATGCCTTCGATGGCCTCGGACGCCGTGATGCCATAGCCGGAGGCGAAATATTCAAAGGCGTCATGCGCGGTGACCAACAGGCGCTGATCCTGGGGGATCGAGGTGATCGCCTGTGTTACCCACATGTGCAGCGCGTCCAGCTGGGCCGTGTAATTGGCGACATTGGCGGTCAGATCATCCGCGCAATCAGGGCGCTGGGCAGCGATGGCATCTGCGATCACGGGGGCGATTTGCGCCCAAAGGCTGACATCCATCCACAGATGCGGGTCGATCTGTGTGGCATCCTCGGCACCGCCTAGCAAGGTGCTGTCGTCAAAGCTCGCGCGTGCAAGGCCGATGGTCGGTGTGCGGTTGGTGAAACCTGCCAAGACCTCGGCCAGCCGCGCTTCGAGCGCGGGATCGACATAAAGGATCAGGTCGGCACCAGACAGCTTTTGCACATCCGCCGCCGTCGGGCGGTACAGATGTGGGTCACTGCCGGCACCCAATAGCGATGTGACCGTGGCACAATCGCCCGCCACATTCGCCGCGACATCCGCGATCATGGTCACGGTGGTCAGGACGTTCAGCGGTGCGTCCTGCGCAAAGGCCGGCGTCATGATCGCCATTGCAGCAGCAGCGCCGCAAATCCGTGCTTTCACGCTTTGGGTGGACATTGGGTTGCCTTTGATTCGTCCCTTGTTACGATCATTTATATGCAAATGAGAAGCGTTCGCAACTGTTTTTAACACCCAATTCACATGCGCCTTGGCTGGCCTGCGGGCTTTGGATGCATGCGTCATTCGCGGGCTGGCGGGGCATCGTCTGCGTTATCCATCAAGGCAAGGCTCGCCCTGATGAAATCTTAAGCCATTATTAATTAACAATTTTAAACGAAAAGTTAAACGCGCGAAGGCGAAACTTAACATTCTGGCCCTTTGATCTTCGCGTGGTGGAACGGGGGTTCAGGAACATGAAAAAGGCGCTTTGCTTTGTGTCGCTGCTGGTCTTTGCGGCCTGCAATCCAGAAGACAGGTCAGCCGACAATCATCTGGGGGTCACGATCACCCCGCCTGTCAGTCGCCCGTTCGATGATATCGGCCCGACGGTGGGCGGGGATCCGTTTCCGTGGAACCGCTATTTCGTGACAGAGTTCGATCAAGCCGCGCTGGGCGCCATCCGTGCGCTGCCGGGCTACGTTGCGAATACGTTCCGTTTCAACCTCAGCGTCAGGGATCACCCTGTCTATGGTGGGTTCGGTGCACTGGTCACAGCGACCCCGCTTGCTGCGGCGCGGCTTGACTATGCGCTGTCCACTGGGCTGACCGGAGCAGGGCAGATTGTGTCGCTGATCGACAGCGGCGTGCGGTTGTCGCATGATCAATTTAAAGCAAAGACGATCTATAGTTCCGGCCAGCCCCCGACTGGGGGTGAATTCCATGGTACTGCGGTCGCCTCTGTCCTGGTGGGCAACGGGCAGAACGGTGGCATGATTGGGTTCGCGCCGGGGGCGGATCTGCACCAGGGGCATCTGAATTACAACGCCGCCCTGAACTGGCACGCGCTTGGCAACCATATGCGTGATGCAGCCAGTATCGGTGCGATTGCCTCGAATAATTCATGGGGCATCAGAGACGCAACCGTCCAGAACACCGATGTCAGAGCATTCGTGCGCAACACGCAAACCTATATCAGCGGCCTGCGGACATTTGCGGCTGACGGTGTCATCGTCTTTGCGCTGCAAAACGATTACCATGCTGATAGCGCAAGCCTGATGGCGGCCCTTCCGCTGGGCGCGGCTGATCTTGAAAGCAGCTGGATCAGTGTCATCAATGCAATCCCCAGCTTCAACGACGATGGCGTTACCAGTGCTGTGCGCATCTCGACGGCCTGTCTTGAAACAGCGCGGTTCTGCATGGCGGCGAACGGCCAGATCAAGGTTGCCACGCAATGGCACGATAGCGGCTATGCCATCGGTGTGGGTGCGTCCTTTGCCGCGCCACAGGTCGCCGGATCTATCGCGCTGTTGGCCGAGGCGTTCCCCGACCTGACCGCCGCGCAATTGCGCGACCGGCTGCTGGTCACCGCTGACAACGGGTTCTTTGCCCATGATGGCGTGGTCACTTTTGCGCCCGGTATCACGCATGGATATAACGCGGAATTCGGGCATGGGTTTCTTGACCTTAGGGCGGCCTTGTTGCCGATCGGGCAGGCGGTGGTGCCGCTGGTGGATGGCGGCAGCGTCGATCTCGGCAGTGCTGCGATCATGGCGGGTTCTGCTGTCGGCGACAGTCTGGCGCAATCGCTGGCGGCTGTGAACATCCTGACGACAGACCAGATGCATGGCAGCTTCATGGTTGCTGGCTCGGTTCTTGCGGCGGCTGCGATCCGTTCAGACCCTGCCGCGTCGGCATTGATGGCGGGATTGCGCAGCGACATGGGTGCGGGCCGCCTTGCAAGGCACGCGGCGATCCGGGGCGGGGACACATGGGCGGGCGACGGGACCGGCTGGCAAGACGCAAGCGGCGTCGATCTGTTGGGAGGCGACGCCGTGGCGTTAACAGCACCCGGTGGCGATTTTGGCGCCGCGGTCCTGATCGGGGACGCGATGGCTGGGGTTGCGCTGCATCAGAGCTTTGATTTGGGGCAGGCGCAGGCCCAGGTCGGTGTCATGACAATGCAGGCCGACGGGTCGATCCTGGGCATCGGCGCGCCGCCTGGCGTGGGCAACATCAGATCTGTCACACATGCGCTGCATCTGGATGTCGCTACCCCGCTTGCGGTGGATACCGCGCTGCGGCTTAGTGCCGAAATCGGGGTGGCTGCGGGGCAAGGGGCTGGGGTCTTGGGCGCTATCAGCACGCTTGTCTATGACCGCGTTGGCATGTCGGTCGCGCGGGCCGATGTCGGTGCCAAGGGCGACGTGCTGTCTGTTTTCGTTCGTCAGCCGATCGCGATCACCCACGGTTCGGCAAGGCTGGATCTGCCGGTCCAGATGTCGGGCAACGAGATTGGCTTTGCGAGCTATGACATCGGTCTTGCGCCGTCTGCGCGTCAACGCGACCTTGGCTTTGAATACCGCGTCCCTGTGTTCAGGTCTGGCGATCTGAGCCTTGGCATGATGTACAGCCGGAATGATGGCAACATCACGGGCCAAGATGTGCTGTCGGGTTTTATCGGTCTGCAATTCGGTGTCTAAGACCTGCCCAAACCCGGCTCAGTCGATGTTGGCCTTTGTGCGGTCTGTTTCGGATTTGATCCGTTCTCGCAGGGATGAGGTGAGTTCATCCGTCAAATCAAACCGCGTTTTGAGCGCTTGCAGCAGCACTTCTTCGTGTTCCGTAACCACGCCATCTGCAAAAGCTTTGCGCAGTTCTTGTTCAAAGATGACTTTCCTGCGCACCAGCTGCTTGTTGAACGAGCTTGCCATAATCCCGGTAAAAAGCGCGACGGTGGCGACACCCATGAATGCGGTCAGCATCGAAATGACCTTGCCCGCAGCGGTTACAGGCGACACATCGCCATAGCCGACGGTGGTCAATGAAATCACGGACCAGTACATCGCGGCAGGAATGGATGACAGCTTGTCAGGCTGTGCATCCCCTTCAGCATAATACATGAGCGCCGAGCTCGCGATGATGACGATGGCCAGAATGTATCCGACCGCCCCGAAGGCGCGTCGTTCGTCATAGATGGCCTGCATCAGATCCTCTACCGCAGAGGAATAATGCGATAGTTTCAAGAGCCGCAAAAGACGCAGGACCCGCAAGATGCGCAGGTCTAGCCCGGGCATCAATAGTTGCAGATAAAACGGCAGGATCGCGAGCAGATCAACCAGCCCATAAAAGCTGAATGCATATTTGCGCCGCCCGCGCGAGGGGCTGTCAGGATACCGCGCCCCGTTGGCCCAAAGGCGGAGTAGATATTCAATACTGAAGAACGCAATGCTGAATATTTCAAATCCATGAAACCAGGCGCTGTACGCCTCATACAGCGCCGAAAAGCTTTCGAGGATCACAGCCGAGATATTCAAAATGACCATTGTCACGATCAGCATGTCACATTGCCTGCTAAGGCGATCGCCGTCTTTGGTCTTTTCAAGTATCTGCAGCAGTCGCAGTTGTACGGGTAGCATGTTGGACCTCACGCGCGAACAAAACTGAACGACTTGGTTGTTCAGCTAGAAACGGCCGGCGGGGTACATTCTTTAGCAGTAAGTCAATGATCAGGCTGGACAAGACATCATTCACGACGGACGAGCCGTCGGTCAGTCAGTTTTTGCGCAGATGGCGGGAATGATCGGGCAACTACTCTCGCATGCTGACAAGCTGAGAATGCGCGCGCAAGTTTGATTGTTTATAGCTTGCCATCAGGTCATTGAACTTGCTGCCCTGCACGGCGACATGTTCGCGAAGCCCTGCTTCTGCGGTTGTGCTGTCGCCGGTTTCCAATGCTGTCAAAATCAGGCGGTGTTCGGAAAGCGACTGTATCATGCGGCCGCGCACCCGCAATTGCATCCGCCGGAAGGGTTGCAGGCGCTTGTGCAGACGCTGCGCTTCGTTCGCCAGGAAATCGTTGCCCGAGGCGATGTAAACCAACTGATGAAAATGTTCATTCTCGCGGTAGTATCCGTCGCTGTCACCTGCATGGGCGGCGCATTCACAGGCGATCACGGTGGCCTTGATCTGTTCGAGCGTCTGTGGCGTGACGCGGCGCGCGGCGAGGCGTCCACAGACGGCTTCCAATTCTGCCATCACTTCGAACATCTCGATGATTTCGTGAAAGGCAGGGTGGCGCACAAAAGCGCCGCGGCGCGGTAATAATTGCACCAGCCCTGACGCGGCCAGCGCCTGGAACGCTTCGCGCAGCGGGGTGCGCGACACGTTAAATCGTTCTGCCAGACGTATTTCATCAAGGCGTTCGCCATCGGCGAAATCGCCTGTCACGATCATCTGTTCCAGCGCTTCGCGGACGTGGTCGGCCAATCGGGTGTTCATGCCGCCATAGGTATCCTTAGATCAGAGTCTGGGCAATGAGTTTTTGTATGCAAAACGTTTGACATTGAATGCATAGCCGCGCAGCATTGTGGCTGTTGCGGTTAAAAAGCCCGCAGCGCAGTTATCTGGGAGGATATAATGACAATTCGAACGTATGCCGCTGCTGCGGCAATCGCCGTTTTCGGGATGGGCATTTCTGCAGCTAGCGCCGTGGAACTACGCCTGTCGCATCAATGGTCCGTTGGCGATGTACGCCACAAAGTAGCTGAAATGATTGCGACCGATGTCGCCGCTGCCGGCGTTGATCTGGACATCAGGATTTTTCCGTCCGAATCGTTGTTGAAAGCGCGCGAGCAGTACAACCCTCTTTCGCGCGGTCAGGTGGATATGATCGTTTATCCGCTGTCATATTCCGGCGGCCAGCGTGGCGAATACAACCTGACCCTGATGCCGGGCATGGTAAAAAATCACGACCATGCGGCGCGGCTGAACGAAAGCCCCTTTATGGCAGAGATTGAAAACCTGCTTGCCGAAGATGACATCATGGTTCTGGTGCATGGCTATCTTGCTGGTGGCTTTGCCAGTACCGGCGCATGCATTACCCGCCCCGAACATGTCAACGGGCTCAGCACCCGCGCTGCGGGCAAGTCATTCGAGGAGATGCTGGCTGCCGCGGGCGCGTCGATTTCGTCGATGGCATCGTCCGAGATTTACAATGCGATGCAGACAGGCGTTCTGCAGGCTGTGAATACGTCGTCTTCGTCTTTTGCATCGTTCCGTCTGCAAGAGCAGGTCAGCTGTTATACCCCCGCCGGCGATGTCGCGTTGTGGTTCATGTACCAGCCTGTCCTGATGAACAAGTCGACCTTTGACGGGTTGAATGACGCGCAAAAAGCAGCGCTGACAGAAGCGGCGGCGCGGGCCGAGGCATTCTATCTTGCCGAAGCCAAGGCCGAAGATGCGGCATCCGTCGCCGTATTCGAAGCTGCCGGTGTCGAGATTGCGCAAATGACACAGGATGATTTCAACGCCTGGCTGGAACTGGCTAAAACCAGTTCTTACAAGTCCTTCGTCGACAATGTGCCAAACGGGCAGGCGCTGCTTGATATGGCGCTGGCGGTCGAGTGATCTCGCAACCCCAAGGCTAACGGGTGGGCCAACCGCAATGCCGGTCGGCCTACCCACACCCTTCAAACCCCAAGCACCGGAGCCTGTGCCATGGCAACCATGCCCAATACCCGTGCCATTAACACGGGTGACTATACAATTTTGCGCCTGATCCACAAATTATCGACGGTCTGCGGCTGGATTTCGGCGCTGATGATCCTCGCCTCTGTCCTGATCACCTGTCAGATGATCTTTATACGTTTCGTGTTGGAAAGCTCCACGATCTGGCAGACCGAAGCTGTGATCTATCTGATGGTCGGTGCTACCCTTTTGGGGCTGCCCTATGTCCAGAGCCTGCGCGGACACGTCAACGTTGACCTGATACCGATCTTGGTCAAGGGCCGGGCGCGCAAATATCTGGCGGGTTTCGTCTTGTTGATGACCATGTCCGTGGTCGGTGTCATTTTGTTTTTCTCGATAGAAAACTGGCATTTTGCCTGGGAACGCGGGTGGCGGTCTGAAACTGTCTGGGCACCGCCGCTTTGGATACCCTATCTCGCGCTGCCGCTGGGCTTTGGCATTTATCTTTTGCAATTGCTGGCGGATTTCGCAGCACTTGTGCTGGGTGTTGATCGCCCCTTTGGTCTGGAGGACAATTAATGGACCCGCTGTCGCTAGGCCTTTTGGTCGCTGTCATGACGATTGTCGTGTTGTTCTCGGGCGTGTCTGTCGCCTCGGGGCTGTTGATCGTGTCGGCGGGGTTCCTGCTTGTCTTTGACGGGATGCGATCGCTGGAATTGATGCCCGAGATATTTTTCGGCAAGCTGAACTCCTTTGCGCTTTTGTCTATTCCGATGTTCATCATCATGGGCGCTGCAATTTCGTCGACCCGTGCGGGTGCCGATCTTTACGAGGCGCTTGAACGCTGGCTGACGCGCGTGCCGGGCGGGTTGGTGATGTCGAACCTGGGTGCTTGTGCGTTGTTCTCGGCGATGTCCGGGTCCAGCCCCGCGACCTGCGCGGCGATCGGAAAAATGGGCATCCCCGAGATGCGCAAGCGCGGCTACCCCGACGAGGTGGCGGCCGGGTCAATCGCGGCAGGCGGAACGCTGGGTATCTTAATCCCGCCATCCGTGACGATGATCGTCTATGGCATCGCAACTGAAACATCCATCGGGCGACTTTTTCTTGCCGGTGTGGTGCCGGGGCTGATGCTGGTCGCGCTGTTCATGGCGTGGTCAATTTTCCACACATGGCGCTTTGGCTCTCCCGAGGTGCTGGCGCAGCGCAGCTATACGCTCAAGCAAAAGCTGGAGATCCTACCGCGCGTCATTCCGTTTATCATCATCATTATCGGCGTGCTTTATGCGATGTATGGTGGGATCTCGACACCATCTGAAACGGCGGCGGTTGGCGCGCTGCTTTGTCTGGTGATTGCGATGGTCATCTACAAGCTGTGGTCGCCCAAGAAGCTGTGGACCATCCTGAGCGACAGCACGCGGGAATCCGTGATGATCCTGTTCATCATCGGGGCCGCGGGTGTGTTCAGCTATATGTTGTCATCGCTTTATATCACCCAGTCTATCGCAGCATGGATTTCCGATCTGGATGTAAACCGTTGGGTTTTGATGGGGATCGTGAACCTGTTCTTGTTGGTTGCCGGTTTCTTTTTGCCGCCGGTTGCCGTGATCTTGATGGCGGCACCCATTTTGCTGCCGATCATCCTTGCCGCTGATTTCGATCCTTATTGGTTCGCCGTGATCTTGACCATCAACATGGAGATCGGGCTGATATCACCGCCGGTGGGTCTGAACCTTTATGTCATCAATTCGATTGCGCCGGATATTCCATTGAAGAAAATCCTGATGGGATCGCTGCCCTATGTCGGGTGCATGGTGTTGGCGATTGTGATCTTGTGCTTTTTCCCGGGAATTGTGACCTGGCTGCCTGACCTGGTGATGGGGCCGGTCTGATGGCACGCTCCTGGGGTCTTGGCAGCTGGGCATTGGGGGATCTGCTGGGCACCCTGTTCGAACGGCGAGCGGCGGCTGATGTGACGGCCAGTGGCAAACCACTGACCACATTGTGTTGGGCGCTGCTGTCGGGGCAGGGTGAAGTATCGGGGATGAAATGCGCGGTCGAGGTGCTGATGCGCTATCGTCAGGCCAGCATGGAGGAAAAGGCTGCATTCTTCCGGTTTCTGGCGGATGATATGGATCTTGACCCTGCTGCCGTGATCGCCGCGGCCCAAGCCTATGCCGACAAGGGCGACGCCGGTACCATGGCCGCCTTGCTGGATGTGGCCGAGCCGCCGCGCCAGGAGTTGTTGCGCAGGCTCAACCAGGCACCACGCGGCACAGCCGATCTGGTGGCAATGCGGGTCGATCTGATGGAGGCGATCAAGGCACAGCCGGATCTGGCGCGTGTCGATCTGGATTTCCAGCACCTGTTTGCGTCATGGTTCAACCGTGGTTTTCTCGTGCTGCGCAGGATCGGCTGGGAAAGCCCGGCGAATATCCTTGAAAAGATCATCGCCTATGAAGCTGTCCACGAGATCCACAGCTGGGACGATCTGCGCCGCAGGCTGGAGCCACCGGACCGGCGCTGTTTTGCCTTTTTCCATCCGTCCATGCCGGATGATCCGCTGATCTTTGTCGAAGTGGCGCTGACCCAAGGGATACCGGGCGCCATCGGCCCCTTGCTGGCCGAAGACCGCGACGCCTTGACCCCGTCCGACGTCAATACAGCCGTGTTCTATTCGATTTCAAATTGTCAGGCGGGGCTGCGGGGGATTTCATTTGGCAATTCACTGATCAAACAGGTGGTGGATGTGCTGGGCCGCGAAGAACCGGGCCTGAAAACCTTTGTCACCCTGTCACCGATCCCCGGCCTGTGCCGCTGGATGGATACCCAACATGATAGCGTGCAGCTTTTGCCAGACGTAGCCTCCGATGCCGAGGCGCTGCGGCGTGTCGCGGCGCGCTATTTGTTGCAAGCAAAGGCCGCCGATGGACAGCCGCTTGATCCTGTGGCGCGGTTTCATCTGGGCAACGGGGCGGAATTGCATGAAATCCATGCCGCTGCCGATCTGTCCAGCAAGGGTCAAAACCAATCCTGCGGTGCCATGGTGAATTACCTTTACGATCCCGCAAATGTCGAACGAAACCACGAGGCATTCGCGAGCAAGAACACCATCGCAGCGGCACGCGGTGTGAAAGCGCTGGCCGTCGCGGCAAAGGACCAGAAGTAAAAGGACGAAAAGACCGATGAGCAACCTGCTATATGACGTATTCTTTGCCTCACAGGCCGGGCGCTCGCGCCCCTTCTTGATCTTGCCTGATGGCGCACAGATCAGCGGCGGTGAATTCTTGTATATGGTCCACCGCGTTGCCAATGCATTGGTGGCCTGCGGATTGCAGCCCGGAGACCGTATTGCTGTCCAGATCGAAAAATCGCCTATGGCGCTGGCGATCTATGGCGGGGCGGTCGCGGCGGGGGTGGTTTTTCTGCCCTTGAACACGGCGTATCCACCGGCCGAGATCGACTATTTCGTCGGCAATGCGATGCCCAAGATGTTGGTGGCCGATGGCCGCCGTGCCGGGGCGTTGACACCTGTGGCGCAGGCCCATGATGCACAACTGATGGTTCTGAACGTTGATGGGTCCGGCAGCTTTGCCGATCTGGTCGCGGCGCAAAGTGCCGATTTCACACCTGTTGCACGCGGTGTCGATGATCTGGCGGCGTTTTTATATACCTCTGGCACCACGGGGCGATCCAAGGGCGCGATGCTGACCCATGGCAATCTTTTGTCGAATGCACAGGTGCTGACCCGTGAATGGCAGTTTACCGACAAGGATGTGCTGCTGCATGCCTTGCCGATCTTTCATACCCATGGATTGTTCGTGGCCACCAATGTGTCGCTGATGTCGGGGGGGGCGATGATCTTTCTGCCCGGCCTGAATATGGATGACATGATCCGGCTGATGCCGCAGGCCACGACAATGATGGGCGTGCCGACATTCTATACGCGGCTGTTGGATGATCCGCGTTTCACGGCCAGTCTGACCGGGCATATGCGGCTGTTCATCTCTGGCTCTGCCCCGCTTTTGGCAGAAACCCACGTGCAATTCGAAAAGCGGACGGGCCACCGTATTCTTGAACGGTATGGCATGACCGAAACGAACATGCTGACCTCGAACCCCTATGATGGCGAACGGCGGGCAGGGACCGTGGGCCTGCCCCTTGCGGGGGTGGAATTGCGCATTGCCGATCCCGAAACGGGCGCAGCCTTGCCGCAGGGCGAGACTGGCATGATCGAAGTCCGCGGCCCCAATGTCTTTCAGGGGTATTGGCAGATGCCCGAGAAAACCGCCGCCGAATTCCGGTCTGACGGGTTCTTCATGACAGGCGATCTTGGGCTGATCGACGACAAGGGCTATGTCAACATCGTCGGGCGCGCCAAGGACCTGATCATTTCGGGCGGCTATAACATCTATCCCAAAGAAGTCGAGCTGGTGCTGGATGACATGCCCCAAGTGCTGGAAAGCGCCGTGATCGGCCTGCCGCATGCGGATTTCGGCGAAGCGGTTGTTGCGGTGCTCGTTGCCACCGGTCAGGCACCTGACATTGCTGAGATCGAAAACGCGCTGCAAAATAAATTGGCGCGATACAAGCAACCCAAAGCCTATATCGTCGTGGCTGAACTTCCGCGCAACAACATGGGCAAGGTCCAGAAGGCTGCGCTGCGCAAACAATATGAAACCAAATTCAAAGAGGCTGCGTTATGAATACCACAAGAACCGTCATCTTTGATGCACCCGGCGGCCCCGAGGTGATGAAGATCGTCGAACGTCCGGTGGGCGATCCGGGACCAGGCGAGGTGCGCATCAGGCATCATGCCTGCGGTTTGAACTTTATCGATATCTACCAGCGATCCGGTGTGTATCCACTTGCGCTGCCGCACGCCCTTGGGATGGAAGGGGCCGGCGTGGTCGAGGCTGTTGGCGCTGACGTCACGCATCTGGCAACGGGCGATCGCGTGGCCTATGCAGCGGCCCCGCCGGGTGCCTATTGCGATGTGCGGGTGATGAAAGCCGCACAAGTGTGCCGTTTGCCCGACAGTATCGATTTTCGCACCGGCGCGGCGATGATGTTACAAGGGCTGACGGTTGAATATTTGTTCCACCGCACCGTGCCGCTGAAGGCGGGCGATACTGTCCTGTTTCACGCTGCGGCAGGGGGTGTTGGCCTGATCGCCTGCCAATGGGCGCGCGCGCTTGGGATCAGGCTGATCGGCACCGCTGGCAGCGATGAAAAATGCGCACTGGCCCGCGAATATGGCGCATCAGAGGTCATCAATTACGAGACAGAGGATTTCGTTGCCCGTGTGCGCGACATCACCGACGGGCGCGGCGTTGACGCTGTCATGGATTCAATCGGCAAGTCGACCTTTGAGGGATCGTTGGATTGTCTGCGGCCGGTTGGCATGATGATCAGCTATGGCAATGCCTCGGGCAAGGTGCCGCCGTTCGACCTGGGTATTCTGGGGGCCAAGGGCTGTCTGCAACTGACCCGGCCGACGATTTTCGTGCATATCGCGGAACGTGAGAAATGTCAGTCGATGGCATCGCATCTGTTCGACATGGTCGAGAGCGGCAAAGTCAAAATCCACATCGGGCAAGATTTCGCATTTGAAAACGTCGCGCAGGCGCATCGCGAGATGGAGGCGCGCACAACAACCGGAAGCTCTGTTTTGACGCTGTGATCCTGAGGCACACGATCCGTCCAGTCGCCAAGGGCCATCTTCTTGGTCGCGTCTTGCGCGATAAAAAAAGCTGGCCGAACCGCGCAGGGCCAAACCTGGTCTTGGCCGAAGATGGCGCAGCGGCGGGGTTGTCTATTTGTTTAACAACGGTATCAATCAGCGCAAATGACGTGATGCGGAGCAATACAAAATGACCCCACAATCAGTGCCAGATGCCGTACTTCATACGCGTGTGCGCAACCCCGATCTTGCGGGCGACAATCCGTTTGAATGGAAACAGCTTTCGACCAGCGATGTGTTCGCAGGAAAACGTGTTGTGGTCTTTGCCTTGCCCGGTGCCTTTACGCCAGCCTGTTCGGAAAGCCACCTGCCAGGGTATGAACGGCTCTATGATGCATTCGTGGCACAAGGCGTGGACAGCGTCGTCTGCATGGCCGTCAACGATGCTTTCGTCATGTTCCAATGGGCCAAATCGCAGAATATCCAGCGCGTGTTCATGCTGCCCGATGGCAATGGAGAGTTCACACGCAAGATGGGCATGCTGGTGGATCGGTCTGCGCAAGGCATGGGCATGCGCAGCTGGCGCTATTCTATGCTGGTCGAAAATGGTGACATCAAAAAACTATTCGCCGAGCCGGGGCTGCGTGACAATCCACCCGGCGTGCCGATGTCAGTGTCGTCGGCAGAAACGATGTTGGACTACTTGCAACACCATCACCAGACCAGTTCCGTTTGACCGGCGCGTAGGTCGTGATATTTCAGCAGGGTCAACGGATTGGCGCCTGCCTGTTGATGGGGCTGTTCAGCATGCACAGCGCCCATCACCCATCGCCACAACCTGCCTTGCCCCAAACAGACCAGTGCCTTGTCAGATTGGTGGTGCTGCGCGGGCGCTTACCAATTGGCTGGCGGTGACCCTTTCACGATGGATCATATAGAGGCCCGCGCCGATGATGATCGTGATGCCGGTCAGCGTCAGAGCATTGGGGAAATCGCTGAACACCAGATAGCCCAGCAAAGTGGCGACCGGCAGTTCCAGATATTGTAAAGGGGCGAGCGTGGCCGACGGTGCCAATGACAGCGCATAGGTCATCATGATATGGCTGATCGTCGCAAAGAACCCGACCCCGAATAGCCAAAGCCATGCAATCCCTTCGGGCCAGACCGGATCAAGCAGTGACGATCCTGTTCCTTGGGCCAGCACCATCACCGGCAGGCACATCAGGCTGGCGATCAGGCCAGTGTGGAATTGCAACGTCACAGGATGCATCCGGCGTGACAGTCCGCGCGTCACAAGGATATAGAACGCAAATCCCACGGCCGTGCCGAGGGGAAACAAGGCCACCGCACCAAATGCCGCAAAGCTTGGCTGAATGACCAGCAAGACGCCGATAAATCCGACCAATGCGGCCCAGACACGGCGCGGCCCGACGTCTTCGCCAAAATAATATTTCCCAACCAGCAGTACGATGAAAGGTGCCACGAACACGATCGCCAGCGCATCTGCCAGCGGCATCACGCTGATGGCAGCGATGAAACAAAAGGTCGAGACCAGCAAAAGCACCGCGCGAAATACCAGCGCGAGCCATAGGCCGTGTGCAACCCGCAACGATAGCCCCATGATCCAGACAAACGGCGCCATCAGCGCGCATTGCCCGATAAAGCGCGCAGCGGTGATTTGTCCGACCGGGACGCTATCTGCTGCCAGCTTTGCCGCGACATCCAATAATGGCGCCGTCACGCAAAACCCCAACATGAGGGCGACACCGGCAAGGATGCGGTCCGTGGATGGCGTTGATAAGGAAGTGTCGGTCATGCATTACGCTTAGGATGTCGTTTCACATGCGTCCAGTCGGAAGTGCGATTGGTGATGGCATTCGCGAAACGCGGATGAGTGTCGTCACGACCAGCTGGCACGTCAGCATCACGCGTCGCTGACAGCGGTGCCAGCCATCACGCCTAGGCCACGCCAGCCAGGCCACGCAACAGTCCGGCCAGCGCGGGGTGCGGAAACTTGCGCGGCAATGTGACGGCGAAAAATGGCTCTGTTATGCCAAGATCAAATGGGGCGGTGGCCAACATCCCGCTGGCCAGCTCATCAGCCACGACCACGGTGGGGGCGATAGCAAGACCCAAACCTGCGCGGGCCAGCAGCCGCACCATCGCCATATCATCGACATGGGCAACGATGCGCGGCTGCACACCAAGGGCTGTGACCAGATTTTCAAATCCTGTGCGGATCACATCCTCTGTCGGCAGGATTAGCGGTTCTTGGGCCAGAAGATCGGCAAGGCTGGCATGGTGCAGGTGATCTGGCCGACCATGCAGGCGAACAGGTTGTTCAGCAATCTTTTGCGCGGCCAGCACCAGACCTTCGCCCGTGGGCGGAACCTGCGTTGTCAGTACGACATCAAGCGCAAGGTTTTCCAAATCGGCCAGCAAAGGCCGCAAGCTGCCCGATTTGAGCGAAAATGCGCAGGCACCTGGCTTTAGCAAAGGGGCAAGGAATTGCAGCTGGAAATTGCGCGACAAGGTCGAGAGCGCACCGATCCGCAACGGTGGATCACTGGGGCCACTTTGCGCGAGGGCGGCCAGCAATTCATCGCCGGTCGAGAAAATCCGTTCGGCATGGTCAAGTGCGATGCGCCCGGCCTCTGTCAGCACCAGTTTGCGGCCGACCCGGTCGAACAGGTCAAAGCCCAGCCGTTCCTCAAGTTGCTTGATCTGCACCGAAAGCGCGGATTGCGCGATATTCAGACGGTCGGCAGCCTGCCCGAGGTGACCTTCGCGGGCGACCTCGTGAAAATAGCGCAGGTGGTGATAGTTCAGGCGGTTAATCATTCTGTATTATAGAATGAATACATAGCAAAGATATATTTTTATTTCAAATCCTCTGGCTTTAGCTCTGCCCCAAGCGCCACAAAGGAGATTCCGCCATGGATGTTATCTGGACGATCATCAGCAGCTTTCTGGAACAATTACAAAAACCGACCCTGTCCTTTCTGATCGCAGGGATGGTGCTGGCAGCGCTTGGCAGCAAGTTTGAAATACCCGCGCCGGTCTATCAGTTCATCGTGATCCTGCTTTTGTTGAAGGTTGGGCTGGGCGCGGGGATCGCGATCCGCGAGGCCGAACCGATGACGCTGATCGTACCTGCTTTGGGGGCGGTCGTTGTCGGGGTGCTGATCGTCTGGCTGGGCGGTTTGACACTGGCGCGGTTGCGTGGGGTGTCGCAGGTTGACGGTCTTGCAACGGCGGGGTTGTTCGGGGCGGTATCGGCATCGACGCTTGCGGCGGGCATGGTGATGCTGGATGACAGCGGCCAGGAATATGAGGCGTATATCGGCGCGCTTTACCCGTTCATGGACATAGCGGCACTGGTGACGGCGATCCTGCTGGCGCGTCTGGCAGCAGCGCGCAACAGCGGTCTGGCGGTGCAGGGCGGTGGCGCATTGGCGCTGCACGCGGGCCAAGGCGGGGTGGCCGTAGAGCAGGGGTCGCTGGTACGTCACATCCTTGTGGATACCTGCCGCAGCCCTGCGATTTCGGCAATGCTTGCGGGGCTGGCCATCGGGTTTCTGGCGCGGCCTGATGTGGTCTATCACAGTTTCTACGAACCCCTGTTCCGGGGGCTGTTGTCGATCCTGATGATGATCATGGGAATGGAGGCATGGAGCCGCCTGTCCGCGTTGCGCAAGGTTGCCCATGTTTATGTTTTTTACGGTCTGACCGCACCTTTGATCCATGGGTTCATCGGTTTTGGGGTCGGGATGGCCGCTCATCATCTAACAGGGTTTTCTGCAGGTGGTGTTGTGCTTCTTGCTGTCATGGCGTCATCAAGCTCTGATATATCGGGGCCACCAACACTGCGTGCAGCCCTACCAGAAGCAAATTCCTCTGCTTATGTCGGCACATCGACCGCATTGGGCACACCCACCGCGATCCTGTTGATCCCACTTTGGATTGCATTGGCAGAGCTGGTGATTTCAGGATGAAGCCGATGCGCAACGGAACATGCGGCATGTTTCCCAAGGCCGCTGGATCGGCGGCTTTGCATCGCAAAGGTCAAGCGAGTGAAAAGACTTTGGCAGCACAGGGGTATTGGTCGCCGTTCGACACGCCTTTGGCAATCTCAGGTTCGGAGCATTCAATGGGCAAGCAGCAGCATCAATGCCGACCGTCGTGCAAAGCCAGCGGGCATCATGCCGCAGCAGAACTTGATGGTGGTGGTCAGTTTCAAGCTTTACGTTTAAATAAATTATACTTTGATTCACTTATTGTGCGCTGACGGTTGAATCCCTCAGCATAAAAAACTGGAAAGAGGCCGCATTGACCAACCCAAACGCAGTTCTGATTGATCGTCACCCCGGGCGATCCACCCAAACACTTGGCCTTGCCAAAGAGATCGGCACTGATCCAGCTCTTATTCATGAGCCTTCGGTAGGCGTCGTTGGGACCAAAGGCGATAGCCAATGCTATCTGGGGGTTGCGGCCAAGGTCGAGGCGATCCACGAAGCCTTTCGGTCACGGATCGGAACGGGGCCAGATCAGCTCCGGTTCAGGTTGGTTCAGCCAGAATTCACCATCGCGACATCAGATGGCATGCGCAATGGCACACCGGAAATGCGCTACTCGCTGATCGGACGTGAAGTCACCCAAGACGCTTTGTGCGAACATTTCAGCGCGACCGGACTGGCAGGCACCATTGCGGTTGTTGCATGCGATAAACCACCTGTCGGCACGCTTGCAGCGATGCTTGAACATAACCTGCCGTCGATCATCATGTCTGATGGTCCAATTCATCCCGGTGTTGATCCCAAAACCGGTGAAAAGCTGGATATCGTTACCGCTTTCCAGGCAGCAGGGCATCCAGACCCTGAATATCGCCATCACATCGCCTGTCATGCGTGCCCCGGGTTTGGCAGCTGTGGCGGTATGTTCACATACAACACCATGCAAACGTTTATTGGTGTGCTTGGGATGCAGCCTTTGCACATGGTGGCACCACCGTCCGATGATGCACGCCGGTTGACAGAGTTCCCTGATGAACTGGTCACATTGCTTGCCAAGATGATCGAAACGGATCTGAGGCCCCGCGATATCGTTGGACGAGATTCCTTGCGCAATGCAACGATTGTCGCGATGGCGATCGGCGGGTCAACGAACGCGCTGTTGCACGCGCCAGAGATTGCCCGCGCCGCAGGCTTTGCCGAATTTTGGAAAGACATCATGACGCCGGAGGAGTTTAATCACCTGTCGCAACATGTTGTTCCGGTCCTGACCAATGCACGGCCTTATGGCAAATATTCCATGGTCGATATTGATCAGGTCGGCGGTGTGCAGGTTATCGTGCGCGAATTGCTAGAAGCGGGTCTGCTGAACGGCGAAACAATGACCTGTACAGGCGAAACATTGGCTGAACAGGTCGCCCGTCTTGGCGCAAAACAGGCCGATGGCGATGTCATTTATTCCGTAAAAGCACCTTTCAAGCCGACAGGTGGTCTACGGATGCTTGGCGGTAACCTGTCACCTGACTTTTCAGCTATCCTGAAGCTGGCTGGCGTCGAAGGTGGACTGGAAAACAACCTGTTCCGCGGCAAGGCTCGTGTGTTTGACGGTCAGCAATCCCTGTTGGATCTGTTGGACCAGACCCCCGAGGTGTTGCAGGACAACGACATGATCATTGTCCGATATGAAGGCCCAAGCGGCGCACCGGGGATGCCTGAAATGCTGGATCCGACTGCACGCATTACAACATTGTGCCGCGAGCGCGGTATTGTTGTCGCACTGATGACGGATGCACGGTTTTCTGGCGGTTCGATTGGTCTGGTGATCGGCCATGTGGGGCCTGAAGCCGCGCTCGGCGGACCGATTGCTTTTGTCGAGAATGGCGATGAAATTCTGGTTGATCTCAATATTAATCAGATCAACTGCACGCCATTGAATGACCCGGACATTCTCGCTGCGCGCAAGCGCGCTTGGGATGATGCCGTCGCAAGCAATGGCGGGTTTCACCCCAGTTTGCCTGCCGCTGACACACGGTTGTTGCAACGCGCACGGCATATGGCGGTCCCGGCGATCAACGGGGCGGGTTTGCACCCGCATCGCACTGTCTGGGTCCGCAATCCCCGTGACGCCACGCCATCCGGCTTTACCCCACATAACAAGTTTCGGACCTGAGACATCCGGTATTTTCACAGGTGCCGGCATTGTCTTGGCCACTGAGCTGAAGCAGCCCGATATTATCGAACGGGCCAAGACATCTGGATCGAGCATGGCTGTTGCGATGGCCATGATCGCACCCGCCGCCTGCGTTTCACAATCGGCCTGATGTGTGAAAAGCCCGTGCATGTTACGCACGGATCGCAGGTGACGGGTGATTTGGAAATTTGTATTCTGTCAGAGACCAACGTTTTTCATTGATGTGATGGTCTCTGACAAACACGAAGCAAGCGATTCAGGCAGCGATGACCGCGCGGATGGGTTCGCCACGATCACCTTCCGTAAGGTTTTTGGCTACCGGAAAGCGCTGGCCGTTTAGAAATCAGTCATCGTCACGATCGTCATTCCGGTCATCATCAGAATCGTCATTCCGGTCATCGTCATGATCATCATTCCCGTCGTCATTCCGATCGTCATCGCGGCCATCATAGCGGTCGTCATTCTGGTCGTCGCCGCGGTCATCATCACGATTATTATCGTCGTTATCATCGCGATCTTCTCTGACATTGCTGTTTCGCCGAGCAATCTCGCGAATATTGTCTTCATATTCGGCCTGGCTTTCAGTTTCAGATCGTTGGCTGACAACAGAACCGTCAGCGTTGGACAGTCTAACTTCCAGCTTGCTGAAACTCGGTCCATAGGCTTCAATTTCAGTGCGTAGAAAGCCGCGCGACACCTCGAAATGTGTATAGCCTTGGGCAAACAATTCTTGAATCTTAGCATCCACAAAGTCTTGTGCAATCGCTGGGCTTGCCATCATCGCGAATGAAAATAGGGCGGAGGTCATTTTCAGTTTCGTCATTTTCGATCCCTTTACGTCGGATGTTGGATTCATTGTTCACGCCGAACCGTCTGCTATCTGTCAACTCAGGCTTGGCGATGGGGCTAAGATGATCGAAGCTAGGATACGTTCCTATTGGACGTAGGCTTGCATTGGGCCTGCTTTGCCAACATAAACTAAAGTCATACAAAGCAGAAAAGGCCCAAAAAATTGGACATAATGCCCAGATCGCCGATGTCAGGCCGCCGGGCTGCAAGACGGCGGGAGGTTTTTCTGGGGATGGCAGTTCTTCTGTCCTGCATGGCGTTCTTTGGGTTTGATGTGGTTGCCGATGTAGCAACGCATCGCCTTGCGGGCGCGTCTTTTGCATCGGTAGAATTGGTTCACCTGATCTTTGAAACCGTTGCGGTATTTGGGCTGGGATATGCGGTGATCACGCTCCGGCAGTATTTGCGCCTTCTGCAAGGAGAGGCAGAATCGAGCAAGGAAACGATCCACATGCTGCGCGGAAACTTCGACGAAGTCTTGCGCGACAAATTCAAAGAATGGAGCCTGACTGCGGCGGAACGTGATGTCACTTTGCTCATCATTCGCGGTCTTAGCGTCGCGGACATTGCCGCCGCTCGGAATACCGCAGAAGGGACCATCAAGGCACAGTCGACTTCGATTTTCCGCAAGATCGGGGTTGGATCCAAGACGGAACTGATGAGTGTGATCATCGATGAGTTTCTTGATACAAGTTATCACGATAGTATGAGCGCGCAATAATACCATCGCCCCTTCGCAGAGTATCTAGTGGCGCGCTGCCGTGCGCGCCTTTGACCTCTGGATCCAGCGGATCATAATGATTTTCCAGTGACGCTTGTCTGTTGGGCGTTAAAACGTTGATATTTGTCGTAAAACGGGCCTTTTATCAACATGGTCAAGGTTACGATAGCGCAAGAAACGCAATCTTCCCTTTGCCGAGAACGTATGGACACCTGAAATGAAACGACTTGCACTTGATGCAGCAGACATCCGCATTCTCGGTGCGCTTCAAAAACACGGACAATTGAGCAAGGCTCGGTTGGCCGAGATTTGCAGCCTTTCGGCGACGCCTTGCTTGGCGCGGCTAAGTCGGTTGAAGGCGGCGGGATACATCCGTGGCTATCATGCCGACATTGCGCTGGGACAGCTGGCTGATTTCGCAAAGGTCATCGTGACTGTTTCTCTCAGCCGCCACAGGAAGGCCGACTTTGATCGCTTTGAGGCGTTCATAACCAGTCGCGATGAGATTATTGATTGCATCGCCACGGGTGGCGGGGTCGATTATATCATGGAAGTGATCAGCCCAAGTCTGTCGGCATTTCAAAGTCTTATGGAAGAGTTCCTGGCCGAAGATCTCGGCATTGACCGCTACATGACCTATTTTGCCACGCGGCAGGTAAAGTCCGGCATGCCGAACATTGCAAAGCTGGCCGCTGGCAACAGCAAATAGGCGTTTCGGTCCGATCGGACCTGTTTGGCATGTAAAAACGGCCTGCCCAGACTGCGCATTTGAAGTTTTCAGACCACTTTTATTGGGCGTCTCAGACAAGATCACGTCAGAATTTTGGTCGTTTGTGGTCGGGGGATCATGAACAAAAAGGGAGAATGTTCCACATGCAAGCAGACGATTTCGGTTTCGGCACACAGATCCGCAAGTCACCCTATTTCGATGCAACGTTGCGTTGGGGCGCCAAAGGCTTTTCGGTCTATAACCACATGTATATCCCCCGCGATTTCGGGGACGCGGAGCAGAATTTTTGGAACCTCGTGAACGACGCAATTCTGTGTGATGTCGCTGTCGAGCGTCAGGTCGAAATCACCGGTCCGGATGCGGCGCAATTCACCCAGATGCTGACTTGTCGTGACTTGTCCAAGATGGCGGTGGGCCAGTGTAAATACATCCTGATCACAAACGCTGACGGCGGCATCCTGAATGACCCGATCCTGCTGCGCCTCGCGGAAAACCATTTCTGGATTTCACTCGCTGACAGCGACATCCTATTGTGGGCACAAGGGGTTGCCATTCACTCTGGGCTGAACGTTACCATCCGCGAACCAGACGTTTCGCCGCTTCAACTGCAAGGCCCAAAGTCGGGTGAAATCATGAAAGCCTTGTTCGGCGAAGACATTCTGGACCTGCGCTATTATTGGCTGCGCGAGGTTGAATTGAACGGTATTCCACTGGTCGTGTCCCGGACCGGTTGGTCGAGCGAGTTGGGTTATGAAATCTACCTGCGTGATGGCGCCAAGGGCGATCTTTTGTGGGAAACCATCATGGCCGCAGGTATGGAATTCGGGCTTAAGCCCGGCCACACGTCGTCCATTCGTCGGATCGAAGGTGGAATGCTGTCGTATCACGCTGACGCTGACATGACGACCAATCCGTTCGAGCTGGGCTTTGATCGGCTGGTCAATCTTGACATGGAGGCTGACTTCATCGGCAAAGCTGCTCTGCGGCGCATCAAGGACGAAGGCGTCAGCCGCAAACAGATTGGCCTGATTATTGATGGTGATCCCCTTGCCGGCCCCAATACGACGTTTTGGGCAATCAACCTTGGGGGCGACACGATCGGCAAGGTTACATCGGCCGTTTATTCCCCACGTCTGAAGCAGAACATCGCTTTGGCGATGGTGTCAGCGGAACACGCAAATATTGGGGCGGTGGTCGAAGTCGTCACTCATTCCGGGCCTACCATTGCAACGATCTGCGAGCGTCCATTCTACGACCCCAAAAAACAGATCGCAGCGGCATAAGGTATCGTCAGAAAGAACATCGAAATGTCACATCTTGCGATAACGTTGCATTGGCACCGCGCGGGTCCCGTATTGCGCACCGGTGTGTATTCGAACGAACACACGGTTCAATATAACAGCCGCTTTGATCTTCCGGTGGACGCGGCCCCTGATTGGGGCGGCGATCCCGCAAATACCAACCCCGAACAAGCCCTCGCCTCGGCGCTGTCAAGTTGTCACATGATGACGTTTTTGGCGCTGGCGGCAAAACTAGACTGGCCTGTCGCAAGCTATCACGATTACGCCGAAGCACATCTTGGCAAGAACGCCAAAGGGCAGATGTCCGTGGTGCGGATCGACCTCAACCCTGTGGTGCGGTTTGACACCGGCTTTACCGTCAGCGCAGAGGACTTGGCCCAGATGCAAGACCGCGCGCATCGCTACTGTTTTATCGCCAATACATTGGCTGACAATGTCGAAATCAACATTCATTGAAATCCCAAAAGGATGAGCGTCATGTTAACATCTGATATCCTGCTGGCCGATTTAGACGTGCATGGTATTTTGCGTCTGACCTTGAACGATCAGGGCCGTCGCAATGCTTTGTCCGAGGCGATGTTGACCACATTACGCGTGGCGTTCGAACAAGCCAGTGCTGACCCAGCGGTTCGTGTCATTGTGCTGGCCGCCACAGGCCCTGCGTTTTGTGCAGGGCATGATCTGAAAGAAATGACAGCCGGTCGTGCAAGCGATGACGGTGGCAAAACCTATTTTGCACATGTCATGTCCCTGTGTGCCAGCGTCATGCAAGGCATTGTGACCTGTTCCAAACCCGTGATCGCCGAAGTGAGAGGCGTGGCCACGGCGGCAGGATGCCAGCTGGTGGCAAGTTGTGATTTGGCCATCGCTGCAGACACGGCGCAATTCAGCACGCCGGGGGTGCATATTGGTCTGTTCTGTTCGACCCCGATGGTCGCCCTGTCGCGGTCTGTTGCCAGCAAACATGCGATGGAGATGTTGTTGACGGGTGATATGGTGTCAGCCACGCGGGCGGCGGAAATCGGCCTTGTCAATCGCGTGGTGGTACCCGATGCATTGCATGATGCGACGATGCAGATCGCACTCAAAATTGCGTCAAAGTCGAGCATGACGCTCGCAACCGGCAAGCGCGCCTATTATGCACAGCGTGAAATGACGCTGGGTGATGCGTATGATTATGCGTCTGGTGTGATGGTTGAGAACATGCTGGCCCAAGATGCACATGAAGGCATTAGCGCCTTTATCGAAAAACGTAAGCCTGAATGGCAGGACGCCTGATTTATGACTACAAACCCCTACAATATTGATCTGGACCGTAATCTGGCGAACCATCTTCCGCTGACGCCGCTGACATTTTTAGATCGGGCTGCATCCGTTTTCCCTGACCACATCGCGATTGTGCATGGCGCGTTGCGGCGCAATTATGCAGAATTTTACACGCGGTCCCGGCAGTTGGCATCCGCTTTGGCACAGAATGGGATCGGGCGTGGCGATACGGTGTCTGTTGTGCTGGCCAACACACCGGCGATGCTCGAATGCCATTACGGCGTGCCGATGTCGGGCGGAGTTCTACATTCTGTTAACACACGCCTTGATGCGTCAGTGATCGCGTTCCAGCTTGACCATGCCATGTCCAAGGTGGTGATCGTCGATCGCGAGTTTATGCCGTTGATTGAAAAAGCCTTGGCGCTGGCCAATGTGACACCACGCGTGATCCAATACGACGACCCTGAATTTTCGGGACCAGCGACTGCGACAGAGGCGCAGGATTACAACGCCTTCCTATCGACTGGTGACCCCGATTTCGATTGGCTGATGCCGCTTGATGAATGGGACGCGATTGCCATCAACTATACATCAGGCACGACGGGCGATCCCAAGGGCGTCGTGTCGCATCACCGTGGTGCGTATTTGCTGGCGCAGGGCAATGCGTTGACCACGTCAATGGCGAAACATGCGGTCTATCTATGGACCCTGCCTATGTTCCACTGCAACGGGTGGTGCTTTCCGTGGACCCTGTCAGCGATCGTCGGCACCCATGTTTGTCTGCGTCAAGTCCGGCCGGAACCGATCTGGGCAGCGCTTGCCGACGAGGGGGTCACACATCTGTGTGGCGCCCCCATTGTCATGTCTTTGATTATTTCTGCCCATCAGGCGGAAAAACGGACATTTGACCATCAGGTGCAGTTCTTTACCGCGGCGGCGCCTCCGCCAGAAAAGCTGTTGGCGGATATGAAAACTGCGGGCTTTGATGTGACGCATCTGTATGGGCTGACAGAAACCTATGGGCCAGCCGTGGTGAACGACTGGCACCATGAGTGGTCCGATCTGCCGCTTGCGGAACAAGCCACGCTAAAGTCGCGCCAAGGGGTGCGCTATCTGCCGCTCGAAGGTCTTGACGTGCTGGACCCTGAAACGATGCTGCCTGTCCCTCGGGATGGCGAGACTATGGGTGAGGTGATGTTTCGCGGCAATGTTGTGATGAAGGGATATTTCCGCAATCCAAAAGCCACGCAGCAAGCCTTTGCAGGCGGCTGGTTTCACTCCGGTGATCTGGGCGTGCGGTATCCCGATGGCTATATCCAGCTCAAGGACCGCTCCAAGGACATCATCATTTCAGGCGGTGAAAACATTTCTTCGATCGAGGTGGAAGAAGCTCTTTATCGCCATCCTGCGGTCAAGACCGCCGCCGTGGTTGCAATGCCGCATGAAAAATGGGGTGAAACGCCCTGCGCCTTTGTAGAGCTATCGACAGGGGCCGACGTGGATGCCGCCACATTGCGGGCCTGGTGCAAGGATTGGCTTGCGCCCTACAAGGTGCCAAGCATCGTTGTTTTCATGGAAATTCCCCGCACATCGACCGGCAAGATACAAAAATACATGCTGCGCGAACACGCAAAGACCCTTGCAGAACAGAACAATGAAACGAAAAGCTGCTGACGCGGCTGTTTTGATCCGTTTGATCTGACATCATCGCGTTGAGCCGCGTGACGGAAAAGTGCGGTGATTGCCGCAACATTTGTTTGCGCGCAACAATCGTGAAGACACCAGAGTGTATTCGCAAACGAAACTCCGGCACAAACCGTGTTTGCAAATCGTTGCGTGATGCGGGCCTTCAATCAGCCTGGCAAGGATTGGATTGTGCAATCCACCAGGCAATTGTTCAACACCGGATCCATATCAATCATCTTCACTGGGCGGCGTGCCACCATGACGCTTGATCACCTCGGTCAGGCTGTAAGACTGCTTTGACGGCCAGCAGTCTTTTGCCGCAGACGCCGCGCCGAAATGGTCTGCGTCATAAATTGGTGATCCGCCTGTTGCGGTGGGTTCACATAAATCAGGTAATTTGAGTGGTATTTACTTGTTAGGTAGGAAAATAAAGATGTCTAGAAGGCTTTCATTGATCACATCTGCCCTTGCATTGGCTGCTGGCACAGCAAGCGCACAAGATATGGCGTTCAATCGCATCGCTTCTTTTGCGACGATGCTGAACAATGCCGACAACATGGCGGAAAGTTCGTCCGAGATTATTTCGGCCTCTGACGATGGCATGACTATTGTCTATTCTGATAGCCCATTAGGCGTGATTGGCTTGATCGACATTGCCGACCCCGCCAATCCCCAGCCCAAAGGCAATATCGACATGGGCGGCGAGCCGACGGCGGTGTCGGTTATTGGCAATACAGCCTATGTTGGCGTGAACACCTCGGAAAGTTATACTGCGCCGTCTGGCGTGCTCAAGGCCGTGGATCTTGCGACCGGTGCGATTATCGCTGAATGCGATCTGGGTGGCCAGCCTGACAGCACAGCCGCGGCCAAGGACGGCAGCTTTATCGCGGTTGCGATCGAAAATGAACGTGACGAAGACGCCGGCGATGGCCGCGTTGGCCAGATGCCAGCGGGCTTTCTGACCATGATTGATGTGGTCGATGGCACGCTGGATTGCGCAACTTTGCGCCGGACCGACCTGACCGGCCTGGCCGAGATCGGCGCGGCCGATCCAGAACCGGAATTCACCGATATCAACGCCCTTGGCGAGGTTGCTGTGACCTTGCAGGAAAACAACCATATCGCCATCGTCGCCGCTGATGGCACGCTGCTGAACCATTTCAGCGCAGGCACAGTTGATCTTGAAGGGATCGACGCGACTGACGAACGCGCTGCCCTGATATTTACACAAAGCGTGCAAGATGTGCCGCGCGAACCCGATGCTGTGCAGTGGATCGATGACAACCACATCGCCATCGCCAACGAAGGCGACATGGACGGCGGCACACGCGGTTTCACAGTGTTCCACAAAGATGGCACGCTGGTTTACGACAGTGGCATATCGTTCGAATATGCTGCGGTCGCGGCGGGCCACTATCCCGACAAAAGGTCGGACGCAAAAGGTGTCGAGCCTGAAGGCATGGAAATCGCGACATTCGGCGACACACCTTTTATGTTCCTGCTAGCAGAGCGCGCGTCACTTGTCGGTGTTTATGACATGACCGAGCCTGCAAACCCGGTGTTGACACAATTGCTGCCTTCGGGGATCTCGCCTGAAGGGGCGGTTGCGATACCTGCGCGTAATTTGCTGGTCACAGCGAATGAACTCGATTTGGTCGAAGACGGTGGCGCGCGGTCGCATGTCATGATTTTCGAATATCAGGCGGCACCAGCTGCCTATCCGACGCTGACGTCTGCCGGTGCGGATGAACTGATCGGCTGGGGTGCGATTTCGGGTATGGTCGCTGGCGAAAATGGCATCGTTTATGCGGTCAACGACAGCTTTTATGGCTTTCAGCCACAGATTTTCACTATCGACACAACGCAGGTACCTGCACGGATCACCGCAGCACTGGATATTACACGCGGTGGTGTCCCGGCACAGAAACTGGACATCGAAGGCATCACAACTGATGGCGAAGGTGGGTTTTGGCTGGCCTCAGAAGGGCGCACGGACCGGATGATCCCGCATGGGCTTTATCATGTGAAAGCTGATGGTGAGATCGAGAAGGAAATTGCATTTCCTGCCGAACTTTTGGCCGTTGAAACACGTTTTGGTGCCGAAGGTATTACACAAGTCGGCAACACGCTGTGGATCGCGCTTCAGCGTAATTGGAAGGATGATATGGGTAACGACGCAAAACTGGTGTCTTACAACCTTGAAACCGAAGAATGGGGCGCGGTCACCTATCCGGTAGATGATACCGAAAACGGCTGGATCGGGCTGTCTGAAATCACCGCGCACGGTGATTATGTCTACCTGATCGAACGCGACAACCAGATTGGTGCGCAGGCGGCAGTCAAACAGATCACCCGCGTTGCTGTGAACGAGTTGGTTCCCGCCGCCTTGGGTGGCACGCTGCCCGTCGTTACCAAAGAGGTGGTCCGCGACCTGATCCCTGATCTGGCGACCTACAATGGCTACATCGTGGACAAGGTCGAAGGATTGGCAATCTTTCCAGACGGCACCGCTTGGGTATCAACCGATAACGATGGCGTCGATGATAGTTCTGGCGAAACGTTCTTCTGGTCGGTCGACTTAAACTGAGTGTCTCTTCGCGCTGCTTTGCGGGGCCCTTTCGGGGGCCCCCAATATGATTGTGACGCCGCCAAAGGCCCGCTGTCAGACGCAATCCGAGAATGTGATTTTGTTTTTGCGTCTTTGGTCGGGATCAATCAGCTGTGCCTGAATGGCTAGTGGTTGTGATACTGATCGACCCAGACCATGATTTTTCATTCTGTTGTGGCGGAGTGATCCGGTTGATGCCTTCCGCAATAACGGGTCTTCGACGTATCATGCGAAGGTAGGGGTGGCAGTGTCCTGACCTGAATTAAACGCGCTTTCCTTGGCTAATGAAGGAAACGCATCGCCCCCAAAACACCGATTATGATCATGTTGGCATAAAGCAATACCAATGGATACAGAGGGTCAGCGCGCCAACATTCTTATCTGGAAAAAACAAAATATCAATTGTGCCACTTAGATTATACATCACGGCCATCATGGTTGCGAACCGAAATGAATAACTAAAGGACAAACGTATATTCAGTGCGGCGATAACCCACAACGCCCGCCAGCGGTGCATCCGCGCAGTTTGACTGCAAAACGAGAGATCATTGAAAAATAGGATCACCTCAGTGAGGCTGTGGGGCTGCTTTGAGCATCGCGGCGTTAGTAGGCGAAGCCCAGTACTTTGCATTTCCGGATGCTTTCCAGCTGGGTCAATTGCGTGTTGACGATGGCTGTCCACATTTCCGTGCCAAACTTCTCAAGCAGATTGCCGTCTACTTTTTGCAGCTGCGCCCAACATTCACCGTGGCTGCTTGGCGGTATGCCCTCACCGAAAACGCCAGGGCAGGCCAATGCAGTGTTGCCGAGCTGATTTAGCGCAGTGTCGAAGTAGTTTACTGACACACCACTTATCGCGCGGCCAAGCGTATTCTTGATTTGCAATGTCAGGATATAATCGGCAACTGCGCCTGTGTCATTGGAAGAAAACTCAAGTCTGATCCGGCAGTCCAAGTCAGGTTCAGCGTTCGCCATGACCGGGGTTAACAACAAGAATGCCAAGGCCGTGGTTTTTAAAATCATTCGCAGGTCTCCATCTGCTTTCTATCCGTGAATATCTTTGTTGGCTTAGTGATTAGCATGTCGGCATAAAATCCGAAAGCAAAGCACATCTGCCAATCAGAATAACCAAAACAGACCAAAACGCATTTGTCGTATTTCTCAGCGCCTTGCGAAACGGTAGTTTTGGTGACGCATGAGAGTGATCGCATGCGCGTGCAATCTGAATTGGACATTTTGTCGAAGATCGCTTGTAAAAGATGTTTGGTGGCACTGAACCAAATCAGCGTTTCACCTCAGACCAGCACATTGGATAATGCACAGCCTAAAAACGGTCCGGTCGGCAGGGCGCAATGCGGGCGTCTGGGGGGGCGCCCTGAACCAAGGCCGTGACCATCTGGGCGGTGATAGGCGCAAGCGTCAGACCGATATGGCCATGACCATAGGCATGGATTACCCGACTATCGCGCCCCGTTCCGATCACGGGCACTGAATCCGGTATCGACGGGCGAAACCCCATCCAGCTGCGATTGGGTGCGCCCAAATCCGGAAAGATCGCCTGTGCGCCCTGTTCCAACAGCTTAATGCGGTGGGGCGAGGGTGGCGCGGTCAGTCCGCCCAGTTCGACAGTCCCTGCGACCCGCAGACGCCCTGCCATCGGGCAGAGGTAGAACCCGCGTGCCGTTGGACAGCAGGGCCGAGACAATCGTGGTGCGGACATGTCCCATTCAAGGTGATAGCCGCGTTCCGTTTCAAGTGGGACAGTGTCTCCGGCCATCCGCGCCAGATTTTTGGAATGCGCGCCTGCTGCAATCACCACGCGCGAGGCGAGAAGGGCAGGGCCGGTTCCGGTCAGCCTTATTCCGTCGGATTGTGGCTCCAGCCGCGCGATGCTGCTGCGCTGATGCACAACGCCGAGTGCGGTTACAGCGCGGGCCAGTTGACGGACCATGGCGCTCGGATCAGACAGGAACACGGCTTTGGGAAAGAACGCGCCGCCATGCATGGCCGGCAGGCCGGGTTCAAGGCTGGCCATCTCATGGGCCGCGACAAGATCGACGCTGACACCCAGGGCGCGGCGTTGGATCATATCCTGTGTGGCGGCACGAAATGCGTTTGGGGTGTCGTAGACATAAAGTGCGCCGCGTTTCTGCAAAATATCCACTGCGCCAATCTCGGTGGCCAGGTCTTGCCACATAGCTGCGGCATCCATGACAAGCTGTGCGATCGCTGCTGCGTTTCTTGCGGTCGCGGCAGGCAGACTTTGCTGGACGAACCGCAACAGCCAAGGCGCCAATGAAAGGATGGCCGCGTGTCTGATCGCCAGTGGCGAGCTGCGATCAAACAGCAGCCGCGGCAGGTCACGCAGGACAGCAGGGCTTCCTACCGGCATCACGGCGTAATCGGCGATTGTGCCTGCATTGCCGTAAGAGGCACCCGATCCGGGGTCTTGTGGGTCCACAAGGGCCACCTCATGCCCGGCCTGGGCAAGTCTGAATGCACAACCAAGCCCGATAATGCCTGCGCCGATCACTGCGATCTCGACCCGTTCAACCATCTCGTGGCCCTTCGTTGGTCATACTTTCCAGACCTTATTATCTCTCGGTCGCGCGTGAACCATTTTATCCGTCGTTGATTGAATTTGTACAAGGCGTCGAACTGCTCTGTCCGTGTCTGATCGTGGTAGCCTTTTGCGTGGACAAATGATCATCTTCTTCGTCCATGACCTTTGCAGCCTGCCAAAACGCGACACGTTGCTTGGTCCGCGAACGAGTGTTGTCGTTTCATAACTTTGGCAGGGGCAGCAAAACGGCATCTAATGACGGATCAGCGCCGCAAGAACCCAAGGTTTCAATGGCGCAAACCCTGCGATCTCGGAAAGATATTTTCGCATTTTCAAATCAGTACGAACAGTCCTGTCCCGTCTTTGTATATGGTCTACGATGGTGGTGGGGCGCATAATTTCAGCACTATCCGCTTACCTTCAGGAAAAATTATGACTTCAACATACTACGCGCCCCAAGGTGGTCAACCTGGGCAGGATCAACTGCTGACAGATCGCGCCGTTTTCACAAACGCCTATGCTGTGATCCCCAAGGGGACGATGCGCGACATCGTAACGAGCTTTCTGCCATTCTGGTCGCAAACCCGTCTGTGGGTGCTTTCAAGACCCCTTAGCGGGTTCGCGGAAACGTTTTCTCAGTACATCATGGAAGTGCAACACGGAGGCGGTTCAGATAACCCAGAGACTGACCCGCGCGCCGAAACTGTGCTGTTCGTGGTCGAGGGGACTGCGACGCTCGAGGTAAATGGCGCAATCTACGAATTAACGCCCGGTGGCTATGCATATCTACCTGCTGGCCGCAAATGGCGTCTGCACAATCAGCACTCGCAAACCCTTCGGTTCCATTGGATCAGAAAAGCCTACGAGGCGGTCAGCGGCCTTGATGCGCCAGATGTGCTGATATTGAACGAGAACGACATTGTGCCAACGCCAATGGCCGGGACAGATGGAAAATGGGCGACAACGCGGTTTGTTGACCCGTCGGACATGCGCCACGATATGCACGTCACGATCGTGACATTTGAACCGGGCGCTGTCATTCCTTTCCTTGAGACGCATGTCATGGAGCACGGGCTTTATGTCTTGGAGGGCAAGGCGGTGTATCGTTTGAACAGTGACTGGGTCGAGGTCGAGGCAGGCGATTACATGTGGTTGCGCGCGTTCTGTCCTCAGGCCTGTTATGCAGGTGGGCCGGGTCAGTTCCGCTATCTGCTTTACAAGGATGTGAACCGCCATATGACCTTGTGACGTTCGGCGGCGATTTTGTCGGAAGACAGAATTGGGACGCGACGATTTAGGTGATAGCGAGATTTTTTCGGATTGTGGTGTTGCGTTTGATGCTGGCTCGTTGTGATGCGCGTCAAATGCAGCCTTGGAATAGAAAAGCGGCGTGTTTGGACACGCCGCTTTTGCTTATCTTGGCTGACGCCGTTTTTGCGAAAGGTGCCGGATCACTCCTGCTTGAGCGATCCCGTGCCTTTGCCGGCCATACCACCAGAGACTTCTTCGGTCGCTTCGTTTGCGAGTGTTTGTGGCAGCACAAGGTTCAGGAAAATGGCGATCACTGCAGCAGGCAGAATGCCCGAGGTCGCAAGGACCAATACCGTCTCAGGCAGATGTTGCAAAGCGCCCGGCTCTAGCTGCAAGCCAAGGCCCAATGAAATCGCGACTGCAAAGATAACCATATTGCGCCGGTTCCAATGCACATCCGAAAGCATCGATATGCCAGCGGCGGTCACCATCCCGAACATGACAATCACGCCACCGCCCAGAACCTGAATTGGGATCGACGAGATGACCGCACCAACTTTTGGCAACAACCCGCATGCAATCAAAAAGATCGCACCGATTGTGACAACGCCGCGGCTCATCACGCCTGTCATAGCGATCAAGCCGACATTCTGGCTGAACGAGGTGTTGGGGAGAGCGCCAAACAATCCTGACACGGCGGTCCCAAGCCCGTCTGCATAGGTTGCGCCTTGGATTTCTTTATCCGTCGCTTCACGGCCTGCGCCGCCCTTTGTAATTCCTGAAACATCGCCCACTGTTTCAACCGCCGACACGAATGCCATTGCACAGAAACCGATGATTGATGCGAACGTAAATTCCAGACCGAAATGCAAAGGATTTGGGAAGGCAAAATTGGCTGCACGCCCGATATTGCCAAGGTTTACCTGGCCCAATGCGAAGGCCAATGCATATCCGGCCAAGAGGCCGAGCAAGACCGCAGAGACCGATAGCATGCCACGGGCAAAGAACTTAAGTCCCAACGTCACGAAGATGACCGTCGCCGCCATCAGCCAGCTAATGCCGGATCCATAAGCAGGCGTACCGATTGCCGGAACGCCACCTGCCGCATATTGGATCCCAACTCTGACCAGCGCGAGACCAATCATGGTCACAACCAGGCCAGTGACCAACGGTGGCAAGGCAAACCTTAACCTGCCAATGAACAGACCAAGCACTGCATGAAACAATCCGCCAACAAGGATACCGCCCATCAGAACGGCGATTGCGTCAACGCCTTTTCCTGCGACGAGCGGAACCATGATCGGGATGAAGGCAAAAGACGTCCCTTGTACAATGGGCAACCGCGCACCGACGGGGCCTATGCCAATTGTCTGAAACAAAGTGGCCACGCCTGCAACGAACATGCACATCTGGATCATGTAGATCATTTGCGGAAAATCTGGGCTGTTGGACCCAAAGCCGAACCCAGCAGCACCGCAGACGATAATGGCGGGTGTGACATTGGCGACAAACATCGCCAAGACATGTTGGATGCCAAGCGGGATAGCTTTGGTGAGCGGTGGCATGTAATTCGGATCGCGCAGCTGCTCTGGCGTTCCAATGGATGAATTTGACATTGTTTTAGTTTCCTCCCCTAAATTCAATCTGTCGGCTCCTCCGCCGACGTTTTCATCATCACTTCATGATTGATCACTTCATGATTGTGATATCATGCGCGAACCTATGTTCCTCGAGGTTGGCGCCTGCTCCGACACGGTCGACGACAGCGAAAAGCCCAGGCTCATACAGCGGCGCAAGCACCCCGTGCCAGACATTCCGGTGATAGTTCACCCCTTGTCCTGGTTGCGTCTCGAATGCGACTGGTCGACCGGGTATGCCATCCTCATCAGGCGCCACGACCACGAGAAAAGGGTTCTGGGTCATGGGCAAGAAAGCCTGGCTTCCATCTGGATGCCGTTCCATCAAGTCTAGCGTCATGGGCAATTTGCGCACCTTGGCATCAAAAACGCTGATACCCGCCCTGCCATCGGCAAAGGAAAGCTGTGCGCAATCATCAAAGCGTCTGCACATCCCGGCATTGATCATTCTGTCAGGATGGCCACTTGCCTCAATGACATCGCCAAACGGGGCGAAAGAAGCGGCCGTTAACGGTTGAATGTAAATGATGTCCGTCATTGAGCGAACTTTTGTTGCAAGCGCAGAAGGGCGATGCGTTCAACCTGACGGCAGGCTTCTTCAAATTCAGTGGCGCGGTCATTGTCGATCCGACGCTGGAAGGCTGCCATGATTGAGGCTTTGGAATTATCACGCACGGCAATGATGAAAGGAAAGCCGAACTTTGACATATAGGTTTCGTTTAATATGGTGAAAGTCGCCCGTTCTGCATCGGTCAGCATGTCAAGCCCGGCCCCAGCCTGTTCAGCCGTGCTATCAGGGGTCAGAGACCCCGCTGCTGCCAGTTTTCCGGCCAGATCAGGGTGCGCCATCAACACATCAAGACGTTGCTTTTCGCCGGCAGACCGAAAAACCCGCGCAAGTGCGCTGTGAACGCCCAAAGCGTTGTCATGCGTCGGCCCGAGTTCAAGATCATAGGCCTTGTCCGCAATCCACGGACTATGTTCAAAAACATCGCCAAAAGCTGTTACAAAGACCTGTCTGTCCATTGCCGATGGTTGCAGGTGCCGCTTGGGAGGATGGTGTTTTATCCAGTGATCAGCAATTTGCGCACGCGTGGCGAACCAAACGCCGTCATGTTGTTTGAAGTAGTCAAGCGCCCGCTTCAAAGCCATCGCCCGACCTGGCCTGCCGATGATCCGACAATGCAGGCCAATGGACATCATCTTTGCCTGACCTGTCTGCCCTTCGGCATATAGCATGTCGAAACTGTCTTTTAGGTAGCTTTCAAACTGATCTCCATTTGTGAAACCCGCTTGAATTGCGAAACGCATATCGTTGCAATCCATCGTATAAGGCACAATCAGCTGGTCTTTTCCGCCTGTCGAAATCCAGTACGGCAGATCATCAGCATAACTATCCGCGATATAGAGGAAATCCCCTTCCTCAGCGGCAAGCGCGACGGTGTTCATGGAACATCGGCCTGTGTACCATCCGCGCGGCGGCTGACCTGTTACTTCGGTGTGCAGGCGGATCGCTTCGCGGATTTGCAGGCGCTCGTCATCGACACTCATGTCTTTGTGCTCAACCCATTTCAATCCGTGGCTTGCGATTTCCCAACTAGCCTGTTGCATGGCAGCGAGCTGTTGCGGCGCGCGCGCGAGCGCTGTTGCGACGCCGTAAACCGTGATTGGCAGGTGCCTGAGCAAGCTATGGACGCGCCAGAAACCTGCGCGGCTGCCATATTCATAGATTGATTCCATGTTCCAGTGGCGTTGCCGTGGCCACGGTGTGGCGCCCGTCATCTCTGATAGAAATGCTTCGGATGCGTCATTACCATGTAAGATATTGTTTTCGCTACCTTCTTCATAGTTCAGCACAACCTGTACCGCAATCTTTGCGCCTCCGGGCCAGTGCGCGGTGGGTAAATCGTTGCCGTAGCCAGTCAAGTCTCTTGGATAGCGGGTCATCGGATAATCCTTATCGATGCCTTATTCCTAAGTCATAAAATAAAATTTTATTTTCAAAAAAAGCAAAAAGGACTGTCTTGCTGATGCGCTTTGCGTTCGTGACGCTAATCAGCATACAAATTATCAGTAGCCGCCAAAGGAGACAGCCAGATGGCAGGATATCTTAGCACCCATGTCCTTGATACCGCACTTGGGCGCCCAGCACGGGGTTTGAAAATCGAACTATTCCGCCTGGATGCGAACACACGCAGTTTGATCAATACGCTTTTTACAAATGACGATGGTCGCACTGACGCGCCAATCTTGCCGGCGCCTGACTTTGCAACGGGCATATACGAACTGGTATTTCACGTGGGCGCATATCTTGACGCCACTGGCGTTGCACCAGAAGCGCCCCGGTTCCTAGACGCGGTTCCAATCCGCTTTGGCATGTCCGAAGATTCGCACTACCACGTGCCACTTTTGCTGTCGCCCTATGGGTATTCCACTTATCGCGGAAGTTAGGTTGCCAGATATAGCTGGTCTGTCGCCTTGATAGACGTCGCGATTCTGCCGATCATAAATTCCATAAACAAGCGTGTTTTCGGATCCTGCATCCTGCGATGTGTAAATAGACAGGCCATCTGGGTGGGTTCGGGCGGATTTTGTTGGGCAACCGCCACTAAGGTTCCGGCTTGTAAATGCTCTGCAATTTCAAAGACCGGTTTCATTGCAACCCCGTTTCCGGCAATCGCCCAATCTGTCAGGACGTCACCGTCATCCGACTCGTACCTGCCGGACACGCGAAACCGCCGTGGCCCGGTGGGGGTGGACAATAGCCATTGAAACTCTTTTGCGCCAGGAAACCGCAGATTTAGACATTCATGCCTGCCTGAGACAAGGTCGTCGCCATTTTCAGGCATCCCGCGCTGTGCAATATACTCTGGCGATGCGCATAAGATCCGCCGCACATCAGCAATTTTGCGAATCCGCAGATTGCTGTCTACGGGCTGTCCAAGGAAAAAGGCCAAATCGAGCCCTTCCGTCGTCAGGTCAACCTTTCGGTCAGATAGGCGAAGTCGCAGGCTAACGCCGGGGTAATCTTTCAGAAAAATTGGCACCTGCGGCGCGATCAAGCGCCGGCCCACTCCCAAAGGCGCAGCGACATAAAGCGAGCCCTTCAGATTTTCGGTAAGATTGACAATTTTTGCCTCAGCGGTTTCGACAGCTTCCAGAATTTCGGTCGCGCCGCGATAAAACGACTGGCCTTGCTCTGTTGGCGTCAGATTCCGTGTTGTCCGTTGAAACAAGCGTACGCCAAGATGTTCTTCCAATTGGGAAATACGTGACGACGTCACTGCAGGGGATAAGCGCAAGTCTCGTCCCGCGGCAGACATACTGCCTAACTCATAAACACGGACAAAAGTGCGGATGTTATCAAGGTAGGACATTGTTCTGTTTTTTTTGATACTGCTTACTATTAACTGGGAATACCAGAATAAACCAGATCTGGCTAGCGTGCTTCATGCTATAATTGCAGGAGACGCAGCGTGTACGATTTTTTGATCTTGTGGGACTGGATTAGTTTTTCTGTGCGCTGGTTGCACGTCATCACAGCGATGGCATGGATAGGGGCGTCGTTCTATTTTATCGCACTCGATTTGATGCTCTGCCCAAGTCCTGATTTGCCGGACGGCGCGTATGGCGAAGAATGGGAAGTGCACGGCGGCGGGTTTTATCACACCATTAAATATTCGGTTGCACCGTCCCAATTGCCTGCACATTTGACCTGGCACAAATGGCAAAGCTACACGACGTGGCTATCAGGCGCAGGTCTGCTGATGATCATCTATTGGGTTGGTGGCGAATTGTACCTGCTCGACCCAAGCAAGGCCAATCTTTCATTGTGGCAAGGCATTCTGATTTCGGGCGGTTCATTGGCAATTGGCTGGATAGCTTACGACCAGATGTGCAAGTCAAGATTGGGTGACAGACCAACCTCATTGATGCTCGTTCTGTTTGCGCTGCTTGTCCTTATGTCATGGGGGTATAATCAGTTATTCACTGGGCGTGCAGCCCTGTTACATCTTGGCGCTTTTACCGCGACCATCATGACAGCCAATGTGTTTTTCCAGATCATGCCAAACCAGCGGATCGTGGTTGCTGACCTCAAAGCGGGCCGCGTGCCGGATGCGAAGTATGGAAAAATCGCGAAACTCCGATCGACCCACAACAATTACCTGACCCTTCCGGTCGTGTTCCTGATGCTGTCAAACCATTACCCGCTTGCGTTTGGGACCCATTATGCCTGGATCATCGCCAGCCTCATTTTTCTGACTGGGGTCACAATCCGGCATTACTTCAACACCATGCACAAGACCGGCAAAGGGCCGCACTGGACATGGGCAATAACAATCATCCTGATGGTTCTCATCGCGTGGCTATCGACCTACAAAATTGACGAAAGCTGGGAAGATGCAGAGGCAAGGCCAATGTCTGCCCAAGAAGAACGATTTGCCTCGGCCGACGGTTTTGACGAGGCTTACAACGCCGTTATCGGCAATTGCTCTATGTGTCATGCACGCGAGCCAGTGTGGGGGAACATGCGTTGGGCACCCAAAGGCGTATTTTTGGAAACGCCTCAGGATGTGGCCCGCCATGCGGAGAAGATATATCTCCAATCCGGTGTAAGCCATGCAATGCCGCCACCGAATGCTGTTCAGATGTCGCAAGAGGCGCGAGAGCTTATCGTCAATTGGACGCGGAACGTCCGCCATTTTCAGTGAATAAGATCAAAACCAGAACTGAAAGAGACGACCGAAATATTTGCTAATTTCAGATCAGAAACGTTTTGCAATGCGCAGGTTATCCAACCGCAAGGCGCAAGCTGAGCGATAATCTGCGCAATGAGGTTGCCAACATCGTGTTGCCTGACTGGTATGTCAGCGCAGGTCTTATGCCGGTGCCGCCGTGACCGATAGAGCGGCAAGCCAGCACCGGTGCGGCAATTGTACGATAATGCCATCGCAGGATGCGTTTTTCAGCAGTTGAAACGCGCATGGATGGCGCGACGCACATACCTGACACGCAATGCCGCAGGGCTGCACTGATTGAACGAAGCAGCTATCTAGGAAATGACGGGCATCGCATGGCCCATCTGTCGATCACGATAATCAAATTCTTTTTTCCGCATCCGAATGAATTTTGTGTCTTGATCTGCCTGTCTGATGGGCAAAAAAATGACGTTCAATCATATATCTAGATGCATGTTGTTGCGTTTTGCGACACTGGAACCGCAGCCTTTTCAGGGATGCGTTACCGAAGCTCTGGTCAAGAAAAATGACCAAATTCAAAATATATGTTGATCTTTGAGCAATTGGTGAGGTTTTATTACCGATAGGGGGCCTGTTCGATTCTAGAGTCGACAGAGCTTACTCCTAATTGGTGCAGAGACATGCATTTGGACATGTTTGGGTTGGAGGGCCCGGCATGCTCAGGATGAAACGCAATTTCAATGCATGAATCGATTTCAATAAAAAATGCATTGCTGTTGTGAGCAACCAGCGTGCGTGTTTCTGCACCGCATCGATGTCACCGTATTTCGAAAAAAAGGGAGAGAGATCAATGAATACGAAAAGTTTTGCTGCATTATTGCTGACAACTGCAATAGCTATTCCTGCTTCTGCTCAGGAAGACAATCTGGGCACTCTGCAAAATATGCAGCGCACCGCGTCAGCCTTTACAATGATCGAACAGGGTGGTGCGACGGCTGCATCCTTGAACGAAATTGTTCCTTTTGTGAACGTGCCCGACGGATTTGAAGCCAGCCTTTACGCGGTTGTGCCTGACGCGCGGTCTATGGCCGTGGCGCCTCAAGGAACCGTGGTGTTTGTTGGCACCCGGAAAGACAAGGTTTGGTCGGTGGTGGACCGTGACCGTGACCGGGTTGCAGATCAGGTCATGGACTTTGCGCCATCAATTGCTTTTGATATTCCAAACGGGCCTTGCTTTTCGCCTGATGGATTTCTGTACATTGCTGAACGTAACCGCGTTCTCCAATTCCCTGCTGCCGAGTTCTTCTTTGAAGGTCCTGATGTCGCTGTGTCGACAGTTGTAGCACAAGGTGAACTGATCCCGGTTGAAGAGGAAAGCTTTAACCACACCGCCCGTGTTTGCCGTGTTGGGCCGGATGGTATGCTCTACATCTCGCTTGGGCAGCCGCACAATGTTCAGCCTGTCGAAAAGTTAGCGCTGTATGATGAGATCGGGATCGGTGGTATCATCCGGATCAAGACCGACGGCACTGGCCGCGAGGTTTTCACAAGGGGCGTCCGCAATTCGGTTGGCCATGATTTCAACCCTGCAAACGGCGACTTGTGGTGGACTGACAACCAGGTTGACGGTTTGGGGGACGATATTCCTCCCGGTGAACTGAACCGCCAGACCGAAGCAGGTCAACACTTTGGCTTCCCTTGGACAAATGCGCGCTATGAGATCCCCGATTACCGCAATGTCGCGCGGCCAGAGGGTGTCGAGTTTGTCGAACCGCAGGTCGAAATGCAGGCTCATGCTGCGGATCTTGGAATGAGCTTCTACAAAGGGTCTTCATTCCCTGAAGCATATCACGGTGGGATTTTCTCTGCGCAGCACGGTTCGTGGAACCGCACCGATCCGGTGGGTGCCACGGTCATGTTCACGCGCCTTGATGCAGACGGCAATGCCGCGGGCACCGAGGTCTTTGCCGATGGCTGGTTGAATGAAGAAACCGGTGAATACAGAGGCCGCCCAATGGACATCGCCTTTTTGCCCGATGGTTCGATGCTGGTGTCGGACGACTTTGCCGGTGCAATTTGGCGGATTGCCTACGTAGGTGACGGCGCAGCCAGCAACTAAAAAGCACTGCCACGATACGGGGCACCAATCATTGGTGTCCCGTACACTCCACTAATTTAACAGGACACAAAAATGCGATTTCCCTACTCCGCAGCTCTTTGCGGCACACTCGTTTTTCTGGCTCTGGCCGATCAGGCAGTGGCTGATGCGGCAACTGGCCGTGATTTGTCTCGTGGCTGCGCAGTATGTCACGGCGCAAATGGCATCGGCACAGCACCAAACAATCCGAACCTTGCCGGTCAAACCGAGTTTTACTTGATTAAACAAATGCAGGACTTTCGTGACGGCCGCCGTGAAAACGAGCAGATGAGCATTATTGCTGAAACGCTGACCGATGAAGAAATTCGCAGTCTTGCAGCGTGGTATTCATCAATTAAAATTACGGTCGAACTGCCTGCGAAATGAATGCAGCGATATCGCTTGCAAATTTTATAGTGATTGCGGTCGTCTAATGGCGACATTGATGCGATCAAACACGTTATGTTTTGATAGCTTGCTTCGTTTCATCGCGCGAAAATCATAAAGGCCGCAAAATTCCGTCTGCCGGTAGGTGCTGACTTTATCCAGACAAATCAGCCAGAACGCGATCAATCTGCGTTGTAATCTCATCTGACAAAGGACTTGTTTGCGATGGGAAGGTGTCAACAACATTGCCTTCACCATCAAGTAATACCTTGTTGAAATTCCAGCGCGGCGTGAAACCTGTCTCCTTGCGCAGCGACTGATAAAAAGGATGGGCATCGCGTCCTTTGACGCTGGTAATTATGGTCATGGGCATATCCAGGCCATAGATCAGCTCACAAAACTCTTTCACTTCTGCGTTGCTGGCCAGTTCTTGATTGAAATCGTCCGATGGCACCGCCAGAACCACCAGACCTGCGTCACGATAGCGGTCATAAAGCGCCTGCAGGTCGCGATATTGATCGGTGAAGGCGCATAAAGACGCGGTATTAACAACAAGCACCGGCTGACCCTCCCACTGTGACAAAGTTAATGTGCCACCGTAGATCGATTCAAACGGCGTATCGCGGTCAAGTGCCATGCTGGCACTGCCCGTAACGACCAGAAAAGCGACGATGATGCCCACGCATATGAGTTTGCTCAGGATAAACAGCTTTTTTGCGGCTTTGATATGAATCGTATGCTCCTCTGAGCATGGGGTATGGGCTGCGAGGGCCAGTGCATTTGGGATGCGTCCGAGCCCTCTATTCGTAACGCAGATCTAGGGCCTTTGATCGGTGTTGCAACAGATCGTACCGGGCGGGATGATGTCTTTGATAGCCGCACAAATACGCGACATGACCAAAAGCAGAAGCTAACCGGCTGATGTCTGAAATTGAAGTGCGACTGTGATGGTAATCGCCTCATTTTTGAAAGAGCGCACCTGTAAAGCGTACGCCGCCATTTTCAGTCTCATGGCAGGTATGATGCCGCCGCTGCACATGTTGGGGCGGCGCTGTTGTAAATCGACAGCCATTGCGTGGCTTGATCCTGAGCCACCGCGATGCTTTCGAAGCTGTATTGGTCCTGCCATTCATGCCGGATTGCCTGGTTATAGCGGTCGCTAAATCGGAGGTAACGCAACGATTGTATTCATATACAATTCAATATGTTGTCTGCAAATTTGTAAAATAATTGACAATACATAAACTTATTTTGTTAATTATTTTTTCACCAATCATCTTTCGTGAATTAATCTATTGCCAGATTGCGTAATTATCATGACCTTGGACGAGCGTTAAGGAGCGTATGCCGCAAGAGCGAGGAGGCTCGACCGGCGTTGATCAACAGGGAGGATAATAATGTCCAATTCGCGATTTTCGCGTCGTGGCGTTCTCAAGACTGGTTTTCTCGCCAGTGCTGGGCTCGCGTTGCCGACGTACCTGCGTGCGCAGGAAGCAGGTTTCACAAATGCGCCTGGCCCAAACCATGTAACTCTTGGTTTTTCGGTGCCGCTAACGGGTGCTTATGCTGACGAAGGGGCCGATGAGCTTCGCGCGCTTCAGCTTGCAGTCGAGCATCTTAATGGCCAAGGCGACGGCGGGATGCTCAACACGTTTTCGTCCAAAGCTCTGGACGGAACAGGCATACTTGGTCGGGAAGTAAGATACGTTTCTGGCGACGACCAAACCAAGTCTGATGTTGCACGCGCGACTGCGCAGTCGATGATCCAGAAAGACGGCGCAATCATGATCACCGGCGGTTCGTCGTCGGGGACAGCTGTTGCCGTTCAGGCGCTGTGCCAAGAGGTTGGCATCGTGTTCATGGCGGGCTTGACCCATGCGAACGATACGACTGGCAAGGATCGCAAGGCCAACGGTTTCCGTCACTTCTTTAACTCATATATGTCGGGTGCTGCACTGGCACCAATCCTAGCCGCTCAATACGGCAAAGATCGCAAGGCATATCACCTGACTGCCGACTACAACTGGGGCTACACGACTGAAGAGGCAATCCGGTCTTCTACCGAAGCGATGGGTTGGGAAACTGTTAACACGGTGTTGACGCCGCTGACGCAGACTGACTTTTCATCGTATATCGCGCCTGTTTTGAACTCCGGTGCAGATATTCTCGTTCTGAACCATTACGGCGGAAACATGGTCAACTCGTTGACCAATGCCGTACAATTCGGTCTGCGCGATGCACAAGCCAACGGCAAGAACTTTGAGATTGTTGTTCCGTTGTACTCAGAGCTGATGGCGCGCGGTGCCGGTGCAAACATTGCCGGGATTCTGGGTTCGCAGAACTGGGATTGGAAGCTCGAAGACCAGCTCGGATCAAAGTACAGCGGTACGAATGCTTTCGTACAATCGTTTGGTGCCAAATATGGCTTCCCACCGTCGCAGGCCGCCCATACCTGCTACGTCCAGACGCTGCTGTACGCTGATGCGGTCACACGGGCCGGAAGCTTTGCGCCATGCGCAGTCGACGAAGCACTTGCCGATTTTGAGTTCGACGGCATGGGCAACGGCCCAACACTGTACCGGTCTGCCGATCATCAGTGCTTCAAGGACGTTATTGTCGTGCGCGGCAAGGAAAACCCAGAAAACGAGTTCGACCTAGTCGAGATCGTCGAGGTGACACCTGTCGACCAAGTCACCTACGATCCGGAGCATCCACAGTTCGCGGGCGGTGCGCTCGGAAACTGTAACAACGGCGCTTAAAAAAACAAAGGGGACGCGTGTGGGCTGACTGCGCGCGTCCTGATCTTTGTCAAAAAGCCCAGCCTATTCACCATGCGAGGCACCTGATCTATGGACCAGATCATTGTACAAGTACTCAACGGATTAGACAAAGGCTCTGCCTATGCGCTTATCGCGCTTGGACTGACGCTGATATTCGGCACTCTGGGCGTGGTAAACTTCGCTCATGGAGCGCTGTTTATGCTTGGCTCGTTCTGCGCCGTGACCTTCTCTCGGTTGCTGTCGTTCAGCCATGAAGTAATTGACGAAACGCGTACTGACTTTTTGGGCAACCCGCTCAAACTACAGGTACCATATATCCAGGATTGGCTTGGTCCTGATCTGGCGGCGTCGATTATCCAGTGGTCGGTTCCTTTGTCAATTCTGTTCGCCATACCAGTCATGATCACTATCGGACTGATTATCGAGCGTGGTCTGATCAAGCATTTTTATAAACGTCCCCATGCGGACCAGATACTTGTAACCTTTGGCCTTGCGATCGTGCTTCAGGAAATCATCAAGTATTTCTTCGGAGCCAACCCGATCCAGACGCCAGCACCGCCAGCGTTCAACGGCAGCCTCGATTTTGGTATCTGGCTGGGGTTTGATCCGGTGACGATCATGTATCCGTATTGGCGCATGATTTATTTCTTCTTTTCCGTGGTCATTATCGCCGGTGTGTTTGCCTTTCTGCAATTCACCACCTTTGGCATGGTGGTCAGAGCCGGTATGGCCGACCGCGAAACAGTCGGACTTCTTGGTATCGATATCGACAAGCGCTTTACGTTCATGTTCGGATTGGCGGCCGCGGTCGCTGGTATCGCAGGGGTAATGTACGCACCAATCGTCGCGCCCAACTATCACATGGGCATGGACTTTCTTGTCCTCAGCTTCGTTGTTGTTGTTGTCGGGGGAATGGGTTCTCTCCCTGGTGCGGTAGCCGCTGGATTCCTACTCGGCATCCTAGAAAGTTTTGCGTCAATGCCGATGATCGTTCAGAGCTTTCCAGGCATCAACCAAATCATCATTTACCTTGTTGCCATCATCATTCTGCTGACCCGTCCACGGGGATTGATGGGCCGCAAGGGTGTTATGGAGGAATAATCAGATGTTTGGTCTGGAATCGAAAGATGGAAAATTACTTTTGCTCGTCGCTGCGCTTGCATTGCTTGCCCCAGTCATTTTGAACCCTTTCCCCGAAGGTTCGGCCATGTCGCAGTTTAATGCGGGCTATCCGGACCTGATGCAGAGATTTGTTATCTTCGGCATCCTTGCGATTGGGTTTAACATCCTCTTCGGATTGACTGGCTATTTGTCCTTCGGGCATGCGGCATTTTTGGGTGTGGGTTCTTACGCAGCGATCTGGTCGATGAAACTGGTCACGATGAACATCATCCCGTCGATCATTTTTGCGGTCATCGTGGCGGGCGTGTTCTCGCTTGTCGTTGGATACATTTCACTGCGCCGTTCAGGAATCTACTTTTCGATCCTTACTCTTGCATTCGCGCAGATGTCTTATTCGCTGGCCTATTCTGTACTAACACCAATCACCGGTGGTGAGACTGGCTTGCAGATCAAATCAACGGATACGCCTTTGCTTGATAAGGCGCTCGAGGCCGGCGAAATCGGACGGGCAAACCTGTTTGGATATGGTATGGGCTCTAGCTATCAGCTTGAATTAGCTGGGTGGCAGTTCACGTTTAACCTCGGGTATTATGTGGCTGCCGTTGTGATGTTGATTTCCTTCTACTTCGCAATCAGGATTTTCCGGTCGCCCTTCGGCATGATGCTGCGCGCGGTCAAGTCGAATCAGCAACGCATGAATTACGCTGGTCTGTCGCCAAAGCCTTATACACTCGCTGCGTTTGTAATCTCCGGCATGTATGCCGGTTTGGCGGGCGGCCTTCTTGTGGCAATGGATACTCAGGTTGGCCCAGAACGCATGTTTTGGACCGCATCAGGTGAAATCGTAATCATGGTGATACTTGGTGGTGCGGGGACGCTGCTTGGGCCAGTTCTCGGCGCGGGCTTTATCAAGTACTTCGAGAACATCATTTCCAAAATCAACGAGTCAATCCTGCAAGGTTGGTTTGCCTTTTTGCCGGATGGACTGCAGGATTTTATGGTTGCAGTTGTCTATCCCTTTATTGGCAAGGGGTGGCATCTGACGCTGGGCATAATGTTTATGTTGGTCGTAATCTTTTTGCCCGGAGGCCTTATCCAAGGTGGACAGAAGATTGATAGCTGGCTTCGTCGCAAGAAAAATGTTGTCGCAAAAGACAGCACAACAAAACCGGCCGAATAAGGAAATCTGAACATGGGCATCCTTGAGATCAAAGGCGTAAACAAGCGGTTCGGTGGCTTGAAGGCGCTCGATGACGTGAATCTTAGCATCGCGGAAAATACTACCCACGCAATCATCGGTCCGAACGGTGCGGGAAAGTCGACACTTTTGAACGTCTTGGTTGGAAAGCTCATTCCAGATAGCGGTTCTGTCACGTTTGACGGACAATCAATACTGGGTCGCCAGCCGCATGAAATTAATCAGATGGGCATCAGTCGCGTGTTTCAGACGCCCGAGATTTTTGGCGATCTGAGCGTGTTTGAAAACGTGATGATCCCTTGCTTTGCGAAGCGCGATGGCGCCTTCAGGATGCACGCCTACGAAAGTATTTTTGCCGAGAAAGCAATTCAACAACAGGCCGAAGAAATACTTGCAGATGTAAACATGTTAGAAAAGCGACACATGATTGCATCGAGCCTGTCCCGCGGCGACAAGCGACGCCTCGAAATGGCGATGTGCTTGGTACAAAACCCCCGCTTGCTGCTCTTGGATGAACCAACCGCCGGAATGGCGCGTGCTGACACTCAAAACACAATCGCGTTGCTGAAAGAGATTCGTGAAAAACGCAGTATTACGATGGCAATTATTGAACATGATATGAACGTCGTATTCTCCCTCGCAGAGCGGATTACAGTGCTTGCACAAGGCACGCCCCTCGTTGAGGACACGCCAGACAATATCAAAGGGCACCCGAAGGTGCGTGAAGCCTATCTTGGTGAGGCACAAGTATAAGGGATACGTCACAAGACGAACCCCTTTCCGGAGGATTACATGAACGCACCTTTCAACAAGCACGCTAACAATGCCGCGACAAGCCCAGCCTTTCTAAGTTTGTGGGAGGTCGAGGCGTATTACGGCGAAAGTTATATCGTCCAAAACATAAGTTTCAGTATCCATGAAGGCGAAATTCTTGCTCTTCTTGGCCGGAATGGCGCAGGTAAAACATCCACGCTTCGAACAATAGCGCGGCTTGGTAATCCCGAATTGCGACATGGAGAGATTTGGCTTGATCACAAACCCCTGCATGAAATGAAAAGCCACCAAGCTGCCGCAGCAGGGATTGCACTTGTTCCAGAAGATCGTCGTATTATCGCGGGCTTGACCGTGGAAGAGAACTTGCAGCTCGCTCAGATCGCTCCGCCAAAAGGGTGGTCGCTGGACCGTATTTATGACCTATTCCCGCGCCTTGGTGAACGTCGCAAGCAGGAAGGTGTAACGCTGTCTGGGGGCGAGCAGCAGATGCTGGCAATCGCGCGGGCACTCGCGCGCGATATCAAGGTTCTTTTGCTGGATGAGCCTTATGAAGGACTGGCACCGGTCATTGTTCAGGAGATCGCAAAGACTTTAGGCGTAATCCGCGATCAAGGCATTACAACCGTGATCGTCGAACAAAATGCCGTCGCCGCTCTCAAGCTGGCTGATCGTGCAGTAATTCTTGATACAGGATCAGTCGTTTTTGATGGATCTGCCGCTGAAGTTCTCGAAAACAGTGATCTACGGGCGCAATACCTGGCGATTTAAGCTGAGTATCCTGTTGTATAGAATAGAACGAAAAGTGATCTCTATTGATGCAAGCGGGAGAATTTGGTGAAAACAGTTTCAGTTTCGATGGCCTTAGGGTCAGGACTCATAACCAGAATATGACGGTTGCGGCGAGAGCGATTGCCGATAGGAAGACCTTGGGGCAACGATCATAGCGGGTTGAGACGCGTCTCCAGTCTTTGAGCCTGCCAAACATGCGCTCGATGCGGTTCCGGCGTTTGTAGCGACGCTTGTCGTATCTGACGACCTTGTTGCGTGACTTTCGACCTGGGATGCAGGGACGAGTCCCTCTGTCTGCTAAGGCTTCCCGGAACCAATCTGCATCATAACCCCGATCCGCCAATAGCCATTCAGCATCCGGTAGACTGCTGAGCAAAGCCATGGCACCGGTATAATCGCTGACCTGACCAGCCGTGATGAAGAAACGGATTGGGCGGCCGCTGGTGTCAGTGACAGCATGCAATTTTGTGTTCATGCCGCCCTTTGTCTCACCGATTAGGCGTCCACGCCCCCCTTTTTAAGCCGCAGGCTTGAGGCCGTGCGGTGTGCTTTGAGGTAAGTCGCGTCGATCGAGATGGTCTTATTGTCGGGTGCCTCCGCTGCCAAGCCTGTCATTATCCGAGCGAATACACCTGCATCGCTCCAACGTTTCCAGCGATTATAAAGCGTCTTGGGTGGCCCATACGCAACGGGCGCATCACACCAGCGTAACCCATTGCGATTGATGAAGATAATGCCGCTCAAAACACGCCTGTCATCGACGCGCGGCTTACCTCGGCTCTTTGGGAAATACGACCGTAGCCGCACCATCTGATCTTCTGTCAGCCAGTAAAGATTGCTCATCGTACCCCCAAATCATTGGTGGTCGTGAATCATGACGACAAACCAGCATCAAGGCATTTAATGGGTCCTGACCCTAATGAACTGATGTTGTTTTAGGCGATGAATATGAGTCGATCAAATACAACACCGCTGTGATACGAGATATCACTAGGGCATCATTGAATTCGAGATCAAACAGTTTTGATCGCGGCACGCTCAGTGTGCTCCGTATCAGAAAGCACGCTTCCTAATAAACACGGCAATTTTTACCTGACATGTTCTGTATCCCTACAACAGAACTGACGTATTTGATCCTTTTATTTATTTTACTTGCACTGCATATATCTTTAGATTTAGTGACCCGTCGCGGTTTGCGATAAATCCTTTCTTATCCATTGGGGTTACCCAATCTTGTTCAAAAACGTGAATACCCCACCACATTAGAGACGTGGTGGGGTATTTTTCTTTTGCGAGATATTGTGAAAAACTGATTGGGCGTCAGGGAAGAAATCTTCGCTTGGGATATAAGTGCAGACTGAATGCGCTGCGTTAACGTCATAAATCTAGCAATTGTATTGTCCGCGCGGCGGGGCTGGCAAAATTTTGCGGAGATTTGTACAAGGCTTGCCCGATAACGACGAGCTTTCGGGCGCCGGCAGTGCATATGTAATCTGCCCGACTGGACGTCTGACGCCATTCCGCAAACTGTTTTAAAGACCCGTGTCACAAACAGGGTGTTTGTTATCTGTATCCAAAGCATTGCGTCAAAACCCGCGACTCACAAACATTGTGTTCAACGCAGTAATTCGGCCCACAAATGCGCAACAAAACTATGCGATGAGTGTGCAGCACGTTTCGTGAAACTCTAAGAAAGCTCAGCCATTTTATATATTTGTAAAAATGGTGCCCAGGGGCGGAATCGAACCACCGACACGAGGATTTTCAAGACTTGTTTTAATTTTAAGTCATTGATATTAAATGGTTAATAGACGAAAAATCACGGTGTGCTATATAATGTGCGATGCGGTTCAATTTGACCATACCCACAAACGCTGTGTTCAACACAGTGTTTCAAACATAGTCGCAAACACAGTGTTTGGCAACTTTGCAAATACGGCCGTAGCAGGGTAACACAAATATTACTCACCCCTTGAGAAAGCAAACTCTGATGCTACTAGCTGTTATTCGAAAGCACTTACTCATAAGCTTTGCTACGTTTCTACTTGTGTCATTCTCTGTAGTTGTGGCTGTGGCCGATACAGCTCAAATTAAAATCAACTACGTTATCGGTGATTTCGGCATTGAAGAAATTGCAAGTCAGGAAGCCGCTACGTTCTCAAAATTCGATCTTGGCAAAAATCTTGGCTTTCAAGATCAGCCAGTTTGGTTTCGGATCGATGTAGAATCAGATGATGTGGCTGACGATCAATATTTGATCATCACCCCTGTCCATATCGACAATATACAGGTGTTTGCAAACAGAGTAGATCGCTATAGACAAATTCTAAACGCAGGAGATCGGGATACATCGCCGATTAGTATGATACCTGAAGGGTATTCAGTCAAAATTACCAGTCATCAGCTAGACACACCTATCTATATCAGAGTTGCATCCCAAAACGTAGTTTACCCTTTTTTTAAGCTCGTTCGTGCCAGTGAAGCACGTAACATGGCAACAACTTCTGTGTTTTGGTTCTCTTTATCTTTCGCAATAACATTGCTGTATTTTGCATGGGCTGCAAGCGCAGCCGTAAGCAGTCCACAACTGTTGCTTTTTACATTTATACTCCGATTGGCGTTGTTTGTATGTACTCTTTCAGTCCACTCGGGAATGTGGCGATTTTTAGTTAATGGTGAAGTCCTTCCACCACAGGACTTACTGCATAACGCTTCAGGACTCGCCTACATTACAGTCGCTCAATTATTTGATTTTGCATTACTACGAACGCTTTACTGCAGAAAAGCCGTTAAGGGCTTTTTAGGTATAATTATATTAAGCACCTTGGCAAAATTCAGCTTATTTGCCTTGGGAGAGGTCTCGCTTGCACTTGCGGTTAACAACACATCCGCGCTACTAACTCTGGTTTTAGGCGCGATCATGATACTTCTGCCTCGCCAGCAAGAGCTGGATACGTCGAAGATCTACCTATCGCGCCCAGCCGTAGGCGCGTATTTTGCTCTGCAAGCGCTTCCGCTAATTATTTTACTTTTTCTTACATATTTTGATAACAGTAACTATTTACGCGTTTTTGAGCTAATGTTTATAAACTACGCACTAGTTCCCGGCGGGTTCGTTGCCTACGCAATGTTGAAGTACCAACAACGACTTTTTCGCGAAAAAACTAAACTAGAGTTACACGCGCAGCATTTAACAACGCTTTCGATGCTTGAGGGAAGCAAGAGATCTGAAATGAAGCGCTTGTTGGAAACATTAGCCCATGAAATTAAAACTCCGTTGGCAACGTTACAGATGGCAAAAGCGGTTGGACGTATCGATCAAAAGCTACTACAGAAAACCACAGACAGTATCAGTACAGCCTTAAGCCAAATTAGTCGTGTGGAGCATATAGAGCGCGGCGCACTTGCATTGGAGGCAAAAGAAGTAGATTTATGTGGATTAATTTACAAAGTGGTTAAGACGCTTGACAGTTCTGCGAGTGTTGATTGCACAGATTTAAAAGTTTATGCTGATTGGAATGCATTATATATTGTTTTAAACAATTTAATTGGAAATGCTGAAAAATACAAAATGCCCAAAACACAGGTAATGATTTCAGTGGAGAGGTTAGATAGTCGCATTGAAGTTTTCATAACTAATTTTTTGAGCCGTCCAATTCGGGAGCCAAACCGCCTCTTTGAGAAGTACTACCGAGATGCAAGCAGCGTCAAGCGGCCAGGCACAGGTCTTGGATTATACCTGGCAAAATCCTTAGCAGAGGCTTTTGGGGCAAATCTCATTGTCAAGGAAAGCGATAACCAGTTTGTAGTGAGCCTATCACTCACAAACGCTATGTAGCATGTGTAGCATTTGCAACAAGTTGTGCGCTATCTTGATTACATGAGGTGCCCATGACTGCGATCGCTTTGGTAGAAGATAATGATGATCTAAGAGAGTTTACAGCTCTATTCTTAGAGCAACATGGCTATACTGTTTTACAGTGCGAGGATGCAGAAAGCTTCTTTGAAACAAGCATGCCAGTGAGCATTTTTATCATTGACCTAAACCTACCTGAAATGGACGGCTTTTCATTAGTGCAATCAATTCGAGAGAGCGATCCTGAAGCCGCGATCATTATTCTTTCTGCGCGTGATTGCGATGATGATATCGTGAAGGGATACGAACTTGGTGCTGATATTTATCTCACGAAGCCAACAAACCCAGCTATACTGTTGTCGACTGTGCGGCGGGTTGCGCACCGCCATTTAGGACTAAATGCACAACGAGTGGGTTTGTGCGTAGATCGGCTTACTCAGGTTATGCGATTTGACCAAGCAAGCTGTTCGATCTCGGCCAGCGAGTTGGCTATCTTGCATCGTCTATCCATCGCTGGCGCGCGTGGCTTAGAGCGGTTTGAAATGGCTGAAGTTCTAAATCTTGATCTAGACCACGGCTCACGGAAGGCCATTGATGTGCGGATTGTCCGGCTTCGCAAAAAGCTCGCGGCACTCGGCTGTGCCAAAAGTACCTTGGGAACAATGCGAGGCTACGGCTATCGGTTAAACTTGCCGATAGAATTTACCAATTAGTTGCGATGTCTGAAGCAATACTACCTTAGAAATAATTAAAGGAAAAATAATGGAAATAAAAATTTATATGATTTTCGTTTGTGCCGCGTTCGTTGGCTTGGTTGGCTGTGGCGGAGCCGACCTTGGGACTCGCATAGCGGGCTCAAAAATTGCTGGCGATGGCCTTGTAGCAGAAGGCCAACCAATCTCGGGCGCTGCAATACTAATGAAGCCTCGTATTGAAGACTTGACTGACGAAAGCTTCAACATTCGGTATATTGAAATGGGATTTGGTTCAGGAACACCTGCGTCGGTTCGTGATCTCGCGGTTAGTCAATGCGCCGAATTTGGCAAGAACGCCGTATTCAAAGCCGAAACGCGCGGCCTTTTGCAGCTAAATACCGTCAAAGCATACTACGAATGCGTTTGATGGCTTTGTTGCATAAATCGAGTGATGGATTCATCTGGCGATTCCGGCATGGTAGCCGAGATGCATAAGCAGACAAATGCCCCCGACTTACAAGACCACGAGCTGGCCGCCTTTAACTAAGTCCGTCCGAGGAAAGCCAGCCTCTGACGACTAGCCGATTTGTACAACAGAATCAAGAGAAATAAATAAGGCGGTCTGGGTTGAGGATGAAATGCTCTGGTGCCGCATAGAACTTTATCAAACACAAATGAAACGTTTGAGGAAAAACAGTGATCAGTAATACCCCCGGCGTGTCAGATGCGGTATATGATGAAGACAAACGAGCCGCGCCGCGCCAAAGCTTTGCTGTAGTCATACATCTTTATTACGAGGATCAGTGGCCCGAGTTCGAAACGACACTGCGTCACATCGAGGATCCATTTGCGCTTTTCGTAACTGTCATGCCTGAAAGCACATTCGGCGACGAAATCCGTAAAAGTTTTCCTGAGGCGTTAGTACTTGCTGTGCCAAATCTTGGCAGAGACGTTGCACCCTTCTTAAACCTATTGCCCCGGCTGGCTGAGTTCGAACTTGTCTGCAAGCTGCACACAAAGCGGAGTGAGGGGCAGCACACAGTGTGGCGTAGTTCTTTGGTTCACGGGCTACTGGGTAGCCGTGAGGCGGTGCAGGCCTATCGCACAGCCTTTGCTGGGGATCCGGATCTCGTCATTGCGGGGCCACGGGACTATTACTTAGATGGTACTGCTTACGAACTTTCCTGCAAGAAGGCTTTGACGCTACAGCACGGGCCGCTGCCGGACAGTTATGGGTTTTTCGCTGGGACTATGTTTTGGTGCAGGCCGAGTGCATTTGCAGAGCTGGCCGATCTTTATCCGCAGACTTGTTTCGTGGCACATGCGGATACTGACGGGCAACCCGAGCATGTGGTGGAGCGCGCCTTCGGCTGTCTCGCCGCCGTCCGGAATAAAAAAATCATGCTCTGGGACGGCTTCGCGGAGGTGGCGGAGGCCCGCGATTTCCGCGGCCATACTGATTTCTTCAACATTTATTCACGAGGCACGGAGGAGGTTGGTTGTGATGTCTCGGCAAATCCGAAAGCCGATGAGGATGTGCAAACGACCGTTCCACAACGAGGGATCGGGCATATGCATGTTCGGTCACCGACAAATCTCTACGAGGCCTGGCTTGGCGTGAACCAGCCGTCGGAGGCAGAAGAGCGCCGCCTTCGAGATTCGCTGACAGCAGCGGCAGATCGTGCGCCTTTAATCTCGCTAATAATGCCAGTTTTTTGTCCCCTTTTGGACCTTTTGGAAAAGGCCGTTGAAAGCGTCTTGTCCCAAATCTACGACAATTGGGAGTTGTGTATTCATGTTGATGGTGATGATGATCCACTTCTTGATAAGTGGCTGCGGGAACTCGCGAGGTGTGAGCCTCGAGTGAAGTTGTCCATCTCAACGGTGAATAGTGGCATTAGCATCGGAACGAACGCCGCCGCTGAACTTGCAACGGGTGAGTTGCTTGCATTTTTCGATCAAGATGACCTTCTGACGAAGACCGCCTTGGCCCACATTGCCTTGGCCGCTTTAGACAACCCTGAAGCCGACATTCTGTATTCTGACGACGATAAAATTGACGTTGCTGACGGCCGCTATGCGCCACAATTTAAGCCAGAATGGGCTCCCGTTTTGTTGCTTTCTTATATGTACATGAGCCACATCTTGGTCGTAAGGCGGAGCTTGTTTAAGGAACTGGGCGGCTTCCGCCTCGGCTTCGAAGGCTCCCAGGACTACGATTTTGCTCTGCGCGCAACCGAGAATGCCCGCAAAGTTATTCATATTCCCCAAATCCTGTACCACTGGCGAGCCACCCCCGGCTCCACTGCAACTTCAGGAGATGCCAAACCGAACAGTTTTTTGGCTGGCCTGCGCTCTGTCCAGGAAGCTTGCGGCCGCCGCGGCATCTCTGCAAAAGCATATCAACCGGATTGGGCAGTTCAGGGCAAACTCGGTGTCTTTGGGCTGAGCTTCCCACACACAGGACCCCAGGTCACCATAGTGATCCCGACGCGAAACCGACTGGATTTGTTGAAACCGTGTATTGATTCTATCAAGCGTTTAACTCTGTACAAGAATTACGATATTTTAATTGTTGATAACCAAAGTGATGACCCAGCGACATTGGCATATTTAGCGTCCTGTGGTCACAAGGTGATCGGGGTGGCAAGCGTCACCACAAAGTTCAATTATTCCTACCTCATGAATCGCGCCGTGGAGGCAGCGACCGGGGAATTCATTTTGCTACTCAACAATGACACCATTGTTCGAAATAACATTTGGCTCAGTCAAATGGTTGGATATGGCCAGATGTCGGGAGTTGGTGCGGTTGGGGCTAAGCTTTATTTTCCAGATGAAACGTTGCAACATGCTGGGATTGTTCACGGTCTTCATAGTGATTTGGCCGGGCATGCGTTCCGAAATGAACAAGGGGACCTGCACGGATACTTAGATTATACTAAAGTCGCCCGCGAATATTCCGCCGTCACAGCTGCTTGTTTGTTATCCACGCGCGAAGTCTATCTGTCCAACGGCGGCATGGATGAGGAGAATTTCGCAGTAGCCTATAATGACGTTGATTATTGTTACCGGCTCGTTAGTGCAGGTTACACTTGCATCTACTGCCCCGATGCCGAGCTGACCCATTTCGAGGGTAAAAGCCGAGGTTTTAAGGACAGTCCCTTCGAAGAAGCCAGCTTTCGCAAGAAATATAGACGCTTTCGCGACAAATGGTATAATCCTAATCTTTCGCTTGACGACGAATCTTTCCGCATACGGCCCAAACGATATGTTGCTCCAGCCTTGGCTAAGCAACCTCCACGCACCATGTTCGTCAGCCACAATCTGAACCATGAGGGGGCACCGAACGTCCTATTTGAGTTGATAACCGGACTAAAAGACAAAATGCATGTAGATCCGCTCGTTGCCTCTCCGATAGACGGGCCACTGCGTGCCGACTATGAAGCCGCCGGTATACCTGTGCGGATTGTCAAACACCCCTTGGCTGGTGGTTTGGACCCAGCTTCGTATGTCGTTGGGCGTGACGACTTCGCCGAGGAATTGCTTCAATTTCAGACGGAGGTTCTATTTGCCAATACGGCAGAAACATACTGGGCTCTCGATGTTGCTAGCAAGGCTGCGCTGCCGACTATCTGGAATATACATGAAAGCGAGCCTTGGTACGATTACTTCAAGGACCTGCCTGATTATGTGCAGGCCCACGCTTACGACGCATTCTATTCCGCCTATCGGGTCGCTTTTGTGGCCCTCAGGACCCGTGATTTATGGTCGCCCCTTGCTGGACGGCACAACTTTTCTGTTATGCATCACGGCCTAGACATCGCCCGGCTAGAGAAACGCTTGGCTGGGACTAACCGCCTGATTGCTCGAGAGCAGCTTGGCATCGCCGACGATGAGGTGGCTCTTGTAGTAATCGGAACAGTATGTGAACGCAAAAATCAGCACATTTTGCTGGAGGCCATCGCCCAGATGGAGAGATCTGTTGCGCAGCGCATTCGGGTATTCATTGTTGGAGACCGCCAAAGCCCCTACAGTCAGCGTCTGCATCATGCGTGGTCAGAGCTTGCTGCGGAGATCCGCGACCGGGTCGAGATTGTCCCAGAGACCAACGAGCCATATGTGTACTTCATAGCTGGTGATATATACGTCTGCTCCTCCCTCCGCGAGAGCTACCCGCGGGTCATCCTAGAGGCGATGGCGCTGGGTCTACCGCTGGTTACGACGCCAGTATTCGGGATCGTCGAGCAGGTGCGTCCGGAGGTTAATGGCTTGTTCTTCAGTCCTGACAACAGCTTCGAATTAATGGAAGTACTTGAGCGGATCATTGAGGACGATGCCCTTCGCAAAAGGTTCGGTGAAAACTCGAAAACACTCTTCGAAGGTTTGATCCAGTACGATGACATGCTCGAGCGATATGCTGCGACAATCCATGAAGCAGCATTATCTACTGGGTACCGTGTTGGCGCAGGCAGAACGGATTTCCGAGTCGATGTTGCGCAAGTGGCGGGCTGAGGCTCATGGCGGGGGGCGGCTCAGAGGCAGACCAAGGTGGCGATCTTCGATACATCAATGACGGGGTGGATGCCCCACTCGGCTTCGACAAGCCAAGCCGCCAGCACTCAGTACTGGGCTAGAAAAGCGCTATCGCTTTGGAACGCAACGTGGCTCAAACGAGCACTGCAGCGGCACAAAAACGCGATACGTCCACTTCGACGTGGAGCAGGAGGCGCGTTCGGTTGCGCGGCCGGCCGAAAGCTTATGCGATGAGGAGATAAGGAAGTGACAGTTTCGAAAGGCACATTTCAGGGCTCGGAAAATAGCGACGCCGTTGTCGATCTGCTTGCTCGCAACCGGGCGAAAGTTTACCGGACAGGAGAGGCGATTGACGCGTTGATCGCGCAGCATCTAAATGAGCGCAGGTTCTTTGCGGCGCTGGGCGAGGCCATGGCGGAACTAGAGTTTGCCGGGGCTGGATACCAGACCTACGCCCGCGTTGCGCGTTGCGAGATGATCCTTGGGTTGAATGCACGGGCCAGGCGGTCTTGGACCCAAGCGTTGCGCTTCAAGGAGACCGCTCAGGCCTATACAGGTATCGGTGCGCTGAATTTTCAGCAGGGAGAGACGAACGCGGCGATCGCGGCGTTTCAGAAGGCGCTTTCCCTTGAGGCGAGGAACCTCGGGGCGCTGGAGTCTCTCAGTGCAGCCCATCTCTACCTAGGGGAGCCGCTCGCGGCGCGGCGCTATGCTGACCTTGCCCTTCAGCAGGACAGTGAGCGGCTTGAAAGCAGGTTGTGCCGGGCGCGTGCCGAGATTGCGCTTGGCAATCATCACAGTGCGGCGAGGGATGTCGGGCTTGTTCGGGCGCGTGGCTACAAGGAGCATGAGGTGCGGCTCCTCGAGGTGGATCTTCTCATAAATGACGAGGAGTTCGAATCTGCGATGTTCTTGGCGGGGCAGCTCTGTGAGAAGTACCCAGAGTCGCGGGAATGCCTCAATGCGTTTCGCCGGGCCTATGTAGCATTTGACAAGGGTGATCGGCGCGAGGATCTCGTAGACTTTCTTGGGGGGCTCGACCATTTTGCGCCACTGTCCAAACCTCACGATCCAGTGGCAAGCGATGTAGACGAAACGGTCGATGTCATCGTGCCGGTGCATAATGCTATGCACGCGGTCGAGGCCTGTATCGCGTCGCTAAAGGCGACGAGTGGTCCTCGGTTGGGGCGGGTAATTCTGGTCAACGACGCGAGCGACAAGAAGGTTCGCGACAAGCTCGTTGCGCTGGCTACGGATAATGAACGAATTGTTCTTGCAGAGACCGCAAAGCGTAGCGGTTTCTCACGCGCGCTTGCCGTTGGTGTCGCAGAGAGCAGGGCGCCAGCTTTTGTTGCCCTCAACAGTGATACGATCGTGACAGAGGGATGGCTAGAAACACTTCATGCGGCGCTTCGTTCGGAACCGCAGGTGGCCATGGTTGGACCGCTGTCCAACAATGCGGGGTGGCAGAACTATGGGCCGGTCCTTGGCCAGTCGGGCAGCTTTGCAGGGTCACAAATACCGTCTTCGCAATGCCGTGCAGATCTTGAAGCGGAGATATCTGGGCTGAAGGTGAAATCTTTCGTACCTATGCATATGTTGCACGGGTTCTGTGTTCTTGTCGATCGCAAGGCGTATGATGCGCAGGGTGGGTTAGACCAAGAGCTGTTTCCTGAAGGGTATGGCGAGTTTCAGGATTTGTCGATCCGTATGCGGGGGGCTGGGCACGACCTTTTCGTGGTCACGGATTGCGTCGTGTTCCACGAACGCGGCGCGAGCCATTCTTGGACGCGCCGGGCAGCGTTGTCACTTGCCGGGCGGAAAAGCCTTTATGCTCGTTATTCCGCTTTGAACTACCTTTGCCTAGAAATGGCCAGCGTACGAACCCCTGCACTGGATGATCTTCGCGATGATCTTAGGCCGGTCCTTGATGCCTGGGGAATCTATGCAAACGGGTGAAGGAGGGTGGACCTTTCTCGATTGCCCTCCGAGCGGGCTCGCTATGCTGACGAGGCTAAATCCGAAGGACAGGACACTCTGGGATAATTACGATAGGATAGTTGCGGATTTTACGGACAATGCACTAGACGCGAGCAGCCTAATTAAACACCTCAAAAATTGTAAATTACGCTCTTCGGAAGAGCTTTTGCGGGGTAGTCCTTATACGTCATGAACATGTACCTTCCATCCAGCATACGAAGGTTTAACCATGTTCTGTAAGTTTACGCAGGGTTTAGCAGACTTCTGCGTAACCAAGGCTGAACTGCGGGCGGTCATTAATAAAATCATAAGTCAGCGTCGTAGCTATATCGGCGTTGAAAAGATAACCCACTCCTGCATCTAGGCCGAAATATCCACCGTTATCGAAGAAGTATGATACGCCTGCGGCACCCACGACTGACTCCGCTTTATCGTTCGAAAGCAACTTAAGCGACACACCGGTAGATACAGGAGCATCACCACCAAAGTTGAACGAAAGTCCAAACATAACAGCGGGGTCAGCCATTGCTTGAGATGTTAGGAGTACCGACACGAGCGCTGTAGTCGACTTGAGGTTTTTCATTTCGAAACCTTTTTTCTATATTATTCAAAAACTTAACCGCTGTCTGGCGGTGTTAGTTTTGGTGTTGAGGCTGTTTGGATAGGCGATGAAGTCAATCGATGCTGCAACCTCAGAAAGAGTGAGGGTGCCAACTACGTCAACTTCAAGCAGCTTCTCATAAGTTTCATCTGCACCATCGAAGCCGTCACCGCCTACGATAGTGATGATACCCACTTCGTAAGCGTTATCAGTCGTGTTGAGCCAAGCAATAACCAGCTCGTCACCATCAGCAAACGCAGCATTACCAACTTCAGTAATTGCTGCACCAGCCACTGCAGTTTGCAGCGCACCGATGTTTGCATAGCCAGTTGCCAAGTTTGTTACGTCAGCATTGATAGCAATGACATTTGCATCTGTCGTAGCCAATTCCGCCTTGCCGCCTGCGATGTTAACCGTTGATACGACACCTGTAGCCGCACCGGCAAACGCATCACCGTCCGAGTCATGCAGTGTACCAAACTCACCGGCAGCAGTTGCCTGAATGGCAATGTTGTCAGTTGAGGTGAAGTCCAAAATGTTATCGGCGGTAGCTTTAACGTTGGCAACGTTGACAAGGGTAAACGTATCCGCACCCAGTCCACCAGTCAGCGTATCCGCACCTGCACCACCTGTTATTGTATCGGCGAACGTAGTACCGGTAATGGTGCTTGTCGTAACACCACTTGCATCGATGTTTAGGCCGGCCAAATTGCTGACAAGGTTCACAGAGGTCAGGTCAACTATGAGCCCTGCAACGGTGATTTCCGCTGCTTCAAATTCGTCGTGGCTACCAATAACATTTGGCGCAAAATTTTGCGCTATGCGCAGCGTATCAGTGCCGGTTCCTCCCATCACGACGACTGCGTCGTTATCATCTGCAATGACAATATCATCGCCAGCTCCGGCCCTGATGTAATCAGACCCAGCACCACCATCAATTATGTCATTGCCGTCACCGCCGAGTATATGGTCGTTGCCACCGCCCGTGGAGATCGTATCGTTTCCTTGCCCTCCGATCACAAAGTCAACGCGGATCCCCTCGCCGGTACTGTCGAGGGGATCATTACCATTCGTGCCAATCGTGAACGTTTGGGATGTTGCAGCGCTAGTCTGACCGTTGGCGCGGGCAATGAGAGTGCCAGTGGTGATAGCAGCCTGTTGGGTTAAAGTCGTCGCAATGCCTCCAACAAGGTTACCTAATACACCACCGCCCGTCACCTCTAAGGTTGCATCAATGTCTGATTGGACTGTAATTTCTGAGGTGGCAATTATAGTTAATACGGGTGCAGGACCCGCAGGCGTTTCCGGTGTGGGGGTTGGAGCCGTGTATCCATTATGTGTTAACTGCTGCGTAACACCAGCCCATGTGTCAAGCGACAGGCCTGGGTTGGCTTGCCCATTCTCAATTGCGATGGCGGCAGCCTTGACCTGCGCATATAAATCGGAGGGTAGTCCGAAGACCGCCCGCGCTTCTGTCGACGTCAGGTTGCCGACTGCAAGGATCCGTTGATTCACAATGTCGATGGCGCTGGCCATCTCTTCTCGCATGGCATCAAAAACAGAAGTGGAATGGCCTGCCGCTTTAAGACCCGCCCGGTATGCGGTCAAAACCGCCCCAATGGTCGCATCCCCCCACAGATCCATCTGGGTGTTGGGGTTTTGGGCGACGTGCTGCACAAGGACCGTGTTCAAGGCGCTAGACGCGATATCAAAGGCTGGACGTGCGTCAAGTCCTGCCCCCTGACCAAGGCCGGTTAATGCGCGGGTGATATTGGCAAGTTGCTGGGCCACATGTTCGGCATCCCGGGCAGCTGTAGTGCTGATATTAGCTGCACCAAACGGATTGTAGCTTAATAGGTCGACTGACAGCCCTAAGGCCTGACGTAGATCGCTCTCGGACAACGCAGTCTGAGTAAGAACCGTGGTCATCGGCGACATGACTGTCGCGCAGCCGGTGCTGCCGCAAAGTGACCCGCAATAACACGCCCTGATGCTGCATCTATAGTTGTCGAGGTAACCTCGCCATGCAGCGTTTGACCTGCAGGCCCTTGCAGGCTGAAGGCACCGTCAGTGCCTGAAATGGCAACGGCCTCACCAGCATCATAGATGCCATTCAAGTTGCCATCGATGAACACGCGAAAATCATCAAGCGGCCCTTTGATAGCAAAGCCGCTTACCGTAGTCGTTGAAGCCTCCGTAGAACTTTCTGAGTTGCGGCATGCGCCAAGTCCCAACGCTGTAGCCATCACGACTGACCCGTTAATGACTTTCTGTTTTTGTAAAGCATATTTGGGATTTGAAGGATTTTGCCTGCGAGTTGGACGGTGATATTCCATTGGAGCTCCAAAATTTTCCAATGGGTAACAATGAAAAAATAATGAAGGTTACAAAGGTAACAAGGCATTGCTGCCATGGTTCCCTATGACAGCAGCAGAAAAATGTGCGCCGCAATGATCGCTGCCGACCCCACATGGTCAACACTTCTTAGGCCTTCGTACGGGACGGGAAGGTGGCTATGAGATTGTTTATGACTGCGGTCTACAGCGCAGACGGTTCGTTTTGCTTATCAAAACGGCACAGGTTGATGCTCGCTATTTTTGTATGCAACTTGAGGATGCAATCCAAACTGTTGATGTACTAACGACGCTCTCTCCTGCTCTGCGCAACGCCGCGATTGAGTTTGAGACCGACTACGATTGATCCCCGCACATTCCCTTTTCTCTAGGTACACGTAGATTCTTTACGGTATTTGCACTAGGCTTGTCATCCACTCCGTCAACCATCACAGCAGGTGCAAAGGGTTTGGGCATTACCGTGCAGTTGCTGCGTATTTTCCCATGTACAGCGTCAACGGGGGCGCACTGCTACACTGAGCGCGTCCTGCATCGACTCCGTGCTGTAGCCGGCGCACAGCGCATGTGTGACCCCATACTGCGTTTAGCTGAGGTTGTCGGGCTTGGGTTCGTTGAAGGGCAGGGGCTTTGACTTGCGTCGCCTGCGGGCTTTATTGTCGGGATGCAGGTGTTGTTCCTGCTTTGACATCGACTGTGTATTCCCACGAGAGGGCAAACGCAGTGGTACCACAGTGATTTCCGCAATGCGCATTATAGCCTTCCTGTGGCGCTGGATAGTGTTGCGAAAAGACCACCTCGAAACTGTAAGTACTTCACCTGAAAATTCCGCAGCGCAGGATTTTTACCGGCAAAAGGGATTTCGGGGCAAATCGCGCTGCACGCCGTTTTGCACAAGTAGCTCATACTGCCATCCGGTCAGGCGCGCGCCATACAGCCTCAGCGTGACGCGCAATCGCATCATCACAAAGCGTCTTGAGACGATCAAACTGCGCAGCCATGGCAGCATGTTCAGACAGACCGCTGGCACGCAGTCGCTGCGCATAATGTCCAAGCTTGTGCGCACAGATTGTGAGCGTCTCTATGCTGGGTCCAGTCCCATGATTGCGCAGCGTGCGGATGTACCCCTCACTGCGCCCCAGCCAAGATCGGCAGAACTCTGGTGTGTTGGACGCAGCTCCTGAACTAATTAGTTCACTTCGTATGTGTTCAAGTAGTTTTACGCTCATCGTATCTCCTAAATATCTCATGTTCATAACTATTTAGCAGATATTTGGTTGCTCAACCCAACTAACCGGCGTTAGCATTAAGGCACAGGCGAAAGCCGATACCCAGCCACGGCCTCAACATGCGTCTGTGCGCTACGTGCAAGCACTGGATGGATCAGAGAACTGCGAACCCAACACGCGTGTAGGTCAGCACCGCAAGCGCAAGCAGGCGTGGCGAATGTGTTGGTGGACGACACGATCACCACGACATACTGGCAATGCCTGCTTTGACCAGCTGTGGTTCAGTCATAGGGTTTAAACACAGCAAATGCGTTGACAGGTTTAGCACAGCGAAGTGGTTTACTTTAAAAAAACACAGTAAACGCGTTTACTGTGTTTAAACCAGTAAACTTTTTTAGGCAGTTAGTTAAAGATCGATGCGCAAGCGGCTGAAATACGTGCAGTAAACACTTATTTCTGACTGTTTGGTTAATATACTTAAGGTAGAAAATATAGCAATTCTGATATGCTCAAGGATTATTAACCTTACATGCAGTCCGTCTACTGGTGCGTACTGGAAACTCACCCCTGCTGACCCCGTCGATCAGTTCGCGCGCGCAGCGCAGGTCATGTTGCACGGCCTTGCGTTTGGCGCGCCTCAGTTCGATATCAATGTCCCCCGTCGAATGACCCAGCCGCTGCATGTAGCTGCGTGAGATGCCATTGGCTTGCTCGGCGGCATGAAGGCCGACGCGATCAGCGATCTCTTCGTCCTTCATTTCGGGATAACGCCGACGCCATTTGTACACGGCAATGTGGCGATGCAGATTTACCAGCACAGGGCGGCGTGCGACGGGATAGACGGCTGCTGATCGGTGAAGGGCCACCCGCTCTGGAAACAGCAACTGCATGTGCAGTTCTTTCAAACTACGTTCCACGGCCTCTGCGCCCAAGGATACGTCAATCTGTACCTGCACAATTTCGGCACCAGCGCCAAAACAATGGTTATCACTGGCAAATGCCACTGCTGATGGTTCGGTGAACAGATGATCATGGTTTGTCCACCACGACCGAAACGTTTGACCGTAAATATTGCCGAAATCCCGAAATAGCTTTGCGCAGGAACCAACACCACTATTCGCACAGGTTTTACGATAGTCTTGGCTATGCCGCAGATAGAGCCACCAATAGTAATAGACTGAACATTTCCATGCCGGTGCGCCGCGATATGGCGGGGTTGGTCCTTTTTGCGCCCTTGCGATGGAGTGGAATTGAGGCGCAGCGTGTCTGAAGGTCGGCGCGGAACGTGACCTGCTTTTGTGGCGTAAGCCACCTGACTCAACGAGTTCCGACATGTTCGTTAGTTAAGACATGGAGCTTGCTTTTGCACAATCTTGAAATTGCATAGTTGATTCTCGACTGTGTGAGGTCTTCTTCTTGATGGCCTATTTCTGCTCAACAGAAAGGACAGACTATGTCTGACACCAATTACAAAGTTCAATTAGAACAGACGCTTGATCAAATCTCAGCCGCGCGTGCTGTCTGGGAAGAAGGAACACTGAAATCATCCAATGATGAGCTTTACGCAATTCTTGAGCGTTGCTTTGAAATTTATAAACAAATGAAGGAAGACACGGCCAAGCGCCGTTCTCTGAATTCATTGCTTACGGATCGTAATATGAAACCCCGGACGAGTACGAGCTTGGGTATAAAAGTGATCCGTTACGTGTTTGGCAAAGAGGGCAATCGCGAACAGGCTTTTGCACGAGTGCTTACTATTGCCTATGACCTCAAGCCTGTAGAGCAAAGTTTGGCCAGCTATATTGAGCAATGCGGCGGCGTGGAAGAAGTGCGTCGTACATCCAAGGTCAAAGACGGCAAGACGATGACTGCGGATGATTATAAGCAAATCGCAGTCATGGGCCTCAACATGGCGCGTATCCCTGTGGCCACCTTCAACCTGCCAGAGTTCATCCAACCCAACAGCGAATATGACGAGGATTACGTGGTGGGACTGATCCGCTGCAATCCTGATGGTACGGGTGATCTGCTGTTTGGCAACAACGACGCCAAGGTGATCGACACAGTGCTGGTCGCATCCGGCAAGTACCTCGACCAAAAAGCGCAGGATGACCAGAAAGGCCTGCAAGTCGCTGATGTGGCTAAGCGTCGTACTGAGGATGTCCGAAGCTTCGCACCCAAGCTCTTTGCATCCATGTCGCCAAAACTGCACATCAACGGCCTCGCTGTACCAGCTGAGTGACGCAACTATAACTGCGGGGCGTGACCAGCCTCGCAGTTTCTCATCACGCATTCCGAAAGGACATCCCATGACATTCGTTGAACGTCACAGGCCGCGGTCTGTGCAGGATCTGGTGTTTGCCGATCCCACTGTGGCTGCCATCATCGACCGCTATGCCTATCGTCGCCCAACAAAGCCGTTGTTGCTTTATGGGGCACCTGGCACTGGCAAATCCGAAGCCCTGAGGCTCATCGCACAAACCCAGTTTGCGCAGGCTGGCTTAGAGATTGAAGATTTTACGCTAAACGGGGCTGAATATGACAAAGCCATCTTCAACAAAATTCTCAATATGGCTCAAATACAAATGTGGCCCCGTGGCACGCCCGCCATCATCGTGATCGATGAAATTGACGAGTTTGAAGACAAGTTGCCTGGCAAGACCCGCACCTTTGTTGAACAGCATAAAAGTGTGCAGTTGTTGGCCAGCACCAACTACATCAAGAAAATCAAGCCAGCCCTGCAGAGCCGTATGCGCTGTGTGGAGGTAAAGAAGCCTAGCAACGCTGACTGGGTGCCGCGTGCCCATGCGATCCTGACTGCTGAGGGTGCAACTGTCAGCCACAACGACGTTCAGCAATTGATGCAGAACTTTACGGGCGATGCGCGTGACTTCATCGATTACCTTGAAGAGCAAGTCGACACGGCCCGCCACTTTAATGGGGCAGGGGGCAGCCAAGTGCGTCGCTCTGCGTCAAGCGCGCCTCATGCAGTAGGAGGTACGCCATGACTGGTTACATCAAAGACATGCACATCGAATTCAAGCTGTTTGAACTTTACGGGCTGCGCGAGGTCATAGCTGCAGCACAGTCGAGAAAAGTGGCTCAGAGTGACTTTGTTGCGCTGGCTGAAACAGTGCTCTCAGAGGGTCAAGCCCGCGCCTTTGCCGCACGCTGGCCTGCGCTCACCCAAGCCGAACAAACCCAAGTCTGCACCATGTTGGAGAAAGATCATGGATAAGAGAACACTGATGCTAGAACTGAAAGGTCTGTCACGGGTCATAGACGCCGATGTGCGCCACTTGATAACTAAACGCAGGGTCATTGCAGAGCTTTCCGATAGCTACGAACCCCAAAATCCATTTTTTAGCCTGCTTGATGATGTTGAGGACACTCTCTCTGAAGCCGTCCAACGAAAAATTTTCGAAAACCTTTCAGTAGAGGAGCGCTCAGCTTTTCTAGCTGATTGGCGCAAAATGCCTCCACATGAGCAGCTCCGTTATTTGGATGATTATATTGGGGCCGCGACATGAAGGATCACATAATTGCACCATTAGAAAAAGCTGGTTGCCCAAGCGCGCCCTCAGAAATCGATGCCTTGCACGGCATCTTAACGGAATGCGGCGTGCATCGTCTTTGGGTTAACCCAGAAATGATGTTGATCGAGAACTATCTAAGGCACCGTCCTGAAGATGAACACATGCAAAAAGCCTTAGGCGTAAAAGTACTCAATTTCTTTTTGCGGCAATTAAAACGATCTGAACCGTTTTGGAACATGACATCGCAAGATGTGCTCCTGTTTTGGTTTCTGCGTTTTGCAGATGGGTTTGATCTCAAGAAAGCTTTGATTAAGTCCTTGGACTCGGAGCGACAGAGTGAGGCGATTAGCGCCGAATATGATGACAGTCATGTGAGATTTGAAGAGGACCATAAGCAGTTTAACAAGATTACAACGCTAATGATGATTGAGGGGTTTCCAACCAACTTCGGCTTATTAACGACCGAAGTAACAATCCGTTTGACACTTCACGAGAGTTTGGTCGCAAAATATGGCTCAGCTCAAGTTCTGCACAAGCTATTAAAAAGCATCAAAACAGCCGAACGCACACAGTTTCAAGGTATGCTTGCGGATAATTCTACTGTGAAAACTGTCAAAGCCAAAACCACCTGTGCGCAGAAATACTTAGACATGTGTTCAATAGATCGGATTAGGCTGATGCGTTATTATGACTTTGTTTGCAGTCAGAATTCCAAAAGTGTGAGTTGAACACTCTGAACGATTATTCAAAAATACCAAGCATCTTCACCCTCGTTGATAAATACACGAGGAGGATCGTGCATGACATTCGCGCAGCGCAGACAGGAACGCACAGCTTTGATAGCCAATCTGTTGGAGCAACAGTGGGACATATTTGGCACGCTCAAGTTTGTGAACGGCAGGAGCATCGGCAGAACCACAGCGCATAAATTGCTGCGCTCATACTGGAACAAAGTGGACCGTGTGTTTTTTGGCCATGCGGCTGAGCGGCAGAACATGCGTGTTCCGCGCTGGTGCTTTGCGCATGAAGGCAGCGATACAGAAAATTTCCACATCCACTTTTTGTTGCAATCGCCTATCGCAGATATGGAGCAGGCCTGCACGGCGCTCAACGCCATCTGGGCACAGCATCACGCGCAAACAGCGCCGCTTGCTAAAAACTGGATCATGCCCGTGATCAGCAGATACGACGCGGTGGATTATTGCACCCGCGAATACTGGCGCATGGGCAGCGCCACATGGTTGGATGAGATCAGCTGGCACAGCACCAATTCGGTGGAAATGGCTAAATACGAACATGACGCTCAGCGACAGCGCATTGAAAGGGCAGCCAACCCATTCTGGCTAAGGCAAGCACAACAGGCATTACAGGCACAACAGGCAGCGTATGCGGCAGACGACGGAAACCTCGTAGCGTAGCGTGGCTAGGCCCCTGCGCACTGCAACATATCAGACAACTCAAACAGGATGGTGTCGTAGATGAATTTCTTGGCACATCCTTGTTCACGAGCAAATGTTCAAACAACATAAAGTCAAAGACAACAGATGAAAAACATCAATTGAAACACGAAAAATACATAAAAACAGTATATTAAGTGAAGAGGTGCTCAAGTCGTTAAACAACGTTGAATGCAAGATACAGCATCAAGTGAGATTAGAGTTATCATAATGGCTAAGTATTTATGCAGGGGCGATGCGCCACAACACAGCGTCAGCGGGTTATACCGTTAGACGCTTTTTTTATGGGCGTTGCTTCGGTTTACACCGTGCCTTTGGCTGATCAAATCTTTCTGCCAGATGATCCCGTGTTTCCGGTCGTCCACTTCAATCGCTGACTTTATGTTCGCGTTATAGGTGTATAGCAAGGGAGTACTTATACTATGACGCATCTGGCAAAACTGACATTCAAGACAGTGTCAAAAAGCATACCACGTGATCCAGTGATTGCGCGTCGTGACAAGGTTATCGCTGCACTTGAGGAGCAGGCTTTGGTCTTAGCAGCGGCTTTAGAGGGGCAAGACCACATCAAGCTGCGCAGCAAGTGGATGATCAACGATCAGGGCGAACGTGTCTTGGTCCGAACACAGCGGCGCGTGAAGCCGTGGTTCTTTGCTCAAGATGGCGGTTGGTATGTGCAGTGCCGTTATGGGGCACGTGTGATCTCTGTGGATGGGAAAAACAATGCTGTGTTCGTGACTGCGCTCAAGGACGTGGGGCCAGTTCTTGAGGCTTTTGTTGCGGCAGCCACTGCAGGTGAACTTGATACTGTATTGGCCAATGCCACGCTACGGCAACCACGCATCAAGCCCGGCGCAGCGCGAGCCAACGCCGATGGATGACTCGGCGAAAATAGCAGCACTTAATGATCTAGCACGGCAAACCTTCATGGATTGTCGTGTTGTGATCACGCAGGGCATTCAGATGCTTGGCGACGCTACCACTGCGGAAATCTTGTCTGCTGTGCAGTCATTTGACACATTCACAGCGGACAACGACCCATATGGCGAGCATGACTTCGGCAAGATCACACATGCGGGTTATGATGTGTTCTGGCAGTTTAGCTACTACGACTTGGACTTCACCATGCATTCGCCCGATCCAACCGATACAACGGTCACCGCGCGTGTGCTCACCATCATGCTGGCAGAGGAATACTGAGCACTGGTCAACTGAATTTGATCGCGGCATAAATCATGCATGATTGAGTTCCGCACATTGCCTGATGATTGCCCAGACCTGCAGCATTCTCCGTTACTGCGGGCTGCGCTGCTGACTTTGAACTATGCGCGTGAACATGGGCCAATTCCTTTGACCAAGTCTCGTGTGTTGCAGCGCGTGTTCGTTCGTTGGGCCGCTGAACATTTTGCATGGCCAGAACAGGGCATCGACCAGTTGCTGTGCAATCAAAAACTGGTGAACGAACAGGATTTCCTGCCGCTGGAATTGCTGCACTATCTGCTGGTGCGGCTCAGGCTAGGGCGGCAATACAAAGACCAGTTTCGTATAACAAAGCGTGGTTTGGCCCTGGTGTAGTAATTGGACCGCCTATTTGCAGAGATGACCCCGTTCTAGTTAATGCACATAGATCACAGTAGCTATTCTGGTATTGACAGGCCGCCGTTCTTGTCAAAAGCCTCGGACACCTTTGCTGCCGCTGACTGAGAGGCGAGGATACGTCGCCCATACCGTGCAGGCATTTCTGGCGAGCTCCACCGGCCTGCGACCATGATCGATGACAGGTCACAGCCAAGACGAAACGCATCATGTACGCCACCCACTCTCGTACTGTGCGCTGAGACCTCTGGTCGACCAACGCAGCGCTTCATGATGCGAGAGACTGTCGCAGGATCCATGGGCACGATTTTACCCCCACGCTGCGACTTTGTTAGGATTGGATCGTCCGCTTTTCTGCCAGCCAACTCGATCCATTTCACGACTGCCTGAGAGCCTTTTGCTGACAAAAATGCATATGATCCTTCTCCATTTTGATCAGTCTTGGACCGGGCTACAAACATCAGGCTGCTGCCATCATCTTGACGTTGCAAATCACGGACCTTGAACGCGACCAGCTCCGATGCTCGGCACCACGTATCCGTAGCCAGCCACAACAGTGCTTTGTCCCGAATGTCGCGCCGTTCATCACCTAGCCTACCAATGACTTCGAGTACTTCGCGCTTACCAAGTGGCGGGGCTTGCCTTTGCGCACTGCCATAGCGCCTCTTCACGCCTTTCAAAGCAAGTTCAACAAGACGGTGATGCGTTGGTGACGGCAAAAACTGCGAGCGATGCAGCTCAGCGATCCCCCATAGCCTGGTTTCAATCGTATTTGCAGCAAGCTTACCGCCCATGTCGTCAACCCACGCGGCAACTGTTGCCGGTTCAATCGGGGGTATCGCGTTATGACCGTTGTTGCAGCACCATTCGCTGAATGTGCGCACTATCAATCGGTAGTTTCTCAAGGTCTCCGGGGCAAACGCTGCTTCTGATCGTCTTCGATACTCATCGATGAGGTCTTTTCGCTTTTCTGACGGTATATTTGAAAGCCTGCTGAGCAACTCCGTGCGTTCGATATCGCGATCAAATGCCTGTTTCATCCATAACCCCTTCAGTGTTCCCGTGCCGTTAACACTACCTTAACAACTTGGGCCTAATGTGGAGTCAGTATTGGGGGGTAAGCAATGAGCGTGGGCCAGGAAGAACAGCTAATCATTCGAATGGAAGCTGCTTTATTGGAATATGTTGAAAGGTATGGATTGACAGAACAGGCGCGGATATTGCTGACTTCCGCGCCAGTCTATCATGCCTCCAAAGGTACAATGAGCGCATCGACCAACCTAGTAGAGACGACCGATTTGATATGAATATCGGTGATGTCTATCGGCAGGTGGCCGCAACGATTTTAGTTTGCTGCTCCAGCAACAGCCAAATCTTCGGGTGTCTTGCCTGATGCCAGTGCTTCATGAAACCACTGTGGCTTTCGCCCCCGACCAGACCACGTGAGGCTTGAATTCTCAGGGTGCTGATATTTAGGTGCAACGTACGTGCGGCGTGTCTTTTTGTTTGTGCTGATCAGCTTAGTAAAGGAAACGCACAAAGCTGTGCGGGACTGAACGCCGCGGCTCAGGCCGGCCTGACAGCGAAAGGCATCGGCTTCTCTCGCACTGGGAGATGTAGGATAGCGCTCAACGCGCCCACGCCCACACCGATCCACCAGACCAGCGTGTAATCCCCGGTCAAATCATACATCTTGCCGCCCAGCCAGACGCCCATAAAACTGCCCAATTGATGGCTGAAAAACACGATCCCATAGAGCGTGCCCATGTAGCGCAAGCCGTAGATATGCGCGATCAACCCCGAGGTCAGCGGCACTGTCGCTAGCCACAGCGCGCCCATCGCCACCGAAAACAGCAGCACGGTCGCGGGCGTGATCGGTGTCAGGATAAAGGCCGCCGCCACCAGGGTGCGCCCGGCATAGATCCCCGCCAGCAGGTATTTTTTGGTATAGCGCTTGCCCGCCCAACCCGCCGCCAGAGTGCCCGCGATATTGGTCAGACCGATCAGCGAAATCGCCACCGCCCCCAGCGCCGAGGTGGTGGTGATCCCCATACTGTGCAGGATATCGCCTGGCATGATCGGCCCGCATATCTCGGTCACAAAGGCCGGAAAATGCGCAGTGAGGAAGCCCAGTTGATAGCCGCAACTGAAGAAACCAAGGAAGATTAGCGTATAGGACGGATCGCGAAACGCCTTGGTCAAAATCGCCCCCATGCTTTCCGCAAGCTCGGTCCGGCTGGCAGGCGGCACAGGCGCGCGCATCAGCGGCAAGAATACCAGCATCACAAGAATGGCGGCGGCAAACACCAGAAACACGCTTTGCCAAGGCATCATCGTCAAAAGCCACTCAGCCAGCGGCGCGCCGAACACCTGCCCTGCCGATCCCGCAGCCGTGGCAATGGCCAGGCTCATCGACCGGTTTTCATCGCTGGAAGCGCGCCCCACGACAGCGAGGATCACGCCAAAGCCGGTGCCCGCGACACCAAAGCCCACAAGAATCTCATAAAATTGGTGTTCGGTCGGCGTCACGGCAATAGACGACAGCACCAACCCCGCCGCATAGACTAGCGCGCCAAGGATGATCGCTCTCCGGCTGCCCAACTTATCCGCCATTGCGCCAAAGATCGGTTGTCCGATCCCCCAGGCCAGATTTTGGATTGCAATCGCCAGACTGAACTCGGCCCTGAGCCAGCCGAATTCCTCAGCAATCGGGATTTGAAACACCCCAAAACTGGCGCGCACAGCGAAAGAAATCATGATGATGATACACCCCACGATTAGCACAGGCGTGAAAATCGAGGTGGGTTTCGCAGGTGCGGCGCTTTGCATGCTGACAATCCTGATATGACGTGGCGACCCTAAGCTATCAAAAAGCCGCGTCAATTGACGAAATATGATCCACTTTCGCCCGGTTTGGGCGTGGATCGCGGTGGTGTTACCCGCGATGACACTTACAATCAGCGGCTGGTGCTCACGAACTTCCTGGCTGAGAAATACTGAGGGCTCAAGTTGCCTGCACAGTGGCGCATGCGTCCAAAGACAGTGAGAAGTATCTTATTATGGTTATTTGGTACAAAAACGGCACAAGCAATCCGTTGGAACTGACTGTCACCGCGCGTGTGCTCACCATCATGCTGGCAGAGGAGAACTGAGCACTGCTTGCTTACATCGCTGCGAATGCGTCGAAAGAAAATGATCTGTATCTTATCCTCATTTTGAGCATGACAATGTTGCAACTAATCTGAAACCGCCCGAGGATGTTTATTGCCCCGGATCATCCAGATGGGTGAATGTTAACTCCCTCTGTTACCATCGGCAGGGGGAGTTTTCTTTGAAGTAATTCAAAAGTTGGCGGTAACGCGGAACTGACGTTAAACGCAATTGGGCGTTGTCACAGTCCGAATCCAACACCCTCAGCCGTCACCGCTCTTGGTCAAGCACGGGTCAGTAAAACTCGATTTTCTGAACGTCGATCAAGGCATCATGGTCACGACCGTATGCAACAACAGCCAGTGATGTGAGGCCGCTTACGCGTGGCACACCGCGCAAAAACGCACCAGACGGTGTGAAGGCAGCCATTGGCAGTCGTACCTCGCTCCAGTTTTCTGTGACGCTAAATTTTGCCTGGTAATACTGCCACGGCAGCAAGGTTCCGCTGGTGCGCAGATGGACAAAATAGTCCTGGCTGTTGCCGCGTACCACGATACGAACGCCTGTTGCACTGTCAGGGAGCGGGGTGGTGAGGTCCAGTCGCATCTGAATGAAACCGCCGTTGTTGGCTGTGCTGACGCGGCCAGTCATGCGGGCAAAGGTCTGTCCATTTTCTCGCGCAAAAGCGACGCTGCCAGTTGAGACGCCGCCCATCACTTGATCGGTAAAAAAGCGCCACCGCGTTTCCGGCTGCATTGTGAAATCCTCGACCATCGCACGACCATTAATGGGCTGCTCTGCCATAGCGGGCGCTAGTATTGCACCCAGAAGTGCTGCAGTGAATAGGACAGTGGCGACACGGCGGTTTATCATCGTCATCCCACTAGTTGTCCCAACACAGCATGTCCTGATCACAGTAATTCAATATTTATTTTAAAATCCTGTTTCATCCATAACTCCTTGAGTGTCCCTGTGCCGTTAACACTACCTTAACAAGTTGGGCCCAATGTGGCGTCAGTTATTGGGGGGTAGGTCATGAGCCTGGATCAGCAAGAACAGTTAATGATTCGATTGGAAGCTGCGTTATTGGACTATGTTGAAAGGTATGGATTAACAGAACAGGCACGGACATTGCTGACTTCCGCACCAGTCTACTATGTTTCACAAAGTACCATCAGCGCAATAACGAGCCAAAAGACATCAATGACGGAATATGATTATCGAGAGGGCCAAGGCCAAGTAACCGCAAGACTTTTATCCAGCGTGAATCGCTAAATCTTCGGGTGTCTTACCGGATGCCAGTGCTTGGTTAAACCACTGCGGCTTGCGCCCCCGACCAGACCACGTGACGCTTGAATTCTCAGGGTGCTGATATTTAGGGGCCACGTACGTGCGGCGTGTTTTGTTGGGTGTGCCGATCAGCTCAGCAAGAGAAAAGCCAAATTCTTTTGCCAATGCTTCCACTTTGGCACGGGCTTCAGCTTTGTGCCGATCATCAAATGTCAAAATTGCCTTAGCAATGTCTTTGTGCAGTTGCTTGAGTTCAGCAAGCGACATGCTGTCCAGATTAAAGTCAGACATTTAAAACCTCTTATTGTCAGTATCGGCAGGTTAGTATGTGCTGAATCCACATTGCGCAATCTGTAAACACAAAGAACCGTCCGAAAGGATAGGGGCTCATCGGCTTTCTCACAGTTTACTGATGCAGTTTATATTTTTGTAATCCGTACAGTTGCAGCCATCAAAGCAGCAATAACTGCGCTGTTTATCCTGCGCTGTACTACACAGCTGAAAATCTCACGTAATGTGTATTGTATGAGATTATTGCTTAACCAATTGAAAAGAATTGAGAAAGGTACTGGCCGGAAATCGGTCGACCAACCGAATCCTCAGACTTTATAGTCAAAGCAAGCAAAGCATTAGGTTTTTGGGGGATTTTGGATGCGGCAAGCACAGACATTAAACGAAGCGCAGCTGCGCCGAGTATTACACTATACAGGCAGCAGGCGTCATCCGGTTCGCGACAGGACAATCATCATGGTCAGCTTCTATGCAGGTCTACGCGCCAAGGAAATTGCTGCGCTCTCTGTGGGCAACGTATTTGATGAAACGGGCGCCGTGCGCGAACAGTTCATCCTGTCAGCAGCACAAAGCAAGGGCGGACAAACGCGCACAGTCTACCTGAACCAGCGCTTGCGGCGCGCGCTCGTGGACTATGGGGACACGATCAAACTGATGGACCCGCAGCAGGCGCTGTTTGCGAGCCAGAAGGGCGGGCATTTCAGCGCAAACACGATGTGCCAGCTGTTCTTAGACATCTACAAAGCTTGTGGGCTTAAAGACGCTTCAAGCCATTCGGGGCGGAGAACTTATATCACACGCCTGGCCAACAAAGGGGTAGGGGTGCGGTTGCTGGCAGCTTTGGCGGGGCATGCGCATATTTCGACAACGCAGCGATACATCGATGTAAATTCTGATCAACTCAGTCAGGCGGTAGAGTTGTTGTGACGCAATCGGCCCTAATTGGTCATTCGAGGCCAAGGTCTGCGCTGCAACGCCGCTTTACCAAACCAGCCATTCATGCATGGCGCAGCATTTCCACAGGCATGCCGATCGCAATGCGAAAAAACCGTCATTTGCAGGAGCAGCGGATCACCATCCTCCTTATTTGCCGACCCCATCTGCGGTTTCTCGGACTTCGCTCGGCGATAAACCGGTCCAACGTCGGAAGCTTCGGAAGAAACTGTTCGGATCGCTATAAGCCAGCAGGAAGGAGATTTCCTCATTCGCCAACGCGCTCTTGGTCAGGTATCGCAGCGCAAGGTCTTTGCGCGTTGTATCGAGGATTTGCTGGAACGTCGTGTCCTCGTCGCGCAATCTCCGTTGCAAGGTGCTGCGGCTGACGCTGAGTTCCTGGCATACCGTTACCACGTCAGCTTTGCCCAACGGCAGTTGTGTCAGCAGCGCACTTGAGACCTTGGCGGACATGTTGCTGGTGCGGGATCGCGCGGCAAGTTGTCGTTCGAGATCCTGTTCCATCGCCCCCCACAACTCTTGGGCCTCGGATAGAAATGGTGCCGTTGCATCGGCGTGGGAGAAGCTCAGGGTGGCCTTTTCGCCATATCTCGGCATCACGCCGAGATGCCGGGCGAGTGTGTGTCGCGCATCTTCGTCAGCCCTGAGCGTGGCCGCCACCGGGACCATCGGGCGGGCAGTCATCAGCCGCGCTTTTTCAACGACGAACGCAAGATAGAGCGCCAGCATGGAGGCGGGCAAATCAAGCCCCGGTATGCTGCTGTCGTATTCAACTGTCAGTTCCGCATCATCGCCGAACACGTGCATCCGGGTAGGACCGATAAGCCTCTTGTAGCGGGTGATCCGGCGCAAACCCTTTTCAAGGTCAGGCGCACATTCCAGCGCCAGAAAGACAGGAACGATCGGCCCGCGCGCAATGGCGATGCCCAGTTGGCTCGGCAAGTCATCGCGCCCTGCCAGACAGACCATCGCGTCCCACGCGGCCACGTATTGCATTGCGGTCACTCCAAGAGCTGCCTGCTTGAGATCGAGATCGCCGAGACCGGCCTGGCGGAGCATGTCTGTGGGGTCGATCCCGAGCATACGGCAGGCGTTCAGTCCGAGCGCGAGCGGATATGTTTCCTGCACCGTAGTCTCCCTATCAGTTGGCGGTCCGTTCATAGTTCATTGCGTCAAAACATCCCTGTTGCAAGTTCTGCAAGTCGATTGGGACGAAATGCAAGCGTTTGACCGCATCTGCATGTTCCAGGTCTAAGCGGTCCGGCTTAGCCTGACCTCCAGCGCAACCAATCAGGATCAGAAAAATGAGGTTTGAGACCACGACAATAGACGGCGTCATGATCCGCTTTGCGGCCAGCCGGAATGAAGGCAAGCCGCAGCTCTTGCTGACCTCGCCGCAACCCATGAGCGTACTGACCTACCGCAACTGGTGGGATCAGCTATCCCAAAGCTTTGATGTGGTGGCGGTGGATCTGCCCAATCACGGCGGTTCTGACCCTGCGCGTCATGTCACGACCGTCAGTCAGCACGCGGTGTTTCTGGGCAAGGTTCTGGATCACTTCGGTCTGTCGCACCCGCATGCAGTCGGGCCGGATATCGGCACTCCAACCCTGATGCGGTTCATGGCGGACAACCCGGGCCGGATTAAATCAGCGACCGTGGGCGATGCGGGCGTGGTTGGAAAGGTGGAAGGGTCGTTTCTCCTGCGGGCTCTCGTGTCTTCGCGCCTTGTGCAGTGGGCGACACTCTCTAGCGGTGGTCCCATCGGCGGGCGCATCTACTGCGCCGCCGCTAACAGCGTCGGGTATCGCCTCATCAAACCGTCACGCGAGGTAAAGGCAGACTATCTTGCCGGGTCCACGCGCTTTGCCAAGCTGCGCGGGCAAGTCGGCTTTCTTGGCAGCTATCCAACCGAAACACCGGCGCTTGAGCGTGATGTAACGCGGATCGAAGCCCCGGTGCAGGTCCTTCATGGTGAGTTCGATACATTCGTGTCCGTATCCAATTCGCGGAGGCTGGCGGACCTACTGCCAAACAGCAGGTTCGCTGTCATTCCCGGTGCGGCGCATTATGCGTGGGAGGATAACCCGTCAGACTACCTCGAAAGGGTCTTGGGCTTCATCAAGGAGGTGGAAGCCACCACCTAACCAAACCCGTATTCTTAAACACTCGACCCACCAATCCTTGAAGGAAATAAAACGTGTCGGTTATCCCGCATTATCTATTTGATCGCTGCAACACTTTCTATGCTGGGCGTTGTCGCACACGAATGGCTCGGGGGCCCACAGATGTTGGGGCCGCTTGAAGCATCCGGCCTGCCTCCTGATGTCGTCTGGATGCACCATTTCTCTTGGCACGTCGATACGGTCGCAGTCCTGGCGATTGTCGTCATGTTTATCCTGGCGTCGCGCCACCGGGAGCATGTCGCGCTCGCGATCATCGCATCGGCCATGAGCGCATCATTCGCAGTCATCGGTATCGGTTTGGCCACCTTCGCAAATGCCGCGCTTTGGACCACGCCGGCGCCTTACGTCTGGGGGCCAGTCGCTATTATTGGAGCGTTGGGTGTGCTCCTGCGTGGGACACCTTATCTGCCATCAAACAATCGCTAAGCGGCCAAGACAAGGTTCACCGTTCATCGATTCCGATAGCGGCTGTAACATGTAGCCGCAGCATCATTTGAATGTCAGCTACTACCTTAGTGCCATATTTAGCATGCACATGCAGCGAACGTCCGGAGACCGCCCTTTACATCAATCCTCGTTGCCGTCCACCTGACCCAGCGCACGATATTCGCTTTCTGGCACAAACCGCCGCCCTGTGAACATGTCCTTCTTCATACGCGGGGTCAGGTGGCTGTAGTGCAGCTCGATCATGCCGATAGACGTGCCCATCTGTTTGGCCAGAGCGTGGATTTCCATACCATCGTTTACTAGCGCGAACGTGGCATAGGTGTGCCGCAGACTGTACAGCACGCGGTTCTCGCCGGTCTTGGGACACTTCAACAAGTCAGATGCAGTCAGAAATGCTTTGAAGGTCTGGCGCAGATGCTCAGTGACTGACCCGTCCGGTAGACAGAACACTGGCAGGTCCAGCTTTTGCTTGAGCATTACTTCAAAGGGTATGTGCTTGATGGCGTCTGTGCGTGAATGAATGCGCCGCAGATAGTCGATGGTGCCCGACCGACCGATGGCTTCACGAGGCTTGGTTTTGCCAGCAAGGTAGAATTCCACATAGTCCAGACCGTTTTCTGTGAACACTGTAACGTGCTTCCAGCGCAGGTTTTGATCCTCTGTTCCGGGGCGCATGCCGGTGTTGGCAACGATCAGCACATAGTCGCGCAGCAGCTCGCGCATATCGCGTGACTTGCCGCCTTTGCCCTGCTCAATCCAATAGGGCAGTTTGCGGATCATGGTGCGATAATCGGCCAAACTGAAGTCTGGCCTGCGCTGTGCGCCCTCACCATTGTTGGCTAAGATCGGCACCTTGGCCTGCATGACAAAGCCGCGCGACACTGCTTCGGCATAGACCCTGTTCATGGCCGAGTTGTGCGTGTTTAGCGTACTTGCCTTTGGTTCATGGCCAATTACAGTGACCCGCCACGCATTGAACGCCTGAATCCTGTCGTGGTCGATGCTGGTGATAAAGGTCTTACCAAAGAACGGGATGAAGTAGCGGTGCAGCGCTGTGATGTAATCCTTGAAAACCTTACGCCCTGCGCCCGCATCCAGCTGCCGCTGCATGTCCACAATGGCCAGCCGCGCCACGTCCTCAAAGCGTTTGGTCACAACGGGCAGATCGTGTTTGGCGCGAAACCTGTACTCAAGGTACTGATCACGCGCCGCTGTCTTGGCCTCTTCAAGATCCTGCTTGCCAGTGCTGATGCGCACCCAGTGCTGGTCGATCTTGAACGTTGCCTGCCACAGCCTGCTGTTGCCGCGCTTGTAGACCTTAACAGCGCCGTCCAGCAGCACGTGCGTATCAGGTTTGAGTGCGACCATGCTGCTGTTCCTCCAGCGTTATCGCACACTATGGTTTTGTGTTGGTGTTGTCAGCCAGAAAGATTGTGGGCTTATTTGCGTATTTGGCTGGGCGCGTCATGACGGAACTAGAAATTCCGAGAAGGACGGCGGAAAGCAGTCTTCGAGGCCATCGATGCGGCCGAACTCTCAGGGAGGAAAGCGGCCTGTCGCTGGTCACATTGGTGATGTAGACGCAACCGTGTGAAGTGAAGGTTCAAACGGCAGCTATACGGTTCATTTGGCTAGGCTGATCAAAGGCATGCGCACATGGGCACTCATGCGAACTCTACCGATCTGCTGAACGGCATTTCGCGCAAGCGCTGGCCCGTCGCGGCAAATATGGCATCAGCCAGTGCCGGGGCCGCCGGGGCCGTTGCGGGTTCACCCAATCCGCGGACCTGTTCGGAGCGCTCTAAAAGCCGTGTGTGGAACAGCGGCGTCTGGTGCAGGCGCATCCCTTCAAACGCATGGAAATTGGTCTGCTGTACAGCGTGGTTTTCGTAGGTCAGCTCACAATTCATCGCGTGGCCGAGACCAAAGATGGCTGCGCCGGTAAGCTGGGCCTCGGCGTTGACCGGGTCAAAGACGGTACCGCAATCGGCGGCGATCCAGACCTCGTCGATGCGGATGCCACGGTCTGTCATGGTCACGTCAATGACCTCGGCCACGGGCACGCCATGGGTATGGGCAAAGGCAATGCCCCGCCCGCGTCCCGGCCCTATATCGGCACCGTTCCAGTTCGACATTTCGCCCACAGCCTCCAGAACGCGGCGACTGTCCGCGTCGGCGATCAGACGCAGCCGTTCCTCCAGCGGGTCAGCGCCGGCGGCGTGGATGAGTTCGGACAAGAAGCTTTCGTGAAAGAAGCTGTTGGAGCAGGCCCCGGGCGAACGCCATGAGCCAATCGGCATCATCGGCGGCGCGGCATAGCCTGTCACGCGGTAGTTGGGGATGGCGTAGGGCTGGTCGAAGGCACCCCAGACCAGCAAAGTGTCAGGCCCCGGTGGCACGATGAAGATGCGTCCGAACCATGAGGAGACAAGTGAAGGGCTGATGCTGTCAAGGTCATAGGCCAACACGCGACCATTCCCAACGGCACCCCGGCCAACGGCCAAGTGCAGGGGGCGAGGGAAGTCGTGGGTCATGTCCTCTTCCCGGCTCCATGTCGTCTTGATGGGTGTGCCGGGCATTGTGGCGGCGATCTGGATCGCATGCACTACGTAGTCATGGTCGAGCCTGCGCCCAAAACTTCCGCCAGCGGGCAGAGCGTGAACAGTGACCCGGGATGGATCGACACCAGTCAGCTCCACCGCCGCGTCACGCACCACAGCGGGGATCTGCGTCGCAGTCCAGATCTGCACCCGCTCCGCCTCGACCAGCACGGTGGCGCTAAGGGGTTCCAATGCAGCATGGGCCAGAAACGGCGAACGGTATTCGGCCTCGATCACCGTGGCGTCCGCAAGCGCTGCTTCAACATCACCATCGTCGCGCAAACGGCTGTTGCGGAACGCGTCCGTACGAGCATTAATCAGCGCTTGCCACATTTCGGCGGAACTGGCGGGATATTCAGGGGGCAACCAGTCGACCTCCAGCGCCTGTGCCGCCTGAAACGCGAACCAGGTGTTGTCGGCAATCACTGCGAGCCCCTCGTTCACCTCGACCACCGACCGCACGCCTTGCATCGTAAGAGCGGCATCGGCGTTGTAGCCTGCCATGCCACCGCCGCGCCCAGGGTTGGCGCGCACGGTCGCGTGCAGCATCCCGGGCAGCACTACATCGATGCCGAAGTCCTGTGTTCCAGTGGATTTCGCGACAATATCGAGCCGCTGATAGGGCTTGCCCAAGCGCGTCCACTCGGAGGCAGGGCGAAGTGTCACGTCAGTAACTGGCTTAATAGCTGCTGCCTGTGCCGCAAGATCGGTGTAGGGAATGCCCGTGCCGTCGGGCAGAATGACTTGTCCGTTTTCAGTCCTCAGGTCGGCACGCGGCACACCGGTGCGGAACGCAGCGGCGGCTTTTAGGGTCTCGCGGGCGGTAGCACCCGCCATACGCAGTGTCTCGTGCAAATCCGCAACCGAGGACGAACCGCCGGTGAACTGCGAACTGGTCAGTCGTGCGACATTGCCCATCAACTCGCGCACCGTGCTGGCTACGAAACCGTTCTCCCATGCTGGGAAAGGCAGGCTCTCGGCGGCCACGGTCCCGTTGAAATAAGCCTGATGCGGCTGGCCAGGGTCGAGTGTGGCGGTGGCCGGGTCTATGTCCAACTCCTCGGCGATCAGCATGGCCTGGGTCGAGGCAATGCCTTGGCCCACATCTGCGCGAGGCACGATGAGTGTGATGCCCTGTGGCGTGATCTTGACGAAGGGTGTCAGTGCGGCCTCTCCCTCAGCCAACCCCTCAAGCAGAGGGTTTGGCGTTTGGCGCGTGACGAAATAGGCCCCAAAAGCCACCCCACCGAGAATAGAGGCGGACCCGATTAGGAAACTGCGGCGGGCAATGGTTCTAGCGCGTCCCATAGCTCACACCTCCCGCATTGCGCTGGCGGCAGCGTGGACGGCGGCGCGAATGCGGGGGTAGGTCCCGCAGCGGCACAGATTGCCTGACATCGCAGCGTCTATGTCCTCATCTGTCGGCTGCGGGTTGCGGGCCAGTAGGTCAGCGGCCTGCAGAATCTGGCCAGACTGGCAATAGCCGCATTGCGCCACCTGGTGCTCGATCCATGCCGCCTGGATGGCGTGCAGCGCATCACTCGTGCCCAGCCCCTCGATCGTCGTGATTTCGCCCCAGACATCGGCCAGCGCCACTTGGCAGGACCGCACCGCCTCGCCGCCGATATGTACAGTGCAGGCGCCGCATTGGGCAATGCCACAGCCGTATTTCACGCTGGTGATGTTCAGACCGTCCCGCAGCGCCCAGAGCAGTGGCATGTCGTTTGGCAGGTCGACCGTGTGGCTGGTGCCGTTTATCGTAAGGTCCATGGCATTCTCCGGTCGGCTGGTGGATGAGGCTTGCGTTGCGATGACCCCAATCTAGGCCCGTCGGCGCAACTCAGCGATATGCATATATGGTCAGGCACATGCAGATCGGGTCAGGCGGTATTCATAGGCTGGTCCCGCCCAATCCTCCATGGCATTGATGCAAGGACTTTGAGAGTTCGTGTGCATGGATCATTCACAAACCTATTCCCTCTTCATGGCCACGGAAGTGGCGTGCCGCATCCTTGGCGTCGATCCGCAGGTGATGCTCAAGACCGCTGGCCTTAGCGACCTTACGCCTGGCAGGGCCGAAGTGCGGGTGACGGCGCAGCAGTATTTCGACTGCTGGAACACGATGGAGGTGTTGTCGCCGCGCTCCGATTATGTGCCCCATCTTGGCGTTGCGATTTCACGCGGGCCTGTCATCCCTGTGTTTTTCACACTCTCCTGCGCGCCCGATATGGAAACTGGCCTCAGGCGTTTGGCGCAGTTCAAGTCCTTGCTGGGTCCGACCGTCATGCGGGTGTTCCGGGATGGCGATTTGCTGCGGCTGGAATACGAAAGCGTCGATGCCCGCGTGCCGATGCCACCGAGCCTTGGCGCGCTGCAACTTGTGGTCGCGGTCGAGAATATTCGCGGGGCGACGGCCCATCTGGTCTGCCCGGTTGCGGCGGGCTTCGATGGATCTGAAGAGGAACGGCACATGATCGCCGGGCATCTGGGCATCATGCCTGAGCGGTCACAGGCCACCTATGTTGCCTTTGCACCCGAGGATGCCAAGCGCCGGTTCATTTCTGAGAACGCTGCCCTTTGGGCTGATGTCGAAGCAGACCTGAAGCTCAAGCTGGCCACCCAGAACGACCGCCTTCCTGTCGCCGATCGTGTGCGTGGGGCCTTGGTCGATCTGATGCCCGCAGGACGCACAGGGGCCGAGGATGTGGGCCTAGCCCTTGGGATCAGCCGCAGCACGTTGCAGAGGCGATTGCGCGAAGAAGGCACATCCTATCAGGAGGTATTGGACGCCACGCGGCGCGATCTAGCGATCCGGTATCTCACTAAGACCACCTTGCGAGCCGACGAGATTGCGAATGTCTTAGCCTACCGCGATGCCAACAGCTTTTCGCGCAGCTTCCGCAGGTGGACTGGCCAGGCGCCGGTTGGCTATCGCCAGGCATTGGCGCGCCCGACGACGCGGACGGGAGAGACGGAGTAGGCCCCAAGTCTTCACGGCGCGCGTTGCTCAATCTGCTGCCGTGTGGCTGACCCGGCCTCCGCCCGACGGATTGCCGCCAGAATGGCGTAAACTGGCACGGCGGTGGCGATCACGACGCGCAGGACATGGAGCCCCAGCCATGTCGCCCGGACCTGCGACGCCCGCTCGGCAGTATAGCTGTCCCAGATCAGTAGGATGTTCTGCGGAATGAAGTAGCCCAGCGTGAACACTGTGTTCGCGACATAAAGCCAGATCGCGATCATCCAGGTTCGCCGGATGGGTCGGTCCTGCCAATCGAGCCGCGCTGACAGCACCAGCCCGACCAGCGTGATCATGTTGAGCGGAATGATCGTGAGGCCGAAGTTCACGAACTCGTCCCAGAACCCCGACCGCCAGACCAGCGGATCGGTCCCCAGCCAGCGGATACCGTAGGACAGCAGGATGAGCAGGCCGCCGCCCGCGAAGGCCGCGGAGGCTACGACTGCGATGATGTTGACGATCCTGCGATACTTAGCGTCGGTCATGGGCGCGGTCTCCGGAGGTCAGCGGTTGAGGCAAGCGCGCAAGGCATAGACGGAGATCGCCAGCGTGATCAGAACGCGCGGGATATGGCCCAACAGCCAGACCGCGCGGATGGTTGAGGCGGTGTCCTCGGTAACCGGACCGACAAGCGCGATGGCGGTATAGAAGGACAACGCATCGCCCACGGGCGATCCGATGGCCGCCGCTAGGCGCACGTTCAGCGGCATGTGGTAGAAAACCGTGATCAGCGTCAGCACCAGATAAAGCCACAGCGCCATGCGCCAATTGCGCCGCGCCTCGGGCCGATCACGGTCCAACCGGGCCGACAGGATCAGGCCCACGGGCATCAGCAGGAACAGCGGCATGATCGTGAACAGGAACGTGCTGAACTGCGGGAAGAACTGCGCGACAAAATCGGCGGGCGCGAGGGTCAGCCAATAGACCCCCATCGACAGCCCGATAAAGGCATTGGCCCCGAAAAAGGCCGCAGAGGGTATGATGGCAAGGGCGTTGACACGGGCGCGGTAGATGGGTGTCATTTTCAGTCTCCATGAGTTTCAGAGGTACGGTGAGATGCGGCGCGGGTCTGCATTGTCACCCCACAACCAGCCGGTAGAGAACGAAGACCTCTCCGAGAACCATGGGAACCGACAAAAGCACCTGAAACAGCCAGACGACGCCCATCTTCTTGTCCCAGAACTGTTCCCTGATGAAGAACCGTTGGATGACCGCCATGTCGATCAGGCAGGTGATCACGAAGATCCAGGCCAGCATGCGGATTGCGGTCGCTGAAAACCCTTCGAGGATCGCGAAGGTCAACAGCACCGCCGTTAGCGCAACCGCCAGATCGCCGATCGCGATCTGCACCTTGGCCTTGTGACTGATCGCGTCGTCCAACTGCCCAGGCATGACAACGGTCGCACCTATGAACCGGAACATGTGCAAGACAGCGACCGGGAGGGCGGCCACCGCAAACTCCGCCTGCACGATGCCGGGGAAAAGCCAGCGACACAGAATGATCGTCGTCACCAGACTGATCGATATCTGAACATTCATCACCAAAAGATTGCGGCTTGGGGACAAGGACATTCGCGTAACCTCGGATGTGTCGAAAAGGGAAACTCGCCGCGGAGATCAGTGAAACTCGGTCTTTGCGAATTGCCGAAACAGGAACGCGGGCGCGATCCGGCTCATCCACTTGATCTGGCCTGATTGTCCCAGCAGCATCTCGGTCTGGTTGCGGCGCAACCCTTCAAGAATGTCGCGCACCAGGTCCGCAGGCTTCATCTTCTTGAAGTTGTTGGACTTCAGCGCCTTGGCCATGTCGGTATCCACGACGGGCGGCAGGGCTTCGAAAACGGTGATGCCATGGGGCTGCAACTGGTGGCGCAGGGTCTGCGCACAGTGATGGATCAGCGCCTTGGTGCCGGAATAGACCGGCGTTCCGGGTGATGCGACAAAGGCGATGCCCGACCCGATGAACAGAACCGCGGGCTGTGCGCTTTTCTCCAGCAGCGGCAAGGCGCGCCGCGTCAGGGTCAGCGGGGCCGTCGCGTTGATGGCGATCTCGTTCTCGATCTTTTGCAGCGTGTCGGGATCGTTCTTGAAATCATAGGCCAGGAAAATGCCCGCGTTGTTGATGAGCAGATCAAGCCGTCCATGCTGCGCCTGAATATCTGATAGGATCCGCTCCTGATCCTCTGCAACCGTCACATCCCCCGCGATCGCCTGCGCGCCGGTCAGATGCGCGGCCTCGGAAAGCCTACCCGCGTCGCGCCCGCAGATGATGACGGTGTTGCCGCGAGCCACAAACTGCCGAGTCAGCTCAAGGCCAATGCCCGAACCGCCGCCGGTGATAAGGATGATCTTCGATGTCAGGTCCAAGTCAGGGTCTCCTTGTGACAAGGTCATCATCTACTTAGGCGTGTTGGACAGTCCACTTCCACCGCTTGTGACTTGCAGATCGTGTCAATGACTTGCAGATCGGCTCAAGGACATTGCCGGATATGTCGCCAGCGTTTCTACTTCGTCCAGCGGAACCCCCGCGCGAAAGGCCACCCGATGCGCAGCCACGAGAGATCCCCGATCTATACATCCGCCATCCTGTCGGGCCCGATCTGCGGGATGCTGGGTATCAGATGGGAAGAGGTTCTGACCCGTGCGGGCATCATTGCGACCGAACGCAACGACCGGGCCTTTCTTGTTTCTGCCGAAGAATACCTGCGCCTATGGGCCGCGATCATGGACTTGTCAGGGCAGCAAGACGTCTCAAAGCTGCTTGGGCTACGGATGGCGGGCGGTCCTGCTATCCCGGTCCTGTTCGCGCTATCCACCGCGCCGGATTTTGAAACGGGTGTGATGCGGATGGCTAAATTCAAAAGCCTATTCGGGCCGATGCAATTCGTCCTGTCGCGCAGCGCGTCCGAGTTCACCGTGCGCGTCACACCGGACGTGGCCACAGCCCCCTTGCCTGGAACATTCATTAGCCCCCAGATCATCTATCTGCATGCGCAGGCCAATGCGCTGGCGCGTCATGCGATCCGCCCGCTGCGGGTGGTCCTGCCGCTGCCGCAGGACGAGCGTGAGCGTCTGGCAGATGTCTTCGGCCAGGTCCCCGAGCATGGCGACGCCATGTTGACCTATGCCCGCGCCGATGCGCGCATGACATTCATATCTGCAAACACCGAGCTTTGGGAGGCCACTGAGGCGGACCTTCAAGCCCAGGCGATGATTCAGTCCAAAGGCTTACCCCTGTCCGAAAGGGTTCGCGCAACGATGCTGGAGGCGTTCTCGATCACCGAACCCAACATCGCCCACGTTTGCGGTCGCCTGAAGTTGAGCCGGAGCACCCTCTTGCGGCGTCTGGCCGATGAGGGGGCGACTTTTCAGATGCTGCTGGACGAAACGCGAAAAGATCTTGCGATCCGATATTTGCTAAAAAGCGACATGAACAACCAGCAAATCGCGCACCTCGTGGGCTACCGTGATCCCAACGCGTTCCAGCGGGCCTTCCGGAAATGGACCGGAACGACTCCTCAAGCATTTCGCGCAGATATCACACAGTTAGACGCGTAAGCAGCCCAAGTTACTTTAGCGCTTCAGAAGTCCGCAGATGTATTCAATTCTCTGCGGCAGCGAATGTCGGCTATTCAAAATGTCGCCGCAGGACGCAATTGCTGTGTCGACTGTCCGCTATGGGCCGTTAGCGTTAGTGATAGATGATGTGAGATTAGTGCTGCACCAGCAAGTGTGCTGATCGTGTTCTCATCTGCGTGCCCAAACACTGTGTAGCAAAGACTGTGTTTCAAATATTATGTTGCCAACACTGTGTTCCAACTAACGACTCATAAACACTGTGTTCAACACAGTGTTCCAGCCCGCAAACGCGCGACAAGACTGTGCGATGAGTGTGCAACACATATTGTAAAAATGTGCGATGGCTAAGCTATTGATTTTATTTGTTTAAATGGTGCCCAGGGGCGGAATCGAACCACCGACACGAGGATTTTCAATCCACTGCTCTACCCCTGAGCTACCCGGGCACCGGGACGGAATATCCGTCGGGTAGCGCGCTTTTAGACGTGGCCTGCGCGGGTGTCCAGAGGGAAAGGCGGGCTTAATGCAGTTTCCCGTCACCGTCTTCGGCCAGGTCGGGGTCATCGTCCTCGGCGTCGTCCCGGCCGGCGGGTATTGCGTAGCTGCCGGTCAGCCATTTACCCAGATCGACATCGGCGCAGCGGCGCGAACAAAACGGGCGATAGGCCTTGTCGGTGGGCCGGTTACAGATCGGGCAGGCCATCACAGCCGCCTCAGCAGGTCCGCGGGCAACGGCAGCCGTTCGCGTTTGCGCTGCAGTTCGAACAGGCCCATGGGCGTCCAGCCGACCAGCGATGTCTCGACAGGGTCGTTCTTAAAGGCGGCGCGCAAAGATTGTTCAACCTGTTTGCGGTGCGTCTTGGACATCGACACGAAATCCACGCTGATCTGTCCACCTAAACCCCGGAGCCGCAGCGCGCGCGGTAAGGCGCGGGCAGCGGCGAGGTTGGCCTTCAGCGCCGCTGCAGGGGTCGTGTCGCTGCCTGTGTTCACATCCACGGCGACCAGCGCGCGGGTGGGTTCGACATACATCTGCCCTTCGCCCAGTGGCACCAGCGCCTGACCCAATGCCGCGATCTGTTCCAGCACCCCGTGGCTGGCAAAGCTGCCCGGTACGGTCACGATCTCGCTTGCGCCGGTCCAGTCGCGCCAGGCCAGCACATGCGGGCTGTCGCCTTCGGTCAGCGCCTCTGGGCTGTCACCGTCTGCATCGGCCAGCACCGCATCGGCAAGGTCCAGCATCGCTGTGATATCCTCGGCGATCTCGGTCGGATCGGCTGTTTCGCAAGATGACCGCAGGATCAGCCCGTGCTCTCCCTCATGCGCGGCATGCGCGATAGCCAGCAGATTATCGCGGATGTCCTCGTCGACAATCTGGCGCGAGATGTTCAGCCCCGGCTTGCCCGGTGTCACGATCGCATAGCGGCTTTTGAATAGCACGCGGTCGGTCACAGGGACGGCCTTGCTGCCTTCGGCATAGCCTGTGACCTGCACCAGCAGCGCCTGACCCTGCCGCAGCCCCTTGCCTGCGCGCAGAAAGGCGGTGTCGCCGTCGGGCAGGCGCAGCATCATGCCGCCTTGCCCCTTGATCGGCCGGTCGCAGATCGCGCGATAGATCGCACCGGGGCGCGGGGCGTCGGTCTGGTCGATCAGCAGATCGTCAAGCTTGCCATCGACAAGATATGCCGCGGCTTCAAGCCCGTTCACATGATCGAGGATGATGCTACGACCCTTCATAACGCGTCCTTGTATAATGAATAGCCGGCGGCGGTCAGCAGTCCGGCGGTTTCGGTCAGCGGCAGGCCCACGATGCCGGTATAAGACCCGTTGATCCACGGGATAAACGCCCCTGCAGGCCCCTGGATCGCATAGCCGCCCGCCTTGCCCTGCCAGTCACCGCTGGCCAGGTAGGCGTTCACTTCGGCATCGGATAATTGTTTGAACGCGACCGTGCTTTGTACATCGCGCAGCCATGTCCGCGTACCGCGCTTGACGGCCACAGCAGTGATGACCTTGTGCCGCCGGCCCGACAGCGCATAAAGAAACTCCGCCGCCTCGCCTGCATCACGTGGTTTGCCCATGATCCGCCGCCCAAGTGCGACGGTCGTATCGGCGCATAGCACAACGGTATCGTCATCGGCCACCATCGCGGCCAGCTTTTCCATGGCGATCCGTTTGACATAATCGCGCGGCAATTCGGCGCGGCGCACGTCTTCGTCGATGTCGGGCGGGCGCACAGCGTCCGGCACGACGCCAAGCTGCGCCAAAAGCTCCAGCCGCCGGGGCGAGCCAGAGCCGAGGATCAGTTTCAATCCGGTATCGGGGGGCAGGGTGGTCATGTCGCGCGGCGCAAAACGCCTGTCCGCAAAGGGCGAACCATCGGTATCGCCTTACTTGAAACGATAATTGATCCGACCCTTTGTCAGGTCATAGGGGGTCATTTCGACCTGCACCTTGTCGCCTGCCAGAACGCGGATGCGGTTCTTGCGCATCTTGCCTGCCGTATGCGCGATGATCTCATGGCCGTTTTCCAGCTCGACCCGAAATGTCGCGTTCGGCAGAAGTTCTTTCACGACACCTGGGAATTCGAGCAGTTCTTCCTTGGCCATGTGATCTCCTGTATATCTCGTCCGCTCTTTGCGAACCGCTGCTAAATGCGCCTGTCCGGTTCGTTTTTCAAGGGTAAATATGCATGTGCTGCGAATGGATCGCGTGTCACGCGGACGGATCATCCGTCGCAGGACCAAAGCGGGCGACCAACCGGTCATGAATCTGGTCGCGAGCTTGCCGGTACAATGCCAGAAGCGCCTCGCGGCTGTCACCCATGCCTGTGGGGTCAATGATCGGCCAGTATTCGACATCAAGATGAAAGAACTGCGTCAGATCTAATGCGCGGCGCTGGCTGGCGGGCGACAGCGCCAGCACCAGATCGAACGACGACAGGTCATCGCCCCATTGTTCCATCTCATCGAATGACCGCGACCGGTGGCGCGATACTTCGACCCCGATTTCGGCACAGACCGTGATGGCAAAACCGTCTATTTCCATATCGTTCTTGACGCCGACGGATTGGACATAACAGCGTTTGCCGTAAAGTTTCTTCATGATCCCTTCGGCCATCGGGGACCGAACGGAATTATGGTCGCAGCAAAACAACACCGATTGGGGCAGGGGGGCATAGGTGCCGGTATCGCCCACATCAGCCCCCAAAATGCAGCACACAGATCAGCGTGAACAGGCGGCGGGCGGTGTCGTTATCGACCACGGCCTTACCTTCGAGCCGTTCCTGCAATACCCGCGCGCCTTCGTTGTGGATGCCACGGCGGGCCATGTCGATGGTTTCGATCTGGCTGGGGGGGAGTGTTTTCACCGCATCAAAATAGCTGGCGCAGATCTGGAAATAATCCTTCACCACCTGCCGGAACGGCCCAAGCGATAGATGAAACGCGCCCGCAGGTGTTCCGTCCTCCAGTTGGATATCGAACACCAGCCGCTTTTCACGGATCGACAGGCCGAGCTTGAACGGCCCTTCCGGCACGGCGCGGTCGTCGCGCGGGGGCATGGCGAAACTGTTGTCTTCCAACAGGTCGAACATCGCGACCTTGCGTTCCTGGTCAATCTCGGGCGTGGGTGCGGGCAATCCGCTGTCATCAAGGATGATATTGACGATGCGCGTCATCTCAGCTCCCCCGGTTCAGCCGATCAAGCCGCGCGCGCACGCTCAGCCCATGGGCTTGCAGGCTTTCGGATTTGGCCAGCCGTTCGGCGGCGGGACCGATGGCGGCCAAAGCGTCGGGCGTCATGCGCGACAGGGTGGTGCGTTTGATAAAGTCCATCACGGATAATCCACTCGAAAAACGGGCCGACCGCGCGGTCGGCAAAACATGGTTTGGCCCGCCTATGTAATCGCCGATTGCCTCTGGTGTCCAACTGCCAATAAAGATCGCCCCCGCATGGGTGATCCGGCCTGCCAAAGCATCGGCATCCGCCGTGCAAAGTTCCAGATGTTCGGGTGCGATCCGGTCGGACAGCGCCACCGCCTCGTCCATATCCGCGACCGTGATGATTGCGCCAAAATCGCGCCAGCTGGCCCCCGCAATGGCGCGCCGTTCCAGCGTTTGCAGCCGGGCATCGACCGCCGCAGCCACCGCGCGCCCGAAATCGGCATCATCGGTGATCAACAGCGATTGCGCGCTTTCGTCATGTTCGGCCTGTGACAACAGATCAAGCGCGATCCAGTCGGGGTCATTGTCACGATCCGCGATGACAAGTATCTCCGACGGCCCTGCGATCATGTCGATCCCCACCTTGCCGAACACCCGCCGTTTGGCCGCCGCGACAAAGGCATTGCCCGGCCCTGTGATCTTGTCCACGGGCGGGATGGTCTGGGTGCCATAGGCCAGTGCTGCAATCGCCTGCGCGCCGCCGATGCGATAGATTTCGTCCACCCCCGCGATCTGTGCCGCCATCAGGACCAAAGGATTGGTCACACCGTCCGGCGTCGGCACCACGATGGCCAAGCGCGCAACCCCCGCGACCTTGGCCGGAATAGCGTTCATCAGCACCGAAGACGGATAGCTGGCCAGCCCGCCCGGCACATAAAGCCCCGCCGCCGACACTGGCGTCCAGCGCCAGCCGAGCGTGGCGCCTGTGTCATCGGTCCAGCTGGCATCGTCAGGCATCTGGCGGCTGTGATAGGCGCGGATGCGCGCGGCGGCGAGTTCCAGCGCGGCACGGTCCTCGTCAGACACCAGCGCGCATTCGGCGGCGATTTCTGCGGGGGTAAAGCGCAACGTGTCCGGCGTCAGGTCAAGCCGGTCAAAGCGCGATGTCAGGTCAATGACCGCCTGATCGCCGCGCGCGCGCACATCGGCGATAATTTCGGCCACGATATGATCCACATCCGGGCTGTCTTCGCGTTTCGCTCCCAAAAGGGCGATAAAGCGGGCCTCGAAATCAGGGTCGGTCGTGGACAGGAACTGCGGCATTGATGTCTCCTTCGTGACAGGGGACATAGCGGGGACGGTGCGCCGCTTCAATGGTATCAGTCAGGGTATCAGTCGGGATGCGTGGGTGCCTTGCCTGACGGTGCTGCATAGGGTTGGGTCACATCGCGCAGCACGGCTTCCAATGCCTCGACATTCAAGGCAATCGCGCCATCACCCGCAAGCATCAGTTCGACCCGTCCCGCGCCATCGGCGGTCGGCACAAAACTGATCGACAACAGCGAACAGACAAGATCGCTGTCGGCCTTGTCGATGCCCTGGCTTTGCACGGCCATCACATCCTCGAACGCCAGCACCGATTGCACGCGTTCGGGCTGCTGACGCCCGTTTTCCCAGCGAAAGCGGTTGATCAACAGGGCAAAGCGGCGCGCCTTGCGGTCCCAGCGCATTTCCGACACCGGAAACACAGCATCCTGCGTGATAGCGGCGATCACTGCCAGATCATCGGCATCCATCGCGCGCAGGCGCAAAGGCTTGTCCGCCCCGTCGCGGAAACTGGCGTCCTGCGTCATGCTGAGACCCGTTCGATATTGGCCCCGACGGCGCGCAGCTTTTCCTCGACATGTTCGTATCCGCGATCAAGGTGATAGACGCGACTGACCAGCGTCTCACCTTCTGCCGCCAGCCCCGCAAGGATCAGCGACACCGAGGCGCGCAGATCGGTCGCCATGACAGGCGCGCCTTTCAGGCGGTCCACACCCTGCACTGTGGCGGTCCCGCCCTGCACGTCGATCTTGGCCCCCATGCGGATCAGTTCGGGGGCGTGCATGAAACGGTTTTCGAAAATCTTTTCTTCCAGCACCGATGTCCCCTGCGCAGTGCAAAGCATCGCCATCATCTGCGCCTGCAAATCCGTCGGAAAGCCGGGGAACACGGCCGTCGTGACATTGACAGCCTTTGCGCGGCTGCCGTTGCGTTTCACCAAGATCCCGTCAGGCGTTTCCGAGACATCCACACCGGCCTCGGCCAGCTTTTCGGCGAAAGACGCGACCAGATCCATCCGTCCACCCAGACATTCCACCGCGCCGCCTGCAAAAACAGGGGCCAGCATATAGGTGCCAAGCTCGATCCGGTCGGTCACGACAGGATGGGTCGCAGCGCCCAGCCGGTCCACGCCCTGAATAGTGATCGTGCTGGTGCCTTCACCCTCGATCTGCGCACCCATGCGGCGCAGGCATTGGGCGAGATCGACGATTTCCGGCTCGCGCGCAGCGTTTTCGATGATCGTCGTGCCTTTGGCCAATGTGGCGGCCATCAGCACGTTTTCGGTGGCGCCCACGCTGGCAAACCGCAGTGCGACCCGCGCGCCTTTCAGCCCGCCCTTGGCGGTCGCATGCAGATAGCCGTCCTTCAACTCGATCGTGGCCCCCATGGTTTCAAGTGCTGTGACATGAATATCCATCGGCCGCGCGCCAATCGCGCAACCGCCCGGCAAGGAGACAATGGCTTGATGATGCCGGGCCAACAGCGGACCAAGCACAAGGTTGGACGCGCGCATCTTGCGCACGATTTCATAATCCGCGCGGGTCGAGGTCATGGCATGCGACGACAGCACCTGCACCTTGCCGTTCTGCATCGACGTGACCTCGACGCCCAAGGATTGCAGCAGTGCTGTCATCGTTTTGATATCCGACAGGCGCGGCGCGTTGGTCAGGGTCAGCGGCTCCTCTGACAGCAGGGTCGCGGGCATCAGCGCCAGCGCCGCGTTCTTGGCACCGGCGATCTGGATCTTGCCGTTGAGTGCCGCACCGCCCTTGACCAAAATGGAATCCATGCTGCCTAGTCTTTCTTTTGTTTGTCTGCACCCGCATCGCGGGCGCGCGCCTGTGCCTTGCGCTTGGCCATATTGGCCTTAAGCGCGGCTTTCAACCTTTCTTCGCGCGTTGCGGCGGGTTTGGCAGGCTGTGGCTTGCTGTCTTTGCTGTCCATGGCACCCTGTTAGCAAGACCCGCAAAAACCGTCCAGAGAGGGCTTGCACGCGCAGGCGAATGTCGGTAATCCCCGCCTCACGGATGCTGTGGTAGCTCAGTGGCAGAGCACACCCTTGGTAAGGGTGAGGTCGAGAGTTCAATCCTCTCTCACAGCACCATCTTTATGGTTTGATATCGCTATATTGCGCTTTGCAGTCTGATGACGTTTCATTGGACACCAAGTCGGCAGATATAGGTTCAACTTGCTTGCGACCGGCATCATCCTGCCCAGGATGTGTCTTGTGGCAGGAACCGCAAATCAAAACTCTGACTGGATCGTGATGCCCGCTGACAGGCTGTCGCGGGTGAAACGAGTGACATTGCTGTCGGTATTACTGCCGGTGATATTTAGAACCGGGGTGAACCCGGCATAGCTGACAGCGGGAAAACCGATCGTGGCGCCATAAAACAAAGTGGTGTCTTGGCGACCACCCGCGACAGCGAAAGGGCCGATGCTGTAGTCGGGAAAATCGGCCTTTGACGCCCCGCCGCTGATGCTGAGCGACAGTGGGCCAATCGGGTCTGCCCGGGTATAGCTGATCTGCGCCGTCCATTCGGTGGATGTGTAATTCGCATTGCCGCCTGCGGCATCGGCATAGCTGATGCTGGCATTGATCTGGTCGCGGTTTTGCAACCCATAACCATAGGCGGCACCAAAGGTCGTACGCACCACATCGCTGATCAGGGCCTGATCATAGGATGTCCAGCTGCGCCCTGCCATGACGCTGATGTCGGACCTGTCGCCAAGCGGCAGCCGCCGGTCGATATCGAACTGCCAGACATCGAATTTCTGCACCTCGGTTTGCAATGTCACATTGTCCAGATCGCGGTAATCGACCACCGCATAGGACAGCTGCGCCCCGATGCTGCCGATGCCCAAGGCGCGGTCATGGCGCAGGTTGAAGGTGATTTTATCGGTTGCCAGCGCCTCGTCCGGCACGTTGACAGCCTCGGTGATCCGGATGCGCGCGCCTTGATATTGGGTCCCGATCAGGATGCGGCTGGTCGGGCTTTCCTGCAGCCGGTAAGTCGCCCCAAGACCCAGCGCACCCCGCCACCCCGCCAGCGCCTGTGCATCATCTGACAGCGAGCCTGTCGGCGTGCCCGGTGCAGCGGCGACACCGCCCGCAGCCCCGCCGTTCACGTTAGAAGACGGCACCAGCGATGCCGATAGATCAAAGGACCACGGGTTCAGGCGGCGGATAACGCTGCCATCGGCCCTGGTCTGGGCGCGTTCTGCGTCATTGGGGGCCACGATCAGCGCACGGCGCAGCCAATAGGTCGCAAGGATGAACCTGTCTTCTTCGGCGGCGGCCAATGCTGTCAGGCGCGCGGCCTCATAGCGGTGTTCATCGGTCTGTGACAGGGCAAAGGCCCGCGCACCCGCCCTGCGGCCAGTGGCGGTGTCGCCTTGCTGCGGGGCGGCGGCGGCAACAAGGATCCATGCCGCGCGGTCATCGGGCTCCTGCGCCAGCACCGCACGCGCAAGATCGAGCGCCAAGGCGCTGTCGCCCGCAAAAAGCGCCTGTCTGGCAAGATCGCGGGCCTCCTGCAGGGATAGATCGATCGAAGTTTGCGCGCTGATCGCCGATCCGGTCACGCAAACCGCCAGCACAAGGCCCGTCAGTTTCCGTGTGATGAAAGTCACCACTGGCTCGGATAACGCCTGCCCGTGGCGCAACCACAGATGCATCATCTTTCGCAACCGTTCCGGACACCGGCAGGTGCGACCGCAAGGGCCGCCGCGTAAAACATTATACTCATACTATCTAACGTCTAAAAAACTCTATCCTTGGATAGGATATCTTGCCCCGCTTCGGGTCTGTCAACACGCCTCCAGTGCCGTCTGCGTCGTTTTCACGCCGCAAGAGGTTTTGCCACCACATGGCTTTGCCTATACTGCGGGCAGACTCATCCCCCAGACCGGAGACCGCAATGCCCATCACCCCCGACCAGCAGGCCGAAATCGATACTTTGCGCGCCCAACCGCAACCGACCCTGCGCGCGACAGCCCCGGGGATGGAGGCGCATCTTTACAATGCCTATGACGTGCTGGACCACGGGTTCATCCGCGTGATCGATTATATGGGCGATGACGCCGCGATCTGTCAGGCGGCGCGGGTCAGCTATGGCCGCGGCACCAAATCGGTGCAGAACGACGAAGGTCTGATCCGCTATCTGATGCGGCACTGGCATTCGACCCCGTTCGAGATGTGCGAGATCAAGCTACATGTCAAACTGCCCGTCTTTGTCGCGCGGCAATGGATCCGGCACCGGACAGCCAACGTGAACGAATATTCCGCGCGCTATTCGATCCTTGACCGCGAATTTTATATCCCCGCGCCGGAACATCTGGCTGCGCAATCGGTGATCAACAACCAGGGCCGCGGTGAGGCCTTGTCAGGGGATGAGGCCGCGCGCGTGCTGGCCTATCTGAAAGACGACGCCGCGCGCTGTTACGACCATTACGCCGAGATGATCAGCGACGAGGGCCAGCAGGGGCTGGCGCGCGAACTGGCGCGGATGAACCTGCCCGCCAATATCTATACCCAATGGTACTGGAAGGTTGATCTGCACAACCTGTTCCACTTCCTGCGCCTGCGCGCCGACAGCCACGCGCAATACGAGATCCGCGTCTATGCCGAAGAAATCTGCAAGGTCGTCGCCGATTGGGTGCCCGCCGCCTATGGCGCCTTCGAGGATTACCGGATGGGCGGGGCCACACTCTCCGGCAAGGCGATTGACTGCGTGAAACGTATGCTGAAAGGGGAAGAGGTGACGCAGGATACCTCCGGCATGAGCAAGGGCGAATGGCGGGAGTTTATGGGAGTGATTGGGTGAGTTAGGGTCAGGACTCATAACCAGAATATGACGGTTGCGGCGAGAGCGATTGCCGATAGGAAGACCTTGGGGCAACGATCATAGCGGTTTGAGACGCGTCTCCAATCTTTGAGCCTGCCGAACATGCGCTCGATGCGGTTCCGGCGTTTGTAGCGACGCTTGTCGTATCTGACGACCTTGTTGCGTGACTTTCGACCTGGGATGCAGGGACGAGTCCCTCTGTCTGCTAAGGCTTCCCGGAACCAATCTGCATCATAACCCCGATCCGCCAATAGCCATTCAGCATCCGGTAGACTGCTGAGCAAAGCCATGGCACCGGTATAATCGCTGACCTGACCAGCCGTGATGAAGAAACGGATTGGGCGGCCGCTGGTGTCAGTGACAGCATGCAATTTTGTGTTCATGCCGCCCTTTGTCTCACCGATTAGGCGTCCACGCCCCCCTTTTTAAGCCGCAGGCTTGAGGCCGTGCGGTGTGCTTTGAGGTAAGTCGCGTCGATCGAGATGGTCTTATTGTCGGGTGCCTCCGCTGCCAAGCCTGTCATTATCCGAGCGAATACACCTGCATCGCTCCAACGTTTCCAGCGATTATAAAGCGTCTTGGGTGGCCCATACGCAACGGGCGCATCACACCAGCGTAACCCATTGCGATTGATGAAGATAATGCCGCTCAAAACATGCCTGTCATCGACGCGCGGCTTACCTCGGCTCTTTGGGAAATACGACCGTAGCCGCACCATCTGATCTTCTGTCAGCCAGTAAAGATTGCTCATCGTACCCCCAAATCATTGGTGGTCGTGAATCATGACGACAAACCAGCATCAAGGCATTTAATGGGTCCTGACCCTAGTCACCGTAGTTCGTACTTTATACCGACCCACCCGCGCTCTCACTCCCCATCCGGCGCTGGCGGGGTGAACCCCGCCCTACGGGTGAAGGAGGAGAGGGGCCAATCCTGCGGGTTATCGACCAGCCCGTGTTTGACGGGGTTGATCCGGCAATATTCCATATGCGCCGCGAAGTCGGCATCGTCGCGGATGTGGTGTTCCCAGAACCGTTTTTGCCAAATGGGGGCTTCGGCCCGTAGGTCGGGGTTCTCCCCGACCCGTACACGGCCCGCAATGACGCCGTGAGGATTGAAGGGGTGGGGTGTCGGGGTGAACCCCGACCTACGGACCGCCTGCGAAAACCGCCCCTTGATCGCGCCCATCCGGGTGGAATAATCCGCATCCCCTGCGGGCAGGGTCCAGATGCAATGCATGTGATCCGGCAGCACGACCCAAGCGTCCACACGAAACGGCCGTTCCGCCCGCGTGCGCATCACTGCCCACCGCAGCGCAGCGACCTCGCGCACCAGCAGGTCGCTCGTGCGGTCCGCCAGAGCGACGGTGAAGAACAATGTTGCACCGGGCAGGCGGGGGCGGCGATAACAGGACATGCGGCGCAATATCGCGCGGCATGGTTAACAAACTGGAAGCGCGATGATCCTTTACGGCCTGCCCACATGTTCGGATTGCAAGGCAGCGCTCCGGGCGCTTGACGATCAGGGCGTGACCTTGCGCGACATCCGCGCCGACCCGTTGAGCGCCGCTGACTGGGCGCCGCTGATCGCGGAATTCGGTGACAATCTGATCGACCGCAAATCGCAGGCTTACCGCAACCTTAACGCTTGGCTGCGGGAATCAGAAACAGATGCGCAGCTGGACGCCCAGCCCGCCCTGATGGCCCGCCCCATCATCACGGATGGCACCCGCTGGACGCTAGGTTGGGACGCCACCGCACAGGCGGTCTGGCTGGGTTAATCGGCCTTGGCCAGATTGCCGGCCATCTTGCGCCCGTCGCGCCCTTCGACCAGATCAAAGGTGATTTTCTGGTTGTCCGCCAACCCCGTCATCCCCGATTGTTCCACCGCCGAGATATGAACAAAGATGTCGTTGCCGCCATCATCGGGGGCGATAAAGCCGAACCCCTTGGTCGTGTTGAACCATTTCACTGTGCCGCTTGGCATGTCGTCCTCTCCTTTTGTCGCCAGCACCCGGGCTCCGCGACAAGCGGTCTTCCCTTTGCCTTGTAATCCCAAGACTCCGGTGTTTTATAAAAAACGCAATTGACACGACGTCGCAGCCAAACAGGAGTTGACAATGCGGTTCTTCGGACTGAAATCCTGCGATACCTGCCGCAAGGCGCTGGCCGCGCTGCATGCGCAAGGCATCACGCCGCAGGTGATCGATGTGCGCGCGGACGGGCTGGATGCCGATGACATTCAGGCCATCGTTGCGGCCTTTGGCGATACTGCGATCAACCGCGCCTCGACCACATGGCGCGGCTTGTCCGAGGACGCCCGCGCGCAAGACACAGCCGCCCTGCTGGCCGCCTATCCGACGCTGATGAAACGCCCTGTGATCGCCACCGACGGCGGCTGGACCATCGGCTGGAAACCGGACGTGCAGGCGAAGTACTTGCGCGCCTGATTAGACCAGATCAGGCGGCGTGGCGCGCAGTCTCAGTTCCGCCACGATCTCGTCCATCGTCACCACGCGGGTCTGGTTTTCGCCCAGCTGACGTGCTGTTGCGGTGCGTTCCTCGACCTCGCGCGCACCGACGGCGAGGATTACAGGCACCTTGCCGACCGAATGTTCGCGCACCTTGTAATTGATCTTTTCGTTGCGGGTGTCAGCCTCGGCCCGGACACCGGCAGCGGTCAGTGCCGCCACCAGGTCGCGCGCGTAAACATCGGCGTCCGACACGATGGTCGCCACCACCACCTGACGCGGGGCCAGCCAGAACGGCAGCTTGCCGGCATGTTCTTCGATCAGGATACCGATGAAACGCTCGAAACTGCCCAAGGTCGCGCGGTGCAGCATGACGGGCCGGTGCTTTTCGCCATCCGTCCCGATATATTCCGCATCCAGCCGTTCGGGCAGGTTGGCATCCACCTGCAAGGTGCCGCATTGCCAGTTCCGGCCAATCGCATCTGTCAGCGTGAATTCCAGCTTTGGCCCGTAAAACGCGCCTTCCCCTTCCAACAATTCGAAATCGTAACCGGCCGCGCGGCAGGCATCGCCCAAGGCCTTTTCCATCATATCCCATGTCGCATCGGACCCGATCCGTTGTTCGGGGCGGGTGGACAGTTTGATGGTCCAGTCGTTGAATCCCAGATCGGCATAGACCCGCGACAAAAACGCGATGAAACGCGCTGTTTCCGGTTCGATCTGGTCTTCGCGGCAGAAAATATGCCCGTCATCCTGCGTAAAGCCGCGCACCCGCATGATGCCATGCAGCGCACCAGATGGTTCATAGCGCGCACAAGACCCGAATTCGGCCATCCGCAACGGCAGGTCGCGGTAGGATTTCAGACCTTGGTTGAAAATCTGCACATGGCAGGGGCAGTTCATCGGTTTCAGGGCGTTGACCGCTTTTTCGCGGGCATGTTCCTCGTCCACTTCGACGATGAACATGTTTTCCTGATACTTGTCCCAATGGCCGGATTTTTCCCACAGCTTGCGGTCCACGACCTGGGGTGTGTTCACCTCGACATAGCCGCCCGCGCGCTGGCGGCGGCGCATGTAATCCTGCAATTCGGTATAGATCGTCCAACCATCGGGGTGCCAGAACACCTGACCGGGGGCTTCTTCCTGCATGTGAAACAGGTTCATTTCGCGGCCCAGCTTGCGGTGGTCGCGCTTGGCGGCTTCTTCCAGACGGTGCAGGTGGTCTTTCAGCGCGTCTTTATTGGTAAAGGCCGTCCCGTAGATGCGTTGCAGCATCGGACGGGTGCTGTCGCCGCGCCAATAGGCACCGGCGATGCTCATCAGTTTGAACGCATCGGCGGGTACCTGGCCGGTGTTCTGCAAATGCGGGCCACGGCACAGATCCTGCCAGTCGCCATGCCAATACATGCGCAAAGGTTCATTGCCGGGGATGCTGTCGATCAGTTCGACCTTATAAGGCTCGCCCCGGTCGGTGTAATATTGCACGGCGCGGGCGCGGTCCCAGATCTCGGTGCGGACATCATCGCGTTTGTTGATGATCTCCTTCATCTTTTTCTCGATCAAGCCAAGGTCTTCGGGGGTGAAAGGTTCCTTGCGGTCGAAATCGTAATACCAGCCGTCCTTGATCACGGGGCCGATTGTCACCTGCGTGTCGGGCCAGATGTCCTGTACCGCGCGGGCCATGATATGGGCCAGATCGTGGCGGACGAGTTCCAATGCTGGCGCTTCGTCCTTCATCGTGTTGATGGCGATCTGCGCGTCTGCTTGAATGGGCCATTGCAGGTCCCAATGCGCGCCGTTCACGGTGGCGGAAATCGCCTTTTTGCGCAGCGATGGGGAAATGTCGCTGGCAACGTCACCGGCGGTTACGCCTGCGTCATACTGGCGGCTGTTGCCATCGGGAAATGTCAGGGAAATCTGTGCCATCGGCAAGCTCCTCGTCGGTTTGGCGCCCACGGAACGCCCGGTTGCGGGTTATGTATGCGGCCTAGATGCCGCCGCATCGCCGGATCGTCAAGCCGATTGAATCCGCTGCATGATTTGTATGCACAGATATACGTTGACTGCGACGCCTTGCGCAGTAAAACCGACATCAGTTTCCGATACGAAACACGCGCAAAGGGGTGGATCATGCCAAGCTACAACCGCACATTCGATCTGAGCATCGCCGATGTCGATCTGATCGAAGAGGCTCTGCGCGCGCGCGGACGGGAATTGTCACGGATGCGCCTTGCCCTGACCGAGGAAAACCCCGCCCATCTGGAATCGATCCGCGTGATCGAACAAGACCAGCGCATGGGCGAGGAATTGCTGGGCCGGTTGCATGATCAGAAAATCTTTTACCGTCCGCGCAAAGCGGTCTATGTCGGCGGCTAACAGCCCGCCAGTCGCGGTGCCATGACCTGAAAGGCCCCGCCATGCCCGATTATCTGATCACGCCCGCGGGGCGCAAGATTGCCTATCATCTGACGGATGGCATGGGGCCGGCGGTGGTGTTTCTTGGCGGGTTCAAATCCGACATGGGCGGCACCAAGGCTGTGTTTCTGGAAGACTGGGCGCGCCGGCAGGGCAGGGCGTTTTTGCGCTTCGACTATTCCGGCCACGGCGACAGCAGCGGTGCATTCACCGACGGGGCGATTGGCGATTGGTATCACGATGCGCAGGCCGCCATCGGGCTGGTCGCGGGGCCTGTGGTGCTGGTCGGGTCCAGCATGGGGGGCTGGATTTCCCTGCTTTTGGCGCGCAGCCAGCCTGACCGTGTGGCGGGTCTTGTCACCATCGCCGCCGCGCCCGATTTCACCGAAGACAGCATGTGGGCGGGCGCAACCGAGGCGCAGCGCGCCGCGCTGATGACGGACGGACAGATCGCATTGCCGTCAGAGTATGGCGACCCCTATATCATCACCCGCCGCCTGATCGAGGACGGGCGCGACTATCTGGTCCTGCGCGCGCCACTGCAGCTGCCGTTCCCCGTGCGGTTCCTGCAAGGGACAGCGGACAAGGATGTGGATATGGCCGTGGCGCAGCGCCTGCTGGATCACGCACAGGGGCCTGACATGCGGCTGACGCTGGTTGACGGGGCTGATCACCGGTTTTCCGACGACGCCTGCCTTGCCTTGATCGCGGACAGTATCACAGATGTGATCGCGCGGGCTGAGCGCTGACAGCGATCCTGCGCCGATGCCACTTGTGATGCGGGGGCAGGCAGGCCAAAAGGGCCCAGCAAAAACAACCACAGATAGCCACAATGCCGCATGATCCGATCGTCCTTGTCCCCCCGATGCTGTGCGATCTGGGGGTTTTCGGGCCGCAGATGCTGGATCTGGCCAAGGATCACGCGGTGATGTTCGCCCCCACGACCCAAGGTGAACGGATGGAAGAAATCGCCTCCCAGATCCTGACTTGGGCGCCTGCGAAATTCGCGCTGGCGGGGATGGGGATGGGCGGGATGGTTGCGCTTGAACTCCTGCGCCGTGCGCCGCAGCGTGTGACGCGGATCGCGCTGATCGCCACCAGCGCGCAGGCCGAAACGCCAGAGACCGCCGCCGCGCGCGAACCCCATATCATCGCGGCCAAAGGCGGCGGGCGCTGGCACGAGGTTGTGCAGCACGAAATCAATTCAACATGGATGGCCCCCACGACCGACCGCGTCGCATTGGTCCGGCATCTGCGCCAGATGGCCGAGGCGCTGGGCCCTGCCGTCTATGTCAGCCAGTCGCGCGCGATGCAGCGGCGCAAGGACCAGCAATCGACGCTCAGCCAGATCAAACAGCCCGCGATGGTGATTTGCGGGCAGCATGATGGGCAATATCCGGTCAAGCGGCAGCAATTCATGGCCGAACTGATCCCCTATGCCACGCTAGAGGTGATTGAGGATGCCGGATACATGCCTACGCTCGAAGCGCCGGATCAGGTGACGGCGGCGCTGCGGCGCTGGATGACAGCGCCGCTGATGCTGCGGCTCTAGATTAGGCGGCGGCGTTTTTATTGGCGGGTTTCGCCGTATCGCCTGAATTGGCGTCGATGAAAGCCAGCACCAGGGGGCGGATATTCTGCCGCCAGCTGCGCCCTGCGAAAATCCCGTAATGTCCGGCGCCCGGCTCCAGATGCGCGGCTTTCTTGCTATCGGGCAGGCCGGTCAGCAGGGGCAATGCGGCAAGGCACTGGCCGGGGGCGGAAATATCATCATTTTCGCCTTCGACAATATTGACCGCAACGGTCGTGATCTTGCCAAGGTCAACCAGTTTACCATTGACGGTAAAGCTGTTCAGCGCGATTTCGCGGTTCTTGAAGATACGTTCCACCGTGGACAGGTAAAATTCTGCCGTCATGTCCATGACCGCCAGATATTCGTCATAAAACATGTTATGCTTGTCGTGTTCAGTGGCTTCGCCCTTGGCGGACTTGATGATCTGGTCGCGGAACGCGTCAGTATGCGTTTCCATGTTCATTGAGATGAAAGACGCCAGCTGCAACAGGCCGGGATAAACCGTCCGGCCAACGCCCGCATATTTGAAACCAACGCGCTGGATCATCGTCTGTTCCAGCTGGCCCATGGTGACGGACCGGCCAAAATCGGTGACTTCGGTCGGGTTCGCATCGGGATCGACAGGACCACCGATCAGCGTCAATGATCTTGGCTGCGCCTTGGGGTCCTCGGCGGCCAGATAGGCGGTGGCGGCCAGCGCCAAAGGCACAGGCTGGCACACGGCGATCACATGGGTGTCGGGGCCAAGCTCGCGCAGGAAATCGACCAGATAAAGCGTGTAATCCTCGACATCGAACTTGCCCGCGCTGACGGGGATGTCGCGCGCATTGTGCCAATCGGTGATATAAACATCTGCATCAGGCAAAAGGCTGATCACGGTCTTGCGCAGCAGGGTCGCGTAATGGCCCGACATCGGAGCAACAACCAGCACGCGCCGTTTGCTGGCCTTGCGACCGGGTGTGGTGAAATGGATCAAATCGCCAAACGGGCGTTCCAGCACACGTTTGATAACGACCGGGTGGTCCTTGCCCTTGTCATCGGAAATCGCCGGGATGTTCCAGTCGGGTTTGACCACCATCCGCGCAAATGTCCGTTCCGTGACCTCACCCCACGCCTTGAGCCAGTCCATGCCCGGGTTTGTGCCCCATGACATCATCGGATATGATGCGTATGCGCGTGCGCTGGCCCCCAGCCACTGATAGGTATTGCGCGTGCTTTCCATCAGGTCATAGGTCATCATATACTTCATAGAAAGCTCCGATCGGTCAGGCACATATGCTGCAGTTGCAGCATACGCATAGGTGGATGAATATGACAACAAACGATTTAGACCCGGTCACTGAAACGGGCGCCGGTGTTGCCAAACTGGAAGCCAACCTTGCCCGTGTCGAAGAATTGACCCAGCGTCTGCTCAAGGTGATGGGGCAGTCGCGCAAGGTCGCGCCATCCTTGCAGGGGCCAAGCCAGGAACTTTATGTCAAGGCGGCCAGCGCCTATATGGCCGAGATGATGCAGAACCCCGCCAAGCTGATCGAACATCAGCTGGCATTCTGGGGCAAGTCGGTGAAACATTATGTCGAGGCCCAGCATCTGTTGGCCCAAGGCAAGCTGACCCCGCCGACCGATGAAACCCCCAAGGATCGCCGTTTCAGCCACGAGCTTTGGGACACCAACCCCTATTTCAACTTTATCAAGCAGCAATACCTGATGAATGCCGCCGCCGTGCAACAGGCGGTCGAAGACATCGACAACCTGGACGCGGATGAAAAAAAGCGCCTGCGCTATTTCAGCCAGCAGATGGTCGATATGATCAGCCCCACCAATTTCCTGCCCACCAACCCCGAGGCGCTGGCGCTGGCCGCCGAGACCGAAGGCGAAAGCCTTGTCGCGGGGCTTGAAAACATGATCGCCGACCTTGAGGCGAATGATGGTGATCTGGTCGTTACCTTGGCTGATAAAAAGGCGTTCAAACTGGGTGAAAATCTGGCGACCACGCCGGGTTCTGTCGTGTTTCGCAACCACCTGTTCGAGCTGATCCAATATGCGCCCAGCACCGAAACGGTCCATGAAATCCCGCTGCTGATCTTTCCGCCATGGATCAACAAATTCTATATTCTGGACCTGAAACCACAAAACAGCCTGATCAAATGGGCTGTCGATCAGGGCTATACCGTGTTCGTCGTGTCCTGGGTCAACCCCGATGCGTCCTATGCCGACACATCGATGTCCGATTACGTCGAGGACGGATATCTGACCGCTATCGCCGAGGCCAAGAAAATCTGTGGCGTCAAAAAGATCAACGCCGTGGGCTATTGCATCGCGGGGACGACGCTTTCGCTGACGCTGGCGCTGATGAAACAGCGAAAGGATACGTCGGTCAACACCGCGACCCTGTTCACCACGCTGACCGATTTTTCCGACCGGGGCGAGGTGGGCGTGTTCCTTGACGATGATTTCGTTGACGGGATCGAGGCGGAAGTGGCGCAGAACGGCATCCTTGATTCCTTTTTCATGTCGCGGACCTTTTCCTATCTGCGGTCCAACGACCTGATCTATGGCCCCGCGATCAAAAGCTATATGCTGGGCAAGGCACCCCCCGCCTTTGATCTGCTGTTCTGGAACGGTGATGGTACCAATCTGCCCGCGAAAATGTCGGTCGAATATCTGCGCGGCCTGTGTCAGGGCGACCGTTTCGCCACCGACGGTTTCGAGATTTGTGGCACCATGGTTCATCTCAAAGACGTGACCGTCCCGCTCTGCGCGATTGCCTGCGAGACGGATCACATTGCCGCGTGGAAAAGCAGTTACGCTGGCGTGCAAAAGATGGGGTCGAAGGACAAGACCTTTATCCTGTCGGAATCCGGTCATATCGCGGGGATCATCAACCCCCCCAGCAAGAACAAATACGGCCATTACACCAACCCCGAACTGGGATTGACGGCGGATGATTGGCGCCTGTCCGCAGTGCGCCATGACGGGTCATGGTGGCCGCGCTGGGATGCGTGGTTGGCGCCAAAATCGGGCAAATCGGTGCCTGCCCGCACGCCGGGGGGGGCCGATCACCCGGTTCTGGCCCCTGCACCCGGCACGTATGTTTCCGCTAAGTAAGCCTGAACAAAGCACTTTTCCGCTTTACAAAAAATTCATGCTGCAGTGCAGAAAAAATACTTGAAATGCTGCACTGCAGCATGCATATTGGTGTCATATGAAAACAGCGGATGCTGATCCGCAGATACAAAGGATTACTCCAATGGCTAAGACCCAAGATTTCACCGGCGTGTTCAAAGACATGATGGGCGCGTTCCCCGTCGATACCAAGGCAATGGAAGACACATTCAAGAACCAGACCGCTCTGGCCGAGAAAATGTCGTCTGTCGCGATTGATGCGGCGCACAAGTCGACCGAATTGTCCGCAAAATGGGCACAGGACACGCTGACCAAGCTGCAGTCGATGGCATCCGCCAAAACCGAACCTACCGACTACGCCAAGGCAATGACCGATTTCGCATCGGCGTCTGCTGAATCCGCAGCCGAGCATATGGCCGCTTTCGCCGAGATCGCGAAAAAGGTGCAGACACAGACGATGGAACTGGTTCTGGCCGCTGGCAAGGACATGTCCGAAGAAATGACCGCCGCTGCCAAGAAAGCGACGAACGAAGTCACCGCCGCTGCGAAAAAAGCGACCGCAGCGAAATAAGTATTACGAACGACCCCACCTCTCCCTTGGGGATTGTTCCGAAAACGGCCCGCATCACGCGGGCCGTTTTTCGTTCGAGGTAACGCTTTCCTTTCTTGTGGACGCAGCCTAGGCTTATTTTTAATGAAACATGTCCAAGGGGAGGGCGCGTCTTGGCTGACACCAATAAACCACTGCTTATCAAGCGCTACGCAAGCCGGCGTCTCTATAACACGGAAACCAGCGATTACGTCACGCTGGAAGACATCGCGCTGTTCATCCGTGAAGGCCGCGAGGTGCAGATCGTCGATCTGAAATCCGGCGACGACCTGACACGGCAATATCTTCTGCAGATCATCGCAGAACACGAAAGCCGCGGCGAAAGCGTGCTGCCCGTCGATGTGCTGACCGATCTGGTGCGCAGCTATACCACACAGGCCGCATCGGTCGTGCCGCAATTCCTGGCCGCCAGTTTCGAGATGCTGCGCGATGGCCAGTCCAAGGCGATGGAAAACATGACCAAGGCCAATCCAATGACCGCGATGCCGGGCTTTGACGCGATGCGCGCCCAGCAGGCGGCTTTTTTCAAGGCGATGACGGGCGGTCTGGTTGGTGGCAACACCGCGCCTGCCAAGGATGGCGATGATCTGGACGACATCAAGACACAGCTGGCCGCGTTGCAGGAAAAGCTGGCCAAGATGGGCAAATAGGGGTCAGACCCCCAGTCGGTCGCGCAGCGCGTACCATGTCATTGCCAGCGTCAGCAGCGGCGCCCGCAACGCGCGACCACCCGGAAAGCTGGGCACATTCAGCCCCGCAAGCGTATCGAAACGGCCTGCTTGGCCCGCCACAGCCTCGGCCATGATCTTGCCCGCAAGCCCCGACAGCGCCACGCCATGCCCCGAAAATCCCGCGCCTGACAGCACATTGGGGGCCACCCGCTGGATCGCGGGCAGGCGGGTCATGGTGATACCCAGCGTCCCGCCCCAAACATAATCGACCTTCACGCCGTCAAGCTGCGGAAACAGGGTCGTCATCCGCTGGATCAGCGCCGTGCTGATGTCGCGCGGAAAGCCGATGGAATAGCTTTCGCGCCCGCCGAACAGGAACCGATTATCCTCGGACATGCGATAGTAATTCACGACGAACTTGCTGTCCGCCACCGCGATATCGCGTGCCAGCACATCGCGCGCGCGGTCGCCCAAAGGTTCGGTCGCGCAGATGAACGAATTGATCGGCATCACCTTGGCCGCCACCGCGCGGTTGATATTGGGCATATAGCCATTGCCCGCCATGATGACATGGCGCGCGCGCACGCGGCCTTGGCCGGTCTGCACCACCGCCGGATCGCCCATGGCAAGGCCGGTGACTTCGGAGCGGTCATAGATCCGCGCGCCGGCCGCCTCGGCCAGCCGCGCCAGCCCCAAGGCATAGCGCAAAGGGTGCAGATGGCCGGCCCCCATATCAAGCAATCCACCCTGATATAGCGGCGATTTCACCAGATCGCGCATCGCATCGGGGTGCAGTTTCTCGATCTGGTCATAGCCATAGCTTTGCGCCAGATAATCGGCATCGGCGTCGTAATCGCGTGCTTCGGTAGCGGAATAATAGCCATGCGCGACGCCGGGCTTGTATTGCGCCTCGGGGATGTGGTCTGCGCAAATCCGGCGTACATCGGCCTTGGCCTCTTCGGCCAGCGCCCAAAGGGCTGTGGCATTGCCCGCACCCAGTTTGCGTGCAAGGCTTTGTTGGCTCGCGTTATAGCCGGTGCCAACCTGCCCGCCGTTGCGCCCGGACGCGCCAAACCCCGCGCGATGCGCATCCAGCACAACGACATCCAGCCCCTTTTGCGCCAGATGCCATGCCGCCGACAAGCCGGTATAGCCCGCACCGATCACGCAGACATCAGCCACGGTTTCACCGAACAGGGCAGGGCGTTCGGGTGGCAGGTCGGTGCTTGCGACATACCAGCTTTTCGGCATCTGGCCGGGGCGGTCGTTGCGGTACAGCGGGTTCATACGTTCAACAACAGATGTTCGCGTTCCCACGGGCTGATCACCTGCAGGAATTCCTTGTATTCCAGCCGCTTGACGATGGAATAGACCCGCGCGAAATCCTCGCCCAGAACGGCGCGAAGCTCCTTGGCCTCGTCGAACAGGTCCAAAGCGTCGGACAAAGACCCCGCAATCTCGGATTCAGATTCGTAGGCTTCACCGACCCAGCGTTTATCGGGCCGGATTTCGTTCTTCAGCCCCAGATAGCCGCAGGCAAGCGACGCGGCGATGCACAGATAGGGGTTGCAATCCATGCCCGGCAGGCGGTTTTCGATGCGCCGCGCGGCGGGGTCCGAAATCGGGATGCGGATACCCGTGGTGCGGTTGTCGCGGCCCCATTCAAGGTTCACGGGGGCGGCGGAATCCGGCACATAGCGGCGATAGCTGTTCACATAGGGCGCGATCACCGCGATGGCGCTGGGCATATGTTCCTGCAACCCGCCGATAAAATGGAAAAACGCATCGGTTTCCCCGCCGCCCGGTCCGGTAAAGATATTGCGCCCTTTCGCATCAATAACCGAATGATGCACATGCATCGCCGACCCCGGTTCACCTTCGATGGGTTTGGCCATGAAGGTCGCAAAACAATCGTGTTTCAGCGCAGCCTCGCGGATCAGGCGTTTGAAGAAAAATACCTCATCCGCCAGCTTGATCGGGTCGCCATGGCGCAGGTTGATTTCCAGCTGGCCAGCGCCGCCTTCCTGCGCGATGCCGTCAATCTCGAACCCCTGGATTTCGGCATATTCATAGATGTCGTCGATGACAGGGCCGTAATCGTCCACCGCTGTCATCGAATAGGCCTGCCGTCCGGCGGCGGGGCGTCCGGTGCGGCCCATCATCGGTTCAATCGCCTTGGCGGGGTCGATGTTGCGCCCGACCAGATAGAATTCCATTTCTGGCGCGACAACAGGGGTCCAGCCTTCGGCCTTGTACAGATCGACCACACGGCGCAGCACGTTGCGCGGCGAAAAGGCGACAGGCTTGCCTTTCTGGTCATAGGCGTCGTGGATCACCTGCAAGGTGCCATCCGCAGCCCAAGGGGCGGCGGTCGCTGTGGACAGATCTGGTTTCAGGATCATGTCGGGTTCCAGAAATCCGTCAGGGCCGGATGCTTCGCCCCAGTCACCGGTGATGGTCTGGAAAAAGATCGAATTGGGCAGGTGGAAATGCGTCTGCTTTTCCCATTTGCCCGCAGGCACAGCCTTGCCGCGGGCAATGCCGGGCAGGTCGGCAATCACGCATTCCACCTCGTCCAGCCGGTTGGCTTCAAGATAGGCGGTGGCGGCGGCGGGGATTTTCGTTGTCCAGCTCATGCCAGTTCTCTTTCCTTGAAAAATCGCGCGATCTGGGTGGCAAGCCGGCCATTATCGACGGGTTTGTCCAGATCGTTGCGCACCTGTGCGAGCTGCGCATCGGGGACATTGCCGGGGCCGCGATAAGTAACCAGCCCGTCGATGACCTGTTTGTCGAATTCGGGATGCGGCTGCACGGTAAAAATCCGGTTGCCATAGACCAGTGCGGCATTGGCGCAAAAATCGTTGCTGCCGACGACTGTGGCATCCTTCGGCCGGACCACGACCTGATCCTGATGCCATGCGTTCAGCGCAAAGTCATCGCCATTGATCTGATAGCGTTGTCGCCCCACCGACCAGCCGCCATCGAATTTTGTGACCGTACCACCCAGCGCCTGCGCGATGATCTGGTGACCAAAGCAGACCCCGACCAGCGGAATATCAGCGGCATAGATGTCGCGGATCATCGCCTCTAGCGGGGGAATGAACGGGTGATCCTCATAGGCGCCATGTTTGGACCCGGTAATCAGCCAGCCGTCGCAATCGGTGATTGCAGCCGGAAAGTTCATGTCGACGACGTTGTAGACGGTGAATTCAAACCCGTGACCGCCCAGCAGACCTTGGAACAAATCGCTGAAATCACCAGTGGTCGGGCGCAATTCGTCCGGCGCGTGCCCTGTTTGCAGGATGCCGATTTTCATGTTTTCACCATGTGTTGGGTTTCAACGCCAAACTACCCTGCCGCAGGTATGCCCGCAAGCGGGGACGCGTCAAACCGTATCGAGGTACAGCTCTAACTGCTGTTCTTCGCTGAGTTCTGCGAAATAATGCAGCTCTTGCCGCTTGGTCATCACAAAATTGTCCACCAGCGTGTCGTCGAAAATGCGCCGCGCGATCCGGCTATTTTCGAACGCATCAATCGCGGCGGCCCATGTGTCGGGGATCTGCAACATCTCTTGCTCATAGGCATTGCCCGAAATTGGCGGTGGCGGGGTCAGATCATCCTCGATCCCGATCAGGGCCGACCCCAGCACAGCGGCAAGGAACAGATAAGGGTTCACATCGCCGCCCGCCACGCGGTGTTCAACGCGGCGCGCCTTGAAGCTACCGCCCGGCACCCGCACAGATGCGGTACGGTTGTCATAGGCCCAGCAAACCCCCGTGGGGGCATGGCTTTCCGGCACCAGCCGTTCATAGGAATTGCCGTGCGGCGCAAAGATCAGCGCCAGATCTGGAATGCCTTTCAGGCAACCCGCAATCGTATTGTGCAACAGCCGCGTGCCTTCGAACGTGTCATTGGCCATCAGGTTGTTGCCTTCGGCGTCCACGACCGAAAAATGCGTGTGCAGCCCAGAGCCTGCGTATTCTTCGTAAGGTTTGGCCATGAAACTGGCCGCCATCCCGTGGTTGCGCGCCAGACCGCGCACCAGCATCTTGAACAGCCACGCATCATCCGCCGCCTTCAGCGCATCGGAGACATGTTCGAGGTTGATCTCGAACTGGCCCATGCCGACCTCGGAAATCGCGGCTTCGGCGGGAATGTTCATCGCGTCGCAAGCGTCATAGAGGTCGTTGAAAAACATATCGAACGCATCCAGCGCACGCAAAGACAGGATTTCCGCACCCGGACGGCGCTTGCCTGATCGCGGCGATCGGGGCTGGCGGATACCATCGCCGCTATCATCGACCAGATAGAATTCCATTTCCGTGGCGACCACAGGCGTCAGCCCGCGCGCATGGTATTTCTCTACTACCCGCGCCAAGGCCTGTCGTGGATCACCGGCAAAGGGCGTGCCGTCTTCGTGGAACATCCACATCGGCAGCAGCGCGGATGGGCTGTTCAGCCATGGCATCGGGACATAGCCACGTTCGGTCGGCATCAGCACACCATCGGGATCGCCCGCTTCGAACACCAGCGGGCTGTCCTCGACATCCTCGCCCCAGATATCAAGGTTGAGGATGGAAAACGGGAACCGCGTGCCTTCTTCTTCCAGCTTGGCCGCAAATTTGCGCGGCACCCGCTTGCCCCTTGCCTGACCGTTCAGGTCTGCGGCTCCGCAACGCACGTTGCGGACCTCGGGGCGGTCGTCGATCCAGCTCATCTGATTACCTGTGGTTTGAAACGCAGCTTTGCGCGCATGTTTTGCGGAAGATGGCGGTTCAACCGGCCGTTGACCAGCCCGAAAACGCCGATGACGACCAAAGTCAGCGCGATAAAGTAGCCCGCAAGTATCGGATAGGGGATAAAAGGGTTGAACGTCTTGTCCGCGAAATAGCGCGCGTAGTACAGCGCATCACCTTTTTGCTGGATCGCGGGAAAGCCTGAAAAGAACACCAGCGTCGTGGCGTGGAACAAAAATATCGCCTCGTTCGTATAGGCGGGCCAGCCAAGGCGCAGCATCGTGGGAAAGGTGATCCGCCGGAACCGCGCCCAGCCCGACAGGCCGTAGGCGTCGGCAGCCTCGAGGTCGCCTTTTGGGATAGATTGCAGCGCGCCATAAAAAATCTCGCCCGAATAGGCGGCGGTGTTCAGAAACAACACGACCAGCGCGCCGGCCCAAGCAGATGTGAACGGGTCAAAGAACGGCGACACATTCTTGAGGCTGAGAAACAGGAAATAGGCAAAAAAGAACTGGATGAACAAAGGCGAGCCACGGAACAAAAAGATGAACCAAGCCGATGCCTTGTGGATCACCCTGTTGCGCGATGCCTTGCCAAGCGCGACAGCGGTCGCAAGAACGAACCCCGTGCAAAGGGCGACCAGACCGAAATAGATATTCCAGATCATGCCCGACCCGATCAGCGTGAATTGCTGGCACAGCGTGAAATCACGCTGCGGCAACAGCCGCTCGCCTAGCCCCTGACTGCGCAGGGCGTAATCGAGGATTGTTTCCCAACAGCTCATGTCGCGGCCTTGCGCTGGGCTTCGCCTGCGGCTGTGGCCTGCCCGAATGTCAGCCGCGCCATGATCCGGTCCAGCACGATCTCGGACACTTTCGTGAAGCATAGATAAAACACCAGCAGCGCAAGGAAATACCATTGCCGCCAGTCAGGATGCGGGTAATCGGTGAAGCGGGGCTGTGCCGCACCGCCCAATTCGCGCGCCCAATAGACGATGTCCTGAATCCCCAGCAGAAACAACAGCGGCGTGGCCTTGATCAGCACCATCCACAGGTTCGACAGGCCGGGCAGCGCATAGACCCACATCTGCGGCACCAGCACCCGCCAGAAGGTCTGGCGCTGGCTCATGCCATAGGCTTCGGCGGTTTCCAACTGGCCGCGCGGCACGGCGCGCATCGCCCCGAACAGGACATTGGCGGCGAAAGCGCCGAACACGATGGCAAAGGTAAAAGCCGCAACCGCAAAGGCATAGGTGTCATGCACCCATTGCGCCGCATTGCCCAAAGGCAGTTTCGCGGCCTGACAGACCACAAAATCATTGCCTTGCCAGACAGCCTGTTCCCAGTCGGGGCATTTGACCCGGTGCCGGATATATTCCAGCAACTGGTCCAGCGCGATCACGAAGAACAGGAAAAACGCGATATCGGGCACGCCGCGCACCACGGCGATATAGGTCTTGCCGATCCAGCGCATCGGAGCCACGGCGCTGCGCGCGGCGGCCGCACCGGCAAAGCCGAAGGCGAGCGCCGCAGGTGCGGTCAGCGCTAGCAGCAAAAGCACCGTCCAGACAGCAGAATAGATCTGCATATGCTTGCCTGTTGTCAGGTAGCAGGCAAACCATTGGAATGTCTCCAATGTCGCAGGGTCTGTGCAAAAGCTGAAAATGGCGGGACCGCACTATCTGGGGGTGAGGCCCCGGCACGATGGCCGGGGCGCCTTGCGCTTAGAACGTGGCCGAACCTGGCAGCCACTTGGTGATCAGCGCGTTCAGGCTGCCGTCATCCTTCATCGACTGGATCGCGGCGCTGAATGTGTCGCGCAATGCGGTATCTGACTGGCGCACGCCCAGACCGATGCCACCACCGATCAGCACATCGTCACCGACAAAGGACAGATCGCCGCCTTCGGAATCGATCGGTTCCAGAAATGCCTTGTCGGCCAGAACGGCATCCGCCTCGCCATTGCGCACGGCTGAAATGGTTTCATCGGCGGTGGCGAATTCCAGCAAGGTCGCACCCGCCATGCTGGTGACATAGCTGGCATGAACAGTGCCGACCTGCGCCGCAATCACCGCGTTGGACAGATCAACATCTCCCATAGCCATGAAAGAGGATGGATCGGGCTGGGTATAGTTGTCGGAAAAGTCGATGACTTCCTTGCGTTCCTCGGTGATCGACATGCCAGCAATGATGACATCAAAGTTACCTGAGACCAAGTTAGGAATCATTCCGTCCCAGTCGAATATCGACCAAGTGCATGTCAGTTCGGCGCGCGCGCAAAGCTCATCGCCCACTTCACGCTCGAACCCTGCGATTTCACCCTTATCGTCAATAAAGTTGTAGGGTTCATAGGCGCCCTCGGTGCCAAGGCGCACCACGTCTTGCGCCATCGCGGCACTGCCCAAAAGCGCGGCAGCTACACTTGTCACGATCAGTTTGTTCATCATACTTCTCCCGTTGATGATTAAGCGACTGTTGCGGACAGAAATCCGCGCAGTCTTTCCGTTGTCGGATTGGCAAAAAGCGCGTCAGGCGCGCCTTGTTCTTCGATGCGGCCCTGATGCAGAAACACGACATGGTCGCTGACATCGGCGGCAAGGCGCATGTCATGCGTGACGATGATCATGGTGCGGCCCTCGGCGGCCAGATCCTTGATCACGCGGATCACCTCTTGTTCCAGTTCGGGGTCCAGCGCGCTGGTCGGTTCGTCGAACAACAGCGCCTTGGGTTCCATGCAAAGCGCGCGTGCAATCGCCGCGCGTTGCTGCTGGCCACCTGACAGCTGCGCGGGATAGGCATCGCATTTGTCGCCGATGCCGACCTTGTCCAGATAGGCGCGCGCCGCGCCCTCGACCTCGGCCTTGGGGCGTTTGAGAACGGTGACGGGCGCTTCCATCACGTTTTGCAGAATCGTCATATGCGCCCAGAGATTGAACTGCTGGAACACCATCGACAGGTTGGTGCGGATGCGGATCATCTGCGCGTGATCGCCCGGACGGCGGTTCAATCCGGTGCCTTTCCAGGTCACAGCCTCGCCACAAAAGATCACATCGCCTTGCTGGCTGTCCTCCAGCAGGTTTGCGCAGCGCAGCAAGGTGGATTTGCCCGATCCCGACGATCCGATCAGCGACACGACATGGCCTGCGGGCGCGGTGATATCGACGCCCTTCAACACTTCAAGCGACCCATAGGATTTATGCAGGTCACGAATTTCGATCACAGGGACGCTGTTGGTCACGCTCAGGCTTCTTTTCTGGCAGGCTCGTTTGCTTCACTCAGCGCCGATTAGGCCCGCTTTTCGCGGCGTTTGCAACGGTTTGGTAACGGTTTACCACACGTCACGAGGCAGATGCCTAAGGATCGGGCGGCAAAGCGATATCATAGGCCGCAGGCGGCAGCGCCACAACGCCGCGCAACCCCAGCATCTGGCGGTGTGTTTCGGGCAAGGCGGCAATGGCGTCAGTGACGGCAGCAAGGTAGGGCGCGGGGTTTTGTTCTTTGCGCGTGATCAGCGTCATGCAGGGGCTGGCGGGGGTGGTGCCGATCACCCTGACCTGTCCGGTCAGCGGATCGTCCTGCTGCGCCATCCACCATGTCTGTGCGTCGATACTGGCAAAATCGGCGGCTCCTGTCGCCACTGCCTTGATGCTGGCGGCATGGCTGCCAGTGATCAAAGGGCTGGCAAACACAAACCCCTGATCCGCCGCCCATTGCTGGGCTGCGCCATAGCCTGATTGCGACAACAGGGCGCTGGCGGCCATCCGCCTGCCGCGCAAATGGCGCAAATCGGACAGGTGGCTGTCGCGGTTCACAATGAAAACCGAATTGTAATAGCCCCGCGCACAGCCCGGCAGATCGTAATCCATCGCTGCAACCAGTGTCACGCGGTCACGGAACTGCGCGCGATAGGGCAGATTGCAGATCTGGCCTAGCACCAGATCAGGATGCGCCCAGCTGTCTTGACAGTCGATATCTTCGTCCAACGCATCAGGCGCGGGCAGGTCGCGGTTGCGCAAACCGTCGCGGATCAAGGCCCAAAGGGCATGATGCGCCGCCGTGTTGGCGGGGCGCAGATACATCGGCAGGCTGGCGATCACGACGGCGTGACGCGAAGCCGTGCCGCATTGCTGTCCTGATCGGTGATGCCCAGCAACGACGCGGTCATCCGCATCATGCTGTCTTCGTGTTCGTCGCGTACGCCGTCGGCCAAGACGACCCGCCACAACGCCTCGATCACCGACAGGCGCTGGTCATAGGCCACGGCCTCCTTGATCGCGCGGGTGAAACGGACGGTATCGGGGGCCTCTGATTCCAAGGCCTCGCAATCGGCGCGCAGGGTTGCGGCCTCTGCCTCGGTCAGGGCGTAGCGTGACATCATGGTCTGGTCGATCTGGGCCTTTTCGGCGGGATCATATCGGCCATCCGTGCGCGCGATGCGCACCAGAAGCGCGCCAAGCGCCAAACGCGCATCAGGGTCGGACAGGGGCTGTGGGGCGGGGGCGGTCATGCGCCGGATCAGGTCTGCAAACATATGACCGACATAGGGGATTTTCGCGCCGGAACAAACATCAATTCTGCATGAGCTGCTGTTGGAACATCGCTGACAGGCGCGCGCCTTCGTCCTGCAACCCGTAAGGCGGGTTCACCACGAACAGGCCAGAGCCTGTCATCCGGTGCCCTTCACGGGCGGGGGGAAAGCCGACTTCGTGGCGAAATCCATCGGGGAAAGCCTCCTGTAGGGCGCGCAGCATCGGGCGGTGCGGGCCATCGGTCAGGATCGGATACCACAGCACCAGAACCCCCACGCCCCATTTGCGATGCACCTTGGCCAGCAGGGGCGGGATCGTGTCGTAATCCGTTTTGACCTCGAAACTGGGATCGACCAGCATCAGCCCCCGGCGCGGATCGGGCGGGCAGAGCGATAGCGCCATCTCGAACCCGTCGCGTTGGCGGAACACGCCGCCATAGGGGGCCATATTGGTGGCCAACGCTGCATATTCCTGCGGGTGCAATTCGGCCAGATGGATGCTGTCAACCGGGCGCAGCATCTCTGCGGCCACCAGCGGTGACCCCGGATAGGCGTTTGCGCCATATGTCGCGCGGATACGTCCCAGTACCGTCCTGTACGGATGATCTGGCGCAAACCAGTCGGCGGCAACAGCGATCCCCTTGGCGGCCTCGCCGGTCTTGAGGGCTGCGGCATCGGTCAGATCATAAAGCCCGCGTCCGGCATGGGTTTCCAGATAGGACAGCGGTTTGTCCTTTTGCGTCAGATAGGCCAGCATCCACGCCAGCAGCGCATGTTTATGGACATCCGCAAGATTGCCGGCATGATAGCCGTGTTGATAGGACAGCATGATCTGAAACCTTTGATTGGGCTGATGCGTGCCTACCCTTGTGCGGCCGTGGTGCCAAGTCACTTGCCTCTGGGCGCCGGACGCGATTTGGTGGCGCCAGACGGATGAAAGGAAAGTTATGCGTTGTTTGATGATTTTGGCGCTGGGGTTCCCGGTGTCCGGGCTGGCCCAGACGAATGACGGCACGGACGTTTTTATCGGCTTGGGCGCAAGGTCTGCCCCGGCCTATTTCGGTGCGGACAGCAACGAGACTGGCGTAACTGGACGGTTGAAGTTTGCTGAAACTTTAGCAGGGGACATCGCGCTGGGTGAGAGCGGGCTTTACAGCCTTGATCTTGGTGGGTCGCTGCGGTTTGTCCGGGCGCGGACGGCTAGTGACCATGCCGCACTGACAGGTCTGAGCGATATTGATCCGACGCTAGAGGTTGGCGGCGAAGTGACGTTTATTGCCCCGCAATACCAAGTGTTTAGCGCATTGCGTTACGGCCTTGGTGGACATGCGGCCTTTGTGGCCGAGCTCGGTGGTGACCTTGTCTACAGGGCTGACGACGCGTGGTCCCTGCGCGGTGGCCCGCGCCTCTTATGGGGCAGCGATGATTACGCGCAAACCTATTTCGGCGTCACCGCAGCCGAGGCAACTGCCAGCGCCTTTGACGCCTATGATGCAGGTGCAGGGGTGATCAGCGCCGGCATCGCGGCCGAGGTCATGTATCAGGTGACACCCGATTGGGGCGTGCTTGGCATCCTGCGTTATGACCAGCTGCAGGGCGACGCCGCCGACAGCCCCGTCGTGCAAAGCAAGGATCAGACCAGTGTCAGCCTGATGGTCACGCGGCGCTTCAGCTTCGGGTTCTAAGAGGGGGGCTGAAATATTGTCACAAATATTTCAGCCCCACCCACCAGCGTTGTCAGACCAGCCGCGACATCTCGACCGCGGCGCGCACGAAATCGGCGAACAGCGGGTGCGGGGCAAAGGGTTTTGATTTTAGCTCGGGGTGGAACTGTACACCGATGAACCAGGGGTGGTCCTGCCATTCCACGATCTCGGGCAGCTTGCCATCGGGCGACATGCCCGAAAACAGCAGGCCCGCGCTTTCCAGCGTCTCGCGGTATTTGGTGTCCACCTCATAGCGGTGCCGATGCCGTTCCTCGATCGTGGTGCTGCCATAAACATCTGCAACCTTTGATCCGGGCTTGAGGCTGGCGGTATAGGCCCCCAGCCGCATGGTGCCGCCCTTGTCGTCGTCGGCCTTGCGCGCGACGGTGTGGTTGCCCTGCACCCATTCCTTGAGGTGATAGACCACAGGCTCAAACCGTTTGCCACCGGCCTCGTGGTCGAATTCTTCTGACCCTGCCTTGGCCAGTCCCGCGACATTGCGCGCTGCCTCGATCACGGCCATCTGCATCCCCAGACAGATGCCCAGATAGGGGATCTTCTTTTCGCGGGCGAATTGCGCGGCCTTGATCTTGCCCTCGGTGCCGCGTTCGCCAAAGCCGCCGGGGACCAGAATGGCGTGATAACCTTCCAGATAGGGGGCGGCATCTTCGCGGTCGAACAGTTCCGCATCGACCCATTCGATCTTGACCTTCACCCGGTTGGCCATGCCGCCATGGGTCAGCGCCTCGGCGATGGATTTATAGGCGTCTTCCAGCTGGGTATATTTGCCGACGATGGCTATTTTCACATGGCCTTCGGGGTTGTGGATGCGGTCATAGACATCATGCCACATCGCAAGGTTCGGCGCGGGCGCAGGCGAGATATCGAAGGCATCCAGCACCGCCTGATCCAGCCCCTGTTCGTGATAGGCCAATGGGGCCTCGTAGATCGATTTCAGGTCATAGGCTGCAACAACCGCCTCTTTGCGCACGTTGCAGAACAGGGCGATCTTTTCGCGTTCTTTTTCTGGGATCGGGTGTTCCGACCGGCAGACAAGGATATCGGGCGCTATCCCGATAGATTGCAATTCCTTGACGCTGTGCTGGGTCGGCTTGGTTTTCAATTCACCACTGGCGGCCAGATAAGGCAGCAGGGTCAGATGCATGAAGATGCATTGCCCGCGTTTCTTGTCATGCGCGAACTGGCGGATCGCCTCGAAAAACGGCAGGCCCTCGATATCGCCGACGGTGCCGCCGATTTCGCACAGCATGAAATCGACCTCGTCTTCGCCGATTTTCAGGAATTCCTTGATCTCGTTGGTGACATGCGGGACGACCTGAATGGTCTTGCCCAGATAATCGCCGCGCCGTTCCTTTTCCAACACGGTGGAATAGATGCGCCCGGAACTAACCGAATCCGTTTGCCGGGCAGGCACGCCGGTAAAGCGTTCGTAATGCCCAAGGTCCAGATCGGTTTCGGCCCCATCATCGGTGACGAAAACCTCGCCATGTTCAAACGGTGACATCGTGCCCGGATCGACGTTCAGGTAAGGGTCAAGCTTGCGCAGCCGGACAGAAAAGCCGCGTGCCTGCAACAAGGCCCCAAGGGCCGCAGAGGCCAGCCCCTTGCCCAAAGAAGACACAACGCCACCGGTGATGAAAATATAACGTGCCATAGGCGGCAGCCCCCGTGAAAAGTCTAAAATAAGTGGGAAAGCGACCCGTTAAAATCGCATCATCACGGGGTTTGACCCATAGTGGATTCGGCGCTGCTGCGCAACCTCGTGACGCAAGATCATGTTGCCGACCGTTGCAGATCGGCAATCAGTTGTGGTCAGTCGCCCGCAGGCAGCAAAGGCTCTTCGGCAGCAGAGGGAGGCAACAGGCTATCGCCAAGGTCCGGCACCGTCACATCATTCTGGTTCAGGTTGATCCCGCCAACACGGTCCGCAACCGACAATCCCGCCGTATTGCCCGCCGCAATCAGCGTCAGCGTGATCGAGGTGGCGATGAATGCCGCCGCCAGCATCCATGTGAACTTGCTGATCGCAGATGCAGGGGGGCGGCTGTTCGCCGTGCCGCCACCGCCGCCCATACCCAGCCCACCGCCTTCGGACCGTTGCAACAGAACGGTGCCGATCAGGCTGAGCGCCAGGATCAGGTGGATGATAAGGACGACGTTTTCCATTTCTTGCCTTTCAGGGCTTGCGCACTGGCGCGTATCTAAAAGCAGATAGCGCCTCCCGCAACCCCTGTTGTCTTTTCGCGCGATGATGTGGGCGGGCGCTGCAACCGGCAGGGCGCAACTTTCCGGTTTCGCGCCTGCGCGCGCATCGCTATAGGGGGCATCGGGTCAGCAAAGGACAGTTTTATGGCAAATGTGGTGGTCGTCGGTGCCCAGTGGGGCGATGAAGGCAAAGGCAAGATCGTGGACTGGCTGTCCGAGCGGGCCGATGTGATCGCGCGCTTTCAGGGCGGGCATAATGCGGGCCATACGCTGGTCATTGATGGCAAGGTCTATAAACTGTCACTGTTGCCGTCGGGGATTGTGCGGGGCGGCAAGCTCAGCGTGATCGGCAATGGTGTCGTGCTGGACCCTTGGCATCTGATCAAGGAAATCGGCATTCTGCGCGACCAGGGTGTAACGATCACGCCGGACACATTGATGGTGGCGGAAAATACCCCGCTGATCCTGCCTTTCCACGGCGAATTAGACCGCGCGCGCGAAGCGAATGTGGGCATGGCGAAAATCGGCACAACGGGCCGTGGCATTGGCCCGTGTTACGAGGACAAGGTTGGCCGCCGCGTGATCCGCGTGGCCGATCTGGCCGATGATGCCACGCTGGAACTGCGGCTGGACCGCGCTTTGGCGCATCATGATGCGTTACGCCGTGGTCTGGGGCTGGACCCGATCGACCGCGCGGCAATCCTTGCCGATCTGCGCGCCATCGCGCCGCAGGTGCTGGCCTATGCCGCCCCTGTCTGGAAGGTGCTGAACGAACAGCGTAAAGCGGGCAAGCGTATCTTGTTCGAAGGCGCGCAGGGCGCGTTGCTCGATATCGACTTTGGCACCTATCCCTATGTCACATCATCCAACGTGATCGCAGGGCAGGCGGCGACAGGCGTCGGCATGGGGCCAGGCGCGATTGATTTCGTGCTGGGCATTGTCAAAGCCTATACCACCCGCGTCGGCGAAGGGCCGTTCCCGACCGAATTGCACGACGCCGATGGCGAACGCCTTGGCCAGCGCGGCCATGAATTTGGCACCGTGACAGGGCGCAAACGCCGCTGCGGCTGGTTTGATGCCTGCTTGCTGCGCCAGACCTGTGCCACATCAGGGATCAACGGTATCGCGCTGACCAAACTGGATGTGCTGGACGGGTTCGAGGTGCTGAAAATCTGTGTCGGCTATGATCTGGATGGCGTACGGCTGGATTATCTGCCCACCGCTGCCGATCAACAGGCGCGCTGCACCCCGATCTACGAGGAAATCGAAGGTTGGTCGCAATCCACCATGGGCGCGCGGTCCTGGGCAGATCTGCCTGCACAGGCGATCAAATACGTCCGCCGGATCGAAGAGTTGATCGATTGCCCCGTCGCCCTAGTTTCTACCTCACCAGAGCGCGAGGATACGATCCTTGTGACCGACCCTTTCGCTGATTGAGGATCATGACCTACAAGAACCGCAAACGCCTGTCCCTGTTCGTGCTGGTCGTGGGCCTGCCCGCCTATATCGTGTTGGCCGTTACCATCATGTCCGAAGCAAGCCGGTTTCCCATTGCGATTGAATTGCTGATCTATGTCGTGCTGGGGATCGCCTGGGTGTTCCCGCTGAAATGGGTGTTCAAGGGGATCGGTCAGGCCGACCCCGACGCGCCAGACCATAAATGAAACAGGCGGGGGCAGCCCCGCCTTTTGCTTTTGTCATCCGCGCGCTGTCATGTCATCGGGGCGGAACCTTGTGCCATCCGTCACCTGAAAACGGCCATTGTCCAACTTGATAATCCGGTTCTGGCGCAACAGTCGCCCGAAACAGCGCAATCCGTCTTCGCGTGAAATCTCGGTCTGGGTCAGGCTTTGAACCAGTTTCATCACCTGTGGCCGCGAGAAATCGTCTTCGCCCAGCAAAAAGGTGATATAGGCAGCAGCCGCTTCGATCAGGTCTTCAAGGCTGGTCGCGGCATAATCGGCGGCGAATTCGGCAAAGCTGATCAGGCGCTGCCCCGAATCTGTTGCTTTTGCCGCAATCTGGCGCAGGCGTTGCGATGCCGGTTCGGCGGGTATGTCCGCGCGCTGGGACGCGACAAGGCGCAGGGTTGCCGGGCTGCGCGGTGCGCTGATCGCGTCGGGATTGGGATTGACGGCATCAGCAACCATATCCGCATCGTCAGTGTCTTCCACAGTCTCGAATTCATCCAGATCGTCGCGGTATACTTCGCTCGGGCGGTGCTGGGGGGCGCCATCGTCGCCCAGCTGGCGTGCGGCCTCGGTGGCGGCCACGGCCGCCTTGAGCTGCGCAAAAGCGTCTTGCTGGCGGCGGTGTTCAGGCTGGTTCAGCGCGGCATCGGTATGCGACAGGATCCGGCTGATCGCATCATCGGCGTTGTCTGACAAGGCGTGCCGCTTCTTGCGATCCTCGATCACGCGTTCGATTTCGGCGACCTCGGCGTGCAGGTCAAGCCCGTCATCTGCGACCAGATTGGCCAGATGCAGACTTTCGTCAGATGTCTGGTTTTCCGACGGCAAGGCGGTGACAACATCTGCGCTGTTGGCGTCATCCATGATTTCGGGCGCGTCCTGCAGGTGGGGGAGGGCACCCGCTTGGGTCGCGGCGCGTTCGGCATTGCGCTTGGCCAGGGCCGCAAGGCGTTGGGCCAGCGGGTTAACCCCGCTTTGCGGCGCAACGCCGTCTTCTTCGGCTTGCTCGGCAGTGGGGCGATTGGTGGTTTCAGTCACATGGCCGCGGCCAACGACGCTGCGGATCCGGTCCAGCTTGGCGGCAACGCTCTCTTGGTCGAATGCTGCATCTGCCGCGTCTTCATCGGCCGATTGTGCCGGCGTGTCGCGCAGGCGCAAGCGCAACTTGCCGCCTGCCACCGCGGCCTCGATATCGCCGCCCGATGACACCCCCGCCACCCGCGACACTTCATCCATGTCCGGTGCCAGCAGAGCGTCGCCCACAAACGCCTCATGGCCGGCAAGATCGTGGAAATAGCTGACGATCTGCTTCATCGTCGCAACGCTATCGTCGAAACCTTCAAGGCGGCAGGAGAACATGCCATAGGTCACATCAAGGATCTGTGTCTGATCGGTCATTGCTGCTGTCTTTCGTGGTTGGTCTGCCGCAATCTGACGGAATCGGGCAGAAAGGTTGCCACGCTTAAACTGGTCCGTCATTCAGGCGGATAATGTGACCGTTTTGGGGAATGTTTGTGAATTGGGGCAAATAACATGATGCATCCAAGTATTGTTTCCAGCAGCAGCGCGATCTGCCTTGTCGGCGGCGCGCCGGTGGCAGATGCGGTCTTTGCCGTAGTTTCGCCTTATGTCATAGGTTTTGTCGGCGTCGATGGCGGGGCAGATCATCTGCTGGCAGGCGGGATTGCCCCGATCGCGGTGATCGGCGATCTGGACAGTGTCTCAACGCAGGCCCGCGCCGCCTTTGCAGATTGCCTTTGGCATATCCCCGAACAGGACACGACCGATTTTGAAAAGGCGCTGACCCGCGTGACCGCACCCTTTGTGATCGCGCTGGGCTTTACCGGCGGACGGATGGACCATGCGCTGTCGGTGCTCAACGTGATGGCGCGGATGCCCGACAGGCGCGTGTTTCTGGTGGATGCGGACGACGTGTCCTATCTGGCGCCACAGGGCAAAAGCATGCTGGACCTGCCCGCAGGCACGCGCGTGTCGCTGATGCCGCTGGGGGATGTGCGCGCATCGGCGGCGGGCGTGGCTTGGCCGTTCACCGATTGGGCGCTGCATCCGGTGGGGCGCAACAGCGCGTCCAACATGGCGGCGGAGGGGGGCGTTCAGATCACCGCGCAAGGGCCGCTTTTGGTCACGCTGCCGCTGGCCTGTTTGGCTGCGGCCATAACAAGCGGCATGCGCGCTGGGTGATGTCACGCGACCGCAAAGCGAAGACAATCAGCCGAACACGAAACGCATCATCTTCCGAGCCCAAATATCCCCGCGCGGAGCGCTCCCCGATTGCCTAGCAATTGGGGACATTCACGGCCAGTCCACCCAGCGCCGTTTCCTTGTATTTCTCGGACATGTCGGCGCCGGTCTGACGCATCGTCTCGATCGCGACATCAAGTGCGACCAGATGCTGGCCATCGCCGCGCAGCGCCAGTGACGCCGCCGACACCGCCTTGATCGCGCCCAGCCCGTTGCGTTCGATGCAGGGCACCTGCACCAGCCCCTTGACCGGATCGCAGGTCATCCCAAGATGGTGTTCAAGCGCGATTTCGGCGGCATTTTCCACTTGTTCGGGCGTGCCGCCCAGCACGGCGGCCAGCCCTGCGGCGGCCATTGCAGCGGCGCTGCCCACCTCCGCCTGACAACCGCATTCCGCGCCCGAGATCGAGGCATTCGTCTTGATCAACCCGCCCACTGCCGCTGCCGTCAGCAGAAAATCCCCCACGCGGGATGACGCTGCCCCCGGCACATGGTCCAGCCAATACCGGATCGTCGCAGGGACAACACCGGCAGCGCCGTTGGTGGGCGCGGTCACGACCTGCCCACCGGCGGCGTTTTCCTCGTTCACCGCCATGGCATAGGTGGACATGTAATCGTTGATCGTATGGGGCGCGGTCATGTTCAGCCCGCGTTCGGCCATGAGCGCGGTATATATCCCCTTGGCGCGTCTGCGCACGAACAGCCCGCCGGGCAATATGCCATCTGTCGCCAGCCCCCGGTCGATACAGGCATTCATCACCTGCCAGATCCGCGCCAGCCCCCGGTCCAGATCGGCGGCGGACATACGCGTCAACTCGTTGGCGCGTTTCATCGCGGCGATGCTTTGCCCGCTGGCGCTGGCCATCTGCAACATCTCGGCGGCGGTGCGGAACGGATAGGGGACGGCGGGGCCGGTGTCGGCAGCGCGCCCTGCGGCCAGTTCATCAGCCGTCAGAACAAAACCGCCGCCGATGGAATAATAGGTCACCTGCGTGATCACGTCGCCTTGAGCATCGGTGCCTGACAGGACCAACCCGTTGGCATGGCCGGGCAGGGCAGGGCCGTAATCGAACCGCAGATCGGCTGACGGATCGAACCGCAGCAGGCCCAGACCGTCGGGCGCGATGGTGCGGTCGGCCTTGATGCGGGCAAGCTCGGCCTCGGCCCGGGTTGCGTCGTAATCATCCGCGCGCATGCCCGCCAGCCCAAGGATCACCGCGCGATCCGTCGCATGGCCGATGCCGGTAAAAGCCAGCGATCCATGCAAGGATGCGCGTAGCCCCGCGACGCTGAACGGCAAGGCGCGCAGATGGTCCAGAAACCGTGCCGCGGCAACCATCGGGCCGATTGTATGGGATGATGACGGGCCGATACCGACCTTGAACATATCGAAGACGGACAGGAACATGGGTGCGTCCTTACTGGTGCCTGATCTTGCTACCTGCTTTGCCGTGCAGGCCATCCCTCAAAAGCGACAGCCGCCCTGCGGGTTGCGTCAGTGCGGCATTTGTGGTCTCGCACCTTGTGGGCAAACTGCCTATAAGCAGCGCAACAAAATCGGAGAGCTGCGCATGACCATCGACTTGTCCCCCATGGATACGGCCAAATTCGTTGCCGCCAAACAGGCGACACATTATGTGCAATCGGGCATGAAGGTGGGTCTGGGGACCGGCTCTACCGCAGCATGGCTGGTGCAATGTCTCGGCGAGATGGTGCGCGATCACGGATTGCAGATCAAGGGCGTGCCGACATCCAACCGCACTGCCGAATTGGCGCGCGCTGCGGGGATCGAGATCATTACACTGGATCAGGCCAAATGGCTCGACCTGACGATCGACGGGACCGATGAATATGACGCCAATCTGAACCTGATCAAAGGCGGCGGTGGCGCGCATCTGCGCGAAAAGATCGTGGCGACCGCCAGCGACCGGATGATCGTGATCGCCGATGCCTCCAAGACGGTGGCGACGCTGGGGGCCTTTCCCTTGCCGGTCGAGGTGCTGCCCTTCGGGATGCAGATCACGCGCGGTTTGATCGAGGAGCTGCTGGTCGGTGTCGATGTGCTGGGTCGTGACGTGATCCAGCGGATGCAGGGCGATGCGCCCTATGTCACGGATGAAGGCAATTTCATCCTTGATCTGCATCTCAAAAGCATCGGCAATCCGCGCCAACTGGCGATGATGCTGAACCAGATCCCCGGTGTGGTGGAAAACGGTTTGTTTATCGACATTTGTGATGTCGTGATCGTGGGCCACGGCACTGGCAAGGTTGAAATCCGTGACATCACCAACGACATAAATGATGTTGTGCAATTCGATCTGCAGGACGATGACAATCTGTTCGCAGACCTTGCGAAATAATCGCCTGCACCGACCCAAGGACCAGATATGAACTTTGACTATGATCTTTTCGTCATCGGCGGCGGCTCGGGCGGGGTGCGGGCTGCGCGTGTGGCGGCGGCCACCGGTGCCAAAGTGGCGCTGGCCGAGGAATTCCGCATGGGCGGCACCTGTGTCATCCGCGGCTGCGTGCCCAAAAAGCTGATGGTCTTTGCATCCGGCTATTCCGAAATGTTCGACGACGCCCGCGCCTATGGCTGGGATGTGACCGATGGCCCGTTCGACTGGCCGCGTTTCCGTAGCCATCTGCACAAGGAACTTGACCGGCTTGAAGGGATCTATCGCAAGCTGCTGGACAATTCCGGCGTTGAAATCTGCGATGCGCGCGCCAGTGTCACCGATGCGCATACCGTGGTTTTGTCCACCGGCCGGACAGTGACGGCAAAACATATCCTGATCGCCACCGGCGGCCGCCCTGTTGTCCCCGACATTCCGGGGGCCGGGTTGGGGATCACCTCGAACGATATTTTCCTGCTCGATGAATTGCCAAAATCGATCCTGATCGTCGGCGGCGGCTATATCGCGTCGGAATTTGCGGGCATCCTGAACGGGCTGGGCGTGAAGGTGACGCAATTCTATCGCGGTGCGCAGATCCTGCGTGGCTTTGACGACGAAGCCCGCGGTCTGGTCGCCGAAGGGATGCGCGAAAAAGGCGTGAACCTGCATCTGGGCACCAATATCGTCGAAATGCGCGCCGCCACCGCCGACGACCTGCAAGACAACGGCATGTCCGCGCCTATCGAACAGGGCAAGCCCGTCTCGGCGCCGTCCGGCGAACCGGCCAAGGGGATCTGGGTCAAGGCCACCAATGGTCAGGAGGCGATTTTTGATCAGGTCATGTTCGCCACCGGCCGCGCGCCCAATACCGAAAATATCGGGCTGGCAGCGGCCGGCGTGCAGATCGGGCGGCGCGGCGAAATCATGGTCGATGACTACAGCCAGACCGGCGTGCCGTCGATCTATGCGATCGGTGACGTGACCGACCGCGTGCAGCTGACGCCAGTGGCGATCCGCGAAGCCATGGCTTTCGTCGAAACCGTGTTCAAGGGCAATCCGACGAAGCCGGATCACGATCTGATCCCTTCGGCGATCTTTACCCAACCCGAAATGGGCACCATCGGCCTGACCGAAGAAGCAGCCCGCGACATCGAACCGGTCGAGATTTATTGCACCTCGTTCAAGCCGATGAACCATGCCTTTGCGGGGCGCACGGACCGTGTCATGATGAAGCTGGTCGTCAGCTGCGCCACCCGTAAGGTGCTGGGCTGTCATATCGTCGCAGATCACGCGGGCGAAATGATCCAGCTGGCCGCGATTGCGATCAAGATGGGTGCCACAAAAGAGGACTTTGACCGCACGGTCGCGGTTCATCCGACCATGGCCGAAGAACTGGTCACCATGAAGGACCCTGTCCGCCGCGCTTGAATTTGCGCCGTCAGGACACACATGTCGAACAAGAACCCCGCGCGCGGGGCGAGTTGAAAGGAAGAATAGGGAAACGATGGCAGGAAATTCTGGAGGCCCGTGGGGCGGTGGCGGCAACAAGGGCGGGAACGGCGACGACGACCGCAATCGTGGCGGTGGGCGCAGGCCCGGCAATGACGGTCCCAACATCCCCGAAATTGATGAATTGGTGAACAAGGGCCGCGAACAGCTGCGCGTCCTGATGGGCGGCGGCCGTGGCGGATCGCGTGGGCCAGGCGGCGAAAGTGGCGGTCAAGGACCGCAACTGACACGCGGCACCGTGGGGCTTGGTATTCTGGCGCTCGTGGCGCTGTGGCTTTTTGCCTCTTTCTATACGGTCCGGCCCGAAGAACGGTCTGTCGAATTGTTCCTGGGCAGCTATTACAAGACGGGTGAACCTGGCTTGAACTTTGCGCCTTGGCCCGTTGTCACCCGCGAGGTGCTGGCTGTGTCGACAGAGCGGACGATTGACGTGGGCGCAAGTGCCACCCGCCGTGATCCCGGCCTGATGCTGACTGGCGACGAAAACATCGTCGACATTGATTTCCAGATCGTGTGGAACATCATTGATCCGCAGCTTTACCTGTTCAGTCTGACTGATCCGCCCCAGACGATTGCGGCGGTGTCGGAATCTGCGATGCGCGAAATCATTTCGCAATCCGAACTGGCGCCAATTCTGAACCGTGACCGTGGCGCGATTGCAGACAGCCTGCGCGAAGCCATTCAAGCGTCGCTCGATAGTTTTGATTCAGGCGTGAACGTGATCCGCGTCAACTTTGACAAGGCCGACCCACCCGAGCCGGTGATCGCCGCATTCCGACAGGTGCAGGATGCCCGTCAGGAACGCGACCGTCTGCAGAACGTGGCTGACGCCTATGCCAACCGCGTCGTCGCCGAAGCGCGCGGTCAGTCGGCACAGGTTCTGGAACAGGCCGAAGGGTACCGCGCCCGTGTCGTGAACGAAGCTTTGGGTGAAGCCAGCCGGTTCTCGGCCATTCTGGCGGAATATGTTCAGGCGCCCGATGTGACGCGCAAGCGGATCTATCTGGAAACACTCGAAGGTGTTCTGAGCGATGTCGATATCATCATGATGGATGAAAACGCTGCCGGCAGCCAAGGCGTCGTGCCTTATCTGCCGCTGAACGAAATGCGGCGCACGCCCGCTGCGACAGGAGGTAACAACTGATGCGGAAAACAGCACTTCTCATTCCCGCATTGGTGGTCATCATCGGCGTCGCAATGTCGTCGGTGTTCATCGTGGACGAACGCGAAAAGGCGCTGGTCCTCCAGTTCGGCCAGATTGTCAGCGTCAAGGAAGAACCCGGTCTTGGTTTCAAGATCCCGCTGATTCAAGAAGTCGTGAAATACGACGACCGGATCCTGAGCCGCGATCTGGACCCGATCGAAGTCACGCCTGCGGATGATCGTCGTCTGGTCGTAGATGCCTTTGCACGGTTCCGTATCGCGGATGTGGAACAATTCCGCCGCGCTGTCGGTGTCGGTGGGCTTGCGGCGGCGTCGCAGCGTCTGGACAGTATCCTGCGCGCTGAAACCCGCGAAGTCCTGGGTTCGGTGTCGTCAAATGACATCTTGTCGATCGACCGGGCTGCATTGATGCTGCGCATCCGCAACGGTGCGATCACGCAAGCGCAAGCCTTGGGGCTTCAGGTGCTGGACGTGCGCCTGAAACGGACCGACCTGCCCGAGGCCAACCTCAACGCCACCTACGAGCGTATGAAGGCCGAACGCGAACGCGAAGCTGCCGATGAAATCGCCCGTGGCCGTGAAGCCGCCCAGCGTATTCAAGCGCAGGCCGACCGGACCGTGATCGAACTGGTGTCCGAAGCCGAACGCGAAGCCCAGGTCATTCAGGGTGAAGCCGATGCGTTGCGCAACGAAATCTTTGCAACGGCCTTTGGCGCTGACCCGGAATTCTTTGAATTCTACCGGTCGATGACCGCCTATCAGCGGGCCTTGCAGGGTGGGAACACGATGATGGTGATGTCGCCGGAAAGCGAGTTCTTCAACTACCTACGCTCGGCCCAAGGAGCGGATTCGCTGCGCTCTACCGATAATGGCGACACGGGGGCAGCCGTGCAGAGCCTGCCACCGGTCGAGGATGAAGCAGCCCTGCGCTGATCCGCGGCACCCGTGCAGCATCGCAAAGGCCGGCCCTTGTGGCCGGCCTTTTGCATTGGATCACTTGCAGGTGAGGGGGATTGTACTGCCTGACTGATGCGCTAACTTATTTTTAGAATTATCGCAGGACAATGGTCCCGCCCATCCTTGAGGAGATGATCCGTGAACGCCAAGGCAGTCGCTATCCAAAAAGACCTTTCCCAGATGCGCCGCATGCTGATCGCAGGCGCCAGCGCGATCCTGCTGGCAGTGTCGTTCCTTGTCATGCAGGCCGTGGCCGCCTTTGCGCAGGACCGTCCGCCCAGCTTTGCCGATCTGGCCGAACTGGTCAGCCCATCGGTGGTGAATATCACGACCAGCACGACGATCGCCGAACGCACCATGCCGCGCGGTGTCGTGCCCGAAGGATCCCCTTTCGAGGATTTCTTCAACAACGGCCCCCGCGGTGGGCCGCAGCGGTCATCTGCCTTGGGATCAGGTTTTGTGATTTCGCCCGATGGGTTCATCGTCACCAATAACCACGTTATCGAAGGCGCGGATGAGATCCTGATCGAATTCTATTCCGGTGTCGAATTGCCGGCCGAATTGATCGGCACCGACCCCAACACCGATATCGCCGTGCTGAAAGTAGACGCAACCGACCTGCCGTTCGTGGCCTTTGGCGACAGCAATGCCGAAGGCGCGCGCGTCGGTGACTGGGTGATGGCGATGGGCAACCCGCTGGGGCAGGGCTTTTCGGTTTCTGTCGGGATCGTGTCTGCGCGCAATCGCGCGCTGTCTGGCACCTATGACGATTACATCCAGACCGATGCGGCGATCAACCGTGGCAATTCGGGTGGTCCATTGTTCAACATGGACGGTCAGGTCATCGGCGTGAACACGGCGATCCTGTCGCCCACGGGCGGGTCTATCGGGATCGGTTTTGCCATGTCGTCCGACGTTGTGGTGAATGTCGTCGATCAGCTGATCGAATTCGGCGAAACCCGCCGTGGTTGGTTGGGTGTGCGGATTCAGGATGTGACACCTGACATGGTGTCGGCGATCGACGGGCTGGACAATGCGCGCGGCGCGCTGGTGACGGATGTTCCTGCCGGACCCGCAGAAGAATCCGGCATGCTGTCGGGCGACGTTATCTTGATCTTTGACGGGGTCGAAATCGCGGATACCCGTGAACTGGTACGCATCGTCGGCAATTCGCCCGTGGGCAAAGAAGTCCCCGTGCAGGTGCTGCGCGATGGCGAAACGGAACAGCTGATTGTGGTGCTTGGCCGGCGCGAAACATCTGAGGCCGTGGCGTTTCCCGCCGCCGCACCAGAGGCGCCTGCCGCCGAACCCGACACTTTGCTGGGTCTGACGCTGGAACCTGTCAGCCCTGAACTGGTGGAACAATTTTCGCTGAACGTCGATCAGGGTCTTGTCATCACCGCCATTGCACCTGACTCGGATGCCGCCTCCAAGGGGTTGATCGAAGGTGATGTGATCACCGAAGCCTCGCGCCAGCCGGTCGGCACGATGGACGAGCTGCGCGCACAGATCGACCTTGCGACCGAAGCAGGGCGCACGTCGATCCTGATGCTGGTCCGGCGCGGGGGCGATCCACGTTTCGTGGCGCTGGTGCTGGATCAGGAATAACCGGCCTTACCGCTTGCGGCAAAGGGCGGTCCTGATGGGCCGCCCTTTGTCCATGTGGCGGATTTGCGCTGGCACCGGCCCAATGGGTCATTTAGGAATAGCGCGACGCATCAATTCTACAAAGGACCCAAGACAATGGCGAAAATCACTTATGTCGAACATGGCGGCAAGGAACATGTGGTCGATGTGGCCAATGGCCTGACAGTCATGGAAGGCGCACGCGACAACGGTATTCCGGGGATCGAGGCTGATTGCGGCGGCGCCTGTGCCTGTTCGACCTGCCATGTCTATGTCGATGACGCTTGGGTGGCCAAACTGCCCGCCAAAGACGCGATGGAAGACGACATGCTCGATTTCGCCTATCAGCCCGACCCGGTCAAATCGCGCCTGACCTGCCAGCTCAAGGTGAGCGATGCGCTGGACGGTCTGCGGGTGCAGATGCCTGAAAAGCAGATCTAATGCGGCTGTGCCTGCTGGCCTTGGCGGTTTTTCCGGCCTTGGCGCAGGCACAGACGATCACGGATGCGCGGCTGACCGGCCCGACCGACCGCTATCCGCATGGCGTGCTTGGCGCGCCCAGTGAACACGACACGCTCGAGGTGACATTGGCGGATGGCAGGCAACTGGCTACGCGCTGGCCCGCGCCGATGGTTTTCGAAGATACCAGCCCCCGCGTGGTTGATCTGAACGGCGATGGCGCGGCAGAGGTGATCGTGGTGCAAAGCCACGAGACGTTTGGCGCGCAACTGGCGGTCTGGGGGCTGCGCGACGGTGCGTTGCAGCCGCTTGTCGCGGCGCCCCATATTGGCACGCGGTTTCGTTGGCTGGCCGTGGCGGGTGCTGCCGATCTGGACGGCGACGGCGCGATCGAAATCGCCTATATCGACCGCCCGCATCTGGCACGCGAACTGGTCGTGGTGCGGATCAGTCAGGCGGGTGATGCGTGGTCCTTGCGCGAAATCGCCCGTTCCGCCGGGCTGACCAATCACCGGATCGGACAGACCGACATTGCCGGTGGTATCCGCGATTGCGGGCAAGGGCCTGACATCATCACCGCGAATGCCGATTGGTCACGGATCATCGCCACGCGGTTACACGATGGGCGCCTGCAGCAGACGGACATCGGGCGGCATGATGGCGCCGATAGTTTCGCCATAGCGCTGCGTTGTGGCCTGCTGCCGGATTAATCCAGCGCCGAGACGACTGCGATCAGCAAGGCGACCTCGACGAATTGCTGCGCACCACCCAGAATATCACCTGTCTGTCCGCCGATCTTGGCCCGCGCGATCATCGCCCAGAGCACGGCAACGGTTGCCGCCACAATCACCAGCCCCAGATACCCCGTCACCAATGCCAGCCCCGCGCCGATCCCGATAGCGACCCAAGCCACACGCGGTGCAGGTCGCCCGACGGCGCGGCTCAGCCCGCCATCGCGGGCATGGGGCAGGGTGGCCATAACGCCCACCATCGCCGCACGGCTGAGTGTTGCGACGGTGACCAGCACCAGCGCAAAGCCCCCCGCGTCCGCGATCATGCCCAGCGCTGTCCAGCGCAGTACCAGCGTCAGGACCAGCGCTATCACGCCATAGGTGCCGATATGGCTGTCCTTCATAATCGCCAGCCGGCGCGCCTTGTCCCAGCCGCCCCATAGACCATCGACGCTGTCGGCCAGACCATCCTCGTGCATCGCACCCGTCACGCTGACCGCCAGCGCCAGCACCAGCGCCGCCGTGATCGCAGCCGGTACGCCGAGCCAGAGCAGCACCGCCATCGCCAGCGCCTGCATCCCACCCACGATCATGCCCGCCAGTGGATAGGCCCAGACCGCCGCAGCGCCCCGCGCGGTCGCTGCCGCACCATCCACCGGCACCGGCAGCCGCGTCAAAAGGCCCAATGCGGCAGGCAGGTCGATGGCGGCAAAAAGGCGATTGTCGGGATTGGTCAATTGTTTGCCCCTTGCGGCTCTTTTCATCTGTGACGTGATCGTTAGACAGTCAGGACATGTTACGCAACGAGGACCTGATGACAGCCCCTTTCACCACCCTTGCCGATTTCCGCGCGATCTTCGCCGATCTGACCGCCCCTGACGCCAGTGCAATCGCCGGTGCGACCGACCGCAACGGACAGTTGACCAAACCGCAAGGCGCCTTGGGCCGGTTGGAGGATCTGGCAATCTGGTACGCCGGCTGGCGCGGCAATCCGCGCCCCGCGATCACCGCGCCGCAGGTTATCATCTTTGCCGGCAATCACGGCATTTGTGCGCAGGGTGTGTCGGCCTTTCCGCCCGAGGTCACGGCGCAAATGGTCGCCAATTTCGACCATGGTGGTGCGGCGATCAATCAATTGTCCAAGGCGGCAGGCGCGCGGATGGATGTGCATGCATTGTCGCTTGAGACACCCACGGCCGATTTCACCCAGGCCCCCGCGATGACCGAAGCCGAACTGGTCAGCGCCTTGCAAACCGGTTGGAGCGCGGTTGATCCCGCTGCCGACCTGCTGGTCACCGGCGAAATGGGGATCGGCAACACCACATCGGCGGCAGCCCTTGCCGCGGCATTATTCGGTGGCACGGGCGCCGATTGGGCCGGGCGTGGCACGGGCGTCGATGATGCGGGTCTTGCGCGCAAGGTGGCGGCTGTGGATGCTGGGCTGGCCCTGCATGATGTGGCTGATCCGCTGGAGGCGTTGCGTTGTCTTGGCGGGCGCGAGATTGCGGCAATGGCCGGTGCGATGGCCGCAGCACGGGCGCACCGGATTCCTGTGATCTTGGACGGTTTCATCTGTGCGGCGGCGGCGGGCGTTCTGCACAAACTGCATCCCGCCGGTCTGGATCATACCGTCGCAGGTCATCTGAGCCTCGAAGGCGCGCATCAGACCCTGCTGGATGCCTTGGGCAAACAGCCGCTTTTGTCGCTGGGTCTGCGGCTGGGCGAAGGCTCGGGCGCGGCGCTTGCCATCACCATCCTGCAAGGGGCGATCGCCTGCCATTCCGGCATGGCCACTTTCGCCGAGGCCGGTGTCAGCGACGCCTGACCGGCGTTCAAAGGCGTCAAAACAAAAGCAGGTTCTGACGCTATTCAACCTTGCGGGATCTGCAAAGCATAGGTGGTGCCGCGCTTGACATAGTTCAGCGCGTTTTCACCGATGGCGGTCACTTGTCCGCCGTCAAGGTCACTGCCGACCTGCACGCGGACAAATTGTCCGTTGCTGAGCCGTACGAGCGCGCGTCGCGCACTGGGTTGCCCATAGACGCCGATCAGGTTGATGTCGCGCAGGCGGATCGCGCTATCCTGCGTGGCGGCACGGGCAACGCCGCCTGGTACGGGTTCGTAATTCTGTGGGGCTGGGGGGGCTGCTGTCTGTACCGGTGCCGCAGGCGCTGCCGCGATTGCGCCGAGCGATGGCGCTGCCGCGGGTTGTTGGCGGCTGCGGGCCGCGGCGACGACGCGGTCGAAATTGTTGGGCCGGCTGGTCGGACGCAGTGAACGTGTCACCGCTAAGGCCGATGCGGTGGCGCTCGGGTTCGGCGTTGCCAGCGCGATACCGCCAAGAACGGCCTCAATCTCGCTGGCCACCGTGGCGGACGCAGGCAAGGCGGGGCGCACCCGTGGGCGGATCGCACCGGGGGGCGGTGCCAGATCGCCGATTGCATCCTGTCCGGTGGCACCCGGTTGCAACCCCGCCAAGGATACCCCGCCCGCTGTCCTGTCTTCGACAGCCGCAGGGCGCACGGGCGGCACAACCGGCGGCGGGCCAGGGATCACGACAATATCAGCCAGAATGTCTGCGACGCTTGTATCGACCAATGCGGCGTCCGTGTTGGGGGGCAGGGTCGGCCGCACGCGGAATGGCACGTTCGGTAGCCCTGCGTAAACGACGACACCTTCGGGCGTCAGCGTACCTTCGGGGGTTGCGCGCACAAAGCCGTCTTCGTCAATGTCGAAGGTTGTACCGGCCGCAGGCGGAATCGCTGGTGGCACAAAGGCAAGATCGGTCGTCAGCGTTTCAATATCAGCCAAGCGCGGCGCGGCCACAGAGGTCGGGGCGGCCGCGATGGCTGGCAAAGTGACGTCTTGGGTCGTGGTGGCAGAGGGCTGATCGACAAAACGCGGTGGCCGCTGCCAGACGCCTGTCGCGGCATAGGCGGCTTGCGCCTGATCCGCGCTTAGGACGTGCGTTGTTGCCATGACCCGCGCAGGTGGGGGTTGCGGCGCGCCGCCGGGGCTGTCAGCCGCATCTGGCGTCAAAGGCAAAGGTGGCGGGCTGGTGGCAAATGCGGTGTCGGCTTCGGGCAGCCTTTGTGCCAAAGCCTGCTGATCCGGTAGCGCGATCGCGATGTCGAGCTGCACCGCTGTGGGGCCGCTTTGGGATTGTGCGGCGACAGTGACGGGTACGTCAACCGGCACGGCGTCAACCGGCACGGGGCCGGATTGCAGCCACCAGATGACGCCCAAGGCGGCAAGGCTGGCAGCAATCGCGCCCGACACCCGATAGGCGGGCCATCGCAAAGCAGCCGTTGACACTCTCGCCATGACCCCGCCTAGCACCACAGCCCGCGTCGATCCGGGCGCAGGCACGGCGATCATCGGGACTTCGGTCTGGGTCGTGGGGGCGTGATATGCGCCGATGATCCGGTCCAGATGGTCCGGTGCGGCAGGCACTGCGTCAGACAGGACCACGCGCGGCAGTGCAGGCACCACAGCTGCGGGTCTGTGCTGGGGGTAGTATTCGGTGATGATCTGGTCAAGCGGCGTCACTTGGGCTGGGTCAGACGCTGCGGCAGAGGGAATGACAGCTGTGTGCGGCTCCAGCATATACGCCTTGATCCGCGTGCCGATCAACCTGACCGGCAGGCTGTCGCGCGTAACGGTAACACCGGGGCCAAGATTGCGGGCGGCCATCGTGGTGGGACCAAAAAAGATTTCCTGCGCAAAAGTGTCAGGGTCCGGCACCGCGACAAAGGCGACGGGGTTGAATCCATGCGCCGCAGCGAAATCTTCTGCCTCGCGCAGGGTGTCTTGGGCGACGGCGGCAATATGGGTGCGCCCGTTGCTGCGTTCGAAATCAATCGCCAATGCATCTAGCGCATAAGGCGTTGTTCCATCCAGCGCCTGCGTGATGTCGGCCAAAGTAGTCTGGATGCCATCCAGCGCGAGGTATTTGACCTGCTCCATCGGGATCACAAGCTTGGTGCAAAATCCGTCAGGTGCCAGCGCCTGTCCTTTGCTGCGCAGATCGGCAAGGTCCGCCGCGATATCTTGCGACAACAGCGATGCCGTCCCAACACGACGCCATCCAGTGTCGGTACGTTGCAGCAGATCAATGCCTGCAAGCGAAAGCGAAAGGGCGAAATCGGGTGTCATATACCGCGTCTAGCAGGTTGAAGGCCGCATCTGAACGCCTTTGCGCAGATCCCGAAATCCTAAAGCAAAAACCCGCCCAAGCCAAGGGCAAGGGCGGGCAGATACTGTTGCGACAGGCCTAGCCGACAGCCTTGGCCAGCGCCTGATCCAGATCGGCAATCAGGTCGCGGGCATCCTCGATCCCGATGGACAAGCGCACGATGTTCGGCCCGGCCCCTGCGGCCTTTTGCTGCTCTGGCGTCAACTGCCGGTGCGTTGTGCTGGCTGAATGGATCACCAGCGAGCGTGTGTCACCAAGGTTAGCCACATGGCTGAATATCTCTAGGCTATCGACCAGTTTGACGCAGGCGTCATAGCCACCCTTGACGGCGATGGTGAACAAGGCACCCGCGCCTTTGGGGCAGATCTTGGGCACCAGATGCGCATAGGGTGAACTGTCCAGCCCCGCATAGGTGACATAATCAATGCGCGGATCATCCTGCAGCCATTTGGCGATGGTCTGTGCGTTCTGCACATGCCGGTCCATCCGCAGCGACAGCGTTTCGATTCCCATCAGCGTGTAATGCGCGGCTTGCGGGTTCATCGTCATGCCCAGATCGCGCAACCCGATAGCAATGCCGTGAAAGGTGAACGCGAGCGGGCCAAAGGTTTCTGCGAATGTCAGCCCGTGATAGGCGGGTTCGGGCTGCGACAGAGACGGAAACTTGTCATTGGCGCGCCAGTCGAATTTGCCACTGTCCACAATGCAGCCGCCGGTGACGGTGCCGTTGCCGGTCAGGTATTTCGTCGTCGAATGCACGACCAGCGTCGCGCCATGTTCGATAGGGCGGCACAGATATGGCGTTGCCGTTGTGTTGTCGACGATCAGCGGAATGCCCGCCGCATCAGAGATCGCGGAAATCGCGTCCAGATCGGTGATATGCCCGCCGGGGTTGGCAATCGCTTCGCAGAACACGGCGCGGGTGTCATCGTCGATGGCGGCGGCGACAGCGGCGTGGTCATCGAAATCGACAAATTTGGCCGACCAGCCAAAGCGTTTGATGGTCTGGCTGAACTGCGTGACCGTGCCGCCATAAAGACGGCTCGACGCCACGATATTGCGCCCCGGCTGCATCAGCGGAAACAGCGCCATGATCTGGGCGGCGTGACCCGACGAACAGCACACACCCCCGACGCCACCTTCGAGCGTGGCGATCCGTTCTTGCAAGGCCGCGACCGTGGGGTTGGTCAGGCGCGAATAGATGTATCCGACCTCTTGCAGGTTAAAGAGTGCGGCGGCGTGTTCGGCGTCGCGGAACACATAGGCGGTGGTCTGGTAGATCGGCACCTGCCGTGCGCCTGTCGCGGGATCAGGGCGCGCGCCTGCGTGAACTTGCAATGTATCGAAACCGTAGCTGGGGGCGTCTGTCATCATCTCTCTCCCTGTGAATGGACTGGAAAAGGTGTAGGGCCAAAACGGTGGGCAAACAACAGCGCGCCGCGCGAAAAGACTTGTGCGGCAACAGGACACTTCGGGCTTGGACTTCGCAGTACAGAATGTGTAAATCGAGGGTGCAGAACCCAAGGAGCCGCCCATGCCCGTACCATTTCATTTCGCCTATCACGTCACTGATCTGGACGAGGCGCGCGCATTCTATACTGGCGCGCTGGGGGCCATTGAAGGCCGCTCTACCGACACCTGGGTCGATTTCGACTTTTTCGGCCATCAGTTGAGCCTGCATCTGGGCGAACCCTTTGCCAATGCGCCGACCGGAAAAGTGGGTGATCACATGGTGCCAATGCCGCATTTCGGCGTGGTGCTGCCGCTGGATGACTGGACCCAGCTTGCCGGCCGTCTGGAAGACCGGCAGACCGATTTCATCCTTGCCCCTTCGGTGCGGTTCAAGGGCGAGCCGGGCGAACAATGGACGATGTTCTTTCGCGACCCCTCTGGCAACCCGATCGAGATCAAGGGTTTCGCTGCTGAAAGCGGTGTTTTCGCAGCCTGAGCGGCGGGGCAGTCGCCTCAAACACGTGATGCTTGGGTGATTGCATCCGCCTGACATTGTGGCCGCAATGGCCATGACCGGTGATATAAAACAGCTGGCGATCAGCCTAGCGCATCCAATATCCTGCCGCCCTGATCTGGTTGCGGATTGCGCGTTCATGGCGGGGCAGGTTGGCCCTGTCGAACAATGCGCGCACCTTTTGCCCTTGGCCTTGATAGACCATCCGCTTGAACGGCGGGTGCTGGCGCAGGTATTTCTTGATCTTGTTGGGCGCGCAGACCTGTTCCAGTGCCGCGATCTGGGCATCGCTGCCGCGTGCGTAAAGCAGGGGCAGCAGGCGGTAATGACAGGTCAGATCACCGTCCAGTCCTGCCAGCGCCGCATCCGGCCTGCCGCCTTTCAAGGCATGGATGACCAGCGGCAAGGCCACCTGATCAAGCCAGGGATCAAGCGGCTGGATCACCAGTTCGGGCGGCGGCGCATCGCGGATCGCCACGGCGTATTTGGTGAACAGCGCGCCGAATTGCGCGGGGTCGGCCCCGTAAAACCAGCCCGCGTTGAAATAAAGATAGCGTTCCCAAAATTCATCCGGCTGCGACAGGTCCAGTGAAGAGGCGAAATCGAGACCGAATTTGTCATAAAGCGATTGCCAGATTGCGGTATAGCCCGGCCAATACAGGTCCTCGACCGGCCAAGTTCCCGTCCGGTTCATCGAAGCGGCAGGGCGCGTGAAATCGAACGGTACCGTGCTGATATCGCCTGTGATGAGCGTGTCGCTGTCGAAAAACACGAATGGCGCGCCCGCAGGCAGGGCCTGCAAGCCTTCGATCTTGTTGCCATGCGGATAGGCTTGCCCGAAATGCTGCGCGGTGAAAGGGACCACCTCTGCTCCCAATGCCACCAGCGCCGCCGTGATCTCGGGGGTCATGCGCGGATCATCTTGCCACAGCGGCCCCGGCTGCGGTTCCGCCACGATCATTCGCCCTGCAAACCCCGGCGCATGGGCGCGCAGGCTGGCCACAAAGACCAATGCCTCGTATTGCAGCCGTCCGCCCTGACCCACGATCATGATATTGAACGGCTGCGGCATTGGGCGAAATCCTGTCACTTTTTACCGGGTTTTTCGTAAGAGAAAACGCGCTGCAGTCACAATAGGAAAAAGTGGGAGAGTGGTGGGCGACCCAGGAATCGAACCTGGCGTGCGTCTCCGCGAGGGAGTTACAGTCCCCTGCCACACCTTGCGGCCTGTCGCCCACTGCGGGGGTGATTACCTGCGGCCCCGATTGCCGTCAACCGCAAAAGTCGCGGGTTTTCGTCGGCCTCTTCACAGCGCGGGCAATGTCGCGTATCGGCGTGCCAAAGCTAGGACAGGTGCCAGAATGAAAAAGCCGACATGGGTGATTGCCAAGGAACAGGCCAAGCGCGTGGCGTCGCAGGAAACCGTCTGGTTGTTCGGCCTGCATGCCGTGCGTGATGCGCTGGAAAACCCCGCGCGCGAAAAACTGCGCCTGATCGTGACGCGCAATGCGCTGGAACGTTTGGGCGATGCGGTGGCAACTGGCGGCATCGAGCCTGAAATCAGCGATCCGCGCAAATTTGCGGCACCGCTTGATCCGCAATCGGTGCATCAGGGGGCCGCGCTCGAGGTCAAACCGCTGGATTGGGGCAGTTTGCAGGATGTCGCCTTGCGCGAAGGCCCGATGCCGCCGCGCATCGTGCTGCTGGACCGCGTGACCGATCCCCATAACGTGGGTGCGATCCTGCGATCGGCCGAAGTCTTCGGCGCGCGCGCCGTTGTTGCTATGCAGCGCCATGCAGCCCCCGAAACCGGCGCGCTGGCAAAGACCGCCAGCGGCGCGCTGGAACGCCAGCCTTACCTGCGGGTGCGCAATCTGGCCGATGCGATCGTGGAATTGCAGCAGATGGGCTATCTGGTGCTGGGGCTGGACGGCGAGGCCGAGACAACCATCGAAGAAGCCGTCGAAGGCAAGCGCGACCGCGCCGTGGCGTTGGTCATGGGGGCTGAAGGGCCGGGCCTGCGCGACAAAACCCGCGAGACCTGCGACATACTGGTCCGCATCGACGCAAGTGCCGATTTCGGCTCGCTCAACGTTTCAAATGCGGCCGCCGTCGCCTTATATGCAGCCAGAGGCTGACGACGGGGTGACAGATGGCTGGGACAAAGATCGCGACCTGCTGCTATTGTGGCACACGGGCGGCGCTGGTGTTGCGCGGCCAAAACCGGCATGAGTTGAGTTGCAGCAATTGTGGTGCGCCGCTGCATGTGATGAAGATGCTCCCTGCCACCAAGGCACCCGCGCCCCAACCACAAAAGCGCCCCTATACCCCGCCCCATCCCGAACGTCAGCAGGTCGCCCGACCGCAAAAGCGGCGTAAGGGCAAAAGCTTTGGTCGCAAGGTGTTTTCGGAAATCTGGGACATCATCGAAGACGTCTTCGACTGAAAGTGACACCATCACGCATTCATCACGTCTTGCTGAGGGAACCTTTTGTTGTCGGGATGGCTTACCATCTGTGGAGTATGGCGTGGCCTTTGGAACCGGTTGCGCCAAACGCACTGTCCCTCGTTCCATAACTGGCGCCCAGGGTTTCCTTGGGCGCTTTTTTCTTCTCAGACCTTGGGTTAGGGTGACCGCATGATCATCAATGACGACAGCCTGCGCAGGATTCTCAAACGCACCCGCACCATCGCCGTGGTGGGCGTGTCGGCCAATCCGGTGCGCCCGAGCTATTTTGTCGCGCGCTATCTCGGGCTGAAGGGCTTTCGCGTGATCCCGGTCAATCCTGGGCTGGCCGGGCAGACCCTGTTTGGCGAGACTGTTTATGCCAGCTTGGTCGATATCCCGCATGATGTGGATATGGTCGATATTTTTCGCAAACCCGATGCTGTGCCTGCGCTGGTCGATGAAGCACTGGCGCGCTGGCCTGATTTGCAAACGATCTGGATGCAGATCGGTGTGACCCATCCAGAAGCGGCGGCCAAGGCTGAAGCACGCGGTGTGACGGTGGTGCAGGATCGCTGCCCCAAGATCGAATACCAGCGCCTGTTTGGTGAATTGCGCATGGGCGGGTTTGCGACGGGGATTATTTCTTCCAAGCTCTGACAGGGGGCGACCCCTGCGTATGAGTATTTTTGGAAATAAGAAATTGTGGATCAGGAAGGGCGGGCGGATTTTTCGGCGATACCTGATGTGCCTTGGCGGCGGGCGAGCTCGGCTACAACTTCGGCCAATGTGACATCGCGCGCGGTCAGCATGACCAGAAGATGGTAAAGCACATCCGCTGCCTCTGACGTCAGCTTTTCACGGTCGCCTTTGACGGCTTCGATGATGGCCTCGATGGCTTCTTCCCCGAATTTCTCGGCGCATTTTTCGGGGCCTTTGGCCAGCAATTGTGCGGTCCAGCTGCTGGCGGGATCGGCATTCTTGCGCGCGGCAATCAGGGCGGCGAGATCATCCAGCGTCATGGCCGCACCGCGATGCCGGCTGCGGCCATATGCGCCTTGGCCTGCGCGATGGTGAAGGTGCCAAAATGAAAGATCGAAGCGGCCAGCACGGCGGATGCACCGCCAATGGTCACCCCTTCGACAAGGTGATCCAGCGTGCCGACCCCACCCGAGGCGATGACCGGCACATCGACGGCATCTGATATGGCGCGGGTCAGCGGCAGGTTGAATCCCGCCTTGGTCCCATCGCGGTCCATCGAGGTCAAAAGGATTTCTCCCGCGCCTTTTTGCACGACGGTGCGGGCAAATTCCACCGCATCAATGCCGGTGGCGCGCCTGCCGCCATGGGTAAAGATTTCCCATTTGCCGGAGGCTACGGTTTTGGCGTCGATGGCGACGACGATACATTGCGAGCCAAAGCGCATCGCGGCCTCGGCCACCACATCAGGGTTGGCCACCGCAGCCGAATTGAAACTGACCTTATCGGCCCCCGCCAGCAACAGGTCGCGTACATCGTGATGCGTGCGTACGCCGCCACCGATGGTCAGTGGCATGAAACATTGTTCCGCCGTGCGGGTGGCCAGATCGAACATCGTGCCACGGTTTTCGTGGGTTGCCTTGATGTCGAGAAACACCAACTCATCCGCGCCTGCCGCGTTATAGGCCATTGCCTGTGCGACGGGATCGCCTGCATCGACCAGATCGACGAAGTTGACGCCTTTCACAGTGCGCCCTTCGGCGACGTCGAGGCAGGGGATGATGCGGACCTTGAGCATGGCCCTGTTTAGGCCCGGCTGCGGGGTTCGGCAAGCATGCGCAGCGCCTGTGCCAGATCAAGTGCCCCGTCATAAAGTGCGCGGCCCGAAATGGCACCCGCGATCACGCCGGTGTCGCGCAGCGCGGTCAGATCCGCCAGCGACGACACCCCGCCAGAGGCGATGACCGGGATGCTGACCGCGCGGGCCAGATCAGCGGTGGCCGCGATATTCGGCCCTTTCATCGCGCCGTCGCGCAGGATGTCGGTATAGATGATCGCGGCGATCCCTGCGTCTTCGAAACTGCGCGCCAGATCGGTGACCATGATATCGGTTTCCTCGGCCCAGCCACGGGTGGCGACGCGTCCGCCCCGCGCATCAAGGCCCACTGCGACCTGACCGGGAAAGGCGCGCGCCGCTTCGCGTACCAGATCGGGGTTTTCAACCGCGACCGTGCCAAGAATCACCCGCGCGAGGCCCTTGTCGAGCCAGGCCTCGATGGTTGCCATATCGCGGATGCCGCCGCCCAGTTGCGCAGGCACGGGGCAGGCTTTCAAAATCGCCTCGACCGGCGCTGCATTCACCGGTGTGCCGGCAAAAGCGCCGTTCAGGTCGACCAGATGCAGCCATGTGCAGCCTGCATCCACAAAGGCGCGCGCCTGTGCGGCAGGGTCGTCGTTGAACACGGTGGTCTGGTTCATGTCACCATGCACCAGCCGCACGGCCTGTCCGTCCTTGAGGTCGATGGCGGGGTAAAGGATCATCGGCGCAACCTTTCGCATGTTCGCGCCCGTTATGCATGGCGTGCGCGGGAATGCAACGCAGCAGCCCCGACCCAACGTCAGACTTGATTGCGCAAATCGGTCCGGATCAAACTGCCCTATCTTCAGGGAGGAGATCTATATGAAACAACTGATCCTTGCCGCCGCCGCGGCCTTTGCCATGGCCGGTGCTGTCAGCGCGCAGGATGCCGCCATCGGCACTTGGCAAACCGAGGTCGATGACGGCGCTTTCGCCTATATCACAATCGCGCCTTGTGGCGCGGCTGTTTGCGGCATCATTGCGCGCACGTTTAATGCCGATGGTGAATATCAATCTGAAAACCTGGGCCGGCAATTGGTGATCGACATGGTGCCAACGGGGGCTGCCAGCTATCAAGGGCAGGTCTGGCGCCCGTCCAATGACCGGATTTATCTGGGCAAAATGGATGTTGATGGCGATGCTTTGCGCCTGCGTGGCTGCGTGGCGGGCGGCTTGCTGTGTTCCAGCCAGAACTGGGTGCGGGTGGAATAGGCCTGCCTAGCTGCTGGTGGGGCCGGGGCGCAGCCCTGTTTCCACCAGCATTCCACGACGCTTGGCCTCGTAATAATAGCCGCGGGCATACCAGCGTATGGCGGTCTGCTCGTCGCCGTCTGATAACAGCCATGCGCCGCGCAAATAGCGGCCTGCGAATTTCAGATTTGTTTCCGCATCTAGCAAATCGTTAGGTTGCCCGCGAAACCCCATGCTGCGCGCTGTGGCGGGCAGGATTTGCATCAACCCGTAATAAGGCCCGTTGCGCGCGGCGGGGTTATGCGTGCTTTCACGGATGATCACGCGGTGCAGCAAGGTCACGGGGATCTCGTGAATATCGGCATATCGGTTGATCAGGGCGCGCAATGCAGGTGTTTCATTGGGATGCAGCGGGATGTTGCTGGTATCGGCCATGCTTGCCGTTTCCGTGCCGCCGCGCGCGCAAGCGGCAAGTGCAGCACCTGTGCCAAACAGCATCGCGCGTCTGGACCAGTGACACATGGTCAAGCTTACGGTCTCCAGCTCAGGAAATTGGCGATCATGCGCAGGCCCGCATGCTGGCTTTTCTCGGGGTGGAACTGGGTGCCGATGATATTGTCGCGCCCGATGATGGCGGTGACATCGCCGCCGTATTCGACATGGGCCAGCCGTTCTGCCGGGTTGCTGACCTGCATCGCATAGGAATGGACGAAATAGGCATGTTCGCCAGTGGCAATCCCGTCCAGCACCGGATGGGGAGTATCGATCACCAGATCGTTCCAGCCCATATGCGGTACTTTTAGCGCGGGATCGGCGGGGGTGATCTGGCGGATATCGCCCGCGATCCAGCCAAAACCTGGGGTGTCGGCATGTTCATGGCCCGTGGTTGCAAGCATCTGCATTCCCACGCAGATGCCAAAGAATGGCACCGCGCGGCGGGTCACCGCCTCGGTAATTGCCTCGGCCAGACCGGATTGTGCATAAAGCTGGCTGCGGCAATGCGGAAAGGCCCCGTCACCGGGCAGCACGATCCGGTCGGCGCGGGCCACGACATCGGGGTCGCCGGTGACGATGATCGGGCCTGCACCGACCTCTGCCGCCATCCGTTCGAACGCCTTTTGCGCCGAATGCAGATTGCCGCTGTCGTAATCGACGAGTGCCGTCGTCATAAGCTGCCCTTGGTAGAAGGGATGGCATCACCCTTGCGCGGGTCGGTTTCCACCGCGTCACGCAAAGCGCGCGCGACCGCCTTGAATGCGGCTTCGGTGATGTGATGCGCGTTGAACCCGTGCAGCCGGTCGATATGCAGCGTGATGCCGCCATGCGTCGACAAAGCCTGAAAGAATTCGCGCACCAGTTCGGTGTCAAACGTGCCGATCTTGCCAAACGGCAGATCAAGGTTGCAGATCAGATAGGGCCGCCCCGACAGATCGAGCGCTGCGCGCACCTGTGCGTCATCCATCGCCAGATGGCAGGACCCGTAACGCCGGATGCCACGCTTGTCGCCCAGAGCCTGCGTCAGCGCCTGGCCAAGTGCGATGCCCACATCCTCGACCGTGTGGTGATCGTCGATATGCAGATCGCCGCTGGCGCGGATTGTCATGTCGATCAGCGCATGGCGCGCCAATTGATCCAGCATATGGTCGAAGAAACCGACGCCAGTGGCATTGTCATAGATGCCGCTACCATCCAGATTAATGGTCACCGTGATGTCGGTTTCCGCGGTCTTGCGGGTGATGGTGGCTGTGCGCATGTGCTGCTGTCCCTTGGCCGTGCTGGCCCTGTCTATAAGGGCATCCGCTCCGACCGCCAAGTCCGCAGGGCGCCTGCCAGCGCTTTTCAGCAAGTTTTAAGCATTTGCTGTCATTCAGGAGGGGATGAAGCCTTGTCAGGAGAATCCGATGAAAGCAATGATCTTGCGCGCCGACGCCGCCGATGCGGTGCAAACAGCCCATATTCTGGCCAGCAATGGGTTCCAGACCCTGTGCGTGACCAGCCGCGACCTTGCCCAGGCAATGATCCATGCCGAAATGATCGACCTTATGGTCATGGATCAGCGGGTCGGCACGCAGCTGACCCATACGTTGGCCCTGTCCGCCGAACGGCGCAATCCCTATGTCAGCACCATCATCATGACCGATGAGGGGCGTGAGGTGATGGATGATCTTTATGGGCTGATCCCCAGTCTGTACGCGCTGATCGGCACGCAGACAGAGACGGCGCTGGTTAGCCAGATCTTTTTGTCTGCCGTCGCCAACGCGGCAGAGGTGGCCCGCCGTATTGATCGTCAGCTTGCTGCCGATGCTGCGGATATGGGCGAGGGTGAAGAAGACCTCGACCTGATCGCGCAGGATGATGCAGCCTGTTGGGGCGCAGAAGATGACGCCGCTTCGGCCGCGCCCGCTGCACATGACAGCGTGGCAGATGGGCGGCGCAGCTGGGGCGATTACGCCGATGTGCGCCCGCATCCGGTGCTCAATGCCCCAGCGATGCCGCCGCGCGACGGCGCCATCAAGGCATTTGCCTGATCTGTAACGCAAAAGGCCGCCCTGAAAGGCGGCCTTTGCAAGCGGCCCTCTGGGCCAGTGAACCAATTGGAGCGGGCGAAGAGATTCGAACTCTCGACCCTAACCTTGGCAAGGTTATGCTCTACCCCTGAGCTACGCCCGCATCCGTTGGTGAGGCGTGGATTACAAATACTTGGCGTGGTCCGCAAGGCCAAAATTGCAGAGCCTCGTGTTTTTTGTGGTGTTTGGGGCAGCGACAGGGGGGGCGGGGTGAACCCCGCCCTACGGCAGACAGCCTTGGCGGGGTGCCAGCTGGTCAGGGGGGCCTCCGGCGGGAGTATTTTTGGAAAAGAGAAGTGCAAGGGCGGGGCGCAAGTGGGTGTTGCGCCCCTTTGGGCAGATTATTCCAGCTCGACCAGCAGATCCTTGGCGTCGATCTGGCTGCCGGGCTGGACATGCACGGCCTTGACCACGGCGTCACGTTCCGCATGGATGCCGGTTTCCATCTTCATCGCCTCGATCGTCAGCAACAGATCGCCTGCCTTGACCTGTTTGCCCGCCACTGCCGCCACGCTGGCCACGACACCGGGCATCGGGGCGCCGATATGGCCCGTGTTGCCCAGTTCTGCCTTGGGGCGCTGGACCTTGTCGGCGGCGGCAAGACGGTTCATCACCCTGATCGTGCGGGGCTGGCCGTTGAGTTCGAAGAACACCTTGACCTCGCCATCCTCGTTCATGTCGGCCACGGCCTGCATGCGGATTTCGAGGGTCTTGCCGGGGTCGATTTCGGCGGCGATTTCCTCGCCCGGTTCCATCCCGTAAAAAAAGGTCCGCGTCGGAAGGGTGCGCACGGGGCCATAGATTTCGTGGCGCGCGGTGTAATCCATGAACACTTTGGGATACATCAGGTATCCGTTCAGATCCTCGTCATCGATGATCACATCCTCGAATTTCACCTGCAAATCCGCCTTGGTCTTGGCAAGATCAACGGGGGCGAGCGCCTTGCCCGGACGGTCGGTCTGTGCTGCCTCGCCTTTGAGGATCTTTTTCTGCAACGCCATAGGCCAGCCACCTGGCGGTTGGCCCAGATTGCCGCGCATCATGTCGATCACGCTGTCGGGAAAAGAGACATCGACTTTCGGGTCCTCGACCTGCGCGCGGGTCAGGTTCTGGCTGACCATCATCAGTGCCATATCGCCGACGACCTTGGAGGATGGCGTGACCTTGACGATATCGCCGAACATCTGGTTCACATCGGCATAGGTTTGCGCCACCTCGTGCCAGCGGTCTTCCAGCCCCAAGGACCGCGCCTGTGCCTTGAGGTTGGTAAACTGCCCGCCGGGCATCTCGTGCAGGTAAACTTCTGACGCGGGGGCCTGCAGCCCCGATTCGAAGGCCGTGTAATGTGCGCGGACCTGTTCGAAATAATTGCTGATCTCGCGGATCGCCGCGATATCAAGGCCGGTGTCGCGGTCGGTGCCGCGCAAAGCCTCGACAATCGAGCCCAGTGTGGGTTGCGATGTGTTGCCCGAAAAGGAATCCATCGCCGCATCGATGCAATCCACACCTGCGGCTGCGGCTGCCAGCACCGTGGCAATCGCCGCACCCGATGTGTCATGCGTGTGGAAATGCACTGGCAGGCCGATCTCGTCCTTCAGCGCCTTGATCAGAATGCTGGCCGCGGCGGGTTTGAGCAGCCCCGCCATATCCTTCAGCCCCAGCACATGGGCGCCGGCCGATTCCAGATCCTTTGCCATGGCGACATAATATTTCAGGTCGTATTTGCTGCGCGCAGGGTCCAGCAAATCGCCGGTATAACAGATCGTGCCTTCGCAGACCTTGTTCGCGTCGATCACTGCATCCATCGCGACGCGCATGTTTTCGACCCAGTTCAGGCTGTCGAAGACGCGAAACACATCAACACCCGAAATCGCCGCCTGCGCGACAAAGCTTTGCACGACATTGTCAGGGTAATTGGTATAGCCCACGCCGTTGGAGGCGCGCAGCAACATCTGCGTCATGATATTGGGCATGGCAGCGCGGATATCGCGCAGCCGCTGCCACGGACATTCCTGCAAGAACCGGTAAGCCACATCAAATGTCGCCCCGCCCCAGCATTCAACGCTGAACAAACCGTGCATTTTCGCGGCATAGGCGGGGGCGGCATTGATCATGTCGATCGACCGCATCCGCGTGGCCAGCAAGGATTGATGCCCGTCGCGCATTGTCGTGTCGGTGATCAGCACCTGTTTTTGGTCGCGCATCCATTGCGCCACGGCCATTGGCCCTTGGGTGTCAAGGATGTTGCGGGTGCCCGGCGTCAGGTTGCTGGTCGGTTTCACCGGCGGGCGCGGCAGGCGGATATCTGCGGCGGGGCGCGCACGACCTGCGGTTTCGGGATGCCCGTTGACGGTGATATCCGCGATATAGGTCAGGATTTTGGTCGCGCGGTCGCGGCGCTTGGTGAAATTGAAAAGGTCCGGCGTCTCGTCAATGAATTTGGTGTGATATTCATTGTTCAGAAAGGTCGGATGTTTCAGCAGGTTTTCGACAAAGGCGATATTGGTCGATACCCCCCTGATACGAAATTCGCGCAAGGCGCGGTCCATCCGCGCAATCGCCATTTCAGGCGTGGGGGCGCGGGCGGTGACCTTGGTTAGCAAACTGTCGTAATAGCGCGTGATCACCGCCCCCGAATAGGCCGTGCCACCATCGAGCCGGATGCCCGGCCCCGTGGCGCTGCGATACATCTGGATGCGCCCGTAATCGGGGATGAAATTGTTTTGCGGGTCTTCGGTCGTCACGCGGCATTGCAGGGCATGACCGTCAAGTTTGACATCATATTGCGAAGCACAGCCCGTTGCCTCGACCAGTGATTTGCCTTCCGCGATCAGGATTTGCGCGCGCACGATGTCAATGCCGGTGACTTCTTCGGTGACGGTATGTTCGACCTGCACACGCGGGTTCACCTCGATGAAAAAGAAATCCCCGCTGTCCATATCCATCAGAAATTCGACCGTGCCGGCACATTCGTAATTCACATGGGCGCAGATTTTCTTGCCCAGATTACAAATATGTTGGCGCTGCACCTCGGAAAGATACGGGGCAGGGGCGCGTTCCACCACCTTTTGATTGCGCCGCTGGACCGAACAATCGCGTTCCCACAGATGGTAGATCTGGCCATGGCTGTCGCCCAGAATCTGCACCTCGACATGGCGGGCGCGCATGATCATCTTTTCGAGATAGCCTTCGCCATTGCCGAATGCGGCTTCAGCCTCGCGCCGGCCTTCGCGGACTTTTTCTTCGAGTTCCTTTTCATTCATGATCGGGCGCATCCCGCGCCCGCCACCGCCCCATGACGCCTTGAGCATCAGGGGATAGCCCACCTCGGCCGCCTGTTTGCGGATCAGGTCCATGTCATCGCCCAGCACTTCTGTCGCGGGGATGACCGGCACGCCAGCCTCTATCGCCACACGGCGCGCGCTGGCCTTGTCACCCAACTGGCGCATGGTTTGCGCTTTGGGGCCGATAAAAGTGATCCCGTGTGATGTGCAGGCATCGACGAAATCGGGGATTTCCGACAAAAGGCCATAACCCGGGTGGATCGCATCCGCGCCGGACATCTTGGCGACGCGGATGATTTCGTCAATCGACAGATAGGCCGCGACCGGCCCCATGCCTTCGCCGATCCGGTAAGCCTCGTCCGCTTTGAAACGGTGCAGGCCCAGCTTGTCTTCTTCGGCATAGACGGCGACGGTTTTTTTGCCCATCTCGTTGGCGGCGCGCATGATGCGGATCGCGATTTCGCCACGGTTGGCAATCAGGATTTTCTTGAATTCGGTCATTGTCGTCCCCTTCGCAGTTGCAGCATTGGTAAGCGGCAAATCTGGAGACGTCCAGATGGTTAAGGGGTTTGGCGCAGGCAGGCGGGCAGGTCTTTGAGGCTGCGCGCGCCCAGCTGGCCCATGTTGGAAATCATGTCCTGTCGCAGGATATCCAGCACATGAGCCGCCCCCGCCTCGCCCATCGCGGCAAGGCCATAATGAAAGGCGCGGCCCAGCATCACGAAATCCGCCCCCAAGGCCAGCGCGCGCAAAACGTCCAGCCCGCCTTCTATGCCGCTATCGAAAATCACCGGCAGCGGGGTGGCAGCACGGATCGCGGGCAGGGTTTCGATACTGGCGGGGCCGCCGTCGAACTGCCGGCCTGCATGGGTGCTGACCCAGATTGCATCCGCCCCTTCGTCGGTCAGGCGGGCGGCATCAACGGCGCGGCCCACGCCCTTGACCACCAAAGGGCCATCCCATGCATCGCGCAGGGCCTTGAAATAATCCCAATCCGGCGAGGTGCGCAAAAGGTAGCCGATGTGCTGGTTGGAGGGCAGCGAGCCTTTGACCTGACTATAGCTTTCCATCAGCCGTAGGCGCGGCATGCCGGTCTGTCTAATGCCCAGCAGCCAAGCCGGACAGCGCGCCGCCTGCAACGCCAGCCGTGGCGTCAGTTTCGGCGGCTGCGTCAGCCCGCCGCGGGTTTGGCGTTCGCGCCGCGAGGCGACGGGCACATCGACCGTCAGCACTAGGGTGTGAAACCCCGCACTCTTTGCGCGGTTCAAGATATCGTCGCGGATCACCGGATCGCGCGGTGGATAAAGCTGGAACCAGCCCTGATCGCCTGCATGCGGGCCGACATCCTCTGGCAGCTGGCTGGCCACGGTGGACAAAGTATAAGGGATGTTTTCGCGCGCGGCCATGCGCGCCAGCATCTGTTCTGCCCCTGGCCAGATCAGCCCCGACATGCCCAAGGGCGCAATCCCGATCGGCAGCGGATGGTCGCGCCCCAGCAGGGTGGTGGACAGATCGGGCGCGAATTCGCCATGCAGGATCGAGGGGTTCAGCAGCACCTGATCCAGCGCGGTACGGTTGCGCCTTTGCGTGGCCTCGACCCCTGTCGCGCTGTCAAGATATTCCCAGACGAAATGCGGGATACGGCCCCGCGCACGGGTTTTCAGGTCGGATATCGCGGGGTATTTTGCATGGGCGTTCATGCCGCGACGTTAGGGTGGATTTCGCGCCATTTGCAATGGCTGCGATGCCTCCGGCGGGGATATTTTTGCTCGGAAGATGGGATGGAACGGAAGTAGAACAAGGCTTTTCATGGCGCGGTGATGGCGCTATGTCTGGGGAATGAGTGATTATTCCGAAGATGATGCCTTTGAGGCGGCCGCCGTTCCGTTGAGCCAGCGCGCGATGGCGCGGCCTGCGATGCCCTATCTGGACGGGCTGAACCCTGCGCAACGGCAGGCGGTGGAAACGCTGGACGGGCCGGTCTTGATGCTGGCGGGGGCGGGGACCGGCAAGACCAAGGCGCTGACCAGCCGGATCGCGCATGTGCTGGCCACACGGTCCGCGCGCCCGCAAGAGGTGTTGGCAGTCACATTTACCAACAAAGCCGCGCGCGAGATGAAGCACCGCATCGCTGCGTTGATGGGCGAGGCGGTGGAAGGTCTGCCATGGTTGGGGACGTTTCATTCGGTCAGCGCCAAACTGCTGCGCCGTCATGCCGAATTGGTGGGGCTGCAATCGAGTTTCACGATCCTTGATACCGACGACCAGTTGCGCCTGCTCAAGCAATTGGTCGTGGCATCCGACATCGACGAAAAACGCTGGCCGCCGCGGATGCTGGCGGGGATCATAGATAGCTGGAAAAACAAGGCGCTGACACCCGACAAGGTGCCTGTCGCCGAAAGCGGGGCCTTTGACGGCAAAGGTGTGGATCTTTACGCCGCCTACCAGCGCCGTCTGATCGACCTGAATGCTGTCGATTTCGGCGATATCCTTTTGCATATGGTCACGATCTTCCAAAAACACCCCGATGTGCTGCGCCAGTACCAAACGCGGTTTCGCTATATTCTGGTGGACGAATATCAAGATACCAATGTCGCCCAGTATCTGTGGCTGCGCCTGCTGGCGGCGGGGCACAAGAATATCTGCTGCGTGGGCGATGATGACCAGTCGATCTATGGCTGGCGCGGCGCCGAGGTCGGCAATATCCTGCGGTTCGAGGCGGATTTTCCGGGCGCCCATGTGGTGCGGTTGGAAGAAAATTACCGGTCTACCCCGCATATCCTTGCTGCTGCGTCAGGCGTGATTGCCGCCAACAAGGGCCGGTTGGGCAAGACCTTGTTCACCTCTGTCGAGGAAGGTGAAAAGGTACGCCTGATTGGCCATTGGGACGGCGAGGAAGAGGCGCGCTGGATCGGTGAAGAAATCGAGGCGAGCCAACGCGGCACCCGTGGCATGGCGCCCTTGGGACTGGACAGTATGGCGATCCTTGTGCGTGCCAGCCACCAGATGCGCGCGTTCGAGGACCGCTTTCTGACTATCGGTCTGCCCTACCGCGTGATCGGCGGGCCGCGATTCTATGAGCGGATGGAAATCCGCGATGCGATGGCCTATTTCCGGCTGGCCGTATCGCCCGCCGATGATCTGGCGTTTGAGCGGATCGTGAACACGCCCAAGCGGGGCTTGGGCGACAAGGCGATCCAGACGATCCAGCGCACCGCGCGTGCCAATCGCGTGTCGCTGGTTGAAGGCGCGCGGCTGGTCTGCCAAGGGCGGCTGCTGGGTGGCAAGGGGTTGAAAGAGCTGACAGAACTGGTCGCAGGGCTGGACCGCTGGCACGCACAGCTCCGCGCCGAGGCGGATACCCATGTCGCGCTGGCCGAGATTATTCTGGACGAGAGCGGCTATACAGGTTTCTGGCAGAACGACAAAACGCCCGAGGCACCGGGACGGCTCGAAAACCTCAAGGAACTGGTCAAAGCGCTGGAGAATTTCGAGAATCTGCAAGGGTTTTTGGAACATGTCAGCCTGATCATGGATAACGAGACCGAGGAAGCGGGCGAAAAGGTCAGCATCATGACCCTGCACGCGGCAAAGGGGCTGGAATTCCCTTCTGTGTTCCTGCCAGGCTGGGAGGATGGGCTGTTCCCCTCGCAACGCTCGATGGATGAAAGCGGGTTGAAAGGGCTTGAGGAGGAACGCCGCCTTGCCTATGTCGGCATCACGCGCGCCGAAGAGCTTTGCACCATTTCCTTTGCTGCCAACCGCCGCGTTTACGGCCAGTGGCAATCGCAGATGCCGTCGCGGTTCATCGATGAATTGCCCAGCCGCGATGTCGCGGTGCTGACGCCGCCGGGCCTTTATGGCGGCGGGTTCGGGGCGGCGGGGATGGCGGCCAGTGCGTCCCCTGCGATCATGGGGGCGGCGGGGTCTGACCTGCACCAAAAGGCGCATGACGCCGATGTCTATAATTCGCCAGGCTGGCGGCGGCTGCAGACCCGCAGCCAACAGCGCGGTTTGGGCGTCCCGTCCGAGGCGCGCAACATGACGATCGACGTGACTGCGATCTCCGCCTTCAGCGTGGATGATCGCGTGTTCCACCAGAAATTCGGCTATGGGAACGTGCTGGGGATTGAGGGCGACAAGCTCGAAATCGCCTTTGACAAGGCCGGGACCAAACATGTCGTCGCGCGGTTCATCGTCAGCGCGGATGCCGCCGATGACGTGCCGTTCTAACCCACAAGCATCGGCCATAATGACGTCACCAACAGCAATGCCATGGTGATGTTGAACATGCGCAACCGGCGCGCCGTGCCCAGCCAGCGGCGCAGCTGTACCCCGATCCAGGCCCAGATCGTGACGGCGGGCAGGTTGGTTGTGGCGAAAACCCCCGCCACCATCAGCGACCCCACGACCAGCCCGCGGTCCTGCGGCGCATAGGCGCTGATCGCGGTGATTGCCATGAACCAGGCCTTTGGGTTGACCCATTGGAACGCGGCTGCCTGCAAAAAGGTAAACGGCTTGCCCGTGACCTTTTTCGCCTCTGGCGGCACTGCATTGGCGATTTTCCAGGCCAGCCACAGCATATAGGCGGCGCTGACGACTTTCAGCACGATATTCAATGCAGGATAGGTCAGGAAAACGCCCAAAAGAACGACACCGACCATGAACACCATAAATGCATGACCGGCCGATATGCCCAGCATATGCGGCAATGTCCGCCGCAACCCGTAATTGGCCCCCGATGCCATCAGCATCACATTATTCGGCCCCGGTGTGACAGACGAGGCAAAGGCAAAGCCCACAAGGGCGATCAGGATGTCATAACTCATCACGCAACAATAGTGGGTAAATCGCGCAATGTAATTGCCAAGTTGCGTAGTTTTGGGTTATGAATGCAATATATGACGACTATAGACAAGATTAACGCCGATATATTGCACACTCTGTCCCGCGATGGCCGGATCAGTAATTTGCAGCTCGCCGAACAGGTCGGGCTGTCGCCTTCGGCCTGCCTGCGCCGCGTGCAGGAACTGGAACGCAGCGGAGTGATCAAAGGCTATCGCGCGCGGCTTGATCCTGCGCAGACGGGTCGGGCCTATGTGGTCTATGTCGCTGTGGGGCTGTCGGAACATACCAAGGCCGCGCAAATGGGTTTTGAGGCAGCAATGCAAGGCGCGGATCAGGTGACGGAATGTCACAACGTGGCAGGCGCGTTCGAATACATGCTGCGGGTCGAGGTCGCAAATCTGCCCGCCTACAAGGCGTTTCACACCGATATCCTTGGCACTGTGCCGCATGTGCGCGCGATCACCAGCTATATGGTCATGGGATCACCCAAGGATACGCGGGCCTGATCCGCCGACTTCTTATTTCCAAAAATACTCCGGGGGGACCCCGGAATTAATCCGGGGTGGGGGCAGCGCCCCCTGCAACCGCGCATAAAAAAACGGCCATGCCCGGGAGGAGGTGGGCATGACCGTTCTCTTTTATCAGCGCCTCCTTGCGTCTCGGGAGGAGAAGAAGCAAGGCGCGTCCTCGCCAACTTTGCCCGGGAGGAGGTGGGCGCCGTCGGCGGTAAAATCGGTCCCAGCCCGGGAGGAGGTGGGCGGTTCCGAAACCTGTGTCATAAAGCGGCGGCACCCGGGAGGAGGTGGGCGCCGCCGCCTTAATCATGACCCCTGGCTCCGGGAGGAGGTAGAGCGCGGGGGTCTGTCAGATCTGCCTTTTCAGGGAGGAGGCAGCAGATCCGATTCTTGAATTACTTGCCGTAAGCGGCTTCGAATGCGATGCCCCGCAGCGCAGAGCGCGACAGGCCCAGGTCCGCGAGATCGCGGTTGGACAGGGACTGCAATTCGTTCAGCGTGGTCTGAAACACTTTGCGCTTGGCCATCTTGTCGGACAGCGTGGCGCGCAGGCTGGCCAGACGATCCGAAAATGGGATGCTTGTCGGAAGCGTGATGTTAAAGGTTGTCATGTCACTACTCATTTCGTTGTACTGGTCGCGGCAGGCTCGCCGTTCGCTTGTGTCCATCATGTAAGATAATGCTGCACCTGCACAATGGCTGATCGGTCAATGCTGCTATGCAGAAAATGCATAAGTTATGCTGACCTAATGTCATCTGAGTGTTGCAAAATTAGGCAGGTGGGGCTGCGCCCTTGCGTCTTGCTCAAAACGTGCCAGAAGTTGACGGAAAAACAGGCGCATTTGAAAAGGAGCCGTCGATATGGCCGTAACCCAAGAAAACATCATGACCGCCCTGGCCCGGATCACGCTGCCCGATGGCGGTGATATCGTGGGGCGTGACATGGTCCGCGCGCTGACGATCGACGCAGGCAAGGTCAGTTTCGTGATCGAAGCTGAGACGCCCGCCGCCGCCACGCGTTTGGACGGTGTGCGCCGTGCGGCTGAACAGGTCGTGCTGGCCTTGCCCGGTGTTGACAGCGTCGCCGCCATATTGACGGCCCATGGCCCCGCGCCGAAACCTGCTGAACCACCGTCGCTCAAGATCGGCCGCCATCCGACCCCGCAGGCCGGCCCCGCCAAGGTCAGCGGTGTGGACCGCATCCTTGCGATCGGGTCCGGCAAGGGCGGGGTCGGCAAATCCACCGTGTCGTCCAACCTTGCCGTGGCGCTGGCGCGGCAGGGGCGGCGGGTCGGTCTGCTGGATGCCGATATCTATGGCCCCAGCCAGCCGCGTATGATGGGCGTGAACAAACGCCCCGGCAGCCCTGATGGCAAGACGATCATCCCGCTGCAGGCGCATGGTGTCACGATGATGTCCATCGGCTTGATGATGGACCCCGACAAGGCGGTCGTCTGGCGCGGCCCGATGCTGATGGGCGCGCTCCAGCAAATGCTGGGGCAGGTGGCCTGGGGCGAACTTGACGTGTTGCTGGTCGATCTGCCGCCGGGCACCGGTGATGTGCAGCTGACGCTGTGCCAGAAAACCGAACTGACCGGGGCAATCGTGGTCAGCACGCCGCAGGATGTGGCGCTGCTGGATGCGCGCAAGGCGCTGGATATGTTCAACACGCTGAACACGCCGATTCTGGGCCTGATCGAAAATATGTCCACCTATATTTGCCCCAGCTGTGGTCATGAGGCGCATATTTTTGGCCATGGCGGCGTGGCGGCCGAGGCTGACAAGATCGGTGTGCCGTTTCTGGGCGCCTTACCCATTGACCTTGATACGCGGCTGGCGGGCGATGCCGGCACGCCGATTGCGGCAGGATCGTCACCCATGGCCGAGGCTTATGCCACCATCGCGCGCCGCCTGATCGCGGGCGGCATGGCGTGATCACGATCCGGCGGGCGGTTGCGGCGGATTTCGACGCGCTTTGGCCGATCCTGCGTGATGTGTTTCGCGCAGGCACGACCTATGCCGTTGATCCTGCGATCAGCAGGGACGCCGCTTTCGCCTATTGGATGCAACAGCCCGCCGCGACCTATGTGGGGGTGCTGGATGGTGCTGTGGTCGGCACCTATTATATCCGCACCAACCAGCCGGGCGGTGGTGCGCATATCTGCAACTGCGGCTATATCGTGGCCCCTGCGGCGCGCGGGCAGGGGCTGGCCGCGCAGATGTGCCTGCATAGCCAGGATCAGGCGCGCGCTATGGGCTATCTTGCGATGCAGTTCAATTTCGTGCTCGCCAGCAATCAGGGCGCTGTCCAGTTGTGGCACCGGCTTGGCTTTGCCACCATTGGCACCATTCCCGATGCGTTCCAGCACCCCGAACAGGGGTTTGTGGCGGCGCATGTGATGTACAAACGCCTGAGCTGACGCGTTGTCGGGAATTCATGGAATCAATCACGCATCCGAATCATTTTCATGAGGTTTGCGTGAATGAAGGCGAGCAATGATCTGCAAAACTGATGCCAAAGGTGGCAGAACTGCGGTTTCTTTGCATCATGCACAAAACACCTGACACTGCTTTATATAGTGTGCCATTTCGCACCGTCCGCAACATCTGCGCATAATTGGTCCAAAACGCGGCGAAATGATTCCCATGGATGATGGCGGTTTGCCCATCGAGTTCCATGAAATCCCAAAAAATCCTTGATCACAGCTTCGCGCGATGGCAGAAGTGTTGCACGGTGATGACGGACACGACTTCAAAGGGGCAAATCAAGAACCCCAACCGGCAAAAGCAGGTTTCATACAGGCTTCGGCATCACTTCAAAAACGATCCGGCGCGTGAGCGAGCAGACATCCCCCCAGGTGGCACGCGCAGTCGGACTTTCCCAGAGATGGGACGAGGGCGGCGGATTGTGCAGTGGCAGCAGCACAATCCGCCGTTTTCACATCCGGAAGCGCGTTCCGGACGGACAAGGTGAGGCAGAGGGCGTTGGAACTGAATTTCACGGGCGAACACACCCAAAAGGTGGACAGCAAGGGGCGCATGTCGATCCCGGCTGACTTTCGTCGCGTGCTGGAATCCGGTGACCCCGAATGGACCCCCGACCGCACCCCGCGCATGTATCTGCTTTATGGTGATCATCTTAAAAATCAGCTTCAGGGCTATAGCGTTGCCGAATTTGGCAAGGTTGTGGACCAGATCAACGCTTTGCCGCGCGGGTCCGAGCGCAAGCAGATCCTGTCGCGCCTGATTATCGGCCAGTCGATCAAGCTGGACGTGGACAAGGATGGGCGCACTGTCATGCCGATCAAGCAGCGCCAGAAACTGGGCATCACCGATGGTGAATTGACCTTCAGCGGCCTTGGCGACCATTTCGAGATCTGGAAGGCCGACCGCTATGACAGTGACGTGTCCAGCACGCTGACAGCCTATCTTGCGGACAAGCCCGAAGGCTATGATCCGCTGATCCTGCTGGACGGATAGGCCCGAAATGTCCGCTGCCGCAGATCAAACCCCGCATATACCTGTCCTGATCCGGCCTTTGATTGCCGCTGTCGGCCCCGTGACGGGGGTCTGGCTGGATGGTACATTCGGCAATGGCGGCTATACCCGTGCGCTGCTGGCCGCAGGCGCGCACAAGGTGATCGCGGTGGACCGTGATCCGCTGGCGTTCCAGATGGCCGCCGGTTGGGTTGCGGATTATGGCGACCGCATCGTGATGCAGGAAGGCGTGTTTTCCCAGCTTGATACCTATGCGCAGGATCTGGATGGCGTGGTGCTGGACCTTGGCGTCAGCTCGATGCAGCTTGATCTGGCCGAACGCGGCTTTTCGTTCATGCGTGACGGGCCGCTGGATATGCGCATGTCGCAATCGGGCCTGTCGGCGGCTGATCTGTGCAATGACGCAGAGGAGGCCGAACTGGCCGATATCATCTATCTTTACGGTGAAGAACGCGCGTCGCGCCGTATCGCCAAGGCGATTGTCGCTGCCCGTCCGCTGACGACCACGGGCCAGCTGGCGAAAATCGTCGAAAGCTGCCTGCCGCGCGCCAAGCCCAACCAGTCGCATCCCGCCACCCGCACCTTTCAGGCGCTGCGGATCGCGGTGAACAATGAATATGGTGAATTGGCGATGGGGCTGATGGCCGCCGAACGCGCGCTGAAACCGGGCGGGCAACTGGCCGTCGTGACCTTTCATTCGGTCGAGGACCGGATGGCCAAGCGGTTCTTGCAGGCACGTTCGGGCAACAACGCCAATGCCAACCGCTATGCGCCGGAAACCACGCAGGTGACCCCCGCCTTTCGCATCGACAAACGCAAGGCGATCGGGCCGGACGAACAGGAACTGGCCGAAAATCCACGGTCACGCTCGGCCAAGCTACGGGTGGCGATCCGCACTGATGCGCCCGCGCAAAGCCTTGATCCGGCGGATCTGGGCATGCCGATGATGCGCAAGAAGGGGGGCCACTGATGCGGGGTTTTCTTTATGTGTTTGCGGCATTGGCGGTCATTGCTTCGGGGTTCTGGGCCTATCAGGAAAACTATACCACGCAGGCAGCCGTGCGCGAGGTACGCGGGCTTTATACCGAAATTGGTGCTGCGCATGACCGGTTGCAGATGCTGCGCGCGGAATGGGCCTATCTGAACCGGCCCGACCGGCTGGCGGATCTGGCGGATCTGAATTTCGACCGGCTGGGCCTGTTGTCTTTGCAGCCAGAGGCGTTTGGACATGTGGACCAGATCATCTATCCGATCCCGCCGATCCAGCCGATCACCGACCCGATTGAAATCTCCAATGACACGCTTGACCTAGGCGAGGACCCATTGTGATGCGCACGCCGCTGCGGCCCCTGGCCCGTATCCTCAAAGCCCGCGAGACGGGCGAAAACCCTGATATGATCGAGGCCGAAAACCGCGCCCGCCGCCATGCCGCCACACAGGACAAGGCGCGCAGCCGTGCCGAAGGCCGGTTGCTGTTGCTGGGGCTGATGTTCTTTTGCGCCTTTGTGGTCATCGGCGGGCGGATGGGCACGCTCGCCTCGTCGGTCCCAGAAGAGCCGCGCGCGGCCGCCGAAGGCAACCCGATCATCGGCCAGCGCGCCGATATCGTGGACCGCAACGGGCGGTTGCTGGCCACAAACCTTGATACATTCTCGCTTTATGCGCATCCGCGCCAGATGGTCGACCCCGCGCGCACAGCGGCGCAGCTGGCGGCGATCTTTCCGGAAATGGATGCCGACAGGCTGCTGACTGATTTCACCGGCGAACGGCGCTTTTTGTGGCTGCGCCGCCAGATGAGCCCCGAACAGATGCAGGCCGTGCATGACATCGGTAGCCCCGGTCTGCTGTTTGGCCCGCGCGAAATGCGCCTTTACCCCAACGGATCGCTGGCCGCGCATATTTTGGGCGGCACGCGCTATGGCCGCGAAGGCGTGTCCAGCGCCGAGGTGATCGGCGTGGCCGGCGTCGAGCGCCAGTTTGACCCTTTCCTGCGCGACCCCGCCAATGAAGGCGCGCCGCTGCAATTATCCATCGACCTATCGATTCAGGCCGCCACTGAACGGGTGCTGGCGGGCGGCATGGCGCTGATGAATGCCAAGGGTGCCACAGCTGTCTTGATGAATATCCATTCGGGCGAGATTATCGCCATGGCCTCCTTGCCCGATTTCGACCCCAACAGCCGCCCGCAGGTTGCCATTACCGGCGATCAGTCCGACAGCCCTTTGTTCAACCGCGCGGTGCAGGGGGTTTACGAGCTGGGATCGGTGTTCAAGATCTTTGCCGTCGCTCAGGCGATGGAACTGGGACTGGTAGACGCCGACACGATGGTCGATACCACCAGCCCGCTGACTTGGGGGCGTTTCCGGATCCGCGATTTCCGCAATTACGGGGCGCAGAACAGCGTGACCAAGGTGATCGTGAAATCCTCCAATGTTGGCACGGCGCGGATCGCGATGCAGATTGGCGCAGAAAGACAGCGTGATTTCCTTGGCCAGCTTGGGCTTTTGCAGGCAACACCTGTTGAATTGATCGAAGCGCCGACCGGCGCTCCCTTGTTGCCCAGCAATTGGTCCGAGATTTCGACGATGACGATTTCCTATGGCCACGGCCTGTCGTCGTCGCCTTTGCATCTGGCGGCGGCTTATGCAGCGATGGTCAACGGCGGCACCAAGGTCGCACCGACCCTGCTGCGCAATCCAGACCCGCAACCCGGCCCGCGCGTTATCAGCGCCGCGGTCAGCCAATCCGTTGTCGATATGCTGCGCGCAACAGTGACCGAGGGCACAGCCTCTATGGGCGATGTCGCGGGCTATGCCGTTGGCGGCAAGACCGGCACTGCGGACAAGCCGCGCGCGGCGGGTGGTGGCTATTACGACGACAAGGTCATCGCGACTTTTGCATCGGTGTTTCCGGCCAGTGACCCGCAATATGTGCTGATCACCACGCTGGATGAACCGGTGGAAACATCCGGCACCGAGCCGCGCCGCACCGCAGGCTGGACCGCTGTGCCTGTCGCTGCTGAAATCATCCGCCGGACAGCGCCTTTGCTGGGCCTGCGCCCGCAGATGGACATGGGCGACCCTGACAGTATAGTACTGACCGCGAACTAAGAGGGCCTGTGATGACGACATTGACCGCGCTGGGACTGACGGCAGCGCAGGGCCGCGATGCGACCATCACATCCCTGGCCGTGGACAGCCGCGATGTGATCAAGGGCAGCCTGTTCGCCGCCTTGCCGGGGGCAAAGGTCCATGGTGCGGAATTCATCCAATATGCGCTGCGCATGGGCGCTGCTGCTGTGCTGACCGATGCCGCAGGTGCGCGGATCGCCGCGGATGTACTGGCCGCCAGCGACGCCGCAGTGATCGTCGCCGAAGACCCGCGCCAGACGCTGGCGCAGACGGCCTCGCTGTGGTTCGGGGCGCATCCGGGGATTGTTGTTGCGGTGACGGGAACCAATGGCAAGACATCGGTGTCCAGCTTTTGCCGCCAGATCTGGGAAGAGATGGGGCTGGCCGGCGTCAACCTTGGCACCACCGGTGTCGAGGGTGCCTGGGCCTATCCGCTGAAACACACAACTCCCGAACCGATCACCCTGCACCGCGTGCTGGCCGAGGCCGCAGGCCACGGGATAACCCATGTCGCGATGGAGGCATCATCGCACGGGCTGGACCAGCGCCGCCTTGATGGCGTGGTGCTGGCGGCGGCGGGTTTTACCAATTTCACGCAGGACCATCTGGATTATCACGGCACGTTCGAGGCGTATTTCGCGGCCAAGATGGGCCTTTTCACCCGTGTGCTGGCCGAGGATGGCGTGGCCGTCGTCAATCTGGACGATCCCAAGGGGCCGGTCGTTGCCGCGATCTGCACCCAGCGCGGGCAAGAGGTGATCGGCGTTGGGCGCAGTGATGACGCCCGCCTGCGCCTGACCGGCCAGCGGTTCGATGCGACGGGTCAGGATCTGTTGTTCACATGGCAGGGGCGTCCGCATCATGCACGCCTTGCGCTGATCGGCGGGTTTCAGGCGGAAAACGTGCTGCTGGCGGCCGGATTGGTGATCGCCGCAGGGGCTGATCCGCTGGAGGTATTCGCCGCCTTGTCGCAGCTTGGCACCGTGCGAGGCCGGATGGAACTGGCCGCGACCCGCGCCAACGGGGCGGCAGTATTTGTCGATTATGCCCATACGCCTGATGCCGTGGAAACCGCGCTCAAGGCATTACGCCCGCATGTGATGGGCCGGATCGTGGCGATCATCGGGGCAGGCGGCGACCGTGACAGCACCAAGCGCCCGCTGATGGGCGCTGCAGCGGCGGAATTTGCCGACAGCGTGATCGTCACCGACGACAACCCCCGTTCCGAAGACCCCGCCAGCATCCGTGCCGCCGTTCTGGCCGGTGCGCAGGGTTGTGACAGCCTGTCCGAGGTCGCCGACCGCGCCGAGGCGATCCTGCGCGGCATCGACATGCTGCAACCGGGTGACGCGCTGCTGATCGCGGGCAAGGGCCATGAAAGCGGGCAGATCATCGGGGATACGATCATGCCGTTTGACGATGTCGAACAGGCCAGCGTTGCCGTCGCAGCCTTGGAGGGGCGGATATGACCGCACTTTGGACCGCCCAACAGGCCGTCGCCGCGACACAAGGTGTTACACAAGGCGATTGGGTCGCGACAGGCGTGTCGATCGACACACGGACCTTGCAGCCGGGCGATCTGTTCGTGGCCCTGAAAGATGTGCGCGACGGGCATGATTTCGTCGCCATGGCGTTGGAAAAAGGGGCTGCTGCCGCACTTGTCAGCCACCGCCCCGACGGTGTCGCATCCGATGCGCCGCTGTTGGTCGTCCCTGACGTGCTGAAAGGGCTGGAGGCGCTGGGCATCGCTGCGCGCGCGCGCAGCACCGCGCGGATCGCGGCAATCACCGGATCGGTCGGCAAGACATCGACCAAGGAAATGCTGCGCACCGTGCTGAGCCGCCAAGGCAAATGCCATGCCGCAGAGGCGTCTTATAACAACCACTGGGGCGTGCCGCTGACGCTGGCGCGGATGCCTGCCGATGCCGATTTCGCGGTGATCGAGATCGGGATGAGCAATCCGGGCGAAATCGCGCCTTTGTCGCGCATGGCCCGCCCGCATGTGGCGATGGTCACGACCGTGGCAGCAGCGCATCTGGCGTCGTTCGAAAGCCTTGCGGGGATCGCGGCTGAAAAGGCCACCATCGTCGACGGGCTGGAACCGGGCGGGATCGCGGTGCTGAACGGCGATGTTGCGACAACGGCGATCCTGCAGGACCGCGCAGGCGATATCGGCGCGCAGATCGTGCTGTTTGGTGAAACCGCAGGCGCATGGCGGATCAGCGATCTGCGCATCTCGCGGGATGTGACGGTGATCGGTGCCACCTCGCCCGGGCATGATTACCTGTTCAAACTGTCAGTGCCGGGGCGGCATTTCGGGCTGAACGCGGTGGGTGTGCTGGCGGTGGTGGCCGCGCTTGGGGCGGACCCTGTCGCAGCGTCGCTTGATCTGGCACTTTGGGTGCCGCCTGCGGGGCGTGGCACGCGCGAGATCATCCAGCTTGATCTGGCCAATGAATTCGAAACGATTGACCTGATGGACGATGCGTTCAACGCCAATCCCACATCGCTTGCCGCATCGCTCGAGGTGATCGCCGCAGGCCAGCCGCAAGACGGGGTCGGGCGGATCGTCAAGGGGCGCAAGATCGCCATTCTGGGTGATATGCTGGAATTGGGCACGGACGAGGTCGCGATGCATGCTGCCATGGCGCAGAACCCCCATCTGCAGCAGCTTGACCTGATTCATTGCGCAGGGCCGTTGATGCGCCATCTGTGGGAAGCTTTGCCGCAGGGCAAACGCGGGCAATGGGCGGCCACCGCGGCTGAACTTGCCGCGCAAGCCACGCGGCTGGTGGACACAGGCGACGTTGTGCTGGTCAAAGGATCAAAAGGCAGCAAGGTATCGCTGGTCGTTGACGCGATCCGCAAACTCGGGCATCGCCGCGGTGATGAATAACAGGATCAACTCATGTTTTACTGGCTGACGGCACTTTCGGATGGCGGCGACGTCTTTAACCTGTTTCGCTATATCACCTTTCGTGCCGGTGGGGCCTTTTTGACGGCGTTGGTCTTTGGGTTCATCTTTGGGCGGCCGCTGATCAACGTGTTGCGGCGCAAACAGGGTAAGGGCCAGCCGATCCGCAGCGACGGCCCTGAAGGGCATTTCGCCAAGGCCGGCACGCCGACGATGGGCGGTTTGCTGATCGTGGGGGCGCTGACTTTTTCCACGCTGCTCTGGGCGCGGCTCGATAATCCGTTCGTCTGGATGGTGCTGTTTGTGACGCTGTCCTTTGCCGCTATCGGTTTTGCCGATGATTACGCCAAAGTGTCCAAACAGACGACATCGGGCGTGTCGGGCAAGGTGCGTATCCTGCTGGGCATCACCATCGCGGCGATTGCGGCCTATTGGGCGGCGCAATACCATCCCGACGATCTGACCAACCGATTGGCTGTGCCGATCTTCAAGGACACGCTGATCAACCTTGGCATCCTGTTTGTGCCTTTCGCGGTGATCGTGATCGTGGGGTCGGCCAATGCGGTCAACCTAACTGACGGTCTGGACGGTCTGGCGATCATGCCGGTGATGATCGCGGCAGGCACTTTCGGGGTTATCGCCTATGCTGTCGGTCGCGTTGATTTCACGCAATATCTGGATGTGCATTATGTGCCAGATACGGGTGAATTGCTGATCTTTACCATGGGGTTGATCGGCGGCGGTTTGGGGTTTTTGTGGTATAACGCGCCCCCCGCTGCCGTGTTCATGGGCGATACCGGATCATTGGCGCTGGGCGGCGCGCTGGGCGCGATTGCCGTGGCGACCAAGCATGAAATCGTGCTGTCCATCGTCGGTGGCCTGTTCGTAGTCGAGGCGCTCTCGGTCATTATCCAAGTGCTGTATTACAAGCGCACCGGAAAGCGGGTGTTCTTGATGGCCCCGATCCACCATCATTATGAAAAGCAAGGCTGGTCCGAACCGCAGATCGTGATCCGCTTCTGGATCATCGCGCTGATCCTTGCGATGGTCGGTCTTGCCACGCTGAAGGTCCGGTGATCCGATGATCCCGGTGCGCGGATATGACGGAGCGATCGTCGCGGTGCTGGGCATGGGCCTGTCGGGGCGTGCCGCGGCGCAGGCCTTGCAGGCGGGCGGTGCGCATGTCGTGGTTTGGGATGACGGGCAAGCAGGGCGTGATCTGGCGCAAACCGCAGGCTATGCGCTGCGCGACCTGACTAAAACGGCGTCCTATGACGGTGTCGCGGCGCTGATCGTCAGCCCGGGCATTGCGCATCTTTATCCTGCGCCACACCCCGCTATTGCCGCTGCTTGGGCCGTAGGCGTGCCGGTAGACAATGACATCGGGCTGTTTTTTCGGTCTTTTGCCACCGACGATTGGGACGGGTTCGAGACGACCCCCCGCGTCGTGGCCGTCACCGGATCAAACGGGAAGTCCACCACATCGGCGCTGATCCACCACATATTGGCCGAAAGCGGGCGACCTGCGCAGCTGGCGGGCAATATCGGGCGCGGCGTGCTGGATATCGAACCCGCCCGCGATGGCGAGGTTGTGGTGCTGGAACTGTCCTCTTACCAGACCGATCTGGCGCGTGCGCTGACGCCCGATGTGGCGGTGCTGACCAACCTGTCGCCCGACCATCTGGACCGGCATGCAGGACACGGTGGCTATTTCGCGGCCAAACGGCGGCTGTTTGCCGAAGGCGGCCCTGACCGCGCGGTGATCGGTGTCGATGAAAACGAAGGCCGCTATCTGGCCAACCAGCTGGCCCAAGGGGTAGGCGACGACCGCGTTGTGCTGGTGTCCTCGGGGCAGAAGCTGACCGAGGCTGCATGGTCTGTTTTCGCGCGCAAGGGGTTTTTGTCGGAATACCGGCATGGCCGGCAGGTCGGGTCCATTGACCTGCGTGCCATTGCCGGATTGCCCGGCGCGCATAACCACCAGAACGCCTGCGCGGCCTATGCGGTCTGCCGCACATTGGGGCTTGGCCCGCGCGCGATCGAGGCGGCGATGCAATCTTACCCCGGCCTGCCGCACCGTAGCCAGCTGGTCGCGGACCGCGGCGGTGTGCGGTTCGTCAACGACAGCAAGGCCACCAATGTTGACAGCGCGGCCAAGGCGCTGCAGGCCTTTGCGCGTATCCGCTGGATATGCGGCGGTCTGCAGAAAGAGGGCGGGCTGGACGGGCTGCTGCCGCATCTGGCGCAGGTCGCCAAAGCCTATGTCATCGGGCGCGAGGCGGCGGATTTCGCCCGCCAATTGCCCGGCGTCCCGACAGAGGTCTGCACCACCATGGCCCGCGCTGTCGCGCTTGCCGCGGCAGAGGCTGAACCGGGCGATGTTGTCCTGCTGGCACCCGCGGCAGCGTCGTTCGATCAATATGACAATTTCGAACAGCGCGGCGCGGATTTCATCACCTGCGTCGGCGCCGCGGTGGCGGGTCAGTCTGATTGATGGGCAATGCGCAGGCGGCGTAGGGTGGGTCAGGACCCGCCTTGCCCCTGCCGGATCGCCTGACCTGCGGCCCATCCAGATGACCAGGCCCATTGAAAATTATACCCGCCCAACCATCCGGTGACATCGACGCATTCACCGATGAAATAAAGGCCGGGCACAGCCTTGGCCGCCATGGTCTGCGATGACAGGGCGTCTGTATCGACACCGCCCAGCGTCACTTCTGCGGTCCGGTACCCTTCGGACCCTGACGGTGTGACCTGCCAATCCGCAAGCGCTGCGCAGATGGTGGCAAGCCGCGCGTCGCTTTGGTCGGCCATTGTCCCCGTCAAGGTCAGCCCTTCGGCCAGATAATCGACAAGCCGCGCCGGTAGATAAAGCGACAAGATCGTTGTCAGTGCCTTGCGCGGATCGCTGTGCCGGTGGCCTTGCAAGGCGCCCAGCAGATCGGTGCCGGGGGTCAGGTTCACGCTGATCGGATCGCCTTCGTCCCAGTAAGACGAGGCTTGCAGTACTGCAGGTCCCGACAGCCCGCGATGGGTGAACAACAGCGCCTCGTCAAAACCGGTTCCGCCCGCTGTGACCCGTGCGGGTGCCGCCACGCCTGCCAGCGGCTTGAACCGTTCATCCGAAAAGGTGAGCGGGACCAATCCGGGGCGCGGCGTCACCAGCGGCAGCCCAAAACGGGCCGCGATCTGATAGCCAAGGCCGGTCGCGCCCATTTTGGGGATCGACTTGCCGCCGCTGGCCACCACCAGATTGCGGGCCGTCACGGCCTGATCGCGCCCGTTGCGGGTCAACGTCACGGTGAAATCGGTCCCGTCATGGCCAATCTCGCCCAGCTGCGTGTCAAGCCACAGCTCTGCGCGCGCGCGCACCATTTCCGCGCGCAACATCGCAATGACATCCTTGGCCGATGTATCGCAGAACAACTGCCCCAGCGTCTTTTCGTGCCATGGGATGCGATGCGCATCGACCAGCGCGATGAAATCCCATTGCGTATAGCGCCCCAGCGCGGATTTCGCGAAATGCCTGTTCTGGCTGATGAAATTATCTGCTGCTGTATGCAGATTGGTGAAATTGCACCGCCCACCCCCCGAGATGCGGATCTTTTCGCCCGCCGCGCGCGCATGGTCCACGACCAGCACGCCCGGCCCTGCATGGGCCGCGCACATCATGCCTGCGGCACCGGCACCAATGATCAATGTCTGCACTTTCATGCACAGCGATGTCGCGCGGATCGCGGTCGGGTGCAAGAGCGCAGTTTTCCAGTGGAATCGCACGCAAATGCGGTCTATGATGCCAACAGACCCGGACAACGGGCGATCGAGGCAAATTGGCGGTGATCCATGACGGAAATGGTCTATGGTGCGGTTCCGGTGCAATCCGGGGACGCGGTTCTTCCACGTTGGTGGCGGACGATTGATAAATGGACCTTGTCCTGTGTGCTGGTCCTGTTCGGGATCGGGCTTTTGCTTGGCTTTGCCGCATCCCCGCCGTTGGCCGCCAAGAACGGGCTGGAGCCTTTTCACTATGTGATGCGTCAGACGGTGTTCGGCGGGACGGCCATTGCCGTGATGATCGCCGTGTCGATGATGTCACCTGTGATGGTCCGCCGCCTTGCAGTCTTGGGTTTTTTTGGGGCGTTTGTGTCGCTTTTGTTGCTGCCGGTCTTTGGCACCGATTTCGGCAAAGGGGCGACGCGCTGGTATTCGCTGGGGTTCGCATCGGTGCAGCCGTCGGAGTTTCTCAAGCCCGGCTTTATCGTGATGACCGCGTGGCTGCTGGCCGCCTCGACCCAGTTGGGTGGGCCACCCGGCAAGCTTTATTCCTTTGTCCTGACAATGATGGTCGCCCTGCTGCTGGCGTTCCAGCCTGATTTCGGACAGGCCGCATTGATCATGTTCGCATGGGGTGTGATGTATTTCGTGGCAGGCGCGCCGATGACCCTGCTGATCGTATTGGCCGTGGCGGTGTTTTTTGCCGGCACGCTGTTTTATGCCAATTCCGAACATTTCGCCCGCCGGATCGACGGGTTCCTGTCGCCTGACGTTGACCCGACGACGCAGCTGGGCTTTGCCACCAATGCGATCCGCGAAGGGGGCTTTTTCGGCGTGGGCGTGGGCGAGGGGCAGGTGAAATGGTCACTGCCCGATGCGCATACCGATTTTATCATCGCTGTCGCCGCCGAGGAATACGGGCTGGTCTGTGTCATGGTAATCATCGCGCTTTATGCCACCATCGTCGTGGGGTCGCTGTTGCGCCTGATGAAAGAACGCGATCCGTTCATCCGGCTGGCGGGAACAGGGCTTGCCTGTATCTTTGGCGCGCAGGCGATGATTAACATGGGCGTCGCCGTGCGGCTGTTGCCGGCCAAGGGGATGACCCTGCCTTTCGTGTCTTATGGCGGATCGTCGCTGATTGCGGGCGGCATCGCAATTGGCATGTTGCTGGCCTTCACCCGGTCGCGCCCGCAAGGCGAGATTGGCGATATCCTGATGCGCCGGGCCAACCGATGAAAGCGCCTTTGATGATCATCGCGGCCGGTGGCACCGGCGGGCATATGTTCCCCGCGCAGGCGCTGGCCGAGGCGATGCTGGCGCGCGGCTGGCGCGTGAAACTATCCACCGATGCGCGTGGCGCGCGGTACACGAGCGGCTTTCCCGATGCCGTCGAGGTCAGCACCGTCGGCAGTGCGACTTTCGCCCGTGGTGGTCTGGCGCAAAAACTCGCGGTGCCGTTTCGCATTGCCGCTGGCATCGTGGCGGCGAAGTGGCGGATGTTGCGCGACCGGCCTGCGGTTGTCGTGGGTTTTGGTGGCTATCCCGCAATCCCCGCAATGACCGCCGCCTGGGCCTTGCGCGTACCAAGGATGATCCATGAACAAAACGGCGTCTTGGGGCGCGTCAATCAATTGTTCGCGCAGCGGGTGGATCAGGTGGCCTGCGGCACGTGGCCGACCGTGCTGCCTGCGGGTTTGACCGGCATCCACACTGGCAATCCGGTCCGCGCATCGGTGCTGGACCGCGCGGGCGCGCCTTACATCCCGCCGGGGGATTACCCGATGGCGCTGTTGGTGCTGGGTGGGTCGCAGGGCGCGCGGATCATGTCCGATGTCGTGCCTGCCGCGATCGCCGCCTTGCCCGACCCTCTGCGCGCCAATATCCGCGTCAGCCATCAGGCAAGGGCCGAGGATATGGACCGCGTCGCCCGCTTTTACGCCGAGGCTGGAATTTCGGCCGATGTGCAGACCTTTTTCACCGATATCCCCGCCCGGATGAGCGAGGCGCAATTGGTCATCTCGCGCTCGGGCGCATCGACTGTCGCCGATGTCAGCGTGATCGGGCGGCCCGCGATCTGGGTGCCGTTTGCGGCTGCTTTGCGCGATGAACAAACCGCCAATGCGCGGCAACTGGTCGATGCAGGGGCTGCATTGTTGATGACAGAAGGCCAGTTCAATGCGCCCAACCTGACGATGGCGCTGCAAAACCTGTTGTCGGATGACGCGATGGCCGCCGATATGGCGCGCAAAGCAGTGGCCTGCAGCGTGCCGGACGCCACCGACCGGCTTGTGCAATTGGTTGAAAATCTGGCAGAGGCGCGCAAGAAATGATGGATGGAACCCCCGTGATGAATGCATCAACGAAACTGCCCCTCGATGTGGGGCCGATCCATTTCGTCGGCATCGGCGGCATCGGCATGTCCGGCATCGCCGAGGTGTTGCTGAACCACGGCTACCGTGTGCAAGGCTCCGACCTGAAGGCGACCAAGATCACCGACCGGCTCAAATCACTGGGGGCGGTGATCTTTGAAGGCCAGCGCGCCGAAAATCTGGCAGGGGCCGAGGTTGTCGTGATCTCCTCTGCGATCAAGCCGGGCAATCCCGAACTTGACGCTGCGCGCGCCACGGGTCTGCCGGTGGTGCGCCGCGCGGACATGCTGGCCGAATTGATGCGCCTGAAATCCAACGTCGCTGTGGCCGGCACGCATGGCAAGACGACAACAACCACGATGGTTGCGGCCCTGCTGGACGAAGGCGGCATTGACCCCACAGTGATCAATGGCGGGATCATCCATGCTTACGGGTCCAACGCGCGGATGGGGCAGGGCGAATGGATGGTGGTTGAAGCCGACGAAAGTGACGGCACCTTCAACCGCCTGCCTGCAACGATTGCCATCGTCACCAATATCGACCCCGAACATATGGAACATTGGGGAACAATCGAAAACCTGCGCAAAGGGTTCTACGATTTCGTCTCCAACATCCCGTTTTACGGATTGGCCGTCTGTTGCACCGACCACCCCGAAGTGCAGGCGCTGGTCGGCCGCATCACCGACCGCCGTGTCGTGACATTCGGTTTCAACGCGCAGGCCGATGTGCGCGCGATCAACCTGACCTACAAGGCCGGTGTGGCGCATTTCGACATCGCCCTGCAATCCGAGGATCAGGTGATCGCAGGGTGCAGCCTGCCGATGCCCGGCGATCACAACGTGTCCAATGCGCTGGCCGCTGTTGCCGTGGCGCGGCATCTGGGGCTGAAAAAGGATGAAATCCGCGCCGCCTTGGCCGGTTTTGGCGGCGTGAACCGGCGCTTCACAAAGGTTGCCGAAGTGAACGGTGTCACGATCATCGACGATTACGGCCATCATCCGGTGGAAATCGCCGCCGTGCTGCGCGCCGCGCGGCAGGCCACCACGGGCCGCGTGATCGCGGTGCATCAACCACACCGGTTCAGCCGGTTGTCGCATCATTTCGACGAATTCTGCGCCTGTTTCAACGATGCCGATGTTGTCGGCATTTCCGAGGTGTATGCCGCAGGCGAAGACCCGATTGCCGGTGCCAGCCACGCCGATCTGGTCGCGGGCCTGATCCGGCATGGCCACCGCCACGCGCGCATCGTCAATTCCGAGGATGATCTGGAACGTCTGGTCCGTGAACAGGCCAAACCGGGCGACATGGTCGTCTGCCTTGGCGCAGGCACGATCAGCACCTGGGCCAATGGCTTGCCCGCAAGGCTGCAAGGCTGATCCATGACCTGCCGCAAGATCGCCACCTGCGCGCTTGTGTTGGCAAAGCGGATGCGCTGATGGGTGGTTTGTGGATCATCGCGGGCATGACATTTTGCGCCTTGGTGCCTTTTGTCGTGCAGGTCCGGTTGGCGCGGGCGGGGAAATTCGGGCCGGTCCTGTCGGTTTTGGCGGTGTTGGGCGCGGTTGCTGTGATCTTGCTTTATGCCACGGCCAAACCCTTTGGGATCCACCCCGTGCAGGCGATGGCAATCTTGCTGTTGGGGGTTGTGCCTGCGGGCCTGGGCGGCGGGGCAGGCGCGCTTTTGGGCAAGCTGTTGCGCAACCGCGATGACCGCAGGTCTCGTTGATCTTTACATCTTGGGCCGGTCTTGCGCAAAAGACCCCAGACAAGGATGGACCCGATGATACAGAACCTTCCCCCCGTGCGCGGCACATTGACGGCGGAGCGGCCGCTGGCCGATTTGACATGGATGCGCGTCGGCGGTCTGGCCGAAATGTTGTTCCAGCCCGCCGATGCAGAAGATCTGGCGGCGTTTCTGGCGGCACTCGACCCATCGGTGCCGGTGTTCCCGATGGGGGTTGGCAGCAACCTGATCGTGCGCGATGGCGGGATACCGGGCGTTGTTGTGCGGCTGGGGCGGGGGTTCAATAGTATCACCATCGACGGCGGTATGGTCACGGCGGGGGCTGCGGCGCTGGACGGTCATGTCGCGCGCCGCGCGGCGGATGCGGGGCTTGATCTGACATTCCTGCGCACCATCCCCGGCAGTATTGGCGGTGCTGTGCGGATGAATGCGGGCTGCTACGGGTCTTATGTGGCGGATGTGCTGACATCGGTCCGCGTGGTTCTGCGCGATGGTACCCTGCACGATCTGCCGGCTGCGGACCTGCATCTGGGCTATCGCCACAGCAGCTTGCCTGAAGGCGCGATCATTTTGGCCGCAACTTTTGCGCCCCCCGCAGGCGACCCTGCAACGCTTGGCGCGCGGATGGACGATCAACTGGCCAAACGTGACGCGACCCAGCCGACCAAGGACCGCACGGCGGGATCGACCTTTCGCAATCCGGCGGGGTTTTCCTCGACAGGTCGCGCCGATGATACCCATGAACTGAAGGCTTGGGCCGTGATCGACGCCGCCGGTCTGCGCGGTGCCACGCTGGGCGGGGCGGTGATGAACGTCAAACACCCCAACTTTCTGACCAATGCGGGTGGGGCAAGTGCCGCCGATCTGGAAGATCTGGGCGAGCTGGTGCGGAAAAAGGTTTACGATTCCCAAGGGATCACGCTAGAATGGGAAATTATGCGGGTCGGTTTGCGACACGCGGATTAATGGTCGCAAAGACCGGCGCCCCCAAAGGGGCAAAACCAATGACGGGCCGCAAACGGCCCGCACAAAAGGCGGTGGGTATGTCGAGCAGGGCAAACCCGAAAGTTGTTGTTCTGATGGGCGGTCCATCGGCTGAGCGCGATGTATCGCTCAGCACGGGCCGCGAATGTGCAGCGGCTTTGCGGGCAGCAGAATGTGACGTGATCGAGGTCGACGCCGGCCCCGACCTTGCCACGCGTTTGACCCAGATCGCACCCGATGCCGTGTTCAACGCGCTGCATGGTCGCTGGGGCGAAGATGGCGCTGTGCAAGGCCTGCTGGAATGGTTGCGCATTCCCTATACCCATTCGGGGATACTGGCATCCGCCCTGACGCTCGACAAGGAACGCACCAAGGATATCTACCGCGCGGTCGGTCTGCCGGTTGTGGACAGCATTCTGGCCGATGCCGATGACGTGCGCGCGCGTCACGTGATGCCGCCGCCCTATGTGGTCAAACCCTATAACGAAGGCTCCAGCGTTGGGATCTATATCGTGCAGGATGCCGCCAATGGACCGCCGCAATTGTCGGCTGACATGCCCGCGCGGGTGATGGTGGAAACCTATGCACCGGGGCGCGAATTGACGACGACCGTGATGGGCGACCGCGCGCTGACCGTCACTGATATCATCACCGATGGCTGGTACGATTATCACGCCAAATACGCCCCCGGCGGGTCGCGCCATGTGGTGCCTGCGGATATTCCGGCGCAGATTTTCGATGCCTGCATGGATTACGCCCTGCGCGCGCACCGCGCTTTGGGCTGTCGCGGGATCAGCCGCACCGATTTTCGCTGGGACGAAAGCCGCGGCCTTGACGGGTTGATCCTGCTGGAAACCAACACCCAGCCCGGCATGACCCCCACGTCGCTGGCCCCCGAACAGGCGGCCAAGGTCGGGATCAGCTTTCCCGAACTCTGCCGCTGGCTGGTCGAGGATGCATCATGCGATCGTTGATCCGCCGCCGTGCCATGGCCGATGTGCCGCATGATCCGGCCCCCACGAAATGGGGCTATCGCTATCAGCGGCTGATGCTGACACCGGGTGTGCGCGCCGCGATGCGGATCGGCCTGCCGGTGCTGCTGGTCTCGATGGTTGCGGGGGCATGGTTTGCCAAGCCCGAGAACCGCGCCATGCTGGAAGCGCAGATCGCACAGGCGGTCCGCGGTTTTCAGGAACGCCCGCAATTCATGGTGCAATCGATGACTGTGACCGGCGCGGATGATGCGATCCTGCCTGCTGTCACCGCACTTTTGCCCAAGGATTACCCGCAATCCTCGTTCGATCTGGACCTGCTGGCGATCCGCGCCCGGATTGAAACGCTGGACGCTGTGCGCTCTGCCAGCGTGCGGGTCGGGCCGGGGGGGGTGTTGCAGGTCGCGGTGACGCCGCGTGATCCGGTGGCTTTGTGGCGCGACGGGCCTGTGCTGCGCCTGATCGATGCCGAAGGCGTGCAATCCGGCACGCTTGCCACACGCAGCAACCGGCCCGATCTGCCGCTGATCGCCGGCGACGGGGCCGAAAGACATATTCAAGAGGCGCTTGATCTTTATGCCCGCGCCGGGCCGCTGCGCGACCGCGTGCGCGGGCTGGTGTGGATGGGCGAACGGCGCTGGGATATCGTGCTGGATCGTAACCAGCGGATATTGCTGCCAAGCGACGGGCCGGTGGCGGCTTTTGACCGCGTGATCGCGCTTGATCTGGCGCAGGACATGCTCGAACGGGACGTGACCATTGTGGATATGCGCAATGCCGACCGTCCGACCCTGCGCATGAACGAAGATGCAGCGGCCGCTTTGCGCCGCGTGACAACACCAACTGGGACGGGCAATTGATGGGCGATCTTTACGACAGTCAAAGGGCGATGCGGCAAATGCGTAAGGCCGCGATGCAGCGCGGGGTGGTGGCGGTGCTGGATGTCGGCACATCCAAGATCGCCTGCCTTGTGCTGCGGTTCGATGGGCCGGAACGGGTCCGTTCTGTCGATGGTGTCGGCTCGATGGCGGGGCAATCGCAGTTTCGGGTGATCGGGGCTGCGACGACACGGTCGCGCGGCGTGCGCTACGGCGAGATCGACGCGATGCAGGAAACCGAACGCGCGATCCGCACGGCGGTGCAGGCGGCGCAGAAAATGGCCAATGTCCGCGTCGATCACGTCATCGCCTGCCTGTCCGGCGCGCGGCCTCGGTCCTATGGTCTGGCGGGTGAACTGGACGTGTCGGGCGGTACTGTCACCGAACAGGATATCAGCCAGGTCATGGCCAATTGCGATGTGCCTGATTACGGCACCGGCCGCGAAGTGCTGCATGCCCAGCCGGTGAACTTTGCGCTTGATAACCGCTCGGGGCTGGCTGATCCGCGCGGGCAGATCGGCAACAAGCTAACCACCGATATGCATATGCTGACGGTCGATGCGGCTGCGGTTCAGAATATCTTTTACTGCATCAAACGCTGCGATCTGGAACTCGCGGGGCTGGCATCCTCGGCCTATGTGTCGGGCATGTCCACGTTGGTCGAAGACGAACAGGAACTGGGCGCCGCCTGTGTCGATCTGGGCGGCGGGTCCACCGGCATTTCGGTCTTTATGAAAAAGCACATGATCTATGCGGATTCGGTGCGCATGGGCGGTGACAACGTTACCTCTGACATCTCGATGGGGTTGCAGATTCCTGCCGCCACTGCCGAACGGATCAAGACATTCTATGGCGGTGTCGTGGCCACCGGTATGGACGACCGCGAAATGATCGAGATCGGCGGCGATACCGGTGATTGGGAACGCGACCGGCGCACTGTCAGCCGTGCCGAACTGATCGGCATCATGCGCCCAAGGGTCGAGGAAATATTGGAAGAAGTCCGCCTGCGTCTGGATGCGGCGGGGTTCGAACATCTGCCAAGCCAGCAGATCGTGCTGACAGGCGGGTGCAGCCAGATCCCCGGTCTGGACGGTCTGGCCAGCAAGATCTTGGGCCAGCAGGTCCGTCTGGGCCGCCCATTGCGGGTGCAGGGCCTGCCGCAGGCCGCCATCGGCCCCGCCTTTTCGGGGGCGGTGGGGCTGTCGCTGTTTGCCGCAAACCCGCAGGACGAATGGTGGGATTTCGAGATTCCCGCCGACCGGTATCCGGCGCGGTCGCTGAAACGGGCGGTAAAATGGTTCAAAGACAACTGGTGATGCGCAACATCTTGCCGATCGGACGATATTCAGCGGAAAAGGTGAAATATCCGTCAAGATTTGGTGCCTCATTTGTGTTTTTTCCGTGACCTTTCGGCACCATAGGGCTATGCTGGGGGGTAATAGGCAGCAGTCGCCCGGTGGGACGGGCTAAAACAAAAACAGGCGGACAGAGTTATGACACTGAACCTTTCCCTTCCCGGGCACGATGAACTGAAGCCGCGCATCACCGTTTTTGGCGTGGGCGGCGCTGGTGGTAACGCGGTCAACAACATGATCGAAAAGCAACTCGACGGCGTTGAATTCGTTGTGGCCAACACCGATGCGCAGGCGTTGCAGCAATCGCGCGCGACCTCGAAAATCCAGATGGGTCTGAAAGTGACCGAAGGTCTGGGTGCCGGTGCGCGCGCCAGCGTCGGGGCGGCTGCGGCCGAGGAAAGCATCGAACAGATCGTCGATCATCTGGCCGGCGCGCATATGTGTTTCATCACCGCGGGCATGGGCGGCGGCACCGGCACCGGTGCGGCCCCGATCATCGCGCAGGCCGCGCGTGAATTGGGCGTGCTGACCGTGGGTGTCGTGACCAAGCCGTTCCAGTTTGAGGGTGGCAAGCGGATGCGTCAGGCCGATGAAGGCATCGAAGCCCTGCAAAAGGTCGTCGATACGCTGATCATCATTCCCAACCAGAACCTGTTCCGTCTGGCCAATGAAAACACCACCTTTACCGAAGCTTTCGCGCTTGCCGACGACGTGCTGTATCAGGGCGTGAAAGGTGTGACCGATCTGATGGTCCGCCCCGGCCTGATCAACCTCGATTTCGCCGATGTGCGCGCCGTGATGGACGAGATGGGCAAGGCCATGATGGGCACCGGCGAGGCCGAGGGCGAAAACCGCGCCATTCAGGCCGCCGAAAAGGCCATCGCCAACCCGCTGCTGGACGAAATCAGCCTCGAAGGTGCGCGCGGCGTGCTGATCAACATCACCGGCGGCTATGACCTGACGCTGTTCGAATTGGACGAGGCCGCCAACAAGATCCGCGAAAAGGTCGATCCAGAGGCAAATATCATCGTTGGTTCCACGCTGGACACCAGCATGGAAGGCCGGATGCGTGTCTCCGTTGTTGCCACCGGCATCGACGCCAAGGCCAAGCGTGCCGAGGATGCAACCCCGCGCCGGTCGATGTCGGCGCCATTGCCGCAGGCCCATCAGGCCCCTGCACCTGTCGCAGCAGCCCCCGTGCCAGTTGCCGCCGAGCACGTGGCGGCCCAAGCCGATGCGCGTCTGGAGCCCAGCTTGTTCGAGGATCTGGAAACCGATCACGCCCCCATCATGGCGCCCCGCCACGAAGCACCCGTTGCGCAGAGCCGTGCTGATGATCTGCCGCCGCCTGCCTATACGCCGCGCCCTGAGCCGACCTTGTCGGATGCCGATGCATTCGTGGCCCCCCGCGCACCGGCCCCCGGCACCCCCTCGCCAGAGGCGCTGGCCCGTTTGCAGGCCGCCGTCAACCGCGTGCCAAAGCCTGCGGATCAGCAACAGCGCCCCGCGCCACGGGCCGCCGAAGCAGAAAAGCCGCGTTTCGGGATCAACTCGTTGATCAACCGCATGACCGGCGCGCAGGCCGATGCCTCGCCTGCACAACAGCCCGCGCGCACGCAGCCGCAGGTCACCGCCCTGCGGCCCGAACAAGAGGCCGAAGACGATCAGGATCGAATCGAAATTCCTGCTTTCCTGCGCCGTCAGGCCAACTGATCGCAGGCCCCGTGGGGGTCCACGGGTGTGACAAGACTGACAAAGGGCCGCAGCGATGCGGCCTTTTTCATTTTTATCAATGACTTGCGCTTTTTAACGGGTTTGAAACTTGATGTTTCAGTCCGTCGCAAAGAGTGAATTGAGCATGCTGCACCTGCACAGTACCAAGGCCGGAACACATCTTTCCTTACAAGTTTGGTCCCGCCTCGTGCAGAACAGCGTTAAATCTCCCATCGTTTTTGAAGGTGTCGGCCTGCACACGGGTGTTCCCGCGCGGGTTGTTCTGCGCCCTGCGTCTGCGGGGGCGGGGATTGCGTTTCGCCGTGTGGACCTTGCGGGAATGCCGGTGATCGCCGCTTTGTGGCAAAACGTGATAGTTTCGCCGCTGAACACGCGTCTGGCCAATGCCGATGGCGTGTCCGTTTCGACCATCGAACATTTGATGGCCGCCCTGGCGGGCTGTGGCGTGCATAACGCGCTGATCGACATCGACGCCGCCGAAGTCCCTATTCTTGACGGCAGCGCGGCAGCTTTTGTGCGCGGGATCGTAGCGACCGGTCTGCAAACCGACACAGCGCCCCTGCAGGCCATCGAAATCCTGCGCGATGTGACAGTGACCCAAGGGGAGGCGACCGCGACGCTCAGCCCCGCGACGACCTTGCAGATCGACTTTGCAATTGATTTCGCCGATGCCGCCATTGGCCGGCAGCACAAGACGCTGAACATGGCAAACGGCGCTTTCGTGCGCGAATTGTGCGACAGCCGGACATTCTGCCGGTCTGCTGACGTGGATGCGATGCGCGCGCAGGGGCTTGCCCTCGGCGGGAGCATTGATAACGCGGTTGTGGTGGATGGCGACAAAATCCTGACGCCGGGCGGTTTGCGCCATACGGACGAGGCTGTGCGCCACAAGATGCTGGATGCCTTGGGTGATCTTTACACCGCCGGTGCGCCCATTCTGGGGCGCTATACCGGATCACGCGCCGGGCATGCGATGACCAACCTGTTGCTGCGCGCGCTTTTCGCCCAGCCTGATGCGTGGCGCATGGTGCGTTGTGACAGCAATATCGCAGCCCGTTTGCCCGGTGTCGGCGTCAGCCAGGCCGATCTGGTCGCGGTCGCCTAATATCCGGTATCGCCCTGTTGATCGCCACTGGATCAAAAGGCATTTTGCCCCTCAATTTTGTATGCTAGACCGATACAGGACCGCATAGCGCTGCGTGCTTTGCGGCGGCAGTCAGGCAAGAGGACAGCAGACGTGACAAGCAACATGAAAAACAAACGCGTTCTGGGCGCGGTTGCCGCCTTGATGTTGCTGGTGGCTTGCAGTGGCGCGGGCAGCAATGTCGCGATGGAAGACCTGAGCGCGCAGCAGATATTCGAGCTGGGCGAACGCCAGATCGAGGCCGGCAATGCCGATGACGCGGCCTTCACCTTTGGTGAGATTGAACGCCTCTATCCTTATTCAGAATTCGCGCAGCGCGCGTTGATCATGCAGGCTTTTGCCTATCACCGCGATGGCGATTATCCCAACAGCCGCGCCGCGGCCCAGCGGTTCGTCGATTTCTATCCCGCCGAACAGGATGCGCCCTATGCCGCCTATCTTTTGGCCCTGTCCTATTACGACCAGATTTCCGATATCGGCCGCGATCAGGGGCTGACGTTTGAGGCGCTGCAAGCCTTGCGCCGCGTGATCGAAACCTATCCCGACAGCGAATATGCCGCGGCCTCTGTGGCGAAATTCGATCTGGCCTTTGACCAGCTGGCGGCCAAGGAAATGGAAGTCGGGCGCTATTACCTCAAGCGTGCCAATTACGCCGCTGCCGCCAACCGGTTCCGCACCGTTGTCGAAGATTTCCAGACCACGACCCATACGCCAGAGGCGCTGCACCGTCTGGTGGAAGCCTATCTGTCGCTGGGCCTGACCGATGAGGCGCAGACCGCAGGCGCGATCCTTGGCTATAATTACCAGTCCAGTGACTGGTACGCGGCCAGTTTCGCCTTGCTGACAGGACGCGGTCTGGCGACCGAGGCGGCGGGCGACAATTGGCTGGCGTCGATTTATCGGCAGGTGATCCGGGGTGAGTGGCTTTAACCACGGCGGGGGTTTTCCCGCCCTTCGGGGTGCGACATGCTGCGCGGCTTAGACATCAGGGACATGCTGATCATCGACCGGCTGGAATTAGCGTTCCAGCCCGGGCTGAACGTGCTGACAGGCGAAACCGGCGCAGGCAAATCCATCCTGCTTGATTCGTTGGGGTTCGTGCTGGGATGGCGCGGGCGTGCCGAACTGGTCCGCCAAGGCGCCGAACAGGGCGAGGTTACGGCATGGTTCGACCTGTCCACCGATCATCCCGCCCGCGCGATCCTGCGGGATGCGGGGCTGGAGGTCGAGGATGAGCTGATCCTGCGCCGGATCAACACCCGCGACGGGCGCAAGACCGCTTGGGTCAATGACCGCCGCGTCAGCGGTGACGTGCTGCGCGCGCTGTCGGATACATTGGTCGAATTGCATGGCCAGCACGATGATCGCGGCCTGCTGAACCCGCGTGGTCACCGCCAGATGCTCGATGCCTTCGCCGGCGCTGAAGGTGAGCTGGCCACCACGCAGGCCGCTTGGCGTGCGCTGTCCGCTGCGCGCAAGGCGCTGGCCGCAGCCGAAGCCAAGGTTGCCGAAACCCGCGCCGAGGAAGATTATCTGCGCCATGCCGTGGCCGAGCTTGACGCGCTGTCCCCCGAGGCGGGCGAAGAGGCGACATTGGACGCACAGCGCCGCCTGATGCAATCCGCCGAGAAAATCCGCACCGATATCGTCCGCGCGCATGAAGCCTTGGGCCTGCAAGGCGCCGAAGGGCTGGTCAATGATGCGTCCCGCTGGCTGCAAGGCGCTGCCGACAAGGCCGAAGGTCAGCTTGACCCCGCCCTGACGGCGATCGAGGCGATGATGCTGTCGCTGGACGATGCCCAACGCGCCATTGAAACCTGTCTGGACGCGCTGACATTCGATCCCTTCGCGCTGGAACAGGCCGAAGAACGGCTATTCGCGATCCGTGGACTGGCGCGCAAACATGACGTGCTGCCCGACGATTTACGCGGTTTTGCCGATGATTTGCGCGGCCGTCTTGCCGTGCTGGACGGATCCTCCGGCGATCTGCAGGCGCTGGCCGCGCAGGTGCAGTGCGCGCAGGCCGCCTATGATGCTGCAGCGGCCAATCTGCGCGCCAAACGGCAGGGCGCGGCGCGCAAGCTCGACCTTGCGATGGCGGCAGAGCTTGCCCCGCTGAAAATGGAACGCGCCGTATTCACGACCGAAATCACCGATGCCGATTCTGGCCCCGATGGTGGCGATGCTGTGGCCTTTACCGTAGCGACCAACCCCGGTGCGCCGACCGGCCCGATCAACAAGATCGCCTCTGGCGGCGAACTCAGCCGGTTTTTGCTGGCGCTCAAGGTCTGCCTGACCCAAGAGGCCGACGGGCTGACCATGATTTTTGATGAAATCGACCGTGGTGTCGGCGGGGCGACGGCGGATGCCGTTGGGCGGCGGCTGGCGGAACTGGCGCAGGGCGGGCAGGTGCTGGTCGTGACCCATTCGCCGCAGGTCGCGGCCTTGGGCGGGCACCACTGGCGGGTCGAAAAACACCAGCGCGCGGATGCGACCCTGTCCACCGTCGTGCGGCTGGATGCCGCCGCGCGGATCGACGAAATCGCGCGGATGCTGTCGGGCGACACGGTGACAGATGCCGCACGCGAAGCCGCCAAGGCGCTGATCAAGGCCTAAACGGAAAGCGCGCCCGATATCAGGGCTTGGAGCGGCCTTACGGTCCCGTTATCAAGGCACTCACCCGCACATCCGGCCTGCGGGCAGAGTGCAATCACGGCGGAGACGGATGCGCGCAGCTGTCAGATCGACCCTGCAAAAAGGTGCCGCCTATCTGCGGCGCGCCCGATTTGATGCGCTGCAGGTGATGAAAACCCATGGACCGACCCAGATTCAGTTCTGGTTTATCGCATTGGTCATCGGCATCGCGGCGGCGGGGGCTGCGGTGCTGTTCCGGCTGGGGATTTCAGTGATTCAATCTGCCGTTTACGGCACCGAAGATGTCGTGATGTTGCAGACGCTGGCGGCCAGTCTGGCGTGGTATCATGTGCTGGTCGTGCCGATCTGCGGCGGGTTGATCGTTGGGGTAATTCTGCACCGTTTCACCGATGATGGCCGTGTGCGGTCGGTGGCGGATGTCATTGAAGGCGCGGCACTGTCGCGCGGGCGGGTCGAGGTGCGGCGCGGTCTGGCCTCGGCCGCCGCGTCGCTGATCACCTTGTCCACCGGCGGGTCCAGCGGGCGCGAAGGCCCGGTCGTGCATCTGGCCGCCGTGCTGTCCACCATCGTGTGTCGCTGGATCAAGGCCAACGGGATCACGGGGCGCGATCTGCTGGGCTGTGCCGTCGCCGCCGCCGTATCGGCCAGTTTCAACGCGCCGATCGCCGGGGCCTTGTTCGCGCTGGAAGTCGTTCTGCGGCATTTTGCGGTTCATGCCTTTGCACCCATCGTGATCGCGTCGGTGGTTGGCACGATCATCAACCGTACGGTATTTGGCGATGTGGCCGAATTCGTGCTACCGGTGCAGAATGCGCTGGCGTTTTATGTCGAACTGCCGGCCTTTTTGCTGTTGGGGCTGGTCTGCGGGCTGGTCGCGGTGGTGCTGATGAAATCCATCTTCTGGGCCGATGATTTTGCGAATTTTGTGCAAAACCTGACCCGCCTGCCGCGCTATCTGCGGCCTGCGGTGGCAGGGGCCATGCTGGGCGGGCTGGCGATCTGGTTTCCGCATATCATCGGGGTCGGCTATGAAACCACGACCGCCGCGCTGACCGGATCGCTGCTGCTGCACGAGGCCATCGTTCTTGTCGCGCTCAAGGTGCTGGCCGTCGCGATCACCATCGGCGGGCGGATGGGGGGTGGCGTGTTTTCACCATCCTTGATGATCGGGGCGCTGACCGGGCTGGCCTTTGGGCTGATCGCGACGGCGGTCTTTCCGAATGTGTCGGGCGAAGGGTCGCTTTATGCGCTGGCGGGCATGGGGGCGGTGGCCGCCGCCGTGCTGGGCGCGCCGATATCCACGACGCTGATCGTGTTCGAGCTGACGGGCGACTGGCAGACCGGGCTGGCGGTGATGGTTGCGGTGTCTTTGTCCACCGCCTTGGCATCACGGCTGGTGGACCGGTCGTTTTTCCTGACCCAGCTGGAACGGCGCGGCGTGCATCTGGCGGCAGGGCCGCAGGCCTATCTGCTGGCCACGATCCCCGTCATAGCCCATCTGCGCCCCGCGCCAGATGATGCCTGCAAATCATTGATCCAGCAGGGACTTTTTCTTGACCGCAAAGCGACGCTGGAACAGGCGATGCCCCTGTTCGATCGCAGCGGCGCGGCGTTTTTGCCAATCGTGTTCTTGGACAAAGGTTCAGACACGCCCACAGTGCTGGGCGTGCTGTATCAGCTCGATGCCCTGCGTGCGATGAACCGCGCGCTATCGGACACAGCAGCCGAAGAACATTCCTAGATTTCTTCGACGGTGACCTTGCTTTTGTAAAACGCCAGATAGCCCTTGATCTCGGCCACGGCAGGTTTGGGGTCTTCATAGGACCAGACCGCATCCGCGATCAGCCCGCTTTTCGCGGCGATCCCGTAATAGGTGGCACCGCCCTTGTGCGGGCAGGTCGATGTCGTGTCCGACGGTTCCAGAAACGCCATGGCGATATCGGCGCGCGGGAAATAGATCACAGGCGGATAATCGCCTTCGGTCAGTTCCAGCGCCTGGGTGGATTCGCCCAGAACAGCGCCACCAGCGCGCACGACCCATGTGCCCGTCGCAGGGCGAATTGTAATGTGATCAGGCATGAAATATCCTTCGGGTCAAGATTTCTGGTTCCAAGATTCTGGATTATAGGGGGGCGCAAGCAGCGACCAACCATGCATATGTAGCTTGATCAACGCGCGGGCCAATACTTGTTAACGTATCGGCATGATAGCGATCAATCCAGTCCCGTTCTGCGTCGCTCAACAAATCCACATCAATCAGGTGTCGCTCAAACGGGACATGCGTCAGCGTCTCAAAGGCCAGCATGTCGCGCCCGTCGCCACCTTGCAGGGGCGGGGCCTTGCACGTGACGATCAGGTTCTCGATCCGGATGCCGAAATCGCCCGCGCGGTAATAGCCCGGTTCGTTCGACAGGATCATCCCCTCGTGCAAGGCCACCTCGGACCGGCGCGAAATCCCCTGCGGGCCTTCATGCACGCTCAGATAACTGCCGACACCGTGGCCGGTGCCATGGTCGTAATCCATCCCCGCCAGCCACAAAGGCGCGCGCGCCAGCGCATCCAGATGCTGCCCGCCCACACCACGCGGAAACCGGATACGGCTGATCGCGATCATCCCCTGCAAGACGCGGGTGTAACAGGTGCTGTGCGTCGCGGTCGGCGTGCCGATGGCGATGGTGCGGGTGATATCGGTGGTGCCGTCCTGATATTGCCCGCCACTGTCCACCAGCAACAAGGCGTCCTGCCCCAGCGGGCGGTTGCTGGCCTCGCTGACACGGTAATGCACGATGGCGGCATTGGGGCCGGACCCGCAGATCGTCTCGAAACTGATGTCGCACAGGGCATTGGTCTCGCGGCGGAATGCTTCGAGCGCGCGCACGACGTCAATCTCGCTTAACCCGCCTGTTGGGGCAGTGGTATCCAGCCATGCCAGAAACCGCACCATCGCCACGGCATCGCGGTCATGGGCGGCGCGCGCGCCCGCGATCTCGGTAGCGTTCTTGCAGGCCTTGGGCAGGATGCAGGGGTCAGGCGCATGGACCTGCCTTGCCACAGCCAGCGTGCTGGCCACCAGATCGGGGCAGGTCTTGGGGTCGATCTGCACGGTGCCGGTCAGCCCCTGCAATTCAGGCAGGAAATCCGCGACATCGCGCAGGCTGACGTCTGGTCCCAGATGATCGGCAATCCCGTCCGCCTTGCCCGCCCCCGCGAACAAGCTGACAGCCCCGTTGCGGTACAAAATGGCAAAACCCTGCGGCACCGGATTGCGCGGAATGTCGTTGCCACGGATGTTCAGCAGCCAGGCGATAGAATCAGGCAAGGTCAGCACGCAGGCATCCGCCCCCAGCGCCGCCGCCAGCCGCGCGCGTTTGGCAGCATGATCCTCGCCAGCAAGATCCAGCGGCTGCACCGCAAAAGGCGCAGCCGGCGGGGCAGGCTGGTCCTGCCAGATCCGGTCCACCAGATTGTCCCCCGCACGCAGATCGAATGCAGGCAGGGCAGCGCGCAGCTTTGCGATCTCGTCCACACTATGCAGCCAGGGATCATAGCCCAGCACACCGCCGGCAGGGCGCGCCTCTTTCAGCCAGTCAGCCAGTTGCACCTCGGGCCAATGGACCGGTGCGTAACAATCCGCCACCTCTGCCAACACCTGCACGCGGTAGCGCCCGTCGATGAACACGCCTGCACGGTCTTGCAAGACAACGCAAAACCCCGCTGAGCCGGAGAACCCCGTCAGCCAGCGCAGCCGTGCATCGCGGGCGGCGACATATTCGCCCTGATGCGCATCGGCGCGTGGCACGACAAAGGCATCCACCCCCGCCGCCAGCATCTCGGCCCGCAGATCATTCAGGCGCGCTGGCCCCTGGTCAGGGTTGGATTGGGCTTTGAAACTCTGGAACATCGCGCGCCCCTTCTCTTTTCCAAAAATACTCTCGCCGAAGGCCTCCGGTTTGAAAAACCGGATCAGCCGACCCTGCGCATTCCCAAGACGCGCGCCCTTTTGCGCGGATCATTGTCGAACAAGCTGGCCAGCTGCTCTGTCATTGCCCCTGCCAATTGCTCGACATCGGTAATGGTGACCGCGCGTTCGTAATAGCGGGTCACATCATGGCCGATCCCGATGGCGATCAGCTCGACCGCGCGGCGCTTTTCGATCATCGCGATCACGTCGCGCAGATGCTTTTCGAGATAATTAGCCGGATTCACCGACAAGGTGCTGTCATCGACCGGCGCGCCGTCGGAAATCACCATCAAGACCTTGCGCTGCTCATGCCGCGCGGTGATCCGGCGATGCGCCCATTCCAGCGCCTCGCCGTCGATGTTTTCCTTCAGCAAGCCTTCTTTCATCATCAACCCCAGATTGGGGCGGGTCCGCCGCCACGGCGCATCGGCCGATTTATAGATGATATGGCGCAGATCGTTCAGACGGCCGGGGGTGGCGGGGCGGCCATCGGCCAGCCATTTCTCGCGGCTTTGGCCGCCTTTCCATGCCTTGGTGGTAAAGCCCAGAATCTCGACCTTCACATCGCAGCGTTCCAGCGTGCGCGCCATCACATCGGCGCAGATCGCAGCAATGGAAATCGGACGGCCGCGCATCGAGCCGGAATTGTCCAGCAATAGCGTGACCACGGTGTCGCGGAATTCGGTGTCCTTTTCGACCTTGAAACTCAGCGGTGTGGTGGGCGAGGCCACAACCCGCGCAAGCCGTCCGGCATCGAGGATACCTTCTTCGCGGTCGAATTCCCAAGACCGGTTCTGCTGCGCCTGCAACCGGCGCTGCAGCTTGTTGGCCAGCCGCGACACCGCCCCTTTCAGCGGATCCAGCTGCTGGTCCAGATAAGCGCGCAAGCGGTCCAGTTCCACCGGCTCGGCCAGATCCTGCGCGCCGATTTCCTCGTCAAAGGCGGTATAGGCGACCTTGTAATCGGGGTCGGCATCGGACACGGGGGCAGGCTGCGGCGGGTCCATCGGGGCCTCGCCCTCGGGCATGTCGACCTCTTCGCCCATCTCGGCATCGGCCTGGTCATCCATGCTGACCTGCGCCTGTTTGGCGTCTTGCTGGCTTTGCTGGCTTTGTTCGGGGCTGGCTTCGGCCTCTTCGCTGTCGCCTTCGTCGTCGCCGGTGCTGTCAGGTTCGTTCTGATCACCGCCGCCATCTTCGGCTGCGTCATCCTGATCATCGTCCAACTGGTCAGGATCATCGCCCAGCTGGTCACCATAGCCCAGATCGGCAATCAACTGGCGTGCAAAACGGGCGAATTCTTTCTGGTCGTTCAGCGTGGCGCTCAGGTTTTCGAGCGTGCCGCCGCAATGATCCTCGATGAACCCGCGCCAGAGTTGCATGACATTATCCGCCCCCGCAGGCAGGGCGCGCCCGGTCGCCAGATGCCGGATCAGATAGCCCGCTGCGATGGGCAAAGGCGCATCCGCGGCTTGGGTGATCTGGTCATAGCCTTTGCGCCGCGCATCATTGCCGATCTTGGCGTCGATATTGCCCGCGGTGCCGGGCATGTATTGCGCGCCTACGGCTTCGATCCGGGCGGTTTCCATCGCGTCATAAAGATCACGCGCCATCTGGCCTTGCGGCATATAGCGTGCGGCGGTGGCGGTATCGTGGAACCTGTGGCGCAGCGCGAAACTGTCGGCCGTGCCACGCGCTAGCAACACCTCGTCGCGGGTCATGCGGCGCGACACCTGCGGCAGGCGCATGCTGTCCGCCGTCTGGCCGGACGGATCGACCGAAAAGGTCACCGACAATTCGGGGTCGTTGGCCATGACCTTGGTCGCCTCGGCCAGGGCCTTTTTGAACGGATCGGCGGGGTTGTCGGATGGTTTTTGCATGCGAAAGATAAACCACCGGATCAGGGCAGGGGCAAGGGGTGCTGCGCGCCCTGCGTATTTTTGCACAGGGTCTGCGCCGTGGCGCTTGTAGCCAGACAGCGTGGCCTGCCGCATGTAAGGCCCATCACATACAAGTCTGGAGAGACAACATGACCACGAAACCAAAGATCGCCCTGATCATCGGATCGACCCGCGCTACCCGCTTTGCCGACAAACCCGCCGCCTGGATGCTGAAACAGGCGCAGGCTCGTGACGACATGGATGTTGAACTGGTCGATCTGCGCGATTTCGACCTGCCGCTGTTCGACGAGATGGCCAGCAACCTGTGGATGCCATCCTCTGACGCGCGCGCCGTGAAATGGCAGCAAAAGATCGGTGAATTCGACGGCTACATCTTTGTTGTCGCCGAATATAACCGCTCGATCACCGGCGCGCTGAAGAACGCGCTGGATCAGGCCTATAACGAATGGAACCGCAAACCGATGTCGGCCATCGCTTACGGGTCGGTTGGCGGCACGCGTGCGCTGGAACATCTGCGCAATATCGCGGTGGAACTGCAAATGGTGCCAACCCGCAACGCCGTGCATATCGGCGGCGGTGATTTCTTTGGCGTGCATCCCTTGGGTGCGAATGCAGAGATCGACACGATCGCCGATCACCTGATGCCTTCGGTCAATGCAACGCTGGACGATATCGTCTGGTGGGCGAATGCGACCAAGGCCGCTCGTGGTTGAATGACCATGACGTAAGGTGGACTTAAGTCCACCTTACGTCTGCAAACTATCGCAGGCTCAAGCTCGCTGCACTTTCCGGCAATTCTTCGTCAAAACAGCGCTGATAGAATTCCGCCACCGTCTGGCGTTCCAGTTCGTCGCATTTGTTCAGGAATGACAGCCGGAACGCATAGCCCACATTGCTGAAAATCCGCGCGTTTTCTGCCCATGCCAGCACTGTGCGCGGCGACATCACCGTGCTGAGATCGCCATTCATGAATGCCGTGCGCGTCAGGTCCGCGACGGTGACCATCTGGCTGATCGTACGGCGACCCTTATCGGTGTTGTAATGCGGTGATTTCGACAGCACGATCGCGGCCTCGGCGTCATGCGACAGATAGTTCAGTGTCACCACCATCGACCAGCGGTCCATCTGCGCTTGGTTGATCTGCTGGGTGCCGTGATACAGCCCCGTCGTATCGCCCAGACCGACCGTGTTGGCCGTTGCGAACAGGCGGAAATAGGGGTTGGGGGTGATGATTTCGTTCTGGTCCATCAGCGTCAGCTTGCCATCGGTTTCCAGCACGCGCTGGATCACGAACATCACATCGGCGCGCCCCGCGTCATATTCGTCGAATACGATGGCGACAGGGTTGCGCAAGGCCCAAGGCAGGATGCCTTCGTGGAATTCGGTGACCTGCACGCCGTCGCGCAGCTTGATCGCGTCTTTGCCGATCAGGTCGATCCGGCTGATATGGCTGTCAAGATTGACCCGCACCGCAGGCCAGTTCAACCGCGCCGCCACCTGTTCGATATGCGTCGATTTGCCGGTGCCGTGATAGCCTTGGATCATCACGCGCCGGTTATAACCAAAGCCAGCAAGGATTGCCAAAGTCGTGTCGGGGTCGAATTTATAAGTGGTGTCGATCTCTGGCACGCGGTCGGTGCGGTCGGCGAAGCCCTTGATCTTCATGTCGCTGTCGATGCCAAACACGTCCCTGACCGAAATATCCTCGGTCGGTTTCGCGTGCATGTCTGTGGTGCCGTCGGCCATGTGCCTTGCCTTTTCGTTAAGATGTCGCAATCGGGTGTCGGGTGTAACATAACGCAGCCAGCAGCAAGCGCCACCCCGTCTGACCGGATTGCGCGGCCCGCCGGTGCTGCGAGCACAAGATCAATCGGTATCGCGAAAGTTCCGGCTGACCTTGATCTGGTCCCAGGCCCAGACGACCTCGGACAATTGTTCTTCCTGGCTGCGGTCGCCACCGTTCATATCGGGATGCAGCACCTTGATCAGCGACTTATAGGCTTTGCGGATTTGCGGCTTGGACCAATTGTCCTTGGCGTCCAGAATGTCGATGGCGCGCCGTTCGGTCGGTGGCAGCTTGCGCCCGACAGCGGCACCACGGCCCGGATTGCGGGTGGCATTGGCCCCCAGCACCTGATGCGGGTCATCGACGCCCAGACGCGCCCAGGCACGTTCCTCGACCGAGCGTTTGAACGGCTTTGTCGGGCGGTCCCAGACGCGGTCCTTGTCCATCAGCGCGGCCAATTCGGCCTCTGACGTGGTGTCAAAGAAATTCCATTTCAGATTGTATTCGCGGACATGTTCCTGACAGAACCAGAAATAATCATCCAGCACATCGGGTGATTTCGGCGCGCGGAATGGCGCGGCAAGTTCGCAGCCGTCGTGATCGCAGACACGCGTTGAAGTTTCGGATGCCCCCGACATGCCACGCCGGCCGCGTGGATTCTTTTTCTTGGATCCCGATACAGACATATCGAAACCAAAGGGATCATCTTTTTTCATTGTGCATCTCATCTTTCCGACTCGGACGACAGACTGTAGACCCCTGAGCGACAGAGAGAAGAGGGTAGAGGGAAAATAATGGCATTGCAGGCTGAAATTCATACAAGACTGATGACGCTCGATCCCCAGATGCTCGATGTGATCAACGAAAGCCACAAACACGCGGGCCATGCCGGTGACGACGGGTCAGGCGAAAGCCATTGGCGGGTAGTGATCAAGGCCGCCGCATTGGACGATATGTCGCGCATCGCGCGCCACCGCGCGATCCATACAGCCATTGGTCCGGACCTGATGGGACGGATTCACGCGCTGGCGATTGATCTGCGCTGATCAGTCGCCCCCGGCCACGTCCGGCGCAGTACGGGTGTCTGGCGTCACGGGTTTTTTCGGCACCTGCGGGGCAGGGGCTGTCATTGTTGGCACCGCGCGTTGCTGTTTCATCTTGGGTGCGGTGTTGGCAACCTTGGTCCGGCGGAACACCAGCATGTTCTGATAGACCGTCGTCCGGCTCATCAAGCCTTCGCGCTGGTCGCAGGGCAGGGTGTCGGCGCGCAGGTATTCCCAGCCATCGGCGGCAAGATCATTCATCACGGTTTCCAGCGACAGGGCAAAGCGATCCTCGTTCGTCTTGACGCCGGGGGCCTTGGTGCCGCGCAGGGGGGCCGGTACGACCTTGTATTCATATGTCATCGCGTTTTCCCTTGGACCGACCTGCCGGACCATACCAAGCCTGCCGCCGATGTCCAACCGTCCTAAAGACCCAACCGCGCGGCGACGATCTGGTTGACGGCGGCCGGATTGGCCTTGCCGCCTGTGGCCTTCATCACCTGACCGACGAACCAGCCCGCCAGTTTCGGATTGGCCTTGGCCTTTTCGACCTGATCGGGATTGGCGGCGATGATCGCATCCACCGCCTCTTCGATCGCGCCGGTATCGGTGACTTGGGTCATCCCTTCGGTGGCAACGATTTCTTCGGGGTCACGGTCTTGGGTATAGGCGATGTCGAACACATCCTTGGCGATCTTGCCCGAAATCGTGTCGGATTTGATCAGCCCGATGATCTGGCCCAGCCGCTGCGCAGAAATCGGGCTGTCGGCGATATCGCGGTCGTCCTTTTTCAGACGGCCAAACAACTCGTTAATCACCCAATTCGCCGCCAGTTTGCCATCGCGGCCTTCGGCGGCTTTTTCAAAAAACGCCGCATTTTCACCTTCGGCGGTCAGCACAGAAGCATCATAATCCGACAGGCCGTAATCGGCAATAAACCGTGCCTTTTTGGTATCCGGCAATTCGGGCAAATGGGCCGCAATATCATCGACCCAAGCTTGTTCTATTTCCAAAGGCAAAAGGTCCGGGTCGGGGAAATAGCGGTAATCATGCGCCTCTTCCTTGGACCGCATCGAGCGGGTTTCATTCCGGTCCGGATCATAAAGACGGGTTTCCTGCGTGACCGATTTACCATCCTCAAGCAGCGCAATCTGGCGACGCGCCTCGAAATCAATGGCCATCTGGATGAATCGCATCGAGTTCATGTTCTTGATCTCGCAGCGCGTGCCAAGGTGGCTGAAATCCTGTGTCGCCTGATAGCGTTCGTAATCGCCCGGACGGCAGACCGACACGTTCACATCGGCGCGCAGGTTGCCGTTTTGCATATTGCCGTCGCAGGTGCCCAGATACCGCATGATCTGGCGCAGTTTGAGCACATAGGCGGCCGCTTCTTCTGGCCCGCGAATATCGGGGCGGCTGACGATTTCCATCAGCGCGACACCGGTGCGGTTGAGATCCACAAACGACATCGTAGGGTCCATATCATGGATCGACTTGCCCGCGTCCTGTTCAAGGTGGATGCGTTCGATCCGCACCAGACGCGCGGTGCCATTGCCCATTTCGACCAGCACTTCGCCTTCGCCCACGATAGGGTGATAGAGCTGGCTGATCTGATAGCCCTGCGGCAGGTCGGGATAGAAATAATTCTTGCGGTCAAAGGCCGATGTCAGGTTGATCTGCGCCTTCAGCCCCAGCCCGGTGCGCACGGCCTGCGCCACGCAGGCTTCGTTGATCACGGGCAACATACCGGGCATGCCAGCATCAACAAAGGCCACATTGCTGTTGGGTTCGGCCCCAAACAAGGTGGAGGCCCCGGAAAACAATTTGGCGTTGGTGGCGACCTGTGCATGGACTTCCAGCCCGATGACCAATTCCCAATCGCCGGTCGCACCGGAAATCACTTTGGGGGTGGGGGCGTCATACGTCAGGTCAAGCATCGCGGGCATCCTTGGTTCAGGTCTGCACGATCAACAGCGAAACGCGCAGGTATGCGCGATCTTTAGCGAACCGCGCAGCTTTGCGCGATCTTTAAAAGAACGCGGCCCCCGCTTCAAGATGCGCTGGGCGCGCCTTTCGACAGCCAGGGCCGCGTTGTGGCGATCAGATTGACCACTGGTGCATGTTCCCCGCCCAAGGCCAGCGTGGCCGCGCGCAGCAGGGCGATGCCCTGTTCGGGGTCGCGCGGAATGGCCGCGGCGGAAATCGGCTCGCCCATGGTCACGACGAAAGGCTGGCGGTCTTTGTTGAGCGTCTCGTGAAACAGGGTGATGTCGCGCAGCGTTGGGTGGATGCGGTCGAACAGGTAAAACAGCGCCGAATTGCGGGCCTGAATGTTCACGGGAATCACCGGCAGGTCGAATTTACGCGCCAGCATTGCCGCCGATGCCATCCATGGCCGTTCATGCAGCGACAGCCAGCGCCGTTTGGCCAGCCGTCCTGATGGAAAGATCACGCCAAGCCGCCCTGCCTCGGTCGCTTGGCGCACAAAGGCCATGGTTTCGCGGGTCTTGGCATGGCTGCGCAATGGTTTGCGCCATTCGACGGGGGCGATCATGCTGTCCATCTGCGGAAACACCCGCAGGATATCGCGGTTGGCAAAGAAATAGGCGTCAGGCCGGCTGCGCGCGATCAGGTGGTTCAGGATGATCCCATCCGCGATTCCCGTGGGATGATTCGCCACGATCAGCGCGGGGCCATGTACGGGCAGATGCCCAAACCCCCTGCTGGACACCATCAGCGCCAGCCGGTCTGCCATGTCGCGCATGATCTGGGCGGGGTCGGCATGTTCGAGATTGCGGGCGATCTTGAGCGTTTTTTCATACCCCAGCATCGTGTGCAGCGCCCGCCGGACATAGGCCGTGCCGGGCCTGTCCGCATAAAGCCACGGTGCACGTTCTGCTATCAATGGCGTGATACGCTCTTCCATAGGATATCAAACACCAGAATTTTGTAACGGTTCCACGACATTACGATTTTTTCCTATAGATTGCAAACCGGCTGCTTTATACAACCTCAGACAAGCGAGATTCCGCGCGTCTGACTATATTGACGATTGCCTGTGGATTTCACCCTGTGCTGACCTAGCTGGCGGCCATGGCCAAAATGCGCAAAAAATCCGACCTGCCCCAAAAAACCTGTGCCACCTGCGGCAGGCCTTTCACTTGGCGCAAGAAATGGGCGAAGGTCTGGGATGCCGTGCGGTATTGTTCGGACAAGTGCCGCGGGACGCGCAATTGAATCTGCCCGCCCGTGTTGCCTATCGGAAACTAGTGTTCTAATTCGTGACCCGAAGAAAAGGTATGCCGCTGCATGCCAAGGACATAAGGAAGAACAGACATGACAGATCGCGTCACAAAACACGGGCTTCAGGTCGCCAATGAATTGGCTAGCTTTATTGATACAAGCGCCTTGCCGGGAACCGGCATCAGCCCTGATGCTTTTTGGGCCGGTTTTGCCGGGCTGCTGGCCAAGATGACACCGCGCAACCGCGCCTTGCTGCAAAAACGTGACGATCTGCAATCGGCCATCGACGCTTGGCATGTGGCCCAGCGCGGCAAACCGCATGACCGCGTGGCCTATGAACATTTTCTCAAGGACATCGGCTATCTTGTCCCCGAGGGCGATGATTTCGAAATCGACACCGCCAATGTGGACCCCGAAATTGCCACGATTCCCGGGCCACAGCTGGTTGTGCCGATCACCAATGCCCGTTTTGCGCTGAATGCGGCAAATGCGCGTTGGGGCAGTCTTTATGACGCGTTTTATGGCACCGATGCGATGGGCATACTGCCCCCCGCTGGCGGCTATGACCGTGGCCATGGCGCACGTGTCGTTGCCCGCGTGCGCGTGTTTCTGGACGAGGCTTTCCCGATCGAAGGCAAAAGCCACGCCGATGTCGCGCGCTATCATGTGCAGGACGGCCAATTGTTGGTCGATGATGCCCCCCTGCGCGACCCTGCGAAATTCGTCGGCTATCGCGGCAATGCCAAGGCGCCCGATGCGGTGGTGCTGGTGAACAACGGGCTGCATGTCGAACTTGTGTTCGACCGCGCCCATCCCATCGGCAGCCGCGATCAGGCTTTGCTGGCAGATGTGCGGCTGGAAAGTGCTGTTTCCGCGATCATGGATTGCGAAGATTCCGTCGCCTGCGTCGATGCCGAAGATAAGGTCTTGGCCTACGGCAACTGGCTTGGCTTGATGAAAGGCGATCTGAGCGCCGAGATGGTCAAGAACGGCAAGACGATGACCCGCAAACTGGCCGCCGACCGTGAATACACGACCGCCACCGGTGGCAAGGTCACGCTCAAAGGGCGTGCGCTTTTGTGGATCAGGAACGTTGGCCATCTGATGACGAACCCCGCGATCCTTGATGCGGATGGCGCAGAGGTGTTCGAAGGTCTGATGGATGCGATGATCACCACGCTGATCGCGCTGCATGACCTGAAACACGAGGGCGGCAATTCCGCGCGCGGGTCTGTCTATGTGGTCAAACCCAAAATGCACGGCCCTGAAGAGGTCGCCTTTACCAATGATATCTTTGCCGCGGTCGAGGATGCGCTGGGCCTGCCGCGAAACACCGTCAAGATCGGCATCATGGATGAGGAACGGCGCACGACTGTCAACCTCAAGGAATGTATCCGCGCCGCGAAATCCCGTGTCGCATTCATCAACACAGGTTTTCTGGACCGCACCGGCGATGAAATCCACACTTCGATGGAAGCAGGGCCATTCAGCCGCAAGGATTTCATCAAGCGCAAGCAGTGGATCGGCGCCTACGAGGATCAGAACGTCGATATCGGTCTGGAATGCGGCTTTTCGGGGCGCGCGCAGATCGGCAAGGGGATGTGGGCGATGCCCGACCTGATGGCCGCGATGCTGGAACAGAAAATCGGCCATCCGCAATCGGGTGCCAATTGTGCCTGGGTGCCAAGCCCGACAGCCGCGACATTGCACGCGCTGCATTACCACAAGATCGACGTGATGGCGGTGCAGGCACGTCTGCGCAAAGGCGGGCGTCGGGCCTATGTGTCCTCGATCCTTGATATTCCGCTGGCACAATATCAGCGCTGGACCGATGCGCAGAAAATGCGCGAGGTGGAAAACAACGCCCAAGGTATCCTGGGCTATGTGGTGCGCTGGATCGATCAGGGTGTCGGCTGTTCCAAAGTGCCCGACATCAACAACGTGGCTTTGATGGAAGACCGCGCTACCTGCCGGATTTCGTCGCAAGCCTTGGCCAATTGGCTGCACCATGACGTGGTCGGCCGCGATCAGGTGATGGCGGCAATGCAGAAAATGGCCCGCGTGGTGGATGACCAGAATGCGGGTGATCCGGCCTATCGCCCGATGGCCCCCGATTTCAGTGGCATCGCCTTTCAGGCGGCCTGCGATCTGGTGTTTCTGGGGCGTGAACAGCCGTCCGGCTATACCGAACCCGTGCTGCACCGGCGGCGTCTGGAACTGAAAGCGCAACGCAATCACTAAGGCGGCGACGCCTGATAAGGAGACGAGAATGTCAGATATTTCGATCACCAAAGCCCGCATGATCATCCGCAAGGCGCTGGCGACAGGCCGCGAACTGGGGCTGAAACCGCTGTCTGTTGTCGTGCTGGACGCGGGCGGCCATGTGAAGGCGTTCGAGCGTGAAGACGGCGCATCGCCCGGCCGGTTCGGCATTGCGCATGGCAAGGCTTACGGGTCCGTCATGCTGGGCATGGCAGGCAAGGCACAGATGGCGCGGGCGGAAAGCCAGGCCTATTTCATGGCCGCGATCAACGGCGTCTATGGCGGGCAGGTCGTGCCGGTGCCGGGCGGTGTGTTGCTGCGCGACAAAAAGGGCGGCGTGATCGGTGCTGTCGGCGTGACGGGTGACACATCCGACAATGACGTCATCGCCGCCATGGCAGGGATCGAGGCCGCGGGGCTGATCGGCGAAGCCTAAGCGCGATTTTCGCGCGTCAGACCCTGCAAATGCCGCATTGACGGGCATGTGCGCCAGCGCATGCCCCCTTGTGCGCATGACATCCCTTCCGCTTTGGTCCTGCCACGGCTATCGTTCGGATAAATCTGCAGGAGAATGACATGCGCCGGCCAGTGATCGGAATTATCGGCAACAGCTATCTGATCAACGACGAATATCCTGCCCATGCCGCCGGCACCATGAATGCGCAAGCCTTGGCCGAGGTGTCGGGCTGCCAGCCCTTGATCGTCCCCTCGCATCCGGGGCTGGTCTGTATTGATACCTTGCTCGATATTTGTGACGGTTTTGTCTTCCCCGGCGCGCGCGCCAACGTCCACCCCGAAGAATATGGCGAACAAGAAACCCCCGCCCATGGCACATTCGACCGTGACCGTGACCGACTGACCCTGCCGCTGATCCGCGCTTGCGTGGCACGCGGCCAGCCAATCCTTGGCATCTGCCGCGGCTTTCAAGAGGTGAACGTCGCCATGGGCGGCACGCTGTTCCCTGAAATCCGCGATCTGCCGGGGCGCGACAATCACCGGATGCCCCCCGATGGGTCACTTGAGGAAAAATTTGCCCTGCGCCATACCGTCACCTTTCGCCCCGGTGGGGTGTTTCACAAGCTGATGGGCGCGCCCAGCGTGATGACCAACACGCTGCATGGCCAAGGTATCAAGCAGGCTGGCCCCCGCGTTATCGTCGATGGCCATGCCCCCGATGGCACGCCAGAGGCGATTTACATTGCCGACGCCCCCGGTTTCACCATGTCGGTGCAATGGCATCCCGAATGGAACGCCGATGCCGATCCGGTGTCGCGCCCGCTGTTCACCGCCTTTGGTGATGCCTGCCGTGACTGGGCGGCAGGGGCCTTGCGTAAGGTATCATGACGCATGACCCTGCCTGTATGAAACGGTCACGCATCAATGCGATCATGGCCGAGGCCGACCAGATGATCCGGTCGCACGGCTTTGCGCTGCCGCCTTGGGCCTATTGGTCACCCGACCAGTTCAAAGCCCGCGCCAGCGATGCCCGCGCTGTCATTGACGCGCGCTGCGGCTGGGACATCACCGATTACGGCGCAGGGCGTTACGATCAAATGGGGCTGTTCCTGTTTACCCTGCGCAATGGGCGGCTGGCCGACCTGCGGCGCGGCGGCGGCATGTGTTATGCGGAAAAGCTGTTGATTTCCAAACAGGACCAGCTGTCGCCGATGCATACCCATGTCATCAAGGCCGAGGATATCATCAACCGTGGCGGTGCGACGCTGGTGGTGGAACTTTACGGCTCAGACCCTGACGGCGCGTTCGACGAAACGGTCGGTGGCGTGGTCAGGTGCGACGGGATCACGCGGGCTTTCGCCCCTGGAGACAAGCTGCGCCTTGCCCCCGGTGAAAGCGTGACATTGATGCCCGGTGACTGGCACGCCTTTTGGGGCGAGGGGGGCGATGTGCTGATCGGCGAGGTGTCGACCGTCAACGACGATGAGACGGACAACATCTTCCGCGAGCCGATCGGCCGTTTTGCGCAGATCGAGGAAGATGTCGCCCCCACCCACCTGCTGGTCAGCGACTATCGCGATTGGTTGGCGATCTGACCCCTAAAGGATCAGATCAAAGGTCTTGATCAGCGGTAATTCCCGCGCGCGCACGCCTGTCAGATCGAACAAAGCATTGCCAAGTGCCGGCATCGCAGGCGGTGTGCCGGGTTCACCGATGCCGCCCAGATGTGCGCTGGTTTCCATAATACGCACATCGAAACGCGGCGCCGTATGCATCCGAAGCGCATCGTAATCGGTGAAATTGCCCTGATCGGCGGCGCCTTCGGTGAAGGTCACCTCTTCCTGCATGGCGGCCGACAGACCATAGATCGCGCCTGAAATCATCTGCGCCTCGATAATCGCAGGGTCCAATGCGATGCCTGGGTCGCAGGCGATCCAGCAATGGTTAATGCGGATGCCGCGCCCGGTATCCTCGACCTCGACCACCTGTGCGGTGGCGGTCCCGAAGGAATGACAAAACGCCACGCCGCGCCCGATATTGGCAGGTGTTTCGCCCGTCCAGCCGCACATTTCACCCACGGCACGGATCACGCCGGCAGATGGCGCATGTTCACGTTCCGCCAGTGCCAGCCGGAATTGCAATGGATCAGTGCCTGCGGCATGGGCCATCTCGTCGACGAAGGTATCCAGAAAGAACCCGTTGAACGACGCCGCCACCGACCGCCAGAACCCGACCGGCACGGCCAGATCGGCCAGATGGCCTGAGATGCGGAAATGCGGCACGCCGTAGGGTTGGTCTGCTGCCCCTTCGACATGGGCGCGGTCAGGGCCGGGGGGAACCTGCCCCATCTGGCGAAAGCTGGATTGCTGAAACACCGAAGGTGCTGCGATCTGGCCGTCGATCAATTGCGCCGCGCCATCCGCGACCACACCGCGAAACCGTGCCATGGCAGCGGGGCGATAGAAATCGTGGCGCATGTCCTCTTCACGGGTCCATGTCATGCGGATCGGCGTGCCGGGCAGGGCTGTGGCAATGCGGGCCGCCTGCACCGAATAATCCGTCTCGGCGCGCCGCCCGAAACCGCCGCCCATCAGCGTCGTATGCACGGTGACAGCCTCGGGGGCGATCCCTGCGACCGCTGCGCATTTGTCGCGCGTGATCACCGGGGCTTGGTTGCCTGTCCAGATCTCCAACCTGTCGCCAGTGAACAGGGCTGTGGCGTTCATCGGTTCCATCGTGGCATGGGCAAGGAAAGGCACGGTATATTCTGCGACGATTTCAGTGCCTTCAATCGCGGCATTTACATCACCATCGTCACGCACGGTGCTGTTCGGCTCGGTCTCAAAGGCTGCGGCAATCGCGGCCATCATGCCCGCAGTATCGGCCGGATAGGCCGCGTCTTGCCAGACGATATCCACTGCCTGAGCTGCCTGCATGGCCAACCATGTGTTCGACGCCACGACAGCGATGCCATCGCCAAGGTCGATCACCGTGGCGACGCCATCCATCGTGCGCGCCACAGTGTCGTCATATGATACCATGCCCGCCCGCTTGGGGTTGATGCGCACGGTGGCGAATTGCATCCCCTCCAACTGCACATCGCCCGCGAATTGCGCGGTGCCTGTCGCCTTGGCGCGCATATCGACGCGCGGCATGGATTTGCCGAGGTATTTCCATTCCGATCGGGGCCGCAATTCCACATCAGGCAGGTCAATGTCACGCACCGCCTCGGCCAGCGCGGTATAGGCGATGCGGGTGCCGTCGGGGGCGATGACATGGCTGTCCTGGGTGCGCAGGTCGCTGGCTGCGACGCCCAATTGCGCCGCCGCCGCCAGTTTCAACGCCTCGCGCGCGCTGGCACCGGCATGGCGCATCCGTTCATACCCGTCCTTGATCGAGGTCGATCCCCCCGTCACCTGCAGATGCAGCAACTTGCCGATCTGCCCGATCCCCTGCCGCAGGCTGTGGCGGAAATCGGTGTCGGCATAATGGCGAAACGGCAGGGCAAGGCCCAACAGCGCCTGATTGTAATAGGCCTGCGCGGGCGGGCCGTGCAGAACGGTGATATCCTCCCAGGCGACATCCATTTCTTCGGCGACAAGGGCCGCCAGCGTGGTCTGCACACCTTGGCCCATTTCGGCGCGCGGCGCGATGACGGTCACGCCGTCCTGATTGAGCAGCACAAAAGGCGTCAGCACCGCCTCGCCTGCGCCTGCGACCAATGGGTTAGGGGCATCCTTGCGAAGCTGATAAACACCAAAGGCGACACCGCCCGCGATAGCGGCAGAGCCGATCAAGAACGTCCGGCGGGCGATTTTGCGGAGACTGGCCATGATTACACCTCTGTCAGACGCTGCGCCGCGTCCTTGATTGCGGCACGGATGCGCGGGTAGGTTCCGCAGCGGCACAGGTTGCCCTGCATGGCGGCGTCGATATCGTCATCCGTGGGGGTGGGGGTCTCGGCCAGCAGGGCGGCGGCGTTCATGATCTGGCCCGACTGGCAATACCCGCATTGCGCGACCTGATGGTCGATCCAGGCCTGCTGGATCACCGCCAGATTGTCGGGCTGGCCCAGCCCCTCGATCGTCGTGACCTCGCCCCAGACATCGGCGAGCGCCACCTGACAGGACCGTACCGCCACACCGTCGATCTGCACGGTGCAGGCCCCACAGGCGGCGATACCACAGCCAAATTTGGTGCCGGTCAGCCCGATTGCGTCGCGCAGCACCCACAGCAGCGGCACATTATCCGGCAGATCGACGCTGTGCGCCGTGCCATTGATCGTCACAGATATCGCCATCTTGCACCCATATACTAAACTGATATGTTTAGTTTACCAAGCGCGCGTGTTGATATCAAGCCTGCATCATCTTTCCAGCTCGTCAATTCGCGCGATGCGCGATTTTATGCAATCCCCGCCAGAGGCGACCGCAGCGCGCTGCGGTCACAGCACCGCCAACCCCTTGATCCCGCCCAACAGTTTGGGGATCGCATCCTTGAACCGGAAGAAACCATGCGTGGCATGCGGCCACGCGTCCAGATCATAAGCGCGCAGCACCCGCAGCGCATCAACATGGCGCAGGGCATCGGCGGTCGGGCCGGCAGGGGGATGGGCCATCACCACCTGATCCAATCCTTCGGCCTTGCGCCAATCGGGCAGGGCATCGGCGCTGATCACGCTGATGCGGCCCAACCTGTCCGCAAACCTTGTGTGACAATCGCGCATCGCGCCTGCGACGAAATCGGTCACCATCGGGGCCACCTGCAACGGGCTGCGCCGGTCGGTTGTTTGTACAAAGGCGGTGGCAACCGGCGCAACCTTGTCCAGCAACCAGCCGGGCGACAAATCATCCTCGGTCACGATCAATCCGGTGGGTTTGGCCGGGTCGATGATGGCGCTGACAGGCATTGGCCCGCGGTCGGGATGCGGCGGGCAGGGCAGGGCGGCGGCAACCTGTGCCAGCCCCTCGGGCCGGAACCGGCCTTGCGTGTATTTGGCGATATTGTCGGGCTGCGCCAGATAGGCTTTGCCCTGCGTCTGGATGCCGCCGACCCAGCGCCATGACAGCGTGTTGGACGCTGCATCACCGTCCAGCAAATGCCGCAAAAAGAAATCCGCGCCCAACACCCAGGGTAGTTTCAGCGTATGAATCCAGATTGATGCGAACCACATCCGCGCGTGATTGTGCAGATAGCCAGTATCTGCCAATTGCCGCGCCCAATGGTCAAAACCGTCGATCCCGGTCTGCCCCAGACAGGCGGTTTCCCATTGCGCGCGCAGGCCCGCCTGTGTCTGGATCTGGTTCATAGCCGCGGCCAGATCGCGCTGGTAGTTGGCCCAGACGGTGGGGCGCAGTTCCAGCCAGCCTTTCCAATAGGTGCGCCAGAACACCTCTTGCACAAATTTTTCGGCCGCTTGCGGGCTGTGGCGGGCCAGCACGGCGCGCAGCACATCTGCTTCGGTGATGATCCGGTGGCGAATATAGGGCGACAGCGCCGACACATGGGCGATGTCATCATGGTTGCGCATTGCCGCGTAATCGCGGCCCGCATGCGGGGTGAAAGCGGCAAGACGCGTTACAGCGTCGGTGTAGGTTGGTGTAAACATGCGTGCCAATTAACCCGCGCCTTGCGGGTTTCAATGGCGCCCGTTCTTGACAGCGGCGCAGGCGCGGTCCAACGCTGCGGCATGTTTGATCTGCGCCCTGTTGGATATGTGATCGGCCTGTTGATTGCCTCGCTCGGGGTGACGATGCTGGTGCCGCTGGCGGCCGACCTGCTGGCAGGTGACCGGCATTGGTTCGTCTTTTTTGAAAGCGCGATCGTGACGATCCTGACGGGGGGCTTGCTGGCGCTGGCCTGCGCCAATGGCGTGACGGCGGGGCTAAGCCTGCGCCAGACGTTTCTGCTGACCTCGCTTGTCTGGCTGACCTTGCCATTGTTCGGGGCGATCCCGTTCATTCTGGGGGCGACCGAGGCATCCCTGACCGATGCCTTTTTCGAGGCCATGTCCGCGCTGACAACGACCGGAGCCACGACCTTTACCCAGCTCGAAACTTTGCCTGCTGGCTTACTGTTGTGGCGCGGGCTGCTGCAATGGCTGGGCGGGATCGGGATTATTGTGGTTGCGATGGTGTTCCTGCCCGAATTGCGGGTCGGCGGGATGCAGATTTTCCGTTCAGAAGCTTTTGAAACCATGGGAAAAATCCTGCCGCGTGCAGGCCAGATCGCAAGCCAGATTTCGGTGATCTATCTGGTGCTGACAATGGCCTGCGGTCTGATCTATGCAGCCTTGGGCATGACGCCTTTCGATGCGTTCGTGCATGCGCTGACGACGGTTTCGACGGGTGGCATGGCGACAACCGACACTTCCTTTGGCGCGTTCAACGCGGGCATCCATTACACCGCAGTGGTGTTCATGATCCTCGCGGCATTGCCCTTTGTGCGCTATGTACAATTATTGGCCGGCACGGCCGTGCCATTGTGGCGCGACAGCCAGATCAGGGTTTTCTTTGCCCTGCTGGGCTTGTTCATCATGTTGATGACGGCCTGGCTTTGGGCGCGCGAAGGCGCTTGGACCGAGCTGGCCTTTCGCGAGGCGATGTTCAATATCGTGTCGATCATGTCCGGCACCGGCTATGCCAGCGCGGATTACATGACATGGGGCACGTTTCCTGTCGTCGCCTTTTTCTTCATCGGGCTGATCGGTGGCTGTGCCGGGTCCACCGCCTGTTCGGTCAAGGTGTTCCGCTACCAGATCCTGTTTGCTGCGATCAAAAGCCAGGTCCGCCAGATCCACAGCCCGCATGGCGTTTTCGCCCCGCGGTTCGAAGGCCGCCCGATCGGGGATGATGTCATCAATTCGGTCATCGCCTTTTTCGTGGCCTTCGTGTCGCTTTTGGGGATCATCACGGTGCTGCTGGGGCTGACCGGGCTGGATTTTATCACCTCGCTGTCAGGGGCGGCGACGGCGATTGCCAATATCGGCCCCGGCCTTGGGTCAGAGATTGGACCGGCGGGCAATTTCGCAAATATCAACGATCCCGCCAAATGGATATTGGCGATCGCGATGTTCATCGGCAGGCTCGAAGTGATGGTCGTGCTGACCATCATCTCGGTCCGCTTCTGGCGCAACTGATTGACCCTTGCCGCAGCGGGGCCTATGTGACGCCCAAGATGCAAACGAGGGTGCCCATGTCCGACAAACCGCGCAGTTTTCAGGAAATCATCCTGCGGCTACAGTCCTATTGGGCGGCCAAGGGCTGTGCGATCCTGCAACCCTATGACATCGAAGTCGGTGCAGGCACCTTTCACCCCGCCACGACCCTGCGCGCGCTGGGGTCCAAACCCTGGGCTGCCGCTTATGTGCAACCGTCCCGCCGCCCGACCGACGGGCGCTATGGTGAAAACCCCAACCGGTTGCAGCATTATTACCAATATCAGGTGCTGATCAAACCCAGCCCGCCGGATTTGCAGGAGCTTTATCTGGGCTCACTGGCCGCCATCGGGATTGACGCGCATCTGCACGACATCCGGTTTGTCGAGGATGATTGGGAAAGCCCGACGCTTGGCGCTTGGGGGCTGGGCTGGGAGGTTTGGTGCGACGGGATGGAAGTCAGCCAGTTCACCTATTTTCAACAGGTCGGCGGGCATGATTGCCGTCCCGTCTCGGGCGAATTGACCTATGGGCTGGAACGGCTGGCGATGTATGTGCTGGGCGTGGATCATGTGATGGACATGCCGTTCAACGATCCTGACGCGCCTATTGCGCTGCGCTATGGCGACATCTTTCGCCAGACCGAACAGGAATATGCGCGCTGGAACTTCGATGTGGCCGACACCGACATGCTGCTGCAGCATTTCAAGGATGCCGAGGCTGAATGCCACCGCATCCTGTCCACCCCCGCGCATGACCCCAAAAAGGACATGGCCATCATCATGGCCCACCCCGCCTATGACCAGTGCATCAAGGCCAGCCATCTGTTCAACCTGCTGGACGCGCGCGGCGTGATTTCCGTCACCGAACGGCAGGCCTATATCGGGCGGGTGCGCGCGCTGGCCAAGGCCTGCGCGGATGCTTTCATGCAGACCGAAGCTGCGGGGGCCAGCGCCTGATGGCCCGCATATTGATCGTGGGGATGTTGGTGGTGGCCGCCGTGTTTGGTGGGGCGATGTATTACCTGCAGGTCTATGCCTATTACGAAGATGTTGTTGCCGCCCAAGGCGACATTACCCTGACCGCAACCGATAGCAGCGTGCCAATCACCCTGCCATTCAGCGATTTCACTGGCATTGACGCGGTGTCCAGCCCGCTGCGGTATCGCGCCTGCCTGAGCACGGACATCGACACGGCGACATTGGCGACAGCTGTCCCCTTGCCCTTTGCCGAACCGCGCATCGCGCCGCGCTGGTTTGACTGTTTCGACGCCCGCCAGATCGGCGCGGACCTGCAGGGTGGGCTGGCCACCGCCTATCTTGGGACCGCCAATCTGCAATATGGTATCGACCGCGTTATCGCGGTTTACCCTGACGGGCGGGCCTATATCTGGCACGAGATCAACGCCTGCGGCGAAGCCGTGTTCAACCGCTATCCCGCCCCTGACACCTGCCCCCCAGCCCCCGAAAGCCTGCAATAATGCCTGATCTTCTGATTGAACTTTTTTCCGAGGAAATTCCGGCCCGGATGCAGGCGCGTGCCGCCGATGATCTGCGCAAGCTGGTCACGGACGGTCTGGTCGAGGCGGGGCTGACCTATGCCGGTGCTGCCGCATTCGCCACGCCGCGCCGGTTGACGCTGGCGATTGACGGGCTGACGGGCGAAAGCCGCGCTGTGCGCGAAGAACGCAAAGGCCCCAAGGTCGGCGCGCCCGATGCCGCCATCGACGGGTTTCTGCGTGGCGCGGGGATAACCCGCGAGGCGCTGGAAATCCGCGACGACAAGAAAGGCCAGACCTATTTCGCCGTGATCGAAAAGCCGGGGCGCAAGGCCGCCGACATCATCGCCGAAGTGCTGGACGCCACCGTGCGCAATTTCCCGTGGCCCAAATCCATGCGCTGGGGCACAGGCGCGCTGAAATGGGTGCGCCCGCTGCAATCCATCATCTGCCTGTTGTCGGATGAAGCAGGCGCCGAGGTTGTGCCGCTGACCATCGACGCGATCACCGCAGGGCGCAGCACGCGCGGCCACCGGTTCCTGTCGCCTGATGCCTTCACCGTGAACGGCTTTGACGATTATGAGGCGAAACTGAAACGCGCCCATGTGATCCTGCGCGCCGACGAACGCGCCGAGGTGATCTGGAACGACGCGACCCAGCAGGCCTTTGCATCGGGTCTGGAACTGGTCGAGGATCGCGGGTTGCTGGCCGAGGTGGCAGGGCTGGTCGAATGGCCTGTCGTGCTGCTGGGCCGGATTGACGATGCCTTTCTGGGCCTGCCGCCCGAGGTGCTGCAAACTTCGATGAAGGAACACCAGAAATTCTTTTCGGTCCGCAATCCCAAGACAGGCCGGATCGAACGCTTTGTGACCGTGGCCAACATGGCCACCGCCGATCATGGTGCGACCATTCTGGCGGGCAATCAAAAGGTGCTGGCGGCGCGGCTGTCGGATGCGAAATTCTTTTGGGAAAACGACCTGCGCACGGTCAAGGCCGGTGGGCTTGAAGGCATGGGCGCGGGGCTGGCCAATGTGACCTTCCACAACAAGCTGGGATCACAGGCCGACCGCATCGCGCGGATCGCAGCACTGGCGCGTGAAATCGCACCGCATGTGGGCGCTGACCCCGATCTGGCCGAACAGGCAGCCAAGGTCGCCAAGGCTGATCTGCAATCAGAAATGGTCGGGGAATTTCCTGAATTGCAGGGGCTGATGGGCCGCTATTATGCGACAGCCGCCGGATTGAATCCGGCGGTGGCGGCCGCCTGCCAAGACCATTATTCGCCGCTGGGTCCGTCGGATGCTGTGCCGACCGCACCCGTATCGGTGGCCGTGGCGCTGGCCGACAAGATCGACACGCTGACAGGGTTCTGGGGGATACATGAGAAACCTACTGGTTCTAAAGATCCGTTTGCGCTTAGGCGCGCCAGTTTGGGTGTGATAAGAATTGCTGTCGAGAATGCACTTCGTGTTCAGTTAAAAAACTTCTTCGGTTTGCTGACTGTTGTCACGCCGGTGGAGGCAAACGCCGCAAAGACGGGTAAAGAACGAGAGGCAGCATTCGCGACGCTAACTCGCATTGGTTTCGTGTCCGACGAGAGCCAGCTTAATGCGGTCTTCGATGAAGTTGGACTTGCTGGCCGACCATTTGAGGAAGTCTTGGAAAGATATATTCCTCGCATTGTTAATGTTGCAGAGGCGGCCAATGCCGACCTCCTCGCCTTCTTCCACGACCGCCTCAAGGTCTATCTCAAGGACCAAGGCATCCGCCACGACATCATCGACGCCTGCATCGCCATGCCGGGGAACGACGACCTAACCCTGCTCGTCAAACGCGCCCGCGCGCTGGCGGAGACGCTCGCCACCGATGACGGTGAAAACCTGATTCAGGGGTTCAAGCGCGCCAATAACATCCTGACGCAGGCCGAGGACAAGGACGGCGTCGAATATTCCTATGGCGCGGACCTGAAATTCGCCGAAGACAACGCCGAAAAGGCGCTGTTTGCCGCGCTCGATGCTGCAGATGCAAAGATCGCGCCGGCGATGAAAGACGAAGATTTCAGCACTGCGATGACCGCTATGGCGGCACTTCGTGGCCCGATTGATGCATTTTTCACCGCTGTACAGGTCAACGACGACCGGCAGGTGATCCGCCGCAACAGGCTTAACCTGTTGTCACGGATCAGGAAAATCTGTCTGTCCGTGGCTGATCTGACAAAAATTGAAGGCTAGACACCTTGGCTGTCAACTTGGCTTTACGCATGGCCATTTCCTGTTCTATGCTGCGCCTACGCAATAAGGCGGTGCCGCAGTGCAGCAACAGATCAAACAGGACCGCGTGACGCTGATCACGCCGACCGCGCCGGTCTCGGTCGCGGCCCATGGCGGTCGCGCAAAATGCCTCCAACGGCTGATCCGGCTCGCGATGCCGGTGCCTGTCACCGTGGCCTTGTCCTTTGATGCGGTGCGCGATGCAGCGCTTGGCAATCTGCCCGATATGGCGGCCTTGATGGCGCCGTTTGACCCGCAGCCGCTTTTGTCCGTGCGCCCATCCAGCGAGAGCGCCGATTGGGGCGGGCCATCCGCAATCCTGAATGTGGGCATGAATGACGTGCGTTTTGCCAGCATGGCGCAGGCCATGGGCGAGGCGGCGGCGGCGCGGCTTTACCTGCGTTTCGTGCAGTCCTACGCGGTGCATGTGGCGCGGCTGGACCCTGACGAATTCCACCTGCCCGATATCGCTGATGCCAGCGCCTTGCGCGTGATGCTGGCCGCCTATGAGGCCGAAACGGATGAGCCTTTCCCGCAAGACCCCGCCGTCCAACTGGCCGAGGTGTTGCGGTCCATGGCACGTGCCTGGGATGGCACCTCTGCGCGGTTTTTGCGCCAGGCCAAGGGCGCGCCCGTCGATGCGGGGCTGGGTTTGGTGGTGCAGGCCATGGCGCTGGGGCTGGGGCAGGGCGAATGTGGCACCGGCACCGTGCAATTCGTCGATAGCACGACAGGCGCGCCGCGGATCACCGGCCGCTATGTCGCGCAGAACGTGCCGCAGATGGACAAGACCGATGCCGAAGGCGCGCTCTATCTGACCCGTGATCCGCGTGGCGCATCCTTGCAGGACCGCTGCCCGCAGACTTTTGCGCAGCTGCTTGATTGTGGCGCGCTGTGCCGCCAGCATCTGCGCGAGGAAATGCAGGTGAAATTCACCATCGACGCGGGCAAGCTTTATATCCTTGATGCCGTGCGCGTGCAGCGGTCGTCGCGGGCCTCGGTGCGGATCGCCGTGGCCTTGGCCGAAGACGGCGTCATCACCCGGCAGGATGCGGTGTTGCGCGTCGAACCCGTCGCCTTGTCGGAACTGCTGCACCGGCAGGTGGACCCTAGCGCGCCGCGCAACGTGCTGGTGACAGGGATCGCCGCCAGCCCCGGTGCGGCCAGCGGCCGGATCGTGCTGACCGCGAACGAGGCGCAGGCCAGTGCCGCGCGGGGCGAGGCGTGTGTGCTGGTCCGCCGCGAAACCACGCCCGAGGATATCCGCGGGATGCATGCCGCATCCGCCGTGCTGACGATGCGCGGTGGCATCACCAGCCATGCTGCCGTGATCGGGCGGGGGCTGGGCGTGCCTTGTGTCGTGGGGGCGTCTGACCTGCTGATCGACCGCAAGTCGGGCCGCGTTGTCGCCCCCGACGGGCGGACCTTTGCCGCCGGTGACATCATAACCGTCGATGGCACCACGGGGCAGGTGCTGGCCGGTGCGCCGCCGATGCTAGAGGCGTCGCTCGATGGTGCGTTCCAGACCCTGCTGGAATGGGCCGACACGTTCCGTGATATCGGCGTGCGCGCCAATGCCGACACGCCCGCCGATGCGCAGACCGCGCGCAATTTCGCCGCCGAAGGCATCGGGCTGTGCCGCACCGAACATATGTTTTTCGAAGGCGACCGTCTGGGTGTGATGCGCGAGATGATTTTTGCCGAAAGCAGCAAAGACCGGCGCGCCGTGCTCGACCGTCTGCTGCCAATGCAGCGCGCGGATTTCGCCGAATTGTTCAGCATCATGGAAGGGCGCAGCGTCTGCGTGCGCCTGTTCGACCCGCCGCTGCATGAATTCCTGCCATCCGACAAGGCCGGAATGCGCGATCTGGCCGAACAACTGGCGCTGCCTTTGCCCGAAGTTGCCGAACGGGTGGCCGCCCTGAGCGAATATAACCCGATGTTGGGGATGCGCGGCGTGCGGCTGGGAATCGCCATCCCCGAGATTTACGACATGCAGGCGCAGGCGATTTTCGAGGCGATGGTGGCCGTCGGCGCCAAGGGCATCGCGCCTGCCGTCGATATCATGATCCCGCTGGTATCCGCCATGCGCGAAGTCGAGCTGATGAAATCCCGCATCGAAAGCGTCGCCAATCTGGTGGCCGGACGGGCGCGCGCGACGTTGAATTACCGGCTGGGCGTGATGGTCGAAACCCCGCGTGCGGCCCTGCGCGCGCAGGATATTGCCGCCCATGCCGAATTTTTGTCTTTTGGCACCAATGACCTGACGCAGATGACCTATGGGCTGTCGCGCGACGATGCGGGGCGGTTCATGTCCACCTACGTGCAGCAAGGCGTCTATGCCGAAGACCCGTTTCACACGCTCGACATCGAAGGTGTGGGCGAATTGGTGGCGATGGGTGCCGAACGCGGGCGGCGTGGCCGGCCCGATGTCGTGCTGTCGATTTGCGGCGAACATGGCGGCAGCCGCAGCGCCATCGCGTTCTGTCGTGACCACAAGTTCGACTATGTCTCCTGTTCGCCGTTCCGGGTGCCGGGGGCGCGGCTGATGGCGGCGCAACTGGCCCTGAAGGACAAAATCACCAAAGCGTGAGTCACTAGATATAGTGGGGCGTTTTCCGCGACGGGCATCATGTGGTGCGATTTTATCATATTTTCACGCGATAACGGCGTTGTTCCGCCGCTATGGCCACTAGGGGTAGACGTTCGGTCTGTATTGCCCTAACCACGGCGCTGCTTCCGCGGGGCTGACCGCGTGGTTTCTTTGGTTTGAAGAATGACGCCTTTGAAGAAAATCGCGGCCGCTTTTGTGGTCGCACAACTTGCCTTCGGTGGCGTTTACGCCAGTGCTGATACCGACAGTGCTGATACCGACATGGCCAGCCGACTGGCCGGTCTTCTGGGAGAGGAGCGGTCCGCGCTTTCCGTGCTGTCCGAAGCGCGCATGGCGCAATTGACCAGCCTGCCCCCCGCCAGCGAACGCGGCATTCCGACGGCACCCGTCGTGATTTATGATACCGATTTTCTTGACAGCCTGCCCGTCGCTTCTGGTGATGCGCAATGGGAATGTCTGGCCGAGGCGCTGTATTTCGAGGCGCGTGGCGAATCCGTGCGCGGTCAATTCGCCGTTGGCGAGGTGATTTTGAACCGCGTCGAAAGTGCCGCTTACCCGCAATCTTTGTGCGGTGTGGTCAAACAGGGCACCGGGCGCAAATACGCCTGCCAGTTCAGCTATAATTGCGACGGCAATCCTGAGGTGATCAACGAGCAAGTCGCTTGGGAACGTGTGGGCAAGATTGCCTCTGTCCTGCTTGCTGGCATGCCGCGTGACCTGACGGGGGGTGCGACGCATTTCCATACCCGCGCCGTCAACCCGTCCTGGTCGCGCAGTTTCACGCGCACGACCACGATCGGCGCGCATCATTTCTACCGCGAACCTGTTCGCACTGCCGCGAACTGAGGTCGCAACCGGTGGCCGCGCTGTCGCGGCTGTCCTTGTCCTGCGGGCGGGGGCGCGGTATCGCTGGGGGTAACGCCGCCAGTTGACTGGACGACCTGATGACAGATGACATCCGCCTTGCCTTTGCCCATCCCAGCGAACGGGCCGAGGCGAGTACGACCACCCCCTGCGACCGGATTTCCTTGCGCGACTATATTGTCAGCGTGGAAATCGGGGCGTTCCAGCAGGAACGCGGCACATTGCAGCGCGTACGCTTTAACGTGGTGGTCGAGGTGCCGCGCCTGTCCGGCCCGATAGACGATGACGTTGACCGCATCTTGTCTTATGACCGCGTGACCGAAGCGATCGGGATCGAACTGCACGCCGAACGCCTGAACCTGTTGGAAACCCTTGCCGCGCGTGTCGCGGATAGGATTCTGCTGGAACCGCAGGCGCATCGGGTCTTCGTGCGCATCGAAAAGCTGGATCGCGGCCCCTTTGCCTTGGGTGTCGAGATCGTGCGCGCCCGCGATGGCCAGACCCCCGGCGGGCAGGCCCATATCCCCGTGCCGCATCCGCGCGTCGTGTTCCTGTCGAACGCGGCCATCGCCTCGCCGCTGTTGGGGGGGTGGATTGATCAGCTTGCCGCGATGCCGGCCCCCGTGATCATCTGCGTCGGTGCGGGCGAGACAAGTGCGCCACAAGTCCCCAACCGGCTGGCACAGCGCCGGATCGACCTGTTGGCCATCGAACAAAATGCGTGGCGGCTGGCCGTGCGCGATGCGCGCTGCGTTGTGGTGCAGACCCGCACCGAGCTCGACTGGGCGATGAAGAACGGACAGGTCAGCGTCTGGGCGCCGTCCAAGATCGTGCTGGATGCGGTGGATGGCCCGTCTGCCAGCCCTGCGGATGCAGCGGCGCTGATCGCGTGGTTCGCAGGCCAGATGCAGGCGGCAGAACTGGTGTTTGTCGGTCATGCCGCCCCTGTCACCGATATTGCCCTGCGTGTACTGCCGGTCGATCAGGCGGTCTTGGCATGACGCTTTATTACCGGCCCCTTGTGGTGGCGGAACCTGCCAGTGACACGCTGCCACTGGCGGGGGGTGCTTGCCTGTTTCGCGATGTCGCAGTTTTGGAACGGGGCCAGCCATCGCACGTCATTCCCGCGCGCGATGTCCCCGCAACAATTCTTGCCCATCTGACCGCGCCGCGCGCGCCTGTTGCGGGGCTGGCGATGGACCGGCCGCGCATCATGGGCATCCTGAACGTGACGCCGGACAGTTTTTCTGATGGCGGCGATCACGCTGATCTGGTCAGCGCCACGGCCCGCGCCTTGGCGATGCAGGCAGAGGGGGCCGAGATCATCGACATCGGCGGCGAAAGCACGCGGCCCGGTGCCGTGACCGTCGCCAATGCCGCCGAAATCAGCCGCACCGTCCCGGTCATCGCCGCGATCAGGGCGCAATCCGCAATCGCCATCTCGATCGACACGCGCAAGGCTGATGTGGCAAAAGCCGCCATCGCGGCGGGCGCCAGTCTGGTCAACGATGTCGCCGCCTTCAGCCATGATCCCGCCTTGGCGCAGGTCACGGCGGATGCGGGTCTGCCTGTCTGCCTGATGCATGCGCAGGGCGATCCCGCCACAATGCAAAACGACCCGCGCTATGACGATGTCCTGCTGGACGTCTATGATTTTCTGGCCGCCCGTATCGCGCAGGCCGAGGCGGCGGGCATCGCGCGCAGCGCGATCATCATTGACCCTGGCATCGGTTTTGGCAAAACGCAGGATCACAACCTGACCCTGCTGCGGAATGTGTCGCTGTTCCATGCTCTTGGCTGCCCGATCCTGCTGGGGGCCTCGCGCAAGCGGTTCATCGGCACTATCGGCGGCGGACAGGATGCCAAGGACCGCATGGCGGGTTCTGTCGCAGTGGCGCTGCATGGCCTATCGCAGGGGGTGCAGATCCTGCGGGTGCATGATACCTTTGCTACAAAACAGGCGCTGGCACTCTGGTCGGCGATCAACGGGACAGACAGCAGATGACACGCAAGTTCTTTGGCACCGACGGGGTGCGCGGCACGGCGAATATATATCCGATGACCGCCGATATGGCGCTGCGGATCGGGGCGGCGGCAGGGCGGTATTTTCGCAATGACGGATCGAACGGCCACCGTGTGGTGATCGGCAAGGATACGCGGCTGTCAGGCTATATGTTCGAAAACGCGCTGACGGCGGGGCTGACCAGCACCGGCATGAATGTGCTGCTTTTGGGGCCGGTTCCGACGCCGGCGGTGGGGTTGCTGACCACCTCGATGCGTGCCGATGTCGGCATCATGATTTCCGCCAGCCACAATCCGCATCACGACAACGGGATCAAGTTTTTTGGCCCTGACGGCTTCAAACTGTCCGATGCCGCCGAGGAACAGATCGAGGCGCTGATCGCGTCAGACGTGGAGCCTGCGAAGGCCGCCAATATCGGGCGGGCCAAGCGGATCGACGACGGGCGGTTCCGCTATGCCGAACGGCTGAAAGCGACCTTTCCCGCAGGTATGCGGCTCGACGGTCTGAAAGTCGTGGTGGATTGCGCCAATGGTGCGGCCTACAAGGTCGCCCCCGAGGTGTTGTGGGAACTGGGCGCCACCGTCATCAAGGTCGGCGTGGACCCTGACGGGTTCAACATCAACGACGGTTGCGGTTCGACCCATCCCGAACGCGCCGCACAGGTGATCCGCGACACAGGCGCCGATGTGGGCATCTGTCTGGATGGCGACGCCGACCGTGTGATGATCCTTGATGAAACTGGTGCCGTGGCCGATGGTGACCAGATCATGGCGCTGATGGCTGCGCGCTGGGCCGCAGTGGGGCGGTTACAGGGTGACACTCTGGTCGCGACGGTCATGTCCAATCTGGGGTTGGAACGGTTCCTTGGGGCCAAGGGGTTGCATCTCAAACGCACCGCCGTAGGTGACCGCTATGTGGTCGAGGCGATGCGCGCAGGCGGGTTCAACCTTGGCGGCGAACAATCGGGCCATATCGTGATGACCGATTACGCGACCACCGGCGACGGTTTGCTGGCCGGTTTGCAATTTCTGGCCGCGATGATCGACACGGGGCATAAGGCGAGCGTGCTTGCGCGCAATTTCGACACCGTGCCGCAGATGCTGAAAAACGTACGCTTCACCGCTGGCACCGATCCTCTGGCGACCAAGCGTGTCGCGGCCTCGATTGCGGATGCCGAAATCAAGCTGAACGGCAAAGGCCGGCTGCTGATCCGCAAATCCGGCACCGAACCGCTGATCCGCGTGATGGCTGAATGCGAGGATGACACGCTTCTTGCACAGGTCGTGGACCAGATCATAGCCGAGGTTGCGGCAGCGTCCTGATCCTGCCCATCTTCCGCTCCGGTCAATTCGTGCGAAGCGCGATTTGACCTAAGTATCCCCGCTGGAGGCTCTTGCAGCGGCGAACAGCCGCTTCAGCCCCGCCCATTGGCTGATCGCCAGGCCCAGCAGGATCAGGGCAAGGGCGGCAAAGAACCGCAATGGCAGGACCTCGTTCAGAACCAGCACGCCGAACAGCATCGACCAGACTGGTACCTGATAATTCACCAAGGTCATGAAGACCGCCCCCGCGCTGCGGATCGTCGCCACGCGCAAAACCGCGGCAAGCGCCGTGGGTATCACGCCCAGAAAGACAATCGCAAGCATCGGGCGGGGGGCGGCCGCGCCGGGGATGCCTTCGACGATCAGCATCGCGGGGATCAGCGCGGCAGCACCAACGCTCAGAAGCAGGGCTGTCATCGTGATCGGGTCGATGGGCGGGCAACGCCGCGTCATGACGCTGGACACCGCATAGGACATGGCGGCGGCAAGGCAGGCCAACTGGCCCAACGGCTCCCACCCCGTCCCGATCCGCAACACACCCGGGCCGATCAGGACGACGGCGCCGCAAAAGCCGATCACGACCCCCAGCGCGCTGCGCAGGCGCAGCTTTTCATCCGAAAACAGATGCGCCAGCGGCAGCACGAACAAAGGCAGCGCCGCCATGGAAATCCCCGCAAAGGCAGATGGCACATATTGTTGCCCCCAGCTGAGCAAGGCAAAAGGTACCGCGGTGTTGAAAATGCCGATGGCCAGCAGATAGGCCCGCATCTGCGGCGTGAAATCAGGCAAGGGGCGGCGCAGGACCACCATCAGCGCCAGCATCGCGCCTGCCCCCAGCGTGGTGCGTGCGCAGGCGACGGTCAGCGGGCCATAGCCTTCGAGGGCGGTGGCCACGACCATGAAGGTCGCCCCCCAGATCAGCCCGAGAAGGGCGATCGAGATCCAGTTCAATGGCGTGGGCTGCTGTGGCATGGGGTGCTGTCCAAAGGGCAAAAAGGCCCGGAGCGTGTCCGGGCCTTGCAGGGGTAGGGTAGGTCTTGACCCACCTTACGCCGAAAGTGTTTAGTTCTTGTCTTTGTCCACCATGCGGCCTGCGGAAATCCACGGCATCATCGCGCGCAGTTTTTCGCCGACCTTTTCGATCTGGTGCTCGTCGTTGATCCGGCGGGTTGCCTTGAAATAAGGCTGGCCCACGGAATTTTCCTGCATGAAATCACGCACGAATTTGCCGGTCTGGATGTCGGTCAGCACCTCTTTCATCCGCTTTTTGGTTTCCTCGTAAGGCAGGATGCGCGGACCAGAGACATATTCGCCATATTCGGCGGTGTTCGAGATCGAATAGTTCATGTTGGCGATACCGCCTTCGTAGATCAGATCGACGATCAGTTTGACCTCGTGCAGACATTCGAAATAGGCCATTTCAGGCTCGTATCCGGCCTCGACCAGTGTTTCAAAGCCCATACGGATCAATTCGACCAGACCGCCACACAGCACGGCCTGTTCGCCGAACAGATCGGTTTCACATTCCTGGCGGAAGTTGGTCTCAATAATCCCCGAACGCCCGCCACCGATGGCCGAGCAATAGGACAAGCCGATTTCCATGGCTTTGCCGGTTGCGTCTTGGTGGACAGCCACAAGGCAAGGCACGCCGCCGCCTTTGGTATATTCGCCGCGCACGGTATGGCCGGGGCCTTTGGGGGCCATCATGATCACGTCAACGCCGGCTTTGGGTTCGATCAGGCCGAAATGCACGTTCAGGCCATGGGCGAAAGCGATGGCGGAACCTTCTTTGAGGTTGTCATGGACGTATTTTTTGTAGGTCTCGGCCTGCAATTCGTCGGGCATGGTGAACATGATGACGTCGCACCAAGCGGCGGCTTCGGCGATGCCCATGACTTTGAGGCCTTCACCTTCGGCTTTTTTCGCGGATGGCGAGCCTTCGCGCAGGGCGACGACGAGGTTTTTGGCGCCAGAGTCGCGCAGGTTCAGCGCATGCGCATGGCCTTGGGAGCCGTAGCCCAGAATGGCGACTTTCTTGTCCTTGATCAGGTTCACATCGCAGTCACGGTCGTAATAAACGCGCATTTTCGTATTCCTTTGTTGAATCTGCAACGCTTATAGCGTCGTCCCGCCGTTTTGTGAGCGCAGTTCTTTGAGCATTTTTGGAAATAAGAAGATTGTTATGCGTAATTTTGTCGAATATAGCGGATTTCATGTTAGATGAGCTTGATCGCCGTTTGTTGCGCCTGTTGCAGGCTGACCCTAGCGGCGGTGTGCCGGATCTGGCGGAGGCTGTGAGCAGCACGCCGGCGCGGGTGACCCGCAGGCTGGACCAGCTGCGCGCGGCGGGCGTTTTGCTGGGCAGCCGGATCGTGATTGACTGGCGTGCGCTGGGCTATGCGGTGGCTGTCAGTCTGCGCATCACGCTCGACAAGACGCAATCGCGCGCCTTTGACGATTTTCTGGCGGCAGCACGGCAGGTGCCGGAGGTGATCGAGATCCAGACCTTTCTGGGGCGCGTGGATGTGCGCTTGTCGCTGATCGCGCGCGATCTGGCAGATTACCAGCGCATTTACCGTGAACAGGTTCTCGAATTGCCGCATATCGCGGATATCGAGGCGCTGATGACCGTCGCCACTGTCAAGGGCGACGAAAGCCTTCCGCTATGACATTGGATGACCTTGACCGCATGATCCTGCGCGCGCTGAGCGTGAATGCCGATCAATCTACCACGCAGCTGGCCACCAAGCTGGGGCTGAGCCAGCCTGCCACCTGGCGCCGGATCAAGCGGTTGCAGGAGGCTGGCGTGATCGCGGGGCGCCGGTTGCAGCTGGATGCTGCCAAGGCCGGGTTCGGGGTGACAGTGTTTTTGGGGGTGAAGCTGGCCACCAAGGGCCGCGTCAGCCTGGAGGATTTCGAACGTGCGGTGGGGGCGGTCCCCGAGGTGCAGACGGTTGATCATGTGCTGGGGCTGTATGACTACCGCCTGCGCGTGGTGGCGCGCGATCTGGCGGATTTCGAGCGCGTGCTGCGCCGCCGGCTGATGACCCTGCCCGGTGTCGGCAATGTCGAGGCCAATGTGCTTTTGTCCGAAGAGCGCCGTCCCGGGCCATTGTGAGGTCGCTTTGACGCCGATCGGAAACGCAGAATTGCGACAATGCCCTTGGTATGCCCAGATAGGCTTTGATTTCGGGTCGCCTGCGCCTTAGCTGTGGGGCAACAATCGAGGAGAATGGCGATGGACGGTGCAGCGCGTGGAGTGGACCCGGACGGGTTGATGGAGTTTTCGGTCGTTTTCACCGACCGGTCGCTGAACCATATGTCCAAGACATTTCAGGGCGTGATGACCGATATTTCGGCCATGCTGAAAGAGGTCTATGCTGCCGACCACGTAGCCATCGTACCGGGTGGCGGCACCTATGGCATGGAGGCCGTGGCGCGCCAGTTCGGCAGCGGTGCCCATGCCTTTGTTCTGCGCAACGGCTGGTTTTCCTATCGCTGGTCCCAGATTTTCGATGCGGGCCAGTTTACCGCCCAGACCACGGTGATGAAGGCCCGGCAGGCAGGGAACGACAGCCGCGCACCTTTTGCGCCTGCACCCATCGCTGACGTGGTCGCCGCGATCCGCGACGCGCGCCCCGATGTCGTCTTTGCCCCGCATGTGGAAACATCAGCAGGCATCATCCTGCCTGACGATTACCTGACGGCCCTTGCTGATGTGGCGCATGAGGTGGGCGCGATCATGGTGCTGGATTGTATCGCCTCGGGCTGTGTCTGGGTCGATATGAAGGCGACCGGTGTTGATGTGCTGATTTCCGCGCCGCAAAAGGGCTGGTCGTCCACCCCGTCAGCGGGCCTTGTGATGTTGTCCCAGCGCGCGGCGGACCGGCTGGCAGCGACGACGTCCAATTCCTTTGCCGTTGATCTGAAGAAATGGCATGCGATCATGCAGGCCTATGAAAATGGTGGTCATGCCTATCATGCGACCATGCCCACCGACGGGCTGCGCGCGTTCCGCGACACGATGCTGGAAACCAGGCAGTATGGCTTTGACAAGTTGAAGGCCGCGCAATGGGAGCTCGGCAATGCCGTGCGCCGCGTGCTAGCGGACAAGGGGCTGCGTTCTGTCGCGGCGGATGGCTTTGCCGCGCCCGGTGTTGTTGTCAGCTATACCGATGATCCGGCTATCCAGAACGGGTCCAAATTCATGGCCGAAGGCATGCAGATCGCTGCGGGCGTGCCGCTGCAATGCGACGAGCCTGCAGATTTCCGCACCTTCCGGCTGGGGCTGTTCGGGTTGGACAAGCTTTATGATGTGCAAGGCACGCTCGCGCGACTGATACCGGTGCTGGATCGCGTCCTCTAACGCGCGCCCAGACCCAGTTGCATCAGCGTGCGCCGGACCGGCGTGATCCCGTAAAGTGCCGCGATCCCGCGCGCGCGCAAATCCTGCGCCACGCTATTGCCCAGCATCGACGCCTTGTTCAGCGCGTCGATACCCGCGACCCGCAGCTTGATATCGGGGTGCCGCTGGCGGGCGTAGCTGTCCAGCATCGCGGGGCTGCCAAGGCTGGCAGGATCGGCTGTGGCAAGATCCAGCAAGCATGCCAGATCGCGCAGCGACATGTTCAGCCCCTGCGCGCCGATAGGCGGCATGACATGCGCGGCCTCGGCCACCAGTGCTGTGCGCGGGCCGGTGATCTGGTCGGCTATCTGGCTGATGATCGGCCAGACCATGCGTTTGGAGGCGAGCTTGAGCGGGCCGTAATGCCATGCTGACCGGTCATTCGCCTCGGCCTCGAAATCGGTAGCATCCAGCGCCGCGCGGCGCAGGGTTTGCGCGCCATGATCCATCCAGACCACGGCAGAGCAGGGCAGGCCCGCATGATCGGGCAGCGGGACAAGCGTGAAAGGCCCGCCTGCGCGATGAATCTCGGTCGAGATATTGTCATGCGGTGCGTCATGCGTGACAGCAAAGGTGATGGCCTTTTGGCCGTAACGCGTGGTTGTCGCGCTGATCCCCAAGGCGCGGCGCACGGCGGAATTGCGCCCGTCGGCCCCGATAACCAGCGAGGCTGCGACCTGTGTGCCGTCGGTCAGATTGACCAAGGCCGCGTTCAGGCGCGGCACCATGTTGCCAAAACCGATGCCGGGGCGGAAATCAACGTTTGGCAGGTCTTGCAGGCGCGCGACGATTTCGCGCCGGAGCAGCCAATTGGGCAGGTTCCAGCCGAAGGGCTGGTCGGAAATATCGCTGGCGTCGAAATCGCGCATAACATGGGGGCTGGCTGCGGCATCGACGATGCGCATGATCTGCAAGGGGGTCGCGTAATCCGCAAGGTGTGGCCAGATGCCCGCTGTCTCCAGAAACGCCTGTGCCGGTTGCAGGAACGCCGTGGTGCGCAGATCGGCCCCGTCGCTGTCGGCATCGGTCACGGGCGGTGTGGGATCGACGATCACCACCGAAAAACCGGCCGTGCCAAAGGCGGCAGCCGCCACCAGCCCCGCGACACCGCCACCGGCGATCAGAATATCAGTTTCTTTGCGTTCCATGACACGGACATAGTCCGCCGATGCGGGCTTGAGAAGGATCAGCGCGCAAGCTGCGACAAGAAAGCCGCAAGGTCCGGCGCACCATGGTGGATATGCAGCGCGCTTTCGGGGGTTTCATGCACATGTACCGTCCGCATGCCGACGTCATGCGGCACAGCCAGATTGCGGGCTTCATCCTCGAACATCGCGGCTTTGGTGGGGGTGATCCCGTCACGGGTAAAGATCGCCGCAAAAGCCTCGGCTGTGGGTTTGGGGCGGTAATTGGCGTGTTCAACGCCGTAAACCGCATCGAAATGCCGGGTCAGGCCGCGCGCGGCCAGCACGCGTTTGGCATGGTTTTCCGACCCGTTGGTATAGACGACCTTGCGCCCCTGCAGCCCCGCGATGGCCGCCCCCAGCAGCGGATCAGGCGCCAGATGCGTGATGTCGATGTTATGCACATCGGCCAGAAAATCATCGGGGTCGATGTGATGTTCGGCCATCAGCCCCGCGAGGGTAGACCCGTGGCTGATCCAATAGTCATGCGCCAACCGCAGCGCGCGCGCCTGATCCAGCCCTGTGATCCGCATCACATAGGCCGCAAAACGCACATCCATCTGCGCGAACAGCCCCGCCGACGGGTGATAAAGCGTGTTGTCGAGGTCAAAGACCCACGTATCGACATGTGCAAAATGCTGCGCAACCATGCGGCTTTGGTAATCTGCCCCTTGTCGGGGTGCAACCGCTTGGGCTTGCCTGCGGCGGCGCATGCGGCGTAATGTTTTGGGAACAACGACAGGTTCACTTATGCAAGACCCGCGACATGCCCAGAAAGACGCCTATGCCCTGATACTGGAGGCGATCGACAGCCACCTTTATAAACCGGGTGACAGGTTGGTCGAAAGCGAATTGGCAGAACGGTTCGGCGTGTCGCGCACCCCGATTCGTGAGGCGTTGCAGCGGCTGGAAACGCAATCCTTGCTGACCCGCGACGGGCGGTCGCTGATCGTGGCGTCGCTGGATCATTCGCAATTGTCGGAACTTTACGTCGTGCGCGGCGAGTTGGAAGGGCTGGCCGCCCGTCTGGCCGCGCGCCACGCCGCCCCCGAAGAGGTGCGGGTTTTGCAGGACATGCTGGAGGCCGACAAAAGGCTGATCAATGATCCATCCGCGCTGAGCCGCGCGAACCGGCGGTTTCACAAGCAGATCCATCTCGCGTCACATAACCGCTATCTGGTGCAGCAGCTGGACCTTGTGCATCGGTCGATGGCCTTGCTGGCCACAACGTCGCTGGCCGCCGAAGGGCGCGGCGCGCAGACCTTGGAGGAACATGCCGCCATTGTCGCAGCGATCGCGGCGGGTGATGGTGACGCTGCTTATAAGGCGCTGCGCGATCACATCTCTGCTGCGTTTGTTACGCGGCTGAAACTGGATGCGGCAAAGGTCGAGGCGGCAGATTAGCGGGCGGTTTCAGCCCCGTCAGCACCACACCATGCGCGGTCTTGTCCCAATAGAACGGCCTTGTGGCCAGTTCGGCCAGCCCGCGATAGGCCGCCAGCGTGCCCAGTGGGAAATAAACCGGCAGCGTCAGCGCCCAGCCCCACAGCCGCAGACGGCCCGCCTTGTGTAGCCCCACAAGATTGACCAGCAAGGCCAGCGCCTCGGCCGCGATAAACGCATAGGTCATCGCCCAGAACGCCCCTGCCGACAGCCAGCCATGCAGCGGATGCGCCACCCCCAGCGGGATCAGCCAGAGCGACCAGAACAAGGGCATCAGGGCAAACAGGCTCAGCGTGCCTAGAAACAACACCTGCACCCCGATGAATTGCCACAGCCCCAGATCGCGCAACAGGCGCACGGGGCTGCGCATATGGACGCCATAGGTGATGGCGTAACCTTTCAGCCAGCGCGCGCGTTGCTTGACCCAAGGCCAGGCGCGGCCATTGGCCTCTTCCATCGTCAGGGTGGGGATCAGCGCGGTCACATAGCCGCGCCGCGCCAGACGCAGGCCCAGATCGGCATCCTCGGTCACGTTATGCGCGTCCCATGCGCCCAAGGTTTCCAGAACGCTGCGCCGGAAAAACAGCGTCGTGCCGCCCAAAGGCACCACCAGTCCCAACCGCGCCAGCCCCGGCAGGACGACACGGAACCATGCCGCATATTCGATGGTGAAACAGCGGGTCAGCCAGTTGGTGCCGGCATTGTAATAATCCAGCACCCCTTGCAGGCAGGCGACATGCGCCCCAGCGGCGGCGAAATGGCGGGCCACGACGTGCAATTGGTCGGGGGCGGGCGCGTCTTCGGCATCCCAGACGCCGATGATGCTGCCCCGCGCAAAGGGCAGCGCATAATTCAGCGCGCGTGGCTTGGTCTTGACCTGACCGGGCGGGACGATGATGGCCCTGATCCAGCCCGGTAGCTGGGTGCGCGCCAGCGTCGCGCGGGTGGTCGCGTCATCCTGTTCCAGCACAAGACAGACATCAAGCAAGGCGCGCGGATAGCGCAGCGCCGCCAGCCGCACCAGCAGATGCGACGCAATCGCCGTTTCGCGGTAAAGCGGGATCAGCATCGTGATCACCGGCAGATCGGCCTCGGCCACGGGGCGGGGGTCGTGGGCGCGCGCGCGCATCCCGATGATCACGGCGGCCGCTTTCAGCAGCGTCGTGGCCATCAGCACGACCATCGCCCAAAGCGTGACTGCGATGATTAGCGCACCCAGATCAAGGACCGCACAGGCCATGATGACCACCGCCATGGCCAGCGCCAGCCGCGCGGCGCGGGCCGCGTCCCATGTCCGGCAGCTTTCGGTGGCAGGCACGCAAGTCTCCGCATCCGCCGCAAAGATGGGGCCATGCAGGGTGGCGATGGCATCGGTCAGCTTGGCCTCGGTGGTGATCGCCATGCGGATGCGGCCAAAGACCTGTTCCAGATCAGGGCGCGCTGCGGCGAAACGGGTGGGGCAGGTGGTCAGGACCGTGACCGTACCCTGCGCAGCGCGCCATGGCAGCACCCCGCGGCGCAGGCAATCCCGTGCGCCCCAGCGGGCGATCAGCGTTGCATCCGCTGGGCGGCGGGTCGGATCAACAACCTGCGCGCCATGGGCTTTTGCCAGATAGCGGGCGATTGTCCGCGATGGCAGGTTGCAATCGCGCAGCAATATATCGCTCAGCGGCACATCCAAACGCAGCGCCGCAGCAGCGGCACGGTCGGCCTGTCCCTGATCCAACAGATGCGTAGCCAACAAGGATTGCAACAGCGCCACATCCGTATCGGTCAGGCGGGCGGCAACAGCGGAATCGGTGATGAAATCAAGCATATGGCACCTGTCCCGTGACCGGATCAGGTATCGCGCCACATGGTTAAGGACTGGTTAATGCGTCCTCAGCGCGCGGCGCGGGTATCCATCGCCTCGGCAAAGCGTTCGAACAGGTAATAGCTGTCCTGCGGGCCGGGGCTGGCCTCTGGGTGGTATTGCACGCTGAACACCGGGCGGCCATCAAGGCGGATACCGCAATTGGACCCGTCAAACAGCGACACATGGGTTTCGATGACACCCGCAGGCAGGGTCTGGCTGTCTACGGTAAAGCCGTGGTTCATCGATGTGATCTCTACCTTGCCGGTCTGCATATCTTTGACCGGATGGTTGGCCCCGTGATGGCCGTGGTTCATCTTGACTGTGCGCGCGCCCAAGGCCAGCGCCAGCATCTGATGCCCCAGACAGATGCCAAAGACCGGAATATCGGTTGCCAGCACACCCTGGATCATCGGCACGGCATAAACACCGGTGGCCGCAGGATCGCCCGGACCGTTGGACAGGAACACGCCATCGGGGTTCAGGGCCAGCACATCCTCGGCGCTGGCGCTGGCGGGCAGGACGGTCACATCGCAACCAGCCGATGCCAGACAGCGCAGGATATTGCGCTTGGCGCCGAAATCGACCGCAACAACCTTGTGGCGGGCTTGCGTCTGTGGCTGATGGCCTTCGGGCCAGGCCCACCGCATTTCATTCCAGTGATAAGATTGCGCGCAGGTCACATCCTTTGCCAGATCCAGTCCTTCCAGACCGGCAAAGGCGCGGGCCTTGGCCACCAGTTTTTCCAGATCGAACACGCCGTCTGGATGATGGGCCAAGGCGACATGCGGCGCACCCTGCTGGCGGATCGCACGGGTCAGGCGGCGGGTATCGACGCCTCCCATGCCAATCCGGTTGCGCGCGGCCAGCCAGCTTTTCAGCTCTCCTGTGGCGCGCCAGTTGGATGCCTCGGTCGGGTCCCATTTGACAACCATACCCGCCGCGACCGGATCAGCGGTTTCATCATCGTCGGTATTGACGCCAGTGTTGCCGATATGGGGAAAGGTAAAGGTGATGATCTGCCCGGCATAGGACGGGTCTGTCATGATTTCCTGATAGCCCGTCATCGCGGTGTTGAAACACAGCTCGGCGACAGTTTCCCCCACAGCGCCAAAGCCCATGCCGTAAAAGATCGTCCCATCCGCCAGTGCAAGGCAAGCCGTCGGTTTCTGCGTCATGAGCGGATCTCCATTGGTCAAATTGGTGCGGGTTTACGGGTGCACAGCCACAGGGTCAAGGCCGGAGTGCCGCCTTGCAAATAAGGGATACCATGGCGTCAGTCTGCTTGTCACCGCTGGCGCAAAGGGGTAGCATGCACTTTCGTTATCGGCAAAAGAACAGGATTTTCCATGCAGCTGCGCGACCGGATCACGACGGCACTGACCGATGCGATGAGAGCGAAAGAAGCCGACAGGCTGTCCACATTGCGCCTGATCAACGCAGCGATCAAGGACCGTGACATCGCCATGCGCGGCACCGCTGACGAAGCCGCAGGCCTGTCGGATGCTGATGTCCTTGCGATCATGGGCCGGATGGTCAAGCAACGCCAGGAAAGCGCGCGCGCCTATGAAGAAGGCGGCCGATTGGAACTTGCTGAAAAGGAACTGGCCGAGATCAAGGTGATCGAGGAATTCCTGCCCCGCCAGCTGTCCTTGTCCGAAGCCGAATCCGCCGTGGAAGCGGCCATCGCCGCTGTCGGGGCCACCAGCATCCGCGACATGGGCAAGGTGATGGCGGAACTGAAAACCAAATACACCGGCCAGATGGATTTCGCCAAGGCCGGACCGATGGTCAAATCGCGGCTGGGATAGCGTCTTTCATCATCTTCCGAGCCTAAATATCCCCGCCGGAGGCATAAAAGTTTCTGTTCCGCGTCAGGTTGCTTGATCGCTGCGCAAGGCACGTTTGAGATCACCATAGAGCGCCAGCCGTTCTGACACATCCAGAAAGGCCCCGATTTCAACCTCGCGGTCGCCGCCGCGCAGGGTGATGTAATTTTCGACTGGCCCGCCCTTGGGATGCAGATGCACCGTCACCCAATAGCGGTTGGCGTGCCATTCCAGCTTTTCGCCCTTGGGGTTATGGCGGATCAGATGCGCGGTTGTGTCATCCACGGCCAGTTCTTCCAACACCTCACCGCGTTTGTAACTGATGTTGATCGCGGTCCACAGCCCCCAGAACATCAGCCCGAAAAACGGCAGCAAGGCCCAGACAACCACCGTCCCCAAAAGCGAGATCAGCGGCAGCGCCACCAGCGCCGCTGTCGCGCCCATGAACAGCACGAAATCCTTGCGCAACAGCGACCGGTAAGGCCACAGGCTCAATTGCCAGTCGGTTTGTCTGTCGGGCTGATCGGGTGTCCACTCATAGGGCATGTCGTTTCCTCGGCGTGCAGTCTGGTCTTTGCACAAACCTAGAGCCATGCGTGAAACTGTCACTGGTGTCTTGCGCCGGTCAGGCGTTTTGCCACAGCCCAAAACGAAAAAAGCCCCCGCAACGCGGGGGCTTTTGATTTGTTACGCCGCTAGTGGGCGTGTTGTTTGTCCCAGTCTTCGCGCTTGGGCAGCGTCTCGAACGTATGCTCAGGCGGTGGGCAGGGCAGGGTCCATTCCAGTGTGTCAGCATATTCGTTCCACGGGTTGTTTTCCGTCACAACGCGGCCGCGCAGCAATGTCCAGGCGATCACACCGATAAAGAACACGAAAGATGCAAACGACAGGAACGCACCCCATGACGACACCAGGTTCCACAGCGCAAAGGCGTCGGGATAGTCGATGTAGCGGCGTGGCATGCCCTGACGGCCCAGAAAGTGCTGTGGGAAGAATGTCAGGTTTGCACCGATGAACATGGCCCAGAAATGCAGCTTGCCAGCCCATTCGGGATACATACGGCCGGACATCTTTGGCAGGTAGAAATAGATCCCCGCAAAGATGGCGAACACCGCACCAAGGCTCATCACATAGTGGAAATGCGCCACGACATAATAGGTGTCATGATACACACGGTCCACGGCGGCCTGTGACAGCACGATGCCGGTCACACCACCGACGGTGAACAGGAACAAGAAACCAAACGCCCAAAGCATCGGAGTCTTGAACTCGATCGAGCCACCCCACATCGTCGCGATCCAAGAGAAGATCTTGACGCCGGTCGGCACCGCGATGACCATTGTCGCCAGCATGAAATAGCTTTGCTGGGTCAGGGACATGCCCACGGTATACATGTGGTGCGCCCAGACAACAAAGCCCAGAACCGCAATCGCGACCATCGCATAGACCATCGGCAGATAGCCGAAGATCGGCTTGCGGCTGAAGGTGGCGATGACGTGGCTGATGATGCCAAAGCCTGGGATAATGATGATATAGACTTCGGGATGGCCAAAGAACCACAGGATGTGCTGGTACAGGACCGGATCACCGCCGCCTTCAGGCTGGAAAAAGGTCGTGCCGAAATTGCGGTCGGTCAGCAGCATGGTGATTGCACCCGCCAGAACCGGCAGCGCCAGCAGGATCATCCAGGCGGTCACAAAGATCGACCAGGCAAACAGCGGCACTTTGTGCAGGGTCATGCCCGGCGCACGCATGTTCAGAAAGGTCGTGATGATGTTGATCGCGCCCAGGATCGACGAGGCCCCCGACAGGTGCACGGCGAAGATCGCTAGATCCATCGACATGCCTGCTTCATTGGTCGACAGCGGCGGGTACATGACCCAACCAACGCCCGACCCAAGCTGGCCATTGCCACCCGGTGCCAGCATCGAAGCCACACCCATCGCACCACCGGCCACGAACATCCAGAAAGACAGGTTGTTCAACCGCGGAAACGCCATATCGGGCGCGCCGATCTGCAGTGGCATGAAGTAATTGCCAAAGCCCCCGAACAGGGCCGGAATCACGACAAAGAACATCATAAGAACACCATGATAGGTGATCAGGACGTTCCATAGATGGCCGTTGGGTGTGCAGGGATCGGTCATGAACCCTTCTAGGCACATGTATTGTACACCCGGATACATGAGCTCGAGGCGCATATAAACGGTGAACGCCACCGAAATGAACCCTAGAACACCTGCTGTGAACAGATACAGGATCCCGATGTCCTTGTGGTTGGTGGACATGAACCACCGTGTAAAGGCACTCCGGTTGTCCTGATGTGCGTCGCCGTGGATGGCTGCGTCCGCCATGTGGCTCTCCTCGTTTTGGCTACAGATCGACGCCGCCGATTCAATATACGGCGGTCGTTGTCGGATGTTCTAGTCGCTTGCACCGGTATGGGCAACTGCGGATGCGGCGGGGGTGCTGGGTAAAATTGGCGCAGGCTGGGGATCGGCTGACCGCGTAAGGTGGATTGAAAACGACCCTACATGACATCCGCGAAACGCTGCCGCAGGGCGACGTCCAGATCGGCCATGCTGACAGGCAGGCCAAGGTCCACCAGCGACGTCACGCCATGATCGCGGATACCGCAGGGCACAATGCCGTCGAAATGCGACAGGTCTGGGTCCACATTGATCGCAAGGCCATGGAACGACACCCATTTACGCATGCGAATCCCGATTGCGGCGATCTTGTCCTCGGCCAGCGCGCCGTCCGCATTGCGCGGCTTGTCCGGGCGCTGCACCCAGACGCCGACACGGCCCGGCCGGACCTCGCCCTTGATGTTGAAGGCGTCCAGCGTGCCAATGACCCAGTTTTCCAGATCTTGCACAAAGCGGCGCAGGTCGTGTCCGCGCTTGCCCACATCGAGCATGACATAGACAACCCGCTGCCCCGGCCCGTGATAGGTGTATTCGCCGCCGCGCCGCGCGTCATGCACTGGAAACCGGTCAGGCGTGATCAGGTCCGCCGCTTTGGCAGAGGTCCCTGCGGTGTAAAGTGGCGGATGTTCCAGCAACCAGATACATTCCGCCGCCTCGCCCACGATGATCGCGTTCACGCGGGCCTCCATAAAGGCCAACGCGTCGTCATACGCTGTCAGCCCTTCGGTGATGATCCATTCTACCATGCGTTGGAGATAAACGCCCAGATGGGCGATGGGAAGGGACTTGATTTCCCTCTTGGCATCGCAAATCGCCTCGTCTATGAGAACGGCACTTACCAGCCTATGGACTTGCGGTCGTGGCGGAATTGGTAGACGCGCAGCGTTGAGGTCGCTGTGAAGTAACATTCGTGGGGGTTCGAGTCCCCCCGACCGCACCATTGTCTGGCGTGTCACCCCAACAGACCGGTCCGCGCGCTGAAGGTTTTTTGGCCCAAGAAACCTTGCGCCCCCCGCCGCCACATCACCGCAGCGCGCTATCCCGCCAGGCACCGGGCGCCAGCCCGTCCAATGTCCAATCCCCGATCTGCCAGCGTACCAGCCGCAACGTCGGAAATCCGATATGCGCGGTCATCCTGCGCACCTGCCGGTTGCGACCTTCGTGGATCGTGATCTCGATCCACTGATCTGGCACCGATTTGCGAAACCGGACAGGCGGGTCGCGCTCCCATAAGGCAGGGGGCGCAATGCGCTGCACCTGCGCAGGCCGAGTTGGTCCATCATTCAGTGTCACGCCATGACGCAGCAGTGCCAGATCGGCGTCGGTAGGTGCGCCTTCGACCTGCACCAGATAGGTTTTTGGCAGTTTGTGGCGTGGATCGGCGATCCGCGCCTGCAAGGCCCCGTCATCTGTCAGGACCAGCAATCCTTCGCTGTCGCGGTCCAGGCGCCCTGCGGGATAAACGCCGGGCACCGTGACAAAGCCCGACAGCGTCGGGCGCGGCGACGGGCTGCGCGCATCGGTGAATTGCGACAGTACGCCATAAGGTTTGTTCAACAACAAGATGCGCGACATGGCGTTTTCTAGCCTGCGCTGCCCCGTGCCGTCCACCGTATACCTTTGTGTGCTACTAAGTATTTATAAATCAACGATTTTATATTTACACTCTGAATTGCTGCGCTAGTGTACATAGGATCTTATTGTGAAAGCGCCTGACCATGCCGCCGATTGCCGACCATCCCCTGCGCTATACTATGGCGAATGAATTGCATGCGCGGCCATTTCCGGCAGTGGGCGCGCCCAGCCGTGCGGCCTATCTTGCGATCAAGCCAGCCAGCAACGCGGCGGGCCGTGACCGTGCGGCGGACCGCGCGCATCTGATCGACCTGCTGGACCGGTTCGGCGCGCAGCATCCGCAACCCGATGCCACGCATTATTTTGGCACCATCGGCAAGCATCAGCTGAAATGGGAAAGCCATACCGAATTCGTGACCTACACGGTCTTTGGTGACGGCGTTGCCGCGCGCCCTTTTGAAGCCGCCACCTTTGACGTCTTTCCCGACGATTGGCTGTCCAAGGCGCCGGGCACGCGCGTGACATCCGCCCTGATCCGGATCGAGGTTGTCGATGGTGATGACGGCATCGTTGAAAAAGCGAAGGATTGGTTCGTGCCGGAAAGCCTTGCGATCAGCCGGGTCGTGGAAAACGATCTGGTGATCGCGGGCGATTTCCGCATCGATACCGCAGGGCATATGCGCTTTGCGGTTTTCGCGCGCCCGCATGTCGATGACCGCAGGATCGGCCGTGTTGTCCAGCGCCTGTGTGAAATCGAAACCTACAAGGCGATGTCGATGCTGGCCTTGTCCAAGGCGCGCTCGCTTGGGCCGAAGATGGCGGAATTCGACCAGATCCTGACCAGCCTGCTGGAAGACATGCGCCTGCCGATGGCCGACGCCGCCAAGGTGCTGCAATCGCTGTTGCAGGTCTCGGCCGAGATCGAAAATACGATCGCGCAGACCACATTCCGGTTCGGGGCGGCGGGGGCCTATGAAACCATCGTCAACCAGCGCATTTCAATCCTGCGCGAGGAACGCTTTGCCGGTCGCCAGACATTCGGTGAATTCATGATGCGCCGTTTCGATCCCGCGATGCGCACCGTCAAATCCACCGAGGCACGGCTTTACGCAATGTCCGAACGCGCGCTGCGTGCGGGCGATCTGTTGCGTACGCGGGTCGATGTGGAACGCTCGGCGCAGAATCAGGAATTGCTGACCAGCATGGACAAACGCGCCGATCTGCAACTGCGCCTGCAACGCACCGTCGAAGGGCTGTCTGTCGTCGCGATCAGCTATTACGCGGTCAATCTGGCGCTTTACATGGCCGCCCCGCTTGAAGCAGCGTTCGGTATTACCAAACCAGTGATGACAGCCGTTGCCACGCCAATCGTGTTGCTGCTGGTCTGGACCCTGGTCAGCCGGATTCGCAAACGGATGGAATGACGCAGGCTTGCCAGAGCCTTGGCAAGTGATACGATCCGCGCAACACGGGGGGGGATCACATGCGTCTGGTTTTGGGTTTTGCTGTGATGGCGGGCAGTGCGGCAGCGCAGGATGTGCCGCCGCCGCTGACGGATACGGATTTCAAGCCAGTCGACCTGATCGAGGCAGAGCTGGGTCAGCTGTTGTTCTACGACCCGATCCTGTCAGGCAACCGCGATGTCTCTTGTGCAACCTGTCACCACCCGGCTTTTGGCACGAGCGACGGGCTGTCTCTTGGTATGGGCGATGGCGGCATGGGGCTTGGCCCCAACCGTGTGGCCGATGCGGCCAATATGCCCGAACAGCGGATTCCGCGCAATTCACCCGCCTTGTTCAATCTGGGCGCGCACGAATTCAGCGTGTTGTTTGCCGATGGCCGGATCGAGGTGGACCCTGCCCGCCCCGGCGGCCTGCGCACACCGCTGGCCGATGACATGGTGGTGGGTTTTGCGTCGCTTTTGTCGGCGCAAACGATGTTTCCGGTGCTGTCCGCCGATGAGATGGCCGGCCATTACAGCGAAAACGACGTGGCCCAAGCTGTGCGGCGCGGCATGATCACGGGGCAGGGCGGGGCCTGGGACATTATCGCCCAACGCGTCGCGGATATACCGGCCTATGGCGATGCCTTCATTGCCGTTTATGACCATATCGACAGCCCCGAGCAGATCGGGTTCACCGATATATCCAACGCTGTCGCGGCTTTCATGGAACTGGAATGGCGCTCCGATAACGCGCCCTTTGACGCGGTCCTGCGTGGCGAGGCGACATTGCCCGAACCCGCCGCCACCGGCATGGCGCTGTTTTATGGGGAGGCGGGCTGCGTGTCCTGCCATGCCGGCCCTTTTCTGACCGACCACCAGTTTCACGCGATGGGCGTGCCGCAGATCGGGCCGGGCAAGGCCGAGCGGTTCGAAAGTCACGCCAGCGATCTGGGCCGGTTCCGTGTCACGGGTGATCCGGCGGATATGTATGCCTTTCGCACACCCAGCCTGCGCAATGTGGCGCAGACCGGCCCTTATGGCCATTCGGGGGCCTATGCCGATCTGCGCGATTTTCTGGTCGCGCATCTTGATCCGGTGGCGGCATTGCAGGTCTATGATCTTGACCGTGCGTTGTTGCCCGACCTGCCGGTCGATGACAGCCGCGGACTTGCCGATAGTGCCGCGATTGCCGCGGCGGTGACGGTTGCGCCGGTCACGGTGGACGATGCCGCCGTTGATGCCTTGCTGGCCTTTCTGGACAGTCTGACCGATCCTGATGCGCAGGCAGGCGTTCTGGGTATCCCCGATGCGGTGCCAAGCGGCCTAACTGTCGCGCGGATGCCCGAAGGTTAGGGGTGCATTCGCCTGCACCTGATGCGTGCTTTGCGCCCCGTCGGGCCATGTCACGGTCACTGTCGCGCTATCCGCATCGCCCAGACCGAAATGCAGTGGCAGTGCCTTGCCGCCCGCATGGCCGCCGCCGATGGTGTTTTGCTGGCTCTGCGTCGTGGCGTCTGTCACGACCGTGACCACAGCGCCAATGGCATGCTGGTTGCCGCCTGATTGCGTCAGCGCCACGGTCAGCCAATTGCCGGTGTCTGTCGTGACGTTGCGGTAAATCTCTAACGGTGCGCGGCGGTTCACGACGATCAGGTCCAACCGCCCGTCACCGTCGAAATCGGCCAAAGCCGCACCCCGTGACCGCGCCGTTGTGGCGACGCCTGCGGTCTGGGCTGCCTCGACAAAGGTGCCATCGGGCTGTTGCATCAACAGATTGTTGGGGTCCGCCATCGCCAGCCCCGGCATCTGGTCCACATTTCCCTTGGCGATGAACAGATCGGCGCGGCCGTCATTATCCACATCGGCAAATTCCGCGTGCCAGCCGGTGGATGGCCGCCCGTCATCGCCGGTATGCGGGCGATGGGCATAGGTCCCGATACTAAAGGGCGCATTGGCATAGGTGCCGTCAGGCTGGGCCACCTGCATCAGTTGATCCCCCATCGAAGTCAGCATGACCTCGTCGCGCCCGTCTCCGGTCAGGTCGCGGCTGGCGATCCCCATCCCCCAGAGCGAGACCTGTTTCCAGTTATCTTCAGGCCCGAGAAAGCGTTGGTCCTCGATATCCCACATCTGTTCATAGCCACCGCGCACATAATATTGGCGGTCGTTCGATATCCGCAAAGTGGATCGCTTACGCGCATCCTTGGCGGCAAGGATCGACAAGGGGCAAAAGCCGGGCGTCAGCGCCGTGCTTTGGTAGCTGCCTTGCGGCGAGGGGCGCAAAATCTGGTTGGCGTCGCAGGCCTGGAATGGGCCGTCGGGATTGGCGCGGTCCACATAATTGCCGACGGCCATGACAGGATAGCCGTCATCTTCCCACCATGCCGAAAAAGCTGTGGACCATGCGTCATCCGCAGGCAGCGGGAAACCGGTCTCGAAGCCACAGGCCCCGCTGCCCAAAAGCACCTGATTTTGCCCGACCCGCAACACGAATAGATCCATATGTCCATCGGCGTTGATGTCCACAGGATACGCACCTGTCACGCCGGACATGTCCGGCAAGCCGACAGGTTGAAAGCGAAAGTCGCCAGCGTTCACGAAAAGGGCTGCGGGGTTTTCGCCGCCGGCTGCAAAAATATCGGGCAATGTGTCGCCGTTGCAGTCGAAGACAGCGACACCGCCGCCGACAAAATGTTCCCATCCGCCGCCATAGACATGGGCAGGCAGGGCGTCCGACCGATTTTCGAACACAGGTTGCGCCGTTGCAGGCATGGCCATCAGGCACAGGACCACAAACCGGATCATGCCCGCGCTTCACCCAAAGCTGCGTCCGTGACGGCCGCCAATGCCAAAGCAGTGGCACCCCGCGCCCACACCAGATCACCCCATGCATGGGTTTCAATACGGCACGGCGCGCGCCCCGATGTCAGCGTCAGTTTTTGCATTTCGGCAATCACCTCGTCGGCGTACAGGTAATCGTATTGCATCCGCTCGCCAGACAGAATGATCAATTCAGGATCGAAAAGCTGGATGACATTCGACAGACCCACCGAAAGATAGCGCCCCGCGCGGCGAAAGATCGTGCGCGCAGCCTCGTTCCCGGATTTCGCCTGCGAGAACAAGGCATCAAGCATCGCATGCGCGCTTTGCTGATTGCGCGGATTGCGGTGCAGGGCGGTCGCGGCTTCGCGGGCAAGGGCATAATCGGCCAGATACGCTTCAAGACACCCACGCTGGCCACACCGACACAGCGCGCCGTCAAGCTGCACCTTTGTATGGCCCAACTCGAGCCCCATCCCGCGCGATCCCCGAAACAGCCGGTTATCCAGCACCAGCCCCATACCGACACCATGTTCGATCGTGACGACCGCGAAATCCGACATCGACCGCCCCGCGCCAAACCACAGTTCGGCAAGGGTCAGGACGTTGGAATCATTGTCCACCAGCAGCGGCACACCGAAACGCCCGACAAAGGCGGTCTGGAAATCCGTATCCCGTCCGCTCAGCAAAGGGGACCACGCGACCATGCCTGAGCTGTGGTCAACCAAACCCGACAACCCGACACCCACCGCAGAAATATCCGACAGCGACTTGCCCGCCGCTTTCAGTACCAGATCCATCAAGGCGTCGATTTCTTCTAGAATCGCATCCATGGATTTGCGCGTAGGCAGGGTCGCCAAGGATGCATCGGCCAGCATCTGGCCTGCGAAATCTGTCAAAACGGCGGAATGAACCTCGTCTGACAGTTTAATTCCGATGACGTAGCGGCCTTCTGGGACCACTTCCAACGCGACGGGCGGGCGTCCACGGCCCAATTCGCGCGTCAGCCCCTCGACCTCGCGCAGCAGGCCGGCGGTGATCAGGTCAGCGGTCAGTGTCGTCGCCGATCCGGCACTGATTCCCAATGCGCGGGTCACATCTGTACGGGCCGCACGGCCTTCTGCGCGGACATGTTCAAAAATCTGCTGGCGCAACGGTTTGCTTTCACCATGGGTGGCTGGCAGCAGCGGGCCGCACCCAGCTGGGGCGGGCGATTCGTCGCTTTGCGATGAGATAACGTCGTACATAATTTACGGCCTGAATTATTAATGACCAGAGACCGAGTGGTTTACGGGTATTTTCAAAGTCTGCCCAATTTTTCCGCGGTCGAAAAGCGAAATTTTCTAATTTTCGGCAATTTTTATTTTGACAACTGAATTAAATTTGGCATTTTGGCTTTCGTGGGGTCAAAAACCCGCGCCCTCAGTGCATGGGGGCACATCATTGGGAGGAAAACATGCATAAATCCATTCTCGTCGCGGCAATTGCCGTGGTCGGTTTCAACTCGGCTGCTCTGGCAGAGGGTATGCGCGTTGGCGTATCCTGGGCCAGCTTTCAAGAAGAGCGCTGGAAAATCGATGAAGCTGCCATGGTCGCTGCGATCGAAGCCAACGGCAACACCTATGTGTCCGCCGATGCGCAGTCTTCTGCGGCAAAGCAGCTGACAGACATCGAAGCACTGATGAGCCAAGGTGTTGATGTCCTGATCATTAACGCCTGGGACAAAGATGCGATCGGGCCTGCTATCGACGCAGCCGCCAACGAAGGCATCCCTGTCATCGGTTATGACCGTCTGATCGAAGATGACCGCACATTTTATCTGACATTCGACAATGTCGGCGTTGGCCGGATCATCGCGCAATCCGTTCTGGATGTGCAGCCTGAAGGCAATTACGCCATCATCAAAGGTGACCCAGGTGACCCGAATGCCGGTTTCTTGTTGCAGGGCATGATGGAAGTCATCGGCGACAGCGTGAATTCGGGTGCGATCACCATCGTGGGCGAAGCCTTCTCTGACGCGTGGAAGCCAGAAAGCGCGCAGCGCAACATGGAGCAGATCCTGACCGCCAACAACAACAACGTTGATGCGGTTCTGTCCCAGAACGACGGCATGGCCGGCGGTGTTGTTGCAGCGCTGAGCGCGCAGGGTCTTGTGATCCCGGTTGGCGGTCAAGACGGTGATTTGGCTGCGATCAACCGCGTTGCACGTGGTTTGCAGACAGTGTCTGTCTGGAAAGACGCCCGTGCATTGGGTGCGGCTGCCGGTCAGATCGCGTCTGATCTTGCAAGCGGGACAGCCATGGCGGCCATCGACGGTGCTGGTGTCTTCTCGAACGGTGAGAAGGGGATCCCTGTGAACGCGATCCTGTTGGACCCGACACCTTTGACACGCGACAACCTGAATGTTGCAATCGACGCAGGCCACATCTCGAAAGCGCAAGCTTGTGAAGGCGCAATCGCTGGCGTTGCCGGCTGCGAATAAGCTGTGAATTGACCGGCGCCCGGCACAAACCGGGCGCCGGTCTTTTATTTGCCTGCATGTCAGTCTGGCCAACAGCCACGTCCAGACGCAGTGACAGCCGCCGCATTTTCATTGCCAGATAGAGTTGCGGTTGCTTGGCCAATGCAACATGGGAACAAGAGTATGACTGATACGACCGAGGCCTCTGACGCCTCTGCTGAAACCAAAAGCGGCCAGCAAGACCTAGGGCTGATAGGCAAGTTTCTCAAAGGAACGGAAATTGATACCCGCCTGTTGGGGATGTTTGGCGCGCTTGCCTTGATCTGGTTCGGTTTTCATATCTACGGCGCGGTTTTTAACGGGTTCGGCGCCATGTTGACGCCGCGCAATCTGTGGAACCTGTCGGTGCAAACCTCGTCGATTGGCATCATGGCGACAGGGATGGTGCTGGTGATTGTGACCCGCCACATTGATTTGTCTGTGGGCGCGCTGTTGGGCGTGACCGGCATGACGATGGGGATCGTTCAGGTTGAAATCTTGCCGCAATATCTGGGCCTGGGTCATCCGTTGATCTGGATCGTCACCGCGACCATCGGCATACTGATGGGGATGACGATTGGTGCATTTCACGGCTGGTTGATTGCCTATCGCGGGATCCCGGCCTTTATCGTCACGCTGGGCGGGCTTTTGGTGTGGCGGGGCGCGGCATTTCTGGCGAATAACGGCAAAACGATTTCGCCTGTGGATTCGACCTTCCAGCTTTTGGGTGGCGGTCCATATGGCACGATTGGCGCGACGGGCAGTTGGGTTGTAGGGATTATCGTTTGCATTGCCATCGTCTGGATGATGGTTTCAAGCCGTCGCAGTCGCCAGAGACACGGCTTTGCTCAGCGCCCGATCTGGGGTGAACTGACCGTCGGCGGCACGTCATGTGCGCTTGTCATCGGATCTGTCCTGTTGGTGAATTCCTATCCGTGGCCACGCGGCATCGTGAACCAATATGCCGCTGCGAATAACATCACCGTTCCGCCCGAAGGTCTTTTCATCAGTCATGGCTTTGCCATTCCTGTTCTGATCCTTGTGGTTGTCGGGATATTGATGACCATTCTGGTCAAGCGCACGCGGTTTGGCCGCAATGTGTTTGCCATCGGTGGAAACCCCGAAGCGGCAGAGCTGGCAGGCATTAACGTCAAATGGATGACGATGCGCATCTTCATGTTGATGGGGTCATTGGCGGGACTGGCCGCTGTTGTGGCCTCCGCGCGTCTGAATTCTGCGACAAACGCCTTGGGCCTGTTGGACGAACTCTATGTGATCGCCGCAGCGGTGATCGGCGGTACATCACTGGCGGGTGGCATTGGTACGATCTATGGCGCAATTCTGGGTGCCCTGGTGATGCAAAGTCTGCAATCGGGCATGGTCTTGATCGGTTTTGATACATCCGTGCAGCAGATCGTCGTTGGTTCGGTTCTCGTGCTCGCTGTCTACCTCGACAATCTCTACCGCAAAAACGTCAAGTAAGGGGACCTTTTGATGACTGATTTACGTTCAGGGACCCCGCTGGTTGAAATGCGGAATATCTCGATTGCCTTTGGCGGCATCCGTGCTGTCGATGGGGTGTCGCTCGATCTTTATGCTGGTGAAGTTGTGGGCCTTCTAGGCCACAACGGAGCGGGCAAATCCACGCTGATCAAGTGCCTGTCTGGCGCCTATCAGGCCGATAGTGGCGAGTTCTGGATCGAAGGCAAGAAAGCCCAGATTACCAGCCCGCGTGATAGCCGGAATTTGAATATCGAGACGATCTATCAGACCTTGGCCTTGGCCGATAATCTGGACGCCGCGAGCAATCTGTTTCTGGGGCGCGAATTGACGACCCGGTTTGGGTTTCTGGATGATGCCAGCATGGAAGCTGAAACCCGCAGGATCATGGCGCAGCTCAATCCGAATTTCAAAAAGTTCAAAGAGCCTGTCAGCGCGCTATCGGGTGGCCAGCGTCAATCGGTGGCAATTGCGCGCGCGGTCTATTTCAACGCACGCATCCTGATCATGGATGAACCGACAGCGGCTTTGGGCGTCCACGAAACGGAAATGGTCGCTGATCTGATCAAAGAGCTGAAGAACCAAGGGCTTGGGATATTCCTGATCAGTCACGACACCCGCGAAATGATGGACTTGTGTGACCGTGTGGCCGTGATGAAAAACGGTCAGTTGATCGGCAACGAACGTGTCGAGGATGTGACCGAGGATGATATCCTGTCGATGATCATCATGGGAAAAAACCCCAAAAAACAACAAAACTGATATGTATATTGGTCTTGATCTGGGAACGTCGGGTCTCAAGGCTGTTCTGATCGACGACGCGCAGGCCATCTTGGCCGAGGCGACGGCCCCATTGCAGGTCGCACGCCTGGCGCAGGGGTGGTCCGAGCAGGCACCGTCCAGTTGGTTAGATGCGGCAGATGCCGTGATGCAGTCTTTGGCGGCGCAGGTTTCGCTGGGCGCTGTCCGCGGTATTGGCCTGTCGGGGCATATGCATGGTGCGACCTTGCTGGATTCAAGTGACGCGGTGCTTCGCCCGTGTATCTTGTGGAATGATACGCGTTCCGCCGTTGAGGCGGCTGAACTGGACGCCGACCCGCGGTTCCGCGCGCTGACCGGCAATATCGTCTTTGCGGGCTTTACCGCGCCGAAACTTGTCTGGGTGGCGCGGCATGAACCCGCGATTTTTGCCCGTGTCGCCCGTGTGTTGCTGCCGAAAGATTACCTGCGCCTGTGGCTGACGGGCGAGGCTGTGGCCGAAATGTCGGACGCTGCTGGCACCAGCTGGCTGGACGTGGCCAAGCGCGATTGGTCCGATGACCTGCTGGCCGCGACCGGCCTGACCCGCGCGCAGATGCCGCGATTGGTGGAAGGCTCGGACGTGTCGGGGCAGCTGCGTGATGCATTGGCGACCCGTTGGGGCCTGCCGCATGGCGTGGTCGTTGCGGGCGGCGGTGGTGACAATGCCGCCAGCGCCGTGGGTGTCGGTGTGGTCAAGGCGGGCGATGCCTTTGTCTCGCTGGGCACATCCGGCGTGCTGTTCGCGGCCAGCGATGCCTATCAGCCCGATGCTGCATCTGCTGTGCATACCTTCTGCCACGCTTTGCCCGACACATGGCACCAAATGGGTGTGATCCTTGCCGCGGCCGATGCGCTGAACTGGTTTGCGCGTGTGGCGGACAAACCCGCCGCCACGCTGACCGCTGATCTGGGGGCCTTGCAGGCGCCGGGCAAGCCGCTGTTTCTGCCCTATCTGGGCGGGGAACGGACCCCGCATAATGATGCCGCGATCCGTGGCGCGTTTTTGCATCTGGATCACGCGACTGACAGCGCGGCCATGGCGCGTGCCGTGTTGGAAGGTGTCACCCATGCGATCCGCGATTGCCATGACGCGCTGGCCAGCACCGGCACCAAGATCACCCGCCTGATCGCCGTCGGCGGCGGGTCGCGGTCGGATTACTGGGTGCAGGCGATTGCCACATCGCTGGACCTGCCCATCGCCCTGCCTGTCGCGGGTGATTTCGGCGGGGCCTTTGGTGCCGCCCGTCTTGGACTGATGGCCGCGACGGGGGCAGGGGCCGAAGTGGCAACCGCCCCGAAAATCGCCCGCATGATTGAACCCGACACCAAATTGACCGCGGCCTTTTCGCAGGCCCATGCGCGCTATCGCGCGAGCTATACCGCTCTGAAAGGACTATCATGACCGATTTCTTCAAAGGCATCCCCGCCATCACCTATCAGGGGTCGGACAGCGACAATGACTTCGCCTTCCGCCATTACAACCCTGATGAGGTGGTGATGGGTAAGACGCTGAAGGATCATTTGCGCTTTGCCGCTGCCTATTGGCATTCTTTTGCATGGCCGGGTGGTGATCCGTTCGGCGGGCAGACATTCGACCGGCCATGGTTCGGCGACAGCATGGATGCAGCCCGCATGAAGGCCGATGCCGCGTTCGAGATGTTCCAGATCTTGGGCGTGCCCTATTTCTGTTTCCACGACGCCGATGTGCGCCCTGAAGGAAATAGTTTCGCGCAAAACACCCGCAATCTGGAAGAGATCGTCGATTATTTCGCAGCCAAGATGGAAGCGACCGGCGTCAAACTGCTCTGGGGTACGGCGAACCTGTTTTCGCATCGCCGGTTCATGGCAGGTGCGGCGACGAACCCTGACCCTGATGTATTCGCGTTTTCTGCTGCCACGATCAAGACCTGCATGGATGCGACCATGAAACTGGGCGGCGAAAACTATGTCCTGTGGGGCGGGCGCGAAGGCTATGAAACCCTGCTCAACACCGACATGGGCCGCGAACGTGCGCAGGCGGGGCGGATGTTGCAGATGGTCGTCGATTACAAGCACAAGATGGGCTTCAAAGGCGCGATCCTGATCGAACCAAAGCCGCAGGAGCCGACCAAGCATCAATATGATTACGATGTCGCCACGGTTTACGGGTTCCTCAAGGAGTTTGGCCTTGAAGGCGAGGTCAAGATGAACATCGAACAGGGTCATGCTATTCTGGCCGGCCATTCGTTCGAACATGAACTGGCGATGGCGCGCGAATTGGGGATTTTCGGGTCCATCGACATGAACCGCAACGATTATCAATCCGGTTGGGATACCGACCAGTTTCCCAACAATGTGCCGGAAATGGCGCTGGCCTATTACGAGGTGCTGCGCGCCGGTGGTTTCACCACGGGTGGGACCAATTTCGACGCCAAATTGCGCCGCCAGAGCCTTGATGCAGAGGATCTGATTCTTGCGCATGTGGGCGGCATGGATGCCTGCGCTGCGGGGCTGAAGGCGGCAGCGGCGATGCTGGCGGATGGCAAGCTCGAATCCGCGCGCGATGCCCGTTACGCTGGCTGGGACACAGAGGCTGGCCGCGCGTTGCTGGCCAGCGATCTGGATGCGATCACCGCCAAGGTGATGGCGCAAGCGATCAACCCCGCGCCACGGTCGGGCCGTCAGGAACGGCTGGAAAATCTGGTGAACCGCTACCTGTGACCTTGTAAATCCGGCAGGTAAGGTGGATCATGATCCACCTTACGCAGGCCGAAAAGAGGTCCGATATGAACGATATGCACAGCACTGCGCGGCGGCTGTTTGACGCTGGTGTGCAGGCCGCTGATCCGGTGGCGGCGGTGACGCGCCATCTGGATGATCTGCCTGCGCCGGCGCTGATCGTGGCCGTAGGCAAGGCCGCGCGCGGTATGGCGCAGGCAGCCTTGTCGCGCTTTGCACGTGTGCCAGCTATCGTCGTGACCAATTACGAAAACGCCCAGCCGCTGGACGGGGCAGCGGTGTTTGCCGCGGGTCATCCGGTGCCGGATGAAAGCGGCGCAAAAGCGGCGCTGGCGGTGATCGCGGCGTTGCGCGCGGCCCAAGGCCCGGTGCTGGCGCTGATTTCGGGCGGTGGATCAGCCTTGCTGCCCGCCCCCGCAGGCGCGCTGACATTGGCCGACAAGATCGCGGTGAACAGGCTGCTTCTGGCCTCAGGCCTTGATATCCGCGCCATGAACCTGATCCGCCAGCAATTGTCCGATATCAAAGGCGGCGGGTTCCTGCGCCATGCGGCCCCCAACAACGTCACCGCATTGATCCTGTCCGATGTCGTGGGCGACGATCTGAGCGCGATTGCCAGCGGGCCGACTGCGCCGCCCATTGGCACAGCGGCACAGGCGGTGACAATGTTGCGCGATGCAAACCTGTGGGACCGCGTGCCGCCATCGGTGCGTGATCATCTGGCGCAGGCGCGCCCCGCGCCGGACCTGCCTGCCGCACGCAACATCCTGATCGGATCGAACAGGCAAAGCGTTGCCGCCATGGCGCAGGCGGCGGGCGTGGCGCATGTGATCGCCGCACCCGTCACCGGCGACGTGGCCGATGCCGCGAAACTGATCTGCGATCAGGCGCGCCCGGGTATCACGCTTTGGGGTGGCGAGACGACGGTCATGCTGCAAGGCACAGGACGTGGTGGGCGCAATCAGGAACTGGCGCTGCGCATCGCGATCGCCGCCGCAGACCGCGGCTGGGGTGACTGGACCTGTCTGCAAGCAGGCAGTGACGGGCGCGACGGGCCAACCGATGCCGCTGGCGGGATTGTGGATCAGGACAGTCTGGGCAAGATTGCGGGTCTGGCAGCGCTTTTGGCCAATAATGACAGCTATGCTGCCTTGGCGCAGGTGGATGGTCTGTTGCTGACCGGCGCGACCGGCACCAATGTTGCCGATCTGGGTGTGCTGATCCAGCGTGGGTGACGCGCGCCGCGCGGGGAGTATTTGCAACAAAGCGAGGCGGAAAGAATGGCGCAGGACGACACGTGGCTGGACAGGTTTGCCGGGCTGGCGCGGCTGGAGCCCACGATCAAGGCGCAGCTTTTGGCGCGCAGCGCGGTTGTGGTGGCACCTGCAGGCACGGTGATTTTTGGTCCCGGCAAATCGCCGGAAAACATGCTGTTCTTGCTTGCGGGCACGGTGCGTGTCCAGCAAGTGTCTGACACCGGCCATGAGATCGTGCTGTACCGGATCGAGGCTGGCGAAAGCTGCGTGCTGACCACGGCCTGTTTGCTGGCCTATGATGATTATGCCGCCACGGGCATTGCCGAAACCGATGTGCGGGCTGCCGCCGTGCCGCGCGATGTGTTCGACGATCTGGTCGCGCAGTCGAAATCCTTTCGCAATTTTGTTTTTGCCGCCTTTTCCAAGCGGATCACCGATCTGTTCTTGATGATCGACGAGGTTGCGTTTCAGCGGATTGATGTGCGGCTTGCCGACAAGCTGTTGAAATTGTCGCATGGGGATGACCGGATCGCCACGACGCATCAGAAACTGGCCGTCGAATTGGGCACCGCGCGCGAAGTCGTGTCGCGCCAATTGCAGGAATTCCAGCGCCGCGGCTGGATCGCGCAGGCGCGCGGGGTCATCATGATTGCAGATCGTGCAGGATTGCAAGATGTGGCGCGGCATCACGGCTGACCATTGGGTCTGTGACAATATCACCGACACAGGTGGGGCGATTGCGCTAGACCTTTGGCAGCTTGAACAAGGAGCCTTTGAAATGACCGTCAATGTTGGCGATATCGACCGAATGATCCGTGGCACCCTGGGCATTGTCCTGCTGGCGCTGCCTTTCATCGGTGGCGTGGCAGTGTTTGACAGCCTGCTCGCAACGATCCTATCTGTCGTGGTAGGCTTGGTGATGCTGGGGGTCGCCGCAACGCGGTCTTGCCCGCTCTACACCGTTCTTGGCATGCGTACCTGCAAGGTCTGATCTTGCGCTCACCTTTCCGCTTGCTGCGCTTGCAAGCGGCCCAACTGGCCAGAAATTCATGAATACCCGTTTGATCCGCTACCTGCCCATTCTGTCATGGGGGCGGCACTATACCCGTTCCGACCTTGGCAATGACCTGACCGCCGCCTTTATCGTGACGATCATGCTGATCCCGCAATCGCTTGCCTATGCGCTGTTGGCGGGGTTGCCGGCCGAGGCGGGGCTTTATGCCTCGATCGTACCGATCATGCTCTATGCCGTGTTCGGCACCAGCCGCAGCCTGGCCGTGGGGCCGGTTGCTGTGGTGTCGCTGATGACGGCGGCCGCCCTGAGCAATATCGTCGAACAAGGCACCATGGGCTATGCCGTGGCCGCCCTGTCGCTGGCGGGGTTGTCGGGGGTCATTCTGGTCGCGATGGGGCTGTTCCGGCTGGGGTTTGTGGCGAATTTCCTGTCGCATCCGGTGATTGCGGGGTTCATCACTGCCTCGGGCATCATCATCGCGGCCAGCCAGTTGAAACATATCCTTGGGATCAGTGCGGAGGGGCATAACCTGGCCGAACTGGTGGTGTCGCTGGGCCGTAATCTGGGGGGGATCAACTGGATCACCGCGCTGATCGGCGTGCTGGCGACGGGGTTTTTGTTCTGGGTGCGCAAGGGGTTGAAACCTGTGCTGACCAAGCTGGGCCTTGGTGCGGGGCTGACGGGGTTTCTGGTCAAACTGGGACCGATTGTTGTGGTCGTGGCGACCACGGCGGCGGTCTGGTACTGGGGACTGGACGCGCGCGGCGTCAAGATCGTGGGCGCTGTACCACAAAGCCTGCCGCCGTTCACGCTGCCATCCTTTTCGCCAGCTTTGCTGCAGCAATTGCTGCTGCCGGCCTTTCTGATCTCGATCATCGGCTTCGTGGAATCGATTTCCGTCGCCCAGACACTGGCCGCCAAAAAGCGCCAGCGGATCGACCCCGATCAGGAACTGATCGGTCTGGGGGTCGCCAATATCGGCGCATCGCTCACGGGTGGCTTTCCGGTGACGGGCGGATTTTCGCGCTCTGTCGTGAACTTTGACGCAGGGGCTGCAACACCGGCTGCGGGGGCGTTCACCGCCGTGGGGCTGGCGATTGCGGCACTCGCGCTGACGCCGCTGATCTACTTCCTGCCGACCGCGACCTTGGCCGCGACGATCATCGTGGCGGTACTGAGCCTTGTGGATTTCTCGATCCTCAAACGCAGCTGGGCCTATAACCGTGGTGATTTCGCGGCTGTCGCCACGACGATCCTGCTGACGCTAGCCTTGGGGGTCGAGGCGGGGATTTCCGCAGGTGTCCTTTTGTCGGTGCTGTTGCATCTGTACCGGTCGTCCAAGCCGCATATCGCCGAGGTGGGCCAAGTGCCGGGGACCGAACATTTCCGCAATATCCTGCGCCACAAGGTCATCACCCATCCCAGCATCGTGACCCTGCGGGTGGATGAAAGCCTGTATTTCGCCAATGCCCGTTATCTGGAAGACCGGATTCAGGCCCGCGTCGCGGGGGACAAAGAGGTGCGCCACGTCATCCTGCAATGTTCGGCGATCAACGAGATTGATTTCAGCGCGCTGGAATCGCTGGAGGCAATCAACGACCGCCTGCGCGAGATGGATGTCAAACTGCATCTGTCAGAGGTGAAAGGCCCGGTGATGGACCGGCTAGCCGAACAGCATTTCCTGCATCAGCTGACGGGCCGCGTGTTCCTGTCGCAATATGACGCGGTACAGGGGGTTTTGGCGTAGGGCGGGGTTCACCCCGCCGCCACGAAAATAGGTCGGGGAGAACCCCGACCTACAGTCGTGATCAGTTCAGATCGGATGCATAGCCTGCAGCCATCTCGGTCTCGACCTGTGCGACAGCCTCTTGCAGGGCGGTCAGCATATCGGGGCCGCCTTGGACATTGGCGCTGAACCACTCATAGACCGGCTGTGCGGCTTCGGCGAACATCGCCTTTTCTTCGGGGGTCGGCACGTAGAGATCGCCGCCACCGGCTAGAAACGCCTCATAAGCGGCAATGGATTTACGCTTGGGCGAGGCGAAGGTCGCCTGCTGAAGTGCTGCAAAGCCGTCAACCACGACGCGGCGCAGATCCTCTGGCATTGCAAGGAAAGCGTCGTTGTTCATCCACCACAGCGCACCCATGTAGGAATGACCGTCCAGTGTCAGATATTGCAGACCGGCATCGGGGAATTTCATGTTCATGATGTCGGTGATGCCGTTGGCGGTGCCTTCGACCACGCCGGTTTGCAGCGATGTGAACAATTCGGGCCACTGGATCGGGGTCGCGGATGCGCCCATCGCCTCGACCAGCTGGATCGGCAGGTCGGCCACGACCGTGCGCAGCTTCAGCCCTTGCAGATCGGCAGGGGTTTGGACGCGGCGTTCGGTATTGGCAAAGTTGCGCCAGCCGCCGGTATTGCCGATGGTCATCAGGCGGATCGTGTTGTCGCTGTCAGCCAGCGCCATATCGCGCATGGTGCGCACGAAATCGCCTTGCAGCACAGCCTCGGCCACGCGATCAGAGGACATCAGATAGGGCAGGTCAAGCACCTGCACATAAGGGAAAATCCCCGCTGCCCCGCCCGAAGTCGAGATATAGACGTCGATAGAACCCTCGGACACGCCTTCGAGACATTCCTCGCCCGTGGCGCAAAGCTGCGTGCCGATGAACAATTCCACCGCGATGCGTCCGTTGGAGGCCGCTTCGACATAATCCTTGAACACGACCAGACCGTCATAATCTTCGTCATCGGTGTTGGAATTGGCGGTCGCGCGGATTGTGAAATCCTGTGCGGCCAGGGCCATCGGCGTGACAAGCACGGCGGCGGTCATGGCAAGTTGGGTCAATTTTTTCAGCATGGTATCCTCCCTGTGGATGCTGGTGATTACTGTATCGGCACGGGGCTGATACAGGCGGAAAAGCCGACATCCGGGGCACAGCCCAGAAATCCGGCCAGATATGGCACCGTCATCGAAATGGCGGGGACATAGGTAATCAGGAAAATGACGGCGATTTCCACCGCCAGAAACGGCAGAATGGCGCGGGCGATGGTTTCCACCCGTTCGCCCGACACGGTCGAAGCCACGAACAGCACCAGCCCCATGGGTGGTGTAGCCAGCCCCACGGTCAGGTTCACGCTCATGATGATGGCGAAATGCACCGGATGCACGCCCATATCGACAAAGATTGGTCCAAGGATCGGCCCCAGAATGATGATCGCCGGCCCCGCATCAAGGAACATGCCGACGACGAACAACAACACGTTGATGAGAAACAGAAGGACAAGCGGATTCTCGGACAGCGACAAGATATAATCCGACAATATCTGCGGTGCATATGACAAGGCCACGACAGTCTTGAACGCGACAGCGGCCCCGACCAGCAACAGCACCGCCGATGTGGCGATGGCCGAGCGTGTCAGCACGCCGGACAGATCGCTGAATTTCATCGACCGCAGCACAAAGAACGACACGATCAGCGCATAGGCGACAGCAATGGCCGAGGCTTCCGTCGGGGTGAAGACACCCACAAGGATGCCACCCAGAATGATGATCGGCGTTTGCAGCGGTGCGACCGCCTTTTTGCAGACGATGCGGAAATCGGATGTGACCCGCTTGCGATAGCCCATCAGGATGAAATGTGACGCGACCAGCAGGGCGGCGAACACGACCCAAAGGTTCAGCGCATGCACGGTGTCGCCCGCATCATTCACACGCGCCAGCCCGACAGGGCCAGCGATGAAGGAATAGAGCGCCATCAAAAGCCCCGCGAGATTGATCCGCAGCAGGGCAAAGCTGACCCAATATTCCACCGGCGTGATGGTCTGGTTTTTATGGACGATCCGTTCGGCCTTGGGCAGGTCGTACCGGTCGGCCATCAAGCGGACCATGACCATCAGCCCGACACCCACGAGAATCCCCGGCACGATGCCTGCCAGAAACAGGGACGCGACGCTTTCGCCCATCACATAGGCATAGATGATCATGATGCCTGATGGCGGGATGATCGGCCCGATGACTGAACTGGCCGCGGTGATCGCGGCGGCAAAGCGGCGGGTATAGCCGTTCTTTTCCATCGCGGGGATCATGGTGGACCCGATCGCGGATGTATCGGCCACAGCCGACCCTGACAGGCCCGCGAATAGCATCGAGGACAGGATGTTCACATGCGCCAGCCCGCCGCGCATATGGCCCATAAAGGCTTGGGCGAATTCCACCAACCGCATGGTGATGCCGCCACGGTTCATGATCTCGCCCGCCAGCATGAAGAACGGCAGCGCCATTAGCGGGAAACTGTCCATACCGTTGTAAAGGTTGCGGTAAAGCCCTGCCACCACGTTGCGGGTGTCGCCTTCGGCCATGATCATGGCAAAAGGGGCGGCCATAAGCGCAAAAACCACCGGAAGGCCGATCAGGATCAGCATCAGGAACAGTGGCAAAAACAGGATCAGCATTATTCAGCCCCCGCGATCTCGGTCTGTTTGAACGATGTCAGCCGGTCACCTTGCCCCAAAAGCGTGATGACCTGCCGCAGCATCAGTTCGACATTGACTGCAATCAGCAGGCTGACCCCGACCCAGAGCGAGGCATATTGGTAATTATTCTGGAACCGCGCGCCGCATTTGCCGATTTCGATCCCGAAGGGCCATTGCAGCGACGACGAACAGCCGCGCCCCGAGAGCGTCAGCAGATGATTGTTAAGCCCGCGTTCCCAGGCGATCACCAACACCCAGAGTGAAATCGCCAGCAGCAGCAAGCCCAAAAGACCCGCCAGCAAACGGGGCAGGGCGCGTTCGAGCATGTCGATCGCCACGAAGCCGCCGATCCGGTAGGCCAGCGGCGCCATCAGCCCTGTCATCCAGAGCATCCCGAACCGCGCGCCTTCTTCGGTCCAGTTTGGTGCATCGCTGAGCACATAGCGGAAAAATACCTGTCCGAGGATCAACGCCACCATCACGGCAAGCGCCACCACCGCGATCAGCTTGCCTATGGCAAGTACCGCGGTGTTGAACCGCTCGAGCGGCCACAAGATACCAAACAGGACCGACATCGGCTCCTCCCCTGTTTTGTTACGCTTTCGGGGCGCTGCCCCCTTGCCCCTGCGGGGCAATTCCCCCGGGATATTTTTTACTCTGAAGATGGTGGATGGTGTGGTGCGAAGGTTCCGTATTGGCCGCCATGAAAGGTCAGGGGCTGGCCTTCGGTGTGATGGGCTTTGGTCACGCGGCCGACGATGATGACGTGATCGCCTGCATCATGGCTGGTTTCGAGATTGCATTCGAACGTGGCAAGTGCGCCTGCGATGATCGGCATGCCGCAATGCGACAGATGCGTTGGCACATTGCGGATTGCTGTCTTTGACTCGAGGATGGCCGCGCAGATATCGCGCTGGTCGGCGGCCATGACATGGATCGCAAAGCGCCGCGCGCCTGCAAAATGCTCAAAGCGCTTGGAGGATTTCGCCGGCGACCATAACACCAGCGGCGGGTCGAGCGAGACGCTGGCAAAGCTGTTGGCGACGATCCCGATCGCGCCTTCGGGGCTATCTGTGGTGATGACGGTCACGCCGGTCGTAAAGGACCCGAGGGCCGTACGAAAACGGGTGCTGTCGGTCTGCGGGTCGAATGTCTGGGGCATTAGGGGACTTCCTGGCCAAGGGCTGCGGTATAAAGTTTGAACCAGGTCTCACGGTCCATCGTGACTTTCAATGCGTCAGATAGGGTTTTGATCCGGCCAATCGCATTGGTGCCCATCACAGGCATGATCCGGGCGGGATGCGCCAGCAACCATGCGACGGCAACGGCTGCGCTGTCCACAGCTTGTTCAGCGGCCACGGCGGCAAGTGCGTCCTGCACAGCCCCGGTGCCGGTCATCAGCGCGCCGCCGCCAAGGGGCGACCACGCCATGATCGGCACGCTGCGTTCTTGCAGATAGGCGACATCGCCATTGGTGAACCCTTGATGGGCCGTCAGCGACAATTCGATCTGGTTGGTGATCAGCGGCGTTTGCATCGCCGATTGCAGCAGGGTCCAGTCATGCTGTTTGAAATTGGACACGCCGACACTGCGCACCTTGCCGGATGCGACCAGCGCATCCAGCGCCGCCCCTGTGTCGTGATGGTCCATCAGCGGGTCGGGCCGGTGGATCAAAAGCGTGTCGATCCGGTCCACCCCCATCAGCCGCAGCGAATGATCGACCGAGGCCGTCACATGCGCCGCTGACGTGTCATAATGTTTCACCCCCGCCCCGGCATAGCGCCCGGCAGAGACGATGATATCGCATTTGGTGACAATCTCGATCTGGTGTTTCAGCGCGGGGGCTGCGCGCAGCGCATGGCCCATGATTTCTTCGGCCATGTAGCCGCCATAGATATCGGCCTGATCCATCGTGGTGATGCCCTGGGCCAGGCAGGTTTCGATCTTGGCCTGCACATGTTTGGGGCTGGTGTCGGTATCATCGCCCAGCCGCCACATGCCATAGATGATGCGGCTGAAGGAAAGGTCATTGGTGATCTGGATGCGTTGCATTAGCGGCGTTGTCCTATGCCCAAGGGCGTGGCTGGTGTTGCGGTTGGCACGCGCCCATAGGCATGCGGCAGCGAGCAGGTTTTCAGATGTGGCATCACCCGTGCGCCGAAATGTTCGGCCTCGGCGATATGCGGATAGCCTGAAAAGATGAAAGCACGGATGCCCATTTTCTGGTAGTCTTCGATCTTGGACAGGATCTGGTCGGTTGATCCGACCAAAGCCGCCCCGCAGCCCGACCGCGCGCGGCCAATGCCAGTCCAGAGCCCCGGTTCGGTATAACCGAATTGATCCGCCAGTTCGCGCGCGCGCGATTGATGCGCCACCCCAAGGCTGATGCTGTCGTGGGCGCGGTCGCGGATCAGCTTGCCGTATTCGTCGTCAAGCTTGCTGGCGATATAATCGGCATAGTCCTTGGCCTCGGCCTCGGTATCGCGCACGATCATATGCACGCGCAGCCCGTAATCCAGCGTGCGCCCATGGGCGGCGGCCCTTGCATGGACATCCTTCATCCGCTGCGCCAGCACATCGCGGGTTTCGGGCCACATCAGATAGACATCGCATTGCGCGCCGCAAAGTTCCAAGGCATCGGGCGAATAGCCGCCAAAGTAAAGCAGCGGACCGCCGTTTTGCTGATAGGCGCGGGCGGGGTCGGTAGGCAGTTTGCTGATCTGGTAGATTTCGCCGTCATGGCTGACCTCGTCCTGCGTCCAGCATTTACGCAGGATTTCCACGACCTCGTGGCTGCGCCTGTAGCGGTATTTGCTATCGGCCACTTCACCGGGGAAATCGGAGCTGATGACGTTCAGCGTCAGCCGCCCCTGCAGCATATGGTCCAGCGTGGCAATCGTGCGCGCCAGCATGATCGGCTGCACCTCGCCACAGCGGATGGCGGCAAGGAAATTGATCTTGTCGGTCAAGGGCGCCATGCCGGCCACGAAAGACAGCGTGTCTTGCCCGACCTGATAGGACGATGGGGCAAGTATGTTGCGGAACCCCTGCGCCTCGGCGGTCAGGGCGATGTCGCGGCAATGGTCCCATGACGACCGCAGATCGCCGTCCGGCACGCCCAGAAACTGGTAATCATCCGAACAAAGGGCGGAAAACCAGGACACCTCTGCCGCATCAAGATCGGCGCTGGTGACGGGCACGACGCTCATTGATTCCCCTCCCAAGGACGTTGTCTTTGCACTTGCGTAGCATGGCCAGATATGTGCAACAATAGTGTATCAATTAGCTGGCGCGCCGGGGAGGGGCAGGGCCATGGCGACACCCTCTGCCTTGCCGAAATTCGTGCAGCTGAGCGAAATGCTGATCCGCGAAATCGCTGCCGGACATCTGGCCGATGGCGCGCGCCTGCCCCCCGAACGCGAGATGGCAGAGACTTTGGGCGTTGCTGTCGGCACATTGCGCAAGGCGCTGGCCGATGTCGCGGCCAAGGGGTTACTCCAGCGCGTTCAAGGGTCTGGCAATTATGTGCGCAAGCTCGAGGCGGTCGATTCCGTTTACGCCTTTTTCCGGCTAGAGCTGAAACGCGGCGGCGGTTTGCCCACGGCGCAGGTGCTGTCGGTCGATCTGTTGGCAAAACCTGCGGATGCACGGCCATTCGGCGAACATGCGCAAGGGCACCGGATCAGGCGCTTGCGCTGGTTGGGGGGCGTGCTGGTCGGGCTGGAGGAAATCTGGCTCGACGGGGGCTATGCGCCCGCCATCGGGCCACAGGACCTGATCGATTCGCTGTATCTGTTTTACCGCGACCGGCTCGGGCTGGTGATCGCGGCGGCCGAGGACCGGATTGGTGTCGCGCCTTTGCCCGACTGGACGCCGCCCGATTTTCATCTGCCGCCAGGGGCAGTGGCCGGTTACATCGAACGCAATTCATATCTGGCAGGCCGCGTGCCTGTCGAGTTTTCGCGCACCTGGTTCGATGCGGACCGGGCGCAATATATCTCGCGCATGGGAAAAGGGTGAACGACGTGCAAATGGTGAACTACGGGCTGGTCGGCTGCGGCATGATGGCCCGCGAACATATCATGAATATCAACCTGTTGCCGCATGGGCGGGTTTGCGTGGTCTATGATCCTGTGCCAGAGCTCGCGCAGGCGGCGGCGGTGTTGGCGGGCGGCGCGCATGTCGCGGACAGCCTTGATGCGTTGCTGGCCTTTGCCGATCTGGATGCCGTGGTCATCGTCAGCCCCAATTACCTGCATGTCCCGCAATTGCAGCAGATCGTGGCGACGCGGCCTTTGCCGATCCTGTGTGAAAAGCCGCTGTTCACCAATCCGTCTGATGCGGCGCTGGTGGATGATCTGTTCGCCGCTTACCCGCACCCTGTCTGGGTGGCGATGGAATACCGCTATATGCCGCCCGTTGCCGCGCTGGTCGCGCAGGCCGAGGCGGCCACGGGCGGTGTGCGGATGCTGACGATCCGCGAACACCGCTTTCCGTTCCTGCCCAAGGTCGGCGACTGGAACCGGTTCAACGCCAAGACCGGCGGCACCTTGGTTGAAAAATGCTGTCATTTCTTCGACCTGATGCGCCTGATCATGCAGGACGAACCCGTCCGCGTCATGGCGAGCGCAGGGCAGGCGGTGAACCATATTGACGAACGCTATGACGGGCAGGCGCCGGATATTTGGGACAATGCCTATGTGATCGTCGATTTCGCGCGTGGGTCGCGTGCGATGCTGGAATTGTGCATGTTCGCCGAAGGATCACGCTATCAAGAAGAAATCAGCGCCGTCGGCCCCCTCGGCAAGATCGAGGCGCTTGTGCCGGGGCCTGGCCGGTTCTGGCCGCTGGCGCTGGGGGAGCCTCCCGTGCCGCAGCTGATCATCAGCCCGCGTGACCCCAAAGGCCCGTTCATATCCGAAATTCCGGTCGATCCCACCTTGCTGGAGGCAGGCGATCACAATGGATCGACGTTTTATCAGCACCAGCGGTTCAATGCTGTCGTGCGCGGTGAAGGCGCGGTCGAGGTAACGGTGCAGGACGGGGCAGCGGCTGTCGCCATCGGCATGGCCGCACAGCAAAGCGCGCGAACAGGGCAGGCGGTCAGCCTGCCGCAATCGCCGGTCACGACGGCGCAGGTGGCCGGGCTATAGCGGATTTGAGGGAAAAAACTTTGCTGGCAAGACCAGGTCCTGCCAGCAAATCAGCAGCCACCGATCCGGCGTCCGCAATCCGCAAAACTTAATACAAAATTTACTCATACACGCGGCTTGGTTGTGTTTTACGGCATCCATTTTCAGTCGGTCAATGCCTTTCATGCATGCCTTTCCGGAAACCTTACCTAAAGGACAGGTTTCACCAAAGTGACGTTGTGTCACGGAATAGATTACATGAGTTTCACGCGGTAAAGCGTTAAAATATGGTAAAAATAAGGCGAATTGTGGCGAATCTGTGGCGTGTTTTCAACGGCCTTGCGCCGCCTCAAGACACGCTTGCGCCTGCCCGCCGCCTGCGTGATCCGGCCTTGGCCCATGATCCGTCCTGCGCTTGATCCGGATGCGCCTGTTGTGGAAAAAATACACTCTTAAGGTGTAAACAACACCCCGCCACCGCCCGCCGCCTTGGCCAGCCCTTGACGAAGCTGCAGCGGCCAAAGACAGTCACGCAGGTATGATCAGGGGAGACAGCAGGCATGGCGGGCGCACTCGACGGGATCAGGGTTCTGGACCTGACCCGCATTCTGGCGGGGCCGACCTGCACCCAGTTGCTCGGCGATCTGGGGGCCGAGGTGATCAAGATCGAAAACCCCGCGACAGGGGGCGACGACACGCGCGGATGGGGCCCGCCCAATGTCTGTGACACAAACGGGCAACCGACCGATCTGTCGGCCTATTTCATGGCCGCCAATCGCAACAAGAAATCCGTCAGCATCGACATCAGCACAGAGCTTGGCCAGCAGCAGGTCCGTGCGCTGGCGCGGTCTGCCGATGTCGTTGTCGAAAACTTCAAACCCGGCGGGTTGGCGAAATACGGTCTGGGGCCGGACGATTTGCTGACGCGCCAGCCGGGGCTTATCTATTGTTCGATCTCGGGATTTGGGCAGACCGGCCCGAACCGCGACAAACCGGGCTATGACCTGATGGCCCAAGGCTTTGGCGGTATCATGAGCCTAACCGGTGAACCTGACGGCGCGCCGATGAAGGTCGGCGTCGGTGTCGCCGATGTGATGTGCGGCATGTATGCGACTGTGGGCATTCTGGCCGCCTTGCGCCACAAGGAACACACCGGCGAAGGCCAGCATATCGACATCGCCTTGGTGGACAGCCAATTGGCTTGGTTGATCAACGAAGGCACCAATTACCTTGAATCGGGCGATCTGCCGCAGCGCCGTGGCAACGGGCATCCCAATATTGTCCCCTACCACGTTTTTGCCGTGGCCGATGGCCATGCGATCATCGCGGTCGGCAATGACAGCCAGTTCGCGCGGTTTTGCGATTTTCTGGGCTGTGCGGATATTGTCACCGATGCGCGTTTTGCCACCAATCTGGCGCGCACGCAGAACCGCGATGCCTTGCTTGCAGTGATCGGCCCACGGCTGGCTGCGCGCCCGCTGGCTGCGGTGATCGCAGGGCTGGAGGCGCGCAAGGTGCCCGTCGGCCCCGTCAACACCATTGATCTGGCTCTTGGGTCGGATCAGGCTCAAGCGCGCGACATGGTCGTGGCGATGCCGCGCGCGGATGTACAAAAAGGCCAGGTCCGGCTGTTGGGCAATCCGCTGAAACTGTCGCGCACGCCTGTGACATACCGTTTGCCGCCGCCGCATTGCGGTCAGGACAGCGAAGAGATACTCGCCCAACTGAGCCTTGATGACTGACCAAAGGATAAAACCATGAAAGCCGTCGCCCTGACCCGTTACCTGCCGGTGAGCGATCCGGCCTGTTTTGTCGATGTCGATCTGCCCCAACCCGTGCCAACCGGGCGCGACATTCTGGTCGCGGTCAAGGCGGTGTCGGTCAATCCGGTCGATACCAAGGTGCGCAAATCCAAGGGTGCTGACGTGGTTGAGAACCCGCCGCGCGTGCTGGGCTATGATGCCGCAGGCGTTGTTGCGGCCGTGGGGCCGGATGTGACGCTGTTCGCTGTGGGCGACGAGGTCTATTATTCCGGCGACATCACGCGGTCAGGCTCGAACACGGAATTCCAGCTGGTTGATGAACGTATCGTCGGGCGCAAGCCTGCGACCTTGGGCTTTGCGCAGGCTGCGGCCTTGCCGCTGACGACGATCACCGCTTACGAATCTTTCTTCGACCGGCTGGGCATCGACCGTGACGGGGCGGATGCGGGCCAAAGCATCCTGATCATCGGGGCAGGGGGCGGCGTCGGGTCTATCGGCATCCAGCTGGCCAAGGCGGCAGGGCTGGTCGTGATCGCCACTGCGTCACGGCCTGAAACCGTCGCTTGGGTTACCGCACTGGGGGCTGATCATGTGATCGACCATCACGCCGATATGGTGGCACAGGTCCGCGCGCTGGGGCTGCATCATGTCGATCATATCGCCGTGTTCAACGACATGCGCCATTGGGAGGCTGCGGTCGAACTGATCCGCCCGCAAGGCGGGATCGTGTCCATCGACAACACCGATGTGCCGCTGCCTATGGCCGCGATGAAAACCAAGGCTGCCAGCCTGCATTGGGAATTCATGTTCGCCCGCGCGATGTTCCAGACCCCCGACATGATCGCGCAGCATCATTTGCTGACCTATGTCGCGGATGAAATCGACGCGGGCCGGTTGCGGACTACGCTCGATACCGTCCTGCGCCCGATCAACGCCGAAAACCTGCGCAAGGCCCATGCGATGATCGAAACCGGCACCGCCAAGGGCAAGATCGTGCTGGAACAATCCTGATTGCGCAGTGTTCCATCAAGACCACGTCGCAAGGCTGTGTAAAGACTTGTACCCTAAAACCCTTGTCAGGGTCTTGGGCCGTGCCTAGACATAAATTGATTTTTGACGCCAGAGTTGGACCAAAACCATGCTGAACCGCCGCCATTTTATCGTGACAGGCGCTGCCCTGTTTTCACAGCCGATTGCGGCGCAAACCTTGGCTGCGCCGGCCATCGACACGCTGACACAGGGCGAGATCGCAGCCGATTTGCCGGAATTCGCTGACCTGCCGCCACCGCCGCCGCCAGTATCCCCGCCAGAAATGTGGGCGGGCTGGGACCGGCGCGTCATACCTGCGAATTACGATCCGATGACGTCGAACCCCTGGGGGTTTCACCCGCGTTTCCTGCCAACGCTGGTGCAGGCCAATGACGGCTTGCGCGCCGGTGACATCCACGTCGATGCGGTTGCGCGCTATCTGTATCATGTGCGCGGTGACGGGACGGCGATGCGCTATGGCGTGGCGATCGCGCGGGGCAATCTGTACGAACCCGGCACCTACACGATCCGCCGCAAGGCGAAATGGCCGACATGGCGGCCGACCGATGCGATGATTGAACGTGACCCTGAAACCTATGCCCAGCATGCCAACGGGATGGACGGCGGGCCGGATAACCCCTTGGGGTCGCGGGCGCTCTATCTATTTGATGGCAACCGCGACACCTATCTGCGCATCCATGGCACCCCCAGCCCGCGGTCGATTGGCGGGCGGGCCAGTTCGGGCTGTGTGCGCATGGTGATGGCCCATATCATCGGGCTGTATGAAGAGGTGAACACCGGCGTCAGCGCCATTCTCTATCCCACCGAAAACGACATCACCGCCCGCAGCTAGGCGGCTGCGCCCGTTGCGGCGCAGCCAAAGGGGTCAGGTCGCGGCGGGTGCTGCCGGCGCTGTGGGTTGTTCGGCGCAGATCGCGTTGCCCCGCGCGGTGCGCAACGGCAGCAAGGTGGTCTCGACCGGGCCTGCATGTTCATACCAATAGCAATTGTCGTCTTCCAGAAACACGACCTGGTCGAGGTTCTGTCCCGGTGCCGCAATCGCACGCACGCTTTCGGGCAGGTCGGGCAGAAAGCGTGACCCGTTCGATGCAGTGCCGGTCGTTGCCATTTCGGTGCAGGCTGCCAGTGACATGCCTGCCAACAGCAGCAGTTTTGACCGAATATTCATCTGTATCCTCCAGTTATGCTTGGCCAAAGACCCTTTGGCTGTCGCGTGAGTGGCACCACCTTTGCCAATGCGCAACAGTGGGCGCGCAACATCTTTATTTTTTCTGTCAGGGCGTGGTTTGATCGTCCGTATAGTTTTTGCTTGCTTTTGTGGCAAACTGCACAACAATCAGGCAAATCATGTTCGACATGGCGTGGGCTTGACCAGCATGCGCCACGGCGGCTGGTGTCTTTGTCGGGCGCAAGAAAGTCTGTGTCTGTTAGGATTAAACCATCAACGGGGAAAAAAGATGTTCAATCGTACTTTTTTGGTTGTCGCGCTGACGGGGGCATCTGCCGTTCACGCACAGACTGATCTGCCTTTCACGCTCGACTGGCGTTTCGAAGGGCCGGCCGCGCCCTATTTTGCGGCCATCGATAATGGCAATTTCGCGGCCCTTGACCTGAATGTCACGGTCTCCGCCGGTGACGGGTCGCTTGACGCGATTCCAAAGGTCGCGACAGGTGCATTTCCTGTTGGCATGGCCGATATCAACAGCCTGATCAAGTTTCTGGACCAGAACCCCGGCGCGCCCGTGATCGGCGCGATGATGATCTATGACAAACCCCCTTTCGCGGTGATCGGGCGGCGCTCGCTCGGGATCGACGACACGCCCCAAAGCCTTGAAGGCAAGATTTTGGGCGCGCCGCCACCTGATGGTGCCTGGGCGCAATTCCCGATCTTTGCGGCTGAAAATGGGTTGGACACCGCGGCAATCACCGTGGAACCCGTGGGCTTTCCAACGCGCGAACCGATGCTGGCCGAAGGCAATGTGGCCGCGATCACCGGATTTTCGTTCACATCCTACCTGAACACCGCCCGTCTGGGCGTGCCAGAGGATGATCTGGTCACGCTGCTGATGGCCGATCACGGTGTCGATCTTTATGGCAATGTGATCATCGTGAATACCGATTTCGCCGCCTCCAACGCCGAGGTGGTCGCCAACTTTCTGCAAGGTGTCGCCGAAGGCTGGGCCACCGCCATCGCAGACCCCGAAGCCGTGATCCCGATGCTGATCGAACGTAACCCAGCTGCTGATGCAGCGTTGGAACTGCGCCGCCTGCAATTGTCCATTCAGGACAATGTGGCGACCGATTGGGTCATGGCCAACGGGTTCGGCATCATCGATGACGCACGTATGGCCAATGCGATAGAGCAGATCGCCACGACCTATGCGTTCGTCAACACGCCAGATGCATCCATGTATTTCACCAGCGCCTATCTGCCCGAGGGCGGATTCTCACTGGCCGAATGACCTTGGATAACCTGATTGACATCACGGGGGTGCGGCATGCTTATCGCACCGCCTCTGGCCCTTTGCCGGTCCTGGACGGGCTTGAATTGTCCGTGCCGGAAGGGGGCTTTGTCGCCGTTGTTGGCCCGTCGGGCTGTGGGAAATCCACCCTGACGCGGCTGATCGCGGGCCTTTTGATCCCCGATCAGGGCGAGGTGCGGGTGCATGGCACCCGCATCACCGCCCCGCGGTCGAATGTTGGCATGGCGTTCCAGAATCCCGTGCTGTTGGAATGGCGCACGATCCTGCAAAACGTGCTGCTGCCGCTGGAAATCGTGCCAACCAAGCTGAGCCGCGCGCAGGGCGAAGACCGCGCGCGCAAATTGCTGGCCTTGGTGGGTCTGGAAGGGTTCGAAAACAAGCGCCCGTCCGAACTGTCCGGCGGCATGAAACAGCGCGCGTCGCTGTGCCGTGCGCTGATCCATGCGCCAGAGGTGTTGATCCTGGATGAACCTTTCGGCGCGCTTGATGCCTTTACCCGCGAAGACCTGTGGCAGATCATGCACCGCGTGAAGGCCGAGGAACCCTTTACCGGCGTGCTGATCACCCATGATCTGCGCGAATCCATCTTTCTGGCCGATCAGGTCGTGGTCCTGTCGGGCCGGCCTGCGCGCACGCAATATGTGCTGGATATCCCCGATACCGGCCTGCGCACGCTGGACCATCTTTATACCCCCGAGGCTGCAACCATGCTCAACACCCTGCGCCACCAGATCGAGGTCGCCCAAGGCCGCGTCCCCGCCGAGGCATCGGCATGACCGCGCGGCAGGTCTATGTGCCGGTCGCGGCGCTGCTGATCTTTTTGGCAGCATGGGAAGCTTTGGTCTGGGTCATGGGCTGGCCCACGTTCAAGATGGCCGCGCCCAGCGATCTGCCCCCCGCCTATGCCAAATATTGGGAATTGTTCCTGACGATGGGCTGGCAGACCCTGTGGCGTACGGTGGCGGGGTTGTTGCTGGCGGTCGTGTTCGGCACGGCGCTGGGCATGGTCATGGGCTTTTCACGCACCATGCGCGATGCGCTCTATCCGCTGTTGGTCGGTTTTAACGCGGTGCCAAAGGCGACTGTGGTGCCGATCGTGGCGCTGATGTTCGTGGGCTGGCACGATTTCAACACGGTGCTGATCGCCTTCATGATCAGTTTCTTCCCGATCGCGGTGTCGGTCTCGATCGGGCTGTCCACGCTGGAACCCGAATACCGCGATATCCTGCGGTCCTTGGGTGCATCGCAATCGACGATTTTCTGGAAAATTGCGCTGCCCAAGACGCTGCCCGAATTCTTTGGCGCGTTGAAAGTATCGGTCACACTGGCCTTTATTGGCACCAATTTGATGGAAATCGTGTCGCCGCATGGGCGCGGTCTGGGGGCGCTGTTCGACAGCGGCAAGACCAATTCGGACTATCCGTTGATGTTTGCTGTGCTGATCGCCTTGGCGCTGTTGGGGATCTTGCTGTATTATATCGTGGTCGCGCTGGAAAAAACCTTTGCAGGATGGGCGGATCGCAGCAACATCTAGCGCAAGGGTCTATTTGTCGTTGCGCGACCGGCCTTTTGCATAAAGATGCCTGTTCAGCTTGATAAAATCGCGGATCAGCCGCCCCAATACGCCGGCTGACCGCCCTTTGAGATAGGCATAGCCCGCCAGCGCGCTCATCACCGCGCCGATGGCATCGGTGATGAGGTCAATCATCGTGTCATCGACGCTTTTCTGCATGCTCATGCCAAATAATTGGTCCATCCCATATTCGAAAATCTCCCAGACCGCACCGATGCTTAGCGCAAAGGTAAAGGACAAAAAGGCGATGGCACCGGGCGGCGCGGCGAACCTGTCACCGGCGAACAGCATATAGATGAACAAAAAGCCGATCATCCCCAGCGCCACTGCGGACGACCCATGCAGCGCCATATCCCACCACCAGATCCGGTAATAGATGTCGAAAACCTCGCCAAAGATCAGCGAGGCGATGATAAAAGCAACCGTGGCGACCAGAAACGGCAGCGGCAGCGCGATATTGTACCGCGACGCCAGCAGGATCGGCGCCATCGACAGGAAAAATGCCAGCGTCGACATCGCCGCCAGCGGCCACCAGCCTTGCGATGCGGCCCAGACCGCGGCCAGCGCCAGCGCGACCCAGATCGGGGCCATCAGCCGCATGCGTGTGTTGTTATGCTCTGACGCTTGGGTCATTTTGCTGTCTCTTTCATCCGCGCAGGGCGTGCCTATATCATGGGTATGTTACCCGTCACTCACAAGTCACGCCCCTTGCGGCTGGCATCTTATAACATCCGCAAGGCCAAAGGCGTTGATGGGCGCTATGATCCGGGCCGGATCGTAGATATTCTGGCGGGCCTCGACGCCGATGTCATCGCCTTGCAAGAGGCGGATTTCAGATGGCGCGGCAGGCCCGGGGCCTTGTCGCCCGATATGATCAGGCAACACACGGATTACGATCTGGTTCCGGTCACCACGCAGGGCGACAGTCTGGGCTGGCACGGCAATGCGGTGCTGGTCCGGCGCGGCAGTCTTGTGACGGATGTCAAACGCCTGATCCTGCCGGGGTTGGAACCGCGCGGGGCCTTGCGCATCGACATGGATGCAGGTGGGCCGTTCAGCGTGATCGCCACCCATCTGGGCCTGACCCGGTTTCATCGCCAGCGCCAGCTGGCCGCGATCAGCGCCGCGGTCGCCCCTGACGGGCGGCCCACGGCGGTTTTGGGGGATTTCAACGAATGGTCGGCCACGCGCGGGTTGGACCCGTTGCGCGCCGACTTTACCGTCCATGCGCCGGGCAAATCGTTTCATGCCGCCATGCCGATGGCCGCATTGGACCGGATCGCGCTGGGCCGTGGCCTGACGCTGACCGATGGTGGCGTCGTGCAGACACGGCAAAGCCTGCGTGCCTCGGACCATCTGCCGATCTGGGGTGATGTGCTGATCACCCGCGCCTCCTGATTGACGCAGGTCAAGGGCAGGGCGCGCGATACATGGCATCATCGCGCATCCCAACCGCCAAGGAGGACCCGCGATGACCAAAGACACCAACAAAGACGGATTTGCGCCCGACGTGCTGGACACGCTGGCAGCCGTGGCACCTGCCGCAACCTGGATGCACCCCGCATGGATCGCGATCATGACACAGGTCAGCACCGCGCTTGCGACCTTCGTCACGGCCCGTTTCAAAGAAGATCTTGACTTGCAGCAGGCCCTGTTGCGTTGCAAATCGCTGGCCGAGGCCCAGCATGTGCAGGCCGCGTTCATCCAAAAAGCGATTGACCAGTATCAGGCCGAAACCGGCAAGCTGATCACGATCACCGGCAAAATGGCGGCAGAACAGCACCCCGTCGCTGACTGACCTGCCAAGGACCAGCGCCGGACGCCAAGACCCGGCGCTGCCCGCTCAATGCGACAGCAGGACGGCGTGATCTGTCTGGCTGATCACGATCTGCGTGGTGCCACCCAGAATACGCTGGCGCGCGCGCGAATGGACATAGGCGCCCATCACGATCAGGTCGGCGCCGATTTCACCCGCGCGGGCCAGGATGCAGCTGCCGGTATCCTGCCCCGCGCTGGGCGATTGTTGCAAGGTGACGGTGCAGCCATGCCGCGTCAGCCAAGTGGCGACATCGCTGCCGGGGTTCTGGCCTTCTGGTCCATGTGGATTTGGATCAACGACAAGGATGGTGACCTGTGCGGCCTGCCGCAGGATCGGCAAGGCGCGGTGCAATGCGCGCAGCGCAGGCAGGCTGCCGTCCCACGCCAGCATCGGGTGCTTGGCTTGCAGCACCCGATCGACCCCCGCCGCGTTCAGCGCGACAGCAACCGGCGTTTTGAACAGCACCCCTTCCAGGGTTTGTTGGAATGTTAGGCTTGCATCTGCCAGCGCCGGATCGATCAGCACGACATCGCACAGCGCCGCGCGGGCCGCGATCTGGTCATCCAACACCGAGGCTTCGCCATAGGCAGAGGTGACATCACCGGCGACACCCGCCGTCTGCAACAGTTTTTCGATCACATCGGCGCGATCAGCGACGTCGCTGCCGCCGGCCTGATAGGTTTCGTGCCAGTTTTCTGGAAAGATGATCGGGCCGTAAGGCGCCGACCCATAGGCCCACATCGGCAGGGACGGGGCGGCACCGACCACCAGCACCGACAGATGCACGCCATCTGCGGGCAGGCTGGTGATATAATGGCGGATGCGGTCGTCGGAACAGGTGGCATCGACGACGATCAGGGCTGTCAAACGGTCCATGGTGATTTCCTTTATGTTGCAGCGCGCGACACTATCGCACGTTCTTTATGCATCGCAGATCGGCGGGGATGCTGCCTTGACGCAAATCAACCAGCAGTGCAGCCCGCGCTTGCCCAGCTCGTGGCGATATGCGACCCAAGGGCAGTGCCGCCCGCCCCGTGATCCGAGGAAAACATGTCCGCCACCCGATTGCAAACCGCACCGGATATGTCCGGCCAAGTCCGCTTTGACAGCGACGGCGAGCGGCTGTCGGTGCAGGGGCGGCTGACAATCGACAGCTTTGAGCATCTGGACCGCGACCTGATCGCGCAGCAGGCATCACGGGCCGAGGTGGTCGATATCGCGCAGCTGTCGCATATGGATACGGCTGGTGCGTGGTTCTTGCTGGATCTCGCAGGCCGGACATCTGCCGGTGCGGCGTCGGTGATCACCGGGGCCAGTGATGCGCAGACCCTGCTGATCGAAGCCGTGCGCACCAACCTGCCACCGAAAGCTGCAGGCGCAAAGCCGGCGGTGCGGCTGGTGGACCATTTTGAAACGCTAGGGCGCCGTGTTGCGCTGGCGGGCAGTCACGCACTGGAGATGCTGTCGTTTCTTGGCCAGGTCATCGCCGCCATGGCGCGGGTAATCCGGCATCCGCGCGCATTGCGGCTGACCTCTGTCGTGCATCATTGCCAGCAGGTCGGCCTGCAGGCTGTGCCGATTGTGGCGCTGATGGCGTTTTTGATCGGGGTCGTGCTGGCGTTCCAGGGTTCTGCGCAATTGCGCCAGTTCGGGGCCGAGGTGTTCGTGGTAGACCTGATCGCCATTTCGATCCTGCGCGAATTGGGCATCCTGCTGACCGCGATCATTGTGGCGGGGCGGTCGGGGTCGGCCTTTACCGCCGCCATCGGGTCAATGAAAATGCGCGAGGAAATCGACGCCATGCGCACGCTCGGGCTTGATCCGGTCGCGATTCTGGTTGTGCCGCGCGTTTTGGCGCTGGTGCTGATGTTGCCCGCGCTGGGGCTGATCGCCAATGTATCGGGGCTGTTTGGTGGCGCGTTGATGTCATGGATCGAACTTGACGTGTCGCCCGCGGTGTTTCAGGCACGCTTGGTCAGCAATACCGATGTCTGGCACTTCAATGTCGGCATGATCAAGGCGCCGGTCTTTGCGCTCATCATCGGGATCATCGGCTGTTACCAAGGCATGAAGGTGGGCGGCGACGCCGAAAGCCTGGGGCGGCAGACATCTGCATCAGTGGTCATGGCGATTTTCATGGTGATCGTGGCGGATGCGCTGTTTTCGATCTTTTTCGCGATTGTGGGGGTGTGATGCCAAGCGATCCCAACATCGATCCGATCATCCGTGTGCGGGGGCTGGTGACGCGCTTTGGCACGACCGTGGTGCATGACGGGCTGGACCTTGATGTCAAACGCGGCGAGATTATCGGCGTCGTGGGCGGGTCGGGGACCGGCAAATCGGTGCTGTTGCGGTCCATCGTCGGGCTTCTCAAACCCGCCGAAGGCCAGATCGAGGTGTTCGGCCAGAATGTGCGCGACACCGATGCCGATGATTACCGCGCGCTGCGGCGGCGCTGGGGTGTCATGTTTCAGGATGGCGCGCTGTTTTCATCGCTGAGCGTGCGCCAGAACGTCGAAGCGCCGATGCGCGAACAACTGGACCTTGATGACGATCTGCGCGCCTTGCTGGCGGGCATCAAGGTGCGGATGGTCGGGCTACCCAACAAGGCGCAGGACAATTACCCGTCTGAATTGTCAGGGGGGATGCGCAAAAGGGCGGGTTTTGCCCGCGCCATCGCACTTGATCCCGAAATTGTGTTTCTGGATGAACCGACGGCGGGGCTTGACCCGATTGGCGCCGCGGCTTTCGATACCTTGATCAAGCAATTGCAGCTATCACTGGGGCTGACGGTGTTTCTGGTGACCCATGATCTGGACAGTCTGCACGCGATCTGCGACCGGATCGCGGTGCTGGCCGATAAAAAAGTGCTTGCCGTCGGCACGATGCAAGAGATGCTGGCCCTTGATCATCCTTGGGTGCATGAATATTTCCACGGCCCGCGCGCAAGGGCCGCCACCCCGGTGGCCAAGCCGAAAGAGACTGAGTGATGGAAACCCGTGCCAATTTCATCCTGATCGGGATTTTCACGCTGGCGGCCATGCTTGGCACGTTGGGGTTTTTTATCTGGCTCGCCTCGGTCCAGCTGGACCGGCAATACGTGACGTATGGCATCTTGCTTGATGATGTCAGCGGGCTGGATGCTGCGGGTGCGGTCACCTATAACGGGATCGCGGTCGGGTCTGTGATCGGGTTGCGCATCTTCGAGGATGATCCGTCCAAGGTTTTCACAATCATTCAGGTTGACGCAGCCACGCCGGTCAGCACCGCCACGATCGCGCAGCTGCAATCGCAGGGGGTGACAGGGGTCGCCTTTATTTCGCTTTCGGCGACCGATGGCGTGGCTGCGCCGATCGACACATTCGCAGGCGGGCTGCCGATCATCGATTCCAAACGGTCCACGGTGCAGGCGCTGGTCGAGGATGCGCCGAACCTTCTGGCCGAGGCGCGGCTTTTGTTGCAGCAGGTGCAGGGCTTTGCGGGTGCAGAAAATCAGGCGCTGGTCGCGGATATCCTGCGCAACCTGTCGCGCACCACGGGCCGGCTGGATCAGGCGCTCAGCGATTTTTCCGAAATTAGCGGCACGGTCCGGGATGCGACCGCGCAGATCACCCAGTTCACCGAACGGCTGGACACAATCGGCGAGGCGGTGGAAATCACCTTGCGCAGCACCGACAGCGCGCTGGTTGCCGTGCAACAGGCGTTTGTATCCGCCGATGTGGTGCTGAACACGACCGGCCCGATGCTGGACCGTGCGGATGGGGCATTTACGCTGGCGGAAAACTTGCTGCGTGAGCAGATCCCGATGATCCTTGCGCAGGTGTCCGAGACTGTGCTGCAAACGAATGCGGCGGTGCAGGATATTCAGACCCGCACGGGCCGGACGTTGGACGGGTTTGGGGAAACCGCGGCGCTGCTGAACGCGCGCTTGGTCGAGCTGGAAACAACGCTGGCCGATGCGACGATTGCTTTTGACGCCGTCACAACTGCGTCCGAAAGCCTGGAGGTGCTGGTCGAAGGCGACGGTGCCGCCTTGATCGCCGAAGTGCGCGCCGCCGTGGCCACCGTGGAAACCGTGGTCAATACCGACCTGCCGTTGATCGTGGCCGATGTGCGCCGCGCGGTGCAGACAGCCTCTGTCGCGGTCGAGGATGTGGCCGCCGATGTGACAGGTTTCACCGGGCGGCTGACGCCCTTGGCCGATGATGGCCAGGCTGCATTGACCGCCGCCACCGATCTGATCGCGCAGGCGCAGACATCCCTTGCGGCGCTGAATACCACGCTGGGGGTGGTGGACGGCGCGCTGGGGTCGGCGCAGACAACCTTTGATACCGCCAATGACGTGTTGCAGACCGACCTTGGGCCGGTTCTGTCCGATCTGCGCGTCTCCGCCGAACGGATCAGCACCGCGGTCGAGGATGTGACCGCCGACGTGCCGGCCATCGCTGCCGATCTGCGCGCGTTGATCGCGCGGGCCGATCAAGTGATGGTGCAGGTGCAGGATGCCGTCGCCCAAGCGGCGCCGGGGATCAGCGATTTCTCGACTGGCGGCTTGACCGAACTCAGCCGCCTTGCCACCGAGGCGCGCGGGCTTGTTGCAACGCTGAATACGCTGACGCGGCGGATCGGAAACGATCCTGCGGGCTTCATCCTCGACAACCGCGTTCCCGAATACCGGAGATGACATCATGACCCCAATCCAACTGACACGCAGACTGGCCATGTTCGGTGGGGCTATGGCCCTGGGCGGATGCAGTGCCGTGTCGGCGCTGAATGCGGCGGGTACCGCGCTGGACACCTATGACCTGATCCCGCCCAGCGGCGGCACGACAGGGCGCCAGACGCGGCGGACCTTGTTGGTCGCCTTGCCAGATGCGACCGCGGCGATCAGCACGGACCGGATCTTGGTCCGGCCCGATGCGGCTGCGATCACCTATCTGCCCGATGGGCGCTGGACGTCTGAACTGCCCCGTGTGGTGCAGTCGCTTTTGGTGCGGGCGATCTCTGGCACGGGCCGGATCGGCTATGTCGGACCAGCGGAAGGCGGGCCTGTGCCAGACAGCGCGCTGTTGACCCGCGTCGATGCGTTCGACGTGACCATTGGTGCGGATCGCATGCCTGTGGCTGCGATCGATATCACCCTGACCGTGCTGAATGACCGCGACCAGCGGGTGATCGGCTCGCGCCGGTTCAGCCAGTCGGTGCCTGTCGCCGGTGACAGCCCTGCCGCCATCGTCGCGGGGTTTCAGGCACTGGTGGATGCGCTGCTGCCCGCTATGGCCGATTGGGTGCTGGACCGCGCCTGACAGGACCGCCCTGTGAAGTTTTTGTAAAACTGCGCAAAGCGGCTTGCTGTGTTTTCTATTTCGTATATTCGTGAAATATGGAAAAAGATATCAGCACCCGCCTGACGACCCTTGGCCATCCCCAGCGGCTGGCCGTGTTCCGCCTGTTGATGCGGCGCTATCCCGACCGCGTGCCAGCGGGCGAGTTGGCGCAGGCACTGGATATCAAGCCATCGACCCTGTCGGCCTATCTGTCCGCGCTGATGCAGGCCGGTCTGGTTACACAGGACCGTGCTGCCACATCGCTGCAATATTCCATCGCTATGGCAGCGGTGAACCAGACCTTTGATTACCTTTTCAATGATTGTTGTCGGGGCAGGCCCGACCTTTGCGCACCCGCGCCACTTGGACATGATCGCATGACACGAACAAAGTATGACGTGCTGTTCATCTGCACCGGGAATTCCGCCCGCTCGATCTTTGCCGAATCGATCCTGCGCAAAGAGGCGGGTGATCGTTTCATCGCCCATTCGGCAGGCACTTTGCCACGGTCAGAACTGAACCCCTTCGCGCTGGCAGTCTTGCAGCAAAAAGGCCACGATGTGACCCTGCTGCAATCCAAGAATGTCGGAGCCTTCATGGGGCCGGATGCACCGGTGTTCGATTTTGTCTTTACCGTCTGCGACCAAGCCGCGAACGAGGAATGCCCTGCATGGTCCGGCCAGCCCGTCAGCGCCCATTGGGGCATGCCCGATCCGGTCAAGGCCACCGGCACGGATGCCGAGAAAAGCCTTGCCTTCCAGCGTGCCTACGGGGCCTTGGCCAACCGGATCAAGCTGTTCACAGCCCTGCCCATCGCCAGCCTTGACCGGTTGTCGCTGCAAAAAGCGGTCGATCAGATCGCGCAATCCCCGTCGGAGATATGATCATGACCACCTATGCGATCAACGGCCTTGGCCGGATTGGCAAGCTCGCGCTCAGACCATTGTTGGAAAAAGGTGCGCGGATTGCATGGATCAATGATGCTGTGGGCGATCCTGCGATGCAGGCGCATCTGCTGGAATTCGACACGGTGCATGGCCGCTGGGATGCCGATTTCGCCCATGACGCGGATAGCCTGACGATCAACGGCACGCGGCTGCCGTTCATCGGGACCAAGGACATTGCCGCCTTGCCGCTGGACGGTGTCGATGTGGTGATCGACTGCACCGGCGTGTTCAAGACGGCAGCGAAACTCGCTCCCTATTTCGCGGCGGGGGTGAAAAAGGTCGTGGTGTCCGCACCCGTCAAGGACGGGCCGACAGCAAATATCGTTTATGGCGTCAATTCAGAGGCTTATGATCCGAAATTGCACCAGATCGTTACGGCTGCATCCTGTACGACGAACTGCCTTGCGCCGGTGGTCAAGGTGCTGCTGGACGGGATCGGCATCACGCATGGGTCGATCACGACGATCCATAACGTCACCAACACCCAGACCATCGTCGACCGGCCTGCCAAGGATTTGCGCCGTGCGCGCTCTGCGCTCAATTCGCTGATCCCGACGACCACGGGCAGCGCGACCGCGATCACGCTGATCTATCCCGAACTGGCCGGCAGGCTGAACGGCCATGCCGTGCGCGTGCCCTTGCTGAACGGATCATTGACCGATTGCGTGTTCGAGGTCCCACGTCCGACCACGGCGCAAGAAATCAACGCGCTGATGAAGGCCGCCGCCGACGGCCCGCTGAAAGGCATCCTTGGCTATGAGGAACGGCCGCTGGTCTCCGCTGATTATACCAATGACACGCGGTCAGGGATCGTGGATGCGCCGTCCACCATGGTGGTCAACGGCACGCAGGTGAAGCTTTACGTCTGGTATGACAATGAAATGGGCTATGCGCACCGGCTGGTCGATGTGGCCTTGATGGTCGGGGCGTCGCTGTGACGGCCCGCGCCGCAGGGATGAACGCCTATATCGCGGTCACCGCATCCTATTGGGCGTTCATGCTGACCGATGGCGCGCTGCGGATGCTGGTGTTGTTGCACTTTCACAGCTTGGGCTTTTCGCCGGTGCAGTTGGCCTATCTGTTCGTGCTGTATGAAATCGCAGGGATCGTGACGAACCTGTCCGCAGGCTGGATCGCGGCACGGTTCGGGTTGACCCTGACGCTTTATCTGGGGCTGGGGTTGCAGGTGCTGGCGTTGCTGGCGCTGGCGCAGCTTGACCCGACTTGGGCCATCGGCACATCGGTTGTTTTCGTCATGCTGGTGCAGGGGGCCAGCGGTGTGGCCAAGGATCTGGCCAAGATGGCGTCCAAATCCGCGGTCAAGATACTGGCCCCCGATGGTGGTCTGTTCCGCTGGGTGGCTTTGCTGACCGGATCAAAAAACGCGGTCAAGGGTCTTGGCTTTCTGCTGGGGGCGGTGCTGCTGGCGACATTGGGTTTCACGGCGGCGGTGCTGGCCATGGCTGCGGTGCTGGCGGTGATCTTGCTGGCGGTGCTGGCCTTCATGCCCGCCGGTCTGCCCAAAGGGCGCAAGGGTGCCAAATTCACCGAAGTCTTTTCCAAATCCCATAACGTCAACTGGCTGAGTGCGGCGCGCGTGTTCCTGTTCGGCGCGCGTGACATCTGGTTTGTCGTGGGCATCCCGATCTATTTCTATGCGGTGCTGTCGGACGGGACCGTCGCGGGCAACCGGACCGCGTTTTTCATGATCGGGACCTTTATGGCGGTCTGGATCATCCTTTATGGGGCCGTGCAGGCGGCCGCGCCCAAGCTGTTGCGCGCGGACACGCGGCCCGCGGCAGAGCTGATCGGGGCGGCGCGGCAATGGGCTTGGGGGCTTGCAGCGGTGCCTGCGATCTTGACCTCGGCGGTGGTGCTGTCCACGGGTCCGCAGTTGTGGCTGACGGTGACGCTGGTGCTGGGGCTGCTGGTGTTTGGCGCGATCTTTGCGGTCAATTCCGCACTGCATTCCTATCTGATCCTGTCCTTCAGCAAGGCTGAACGGGTCACGATGGATGTGGGGTTCTATTACATGGCCAATGCGGCGGGGCGGCTGTCAGGCACCTTGCTGTCGGGGCTGACCTATCAGGCGGGCGGGCTGGCGCTGATGCTGGGCGCGGCGGCGGTGATGGTGGCATTGTCGGCGCTGGCGGCAGGCAGGCTGGAGCGGTCGGTCACGCAAACCGGTTGACGACGCGGGCGTGCCGGTGCGGTGCGCCGTTGCCATGGGCGTGGCTGTGATCCTCGACCACCACCGGCACCAGCGCCAGACGGCCATGCCGCACACCGCGTTCCAGAAACAGCGCATTAGCGATGGTTTCCACCTCGGCCACTGATCCTTTCAGCACAGCCACTTCGAGCGATGTGGCATGATCCACCGGCACCGACAGGGCAGCGGCGAACTGGTCGTGATGGTCCTGCCGGACCTGTGGCACCTTGCGGGCCAGATCGCGGATGTCGGGTTCGACCGTATAGCTGGCAATGCCAAAGCAGGCGGCATCGGACGGTGCCTGTGGTGCCAGCGCGCGCGCGACCAGATCGCGGATCGCCTCTGACCGGTTGGTGGCACCAGAGGCATCCATATGCGCATCGACCGCCGCCAAAAGATCGTCGTCCAGGGTCATCGTGATACGTTTCATCGGGGCTTACCTGCGGTTGCTGGCCGCAGCATCGGGCAAAGCCGCGCCAAGGGCAACGTTCTTTGCAAAAGGCACACGCATGCCGCGTTACATAAACTTCGTGAAAGCGACACAAATGTGAATCTCAGCACCGCTATCTGACCCGCAGACACAAGGGGTTGGCCATGCTGAAATTTGATAAAGTCACAAAAACTTTTGGTGCGAACACGGCTGTCAGCGCGGCCAGTTTCACCGTGGACAAGCCCATGATGATCGGCATCATCGGCCGGTCCGGTGCGGGAAAATCAACGCTGTTGCGTATCCTGAACCGGCTGTCGGATGCGACATCGGGGCAGATCACCTTTGACGGGCTGGATGTGACCGCCCTGCGCGGCGCTGCCAAGCGCAGCTGGCAATCGCAATGCGCGATGATTTTCCAACAGTTCAATCTGGTCCCGCGCATGGATGTCGTGTCCAACGTGCTGCATGGCACGCTGAACCGCCAGTCCACGCTGGCCACCATGTTCAACCTTTATCCAACCCCCGATATTCACAAGGCGATCGACATCCTTGACCGTCTTGGCATGGCCGCACACGCCCCCAAACGGGCCGAGGCTTTGTCCGGTGGCCAGCAACAGCGTGTGGCGATTGCGCGCGCGCTGATGCAGGACCCGCGCATCATTCTGGCGGATGAGCCTATCGCGTCGCTTGACCCGATGAATGCGCAGGTCGTGATGCAGGCGCTGCGCGACATCCACGAAGAAGACGGGCGCATGGTGATTGCCAACCTGCACACGCTGGACACGGCGCGCCGCTATTGCGACCGCGTGATCGGGATGCGCGACGGGCGCATCGTGTTCGATGGCACGCCCGACCAGCTGACCACCGGTGTGGCCCGCGACATTTACGGTGCCGACGACAGCTTTTCCGAAAGCATGACATCGACCCAGATCGAACAAAGCGCCGCTGCTGTCGCCATGATGGAAAAAGCCGCCGCCCTTTGACCCTTTCCCCCGCGCCCCGTCTGGGGAGCATTCAACCAAGAGAGACTGACATGAAAAAGATCATCGCGACCGCATTGATGACGACCGCCCTTGTGGCCCCTGCCTTTGCGCAGGACAGCATCACTGAATTCCGCATCGGCCTGTTGGGCGGCGAAAACGCACAGGACCGTATGGCAAAGAACGAATGTTTCCGCGCCTATACCGAAGAAGCATTGGGCGTCCCCACCCGCCTGTTCACCGCCGCTGATTACAACGGCGTCATTCAGGGCCTGATCGGTGGCACGCTGGATATGGCTTGGCTGGGCGCGTCGTCCTATGCTGCCGTTTATGTCGAAGACCCGACCGTCGTTGAGCCGGTGCTGGTCAAGACCAACCTGGACGGGTCATTCACCTATCATTCCATCGGCTTTGCCCGCGCTGACAGCGGCATCACATCGCTGGATGATATGGCAGGCAAAGTGTTCGGCTTTGGCGATCCGAACTCCACCTCGGGCTATCTGATCCCGCTGGTTGAAATCCCTGCCGAAGGCTATTCGATGGAACCAGGTACGTTCTTTTCGGACGTGGTGTTCACCGGCGGACATGAGCAAACCATCGTGGCGGTGGCCAATGGCGATATCGCCGGTGGCGTGACATGGGCCGATGGTTTGGGCGATTGGGAAGACGGCTATAATTCAGGTGCTTTGCGCCGTGCCGCTGACGCCGGTCTGGTCGATATGAACGATCTGGTCGAAATCTGGAAATCCAAGCCGATCCCCGAAGGCCCTGTGGTGCTGCGCACAGCCCTGCCAGCTGATGTCAAACAGACGATGATCGACCTGACTGCCAACCTGATCAACGTTGACGCCGATTGCGCCTATGGTGTGGCCGCTGGCGAAACAGCTGGTTTTTCACCCATCGGCCACGAGGCTTATGAGACCATCATCGCGGTGCGCCGCAGCCAGATGAACTAAGGCGATTTCAGCCAAACATTGGGTCCGGCAAACGCCGGGCCCGATTTCTTTTGTGACAGGGCAGGGCAATGGTGGATTTATCAGTATCGGGCAGAACCGGCACGCAATCGATGCACGACAGCTATATGGTGATGACACGCCGCAAGCGTGCTTATGGCGGCATCATCCTTGGGGTCTTTGTCGTCTTGATGGTAACCGGCTTTCAGACCGTCGATGCGCGCAGCGCGGGCGGGTTCTGGGAAGGTCTGCCGCGTATTTTTGACTTTCCTGCCGGTGTCGTCACCGAAGCGTGGGACCGGATCGACCGGATGCCCGCCAATCTGGCACAGTTTTTCCCCGCGCTGATCGAGACGATCAATATCGCGGCGGTATCCACGCTTGTCGGGGCTTTGCTGGGGCTGGTGCTGTCGCTGCTGTCCACACGCGGTCTTGCGAAATGGCCTCGCCTGATCCCGGTGTTCCGGCGGATCATGGACATCATGCGCGCGCTGCCCGAAATCGTGATCGCGCTGGTGCTGATCTTTATCCTTGGTGGTGGACCGATCCCCGCGATGATCGCGATTGCGTTCCACACCGCGGGTGCATTGGGCAAACTGTTCTCTGAAGTCGCCGAGAACGCCGATCTGAAACCTGTCGAAGGTCTGGCCTCGGTCGGGGCGAACTGGTCGCAGCGGATGATGCTGGGGGTGATCCCGCAGGTGGCGCCCAATTACCTGAGCTACACATTGATGCGGTTTGAAATCAACATCCGCGCCTCGGCCATCCTTGGCTTCGTCGGCGCTGGCGGTATCGGCTATGAACTGCGCAATGCGATGACATTCGGCATGGGCCGGTTCGATCTGGCCGCCGCGATTTTCGTGCTGCTGTTCCTGACAATCGTGTTTTTCGACCAGATTTCCAGCTATTACCGCAACAAACTGGTCAAGGGGTATCAGGCATGACGATGCTGTCCACTAATGGCGACCTGCGTCAGCAAACTGCCGATATATTCACCCGCAAGAAACGTATCGCACTTGCCGTGCCTGCCGTGATCTTTGCCTATTTTGTCTATGTCTTCATCGCTTTTGATGTGGCTGGTCTGGCCGATCGCGCGCGGATGGACAATGCGCGCACGCTGGTGGCCGATGCCTATAGCTATAAAACCCATGTCGCCCGCGACAACCGCGATGCGGAATTGTCCTTTGCCATCGAAGGGTCGCGCGCCGGCACCTATCCGGCAGGCGAATATCCTGAATGGGTCAGCGTTGATGGCACCAATATGGTGGTCGATCTGGGTGGCGGGAATTTTGTCCGCTATCTGGATGATACGCTGGTCACCTTTGAAAGCCCCGATTTCGACACGATCACCCTGCAATTGGTGGATGATGTCGTCGTCACCAATCTGCCCGATCCTGCACCTTCTTGGGTCAATGCATCGGATACGCGGGTGTCGATTACCACCGATGCGGGCCGTCTGACCTATACAAGGTCCAAGGCCGAGGTGTTCCGTTATTCCAATGGCTGGGAGCTGTTCTTTTTCACCCTTGCCAGCCCCTATCACGGGACCGGTCTGGTCGACATCCTGGCTGGTCCGCAGCTTGATGACAGCCGCAGCAATATCGTGGGCGCTTGGCAGGATTTCTGGGGCAATACGCTCTGGCGGCATACGGATGTGATGTGGGCGCTGGGCGAAACCGTGCTGATGGCGTTTCTGGGCACCTTTGGTGCGGCGATCATTGCCTTGCCGCTGGCCTTTCTGGCCGCCAAGAACTTTGCGCCTGTTGTGGCTGTCCGCTTTGCCGTGCGCCGTGTGTTCGACTTTGTACGCGGGGTGGATGGGCTGATCTGGACGATCATCCTGAGCCGCGCATTCGGGCCTGGCCCTTTGACCGGCGCTTTGGCGATCTTGGTCACTGATGTCGGCGGCTTTGGCAAAAGCTTTTCCGAGGCTTTGGAAAACGTGGATGAAAAGCAGATCGAAGGCGTGCAATCGACTGGGGCGAAACCGATACAGCGCTACCGTTTCGGGGTGATCCCGCAAGTCACGCCGATCCTGTTGTCCCAGATTCTTTATTACTTTGAATCCAACACCCGCAGTGCGACGATCATCGGCGCGATCACGGGCGGCGGGATCGGGTTGTTCCTGACGCAGGCGATGCAGACCCAGAACGATTGGGAAAAGGTGACCTATTACATCATTCTGATCGTGATCATGGTGATGGTGATGGACACGGTGTCCGGCTGGCTGCGGCGCAAGCTGATCAAGGGCGACGGAGAGGGACATTGATGGCAAGGCTGACAGCAGATGCGCCGTTCATCCATGACGGGTGCAGCATTGATGATGCCAATTTCGGGGCCTATGTCGAGATCGGGCAGGGAAGCCGCATCGCCCATAGCACCATCGGCGACTACAGCTATTGCGACCGCTTTGCCGACATTGCCAATACCACCGTGGGCAAATTCGCCAATATCGCCGCCTTTGTGCGGATCGGCGCCACCGACCACCCGATGGAAAAGGCCAGCCTGCATCACTTTCACTATCGGTCCGCGTCCTATTTTGACGATGCGGCTGATGATGCCGACTGGTTCATGCACAGGCGCACCCGCCGCACAATGATCGGCCATGACACATGGATCGGCCACGGCGCGCAGGTCCGGCCAGAGGTGACCATCGGGCATGGCGCGGTTGTTGCGGGCGGAGCCATCGTGACCAAGGATGTGGCCCCCTACATGATTGTCGCGGGCATTCCTGCGGTGCCATTGCGCGCACGGTTCAGCGAACCGGTCGCGGACCGGATGATGGCGCTGGCATGGTGGGATTGGCCGCACGACCAGTTGCGCGCAGCCTTGGATGATTTCCGCAAGCTGCGCGCCGAAGATTTCCTCGAACGTTACGAATAGTTATTCCGCCGCATGGGCCATGCGCATCGGGGCGGCGCTGATCCGGTCGGCCAGATCACCGCATAGATGCGACCAGCGCCCTGCGGCCAGCGTGCCTTCGATGGCGCGCGTTTGGGCGTTGCAGATCACCAGATCGGCGCGCTTGCCGGGTGCGATCACGCCGCGATCGTCCAGACCCATGATCCGCGCCGGATTGGTCGAAATCATCTCCCATGCGCGGCCCAGGGGCAGGATATCGGTATCTGCCATCGTAAAGGCTGCATTGGCCAGCGACGGGTAATGGTAATCGGACACCAGCGCATCGCACAGCCCCGCGCGGATCAGGTCGGTCGCGGCGATATTGCCCGATTGCGACCCGCCGCGCACGACATTGGGCGCGCCCATCAGCACCGGATCGCCGTTGGCCCTTGCCACGCTGGCGGGCGCATGACGGGTCGGGAATTCGCAGACCTTGGCTCCGATCATGCCGTAATAATCGCGGGTTGCGGCGTCATGGTCGTCATGGCTGCCATATTTGACACCCAGTTCATCAAAGGCCGCCGCCAACGTGCAAAGATAGCGTGGCACGCGGGCCGACAGGGCCTTGGTGTCCTGCAATAGACGGATGAACTCCGCCAGATCGCGGCCACCACGTTTGCCCCAGACCGACAGCGCCTCGGGATCGGTCTTGATCATGTCCAATGCTTCGCCAAGGTGGTCGTTGAAGATGACGTAATCGATCCCGTGGTCGCGTACGGCAGCGATCAGCTGGTCGGCGGTATCGACGGTATAGGTCTCGCAGCGTAGCTGGATGCGCAGGTCGGTCAGCGCGCGGGGCTTGTAAGCGGCCAGATCGCGCATGAATTGCACCGCGAAATCGGGGCTGCGCGCGCCGCCTTCCCAACCCCAGCTTTGCGCCATCCAGGCGGTGGTCACACCGCTGGACGCGGCATCGCGGTCCACCGATTGCAAGCCTATCGCGGCCGGAAACGGGGCAGAGGGGCGCGGCGCCAGATGCCGTTCAAACGCATCGCCATGCAGGTCGATGATGCCGGGCAGGACCAGATAGCCCGACAGGTCGATCTGCCGGTCGGCGGCACCGGCGGGTTGCGCGATCTGCGCCCCGTCGATCCACAGATCGTCTTGCGCAAAATCGCCGTCGGAAAGAACCTGCGCGCCGGTAAGGCGCATCATGTGCGTGGGTGCCATATTACTGCTCAATCTGAAATGTTTCGCTGTCGATACAGGCTGAGTATGTCAGGCTTATGACGTCTCATGATCCGATAACGTCAGCGTGACCTTATCGCCAGCGAACCATGTCAGCCCGGCTTCGACGGGGGTGCCGTCTGCATCGACGTTGATGCTGCTGGTGCGCAGGATCGGCGCGCCTTCGCTGATTTGCAGGTGCAGTGCCTGCGTGACACTGGCCAGTTTCGCGGTGATGCGCGTGCTGGCGCGGGTGTAATCGCTGATCCCGCAGGTGCGCAGCGCGGCGGTGACGGATGGATCATTGTGCAAATGGGTCAAAAGCGCGGGAAACCGCGCCGCTGGAAACACCGAGCGAAACAAGGCAATCACCTGCCCGTCGGCCAGCGACAGTCCTTCGTAGACATGGACATGGCCTTCGGTCAGCCCCAGCGCATCCCGTTCCGCAGGGCTGGGCGCGCGGGTTTCCAGCGCCAGCACCTGTTTTGCGGGGCTGCGACCGGCGGCGCGCAGGTTCTGATGAAACCGCACGCGCGCTCCGATGGGGTAATCGGTGGGGGTCGCCGTCACGAAAACGCCCGCCCCGCGCCGTGGCCGCACCAGAGCTTCGGTCGCCAGTGCCGCCAGCGCCTGCCGCACCGTGTGCCGGTTCACGCCAAAGCGTGTGGCAAGCGCCGCCTCGGTCGGGAGTTTGTCGCCCGGGCGGTGGATGCCATCGGCGATTTCGTCGCGCAGGCGGGTGGCGATGGCTTGCCAGATCGGGGTGCGTGTCATGGAAGTTTCACATTTGTAGGGATTGGCAGGGCGGGGCGGTTCAGCTATGATTTGTCTAGTTGTATAGTAAAGCACGGCAGGTGTCTAGATGCAGGCGACAATCGATTCTCAAGCTGCGCGCAAGGGCTGGCTTGGCCTGCTGGCCAAGGCGCCGGCGGCAAAGCTGGCACAGCTTTGGGCAGCAGCAAACATTACCCCCACGCATCATGTGCTGCGCGCGCCCGAAATCGGTGCAGTCATGGTGCGCGGGCGGGCAGGTGCCGTGGGGGCTGCGTTCAATCTGGGCGAAATGTCGGTCACACGTGCCTCGGTCCGGCTGGCCGATGGGACAATCGGGCATGGCTATGTGCAGGGCCGCGACCGGACCCATGCGCTGCACGCGGCCTTGATCGACGCGCTGATGCAGACCGATGCCGCAGGGCAGGTTGACCGCGCCATATTGTCCCCTTTGCGCGCAGCCGCCGCCGACCGCCAGACAGCCCGCGCCGCCAAGGCCGCCGCCACCAAGGTCGATTTTTTCACCATGGTCAGAGGAGAGGATTGATGCAAATCCAGACGCTAGATGGCGGGTTCGCCACGCCGCCCGTAGATGCCGCCCACGCCTTTCGCGCGATCATGACGGCGATGGCGCAGCCCGGCACGATTGTCACATTGGCGGGCGCGGTGCCGCCTGCGCCGGTATCCGTCGCGGCCGGTGTCGCGCTGTTGACCTTGTGTGATCCCGAAACGCCGCTTTTTCTGGGCGCGGCGCAGGACAATCCGGGCTTTCGCGACTGGATCACCTTTCACTGTGGCGCACCTTTCGTGACGGCCGGTCTGGCCCATTTCGCCTATGGCACTTGGGATGCCCTGCCGCTGGACGGCTTTGCGCTGGGGTCATCGGAATATCCCGATAGATCTGCCACATTGATCGTTGAATTGCCGGAACTGACCAATTCGGGTGCTGTGTTGCGCGGACCGGGGATCAAGGATCAGGCGCATCTGTCCTTGCCAGATGTTGCGATGTTCCAGCGCAATGCGGCACTTTTCCCGCGCGGGCTTGATTTTATCTTCACTTGCGGCGACCGGCTGGCTGCCTTGCCGCGCAGCACGAGGGTTGGCTGATGTATGTTGCCGTCAAGGGTGGCGAACGGGCCATCGACAATGCCCATGCCTGGCTGGCCGAGGAACGGCGCGGCGATCTGGCGGTGCCGGAACTGACTGTCGCGCAGATCCGCGAACAGATGGCGCTGGCCGTCAACCGCGTGATGGCCGAAGGCTCGCTTTATGATCCTGATCTGGCTGCTCTGGCGATCAAACAGGCGCGCGGCGATCTGATCGAGGCGATTTTCCTGATCCGCGCCTATCGCACCACCCTGCCGCGTTTCGGCGCATCGCTGCCTGTCGATACGGGGGCGATGGCCTGCGACCGGCGGGTATCGGCGACCTTCAAGGATGCGCCGGGCGGGCAGGTTCTGGGGCCGACCTTTGATTACACGCATCGTTTGCTTGATTTCAAACTCGCCGCTGATGGCGAGGCAGGGCAGGTGGCCGAGGCCGCCCCGCTGCACGGCCCGACCCCGCATATCATGGGGTTTCTGGACCGTGAAAACCTGATCCAGCCGGAACCGGCGGGCGAGACGACGCCCCCTGATCTGACCCGCGAACCGCTGGAACTGCCCGCCAGCCGCGCACTGCGCTTGCAGGCGCTGACCCGCGCAGACGAAGGCTTCACCCTTGGCATGGCCTATTCCACCCAGCGCGGTTATGCGCGCAACCACGCCTTTGTCGCAGAGCTACGGATCGGGGCGGTGGCCGTGGAAATGGAGATCCCCGAACTGGGGTTCAGTATCGAAATCGGTGAAATCACCCTGACCGAATGTGAAACCGTCAACCAGTTTCAAGGGTCGAAAACCCAGCCCCCGCAATTCACCCGCGGTTACGGGCTGGTGTTCGGTATGACCGAACGCAAGGCGATTTCCATGGCACTGGTGGACCGCGCGTTGCGTTGGGCAGAACTGGGCGAGGATAACCTTGGCGCGCCGGCGCAGGACGAAGAATTCGTGCTGTATCATTGCGACAACATTCAGGCGACGGGGTTTCTGGAGCATATCAAGCTGCCGCATTACGTCGATTTCCAGTCCGAACTGGAACTGATCCGCAAATTGCGCCGCGATGCGCAGCAAATGCAGGAGGCCGCAGAATGAAAGAGTATAATTTCGCCTATCTGGATGAACAGACCAAACGGATGATCCGTCGCGCGATCCTGAAAGGTCTTGCCATCCCGGGCTATCAGGTGCCTTTTGCCAGCCGCGAAATGCCGATGCCTTATGGCTGGGGGACCGGCGGCGTGCAGGTGTCAGCCGCCGTGCTGACGCCGGATGATACGCTCAAGGTGATCGACCAGGGCGCGGATGACACGACAAATGCCGTGTCGATCCGCCGGTTTTTCCAACGCACCGCCGGTGTGGCGGTGACCGAAAAAACCACTGCGGCCAGCGTGATCCAGACCCGCCACCGGATTCCCGAACAGGCGCTGCGCGAGGGGCAGATCATCGTCTATCAGGTGCCGATCCCCGAACCGCTGCGGTTTCTGGAACCCTCTGAGGTGGAAACCCGCAAGATGCACGCGCTGGAAGATTACGGGCTGATGCATGTAAAGCTTTACGAGGATATCAGCCAGCACGGCGATATCGCTACCGCCTATGCCTATCCGGTCAAGGTCGAGGGGCGCTATGTCATGGACCCGTCCCCGATCCCGAAATTCGACAATCCCAAACTCGACATGGCGGCGATCCAGCTGTTCGGCGCGGGCCGCGAACAGCGCATTTATGCGCTGCCGCCCTATACAAAGGTCGTCAGCCTTGATTTCGACGATTATCCGTTCCAGCCGACCAAGGCCGACCACGCCTGCGCGCTTTGCGGATCGACCACCAGCTATCTGGATGAATTGATCACCGATGACGCGGGCGGGCGCATGTTCATCTGCTCAGATACCGATTATTGCGCGACCCGCGTGGAGGATGCCGCATGACCCCGCTGTTACAGGTCGAAAACCTTGCCAAATATTACGGGGCGCGCATCGGCTGCACCGATGTGTCCTTTGATCTTTACCCCGGCGAGGTCATGGGCATCGTCGGCGAAAGCGGGTCGGGTAAATCCACCTTGCTGAACTGTCTGGCAGGCCATCTAAAACCGGATCATGGCGCGGTGCGCTTTGCCACCCGCAGTGACGGGTTGCGTGACACCGTCACCATGTCAGAACCCGAACGCCGGATGCTGGGGCGTACCGATTGGGCCTTTGTGCATCAACATGCCCGCGACGGGCTGCGCATGAATGTCAGCGCGGGCGGCAATGTGGGTGAACGCCTGATGGCAGTGAATGCGCGCCATTACGGCGATATCCGCGATCAGGCCATTGATTGGCTGGGCCGAGTCGAGATTACCAAAGACAGGATCGACGACCGCCCCACTGCCTTTTCCGGCGGGATGCAGCAACGTTTGCAGATCGCGCGCAATCTGGTCACGGGGCCGCGTCTGGTGTTCATGGATGAACCGACAGGGGGGCTGGATGTGTCGGTGCAGGCGCGTTTGCTGGACCTTTTGCGCGGGTTGGTGCGTGACATGGGGCTAAGTGCGATCATCGTCACCCATGATCTGGCCGTCGTGCGGCTGTTGGCCGACCGGCTGATGGTGATGAAAGACGGCCATGTCGTTGAAACCGGCCTGACCGATCAGGTGCTGGATGATCCGCAGCACGGCTATACCCAACTCCTCGTGTCCTCTGTCTTGCAGGTGTGAAAATGATCTCTGTCGAAAACGTGTCGAAAAGCTTTACCCTGCACAATCAGGGCAGCACCGTCATTCCCGTCATGGCGGGGGCCAGCCTGCATGTGGCTGCGGGCGAATGTGTGGCGTTGGTCGGCGCATCGGGGGCGGGGAAATCCACGCTCATGCGGATGATCTATGGCAATTACCTGACAGCATCGGGCCGGATCATGGTGGGTGATACCGATGTCGCCAGCGCCGCCCCGCGCGAGGTGATCGCGCTGCGCCGCCGCACGCTTGGCTATGTCAGCCAGTTCTTGCGGGTGGTGCCACGGGTGCCGACGATCGACGTCGTGGCCGAACCTTTGCTGCTGACCGGCACGGGGGCGGATGAGGCCCGCGCGCAGGCCGCCACACTGCTGGCACGGCTGAACATCCCCGAACGGTTGTGGGGGCTTAGCCCCACGACCTTTTCGGGTGGCGAACAGCAGCGGGTCAATATCGCGCGCGGCTTTGCCTTTGCTTACCCCGCGCTGTTGCTGGATGAACCCACGGCCAGCCTTGACCCCACCAACCGCGCCACCGTGCTGGCGATGGTGCAAGAGGCCAAGGCGCGCGGTGCCGCGATCATCGGGATTTTCCACGACCATGCCGCGCGCGAGGCCTTGTGCGACCGGCAGGTGGATGTGACCGGCTTTACCCCCGGTCTTGCCGCATGACAGGCCGGTTTATCGCCATTGTCGGGGCCTCTGGCGTCGGCAAGGATTCGGTGATGGCCGCGCTGGCGGCCAGTGATCCGCGCCTTCGCTTGGTGCGCCGTGTCATTACGCGCCCCAGCGCAGCGGGGGGCGAGGATTTTGACGGCGTCACCGAGGATGCGTTTCACGCCCGCGCGGCACAGGGCGATTTCGCGCTGCATTGGCCCGCGCATGGCCTGCATTATGCTATCCCCGCGACTGTGCTGGCTGATCTGGCGGCAGGGCGGGATATGCTGGCGAACCTGTCGCGCGCGGCCTTGCCTGCGGCCAAGGCGCAGTTTGACCCGTTCATGGTGATCCAATTGACCGCGCGGCGCGATGTGCTGGCCGCCCGCCTTGCCGCGCGCGGGCGCGAGGCGGCGGATGACATCGCGCGCAGGCTTGATCGTGCGGATCATGGCTTGCCTGCGGGGATTGCGGCCGTGAGCATCGACAATAGCGGCGATCTGGACGCCACCGTAGGGGCGGTGCTGCGCCTGCTTTATCCGGTCAGGGGATAACGGTGGATCTGGTGAAACATGCCGCCCCCATCCTGCCCCATCAGCGTGACCGCGTCGATGGTGCAGGGCGCTGCGATCAGCGGCGCGACCAGCGGCTGCAACCCCGCCACGACCCGTGCGGCCTGCACATCGGGCAATGGCCCGCTCAGCGTCAGGTGCAGATGGAAATCGTCAAAGATGTAAGGATAGCCCCAGTCCAGCATCTGCTGGTCCTGCCTGCGCGTCAGCGGGGCCTTACGACGCCGGGCGATATCTGCCTCGGTCAGTGGCGCACGGTGGGCGTCCAGTTCGGTCACGATGGCGCGTTCCAGATCGTGCAGGGCCGCGGGCGGCGCGACAGGGCGCAAGGCGACAAAACCATGATCATGCCCCAAGGCCAGAGGCCCGATATCCACCGCCGCATGACGGGTGGCGAAATCGGCCACCGCCCTTTGCAATCTGGCGGGGCCGCTGTCGGCGGACAGGCGGAACGGCGCTTTCATCGTGGCGTGCAGCCCGTATTTTCGCGGTGTCGCCGTGACCTGTGCCACGTCGATCCCTGCAATATCGGGATGCGCCACCACCCGGCCTGCCGCATTGTCCCAGCCCAGCCACGCCGCGCCGAAATCGGCCAGTGGGCCGGTCGCTGTGTAAAAAATTGCAAATCTTTCGAACATGCCAATCCTTTAGCAAAAGTATCGTGACACCGACATGACAGAGCCTATCATTCTTGCCAACGCCCGCCTGATCCTTGACGGCGAGGTGGTTACCGGATCACTGACCATCAAGGATGGTGTCATCGCAGATATGGCCCAAGGGGCGGACGTGCCCAAGGGCGCGGTTGATCTGGGGGGCGATTATCTGGCCCCCGGTCTAGTGGAATTGCATACCGACAATCTGGAACGGCATCTGTCGCCACGGCCAAAGGTCGACTGGCCCTATCGTGCCGCGATCATGGCGCATGACCGCGAATTGGCGGGCTGCGGGATCACCACCGTCTATGACGCGATCAGGGTCGGGTCGATCATATCGGGCGGCGGCAAACGATACGGCAAATATGCGCGCCAGATGGCGGATGAGATTTTGGCGATGCGCGCGGCAGGCCATCTGCGGATCAGCCACCACCTGCATCTGCGGGCTGAAATCTGTTCCGAAACCCTGATCGCAGAACTGGATGAATTCAGCGACAGCGACGGGATCGGCATCATTTCGATGATGGATCACACGCCGGGGCAACGCCAATTTGCCGATATCACCAAGTTTGAGGCCTATGTGCGCGGCAAGAACAACCTGAGCGCGGATGAATTCGCAGGTTATGTCGATTTCCTTTACGGGTTGCAGGCGCAATACGGGGCGGCGCATGAGGCGGCGACGGTCGCCGCAGCAAACCGGCTTGGCGCGGTCCTGGCCAGCCATGACGACACGACCCCCGCTCAGGTTGCAACCAGCCATGGCCACGGCGTGACGCTGGCGGAATTTCCCACCAGCGTGGCGGCGGCAGAGGCTTGCCACGGGCATGGTATCGCGACGATCATGGGCGCGCCCAATCTGATCCGGGGGGGGTCGCATTCGGGCAATGTGGCGGCCTCTGATCTGGCGGCGCGCGACCGGCTGGATATTTTATCATCCGATTACGTGCCTGCATCGCTGTTGCTGGCAGCGGTGCGATTGGGGCTGATCTGGGACGATCTGGCGCGCGGGATGGCGACCGTTACCACCGCCCCCGCACAGGCCGCCGGATTGCAGGACCGTGGCAGGCTGGCCCTTGGACAACGGGCCGATCTGGTCGTGTTCAGCCTGCTTGCTGATACCGCAATGGTGCAACAGACTTATAGCGCGGGACGGCGGGTGTTCTGATCTGACAATTCCGACCGACGGCAACGTCACGAGAGCAAGGTATCCGTTTGACTGGCCCGTATTCTTAGCGGCAGGTCAGAGTTGTCAAAATACAAAAGCCATCCAACACACGACAGGCAAAGGTCCCATCCACTTAGGATGAAAGCCAACGCATATGTCCAAATGATGGGGCAATTACACCATCATTGATGTAAAAAGCTCATTTCGCCAGTGTTGTCGGCACGTAAGGGGGGCGGTGTAATCGATAACAATATCTATAAAGTTTCAACAGAGGCTTTGTGGGTGAAAACCATAAACACCATGGAAAAGATAAGAACGGGGCTTGTCGTGATAAGAAGTGTTAAATAAAATGTTTCTTGAAAAGAAATCCTTTCGTGAAACAGGGCTACTAAATCGAAAACACTACTGGCAATATAGATCGTGGCACATAATGACACGATATTGAAGCTGAAATTAAAATACAGCGATATGTTCAAAATGGTAAAAATCCAGAAAGCAGCGATCGCTTTGCCACCAAAGATAGCCAGAAAATCTTCGGCCATCAAATTTGGGGTGAACGTAGGTACGATATTTCCGCGAATAAGAAAGAACAAACAAGTAAACATAAAGATATAAATGTTGGAAATAGCTAGCGCTGCTTTGAACGAGGTAGCTTGCGTGATGCCAGCAGACAATTCTTTGCGCAGGTCGGAAAAAGACCCTAAAAGCGCGCCTATTTCCTCGTTTGTTATATTACTGCGCTTCATATATCACGCCTTTACCGCTAACTTCATGGTCAACTCAAAGCTCATCCATATCATCGCAAGAACCCCCAGGGGCCGCACTGCTACAAGGAGCGCGACCAGCCCTCTCTCAGGATATTCAATTATTCTATACAGAACCAAGTAATCATCAATATATGTTGCCAGGGTCCAGGCGGTGACAGAAATAACAAAATACTTGCTCCATTTTAACGAAGTAAAAAGCAATATTGGGAAGGTAAACATAGAAAATGAAATCACGAAAGTGCGGATCGTCGATAATTTGAGTGCCGCTATATACTCAATGCTATTTTCAGTATCAAACCAGCCTGCTGGCGCAAATAATATGCTATATAAAGCCAAAAATCCAATAGCATAAACCAAGACAAATGACACCCAAAAGGGTCGAGACATCTTTGGTTTTGTCATCCCTAACATCATTGGATCTTCAATCGTTTTTCATAACGCGGCATCAATAAGTCATATGTCGCCAATGCGCAATGCCGCGCTAAATTAGGAAACTGTTAGTTGCTTGTACAAAAACGTTTAACCGTGAAACGGCATATTCAATCTATCGGTATCGCCTTATTCATGTTGCCTATCAAATCGCCGCATAAAAAGCATAAGTTGCTATGATGCTTAGAAAAATTCAACATGAACTTGCCGTGCCATCTCCTATCTATATTGGAAAATCTTGTTCGCGCAACCTGCTTTGGTTTATGGCATGATCTATCTTGCGTCTCGGATTGGGCGGGCCGATGCCCAGTGGTGCAAGAACGATGTCGGCCTGCGCGTTGCTGAACTGCGCGCGACCGTTGATGGTGTCAGGCGCATTCGAAACGGCGTTTTTCGTCACCGACGCCCGTTTTGCGGGATTTGCGACCTGGGATGCAGGGCTTGGGTTCCCGTTTGGTATGGCTTTGCAAACCCAACCGGCATCCGCAGGCTTGCACCTTTGCTGTGCGTACAATGGTCGGTCCGATCAGGCCGATGAATGGGCCGTGACCCGAGCCGTAAGCCAATGCAATTCATCAAAGCGTTGAATTTGGTGGTCCGATATCAATTGAACGTCTTGCAGTGCTGTCGGTGATCACGCCGCTTTGTCGTCTAACGATGAAATCTGTCACCCCATCGTTAGACCGAATGAGGTACGGCGATTTCAGCGTGGCGTTTGCGGCGCGACTGGCGAATGAGCGAAACAGTATAGATAACAAGTGCTGCCCAGATCATTGGAAAGGCGATCATCCGCGCGGTGCCAAAGGGTTCGTCAAAGATAAAAACCGCGGTTAGAAAAATCATGGTCGGCGCGATATATTGCAGGATTCCGATTGTCGAAAGGCGCAACAGCTTGGCCCCCGTCGCATAGATGATCAACGGGAGCGCCGTCACCAGCCCCGCACTGAGCAATAGCCAGGTATCGGGTGCTGATCCGTTGGCGAAATGGCTTTGACCATTCACAAACGTCCAGGCGATGATCGCGAGCGCCAGCGGCGTTAATAGCAGCACCTCAAGGAAAAATCCCTGTGCCGGGCCGACAGGCAGGCTTTTCTTGAAATAGGCATAAAAGCCCCAACTGAATGTCAGCCCCAGTGCCGCGATTGGTATCTTGCCCGCGGCGACCGTCAGCACCACGACGGCAATTGCCGCCAGCGCGATCGCAAAAAGCTGCGCCCCACGCGGCCTTTCGCCAAGAAGCAGCGCGCCAAGTGCGACGCTGAAAAGCGGATTGATGTAATAGCCAAGTGCGGCATCAAGCGCATGCCCCGACCCGATCGCCCAGACGTAAATCCCCCAATTGACCGAGATCAGTGCCGCTGTCACGGCCGCCATGCCCAGCGTGCGTGGGCTGCTGACAGCCGCGCGAATATCGGCCGTTCGCCCCATGGCAAGCAGGATCACTGCGGCAATCGGCACTGACCAGATCACGCGATGCGCAATCACCTCGGTCGGGGGCACATGGGCCAGCGCTTTCATATACAGCGGCAGGAACCCCCACATGACATAGGCCGTCACAGCGAGAGCAAGGCCGCGTGGGCTGTCTTCGTTCGTCGCCGTCATGGTGTGTTGCTCCGCATTTGCTGGCTATTATGTCAGCCAATAGCCAAGTGCTGCACAATGCGCCACCGAAGGACGCATCGTGCCAGCGTGTTTGTGATGGCAGGGGCGGGTGTCGGATGCTGATTGCGACTGAGGACCGACCCGACCAGAGTAAAAATTGTCATTGAAAATTGACCTTGGTGCAACCTTGCCCCGGCCTGAATAAGCTGCGGGCGCGTGGCATGATCGACATTGGATTTTTGCAATTCATGCGGCGATGGGCGCTGCAAGAGAAGATACTGATATGAACAATGTTATGGATCTGCTGGGCCTTAGGGGCTGATAAAGGCTGCTGACGCCCCGCAACATTGTAAGCTCAGTGATTGGATCGGCGGCATGTCTTTACGAGCGGTTTAAGATATCCTGATTGGGTTCGAGAAAGCTTACCAAACAGGCGGACAAAGCGCTGCACCGCGGTTTGAAAATTCTACTGCAAGGTCATCACGTAAAATTGGCGACATTCCCAGCGCCGCGACCGTCATGCTTTGATCAGCAGTTCTGACCCTTGATTAGCCTGTGATATTCCCAATTTCAGTATCTATGTCCCCTCACGATCAACGCCATTTTGGAATACTATTCCCATCCATACGACCCCAACAAGAGTCAGTGGTAAAGAAAACACGAAACTTGTGACATATGGGCGGTGTTCAAAGCTTAATAATTCATAAAAAAGAACTATATTATCAATCACAGTATTCAGCACATAGATAAACACTGTCAGGCAAACTGTCCTGAACCCAATGTTAAAGTATGCACTTATATTTAGGATGGATAAAATCCAGAAAATTACATGAGACCGAGCACTTAAAGCGCTGCGAAGTCCTTCATTCTCCAATGCTTGACCAGGCGTATCGATCAGACCGTTTACTGATAAAAAGTAAATCGATACGAAGGAAAAAAAGTATATGTTGATAGAGATCAGCAACGCCTTGAACGTGGTGCTTTGCTTGAGAGAGGATGCATTAGTCTCGTTGACCTCATCAAAGGCTTTAAGCAATGCGCTGATTTCATTATCATTTAGTCTGTTGTCTGACATGATGCTAATGTTTTTTGTAATTCTTGAATGTCAGTTCAAAGCTCATCCAGATCAAGCAGGCAATCACAATTGGACGAACGGCCTGTAGGAACACGACTAATCCTCGACTAGGATATTCTATCAATCTATATAAAACTAAGTTATCATCAATGTATAATGCAACAACCCAGGCAGTTAATCCAACTGTAAACAAAGTGATATATTTCTGTGATTTGAACAGGACAATTGGATATGCAATCAATACAAGTGCGACAATCACAGCTCTAACATATGTTAACTTGAAAGCTGCTAGCGCATGTTCTGGATTTTCAATATCGAAAATGGTATCAGGAACAGTCAGAAAAGCATATACTACAATAATGGCAAAAAGATAATTTATTGCCAAGGAAATCCAAAATAAATTAGAGAGCTGTAATTTTTTTATCATTTCAATTAAAGGTGCCTTAATATCTTAATGAGGGCAATAAACTAGCTGTCTAATATGCTATCGTTACTACAGATCGTTCAATCTGACAGGCGTAACATAGAGGGTTCGTTGAGGGAAGAGTCGCTTTGGGCAAGTCCTGCAAGGGCGGTTGCGATACTTCCGGGGGGGTATGACCTGCAAGCCGAGACCTGCCAATTTGTTGGCTGGTGTTCAGACAATCATCACGCAACACCGATGCAAGCCCTGGTGCCAGCTGCGAGCGCGCGCGCTGCATAATCAATGACACAGACGAATCACAGGGTCCAATGCGCAAGCCGCTCTGATGTCTGATTTTATATGACGGCGGACAATTTTAGCGGTTCAGTTTTGATCAATATCTAATTGTGATGTCGTTGAATAAGTGTGAAAGTCAGACACCCTAGAATATTGCCGCCACCTGATTTTTTTGGTGTGATATCCAAACGAAACATCCATGTACGGGCCGAATGCTCGAAAAGGAACGTAACTTGTCTGATCCAACGTCTGAAGTGATCTTCCATGCCTACCCGCAATCCCCTGTTGCAGAAAAAGTCAGGGTCGTGTTCGGCATCAAAGGACTTGCTTGGCGCAGCGTAGAAATTCCGCGCCTGCCACCCAAACCAATGCTCACCGCGCTTACCGGCGGGTACCGGCGCACACCAGTGATGCAGATTGGTGCGGACATTTATTGTGACAGCCAATGTATCATCCGCGAGCTCGAAAGGCGTTACCCTTCTCCGACCGTCATGCCCACGAACGAACAGGGTCTCATGTGGTGCCTGAGTAGGTGGACGGACGGGGCCTTGTTTGACCAAACAGTGCGGCTCGTTTTGGGTACGGCAGGTGATCGTTTGGACAAGGACTTTGCCGCAGACCGTGGGCGGCTCTACCTTGGGGAAGACTGGGCCGCAGGGCTGAAACAGGCGAACGCCGACCTGCCCCATCTTGTGTCACAATTGCGCGCGCCCCTGTCATGGTTGAACGCCCAACTGTCTGATGGGCGTGCATTTTTGCTCGGTCCCCAGCCGGCTGCGATAGACGCACAATTCTACCATGTTGTCTGGTTCTTGCGGGGGCGGTGGGCCGATGGTCCATCGTTTCTGTCCGAGTTTGAAGACCTTGTCCGTTGGGAGGATAATGTCCGCGACATCGGTCATGGCACTTCGCGCATCATGGACCCGCAGGACGCCATAACACTTGCCAGAAATAGCGAGCCAACGGCCGTGGCTGGTGTGGCCGCGCATGAACCGCAGGGGCTCTTGGTTGGGCAATCCGTGGCGATCAAACCTGACGTCAATGGCGGCGAGCAGCCTGTCGTAGGTAAGATACGTTATGCAGATGCCGAAACAGTCGTGATAGAACGCGTTGCTGCGGACGTGGGCATTGTCTGCGTCCATTTCCCAAGATCAGGCTATAGAATCGACCCGACTTAACAGGTTCAATCATCTGAGGCGCAAAAGGCACGGCATGCGCCAACATTTGGACGACGCCAATAGGCTTCTTTCATATCGACTGGGTGGGTCAAATCTGCATGAAAATTGCAAGTCAGTTCTCAATTACGATCAACACCAATCGCTCAAGGGGTTCGTAATTCCCAGATTCACCGTGCTTTATTGACGCGCAACAGTCCTGATTGCGCATCTTCCAGTATTTTCGCGTCACTTATCTAGGGTCAGGACCCATTAAATGCCTTGATGCTGGTTTGTCGTCATGATTCACGACCACCAATGATTTGGGGGTACGATGAGCAATCTTTACTGGCTGACAGAAGATCAGATGGTGCGGCTACGGTCGTATTTCCCAAAGAGCCGAGGTAAGCCGCGCGTCGATGACAGGCGTGTTTTGAGCGGCATTATCTTCATCAATCGCAATGGGTTACGCTGGTGTGATGCGCCCGTTGCGTATGGGCCACCCAAGACGCTTTATAATCGCTGGAAACGTTGGAGCGATGCAGGTGTATTCGCTCGGATAATGACAGGCTTGGCAGCGGAGGCACCCGACAATAAGACCATCTCGATCGACGCGACTTACCTCAAAGCACACCGCACGGCCTCAAGCCTGCGGCTTAAAAAGGGGGGCGTGGACGCCTAATCGGTGAGACAAAGGGCGGCATGAACACAAAATTGCATGCTGTCACTGACACCAGCGGCCGCCCAATCCGTTTCTTCATCACGGCTGGTCAGGTCAGCGATTATACCGGTGCCATGGCTTTGCTCAGCAGTCTACCGGATGCTGAATGGCTATTGGCGGATCGGGGTTATGATGCAGATTGGTTCCGGGAAGCCTTAGCAGACAGAGGGACTCGTCCCTGCATCCCAGGTCGAAAGTCACGCAACAAGGTCGTCAGATACGACAAGCGTCGCTACAAACGCCGGAACCGCATCGAGCGCATGTTTGGCAGGCTCAAAGACTGGAGACGCGTCTCAACCCGCTATGATCGTTGCCCCAAGGTCTTCCTATCGGCAATCGCTCTCGCCGCAACCGTCATATTCTGGTTATGAGTCCTGACCCTAAGAAGTGCGCGTTCACCGAGCCATGGGTTTAGGGCAAGCGCCTTTTTAAGTATGACCTGCGCCTCATCATCTTCGCCAAGTTCGATGAGGGTCCGCGCCTTTCCAGTCAAAGCTCCCGTGTGGCGTGGGTTCAATGAAATTGCCTGATCGAGGTCGGGCAAGGCAGCCTGATAGTCCTCGCGTAGAAAATTCGCAAAAGCGCGCTGATTATAGCCCTCTGCATAGAACGGGCAGTACGACACAAGCGCATTGAGCCGATCAACAGCTCTTATCAAGTCACCACCACGCATTGCACGCAGGCCCTCATCTAGCATCATCTGTGACGGCATGTCGGGTGCTTCCAGCCATAGCTCCCACAATTGATTGGAATATGGTCTGGCCACCATCTGATTAGGTGCAAGTTGCAGCTCTGTATAAATGTTATCGACCGCTACCGAATGGTCTGGCGCCACGGGACATCCGTCAGCCGCAGCATTTTGAGCCAAAAAGGCTATCAGTAGAGGAAGAAAACGACGCATATGCAAGCTTGAACGCGCGAAACAGGATAGGTCAAGCAGAGATTCCAAAATCGTTTGCCCGCGCTAGATCTGTGATCTTTCGCGAGCACGCTGGACCAGATCAATACTTCAGCCTTTGCGAAAGAATGGCATCAGGTGTTCTTTCATGATCCTGAGGGCAATGTCATAAAAGTGCATCAGGCTGTGGGCTGACCAAGAGAACGCCAAAACTGAAAGATACCGGTCACTGTCCGCCTGAGCCACTTTTGGGGGCGTCGGGCAACAGCCATCCATAAAGCTCTCACATGGCGTGCCTTAAACGACAGGCAGGCGTCCAGACTTTCGAGGTCGATTTCATCAGATATACTGGTACCGGCGCCTCGTTTTTGCCATACTGACAACAATTCCCTATCGAAATAAGCGTGGATTAATCTGCACCGTGGACAAGCATATCAACAAAATATTTGTCGCGGTTATTGCGTTTGCATTGATCGCCAAAGCATACGTCATTTTAGCGTCATAGGCGTTTTGGAGAGTGCGCGAAGTTTATGGTTAGCAGGCTAGAAACAATACCCAATTCCAGGATCAGCATCACCTGCGGTGGATGTCAGCACACAGTTGTACATGAAGTGGCAAACCTGCTGCTGGTAGTTGACGGTAACACCACCACACATGAGATCCGTACCAGAGCGACCTGCCCGAAGTGCCTGATGATTGGCAACAACACTTACAAAGTGATCTGAAGAAGTGTCACCCACCCAGACACGAAGCACCCGCCCTAAGTGGTATCGCTGATTTCTTGTTGTGTCGTCAGGACGGTGACCTACCATCCACTGGTGACGCCATGACCAAGCGATCAGCCATAGGCGGCCATTGTGCTGGCCTTCCAGTGGCGAACCTCTTGAAGACCCTGCCGGAGGCTGCCACGGTGTCAGGGCTGTGGCGTAAAGGGCAACATCATCTCCACCCGCATTGTTTTCGCTTTACTTGGGTGATGTTTCGCAAGGTTCTGAGCTGCGCGGCCAACGGTATCGATCATCGCCTCACAAAACCTGACCACCCATGGACCAACGGCCAGGTCGGGCGCATGAACCGCACGATCAAAGACGCGACCGTCAAACGCTTTCACGACGACAACCACGAACAATTGCAGGGCCATCTTAAATCCGATCTACCAGAAGCCGGACGAAACACCTCGCTATAAAAAGCTCAATGACTTGTGATCGGTGACTTGACCTCTAAACCTTCAATCAGCTCTTCAACCATCACCGCTAGCAGTTCAGCGCGGCTCGAAATACCAGCCTTGCGGTAGATGGCAGAATTTTGCGCTTTGATAGTCCCCTGACGCGTGTTGCGCATGACGGCAATATCGGCAATCGAAACGCCCTTGATTGACAATAGCGCGACATCGCATTCCGCCTCGGTCAGGCCCCACATCTTGAAATATTGTTCGATCACGTCTTGGAACGCGCCGCTTGCAGCATCAAGTTCGCGCTGCACCTTGGAATTGCGGCGCAAAAGCGCCCGATACTGGCTGATCGAAAGCATCGCACCGATCGACAAGGCAATGACCGCCACAAGTTCAAGCAATGTCTGCGTCGTAAATTCGGTGCGTTCGTTAAAAACGTCGATCGCGAAAATGATGCCGCACCCCGTTTGGAGCGCGGCTGCGAGAACAAAAAGTTTCCGACGCCACGCCATCGTCGTTTGTTCAACAGCGCGACTTTTCTTAATCACCATCTTTTTTACCCGTAATCATTGATAGCACAAGGTTTTCACGGTGACGCCAGCTTGCATAAATGACCCCTGCCAAATGCAGCAGGACACAGATAATCAAAATGTTCACCAGCCGTTTATGTGTGTCTTCAACCCAAGACTGCCCGAAATAGGCATCCATACCCATCATGTAACCCGTGACACCCACCGCGCACAATGTGATCAGCAACACGATCACCATCACTGATCCGGCAGGGTTATGGCCCAGATAACGCGCTTCACGGCGCTGCAACATATCCCGCAAATAGCTTAACAGCCGCATTGGCGCAGGAATGAAATTGATAAACCGGGCATGGCGGGTTCCGATCAACCCCCAGACAAGACGAAATCCGATCAACCCGATGACGATATAGCCAAGGGTCCGATGCACTTGTCGGGGATCAATCAGAAAATAGGTCAACACAACCGTGCCAACCAATGACCAATGGAAAAGGCGCACCCCGATATCCCAAACTTTGACACGATCGGTTGATGACATATTCGCGTGATGTTGCATGGTGCGCCTCCTGTTCGATGGCTTAGGCTTCGATGCGATCCAGCTCTTCACCAGTGTTTGGGTCAAAGAAGACTTCCATATTGGTGCCATCGACTTTGCCGTAGATTTCATAGCAGCCACCGCCGTTGATTTTGAACGACATCACTTCGCCGCCTTCGTCTTCGAACGTTTTGATTGATTGCCAGATCGGCGTAAGCTCTGCGCCAGGATTGCAGGAAGGTTCTGCAAAGGCAGGAACAGCAGCAAGTATCATGATTGCCGCAAGCAAGGTCTTTTTCATCGGGTCGTTCCTTATATGTGTTAGGCCAGCGATCTGCTGGTCATGGCCGTTCAATAAGGTCTTGCGATGGATACTGGCTATTGGCCTACGGATTATGTGCGTCGTAAAATTTGGCAATGTAGCGGGATAATCCAAAGGTATATGCCAGAGCAAAGGGCCACACCGTGTCCACGCGCATCGTTTGCTGATTTGCCCCCATCGTTGGAGCCTAAATATCCCCGCCGGAGGCAAAAAGTTTTTATTGTCACGGCACCGCATTTTGTCGGTAGGTTGCGGTATTGCATGATTGGCCGCGTTGGCGCGGAATTTATGATTTTGGCATACCCTTGGGCCGCATCAGGCGTTTTTGCGCAGCAATCCGGAAAGGTGCATTGGCTGCGCCGTAACCTGTGTATGTGTTGCGGCGCTGGACGATTTCAAAGAACATCCCGCCCGCATAAGGCTGGGAGTAAAATTGTAAGAAAACCCCCTGCGCATCTTCGTCATACAAAATATTGCCGCGCTTTAATTGCGCCAGAAATTCCGGCGCAAGATCGAAACGCGCGGTCAGATCGGCATAATAATTATCCGACATCGCCAAAGGCTGAAACCCGCGCTGGGCCATCGCATCGGCAGTGGCGAAAATATCGTCGCTGGCAAATGCGATATGCTGCACCGAGGCACCAAAACTATCTGCCAGAAAATGCCCCGCCATCGTGCGGTGGGTTTCGGCCCCGTTCAACGTGATCCGAAACGCGCCATCGGCGGTTTCAAGCGCTTGGCTGCGCACCAATCCGTCAGGGTCGACAACATCGACCATCGGTGATTTCTGCATGTCAAACAGCGTTGTGTAAAACAACGACCAGCTCAGCATGGCGTCATAGCTCATGGTTTGGGCAAGGTGGTCAATGCGCAGCAATCCGGCATTTTGCGGCGGGGTGACAGCGCCTTTGAACTCCACCGACCACACATCGTTCAGGCCACTGGTTTGATCAAGAAAATGCAGCACACTGCCGCTAAGGCCGCGAATGGCGGGGATGTCGATTTCACCCGGTCCGATGGGTTGGGCAAATGGTTGCGCGCCCAAGGCTGTGGCGCGGGCAAGCGCAGCGGCGGCATCATCCACATCCAGCCCGATATCGCAGACTGTGGTGCCATGCATCGTATAGGCATTGCTGGCATAGCCGGTGGTTTCGCGGTTCACCACGATGCGGATATCGCCTTGGGTCCATAGGGTGAGCTTTTTGGCAATATGCTGGCCGGCGCGGGCAAAACCCATCGTGGCAAGCAGGGTTTCCAATGTCGTGGCATCATCGCCCTTGGTTGCGAATTCGACAAAGGCGACACCGGCGACACTGGCGCGTGAGGGCATGACGGGCAGGTCCAGCCGTGCGGCGGGTTCTTGGCGCTTGACGTCATCCATCAGCGCAATCAGCGCGCGATGCCCGTCTTGCGCGATTGTTTTGGGGCTGCCGCCGCGAAACTGGTCGTTGAAAATTTCAAGCGAGACAGGTCCGGCATATCCGGTCGCCACAACGGCGCGCATGAAATCGGTGACGGCAAGGTCGCCTTCGCCGGGCATGTTGCGGAAATGGCGTGACCAATACAACAGGTCCATGTCGATCTGCGGTGCATCGGCCAGTTGGACAAAGAAAATCTTGTCACCGGGGATGCGGCGGATGGTGTCGGGGTCGATCTTGCGCGCCAAAGTGTGAAAGCTATCAAGGATCAGCCCGACATTGGCGTGATCGGCGCGGCGCACGATTTCCCATGCGTCGCGGTGGTCATTGACGTGACGACCCCATGCCAGCGCCTCGTATCCGACGCGCAAACCGCGTTTGGCCGCGCGTTCACCCAAAGCGGCAAAATCATCGGCGGCGCGGTCGATGCCGCCAAGGGCTGCGGGGTGGCAGGATGAACAGACCAGCACCAGATCGGTGCCAAGTTCCTGCATCAGATCGAATTTGCGTTCGGCGCGGTCAAAGGCTTTGGCGCGCAAAGGGGCGGGCAAGCCTTCGAAATCGCGAAATGGCTGGAACAGGGTGATTTGCAAGCCCATGGCGCGGATCAGATCGCCGACATCGCGCGGGTTGCCATCATGTGCAATGAAATCTTGTTCAAAGATTTCGATCCCGTCAAAACCGGCCGCAGCAATTGCCGCCAGCTTTTCAGGCAGGTTTCCTGAAATCGACACAGTCGCGATCGAGGTTTTCATGGCTGATCCTCTTGGATGGCGGCACGCAGGGCTGTGGTGTCAAGATCAATGCCGGTAAAGATGCGCCATGCATCAATGCCTTGACCAAAGAACAATTCATAACCTGAAATCACAGTAAGACCTGCGGCGGTGGCGTCTTGTAAAAATTGCGTGTGGACGGGCGTATAGACGGCATCAAACGCCCATTGCGCGCCTGTCATGGCCGATTGCGGCAGCGGCGTGCCGCCGATGCCGACCATGCCCAAAGGGGTGCAATTGATGATACCATCTGCGCCTTGGGCGGCGGCAATCGCATCGGTGGCAGTTTCGATCTGGGTCGCGGTGCCAGCATCGCGCAGCGATTGTGCCAGATCTGCGGCCTTGGCAGCATCCAGATCGACACAGCGAATGGTCGCGGCCTTGAGCCCGAGCAAGCCAAAGGCCACGGCCTTGCCAACGCCGCCGGTGCCGATCAGGCACACGGTGCCGGGGGATTTTTCGCCCATCACGCTGCGATACGCCGCCATAAACCCGCTGTAATCGGTGTTATAGCCTCGTGGCCCTTGGGGCGTGAAAACAACCGTGTTGACCGCCCCGATCGCCGCGACCAACGGATCATCCACCGTAACTTTGGCGGTAACCAGTTCTTTGTAAGGATAGGTCACGTTGATGCCGCGAAATCCGGCAAGGCGTGCCTTTTCAAAGGTCTGGTCGAAGGTTAGGGCAAGGTCTTTGGGGATCAGCCGGTCATAGGTGACATTGCGCCCGACCAATTGCCCCGCCGTGCGATGCAGTTTGGGCGATTTAGAGCGTGAAATATTATCGCCGATCAGGCCCAGTTTGATCACATCTGGTACGGGCGCGGTCATGATGTTGCCTTTCCAAGCAAGCGGGTTTTTGCGGCGCGCCAGATCGGGGTCTGGCTGACAAAGATCAAGATCACGGCCACAAACAGCGTCAGGGACAATGGGCTGGTCAGGATGCCTTCGAAAAAGCGGCCAAGGTCTTCGCGTTCGGAAATGATCGCACGGCGCCAGTTATCATCCAGCATCCGCGACAGGATGATGCCCAAAATCACCGGCCCCAGCGGATAGCCGTAATGGCGCATGAAATAGCCAAAGATCCCAAAGCCCAGCATCCAATAGACATCGGTGATCGCATTATTGACCGCATAGGCCCCGACAATCGACAACAGCAAGATCAGGGGAATGATGATAGAGCGCGGCATCTCGACGATCTTGGTAAAGATCTTGATGCCGGTCAGACCAAAGATCAGCATGAACACATTGGCCGTCAACAAAGCGCCGACGATAAACCAGAACATATCGGGCTGATCGATCATCAGCATCGGGCCGGGGTTCAGGCCGTGAATAAACAAAGCCCCGATCATGATTGCGGTCACCGCATCGCCGGGAATGCCCAAGGTCATCATCGGGATGAACGCCCCGCCGACGGCGGCGTTATTGGCGGTTTCGGGGGCGACCAGCCCTTCCATTGCACCTTGGCCAAAGGGGATTTCAGGGTTCTTGGTGACGCGTTTGGCATGGTCATAGGCCATCAAGGCCGCGATATCCCCGCCCGTTCCGGGCAAAGCGCCGATGATGACACCGATTGACGAGGTTTGCAGCGATAACGGCAGATAGGTTTTGATCGTGCTAAATGATGGAATGATCTTGTCGATCTTTTGGCGCACGGCGCGTTTGTCGACATTATGCAATTGTTGCAGCGCTTCGGACACGCCGAACATGCCGATCATGACGGCGATAAAGGAAATACCGCCTTCCATCAGGCGCAGATCAAAGGTGAAACGTTCCGCAAAGGTCAGTGGATCGCGGCCCACCGCGCCAATGGCAATGCCAAACGCGCCTGCAAAGATGCCTTTGACCAGCGATCCGCTGGATAAAGAGCCGACCAGCAAAATGCCCAAGATCGCCAGCAGCATATAATCACGCGGCTGAAAGCTGAGCGCAAAGGCCGACACGAAAGGGGCGGCAAGTGCCAGCACCACAATGCCGATCAACCCGCCAAAGAACGACATCACGGTGGTGACGCCAATGGCTTGGCCGGCTTGGCCTTTTTGCGCCATCGGATAGCCATCCATCGCGGTGGCAATCGCAGACGGAGAACCGGGGATATTCAGCAAGATTGCCGTGCGCGACCCGCCATAGACCCCGCCCATATAAATCCCCACCATCAGCGAAATCGCCGGATAGACATCCCATGAAAAGGTGAACGAGATCAGGATCGACACCGCCATTGTCACCGATAAACCCGGGATCGCGCCGATATAAATGCCTGCAAATGTCCCAAGAGCGACCAACAGCAACAACTGTGGCTGGGTAAAGACGGTCAGGATCGCCAAAAAGGTGTCCATTACGATGCGCCCCCCGCGAAAAGGTTACGGAAAAACTGGATGAATTCGGCCTCGGGCAGGATGCCTGCGGGTAACAGCACGGTAAAGACGACGCGGAACACCACCCAGATGATCACCAAGGATAAAAACGCGATGGAAATGGTGTAGACCCAGCCTTTGCGTGATAAAAGCTTGATCGCGCAGATCAAAAACAGCGCGGCTGTCAGCACAAAGCCCAAAGGTTTCAACAACAGCCCAAACACGATCAACAGCCCGATAAAGGCGATGACCATGACAGGCAGGATGTCTTTGGCCAGCGTTTCCCCCGCGACTTTGCCAAGGCGGGCGGTGCGCAAGGTGACGATCAAGGCGGTGATTGTCATGACCAATGTTGTGGCCATCGGGACCGAGCCTGCACCCGACAAGGCCCGAAACCCTGATATCCCGTAAGCGTTATAAAGCAGGAATACACTGGCAAGGGTCAGGAAAATGGCAAAACCCAATTCACCTGGTCTGCGTTGTGGTGGATGATTGGTTTGCTGCACATGGGCTGTGCTGCTGTTGTGATCTGTCGTGCCTGTGACGTCAGGTTGCATGATCTGTTCCCCCCTTTTCCATCTGAAAAGATTGCGCGCCTGTCTTGGAACGCAAAGCGCCGCCCAGCCTGTATCGGCGCGGGCGGCGCCAAGATCTGGCGGGCATGATACCCGCCATCCGACACTGTCGGACCTTAGTTGCTTGGACGGGCGATGCCAAACGCGGTTGGCGATGCTTGGGTCAGACCGGCATCATCAAGCAACCATGCGGTGCCTTGCTGCCATTTGGTCAAGAAAGCATCGGCTTCGGCACCGCTGATGTTCATCATGGTAAAGCCGCGGCTGTCCATCAAGGCAACAAAATCAGGATGTTCGGCAGCGGTCGCATAAGCGGCCGTCAATTTTGCGATCACATCATCAGGTGTGCCATTTTTCGCAAACACACCAAAGAACGGACCCCATGGCAGATAGGTCGCATAGGCGGCATTGGCGTCTGTTGCGATCTGCACATCGGGCAGTGTTGCATTGGTCTGGGTGTCGAAAATCAGGATCGGCTTGATGCTGCCAGCGCGGATCGCCTCGACTGCGGCGCCAAGCACGGCGGGCATCACGTCAATCGCGCCGCCTTGCAACGCGGTCAGGGCAGGGCCGTCGCCATCATAAGGCACGGCGATGACGTCCAGATCGCCTTCGACGGCGTTCATCATCGCGGTGATCACCGATGGCAGACCGCCAGGACCTGTGGCACCCAGCTTTAATTCACCAGGGTTTGCGGCGATATAGGCCAACATGCCGGCGTAATCATCAAATGGTGCGTCATTATTGGCCACCAGCATCGCTGTGCCGCGCGCCAGCAGGTTGATCGGTGTGAAGGCGGAATAATCTTCTTCGCCAAGGCCCATCACCTTGTAAATCATCGGGTTTTCGGCACCCATCAACAGGGTATAGCCATCAGCATCGGCATCAACGACATAGTTCAGCGCAATCGCGCCGACAGCGCCGGTCATGTTTTGCATGACCACGGTGCCACCAAGGGCGGCTTCGGCATGTGGCGTCACGGAGCGCATCACCGTATCGGTCGACCCGCCAGCACCCCATTGGATGATGCCTTGAATTTCCTTGCTTGGGTAATCCTGCGCGGTGGCAATGGTCGCGCTTAGTCCCAGCGCCATGACTGCGCCCATCAGTTTAAAAGACATCTGTGTCCTCCCTAGGTGTTATTTAGCCAACGATTCGCTCCTCGCATCGTCGGTCACGCCCTGTTGTATGTACCTTGGGGTTAATTTGTCAAAGAAAATGTACCGGTGGGTTAAATTCATGCTATCAGTCAGCGAATCGAAGCGTCAACAAGGGAGGGTAAGTGCATGGATGTAGGCGGAAAACCCGCGCCCAAGACGCGCAAGACATCTTGGAAGAAAGACCCCGCTGCGGTCAAAGAAGACATCTTAGAGGTCGCGACAATCGCCTTTGCTGCGCATGGCTTGTCGGGGGCGAATATCAATGAGATCGCGGCGAAAACCGAGACCTCAAAGCGGATGATTTATTATTACTTCGGCGATAAAGAGGGGCTTTATTGTCAGGTTCTGGAACGTGTCTATGCGTCGTTGCGCAGCAGCGAAGACAAGCTGAATGTCGCAGGGCTGGACCCTGTCGCAGCGCTGCGGCGGTTGGTACATGCGACGTTTGATGCACATGCCAATGCGCCGCATTTCATTCGGCTGGTGATGATCGAAAACATCCATAACGCTGATTACCTGCGCAAATCCGAAATCGTGCCGCAATTGAACCGGTCGATCATTGTCAAACTGGAAGAAGTCTGCGCGCGCGGCAAAGCGGCGGGGCAGTTTCGCGAAGGTGCAAATGCGTTGCAGTTGCATTGGTTGATCAGCGCGTTCAGCTTTTACAACGTGTCCAATAAGGCGACGTTTTCGGCATCTTTTGGCGGCGCACTTTTTGGCAAGCCCGCACAAGAGCAGCTGAAGGCGCAGGTCGCGGATATGGTTTTGGCGGCGGTGGTGATTGGCTATGATCCTGTTGCATGGGGTGCGGACCAAAGTGACTAGGCAGTATGATCTTGTCGTGATCGGGTCTGGGGCTGCGGGGCTAAGTGCGGCGGTGACAGCCGCGCATGCGGGTCTGACGGTGATCGTCGTGGAAAAAGCCCCCGTGATCGGCGGCACGACCGCTTGGTCGGGGGGGTGGATTTGGGCGCCGTGCAATCCTTTGGCCATTGCTGACGGGATTGTCGAAGATAAAGACGCGCCGAAACAATACCTTAGCCATGTTTTGGGCAATCATTTCGATGAAAGCAAGGTGGATGCGTTTTTGACATATGCGCCACAGATGGTCGGCTTTTTTGCGACCAAGACGGCGCTGGCATTTCAAAGCGGCAGCGCCATTCCTGATACGTATAGCGATGTGGTTGGTGCAGGGCAGGGCGGGCGGTCGGTGATTGCCGCACCTTATGACGGGCGCGCCTTGGGCAATCAGATCGCGCGCTTGCGCCTGCCTTTGCCTGCGACGACATTCATGGGCATGACGATCCAAGCGGGCGCTGATTTGCGCGCCTTCATGGCGATGACAAAATCGGCTTCGGCGTTTGTTTATGTTGCGCGGCGTTTCGGGCGGCATCTGTGGGATTTGGTCCGGCATCAGCGCGGGATGCAGCTGCGCAATGGCAATGCGCTGATCGCGCGGTTGATGCGCTCGGCGCTTGATGCGCAGGTCGAGATCATGACATCGGCCAATGTCACCGCGTTGCAGCGCGATGGCCAAAGGGTTGTGGGTGTCACCTTGCAGACAGCGGATGGCACCGCCGTTTTGGGCGCGCGTTGCGGTGTGATCTTGGCCACGGGCGGGGCATCGCATGATGTGGCACGGTTCGCGGATGGTCCCGCCCAAGCGCCACGTTCATTGGCGACCACGTTCAGCGATGGCGCAGGCGCGCGACTGGCCGAAGCTGCGGGCGCGGACTTTGACAGATCGGCGGCGGCCCCATTTGCCTATTGTCCGGTGTCGGAAATCCCCCATCGCGATGGCACGACCAGCCTGTTTCCCCATATCATCGAACGCGGCAAGCCCGGGATTATCGGGGTTTTGAAAAACGGCAAACGGTTTTGCAACGAAGGCAATGGATACCACGATTACGTCACAGCCTTGCTTGCGGCGACACCACAGGGCGATGTTGCGGAATCTTGGCTGATTGCGACCCGCGATTTTCAACGCAAATACGGGTTCGGTTATGCACGGCCTAATCCGCTGCCGCTTGGGCCGCATCTGCGGTCTGGTTATGTCAAACAAGCGCGCAGCATACGCGCCTTGGCGCAGGTTTGCGGCATTGATCCCGAGGGGCTGGAACGCAGCTTGCGCGATTATAACGCCGCTGCACTGCGCGGCGATGACCCTGCCTTTGGTCGTGGCAGCAGCGCCTATAACCGGCTGCAAGGTGATGCAAATATCACGCCCAACCCGTGTGTTGCGCCGATTATGCGCGGGCCTTTTCTGGCGATCAGGGTCGTGCCGGGGAGTTTTGGCAGCTTTGCGGGGATCAAGACCAATGCCCATGCCCAAGCGCTCAGCAAAGATGGTCACGTGATTGACGGGCTTTATGCCGTTGGTGCCGATATGAAGAGCGTGTTTGGCGGGTATTATCCTGCGGGCGGCATCAACATTGGCCCTGCCATGACATTTGGGTATGTCGCGGCGAAACATGCAGCGGGGCAGATATGACGCGCGCGTTATCCTTGGCGCATCTGACGCTGTTGGAATTGCCCCCGCCGCAGTTCATTACGGTTGCGGCTCAGGCGGGGTTTGACGCGGTCGGGCTGCGTTTGATCGCGGTGACGGAGACAACCGCTGGCTATGCGTTGATGGATGATCCACAGATGCTGCGCGACACATTGCGCGCCCTCAAACAAACCGGACTGCGGGTCAATGACATTGAATTTGTCCGGCTGACCCCTGCGTTTGATCCCCAAAAGCTGATTGGTTTTCTACAAACAGGGGCGGAACTGGGCGCGAAATATATCGTCACCGCACCTTATGACCCTGATCTGGCGCGATTGGCGGATAATCTGGCGGGCTTTGCCGATCTGGCGGCTGGTTTCGGGCTAAAACCGGTGCTTGAGTTTTTTCCTTGGACCAATGTGCCGGATTTTCAAACCGCGTTGCAGATTGTGCAGGCCAGCGGGGCCAGCAATATCGGGGTTCTGGTGGATACGCTGCATTTTGATCGCTCGGGCAGTTTGTTGTCGGATCTGGCGGCGACTGATCCGGCGTTGCTGCCGTTTATCCATTTGTGCGATGCGCCGGTGCATCCGCCCTATACGCAAGAGGCGCTGTTGCACACCGCGCGCGGGGCGCGTTTGATCGCGGGCCAAGGTGCGATCGCGCTGCGCGATATTCTGGCGCAATTGCCCCAAGATATCGCCATCGCGGTCGAAGTGCCGCTGGAACACAGGGCCGGATTATCCGCGCAAGCGGTGGCGCAGGCTATTTTCGATCACACGCAAGCCTATTTGCGCACCTGACACCGCCGCTTGGCCCTGTTGCACAAATCAGGTGACAAGCGCCCCCCCTTTCCCCGGAGGGACAAAGGAACACGCCGTGAGAAGTAGAAATAGCCGCGACGAACGAAGGTGAAGGGAGGTGAATTGGTCAGCAATTTAGTCTACCCATTTGGCAGCCCGCATGGAAGCGAGGCAGGAATTACCAAGGGTTATCAACGAGATGCTGACCATGAGACTCGTCTCGATGTGGTCATTCTGGCGGAGGAGGTGGGATTCGAACCCACGGTAGACTTTCACCTACGTCGGTTTTCAAGACCGGTGCATTCAACCACTCTGCCACTCCTCCGACCTGGCTCTGTTAGCGACTGCGCAACGATTCGAAAAGCGCGATCCGTGGGGGTGAAAAAATTGTGTCGTCCGGCCTAGACACTTTCATTGTCCGCCGCAGGCCGCTATCCTTCGGCAAAATCGTGCGGGGGTTGTGTCGCGGGGCCGGGGGCTGGTCCGCACCGCGCAACCCATCCGCACAGAATACCGCATCGGGGCTGATATCTGCTCGCAAGAGGTGGATAAGAGAGGGCTGAACATGACAGGCAAACCTGACGGATACGGGCGTGGGTCACGGCTGTCTTGCGCGCTGTGCTGTGCCTTGCTGCTCGCTGCTTGCGCGCCGGAGCGGGCGGGCAGCGCAAGCGACGGGGCGCTGGCAACCGCCGCAGCGCCCGGCGTTCTGCGCACCGAACAAGATGTCGAACGGCCCGATATCTTCGAGGTGACGGACACTGGCCTGTGGGATGGCCGGCCATCGTTGGGCGGGATCTGGGTGGCGCATCCCGATGTGCGTGATCCTGAACGCGTGGTGATCCGCAATGCCACGAACGGACAATCCACGGTCGGTGCATTATTTCGGCGCGAACGCGCAAATCCCGGTCCGGTGCTGCAATTATCCTCTGACGCGGCCGAAGAACTTGGCGTTCTCGCAGGCGCGCCGACCGATCTGAACGTCGTCGTGTTACGCCGCGAAGAGATCGTTATCGCACCCGCGGATCTGCCCGCTGATCCCGCTGCCGAAACCGCCGCCGATACCACCGTGGCACCCACCGCTGATATGACCACTGACGCCGCTGTCGCACCGGTCACTGTCGCTGCCTTGCCACCGGCGGGCGCGACAGCCCTGCCTGCACGCCCTCTGGCGCAGATCGGCGTGTTCAGCGTGCGCGCCAATGCCGATGCCGCCGCCGCCACATTGACAACCGCGGGTTTCGGGGTGAGCGTGACCGAGCAGCAGGCCGGTGGCCGCAGCGTCTGGCGCGTCGTGGCGGGGTCGGTTGCGGATCAACAGGCGCTGGCGCGGGTCAGGGCGCTCGGCTTCGTGGATGCCTTCGTGCTGGCAGACGAATGACAAAAGGACAGCCGATGAAATACACAGCACGTAGCCTGATTGCCGGTCTGATCATGATCTGCGCCACCGCGGCGCAGGCGCAGGCGCTGGAAACCAGCGCACGCGCCGCTTATGTCTATGACCAGACCACCGGCACGGTCCTGCTGGCCAAGGATGCCGATCTACCGCTGCCGCCTGCCTCTATGTCGAAGCTGATGACGATCTACATGGCCTTCGAGGCGATCGCCGATGGCCGGCTGTCGATAGACGATGTCCTGCCAGTGTCTGCCCATGCCGCCAGTTTTGGCGGCTCGTCGATGTTTCTGGACACCACCGACCGTGTGCGCGTCGAAGATTTGCTGCGCGGTGTGATCGTTCTGTCCGGCAATGACGCCAGCGTGGTTCTGGCCGAGGCCTTGTCGCCCGATGGCACCGAGGCGGGATTTGGCCGTATGATGACCGACCGCGCCCGCCAACTGGGCATGACGCAGTCGTTTTTTGTCAACGCCAGCGGTTGGCCTGCGGCCGAGCACCGGATGTCGGTCAAGGATCTAGGCATCCTGTCCAGCCGCCTGATCAGCGATTTCCCAACCTTCTATCCGCTGTTTTCGGAAACCGAATTCGCCTTTGACAACCGCGTGCCGTCCAATTCGCAAAACCGCAACCCGATCCTGGCGATGGGGATCGGGGCGGACGGGCTGAAGACCGGCCATACCCAAGAGGCGGGCTATGGGCTGGTGGGGTCTGCCATGCAAGGCAACCGCCGTGTGATCTTTGTGGTCACCGGGCTGCAGACGGCCCGCGACAGGGCCGAGGAATCCGAACGCATCGTCAATTGGGCGTTTCGCCAGTTTGCCGAACGCGATCTCGCTGTGGCCGGAACCCAGATCGCCAGTGCCGATGTCTGGATGGGGGCTGCGCCAAGCGTGGGGCTGACCGTGGCCGAAGACCTGCGCCTGCTGGTGCCGGTCCTGCATGACGGCGCGCTTGACGCGCAGGTGATCTTTGACGGCCCGTTGCAAGCGCCGGTGAGCGCGGGCCAACAGGTGGGCGAGCTGATTATCACGCTTGACGGTCTGCCGGAAAAGCGTGTGCCGCTGGTCACGCAAGCCGATGTGCCCTTGGGCGGGTTCGGCATAAGGATGCGCACCGCAGCACAGGTATTGTGGGCCAAATACGGCCTGACCTCGGGCGCAGAGCCTGACGGCGCATGACCAGACCAAGGTTCATCACCTTCGAAGGCATCGACGGATCGGGCAAATCGACACAGGCGCGCCGCTTGGCGCAATGGCTGGGCGATCAGGGCCATGACGTGATCCTCACCCGCGAACCGGGCGGCAGCCAAGGCGCCGAGGAAATTCGCCAGCTTTTGCTGACTGGCGATACTGACCGCTGGTCGGCGGAAACCGAAATCCTTCTGTTCACCGCCGCGCGCCGTGACCATCTGGAAAAAACGATCCTGCCTGCGCTTGCCGCCGGAAAAACTGTGGTGTCCGACCGTTTCGCCGACAGCACCCGCGTCTATCAAGGGGCCACCCGTGGCGATCTGCGCGCCAAGGTTGACGCACTTCATGCGCTGATGATCGGGCGTGAACCCGATCTGACCTTTGTCATCGACATGGACCCCGCCACCGCCCTTGAGCGCGGCCTTGCCCGCCGGTCGGGCGAAGACCGGTTCGAGGATTTCGGCCTGCCGTTTCAGGAAACCCTGCGCCACGGTTTTCTGGCGCTCGCGCGCGCCGAAGCGCAACGCTGCGTGCTGATTGACGGCAACCGCACGCCAGACCAGATCGCCAGCGATGTGGCGGCGCATCTATGAGCGATGACACCATCCCAGAACCGGACCGGCTGGACGGCGCGCCGCATCCGCGTGAAACGCCCGTGCTTTACGGCCAACACGCCGCCGAAGCCGCGTTTCTGGACGCCTTCACCGCAGGCCGTATGCATTCAGGCTGGCTGATCACTGGCCCGCGCGGCGTGGGCAAGGCGACGCTGGCCTGGAAAATCGCGACCTTCCTGCTGGCCGATGCGCCGCCCGACATGCTGGGCGAGGTCACGCTGAATGTGTCCCCCGATCACCCCGATGCGCGTCTGGTGCAATCGGGCGCGCATCCGCGCCTTGCGCTGATCCGCCGCCCTTGGGACGAAAAGACAGCCAAGCTGCGCGGCGAAATCACCGTGGATGCGGTGCGCAATCTCAAGCATTTCTTCCAGATGTCAGCCACCGATGGCGGGCGGCGTGTCGTGATCGTCGATGCCGCGGATGAGATGAACCGCAACGCCGCCAATGCGATCCTCAAGGAATTGGAAGAACCGCCCGCAGGGGCGGTGATCCTGCTGGTGGCGCATCAGCCGTCACGGCTTTTGCCCACGATCCGGTCACGCTGCCGCGAATTGCGCTGTGGCCCGCTGTCGCCCGAGGATCTGGCCCGCGCGCTGGCCCAAGCTGGGCATCGCAGCGATAATGCAGCGGGCCTTGCCGCCCTTGCCGGCGGGTCGGTCGGGGATGCGATCCGGCTGTTGGGCAGTGGCGGCCTTGCGCTCTACGCCGATCTGGTCCGGCTGTTCGGCGCGCTGCCACGGATCGACCGGCAGGCCGCGCTGGCCTTGGCCGAAGCCTGCAGCGGGCGCGGGGCCGAGGCGCGGTTCGGCCTGACGCTTGACCTGATTGATTTGTTTGTGGCGCGTGTGGCGCGTGCCGGCCTGCTGGGCGCACCCGACACCCAAGGGGCTGCGGGCGAGGCTTTGTTGCTTGCAAAACTTGCCCCCGACCCGCGCGCCGCACAGGCGTGGGCGCAATTGCAGCAGGACCTGTCCGAAAGGTCGCGCCACGGGCGCGCGGTGAACCTTGACCCTGCCGCGCTGATCCTTGATATGATCTTCAAGATTGAAGAGACGGCGCAAGGCGTCGCCGCAGCCTGAAAGCCGCGCCATGACCCAAAGCCCGATCGCCGCCACCCCAATTACCGACAGCCACTGCCACCTTGATTTCCCCGATTTCGAGGGTGAACGCGACGCAGTGATCGCGCGCGCGCTGGCCGCAGGGGTGACGCGGATGGTGACGATCTGCACAAAGCTGCACAATGAACCGGCCGTGCGGGCTATCGCGGAAACATATCCCTCGGTTTTCTATGCCGCCGGTGTGCATCCGATGTCGGCAGCAGACCATCCGCCGGTGACGGTGGATGACCTTGTCGCGCTGGCACAGCACCCCAAGTTCGTCGGCATCGGGGAAACCGGCCTTGATTACCATTACACCGCCGACAGCAAGGCGATCCAGCAATCCAGCCTGCGCATCCATATCGCGGCGGCGCGTGAAACCGGCCTGCCGTTGATTATCCATGCCCGCGACGCCGATGGCGACATGGCGCGGATCTTGGCCGAGGAATACCGCAACGGCGCCTATACTTGCGTGATGCATTGCTTTTCCAGCTCTGCGGCATTGGGCAAGGCGGCGCTTGATCTGGGGTTCTACCTGTCGATGTCGGGCATCGCGGCCTTTCCCAAAAGCCAGCAATTGCGCGACATCTTTGCCAATGTGCCGCTAGAGCGTGTGCTGCTGGAAACCGACAGCCCCTATCTGGCCCCGCCACCGCACCGCGGGCGGCGCAATGAACCGGCCTATACCGCCCATACCGCGGCTGTGGGGGCGGGGCTTTTTGGTCTCGACTATGCCGCTTTCGCCGCCGCGACCAATGCCAATTTCGACCGGCTTTTCTGGAAAGCAGCAGCATGAGCGACACAATCAGCTTTACCATCCTTGGCTGCGGGTCGTCCGGCGGGGTGCCACGGCTGGGCAATGATTGGGGTGATTGCGATCCCACCGATCCGCGCAACGCAAGGCGGCGCTGTTCGCTGTTGATCACGCGGCAGGGCAAGGATGGCACGACCCGCGTGCTGATCGACACGTCGCCCGACATGCGCAGCCAGTTGCTGGATGCAGGCGTCAGCACGGTTGATGCTGTCGTTTACACCCATGCCCATGCCGATCATGTCCACGGGATCGACGATCTGCGGATGATCGTGTTCCAGACGCGGCAAAGGCTGCCGGTCTGGGCTGATGGCGATACCTGTGATGCCTTGCTGGCGCGGTTCGGCTATGCCTTTGTGCAGCCCGCAGGATCGGATTATCCGCCGATCTGCGATTTGAACCTGATCGACGGCGATGTGACCATCGAGGGCGCAGGCGGGCCGGTAACCTTGACACCTTTCAAAGTGGCGCATGGCAATATTGACGCGCTGGGGTTCCGGATTGGCGATGTGGCCTATCTGCCTGACGTCTCTGACATCCCCGATGCTGTCTGGCCTGCGCTTGCCGGGCTGGATTGCTGGATCGTCGATGCCTTGCGCCGCAAACCGCACCCGAGCCATGCGCATCTGGAAAAGACGCTGGGCTGGATCACCAAGGTCGCGCCGCGTCAGGCCGTTCTGACCAATATGCATGTCGATCTGGACTACGCCACCATTGCCGCCGAAACCCCCGCTCATGTTCTGCCCGCCTATGACGGGCTGACGCTGACTTTCCCCTGCTTCCGCGCCTGAATATCCCCGCCGGAGGCATAGAAGTTTTCCAAGGAATCCGCCAATGGCCGCGCTGATCGACGTCATCCTGCCCGTTTTCTTCGTGATCGGCTTTGGCTATCTGGCGGTCTGGAAAGGCTATTTCAGCGATGCCGGCGTGGACGGGCTGATGAAATTCACCCAGAATTTCGCCATTCCCTGCCTGCTGTTCCGCGCCATCTCGACGTTGGATCTGCAACAGAATTTTGATTTGCTGCTGCTGGGTAGTTTCTATGCCGGGGCTTTCACGGGGTTTCTGGCCGGGCTTTTGGGCGCGCGGTATATTTTTGGGCGCGATTGGGAAGATAGCGTCGCCATCGGGTTTTGCTGTCTGTTCTCGAACTCTTTGCTGCTGGGGCTGCCGATCACCGAACGCGCCTACGGCGCCACGGCATTGGAATCCAATTATGCGATTATCGCGATCCATTCGCCGTTTTGCTATGGTATCGGCATCACTGCGATGGAAATCGCACGCAATCGGGGTGCGGCGCTGACCGCCTTGCCGGCCAAGGTGCTGCGGGCGATGTTTCAGAATGCGCTGATCATCGGGATCGCCTTGGGGTTCGTCGTCAACCTGTCGGGGGTTCCTGCGCCGGCGGTGCTGACGGATGCGCTCGACCTGATTGCGCGCGCGGCTTTGCCTGCCGCCTTGTTCGGGCTGGGTGGGGTGCTGTATCGCTACCGCCCTGAAGGCGACATGCGCACGATCATCTATGTTGTCGCGGTGTCGTTGGTGGTGCATCCGGCGGTGGTTTGGGCGCTTGCGCAAGCGGGTGGCCTGGGCATTGCCGGCACGCGATCCGCCATGCTGACAGCGGCAATGGCGCCCGGGGTGAATGCCTATATCTTTGCCAATATGTATGGCCGCGCGCGCCGGGTTGCAGCATCCTCAGTCTTGCTGGCGACGGGGCTGTCGATACTGACGGTCTGGGGCTGGCTTGCGGTGTTGCCTTAGCTGGAACGGCCCTTGCGGGCCGTCCGCCTCTGGCGGGAGTATTTTGAACAAAGCGACGATGCGGTGGTCAGTTGGGCGACAGGCCGCGCAGCCGTTCGGACCGGCGGCGCAGCATTTCCACCGTGGCCAAGAGCACGATCGAGATAGCCACAAGCACCGTCGCCGCCGCAAGGATCGTCGGGCTGATCTGTTCGCGCAGGCCGGTAAACATCTGCCAAGGCAGGGTTTTCTGGGCGGCGGCACCGACGAACAGGACCACGACCACCTCGTCAAATGATGTGATAAAGGCAAACAGCCCGCCTGACACCACACCGGGCAGGATCAGCGGCATCTGCACCTTGAAAAACGTCTGTGTCGGTGTGGCCCCCATATTGGCGGCCGCGCGCGTCAGTGAATGGTCAAACCCTACCAGCGTCGCCGTGACCGTGATGATCACGAAGGGAATACCAAGGGCTGCATGGGCCAGGATCACCTTGACATAGCCGGTGAACGACCGCGAGAACCCCAGCGTGTTTTCCATCCACAGCCCCATCTGGCTGTAGAAGAAGAACATGCCGGTGGCCGAAATGATCAATGGCACGATCATCGGCGAAATCAGGATCGCCATGATCGCGCGCCGGTAGGGCACATGCGATTGCGACAGCCCGATCGCGGCCAGCGTGCCCAGACTGACCGACAGGACGGTCGCAAAGGGCGCGATGATCAGCGAATTCTGCAGCGGTCTGATCCAGTCAGGATTGGTAAAGAAGTCGCGGTAATGGCGCAGCGAATAGCCTGCGGGGTCCAGCGCCAACATTTCCGGCGTGAAGGTGAAAAAGCTTTCGGCATTGAACGACAGCGGGATGATGATGATGATCGGGGCGATCAGAAAGAACAGGATCAACCCGACAATGACGCGGAAGGTGTAATGCCAGATCTTCTGGCCCGTGGTGGCGTAGATGGGCAGCGACGTCATGGCGTTATCCTCCGAGTTTCACGTTGTCGATGCCGACGATCCGGTCATAGGCCCAGTAGAGCGCCAGCACGACGGCCAGCAGGATTGTCCCTAGCGCGGCCGCCAACCCCCAGTTCAGCGAGCTGGAAATGTGATAGGCGATGCGGTTCGAGATAAAGATCCCCGATGTACCACCCACGATTTCGGGTGTGATGTAATAGCCGATCGACAGGATGAACACGAGGATCGACCCCGCCCCGATCCCAGGCACCGATTGCGGGAAATAGACCCGCCAGAACGCGGTCCAATTGGTCGCGCCCAAGGATTTTGCTGCGCGCAGATAGCTCGGCGGGATGGTTTTCATCACCGAATACAGCGGCAGGATCATGAAGGGCAGCAGGATATGCGTCATCGCAATGATCGTGCCGGTGGCATTGTTGATCATCGTCAGTCGGCTTTCATCGCCCACCAAGCCGACCCAGACCAGCAGGTCGTTGATCACGCCTTGTTGTTGCAGCAGCACCTTCCACGCCGATGTCCGCACCAGAAGCGATGTCCAGAATGGCAGCAGCACGAGGATCAGCATCAGATTGGCCTGCCGTGATGGCAGGTTCGCCAGCATCCAGGCGACAGGATAGCCCAGCAGAATGCACGACACCATGATCGTCAGCGACATGATCAGCGTGCGAATGAACAATTTCACATAGATCTGCTGGTTCTCGGGGGCAATTTCGATGCCATCGGGGGTCTGTTTGAGATCGACCGAATTCAAGAAATAGCTGCTGGTATAGGCCGGGCTGTAGGTCTGGATCGTCTGCCATGTCGCTGTGCTGCCCCAGCCAGCGTCGCTGTCGACAAAGGCGGCCCGCATATCGGGGGCGACAAAGCCAGCCACCGCAGCGCCTGCGGCACCCAGTAACCCATCGGGCGCGCCCGCGATCTGCGGTGCGGGGTTGGCGATCAGATCCTGGTACAGCGCGATATAGACGACGTTCCAGGGTTGTTCTTCGGTGGGGCTGTCGGTGTTGATCACCTGTGTCACACGGGCGAAATCGGCATAGATATCGGCGGTGCGGGGCAGGGCGTCGCGCGCGGCGTCAGAGATAATGAAGGCGGGTTCTGTTTGCGCTGTTGCGCTGTCAGCAATCCAGTCTGGGTCGGCCATCAGCGCGATCCATGTCGCAGGATCTTGCCATGCCGGATCAAGGGCTGTGAACTGGGCGGTCAGGTCTTCGCCCATATCCTCGACATCGCGGCCAGACCGGCGGAATTGCGACGAGATCCCCGCGGTTTCGTAATTCAGCCGTGAGCCAAGGCGGGTGTGAATGCGTTCTTCGACGGCAACCATCATATCGGCGGCAAAGGCGCGGAACACGTCTTCGTCCGGCACGGGGTCGGTCGCGGCGTCCCAATCGGCTAGGGCCTCGACGGTGCGCGGGATGGTGTCGCCGACAATCTGGTTTTCCACCGACCGGAACAACATCTGTCCGATGGGGACGACAAAGGTGATCAGGATGAACAGCAACAGCGGCGTGATCAGCAACAGCGCGCGCAGTTTCTGGCGGCGCAAGGCACGGTTCAAGCTTGATTTGAGCGTGCGGCCATCGGCGGCCATCATCTGTTCTGCCATGGGACGGGACCTTTGGTTGGGGGCGTAAGGCGGGGTTAACCCCGCCCTACCTTTCAGCACGACCGCTGCGGCCGCGCCTTTGTGTCAGGCGTAGGGCGGGGATATCCCCGCCCTGCAATCAGTGATTTACTGAGCCAGCCAGGCCTGGAAACGTGCATCCAGGTCGTCGCGGTAATCCGCCCACCACATGTAATTTTGCACGAAGGCATTGGATGAGTTTGCCGGATCGGTTGGCATATGTGGTGCCATTTCGATGCCCAAAGTTGCGTGGGTGGATACCAGCGGTGCCGATGATGCACGTGCTGGGCCATAAGAGATGAACTTGGACTGATCCGCCAGACGCTGTGTGTCTGTCGCGAAGAAGACGAAATCCAGCACGCGGGCCAGACGATCCTCGGGCAGGCCGGTGGGGATGATCCAGCCGTCAAGGTCATAGACCTGTGCATCCCAGAGCATTGCCAATGGCTGGTCCTGTTCCACGATCGCCGAGAAGAAGCGGCCATTGTAGGACGAGCCCATCACGGCTTCGCCATCGGCCAGCGACTGGATGCTTTCGGCGGCAGATGTCCACCAGATCGTGCTGTCCTTGATCGTGTCCAGCTTGGCAAAGGCGCGGTCCTGACCTTCGGTCGTTTCCAGCGTGTCATAAACATCTACGAAAGGTACGCCATCACAGATCAGCGCCCATTCAAGGTTATCAAGCGGCACACGCTGCAGGGTCCGGGTGCCGGGGAAGGTTTCCAGATCGAACAAGGCGCAGATATCGCCGGGTGTTGCGCCGTTCCAGGCGGTCACATCGGTGCGATACGCGTTGGTTGTGGAATAGGCGATCTGCGGAATAAAACAATCCGACACGATCAGGTCGCCGAAATCCTCGGACGCTGATGTGCCATCAGGGGCAGCGGCCAGAAGGGCGTCATGGTCGATTTCCATCGCCAGACCTTCGTCGCACAGGCGGATCGCATCGGCGGCCACCACATCGACAAGGTCCCAAGTCAGGTTGCCGGCTTCGTCCATCGCGCGCAGCTTTGCCACGGCCTCGGGCGAGCTTTCGTCCCAAGACGCGCGGACGTCAGGGTTGGCCGCCAGATAGGGTTGCAGATAGGCAGAATCCTGGCTCGCCTGATAGGCGCCGCCCCAGCTGACGATTGTCATGTCATTGGCCATATGGCCGCCAGCAAAGGCGGAGGTTCCGGCCAGCGTCAGCGCTGTCGTTGCCATCATTGCTTTGGTCAGTTTCATTATTTTTCTCCCGTTGTCACGCCCGGTTCGTCTTGTCATGAGGGTCACCCACCGGGCGGCGGTGACCCTGCAAAAGCCGTCACGCGTCGAGCGCGCGGCAATCCTGTGCCAACCAGCCGATGTCGATCTTGGTGCCGGGTGTCAGCCGGACCTGATCGGGGGCGTTGCGGGTCTTGATGACGAAATCATCCATCCCCGCGACACGCAGACGGGTGCGGAAAATATCACCCATATAGATGAATTCCAGCACTTCGGCCTTGAGCGTATGCGCGCCGGGTTGCAGGCGGGTCTTGTCGATCTCGACCCGTTCTGGGCGGATCGACACTTTGGTGCGGTCGCCGACGGCGCCAACATTGACCGGCATCGCGTCGATCACATCGCCGCTGTCCAGCCGCACGGTGCAGCTTTTGTCAGATATATCCTGCACCACACCGGTCAACGTGTTGTTTTCGCCGATGAATTGCGCCACGAAACTGTTTTGCGGACGCTCGTACAGATCGTCGGGCGTGGCCAGTTGCTGGATGCGGCCATCGTTGAACACCGCGACGCGGTCCGACATTGTCAGCGCCTCGGTCTGGTCATGGGTCACATAGACCACGGTAATGCCCAGTTGATGCGCCAGATTGGTGATCTCGAATTGCAGGGTTTCGCGCAATTGCTTGTCCAGCGCGCCCAAGGGTTCATCCATCAGCACCAGTTCGGGTTCAAACACCAGCGCCCGTGCGAGTGCCACCCGCTGCTGCTGTCCGCCGGACATCTGTGCCGGACGGCGGGCGGCGAAATCGCCCATCTGCACCATGTCCAGCGCGCGTTTGACCTTGGCCTCGCGTTCGGATTTGCCCATCTTGCGGACTTCGAGCGGAAACGACAGGTTTTCCCCCACCGTCATATGCGGAAACAACGCGTAATTCTGGAACACCATGCCGATCCCGCGCTTGTGTGGGGGGATGTTGTTGACCGAGACACCGTCGAGCCGGATATCGCCATGCGTTGCGGTTTCGAACCCGGCCAGCATCATCAGGCAGGTCGTCTTGCCCGATCCCGACGGGCCAAGCAGGGTCAGAAATTCGCCCTTGGGTATCGCCAGATTAAGATCTTTGACGACCAGTGTTTCACCGTCGTAACTTTTTTGCACGCGTTCGAACGCGACGAAAGCTTCGTCGTTCTTGACTTGTTGCAATCCCAAACCTCCCCGGTTTTGGTTATTTATTTTCCATGACTAAAGCGCCGCAAGCCCCGAGATGCAACGCGAAAGGGCACCTTTTTCAGACAAAACCGACATGTTGCGCAAACAGACCCTAAAAGCGTAATCATTGTGCGTGCTGATGTCGCTTGCGGCAATTTGTGGAAAGCGGGTTGCGAGTTTGTCCGGCACATGCCGGACAGCCCGCATGCCCTATTGGGGTCGTCTGCCTGTGGCCGTCGGTTTCAGCGCTGCCTGCGTCTGCGACGCAGTTGCGGCCTCCGGCGGGGATATTTGGGCTTGGAAGATGAAAAGGGCGAACGGGGCGGGGCGCGCGCCAGTCTTGGGCGAAGCGTGAAGCGGCATTGCCATTATGTCGTCAATGCGGTGGTCCTGCCCTCGGGGTGGCGCGGGTGATGTGGCGTCATTGCCCTTGCGCGGCAACGGGCGTTGGCGCAAAGCTGCGGTGAGTTTTTCGAGGGAGGCTTCCATGATCATCACCCGCACTGTGTTCGCTGGCCTTGTGGCCTTTGCCATCGGGACCGCCGCGAGCGCGCAGGAAGTGACGCTGCGCTTGCACCAATTCCTGCCCGCGCAGGCCAATGTGCCTGCCAATATCCTTGATGTCTGGGCCGACAGGGTCGAGGCCGACAGCAACGGGCGTATCAAGATCGACCGGTTTCCGTCGATGCAGTTGGGTGGCACACCGCCGCAGCTGATTGATCAGGTGATCGACGGCGTGGCCGATATTGTCTGGACGCTGCCAGGCTATACGCCGGGCCGGTTCCCGCAGCTTGAAGTGTTCGAGCTGCCCTTTATCTCGCCGGATGCCGAGGCCACATCGCGGGCCTTTTGGGACCTGGCCGAAGCGCGAATGATGGACAGCGATTTCGCTGCGTTCAAGCCCTTGGGCCTGTGGGTACATGGCCCTGGGATCATCCATGCCAACCGCCCCGTCGCCGCGATCACGGACCTCGAAGGGTTGAAACTGCGCGGACCCACCCGGGTGATCACCAACCTGCTGACCGATCTGGGTGCCACCGCGGTCGGCATGCCCGTGCCTGCCGTGCCAGAGGCATTATCGCGCGGCGTGATTGATGGTGCCGTTATTCCGTGGGAGGTTGCCCCTTCGATCCGCGTGCAGGAACTGGTCACCAACCATACCGAATTCGACGGTGCCGCGCTTTATGCTGCAACCTTTATTCTGGCGATGAATACAAACAGTTACAACGCCTTGCCGGACGATCTGAAAGCTGTGATCGACGCCAATTCGGGCCTGGAGTTTTCCGCCTTTGCCGGACGCACCCAGCAGGCCGGTGACGCGGATGCCCGCGCACTGGCGGTTGCTGCCGGCAATAGCATCATCACCCTGACGCCCGATCAGACCGCCCCCTGGCGCGAGGCCGCCGCCGCCACCACCGCCGCTTGGATTGCCGAAGCTGACGCCGCAGGCATCGACGGCACCGGGCTTTATGCTGCCGCTACCGCCTTGATTGCCAAGCACGCGGGCAAGGACTAGACAGCGGGGGCGTTTATCCCCGAGGTTGCCTTTTGTTGCATCTGCTAATCACGCGTTTGGCCCAAGGTACGGCATTGCTGGGCGGCTCCGTCATGATCGGGCTGGTCTGTCTTGTCTGTGCCAGCATCACGGGGCGCGAATTGGGCGCGCTGGCGATCATGGCGGGTTTTGGCGATCTGGTGCGCGGGGCGGGTCTTGGCCCTGTGACGGGCGATTACGAACTGGTCGAGGCGGGCATGGCCTTTGCCGTGTTCAGCTTTTTGCCGTTGACGCAGCTGACGCAGTCGCATGCGCGGGTCGATATCTTTACCGCCGGGCTGGGCGCGCGCATCAATGCAGCGTTGTCTGCCTTTTGGTCGGTGGTGATGGCGCTGGTGATCGTGCTGATCACATGGCGGCTGTTCGCAGGGATGCAGGATAAATTGCGCTATGGCGAAACCACCTTTATGTTGCAGTTTCCGGTCTGGTGGGGCTATGCGGCCTGCCTTGCCGCCGCCTGCGTCGCCTGTATCGTCAGCCTCTATTGTGCGGCCCTGCGGCTGAGCGGAAAGCGCGCGGGATGAGCGATCTTGCCCTCGGGTTTTTGTCGTTTCCTGTCCTGCTGGGGCTAATCTTTCTGCGCGCGCCGATTGGCCTTGCCATGCTCATTTGCGGGATCGGCGGGCTGTGGCTGGCCACTGACGGGACAACCGTCTTCATGGCGCGGCTAAAGTCCGAGACCTATTCCACCTTTTCCAGCTATAGCCTGTCGATCATTCCGCTGTTTTTGCTGATGGGGCAATTCGCCACCCATTCGGGCATGTCGCAGGCCTTGTTTCGCGCAGCAGGTGCCTTTCTGGGGCATCGCAAAGGCGGGATGGCCATGGCCGCTGTCGGGGCCTGCGCGGGGTTCGGGGCGATCTGCGGCTCATCGCTTGCGACAGCCGCGACGATGAGCAAGGTCGCGCTGCCTGAATTGCGCCGGTCGGGCTATGCGGGCGGCTTTGCCACGGCGACACTGGCGGCGGGTGGCACGCTTGGCATCCTGATCCCGCCTTCGGTGATTTTGGTGATCTATGCGATCCTAACCGAGCAGAACATCGCCAAGCTTTTCGCCGCAGCCATCATCCCCGGCCTGCTGGCGGCCTTGGGCTATATGCTGACCATTGCCATCTATGTGCGGCTCTACCCCGATCAGGCCGGCACACAAGACCGCCTGCCGATGCGCGACCGCTTGCAGGCCCTGCTGCCGGTCTGGCCGGTGCTCTTGGTCTTCGGGCTGGTGGTCGGCGGCATCTATAACGGCTGGTTCACGCCCACCGAAGGGGCCGCGGTGGGCGCGGCAGGCACGGGGGTGATCGCGCTGGCGGCGGGCAGGCTGGGCTGGGGGGCTTTGCGCGACAGCCTGATGCAAACCGCGACCGGCACGGGGATGATCTTTTTCATCGTGCTGGGGGCGGCCTTTTACAACGGGTTTCTCGCGCTGACGCAGGTGCCGCAAGAACTCTCAACCTGGGTCGCGGGGCAGGGGTTCAGCCCGATGATGATCATCGTGCTTATTTTGGTCTTCTATCTGATTCTCGGCTGTTTGATGGACAGCTTGTCGATGATCCTGCTGACGGTGCCGATCTTCTGGCCGGTGATCTCCACCCTCGATTTCGGGATGACGCCGGACGAGCTTGCAATCTGGTTCGGCATCCTCGTGCTGATCGTGGTCGAGGTCGGGCTGATCACGCCACCCGTGGGGATGAATCTTTTCATCATCAACAGCATGGACCGCGAAACCAAGATCACTGCGACCTACCGTGCCGTCGTGTTTTTCGTCGCCTCCGACATCATCCGCGTGGTGATCCTGCTCATGTTCCCGATCATCACGCTGATCCTGATCTGATCATCGTTGGAGCCCAAATATCCCCGCCGGAGGCATAAAAGTTTTCAGGTCTTCACATCCGGCGCTGTACGTCCCGTTCGCGCGGTAATCCCCGCCACAGCATCGACCGCCGCCACCAATGGGGCCAGCACGTCACCCGCATCGTGATGCAGGTCCCCTTCCGTCACCAGCTGTTCGAGATAGACCCGCAAGGTCGCCCCGCTGGTGCCGGTGCCCGACAGGCGCAGGACCGCGCGCGCACCGCCTTCGAAAAACAGCCGCAGACCTTGGCCGGTGCTGACGCTGCCATCCACAGGATCGGTATAGGCAAAATCATCCGCCGCTGTGACGCGCAGCCCTGCAAAGCTTTGCCCTGGCAAGCGGTCCAGCCGCCCGCGCAGATCGGCCATCAGCAAGGTGGCAACAGCGCTGTCCACGTCTTCGTAATCGTGCCGAGAATAATAATTGCGCCCATAGCTTCGCCAATGCGCGGCCATCAGATCGGCCACGCTTTGCCCTGATACGGCGATGATGTTCAACCACATCAACACCGCCCAGAGCCCGTCTTTTTCACGGATATGGTCCGATCCGGTGCCGGCACTTTCTTCGCCGCACAGCGTGATCTGGCCTGTATCCAGCAGGTTGCCAAAGAATTTCCAGCCTGTCGGCGTCTCGTGACAAGCGATCCCCTTGGCCGCTGCCACCCTGTCCACCGCGCCCGATGTGGGCATCGAACGCGCCACCCCCGCCAGCCCGCGGCGATAGCCTTTGGCCAGATCCGCGCGGTCCGCAATCAGTGCCAGACTGTCGGAAGGTGTCACATAGCAGCCGCGCCCGACAATCATGTTGCGATCCCCGTCACCATCGCTGGCGGCACCGAAATCGGGGGCGTCGGGGCTCATCATCAGCCCCATCAGCTCTGCCGCCCAGACGGGGTTGGGGTCGGGATGGCCGCCGCCGAAATCGGGCAGGGGGATGGCATTCATCACGTTGTCGGGGCTGGCACCGCAGCGGTCCACCAGCAGCGCGCGCGCATAGGGGCCGGTCACGGCATGCATCGCATCGAACCGCAGGGTGAAACCGCCCGCGATCAGCGCGGCGATGGCGTCAAGGTCGAACAGGTCTTCCATCAGCGCCAGATAATCCGTGACAGGGTCGATGATCTGAACCTGCATCGGGCCGATCGCCGCCGCGCCCAAGGCGTCAAGATTGATGTCGGCGCTGTCGGCCATGCGGATGCGGGTGATGGACTCGCTGGCGACGACGATGGCGGCGGTCATAGTTTCGGTCGCAGGCCCGCCATTCCCCATATTGTATTTCAGGCCGAAATCCGCGTCGATACCGCCCGGATTATGGCTGGCCGACAGGATGAACCCGCCATCCGCGCCGGTCTTGCGGATCAGATGCGATGCGGCGGGGGTGGAAAGAATCCCGCCTTGCCCGACCATCACCCGCGCCGCCCCATTGCCCGCCAGAATGCGCAGGATGATCTGGATCGCCGCAGCGTTAAAATAGCGCCCGTCGCCGCCTAGCACATAGGTCTTTCCTGCCGCCCCGCCGGCGCCATCCAGAATAGCCTGCACATAATTTTCCAAAAACAACGGCGCCATATACGCGCGGGTCTTGCGCCGCAGACCAGAGGTACCGGGAGCCTGCCCACGGATGGGTGCTGTGGCAATGTCGCGGATTTGCATGGGATACCTCTTGGCGGCGGGTCAGACCCGCGCTTGTTGTCCATCAAAGGTGAAATCACAAGGCAGCGCCTTGGCGATGACACGCTGTGCATTGGGGATGTCGTTGCCTTCGGCGCGGCGTGTGGCGACGGCGCGTGACAGGTTCTGGCTCAGCCACCGCTGGATCAGCCGCGCGCGCAGTTCGGGCATCGGCACGTCCAGCCGGATCGAGACATCCCACAGGCCCGCAAGCTCCGACCACGGGCTTTCATCGAACATCAGGTAATTGCCTTCGGCAATGACATACGAAGCGTCGGCAGGCACGGCGATTGCCCCCGCGACGGACAGATCGCGCATGCGGTCAAAGCTGGGTGCGAAAACATCCTCTTGCGCCTTGATTGCGCGGATCAACCGGACAAAACCCTGCGCGTCGAAGGTTTCGGGCGCGCCTTTGCGCGGCAGCAGGCTGCGCGCCTCCAGCACGGCATTATCCAGATGAAAGCCATCCATTGGCACAACGACACCGCGCTTGCCGCGCGCCGAAAGCCTGCGGGCCAATTCGGCGGCAAAGGTCGATTTGCCCGATCCCGGCGCGCCCGCAACCGCGACGATCACGCGCGGCGCATCCCGTTGCAGCAGCATCTCGGCCAGCTCATGGACGTGGCGTGTCACGATCGTCAAATCTTTGCCTGTCGGTTTTGGGTACATTTTGTCCAAACCTAACGCGCTTGGCGCTGCGGCGCGACATGTTTCTTGCAACATTTTTGCGGCGCAATTGATGTCCCTTGTACTTTCGCTGCCTTGCATTGGCCATCTTTGCCCAGTGGTCGATAGTCGTCTGATCGCTACCCGACAGACGATGCAGCAATGGCACAAACCCAAACCGCTTTATTGAGCGCACAGCGCGACATCCCTTTCGCGGCCCGGTAATAGCGGGCGCTGTCATCGGGAAATATATCTTTATAAAACTAATTTTATAGTTATTTTGCCTGCATGTCCGACACGAATCTCCATGCCCGTGCGCTGGCTGCCCTTGGCCATGACGCTCGCCTGTCGATCTTTCGCCTGCTGGTGAAAGCGGGGCATGACGGGCTGCGCGTGGGCGAGATTGGCGATCATCTGGGGATTGCGCCGTCGACTTTGGCACATCATCTGTCGGCCTTGGTGGATGCAGGGCTGGTGGTGCAGGACAAGCAAGGGCGCGAGGTGTTCAATCGAGCCGATTTCGATGCCATGCACCGGCTGGTCGGGTTTCTGACATCACATTGTTGCACAGGGGTTGGCCCGTGATCGCCAGACTGTCGGCCAGCAAGCGGGGCCTGACCATTGCAGCCCTTGGCACGTCCCAGACCGTTGGCTGGGCGTCAAGCTATTATATCCCCGCGGTGCTGGCGGTCCCGATGGCGGACAGTTTCGGGCTGTCGTCGGTCTGGGTGTTCGGCGCGTTTTCGATGGCGCTGGTGGTGTCGGCCATCGTCGGGCCTTGGGCGGGCGCGCGAATCGACGGGTTCGGCGGGCGCGGGGTGCTGATGCTGTCGAATATCGTCTTTGCGCTGGGGCTGTGCCTGCTGGCGGCGGCACCGGTGCCGGCGGTGCTCTATCTTGGCTGGGCCGTCGTGGGCTTTGGCATGGGGATCGGACTGTACGAGGCCGGGTTCGCCACGCTGGCAGGCATTTATGGCAAAGATGCGCGTGGCCCGATCACCGGCATCACGTTGATCGCGGGCTTTGCCAGCACATTGGGGTGGCCCTTGTCGGGGATCATGCTGGCGACATGGGGCTGGCGCGAGGCCTGTCTGGGCTGGGCGCTGATCCATCTGCTGGTGGCATTGCCGCTGAACGCATGGCTGCCGCGCGGCAACGAGGCTTTGCCCAAACCCGCTACCCCCGAGCCTGTCGGCCCGCCGCCATCGCGCCGCGCGCTGTGGCTGCTGGCCTTTGTCTTTGCCGCGGCATGGTTCAACGCCACCGCCATGGCCGCGCATCTGCCGGGGCTGTTGCAGGCGGCGGGGGCCAGCACAGCTGTCGCCATCGCGGCAGGCGCGCTGATCGGGCCTGCGCAGGTCGCGGCGCGGGTGCTGGAATTCGGCCTGTTGCAGCGGTTTCATCCGCTGGTTTCGACCCGGCTGGCGGCGGCGGCGCATCCGGTGGCGGCGGTCGCGCTGATCGGCTTTGGCGGGCCTGCGGCCTATGTCTTTGCGCTGTTGCACGGGGCGGGCAACGGGATCATGACCATCGCCAAAGGCACGCTGCCTTTGTCGCTGTTCGGTCCGGCAGGGTACGGCCAGCGGCTGGGCTGGCTGAACGCGCCCGCGCGGATCAGTCAGGCGGCGGCACCGCTGATCTTTGGCGCGGCACTGACCGGCTGGGGCGTCAACGCGGTCTGGCTGACGGCGGGGATCGGGATGGCGGCCTTATTGGCGCTGTTGATCCTCAAACGCAGCTGACCGCCGGATCAGACTAGGTTTTGCGCTGGGCGATGATCTGGCCCAGATTGCCTTCGATCAGGCTAGCCAGGGCATGCACCTTTGCCGCGACCTCATAGCCCAGTGGCGTCAGATCGTAATCCACATGCGGCGGCACCACGGGGTGCGCCGTGCGGCGGACAAAGCCGTCATCCTCCAGCAGGCGCAAAGATTGCGCCAGCATCCGCTCAGACACCCCACCGATCCGACGGCGCAGCGCGCTGAACCGCAAAGTGCCGTCCTGCAAGGCGATCAGGATCAGCACGCCCCAGCGGCTGGTCACGTGGTTCAGCACCGCGCGCGACGGGCAGCGGTCGTTCAGAACATCGGGGATCAGATCATGCGCCATCTTTTTCATACTTACAAAAATGTGTGTACTTCCGTTTCGTGCGTATAGCGTTATCTGTGCCTCGTCAACATCAACGAACGGAGCGTTTCATGACCATTGCCATCACCGGTGCCACCGGCCAACTGGGCCGTTTGGCCATTGCCCATCTCAAGACCCTAACCGATCCTGCCCAAATCATTGCGCTTGTGCGCGATCCGGCCAAGGCGGCGGATCTTGGCGTTGCGGCCCGCGCCTTTGACTATACCGCGCCACCGACCATGGCCCCCGCATTGCAGGGCGTCGATGTGCTGGTTCTGATTTCATCCAGCGATTTCAACGACCGCGTCGGCCAGCACCGCAATGTCATCATGGCGGCCAAGGCGGCAGGGGTGGGCCGGATCGTCTATACCTCGATCCAGCAGGCCGACCGCTCGCCAATGTTGATCGCCTTTGATCACCGCGCCACCGAAGCCGCGATCAATGACGCGGGCCTGACGGCTACGATCCTGCGCAATGGCTGGTATACCGAAAACTGGACCAGCAGCCTTGCCGGAGCAATCAGCGCCGGTGCGATGATCGGGGCTGCGGGCGATGCGCGCTTTACCCCCGCAACCCGCGCCGATTACGCGCAGGCGCTGGCGGTGGTCGCGGCGGACGATGCCCATGCGGGGCAGGTCTATGAACTGGGGGGCGATACGGCCATCACGTTGGCTGATATCGCCGCTGAAGTGTCGCGCCAGACCGGCAAGGACATTCCCTACAACGATCTGCCCGCCGATGTGTATCAGGGCATTCTGGAAAGCTTTGGCCTGCCTGCCGGTTTCGCCGCTGTGCTGGTCGATGTGGACCAGCAGGCGGGCGAAGGTTGGCTGGCCGACAATTCCGGCACCCTGCGCCAGTTGCTGGGCCGTCCGACCACGCCGCTGGCGGAAGCGGTGCGCGCAGCCCTTGCCTAGCCCGCAGGCAGGGTGAAAACTGCCATCTGGCTGGCACCGCCCAAGGTGGGATGCGTGCCCGCTATATCATGAAAGACGGCGGCATAGCCCGTCGTCTTGGCCGCGCGTGCGCACCATGTGCGAAACCGCGCGCGGTCCCATTCGAAACGGTGGTCGGGGTGGCGCATCCGGTGTGCCGGCACGCCCAACAGCGGATTGAATTCGGCATTGGGGGTCGTGATGATAATCGTGCTTGCACGCAGCACGGTGAACAGCGCGCGTTCCAGCCGCGACAATTGATCGGGGTCGATATGTTCGATGGTTTCCAGCAGCACCGCGCAATCATAGCCTGCAAGATCGCGTGCGGGGTCGGTCATCGACCCGTGGCGCACATCGACCTTGCCTGCGGTCACGGTGATCCGCGCCAATCGCGCGCGCAGCCGGTCAAGCGAGGCGGCGCAGATGTCGATCCCGACCAGATCGTCAAGCGCGGGCATCGTGGCCAGCCGCACGAACAGATCGCCATCGCCGCAGCCCAGATCCAGTACGCGCCGCGCGCCGCTGGCGCTGATCGCGGCCAGCACGGCCTGCAGGCGGTCTTCGTGCAGATAACTGGTCATGGCGCGGCGCGCGGCCTTGCCTGATCTGCACTATTTTGCCAAATCGCCATTTTCCGCCGCCCGCCCTGACCGTTGTCCAGCTGCAAGCGTAGGTGCTATCTGCCCTTGTCTGTCAATCCCCTGGGGCATGGTGCGGCTTTGACCTCAGGGCAGCCGTTTGTGCCGCGCGCCGCCATGATCCAGCCCCAGCAGGTGATCCAGCGACACCCGCCCCGGCCCTTGCGCCAGTACCACCAGCAGCGCCGTGGCCCAAAGCCCATGGGTGACCCAAGCCTCTGGAAACACGAAGGTTTGTATCACGGCTGTCATGACCAGCAGCCCCAGCGCGGAAAATCGCGCAAACAGGCCAAGCACCAGCAGGACCGGCAGCAGATGTTCGGCCAATGTCGCAAGCTGGGCGGCGGTTGCGGGTGGGATGACCGGCAAGGCATAGACCTGTTCGAACAAGAAATAAGTGGAATCCTTGATCGTGAACCCATCAACCTTGGTGCGCGCCGATTGCCAGAACACGATCGCCGGAAAAAGCCGCGCGGCAAAGGCCACGACATCGTGGGGCAGATGATCGGCAAGCCTGTTGATCTGCCCGATCCGGTTGCGCAACTCTATGGTGGGGGTCATGGGGAAACTCCTGTATCTATCGTGGTGATCAGCCCGTGGCGCAAAAGCAGCGTCAGGGCGGTGGTGGGTTCGGCATGGGTTGCAGCGTCACCCAGCCTGTCGCCAGCCACCAAGGCGCGCAGCACGGCATATGTGTCTTCGTCCAGCGGGGCCGTCACGATGCTGAAATCGGGCGCGCGCGCGATCAGCGCATGGTCGGGTCCGGCACGCAGCGGGGCGCGCGTGGCACCTGTCTGATGCGCTTGCCAGATTTGCAGCGCCGGGTGCGGTGATGTGAACAGCTGCACCGACGGGTGCAGACCCAGCCGCAGCGTTGCGGGGTCGTCCACGGCCAGCGCATCGGCTGCGACCGGCATGGCGTCGGCGGCGTGATAGGCCAGCCCGCGCGCATATTCCAGCCGCGCCACATCGCCCAGAAACGGCAGATGCGCCACCGGGGCGAAACCATCCAGAAAATCCGCGAATGTCGCGCCCCAGCCCAGCAAAACCGGGCTTTGCGGCGGGTCTTGCGCGATATGGACCCGCGCCATGGCGGTAAAAAAGGTGGGGCCGACCAATTGTTCGACGACGGCAAACCGCCCCGCCAGCGCGCGGGTCAGGCTGTGCTGCACATTGTTGCGGTAAACGGCAAACCGCTGTGCGACCTCTGCCATCACGGGCGCGCACAGCCCTGCGGGCGGGTCTTGCTGCCAAAGCGCGGCTTCAAACGCCTGTTGCTGGGCGGCGTGGCTGTCAGGCTGCATCGGTCTGCGGCCTTTGCACATCACGCAGGATGGCGTTTGCGCGGGCAGCCTCGGCCAGCAGGGTGGCGAAATCCGGCACGTCAGTGTCCCATTCGATCAGCGTGGGCAAGGGGCCGGTACGCGCCAGCACCTCAGCGTAGAGCGCCCAGACAGGGTCCGCCACCGGCGCGCCATGGCTGTCGATCAGCAGCGGACCGGATGGCAAATCTTCGGTATCATGCCCCGCCAGATGGATTTCACCCACAGCAAACAGCGGGAAATCGGCCAGATAGGCACGGGCATCGAACCGGTGGTTGGTGGCAGAAACAAAGACATTGTTGACATCCAACAGCAGCCCACAGCCCGTGCGCTGGACCAGTTCGGTCAGGAAATCGGTTTCCGACAGGGTGGAGCTGGCGAAGGTCACATAGGTCGCTGGATTTTCCAGCAGCATCCGGCGGCCCAAGGTATCTTGCACCTGATCGACATGGGCGCAGATCGTGGCCAATGTCTCGGGCGTATAGGGCAGGGGCAAAAGATCATTCAGCCAGGCCGCCCCATGGCTGGACCAGGCCAGATGTTCGGAAAAGCTTTCGGGGTGGTAGCGGTCAATCAATCTGCGCAGCCGCGCAAGGTGGTCGCGGTCCAGCCCGCCCGCGCTGCCGATCGACAGGCCGACCCCGTGGATCGACAGGGCATGGCACTCGTGCAAAGCTGCCAGCATCGCGTGCGGCGCGCCGCCATCGCCCATGTAATTCTCGGCATGGACCTCGATGAACCCGATGGTGTCGGTGGCCATCATATCGGTGAAATGCTGTGGCTTGAAACCCAGACCGGTCGTGCGGGGAAGTGCGGGCATGGCAAAATCCTTTTGAATAGAGGGCGGGGGATACCCCCGCCCCTTGATGTCAGATCATGCAGGGGGCAGATCGCGGTCCAGTTCTTCCAGCGAGCCCATGCGCGCGGAGCCGTCGGCCATGGCAGGCAGTGCGATGTCGGCGCAGGTGCCGGTGGCTACCAGCGTCCAGGCGTTGCCCTGGTAATCGACGGTGGATGTGCCGGCGCAGGTGGTGCCGGGACCGGCGGCGCAATCATTGGCACCAGCCAGCGAAATGCCGAAACATTTTTCCATCGTGGCCTCTTGTGCATGCATCTGCCCGGCGGACAGGGTCAGCGCAGAAGCGAGCGAAGCGGCAAGAGTAAGCGAAAGCGTTTTGGTCGTCATGAAGGTCACTCCTAGTGGCGGGCTGCGTCAGTGCAGTCCCGCAAAGCAGGTCGTGCCACCGCGCCTTTGTGTTACGCAGGTCACGCCCATGTGAACCGCTGAAGGCGAGCGCATTTGTTTCTGGGCAAGTCGGGTGTTGTAGCTGTAACATTTGCCCGACACGGGACGAACAGGGATCAGAACTTGGACATAATTGACCCTTGGGATGACCTGATGCGCGCAGCGAATGGCGGCGATACGGCGGCCTACCGCCAATTGTTGCAGGCGATCACGCCTGTTTTGCGCCGCGTCGTGCAGGCGCGGGGCGGCGGGCTGGGGCAGGACAGCTGCGAGGATGTCTTGCAGGATGTGCTGCTGGCGATCCACACCAAACGCCATACATGGCGGCAGGACGCGCCGCTGCGCCCCTGGCTTTATGCCATCGCGCGGCACAAGGTGGTGGATGCATTCCGCGCCCGTGGACGGCGCATCGAGCTGGCGATTGACGATTTTGCAGATGCGCTGGCAGCACCCCAGGGGCCTGACCCGCTGGATGGGCGCGATATGGAAAAGCTTTTGGGCGCGCTTGATCCGCGTGCCGCCGATATTGTGCGCGGCTTTGGTCTGCGCGGTGAAACCACGGCGGATACGGCGGCGCGTCTGGGCATGACCGAAGGGGCGGTACGCGTGGCTTTGCACCGCGCGTTGCGGACGCTGGCGCGCTTGCGTGAAAGGATGATCGAATGAACACCGACGACCTGATCGCGGCGCTTGCCGCCGATACATTGCCGCAACCGGGCATCGCGCAGCGGCTTGTTTGGTCGCTGCCCGTGGCGCTGGCGGTCTGCGTGGCGGCTTTTGTCGCCTTTTGGGGGGTGCGCCCGGACCTTGGGGCGGCGCTTGCGTCGTTGGCCGTGCTGAAAATGATCCTGCCTGTGCTGCTGGCCGGTCTGGCCGGTGCCGTTGCTATCGCCTTGGCCCATCCGGTGGAGGTGGCGGGCAGGCGCTGGGCGGTGCTTGCGGTCTTTGCGGCAGTGTTGGTCGCAACCTTTGTTTTTCATTTGCAGCGCGGCGGGCTGTCAGGGCTGGTCGAGGCTTTGTCGATATCGAGCCTCTGGGTCTGCCTGACCAGCGTGCCGGCGCTTGGCCTGCCGTTTCTTGCGGCGATCCTGTGGTCGCTTTCAACGGGGGCGGTGCTGCGCCCACGGCTGGCGGGGGCGGTGGCGGGGCTGGCGGCAGGCGGGGCGTCGGCCGCCATCTATGCGTTTTATTGCGATCAGGATGCCGCGCTTTTCGTGCTGCCCGCCTATGGGGCGGCGATCCTGTCGGTCGCGCTGGCCGGTGCCATTTGTGGCCCAAGGGTGCTGCGCTGGTAAGCACGTGGGTTTTTGGGGGTTCACCCCTGCAGATGCGGGTGCCATAAACAGGCCAACCGCCCGCAATAAAGGTCAGATCATGCCCCGCACAAGCGCCCTTGCCGTCATCGCCCTGACCCTGATCGCCGGATGCACCGGCGGCAATGTTTTTGTCAGCGGGGCGGGGCCTGACGATCTGCTGAAACTGCGGGCGGGGCCGGGGCTGGAGTTCAATGTCATCATGGGCCTGCCCGATGGCACCGCCTTGACGCGGCAGGATTGCGTGACCGAACTGGGGCAGCGCTGGTGCCGCGTGACGCTGGCCGATGCGCCGGGGGTGACGGGCTATGTCTCGGCCGATTACCTGACAGAGCGTTAGCGCATAATTTATCCTGCCGCCGCCCATAGCCCATGCGGCAACACAAAGGTCGCCTGCGGCCCGGGCAACCGATTGGCCACGATGGGGCAGCCATAAGCCTCGGCCAGGGCAGACCCGCCGATGACGCGCGCGGGCGATCCGGCATCCAACAGCAGGCCGTCATGGATCAGCCAGACATCATCGGCCACCATCGCGGCAAGGTTCAGATCATGCAGCACGATCACTACCCCGCCACCGGCATCGGCAAAGCGGCGCAGCACCCGCATCACGCCGATCTGATGCGCGATATCCAGTGCCGCCACCGGTTCGTCCAGAAACAGCCAGCGCGGGCGGCCCGCGACGACAGGGTCCCAGACCTGCGCGCGCACGCGGGCCAGTTGCACCCGCGCCTGCTGACCACCTGACAATTCCTGATAATACCGCCCGGAAAAGCCGGTCAGATCAACCTCGGCCAAGGCGCGCCCGATCAGGTCTGACCGGTCAGCCTGCGTACCCGACGTCAGCCCAAGGCGCACGACCTCGGCCACGGTGAACGGAAAGGCCAGCGTTGCGGCCTGTGGCAGCACGCCGCGCCGCGCCGCCAATTCCCATGGTTTGAGATCGGCCAGATCGGCCCCGTCCAGCGCGATCCGCCCATCATAGGCGACATCGCCGGAAATGGCGCGCAACAGCGTGGTTTTGCCAGACCCGTTCGGCCCGATCACCGCGACGATCCGGCCGGGGGCGGCACTGGCGGTGATCCCGTGCAGCACGGCGGTGCGCCCCAAAGACGCATGCAAGGAACGAATGGTCAGCATCACAAATCCACCAATCCACGGCGGCGCAACAGGATCCAGAGAAACACCGGCGCGCCGATCACCGCCGTGACAATGCCGATGGGCAATTCGGCGGGGGCGATGATGCTGCGCGCGATCAGATCGGCCAGCAACAACAGCGTCGCCCCTAAAAGGGCGGCATTCACCAGCAGATAGCGGTGGTCCGGCCCCGTCGCCAGCCGCAGCAGATGCGGCACCACGATCCCGATAAACCCGATGCCGCCCGATACCGCGACAGCGGCCCCCGTGGCAGCAGCGACCGTCAGGATGGCCACATGTTTGACCCTTTGTACCGGCAGCCCGATGTGATGGGCCGCAGCCTCGCCCAGCGACAGCCCGTTCAGCCCGCGCGCCAGAAAGGGTGCGGCCAGCAGCGCAAGCAGCATCACAGGGCCTGCCGCCGCGATCTTGGGCCAGGATGCCCCGCCCAGCGATCCCAGACCCCAAAAGGTCAGATCGCGCAATTGCCGATCATCGGCGACATAGACCAGAATCCCCGTTGCCGCCCCCGCCAGCGCGCCAAGCGCGATCCCCGCCAGCAGCATCGTCGCGGTAGATGTCCGCCCCGCGCGGGTCGAGACGCGGTAAAGCACCATGGTGGACAGCCACCCCCCCATAAAGGCCGCAACCGGCACCATGTTCCAGCCCAGCCAAGCCGCGACCCAGGCTGGGGCCTGTCCGCCCAGCACGATGGCCAGCACCGCACCCAGACCGGCCCCCGCGCCAACCCCGACCAGCCCCGGATCGGCCAAAGGGTTGCGAAACAGCCCCTGCATCACCGCACCCCCCACGGCCAGCGATGCCCCGACCAGCACGCCGGTCAGCATCCGTGGCAGCCGGATTTCCCACAAGATCAGCCAGTCGCGCGCGGGAACATCATGTCCCACCAGCCAGCTTTGCAGCACAAGATCCAGCCGCACGCCCGATGCGCCATGCGACAGGCTTAGCAGGCTGGTCAGCAGCAAAAGCCCCGCCAACCCAAAGGCCACGCGCCGCGCGCGGATCGACCTGTCGCCCGCCAGCACGGGGGTATCGGCAAGGGCGACCATCAGCCTTTGACCTCGTCGGTCAGGCGGCGCAGATGGGTGTTCAGCTCCAGCGCCGCAGCGCCGGTGCGCGGGCCAAAGCCCAGCAGATAGAGCCCGTCCATGCTGACAATCCGCTGGTCAATGGCCGCGCGGGTCAGGCGCAGCGCCGGATGGGCGATGATATCGGCCAGGACCACGGCATGATCACCGCCCCGGTCCATCATCAGGATCAGATCGGGATCGGCGGCAATCGCGGCCTCGTCGGTCAGGGGCTTGTAGCCGTCCAGCGCAGTCACCGCATTGGTGCCACCGGCCAGCAGGATCATCGCCTCGGCAGAGGTGCCTGCGCCGCCGACCAGCAACCGGCCGCCCTGCATCGACAGGATAAACATCACCCGCGGGGAACGGGGCAAAGCATCGCCTGCGATCCGTGCCTGTTCAAGCTGTGCCGCCACGCGGGCTTGCAGGGCGGCACCAGCGTCTGGCAGGTTCAGCGCCGTGGCCACTGCGTCGATCTTGGCGGCGACACCGTCAGGGTCGAGCGCTTGTGGCGCCATCACCAGCGCGATGCCCGACCGCTGCAACACATCCAGCACTTCGGGCGGGCCAGCGTCATGTTCGGCGATCACAATGTCGGGGGCCATCGCGATCAGGTTTTCCGACGACAGCGCGCGGACATAGCCGATATCGGGCAAGGCTTCGAGCGCGGGGGGAAAGGTTGACGTGGTATCGCGCGCGATCAGGCGGTCACCGGCCCCCAAAGCATGGATGATTTCCGCGACAGACCCGCCCGCCGCGATCACGCGCGACGGGGTGTCGGCAAAGGCTGCGGGGGCAAGCGCCACCGCCACCACAAGGCCCGCTGCAATCTGGCGGATCATGCCATCACCTCGGCAGCCAAGCCTGTGGCGATCGCATCCCAAGCACCTGTATCGGTCGCGGCCTCGGCGCGTTTGCCGAAAATCTGTAGGATCAGGTGACCGTCCCTGTCAAACGCCTCGACCGAGATCGCATCGCCGCGTTTTGTGGGTTTGCGCACCAACCAGACCTGCGCCACCTTGTCTGCGCGCAGATGCAGGTTGAAATATGGGTCCAGCACGTTGAACCACGGCCCCATCGGTTCCAGCCGTGCGACAGGCCCCGAATGGATCTGGATGCAGCCGCGATTGCCGACAAAGACCATGATCGGCACAGCCTGCGCGCCGGCCTGCCGCAGCGCCTGTTCGACCGCATTGACCGGCAGCGGCACCGCCCAAGGCGCCCCGATCGACAGATAGGCCCCCAGACGGTCGAATTTCAACCGGCTGGTCATGGCAAGGAACTGGTGGGTATCGGTCATCTTTGGCCAGGCGCTGCGCAATTCGTCAAACTTGGCTTCGTTCACGCGGATAGGCTCTGGCAAGGCGCGCGGGGCAAGATCGAAAGGCGCGTCATCGGCCACGGCCAGATCGGCGACCAGCGCGTCATAGGCCGCAAGGTCTGACTCTGGTTGCAGATAGATCTTGTGAACTGCATCGCCCGCGGCATCGAACACCTGCAAGCTGCGCCTTGTGCCATCCGGCCCGCTGCGTTCCACCGCGAAACCATGAACCCAGTGGCTGGGGAAAATGCGCAGGTCGATATCCGGCCCCAGCACCATGCCGGCATGCGCGCCAGCGCGATAGTCACGATATTGCCCACGCCGTTCATGTACGCAAAAATCGTTGCGCGTCAGCGCCATCACATCGCCAAGCGCCGGGATGCGCGCCAACAGCCTGTCAGGGTCTGCCGCGATCCGGCGCACGCCATGGCCAAGCTCGGCGGCCAGAATCTCGGCCTCGCGGATGTTCAGCACATTGGCCAGATCGCGTTCGCGCATTTTGGGTTTGTCGGCGCGGGCGGTCGCAATCGCCGCTACGCGGTCGGGGGATAGAATCATGAGGTTGACCTCCGTTGGGCCTGCTTTTGGCGGGCGTTGACGCGCGAGGTCCCGGATCTGGCGTTGCCGCAAAGGGCATGGCTGGAAGATCAGGCGCAGTACTTGACTGTTTGTGTCGGAATAACTAGAACGCCGCTCGTCGGGGGTCAAGACACCTTGATGCATGCCAGCCGTATAGCCAGCCGAAACCTTAAAACCGGATGGAGAATCGGATATGACGCTACGCATGCGCCCCCGCAGGCTGGGCCTGGCCTGCCTTTTTACAACGACAGCGATCCTTGCCGCAGGCATGGCCAGCGCCCAACAGACGCAACTGGACAGCAGCACCTTTCTGGGGCGGCTGATCTTTGGCGCCGGCCAGCAAAAGGTGGCCATCGACACACCCCAGGCGGTCAGTGTGCTGGATCAGGACGATATCGACCGTGAACAGGCGGCGAACGTGGGCCAGATCCTGCGCAACGTGCCGGGCGTACAGACCGCTGGATCGGACCGGCCATTTGGGTTCGCGTTCAACATCCGCGGTATCGGGGCGACCGAACAATCCGCATCAGAAGCGCGGATCATCGTCAACGTCGATGGCGTGCCGAAATTCTATGAACAATATCGCATGGGGTCGTTCTTTTCGGACCCCGAACTTTACCGCCGGGTCGAGGTGTTGCGCGGGCCGGGGTCGGCGACGCTTTATGGCTCGGGTGCGATTGGCGGTGTGGTCAGTTTTGAAACCAAGGATGCAGGCGATTTCATTCCCGATGGCGGCACTGGCGCGCTGCGGCTGAAATACGGCTATGAGAGCAATGGCAACGGCCAGCTTGGCTCGGTGATCTATGCCGCGCGCCCCGCCGAAGGGGCTGAATTCCTTGCTGCGCTGGGCTATCGCCGGTCCGACGACTTTGAAACTGGTGCAGGTGCTGCGGTGACCGGCAGCGGGTTCGAGGCACCCTCTGCCCTGCTCAAAGGCACGTTCCAGATCAATGACACACAGACCCTGCGGCTGTCGGCGCAACGGTTTTCGTCGGACGCCGATAACACGACGCTGGCGCAAACCGGGGGCGGTGATGCGATCGCCAACGCCTTTGGGAATGTGGACCGGTCGGTCACGGATGACACGTTCAACGTCACATGGGACCATGCCGGTGGTGGCTGGTTCAATCCGCGCGTGCAATTGTCCTATTCCGACACGACGGTCGACCAATCCAATGCGCGCAGCACATCGGGTGCGGCGCAAGCCTGTCTGCCAACAGCGTCCAATGCCAACGTGTTCTGCGATGTGACCTATGCCTACAGCACAACGATGCTGAAGGCCGAAAACACCGCCGATTTCAGCGGCGCGGGCTGGAACCATTTCCTGACCTTCGGGGCGCAGACAACCTATCAGGACCGCGTGGCTGACAGCGCCGGTCCGCTTGGGTTCCACCCCGAAGGCAGCGACCGCAAGATCGGCCTGTATGCGCAATCCGAAGTCGTGATCGGCGACCGGCTGACGGTCATCCCCGGCGCGCGCATCGACTTTGCCGAACGTGAACCGGGGTCTGACGTGCCAAACGGCGCGACGGTCACCGATGAGGCCACCGCGCTGACGCTGGCGGCACTTTACGACGTCACCGATGATCTGTCGGTCTTTGGCTCGGTCGCGCGGACCGAACGGCTGCCGACATTGGACGAGCTTTATTCCACCTCGGGGACCAAGGCGGCAGCACTTGATCTGGACAAGGAAGAAGCCACCAATATCGAACTGGGGCTGACCTATAACCGTGATGGCCTGTTTGCGGCGGCTGACAATCTGCAACTGAAACTGACCGCGTTTCGCAACCGGATTGACGGCTATGTTACGGTGACACCCACCACCGATACGGTGTTTTTCCGCAATCTGGCGCGGGCCGATTTCGAGGGCGCCGAGATCGAGGGCGGCTATGAAGCCGAAAGCTGGTTCGCGCGGCTGGCCCTGTCCCGCGTGCGCGGCACCGACGGTAATTTCGGCTATACCTTGTCGACGACACCGGCAGATCAGGCGGCACTGACCTTGGGCGCGCGGTTGCCCGACCGGGGGCTGGAATTCGGCTGGCGCGGTACTTTTGTCGATGACATCACGACATCGACCCGCAACGTGACCAGCGGCGTTGTCACCGACACTGCCTTTGACGGCTACACCACGCAGGATGTGTTTGTGACATGGCGGCCCGAGAGCGGCGCGCTGGACGGGTTCGATGTGCAGCTGGGGGTCGAAAACCTGTTCGACACGGACTACCGCAACAACCTGTCGCTGGACCAAGGCCGCGGGCGCAGCTTCAAGGTCAGCCTTGCGCGGACGCTGACATGGTAAGGACCAGTCTTTTTGCCCTTGCCGTCGCAGGGTCTGCGGCGGCACAGGATAGCGGCGGGATCGCGGTGGATCTGAACCGGCTTGATCCTGTGGACAATGCCTGCCGGCTGACCTTTGTCGCGCAGAACGCGCTGGCCCCCTTGACCGCGCTGGCGCTGGAAACGGTGCTGTTCGATCAGGCGGGGCGGGTTGCCGCGCTGACCCTGTTCGATTTCGCAGACCTGCCGCAGGGGTCGCGCCGCGTGCGGCAATTCGATGTGGCGGGGGTTGCCTGCACGGATGTCGCACAGGTGCTGATCAATGGTGTCGCTGCCTGCACAGGCGACAGCACCACCGCCGCGACCTGTGCGCAGGCGTTGCGCGTCACGGGGTCGGTTGACGATGTCGAGGTGCTGCAATGATCCATCTTTATCAGGCGCGCGATGCGCTGGCCGCCTTTATCGACCTTGGTGGCTGGGTTGTGGCGCTGATCATCGCGCTGTCGGTGCTGTCGGGGGCTGTGGTGCTGTGGAAACTGGCGCAGTTTTATACCGCAGGCGTCGGGCGGCATGCGCCCTTGCTGGCGGCCTTGGCGGCGTCCGATGCAGGCCAACAGGCCCGCGCGCTGGCCTTGGCCGAAGCCGCACCATCGCATCTGGCGCCGGTTCTGGCGCTGGCCTTGCAGGCGCGCGACGCGCGTGACCGGCTTTATACCTTGGCCGAGGCGCGGCTGGCGCGGCTCGAGGCCGGGTTTCGCCTGCTTGATGGTGTGGCGCAGACCGCGCCGCTGTTGGGGCTGTTTGGTACGGTGCTGGGCATGATCGCGGCGTTTCGCGCGATGCAGGATGCAGGGCAAAGCGTGGATCCATCCGTGCTGGCGGGGGGGATCTGGGTGGCCTTGATGACCACCGCGGCGGGTCTGGCCGTGGCGATGCCGCTAAGCGCGATCCTGTCATGGCTTGAAGGCCGGATGGCGCATGAACGGCGCATGGCCGAGGCGTTGATCGAAGGCGCGCTGCGCCCCGGTCTGGCCCATGGCTAGACCCGCGCTGCGCAAACGGCGGCTGTCGCTGACATCGCTGATCGATGTGATCTTTCTGCTGTTGTTGTTTTTCATGCTGTCATCGACCTTTACCCGTTTCGGGGATCTGCCGTTCATCGCGGCCACCGGCGGGGCGACGCAGGACGGCACGCCGCCCGCCTTTTTGCGCATCAGCGCCGATGCGATCACGCTGAACGTGGCCGAGGTAAGCTTGGCCACTTTGCCGGATGCGATTGCCGCGCTGGATGGCGCGCTGGTGCTGGTCGCCCCGTCCGAGGCGGTGACAGCGCAACGGCTTGTCGATGTGCTGGTCGCCGCCCAAACCGTGCCGGGCATTCGCCTGCGCCTGATCGGGGGGTGACCGGATGCGCCTTGCCCCATCTCCGCGCGCCAAGCCCGAACCCACGATCGCGCTGATCAACGTGGTTTTTCTGATGCTGGTGTTTTTCCTGATCGCGGGGCAGGTGGCCCAGCCGCTTGACCGCGATGTGCAGCTGGTCGATGCCGATAGCATGGCGGCACGGGTGCCTGACGATGCGCTGGTGCTGCGCGCGGATGGCACGCTGATCTGGCGCGGTCTGGCAACAACACTAACCGATTTCGTCGCGGCCCAACCGGATCAAACGGGGGCCTTACGCATCCTGCCGGACCGTCATCTGCCTGCGCGCGACCTGATCGTCGTTGCCGCCGCCCTGCGCGCGCAAACCGGTCAGGATGTGCGGCTGGTCACCCGACAGGGGCTTGCGCCATGACCCGCCTGCGCGCCTGTGGCGGCGCGATTGCGGCGCTGGCGCTGTCGGGGGCCTTGCATGCGGCGGGCCTGCTGGTTGTCGCAGCGCCGCCGCAGCGCATCGAGGTCGCAGGGGGCGGCACGCCCGATATCGCCGCGATTGGCGCCGCCTTCGCGGATTTCGTCGCAGGCGCGTCACCTGTCAGTCCCGCCGCACAGCCCGCCGTCGCACCCGCGCCCGCACAGCGCAGCCTTGCGCTGCCCGCATCTGCGGTGGCCGATCTGGCGGTGCCGGTGACGCCGGACCCATCCGCCAGCGCCCCTGTCGCCACAGGCGCGACCCCGGTGACTGCGCGGGAAACCACGCCGCAGACCGCCCCCGACACAACCAGCGCCTTGCCTGACACCGCGCCCGCGACATCGCTGCGCCCCATAGCAAGACCCACAGCAAGACCCGCGCCCCAAACTGCGCAACCCGCAGCCCCGCCGCGCCCCGCAGGCAATGCCGACACGGACGCCGCGCGCGGCAGCACGCAGGCGCAGGCGCAGGGGCAGGCCGCGGCGGCGGGGGCGGCAGCGGCCCCCGACAGCACGGGCGGGCAGGCGGCGGCAGCGGCCTATCCCGGTCAGGTACTGCGCCAGATCACGCGGCTGCGCGCGCAACGCGCACCGGCGCGGGGCTCTGTGCTTGTGCGCTTTGCGATTGCCGCATCGGGCGCGCTGGCCGATCTGAGCGTGGCGCAATCCTCCGGCTCAGCGGCGCTGGACCGGCTGGCGCTGGACCATATCCGCCGCGCCGCCCCCTTTCCCGCCCCGCCCGCAGGGGCGCAGATGGCATTCAGCTTTGAATTCTTGGGGCGTCCCTGACACGGCGGATCAGGCAAGATCATCCACACAGCGCACAGGTTTTGTGCAATAGCGCCGCTCCTGCAAAGGCACGGCCCCGGATCGCCCCGATGTCGGGCGGTCCACGTCTTGGCCATTGCAAAAGGCGGATGAATCATTTCTTTTACGCTGCAGGACGCCATGCACCAAAGATGCATGCCCGGAAAACAAGTAATGGAGTTCCCCACATGACCCGACAAATTCTTAGTCTTTCTGCGATGCTGCTGTCTTCGACATTGATCGTGTCGCAGGCATCGGCAGAAACGATCCGCTGGGCGCGTGCGTCCGATGCGCTGACGCTGGACCCGCATTCGCAAAACCAGGGCGTGACCCACAACTTTGCCCATCATGTCTATGAAACGCTGATGGATCGCGACGCTGAAGGCACGTTGACGCCACGTCTGGCGACATCATGGGCGATCAAGGACGGTGCGCCGGACACTTGGGTATTCACCCTGCGCGAAGGTGTGACCTTCCATGATGGCGCGGCCTTTACCGCCGAAGACGTTGTATTCTCGCTCGACCGTGCGCGGTCGGAAAAATCCAACATGCGTCAGTTGCATGTCGATGTGGCCGAAGTCACAGCCGTGGACGATTACACCGTCGAAGTCCGCATGACCGGCCCGTCGCCGCTTTATCCCAACAACCTGACCAACACCTTTATGATGGACAAGGATTGGTCCGAGGCGAACAACGTCGTCGAAGTGCAGGATTACGCCGCAGGTGAAGACAATTTCGCCGTGCGCAACACCAACGGCACCGGCCCGTATATCCTGCAATCGCGTGAAGTCGATGTGCGCTCTGTGCTGACGGTGAACGACAACCATTGGGCCGAAACAAAGCCTGAAGTGACCGAGATCATCTATCTGCCGATTTCCGATGCCGCGACCCGCGTTGCAGCCCTGCTTTCGGGTGAAGTGGACGTCGTGCAGGACGTGCCGGTGCAGGATATCGAACGCCTGAGCGGAACCGACGGGATCAAGGTCGAAACGGGTGCAGAAAACCGTGTGATCTATTTCGGCTACAAGTTCGGCGATGCACCTTTGGCCTCGTCCAACATCACGGATAGCAACCCGTTCAACCACCCCGCTGTGCGTGAAGCAATGGAATTGGCCATCGACCGTGATGCGATCAAGGCGGTCGTGATGCGCGGCCAGTCGTTCCCGACCGGCATTCCCAACCCGCCTTTCGTCGCAGGCTGGACCCCAGAGCTGGATGCCTATCCTGCCGTCGATCTGGACCGTGCAAAGGCGCTCTTGGCCGAGGCAGGTTACCCCGACGGGTTCAGCGTCACGCTGGACACACCCAACAACCGCTATGTCAACGACGAGGCGATCAGCCAGGCCGTTGTCGGGATGCTGGGCCGGATCGGGATCAACGTGACCCTGGCGTCGCGCCCTGTCGCACAGCATTCGCCATTGGTGACCGCCAACGAAACCGATTTCTACATGCTGGGCTGGGGTGTGCCTACTTTTGATTCTGCCTATGTTTTCAATGACTTGGTGCATTCGAAAGAAGGCAGCTATGGTGCCTATAACGGCGGGCTTTATTCCAACCCCGCACTTGACGCGATGATCAAATCGCTGGGCACCGAGACCGACCTTGAGGCCCGCGCTGCGACGGTTGCGGAAATCTGGGAGGTGGTCAAGGCGGACCGCGTGCTGCTGCCAATCCACAATCAGGTTTTGGCATATGCGATGAACGACCGTATCACCCTGCCGGTTCACCCTGAGAACCAGCCGCTGATGACCAGCGTCACTTTCGCAGACTGATCCGTTACGTTACCATGAACCGCCTTGTCTCGGGTTACCGACGCAAGGCGGTTCTTTTATTCACGAAAGGGTCGCCTGATGCTGGCCTTCATCATCCGACGGCTTGCGCAATCTGTTGTCGTCATGCTGTTTGTGGCGCTGATCGCGTTTGTCGTATTCCGCTATGTGGGTGATCCGATCGCCAGCATGGTCGGTGTCGACACGCGGCTGGAAGATCAGGAAATCATGCGCGAAAGGCTTGGGCTGAACGACAGCGTGATCGTGCAGTTCCTGCGCTTTATCGGCAATGCGATGCAGGGCGAATTCGGCATTTCCTACCGTCTGCAACAACCTGTGACCGAATTGATCCTCAGCCGTCTGCCCGCGACCATCGAACTGGCGCTGGTGTCGGCCACGATCGCGCTGGTCTTTGGCGTGATCTTTGGCGTCTATACCGCGCTGCGGCCCAAGGCATGGTCTTCGGCGGGGATCATGGCGCTGTCGCTGGTGGGTGTCAGCCTGCCGACATTCCTGATCGGGATCGGGCTGATCTATATTTTCGCGGTCGAATTGGGCTGGCTGCCGTCCTTCGGGCGGGGTGATGTCGTCGATCTGGGTTGGTGGCGCACGGGGTTTCTGACCGAAAGCGGGCTGAAATCGCTGATCCTGCCCGCGATCACGCTGTCGCTGTTCCAGTTGACGCTGATCATGCGGCTGGTGCGCGCGGAAATGCTCGAAGTGTTGCGCACCGAATATATCCGTTTCGCCAAGGCCCGCGGGCTAAGCCAGCGTGCGATCAATTTCGGCCATGCGCTGAAAAACACCATGGTGCCGGTGATCACGATCACGGGCTTGCAGCTCGGCTCGGTCATCGCCTTTGCCATCGTGACGGAAACCGTGTTCCAATGGCCGGGTGTCGGCTCGCTTTTCATCGTGTCGGTGCAGGTCGTGGATGTGCCTGTGATGGCCGCGTATCTGATGTTCATCGCGCTGGTGTTCGTGCTGATCAATCTTGTCGTCGATATTCTGTATTACGTCGTCGATCCGCGCCTGCGCGTTGATGGCGGGGCAGGGAAGTAAACCATGGAAAACCGCAAACTTGTCAAAGACATCCCCGCCGAGGATCTGATCGTGCCGGTCCGCGCCCAAGGGCGGCTGGCCCGCGCGCTGGATAGCGATATTTTCTATTCCTGGCGCACATCGCCGGTGACGGTTGTGGCGACTTTTGTTGCCCTGTCGCTGATCCTGTTGGCGGTCTTTGCGCCGCTGATCGCGCCCTATAACCCGTTCAACCCCGCCAGTTTGAACCTGATGGACGGGTTCACGCCGCCCGCCAGCACAGGGGCATTCACCGACAATTATTTCCTGATGGGCGCCGATAATCAGGGCCGCGATGTGCTGTCCACGATCATGTACGGCAGCCGCGTGTCGCTGTTCGTGGGTATCCTTGCCACGCTGTTCGCGATGACGCTGGGTGTGTCGCTGGGGCTGATCGCGGGCTATAATGGTGGCACGATTGATGCTGTCATCATGCGCGTCACCGATATCCAGCTGTCGTTTCCCGCGATCCTGATCGCGCTGCTGATCTTCGGGATTGCGCGGGGCCTGATCCCTGCCAACCAGCAGGAAAGCATGGCGGTTTGGGTGTTGATTCTGGCCATCGGCCTGTCGAATTGGGCGCAGTTTGCGCGCACAGTGCGGGGGGCCACGATGGTCGAACGGCAGAAAGATTACGTTTCCGCCGCGCGCATCATGGGCGTGCATCCGATCCTGATCCTTTTGCGCCATGTGCTGCCCAATGTGCTGGGACCGGTGCTTGTGATCGGGACGATTTCGCTGGCTTTGGCCATTATCGAAGAGGCGACCTTGTCATTTCTTGGCGTGGGTGTGCCGCCGACGCAGCCAAGCCTGGGCACGCTGATCCGGATCGGGCAGCAATTCCTGTTTTCCGGCGAATGGTGGATCTTGTTCTTTCCCGCCGTCACGCTGATCGCGCTGGCGCTGTCGGTCAACCTGTTGGGTGACTGGCTGCGCGATGCGCTGAACCCCAAATTGCGATAGGACGCTTTATGACCGAACCGCTTTTGTCCGTCCGCAACCTGACGGTAGAATTTCCCACGCGCCGCGGCATCCTGACCGCCGTGCAGGATATCTCATTCGACATCATGCCCGGCGAAGTGCTGGGCGTTGTGGGGGAATCCGGCGCTGGCAAGTCGATGACCGGGTCTGCCATCATGGGGCTGATCGACCGCCCCGGCCGGATCGCGCAGGGCGAGGTGATCTTGCAAGGCCGCCGCATCGACAATTTGCCCGATGCCGAGATGCGCAAGATCCGGGGCCGCAAGATCGGTATGATCTTTCAGGACCCGCTGACATCGCTGAACCCGCTGTACCGGATTTCCGAACAGCTGATCGAGACGATCCGCACCCATCTGCCGCTGTCCGAAGCGCAGGCTCGCAAAAAGGCCATTGGCCTGCTCGATGACGTGGGTATCCCCGATGCCAGCCGCCGGATCGACGATTATCCGCACCAGTTTTCTGGCGGGATGCGCCAGCGCGTGGTGATCGCGCTGGCACTTTGCGCGGGGCCTGATCTGGTGATCGCGGATGAACCGACGACCGCGCTTGATGTCTCGGTGCAGGCGCAGATCATTGATGTCATGAAACGGCTTTGTGCGGAAAATGGCGCCTCGATCATGCTGGTCACGCATGACATGGGCGTGATCGCTGAAACCGCCGACCGTGTAGCCGTGATGTATGCGGGCCGTATCGCGGAAATCGGCCCCGTGCGCGACGTGATCAAGGATGCGCAGCACCCCTATTCATCCGGCCTGATGGGGGCGATCCCGCGTCTGGGCGCGAACCTTGACCGTCTGACCCAGATCCCCGGATCAATGCCGCGCCTGTCGGCCATTCCGCGCGGTTGCGCCTTTAACCCGCGCTGCCCGCATGTGATGGACAAATGCCGCATCGACCAACCGCAGGCCGTGCAAACCGCCCCCGGCCGCCATGTGGCCTGCTGGCTATATCCGCCGCAGGACGGCACCGGCACAAATGCAGAAAGGCAGAGCGCGCAATGACCAAGACGCTTTTGGATGTCCGCGGCCTGTCGCGCCGTTTTGACGTGTCGCAGCCCTGGCTGAACCGCAAGATCGAAGGCACCGGCAAGCTTTATGTCAATGCCGTCGATGACGTCAGCTTTACCGTCAAACAGGGCGAAACCTTTGCCCTGGTCGGCGAAAGCGGGTCGGGCAAATCCACCATCGCGCGGCTGATTGTGGGCCTGCTCAAACCCAGCGGCGGCGATATCGTGTTTGATGGCACCTCTCTTAAGGATGGGTTGAACGGGGCCAAGGCGCGGGCCTTGCGCCGCCGGTTCCAGATGATCTTTCAAGACCCTCTGGCCAGCCTGAACCCGCGCTGGCGGGTGGTTGATATCGTGGCCGAACCGCTGCGCGTGTTCGAACGCGCGATGAGCAACCGTGACCAGCGGTTGCGCGTGGGCGAATTGCTGACGCTTGTGGGCCTTGCCCCCGAAGACGGCGTGAAATTCCCGCATCAGTTTTCAGGTGGCCAGCGCCAGCGGATCGCCATCGCGCGCGCGCTGGCTGCGAACCCTGATTTCATCGTCTGTGACGAACCGACTTCGGCGCTGGATGTGTCGGTGCAGGCGCAGATCCTGAACCTGATGAAGGATTTGCAAAAAGATTTTGGCCTGACCTATGTGTTCATCTCGCATAACCTGCAGGTCGTGCGGCACATGGCCAATGATATCGGCGTGCTCTACCTTGGCCGTCTGGCCGAAGTGGCCGAGGCGGGCGCGCTGTTCGATGCGCCCAAACACCCCTATACCCGCATGTTGCTGGATGCGGTGCCCGATATCGAAATGACGGGCCGGCGGCGCAAACAGGTCGAAGGCGAGATTCCATCGCCCATTGATCCGCCGTCTGGCTGTGCGTTCCATCCGCGCTGTCCTTTTGCCAATGACCGCTGCAAGCGTGACGTGCCGCAGGTTCTGGGCGGTGTCGCCTGTCATGCCGTGCAAGAAGGGCGGATCAGCTAGCGTCACGCCTTTGGCGTGCGCTTTGGATACAGTTTGCGGATCACCGGCGGGATCGCCGCGACCAGCGCCAGCGCACCAAAGGCGATGGTCAGTTCGGGCGTGACCAGATCACCGATCTGCACGCTTTGGCCCGCGGCCTCGGCGCTGGCCAGCACGCTGTCGATGCCCGACCCCAGATAGGCAAAGGCAAAGGTGCCGGGTGCGATGCCGATCAGCGTCGCAGGCACATAGGTCGATAGCGGTACACGAAACAGCGCAGGCGCGATATTCATCGCAAAGAACGGAAAGACCGGCGCAAGCCGCAGCACGATCAGCGTGGAAAAGGCGTTGTTCTCGAACGCCTCTGCCAGACGGTTCACCCGTGGCCCCGCGATCGCGCGCAGGCCCGCCCCAAAGGAAGTGCGCGCCGCCAGAAACAACAGCGACGCACCACAGGTCGCGCTGATAACCACAACGCTGCCGCCCACCAGCCAGCCAAACAAAAACCCGCCGCTGATCGTCAACATGGATGCCGCCGGAAACGCCGTGGCCACCGCCAGCACATAGATCAGCGCGAAACTGATCAGGCTCAGCGCATAATGATCTGCGATCAGCGCGCGCAGGGTGTCGCGCTGGGCAGCCAGCCAGTCAAGGTTGAAGATATCCTGCAAGCCTGCCGCATACATCGCGCCAAGGGCTGCAAGGATCGCCGCAACGGGCGCAAAGCGCAGCAACCGGTTTTTGCGGGGCGGGGCGGGGTCTGGGGTGGTCATGGGTTGTCCTTTTCCACAATGTCGCGGTAGCGCGCCAGATAGCTGCGGTCGTTGATATCCTTGATCCGCCAGACCCAGCGCCCTTGCAGCGCGATCCCGTTGCGCGTGGCGATGGCATGTTTGGGGCCGGTGCCGATCAGGCTCAGCCAGTCGGTCTGCGGGCGATGCGCCAGCAAGGGTTCCCCCGCCAGCGCGCGTTGCAGGTTCTCAAACAGCACCGGCCCTTGCCGGACCGCGAAAACACCGGCCTTGGCGCGCGGATGATCGGCCATGCTGGCCACATCGCCGCTGGCAAAGATGCGATCCTGCCCCGTGACCTGCAAGCTCGGGCCGATCGCCAGATAGCCAAGCGCATTGCGCGCAAGGCCGGTCTGCGCCAGCCAGCCCGGCGGTGCCGCACCCGCCGCATTGATCGCCAGCGCCAGATCGGGTGCTGTGTTGGGGGTATGCACGGCAATGCCCGCGCGCGCCAGATGGCGGCGCAACGGCCTGCGCGCGGCGGCTGCAATCCGGTCAAGCCGCAGGCCCGAGCGTTCGATCAGGATCGGGGCAGGGCGGCTGTCACGCCAGCGATGCGCCAGCGCCAGCACCAGTTCGGCACCCGCAGCCCCGCCGCCGATCACACCAACCCGCGCTGCGGGGGCGGCCTGTCTTTCCCAAGCCTGCAAAGCATCGAAAAAGGCGGGGGCAGGCTTGATCGAAAGGCTCTGCACCGCGCTGGCCTGCCCGATGTCGCGCGGCCATGCCCCGACATTCAGGCTCAGATGGGTGAAATCCAGTGCTGCGCCATCAGCCAGAATGACCTTGGACGCGGCCAGATCAAGGCCGCTGATCGCGCCTTGCCGGAAACCGACCTGTGCGGCAGCGGCAAGGCGGGCGGTATCCACGGTCATCTGTTCGGGCGCATAATGGCCCGCCACGACACCGGGCAACATGCCTGCATAGACGGCTTGGCTGTCCTTGCTGATCAGGGTGATTTCGGTGTCGGGGAATTGTGTTTTTGTCAGGCGGCGCAGCACCTCCAGATGCACAAGGCCCGCGCCGATCAGGATCAGCCGGTTCATGGCAAACGCTCGTACAATGTTTTGCGCATCGCCTGTGTGGCCTGAACGGGGAACAGACGCCCGAAAAGCGCCATCATCCGTGCCGCCACCCCCGGCACGATCACCGCGCGCCGTTTGCTGCGCAGGATCGCGCGGGCGATACGGTCAGGGCAGGCCCGCCCACGGCCGGTGCTGCCGGGTGGCGCATAGCGCGCGGCATGGGCGGTGCGCATCGGGCCGGGGGTGGCCACTTGCACCGTGATCCGCTGATCGGCCCAGAGCGGGCGGCGCAATGAACGGGCGAAAGCGACCAGCGCATCCTTGCCCCCGGCATAGACGCTGGCCCCCGGATAGCCGGTGAAATGCGACACCGATGCGATAAAGATCAGCCGCCCGCCCGCTGCGATCAGATCCTGCGCCAACAGGTGTTGCGCCAGCAGGATCGGGGCTGCGCAATTGATGGCATGCAGGTTGCGGATCGTGGCCAGCGGCATGGCCTCGAACGGGCCGACGGCGTTGATCCCTGCGGACATCACGACCAGATCGAACGGGCCCGCCTGCTGCACTTTGGCGGGCAGACCGGCGATATCATCCGGTTGCGCCAGATCGCAGGGCAGAAATCGCAGGGACGGGTTGGTCTGCGGCGCGGATTTATCAATGATCCAGATCTGCGCGCCAGCTTGGGTCAATTGCCGCACGACAGCGGCCCCCAGCCCGTCGCTGCCGCCGGTGATCAGCGCCCTCATGCCGCGCGGCTCGTGATCTTGTGCCGGAGGAGCGCGCCAAACGAGATACGCTGCCGCATCCGGCCTTGCCCCTGCATCGCGGCGATCACCCCTGCTGCAACCGCATCGACCGGCAGCATCATCCGCTGCGCCAGCGGCGATGTCAGCCCTGCGCGCATGGCCATGCCGGTTGCGGTGGGGCCGGGGTGAATGACGCGCACATCGACGCGGCCTTGCCATTCGCTGCGCAGCGACCGGCCAAACCCGTCCAGCCCCGCCTTGCTGGCGGCATAGACCGGCATGCCCGCCGCCCCGCGATAGGCGACAGATCCAACCAGCCCCAGCACGCCCTGACCCGCCTGAAGCGCGCCAAACAGCCCATGCGCCGCCATTATCGGTGCGAGCAGGTTCACCGCCAGCACATCGTTGATCGCTTGGGGTGTTTCGCGGCAGAGCGGGCGGTAATGGCCCAGCCCCGCATTCAACAGCGCCCGGTCCAGCCTGCGCGGCGCGCGCTCTGCCAGCAGGTCGCAGCCTTGCGATGTGGCCAGATCGGCTGTGTGATAGGCGATATCGGGGAAACCGGCGGGCAGGTCCTGCGCCTGCCTGCGGCCAAAGCCTGTCACATCATGCCCCGCCGCATGCAGGATCTGGCACACCGCAAGCCCGATGCCCGCGCTGGCACCTGTCACCAGCCATGTCTGCCTGCCCTGTGGCGGCAGCTGCAAGGGCTGGTCGTTATCCTGGATCAGGTGGGTGTCCAACATGGGTCTGGGTGGCCTTTGTGCTGCCCTGTCATTGGGTCACCGCTTGCATACCGACCCTGCCATGCAAAGCAATACCACCAAAAGCCTTCGGGAAATCACCAAGTTGTGTCTGGCTGGCACAGTTCTGTCATGCCGCCGCCCTATCTGTTAGACACCTCAGTGTCATTCCCGCGAAAGGATTGTGCCATGTCCGCAGTGTTCACCCGGCGTCAGGCGCTTGTCAGCAGCCTTGGTCTGGCGGCCAGCGGCGTGCTGTTGGCACCGGGGCGCGCGGTGGCCAATACCGTGGCTTTTGACGCGGCATGGGATCATCTGACCTTTCGTCGCCTGACGCCGAACCGGTTTACCCTGCACGGCACGGCGGTTGATGTGGTGGCGGATTCGTCCTCCTCGATCCTGTACCGCGTGCTGCCAGAGGCGTTGCGCGGCGCGACCCGCGCCACATGGGTCTGGGAGGTGGAAAATTCCGTGCCGCCATCCGACCTGTCACAGATCGGCAATGACGACCGCAATCTGGGCATGTTCTTTGTCAGTATGCCAGCGCAGGCCGCCGCAAGGGTGGGGCCGAACACCAGCATCCGGCGGATGATGCTGAACAGCGCAGCGCAGGTGCTGATGTATACGTGGGGCGGTGGCCAGCCTGCGGGCGCTGTGGTGCCCAGCCCGCATGCCCCCGACCGTTTGCGCAATCTGATCACGCGGCCTGCACAGGCGGGGCGGTTTTCCGAAGATGTCGATCTGACGCGGGATTTTCCGCGCGTGTTCGGCCAAGACCTGCAACAGCTGGTCGCAGTCGCGATCTCATCGAACAGCGAAAACAGCGGCACCCGCGTTGTGGCACGCGTATCGGATTTGCAGGTGTTTTGATCCGCCGCCCAGAGGAATGGCGCAACGGTCAGCGGGGGTAGATCACCGCCGCATCCTGACTTGTGCGCGGCGCAGATATGGACGTGGCACCGTTGCATGATATGTGTCGCATCGAAAACATGTGGTGCAGTGACCTGCCGGAGGCGGCGGGCGGCACCGCGCTGTGTATTGTGTTTCCGGGTGATGTGGTTGCTTCATTTCTTCATGTGCCGTGATGGCCGCGCAGGCAACACGACACGAACGCAAGGATGCCCGACATTCACCGTCTTCGTCATATGCATCGCTGGTTTGGGCGGGTCGGTCTGGCCATCGGCAGCACGTTTCAGGCACAGGCGGCGGGGGCGCAGGATGTCTGGAGCCAGACCTCTGTGCTCGACGTCCGCACAGGCTCGGTCCGGTCGGGTATTGCACTGGATCTGTCGGCGGGGCGGTATGCGCTCGAAGACGGGACAATGGTTGAACTGTCCGATTGGTACCGGCCGCGGTTTTTGGATCTCAACATCCTGTTCCTGACCGAGATCCAGCCCTCTTTTGGCGCGATCTGGGGGTTCAGCACCGGCGAGACCGGCCAGAAGTACACCATTGATCCCGGCCTATGGGTCGGGTTCGTGTACCGGGCGGATTTGGATGATAATCAAGCTTTGACAGTCTCGGCCACAACCTTGTTGGGCGGGGCTTTGCAGGAACAATCCTGCGTTGCCTTTTACACCATTCTGAATGATTTCGCGCAGGTGAATTGCCGTCTTGCGGCGTCACCATTGCCCCCCGAAGAAACACTGCCGTTTCTGGTTAGCGAACGGGGGGCGATCGAAACGACATTTTCCTTGCGCTACGAGATCCGCTTTTAGCGGCCCGCGATCGCCCCTATGCCGCTAATTGATTGATGCAGGCGCAAGAGCGCGGGCAATGCTGGCCTCGCCCCGCCCGTGCATGGCGGTGGAATAATTCAGGATCGTGTCGGTGCGCGCGGTGTTGAGCAACTGATTGGTGATCTGGGTCGGCGTTGCCGTCGTGAATTTACTGCCAAGCACAGCGGCATAGCCGCTGACGATGGGGGCGGCAAAGGATGTGCCGTTCAGGCTGGTCAGGTCATCGCGCACGCCGACGGCGAGGAATTGGTTTTGCACAGTCAGGTTGGTGCCCGCATAGTTGGAAAACGTGGTCAGGCTTGTGGGGTTGGCGACGGTGCCGTTGCCATTCAACGCGCCTACGAAAATCGCAGCATCAGCCCCGATCAGGGCGCGGTCAAGGTAATCAACCTCGCCGCTGGAATTGACAGAGCCTATTGCGACCGCATGATTGCCCGCGGCCTTGACCACGACAGCTGCCCCGTTCTGCGCATAAGTGATGACAGAGCTTTCGCGCGCGGTCCAGTCGATCTGGGAATCGGCTAAGCCATTGGCTGCGAACATCCCAAAGCTCAGGTTGACGATATTCAGCGCGCCCGCGTCCAGCTGCACTGTGTGGGTCGCGGTGAAATCCTGCCGCGCGCGTCTGGCATCCGGGGCCATCAGCCCGACTTGCATATCAATCCACTCACCATGCCGCATATCGGCGCTGACATCGGTCAACCGGCCAACCGAGGTCACATCAGTGATGAAATCGTCAATGGTGAGGACCTGCGCGCCTTGTCCAACATAGCCCTCATCCCATGCGGTCTGAATCTCAGGGTGCATCCAGCTGTAATAGACCCCCGATGACACCGGATTGGTGTTGGCAGACACATGATCGTTCGGCTGCACCGTGTTTCCGCCTGCACCACCGCCAAGGCAGGCCGACAGCAAGCCAAGGCTGCTGATCGCACCAATCACGCGCCCGGTGGCTGAAAAGAGGGATGTTGCAGTCATTGTCACGATCTCGTTGCGCCGCGCGGTTGGCAAGGTAAACCGCTCCATACCTCTAGCAGAACGTCATCGTGTTTTGAAGCACACGACCCCGTGTTCTCTTAAGATATCGCAGCGGGGATCGATGTCCTGCCGCGGTCGTGAGCGCAATTGGCGATTGCGCGTTGCGGGCCACCGATGCACCCCTGCACCCCTGCGCGACAGTGATACGGGTCATCACTGCCATGCGCGCAGATGCCGGCTGAATGACCGAGGATGCTTGCAATTGCGGGCAACTGGCGGATATCTCGTCCAATGTCCGAACGCCCCGATCCCGATACAGGTCTGCGCCATAAGCTTTTCGGGGCCGTGCTGCGGATTTGCGTGACCTTCGCCATTCTTGGGCTGTTGTGGCATCTGACCGACGGGCCGCAGGTGCTGGCGCTCCTGGTACAAACCGAATGGCCGTGGTTGCTGGCCGCGTTGGTCAGCGCGCATGGGCAGGTGCTGTTGTCGGCGCTGCGCTGGCGGTTGACGGCCGCGCAGCTGGACCAATCCTTGCGCAAGCGTGACGCGATCGGCGAATATTACCTGTCGCAATTCGTCAATCTGGCGGTGCCGGGGGGCGTGCTGGGTGATGCGGGCCGTGCGCTGCGCCAGCGCCATCAGGCAGGGATGCTGCGTGCGGCACAGGCCGTGGTGCTGGAACGGCTGGTCGGGCAGGTGGCGCTGTTTGTGGTGCTGTTTTGCGGGTTCATCGCGGCGATTGCCGTGCCCGGTGGCCTGGTGTTGCCCGGTTGGGTCAGCGATATCGTCGGCTGGTTGGCGCTGGGTTTGGCGGGGGTGGTTGTGCTGGGCGCGGTGCTGGCGCGCGTGCCCGGCCCGGTGGCGCATGCGACGGCAGGGTTTGGGGCTGCGCTGCGGCTGGGGCTGCTGGCGCGCGGGGTCTGGCCGCGTCAGGTCGGGCTGAGCATCGCGATTGTGGCCTGCAATTTGTCTAGCTTTGCCTTTTGCGCCATCGCCACCGGCACCGATCTGCCATTGGTCGCGGTGGTGACGGTCCTGCCCTTGATCCTGACCGTGATGATGATCCCGTTGTCGGTGGGTGGTTGGGGGCTGCGCGAAGGGGCTGCTGCCGCGATCTGGCCTGTCGTGGGCGCAGCGCCCGAGGCGGGGATCGCTGCCAGCATCGCCTTTGGCCTTGTCATTCTTGTGGCCAGCCTGCCCGGTGTCTGGTTCCTGCTGTCGCAGCGGCGGCATCCTGCGGCGGCGAACCGCTCCTGAGGCAAGATGCCTGTGGAACCTTTGCGCTGGCCGACCGCTATGGTAGCGTGACGGGCTGCCCTGCGCAGACAACCGCAAGTGTGTAATATTCCGAGGGAAGATGGGTCATGGCCGCGTTCAGGGCAATCTGGCAGACAGGCAACGCCGTGCTGCACACGGCCAGCGAAAAGCATCTGGGGCTGATCGCGGCGGGTGTTGCGTTTTTCGGGATGTTCGGAATTTTCCCCGGGCTGGCCGCGATCATCGCGATTTTCGGGCTGATGGCGGACCCTGTCGTCATCGCGGATCAACTGACGCTGATGGCTGACATCATCCCCGCAGATGCCTACCGGCTGTTGCAGACGCAGGTGAACGGGTTGGTCAATGCGCCGTCGCAGACGCTTGGCTGGGCCAGCGTGGTGTCGATCCTTGTGGCGCTGTGGTCCTGCCGGGCAGCTGTCGGGGCGTTGATCAGCGGGCTGAATGCCATCGCCGGACAACAGCAGCGCAGCGGGCTGCGGCAGGTGATCGTGGCGCTGCTTTTGACCTTTGCGCTGGTGTTTCTGGCCATTGTCGCGGTCAATGTCGTGATTGTGCTGCCCGTTGTGATGGCTTTTCTGCCGGTCCCCGCAGGCACGGCATGGCTGCTCGAAGCATTGCGCTGGAGCGTGGCGCTGGGCGTATTGCTGGCGGCGCTGGGCTTGCTTTACCGTTTTGGTCCGGTGCGGATCGAAAGCCGCGGGCGCTGGGTGACGGTGGGCGCGCTGGTGGTGATCGTGCTGTGGATCGCGGCCTCGGCGGGGCTGTCGTTCTATTTGACGAATTTCGCCAGCTATAACGAGATTTACGGATCCATCGGGGCGGTGATCGGCATGATGCTGTGGCTTTACGTCAGCGCCTATCTGATCCTGCTGGGGGCGGCGTTGAACATGCATGTGCATGGCAAGCAGGCCCAAGCGCAAGAAGCGGCCTAGTTTTCCGCGCCCCTTTGGGACACGGAGCCTCCGGCGGGGATCACGTCAAATCGCGCTTTGCACGAATTGACGCGCTCGGAAGATGATGTTTAGGTCACAGCCGCCTTTTGCCGGAATTCCGCCCTGTCCCAGAGCTTGTCGGTCATCACCTTGGCGATGATCTCGACCGCGCGTGCCACGTCGCCTGCGTCGATGAAAAGCGGCGTGAAGCCAAAGCGCATGATGTCGGGCGCGCGGAAATCGCCGACCACCCCATGCGCGATACAGGCCTGCATCGCGGCATAGCCGTCGGCGAAACGGAACGACACCTGCGATCCGCGCTGGGCGGGGTCGCGCGGGCTGGCCAGCGTCAGCATGGGGCAGGTGGCCTCGATCCCGGCGATGAATTGGTCTGTCAGCGCGATGGAGGCTTTGCGGATGTCGTGCAGATCGACGCGGTCCCAGATGTCGAGCGATGCATCGAGTGCCGCGAGTTGCAGCACCGGCGGCGTGCCGACGCGCATCCGTTCGATCCCGGTGCCGGGCCGGTAGCCCGCCTCGAACGCGAAAGGTGCGGCATGGCCAAGCCAGCCGGAAAGCGCAGGTTCGCAGCGGTCGATATGACGGGGGGCGACATAGATGAAGGCGGGCGCACCCGGCCCACCGTTGAGGTATTTATAGGTGCAACCCACCGCGAAATCCGCGCCGCAGCCCGCCACATCGACGGGCAGCGCGCCTGCGGAATGCGCCAGATCCCAGATCGTGATGGCACCGGCATCATGCGCCTTTTGCGTGAGCGCGGCCATGTCATGCATCCGCCCGGTGCGGTAATCGACCTGCGTCAGCATCAGCACGGCAAGATCGCTGTCGATATGGTCCGCGACATCCTGTGGGGCGACCACGCGCAATTCATAGCCGCGGTCCAGTGATTTGATCAGTCCTTCGGCCATATAGATATCGGAGGGGAAATTGCCGCTGTCGGTCAGGATCACCCGCCGGTCAGGGACCAGATCAAGGGCGGCGGCCAGCGCCTGATAGACCTTGACCGACAGCGTATCGCCCAGCACGCAATGCCCCGGTTCCGCCCCGATCAACCGTCCGATCCGGTCGGCATAGGTGGTGGGTTGCGCCATCCAGCCTGCGCGGTTCCAGCCGGTGATCACCATCTCGCCCCATTCGCGGGTCACGCAATCATTGATCCGTGCGGCGGCCGCGCGCGGCAATGGCCCCAACGAATTGCCATCCAGATAAATCATATCGGCAGGCATCTGGAACAGCGCCTTGGTCTGGGAAAAATCCCGAATGAAACTGGTGATCATACTTGTCCCCCTGAAATCTGGATCGTCTGCCCGTTCACGCTGCGCGCGCCGTCCGAACACAGCCACATGGCGGCGGCGGTGGTTTCATCCACTTCCAGCAGGCGGCGATGCCGGTTGCCCTTGGCAATCAGATCCACGGCACCGGCCTCATCGAGATCAAAGCGTTTCATCAGGCCGGGCAATTGGTTGCGCACGATGGCCGTGTCCACATAGCCGGGGCAGAGCGCGTTAAAGGTCACGGGGCTGCGCATATATTCCTCGGACAAGCCGCGGATCAGGCCGATCACGCCGTGTTTGGTGACGGTATAGGGGACCGCGTTTTTCAAACCCCGCACCCCCGCGATAGAGCTGACGACGATCATACGCGCCGCCATATCGGGCGGCAGGCTGGCCAGCGCGGCCTGAAAGGTCAGAAACACGCCGTCAAGGTTTGTCGTCATCGTCTTGCGCCATGCCGCCAGCGAGGTTTGCGCAAAAGGCCCGCCTTCGGCGATCCCCGCATTGGCCACGCAGATCTGCACCGGGCCGCGGGCGGTGGCGGCACCGGCGATGCCATCACGGACGGAAGATTCGTTATCCACATCCATGACCAAGACATGCAGGCGCGGATGGCTGGCCGCGAGCTGCGACAGCCGGTCGGCATTGCGCCCTGTGATCGTCACCTCTGCGCCAGCCTCGGCCAAGGCCAGCGCGATGCCTTTGCCGATACCTGTCCCGCCGCCGGTCACCAGCGCGTGTTTGCCTGCGTGTTCCATCATGGCCCCCTATGATTTGCGCCCATGCTACCTGCGCGGCGGGCATGGACAAGCGCAAAGCGGCGGGTCACAAGATCAGGTATGAAATGGATCGACATTCCCCCTGTCTGGTTGCTGCTGGCTGCGGCCACCACATGGCAGATCAGTGTGCTGCAACCGCAGGTGCTGACCATCGGGCATCCGATGCTGGATTTGCTGGGCGGTCTGTTGGTGGGCGCGGGGCTGGTGCTGATGCTGCTGGCCGTGGCCGAGATGCGCCGGCGCAAGACCACTGTCATCCCGCATAAAGAGGCCGATGCGCTGGTGACCACAGGTGTCTTTGCGCGCAGCCGCAACCCGATCTATCTGGGTGATGCATTGGTCCTTGCGGGGCTGGCCCTGCGCTGGGATGCGCCTATCGCGCTGATGCTGGTGCCTTTGTTCATGGCAACCCTGACCCAGCGGTTCATCCTCCCCGAGGAAAACCGCCTGCGTCGCAAGTTTCACGCTGATTTTGCGCGCTATTGTGAAAAGACCCGCCGCTGGCTGTGACTGTTAGCGCACGACAAGAATAGACTTTGCAGCCGTTCCCTTGTGAAACAATCTTTCGCGCGCTAAGTCCGTTTTGACTGCTGACACAAATATGGGGGATGGTCTGTGAAAATCGGCACACCAAAAGAGATATTTGCCGGCGAAGACCGCGTCGCAATGACGCCTGCTTCGGCGCAAGACCTAAAAAAACTGGGCTATGATTGCGTGATTGAAACCGGGGCTGGCGTGGCCGCAGGTTTCACCGATCAATCCTATAAGGACGCCGGTGTCGAGGTCGTCAAGACCGCTGCTGCGCTTTACAAGGCCGCCGATATCATCGCCAAGGTCCGCCCCCCCGAGGACGTGGAGGTCAAGCGCCTGCGCGAAGGCCAGACACTGATTTCTTTCTTCTATCCCGCGCAGAACAAGGATTTGATGGAAGCCGCCAACGCCAAGGGCGCCACCGTCATTGCCATGGATATGGTGCCACGCATCAGCCGCGCGCAGAAAATGGACGCGCTGTCGTCGATGGCCAATATCGCGGGTTACCGCGCGGTGATCGAGGCGGGCAATAACTTTGGCCGCTTCTTTACCGGCCAAATCACAGCCGCAGGCAAGGTGCCACCGGCCAAGGTTTTGGTCGTCGGTGCGGGTGTCGCGGGTCTGGCCGCGATCGGGACAGCGACCAGCCTTGGCGCGATCACCTATGCCTTTGACGTGCGCCCCGAAGTGGCCGAACAGGTCGAATCGATGGGCGCGCAATTCGTGTTTCTCGATTTCAAGGAAGAACAGCAGGACGGCGCGAAAACCGGTGGCTATGCCTCTGTGTCCAGCCCTGAATTTGCCGCGGCCCAATTGGCCAAATTCCGCGAGATCGCGCCTGATATGGATATCGTGATCACCACAGCGCTGATCCCCGGCCGTGATGCGCCCGAATTGTGGACGCCTGACATGGTGGCCGCGATGAAACCGGGGTCGGTGATCATCGACCTTGCCGCCGAACGTGGCGGCAATTGCAAACTGACCGTCAAGGACGAAAAGATCGTCACCGACAACGGCGTCATCATCATCGGATACACCGATTATCCCAGCCGGATGGCGGCGCAAGCCTCGACGCTCTATTCCACCAACATCCGCCATATGATGACCGATCTGACACCGGCCAAGGACGGTGTGCCGGTGCATAACATGGAAGACGACGTGATCCGTGGCGCGACTGCAACCCATCAAGGTGCGATCACCTTCCCGCCGCCGCCGCCCAAGATCAGTGCCATCGCGCAGGTCGCCAAAAAGAACCAGCCCAAGGAACTGACCGCCGAAGAAAAGCGCGCCAAGGAAACCGCCGATTTCAAGGCGCAGACCCGCAATCAGGTGACTTTGCTGACGGTCGGTGCTGTGCTGCTTTTGGGTGTCGGTCTGGTGGCGCCTGCCAGTTTCATGCAGCATTTCATCGTTTTCGTGCTGGCGGTTTTCGTGGGCTTTCAGGTCATCTGGGGCGTGGCGCATAGCTTGCACACACCGCTGATGGCGGTCACCAACGCGATTTCCAGCATCATCATTCTGGGCGCGCTGACACAGATCGGGTCAGGCTCCTGGCTTGTCGTGGTGCTTGCGGCCTTGGCGGTCTTTATGACCGGTATCAATATTTTCGGCGGCTTTTTGGTGACACGGCGCATGCTTGCCATGTTCCAAAAGTCGTAAAGGGGTAAAGAGACATGGAATACGGTTTCACAACAGCGGCCTATGTTGTCGCGGCAATTCTCTTTATCTTGTCGCTTGGCGGTCTGTCAGGGCAGGAAAGCGCCAAGCGCGCGGTCTGGTACGGCATGGCAGGCATGGCGCTTGCCATCTGCGCCACGCTGGTTGGCCCCGGTGCGGGGTTCTGGCTGCTGTCGCTGGTCCTGATCGGGTTGGGCGGGATCATCGGCTATCAACTGGCCACCAAGGTGCAGATGACGCAGATGCCCGAACTGGTCGCAGCGATGCACAGCCTTGTGGGTCTGGCCGCCGTGCTGGTCGGGTTCATCGCACATTTCGAACTGGGCCGCGTGGCGGGGATGGATGCCATCGCACGCGCGAGCCTTGACGGTTTTGCCGCGCTTCTGGCCTATAAATCCCCAGTCGAGATCAATATCCTGCGGGTCGAGCTGTTCTTGGGCGTCTTTATCGGCGCGATCACCTTTACCGGATCGGTCATTGCCTATGGCAAGCTGGCCGGAAAGGTGAACACCGCTGCCGCGAAACTGCCCGGCGGGCATGTGCTCAACGCGACGGCGGCTGCGATTTCGGTGCTGTGCCTGATCTGGTATTTCAGCACTGGTGGCTTTGTGCCGCTGATGGTGATGACGCTGGCGGCCCTGTTCATTGGTTATCACCTCATCATGGGCATCGGCGGGGCGGATATGCCTGTCGTGGTGTCGATGCTGAACAGCTATTCGGGCTGGGCTGCGGCGGCGATCGGGTTCAGCCTTGGCAACGACCTGCTGATCGTGGTCGGCGCGCTCGTCGGCTCCTCTGGTGCGATCCTGTCCTATATCATGTGTAAGGCGATGAACCGCAGTTTCGTGTCGGTCATTCTGGGTGGCTTTGGCGGCCCTGCCGGTGAACAGATGGCGGTTGAAGGCGAACAGATCGCCATCGACAGCGACGGTGTGGCTGCGGCCTTGAACGAGGCCGATAGCATCATCATCATCCCCGGCTACGGCATGGCCGTCGCACAGGCGCAATCAACCGTCGCCGAACTGACCCGCAAACTGCGCGCCAAAGGCAAGAATGTGCGTTTCGCCATTCACCCCGTCGCAGGCCGTTTGCCCGGTCATATGAACGTGCTGCTGGCCGAGGCGAAGGTGCCTTATGACATCGTCATGGAAATGGACGAAATCAACGATGATTTCCCCACGACCGACGTGGCGATCGTGATCGGGTCCAACGATATCGTGAACCCTGCCGCACAGGACGATCCCAACAGCCCCATCGCCGGTATGCCGGTGCTGGAATGCTGGAAGGCCAAACAGGTTTTCGTGTCCAAGCGCGGGCAGGGGACAGGCTATTCCGGTATCGAGAACCCGCTGTTTTACAAAGAAAACACGCGGATGTTCTATGGCGATGCGAAAAAGTCGCTGGATGAATTGCTGCCTAAGATCGACTGATCTTGGGTGCCACGATCCTGAAAGGCCCGCCCTTGTGGCGGGCCTTTTGCGTTTCAGGGTGCGATCTGCCGCAGCGGTTCCGGTTGCCAGCTGCAATTTGGCTGACTATATTTGTCGGGAATAGGAGTCGTCCATGTCCGTATCCCCCGCCCTTATCCACACGCCCGCAGCCCCAACCCCGGATGGGCCGCATGCCCTGCGCATCGCAGGCCGCAAGGCCCGGCTGAGCGGTGTGACCACGGGTGACGCGATGCAAGACCTGCTGTCGGCCCTGCCCAAGGCGCTGGGGCGGCGCTTGCGGTTTCATGAACCCAAGGCGGCCGAAAAATCCTTTGACGAAATCTGGCTGGAAAACCTGTTCGACGCCGTGCGCCAAGGCGACGAGGCGCGTTACCGCTTTGCGCTGCTCAGCCGGATGTCGCGTGAAAAAGCCTCGGCGCTGCATTTTCTGGTCTGCAAGGCCGCGCATCTGACGCAACCGGGTGGTTGAATTCAAGAACCGAATGCATAGGTTACACGTCAAAGGAGACTCCATATGACACAGACAGCCACAGACCTAAGCCCGACCGCCCAAGCCGCCATTGCCGATGCGCTGAACCAATGCGTGGCCGAAACCACGGTGACGACGATGCTGGCGCAGAATTTTCATTGGAACGTGACCGGCATGGCCTTTGGGTCGCTGCACGCCTTATTCCAGACGATCTATGAGGATCATTTCACCGGACAGGACGATCTGGCCGAACGGATCAAGGCGCTGGACGGCCATGCCGAAGGTACGCTGGCCGGCATGATCAAACGGTCAAAGGTCGCTGAATATGCGGGCCATGCCGATGACCGCACCATGATAAAGACGCTGCAACAGGCCGAGGAAACGCTGGCCGCGACGCTGGCCGCTGCGGGCGAACTGGCCGCCGAACATGGTGATGCGCTGACCGAAGACCTGTGCATCGCCCGCGGGCAGACGCATGAAAAATTTGCCTGGATGCTGCGCGCGCATCTGGCCTGATCAACCGGCCTGCGGTGGAAAAGATGCGCCTTTCTTGGCGCATTTTTTTTCATAGGCGCGCTGCCAATGGCTGAACTTGCCCATCACCGCCTGTTGCGCCATCAGCATGGTGACAAAGGCCGATTGATGGGCGGGTTTTTTCAGCGCCTTGAACATGGATTTCTGCGCCTTGGTCATCGAACAGCCGATGCAATGGCCTTCGCGCCGGAACTTGCACACGCTGATACAGGGGGACGGGGTTTTTGCCATGGCAGATACTCGTTGATCACCGCTTGTATCTGATTATTTCTGTCAGCTATGTCAATCAGGCGCTGATCACAAACCCCTGATCTTGCTGCGGGCTGCGGCAAAGGTGACGTTGCACATAGCGCCAATTCCGGCAAAGATGGCACCACCGCCCCCTGTATGGCAGATCGTGCCGACCCGCCCCATGCGCGCGTTCGCAGGCCGGATAAAATTTTGGAGAAGATGATGCCCGTCAAGAACCGCTTTGCCGAATTGCTGCCCGAAATCACCGCATGGCGGCGTGACCTACATGAAAACCCCGAAATCCTGTTCGACACGCATCGCACATCCGCATTGGTCGCCGACAAGCTGCGGGAATTTGGCTGTGACGAGGTGGTCACCGGCATCGGGCGCACCGGCGTTGTCGGCGTCATCAAGGGCAAAACGGATACAGCGGGCAAGGTGATCGGGCTGCGCGCCGATATGGACGCGCTGCCGATCCAAGAGGCGACAGGGCTGCCCTATGCCTCCAAAACACCCGGCGCGATGCATGCTTGCGGCCATGACGGGCATACCGCGATGCTGCTGGGGGCCGCGAAATACCTGTCCGAGACGCGTAATTTTGATGGACAGGTCGTCGTGATTTTTCAGCCCGCCGAGGAAGGCGGCGGCGGTGGCCGCGAGATGTGCGCCGATGGCATGATGGACCGCTGGAACATCAGCGAAGTTTACGGCATGCATAATTGGCCAGGCCGTCCGGTGGGCAGCTTTTCGATCCGTCCGGGCGCGTTTTTTGCCGCGACCGACCAGTTCGAGATCGTGATCGAAGGCAAGGGCGGCCATGCCGCCAAACCGCAGGAAACCGTGGACAGCACGCTGGTCGCGGCGCATGTGATCACCGCGCTGCAATCCATCGCCAGCCGCAATGCCGACCCCGTGGATCAGGTCGTCGTGTCGGTCACGGCAATTGAATCTTCGTCCAAGGCGTTCAACGTCATTGCACAGCGGGTGCATATGAAAGGCACCGTGCGCACCATGTCCAAGGATATGCGCGATCTGGCCGAGGCGCGGCTGCGCGCGATCAGCACCGGCACGGCGGGTGCATTCGGTGCCGTGGCCGAGGTGAGCTATCACCGGGGCTATCCGTGCATGGTCAACCATGTGGACCAGACCGCCTTTGCCGCTGATGTGGCGCGTTCGGTCGCGGGCGATTGCACCGATGCGCCCTTGATCATGGGTGGCGAGGATTTCGCCTTCATGCTCGAAGAACGGCCCGGCGCCTATATCCTTGTGGGCAATGGTGACGGGGCGTCTGTCCACCACCCCGAATACAATTTCAATGATGATGCTATTCCGGCTGGCTGTTCGTGGTGGGCGGGTATCGTTGAACAACGCATGCCTGCCGCCTGATGTGGGAAGACCGTTACAGCGCCAGCGATGATTACCTGTTCGGCACTGCCCCTGCGGCGGTGCTGGCGGATAACCCCTGGCTGGCCCTGCCGGGGCAAAGCGTGCTTTGCGTGGCCGATGGCGAAGGGCGCAATGCAGTGCATCTGGCTGTGTTGGGGATGCAGGTGACAGCCTTTGATCTGGCCCCGACCGCCGTTTCGCGCGCGCAGGCGCTGGCAGATCGTAGCGCAGTCGCAGTGCAGACCCATGTCGCGGGTTGGGACGATTGGGACTGGGCGCAGCCATTCGACATGATCGCCGCGATTTTCATCCAGTTTGCCGAGCCCGATCTGCGCGCGCGCCAATTCGCCGACATGGCCCGCGCCTTGCGCCCCGGCGGGCGGTTGGTGCTGCATGGCTATCGCCCCGAACAGGTCGGGCGCGGCACCGGTGGGCCGCCTTTTGTGGAAAACATGTATACCGAAGACATGCTGCGCGCTGCCTTCGCGGGCTGGCATGTTGAACGTTGTGCGTCTTATGAAAGGGTCCAGCAGGCGGGCTCTGGCCATGTTGGGCCTGCTGCGCTGATTGATTTCATCGCCCGCAAGCCCGAAGCATCACCGCCGGTGTGACCCGTGTCAGCCGCCGGTATGGCTCATGTGGCGGCTGACCTGACCATCGACCTTTTGGCGCGAATAGTCGAAATCATGGCCTTTGGGTTTCAGCGCAATCGCGGCACGGATCGCGTTTTCCAGATCCTGATCCGCCTCTGACCCGCGCAGGGGTGCGCGCAGGTCGGAATGGCCTTCTTGCCCCAGACAGGTGTAAATCTCGCCGGTACAAGTGATCCGCACACGGTTGCAGCTTTCGCAGAAATTATGGCTTAGCGGTGTGATCAACCCGATTTTCTGGCCCGTCGCATCGACGCGCAGATAACGCGCAGGCCCGCCGGTGCGGTCGGGCAGGTCGGTCAGCGTGCCGCGTGCCGCAAGCCGCGCGCGCAGATCGTTCAGTGACCAATATTGGTCGATCCGGTCCTCGTTGCCGATATCGCCCATCGGCATGACCTCGATAAAGGTCAGGTCCATGTCGCGGGCCGCACACCAATCGGTCAGGGTGAACAGTTCCTCTTCGTTAAAACCTTTCAGCGCCACGGTGTTGATCTTGACCCGCAGCCCCGCCGCCTGTGCCGCGTCGATCCCGCGCAGCACCTGTGGCAGCTTCCCCCAGCGGGTGATCTGCGCGAATTTCGCCTCGTCCAGCGTATCGAGCGAGACGTTGATCCGCCGCACACCGGCGGCATAAAGGTCGGCTGCATATTTTTCCAACTGGCTGCCGTTGGTGGTCAGCGTCAGTTCTTCCAATGCGCCGCTGTCCAGATGCCGGCCCATCGCGTTGAAAAAGGTCAGGATGTCGCGCCGCACCAAGGGTTCACCCCCCGTAATGCGCAGCTTTTTCACACCCAGCCGCACGAAGGCCGAACACAGCCGGTCCAGTTCTTCCAGCGTCAGCAGGTCCTTTTTGGGCAAAAACGTCATGTTTTCGGACATGCAATAGACACAGCGAAAATCGCAGCGGTCCGTCACCGAGACCCGCAAATACGAAATGGCGCGGGCGAATGGGTCAATCAAAGGTGTCATCATGCGGATAAGCTAAAGATGGGCGTCACCTTGCGCAAGCGTGATCGGCCCGGTTGTGCGCGGTCATTGCGCACAATAGCGTCGGGGGATGAAATGCATCTTGATCCTGTCCTTGATGATACTCGCCGCCTGCGCGATGCCTGTCGCCGATACACCCGCCACGGCGGAAATTGCGACAAACCTGCCAGCGGCCCCGCCCCGCAGTGCGCGCAATGTAGACGATTTTGACACCACCACCGCCGCCGCGCGACAGGCGGCGACGCAGGTGGTGGCCGGTGGCACCGCGATCGGCACCACAATTGCCACGCTTGGCGCGCCCGCTGATCCGGGGATCTGGGTGAAAACGCCGCTGGTGACGCAAGTGACCCAGGGCCGCATCAGGTACCAAGGCCGCGTGATCAATGCCGAACTGCGCCCCTCGGGCGGGGTGGCGGGATCGGGCAGCCAGATCAGCCTTGCCGCGATGCGCCTGATCGCGGCGCCGCTGACCGGTCTGGTCGCACTGACCCTGCTGCGCTGATCAGCCCAGCCGGTGCCGCGCGGATTTGAGCGCATAGGATTTCATCGCCGCCCCGTGCCGGTCAACAAAACCCGATGCGCTGGCCGGATCATGTTTGGCAAGGCTGGCCAGCCAGCTGACCAATGCGGTCTGGATCACCTTGTGAGGATCACCGGCAAGTGTGCCCGCCCAATCCAGCGCGCGATCACGCAGCGCCAGATCGGCGGGTTTGGGATGGGTCTGCTTGGTCCATGGCAGGGTAAAGCCCAGCACCGCGGCCTTCGTCCACAGATGGTCCGACGCGACCCAATCCGCCAGCACGTCAAAGCGGGCAGGGTCCGCCACCAGCCGTTTCTGCCCCGCGATGGCGACTTGATCGGCAATCGCGGCACCGTCGCATGCAGGCACCCAAGCGGTGATCATATCCCAAGCGGCGCTGTCATCGGGCCTGATCCGCGCCTGTGTCAGCAGTTTCGCCGCGGCGATCCGGCCTTCATGCACATCGCTGGCCCAAAGTGCCGCTGCCAGCGCCAGCCGCGCCTCCAGATCCAGCGCTTCGCGCCAGCCTTTGGCGACAGCCTCAATCGCGGGGGGTGTCACACCCAGATAGGCGCGGTCCACCTTGTGATGGCGCGCCATTTCGGCGGCTTTCGCGGGGTCGCTGCCAAGGGTGGCCAATGCATCATCCAATGTCATACCCGCGTGATCCGCCAGAGCGTCTGTCGTGCCATGTTCATCCATCATTCCACTGTCACCGATTTCGCAAGATTGCGGGGCTGGTCCACATCGGTCCCCTTGGCGATCGCCGTGTGATAGGCCAGAAGTTGCGCAGGCAGCGCGTAAAGGATCGGCGCCAGAAACGGATCGACGACCGGCATAAGCAGCACCTGCCAGACACCATCGCCGGCCTCTGCCGCGCCTTGGCTGTCGGTGATCAACAACACCTTGCCGCCGCGCGCCATGACCTCTTGCATGTTTGACACGGTTTTTTCGAACAAGGCATCGCGCGGGGCCATGACGATCACCGGCACATGCGGATCGACCAGCGCGATGGGGCCGTGTTTCAGCTCGCCTGATGCATAAGCTTCGGCGTGTATATAGCTAATTTCTTTTAGTTTTAACGCGCCCTCAAGGGCCAGCGGATACATCGCCCCGCGCCCCAGAAACAGGATATCGCGCGCCTCGGCCAGATCGCGGGACAGCGCGATGGTGCGATCCTCGATCCCCAGCGCGGTATTCATCAACCCCGGCAAAGCGCGCAGGGCGGCCAGTTTGCCCGCAAGGGCGGCATCATCAATCCGGCCTCGCTGGCGCGCGGCATGCAGCACCAGTGCGGCCAGCGTCGTCAGCTGGCAGGTGAACGCCTTGGTCGATGCGACGCCGATTTCCACCCCTGCAAGGATCGGCAGCGCGATATCGCTTTCGCGCGCGATGCTGCTTTCGGGGACATTGACGACCGACACGATCTGCATGGCCTTGCCCGCCATGTAGCGCAGGGCGGCCAAAGTATCCGCCGTCTCGCCCGATTGGCTGACGAAAATCGCCATGGTGCCGTCGGTCACGGGCGGTTCGCGATAGCGGAATTCGGATGCGACATCGACCTCGACCGGAAGGCCCGCCAGTTGTTCGAACCAGTATTTCGCCACCATGCAGGCGTAAAATGCCGTGCCGCAGGCGACCATGGTCAGGCGGTTGACCTGCGTAAAGTCCAAGCCATCGGGCAGCGTCATCGCCGTCGCACCCGCGTTGATGTAATGGTTCAACGCGCCTTGCAGCACTTGCGGCTGTTCGGCGATTTCCTTGGCCATGAAATGTTTATAGCCGCCCTTGTCGACCTGTGCGGCGTCGATATGGATCTGGCGCAGATCGCGGTTGGCAAGATTGCCCGCCGCATCGCGGATTTCCAGGGAATTGCGCGTGATGATCGCCCAATCGCCTTCGTCCAGATAGGTGATCCGGTCGGTCATCGGCGCAAGGGCGATGGCATCCGAGCCGACGAACATCTCGCCGTTGCCATGCCCGATGGCCAAAGGCGACCCTTTGCGCGCGGCGATCAGCAGGTCGTCATGCCCTTCGAACAGGAAACACAGCGCATAGGCCCCGTGCAGGCGGGCGATGGTCGCTTGTGCCGCGTCGCGCGGTGACAGGCCCTCAGTGATGTAATGATTGGCCAGCAAGGCCACGGTTTCGGTATCGGTATCGGTTTCATGCGCGATGCCAAGGGCGGCCAGATCGGCGCGCAATTCGCGGAAATTCTCGATGATCCCGTTATGCACGACCGCGACACCGCCGGATCTGTGCGGATGCGCATTGCCCGCGTTCGGCACGCCATGCGTGGCCCAGCGGGTATGGCCGATGCCCGCCTTGCCTGCGAGCGGGTCATGCACCAGCAGGTCCGACAGGTTCACCAGCTTGCCGACCGCCCGCCTGCGGTCCAGCACATCGCCGTTGATCGTGGCAATGCCCGCGCTGTCATAGCCGCGATATTCCAGCCGTTTCAGCGCCTCGACCAGCAGGGGGGCGGCTTCGTGATTGCCCAGAACGCCAACGATACCGCACATATTTACTGACCCTTCGCCTTTTGCGCGCGCAGCTTGTCGAACAGCCGCACCGCAAACCCTGTCTTGTTGTCCTGCCGCGCCCGCGCGACGGCCAGATCGCCCGCTGGCACATCGCGGGTGATGACCGACCCGCTGGCCGTCATCGCCGCATCGCCCACGCTGACGGGGGCGACCAGCATCGTGTTGGACCCAATGAACACATCCGCGCCAATCGTGGTATGGTGCTTGGACACGCCGTCATAATTGCAGGTGATCGTGCCTGCGCCGATATTGCTGCGCGGCCCGATATCGGCATCGCCGATATAAGACAGGTGGTTGACCTTGGCACCTTCGGCAATCACGGCATTCTTGACCTCGACAAAGTTGCCTACACGGGTGTTTTCGGCCAGTTCCGCACCGGGGCGCAGGCGGGCATAAGGGCCGACAATTGCACCGCGCGACACATGGCAACCTTCGAGATGCGAAAAGGCGCGAATGGTGGCGCCGGATTCGACCGTCACACCGGGGCCGAAGACGACATTGGGTTCAATCACCGCATCGCGCCCGATCACGGTGTCATAGGCAAAATAGACGGTTTCAGGCGCGATCAGCGTCACGCCATCGTCAAGGGCTGTCATCCGCGCGCCATTCTGGAACAGGGCTTCGGCCTGTGCCAGCTCGAACCGCGAATTGATGCCTAAGGTTTCAGCCTCGGCACATTCGACGACGGTGGCGGTCAATCCGCGCGCCCGCGCGATGGCGATGATGTCGGTCAGGTAATATTCGCCCGCCGCATTGTCGTTGCCGATAGCGGCGACCAGATCGAACAAGGTCGCAGCATCGGCGGCGATGACACCCGAATTGCACAGGGTCACGGCGCGTTCTGCCTCTGTCGCATCCTTATATTCGACGATCCGGTCAAGCTGGCCGTCCGTCAGGATCAGGCGTCCATAGCGGGCAGGGTCTTCGACCTCGAACCCCAAGACCACGATATCATGGGTCTGGCGGGCCTCCATCATCGCCTCCAGCGTATCGGGGCGGATGAAGGGCGTGTCACCATAAAGCACCAGCGCATCGCCGACAAAATCGGCCAGCGCCGCTTGCGCCTGCGCCACCGCATGGCCAGTGCCCAGCTGTTCGGCCTGCACCACGACCGTCACATCGGGATCATGGGCCAAAGCGGCTTTTTCGACCTGCGCGGCCTCATATCCGGCCACAACCAGGCGGCGCGCAGGGTCCAGCACCATCGCGGCCTGCATCGCATGCACCAGCATCGGCGCGCCCGCGATCGGGTGCAACACCTTGGGCAGGTCCGAATTCATCCGCGTGCCAAGCCCCGCGCCAAGGATAATCACTGCGTTTGCCATCTTTGCCCCATTCATTGTTGCCTGCGTTCTACTGGCCTTTTCGATTATCACAAGGGCGGGGGCTTCACATCAGTTTACAGCGCGTTACAGATGGCGGCACCGCAGCACAGAAAGGCCGCCCATGCGCAGTGTGATTTTCGACCTCGACGGCACCTTGGCCGATACCAGCGGCGACCTGATCGCCGCCGCCAATGCCTGTTTCCGCGATCTGGGGCTGGGTGACATGCTTGACCCCGCGACCGATGCCGCAACCGCCCTATGTGGCGGGCGGGCGATGCTGCGGCTGGGGTTTTCGCGCCTGCAAGGCATCGACGAGGCCGAGGTTGACCGCCAATATCCCCTGCTGCTGGCAGCCTATGCGCAGGCGATCGACATCCACACCGTGCTGTATCCGGGCGCGATGGAGGCCGTGATGGCCCTGAAATCCAGCGGTTACGCCGTGGGGATCGCCACCAACAAACCTGCCGCCTTGGCCGAAACCCTGATGCGCAGCCTTGGGGTGCGCGACCATTTCGCGTCCTTGATCGGGGCCGATACGCTGAAGGTGCGCAAACCCGACCCCGCGCATCATATCGAGGCGGTTTTGCGCGCAGGTGGCGACCCCGCGCGATCCTTGCTGGTGGGCGATACGATCACCGACCGCGACACCGCGCGCAATGCGGGGGTGCCATCGGTGCTGGTGACCTTCGGGCCGGGGCGCGACAGCGTTCTGGCGCTAGAGGCTGACGCCACCATCGACGATTTCGCGGACCTGCCTGCCGTCGTGGCGCGGCTTATCGGCTAGTGCCTATAAATCGTGCAGAAATGACTCGACAGGGCGGGTTTGTCATGCCTACAAATGAACAAGCGTTCAATTAACCGTAGGAGCAGGCCAATGTTTCACGCCTCCATGAGCTTTGATCTGGGCGAGGATGTGAACGCCCTGCGCGACATGGTCCATGACTGGGCGCAGACCCGTGTCAAACCGATGGCCGCACAGATCGACCGTGACAACCTGTTTCCTGCCGCGCTCTGGCGCGAAATGGGCGATCTGGGGTTGCTGGGTGTGACGGTGGACGAATCTTACGGCGGCGCGGGCATGTCCTATCTGGCCCATACGGTCGCGATCGAAGAAATCGCGCGCGCCAGCGCCTCGGTCAGCCTGTCTTACGGCGCGCATTCCAACCTGTGCGTCAACCAGATCAAGCTGAACGGGACCGAGGCGCAAAAGGCGAAATACCTGCCGCGCCTGATTTCGGGCGATCATGTGGGTGCCTTGGCCATGTCCGAGGCCGGGGCAGGGTCCGACGTGGTGTCGATGGCGCTGCGCGCGGAAAAGCGCAACGATCATTACCGCCTGAACGGCAACAAATACTGGATCACCAACGGGCCGGACGCCGACACGCTGGTGGTCTATGCCAAGACCGACCCCGAGGCCGGGTCCAAAGGCATCACCGCCTTTCTGATCGAAAAGGAAATGACCGGCTTCAGCACGTCCCCCCATTTCGACAAGCTGGGGATGCGTGGGTCCAACACCGCCGAGTTGATTTTCGACGATGTCGCGGTCCCGTTCGACAACGTGCTGGGCGCGGAAGGGCGCGGCGTTGCGGTTTTGATGTCGGGGCTGGATTACGAACGCGTCGTGCTGGCGGGGATCGGTCTGGGGATTATGGCCGCCTGTCTGGATGAAATCATGCCCTATCTGGCGTCGCGCAAGCAATTCGGCCAACCCATCGGCAATTTCCAACTGATGCAGGGCAAGATCGCGGATATGTATACGGCGATGAATTCCGCGCGCGCCTATGTCTATGCGGTGGCTGCGGCCTGCGACCGTGGCACTGTCACCCGTCAGGATGCGGCGGCCTGCTGTCTTTATGCCTCCGAGGAGGCGATGAAACAGGCGCATCAGGCCGTGCAGGCGATGGGCGGTGCAGGCTTTCTGGCCGACGCCCCTGTCGCGCGGCTGTTCCGTGACGCCAAGCTGATGGAAATCGGCGCCGGCACATCCGAAATCCGCCGGATGCTGGTCGGCCGTGAATTGATGGGGGCGATGGGATGAGGATGGCAGCGCGCACATCGCTGAACGCCATAGCATGACCCGCTGGATGTTTTTCATCCCCGTTGCGGGGCTGGTCGTGGTGGCGGGCATCATCGGCTATCGCATGGGGCAGGTGCCGTCCGAGACGGAGATCATCACCCGCTACGCCGCCAGCTATGTCGCCATGGCGGGTAATGGTGCGGCGCTGACCGATTGCGCCGCCACCATTCATCCCGATCCGGCGATCCGTTTGGTCATCAACTGCGCCAATCCCAATGGGCTGACCACGACCTTCTATGCCGGCCCGCGCGGAGAGGCGCTGCCGCCACCACAAGGACCCGCCATATGAGTGATCGCGCCTTGCACGAAGCGGCCCTTGCACAAGTGCGTGATGCCGCAGCCGCCGCAGCCTTGGGCGGCGGGCAGATCGCGCGCGACCGCCATCTGGCCCGTGGCAAGATGCTGCCCCGCGACCGTGTGGCGGGGCTGCTCGACCCCGGCTCGCCGTTTCTTGAGGTTGGGGCAACAGCGGCGCATGGGCTTTATAACGGGGCCGCCCCTTGCGCTGGCGTGATCGCGGGCGTGGGGCTTGTTGGCGGTGTGCAGGTCATGGTCGTGTGCAACGACGCCACCGTCAAGGGCGGCACCTATTACCCGATGACCGTCAAAAAGCACCTGCGCGCGCAAGAGATTGCCCAAGCCTGCCGCCTGCCGTGCGTCTATCTGGTCGATAGCGGCGGTGCGAACCTGCCCAATCAGGACGAGGTATTCCCCGACCGCGACCATTTCGGGCGCATCTTTTATAACCAAGCGCAGATGTCCGCACTGGGTATCCCCCAGATCGCCGTGGTCATGGGGTCCTGTACGGCGGGCGGCGCTTACGTTCCTGCCATGGCCGATGTGTCGATCATTGTGAAGGGTCAAGGCACGATCTTTCTGGCAGGCCCGCCCTTGGTCAAGGCCGCAACAGGCGAGGTGGTGACAGCCGAGGCTTTGGGCGGCGGCGATGTGCATACCCGCCTGTCCGGCGTCGCCGATTATCTGGCCGAGGATGACGCCCATGCGCTGGCGCTGGCACGGCAGGCGGTTGCGTCCTGTGCAATGCGGAATACATGCAATGTCAATCGCTTGGCATCCGAACCTCCGGCACTTGATCCCGCGAGCCTATTCGACGCGATCCCCGCCGATCTGCGCACGCCTTACGACATCCGCGAGGTGATCCGCCGCATCGTGGACGGATCGCGCTTTGACGAATTCAAGGCGCGGTTCGGCGAAACGCTGGTCACGGGCTTTGCCCATATCGACGGCTGGCCCTGCGGGATCGTCGCGAATAACGGGGTGCTGTTTTCGGAAAGCGCGCAAAAGGGCGCGCATTTCGTGGAGCTGTGCAGCCAGCGGCGCATCCCTTTGGTGTTCTTGCAAAACATCACCGGCTTCATGGTGGGCCAGAAATACGAAAACGAAGGCATCGCGCGGCATGGTGCCAAGATGGTCACAGCGGTGGCCACAACGAAGGTACCCAAGATCACGATGGTCGTCGGCGGATCGTTCGGCGCGGGGAATTATGGCATGGCAGGAAGGGCTTATGGGCCGCATTTCATGTGGTCATGGCCGACCAGCCGGATCAGCGTCATGGGCGGCGAACAGGCGGCAGGGGTGCTGGCCACGGTCAAACGCGACGCGATCGAACGCGCGGGCGGTGCGTGGTCGGCGCAGGATGAAGTGGCGTTCAAGCAACCTACCATTGATATGTTCACCGAACAGTCACACCCGCTTTATGCCTCTGCCCGGCTTTGGGACGACGGTATCATCGACCCGCGCAAATCGCGCGAGGTGCTGGCACTGTCGCTGGCCGCCGCCTGCAATGCGCCCATAGAGGAGACACGCTTCGGCGTGTTCCGGATGTGATGTTCACCAAGATCCTGATCGCCAACAGGGGCGAGATTGCTTGCCGGATCATCCGCACCGCCCGCGCGATGGGTGTGCGCACGGTCGCGGTCTATTCGGATGCCGATGCCGGTGCGCTGCATGTGCAGCAGGCGGATCAGGCGGTCAGGCTTGGCCCTGCGCCTGCCGCTGATAGTTACCTGCGCGGTGATCTGATCGTGCAGGCGGCGCTGGATACGGGCGCGCAAGCGATCCACCCGGGCTATGGCTTTTTGTCGGAAAACCCCGATTTCGTGGAACAGGTCACGCAGGCGGGGCTGGTGTTTATCGGGCCGTCAGCGCAGGCGATCCGCGCGATGGGGCTGAAGGATGCGGCCAAGGCGCTGATGGTCAAGGCGGGCGTGCCGGTGGTGCCGGGCTATCACGGCGCGGATCAGGATGGGGCGTTTCTGGCACGTGAGGCCGCGAAAATCGGCTATCCGGTGCTGATCAAGGCCGTGGCGGGCGGCGGTGGCAAGGGAATGCGGCTTGTTGATGGGCCTGCCCAGTTTGCGGAACATCTGGCCTCTGCCCAAGCCGAGGCCCGCAACGCCTTTGGCAATCCTGCCGTGTTGATAGAGAAATATATCACGACGCCCCGCCATATCGAGGTGCAGGTCTTCGGTGACGGCACAGACGCGGTGCATCTGTTCGAGCGCGATTGTTCGCTGCAACGCCGCCACCAAAAGGTGATCGAGGAAGCGCCAGCCCCCGGCATGACGGTGGCGCTGCGCGACGCCATGGGGCAGGCGGCGGTGACGGCGGCCAAGGCCATCGGCTATGCCGGTGCGGGGACTGTGGAATTCATCGTCGATGGCGCGGGCGGTCTGCGCCCCGACGGGTTTTGGTTCATGGAAATGAACACGCGCTTGCAGGTGGAACACCCCGTCACCGAGGCCATTACGGGCGTCGATCTGGTGGCATGGCAATTGCGCGTGGCGGCGGGTGAACCGCTGCCGATGCGGCAGGATCAGTTGAGGATCAATGGCCATGCCTTCGAGGCGCGGCTTTATGCCGAAGATGTGCCAGCAGGGTTTTTGCCGGCGACAGGCAGGCTCGACCATCTGGCGTTTCCGAGCGATGCGCGGATTGACAGTGGTGTGGTGGCCGGGTCCGAAATTGCGCCGTGGTACGATCCGATGATCGCCAAGGTCACGGTGCAGGGGCCGGACCGTGCCACCGCTTTGCGCAAGCTGCAGGCCGCATTGGATGCAACCGAAGTGGCGGGGAGTGTCACGAACCTTGATTTTCTGCGTCTGCTGGCACGGGATGCAGATTTTGTCGCGGGCGTGGTCGACACTGGCCTGATCGCGCGCGGGCAGGGCAGGCTCTGTGCCGCGCCTGTGCCGGATGCGCAGATGATCGCCATCGCGGCGGTGGTTGCGGCGGATATTGCCGCAGGCCCGCTGGTGGGATTCACGCTGTGGCAGCCGCTGGTGCGGCGGATCGTGCTGGGGCAGGGTGACGTGGTGCATGAGGTCAGCTTGCAGGTGCTTGGCCCCGATCAGATCACCGCTGATGTGGCAGGGGCGCAGGTCAGCCTGCGGCGGCACGGGGCCGATTGGGGCGCGCGGGCGCTGCGGCACGGGGTGCGGCAGGTCAGCGTGTTTGGCGCGCAGACGGTGACGTTTAGCATTGTCGATCCGCTGGCGCGCGGGTCCGATATCGCCGGTGGTGACGTGGTGCTGGCACCCATGCCGGGGTTGGTGCGCGAGGTCGCGGTGCAGGAGGGCGATCATGTTGTCCAAGGGGCGCGCCTGATCGTGCTGGAGGCGATGAAGATGGAACATGTGCTGCGCGCGCCGCGCGATGGTGTCGTTGCCAGCATGTGTGCAGAGCCGGGGGATCAGGTCGCGGCAGGCGATCTGATGGTGGCCCTTGCGCCGATCTGAGGCAGGGGGCGCTGCCCCCGCCCCGGACCCGATCCGGGGCAGGCCCCGGACCCGATCCGGTGCTCCCCCGGGATATTTGGGCTCGAACGATGGGGGTAGCGATGACATTTGTGAGGCTGCATGAAGTCGGCCCGCGTGACGGGTTGCAGACCGAAAAGCGCATCATTCCGGTGGCCGAGAAAGTGGCGCTGATTGACCTTTTGGGCCGGTCGGGGCTGCGCGATATCGAGATCGGCAGTTTTGTCAGCCCGAAATGGGTGCCGCAGATGGCCGACACGCCGCAGGTCATGGCAGGAATAGCGCCGGTGGCGGGGGTGCGTTACGCGGTACTGGTGCCCAATCTGCGCGGTTGGGACGGGTTTATCGCCGCGCGTGTGCCGGGGGTGGTCTATGAGGTCGCCGTTTTTGTGGCTGCCTCCGAGGGGTTTTCGCGCAGCAACCTGAATTGCTCGGTCGCGGAATCGGTCGAGCGGCTTGTCCCGGTGGTCGCAGCGGCGCAGGCGGCGGGGGTAGGCTTGCGCGGCTATATTTCCTGCGTAACCGATTGCCCCTTTGACGGGCCTGTCGCCCCCGACGCCGTGGCCAAGGTCGCGGCGATGGTACGCGCGCTGGCCCCGATGCCTGTGTCGCTGGGCGACACCATCGGCAAAGCCACGCCAGAGACGGTCGCGGCGATGCTGGATGCGGTGCTGGAGATTGCGCCCGCCGATCAACTGGCGGGCCATTTCCATGACACGGGCGGGCAGGCGCTGGCCAATATCGAAACGGCACTTGGCAAGGGCCTGCGCGCGTTTGATTCGGCGGTGGGCGGGCTTGGCGGGTGTCCCTATGCGCCCGGTGCGCCCGGCAATGTGGCGACAGAAAAGGTGCTGGCGCTGTTGCATGGCGCGGGGTTTCAGACCGGCATTGATACAGATGTCATTGCAGAGGCTGCGGCACTGGCAAGGAGAATGCGATGATTGATCTGGTGGTGGACGGGCGCGGGGTGGCGACGCTGACGCTGGCGCGCGCGGACAAACACAATGCGCTGTCGCAGGCGATGATTGACGCGCTGACGCAGGCCACCGCGCGGATTGCAGCGGACCGGCGCATCCGTGTTGTCGTGCTGGCGGCTGCGGGGCCTACGTTTTGTGCAGGTGGCGATCTGGGCTGGATGCGTGACCAGATGGCAGCGGATCGCGCCACGCGGCGCGCGGCGGCCACGTCGCTGGCACAGATGCTGGGGGCGCTGAACAGCTTGCCGCAGCCTTTGATCGGACGCATTCAGGGCAATGCCTTTGGTGGCGGGGTCGGGCTGGCCTGCGTTTGTGATGTGGCCATCGGCGTGCAGACGGCCAAGTTCGGGCTGACCGAAACGCGGCTGGGCCTCATTCCCGCGACCATTGGCCCCTATGTGCTGGCGCGGATCGGCGCGGCCAAGGCGCGGCGTGTTTTTATGTCCGGGCGTGTATTCGGCGCGGATGAGGCTGTGGCGCTGGATGTTCTGGCACGCGCGGTGCCTGCTGACGCGCTCGATGACGCTATCGCCGCCGAGGTTGCGCCCTATCTGTCCTGCGGGCCAGAGGCGGTGGCGGCGGCCAAAGCCTATGCCCGGTCGCTGGGTCCGGTGATTGACGAGGCCATTATCGCGCGCTCTGTCGATGCGCTGCTCGCCTGCTGGGATGGGGCCGAGGCGGCCGAAGGCATTGCCGCTTTTTTCGGCAAACGGGTACCAAATTGGCCCGGATCTGCCTGAGGCCGCAACGTCACCCGCGATGCATAAAATGCGACCCATTTGCAGCTGTGCCAGAGCAGCGCAAAGAGGCGGTGTCGCGCCGCTGCGACACCGCATTCGGTTGACCCTTGCAGGGTGCGGCGGTATGTGGGGGCAAGCCACTAAAGGGCGCGCCGGACTGCGCGCTTTTTTGAAAGGAACGCATCTTGCCTGATATCGTGTCCAACTATTTGCCGATCATGATTTTTCTGGGCCTTGCCATCGCGCTGGGCCTGCTCTTGATCATTGCGGCAGCTGTGATTGCTGTGCGCAACCCCGACCCTGAAAAAGTGTCGGCCTATGAATGTGGGTTCAACGCCTTTGACGATGCGCGGATGAAATTCGATGTCCGGTTTTATCTGGTGTCGATCCTGTTCATCATCTTCGATCTTGAAGTCGCGTTCCTGTTTCCTTGGGCCGTGGCTTTTGGTGACATCAGCATGACGGCGTTTTGGTCGATGATGATTTTTCTGGGCGTGCTGACGATCGGCTTTGCCTATGAATGGAAGAAAGGGGCGCTCGAATGGGAGTGATGACCGGAACGGCCGTAGGCGCCGACAAGGAACATGGCGCGCAATTGCTGAACGCGGAACTGCAGGACAAGGGGTTTCTTGTCACCTCGACCGCAGACGTGATCAACTGGGCGCGCACCGGCAGCCTGCACTGGATGACCTTTGGTCTGGCCTGTTGTGCGGTGGAAATGATGCATACGTCGATGCCGCGCTATGATCTGGAACGGTTCGGGACGGCCCCGCGCGCCTCCCCGCGCCAGTCGGATCTGATGATCGTTGCTGGCACGTTGACCAATAAAATGGCCCCCGCTTTGCGCAAGGTTTACGACCAGATGCCAGAGCCGCGTTATGTGATCTCGATGGGGTCCTGTGCCAATGGCGGCGGGTATTACCATTACAGCTATTCGGTGGTGCGCGGCTGTGACCGGATCGTGCCGGTGGATATCTATGTCCCTGGCTGTCCGCCCACGGCAGAGGCGCTGCTGTACGGCATCATGCAATTGCAGCGTAAAATGCGCCGCACCGGCACCATCACGCGCTAAAGGAACGACACATGACTGAAGCCTTGCAAGAATTGGGCGCGCATCTGGACCTCAAGCGTATTGATTGCGTTCAGTCCTGGGATGTCACCCATGGCGAATTGACCGTGACGGTCGCACCGTCGTCATTGGTCAGTTTCGTGGAATTCCTGAAAACGGATGCGAATTGCCTGTTCACCTCGCTGGTGGATATCACGGCGGTGGATTACCCCAGCCGCGCCAAGCGGTTCGACATGATCTATCATTTCCTGAGCATGTATCAGAACCAGCGTATCCGTGTGCGGGTCCAGATCCGTGACGACGATATGATGCCATCCATCATCGTGGTGCATCCGTCGGCCAATTGGTTCGAGCGTGAAGTCTTCGACATGTTCGGCATCTTGTTTACCGGCCATCCCGACCTGCGCCGCATCCTGACCGATTACGGCTTTCGCGGGCATCCGTTGCGCAAGGATTTCCCGACCACCGGCTATACCGAGGTCCGCTATGACGAGGTGCAGAAACGCGTCGTCTATGAACCGGTCAGCCTTGTGCAGGAATACCGCCAGTTCGATTTCATGTCGCCATGGGAAGGGGCCAAATACGTCCTGCCCGGCGATGACAAGGCAAAGGCCGAAGGCAAGTGACCGAGCCTGCCGTTCTTTACTGCGTCGGTGCGACCAAGGCGGGGACGTCGTGGTTTTACCGTTTGCTGCACGATCATCCCGATTGCGCGCTGCCCGCAGTGAAAGAGGCGCATTATTGGGACACATTCACCACCCCCGAGCGTGACAAGCAACTGGCCGCTTTCGACTTGCGGCTGAACGAATTGCGCGCCGCCAAAGTACTGGCCGAAGCTGCAGATCGCGGCTGGCAGATCCGCAACCTTGACCGGCGGATCGCGGATATGGCGGCGTTGATGGATGTTGTCGCCGGTGACCGCAATGATGATACGGCCTATCTGGCATGGCTGACACAGGGGCGGGGTGTGGCGCGGATCTATGCCGATATGACCCCCAATTACGCCACCTTGTCTGACGCGCTGCTGGACCGGATGGTTGCGGCAGCGCCCCTGACCAAGGTGATCTATCTGATCCGCGATCCGTTGGACCGGCTGTGGTCACATATCCGGATGCAGGCGCATCGCCAGCGGCAAAGCCACGAAATTTACGAAAAAAAGGCAAATAATATCCTGTACCGGATGTTGAACCGTGGGCAAGAGACGCATATCCTCGCGCGCGGTGATTATGCTGGCGTGATCAGCAAGCTGCGCCGCGTGGTGCCTGCCGACCGGCTGCTGGTGGCTTTTGCCGAAACGCTGCTGACGGCGGACGGTCTGGCGCGGGTCTGTGCCTTTCTGGGGATCGGGCCTGTCGATGTCCCCGCACAGGCGGTGCATGATGGCCGGCCGGTGGCGATGCTTGAAAAGCTGCGCACACCTGCGCAAAAGCTACTATTTGAACAATATGACTGGGTCGCGCGTAACGTCGGCCCCTTGCCAGCGAACTGGCAGAACAATTGTGTAAGGATGACAGCATGATGGACGGCGATATCCGCGTGAACACCTATGACGACGGGTCAGTCGACGCGCTGACCGGCGAACAGAAGATCCGCAATTTCAACATCAACTTCGGCCCCCAGCACCCTGCGGCGCACGGCGTGTTGCGGCTGGTGCTGGAGCTTGATGGCGAGATTGTCGAACGTTGCGATCCGCATATCGGCCTTTTGCACCGTGGCACCGAAAAGCTGATGGAAAGCCGGACCTATCTGCAAAACCTGCCTTATTTCGACCGGCTGGATTATGTGTCGCCGATGAATCAGGAACATGCCTGGTGTCTGGCGATTGAAAAGCTGACCGGCACTGTGGTGCCGCGCCGCGCCAGCCTGATCCGCGTGCTGTATTCCGAAATTGGCCGTATTCTGAACCATTTGATGAATGTCACCACGCAGGCGATGGACGTGGGCGCGCTGACCCCGCCGCTGTGGGGGTTCGAGGAACGCGAAAAGCTGATGGTGTTTTACGAACGCGCCTGCGGGGCGCGGTTGCATGCCGCCTATTTCCGCCCCGGCGGTGTGCATCAGGACCTGCCCGATGCCTTGATCGAGGATATCGACGCTTGGGCCGTGACTTTCCCCAAGGTGCTGGATGATATCGACAGCCTGCTGACCGAGAACCGCATCTTCAAACAGCGCAATTGCGATATCGGCGTGGTGACAGAACAGGATATCCATGATTGGGGCTTTTCCGGCGTCATGGTGCGCGGGTCGGGGCTGGCATGGGATCTGCGCCGTGCGCAGCCCTATGAATGTTACGATGAATTCGAATTTCAGGTGCCGGTCGGCAAGAACGGTGATTGTTACGACCGGTTCCTGTGCCGGATGGAGGAAATGCGCCAATCCACCCATATCATCCGTCAGGCCTGCGCCAAGCTGCGGGTGGAAAAGGGCGATGTGATGGCGCGTGGCAAGATGACCCCGCCCAGCCGTGGCGAGATGAAAACATCCATGGAAGCCTTGATCCATCATTTCAAGCTGTACACCGAAGGCTTTCACGTCCCCGCGGGCGAAGTTTACGCCGCGGTCGAGGCCCCCAAGGGCGAATTCGGCGTCTATCTGGTGGCCGATGGCACCAACAAGCCGTATCGCGCCAAACTGCGTGCGCCGGGCTTTCTGCATCTGCAGGCGATGGATCATATCGCCACTGGCCATCAATTGGCCGATGTGGCGGCGATCATCGGCACGCTGGACGTGGTTTTCGGGGAAATCGACAGATGACGATGGAACAGGTCGTGCTTGGCGCGGCGGTGGCTGTCGGGTTTTTCCTGTCGGCGGCCGTGTCGCGCTGGTTTCGGCGGCCTGTTGCCGGTATCATTTTTGGCGGCGTGGCGGGGATTGCTTTATCCGTGGCCGTGCTGAGTTATGGGCTGACCGAAGTGGCCGGTCGTGATGGCGTGGTCCTTGCCGAATGATGCAGGCATGGCCCGCCGCGACCCGTTAATTGAAAGATGACACCATGATCCGCCAGCTGCCTTTCATCGCCTTTATCGCCCTGTCGGCCTGCGCCTATCCGATGGTGATGCCCGCGCCATACCCAAGTGCGAGGGTTGCGCCGCAAACACTGCCGACCCCGGTCAATCCCGGATCGTCCAAGGACCGCTTTATCGCTGCTGTCACCGCCAATGGGTGCGAGCTGACCAGCGCCAACACGCAGACCGTACTGGCCAGCGCGACCCTGTCCCAGCAGGACATGGCCCGCATCATGACCGAATTGCGCGCCGAAGGCCGAGGCGAGATCGGGTCAGATGGCCGGTCGTTCCGTATCACCACAGGGGCCTGCCTGTGATGTCAATCGGCTTGCCCGCAAGCGTGCTTGTGCTAATGGGTGGGACGAACCTTGGCGGGAGCGTTTCCGCCGCTTTGTTTGCGCCGATCACTGGCGCTGTCATGATGACCGGGATGAATTGATGCTACGCCGCCTTTACCACGACCAGCCCGCGACCTTTGCCTTTACCGATGCCAATCTGGCCTGGGCCGAGGCGCAGATGAAAAAATTCCCCGAAGGCCGCCAGGCCTCGGCGATTATTCCGATCCTGTGGCGTGCGCAGGAACAAGAAGGCTGGCTGACACGGCCCGCCATCGAATATGTCGCAAATATGCTCGACATGGCCTATATGCGCGCGCTCGAAGTCGCGTCATTCTATTTCATGTTCCAGTTGCAGCCGGTTGGGTCTGTCGCGCATATTCAGGTCTGCGGCACGCTGTCTTGCATGATCTGCGGTGCCGAGGATCTGATTGGCGTGTGCAAGGACAAGATCGCCCCCAAGGCGCATAGCCTGTCCGCTGATGGCAAGTTTTCGTGGGAAGAGGTTGAATGCCTCGGTTCTTGCGCCAATGCGCCGATGGCCCAGATCGGCAAGGATTATTACGAAGACCTGACCGCCGCACGGCTGACCGAGATCATTGACGAACTGGCCGCTGGTCGTGTGCCGACACCTGGCCCCCAGAACGGCCGTTTCGCCGCCGAGCCGAAGGGCGGGCTGACCACGCTCAAGGATTTCACATCCGGCAAGGCGCAATACAATGCCAGCGCGCAAGCCGCTGTTGACATTGGCGACACGGTCAAGCGGATTGACGGGACAGAGGTGCCTTTGCTGACCCCTTGGATCACCGATGCGCCAAAACCCAAAGCGCCCGTCGCCAGAAAGCCGCGCAAAGACCCCAAACCATCTGCCGATGTGCCAGCCGATGACAGCGGCGTTACCCAGCAAGAAGCGCAAGCATCCTCCAAGGCCAAGCCGGTGTCGAAATCCAACCCCGAACAGGCCGGAGCCGCCGAAAAGGCCGTGACCAAGAAACCGCGCGCCAAACCTGCGCCGAAACAGCCCAAGACTTAGGCGCTTTGCGGGCCGATTGGGGCAGTGACACGGGATCTTACAAAATATTTACGCAATGCCACCATTTCAGGTAAAAGTTGCAGTGCGGGTTGTGCTGTGATCCTTTGATGCAGAACCGGTTCCGCGATGAATTGATTGCACGGGCAACCCCCTGAGAGGAGAATTGAAAAGATGAACAACACAGCACCGATCTGGATGGGGATTGCCGCGATTGCGGGCCTTGTCTTTGTTGTCGCACTTGGTGTGGCCTATGTGCTTTATGACCTTGGCCTGGTTGGCGCGGTTTTCGTGGCCATCATCGTGGCCGGTGTCGCGGGTCTGGCGCTTGCATTGGGCTGGCGTCCGGCGCGCAATGATGTCGTTGCGGCCCCCGAGGCGGCTGCACCGGCAGCAGCACCTGCACCTGCACCAGCAGCGGCACCCGCGCCTGCCGCACCCGCCGCATCTGCCGCGACATCCGGTGCTGGTACAAAGCCTGTAATGCTGTCTGCAGCGCGTGGCGGCCAGCCTGACGACCTGCGCCAGCTGAGCGGCGTTGGCCCAAAGCTGGAACAGACCCTGCATGGCATGGGGATTTTTCATTTCGACCAGATCGCGTCTTGGGGACCAGAGGAATTGGCGTGGATGGACGCCAATCTGCAGGGGTTCAAAGGCCGTGCCAGCCGTGATGGCTGGGTCGCGCAGGCCAAGACACTGGCCGCCAGCGCATAAGGATTACCATGGCCCGGCACGGCGACACAGATCAGGCGAAGGCCGGACAACGCGTCGCGTTGACGGTTGCTGCGGTTGGTGGTTTGTGGGTGCTGGTCACGATGATCGGGTCGCAATACGGCTGGTCCAACCGGACACGGGCCATATTTGACCTTGCAGCGCTGGCCGGTTTCGGCTTTGCGCTGTGGAAGACGTTTCAACTCTGGCGCATGCGCCGGAACGACAAGGGCGAGAACTGATGCTCAAGGATCAAGACCGGATTTTCACCAACCTTTACGGGATGCATGACCGCACGCTGAAAGGCGCGCAGGCGCGTGGCCATTGGGATGGCACCGCTGACATCATCAAGAAAGGCCGCGATTGGATCGTCAATGAGATGAAAGCCTCCGGTCTGCGCGGGCGCGGCGGTGCAGGGTTTCCGACTGGTCTGAAATGGTCCTTCATGCCCAAGGAAAGCGATGGTCGCCCCGCCTATCTGGTGGTTAATGCCGACGAATCCGAACCCGGCACCTGCAAAGACCGCGAGATCATGCGCCACGACCCCCACACGCTGGTCGAGGGTTGCCTGATCGCGTCTTTCGCGATGAATGCCCATGCCTGCTACATCTACATCCGTGGCGAGTATATCCGCGAGAAAGAGGCGCTGCAGGCCGCGATTGACGAAGCTTACGCCGCAGGGCTTGTGGGCAAGAACGCCTGCAAATCGGGCTGGGATTTTGAAATTTACCTGACCCACGGGGCAGGGGCCTATATCTGTGGCGAGGAAACGGCCCTGCTCGAAAGCCTTGAAGGCAAAAAGGGCATGCCGCGGATGAAACCGCCATTCCCCGCCGGTGCCGGCCTTTATGGCTGCCCGACCACTGTGAATAATGTCGAATCCATCGCCGTGGTGCCGACGATCCTGCGGCGGGGTGGCGCGTGGTTCAGCGGCTTTGGCCGCCCCAACAACGCGGGTACCAAGCTGTTCGCGATTTCGGGCCATGTGAACAACCCCTGCGTCGTCGAAGAGGAAATGTCGATTCCCTTCGAGGAACTGATCGAAAAGCATTGCGGCGGCATTCGTGGTGGCTGGGACAACCTTAAGGCGGTGATCCCTGGTGGGTCATCGGTGCCGTGCGTGCGCGGTGAAAACATGCGCGATGCGATCATGGATTTTGATGCTTTGAAGGAAAAAGGATCATCGCTTGGCACCGCAGCCGTGATCGTGATGGATAATTCCACCGATATGATCAAGGCGATCTGGCGTCTGTCGAAATTCTATAAACACGAAAGCTGCGGCCAGTGTACGCCCTGCCGCGAAGGCACCGGCTGGATGATGCGTGTGATGGCGCGGTTGGTCGAAGGCAATGCGTCAGTCGATGAAATAGATATGTTGCTCGATGTGACCAAACAGGTTGAAGGCCATACGATCTGTGCGCTTGGCGATGCGGCGGCTTGGCCCATTCAGGGGCTGATCAAGAATTTCCGCGACGAAATCGAAGACCGGATCAAACATAAACGGATCGCGGGGCTGGCTGCGGAATGACGAAGCGGGGCGGCGCGATCTGTGCGGCGCTCGTTCTGGCCGGCTGCACGACAGGCTCTGGCCCCACACGCGAGCTGACCGATTCTGCGGTGCAACGCTTGGTGATGATGCCGACGCCTGCATATTACGCCACGTTGACCATCGCGTCGCAGGTGGCACAGAATTGCGCGCGCTATCGCTATGATGCGGAACTTGATTCCGCGATGAACGAACGCCGCAATGAATTGGGCCGCGGGTCGCTGTCGGCCATTGCGCAGCGCGACGGGATCGAATTGGAAACCGATGTCAGCCAGCGCAGTTTCACCGCCAAACACGGCGTTGCATTGCAGGGGGCGGATTTGTGCCCTGCTGCCGATGCCGAAGTGCTGCAAGGCAGCTTGATCAGCGTGATGTTGGTCCCGGTCTGACGATCTGCTGACAATTTGTGATGCTTTTGAAAAAGGTCGTGCCTTGGCGCGACCTTTTTTCATGCGATGATACCTGTGATGGGCGGAAAATCCCCGCTGTCATTCTGTTGATATTGAATAACGCGCCATCCGTCGCAATCTGATGGCCAAGGATGCCGCCCCGAGCATCCGGACAAGAGGCATGACATGACAAGAACAACAATCGCGATCATGGTAATTCTGCTGGCGATGGTCAGCCTGGCAGGGACGTTGTCGGCGCAATCGCAGCTGCGCGATGAACCGGCAGTGCGTGACGGAATCATTTATGTCGGCATGGCTTACGAGATTGCAGAAAAATGCGACAGCATCCGCGCGCGGACCTTTCGGGGTCTGACCTATCTGCAATCGCTGCGCGCAACGGCCCGCGATCTGGGCTATAGTCAGGCAGCGATCGACGCCTATATCGACGACAGCGCCGAAAAGCGGCGGCTGGAAGATATCGCAAGGGCGCAGCTGGCCGCATTGGGGGCCGCAACCGATGATCCCGCCAGCTATTGCGCTGTTGGACAAGCACAAATCGCTGCAAATACGCGCGTTGGCTGGCTTCTGCGCTGACCACAGGTCAGCGGTGACAAATTGCCGTCTTTTTTACGGATCGCACTGGCGTCAGGGGCGCTCGCGGGTTAGAACGCCCTCAACGCGCCTACCCCTTATGCGGCACACGGCGCGACGGGAACAAAAAGGCACGCCATGTCTGATCTGCGCAAAGTCATCATCGATGGAACCGAGGTCGAGGTGGATGGGGCAATGACCCTGATCCAGGCCTGTGAAGTCGCGGGCATCGAAATTCCGCGGTTCTGCTATCATGAACGGCTGACCATCGCCGGCAATTGCCGCATGTGTCTTGTCGAGGTTGTAGGCGGCCCGCCGAAACCTGCCGCCTCCTGCGCCATGCAGGTCAAGGATCTGCGGCCCGGCCCCGATGGCACGCCTCCGGTTGTAAAAACCAACAGCCCGATGGTCAAAAAGGCCCGCGAAGGCGTGATGGAATTTTTGCTGATCAACCATCCACTGGATTGCCCGATTTGCGACCAAGGCGGCGAATGCGATCTGCAGGATCAGGCGATGGCTTACGGCGTCGATTTTTCCCGCTACCGCGAACCCAAGCGCGCGACCGAGGATCTGAACCTTGGCCCGCTGGTCGAAACCCATATGACGCGCTGCATTTCCTGCACCCGCTGCGTGCGGTTCACGACCGAGGTCGCGGGGATTTCCCAGATGGGCCAGACCGGCCGTGGCGAGGATGCAGAGATCACCAGCTATCTGGGTGAAACGCTCGACAGCAACCTGCAGGGCAACATCATTGACCTGTGCCCCGTGGGGGCGCTGGTGTCCAAGCCTTATTCCTTTACCGCCCGGCCTTGGGAATTGACCAAGACCGAATCCATCGACGTGATGGATGCGCTGGGGTCCAATATCCGCGTCGATACCAAGGGGCGCGAAGTGATGCGCTTTTTGCCGCGCAACCATGACGGCGTGAACGAGGAATGGATTTCCGACAAGACCCGTTTCGTCTGGGACGGCTTGCGTAAACAGCGGCTGGACACGCCTTACATCCGCGAGGCTGGCAAATTGCGCAAAGCCACCTGGCCAGAGGCGCTGGCCGCCGCTGCCACCGCGATGAAGGGCAAGAAAATCGCCGGTCTGGTCGGTGATCTGGCCCCGACCGAGGCGGCCTTTGCGCTAAAACAACTGATCGAAGGGCAGGGTGGCCACGTCGAATGTCGCACTGATGGCGCAAAACTGCCCATCGGCAACCGGTCCGCCTATGTCGGTACCGCTGCGATCGAAGATATCGACACGGCGCAGATGATCCAGCTGATCGGCACCGACCCGCGCAATGAGGCCCCCGTGCTGAACGCGCGCATCCGCAAGGCCTGGGCGCGCGGTGCCAATGTCGGGCTGATCGGGCCGAACGTTGATCTGACCTATGATGTCGCGCATGTCGGCACTGACCGTCAGGCGCTGGTCGATACCGCCGCCAAGGATATGGGCGCGGTCAAGGATATGGACAGCCTTGTCATCATCGGCATGGGTGCGCTGCGCGAAGCTGATGGTGAGGCGGTGCTATCCCAAGCGATGGCGCTGGCCGACAAGACCAAATCGCGTTTCCTTGTGCTGCATACTGCCGCTGGCCGTGTCGGTGCGATGGATGTGGGCGCTGTCACGGATGGTGGCATGGACGCCGCATTGGACGGGGCCGAGGTCGTCTATAACATGGGCGCCGATGAGGTTGAGATCAAACCGGGCGCTTTTGTGATCTATCAGGGCAGTCATGGCGACCGTGGCGCGCATCGCGCCGACATCATCCTGCCTGCCGCCGCTTATACCGAGGAAAACGGCCTTTTCGTGAACACCGAAGGGCGGCCACAACTGGCCCTGCGCGCCAGTTTCCCACCGGGCGAGGCCAAGGAAAACTGGGCGATCCTGCGGGCCTTGTCGGCTGAATTGGGGGCGACACTGCCCTATGACAGCATGGCGCAATTGCGGCAGGCGTTGGTTGCGGCGCATCCGCATCTGGCCGCCCTTGACGAGGTGGCCGAGAACGATTGGCAACCACTGCCGGTGGCAAAACCCGGCAAGGCCGATTTTGTGCTGGCTGTGACCGATTTCTATCTGACCAACCCGATTGCGCGTGCGTCCAGCCTGATGGCCGAACTCAGCGCCAATGCCAAGGCACGCAAAACCACACCGCTGGCTGCGGAATAAGGACGACACAATGGTCGAATTCTTTACCAATACCAACCTTGGGATTGTCCTGCTGATCCTTGGGCAATCGCTGCTGGTGCTGATCCCGCTGCTTTTGGCGCTGGCGTTCTTGATGTATGCCGACCGCAAGGTCTGGGCCGCGGTCCAGATGCGGCGGGGGCCGAATATCGTGGGGCCGTTCGGGTTGCTGCAATCCTTTGCGGATTTCCTGAAATACATCGTCAAGGAAATCGTGGTCCCTGCGGGGGCGGATAAATTCGTGTTTTTCCTGGCCCCGATGATCACCTTTGTCGTGGCGGTGATTTCTTGGGCGGTAATCCCGTTCAACGATGGCTGGGTGCTGGCCGATATCAATATCGCGATTTTCTATATCCTCGCGATCTCATCCTTGGGTGTCTATGGCATCATCATGGGTGGTTGGGCGTCGAACTCCAAATATCCGTTCCTCGGCTCGCTCCGGTCCGCAGCACAGATGATTTCCTATGAGGTGTCGATCGGCCTGATCATCATTGGCGTGATTATTTCTACAGGATCAATGAACCTGACCGATATCGTGAATGCGCAGCGCGGCAATGCGGGGCTGTTCAACTGGTATCTGATCGCGCATTTCCCGATGCTGTTCTTGTTCTTCATTTCGGCGCTGGCCGAAACCAACCGTCCGCCGTTCGATTTGCCAGAGGCTGAATCAGAATTGGTTGCAGGCTACCAGGTGGAATATTCATCCACTCCCTTCCTGCTGTTCATGATCGGCGAATTGATGGCCGTGGTGCTGATGTGCGCGCTGGTCACGTTGTTGTTCCTGGGGGGCTGGTTGTCACCGATCCCCGGCCTGCCCGATGGTATCCTGTGGATGGTGGGCAAGATGATGCTGGTGTTCTTCGCCTTTGCCATGGTCAAGGCGATCACCCCGCGTTACCGCTATGACCAGTTGATGCGGATCGGCTGGAAAGTGTTCCTGCCGCTGTCGCTTGGCTGGGTGGTGCTGGTGGCGTTTCTGGCGAAATACGAAGTGCTGGGGGGCTTTTGGGCCCGCTGGACGATCGGAGGCTAAGATATGTCCAAGACCAATATGGATTACACCCGCGCGGCCAAGTATTTCCTGCTTCAGGATTTCTGGGCCGGTTTCAAGCTGGGGATGAAATACTTTTTCGCACCCAAGGCAACGCTGAACTATCCGCATGAAAAAGGCCCGCTAAGCCCCCGTTTCCGTGGCGAACATGCGCTGCGCCGCTATGCCAATGGCGAGGAACGCTGCATCGCGTGCAAATTGTGCGAGGCTGTCTGCCCCGCGCAGGCCATCACCATCGACGCCGAACCGCGCGATGACGGGTCGCGCCGCACCACCCGCTATGACATCGACATGACCAAATGTATCTATTGCGGTTTCTGCCAAGAGGCTTGCCCCGTGGATGCCATCGTCGAAGGGCCGAATTTCGAATTCAGCACCGAAACCCGCGAAGAATTGTATTATGACAAGGCCAAGCTGTTGGAAAACGGCGACCGCTGGGAATCAGAGATTGCGCGCAACCTTGCTTTGGACGCGCCTTACAGATGAGCGATCAGAACCCCTTTGAATCGATGATGAAGATGAGCCAGGATTGGGCCAAGTCGATGAATTTCGACATGGAGGCGTTTACGCCGAAGGGGTTTGAAAACCTCTGGCCGACCATGCCCAAGGACGCGATGGAGATGTTCTTTGGCAAGGGCATCAACCCCGATGGTCTGGACGCCAAGACGCGGCTGTTGCTGACGCTGGCGGGGCTGACCGTTTTGGGCGCGCAGGCCGAGGCGCAGATTCGTTTGACCGTGCGCCATCTGGTCGAGGCGGGGGCCACCAAACAGGAAATCGCCGAAACCATCGCGCAGATGGGCATGTTCGCGGGCGTGCCGGCGATGACCAAGGCGATGGAACTGGCCAATGAAGTCTTGCAAAAGGACGATGACGCATGAGTGTGTTCGCCTTCACCTTTTATCTCTTCGCCATATCGACTGTCACCGGCGGGCTGTTCACCGTGATCAGCCGCAACCCTGTACATTCGGTGCTGTGGCTGATCCTTGCCTTTCTGTCCTCGGCCGGGCTGTTCGTGACGCTGGGTGCAGAATTTGTCGCCATGCTGATGATCATCGTCTATGTCGGCGCGGTCGCGGTGCTGTTTTTGTTTGTCGTGATGATGCTGGACGTGGATTTCGCCGGGTTAAAGGCTGAAATGACCAAATACCTCCCGCTTGCTTTGCTGATTGGCGTCGTGATCCTGATGCAGCTGGCGATGGCGCTGGGGGTTTGGGGCTTTTCCGAAGGTGTCGAAGGCAGGATCGCCGCCCCCGTGGGCGAGCTGGACAATACCCGCGCCTTGGGCATGCTGCTTTATGACCAGTATTTCCTGCTGTTCCAGCTGTCGGGTCTGATCCTGCTGGTGGCAATGATCGGGGCCATCGTGCTGACCCTGCGCCACCGCGTTGATATCAAGCGCCAGAACGTGCTGAACCAGATGTACCGCGATCCCGCAAAGGCGATGGAACTGCGCGATGTAAAGCCGGGGCAGGGGTTGTGATGACTAGTTTTTCCCAAGAAATTTTGGCGCGACACGGAATTTTGTCAAAATTTCTTGTTCCTGACACTGCGGCAAAGGTGACGGTATGATCGGACTTGAACATTATCTGACGGTGGCAGCGGCGCTGTTCATCATCGGCATTTTCGGGCTGTTCCTGAACCGCAAGAACGTGATCATCCTGCTGATGAGCATCGAATTGATGCTGCTGGCGGTGAATATCAACCTTGTCGCCTTTTCCAGCTTTCTGGGTGATCTGGTGGGGCAGGTCTTTACGCTGTTCGTGTTGACTGTCGCGGCCGCCGAGGCGGCGATTGGTTTGGCGATCCTTGTGTGTTTCTTCCGCAACCGCGGGACCATCGACGTTGAAGACGTCAACGTGATGAAGGGCTGACCAGATGGAAAGTATCATTCTTTTTGCCCCGCTGGTCGGTGCGATCCTCTGCGGCTTTGGCTGGAAAATCATCGGTGAAACCGCAGCCCAATGGACCGCGACCAGCCTTTTGTTTCTGGCGGCGTTCTTGTCCTGGGTTGTTTTCCTGACCTTCGATCCGTCGCTGCATGACAATGGCCGCTACAGCCTGTCGATCCTGCGCTGGATCGACAGTGGCACGCTGACCACCGATTGGGCGATCCGTATGGACCGGCTGACCGCGATCATGCTGGTCGTGATCACGACGGTGTCGGCGCTCGTGCACCTGTATTCCTTCGGTTACATGGCGCATGACGAGAATTTCAAAGAACACGAAAGCTATCGCCCAAGGTTCTTTGCCTATCTGTCGTTCTTTACCTTTGCGATGCTGATGCTGGTGACGGCGGACAACCTGTTGCAGCTGTTTTTCGGCTGGGAAGGTGTGGGCGTCGCGTCTTACCTGCTGATCGGGTTCTATTACCGCAAACCCAGCGCCAATGCCGCGGCGATCAAGGCTTTCGTGGTTAACCGTGTGGGCGATTTCGGGTTCCTGTTGGGGATTTTCGGGCTGTATCTGTTGGCCGACAGCATCCAGTTTGACGATATTTTCGCCGCCGTGCCTGCGATTGCCGACACGACCATCACCTTTTTGTGGCGCGACTGGAACGCTGCGAACCTGATCGCCTTCTTGCTGTTCATCGGCGCGATGGGCAAATCGGCGCAATTGTTCCTGCACACTTGGTTGCCCGACGCGATGGAAGGGCCGACCCCTGTATCCGCCCTGATCCATGCCGCAACCATGGTGACGGCGGGTGTGTTCTTGGTCTGCCGCATGTCGCCCTTGATGGAATATGCACCAGAGGCGATGAGCTTTGTTGTCTTTCTTGGTGCCACGACCGCGTTTTTTGCTGCGACCGTGGGGCTGGTGCAGAACGACATCAAGCGCGTCATCGCCTATTCGACCTGTTCGCAGCTTGGTTATATGTTCGTGGCTGCGGGCCTTGGTGTTTATTCGGTCGCCATGTTCCACCTGCTGACCCATGCGTTTTTCAAGGCGATGCTGTTTCTGGGGGCAGGGTCGGTGATCCATGCGATGCACCATGAACAGGACATGCGGAACTATGGCGGGCTGCGGCACAAGATCCCGCAGACCTTCTGGATGATGATGATCGGCACTTTGGCGATCACTGGCGTGGGTATTCCGCTGCTTTATGTGGGCTTTCCCATCGGCTTTGCCGGTTTCGTGTCCAAGGATGCGATTATCGAAAGCGCCTATGCCGGCACCGCGGGCGGCTATGCCTTCTGGATGCTGGTGATCGCAGCCGCGATGACCAGTTTCTACAGCTGGCGGCTGATGTTCCTGACGTTTTTCGGGACCCCGCGCGGCGATAAACACACGCATGACCATGCCCATGACGCGCCCCGCAGCATGTTGATCCCGCTTTATGTGCTGGCGATCGGTGCGATCTTTAGCGGGATGGTCTGGTATGGCGGTTTCTTTGGATCGAACGACAAGGTTGGAAAGTTTTTCGGCGTCCCCTATGCCGCCGCCGAAGTCGCAGTCGAAGGCGATCATGGCGCCGCAGCCGAAGGCGCACATGAGGCCGAGGGCGAACACGCGAAACCGCATTACAACCTGACCGGCGCACCGGGCGAAGGGGCGATCCATGCCCGCGATGGCAACCATGTGCTGAACGATGCGCATGAGGTGCCGACCTGGGTCCGCCTTGCGCCTTTCGTGGCGATGCTGGGCGGTCTGGCGCTGGCCTATCAGATGTATATCCGGCGGCCCGAACTGCCGGCGCAGCTGGCCAAGCAACAGGCCCCGCTGTATGAATTCCTCCTGAACAAGTGGTATTTTGACGAATTGTATAACTTCATCTTCGTGCGGCCCGCGCTGGCCCTTGGGCGTATCTTGTGGAAACAGGGCGATACCAAAATGATTGACGGCGGGATCAACGGCGTCGCCATGGGGATCATCCCGTTCTTCACCCGCCTCGCGGGGCGGGCACAATCGGGGTATGTGTTCACCTATGCCTTTGCGATGGTGCTGGGGATCACGGTGCTGTTGACCATTGTCACCCTGAACGGAGGGTGGAACTGATGGGCAATATCCTGACGCTGACGACCTTCCTGCCTGTTCTGGGCGCGGTCATTCTTGCACTTGGCCTGCGTGGCGATGATGCTGCGGCACAGCGCAATGCCAAATGGGTGGCTTTGGTCACGACCATCGTCACCTTTATCTGTTCTTTGTTCATCCTGACCAATTTCGACCCCGCCAACACCGATTTCCAGATGGTGGAAACCGCTGACTGGATCATGGGTCTGCAATACAAGATGGGCGTGGACGGCATTTCGATCCTGTTCGTGATGCTGACGACCTTCCTGATGCCCTTGGTCATCGCGTCTTGCTGGAATGTGACGACACGGGTCAAGGAATATATGATCGCCTTCTTGATCCTGGAAACACTGATGCTGGGCGTGTTCCTCGCGCTTGATCTGGTGCTGTTCTATCTGTTCTTCGAGGCTGGTCTGATCCCGATGTTCCTGATCATCGGCATCTGGGGCGGCAAGGACAGGATCTACGCCTCGTTCAAATTCTTCCTTTATACGTTCCTTGGCTCTGTGCTGATGCTGGTCGCCATGGTGGCGATGTTCAGTCAGGCGGGGACCACCGACATTCCAACGCTGATGGGTTTCGCCTTCGGGACCGAAGATTTCAGCATTCTGGGCGTCCAGATCGTCGGCGGGATGCAGACATTGCTGTGGCTGGCGTTCTTTGCCAGCTTTGCCGTCAAGATGCCGATGTGGCCGGTCCACACGTGGTTGCCCGACGCCCACGTGCAGGCCCCGACGGCAGGGTCTGTCGTGCTGGCCGCGATCCTGCTGAAAATGGGCGGTTACGGTTTCTTGCGCTTCAGCCTGCCGATGTTCCCTGTGGGGTCCGAGGTGATGGCGCCGCTCGTGCTGTGGCTGTCCGCTATCGCCATCGTCTATACATCCTTGGTCGCCTTGGTGCAGGCGGATATGAAAAAGCTGATTGCCTATTCATCCGTGGCCCATATGGGGTTTGTGACCATGGGGATTTTTACCTTCAACCAGCAGGGTCTGGACGGGGCGATTTTCCAGATGATCAGCCATGGTTTCATCTCTGGCGCGCTGTTTCTCTGTGTCGGCGTGATCTACGACCGGATGCACACGCGCGAGATTGACGCCTATGGCGGTCTGGTCAACCGGATGCCCGCCTATGCGCTGGTGTTCCTGTTTTTCACCATGGCAAACGTGGGCCTGCCGGGGACGTCGGGGTTCGTGGGTGAATTCCTGACGCTGGTCGGTGTGTTCCAGGTCAATACCTGGGTGGCGCTGGTGGCAACATCGGGCGTGATCTTTTCGGCGGGTTATGCGCTGTGGCTGTACCGCCGCGTGGTGCTGGGCGATCTGATCAAGGAAAGCCTGCGCTCCATTACCGATATGACGCGGCGTGAACGCCTGATCTTTGCGCCGCTGGTGGTGATGACCCTGCTTTTGGGTGTCTATCCCGCCTTGGTGCTGGACATGATCGGGCCGAGCGTTGCGGCGCTGATTGATAATTACGACGCGGCCTTGGCGGCCTTTGATGCCGCCAGCCAAGTCGCTGCGAATTAAGGAAGCTGACGATGATTGGCGCTGATATCCAGATCCTGATGCCCGAGGTCGTGCTGTCGGTCTATGCGATGGTGGCCTTGCTGGGCGCGGTCTATACGACCAAGGACGGGGCCGCCTCCTTGCTGACATGGATGACGGCGGGCCTGTTCGTGCTGGTCGCCATTGCCATCGGCATGAATGGCCAAGGCACCCGTATCGCCTTTGGCGGGATGTTCGTCGATGACGGTTTCGCGCGCTTTGCCAAGATCACGATCCTGATTTCCGCCGCCGCCGTGCTGTTGATCAGCGAAGGCTATATGCTGCGGCGCGGGCTGTTGCGGTTCGAATATCCGGTGCTGATCACGCTGGCCGTCGTAGGCATGATGGTCATGGTCAGCGCGGGCGATCTGATGGCGCTGTATATGGGGTTGGAGCTGCAATCCTTGGCGATGTATGTGATCGCGTCGCTGCGCCGTGACAGCGCCAAATCCACCGAGGCGGGGCTGAAATATTTCGTTCTTGGTGCGCTGTCCTCGGGTCTGTTGCTTTATGGTGCATCGCTGACCTACGGCTTTGCTGGGACGACCTTGTTCACCGGGATCATTGCGGCTGCCGAAGGTGGCGCATCGCTGGGCCTGTTGTTCGGCATGGCTTTCCTGATTGCGGGTTTCGCGTTCAAGGTATCGGCCGCGCCGTTCCACATGTGGACACCCGATGTCTATGAGGGTGCGCCAACCCCGATCACAGCCTTTATGGCGACCGCGCCCAAGGTTGCGGCGATCGCGCTGTTTGCCCGCGTCGTGCATGACGCATTCGGCGGGATCATCGGGGATTGGCAGCAGATCGTGGCCTTCCTTGCGCTGGTGTCGATGTTCCTTGGCGCGATTGCCGCCATCGGGCAGGGAAATATCAAACGGCTGATGGCCTATTCCTCGATCTCGCATATGGGCTTCGCACTGATGGGTCTGGCCGCAGGCACGGTCGGCGGTGTGCAGGCAATGCTGGTCTATATGGTGATCTATGTGACGATGAATATCGGCACCTTCGCCCTGATCCTGTCGATGGAAAAGGATGGGCGCCCCGTGACCGATATCGCCGCGCTGAAATCCCATGCCAAGCGCCAGCCGCTGATGGCGCTGGTCATGCTGGTGATGATGTTCAGCCTTGCGGGCGTGCCGCCGATGCTGGGTTTCTTTGGCAAATATGCCGTGCTGCTGGCCGCTTATGAAGGCGGGTTGGCATGGCTGGCTGTGTCCGGTGTGATCGCCTCGGTGATCAGTGCGTTCTATTACCTGCGCATCGTCTATTACATGTATTTCGGCGAAGATACCCAAGCGTTGGATGGCCGCGTGCCGCCGATGCTGTGGGTGACGGCGGTGGTGACGGCGGGGATCGTCGGGCTGGCGTGGATACCGGGGGTCAACCTGTTCGGGCTGGACCCGATTGCCGCTGCTGCGGCGGCAACGCTTGTCAACTGACCCGTCAGGTCACGGCCATTGGCCCGATGCCTATGGCCGGATCATGCTGGACAACGTGGACAGCACCATGGCCGAGGCCGCGCGCCGCGCGGGCGATATCGACAGGCCGACATGGATCATCGCACAGACCCAGACCGCCGCACGCGGGCGGCGGGGCCGGGTCTGGCAGGCCCCTGCGGGCAATCTGAACGCGACGCTGATCTTCAAACCCGACGCTACCCCGGCCGAGGCCGCGCGCCGGTCGTTTCTGGCGGCCAATGCGCTGTTCGCCGCCTTGTCGATCTATGTGCCTGCGGAAAAACTGTCGCTGAAATGGCCAAATGACGTCCTGTTGTCGGGTGGCAAGGTTGCGGGGATCTTGCTGGAAAGCAGCGGGCAGGGCGGCAATGTCGATTGGCTGTCCATCGGGGTGGGCGTGAACCTGCGCCATGCGCCGCAGGATGTGGCCGATGCGGCCTTTGCCCCCGTCAGCCTGACCCAGATGGGCGGCTGGGAGGTGGAGCCTGTGGATTTCCTGACCACGCTGGCCGATGCCTATGCCACGCAAGAGGCCAGGCTGGCACAGATGGGGTTTGCACGTATCCGTCAGGACTGGCTGGCCCATGCCGCGCGACTGGGCGAGGTGATTACCGCGCGCACCATGCGCGAGGAGATTATCGGCACCTTTGACACGATCGACGATGACGGCAATCTGGTGCTGACAACAGGGGCCGGACCACGCGTGATTTCAGCGGCGGATGTCTATTTCTAAACGGGGGGATGCCATGCTTTTGGCGATTGATTGCGGCAATACCAATACCGTCTTTGCGATCTGGGACGGGGACCAGTTTCTGGCCACATGGCGCACTAGCACCGAATGGCAGCGCACGGCGGATCAATATTACGTCTGGCTGACCACGCTGATGCGGTTGCAGAACGTGGATGTCACCATCGACGCGGTGATCATCAGTTCCACCGTGCCGCGGGTGGTGTTCAACCTGCGTGTGCTTGCGGACCGCTATTTCAACTGCCGCCCGCTGGTGGTGGGCAAGCCCGATTGCGCGCTGCCCGTGGCACCGCGCGTCGATATCGGCACGCAGGTCGGGCCGGACCGGCTGGTCAATACGGCGGGGGCGTTTGACCGGCATGGTGGCAACCTGATCGTGGTGGATTTTGGCACGGCAACGACATTTGACGTGGTGGAGAAAGACGGCGCCTATGTCGGCGGCGTGATCGCGCCGGGCGTGAACCTCAGCCTTGAGGCCTTGCACAATGCTGCTGCCGCCCTGCCGCATGTCGATATCACCAAACCGCAATCCGTGGTCGGCACCAACACCGTCGCCTGCATGCAATCGGGCGTCTTTTGGGGTTACATCGGTCTGGTCCGTGAGATATGCGCACGGATAAAAGCCGAACGCGGCAGTGACATGCTGGTGATCGCGACGGGGGGCTTAGCTGCCTTGTTTCAACAAACGGAAACCCTGTTCGACGTGTTCGAAGACGATTTGACGATGCACGGCCTGACCGTCATCTACCGCCATAACAAGGAAATTGCATGAGCAACGCCAAGACCGCCAACCGCCTGATCTATCTGCCTCTCGGGGGTGCCGGTGAAATCGGCATGAACGCCTATGTCTACGGCTATGGGCCAGCAGGGAAAGAGCGGTTGATCGTGGTCGATCTGGGCATCACCTTTCCCGATATGGACAGCACGCCAGGGGTCGATATCATTCTGCCCGATATTTCGTGGCTGACAGCCCGGCGTCACCAGATCGACGGGATTTTCATCACCCATGCGCATGAAGACCATGTCGGCGCTGTCGGCCATTGCTGGCAGCAGCTGGGCGCACCGGTCTATGCGCGCCCCTTTACCGCCAATATCGCCCGGCGCAAGCTGGAAGAACATGGGCAGTCGCCCAATGTGGTCAAGGTCGTGGACCCCTATCCGCATGTCATCACCTGCGGCCCGTTCAAAGTGTCCTATCTGCCGATCAGCCATTCGATCCCCGAAAGTGCTGGTTTGCTGATCGACACGCCTGACGGGCGGCTGGTGCATACCGGCGATTTCAAGATCGACGAAAACCCCGTGGTCGGCGATCCGTGGAACGCCGCACTTTGGGAAGAGGTGGCCCAGCCCGGCGTCAAGGCGCTGATCTGCGACAGCACGAATGTGTTTTCCGAAAACGCAGGCCGGTCCGAAAGCACGCTGGCACCCGCCATCACCGAAATGATGCGGCATGCCACCGGCATGGTCGTGGCCACGACATTCGCGTCCAACGTGGCGCGGTTGCAGACGCTGGCCACCGCCGCCAAGGCCGCCGGCCGGTCGATTGTGCTGCTGGGCCGCGCGATGCGCGCGATGGTCGATGCCGCCACAAAAGAAGGTCTGCTGACGGATTTCCCTGCTGTCATCTCGGTCGAGGATGCTTTGTCGGTGCCACGGCAAAACCTGATGCTGCTGGTGACAGGGTCGCAGGGCGAACGGCGTGCCGCCTCGGCGCAGCTGGCGCAGGGATCGTATCTGGGGATGAAGCTGAAAGAAGGCGATACATTCCTGTTTTCGTCCAAGACCATCCCCGGCAACGAACGCGGCGTGATCAAGATCATGAACCAGCTGTCGGAACTGGGCGTCGATGTCGTCGATGATGCGGGTGGCAAATACCACGTGTCCGGCCATGCCAACCGCCCCGATCTGGTGCGGATGCACCAGATCATCAAGGCGCAGGTGCTGATCCCGATGCATGGAGAACACCGCCATCTGCGCGCACATGCCAAACTGGCCGAGGCCAGCGGCATGACCGGCATCGTGGCCGTGAATGGCATGATGATCGACCTGTCCGGCAACCGCCCCAAGGTGGCCGAATATATCGAAACCGGTCGCACCTATCTGGACGGGTCGGTGCAGGTCAGCGCGCTGGACGGGGTGGTGCGCGACCGGATCCGCATGGCGCTGAACGGGCATATGATCGTGACGCTGATCATCGACGAAGACGGTGATATGCTAGGCGATCCATGGGTCGAGATCATGGGCCTGCCTGAAACCGGGCGCAACGATGTGCCGCTGGTTGATGTCGTCGAAGAAGATCTGGCGCAATTCATCGGGCGCGCCCATGCCAAGACGCTGGCCGATGACGATAAGCTGGAAAAAGAGATCAAGATGATCGCGCGCAAATCCGCACAAGGCGAGATTGGCAAAAAGCCCGAAGTCACCGTGATCATCAGCCGTCTGGCGTGAATTCAAGGGTGTCGGGGTGAACCCCGACCTACGAAAAAGGCCCCTGCATCTGCGGGGGCCTTTTGTCATTGTGTAGGTCGGGCTTCAGCCCGACACTGATTTAGCCTTTGGCGCGTTCTTCGAAACTTTTTGCAATGAAACTGGGGGTATCGTCACCCAGGCCGATGATGCGCGGGCCATTGTCACGGCGATCCTGATAGCGCGCGCGCGGCTGGTCGTCGCGCGGCTTTGCCGGTTCGTCGCGGGGCGGGCGGGGCGCACGTTGCTGCTGCGGTTCGGCTGGTTTTTCGACAGGCGCTGCGACAGGCGTTGCGATGGGCGCGTCTACAGCTGCCGCCTCGACCGGTGCTGGGGCAGCGGGTGTGTCCTTGGCGGCCCCACGGCGGCTGCGACTGCGGCTGCGCTTTGGCGCTTCCTCGGTCGCTTCTTCGGCCACGGGGGCTGTCACGCCCAGCGGGTTGTCCAGACGCGGGATCGGGTTTTGCACCAGACGTTCCACGTCTTCGAGGTTTTTCTCATCCCGCCCCGAACAGATCATGATCGCCACGCCCGACCGTCCGGCACGACCCGTGCGCCCGATGCGGTGGACATAATCTTCGGCATGGCTGGGGACGTCGAAATTGAACACATGCGTCACCGCAGGAATATCCAGCCCCCGCGCCGCTACGTCAGAGGCGACAAGGAACCGCAGCTTGTTGTCGCGGAAGGATTCCAGCGTGCGCGTGCGGTGGCTTTGTTCCAGATCGCCGTGGATCGGGGCTGCGTCATAGCCGTATTTGTTCAGCGATTTCGCCACGACATCGACATCGGCCTTGCGGTTGCAAAAGATGATTGCGTTCGAACAGGCCTCGCCTTCGGCATTGATCAGCGCGCGCAACAGGGCGCGTTTCTCGGTCGCTTCGCGCAGCTTGGCGCTGGCGCGGAACATGACGACACCTTGCTTGATATTCACATTGGTGGTGGCGGCGCGGGCCACCTCGACCTTGGCGGGGTTCGACAGGAACGTGTTGGTGATCCGTTCGATTTCGGGTGCCATGGTCGCGCTGAAAAACAGCGTCTGGCGGGTAAAGGGCGTGCGTTTGAAGATTTCCTCGATATCGGGGATGAACCCCATATCAAGCATCCGGTCCGCCTCGTCGACCACCATGATCTTGACGTCCGTCAGGATCAGCTTGCCGCGTTCCAGATGGTCCAGCAGACGACCGGGGGTCGCGATCAGCACATCAACGCCTTTGTCGATCAGTTTGTCCTGATCCTTGAACGACGTGCCGCCGATCAGCAGCGCCTTGGTCAGTTTGGTATATTTGGCATAGGTGTCGAAATTTTCGGCCACCTGTGCCGCCAGTTCCCGCGTCGGCGCCAGAACAAGGCTGCGCGGCATCCGCGCGCGCGCACGGCCACGGCCCAAAAGCGTGATCATCGGCAGGGTAAAGGCGGCGGTCTTGCCGGTGCCGGTCTGGGCGATCCCCAGCACATCGCGCCCTTCAAGCGCGGGTGGGATCGCGCCGTCCTGAATAGGGGTAGGGGTATCGTAGCCGGTTTCGGCGACAGCCTTGAGAACCTTGGGATCAAGGTTCATGTCAGAGAATTTGGTCATATGCGTCCTGTATTTGCGGATCGGTCCGCAAGATGTGAAAGGACGCAATTTTCCGGCGTCCCGGCGTCATAGGCCAACAATGGCCTGCGCAGGCGGTATCGGAAATGTGCGTGATCGTCAAGGTCGCGGGTCATCGCGGTGTTTTGGGAGCGACAGAATGCACGTTGAGCCGTCTTGCACTGCGGCTGTCACGGCGCGCCGATGACTGCACCCTGCGGGGTCGCATCAATTTGTGCGAGTAGCGTCTGCAACAGCGCGGGTGACACTGTGCCATGATAGCGACCGCGCCTTCCGAATATCCGCAGTGGCAGGCCAGACTTGGCGGCGTTGCGAAATTCCGCCTCTGTAAGATGGACCACACCGATTTCGGTGTGGCGGCAGGTGTCGATGCATTGCGTGAGCAGCCTGTCAGTCTTTTGATAGCGCAGCAGATTGCCATTGCTTTCTATTTTCTCAATGATTGGTCCGTTCGGTACGATCCGATAAACACGCGTCACTATTCCAAAGGCGCGTTGCCCGCCGCGCGACGTGATCGCAGGGCGTACAAGCATGACGCCCTGTCTGTCACGGAAAATCTCTTGTTCATTGGTGGTGATTGTGTCGATGCCAGTCCAGTTGTCATTAAAGCTGACGACACCACCGATCGGCGCACAAGCGGTGAGCAGGAAACACAAGATCATAAAACGCCAAATCATGCCACATCACGCAGCATAGTCGTAAATAACGCGTTAGCGTCGCCGTTCAGACCATCATTTCCTTGGTCGCGGTCAGGGTGATTGCCGGATAATCGCGGCCGACGCGGTCGATGTCCCATTGCAGGCGGGTCAGGAACACGGTGTCGCCGTCGTTGTCGGTGGCGATATGCTGTTTGTTGGCCGCGACAAAGGCGTCCACCGCTATCTTGTCCCCTGCCACCCAGCGGGCAGAGGTGAATTGCGAGCTTTCGAACCGCACAGGCAGGCCGTATTCCAGCTCGATCCGGCTGGCTAGAACCTCGAATTGCAAGGCCCCCACGACGCCGACGATGAACCCTGATCCGAACGTCGGTTTGAATACTTTGGCCGCGCCTTCTTCGGCGAATTGCATCAGGGCTTTTTCCAGATGCTTGGCCTTCATCGGATCACCCGCGCGGCAGGTTTGCAGCAATTCCGGCGCGAATGACGGGATGCCCGTGACGCGGATCGCCTCGCCCTCGGTCAATGTGTCGCCGATGCGCAATTGGCCGTGGTTGGGGATGCCGATGATATCGCCGGCCCAGGCCTCTTCGGCCAGTTCGCGGTCGGCGGCCAGAAACAGCACCGGATTGGTGATCGCCATCTGCTTTTTGCTGCGCACATGGGTCAGTTTCATGCCACGTTCAAAATGCCCCGACGCCAGCCGAACAAAGGCCACGCGGTCGCGGTGCTTGGGGTCCATATTGGCCTGCACCTTGAACACGAAACCGGTCACGGGTATTTCTTCGGGGGCCACATTGCGCGGTTGCGCCGACTGGATCTGCGGTTCCGGCCCATAGGTGGCCAGCCCGTCCATCAATTCCTTGACGCCAAAGCTGTTCATCGCCGAGCCGAACCAGATCGGCGTCATCGATCCGTTCAGCACGCTGGCGGGGTCGAGCTTTGGCAGCAATGCCTTGGCCATTTCAATTTCATCGCGGAATTTTGCCAACAGGTCCGCAGGCACATGCTGGGCCAGTTTGGGGTCATCCAGCCCGTTGATCTGGATGCTGTCAGCGACCTTGTTACGGTCGGCGCGGTCCATCAGTTCCAGCCGGTCACGCAGGATATCGTAACAGCCGATGAAATCACGGCCCACGCCGATGGGCCAGGACGCGGGGGTCACGTCAATCGCCAGATTTTCTTGAATTTCGTCAATAATGTCGAAAGTGTCGCGGCTTTCGCGGTCCATTTTATTGCAAAACGTCAAGATCGGCAGGTCGCGCAACCGGCAGACCTCGAATAATTTGCGGGTCTGGCTTTCGACACCCTTGGCCCCGTCGATCACCATCACGGCGGCATCAACAGCGGTCAGCGTGCGATAGGTGTCTTCGGAAAAGTCAGAGTGGCCGGGGGTGTCAACCAGATTGAACCGGTATTTGCCAAAATCGAACGACATGGCCGATGCGGATACCGAAATGCCGCGATCCTTTTCCATCTGCATGAAATCAGACCGTGTGCGCCGCGCCTCGCCCTTGGCGCGGACCTGACCGGCCATCTGGATCGCACCACCATAAAGCAGGAATTTTTCAGTCAGCGTCGTCTTGCCCGCATCGGGATGCGAGATGATCGCAAAGGTGCGACGGCGGGCGATTTCGGGCGGTAAGGCGGGGCGGTTGGTCATGGCGTCACGCTTTAGGCGTTTCGCTGCAAAAGGGCAATGTGTCGGCCCGTCTTGACGCAAGATAAACGATTTCGCGCTAGGCAGGGCGCGAAAGGCGGAAGAATGGGTTTCTTGGCGCGAAGGCTGGCGATCTGCGTGATCCTGTCGGGCTGTGGCGGCGGGGGTGGCGGCGGTGGCGACAGCCCCGGCAGCGGGATTGATCCGCGACTGGCGCGGCTGGATATCTATGCCGCACAGCGGGTCAGGGTGCTGGGCGATCCCGGGGCCGGTGTCATGGGGGTGGCCCCCACGACCGGCGCGCTGCCCGTCGATGGCAGCGCGCAATTCAGCGGTTTTGCCACCCTGCGCGTCGAAGGGGCGCAAGACCTGGTGCTGATCGGCGATGCACGGCTGGATCTCGATTTCAGCACTTCCGGCGCCAGCGGCCGGATGGACGGGTTTTTCGGCACCGTGCCGGGCCGTGGCGTGCAGGATTTCGGCGGTGACATCACGATCAGCGATGCGCCGGTCGCGCGTGATCTGCAATTAAGCTATGCAGGGGCTTTGTCCGGCGCGGGCCAGGTGCTGGCCGTGTCAGGCACAATGGCAGGCGTGTTTCTGGGCGATCCTGTCCGCGCGGTATCGGCGTCCGATCTGGACCCTTCTTTGTCGCTTAATGGGGTCACGCGCACCGGCACGCTGGTGCTGGTGGCCGAACAGGCTGCACCGTGACGCCTCAGGCTCTCATCATAACACTTTATTAACCAAAATACCGGACAAAGCGGCATGGTACGATTTGTGTGTCTCGGTGTGTGCATCGTCTTTGGTCTGGCGGCCTGTTCCGGCGGGGGTGGGGGCGATGTCGGTGCAGGCAATGGTGCGCCTGCGGATGGCTTTGCCGCCTTGCGGGACCGCGTGACGACAGCGGGGATCACGCCTTTTGCCACGTTGCCCACCATGGGCGAGGTGGCCTATGCAGGGCGTGTGCGGCTTTCTCTGCCTTTGGGCGGCGCGGCGGCTGCCCGCTATGACGGCGATCTGGACCTGCGCGTCCATTTTGGCGCAGCACCTGATCCGGTGACCGGGCGTATCGGCAATCTGCAAGGCGGGGCTGGTCCGGTGACAGGGCATTTGCAGATCAGCGATGGCCGGTTTTACCCCGATGCCGCCACCGCACGTGATTACCAATTTACCGCCGAATTGTCTGGCACCCTGACGCAGAATGCCGTGGCCCATGACGTCACCGCTGAAATGTCGGGCGATTTTCACGGCCCGCAAGGCGCGGGTGTCGCTGGCGTGATCGCGCGCGGGGCCGTGCGGCAGGGCGATGATCTGCAGCTGTTTGACGGCAGTTTCGCCGCCGAACGCGCAAATTCAGGAGGTTGAGGCGCGCCGTAGCAGCGCCGCTGCCGTTGCAGGGTCGATCAGGCTGTCGCGGACCTGATATTCCAGATGCGGGCGGTGGCGGTGCAGCGGCACATCGGCGGGCATGGCATGGCGGGTCGTGGCATCGACCAGATGCGATTCCGCGGCGATCCCTTCGGCATAGATGATGTGGTGATCGTCGAACACCAGCTGGAAATAATCGACATAGCCGCCACGCCTGCGCAACACGGTCACATCATCGACCAATTGGCGCGCGCGGATCAGCACCTCTGCATGGCCCGCGCCCAGCAGGTCGCTGCGTTGATAGACGAAAAACCGGTGGTCGGGGCGCAGCACCAGATCGGCGTCATTGTGCAGGGTGCCTTGGGTGATGACCACCGGCGCAAAGCGGCCCGTCGCGCGCATCGTGGCCTGTGTCACATGGCGCAGCGGCTGTTTGCCTGCATCCCGCGTCAGCACCAGATCGCCGGGGACCAGCGTTTCGACCCCGCGCATCTGGCCATCCGCCATGGTGATCCGCGTGCCGCGTGCGAATGACCCTGCCGCCGCGTCCGCAAAGCGGCGGGTCGCGGTTTCGCGCGCGACCCCGACCAGCCGATAGGATTGGTCCGGCACGATATCACCCAAGGCCATCAGATAGATGGCGATGGCAAGGCCCGCGCTTTCCTCGACCAGCACCAGCGCGTCATGGGTGGTGCCATCAGCGGCCATCAGCGTCAGGCAGCAATCCAGATGCACCGCATTGCGCGCGCCGGTTTTGCGGCGCAGCCCGGTCTGTCCGGTCACCAGATCCAGCGACAGCGGCACGGATGTCGCCGCCAGCGCATAGATATCGTCCAAAACCAGCGCGTCGGCAAAGCCGAGCATTTCGCCGGTCAGCACACCGTCGATGACGCACACATCCTCGGCGCGGAACACTTCGATCGTGATCAGGGTGTTTGCCATCCCCGATCTCTACACCCTGGGCGCGACTGGGGTAAGATCAAATTGCCCTTGGTCGGCGGGGATGCTAGGTCAGGGGCGCAATAAAGGGGGGAACACAATGGATCTGGGAATTTCAGGCAAAACGGCACTGGTCTGCGCATCGTCAAAAGGGCTGGGGCGCGGCTGCGCCGAGGCTTTGGCCGCCGCAGGCGTGAACCTTGTGCTGAACGCACGCGGCACGGACGCGCTGGAGGCGACCGCTGCCGAGATCCGCGCCCGTTTCGGCGTGCAGGTCACCACCGTGGCCGCCGATGTGGCAACCGAGGAAGGCCGCGCGCGCTTGCTTGATGCTGCGGGCAGTGTCGATATCCTCGTGACCAACGCAGGCGGTCCACCGCCGGGGCTGTGGTCGGACTGGGACCGCGATGATTTCATCAAGGCGCTTGATGCCAATATGCTGGCACCCATCGCGCTGATGAAGGCGCTGTTGCCCGGCATGATCGCCAAAGGCTGGGGCAGGGTGGTTAACATCACCTCGGGGTCGGTCAAGGCACCGATTGCGCAGCTGGGCCTGTCCAATGCCGCGCGCGCGGGGCTGACCGGCTATGTCGCAGGCACCGCGCGGCAGGTGGCGCAGCACGGGGTCACGATCAACAACATGTTGCCCGGCATCCATGCGACCGACCGCGCGATCAGCCTTGATACTGGCGTTGCAACGGCGCAGGGCATTGACATGGCCACGGCCAAGGCACAGCGCGAGGCGACGATCCCCGCCCGCCGCTATGGCACGGCAGAAGAATTCGGCGCGACCTGCGCGTTTCTGTGCAGCCAGCATGCCGGGTTCATCCTGGGCCAGAATATCGTGCTGGACGGCGGGGCGATCAACGCGACGATCTGAGCCACTTGCACCGGCAGGGCGGGGTTGTTAGGTCCGCGAAATCCAATTGTTTTGATCAGGGATTGTTCGCATGACACTGCCACGCCTTGCCGCCCGCCATCTGGTCAAGACCTTTGCCGGGCGGCGCGTGGTCGATGACGTCAGCCTGACGGTGATGCCAGGGCAGGTGACCTGCCTGCTGGGGCCGTCGGGATGCGGCAAATCCACCACGCTGCGGATCATTGCGGGCGTCGATATGCAAGACAGCGGCACGATCCATGTCGATGGCCAGCTGATCTGCGACACGGTGGACCGCGTGCCGCCCGAAGGCCGGTCCATCGGGTTGATGTTTCAGGATTTCGCGCTGTTCCCGCATCTGACCGTCGCGCAGAATGTGGGTTTCGGGCTGCGCGGAAAGCGCGATGACGGGCGGGTCACGGACCTTTTGCAAAAGGTCGGCATGCTGCGCTATCTGCATGATTACCCGCATCAATTGTCGGGCGGCGAACAACAGCGCGTGGCACTGGCCCGCGCGCTGGCGCCCAAGCCGCGCATCATGCTGATGGACGAGCCGTTTTCCGGCCTTGATGACCGCCTGCGCGACGATATCCGCGACGAGACGCTGGAGATTTTGAAAAGCGAAGGCACCGCCGTTCTGCTGGTCACGCATGAACCGAACGAGGCGCTGCGCATGGCCGATGAAATCGCGCTGATGCGCGATGGCCGGATCGTGCAGCGCGGATCGCCCTATAATATCTACAACGCCCCCAAGGATCTGGAAGCAGCTGGTTTTTTCAGCGATATCAACGTGATCAAAGGCAAGGTGCAAGGGGCTTTGACCGATACGCCATTCGGCCAGTTCCTGGCCCCCGGCGTGCCGGACGGCACCGAGGTCGATATCGTGATCCGCCCCCAGCATCTGAAAATCGACTTCGACCGCGCCGGTCGCGGCCCGAACCCCACCCCGCAAGACGGCACCCCCGCCCGCGGTGTGGTGCAGCGCGCGCGGTTCATCGGGGCATCGTCACTGGTCGAGTTCCGCATGGATTTTGACGGGTCAATCCTGCGCGCGGCGGTGCCATCGGTGTTTTTGCCAAAGGTGGGAACGCCATTATGGATTATGATCCGGCGAGACCGGTGTTTCGTGTTTCCAAGGGGGTAGGGTGGATCATGATCCACCTTACCGGATCATTTCTTGCTGAAATCGCCCAATTCATCCGTTTCAGATTTGTATCCCACTGCGTCTCGGTTCAGTGGAAGGCTTGGGACCAGTGATATTTTGAAGTTCTGAAAGTGGCACAAAGCAGGGTGAATTTGCGTCGTTCATAACGGCTAAGCAAACGTCTTGCCCCCTCACGTGACCCGTCCCGCACGCCCCCCGCGCCGTTTGGCGACCAGCCCCTTGCGCGCGGGCAGGTCCGCCATCACTGCGGCGCGTGCCTCTTGCGTCATCCGCGACCACGCGCTGATCTCGTCGATCGTGCGCAAACAGCCCGTACACAGCCGTGTTGCGGGCTGGATCACGCAGATCTTGATACAGGGGCTGTCGATTTCGGCCCGTTTCCAGATGTGGTCGGTCGGTTCGGGGATGGTCACGCGCGCGCCTCCAGATGTCGCAGCCGGTCCAGCATGCCTTGCAGAATATAGCTGGCTGCGACGTTGTCGATCCGCTCTGCGCGACGCTTTCGGGACATATCCGCCTCCAGCATGGCCCTTTCGGCGGCCACGGTGGACAAACGTTCATCCCAAAAGGTGATCGGCAGCGGCGTTAATTTTTCAAGATTGCGGGCAAAGGCGCGGGTCGCCTGACAGCGCGGGCCTTCGGACCCGTCCATGTTGCGCGGCAGGCCCAGCACCAGCCCCGCGATCATCCGGTGGGTCGTGATTTCGAACAGCCGCGCGGCGTCGAGCGTGAATTTGCGGCGCTTGATGGTTTCCAGCGGGGTCGCCACGCTGCGCATCAGGTCCGACACTGCCACCCCGATCGTCACCGTCCCCAGATCCAGCCCCGCGACAGCACCATGCCGTGGCAGTTGGGCCGCGAAATCCTCGGGCGTGGCACAGATCATTCCGCCACGCCTGCGTTGCGTGCGGCTTGGGTCAGGGTCGCCATCGCCTCGGCATTGGCACCAAAGACATCCGCCGCCTCGACCCAGATTGCGCGGGCGTTGTCGGTTTCGCCCAGCACGCCATAAGCCGTGATCAGCCGCGCCCAATCGGCTGCGGTGCCGCCGTCATTGGCCAGCCGGTCGGCCAAGCCCGCAACCATGCCGCCGATCATCGCCTGCCGGTCTTCGGGGGTCATGTCCTGCGCTGTGGCAATGTCATCAGCAGATGGGCCGCGCACCTCTGGCAGAGTGTAATCGACACCCGCGCGAAAGGCCGCATCCTCGATCAGCTGGCGGGCCGAGGCGACGTGGAAACTGGCCAGATCACCGTTTTCGGCAAGATCGCGCCACAGACGATAGGCCAGATCGGGCCGGTCGGTCTGGTCGTAGAGCAGCCCCAAATAATACCGCGCGGCGGCGTTACTCTCGTCACGCGCCAGGATGTCGCGGATCACCTGTTCGGCCTCGGGCGAGACAAGCCCACCGGCCGCGACGACCAGCAGGTCCAGCAGGCGGACAAAGTCGGCAGGTTGCGCGTCATCGCCCATGATCGCGACCAGGCGTTCCTGTGCCACGGCGGCACCGGAATAATTGCGCAATTCGACCTCGTGAAAGACCAGCCGCGACCAGGCTTCCAGATCGTCGGGGCGGGTCGGGGCGATGTCGCGCAGCTGGTCGATGGCGGCGCGGTAATCATCGGGGACATTCACGGGCGGCGGTGGTGGCGCCACCTGTTCCAAAAACACCTGCGCGGGCCGGTTGGCGCGCATGGCGTCCGAGGCCGCCAGCCGCGCCTGCAACGGCACATCGCCATATCCGGGCGCGCCCAGCTGCGTATAGGTCGCAAACGTCACCGCCGCGATCACGGCCAGCACTGTGACAGCGGTCAGCCCTTGCCGTTTGTGGTGGTGCAACGGGGCGGTTTGTCTGCGGCTGGCGGCCAGCAGGCGGTGCGCGATTTCGGTGCGCGAACGGTCTGCCTCTGCCGGGTCGAGCAGGCTGCGTTCCAGATCGCGGTCAATCTCGGCCAGTTGCGCGCGGTAGATGGTGATATCGGGGTTTTCGCCTTGCACATCGGGCGCGCGCAGCAGGGGGATTGCCATCAAACCCGCCACGGCCAATGTCATCAAGCCGACCAAAATCCAGAATATCATATGCCCTCACGCATTTGCTCGCCCCGACATAGCCGCCATGGGCCAAGGTGAAAAGGGCCTGCGACGCCACGTCCCTTCACAGTGTCGCGGGCATGTCGTAAATCGCGGTCCAGGCGCCGCTGGCAGTATCCTTTCCACACCCCGAAAGGTCCAGACAGGGGCATAGTTTAGACAGGGAATCGCGCGCAGATGAAACGATATTCCGCCATTGCCATCGCGAAAGAAGCGTTCCGCCAGCATACCGGCTGGACCCGTGCCTGGGCCAACCCCGCGCCACGGGCGAAATACGATGTGATCATCGTCGGCGCAGGCGGTCACGGGCTGGCCACGGCCTATTATCTGGGCAAAAATTTCGGCATCACCAATGTGGCGATCCTGGAAAAAGGCTGGCTTGGCGGTGGCAACACGGGCCGCAATACCACGATCATCCGGTCGAATTACTTGCAGGACCCGTCAGCGGCGATCTATGAAAAATCGCGCAGCCTTTATGAAACCATGAGCCAGGACCTGAACTATAACGTCATGTTCAGCCCGCGTGGCGTGATCATGCTGGCGCAGACCCAGCACGAAATCCGTGGCTACAAACGCACCGCGCATGCCAATGCGCTGCAAGGGGTGAAAACCGAATGGATCGGCCCTGAGAAGGTCAAGGAACTTTGCCCGATCATGAATATCGACGGGCCGCGTTATCCCGTGCTGGGCGGGTTGTGGCAGGCGCGCGGTGGTACGGCGCGCCACGATGCAGTTGCCTGGGGTTATGCGCGGGCCTGTTCGGATATGGGCATGCATGTGATCCAGCAATGCGAGGTGACGGCGATCCGCCGCGATGGGGGCCGCGTTGTTGGCGTCGATACCACCAAAGGTGCGATTGATTGCGACAAGCTCGGGCTGGTCGTTGCGGGCCATTCGGGTGTGATGGCGCAGATGGCCGGGTTCCGGCTGCCGATTGAATCGGTGGCCTTGCAGGCGCTGGTGTCTGAACCGATCAAGCCCTGTATGGATGTCGTCGTGATGGCCAACACCGTGCATGGCTATATGTCGCAATCCGACAAGGGCGAAATGGTGATCGGTGGCGGCACCGACGGCTATAACAATTATACCCAGCGCGGCAGTTTCCATCATATCGAGGAAACCGTGCGCGCCCTGATCGAGACTTTCCCGATGATCGCGCGCCTGAAAATGCTGCGCCAATGGGGCGGGATTGTGGATGTGACAGGCGACCGCTCGCCCATTTTGTCGAAAACCCCTGTCGATGGGGTGTTCGTGAATTGCGGCTGGGGCACGGGCGGCTTCAAGGCGATCCCCGGATCAGGTTGGGCGATGGCCGAATTGATGGCCAAGGGCGCCTCGCCACTGACAGATGAATTTTCGATGTTCCGTTTCCGCGAAGGCAAATTCATTGATGAAAGCGTCGCCGCAGGGGTCGCGCATTGATGACGAATTCCAGACAAAAGGTGCGCCTATGCTGACCCTTCATTGCCCCTATTGTGGCACAGATGCCGATGAAACCGATCTGCATGCGGGCGGGCAGGCGCATCTGAAACGGTACGGCCCCGGATCATCCGATGACCAGTTCGAGGATTACATGTTCATGCGCGAAAACCCAAAGGGCGTGCATTTCGAACGCTGGCGGCATGTTTACGGCTGCGGCAAATGGTTTTTGGCCGCCCGCTGCACCGCCACGCTGGAAGTCTTCGGCACCTATCCCGCGCAGACAACGGAACCGCCGCCTGATCTGCGCGCCAAAATATCCGCCAAACGCCCCGGCTGGACATGGGGAGATTTCGCATGAGTACGCGTCTTGCGGGGCATGGTCGCCTGATCGACCGCACAAAGCCTGTCAGTTTCACCTTCAACGGCAAGAATTTGCGCGGTTTCGCGGGCGATACGCTGGCCTCTGCCCTGTTGGCCAATGACCAGATGCTGGTCGGGCGGTCGTTCAAATACCATCGCCCGCGCGGCGTTGTCGCGGCAGGCGCCGAAGAACCCAATGGTCTGGTCAATCTGGGGCAGGGTGCGGCTTTCGAGCCGAACCAGCGCATCACCACGACCGAGCTGTTCGACGGGCTGACAGCCACCAGCCAGAACCATTGGCCGAGTTTGGAATTCGATGTCGGTGCGATCAACACGCATCTGTCACGGTTTCTGCCTGCGGGCTTTTACTATAAAATGTTCATGTTCCCGCGTGCCTTTTGGAAACATGTCTATGAGCCGTTCATCCGGCAATCCGCCGGTCTGGGCCGCGCGCCCAAGGACCGTGACCAAGACACCTATGAGCATTTCAACCTGCATGTTGACGTGCTGGTCGTGGGTGGCGGGATCGCGGGGCTGGCCGCGGCGCTGGCCGCAGGACAGGCCGGCGCGCGGGTTCTGCTGATCGAACAGACCGCCGATTGGGGTGGCCGCGCTGTCGTGGACGGGGCGCAGATCGACGGGATGGATGCAGCGGATTGGATTAAATCCACGCTGCAAGCACTTGATAAGATGTCAAATGTCACGATCCGTGCACGTTGTATGGGCGCGGGTGTGTATGATCATGGCTATACTTTGGCCTATGAACGCCTGACCGACCATGCGCCCGATCAGGATGGCCCGCGTCACCGGCTCTGGCGGATCAGGGCGGCGCAGATCGTGACCGCGACGGGTGCGATTGAACGGCCTTTGTCTTTTGCGGGCAACGATCTGCCAGGCGTCATGCTGGCCGGGGCTGTGCGCGATTATGCGGTGAATTTCGGCGTGTCCATCGGGGATCGCACCGTGGTTGTCACCAATAACGATGACGCCTATCGCACCGCGATTGCGCTGAAAGAGGCGGGGCTGGAGGTGCCGGTCATCGTCGATGCACGTACCGCCCCCGCAGGGCCGCTGATCGACCAAGCGCGCGCCTTGGGCATCCGGATTGCCGATGGCAAAGGCATCGCAAAGGTCAAAGGTGGCAAGCGGGTCACTGGCGTGACGCTTTGCGCCCAAGCGGGCGAGGGTGCCGTGCTGGAGGAGATCGCCTGCGATTGCGTCGCGATGTCGGGCGGCTGGTCGCCGGTCGTGCATCTGTGGTCGCATTGCGGTGGCAAGCTGGTCTGGGACGATGCGCAGGCGATGTTCCGCCCCGATACGGCCCGCCCGCCGACGGGTGCTGATGGTGCCGGTTTCGTGATTGCCGCAGGGGTGGCCAATGGCCATCTGCGCAGCGCTGACGTGCTGGCTGACGGGATCGCCGCTGGCAAGGCCGCCGCGCATGACGCGGGTCATAAAAAGCGTATCACCGCCGCCCCTGTGGCGACCGATGCCGACGAAGGTCGGATGGCCCCCGTCTGGATGATGCCGCAAGGGGCAAGCTATGCGCTGCGGTCCAAGACATGGCTGGATTTCCAGAACGACGTGAAGGTGACCGATGTCCAGCTGGCCGCGCAGGAAGGGTTTGAGTCCGTCGAACATGCCAAACGCTATACCACGCTCGGCATGGCAACGGATCAGGGAAAGTTGAGCAATATCAACGGCCTTGCTGTGCTTTCCAATGCGCTGAACATGGCGATCCCGAATGTCGGGACGACGACATTCCGCCCGCCTTATACGCCGATTTCGATGGCGGCGATTGCGGGTGCGGCACGCGACGGCGTTTTCCAGCCTTTGCGCAAGACGCCGATGTCGGATTGGCACACTGCCAATGGCGCGGATAACGAACCCGTGGGCCAGTGGCGCAGGCCCTTTGCCTATGTCCGCACCGGTGAAAGCGTCCATGATGCGGTCAACCGCGAGGTCACCAATGCGCGCAGCAATGTCGGGCTGCTCGATGCGTCGACCCTTGGCAAATTGATCGTCAAGGGGCCGGATGCGGGCAAGTTTCTGGATATGCTTTACACCAATATGATGTCCAATCTGGGTGTCGGCAAATGCCGTTACGGGCTGATGTGTTCGGAAAACGGGTTTTTGATGGATGACGGTGTCGTTGCGCGGATGTCTGAGGATACCTGGCTTTGCCACACCACCACCGGGGGTGCTGACCGTATCCACGCCTGGATGGAAGACTGGCTGCAATGCGAATGGTGGGACTGGAAAGTCTATGTCGCCAATGTCACCGAACAATGGGCGCAGGTCGCCGTGGTTGGCCCAAAGGCCAAGCTGCTGCTCGACAAGCTGGGTGGCACGGATCTGTCGGCGCTGCCGTTCATGCAATGGCAGGCGGGGCAGATCGGCGGATTTGATGCGCGGGTGTTCCGGATTTCGTTCTCGGGCGAATTGTCCTATGAAATCGCCGTGCCTGCGGGGCAGGGCCGTGCCTTTTGGGATGCGCTGGTAGATGCGGGTGCGGAATTCGGGATCATGCCTTATGGCACCGAGGCGCTGCATATCATGCGCGCTGAAAAAGGGTTCATCATGATCGGCGATGAAACCGATGGCACGGTGATCCCGCAGGATTTGAACCTGCATTGGGCCTTGTCCAAGAAGAAAGACGATTATCTGGGCAAGCGCGCCCATGCCCGCAGTTTCATGGACAACCCCGACCGCTGGCGGCTGGTGGGGCTGGAAACGCTGGACGGGTCGGTCCTGCCGGACGGGGCCTATGCGATTGCTGACGGCAGCAACGCCAATGGCCAGCGCAACACGCAAGGGCGCGTGACATCGACCTATCATTCACCCACGCTGGGGCGCGGGATCGCGATGGGCCTTGTGCATCGCGGCCCTGACCGGATGGGCGAGGTGATTACCTTTAACACCGTGGATGACGCCAAGACCGTGCAGGCGCGCATCGTCGATCCGGTGTTTTATGACAAGGAAGGGGCAAAGCAGAATGTCTGATCCCATCAGCGCCTTGCAAGGCCGCAGCACCGCAGGCGAGGTCACGATCCGCGAGGCGGGACTATGCGGCATGATCACCCTGCGCGGTGAGCTGTCAAACGCCAAACTGCGCGCGGTGTGCAAGAAGATCACGGGGCAAGCTTTTCCTGAAAAAGCGAAAATTGCCCTGGGCGAAGATCGCGGTATCGCCTGGATGTCACCAGATGAAGTGCTGGTGATGCTGCCTTACGCAGAGGTGACAGATGCCTTGGCGCAGATTGATGCGGCGCTTGCGGGACAACATTACCTTGCAGAAAACGTGTCGGACGCGCGCGCGCTGATCCATGTTGAAGGTGGTTTTGCGCGCGAAATCTTGGCCAAGTTGACCCCCGCCGATCTGCACCCGGCCACATTCGGCACGGGTGATTTTCGCCGCAGCCATCTGGGGCAGGTCGCTGCTGCGTTCTGGATGGTGGATGCGGATACATTTGCTGTGGTCTGTTTCCGGTCGGTTGCGGATTATGTCCATGACCTGCTGGTGGCTTCGGCCAAGGCAGGCCCTGTCGGGGTGTTCTGAGCGCCAGATCCCGCGCGGGGCGCGGGGCCTCCGGCGGGGATATTTGGGCTCCAACGATGGGGGAAAAGGGTGTGCGCCCTTGACCTTTGCGCAGCCGGGGGCCACCTAAAGGGCAACGCAATGCTGAACAACACAGAGGACTGACCATGTCATTCACCCTTCCCGATCTGCCCTATGCCCATGATGCGCTGGCCGCCAAAGGCATGTCTGCCGAGACGCTGGAATTTCACCACGATATCCATCACAATGCCTATGTGACCAATGGCAACAAGGCGATTGAAGGCACCCAATGGGCCGGCAAATCGTTGGAAGAGATCATCATCGGCACCTATGACGCGGCCGCCGTCGCACAGAATGGGATCTTCAACAACATCAGCCAGCTGTGGAATCACAATCAGTTCTGGGAAATGATGACCCCCGCCGACAGCAAGATCCCCGGCGCGCTGGAAAAGGCGCTGGTGGAAAGCTTTGGCTCGGTCGATGAGTTCAAGACGCAGTTCAGCGCCGCTGGTGCGGGCCAGTTCGGGTCCGGCTGGGCCTGGCTGGTGAAAAAGGCTGATGGGTCGTTGGCGATCACCAAGACCGAGAATGGCGTGAACCCTTTGTGTTTCGGCCAGACCGCATTGCTGGGCTGTGATGTCTGGGAACATTCCTATTACATTGATTTCCGCAACAAGCGGCCTGCCTATCTGACCAACTTCCTCGACAATCTGGTCAATTGGGAAAACGTCGCCGGCCGGATGTAACCGCCGTCTGAGCATAGACAAGATCAAAGACCCGTGGGACATGTCCTGCGGGTTTTTTCTTTGGGGGATATGCGATGGGGCCGGAACTCGCAGCGATCAAGGCGGCGGCGGAGTGTTTACGCGATGTGGTGATCGCCACGCCGGTCCTGCCGCTGACATCAGCGCGCTGGGACGGCGTTTTGCCCGATTGCGCAGGCGTGACGGTCAAGCTGGAATTGTTCCAGCAGGCGGGATCGTTCAAGGCGCGCGGGGCCTATCTGGGCATCGCGGGGCTGGATGCGGGCCAGCGTGCTGCAGGCGTTGTCGCGGCCAGCGGTGGCAACCATGCGCTGGCTGTCGCTTGGGCAGCGCGCGCGGCAGGGGTGGATGCGCTGATCTGCATGCCGCGGGCCACTGATCCCGCGCGCATCGCAGGCTGCGAGGCTTTGGGCGCGCGTGTGTCCTTGCATGATGATATGGCTGCGGCCTTTGGCGCGATGAACGTCGCCGCCGCGCAGGGCCGCGCCTTGCTGCATCCGTTCGAGGCGCGGCATATGGTGCTGGGGGCGGCTGTCTGTGCGCTGGAATATGTCACGCAGGCCCCTGATCTGGATACATTCGTTGTGCCTGTCGGCGGTGGTGGGCTGATCTCGGGCATGGCCTGTGCGATCCGCCAATTGCGCCCCGATGCGCAGGTGATCGGGGTCGAACCTTATGGTGCCGACAGCATGTTCCAATCCTTGGCGCAGGGCGCGCCGGTCACGTTGGACAAGATCGCCACCATTGCTGACAGTCTGGGCGCACCCATGGCGCTGCCTTATACGTTCGGGGTGGCGCAGGCCCATGTTGACCGGATTGTGCGGATCGACGATGCAGCGATGTTGCGCGCGATGGAGATTTATCAATCCATTCTGCGGATCACCGCCGAACCGGCCTGTGCCGCGTCGCTTGCCGCGATCATCGGGCCATTACGGCATGATCTGGCCGGGCGGCGCGTGGGGATCATCGCCTGTGGGTCCAATATTTCGCTCGCCCGCTATGCCACGCTGATGGCAGCGTTATAGCGCGTCTTGCAGCGCCTGTTCCAAGGCGCTCACATCAGCCGCCACGCTGACGAAGGCGAGGATATCATCGCCCGCGAAACCCTGCGCCACGACATGGTGCATCAAGGCGAGCAGCGGGTCCCAGAAGCCCGCGATATTGAGCAAGACAATCGGTTTGCGGTGCAGGCCCAGCTGGCGCCATGTCAGCACCTCGAAGAATTCATCAAGGCTGCCCGCCCCGCCCGGCAGTACGACCACCGCGTCGGCATTCATGAACATGACCTTTTTGCGTTCATGCATGGTTTCGGTCACGACGAAACTGTCCAGATCACGCTTGCCCACCTCGAGCGCCAACAGATGGGTGGGGATCACCCCAAAGGTGCGCCCGCCGGCCTGCTGCACGGCCTTGGCAACCCGTCCCATCAGCCCGACGTCACCTGCGCCATAGACCAGCCGCCAGCTGTTGCGCGCCAGCATTTGGCCGGTTTCGGTCGCCGCCTGCGCATAAGCGGGGTTGGTTCCGTCCCGAGAGCCGCAATAAACACACACTGAGCTTGGAAAATCGGACATCGCTACCCCTTTGATGCAGCTTGGCTTTGACCGCTCATAGCGGGGTTGCTACATTGTCTCAATGCTGTGGGCGGATTTTTGCCGGTAAGACCGGGACGGGGTGTAAGGCGTGGACGATCAGAATAAATCGCAGGTGGGTGCCTGGGCGCTGGGGGCTTTGGCGGCTGCCGTGCTGGGGGCGCTGGTTTTAATCCTGCTGCCCGCACCATCCCCGACATTGCCCGTATCGAGCGTGGCTGCGCCGGAAGCCACGGCGCCGATGCCTGCGCCAGAACCAGAACCAGAACCAGAACCGGTTGTTGCGGCCCCTGTTGTGCCGGCATTTGATACGTTCCGGCTGGACCCTGACGGATCAATCATCGTGGCGGGCCGCGCGGCACCCGAGCAGGTTGTGGATCTGATTCTCGGCGGTGTCGCGATTGCGCGGGCGACGGCGGATGCGACCGGCAGTTTCGTGATGCTGGCCGGTGCCGGTCCGGCCGATCAGCCACGCCGTCTGTCGCTCTTGGCTGATCCTGACGGGGCGGCGGTGCCATCGCAGACCAGCTATATGGTTGCGCCGATTGCCCCCGTGGTCGTGGCCGAAGCAGCGCCAGAGATTGCTCCAGAGACGACCCCGCAGATCGCACCACAGACTGCTGCAGAGGCCCCGATTGATCCGCCCACCGAGGAGGCTGATCTGCCCGAGACCGAAATAGTCCAGATCGCCCCCGAACCCGCACCGCCGCCGGTGGTGCTGGAAACCGGCGCGGATGGCGTGCGCGTTGCACAGGGGGCCGCTGTGCTGCCGCAACCCAATGTGGCGCTGGACGCAATTACCTATGATCCTGCCGGCGCGGTGGAGCTGACAGGGCGTGCCACTGGCGATGGCGAGGTGCAGGTTTATCTTGATAACGAATCTGTCGCGGCCGCGCCGGTGACGGCGGGTGGCGATTGGAGCATCGCGCTGCCCCCTGTGGCAACAGGTGTCTATACGCTGCGCATCGACGAGGTGGATGCGGATGGCACCGTCGTGTCGCGGATGGAAACGCCGTTTCAGCGCGAAGAACCCGCCAGCGTTGCTGCTGTCATGGCCGAAGACACGGCGCGGGACGGGTTCGAGGTGGCGGTGCGCACGGTCCAGCCCGGATCGACGCTTTGGGCGATTGCAAAAGAAAGCCTTGGCGCGGGAATCCTGTATGTGCAGGTGTTCGAGGCGAACAGTGATCTGATCCGCGACCCCGACCTGATCTATCCCGGACAGGTGTTTCGGATTCCCGATATCGCGCAGTAGCCTTGCGGCTCTGGTCAATCGACGGGCGGAGCCCTAGTAACGTCTCAGACCGCGGAGACAGCTATGCGCCCAACCACCCATTCCGATACGAACCTTGGCAATACCCGCGTGCAGGGCTGGTCCGTCATTCGCCGCGTGATGCCCTATCTGTGGCCGCAGGGGCAGGGCTGGGTCAAACGGCGGGTGATAGGCGCGATGCTGGTCCTGCTGTTGGCCAAGGTGATCGCGGTCGGCACACCGATCCTGTATAAACAAGCGGTGGATGCGCTGGCCCCTGACGGGGCGACAGCGGCCACCGTGCTGGGGTTGGGGGCGGTCGGGCTGACGCTGGCTTACGGCTTTGCGCGGTTGATGAACGTGGGCTTTCAGCAATTGCGCGATGTGATCTTTACCCGCGTCGGCCAGCGCGCATTGCGGCAATTGGCGCTGGAAACCTTTACCCATATCCACCGCCTCTCGCTGCGCTATCACATCACGCGCAAGACCGGCGGGCTGTCGCGTGTGATTGAACGCGGCGTCAAGGGCGTGGATTTCCTGCTGCGGTTCCTGCTGTTTTCGATGGGGCCGTTGATGCTGGAACTGGCGATGATCTCGGTCGTGTTGTTTTACCTGTTCGACGTCTGGTATCTGGCCGTCGTTGTCGGGACCATCGCACTTTATGTCTGGTTCACCTTTACCGTCACCGAATGGCGGGTGAAAATCCGCAAGGTGATGAACGATCAAGACACCGATGCGAACCAAAAGGCGATTGATTCGCTGCTGAATTTTGAAACGGTCAAATATTTCGGCGCCGAAAAGTGGGAGGCCGACCGTTACGACCGCGCCATGGCGCAATATGAAACTGCGGCTGTCCGCACCAATTATTCGCTGGCTTTCCTGAATTTCGGCCAATCGGTGCTGATTACCGGTGGTCTGGTGCTGGTCATGGTCATGGCCGCCATTGGCGTTGAACGCGGTGATCTGACGGTGGGCGATTTCGTCATGGTCAACGCCTATATGATCCAGATCACCATGCCGCTGAATTTCCTTGGCACGGTCTACCGCGAGATCCGCCAAGCGCTGATCGACATGGGCGATATGTTCGATCTTTTGGGCCAACCGGCCGAGGTGAATGATGCGCCCCATGCCAAGCCCTTGGCCGTCACCGGCGGGCGCGTCACCCTGCGCGATGTCACCTTTGGCTATGATGCGGGGCGCGGTATTCTCAAGGGCATTAACCTTGATGTCGCGCCGGGCCAGACGGTGGCCATTGTCGGATCCTCGGGGTCAGGCAAATCCACCATCGGGCGGCTGTTGTTCCGGTTCTATGACGTCACGGGCGGTGCCTTGCTGATCGACGATCAAGACGTGCGCGATGTGACGCAGGACAGCCTGCACGCGCAGATCGGCGTGGTGCCGCAGGATACCGTGCTGTTCAACGACACGGTGCATTACAACATCGCCTATGGCCGCCCCGATGCGGGTGAGGGTGAGATCATCGCCGCCGCGAAAGCCGCCAAGATCCATGATTTCATCACCAGCCTGCCGGATGGTTATCAGACCACCGTAGGCGAGCGTGGCCTGAAACTGTCAGGGGGCGAAAAGCAGCGCGTGGGCATCGCGCGCACCTTGCTCAAGAACCCGCCGATCCTGCTGCTGGACGAGGCGACGAGTGCGCTTGACACCGAGACCGAGATGGAAATTCAGGCTGAACTCAAGGCGATGGGCCAAGGCCGCACGGTCATTACCATCGCGCATAGGCTGTCCACCATCGCCGATGCCGATCTGATCGTGGTGCTGGAAAACGGCGTGATCGTGGAACAGGGTCGGCATGACGCATTGCTGGTGCAGGACGGACGCTATGCGCATCTGTGGAACAGGCAGTCCGAAGAAGAGGCGCCAGCGGTTTGACGCGGCAAAGCACCTGCGTGATCCGGTCGGGAACAACCCCGAACGACGCAATATCGTAGGGCGGGGTTCACCCCGCCTTGCCAAAGAAAGAAAACCACCATGCCTGATACATTGCCCCCATGCCCTGACTGCGGCGCGCGCTTTACCTATGCGGTGGATGCGCTGCTCAATTGCCCTGCTTGCGGGCATGAATGGTCGCCCGATGCGGCGTTGGATGCGGCCGATGTGATCCGTGACGCTGTGGGCAATATCCTGCAAGACGGCGATACCGTGACCGTGATCAAGGACCTCAAGGTCAAAGGATCATCCACCGCCCTCAAGGTCGGCACCAAGGTCACCGGCATCAGGCTGGTCAGCGGCGATCACGATATCGACTGCAAGATCGCGGGCTTTGGCCAGATGGGGCTGAAATCCCAATTCGTCAAAAAGGTGATGGATTAGGGTCCAACGCTATTCCGCCGCCTGCAACGGCGATCTGCTGGCAACTGGTGCCGCGTCATCCTCGACCCAGATCACCTCTGGTGCCTTGATGCGTGCGGCTTGCCTTGCCAGCGCCCAGTCGCGGGCGGCACGGCTGCTGGTGCCCATCGACAGTTTTGCCATCAATTGCGCTGCCCATTGCACATAGGTCACAAACCAGACCCGCGCCGCCAGCATCGAAGGGGTGAAGACCAGCGTCAGCACCGTTGCGATACCAAGACCAAAGACCACGGCCGTGGCCAGTTGTTTCCACCAAAGTGCTGTCGGGCTGTCGATTGAATAGCCACCATTCATGAAATCAAGGCTCAGGCCGAACATCATCGGCGCCAGCCCTGCCATTGTTGTGATTGTGGTCAGCAACACGGGGCGGATGCGATCCTCGGCGGTGCGGGTGATCGCCTCGGTCTTGGGCATATAGCGGCTGTAATCCTGATAGGTGTCGATCAGGATGATGTTGTTGTTCACCACGATCCCCGCAAGCGCCACGATCCCCGTGCCGGTCATGATGATGGAAAACGCCTGATCCATGACCAGCATCCCCACCAGCGATCCGGCGGTGGACAGCACTACGGCCAGCAGCACCAGCACCGAATTATAGATGCTGTTGAACTGCGCCAGCAGGATGATGAACATCAGCCCCAGCGCCCCGGCAAAGGCGGTCATCAAAAAGGCACCGGATTCGGCCTGCTCTTCCTGATCGCCGGTCCATTCCCAGGCGACGCCGGCGGGCAGCGGGTTATCGGACAGCCAATCGGTCAGCATGGCGATCCGTTCATTGGCGTTCAGCGGGGTTTCGGTGATGGCCCCATCCGCCACCAATTGCGCAAAGCGATCCGCCGTGGTGCCATCCAGCAGCGTCACATCACCGTAGCGCGCCATGCCGGTCGCGCTGCGGTCGACCTGTGCGACAGCCACCGCGCTGCCATCTGCCAGCAGATTGGTCAGCCCGCTGGTGACGCCCGCTTTGACGTCGAAATAGCGTTGCTGGTCGATCCGGTCGATCTGCGCCAGTTTGGCCACCGGCGTGCGGGTGATGAAATTGGACAAAGGCACCAGCCCGTCCGCCGTGCGCACGCGCAAGGTATCGAGCGTGGACAGCACGCGGTCCTGTTCAGGCAGGCGGACGCGGATTTCGATTTCCTCGTCCGAGCTGTCAACGCGCATCGTATCGAGCAAGATGCCCCGCGTCACCAATTGTACCATGCCACCGACGCTGGCCACATCCGCGCCAAACCGGCCTGCGGTCGCCACATCGACGTCGATCTGCCAGTCGATGCCGGGCAGGGGCAGCGAATCTTCGATCGTGATCAGGCCGGGGGTCTGCGCGAAATGGGCGCGTGTGATCTGGGCGGCGCTGATCAGATCATCCCAATCGTCGCCTTTCAGCCGCAGATGCACAGGCTTGCCCGAGGCGGGGCCGCGCGCCTGTGCCAGAATCTCTGTCTCGATCCCGGGGATGGTGTTCAGCTGGTCCTGCAATTGCGCCAGCACCAGATCACCGTCAAGTGCGGCGATACCGGCGCGGTCTTCCCAGGGGATCGTTTCCAGCTGGACCTGTCCAATCGTGTCGCGCGGGGTGCTGGCGCCGCTTGCATCGGTGTTCAGCCCGCCGTCACCGGCAAAGGAAAACGCGGTAATCACGCCCGGATGTGCCAGCACGATCTGTTCGGCCTGCCGGACCAGCGCGTCCTTTTCGGCCAGCGACAGGTTGCCGCGCGCGCGCACATAGACAATCGCCTGTTCGGGTTCGGATTCGACAAAAAATTCGACCCCGTTATTATTGGCACCGTAATAGCCAAAGATCGACACCACGGTAAAGATCACCGCGGCGATCGTGACCAGCGGCATCACGGGATTGCCGACGATGAAATGCATGACACGGCCAAAGGGCGAGCGCTGATAGCCAGCCTTGATCCGTTTGGCGGGCCGTTCGATCCGTGCCGCACCCAGCGTGATCGACAAGCCGACCGCCCCCCCCAGAAACAGCACGATCCCGGGCAGGGATGCGACAAAGCCCGTTGTCTGGACAGCATCGCCCGACAGATAGGCCGGGTTCAGCACCAGCATCGCGCCGGTAAAGACTACCATGATCGCAGGCACCACCAGCGCCGCACAGGCGGCCCATGGCAGGCGCGCGCGCAACATGTCGGATGATTTGCCAAAGGCGCGGCTCATCCGGCCGGTGACGCCGCCCATGACGGGCAGATAGACCAAAGCCACGACCAATGACGCGCATAGCACAAAGATCAAAGTGACCGGCAACATCCCCATGAACTGCCCCGGCACGCCCGGCCAGAACAGCATCGGCAGGAATGCGCAAAGCGTGGTCGCGGTGGATGAAATGATCGGCCAGAACATCCGCTTGGCAGCCTCGGTATAGGCCGACATCGGGCCGGTGCCTTCTTGGATGCGTTTGTCGGCATATTCGACAACGACAATGGCCCCGTCCACCAGCATCCCCACGGCCAGAATCAAGCCGAACATGACGATGTTGGAAATCGTGATATCCATCACCGCCAGCAGGGCGAAACATAACAGGAATGACGTGGGGATCGCAAAACCCACCAGCAGCGCCGAGCGTGTCCCAAGCGAGGCCAGCACCACGATCATCACCAGCGCGATGGCGGTCAGCACCGAGCCTTCCAGCTGGCTGACCATCGAAGCCACGCTGCGCGACTGGTCGTTCGATGTGCCGATGGTGATTGCCGCGCGCAATTCGGGCGACCATGTGGCGCGTTCAGCCGCGACCGCGTCGCGCACAAGGGCGGTGGTGTCGATCAGGTTGAACCCCTTGCGCTTGACGACCTGCAAGGCCACCGTATTGACCCCGTTGAACCGCGCGACGCCAACGCGGTCTTCGAATGTCAGGCGGATCGTGGCCAGATCGCCAAGGGTGACGATACTGTCGCCATTGGTCTTGACGGGCAGGTCATAGACATCCTGCGGGCTGTTGAACGACGACGGGATCTTGACGGCAAATGTGCCTTGGGCTGTGTCCACTTCACCCGCAGCGATCAGCATGTTGTTATTGGTCACAACCCCGATCAATTCGCCTGCCGTGACGTTGTAGGTTTCCAGCCGCAGCGGGTCGATCAGCACCTCGAGCATTTCGTCGCGCTGACCGGCCAGCCCGGCCTCGAGCACGGCATCGATGTTTTCGATGCGGTCTTGCAGGCTTTTGGCGGTGCGCAGCAGGGTGCGTTCCGGCACATCGCCGGTCAGGTTGACGATGATGATGGGAAATTCGGAAAAGTTGATTTCCGTGATGGAATATTGGTCGGCACCGGCAGGAAAACTGGCCTGCGCGTTGTTCATGGAAGACCGGATATCGGCGATGATCTTGGTCTTGTCCCAGCCGAATTCGAATTCCAGCGCCATGCCGGCAAAGCCTTCGGCGGCGGTGGCGGTCATGGTTTTCAGCCCGTCCAGATCGGACAATTCGGTTTCCATCGGCCGCACCAGCAGCGTTTCGCTGTCGGCGGCGGAAATACCGGGGAAGGGGACCGAGACGAATACCGCAGGGATTTCGATGTCAGGCTCGCCCTCTTTGGGCAGGCTGACATAGGCGGCACCCCCCGCGATCAGCGACAGCGCGATAAAGGCCAGCACCATGCGGGCGCGCGATGCGGCCCAATCGACAATCCCGATCATTGGTTGGCCTCTGCGTAGGTTGGCACGATTGGCACCCCATCAATGACGAATTCCTGCCCCAGCGTGATGATATCCACCGCATCGGGCAAACCTGCGACCCAGACGCCCTCGGCGGTGTCGCGCAGCAGGGTGACGGGCATGAATTGCGCGGTCATGTCAGGGCCGACGATCCGCACGCCCAGCGTGCCTGCATCATTCAGCGTCAGCGTAGATTGTGCGATCAGATGCGCCGATTGCCCGTCGGCCGCGACGATGATTTCGGCGCTCAGCCCGTCGCTGATTGCCAGATCGGGGTTCGGCACGGTCACTTCGACGCGAAAGGTGCGGGTGACGGGATCGGCACTGCGCGACAGGAATGTAACCTCGCCCACAACCTCTTGCTGGTCAGAGAATCGCCCGCCTGCCGTCGCCCCGACAGCGATCCGGCCCACGTCCGCCTCGGGGACAAAACCGACCAGACGGATCGGGTCCAGCTGGATAATCGTCGCACAGGGCGCGCCGGGCTGCATCAACGACCCAAGCTCGGCGGTATCGGTTTCCAGCAAGCCTTCGAAAGGGGCAGTGATCACAAGGCGGGCAATGTCGCGTTCGGCGCTTGCGACAGCGGCTTGGGCCGATTCGATTCCCGCCAGCGCGGATGACACCGCGCTGCGCGCGCGCTGCACGCCGGCACTGGCCGACTCCATCGCCGCCTGCGCGCCCACGACACGGGTTTCAGAGGCGAACCCATCCTGTGACAGCGCGCGTGCCGCGTTGAGATTGATCTCTGCCTCGCGCACCCGCGCCTGCGCTTCGATGACGCCCGCCTCGGCCTCGGGGACGCGGCTTTGCGCCTCGGACAGGCGGGCGCGCGCCTCGGCCAATGTGGCGGCGCGCGTGCCGGGGTCGAGCGTGCAAAGCGTATCGCCCGCGTTTACAAAACTGCCCTTGGGCAGAGGTTCTGACACCACAAGGCCGGATGTTTCCGCGGCAACCGTCACGTCGCGCGCCGCTGCGGTCTGGCCGCGCAGCAAGACCGCGCTGTCGATTGCTTGCGCCTGCGCGCGGATTGCAATGACGCCAATCCCTTGCGCTGTGGCCGTGTCTGACATTGCGACGGTCACGGGGGTGTCGCTGTCGGCACCCGCGAAACCCAGCAATTGGTCCCGTTGAAACACAATCAGATACAAAATAGCCGCGACAACCACAGCCGCAAACATCGACATCAAGCGCATTGACGGGCCTTTCCAGACTTTAGACACAGGCATCAAAGTACGCCTGATGATAATACGCGCAAAATGCGCGGGTGGATCACGTTTTAAACTGAACCATTCAGTTCAAGTTATGCTGGCATTAACCTGCCGACAAGCGAGAATTTGGTGCCTTGGGGTGGCAATCTGCGCTCTGCTCTTGTCCAGTAGGCGGGCTTCACGATATGAACCCTGCAATGATCATGCCGCTTGCGGCGCAAAAGGGGGCCGGGATGAGCAATCCAGACAGCTTTATCGACGAAGTCACCGAGGAAATGCGCCGTGACAAGCTGTTTGGCTATCTGCGCCGCTATGGCTGGGTCGCGGTGCTGATCGTGCTGGGGATCGTCGGTGGCACAGCCTGGAATGAATACCGCAGCGCACAAGACCGCGCCGCAGCGCAGGCGGCGGGCGATGCCTTGCTCGCGGCCTTGGCCGAAAATGACGAAGCGGCGCGTGCGACGGCGATGGCTGCGGTGACTGCCGCAGGCAATGCCGCCGTAATCACCGCGCTGCTGACGGCATCGACGCAACAGCAGGCAGGACAGGCCGAGGCCGCCGCCGCAAGTTTAAGCGCGCTTGCCACCAATGCCGACACCACTGCGATCTACCGCGATCTGGCGGCGATCAAGGCGGCGATGCTGCCTGTGGGGGACATGCCCGCCCGTCTGGCCGCGCTTGCGCCTTTGGCCCAGCCTGGCCAACCCTTTCGGCTGCTGGCGCTGGAACAGATGGCCTATCTGACGCTGGAAACCGGTGATCAGACCGGCGCGGTTGCGATCCTGCGCCAGATTGCCGAAGATGCCGCCGTGACCCGTGGCCTCTCGGACCGGGTGCAGACCCTGCTGATTGCGCTTGGTGAAGACGCGGCGGGTGCCGCATTGGCGCAGTAACTGGCCGAAAAAACGGATTGGACCCCCCATGACCCTGAGACCCTTCATTGGTGCTGCCTTCGTCCTGTCGGTACTGGCTGCTTGTGGTGAAGAGCAGATCATCCTGCCCGGCGACCGGTTCGACATCCGCGACACAGCCCCTGTGGTCAACCAGACCCTGCCCTTGGCGCTGCCCCAGGCGCAGGTCAATGCCGACTGGACCCAGCGTGCGGCAATTCCGGCGCATCCTGCCCTTGGGGCGGCATTGCAGCCTGTTTTTGTTGCCGATATCGGGCAGGGTGACAGCCGCCGTGCGCGCCTGACAGGCGAACCGGTGGTCGTCGACGGCGTGATCTATACCGTTGATTCCGGCGCGACGGTGACAGCGACCGGGGCTGCCGGCCAAACCATCTGGCAGCGCGACCTGACACCTGACCGTTTCAACGCGGGGCAGGCATCGGGCGGGGCGGTGTCTTTTGGCGGCGGGCGAGTCTATGTCACGACCGGATTTGGTGAAATCAGCGCGCTAGACCCCGCCACGGGGGCGGTGATCTGGACCAAGACGCTGAACGCGCCGGTCAATGCGCCTGCGACCATCAACGGTGATCTGGTCTATGTCGTGGCCCGCGACAGCACGGCTTGGGCGCTGGATGCCGCAACAGGCCTGACGCGCTGGCAACAAAGCGGCACGCCGTCACTGACGACCTTTGCGGGCAGCGCCGCCGTTGCGGTCAGCGGTGAAACCGTGGTGATTCCATTCCCGTCGGGTGAAATACTGGCCACCTATCCTCAGGGCGGGCTGCCGCGCTGGACCAATGTCGTAGCGGGTGACCGGCTGGGCCGTGCCGCCAGTCTTGTCAGCGATATCGCCGGTGCGCCGGTGATCGACGCGGGCCGCGTCTATGCCGCAAGTTTCGGCGGACGCAGCGTTGCCTTTGATATCCGCGACGGCAGCCGCATCTGGACTGCGGGCGAGGGGGCTGTTGGCCCGATCTGGCCTGCGGGCGGGTCGTTGTTCATGGTCAATGATATCAGCGAACTGGTTCGGCTTGATGCCGCCACCGGCGCGCCTGTCTGGCGCGTGGACCTGCCCGATTTTGAGGGTGACAATACCGGCCGCCAGCGCAGCGTGATCGCGCATTTCGGCCCGGTACTGGCCGGGGGGCGGTTGATTGTGGCCTCCTCTGACGGGGTGATCCGGCAGTTTGATCCGGCCTCTGGCGCGTTGATCGGCACGATTGGCTTGCCCGGTGGGGCGGCTTCGGCGCCGGTGGTGGCGGGCCAGACCCTTTACGTCATCAGCAAGACAGGGCAACTGCACGCTTTCCGTTAGGCCCTGAATGGTGTAGCGGACGCATCTAGCGCGTCAGGAGCCGTAGATATGACCTTTACCCTTGCCATCGTGGGCCGTCCCAATGTGGGAAAATCCACCTTGTTCAACCGACTTGTCGGCAAGAAACTGGCGTTGGTCGATGACCAGCCCGGCGTCACCCGTGATTTGCGCGAAGGCGAAGGGCGGCTGGCCGATCTGCGGTTCACCGTGATCGACAGCGCCGGTCTGGAAGAAGCCACCGACGACAGCCTGCAAGGCCGGATGCGCCGCCTGACCGAACGTGCGGTGGAAATGGCCGATGTCTGCCTGTTCATGATCGACGCGCGGGCCGGTGTTCTGCCTGCCGATCAGGTTTTTGCCGATATCCTGCGCAAGAAGAACGCAAATGTCATTCTGGCCGCGAACAAGGGCGAAGGCCGCGCCGCTGATAACACCATCCTCGAGGCCTATGCGCTGGGTCTGGGCGAGCCGATCCGCATTTCCGCCGAACATGGCGAAGGCATGGGCGAATTGATGGATGTGCTGCGCCCGATTTCCGATGCTTTCGAGGAACGCGCCGCATTGGACGCGCCCGAAACCGATGTCGATGTGGGCGAAGACGACGAAGATGCGCCGCGCGTGCCGACCATCGCCAAACCTTTGCAGATTGCCGTTGTGGGCCGCCCCAATGCGGGCAAATCCACCCTGATCAACAAGATCATCGGCGAGGAACGCCTGCTGACCGGACCAGAGGCGGGGATCACCCGCGATGCGATTTCCGTGAAACAGGTTTGGGCGGGGCCGGACGGTATTGGCGTGCCGATGCGGATCTTTGATACCGCAGGCATGCGCCGCAAGGCCAAGATCCATGAAAAACTGGAAAAACTGTCAGTGTCGGACGGCCTGCGCGCGGTAAAATTCGCCGAAGTCGTGGTTGTCCTGCTCGACGTGGAAATCCCGTTCGAACAGCAGGATTTGCGCATCGCAGACCTTGCCGAGCGTGAAGGCCGCGCCGTGGTGATCGCGGTGAACAAATGGGACACCGAGGACGACAAGCAGGACAAATTGCGCGAATTGCGCGAAAGTTTCGAGCGCCTGTTGCCACAGCTGCGCGGTGCGCCTTTGGTCACGGTATCCGCCAAGACGGGCAAGGGCCTCGATAAGCTGCAACAGGCGATCATGCGCGCGCATGACGTCTGGAACCGCCGTGTGACCACCGCGCAATTGAACCGCTGGCTGATCGGCATGCTGGAACAGCACCCGCCGCCCGCCCCGGGGGGCAAGCGGATCAAGATGCGTTACGCCACGCAGGTGAAAACCCGCCCGCCCGCATTCGTGGTGATGACATCGCACCCTGATCTGATGCCCGAAAGCTATAAACGCTATCTGGTCAACGGGTTGCGGGCTGATTTTGATATGCCGGGTACGCCGATCCGGCTGTATCTGCGCGATCAGGGTGACAAGAACCCCTACAAGGATAAAAAATCCTCGCAGCCGTCGCGCCTGTCAAAGCATCTTAAGAAATAGGGCGGCCCGTGGTGGTGATGGTCAGGATCGTCATCACCGCGATACCCGCCCCCGCCAGCAGGCTGACGCCCAACGCGGCGGTGCCATTGGCCATGATGATCGCGAACAAGGCCCAGATCACTGTCAGCCCATACCCCGGCGCGCGGCTGCGCCATTGGGTGATGACCGCCACGCCAAGCGCCGCGATGATCCCGACATAGGCCCAGCCCAACGCGCCCATCAGCACGCCGTATCCCGCCGCCGTGCTGCCCAGCGACACGAATGCTGCTGCCGTCAGCCAGCCCGCATAGATCGACACTGGCGCGCGCAGCCAGTACCGGTCGGCCTTGGGTGCGACCAATACGGCGACGATCGCAGGCACCGCCATCGCAAAAATCAGCACCGTCGCCCAGATCGGGCTGACGTTGGCGACCGCCAGCCACGGCGTGCCGAGCGCAAGGCTGAGCAGCAACGGCAGGCGGACCCGGTCCCAAGCCCGCGCGGCAGGCCGTTTCCACAGCCCGTAAACCGCCGACACAACCAACCAGCCATAGATCAGCCCCCAGATCGCAAAGGCATAGCCCGCAGGCTGGATCGGCGGGTCGATCTGCGGGATCGGCAATTGATCGGCACGAAAGCCGCTGAACGGGCTGGTAAACAGGGGCGAGGTGACGAATGTCACCGTGAACAGCAGGGTCAGATAGGCCCGGATATGTGTCATTCGAGCATACCTTCGGCCGTGATCCGCGTCTTGCCGCGCAGATAGGGGTGCAATGCTGCGGGCAGATCGACCGATCCGTCCTCTTGCTGGCCGTTTTCCACCACCGCGATCAGGGTGCGGCCCACGGCCAACCCCGATCCGTTCAGCGTGTGGACGAATTCGGGCTTGCCGCCGCCTGCAGGGCGGAAACGCGCATTCATGCGCCGCGCCTGATAATCGCCGCAGACCGAGACAGAGCTGATTTCGCGGTAGGTATTCTGGCCCGGCAGCCAGACCTCGATATCATGGGTCTTGGTGGCACCGGCACCCATGTCACCGGCACACAGCACCACGGTGCGGTAAGGCAGGCCCAGCCGTTCCAGCACGGTTTGCGCGCATTGCGTCATGCGATCATGTTCGGCGGCACTTTGGTCCGGGGTCGTGATGCTGACCATCTCGACCTTTTCGAACTGGTGCTGGCGCAGCATCCCCGATGTGTCGCGGCCTGCCGATCCGGCCTCGGAGCGGAAGCAGAGCGTGTGGGCGACATGGCGGCGGGGCAGGGTGGATTCGTCCACCGTTTCGCCATTGACGATATTGGTCAGCGTGACTTCGGCGGTGGGGATCAGCCACCAGCCATTGGTGGTCTGATAGCTGTCTTCGCCGAATTTGGGCAGCTGGCCGGTGCCGTACATCATGTCTTCGCGGACCATGACGGGGGTGATGGTTTCTGTCAGCCCGTGCTCCTCGACATGCAAATCCAGCATGAATTGCGCCAATGCGCGGTGCAGGCGCGCGACAGCGCCGCTCAGCAGCACAAAGCGGCTGCCGGACAGTTTTGCGGCGGTTTCAAAATCCATGCCCTGTTTGATACCCGCGATGTCGTAATGTTCGACCGGCGCAAAGCTGAAGATGCGTGGCGTGCCATGACGGCGGATTTCGACATTGTCGGCCTCGTCCTTGCCATCGGGGATAGAAGGGTCGGGCAGGTTGGGCAGCGTGGCCAGCAGGTCGCTCAGCGCCTGATCTTTCGCTTTCGCCTCGTCGTTCATGGCGGCGATGCGGGCCTTGCTGTCGGCGATCAAGCCACGCAGGCGGTCGAATTCGGCGTCGTCGCCGCGCGCCTTGGCGGCGCCCACATCCTTGGACGCTTTGTTCGCCTCGGCCTGCGCGGTTTCGGCGGCAAGGATCAGCTTGCGCCGCGCCTCGTCCAGATCAAGGATCGTGGCCGCGACAGGGGCCAGCCCGCGCCGGGACAGGGCCGTATCAAACGCATCCGGAGTGTCGCGGATTGATCGGATATCATGCATGGGCTTGTCCTTGGATTGGTCGTTTGCGCGACATATGCCGCAGTTTGCGGGCAGAGGAAAGTAGGCCAGATCACGCCCACCCCCAAAGCTGGCGCAAAAGTGCGCCCCGCGCGGGCCTGCCCGATTGCATCCGGCGCACCCTTGCCCCATATGGCACAAGGAAGGGACCTTGTTGCAAATCAGCCTTGCAACTTTTAGGGTCTTGCGACTGTCGGGCCGCCAGGCCCCAACCAATACAAGGGATCCAAAATGAGAGCTGCCGATCTGGTTATGTTGCTGTTGATCTTCGGGATCATGTATTTCCTGCTGATCCGGCCTCAGCAAAAGCGGGTGAAAGAACATGCCGCGATGCTGGCTGCACTGCGCCGTGGCGATCAGGTCGTCACGCAGGGCGGCGTTGTCGGCAAGATCGTCAAGGTCAAGGACGAGGTCAGCGAGGTCGAGGTCGAGATCGCCTCTGGCGTTATCGTCCGTGTCATGAAGCCGACGATCGTATCGGTGCTGAACAAGACCGAGCCGACCAAAACCTAACGACGCCGAAAAGGCCGCCAGATGCTGTCTATTTCTTATCCCAAGCAGATCATGATCTGGCTGACCGTGGTGGTTGGCCTGATGCTGGCGCTACCGAACGGGTTTTACAGCCGTGTCGAGGTGGCGAACGATGCGCGCGCGCTGATCGCCACGGGCCAGACCAGTGCCGCGCTGGAACACGATGCCGGTCTTTGGCCGTCATTCCTGCCATCCACGCTGGTTAATCTGGGGCTGGATCTGCGCGGTGGCGCGCATCTGCTGGTCGAAGTCGCGGTGCAGGATGTCCACGCATCCTTTCTCGAAGGTTTCTGGCCGCAGGTGCGTGACGTGCTGGCGGCGGAACGCGATGTTGTGGGCTTTGTTACGCGCGAGGAAGGCCCCGCCAGTGAATTGCGCGTGCGCATTTCTGATGCGGCGGGGGCCGCGCGCGCCTTTGAGCTGGTGCGCGGTCTGGGCCGTCCGGTCACGTCTTTTACCGGGGCTGCGGCGTCCAATATCGACGTGCGGATCACTGGCACCTTGCTGACCATCACGATCAACGAGGCGGAAATGTCCGCCATGAACGAACGCACGATGCTGCAAACGCTGGAAATTATCCGCCGCCGCATCGACGAGGTTGGGACCCGTGAACCCACGATCCAACGCCAAGGGCTCGAACGCGTGCTGGTGCAGGTGCCCGGTGTCGGATCGGCGCAGGAAATCAAGGACCTGCTGGGCACCACCGCGCAGCTGACATTCAACCCTGTGGTCGCGCGCACCAGCAATGCAAACCAATCCCCCGGTACCGGCAATTTCCTTGTGCCATCGCTGGATGACCCGGGGCTGTTCTATATCCTTGAACGCCGCCCAGTCGTGACCGGCGAACAGCTCGAAAACGCGCAGCTGGATTTCGACCAGAACGGGCGGGCGGCGGTTGGCTTTCGGTTCAACACCTCTGCCGCGCGGGTTTTCGGCGATTATACTTTGGCCAATATCGGATCGCCCTTTGCCATCGTGCTGGATAACGAGGTGATTTCCGCCCCCACGATCCAAAGCCATATTCCGGGTGGATCGGGCATCATTACCGGCAATTTCACCACCGAAGAGGCCACCAATCTTGCCGTGCTGCTGCGCGCGGGTGCCTTGCCTGCGGAACTGACCTTTCTGGAAGAACGCACCATCGGCCCCGAATTAGGGCAGGATTCGATTGATGCAGGCCGTCTGGCCGCGCTGGTGGGCGGGCTGCTGGTCGTCGTGTTCATGGGTCTGAGCTATGGTCTTTTCGGCTGGTTTGCCAATATCGCGCTGGTGATCAACCTTGGCCTGATCTTTGGCGTACTGTCGCTGGTGGGCGCCACGCTGACGCTGCCCGGGATCGCGGGGATCGTGCTGACCGTGGGTATGGCGGTGGATGCCAATGTGCTGGTGTTCGAACGTATCCGTGAAGAATTGAAAACCGCCAAAGGCCCGGCCCGCGCGATCGAGCTTGGCTATGAACGCGCGCTATCGGCGATCACGGATAGTAATTTCACCACTTTCATGGTGGCGGTGATCCTGTTTGCGCTGGGGTCCGGCCCTGTGCGCGGTTTCGCCATCACGCTGGGACTGGGGATCATTACATCGGTCTTTACCGCGATTTTCGTCACCCGGTCGCTGATTTCCATCTGGTTCGCATACCGCCGACCCAAGACAATCGAGGTTTGACGCAATGCGCCTGCGGCTGGTTCCTGAACAGACGAATATCAACTTTTTCCGCTACGCCTGGCTGAGCTTTGGCGCGTCCGCGCTGATGGTGGTCATGTCGTTGGTGGTGTTTGTGGTGTATGGCCTGAATTTCGGGATCGATTTTCGCGGCGGCACGTCGATCCGCACGGAATCGACCCAATCCGTCGATGTCGCCGCCTATCGCGAGGCGCTGAACCCGCTTGAATTGGGCGATATCAGTATCACGCAGGTCTTTGATCCGACCTTTGACGATGACCAGAATGTCGCGATGATCCGGATTCAGGCGCAAGATGGCGATGAAAGCATCTCGCCGCAGACAATTGCGCAGATTCAAGACGCCCTGCGCGGCGTTGCCCCCGACATTACCTTCCCATCCGTGGAAAGCGTGGGGCCAAAGGTGTCGGGCGAATTGATCCGCACGGCGGTCATGGCGGTTTTGGGCGCGTTGACGGCGATCGTGATTTACATCTGGCTGCGGTTCGAGTGGCAATTTGCCGTGGGCGCAGTGGCTGCGCTGATCCATGACGTGGCGCTGACGATTGGGATTTTTTCGATGTTCCAGATCAGGTTCGATCTGGCGATCATCGCGGCGCTGCTGACCATCGTGGGCTATTCGATCAACGACACCGTGGTCGTGTTTGACCGCGCCCGCGAAAACCTGCGCAAATACAAGGCCAAGCCCTTGGTTGATGTGTTGAACCTGTCGGCCAATGAAACGCTCAGCCGCACGATCATGACCTCTGGCACGACGCTGATCGCGTTGATTGCATTGCTGGTGTTGGGCGGTGATGTGATCCGGGGCTTTGTCTTTGCGATTGCATGGGGCATCATTGTCGGGACTTATTCTTCGCTTTATGTCGCCAAGAACATCGTGCTGATGTTGGGGGTCAAGCGGGATTGGTCCAAAAAAGACCCCGCCGCAGGCACCAAATACGGCCATATTGATAGCTGAGGCGGGAAACCGATGCGCCTGAACGAGATCAGATATAACGATTCTGTCCCGATTGACGGCTATGGCCCCGGCTTTTTCCGCATCGGCGGCAAGGTCGTGCAGGGCGCTGTGCTGGTGTTCCCGACAGGCGTGTCACCTTGGGGCGGGTTCACGGATACGGGTGCGATCATCGACCGGATGGCGGATGTCGATGTGGTGTTCGTCGGCACTGGTGCGGAAATCGCGCATCTGCCTGCGGATTTTCGCAGCACGCTGGAACAGGCCGGGATCGGCGTGGAAAGCATGGCGTCGCCTGCTGCCTGTAGGACCTATAACGTGCTTTTATCCGAAGGGCGCCGCGTCGCGGTTGCCCTGATCCCTGTCTGAATGTTGCATGTCGTGGGTCTGGGCTGCGCCCGCGGCGGTGCAGCGGTCCTGAGCAATGTCAGCTTTGATCTGGTCGCAGGGCAGGCGCTGGTCCTGCGTGGGCCAAATGGCATTGGCAAAACCACCTTGCTGCGCACGCTGGCGGGGCTGCAACCGCCGATTTCCGGCGATGTGGTGATGCCAGAGGAAACAGCCGCCTATGCCAGCCATGCCGACGGGATCAAGACCGCGCTGACCGTGACCGAAAACCTGGCCTTTTGGGCCGAGGTTTACGGCATGCCGCTGGATCTGGCGGTGCTGGACAGGTTCGATCTGGCTGGCTTGCGCAACCGGCAGGGCGGCACCCTGTCGGCGGGGCAAAAGCGGCGGCTGGGGCTGGCGCGGCTGGCGGTAATCGGGCGCAAGATCCTGTTTCTGGATGAACCGACCGTGTCGCTGGACACAGGGTCGGTGGCGATGTTCGCGCGCTGGCTACAGGGGGACCATCTGGCCCAAGGCGGGATTGCGGTGATCGCTACCCATATTGATCTGGGGCTTGATGCGCCGGTGCTGGACCTGACCCCGTTCAAATCCGCCCCCGGCACCGGCGGCGGCACGGATGAGGCGTTTTTATGATCGCCCTGCTGAAACGCGACCTGCGGCTGGCGCTGCGGGCAGGCGGCGGCTTTGGCCTTGGCCTTGCGTTTTTCCTGATCGTGGTGGTGCTGGTGCCGTTCGGCGTTGGGCCTGACCGTGACGTCCTCAGCCCGATTGCACCGGGTATCTTGTGGATCGGGGCCTTGCTGGCGGCGCTTTTGTCGCTGGACCGGATCTTTGCGCTGGATTTCGAGGATGGATCGCTGGCCTTGCTGGCCACATCGCCCTTGCCACTGGAGGCTGCAGGGCTGATCAAGGCCTGCGCGCATTGGATCACCACGGGCTTGCCGCTGACATTGGCGGCACCGTTGTTCGGCTTTTTGTTGCTGATGCAACCCGAGGCTTACGGCTATCTGCTGGCGTCCTTGCTGATCGGCACGCCGGCCCTGTCGATGATCGGCACTTTTGGGGCCGCATTGACGGTGGGTCTGCGGCGCGGCGGCTTGCTGTTGTCGCTGCTGGTGCTGCCGCTTTATGTGCCGACCCTGATCTTTGGGGCCGAGGCGGTGCGGCGCGGCGCGGCGGGGCTGGACGCCAGCGGCGCGCTGATCTTGCAGGGGGGGATCACGGCGGGCTGTTTCGCGATCCTGCCATTCGCCACTGCGGCCGTGTTACGCATCAATCTGCGGTGATCGGGGATTGAGCCAGATGTGTCAGAAGGATAAATAGACGCCATGTCGTTATGGGAATATGCCAATCCAAGGCTTTTTATGAGCTGGACAAGATCTGTCCTGCCCTGGACCTTTGGTCTGGCGGGGGTCTGTCTGGTCGTGGGGTTGATCTGGGGATTCTTTTTCACCCCTGACGATTTCCGCCAGGGATCGACGGTCAAGATCATTTACCTGCATGTGCCCGCCGCGCTGATGGCGATCAATGCCTGGATCATGATGCTGGTGGCCTCATTGATCTGGGTCGTGCGCCGGCATCACGTCAGCGCGCTGGCCGCACGGGCGGCTGCCCCTGTGGGGGTGGTGATGACGCTGATCGCGCTGTGGACCGGTGCTGTCTGGGGCCAGCCGATGTGGGGGACATGGTGGGCATGGGACCCGCGCCTGACATCCTTTCTGATCCTGTTTCTGTTCTATCTGGGCTATATCGCGCTTTGGGAGGCGATCGAGGATCCCGATACCGCCGCTGATCTGACGGCGATCCTGTGCATCGTGGGGTCGATCTTTGCGATTCTGGCGCGCTATGCTGTGTTTTTCTGGAACCAGGGGCTGCATCAGGGCGCATCATTGTCGCTGGATGCGGAAAAGAACGTGGCGGATGTGTTTTATTACCCGCTGCTGATTTGTATCGCGGGGTTCGTGCTGTTGTTTGTCGCCTTGGTGCTGATGCGCACCCGTACCGAAATTCGCGTGCGCCGGATCAGGGCGTTGCAGGCAAGGGGGCAACATGCCTGATCTGGGAACCTATGCTGTCGAGGTGACGGCGGCCTATGTCGGCAGTATCGCGCTGTTGGCGGGTATACTGGGGCTGAGCTGGCGGCGGTATCTGCGGGTGCGCGCCGCCTTGGACGAGGTTGAAAAGAATGGCTAGGCTGTCGCCCCTGATGATTGTGCCGCCGGTGGTTTTTGCCGCCTTTGCGGGCCTGTTTCTTGCCGGTCTCTTGCGCGACAATCCCGAGGAATTACCATCGACCTTTGTCGGTCGCCAAGCCCCGCCTGTCCCGGCCGAGGCGGTCGCCGGCACCGTGCAATTGACCGATGCCGATCTGCGCAGTGGCGCGGTGACGATCGTCAATTTCTGGGCCAGCTGGTGCCCGCCCTGCCGGGCCGAACATCCCAACCTGCTGGCGCTGCAAGATCAGGGTTACCGTGTCGCCGGTATCAATTTCCGCGACCAGCAACCGCAGGCCTCGGGCTATCTGGTGGATTACGATGATCCGTTCTTTGCCACGGGGTTTGATCTGCGCGGCCGGTCCGCGATTGATTGGGGGGTCACAGCCCCGCCTGAAACATTCATCGTGGATGGTGACGGGACGGTGTTGTTCCGGTTCATCGGCCCGCTGGTGGGGTCGGATTACGAACAAAGGTTTTTGCCCGAACTGGCCAAGGCGACGGGCGGCTAACACGGGTGCGCAAAATGCGCACCCTACGCCGCCTAGCGATAAAAAACCCCGGTGTTTCCACCGGGGTTTTTGCGTTTATGCCACTTTGGCAAGGTTGCGCAGCACATAATGCAACACGCCGCCGTTTTCGATATATTCGATCTCGACCGCGGTATCGATCCGGCATTTGACGGTGATGTTTTTCACCGTGCCATCGGCCATCGTGATCTGTGCGGTCATGTCCTGCAATGGTTTCACTGCATCCAGACCAAGGATCGTCACGGTTTCATCGCCGGTCAGGCCCAATGTCTTGCGGGTGTCACCGCCAGTGAACTCGAACGGCACCACGCCCATCCCGACAAGGTTGGACCGGTGGATCCGTTCAAAGCTTTCCGCGATCACGGCCTTGACGCCCAGCAGGGCGGTTCCTTTGGCGGCCCAGTCACGGCTGGACCCGGCGCCATATTGTTCACCCGCAAAGATGACCAAAGGCGTGCCGTTTTCCTGATGCGCCATTGCCGCGTCAAAGATAGAGGTCTGCGCGCCATCGGGTCCGGTGGTATAGCCACCTTCGACGCCGTCCAGCATTTCGTTCTTGATGCGGATATTGGCGAAGGTGCCGCGCATCATCACCTCGTGATTGCCGCGCCGCGACCCGTAGGAGTTGAATTCACGCACCGGCACCTGCCGCGCGATCAGATATTGACCGGCGGGGGTGGTGTCCTTGAACGACCCGGCAGGCGAGATATGGTCGGTCGTGACCATGTCACCCAGCACCGCCAGCACCTTGGCGTCATGCACGTTCTGGATCGTGCCGGCATCCTTGGACATGCCGCGGAAATAAGGCGGGTTCTGCACATAGGTGGATGATGCTGGCCAGTCGTAGGTTTCGCTATCGGTGGTTTCCACCGCCTGCCATTTCTCGTCGCCTTTGAATACATCAGCGTATTTCTTGATGAAGGCTTCGCGCGTCACGGTGCGTTCGACCAGCGCGTTGATTTCCGCCGAGGTGGGCCAGATATCGCGCAGATAGACATCATTGCCGTTCTGGTCCTGCCCGATCACGTCTGTGGCGATATTGATGTTCATATCGCCGACCAGCGCATAGGCCACCACCAGAGGCGGCGAGGCGAGATAATTCGCGCGCACGTCAGGCGAAATGCGGCCTTCAAAGTTGCGGTTGCCTGACAGGACCGATGTGGCGATCAGGTCATAGTCACTGATCGCCTTGCTGATCGCAGGGTCCAGCGGGCCGGAATTGCCGATACAGGTGGTGCAGCCATAGCCGACAAGGTTGAACCCGATGGCGTCAAGGTCTTCTTGCAGGCCAGCAGCCTCCAGATATTCGGACACGACCTGGCTGCCGGGGGCGAGCGATGTTTTCACCCAAGGTTTGCGGTTCAGACCCAAAGCGCGGGCCTTGCGCGCGACCAGACCGGCCCCGATCATCACATAGGGGTTTGATGTATTGGTGCAGGAGGTGATCGAGGCGATTACGATGGACCCGTCATGCAGCTGGTAGCTGCCGTCGGCTGTTTTGACATAGCCACGGCTGTGATGGCCTTCGTCGCCGGGGATGTTGACGGGCTCTGGCTGGCCGCCTTCACCTTCCCAGCGGACTTCTTCCTTGGCGGTGGCTGTCACGCCGCCGCGCACGCCTTTGACGTAATCGCCGAACGCCTTGCCGGCGACATCCAGATTGATGTGGTCCTGCGGGCGTTTGGGGCCTGAAATCGCAGGCACAACGGTGCCCATGTCCAGCGACAGGGTTTCGGTATACACGGGTGCGTAATCCGCGCCACGCCAGAACCCGTTTTCCTTGGCATAGGCTTCGACCAGCGCGATGCGGTCTTCGTCACGGCCGGTGTTGCGCAGGTAGCGCAGGGTTTCATTGTCGATCGGGAAGAACCCGCAGGTCGCGCCATATTCGGGCGCCATATTCGCGATGGTCGCACGGTCGGCCAAGGGCAGGTTATCAAGACCCGCACCGTAGAATTCGACGAATTTGCCAACCACACCCAGTTTGCGCAGCATTTCCACGACTTTCAGCACCAGATCGGTGCCGGTGGTGCCTTCGGTCATCGCGCCTGTCAGCTCGAAGCCGACAACTTCGGGGATCAGCATCGACACAGGCTGGCCCAGCATCGCGGCCTCTGCCTCGATCCCGCCAACGCCCCAGCCCAGCACAGCCAGACCGTTGACCATGGTGGTGTGGCTGTCGGTGCCGACCAGCGTATCAGGATAGGCGACCAATTCGCCGTTCTGGTCGGTGTCGGTCCAGACGGTCTGCGCCAGATATTCAAGGTTCACCTGATGGCAGATGCCTGTACCCGGTGGGACAACGCGGAAGTTCTGGAACGCCTTTTGGCCCCATTTCAGGAACTGGTACCGTTCCATGTTGCGTTCATATTCGCGGTCCACATTCATCTGGAACGCACGAGGGTTGCCGAATTCGTCGATCATCACCGAATGGTCGATCACCAGATCGACAGGGTTCAGCGGGTTGATCTGCTGGGCATCGCCCCCCAGCGCCTTGATCCCGTCGCGCATCGCGGCAAGGTCGACCACGGCGGGAACACCGGTGAAATCCTGCATCAACACGCGGGCAGGGCGATAGGCGATTTCGCGGGGGTTCTTGCCGCCCATCGTGGCCCAGTCGGAAAATGCCTTGATATCATCAACGCTGACCGAAAAGCCGCCATCCTCGAACCGCAGCAGGTTTTCCAGCACCACTTTGAGCGCGGCAGGCAGTTTGGAAAAATCGCCCAAGCCAGCGGCCTGTGCGGCGGGGATCGAATAATAGGCGACCGACTGGTCCCCCACGGTCAATGTCTTGCGGGTTTTGGCGGTGTCTTTGCCGACGGTGACGGTCATGGCTATCCCTTTCATGGCTTATGCAAAGCAAGGCTATTGCTGCGCTTTTGCCCGATGTGCGATGGCCGATCAAGGGGGGTAGATGAAAAATTGTATACCATTGCACACAATAGATGGCTTTTTGCCGGAATCTGATTGAAACATTGTACACAAGACAGTCGCAATTGGTTGATTGGCATTTCGGCCCTTTTTTGCCTAAACGGGTTGGACAGCGTCAGTCGGGATTGAACATGCGCCATTTACGAGTAGCACTTGGGCTGATCGGCCTGTTGGCCACACAGGCCGCAGCCCAGGATAATGCGGTGGTGGTGGAGCTTTATACCTCGCAAGGCTGTTCATCCTGTCCGCCCGCCGATGATATGCTGCGCGCATTGGCCCCGCGTGACGATGTGATCGCGCTGGCGCTGCATGTGGATTACTGGGATTATCTTGGCTGGGTCGATCTGTTCGGCAAGGCAGAACATACCGCCCGCCAACAGGCTTATGCCCGCGCGGCACAGGCAAAGATGATCTATACGCCGCAAATGATCGTCGGCGGGATCGACCAGATCGTCGGATCGCGCCCGATGCAGGTGATGGATGCATTGCAGGCCCATGCCAGTCAGCCCTATCCGTTCGATCTGCGGCTGGTCCGGTCGGGGGATCTGGTTTCGCTGAACGCGGGGCCGGGGGCTGTGGGCGTCTATGACGTGCAGCTGGTCCGTTATGTGCCGCATCAGACAGTGGCGATCAGAAACGGCGAAAACGCGGGCAATACGGTGGATTACGCCAATATCGTCACGTCCTGGGTGCTTTTGGGGCAATGGGACGGGGCCGCGCCCTTGGCCATGCAGGTGCAGGCCGACGGGCCGGAGGCTGTTGTCGCCATCATCCAGCAGGCGGGGCATGGCGCGATCATGGGGGCGGCGCGGCTGCGCTAGCTGCCTGTGCGCGGTTTCCAACGCCGATGTACCCAGAACCATTGCGCGGGATTGGCCGCGATCTGGCGTTCCAGTGACGCAGTCAGCGCCTGCATCATCGCCAGCGGGGTGCCGGTGTCGATCGGGGCGTCCAGCACGACCGCAAAGGACAGCCCGTCGGGCTGGCGCAGACCGTAATAGGGAATGACCAGCGCATCGGTGCGCAGCGCGATATCGGCGATGGATGTCGCGGTATGCGCGGGCTGGCCCATAAACGGGATCGCGGGGCCATTGGCCGCGACATCGAACAGCAAGGTGCCCATGCCGCCGCCGCGCAGGTGGCGCACAAAGCCCATCGTGCCCTGGCGGCCCTGTGCAAAGACCGGCCCGCCCCAGGATGTCATGGTGCGCGCATAATGGGCGTTGAAAAACGCATTCTGCATCGGCCGGTACAGCCCGCCAATGTCATAGCCCAGACCGGTCAGCACCTGGCGCGGGGCCTCGTGATTGCCGAAATGGCCAGTGGCAAAGATCACTGGGCGTTTGGCGGCGGCAGCCTGTTCCAGCGCCGCAACGCCGGGGCCAGTGGGCAGGGTGCCAGCCAGATGGATGGCCAAATCGCGCCAGCAGTAATTCTCGATCAGGGTGCGGCCGAAATTGTCGCAACAGGCGCGCGCAAGGCGGCGTCGGTCGGCGGTTTCCATATCGGGATAGATCAGCGCCAGATGGGTTTCGGCCCTTTTGCGGTACCCTGCCAGCGGCGCGATCCCGCGCGCAAGCACAGCCCCCATCAGCCGAACACGCGCGGCATAGGGCAGGCGGCGCGCACTGCCGATCAGGCCTCGCAGGGCAAGGTCAGCGGCACGGTCGGCCAGGCTGCCGGTGATCTGGTCGGGATCGGTCACCGCCGCGGTGCTGCCGTGGCGGGGGCGATCCTGCGCAGATTGGCGCGGTCGGTCACGGCCAGCATCGGTATCCGTCCGCAGAGGGGGCGCAATGCGCGGCACCATCATGAGGCCAGCTGCGCCCATGGGACCAAGACCCGCCTGTATCATACCAGCGGCGGGCGGTGATGCTGTTTTGCTGTGTCATGCCCAAGGATTAAGCGGATCGTGCCGTGCTGTCCACGCGATAAAGCGATCCTTGCATCGGGTGATCCGTCGGGTGGGGCATGACCCACCTTACCTTGTCATTCCTCCTGATCGGGGTCGCGCAGCACGATCAGCCCGCCATCGGCCAGTTCGCGCACGGCGGTGGTGATCGCGGACATCGCAGCCTCTGCATCGGCCTTTTTGATCGGGCCGCGTTCCGCCGCATCTTCGCGCAGCTGGGCCGCCATGCGCTGCGACAGATTGGCAAGCACATATTCCGCCGAGGCCACCACATCGGCATCGCCTGCCAGCGCCGCCGCAATCGCCGTGGACAGAACGGCTGCATCGACCGCGCGGGTACAGGTGGAAATATCGTTTGGTTTGACCCGTGGCGCGATGTCCTTGAAGGTAAAAATTGCCTTGCGCACATCGCTGGCAAAGTCCGGATCCTTTGCACCCAAACCTTCGAGCACATCCTCGCGCGTGTCGGTGGTGGCGGAATTGAGGATCGCGCCAAGCCGCTGCACGGGCGCTTTGTCAAAGGCGGTGGCGGGGGGATGCGCATATTCCTGCGCCAGCGCGCGCCCGATGCGCCGCACCACATCAGGCGTCACATCGCCCGTCACCGACATCGCATAGGTGATCCGGCGCGCACGGTCGCCGGGCGTTTTTGCCAGCACTTCTGCCGCCTTGGCCACAGGTAGTTTTGACAGCGTGACAGCGCAGATTTCGATGCTTTCCGATTGCATGATCCGCGCCAGCACCGGCACCGCCAGATCGGCCACCACAGGCCAGTGATCGCCGTTGCGCACGCTGTCCATCTGCGCTTGCAGGCGGCTGGCCAAGCTTGGGCTGAGGTGATCGGCCAGCGCCGTGATCGCATTGTCGCGGCTGCCGGGGGCGGCCATGCCCATGGCGTCAAGTTCAGAGGCGAATTCTTCGGCCACCGCGTCCATTGTCACCCGGTCCAGCCGGCGCAAACGGGCCAATTCGCCGGTCAGCAATTCCTGCAGATGTTCGGGCAGGTCAGCCAGCGGCATGCTGCCGCCATCGGCGATCAGCATCTGCACCACGATGGCGGCCTTGCGGCGGCGCGTCATCGCCGCAGCGGAATGGATGTCGGACATATAGCTCATATCCTGACCCTAGCGCAGAGCTGTAAACAAACCCTTGCCAACCCTGTCAGGATCCAGGATGCGTCACCATGATTGACATCTTACGCAGCTGCGCGACCGTTTCGGGGTCCAGCCGCAACAGATCGGCGGTCAGCGCATGCAGGGCTGCAACGTTTTCGGCCAATTCATCTATTTCGGCATCAGTGAATTCCGCGGTATTTTTGGCAAATCCACAGATGCTGCGGTCGTCATTGGATAATGCGACAATCACGACGCCATGCGCCAGCCCGAATTCGGCCGCCTTATGCATAACGCCTGCCGGATCGTCCAATTCCGACCAGCGCGCAATGCCGGCATTTTCAAAACCCCATGCCACCATCGGGTCGGACATGATCAGCCCATTTCCCGAATAATAGTCAAGCCAAGCCTTGGGATAGGTTTGAAACATGAAACGTGGCGTCGTATACGCAATATTAAGGCCTATTGCATATCCATCTGGTGCCAGGCCATTGAAACGCCCCAAAATACTGGTAATCTGCAACTGTTTATTAGGCACGGAACACTCGCTTTACGGTTGCCATGTCAGGTTTATCATTTTGCCACTGCAAACAAAACGCATGGGTCAGTCTAGTGTGATGCAGGGCGCAGCAACAAGAGCTTTCTCATGTGTGGGGCTCGTCAAGGGGAGCTGATGTCTGTTTTAATCGGTCCGGCCGAGATCGGACAGCTTGCTCCCGCCGGTTATTATATTGCGTTGCGTATCGGCTTTGCCTTCCCGATTGAAGAAACCAATGCCTTGTCGTCTGACTGGATAGATCACTATACAAAACAACGCTTTATGCTGTATGATCCGACGGTCAGATGGGCCTATTCCAATGTCGGTTGCATCCGCTGGAGCGAGATCACGCTGGACGATCCCAAGCGCGTTTTGGCGCAGGCCCGGTCATTCGGGATGCGCTACGGTCTGACGGTGTCGGTGTTCGACGCTAGCAAGGATCAGCAGCGGTCACTGGCCTCTTTCACGCGGTCTGACCGGGAGTTCAGCACGCTGGAGGCGAAATTGTTGCAGGTCTATCTGACCCGCCGCCACACCGAAACAGCCCCGCCCACGAATCTGACCAAGGCCGAGATCGAGGCCCTGGGCATGATCAAGGACGGCCGGCGGTTAAAGGAAATTGCCTTTCAGTTAAAGGTCAGCGAAGGCGCCGTGAAACAGCGGCTGAAGAATGCCAAGCTCAAGCTGGGGGCAAAGACCGGCACACAAGCCGCCGCCCTTGCCAGCCAATACGGTCTGATCTGACCGCTTTCCCCTAAACTTTTTAATTTATAAATTACAATTAAAGCGTAATTTGAGGCATCGTGACGACACTTCCGGTTGTCGCAACTGCGTGGCTGTGGATTGAATGCTCAGGGGTCGATATGGAAAATATTACTTTCAATCTTTTGGACCTGCACCGTCATGGCCCGGCCTTTTTCGAATTTCTTGCGCTGCGCAAACGGTTTTTCGTTGATCAGCTGGGCTGGGATATCCCGCATGATGATCAGGTCGAGATGGATCAATACGATAATCCCAAAGCGTATTATTCGCTGGTGCTGCGCGACGGCAAGGTCATCGGCGGCATGCGTGCGATGGCCACCACCGCGCAATGGGGGGCTCATACCTATATGTTGCGCGATGCGGTGGACGGCAAGCTGATCGGCATCCCAGCCGATATCATCCCCCATGCCGAGGTCACGCCGATGGTCTGGGAAGCAACCCGTGTCGTCATTTCAGATGATGTGACAACGCAGGCGGACCGCGCTGCATGTCTGTCGCTTGTGCTGGACGGGATCGTCGCGCAGGCCCGCGCGCATGGTGCAACGGAAATCATCGCACTTTGTCCGCCGGTGTTCGCGCGGACGCTGCGGCAGCTGGGGTTTGCGGCGCGGATCATCGGCGATTCTTACGTCAACCTGCACGATGCGCGCCGCTACGTCGCGATGCGCATGCCTGCGGTCATGCGCAGGTCACAGCCCACCACGCGGTCACAGCGCCCGCAAGCAGACGCACCACTGTGACCGCATCGGCGCTGCTGCTTGGCCTGTTACTGCGCGCCGAACACGCGCGCGAAAATCGTATCAACATGCTTCAGGTGATAGCCAAGGTCGAATTTTTCCTCGATCTCGGCAGGTGACAGGGCGGCCAGCACGTCCGCATCGGCCAGCAGTTCGGTTTTGAAATCCGCCCCCTGTTCCCAGACCCGCATCGCGTTGCGTTGTACCAGCCGGTACGCGTCTTCACGGTTCACACCGGCCTGCGTCAGCGCCAGCAAGACGCGCTGTGACATCACCAGCCCGCGGAATTTGTTCATATTGGCCAGCATGTTTTCGGGATAGATCACCAGTTTTTCGATGACACCCGCCAGCCGGTGCAGCGCGAAATCCAGCGTGATGGTCGTATCCGGCCCGATGGCGCGTTCGACCGATGAATGGCTGATATCGCGCTCATGCCAGAGCGCCACGTTTTCCATTGCAGGGATCACCGACATGCGCACCAGCCGCGCAAGGCCGGTCAGGTTTTCGGTCAGCACGGGGTTGCGTTTATGCGGCATGGCAGAGCTGCCTTTTTGCCCGGCAGAGAAAAACTCCTCGGCCTCCAGCACTTCGGTGCGCTGCATGTGGCGGATCTCGATCGCGATGTTTTCGATGCTCGATGCGATCACGCCAAGCGTGGCAAAGAACATCGCATGCCGGTCGCGGGGGATGACCTGTGTGCTGATCGGTTCGGGGATCAGGCCAAGCTGGGCGCAAACATGTTCCTCGACGCTCGGGTCGATATTGGCAAAGGTGCCGACAGCGCCGGAAATCGCACCGGTGGCGATTTCGGCGCGCGCATTGACCAGACGCGCGCGGTTACGGTCCATTTCGGCATAAAAGCGCGCAAAGGTCAGGCCCATCGTCGTCGGTTCGGCGTGGATGCCGTGGCTGCGCCCGATGCGCACCGTGTCCTTATGTTCCAGCGCGCGGGTTTTCAGCGCGGCCAGCACGCGGTCCATGCCTGCCAGCAGCAGGTCAGAGGCGCGGACCAGCTGGATGTTGAATGTGGTGTCCAGCACGTCCGATGATGTCATGCCCTGATGCACGAAACGCGCAGTATCCTGCCCGATGATTTCGGCCAGATGGGTCAGAAATGCGATGACGTCATGTTTGGTCACGGCCTCGATCTCGTCGATGCGGGCGACGTCAAAGGTGGCGTCTTTGGCTTTCCAGACGGCGGCAGCGTTTTCAGCGGGGATCACGCCGATGGCGGCTTGGGCGTCGCAGGCATGGGCCTCGATCTCGTACCAGATGCGGAACTTGGTGGCGGGGTCCCAGATGGCGGTCATGTCGGGGCGGGAATAACGTGGGATCATCGGGGCACCTTTTCGTTGGTCTGGGCAGCGGGTTGCCTTTGCGTCATAAGAGGGACGGGGCCAAGCCTCAAGCCAAGAACGGGACAGATACGGTGTTGGGACGGGATGATTTTGCAGGGCGCTGGCAAGTTCTGCGCCGGATCGACGACCGGCAGGGGGCAATGCAGGGCGATTTTACGGGCATGGCCGTCTTGAACCCTGCGGGTGAGCACGGGCTGATCTATATGGAAACCGGGCAGATGCGGATCGGGACCGCGCCGGTGATGCAGGCCGTGCGGCGCTATCTGTGGGAAGTCGCAGAGGGGCTGGTCACAGTCCGGTTCGAGGATGGGCGCGATTTTCACAGCTTTGCGCCTGCGGGGCAGGCGGCGGGAACGGATCATCCCTGCGGGGACGATCATTATACCGTTGTTTATGATTTCACCCGCTGGCCGGATTGGCGCGCGACATGGGATGTGCGGGGGCCGCGCAAGGATTATACCTCTGTGACGGATTATAGGCGTCGGGCGGATTAAAATCCACCTTACGCGCGGATCGCTTGCGCTGCGACGTGGCATCAGCGATAAATCACACAGGTAATCACAAACAGGGGAGAGTGGCAGATGGCCCTCGCACTCAACAAATCCGTCATGACCGAGGTTTTCGGCCCGAGCGAAGGCACCGCCCTGCGCGTCAAGCAGGCGCTGATGGTCGTCCTTGGCATCGTGCTGCTGGCCGTGATGGCCAAGATCAAGGTGCCGGTTCCCGGCAGCCCCGTCGCGATCAGCATGGGTACATTCGCCGTGCTGACCATCGGTGCGGCCTATGGCCCGCGTCTGGGGCTGACGACGATTCTGGGCTGGATGATCGTGGGGATGTTGGGGTTTGACGTATTCCAAAGCTCGACCGCCGATCTGAACGGGATCAGCTATATGATGGGCAGCACCGGCGGCTATCTGGTCGGCTATGTGCTGGCAACACTGGCGCTGGGTTATGCGGCGCGCGCGGGCTGGGACCGGTCGGTCGTGCTGATGGCGCTTGCCATGCTGATCGGCAATGTGCTGATCTATGTACCGGGTCTGGCCTGGCTTGCCGTGCTTTACGGTCTGGACCAGCCGATCCTGGCCTGGGGGCTGACGCCGTTCCTGCTGGGCGATGCGCTGAAACTGGGGCTGGCGGCATTGCTGGTGCCGGGCCTGTGGAAGCTGATCGGTGACGCGCGCAAATAAGCGCGGACAAGGCTGAGAGATACAAGGCGCGGGCTGAAAGGTCCGCGCTTTTTTCATGCGATGGGGGCAGAAAAAATATGCGCCGCATATTCTTGGCGGGCAACGAAAGGCGTTTGACAAAGTCTTTCGGCCACGCGGGTGGATGCCCAGTCCTGCATAGACCAGTCCTGCATAGACCAGTCCTGCATAGACCAGCCCTGCATACCCCGGTCCTGTAGAGAGATGTGACCTGTTGTTGCCGGCACATTCACAAAACAAAAAACCCCGCCTGATTTCTCAGGCGGGGCATGTTTGCAAACAGCCTGCGTTTAGCAGCTGTAATACATCTTGAACTCGATCGGATGCGGTGTGTGCTCGTAGGCGTAAACCTCTTCCCACTTCAGCGCCATATAGCCTTCGAGCTGGGATTTGGTGAACACGTCACCGGCCAGCAGGAATTCGTGATCTGCTTCCAGCTCTTGCAGGGCTTCGCGCAGCGATCCGCAGACAGTCGGGATCGATGCCAGCTCTTCTGGCGGCAGGTCATAGAGATCCTTGTCCGAGGACGGGCCGGGATCGATCTTGTTCTTGATCCCGTCGATGCCAGCCATCAACAGCGCGGCAAAGGCCAGATAGGGGTTGGCGGCTGGGTCGGGGAAACGGGCCTCGACGCGTTTTGCCTTGGGCGATTCGGCCCATGGGATACGCACACAGCCCGACCGGTTGCGTGCGGAATAGGCGCGCAGCACGGGGGCCTCGAATCCGGGGATCAGACGCTTGTAGCTGTTGGTGGTCGGGTTGGTGATCGCGTTCAGCGCCTTGGCATGCTTCAAGATACCGCCGATGAAATACAGCGCCTCTTGTGACAGATCGGCGTATTTGTCGCCCGAGAACAAAGGCTTGCCATCTTTCCAGATCGACATGTTCACATGCATGCCGGTGCCGTTGTCGCCAGCAATGGGTTTCGGCATGAAGGTCGCCGATTTGCCATAAGCCTGCGCCACATTGTGGATGACATATTTGTATTTCTGGATCTCGTCGGCCTGCTTGGTCAGCGTGCCGAAAATCAGGCCCAGTTCGTGCTGGCAAGACGCCACTTCGTGGTGGTGCTTGTCGACCTTCATGCCCATCCGCTTCATCGTGGACAGCATTTCGGACCGCATTTCCTGCGCATCGTCGATCGGGTTGACCGGGAAATAGCCGCCCTTGATGCCGGGACGGTGGCCGGTGTTGCCCATTTCATATTCGGTGTCGGTGTTCCATGCGCCGTCGAGCGCATCGACCTGGTAGGACACTTTGTTCATCGAAACGCTGAAACGCACATCGTCGAAGACGAAGAATTCAGCCTCTGGCCCGAAATAGGCCGTGTCGCCCACACCGGAAGATTTCAGATATTCCTCGGCCTTGACGGCGGTGCCGCGCGGGTCGCGGTCATAGGGTTCCATCGTGTCGGGTTCGACAACGTTGCAATGGATGCAGATCGTCTTTTCCGCATAGAACGGATCGACATAGGCGCTGGAGGCGTCGGGCATCAGTTTCATGTCGGACTGGTCGATGGATTTCCAGCCGGCGATGGACGAGCCGTCGAACATGAAGCCTTCGTCAAGGAAGTCTTCGTCGACAAGATCGGCAACCACGGTGACGTGCTGCAACTTGCCGCGCGGGTCGGTGAAGCGGATATCGACGTAATCGACCTCTTCATCCTTGATCAGTTTGAGAACAGCTTTCTTGTCCATTCTTGGGCACCTTTCTGTAGCATCTCGGGTTTTGCTTGGCGTACGCCCAACCGGGCGGCGGCAAGCGGTGTTAAAGAGCTTCGTCGCCGGATTCGCCAGTCCTGATGCGGATGGCCTGCTCGACGGAGGAAACAAAAATCTTGCCATCGCCGATCTTGTCGGTTTTGGCAGCGGAGATAATGGCCTCGATAGCGCCATCGACCTGATCGTCGGGCAACACAACCTCGATTTTGACCTTGGGCAGGAAATCGACGACATATTCCGCACCACGGTAAAGTTCGGTATGGCCTTTCTGACGCCCGAAGCCTTTGACCTCGACCACGGACAGACCCTGCACGCCCATGTCTTGCAGCGCTTCTTTCACCTCGTCCAGCTTGAACGGCTTGATGATCGCTTCGATCTTTTTCATGGCATGCGACTCCTTGGATTTCGGTCACAGTGGTGAGACCATTTCTGTTGCACGGGGACAATTCGTGGCAAAGTCCTGACGCGGATGTGCCGCCGGAAACAGATGCATGTGATTGCATATTAGGCTGCTTGCACAAATAATATGCTTAATGAAAACTTTAAAGCCCATCTTTTGACATAGTTGCTGACGGTCGCCCAAATCACCGCCTTTCCACAGGGGCGGATTGCGGCGGCTGCGGCGGGATGCCACGCGCCGGGATGCCATGCTGCGGGGGCCAGCCCCCGGACCCCCGGGATATTTCGGCTCGGAAGATGGGGAAGGGTGGGCCGGGGCCGATTGCACCGGACCTGCAAAGCCCTGCCGCGTTCTGCACCCGTTTCACGCTGTGGCGCGCAGGCGATTTTTCCTCTCGCATCCCGCCACCAGCTTTGCTAGACAGCGCCCAACATGGGGCAGGCGTGAAAACCTGCCCCTTTTGATCATGCGGGTGTGGCGAAATTGGTAGACGCACCAGATTTAGGTTCTGGCGCCGCAAGGCGTGGGGGTTCAAGTCCCTCCACCCGCACCAGGTAGTGAAAAAAAGGACAACACATGCAGGTCACCGAGACCCTGAACGACGGCCTCAAGCGCGGCTATGCCATCACCGTCACAGCGGCAGAGCTGGACGCGAAGGTTGAAGAGAAGCTCAAAGAAGCCCAGCCAACCATCGAGATGAAAGGCTTTCGCAAGGGCAAGGTCCCGATGGCATTGCTGCGCAAGCAATATGGCGAACGCCTGATGGGCGAAGCGATGCAGGACAGCATCGATTCTGCCGTGCGCGACCATCTGGACAGCAGCGGTGACCGCCCTGCGGGCCAGCCCGAGATGAAGATGTCCAACCCCGACTGGAAGCCCGGCGATGACGTGCTGGTCGATGTGTCCTATGAAAAGCTGCCCGATATTCCGGCCGTGGATTTCGCCAAGATCACGCTGGAGCGCATGGTCGTGAAGGCCGATGACGCCGCCGTGCAGGAAGCCCTGGACAACCTGGCAGCTTCGCCGCAGGCCATGACCTATGAGACCAAGAAAACCCAAGCCAAAAAGGACGACCAGGTCGTTCTGGATTTCGTGGGCAAGGTCGATGGTGAAGCTTTTGAAGGTGGCACCGCCGAGGATTACCCGCTGGTTCTGGGGTCCAATTCTTTCATCCCCGGGTTCGAGGACGGGTTGCTGAAGGTCAAGACCGGCGACGTCAAGGATGTCGAAGTCACCTTCCCCGAAGAATATCAGGCCGCCCATCTGGCCGGCAAGACAGCCGTGTTCACCTGTACCATCAAGGATGTCCGCGCGCCCAAAGCGCCGGAAATCAATGACGAACTGGCGGCGAAATTCGGGGCTGGGGATCTGGCCACGCTCAAGACCCAGATCGCGGATCGTCTGGAGGCTGAATATAGCGGTGCATCCCGTGCGCTGGCCAAACGTGCCTTGCTGGATGCGCTGGACGGTGTTGTCAGTTTCGAACTGCCAAAGGCGCTGGTCGAAGCCGAAGCCAACCAGATCGCGCATCAGCTGTGGCATGAGGAAAACCCTGATGTCCACGGCCACGATCACCCCGAGATCACGCCCACCGACGAGCATCAGTCACTGGCGCAACGCCGCGTGAAACTGGGCCTGTTGCTGGCTGACATCGGCCAGAAGGCCGAGGTGAAGGTCACCGATCAGGAAATGACCCAGGCGATCATGAACCAGGCGCGGCAATATCCCGGTCAGGAGCGCCAGTTCTTTGAATTCGTGCAGCAGAACGCGCAGTTCCGTCAGCAATTGCAGGCGCCGATGTTCGAAGACAAGGTCGTTGACCACATCTTCGCCGCGGCAACTGTGACAGAAAAAGACGTCAGCAAGGAAGACCTGCAAAAAGCGGTCGAGAAGCTGGAAGAAGAATAAATACTGCGCCATGCGGCGACGGGAAAGGGCACCTGCGGGTGCCCTTTTTTGTGAAATGTTGCTTTGACATGTCGTGGTGTCACGCCATTCGGACAAAGGGCGTGCAAGTGGTCTTGACGATGATCTCGACAGCCCTGTCGCGCCGGAAATCTGCTGTATGGGCTGGTTTGGCCTGTCGTCAGGTTTTTGTGCCGCGACTGGATACTTTATGCGTCCAAGATTCGCGGGACAGGCAATAGCACCGCCAGGGTTGGTGGCCGCCGCCCAGATCCAGATCAGCGTCATGCGCCAAAACCGCACCAAGTTTCATCGTCGCTGTTTGCGACCGAATATTCTGTGGCGCAATATGAAACCAGGCTTCGGAATGATGCTGATACAGATGACCCAGCATCAGGCTTTTCAGCGCGTAGTTTGTCGCGCCGCCCCAATATGCACAGGTCAGAAAAGTGTATCCGATTGATAGCCGCGAGGGGGCTGACGGATCTGTATAGTATGCAGAGCATCCGATCACCGCGTCTGTTGCGCGATCTCGCACCAACAGCGTGCCACCCACATCAAGAAGAGCCGTGAAATATCCGTCGAAGACGTCTCTTTGGTGTCTGTTCCGCGCCGGATGGCCAGCCCAAATGGCAGGATCACTTGCCGCGAAGGCGAGCGCGTCGATATCTGTGCGCGCCAGCGGCGCAAGCTCAAGCATGTCATTCGCGAGTGACGGTTGAGGATCAAAGTCATGGGGGAATTGAAACATCTGGATCTTTTCCAATAAGGCAATGTTGCAGCGCATGGTACGGGGGGACGTGTCAACACATGTGCCTGGCCGAGGACCGAACAAACAAAAAGGGCCGCTGGCAAATGCCGCGGCCCTTTTTAATAACGTATCGCCAAGATTTAGTCGCGGTCGTCTTCGCCGTCGGCAGCGCCGCCGATGTCGTCGAACAATTCCTGAATCTCGAACTCGGCGGCTGCCTCTTCTTCGGCGGCCAGTTCGGCGATGGATTTGCCGGCTTCCTGAAGCTGGGCCTCTTCGGCGGAACGGGCGACGTTCAGCGTGATCGTGGCAGTGACTTCGGGGTGCAGGTTGACCAGCACATCATGCAGGCCAAGGTCCTTGATCGCGCCGGTCAGAACGATCTGACCTTTGTCGACGCTGAAACCGGCTTTTGTTGCGGCTTCGGCGGCATCGCGTGGCGTGACCGAACCGTAAAGCGCACCACCGTCAGAGGCGGAACGGATGACGACGAAACGCTGACCATCAAGCTTGTCTGCAAGGGCCTGTGCTTCTTTCTTGGTTTCGAGGTTGCGCGCTTCCAGCTGGGCCTTTTCAGCCTCGAAACGGGCCATATTGGCCGCGTTCACCCGCAGGGCTTTGCCCTGTGGCAGCAGAAAGTTGCGGGCATAGCCGTCCTTGACGGATACGACTTGGCCCATCTGACCGAGTTTTGCCACGCGTTCGAGAAGAATGATATCCATGATATGTCCTTACTTTACAGCGTATGGCAGCAGGGCAAGGAACCGGGCACGCTTGATCGCACGGGCGAGAGCGCGCTGGTTCTTGGAACCGACAGCAGTGATGCGGGCGGGCACGATCTTGCCACGCTCGGAGATATAGCGCTGCAGCGTGCGTGTGTCCTTATAGTCGATCTTTGGCGCATCAGTGCCTTCGAACGGATCGGACTTGCGGCGGCGGAAGAATGGTTTGGTTGCCATGATTGCTATCCTTTACTGATCAACGACGTTCGCGGCGTTCGCCGCCACGGTCACCGCGGTCACCACGATCGGGGCGATCGCCACGGTCGCCACGCTCTTCGCGCTTTTGCATCTGCACGGATGGGCCGTCTTCGTGGGCATCGACCTTGATGGTCAGCACGCGCATGACGTCTTCGTTCAGGCGCATCAGGCGTTCCATTTCCTGGATCGCTGGTGCGGGCGCATCGGTGCGCAGCAGGGCGTAATGGCCCTTGCGGTTCTTGTTGATCTTGTAGGCCATCGTCTTGACGCCCCAATATTCGTTTTCCAAGAGCTTGCCACCGTTGTCGGCAAGAATGGTCCCGAAATGTTCGATCAGGGCTTCGGCTTGCGTGTTGGACAAGTCCTGACGCGCAATCATCACATGCTCATACAGCGGCATGCATACTCCAGTTCTTTTCTCGGCGCATTTCAAAGAATGGGGCAGTGAGCCTTCTGCACCCCATCCACGAGAGACTGCGCAGTTCATAACATCCGCAGAAGGATGCCGCCTTATACGCAGCTTGGGCTGCAATGCAAGCCTTGGCGGCCTGTTTTGCCTGGCTTCGGTCAGATGCGGCCCATTTGCCAGACGCGGCCTTGCTGTTGCCCATTTCTGGTCGTCTTTTGCGGCTATGCTGGGTCGGTAAGGAGGAACCCGACCCAGATGAGCAATGACACGATCATGGCATTTTTCAAACCGCAGCCGTTGGTCGCCGTTGAAGATACTTATTGGGGCTATCTGATCCGCAGTGAGAGGGGCGAATCCTTCGGCTTTGTTCTGCTGCAATCGGCCTGTTTGGTGTTGGGCATGGCGTGCCTGGTCATGGCTGCGGGCGTGGCAACGCTGACGCCGCTGATGTTTGGCGTGGCGCTGACCCCGTTTCGCATGGCTGTGGTGGCGCTTTTGGGGGCGGTGGCGGCCTATCTGTTATGGTTCGCAAGCCGTGGCACCCGAACCGAGATCCATATCGACACCAGTATCCGCGAGATTCATCAGGTGATCCGTAACCGTGCGGGCCGCCCGACGATCCTGCGAACGCATGATTTTGCCCAGATCACCGATATCCTGACGCAACGCGATGACGCAAGTGGCACCGCGCTGCTGGTCCTGCAGGGCAATGACACCGTGCTGTCGATCTGCATCGCCATGGCCAGCGCGCCCCGGTTGGACGCGTTGCACGACCGCCTTGCGCGTGATGTGACAGGCGATCCGCGCGTTACCTGATCGCGCATCGCGTGTCATCGAACACTGTATGTTCGGATTTGCGCAATTGTGTTTTGGGACGCAAACGGGCGTATGGGAATCGTATAAACATTGGAGTTGACCCATGAAAAAGATCCTTTCGACCGCCGCCCTTGCCATGCTGTTGGCCGCGCCTGTCGTCGCCGAAACCTATGTTCTGGACGCCAGCCACAGCCAGATCGTGTTCAGCTATAACCATCTTGGGTTCTCGACCACTTATGGCATGTTCTCGGGCTTTGACGGCGAAATCGACTTTGACCAGGCAGACCCTGCCGCGTCATCGGTCAATGTGTCGTTTCCTGTGCGCACCATGCTGACCGGCTGGGAAGGCCGTTTCAACCATTTCATGAGCGCGGATTTCTTTGATGCCGCCGATGATGAAATGGTGAGCTTTACCTCTACCGGGATCGAAGTGACCGGCGACACCACCGCGCTGATCACGGGTGATCTGACGCTGAACGGCGTGACCAAAAGCGTCGTGCTGGACGCCACGCTGAACCAGGCCGGTATGCATCCGATGGAAAACAAGGGCTGGGCCGGTTTTGATGCAACAACCACCTTGCTGCGGTCCGATTTCAACGTCGGCAATTTCGCGCCTTTCGTCAGCGACGAAGTCGAAGTGATGATCTCGATCGAGGCGATGCAGGCCGAATAAGCCGCCATCACCGCAAAACATGACACCGCGCTGGCGAAATCCAGCGCGGTTTTTTTGTGCCTTTTGCGGGGGGAAGGGGGCGCCCCCTTCCTAGCGTGTTGCGCGGACTGACAGCGTTACATCCACCGCAAAGCCAAGGCTGCTTTCATCCGCCATCGACGCGCCGATGCCGAAATCGCGCCGGTCCAGTGTCAGGGTGCCCGACATCTCTGCGGTATCGCCCGCGACCGTCAGATCGAAAGGAAAGCGGACCGGCACTTCGCTGCCTTTGATCGCCAGCACACCATCGGCGGTATAGCTGCCGGCCTCTGCGATGATCGCGCCGGTAAAGCGCGCCGTCGGATAGGTTGCGCTGTCAAAGAAATCTGCCCCCATCGCCTGCGATGTCACTGACCCCAGCGTCAGCGATGGGATCGAAATGGTCGTGCTGACCTCTCCCGCGATGCCGGTGGCGGCAGGGTCAAAGTCGATCGCGGCGGTCCAATCGGCAAAGCTGCCCTGCACATTGCTGCCCAATTGGGTGATGCCAATGCTGATCTGGCCATCGGTCACTGTCCAACCGGCGCTGACCTGTTCCAGCGCGATTTGGGCCGGTGCGGCTGTATCATACGATTGGACCAGAGCCACCGCCGCACCAATGCCGCCCGTCAGCGCAAAGATCGCCAGTGCCGCCACCGGCGCGCGCCAGCTGCCATGCGCCCCGCCCAAGCCCGCTGCGTTGGTTTTGCCAAACCACATCCGGCGCAACGTTGCGTCTTTGTCGATCAGGTGATGTTTGAACGCCCCAGCAACATGCAAGGCGATTGATGCGATCATGATCTGGCTGAACAGCCCATGCAGGACCGCTGTGACCTCGGCCAAGCTTTGGGATTTTGGCACCAATGGCAGGTCTTGGCCGAAGGGCCACCAGATCGGGGCAAAGCCGCTGGTCGCGGCGTGATGCACCCAGCCGGTAAGTGGCACAGCGACAATGCTGATATATAAAAGCCAATGCACAAGGCTTGTGATCATTGCTTGCGCGCTGTGGGGCGCGGTTAACGCCCCCGGTTTGACCTGCCCAAGCGCCCATAGAATGCGCGCCAGCGCCACGAAAAACACCGTGACCCCAAGCGTTTTATGCAGCGAAAACAAAAACGCCTTTTGCGCCAGTTCCGCATCGGTGCCGTAAGGCAGATCGTGTGCGATCATCCCCAAAGGCGCGATCATCAAGATCAAAAGCGCGGTCAGCCAGTGAAAGGTCTTGGTGACGGTGCCATAGCTGCGGGCGGTATTGGATACTGACATTGCTAAATCCTCGTTACGATCGCCCCCAGATAGCAGCCAAGCCGCGCCGCGCATAGACGCCACCATGCAGAGACAATGTGCAATTCTGCGCGAGGCCCAGTCTGCTTGCCGTGTCCGGTTGCGCAGGGTAAACCCGCATGATCGAACAATTTGAAGGAGAAGCTCTCGATGCGGGCATTCGTTTTTCCCGGCCAAGGGGCGCAGACAATCGGGATGGGGCGCGCGCTTGCGATGGCCTATCCGGCGGCAAAGGCCGTGTTTGACGAGGTTGACGACGCGTTGGGCGAAAACCTGTCTGCGCTGATCTGGGAGGGCGATATCGACACGCTGACCCTGACACAGAATGCGCAGCCTGCGTTGATGGCCACATCGCTGGCCACGATCCGCGCGCTGGAGGCCGAAGGCGTGGATGTGACCGCCGCCCGTTTCGTGGCTGGTCACAGCCTTGGCGAATATGCCGCCCTGGCCGCGGCGCGCGCCTTGACCATCGCCGATACCGCGCGCCTGTTGCGCGTCCGTGGGCGTGCCATGCAAGATGCCGTGCCGGTGGGTGTGGGCGCGATGGCCGTGTTGCTGGGTCTCGATTTTGATCAGGCCCGCGCTGTGGCCGAAGAAGCCGCCCAAGGCGAGGTTTGCGAGGCTGCCAATGACAATGATCCGGGGCAGGTGGTTGTCTCTGGCCACAAGGCCGCGGTGGAACGCGCGCTGGAGATTGCGAAACTCAAAGGGGCCAAGCGCGCCATGCTGCTGCCTGTTTCTGCGCCGTTTCATTGCAGCCTGATGGCCCCTGCGGCCGATGTGATGGCGCAGGCGCTTGATGGCGTGTCGATCACCCCGCCTGTCGTGGGGCTGGTCGCCAATGTGCTGGCCGATGTTGTCAGCGACCCTGCGCAGATCCGCAAATTGCTGGTCGCACAGGTCACGGGGTCGGTGCGCTGGCGCGAAAGCGTGGCTTTCATGGCGGCGCAGGGTGTGACGGATGTCTATGAAATCGGGGCGGGCAAGGCCCTGTCCGGCATGGTCAAGCGGATCAACCGTGATCTGGCCGCCACCGCCATTGGCACCCCCGAGGATGTGGTGGCCATGGCTGCTGCACTGCATGAATAAAGGAAAACAAATGTTTGATTTAACTGGAAAAACGGCACTAATTACGGGCGCGTCAGGTGGCATTGGCGGCGCGATTGCCAAGGCGCTTTATGACGCCGGTGCGACCGTCGCGCTGTCCGGCACACGGGTTGAACCGCTACAGGCGCTGGCCGCGTCGCTTGGCGATCGCGCCCATGTGCTGCCTTGCAACCTGTCGGATGCCGAGGCGGTGACCGCGCTGCCCAAACAGGCCGCCGATCTGATGGGGTCTGTCGATATTTTGGTCAATAATGCCGGCATCACCCGCGACAACCTGTTCATGCGGATGTCGGACGAGGAATGGTCATCGGTGCTGGAGGTCAATCTGACATCGACCATGCGCCTGTGCAAAGGCGTGATCCGCGGCATGATGAAAGCGCGCTGGGGCCGTATCGTGAATATCTCGTCCATCGTCGGGGCCACCGGCAATCCGGGGCAGGCGAATTATGCGGCCAGTAAGGCCGGCATGGTCGGCATGTCGAAATCCATCGCCTATGAGGTCGCAAGCCGGGGCATCACCGTGAACTGCGTGGCGCCCGGTTTCATCACCACCGCCATGACGGACAAGCTGAACGACGACCAGAAATCCGCGATCCTGACACAAGTCCCCGCAGGCCGGATGGGCGAGGCGGACGAGATCGCGGCGGCGGTGTTGTATCTGGCTAGCCAAGAGGCCGGTTATGTCACCGGCAGCACCTTGCATGTGAATGGCGGGATGGCCATGCTGTGAACCAGGCGGGGAACCAGGCGGGCGGGGAAATCGTTTGCCAAGACGAAATTCTCTGCTATGAGCCTCGCAGCTTGAAGATGCGGTGAATGCCCGCTTTGCTAAATCCCGCAAGGGAATCTGAAAACGGGCAGCTGCCCAGAAAGACATGAGGAATTGACATGAGCGATGTGGCCGACCGCGTACGCAAGATCGTTGTAGAGCATCTTGGTGTTGAAGAAGACAAAGTGACGGAGACTGCGTCCTTCATTGATGATCTGGGTGCAGACAGCCTTGATACCGTCGAATTGGTAATGGCGTTCGAAGAAGAATTCGGGATCGAGATCCCCGATGATGCTGCCGAAACGATCCAGACCTTTGGCGACGCCGTGAAATTCATTTCCAGCGCGCAATAAATTCAGCCCTGCGGGGTTGCGGGCGGCGTCCTTCGGGGCGCCGTTTTGCTTTGGCGCGTCGCTTTGCGCCCGTGCCATCATCCCCGCCCTTGCCCCGTGTGGGTGGGCTGGGGTATCAAGTCGAAAATACACCAAAAGGGTGAGGACATCAGATGCGTCGTGTCGTTGTAACTGGGTTGGGGTTGGTCACGCCGCTGGCTGACGGGGTTGAAAAAACATGGGAACGCCTGCTGGCCGGTGCGTCTGGCGCGGGCAAGATCACCGGCTTTGATCCCAGTCGTTTGACCACGCAATATGCTTGCGAGGTTCCCTTGGGTGATGGCAGTGACGGCACGTTCAACGCCGATGCCTATATGGAACCCAAAGAACAGCGCAAGGTCGATACCTTTATCCTGTTCGGCATGGCCGCCGCCCAGCAGGCGATCGAGGATGCGGGCTGGCAGCCCACAGACCCTGCCGATCTTGAACGCACGGGCGTGATGATCGGGTCGGGGATTGGTGGTCTCAATTCCATCGCCAATACCGCCGTGATGATGGCCGAAAAAGGGCCGCGCCGCGTGTCGCCTTTCTTTGTGCCCGGCGCGTTGATCAACCTGATCTCTGGTCAGGTGTCGATCCGCTACGGGTTTCGCGGGCCGAACCATGCGCCTGTCACCGCCTGTTCCACCGGCGCGCATGCGATTGGCGACGCATCCCGCCTGATCATGTTCGGCGATGCCGATGTGATGATCGCAGGCGGCGCAGAGGCCGCGATTTGCGAGCTTGGCATTGCCGGTTTCAACGCCTGCAAGGCTTTGTCCACCGCCCATAACGATGATCCGACCAAAGCCAGCCGCCCCTGGGACCGTGACCGTGACGGGTTTGTCATGGGCGAGGGGGCAGGGATCGTCGTGCTCGAAGAATATGAACATGCCAAGGCGCGCGGTGCGAAAATCTATGCCGAGGTGTTGGGGTACGGTCTGTCCGGTGACGCCCATCACATCACTGCCCCGCCGCCCGACCATGAAGGTGCCGAACGCGCGATGCGCGCTGCCTGCCGCAATGCCGGCATCGACCCCGCGCAGATTGATTACGTCAACGCGCATGGTACATCGACCATGGCCGATACGATCGAACTGGGCGCGGTGGAACGGCTTGTCGGGCCGCAGGCCGCGGCGAAACTGACCATGTCCTCGACCAAATCGGCGACCGGCCACCTGCTGGGGGCTGCTGGCGCGATTGAAGCGGTGTTTTCCATCCTTGCGATCCGCGATCAGGTGGCTCCGCCGACGATCAATCTGGACAATCCCGATGTCGAAACCACCGTGGACCTGTGTGCCAATACCAAACGCGCACGCCGGATCGACATTGCCCTGTCGAATTCCTTTGGCTTCGGGGGCACCAATGCCAGCGTGATTTTCGGGAAAATCGCTTGATGTGGCGACATATCGCAGCGAATTTCCTGACCTTTTTCACGGTCGCGCTGTTCTTGCTGGCGGGGGCTGTTGGCTGGGGGACGAAACAATACCGCGACCCCGGCCCCTTGGCCCAAGCGATCTGTTTTCAGGTGCCCAGCGGCGCGTCGATGTCACGGGTCACGGATGCGTTGGTGGCGCAGGGGGCTGTCAGCAACGGCACGATCCTGCGCATCGGTGCCGATTACAGCGAGACATCGGGCCTGTTGAAAGCGGGCAGTTTCCTTGTGCCGGAAGCGGCGTCGATGGAACAGATCATGGATATCATCACGCGCGGCGGTGCCAATAGCTGCGGCACCGAGGTGATTTACCGCATCGGTGTGAACCAGCTGCAAGGCGTGGTGCGCGAACTGGACCCCGCGACCAACCGTTTCGTGGAGCGTGCCAGCTTTGACCCGCTGTCCCAAGACGACCCCGCGATCTATACTGAGGTTCGCGCGCAAGCCGATACCCGTTTTCGCGTCGTGCTGGCCGAAGGTGTCACCAGCTGGCAGGTGCTGAACGCGTTGCGCGGCATCAGCACGCTGGATGCCGATGTCACCGAAACCCCGCCCGAAGGATCGCTGGCCCCTGCCAGCTATGAATTCACCCCCGGCGCGCCGGTGTCTGCTATTCTGGCGCAAATGACGGCGCGGCAGAACGATACCATCGCCACGGCCTGGGCCAACCGGCAGGACGGCCTGCCGCTGGACAGCCCTGCCGAAATGCTGGTCCTTGCCAGCATCATCGAAAAGGAAACCAGCGAGATCGACGAACGCCGGCAGGTCGCCAGCGTCTTCGTCAACCGCCTGCGGCAGGGGATGCGTTTGCAGACCGACCCCACCGTGATCTATGGCGTGACGCGTGGCCAGGGCGTGCTGGGCCGCGGCATCCGGCAAAGCGAATTGCGCGATGATAATCCGTGGAACACCTATGTGATCGACGGTTTGCCGCCGACGCCAATTGCCAATCCAGGTCAGGCCAGTATCGCCGCAGCGGTCAATCCCGATGAAACCGATTATATCTTTTTCGTCGCTAATGGCACCGGCGGGCATACGTTCACCACCAATCTGGCCGACCATAACCGCGCGGTGGCCATTTGGCGCCGGATCGAGGCCGAGCGCGAATCAAACCAGTAATCCGTTGAAAAGATAAAGAAACTGACAAAGGGTCGCCCGCTGCTCGGGCGGCCCTTTGTTGCGTTTTGTGCCGGTTTGCGATAGGATCGGCCCGCTAGATGGCGTGACGGGATCGTCGCCCACTCGACCTGCGGAAGGCTCCTAACAGGTCACAACACCATGACTGCACGACACGACCACGATTCCACCGCGCAGGCCAAGGCCCAGGCTCAGGCCAAGGCACAGGCTCAGGCGCGGGTGGCGGAAATCACAACCCTGTTCGCGCGAATCCGCGCCTTGCTGGACCACAGCCTGCGGATCACCGACGATCTGACCGAAGATACCCCCCGCACGATTATCACCCGTATGGATCAATTGATCGCGGCGCATCTCAAGGTGCTGACCGCAGAGGAGGCTTTCAATGCTGCCCAAACCGCAAACCCCGCTGACAGCGCCGACCTTGACAGCATCCGCGACGAGCTTGGGCGCAGATTTGATCGCCTCCGCGCCAGTCTCGGTGCAACAGGCGTTCCTGACCAGCCTGAGTGACGCCGAATTGCAGGCGCTGCCCTATCTGTTTGCCTTCTGGGCGATGCCGCATCAATTGCCGCCGCCGGGCGATTGGCGGACCTGGGTCATCTTGGGTGGACGGGGGGCCGGCAAGACGCGCGCGGGCGCCGAATGGGTGCGCCGCATGGTGGCCAGTGGTGCGCGCCGGATCGCGGTGGTCGGCGAAACCTATCACCAGGCGCGCGAGGTGATGGTGTTCGGCGACAGCGGGATCATGGCGGTCTGCCCGCCTGACGCGCGCCCCAAATGGATCGCCACCCGCCAGATGCTGGTCTGGCCCAATGGCGCGCAGGCCACGCTGTTTTCCGCCCAAGACCCAGAGGCGCTGCGCGGCCCCCAGTTCGATGCCGCTTGGGTGGACGAGCTGGCCAAATGGCGCAAGGCTGCGGCCACATGGGACATGCTGCAATTCGGGCTGCGGCTGGGGGATGCACCGCGCGTCTGCGTGACGACCACGCCGCGCCGGCAGGCCTTGCTGCGCAAATTGCTGGACCGGCCCAGCACCGTCGTCACCCATGCGCCCACCAGCGCCAATCGCGCCAATCTCGCCGACAGCTTTCTGGCGGAAATGACGGCGGAATATGCTGGCACGGCATTGGGGCGGCAGGAACTCGAAGGCGTGATGCTCGATGATGTGGATGGCGCCTTATGGCAGATGGGCGCGCTGGCCGCCTGTCAGGTGGACAGAGCACCGCCGCTGACGCGGATTGTCGTCGCGATCGACCCGCCCACTACGGCCCATGCCGGATCGGATGCCTGCGGGATGATCGTCGCAGGCGTGGTGATGGCAGGGCCGGTGCAGGACTGGCGCGCCTATGTGCTCGAAGACGCGAGCCTGCAAGGCGCCAGCCCCGATACCTGGGCGCGCGCTGCCATTGGTGCCATGGCGCGCCACAATGCCGACCGGCTGGTGGCCGAGGTGAACCAGGGCGGTGACATGGTCGCTGCCGTGATCCGCCAGATCGACCCGCTGGTGCCGTTGCGCGCGGTCCATGCCAGCCGTGGCAAGATCGCGCGCGCCGAACCTGTCGCCGCCCTTTATGAACAGGGCCGCGTGCGGCACCTGCGCGGGCTTGGCGATCTGGAGGACCAGATGTGCCAGATGACCGGCGCGGGCTATCAGGGCCGCGGATCGCCCGACCGTGTCGATGCTTTGGTCTGGGCGATCCACGACCTGATGATCGGCCCGGGCCAAAGCTGGCGCCACCCCCAGATCAGGGGGTTGTAGCCGTCGCAGCCCTGCGGGCTGCTCGGGCGCGCCGCGCGGGAGTATTTTTCGAAATAAGAAGCCGGGGCATCAACAGCGGGCCCCGGCTTTTTCTTTCGACTTCTCTTTTCCTTCAATACTCCCGCGCGGAGCGCTCCTGCCGTTGCAGCCGGTGCAGCCCGGGCAGGTGTTGCGTGCGGGCGCGCACGGTGCCGTAACCGCATCCTCAGCCCTGTGCGCTAAAGTCCTTTCAACGCCGCAATGATCGTTTCGAGGAGAAGCCATGTTTGATTTCCTGAATCGCAAACCGCCCGCTGCACCGCAGGTCAAGACCTCGGCCACGGGCCGTGTCGTCGCGCTGCAGGGGGCGGGGCGGGTGGCCTGGTCGCCGCGCGATGTCGTGTCGTTGACCCGGACAGGGTTTCTGGGCAATCCGGTCGGCTTTCGTGCGGTGCGCCTGATTGCCGAGGCGGCCGCAGCGATCCCGCTGGTGGTGCAGGATGACGACCACCGCTATGACCGCCATCCGGTGCAGGCGCTACTGGCGCGTCCCAATGGCGCACAGGGCCGTGCAGAATTGCTCGAAGCCTTGTTCGGGCAGTTGCTGCTGACCGGCAACGGCTATCTTGAGGCGGTGGCGGTGGATCGCCTGCCGGCCGAGATCCATGTTCTGCGCTCGGACCGGATGGCCGTGATCCCGGGGCCGGATGGCTGGCCCAAGGGGTATGAATATAGTGTCGATGGCCGCAAGCACCGCTTTGCCGTCACCGAGGATCACAGCCCGATCTGCCATGTCAAATCCTTTCATCCGCAAGATGATCATTACGGGTTTTCGCCTTTGCAGGCCTGTGCCGCGGCCATCGACGTGCATAATGCCGCTTCGCGCTGGTCCAAGGCCTTGCTTGACAACGCGGCACGGCCTTCGGGCGCGATTGTCTATCGTGGTGCGGATGGTCAATCTGCGCTGACCAGTGATCAATACGACCGGCTGGTCAGTGAAATGGAAAGCCAGCATCAGGGCGCGCGCAACGCAGGCCGGCCGATGCTGCTGGAAGGGGGGCTGGACTGGAAACCGATGGGGTTTTCGCCCTCTGACATGGAATTTCAGAAAACCAAGGAGGCCGCCGCGCGCGAGATTGCCATCGCCTTTGGCGTGCCGCCGATGCTGCTGGGGATTCCCGGTGATGCGACCTATGCCAATTATCAAGAGGCCAACCGCGCCTTTTACCGTCTGACGGTGCTGCCTTTGGCGACCCGCGTGGCATCGGTCATTGCCGACTGGCTGTCGGATTTTTCCGGCCAGCGCATCGAAATCCGCCCCGATAGCGACCAGATCGCCGCGCTGTCGCATGAACGTGACAGCCTCTGGGCGCGGGTGGGGGCGGCCAGTTTCCTCAGTGATGCGGAAAAGCGTCGCCTGTTGGGCCTGCCCGCGCAGGAGGTCGGCCAGCATGGATGACAAGGTGATCGCCCTGCGCGGCCAGCGCCGCCCGCCGCCGCCTGCATCGGATTTCTGGTTCGCGCAGGTCGATCTGCGCCTTGGCCGGATCGAAAGCATCATCGCGCGGCTGGCATGGCAGGTCTGGATCGTGGTCTGCGGCTGCGCCGGTCTGCTGGTTATCGAGATCGTCAAGGCAATCACTGGAGCCATATCATGAGTTTGGAACATAAATTCTGCACCGGCCCGCAGGCCGTGACCGTTACCGACGGGCAGGTGATCAGCGGCTATGCATCCTTGTTCGGCGCAACCGATCAGGGGGGCGATATCGTCGAGGCCGGTGCCTATCGCATCAGCCTGTCCAAGGGACGCCGGATCAAGATGCTCTGGCAGCATGATCCGGCCCAGCCCATCGGCGTCTGGGACGAGGTGGTCGAGGATGCCAAGGGCCTCTGGGTCCGGGGCCGTCTGCTGACCGACATCGCCCGCGCCCGCGAGGCCGCAAGCCTGATCGCGGCGGGCGCCATCGACGGGCTGTCGATCGGCTATCGCACGCTGCGCGCGCATAAAGACGCCAGCGGCGCGCGCCGCCTGTCGGAACTGGACCTGTGGGAAGTGTCCTTGGTCACCTTTCCGATGCTGCCCGAGGCCCGTGTCACTGCCAAGGCGCAGGCCCGCGACACCGATGATCTGGACCGTCTTGCGCGTGCTTTTGCGCAGGCGCGCCACCTGCTGCCCCCGCTTTAACCCCGACCGCCAAAGGAAAACCCCATGACCACACCCGTGCCCAAGGCCCGGATCGCAGAAGATCTGTCCGCGCCTGACCTGACCGAAGCCATCGCCGGATTTCTGGCGGATTTCACCAACTTTACCAACGGCCTGCAGGCCAAACTTCAAAAACAGGATGACCGCATGAACAAGCTGGATCGCAAGACGATGATGACCGCCCGCAGCGCGTTGACGACAGGGGCTGTGCCGGATGCACCGCATCAAAAGGCCTTTGCCGCCTATCTGCGCTCGGGCGATGATGACGCGCTGCGCGGGCTGGATCTGGACGGCAAGGCGCTGTCATCGGTGATGGCCGCCGATGGTGGCTATCTGGTGGACCCCCAGACCGCCGAGACGATCAAAAGCACCTTGTCCTCGACCGCATCCTTGCGGGCTGTGGCCAGCGTTGTGACGGTGGATGCCACATCTTACGATGTGCTGGTCGATCACACCGAAATGGGCGCTGGCTGGGCGACCGAGACGGGCAGCATGGCGGAAACCACTACACCGCAGATCGACCGGATCAGCATTGCGCTGCATGAACTTTCGGCGCTGCCCAAGGCGTCGCAGCGGCTGCTGGATGACAGTGCCTTTGACATCGAAGGCTGGTTGGCAGGCCGGATCGCGGATAAATTCGCGCGCTCGGAAGCGGCGGCGTTTATCAACGGCGACGGGATCGACAAGCCCAAGGGGATGCTGACCTATCCACAGGTCGAAAACGAGATCTGGGAATGGGGCAATATCGGTTTCGTGGCCACGGGTGTTTCCGGTGGCATCCAGTCGGGTGATCCGATTGTGGACCTCGTCTATGCCTTGGGGGCGGTGTACCGCGCCAATGCCAGCTTTGTGATGAATTCCAAGACCGCTGGCACGATCCGCAAGCTCAAGGACAATGACGGCCGCTTCTTGTGGTCCGACGGTCTGGCCGCGGGCGAGCCTGCGCGGCTGATGGGCTATCCGGTGCTGGTGGCCGAAGACATGCCCGATATCGCGGCAGGCTCTGCCGCCATCGCGTTCGGTGATTTCGGGGCGGGTTATACCGTGGCCGAACGCCCCGATCTGCGCGTGTTGCGCGATCCGTTCTCGGCCAAGCCGCATGTGCTGTTTTATGCCACCAAGCGCGTGGGCGGTGCGGTCAGCGATTTCGCCGCGATCAAGCTGCTGAAATTCGCGGTCAGCTGATCCTGACCCGATAGGGCGCGCGCAGCACTGCGCGTTGCCCGGCCCCCGGATACAGGCCCAAGCGGCCATGTCTAGCAGCCCCCCCTTCCGTCCGAGCATGGCCGGGTGGGTCTGTGTCCGGGATAGCTGTGCCATATGAACTCGGAGCAAATCCATGATGTTAGTCGAAGAAAATCCGGTACCCGACGCGGTTTTGCCGGTGGCGCAGCTGAAAGAATATCTGCGCCTTGCCACGGGTTTTGTCGATGATGCCGATCAGGACGGGCTGTTGTTGCGGCATCTGCGCGCCGCCATGGCCGCGATCGAGGCACGCACTGGCAAGATCCTGATTGACCGCGATTTCACTTGGACCCTGCGTGCCTGGCGCGATCCGGTGCGTCAGCTGCTGCCGATCGCGCCGGTCAATGCCATCGTGCATGTCACGCAGCTGGCCCATGACGGGGCCGCTACCCTCACCGACCCCGCCACATGGTATCTGGTGGCTGATGCGACGCGCCCTGCGCTGGTGGCCAAGGGTGGGGTGTTGCCGCCGGTGCCGCCGCATGGGTCGGTGCGGATCGGGCTGATGGCGGGGTTCGGGCCGGACTGGTCGGACCTGCCTGCCGATCTGGCACAGGCCAGCCTGATGCTGGCCGCCCATCATTACGACAGCCGCCATGATATGGCCATCGCCGCCCTGCCGCCCAGCGTCACCGCCATGGTGGACAGGTTCCGCGATCTGCGTCTGGGGGGGCGGGCATGAGCATTCCGCAAATGACCCGCGCGCTGGTGCTGGAACACCGCGTGCAGACCCCTGATGGCGCGGGTGGTTTCACCAGCGACTGGCAGAGCTTGGGCCGCGTCTGGGCCGCAATCAAGCCCGGCACCGGGCGCGAGGCAGCGGCGCTGTCGGCCAGCCTGTCGCGCGTGCCTTACCAGATCATCCTGCGTGCCGCGCCTCATGGTGCGCCATCGCGCCCGCAACCGGGCCAAAGGTTCCGGCTGGGCGCGCGGTTGTTCGCCATCGCGGCGGTGACCGAGGCTGATGACAAGGGTCTGTATCTGACCTGCACCGCAACCGAGGAGGTGGCCACATGACCTATGCCATCGCGGCCGCGCTGCAGACAGCGGTTTATACACGGCTGAGTGCTGATCCGGCACTTGCCACGCTGGTGGGGGCTGCGATCTATGACGCGGTGCCTGCCGGTCCCTTGCCGCCGCTTTATGTGGTGCTGGGCAACGAGGATGTGCGCGATGCCTCCGACAAGACCGGCGCAGGCGCCACGCATGCGCTGAGCATTGATGTACTGAGCGAGGCGGCAGGGTTCGCCGGTGCCAAGGCCGCGGCCGGCGCTGTCTGCGATGCGCTGCTGGATGCGCCATTGACGCTGTCGCGCGGCACGCTGGTCGGCCTGCATTTCACCAAGGCCAAGGCCGCGCGCACCAGCACCGGCAACATGCGCCAGATTACCCTGACCTTTCGCGCCCGTGTGGCCGACGACATTTAACCCCGATCATAAAGGAGAGCCCCGATGGTGGCCCAGAACGGAAAAGACCTGCTGATCAAGATCGACATGACCGGCGATGGCCAGTTTGAAACCTTGGCCGGCCTGCGCGCGACGCGGATCAGCCTGAATGCGGAAACGGTGGATGTGACCAGCCTTGACAGCACCGGGGGCTGGCGCGAATTGCTGGGCGGTGCGGGGGTGAAAACCGCCGCGATTTCCGGCGCGGGCGTGTTCAAGGATGACGCCACGGACGAGCGCGCGCGCCAGATTTTCTTTGGCGGGCTGATGCCGGATTTTCAGGTCATCATCCCCGGTTTCGGCACGCTGCAAGGCGCGTTCCAGATCACCGGCATTGATTACGCAGGCAGCCATAACGGCGAGGCGAGCTATGAAATCGCGCTGGCGTCGGGCGGGGCCTTGCAATTCGTGGCGCTGGTCTGATGGCCAATCCTTTCGCGGGTGAAGTGGCCGTCACCATCGGTGACAGCGTGATCGAGGCCAAGCTGACGCTGGGTGCTTTGGCAGAACTGGAAACGACCCTGCAAACCGGGTCGCTGGTCGATCTGGTGGCGCGGTTTGAATGTGGTGCGTTTTCCAGCCGCGACGTGATGGCCGTGATCGTGGCAGGGCTGCGCGGCGGCGGCTGGCGCGGACAGGCGGATGATCTGCTGGCGGTGGATTTTCCCGGCGGGCCGCTGGGTGCGGCGCGGCTGGCGGCGCGCCTGCTGGCGCGGGCCTTCACGGTGCCGCAATGACACCGCTGGACTGGGCAGGGCTGATGCGCGCGGGGCTTTGCAGCTTGCGCCTGTCGCCTGCCGTCTTTTGGGCGCTGACGCCTGCGGAACTGCAATTGATGCTGGGCGCGCAGGCCGGGCCTGCGCCGATGACGCGCGCGGGGCTGGATGCGCTGGCGCGCGCCTTTCCCGATGATCCAATAGGGGATGAAGATGAATGATCTTGACCGGCTTGATGCCTTTGACAGCGATATTTCCGCGCTGGAACGCAGCCTTGGCGATGTGTCGGCTGTCACGGCGGCCTTTGAGGCGCAATTGCGCGGCACGCAAACCGCGCTGAACGATACGACCCGCGATCTGGGCAATCTCGAACGGGGGTTCTCAAACGGATTGCGCCGCGCGCTGGATGGGCTGGTGCTGGATGGCAAGACCCTGTCGGATGTCTTTGCCGGTCTGGGCCGGTCGATGTCTGGCACGGTCTATAATGCCGCGCTGAAACCTGTGACCGACCATTTCGGCGGGATGCTGGCAGGGGGGCTGAACAGCCTGGTCTCCGGCCTGATGCCCTTTGCCGATGGTGCGCCGTTTTCGCAAGGCCGCGTGATGCCCTTTGCCAAGGGTGGGATCGTGTCCAGCCCCACGACATTCCCGATGCGCGGCGGCACCGGATTGATGGGCGAGGCGGGGCCAGAGGCGATCATGCCACTGGCGCGCGGCCCTGACGGGCGGCTGGGCGTGCGCGGCGGTGGTGGCGGTGGCGTGCATGTCACCATGCAGATCACCACACCCGATGTGCAGGGGTTCCAGCGCAGCCAGTCGCAGATCGCACAGCAGATGGCGCGCGCGATGCAGCGCAGCCAGCGCAACAGCTAAGGACAACGCGATGTTTCACGAGATCAGATTTCCCGCCAACCTGTCATTCGGCGCCACCGGTGGGCCGGAACGGCGCACCGAGGTCGTCACCCTTGCCAATGGATACGAGGAACGCAACACGCCTTGGGCGCATGCGCGCAGGCGTTATGACGCGGGGCTGGGGCTGAGCGCGCTGGACGATCTGGCGGTGCTGATCGCGTTTTTCGAGGCGCGCCAAGGCCAGTTGATCGGTTTTCGCTGGAAAGACTGGTCGGATTACAAATCCTGCCTGCCCTCGCAGGATACCGCAGGGCCGGACCAGTTGATCGGTCTGGGTGACGAGCTGACCACGCAATTCCAGCTGTCCAAGACCTATCGCTCGGGCGAGACCAGCTATATCCGCCCCATCACGAAACCCGTCGCAGGCACGATCCGCGTCAGCCGTGGGGGTGATACGATGGTGGCGGGGGTGGATTATACCGTCGATGTCACGACCGGCATCGTCAGTTTCACCGATCCGCCCGACATTGGCGCGCAAATCAGGGCGGCGTTCGAATTTGACGTGCCGGTGCGTTTTGCCACCGATACGATCCGCACATCCATGTCACGCTTTCAGGCGGGCGAGGCCCCCGACGTGCCGGTGATCGAGGTGCGGATATGACCGGGCTTGCCGCACATCTGGCAGGTGGCGCGACGCAGACCTGCCATTGCTGGTCCGTCACCCGTCTTGACGGGGTGACCTTGGGGTTCACCGACCATGATCTGCCGCTGAGCTTTGACGGTATCCGCTTTGCCCCTGACACGGGTCTGTCTGCGCGCGCCTTGTCCAGCACCACGGGGCTGTCGGTGAACAATACCGAGGCGCTGGGCGCGCTGTCGTCCGCTGCGATATCCGAGGCCGATATCACCGCGGGCCGCTATTCCGGGGCCATGGTGCGCATCTGGCAGGTGCGCTGGGATGCGCTGGCTGACCGCGCGCTGCAATTCGCGGGCACCCTGGGCGAGATCACCCGCGCCAAAGGTGGCTTTCAGGCCGAACTCCGCGGGCTGACCGAGATGCTGAACCAGCCGCAGGGGCGGTCATATCTGACGCAATGTTCCGCCGTGCTGGGCGATGCGCGCTGCCGCTTTGCGCTGGATGATCCGGCCTACCGGTTCAGCGCGCAGCCTGTCGCGGTGCAGGATAACCGTGTGTTCCGCTTTGCCGGGCAGGTCATGTTCAACGATGGCTGGTTTGAGGCGGGGCAATTGCAGGTCACCACCGGCCCTGCCGCTGGCCTGTCGGGGGTGGTGAAATCCGACCGGCTGTTGAACGCGGTACGCGAGATTACGCTGTGGGACCCGATCCGCGCAGGCATTGGCGTGGCGGATATGTTGACCCTGACCGCAGGCTGCGACAAGGCGGCGGTGACCTGCCGCGTGAAATTTGCCAATCTGCTGAACTTTCAGGGCTTTCCCGATATTCCGGGCGATGACTGGCTGGTTGCCGTGCCGCGCAGCGACAGCAACCTGACCGGCCAGAGCCGGCGCAACCCATGACGCCCCCCGTGGTACTGGCCGCGCGGCGCTGGATCGGCACGCCCTATCTGCATCAAGGGGCCGCGCGCGGCATCGGTTGCGATTGTCTGGGCCTGTTGCGCGGGCTTTGGCGTGAATTGCATGGGGCAGAGCCGGAACAGGTTCCGGCCTACACGCCCGATTGGTCCGAACCGCAGGGGCAGGAACGGCTGTGGCAGGCCGCGCTGCGCCATATGCCGCCTGCAACGGGTCCGCTGGCAGCGGGTGATGTGCTGCTCTTTCGGATGCGCGCGGGCGGGGTGGCCAAGCATCTGGGGCTGGTGTCAGTCACCGGCGCCGCCCCTGCGTTCATTCACGCCTATAGCGGGCATGGCGTTGTCGAAAGCCCGCTGAGCGCACCTTGGGCGCGCCGGATCGCGGCGCGTTTCCTCTTTGCACAAAGGATCATCTGATATGGCAACGATTGTTCTTGCGGCGGCGGGCATGGCGCTGGGCGGCTCGGTGGGTGGCACCGTCATGGGGCTGTCGATGGCCGCGGCGGGCCGTGCGGCGGGCGCGATGATCGGCGCGCGGATCGACCAGCGCCTGCTGGGCGCGGGCAGCGCTGCGGTGGACACCGGCCGCGTTGACCGGTTCCGCCTGACGGGGGCTGCCGAAGGCCGCGATATCGGGCAGGTTTATGGCCGCATGCGCGTGGGGGGCCAAGTGATCTGGGCCAGCCATTTCACCCAATCCAGCACCACGACCGGCGGTGGCAAAGGCGCGCCTGCCGCGCCAAGGACCACGACCTATAGCTACCGCGCGAGCTTTGCCTTGGCTTTGTGCGAAGGGCCGATCAGCCGTGTGGGCCGGATCTGGGCCGATGGGGTGGAAATCGCGCCCGATGATCTGAACATGCGGGTCTATACCGGCAGTGCCGACCAATTCCCCGACCCTAAGATGGAGGCCGTCGAAGGTGCAGGCCATGTCCCCACCTATCGCGGCACCGCCTATGTGGTGATCGAGAATCTGGATCTGGGCGGCTTTGGCAACCGCATTCCGCAACTGACCTTCGAGGTGATCCGCGCAGGGCTGGACGGGGGCCTTGCTGCTGTCGTGCAAGGCGTGGCGCTGATCCCGGGCACCGGCGAATACGGGCTGGCGACGCAGCCTGTGTATCTGTCGCCACGTTTTGGCGAACAGGTGGCGGTGAATATGAACGCGCCGTCCGGCCAGACCGATTACACCCATGCGATGGATGCGTTGCAAGGTGATCTGCCTGCCTGCACATCCTTGGTGCTGGTGGTGTCATGGTTTGGCGATGACCTGCGCTGTGGCGATTGCACCGTGCTGCCAAAGGTCGAACAGAACGATGTGGATGCACAGGCGATGCCATGGCGCGTGTCGGGCCTGACGCGGGCGACAGCCCCGCGTGTGGCCTTTGACGCAGGCGCGCCGGTTTATGGCGGCACGCCTGCGGATGCGGCGGTGGTACAGGCAATCATCGACCAGCGCGCGCGCGGCATTGCAGCGGTGTTTTATCCGTTCATCCTGATGGAACAGCTGGCTGGAAACGATCTGCCCGATCCGTGGACCGGCGACATCGGCCAGCCCGCCTTGCCATGGCGCGGGCGGATCACGGCGGCGGGCAATGGCACAGCGACAGCGGCGGCCGAGGTGGCGGCGTTCATGGGCGCAGCGCAACCTGCGCATTTCAGCGTCCAAGGCACGCGGGTCGATTATACCGGCCCCGCCAATGGCGGCTACCGGCGGTTCATTTTGCATTACGCGCATCTATGTGCGGCGGCGGGCGGGGTCGATGCTTTTTGTATCGGCTCGGAAATGCGCGGGCTGACGCAGGTGCGCAGCAATGATGGCAGCTTTCCGGCGGTGGCGGCCCTGCGCGCGCTGGCCGGTGATGTGCGCGCGATCCTCGGGCCTGATTGCAAGATCAGCTATGCTGCCGATTGGTCGGAATATCACGGGTATCAGCCCGCAGGGACGGGCGACAAGATCTTTCACCTTGACCCGCTTTGGGCTGACCCCAACGTGGATTTCATCGGGATCGACAATTACATGCCGCTTGCCGATTGGCGCGATGGCGATACCCATGCCGATGCAGGCGCAGGCGCGATCCATGATCTGGCCTATCTGCGCGGCAATATCGCAGGCGGCGAAGGCTTTGATTGGTACTATCCCACGCCCGAAGCCCGCGATGCCCAGCGTCGCGAACCCATCACCGATGGTCTGGGCGAGCCGTGGATCTGGCGCTACAAGGATATCGCCAACTGGTGGGGCCAACCGCATCATGACCGCGTGGGGGGTGTGCGCGCAGCGCAGCCCACCGCTTGGGTGCCGCGCTCCAAACCCGTCTGGTTCACCGAATACGGCTGTGCCGCCATCGACAAGGGGGCGAACCAGCCCAACAAGTTTCTTGATGTGAAGTCATCGGAATCCGGCCTGCCGCATTATTCTAACGGCCAGCGCGATGATCTGATGCAGATGCAATATCTGCGCGCGATGACGCAGCATTATGCCGACCCTGCCAATAATCCCGTCTCCTCCGTCTATGGTGGGCCGATGGTCGATACAGGCCGGATGCATGTCTGGGCATGGGATGCGCGGCCCTATCCGTTCTTTCCGGCCAATCGCACCCTGTGGGCCGATGCGGGCAATTATGCGCGCGGGCATTGGTTGGGCGGGCGGGCGACCAACCTGCCGCTGGCCTCGGTTGTCGCGGCGATTTGCGAGGCTGCGGGGATTGTGGCCTATGATGTCTCGCGGCTGTTTGGCATCGTGCGCGGCTATCTGCTGGATCATGCGGCCAGCGGGCGGGCGGCCTTGCAGCCCTTGATGCTGGCCTACGGGTTTGATGCGGTCGAACAGGGTGGCACGCTGATTTTTCGCAATCGCACAGCACGGATCAGCGCGCAGCTGGGATTGGCCGATCTGGCGCTTGACCCCGAACAGGATCAGGCATGGTCGCTGACCCGCGCGCCTGCGTCAGAGACCGCACAGCGCGTGCAGGTGCTGCATCTGGATGCCGATGGCGATTATGAACCCGCCGCCGCCGATGCCGCCCATGCCGATGCGACCAGCCTTGCCGTGGCGCGGCATGAATTGCCCTTGGCGCTGACCCGTGCCGAAGGCCGCGCCATCGCGACACGCTGGCTGCAAGAGGCGCGGGTTGCGCGCGACAGTATCACCTTCGCGCTGCCGCCCTCGCGTGCGGTGGGGGCGGGCGATGTGGTTGCTGTCGATCTGCCCGGGCATGCGGGGGATTACCGCATCGACCGGATTGAAGATGCGGGTCTGCAATTGGTTGACGCCACGCGGATCAGCGCCAGCACCTATCAGCCTGTCCGGTCCGAGGATCAGGCCGCCGTGCTGAAACCCTTTGCCGCCCCCGTGCCGGTGGAATTGCTGTTTCTTGATCTGCCCTTGCTGCGCGGAGATGAAATCCCCCATGCGCCGCATCTGGCGGTGGCGGGCGCACCTTGGCCGGGGTCGGTGGCGGTTTATGGTGCCGCGCAGGACAGCGATTATGCCTTGCAGGACATTATCCGCGATCCCGCCGGCATGGGCGAGACGCTGACGCCCTTGCCGCGCGGGCGGGCGGGGTTGTGGGACCGGCAGGCGGGGTTTGATGTGCGGTTGCTGACCGGCGCGCTGGGCAGTGCCACGGCGCAGGCGGTGCTGGCGGGGGCGAACCTGCTGGCCATCGGTGACGGATCGCCTGACGCGTGGGAAGTGCTGCAATTCCGTGATGCCACGCCTTTGGGTGCGGGTGCGTTCCGGTTGCGCGGGCTTTTGCGCGGGCAGGCGGGCAGTCGCGGGATCATGCCGGATCTGTGGCCTGCGGGGTCACGCGTTGTGGTGCTCGACACCCGTGTTGACCAGCTGGTGCTGGCGTCCTCTGCGCGCGGTGCGGCGCGCCATTTCCGCTATGGCCCGGCCAAGCGGCCCTTGGGTGATCCCAGTTTCCGCTATACCGTCGCGGCGTTCCAAGGCAACGGGCTGCGGCCCTATCCGGTGGCGCATCTGCGCGCGCGGCAGGCGGCGGACGGGCTGCATCTGTCATGGATCAGGTGCAGCCGGATTGACGGCGATCTTTGGGGCGACGCGGATGTGCCGTTGGGCGAGGCGGTGGAAAGTTATCAGCTCCGCGTGATCCGTGACGGGATCATCCGCCGCAGCGTGACATTGGACGCGCCGGTTTGGCATTATCCCGCGAGCCTGATTGCCGCCGATCATGGCGGGGCGGCCTACCGCGTCGAAGTTGCACAAGTGTCCGACCGGTTCGGTCCCGGCCCCTTTACCGCGCGGATCGTCGGGTGAGGGGGCTGCAACTGGCCGATCTGGAACTGGCCACGCGGGCCTTGCTGCTGCTGCCCGCCTGCGAAAGAGCCGCCCTTTTGGCGCGGCTGCTGGATATGGCACGGCGTGGCGCGGCGCATCATGCAGCCTGTGGCACGGCGCATCCCGATCATGGCACCGGCACGCTGATGTCGGCGCTGTCGCGCGTATCAATCGCGCCGCGCCCAGCCGTGCTGACACGGGACTATCTGCACTGTCTGGCTTTTGTGGCCATCACGATTGGTGATGTGATGGATGACACCTTTGATATTGGCGATGGCACCCTATCTGGGTTACACAGGACATCTTGAACACAGGATCGATGCCATGCGCCAGCCAAAACCCGCCCTGACCGAAATTGACCCAGTCTGGCACCGCATCCGGCAAGAAGCCGAAGACGCCATCGTCTCTGAGCCGCTGATCGGCGGGCTGGTCCATGCGGGCGTGTTGCACCATACGACATTCGCGGCGGCGCTTGGCTACCGGATTTCGCTGAAACTGGCCTCGGCGGAGATGTCGGAACAGATTTTGCGCGAAACCGCCAATGCCGCCTATGCCGCTGATCCCGCGCTGGCGCTGGCCGCGCGTGCCGATCTGGTTGCGATCTATGACCGCGATCCGGCCTGCCACCGGCTGATCCAGCCTTTGCTGTTCTTCAAGGGGTTTCAGGCGGTCCAGGCGTACCGGCTGGGGCATTACCTGTGGACCCAAGGGCGGCGCGACATGGCTTATTTCATCCAGATGCGGGTGAGCGAGGTATTCGGCGTCGATATCCACCCTGCCGCCCGTATGGGCAAGGGGATCATGATTGATCATGCTCATTCCGTGGTGATCGGGGAAACGGCTGTGGTCGGTGATAATGTGTCGATGCTGCATTCGGTCACTTTGGGCGGCACCGGCAAGGAAGATGACGACCGCCACCCCAAGATCGGCAATGGCGTGCTGATCGGGGCGGGGGCCAAGGTGTTGGGCAATATCAAGGTCGGCCATTGCAGCCGGATCGCGGCGGGGTCCGTCGTGCTGGACGATGTGCCGCCGATGAAGACCGTGGCGGGCGTGCCTGCGCGCATCGTGGGCGAGGCAGGCTGTTCACAGCCTTCGGTGACGATGGATCATCTGTTCGATCACGACCACTGAACGCAAAACGCCGGCCACACAGGACCGGCGTTTTGTTTTTCTCTGACCAGCTTAATCAGGCCAGCATGGTCAGAGGGTTTTCCAGATTGTCCTTGATCGCGGCCAGCAGGTTCGCACCCAAGGCGCCATCAATGACGCGGTGATCTACCGACAGGGTGACAGACATGATCGTCGCCACAGCCAATGCGCCATCCTTGCCCACGATAGGCTTTTTGACGCCTGCACCCACGGCGAGGATCGCGGCATGTGGCGGATTGATGATCGCGTCGAAATTGTCGATGCCGAACATGCCAAGGTTCGAGATCGCGAAACTGCCGCCTTGGTATTCCTGCGGGGCGAGTTTGCGGTCGCGCGCGCGGGTGGCCAAGTCTTTCATTTCTGCGGACAGCGCCGAAAGCGACTTCATTTCCGCATCGCGCAGGACGGGGGTGAACAGCCCGCCTTCGATGGCGACGGCCACGGCCACATCGGATTTCGCGAACTTCAGCGTGCGGTCACCGGCCCAGACGGCATTGGCGTCAGGCACCTGTTGCAGCGCCAGCGCGCAGGCTTTGATGATGAAATCATTGACCGACAGTTTGACGCCGCGCCCTTCAAGCTGGGCGTTGAGCTGACCACGAAAAGCCATCAGCGCATCGAGGTTGATATCGCGACGCAGATAAAAATGCGGCACTGATTGCTTGGCTTCGGTCAGACGGGCGGCGATGGTTTTGCGCATCCCGTCAAGCTTGACCTCGGTGTAGGGACGGCCGTCATACATCTTGATAACGGCGTCGGTGCTGGGGCCAGTTGCCATGGTGGTGGCGGCTTTGGGGGCTTCGGCCTTGGGGGCCGCTGCCGTGGTGGGGGCGGGCGTGGCACCGGCCTTGGCAGTTTGCACATCGGCCTTGACGATCCGGCCATGCGGGCCGGAGCCGCTGACACCTGCCAGATCGAGACCCTTTTCAGCCGCGATGCGGCGGGCGAGGGGGGAGGCGAAAACGCGGCTGCTGTCCTTGGCGGGGGCTACGGCGGGTGCGGCGGCTGCGGCGCGAGGCCCCGGCGCGGGGGCCGGGGCGTCAGCTTTCTTCGCCGACGCGTCCCGGGCTTGACCCGGGACCTTGCTGATACCACCGGCTGATTCACCCTCTTCCAACAGCACGGCGATCACGTCGTTGACTTTGACGCCTTCGGTGCCCTCAGCGATCATGATCTTGCCCATGATCCCTTCGTCCACGGCCTCGAATTCCATCGTGGCCTTGTCGGTTTCGATTTCGGCCAGAATGTCACCTGACGACACTTTGTCGCCTTCCTTGACATGCCATTTGGCCAGCGTGCCTTCCTCCATCGTGGGCGACAGGGCGGGCATCAGAATTTCTGTAGGCATCGCATTGTCTCCTTAGCGGTAGGTCACTTGCTTGCAGGCGGCGACGACTTCATCGACGGTCAGCAAGGCGTGTTTTTCAAGGTTGGCGGCATAGGGCATCGGCACATCCTTGCCGGTGCAATTGATCACGGGTGCATCCAGATAATCGAATGCCTGCTGCATGATCACCGAACTGATGTAGCTGCCGACGCTGCCTTGCGGCCAGCCTTCTTCGACGGTGACGCAGCGGTTGGTCTTGCGCACGGACGCCAGGATGGTTTCGGTATCCATCGGGCGGATCGAGCGCAGATTGATCACCTCGGCGCTGATCCCTTCTGCGGCCAGTTTTTCGGCCGCTTGCAGCGCATAGGTCATGCCGATGCTAAAGCTGACGATGGTCACATCAGTGCCGGCGCGTTCGATTTTCGCCTTGCCGAAGGGAATGGTGAAATCATCCATGACCGGCACGTCAAAGGATTTGCCGTACATGATTTCGTTTTCCAGAAAGATCACCGGATTGGGGTCGCGGATCGCGGATTTGAGCAGTCCCTTGGCATCGGCAGCGGAATAGGGGGCCACGACCTTGAGACCGGGGATCTGCATGTACCAGGCGGTATAATCCTGGCTGTGCTGCGCACCCACGCGGGCAGCGGCGCCGTTGGGACCGCGAAACACCATCGGTGCGCCCATCTGCCCACCCGACATATAAAGCGTCTTGGCGGCAGAGTTGATGATGTGGTCGATCGCCTGCATGGCAAAGTTGAAGGTCATGAATTCGACGATGGGCTTGAGCCCGCCGAATGCCGCACCGGTGGCGATGCCGGCAAAGCCGTGTTCGGTGATCGGCGTGTCGATCACGCGTTTGGCGCCGAACTCGTCCAGCAGGCCCTGACTGATCTTATAGGCACCCTGATATTCGGCCACTTCTTCGCCCATCAGGAACACATCCGCGTCGCGGCGCATTTCTTCGGCCATCGCATCGCGCAAGGCTTCGCGGACCGTGGTTGGTTTCATCGCGACATCGGCGGGCCAATCGGGGCTGACATCGGCCACGGGGGCTGCGGGTTTGGCGACTGCGGGGGTCTTGGTGGATGCTTGAGGCCCCGGCGCGGGGGCCGGGGCGGCCGCGTCGCGGGCTTGCCCCGGAACCTCGTCCGCACTTTCGCCCTCTTCGACCAGCACGGCGATGGCGGTGTTGACCTTGACGCCCTCGGTGCCCTCAGCGATCAGGATCTTGCCGATCACACCTTCGTCCACGGCCTCGAATTCCATCGTGGCCTTGTCGGTTTCGATTTCGGCCAGAATGTCACCGGAGGACACTTTGTCGCCTTCCTTGACCAGCCATTTGGCCAAAGTGCCTTCTTCCATCGTCGGCGACAGGGCGGGCATCAGAATTTCAATTGCCATGCGTCAAGCCTCCTGCGGGATTTCTGTGGCGTAGATGTCGGTCCAAAGCTCGTCGAGATGCGGCTCCGGGCTTTCTTTGGAAAACTCGGCGGCATCGTTGACGATGGCCTTGATTTCCTTGTCGATGGCCTTGAGGTCATCATCGGTCGCGTGTTTGCCGGTCAGCAGCATATCGCGGACCTGTTCGATCGGGTCGCGTTCGTCGCGCATTTTCTGCACTTCGTCGCGGGTGCGGTATTTGGCGGGATCAGACATCGAATGGCCGCGATAGCGGTAGGTCTTGACCTCAAGAATATAAGGCCCCTTGCCTGAACGGCAGTGGGCAACAGCCCTTTCGCCCGCTTCCTTGACAGCCAGCACATTCATGCCGTCCACTTCTTCGCCCTTGATGCCATAAGCGGCACCGCGTTCCCACAGGCTTGGCGATTTGGTTGACCGCACGACGGAGGTGCCCATCGCATAGCCGTTGTTTTCAATCACGAAAATCACCGGCAAATCCCACAGCTGCGCCATGTTGTAGGTTTCATAAACCTGCCCCTGGTTTGCAGCCCCATCCCCGAAATAGGCGAATGTGACGCGGTCATTGCCTTTGTATTTATCCGAAAACGCCAGACCCGCACCAAGAGGCACCTGCGCGCCCACAATGCCATGCCCGCCGTAAAAATGTTTCTCTTTCGAGAACATATGCATCGAACCGCCCTTGCCCTTGGAAAAGCCGCCCTCGCGCCCGGTCAATTCGGCCATGATCCCTTTTGGGTCCATGCCGCAGGCCAGCATATGGCCATGGTCGCGGTAGGATGTGACGCGCTTGTCGCCTTCACCGGCCGCAGCTTCCAGCCCTACAACGACGGCTTCCTGTCCGATGTAAAGGTGGCAAAAGCCGCCGATCAGGCCCATGCCATAAAGCTGGCCTGCCTTTTCCTCGAACCGCCGGATCAGCAGCATTTCACGGTAATGGCCCAGCAATTCTTCGGCTGAGACATTGGATTTCGCGGCGGCCTGTTTTGGCGGCATCGGCATTCCTCCAGCGGTTTGGTATATAGTTTAGTATTAAACTATCTTTTAGAGCATCTGGAACGGGATTGCCACCATGAATATGACGCAACGGCACGGGGCAGGTCTGCATCTGGTGCAAGGCTGGCTGACCGGCTGCGCCGGGCCTTCGGCGAGGATATTTATCCTCTGGCGATGGGATCAGCGGATCACGATTTCATCGGCGCGGATCAGGCCCAACAGATGGCGCGCCTGTTCATCCAGCAGATCAAGGTCCAGAAAATTATCCGACAAGCGCGTGGTCAGGTTTTCCATCCGCGCGACCTCGGCCTGTAAACCGGCCAGTTCGAGGCGCAGGGCTGCAGATTCGGCGCGGACTTCGACACGTTTGAACAGGCCATAATCGCCTTGCACGGCGGCAAAGGTGAAATACAGACCCAGCACGATCATCCCGAGAAAGTATAAAGTCGCCCCAATGGCCGGCCGGCTGCGTCTGAACATCTGCGATCCTCTGCTGTCGCCTCTGGCGGGCGACTGCCATCAGAATCGCATATCTGATTCGCAAAGGGAATCCCTAAAATGCGCGCGATCAGTCACGTCCGCGATAGATATCGACCAGTTTGCCCAGCATCTCCAGCGCATCGGCGCGGTCGCGCTGGAACGAATTGCGCCCGATGATCGACCCGTTGCCGCCGCCATCGCGGATCGCGCGTGCATCGTCATAGACCGCATCGGCACCTTTGGCGGCACCGCCCGAAAACACCGTGATCCGGCGCCCGTTGAACGCGGCCTGCATGCAATGGCGCACGCGCGCGGCCTGTGTGGCGATGTCGATACCTTTGTCCTGATAGACCTTTTTCGCCTCTGGCAGGGACAGATGGTCGGTCGAGAGTTTGATCTTGATGATATGCGCCCCCAGCAGCGCCGCGATCTGGGCGGCATAGGCGGCGATATCAATCGCGGTTTCGCCGTCTTTGTCCAAATCCTCGCCGCGTGGATAGGACCAGATCACGGTGGCGATGCCTTTGGCCGCAGCCTCGGCGCGCATGGCGGCGATATCGCTGAACATGTCCAATGCGGCCGATGATCCGGGGTAGATCGTGAACCCGATGGCCGAACAGCCCAGCCGCAGCGCGTCATCCACCGATGCGGTGATCGCTTGGGTTTTGGGCGCGGCGTCGGGGATCAGGGAATTGGCGGAATTGACCTTGAGGATCGTGGGGATCTGGCCTGCGAAAGTATCCGCCCCTGCCTCGATCATCCCCAAAGGTGCTGCATAGGCGTTCAGCCCGGCATCAATCGCCAGCTGGTAATGGTAATGCGGGTCGTAGGCGGCGGGATTGGGCGCAAAGGACCGCGCAGGCCCGTGTTCGAACCCCTGATCGACAGGCAGGATGATCATCTTGCCGGTGCCGCCCAGTTTGCCGGTCATCAACATCCGGGCAAGGTTGGCTTTGACGCCGGGGGTTTCGCCTTCGTAATGGCCGAGGATTTTCTGGACAGCGCGGGTGGTTTTCATGTGCTTGGCCCTTTTGGCAGCGGTGGTTGCGCAAGGGTTAGGACGGCGCGGCGCAGGTTGCAAATATGTTAGCGCGAACGGGTGGGATGTTATCGCAAACGGCAGCCGGGGGTCGGGGATGGCCCCGACCTAGGGGCGTAAGGCGGGGTTTACCCCGCGCGCCGATCAGCCCAGTGCCGCGACACCCGGCAGGGTCTTGCCTTCCATCCATTCCAGAAACGCGCCGCCCGCGCCGGAAATATAGGTGAAATCATCGGCCACGCCGGCCTGATTCAAGGCCGATACCGTATCGCCACCACCGGCGACGGAAATCAGCTTGCCTGCCTGCGTCAGACCGGCGGCATGGCGCGCGGCGGCATTGGTGGCGGCATCGAAGGGGGTGATTTCAAACGCGCCCAACGGGCCGTTCCAGACCAGTGTTTTGGCCTTTTCCAGCACCTCGGCGATATAGGCGACGGTCGCGGGGCCCGCATCAAGGATCATCGCATCATCGGGGCAGGCATCGGGGGCGCAGGTTTCGCTGGCCGCCCCCGCCTTGAACTCACGCGCCACCACGATGTCGCGCGGCAGGATGATTTCGCAGCCCGTGGCCTGCGCCTTGGCCAGAATGGCGCGGGCGGTGTCGGCCAGATCATGTTCGCAGAGCGACTTGCCCACGTTGAACCCTTGCGCGGCCAGAAAGGTATTGGCCATGCCGCCGCCGATCACCAGATGGTCGACCTTGCCCACCAGATTGCCCAAAAGGTCCAGCTTGGTCGATACTTTTGCCCCGCCGACCACCGCCACCACGGGACGGGCGGGATTGCCAAGGGCGGCATCCAGCGCGCCCAGTTCTTCTTCCAGCAAGCGGCCTGCGCAGGACGGCAGCAGATGGGCGATGGCCTCTGTGCTGGCATGGGCGCGGTGGGCGGCGGAAAAGGCGTCGTTGACATAGATATCGCCAAGGCTGGCCAGACGCGCGGCAAAGGCGGCGTCATTGCTTTCCTCGCCGGGATGAAAGCGCAGGTTTTCCAACAACAGGACTTCTTCATCCTCCATCTCGTCCACGGCTTCGGCATAGTTGGAACTGACGAAAGTCACCGTCAGCCCCAGCACATCGGCCACGGTGCCGGCGATATGTTCCAGCGACATTTCGGGGACAACCTTGCCCTTGGGCCGGTCGAAATGCGCCAGCAGGATCACCTTGCCGCCCTGTGCATGGATGTCGTCCACTGTGGGGATGATCCGTTCGATCCGGCTGGTATCGGTCACGACACCGTTTTCCACCGGCACGTTGATATCGACCCGCACCAATGCGCGTTTGCCTGCGAAATCCATGTCGTCGAGTGTTTTCCAGCCCATGTGATCCATCCTTCGGGGTTGCTTGGCGCTTTGTTGCGGCAAGGATGTGCCCGCGTCAACAGCGCCGCCTTGGCTTTTGCGCGCATCCGCCATATGTCCAAGCCCAATCACCCTGCAAGGAGCCCCAAATGGCCGAGATCAAAGACCCCGAAAACACCATCATCATGACCCTCAAGGACGGTGATGTCATCATCCAGCTTTTGCCCGATGTCGCCCCCGGCCATGTCGCGCGGATGAAGGAACTGGCCCGCGCCGGTGCCTATGACAATGTCTGCTTTCACCGCGTGATCGACGGTTTCATGGCGCAGACGGGCGATGTGGCCAATGGCAATATGGAACAGGATTTCAACATCCGCCGCGCTGGCACAGGCGGGTCGGATCTGCCCGATCTGAAGGCGGAGTTTTCCAAGCTGCCGCATGCGCGCGGGTCCATCGGCGCGGCGCGGTCCTCCAGCCCGGATTCGGCCAACAGCCAGTTTTTCATTAATTTCAAGGATAATGATTTCCTCAACGGTCAATATACTGTCTACGGGCAGGTCATTTCCGGTATGGACCATGTCGATGCCATCACCCGTGGTGAGCCACCCGTCGCCCCCGACCGCATGATCAGCGTCAAGGTGGCCGCCGATGTATAAGCATCTGATCGCACTGGCCTTGCTGGCCGGTCCCGCCTTTGGCGCGGGTCTCGAAATCGACATCGCGGGCGAAGCGAACGGCACCATCACCATCGATCTGTTCGAGGATGTGGCCCCGCTGCACACCGCCCAGATCACCGCGATTGCCGCACAGGGCGGGTATGACAACGTGGTCTTCCACCGCGTGATCGACGGGTTCATGGCGCAGACCGGTGATGTGGAAAACGGCGTGATGGGCAGTGATCTGTCGCGCGCGGGCATGGGCGGGTCGGCGTTCGATGACATTCCGGCCGAATTTTCGGAGCTGCCGTTTGAACGCGGTGTTGTCGGCATGGCGCGGTCGCAAAACCCCAATTCCGCGAACAGCCAGTTTTTCATCATGTTCGAGCCGGGCTATTTCCTGAATGGTCAATATACGGTCGTGGGGCAGGTCACCGCAGGCATGGAGATTGTCGATGCAATCAAACGTGGCACCGGGGCCAATGGCGCCGTGATCGGCCAGCCAGACATGATGGCCGCCGTGCGGGTGACCGAGTAAACAACGCCGAGGCCCCGGATCAAGTCCGGGGCGTCGCACCGCACGCCCCGGACTTGATCCGGGGCCTCACCCTCTTATGTCCCGCAAAACGTTCGCGTCACACGCTCATCGCGGCTGGGTGGCCGTGAAAACGCGGAATTGTCGGTGTAGGGCTGTGTCACCGCCGCCAGCAGCGCGTCAAATGGGGCAAAATCGCCTGAAACGCCCGCTGCAATCGCGGCCTCTACCTGATGATTGCGCGCGATGACGCGCGGATTGGCGCCTGCCATGATCTCTGTGGCTTGTGGCGACTGGCGCGCCCGCCAGCGTGTCGCCCAAACGTCAAAGGCATCGTGGTCGATGAACTGGTCGCGCGCCTGACCATCCAACAACGCCGCAAAGGTCGCGGTGAAATCCGCGCCATCCTGCGCCATCAGGTTCAACAGGTCAGTGACAAGGGCCGCATCCTCTGGCGTGGGATCGGCAATTCCCAGCTTGGCCGCGAAAACCTGCAACCAGGCATGGGCATAGATCGGGGCAAAGCCCTGCACGGCAGCGGTGAAATCCTGCACCGCGCGGTCGCGGTCAGCCATCAGAGGGATCAGCGCCGTGGCAAATTGCGCCATGTTCCAGGCCCCGATCTGTGGCTGGTTGCCATAGGCATAGCGGCCCTGTTGATCGATGGCGCTGAACACCGCGCCATGCGCGAAATCATCGACAAAGGCGCAGGGGCCGTAATCAATCGTCTCGCCTGCAATGCTGACATTGTCGGTGTTCATCACCCCGTGGATGAACCCCAGCCCCATCCAGCGCGCGATCAACCGCGCATAGCGGGCGATCACAGCATCGAGCAAGGCAGCAGGCCCATCCGCCTGCGGGTAATGCCGCGCGATGACGTGATCGGTCAGGGCGCGCAGCGCGTCGACATCCTTGCGCGCGGCGAAAAACTGGAAGGTCCCGACGCGGATATGGCTCTGCGCCACGCGGGTGATGATGGCCCCTGGCAGGCGGGTTTCGCGGTACACATCCTCGCCCGTGGTGACAGCCGCCAGCGCACGGGTGGTCGGCACGCCAAGGGCGGCCATCGCCTCTGACACCAGATATTCGCGCATCACGGGACCCAGCCAGGCACGGCCATCTCCCGACCGCGAATAGGGGGTGGGACCGGCCCCTTTGAGCTGGATATCGCTGCGGATGCCGTCGCTGCCCACAACCTCGCCCAACAGGATCGCGCGGCCATCACCCAGTTGCGGGTTCCAATGGCCAAACTGGTGGCCGGCATAGACGGTGGCAATCGGGCTGGCCCCTGCCGGAATATGGTTGCCTGCGAATATCTGTGCGGCATCGGGCGCGTGCAGATCAATGCCCAGCACTGCGGCCAATGCGTCATTACGCGCGAATATCGCGGGCGCCGCCACAGGCGTCGGCAATTGCGGCGTGAACATCTGCGCGGGCAGGGCGGCATAGCTGTTGTCAAAGGCGATTTTCATAACCGCGCCAATCTTTCGGCCAGCAGCGCATAAAACCCTTCGGCATCAATATCGCCGATGAACAGCGCGTTCTTGGGGCGGTCGGTGACGCCCCACCAATCGGCCACGGTCATGCCGAGGGTCAGCTCCGACCCTGTCTCGATTTCCACATTGATCAGCCGGCCGCTGAACAGGCTGGGGTCGATCAGATAGGCGACAGTGCAGGGGTCATGCAAAGGCGCGCCCTCTGATCCGTATTTCGCCATATCGAAACGTTCGAAAAAATCGGTCCAGGCGGCGACCATATCGCCGACGCGCGTGCCCATCGCGCGGAAGGCATCAATCCGCGCGCGTGTGGTCAGCGCCTTATGCGTGACATCCAGCGGCATGACGACCAGCGGCACACCGGCGGCAAAGACGATCTTGGCTGCTTCGGGATCGACATAGATGTTGAATTCGGCAGCCGGCGTGATGTTGCCCACCGCAAAATAGGCGCCACCCATCAGCACGATTTCGCGCACACGCGCGATGATATCAGGCGCGCGCTGGAACGCGGTGGCGATATTGGTCAAGGGGCCAACAGGGACCAAGGTCACCGTGCCGCTTGGTTCTTCGCGCAGCGTCTGGATGATGAAATCAACGGCATGCTGATCCTGCAACGGCATCGTGGGATCTGCCATTTGCGGGCCGTCAAGGCCGGTCTTGCCATGCACATGTTCCGCCGTGACCAATTGGCGCGACAGCGGGCGGTCACAGCCGGCAAAAACCCGGACATCGGGCCGGCCCGCCAGTTCGCACACAATGCGCGCGTTCTTTTCGGTCAGCGGCAGCGGCACATTGCCCGCCACGGCGGTGATTCCCAGCAGGTCGATCTCGGGCGAGGCGAGGGCCAGCAGGATCGCCACGGCATCGTCTTGCCCGGGGTCTGTGTCGATAATGATCTTGCGCGGTGTCATGATGCAATCCTTGGTCAGCTGCGCATAGCTTGTCCGCTGCGCGCGGCGGGGGCAAGGGGGCGCGGCTAAGTGATCGGCAGGCACTGGTATTCGGCGTAGAAAATGCCCAGATAGAATGTATCAAACAGACTGTGGAGGCGACAATGTCCAGATACCTGCTGATCCCCGCTGCCTTGCTTTTGGCGCTGCCCGCCTTGGCGCAATCGACGGCGATCGATGTGAATGGCGACGGGCAGTACAGTTTCCCCGAAGTGCAGGCCGCGGCCCCCGAAGTGTCCGAAGACAATTTCGCTGCGCTCGATATCAATGGCGATGGCTTGCTTGATGCCGCAGAGATCGCCGCGGGCGAGGCGGCGGGCATCCTGCCGCGTTGATCCGTCACATCTCTGCGCGATGTTCGGTGCGCTCCGCGCGGGTAGTATTTTTGGAAATAAGAAGCCGCGAGAGGCGTTGATCCGCAGCTTCTTATTTCTATAAGTACTCCCGCCGGAGGCCTCCGGCGCGCGCAGCGCGGCGGATCAGACCGCGCCCCGCGACAAGGCGGCGACACCGGTGCGGGCCACCTCTTGCAGGCCCAAGGGGCGCATCAGATCGGCGAAAGCGTCGATCTTCTCGGGCGTTCCGGTGATTTCGAACACGAAGGATTCCAGCGTGCTGTCCACCACATTGGCGCGGAAGATATCGGCCAGCCGCAGGGCTTCGACGCGGTGTTCGCCTTTGCCTGCGACCTTGAACAGCCCCAGTTCGCGTTCCACGCTTGGCCCTTCGACGGTCAGGTCGTTGACCTTATGCACGTCGATGATGCGGCCCAGCTGCGCCTTGATCTGGATGATGATCTGCGGTGTGCCGGTGGTCACGATGGTGATGCGCGACCGGTGGCCCTGATGATCGACTTCGGCGACGGTCAGGCTTTCGATGTTATAGCCGCGGCCAGCGAAGAGCCCGATGACGCGGGCCAACACACCCGGTTCGTTTTCCACCAGAACGGCCAGAGTGTGCCGTTCCACCGTGTCGGAATAGCTGGGCCGCAGGTCATAGGCGGAATGGCTGGTCGAGCCTTTTTTGATTTTCAGCGGTGACATGTTGGTGTCCTTATCCTTGAATTGATCTGGCTTACACCAGCACCGCGCCACCGGCCTGGATGGCATCCTTTGTCGAGGCATCGCCGAGCAGCATTTCATTATGTGGTTTGCCCGACGGGATCATCGGGAAGCAGTTTTCATGCTTTTCGACCAGACAATCGAACAGGACCGGCCCTTTATGGGTCAGCATTTCCAAGATCGCATCATCCAGCGTGTCAGGATCGCTGCACAAAATGCCCTTGGCGCCGAATGCCTCGGCCAGTTTCACGAAATCGGGCAGGGATTCCGACCAGCTGGAGGAATAGCGTTCACCATGCAGCAATTCCTGCCATTGCCGCACCATGCCCAGCCGTTCGTTGTTGAGGATGAATTGCTTGACCGGCAAACGGTACTGCATAGCTGTGCCCAATTCTTGCATGTTCATCAGCCACGACGCCTCGCCTGCCACGTTGATGACCAGCGCGTCCGGATGGGCCATTTGCACGCCGATGGATGCGGGAAAACCGTAGCCCATGGTGCCAAGGCCACCCGATGTCATCCAGCGGTTGGGGTCCTCGAACCCCAGATATTGCGCGGCCCACATCTGGTGCTGGCCAACCTCGGTGCAGATATAGCGGTCGTGCTTTTTGGTCAGGGCTTCGAGCCGCTCTAACGCATATTGTGGTTTGATAATATTGCCTTGCTGGGTGAACTTCAGGCAATCGACAGCGCGCCATTCCTTGATCTGGCCCCACCATTTGGCCAGACCTTCGGTGTTGGTCTTGCGCCCGCGGGCTTTCCAGACGTTCAGCAAATCTTCGAGCACATGGGCCACATCGCCCAGGATCGGGAAATCGGCATGCACCACCTTGTTGATCGAGGAGGCGTCGATGTCGATATGTGCCTTTTTCGAGCGTGGGCTAAAGGCGTCGATTCGCCCCGTGATCCGGTCATCAAAGCGCGCGCCGATATTGATCATCAGATCACAGTCGTGCATCGCCATATTGGCCTCATACAGGCCATGCATCCCCAGCATCCCCAACCAATTGTCGCCCGAGGCCGGATAGGCCCCCAGACCCATCAGGGTCGAGGTGATCGGAAAACCGGTCGCCGCCACCAGTTCGCGCAGCAATTGCGACGCGGCAGTGCCGGAATTGATCACGCCGCCGCCGGTATAGAACACGGGCCGTTTGGCGGTTTCCATCGCCTTGGCCAATTCGGTGATCATCGCCAGATCGCCTTTGACCTGGGGATTGTAATGGGTTTCGACCTGGCGTGCCTCGGTGTAGGTGCCAGTGGCGAATTGCACATCCTTGGGAATGTCGATCAGCACCGGGCCGGGGCGGCCGGACAGGGCGACGTGAAACGCCTCGTGCAGGGTGGCTGACAGTTTCTCGGTATCCTTGACCAGCCAGTTATGCTTAGTGCAGGGCCGCGTGATGCCGACTGTATCGGCCTCTTGGAACGCATCTGACCCGATCATGAAGGTCGGCACCTGGCCGGTCAGCACGATGATCGGGATGCTATCCATCAGCGCATCGGTCAGGCCGGTCACAGCATTGGTTGCACCGGGGCCGGATGTCACCAGCGCCACACCCGGCTTGCCGGTTGAGCGCGCATAGCCTTCGGCGGCATGGACGGCGGCCTGCTCGTGGCGCACCAGCACATGCTTGATCTTTTCCTGCTGGAACAATTCGTCATAGATCGGCAGGACAGCCCCGCCGGGATACCCAAACACGACATCCACGCCCTGATCAATCAGGGCCTGTACGACCATTTTTGCGCCGGTCATGGTTTTGCTCATTGCTCTGGTGTCCTATCCGTTTCGTTGCATCCGGCATAAAAAAACCCCCGATTTTGTCGGGGGCGCATGGGGTCATTATGGAAAATCCGTTACCGGCCCATGCGCATGTGATCCACGATTAGTACGACGACAATCATCATATTTCCTTTTGCTCTGGCAGGTTCTAGAGCGACTTCGCAGGGCGGTCAACCGCCCCGCTGGAGAAAATGTCGCAAAAAGGTGTTTTGTCGCAACTTTCTTTCAGAGACCGGCCGTCAGGGCGATATAGGCGACATAGGCCACCAGCATCCCGCCCCCGACCAGCCGGTTCATCCGGCCGACGAAATAGACCAGCGCCAGCAACAACAGCGTGATTCCGATCACGACAGGCGTGTCCACGTTCAAGAACCGCGCATCGACCGGAATAGGTGTCACCACCGCTGTGATCCCCAGAATGGCGAGAATGTTGAAAATGTTGGACCCCACGATATTGCCCAGCGCGATATCGCGTTCGCCGCGGATCGCGGCCATCACCGTGGTGGCAAGTTCCGGCAGCGATGTGCCGATGGCCACGATGCTGAGCCCGATCATCGCCTCTGACACGCCGAACTGGCGGGCGATGATGCTGGCGCTTTGCACCAGATAATGCGCGCCGACCATGACCGTGACCAGACCCAGTATGGTCAGCCCGCCACCGATCCACAGGCTGGTGGGGGCGTCGATGTCGTCTACCTCGCCCCGCGATCCTTTCAGGCTGATGAACAGATAAACCGCCAGTGCGCCGATCAACACCAGCCCTTCGACATGGCTCACCTCGCCCGACCAGAAGGCATAGGGCAGGAACAAGACCGCGCCTGTCATCCAAAGCAGATCTTTGCGGACATTCGCAAAGGTCAAAACCAGCGGCCCGATGAGCGCCGCCGTTCCCAGCACTAGCAGGATATTGGCAATATTGGACCCGATGACATTGCCGATGGCGATGCCCGGCTGCCCGCCCAGCGCCGCTTGCAATGACACCAGCAATTCAGGTGTCGATGTGCCAAAGCCCACGACAACTGCGCCGACGATTATCGGTGCCACGCCAAAGCGCAGCGCCAGACCGCTTGCGCCTTTGACCAGCCAGTCTCCACCCAGAAACAGGCCAAGCAAGCCGCCGATCAGAATAAGATAAGTTAACATGCGGACTCCACCTTTGTCGGGTGGACATGGGGCCATTGCCCGTCAGGCGCAAGGGCGGGGGGCGAAATTCACCCCCGCTATCGCCGGACCGCAACAGTCTGTTTATGTGTCGAAATCGCTGGCCGCGTGCCGTTCGGGCAGCTGTTCATGCGGCTCGCCCCATGTGCGGTTGACCTTTTGCCCGCGGATATAGGCGGGCCGTGCCAGAACCGCATCAGCCCAACGGTTCACGTTTTTATAAGATGCCGCATCAAGGAAGGTCGCGGCATCGCCATAAGCCCCGCCTTTGACCAGCCGCCCGTACCACGGCGCAATCGCCATATCCGCAATCGTATAGCTGTCACCCGCGATATAGGCGTGATCGGCCAATTGCCGGTCCAGCACATCCAGCTGGCGCTTGGTTTCCATCGCGAAACGGTTGATCGGATATTCGAATTTTTCCGGCGCATAGGCGTAGAAATGCCCGAACCCGCCGCCCAGATAGGGCGCAGAGCCTTGCAGCCAGAACAGCCAGTTGAGCGTCTCGGTTCGGCCTGCGATGTCCGTAGGCAGGAACGCCCCGAATTTTTCCGCCAGATACAGCAGGATCGCGCCGCTTTCGAACACGCGCAGGCCGGTGTCACTATCGAACAGGGCGGGGATCTTGGAATTGGGGTTCACGCCCACAAAACCGCTGCTGAACTGGTCGCCTTTGTTGATGTCGATCAGCCAGGCGTCATATTCCGCGCCCTTGTGACCTGCGGCCAGCAATTCTTCGAGCATGACCGTGACCTTGACGCCATTGGGTGTCGCCAGCGAATAAAGTTGTAGCGGATGCTCGCCCTGCGGGCGGTCCTTGTCATGGGTGGCCCCTGCGATGGGCCGGTTGATGCTGGCGAATTTGCCACCGTTTTCGGCGTCCCATGTCCAGACTTTGGGGGGGGTATAGGGTTTGTGGTCGGTCATCATGTCATCCTTTTCGCGTTCCTGCGACGTTAGACCAGCCTTGGCCCCCTGAAAACAACCCTGAACGCGCCACGAATGCGTGAGGCGCTGAAATGACCCGCGCCAATGGATCGGTCGCATTCGACAACAAAGCAGCGGTCTGGGCGGTCCAGATCGGTCTTTTCGCAGATTTGGTCAACATTTCGCCTTTTTCTGCGGGATAGTCGAGGGACAGGAAACCGACCATAGAAAGGCAAACCCCATGGTGACCACGACGGGTATGGCATTCAAGACCGCTTCGGCTTTGGCCATGGCGCTAGCGATATCGGCCGGTCTGGTGCTGGGCGGTAGTCACGCAGCTCAGGCGCAGGACTTATGCAGCCGGTACACGATCGTCCGAGGCGATACGCTGAGCAAGATCGCCAAAGCGACGGGGGTTCAAGGCGGTTTTCAGGTGTTGTTCAACGCCAATGCGCATGTTCTGCGGTCACCCAATCTGGTTGAAACCGGGCAGGTGATCACGATCCCTTGCGCGGACGGGTCATTGCCATCTGCGGCGCCCGCGGCCAACCAAGCCGCAGCGCCCGCACCGGTGACAGCCGACCGCCCGCTGCGCATCGTGACAGCAAGCGGCTATGCGCCATTCACCGACAAGGACTTGCCCGGCGGCGGGCTGTTCACCCAATTAGTGCTCCGCGCGCTCGAGCTGGGCAATCCTGCACAAGAGGTCAATTTCTTCTTCGTGAACGATTGGAACGCGCAGCTGGACAGCCTGCTGCCGTCGGGCGCTGTCGATATGGCCTTTCCGTGGTTCAAGCCCGATTGCGACCGCGTTGAAATCCTGTCGCCGCCCAATGCGTATCGCTGCACCGATTTCAACCATTCCGACCCGTTCTATGACGCGCTGGTCGGGTATTACACGCTGGCGGGCAGCCCCTATGACAGCGCGACAGACCATGCCGATCTGCTGGGCGCGCGAATCTGTCGGCCCGATGCATGGTTCACCTTTGACATGGAAGCCGAAGGCCTGACCGAACCAGAGATCACGATGACGCGGGTCAGTCAGCTGGAGTGCTGGCGCCTGCTCGAAGCGGGCGCTGTCGATGTCGTCAGCTATGATGCGCTGCCTGCCGAAGATGACATGCGCAGCCTGGCGATGGCCGACAGGGTCGTGTCGCTGGATGCGCTGACCACGACCGCGACGCTGCATGTCTTTGTGGCCAAGACCAACCCCGAAGCCAATGCCGCCCTGCCTGCGATGAACGCGGGGCTGGAACAATTGCGCCTAACGGGGGAATGGTTCTCGATCGTGCGTGCGGGTATTCAGGCCAGCTTGGAAAACTGATCCTTCTCTCCCGGGGGACAGTCAGGTCGCCCCCGTCAAAAGGGGCGGCCGCCTTTGGTCTGGTGGCGTGCAAAGTTCAGCGTTCAAAGCCTGCAATGACTGCGGTTGGCTTTGAAAGCCCGAGAAGGTTTAGCCGGTTGTTTTGTATTTCTTTTGTATTTCGAATGTGGTTAAAAATGGTTTACGACAACCTTGAGCAGATCGTGGATGTTGCATGACCCCGCCAAAAACCTTCTGGGAGGAGATTTTATGGACCGTCGGTCTTTCTTGAAGAATTCAGCGATTGGCGGCTCTGCCGCTGCAGCGACAGCGCTGGCCGCGCCTGCCTATGCGCAGGGCAACCGTACCCTGACGCTGGTGACGACCTGGGGTCGTGGCCTTGCCGGTGTGCATGACAGCGCGCAATATTGCGCCGATATGATCACCGCGATGACCGACGGGCAGGTCACCGTCGATCTCAAGGCCGCGGGCGAATTGGTTGGCGCGTTCGAAGTGTTCGACGCCGTCGCCGCTGGTCAGGCCGATATGTATCACGGCGTGGATTACTATTTCCTTGGCCAGCACCCTGCGTTTTCGTTCTTTTCGCAGATCCCGTTCGGCATGACCTTCATGGAATATTCCAATTGGATCAACCACGACGGCGGCGATGTGCTGGCTGACGAATTGTATTCGATCTTTGGGCTCAAGGCGTTTTCGGCAGGCAACACCGGCCCGCAATCGGGTGGCTGGTTCGCCAAGGAAATGAACGGCCCCGAAGATTTCCAGGGTCTGCGTTTCCGCATGCCGGGGCAGGGTGGTCAGGTGATGGGCAAGCTGGGCGCATCGGTCCAGAACCTGCCGGGCGCTGAAGTGTATCAGGCGCTGGCCTCTGGGGCGATTGACGGGACCGAATGGATCGGGCCTTGGGCTGATGAAACCGCCGGTTTCCAGGAAATCACCAAATTCTATTACACCGCCGGTTTCCACGAGCCGGGGCCGAACCTGAACCTGGTGTTGAACCTTGATGTCTACGAAAGCCTGACGCCGGCGCAGCAATCGATCGTGCAAAACGCCAGCCGCGCCAGCAGCATCTGGACGATGTCGCTGTTCATGGCCCGTAACGCCGCTGCATTGTCGCGTTTGCAGGCCGGTGGCGTGCAGGTGCTCGAATTTGCGGACCCGATCTGGGATGCGTTCAGCGCCGCCGCCGACGAAGTCGTCGCCGAAGCGTTGGGTGATCCGATCTATGCGAAATGCCACGAAAGCTATTTCGCCTCGATGCGCAGCTCGGCGCAATGGTCCAGCATTTCCGAAGGTGCTTATCTGGCACAGCGCAACCGCCTGAAGGCCTAGGCGCAAGGCCGGCATCGCCGGTATGCAACGCCAAAAGAAGGCCCGCGCGGGTGCTGCGGGCCTTCTTTGCATCGGTGCAAGAATAAACGGGGATAGATCATGGGACTGGTGGAGGCATGGGGCGGCAACGCCTTTGGCTGGATCGCGGCGCAGCTGATCGCAGCCTTTTACAACATCGGTTTCGCGCTGCTGAACCCCGGCCTGTGGCTGTCTTGGGTGCCGCAGATCAATGGCCCGATGGACCCCGCCGCCAAACAGGCGCTGGCGCGGTTCATCTATTACGGGGCCTCGGTTGAATTGTTCTTTGCGGTGCTGGTGATCTTTGCGGTCGTCACCATCTCAGGGCTGATTTTTAATGCCTTCATGTGGCGCTGCGTGCGCGTGCTGGAAGGCTTTGCCAACAGCGTCGGGCGGGCCGCGGCATGGGCAGGGCTGTTGATGGTGCTGCAACAGATCGTCATCATCTTTCTGCAAGGCATTTTCGCGGTCTCTGACATCAGCATCGGGTTGGGCGTGACCTTTGAACGCCCCGTCAGCTGGTGGTCGGACGAGCTGAAGCTTTATAACGCCATCGTCATCACCCTGTGCGCGACCTATACCTTTGTGCAGGGCGGGCATGTGCGGGTCGATCTGCTCTATGCGCCGATGAGCTTTCGCGCCAAACGCTGTGTCGACATGTTCGGCGCGCTGTTTTTCATGGTGCCATCCGCCATCGTGATCTGGATCTATGGCTGGTTTTTCATGTGGCGGCATCTGGTGCTGCCCAACGCATCGGCGTCTGACACGCTCGATCGGTTGATGACGCGGTCGCAGGCATTCCAGTGGAATATCGAAACGATCAGCACATCGGCAAACGGTTTTGACGCCTATTTCCTGTTCAAGATACTGCTGCTGGTCTTCACCTTCATGGTGCTGTTGCAGGCGGTCGCGGTGTTTTACCGGTCGTTGCTGGAACGCAAAGAAGGCGAGGCCAGCGAGGCCAAATACCTTGATAAAGACAAGACTGGCGACGAGATCGCCGATCTTTCAGCCAAGATACATTAACAAGGCGGACGTATCATGCTTTTCGGCTTAGACGGCATCGAGATCGGCATCATCATCCTGTTCCTGACGCTGTTTGCGGGGATCCTGTCGGGGTTTCCCGTGGCCTTTGCGATCAGCGGGGCGGCGGTGATGTCTTTTGCGATCATTGCTGCGCTGGATTCGTCCGGTCTGCTGGTCCATGCTGGTGTCGATATGCGCTCTGACGCCTATCGCGCCCTGATCGCCGAGGGCGTGCGCCCGGATACGATTTCGGTGTTCCGCTATCCTGATCTGCCCCGGTTTGAGGCGCCATTGTTCCCGCAGGGCTGGGAAACGGCGCTGGACCGCAACATCGGGTTCATGGTCAACCGGATCAATGAAAAGGTGCTGGCGGGCAATTCCATCGAGATTTTGCTGGCGGTGCTGATGTTCGTGATGATGGGCATCGTGCTGGAACGCTCGCGCATCGCGGATGAATTGCTGACAACGATGGCGCGGGTGTTCGGCCCGTTGCCGGGGGGGCTTGCCGTGTCGATCGTGATCGTTGGTGCGTTTCTGGCGGCCTCGACAGGGATCGTGGGCGCCACCGTCGTGACGATGGGCCTGCTGGCGCTGCCGACGATGTTGAAAAACGGCTATTCGCCGCAATTAGCCACGGGGGTGATCGCGGCGTCCGGCACCTTGGGGCAGATCATACCACCCTCCATCGTGATCGTGCTGTTGGGCACCTTGGCAGGCGATCTATACGCCACGGCACAAGAACAGCGCGCGCAATTGGCGGGGTGCAATGACGCGCTGACCTATCTGGGCAAGCCTGCGGTGGTGTCGGTGGGCGCGTTGTTTCAGGCGGCCTTGCTGCCCGGGATCATGCTGGCGGTGCTTTACGCGCTTTATGCCTTTGTCTTTGCCCTGCTGAACCCGACCAAGGCCCCCGCCGTGCAATTCAGCGCAGGTACCGGCACCAAGACCGGCAGCCGCAACGATAAACTGACATGGTTTCTGGCGGTGCCTGTGGGGATCATCGGGCTGGTGATCGGGCTGAACGGGGCAGGCGTTGTGGGTAGCCAGTCGGTGCTGGTGGGCAGTTTCACCGATGCAGGCCAATCCGCATCATTGCGCACCCGCGTCAGCCCCGCCTGCGCCGACAGCATGATCGCCCTGCATGGCCAAGCGGCATGGGACAGCGCCCTTGCCGAACAGGCGCAGATCGACGCCGCCGGTGGCGTGACACAGGCACGACAACTTTCGCCAGAGGAACGCGCCGAGAGGGTCGCGCAGCGCGCCGTTGACGCGCCGCCCATCGGGACCGGCATTGCCGTTGCCGCCGTGATCATGGGGCTGATGCTGGCCGTGGCGCGCGGCGTGGCGCCGCTGGCCAACCACCGGCCCTTGCTGATCGGGGCAGGGGGGATCGGGCTGTTACTGCTGGTCGATGTGCTGCTTGTTTCGCCGCTGACGACGCCGGGCGGGGCGATCCTGCTGGCGGCGTATCGCAAGCGCAAGGATCAGGGCCTGTCACCGCGCATCGTGCTGCTGACGGCGGGGGCGATCATCGTGATGCTGCTGGTGGGGTATAATTTCGACATGCGCATGGGCCGCGAGGTGGTGCCGCTGGAAGACCGGATTGCCTTTCTGGTGGCATTCGGCGCGTTCCTTTACGCGATGTTCGGGCTTTTGTGGGCCTGTTGGGTGCTGCTGGCGGGCGGCGTTCTGGCACCTGTCGTGCGCGAAACTGCCAAGGTGACGGCGATGGTCTTTGCCATCCTGATCGGGTCGCAATTGTTGAACCTTGTGCTGATCTCTTTCGGGGGGGAACATTATATCCAGCAATTCCTGCGGTCGTTCGACAATGAATGGCAGGTTTTCTTGCTGGTCATGCTCGTGCTGTTCATCCTTGGGTTCGTGCTGGATTTTCTGGAGATCATCTACATCGTGATCCCCATTGTCGGGCCGGTGATCTATGGCGGCACGTTTGATCCCAAATGGGTGACGATCATGATCGCGGTGAACCTGCAAACCTCGTTCCTGACGCCGCCATTCGGGTTTGCGCTGTTCTATCTGCGCGGTGTGGCGCCCAAGTCGATCACCACGGGCCAGATCTATCGCGGGGTGCTGCCATTCATCGGCATCCAGATCGGCGCGCTGCTGATCCTTGCGTTTTTCCCTTGGGTGGTGACGATCCTGCCCAACCTGCTGGGCTGATGGGCTAGCTGCGCCCGTCGGGCAGGTTGATCTTGGCGACCTGTTCGGCGATGGGTTCGGAGGACAAAGGATGCAGGGCTGTGTCGAAACTGTCGGGCGCGGTCAGCGGTGACCATGTGCCGCCGCGAAACACCTCCAGCCCTGCGAATTTCGCCTTATAGCCCATCTTGGGGCTGCCCGGCACCCAATAGCCCAGATAGACATAAGGCAGGTCCATTTCCTGCGCGATCTTGACATGGTCAAGGATGACATGGGTGCCAAGCGACAAGCGTTCGAGCGCGGGATCAAAGAAGGAATAGACCAGCGAAAGCCCGTCATCGAGAATATCTGTCAGACAGACCGCCTGCAAAACCCCCGCATCGGTATATTCGATCACGCGCGACCGGATCGGCGTTTCCTCGATCATGGCGGCAAATTCGAACATATCCATATCTGCCATCCCGCCCGTCGCATGGCGGCTGTCGAGATAGGCGCGGAACAGGTCATATTGTTCCTCGGTCGCCCAGGGCGATGTCGCGCGGCGGTGCAGGTGATGCGCGCGCGCCAGAACACGGCGCTGGCTGCGCGAAGGCGTGAACGCGGCCACATTGATCCGTGCCGACATACAGGCCGAACATTCCGCGCAGGACGGCCGGTAGAGCACGTTTTGCGACCGCCGGAACCCCTGTTTTGACAGCGAATCGTTGAGTTTCGGCGCGTTGTCGCCTTGCAGGGCTGTGAACAGCTTTCGTTCCATCCGGCCCGCAAGATAGGGGCAAGGCTGCGGCGCTGTCACATAGAACTGCGGGGCGATTGGAAGGGTGTGGCGCATGAATGAACCCGTATGGTTTCACGAAGCTTAACAACCCTGCGCCCGCGCGCCAAGCCCTGTGTCACACGCTGCGTTAATGCGCGCCTCTTACCAAAACGACCCGCCGTGGCGGGCCGTTCGGGGGAATTGGCCTGTGTCAGACCTGTGGCGCGTCGGGTGCCATGGCAGATTTTGCTGCGGCCTTGCGTTCGCGTTCATCCATGAAGGCGTCGAATTCGGCCTTGTCCTTGGCATCGCGCAACCGCTTGAGAAAAGCCTCGAACTTGTGCTGCTCGTCTTCCAGACGGCGGATGGTTTCATTGCGGTAGGCGTCAAAAGCTGCGTTGCCGCTGGATTTGGTCATGGTGATGGACGACTTGCCAGTCTTGCGGCAGGACCCCGCAAACAGGCCCTTGCCCCAGATCATATAGGCCAAAAGCGCCAGACCCACGGGCCAAAACACAATAAAGCCCAGCACCATCGCGGCGATCCAGGCGCCTTTGCCGCGCGCATCAAGCCAAGCCTCGGTCCGGGCAAGAAAACCGGGGCTGGTGTCGTAAGTCTGGGCTGTGTTCGTGGTCATCATGCTCTCCTTCAAGGCAGCAGGGTGGATGTGAATGTGTTTCACATCACAGATATCGGAAAGCCGCCCATATTTTGCAAGAGGTGATGTAAAGGTTTTTTACATCATGACAAATCAGGCAATGAAATCAGCAATCTGCGCGCCGGAAATCTGCAACAATTGCTGTGGCGCTATGGGGAATATATGCCGTGGCGTGCCAGCGGCCGCCCAGATTTGCGCGAAATCCAGCAGGCGCGCATCGAAAAAGGCGCGCACTGGCGTCAAATGCCCGATGGGCGCGACGCCGCCGATGGCAAAACCGGTCTGCGCGCGGATCAAACTGGCATCGGCCTTGGCCAAAGGCTCGCCCGCGGCCACGCTTGCCTTGCCGCTATCCACCTGATTGCCGCCCGCGGTGATGAACAAGATCGCGCGCCCGCTGGTCTGGCCTGCGAAAATCACCGATTTGGCGATCTGGTCCAGCGCGCAGTTTGCGGCATCGGCGGCCTGTTGTGCTGTGCGGGTCTGCTCGTCCATTTCCAGCGGGGTGATCTGGACCCCGTGATCTTGCAGTGCGCGGATGACGCGGGTCAGGCTTTTGCTCATCTGTCATGCTCCTGTTTGGGGCAGCTTAGCGGGGTGTTGGCGATTGACCAGCCCCCCGATTGCACCCAATGTGCAGCGCATGAGCATTGCCCGCCGCATCACCCGTTGCCCTCGTCCGTATGACGCCGCGCTTGGTGCGGATATGCTGACGCAACTGCCCGCCTTTGCGCCCGAAATCAGTGCCTTGCTGGCCGGGACTGCCGGATGCAGCCCCTATCTGGCAGGGTTGATGCGGCAAGAAAAAGACTGGCTGCCTGCCGCGCTCGATGATCCCGAAGCGGCGGTGGACGGTTTGCTGGTCCAGCTTGACTCCGTCACGCTGGACGCGCTGCCAATCCATCTGCGGCAGATGAAACGGCGCATCGCGCTGGTTGCGGCACTGGCCGATCTGGGCGGTGTATGGCCTTTGGAAACCGTGACCGGCACGCTGACCCGCTTTGCCGATGCGGCGGTTGCGGCCTGTGTCACGCGGCTGGTCGCGGCCGAGGTTGCGCGCGGAAAACTCCCCCTCGGCGCGCCGCAGGACGCCGCAGGCATGGTCGTGCTGGCCATGGGCAAGATGGGCGCGCATGAGCTGAATTATTCCTCTGACATCGACCTGATCTGTTTGTTCGACGACAGCCGTTTCGCGCCCGAAGATGTGTTCGAGGCGCGCACCGCCTTTATCCGCGTGACCCGCCGGATGACGGCGATCCTGTCGGAGGTCAAAGACGGCGGTTATGTGTTCCGCACCGATCTGCGGCTGCGCCCCGATGCTTCGGTGATGCCGGTCTGTTTGTCGATGGAAGCGGCAGAACGCTATTACGAAAGCGTGGGCCGGACATGGGAACGCGCGGCCTATATCAAGGCGCGGGTCTGTGCGGGGGATCAGGCGGCTGGCGCGCGGTTCCTGCAAACCCTGCGCCCCTTTGTCTGGCGCAAGCATCTGGATTTCGCGGCCATTCAGGACGCCCATGACATGCGGCTGAAAATCCGCGATCACAAGGGGCTGGGCGGGCCGGTCGCGCTGGCAGGGCATGACATGAAACTGGGGCGCGGCGGTATCCGCGAGATTGAATTTTTCACCCAGACCCGCCAGTTGATTGCAGGCGGGCGCGATCCGGCGCTGCGCCTGCGTGGCACCGGCGAAGGCTTGCATGCGCTTGCGGGGGCGGGCTGGATCGGGGCGGATGTGGCTGACACATTGCTCGATCACTACCGCCACCACCGCGAGGTGGAACACCGCGTGCAGATGTTCGCCGATGCGCAGACCCATCATCTGCCGCAGGATGCGGCGGGGTTCGACAGGCTCGCGGCCTTCATGGGGCGCGATGTCGCGGAATTGCGCCACGACCTGACCCGCCGCCTTGCCGATGTGCATGTGCTGACCGAAGGGTTCTTTGCCCCCGATGCCAAACCCAAACCGCAGATCACCTGGGGGCAGGAGGTTGTGGCGCGCTGGCAAGGCTATCCCGCGCTGCGATCCCCGCGCGCGACCGAGATTTTCGACCGGCTGATCCCGCAGATCATGGCCAGCCTGCAAGAGGCCGCGCGCCCGGACGAAGCACTGGCGCAATTTGACGGTTTTCTGGCGGGGCTGCCTGCCGGAGTGCAATTGTTTTCGCTGTTCGAGGCCAATCCGCAACTGACCCGGCTGATCGTCGATATCGCGGCAACGGCGCCGGCGCTGGCGCAATATCTGTCGCGCAATGCGGCCGTGCTGGATGCGGTGATCGGCGGCGCGTTCTTTGACCCATGGCCCGGCATGGCCGCGCTGCGCGATCAATTGGGCGCGGTGCTGGCGACCCATCCCGATTACGAAAGCCAGCTGATCGCGGCACGGACCTGGGCGCGCGAATGGCATTTCCGCATCGGGGTGCATCATCTGCGCGGGCTGATCGACGCTGTCGGCAGCGGCGCACAATATGCCGATCTGGCCGAGGCGGTGATTGCCGCGCTCTGGCCGGTGATCGTGGCGGAATTCGCGCGCAAACACGGCCCCCCGCCCGGGCGGGGCGTGGCGGTTGTGGCGATGGGATCGCTTGGCGCGGCGCGGCTGAACGCGGGGTCCGATCTTGACCTGATCGTGATCTATGACCCTGCGGGGGTTGAAACCTCTGACGGGCCGCGCCCTTTGGCAACGCGGGCCTATTTCGCGCGGCTGACGCAGGCCTTGATCACCGCGCTGGCCGTGCCGATGGCGGCGGGGCGGCTTTACGAGGTGGATATGCGGCTGCGCCCGTCGGGGCGGCAGGGGCCGGTGGCCACATCCTTGGATGCTTTCGTCGATTACCAGAACACCGATGCCTGGACCTGGGAACATCTGGCGCTGACACGCGCGCGCCCGATCACGGGTGATGCCAATCTTTGCGCCGCGATCGAGGCGTTTCGCCGCGATCTGTTGGTGCGCAAAGGGCAGGGGGCGGCGGTTGTCGCCGATGTGGCCGAAATGCGCATGCGGCTGGCGCAGGCCAAGGGGCCGGGCGAGGCTTGGGATGCCAAGACCGGGCCGGGCCGGTTGCAGGATATCGAATTATGCGCGCAGACAGCGGCGCTGATCGCGGGCAGTCCTGCGCGTGATGTGGATGCGCAATTGCACGCCGGGGTCGCCGCGGGCTGGCTGGATGCGGCGGATGCGCAGGCCCTGTGTGATGCCGCCCGGCTGTTGTGGAAATTGCAGGCGGCGGTCAAGCTCTTGACAGGGGGCGGGCTTGACCCGAATGATCTGGGTGAAGGGGCGCGCCGGATGATCCTGCGTGAAACTGACACCCAAGGGTTGGACGCGCTGCTGGCGCAGATGACCCGTTTGCACAAGGCCGCAGATGTCATCATCAGCCGCCGTCTGAAAGGAACCGGATGAAGGGTGATCTGCATGACACCAAGGCCCTGATCCGCGAAGCGTTTTGCATTGATGGCATTACCGAGGCCGAGTGTCGGTCGATTTTTCTGGATTGGGTGCTGGGCCTGCCGGACGGTCAAGACATCGGTGTCGCGGTGCGCGCGGTGCTGACGCGGTATGCGGATGCGCCAGCCGGTCACCCGATGACGCGCACCTTGCAGCAGGCTGTGCCAATGGCCGCCCCGCCGCGGCGGCGTGGCGGGCGCGATGCACGGTTGCGCGCCGATAGCTAGGGCAAGCGGTTAAACATCTGGTACCGGCGCCTTGCGTTGCGATGATTTGAAGGGCGGATGCAAGAGCGTGGCACTTGTGCGCCCAATCGCCGCCTCGAGCGGGATGATCGCCGTTTCGGTCAGCAATGGGGCGGGTGTGCGGCCGGTGGCAAAGCGGCCCGTCAGGTCGGTCAGCATCGCCGCCGCCTGATCGAGCTGTGCGCCGCGCGTTCTGGCATCGTGGATCATTGTTGATTGGTGCTGGGTCATTTGATCCAGCTTGGTCACGCCCGTCGTGATGCGCGACAGAGCCGTGGCCTGATCTTGCGTGCCGGCGGCGATGCGCGTGGTCAGGGCGGCGATTTCGCCAACCTGCGTGCTGATATCCGACAGCGCGCTGCCTGCGGTACCAACAAGTTCCGTTCCGCGTTGCACCTGTTTGCCGCTGCGGGCGATCAATGCGGTGATCTGTTTGGCCGCCTCTGCCGATTTTTGGGCCAAGGTGCGCACCTCGGCGGCGACCACGGCAAAGCCGCGCCCTTCGTCACCGGCGCGCGCGGCCTCGACCCCTGCATTCAGCGCCAGCAGGTTCGTCTGAAAGGCGATATCTTCAATCACCCCGATCACCTGCGACATCTGCTGTGACGAATCGCCGATCTCGGCCATGGCGGCGACGGCCTGCGCCACGACATCGCTGTTGTTGGTGGCCTGCGCGCGCGCGGCGGTCACTGTGCTGTCGACTGTGCGCGCATCACCGGCGACCGCGCGCAGGCTTGCTGTCAGCTGGTCCAGCGCGGCGCTGGTCTGGTCCAGCGTCGTCGCTTGCTTTTCTATGCGCTGTGACAAGGCCGCTGTGGCCGATGTCGCTTGGCGGGTTTGCACGGCGACCAGCCCGGCGGTCTGGGACATCTGCCCGATCAGCGCGCGCAATGCATCGGTTGCCCTGTTGAAATCCTGGCGCAGGTTGTCATGGGCGGGGGCAAAGGGCTGATCGATCTGCACGGTCAGATCACCCGCCGCCAAACGTACCAGCTGCGATTGCAACATGTCGATCACCTGTTTTTGGTCGCGTTGTTGTGCATTTTGCGCCGCATCCGCATTTGCCTGTGCGATCTGTGTCGCGCGGATCGCGTCCAAACCCTGCGCCAATCGCCCCAACCCGTGGTCTGTGTCGCCGCCGGTCACGGCTGTCGCGGTATCGCCCGCCGCCAGCCTGTTGGTGGCCTCTACCAGTCGGGTGATCGCGTGAGTGATGCCGCGTGCGACCAGATATCCGGCCAGCAGGGCCAGCAGAGCAGTGAGCAGACCCATCATTGGGATAAGTTTGCGCAAATCCGCCAGCAGGCTGGCGCTGGTGTCATCATGGGCCTGTCCGGCCTGCGCGATCTGGCGGAGCAGCGCATTCAGCCGGTCCAGAACCAGCTGCCCCAGCGGGGCCAGTACGGTGCTTTCCAGCCTGTCGGCCTGCGTCATACTGGCTGCGTAGCGATCCAAATCCGTGATCAGCGCGGGGACAGCGTCCGCGATCTGGGCGATCTGGTTTTGCAGATAGGCACCAGCGCCCGCCTGTGCCAGCTGCGCCATCGCCGCGCCAAAGGTATCAAGCGCCGCGCGCGCCGCACGCCCGTCATTGTCGTTGCGCAAGCTAAAATAACTGTCCAGATGCAGCGTGGCGGTATCGAAACTGTGCATCGCTGTCTGTGCGGCCTGCACCAGCTGTGGCCGGCCAGAGACGCGGACGCTGTTGGTGATGCTGCGCAGGGCGCCGTGCATGTCTTGCACCTTTGCCTGCAGGGCGATGCCGGGGTTGGTGGCGGCGGCACGCAGGTCCCTGATCTGGGTAAATGTCGTCGCGTAATCCTGCGCCAGCGCCAATACCGCGTCGATTTCCGTGCGTGCTGCGGTGCCGGGCGCAAAAGCCGCAGATAGCGCGGGATCATCGCGCAGTGCCGCAAGATGAGCGGCAACGGCTTGCGCCATGGCGTCAGTTGGGGCCGCGCCATAGGCCCGTACGGTGCGTTCGGCGGCTTGCATCTGCCGGATGAACCCGCCTACCGCCATGTTCTGCGCCGCGATCTGGCCGCTGGTGGCAAAATCGCTGCGCAGGTTATCCACCGCCCGAACGGCAGCCACCGACAGGGCGATGATCAGCAACGCCAGCACGACAAAGCCGCTGTTGATGCGCCACGCAACAGACCACCGAGCCAGCATGAATAGTCCCTATTCCCTTACGCTGTTCTGGATAGGGGGTAATTCCTAACGCAAGGTGAAAATACCGTCTTATCCGCGCGCTAGCGCCGCTGCCTGTGCGGCCAATGCGGTGATCCCCGCCCAGTCGCCGGCCTGCACCAGATCTGCGGGGGCCACCCATGACCCGCCCACGCATAATGTGTTGGACAGCGCCAGATAGGCGGGCGCGTTTTGCAGGGTCACGCCGCCGGTGGGGCAGAATTTCACCTGGCTGATCGGCGCGCCGATGGCCTTGAGCGCGGCAGCGCCGCCATTGGCCTCGGCGGGAAAGAATTTTTGCACGCTATAGCCGCGTTCCAGCAGGCGCATCGCTTCTGAGGCGGTCGCCGCACCGGGCAAAAGCGGCAGATCGTTCGCCTCGCAGGCGTCCAGCAGCCGGTCAGTGGCGCCCGGGGCAACGCCAAAGGTCGCACCTGCCGCCTTGGCGTTTTCGACATCACGCGTGGTCAGCAACGTGCCTGCGCCGACATGCCCGCCCGCCACGCCCGCCATTTCGCGGATCACGTCGAGGGCGGCTGGCGTGCGCAAGGTCACTTCAAGCGCGGGCAGCCCGCCTGCGACCAGCGCGCGCGCGAGGTCCGCGGCGCAGCTGGCATCACTGATCACCAGAACCGGGATCACCGGGGCGAGGAGGCAGATTTTCATTGCGGCGGCGGAAGCATCCTGAGGGGTCATGTCCAGTCTTTCTGAAGCTATGGCCGCAGGCACTGCGCTGCCTCCGGCGGAAGTATTTTTGGAAATAAGAAATGGGGGGCGTCAGACGACGACGCCCGCCCCGTCGGCAGAAGGCCCCACGCTGCGGCGGAAGATTTCGAACAATTCGCGCCCGACGCCGGTGCCATTGCCGGTCAGATCGGCGGTAGCTGGGCTGCGGGTGGCAAGGTCCACGTCCAGCACCGCGATTGTGCCGGTGGTGGCGTCAAGCCGGATTATATCGCCGTCGCGGATCAGGCTGATCGGGCCGCCGTCCGCGGCCTCGGGCGAGACATGGATGGCTGATGGCACTTTGCCAGATGCGCCCGACATGCGCCCGTCAGTGACCAGCGCGACCTTGTGCCCGCGGTCTTGCAGCACTGCGAGGATCGGGGTCAGGCTGTGCAATTCGGGCATGCCGTTCGATTTCGGCCCCTGAAAGCGCACGACGATCACTGTGTCGCTGGTGAATTCACCGGCTTTGAACGCGTCTTTTACCGATTCCTGGGTGTGGAAGATCCGCGCAGGTGCCTGAATGATGTGCCGTTCGGGGGCGACTGCGGATGTCTTGATCACGCCGCGCCCCAGATTGCCTTGCAGCTGGATCAACCCACCAGAGGCCTGAAACGGGTCGGCGGCGGGCCGCAGGATGCGGTCATTGGCAGAAATCTTTGGCCCGTCTGCATAGATGACGCCAGTCTCTGCCAGTTTTGGTTCGCGCGTGTAATGTGCAAGACCCTTGCCTGCGATGGTCACCGTGTCGTCGTGCAACAGCCCCGCGTCCAGCAATTGCCCGATCATATAGGCCAGCCCGCCGGCGGCGTGGAAATGGTTCACATCGGCCAGCCCGTTGGGATAGACCTTGGCCATCAGCGGCGTGATGGCGGATATGTCGCTAAAATCCTGCAGATCGAGGATCACACCCGCCGCGCGCGCCATGGCAGGCAGGTGGATCACCAGATTGGTGGACCCGCCGGTCGCCATCAGCCCGACCAGCCCGTTCACAAAGGCCCGTTCATCCAGCACGTCGCAGACCGGCGTATAGGCATTGCCAAGCGCGCTGATCGCCAGTGCGCGTTCGGTGGCGGCCACGGTCAGCGCCTCGCGCAAAGGCGTGCCGGGATTGACGAAAGACGCGCCCGGCATATGCAGGCCCATGAATTCCATCAGCATCTGGTTGGTATTGGCGGTGCCATAAAAGGTACATGTGCCCGGCCCGTGATAGCTGGCCATTTCTGCTGCCATCAGCGCGTCGCGCCCGATTTCACCTGCGGCGAATTGCTGGCGCACCTTGGCCTTTTCGTCATTGGGCAGGCCCGAAACCATTGGCCCCGCAGGCACAAAGACGCCGGGGATATAGCCAAAGGTCGCTGCGGCGATCACCAAGCCGGGGACGATCTTGTCGCAGACACCCAGATAGATGGCGGAATCGAACACGTTATGCGACAGGCCTACTCCTGCGGCCAGCGCGATCACATCGCGTGAAAACAGCGACAATTCCATACCGGTCTGGCCCTGGGTCACACCGTCGCACATCGCAGGCACGCCGCCTGCAACCTGCGCTGTGCCACCCGCATCACGCGCGGCGGCGCGGATCTTGTCGGGGTATGTCTCGAACGGCTGATGCGCCGACAGCATGTCGTTATAGGCGGTGATGATCCCGATATTGCCTGCACTGGAGGCGGTCAGCGCGGCCTTGTCATCGCCCATCGCGGCATAGGCATGGGCCTGATTGCCACAGGTCAGGTGCGCCCGGCGCGGGCCTTCGGCGGCGGCGCGCGCCATCGTGTCCAGATAGCGGCGGCGTGGCCCTTCGGACCTTGCGCGGATACGGTCGGTGACGGCGGCGATGGTCGGGTGTAGCGGCATCTTGGTCCTCGGCTTTTTGTTGTCGCCTCTCTAACAGATTGTGTTAGCGCTAACAAGGGCGCGGCCCATGCCGAACCCTGATTTCCCAAGGCTGGTATTTCTTGTCGTTGCAATAAGAGGGCATTTTTTATATAGCATGCCTGTTGGTGTGTGTTGAGATGAAAGAGTAGTCATGTTTCAAAGATTTTTGAGTGTATTGGCGTTGCTCGGCGCCTTTGCGGCCTGTGCCCCGGCTGGAACCGTACAAGGTGATCCCCGTCAGGACATCGCGCGCGATTACCGGCTTGCCGGAGTGAATTTTAGCGCTTTGGCCGACCTGACAATATCCGAAGAAAACAGCATATATCCACAGGCTGACATCGTCTGGCATGGCGATGCGCCGGGTGACCGGATCGCGCAGATCGCGGCGATGTTCCAAGAGGCGGCGGCGCGCAATATCGTTGCCACCAGGGCTGGCGACCGGCCGGTCGCATTGGACATTACGCTGGTCAGGTTCCATGGCGTGACCCGCCGTGCGGAATTTTCGACCGGCGGCGTTCATCACATCGTCTTTGATCTGACGGTGCGCGATGCTGACATCGGCACCGTGATCGAGCCGAAGCGGCGCGTTGTTGCAAATCTTGAGGCGTGGGGCGGCAATATCAATGCCCAACTCGACGCACAGGGCGCCACCCAAAAGGTCCGCGTCACCGATTTCCTGACTTCGGTATTGGCTGACCAATTGCGCTGAGGCTGCGATCGGGTCTTTTCATGGACAATGCCCTTCGCTAGTGACAGCGAATGACACAACATGATGCATCCGACCGCGCCACAGTGCGCCTCATCCCCAAGGCCGAGGCGCGGGCGATCCGCCACGGCTATCCTTGGGTTTACGCCAATGAACTGGTGACTGACCGGCGCACCCGCGGCCTGCCCGCGGGAAGCCTCGCGCTGCTGGAAGATGCGAACCGCACCCCGATGGGTGTCGTTGCGGTCAACCCCGCGTCAAAGATCATCTGCCGGATGCTGGACCAGAACCCCGACGCCGTGATTGATCAGGCCTGGTTCGCCGCCCGGATCAGCCGGGCGCTGGCGCATCGGGCGCGGGTCTATCCCGAGCCGTTCTACCGGCTGATCCATGCAGAGGCTGACGGGTTGCCCGGCGTCATCATCGACCGATTCGGCGATATTGCCGTGGTGCAGCCCAATGCGGCTTGGGCCGATGTGCTGATTGCGCCGCTGGTCGCGGCTTTGCAGGATGTCACCGGCGTCACAACTGTCATTATGAACGGCACCGGCCGGACCCGTGCGCTGGAAGGGCTGGCAGAGCGGATGGATGTGTTGGCCGGCAATGCCCCCACAGCGCCCGTTGCGGTGCCAATGAATGGCGCGACCTATCTGGCCGATATCATGGGCGGGCAGAAAACCGGCCTGTTCTTTGACCAGCGGCCCAACCATGCCTTTGCCGCAGGGCTTTCGCGCGATGCGCGGGTGCTGGATGTCTTTGCCCATGTCGGCGGCTTCGGGCTTGCGGCACTGGCGCAGGGGGCAGCATCGGTGCTGGCGGTAGATGGCTCTGCGCCGGCGCTTGATCTGGCCGAACAGGGTGCCGCCGCGATGGGCGTGGCAGACCGGTTCAGCACGCGCAAGGGCGATGCCTTCGACGTGCTGACTGCCCTGGCCGAGGAAGGCGCGCAATTCGATGTTGTGATCTGCGATCCCCCTGCCTTTGCGCCGGGCAAGGCCGCGCTCGAGGCGGGATTGCGCGCCTATGAACGGGTGGCGCGTCTGGCGGCACCGCTGGTGGCACCGGACGGGTACCTGGCGCTGTGTTCATGCTCGCATGCGGTGGATCTGACCAAGTTCCGCAATGCATCGGCACGCGGGATCGGGCGGGCAGGGCGGCGTGGGCAGATCATCCATACCGGTTTCGCCGGACCCGACCACCCGCTGATGCCGCATCTGGCCGAAAGCGGCTATCTGAAAGCCGTGTTCTTCCGCCTATGAAGGTGCTGATCGACGCTTGTGTGCTCTATCCCACGGTGATGCGGGAAATGGTGCTGGGCTGCGCGGCGCAAGGGCTGTTCGCGCCGCGCTGGTCGGCGCGGGTGCTGGAGGAATGGGCGCGGGCCGCAGCCAAGCTTGGCCCGGCGCAGGAAATCTGGGCGCGGGGCGAAATCGCTGCATTAGCGGCGCGCTTTCCAGGTGCAAACATCCGCTATGAGACCGGTATCGAACGGCGGTTCTGGCTGCCTGATACCGGCGATATCCACGTTCTGGCCGCGGCCGTCGCAGGGTCCTGTGACGCGATCCTGACGATGAACGCCAAGGATTTCCCGCGCAACATTCTGGACGACGAAGGTCTGCAACGGCTGGACCCCGACAATTTCCTGCTGGACCTGTGGCAGCATGCGCCGCAACCCGTGCAAAGTGTGGCAGACGGCGTGCTGGCCGAGGCGCAGCGCCTCTCCGGTCAGGACTGGACCCTGCGCGCGCTGCTGAAAAAGGCGCGTCTGCCAAGGTTGGGCAAGGCGCTGACCGCGCGCTAGGGCGCCTGCCACTTGGCTTCATGCGCCTCGATCGCCGCGATGCGCAGGGCGGTCTTGGGATGGCTCAGCATCCAGGCGGGGGTGGCGGCGCCATGCGCCCCGGTCAGCTTTTCCAGCTTGGCAAACAGCGTTTTCTGCGGCCCTGTGCCGATCCCCGCCTTGACCAGCAAGGCCGAGGCATAGGCATCCGCCTCGAATTCGTCATCGCGCGACAGACGTGCAGCGACCAGACTGATCAGCGCGCCGGCAATCCAAGGCCCGATGCCGGGCAGAAACCGGTTAAAGATCATTGCAAGTGCAGTGCGCATCGCATTCTGGCTGGAAAAATCGATCATCCGGCGGCGCGAATGGCCCAAAGCGACATGGCCCAATTCATGCGCGATCACGCTGGCCATTTCCTCGGACGAAACCTCGCCCGCGCGGTATTTGTTGAAAAATCCCCGTGTGATGAAAATCCGACCGTCAGGGGCCGCCAGCCCGTTGACCTGCGGGATCTCGTAAATATGCACACGGATCCGGTCGATCCCCAGCGCCTTGGCCATCCGCTCCATCAACACCTTGATCATCGGATCGGCCAGTTCGGTCGATTTGTCGTCCAATGCGCGCGCAGTCCGCCACACCGAAAAGCGAAACATCGCGTATCCGTAAACCAGCGCAAGGAAGATCGGCAAAAATTTCATCATGGTCCCGATATGGCGCGCGCGGCCCGGCTTGCCAATGGCCCGCTTTGTCGCGCCCGGCTTCTTATTTCCAAAAATACTCCCGCGCAGCGCGCCAAAAGTTTTTTTATCCGACCAGCGCCTTCATGCCGCGGTTGATCCCGTCTAGCGTCATCGGCACCATCCGCTCCGCGCCGAAAATCTCGCGGATCATGCCGATCGACTGGGTGTAGGGCCATTGGCGTTCCTCGACCGGATTGATCCAAAGCGTATCGCGCCACTGATCGCGCGCGCGGGCCAGCCAGACGGCGCCGGCCTCTGCATTCATATGCTCATTGGCCCCGCCCGGATAGGCGATCTCATAGGGTGACATGCTGGCGTCACCCACGAAAATGCATTTGTAATCAGGCCCGTAGGTATGCAGCACATCCCATGTGGGTGTCTGCGCATCCCAGCGGCGGCGATTGTCCTTCCACACCCCATCGTAAAGACAATTGTGGAAATAGAAATGCTGGAAATGCTTGAATTCCGATTTCGCGGCGCTGAACAATTCCTCAGCCACCTTGATATGCGGGTCCATCGACCCGCCGATGTCCAAGAACAAAAGCACCTTGACCGCATTGCGCCGTTCGGGGCGGGTTTTGACATCCAGATAGCCATGTTCCGCCGTCGCGCGGATTGTGCCGGGCAGGTCCAGCTCGTCTGGCGCGCCGTCGCGCGCCCAGCGGCGCAGGCGTTTGAGCGCCACCTTGATATTGCGCGTCCCAAGCGCGACGCTGTCGTCGAGATTGCGGAATTCGCGCTTGTCCCAAACTTTCACCGCGCGCTGGTGGCGGCTTTGATCCTGCCCGATACGCACGCCTTCGGGGTTATAACCATAGGCCCCGAATGGCGATGTACCCGCCGTGCCGATCCATTTTGACCCGCCCTGATGGCGGCCTTTCTGCTCGGCCAGCCGCTGCTTGAGGGTCTCCATCAGCTTGTCAAACCCGCCAAGCGCCGCGATTTCGGCCTTTTCATCCGCGCTCAGGTGCTTTTCGGCCAGTTTTTTCAACCAATCGGCGGGGATATCGATGGCGTTCAGCACGGCCTCGGCGGGGATCGCCTCCAGCCCCGCGAAACTTGTGGCAAAGGCGCGGTCGAACCGGTCGAGGTGGCGTTCATCCTTGACCATCACGGTGCGGGCCAGAAAATAGAACGCCTCGACATCATAAGTCGCAAGGCCCGCTTTCATGCCTTCCAGAAACGACAAGAATTCGCGCAAGCTGACCGGCAGTCCGGCTTTGCGCAGATTGTCGAAAAACGGCAAGAACATCAGGTCACAGCAGGCTGCGTTCGACGAAGATCAGCACGAACAACCCAACCAGCCCCAGCGCAATCCCAAAGGCCGCGCCCCATTGCAGCATATCAAGCGGCTTGCCGCCGTTCGCCTTTGCGCGCCAAGCGCCGATGGCGGCCCCGATCAGCAGCCCGGACAGTGGATAGATCATCGTGACACCTTTCTATGGGTTCAGCTTGGCAGGCGCGACAGGCTGGCGATTTCATTAAGCCGTTCAATCACCGCGTCCCTGTCGCCGAACCCGTATAACCCCCATCCCAGACTGTCCAGCCGCAGCGCCATTGCGGCTTCGGGTTGGCCCTGCAGGTCCAAAGCTTCGGCGCGCAACATCATCAGCACGGCCAGCAGGGCTGCGTTTTCATGCTGGCGCGCCACGGTGATGGCCGGGCCTGTCAGGGCCAGTATCGCCTCTGGATCGCGCGCGATCAAGGCAAAGGCGGCCTGCTGTTGTGCCACATGTGCAGCTTGGATGCGCAGGTTCGGATCGCCCGCATAGGCGCGGGTCGCGGCATTGAACGCGCCCAAGGCCAGTGGCGGGTCGGTCCCAATCTGCAACCGGCCGAAAACATATTGCGCAAACCCCGCGCGCGTGCCGGTCCAGCCGCGCGCCTGACCGATGGCCACCGCATGCGCCGCGGCTTGCTGGCGGACCCCGCGCGATGCGGTGCCGCCCAAGGCGATGATGATCGCCTGCGTCCAGTCGCGGGTCGTGGCCGCGGTGAGCGGTGCTGCGCCGCCCGCGCCCGCAGGGTTGATCCGTGCCAGAATGCCCGGCACCCGCGCCATCACCTCTGGCGGGGTCATGCCGCTGCGCAATTCGGGCGCATAGGTGACGCGCAGGATCAGCATGTCGAAACCGGTTAGCACGGCATGCATGTCGTCATCGTTGAACACGGAATCGGGCAGGCGATACAGGTCATTCAGCGGCCCCAGCGCCTGTGCAAGTTCCTCGTGCAGACAATCGCGCATTTCCTGCGGGGTTGCATCATTGGGGATGAACACAGCAGCCTGTTCGCGGACCTGCAATGTGGTCCAATCAATCAGCGGGCTTTGGCGGTTGCGGCGCAATGCGGCCCAGTCGCGGACACGCGGCACCACGAAACAGGCCGCACCTGGGGCGGCCTGCCGCAACTGGCGTGGCGCTACCAGCTCGATCCGGATCGTTGCATCGCCGCCCGTGATCTGGCTGATATCAATCCCCGCCTCGGCGCGCAGCCGCGCCAGCAGACCGTCAAGATCGGCGGCCAGTTGCGCGGGGACAGGGCCGTTGAACGCCACCGTGACCGGCCCTTCAAAACGGGTGAACAGCGGGATCGGCCGCCCGCTTTCAAGCTGAAAGCTCAGATCGGAAAAATCGCGCGCGATCTGCGCATTGGGGCGGCGCGCGGGGCCGGGGTTGGCGGCGGCAAAGCTGCGCATCGAGGGAAAATCCAAGCGGACCGGCGCGACCCCGTCAGGCCCTGCCACGCGCAGTTGTGGCGTGCAGGCGGCCAACACAAGCATGCCAAGCAGGCATAGATATTTAAGGATCGGCAGGGCAGACGGCGCGCCCCTCATGCGCTTGGTCAGGCACGTAGAGGCCGGATCAGGGTGCCGCGTGATCACCTTTTGCCACGCGCCATGAAGGCAAGTCGTTCGAACAGATGCACATCCTGTTCATTTTTCAACAATGCGCCATGCAGGCGCGGCAGCGCATCGGCCCCGTCACGGCGCAGGTCTTCGGGGGTCAGATCCTCGGCCAGCAGCAGTTTCAGCCAATCCAGCACTTCTGACGTAGATGGCTTCTTTTTCAGCCCCGGCGTGTCGCGGATGTCATAAAATTGGGTCAGCGCGGTGGTCAGCAAGGCATCCTTGATCTGCGGATGATGCACCGCCACGATCCGGCGCAGAATCTCGATGTCGGGAAACCGGATGTAATGAAAAAAACAGCGCCGCAAAAAGGCGTCGGGCAGTTCTTTTTCATTATTGGATGTGATGATCACGATGGGCCGGTGGATCGCGCGCACGGTCTCGCCGGTCTCGTAGACATGGAATTCCATCCGGTCGAGTTCTTGTAACAGATCATTGGGAAATTCGATATCGGCCTTGTCCACCTCGTCGATCAGCAGCACGACACGGCCCGGGGCGGCAAAGGCCTGCCACAGCTTGCCGCGCTTGATGTAATTGGCAACATCGTTGACCCGCGCATCACCCAGCTGGCTGTCGCGCAACCGGCTCACGGCGTCATATTCATAAAGGCCCTGCTGCGCCTTGGTGGTGGATTTGATGTGCCATTCGATCATCGGCAGGCCAAGCGCGGCGCTGACCTGACGGGCCAGTTCGGTCTTGCCGGTGCCGGGTTCACCCTTGACCAGCAAAGGGCGTTCCAGCGTGACCGCAGCATTGACCGCCATCTTCAGATCGTCGGTCGCGATATAGCTGTCGGTGCCGGTGAACTGCATGATCTTTACCCTTTGATTTCTGCGCAAGTTAGCAGGTCTACGACGATCGGCAACACCCGCCCCGCAGATCAATTCAGGGGGTGACATGGCAAGGCCAAAAGGGTACACGGCGCTGGAATTGGGACCGTTGCTGCATGGCCTGTGGTCGCGTTACCCGATCGCCAGACAAGGAAAATGCGATGAAAGCCGAAGTGTTTCTTTCGAACGATTATCGTCCGGCCGATGACGAACCTTTCATGAACGAACGCCAGACCGAATATTTCCGCCGCAAGTTGCTGGATTGGAAGGCGGAGATCCTCGAAGACAGCCGCGACACCGTGGCGGGGATGAAAGACCAGACCCGCAATATCCCTGATGTGGCAGACCGCGCCTCTGAAGAAACCGACAGGTCGATCGAGTTGCGCACCCGCGACCGCCAGCGCAAGCTGGTCAACAAGATCGACGCCGCCCTGCGCCGAATCGACGATGGCGAATACGGCTATTGTGAAATCACCGGCGAGCCGATTTCGCTCAAGCGTCTGGATGCGCGCCCCATCGCCACGATGAGCCTTGAAGCGCAAGAACGCCACGAACGGCGTGAAAAAGTCCACCGCGACGATTGATGTGGGGGCCAATGCCGGACGCAGCATTGCCATCATTGGCGGCGGGATCGGCGGGCTGACCGCGGCCTTGGCCTTTGCACGCCAAGGCGCACAGGTCACTGTCCACGAACAAGCCTCCGCCATTGCCGAGGTAGGCGCAGGCCTGCAACTCACCCCCAATGGCGCGCGTGCGCTTGCAGCTCTTGGGCTGGCGGATGCACTGGACCAGTCCGGTCTGCGCGCTACAGCTGTCCAACCGGTGGATGCGCTCAGCGGGCGGGCCATCGCGCGCTTTGACCTGACCCGCCAGACCCCGCCTTACCGCTTCGTGCACCGCGCCGATTTGATCGGTCTGCTGGCGCAGGCCTGCGCCGTGGCGGGCGTGCGCATCGTGCTGAACGCGCGGATCGCGGATGTGACAACGGATGGTTTATCTGGCGCAGATATGACGCTTGGCGCCGATGGGCTGCATTCAGTGATCCGGCCTGTGCTGAACACTGCGGATGCTCCGTTTTTCACCGGACAGGTCGCTTGGCGCGCGATCATTCCCGCCGCCAACGTGCCACCCGTCGCACAAATCTGGATGGCACCGGGGCGGCATGTCGTGACCTATCCTTTGGCTCGGAACCGGCTGAATATCGTTGCCGTGCAGGAACGCGACATTTGGGCCGCCGAAGGTTGGCACCACGGTGATGACCCCGCCAATCTGCGGGCAGCCTTCGCCGATTGCGCCGCACCGTTGCAGGATCTTCTGGCGCGGGTCGATGCCTGCAATCTTTGGGGCCTGTTCCGCCATAAGGTGGCGGATCATTGGCACAATGACCAAATCGCGCTGCTGGGCGATGCCGCCCATCCGACGCTGCCGTTTCTGGCCCAAGGCGCTAATCTCGCGATTGAAGATGCCTTTACCCTCGCACAGATCACCGATGCGCAGCCCAATCTGGCGCAGGCGCTGCACGCCTATCAATCCGCCCGCCGCCCCCGCGTCAGCCGCGCCATCGCCGCCGCCAACGCCAATGCGCGCAATTATCACCTGTCCGGCGCCCCACGGCGTGTGGCGCATCTAGGGCTGAAAACACTTGGTAAAATTGCGCCAGACGCGTTTATCAACCGCCTTGGCTGGCTCTATGACCACGACGTGACAACTTCATCTGTTTAAAAATATCCTCGCCGAAGGCCACCAGCCCCGTCAGGGGCGCAGTTCCACCCAGACCGGCACATGATCCGACGGTTTGTCGCGCGCACGCAGGTCTTTTTCGATCCAGGCCCCCGTCAGCAGATCCGCGCATTGCGGGGTCAGCAGGAAATGGTCGATGCGGATACCATTGTTCTTTTCCCAGGCCCCGGCCTGATAATCCCAGAACGAATAATGTCCCGCGCCGGGTTCCAGCGTGCGGAACGCCTCGGTAAAACCAAGGTTCAGGATACGGCGATAGGCGGCACGGCTTTCAGGCCGGAACAAAGCATCGTCGCGCCAGACCTGAGGCCTTGCGGCGTCCATTCCTTGCGGGATGATGTTGTAATCCCCCGCCATCAGCGCGGGCATCTCGTCGGCCAGCAGGGCGGTGGCGCGCGCCAGCAACCTTTCCATCCATGCGAGCTTATAGTCAAACTTCGGCCCCGGCGCGGGGTTTCCGTTGGGCAGGTATAGCCCGCAAATCCGCACCGCGACATCGCCAACCACTGTCGCCTCGATCCAGCGGGCCTGTTCGTCGGCATCATCACCGGGCAGGCCACGGGTCACATCCTCCAGCGGCAGTTTCGACAGGATCGCCACCCCGTTGAACCCTTTTTGCCCGTGGGTTTCGAGCGTGTAGCCGCGATCCTCGATCAACTGGCGGGGAAAGCCGTCATCGACCGATTTGATCTCTTGCAGGATCGCCACATCTGGCGCGCTGTCGTCCAGCCAATCGCACAGGGTTTCGATCCGCGCCTTGACGCCGTTGATGTTGAATGTCGCGATCTTCATCACATCGCAAACGATGTGCCGCAGCCACAGGACGAGGATGCATTTGGATTGTTGATCACGAACCGTGCGCCGATCAATTCTTCGGAAAAATCGATCACAGCATCGGTCAGGAACGGCAGCGAAATGGCGTCGATCACCACGGTTTCGCCTTTGTCCGACAGGATCAGATCGTCGTCCTTTGGCTCGTCCAGATCAATTTCATATTGAAACCCCGAACAACCGCCGCCTTCGACCGCGATGCGCAGGGCCTTGCCTTGCGCGGCAGCGCCGATTTCCGCCAGCCGTTCAAAAGCACGCGGCGTGACTTGGGGAGGAAGCGTAAGCATTGCATCGCCTTTCGGATTGTTCATCTTTGACATATAGGCATGTCAGGCAAACCCGACAACAGGCAAACAAATGACAGCGCCCTATGCGACCGATCCGGCCAATCCACGCGGCAGGCTTTATGCAGAAGAAGAAAGCACCTTTCGTTCGCCGTTCCAGCGCGACCGTGACCGGATCATCCATGCCTCGGCCTTCCGGCGGCTCAAACACAAGACCCAAGTCTTCATCGAACATGAAGGCGATTATTTCCGCACCCGCCTGACCCATTCGATCGAGGTGGCACAGGTCGCGCGCACCATCGCCGCGACCTTGGGGCTGAACGTGGAACTGACCGAGGCTGTCGCCTTGGCACATGATCTGGGCCACACACCGTTCGGGCATACCGGCGAAGAGGCGCTGGATGCGCTGATGCAACCTTACGGCGGTTTCGACCACAATGCGCAGGCCCTGCGGATCGTCACCGATCTGGAACGGCATTATGCCGAATGGGACGGGCTGAACCTGACATGGGAAACGCTGGAAGGCATCGCCAAACATAATGGGCCGGTTGTGGGCGACATCCCCTATGCGCTGGCCGCCTATAATGCGCGCCACGATCTGGAACTGCACACCCATGCCAGTGCCGAGGCGCAGGTGGCCGCACTTTCAGACGATATCGCCTATAATAACCATGACTTGCACGACGGACTTCGTGCAGAACTGTTCAGCACCGATGATCTTGCCGCCCTGCCGATCCTGCGCGATTGTTTCGCGCGGGTCGATGCGAAATACCCCGGCCTGAATTACTACCGCCGCCGGCACGAGGCGTTGCGCCGGTTCTTTGGCGTGCTGGTCGAGGATGTGATCGCTGTCAGCCGCCGCAATCTGGCCGATCTGAACCCCAGATCGGTGCATGATATCCGCCACGCCGGGCGCATGGTGATCCAGTTTTCACCCGACCTTTGGACCGATCTGAAAGTGATCCGGCAATTCCTGTTCGACCGCATGTACCGCGCGCCTGCGGTGGTCGAAATGCGGGTCGTTGTCACGAAAATGGTTAACGAATTATTCCCGTTCTTCATGGACAACCCGGACGAGCTGCCCAAGCAATGGCGCAAGGATGTGGCCGATGCGCAGGGCCGCACCGCGCTGGCGCGGATCGTGGCCGATTACATCGCAGGCATGACTGACCGTTTTGCCATTCAGGAACACAAACGCCTGATTGGCGGCGAAACCATCCCACCCGGGGTGATCGACGGGAATTGACGCGGGCGGCGGGGGTGATACACCTGCCGGATCAAAAATGGACCGATAAAATGAACCTTTTCGCTGATGTGCGGGGCCGTGTGCTGGCCTGTCTTGACCAGATGGTTGCCGATGGCGCCTTGCCGCAGGGGCTGGCGCTGGATGCTGTCGCGGTCGAACCGCCCCGCGATGCCGCACATGGCGATATGGCAACGAATGCTGCGATGGTGCTGGCCAAACCTGCGGGCCTGAACCCGCGTGCAATCGCCGATGCGCTGGCGGTGAAACTGGCCGCGGACCCGCTGATCGCCAGCGCCGATGTTGCAGGGCCTGGATTTCTGAACATGCATCTGGTGCCTGCCGCCTGGCAGGGCATCGTAAAATCGGCGCTGTCGGATAAAGGTTTTGGCCGGTCCACATTGGGGCAGGGGCAGCGGATGCTGGTCGAATATGTCAGCGCCAACCCGACCGGCCCGTTGCATGTGGGTCATACGCGGGGTGCGGTGTTCGGCGATGCGCTGGCCAGCCTGCTCGATTACGCAGGCTATGATGTGACGCGCGAATATTACATCAATGATGGCGGCGCACAGGTCGATGTGCTCGCGCGGTCGGTCTATCTGCGCTATGTCGAGGCGCATGACCTGACCGTGGACTGGCCCGAAGGGTCCTATCCCGGCGATTACCTGATCCCCGTGGGCGAGGCGCTGAAGGAGAAGGTCGGATCTGAGTATTTGGACCAAAGCGAAGATGTCTGGCTGGACGATGTCCGCCTGTTTGCGACCGATGCGATGATGGCGCTGATCCGCGCCGATCTGGCGCAGCTGGGTATCGAGATGGATAGTTTCTATTCCGAAAAATCATTGTACGGCAGTGGCTTGATCGAGAAAGCGATTGCAGAGCTTGATGCCAAGGGCCTGATCTATCAAGGCGTGCTGGAAGCCCCCAAGGGCAAGACGCCCGAAGATTGGGAACCGCGCGAACAGACTCTGTTCAAATCCACCGCCCACGGCGATGACGTGGACCGGCCGGTGCAGAAATCGGACGGCGCCTGGACCTATTTTGCGCCCGATATCGCCTATCATTATGACAAGGTGCAGCGCGGTTTTGATGCGCTGATCGACGTGTTCGGGGCCGATCACGGTGGCTATGTCAAACGGATGAAGGCAGCAGTTGCGGCGTTGTCGGATGGCAAGGTGCCGCTGGATATCAAGCTGACCCAATTGGTGAAGCTGTACCAGAACGGCGCGCCGTTCAAGATGTCGAAACGGGCCGGAACATTCATCACGCTGCGCGATGTGGTGGACGAGGTTGGCCCTGACGTGACCCGTTTTCACATGCTGACGCGCAAGAATGACGCGCCTTTGGATTTCGATTTTGCAAAGGTTTTGGAACAATCCAAGGATAACCCTGTCTTTTATGTCCAATATGCCCATGCGCGGGTCAATTCGGTGTTGCGCAAGGCGCAGGACGCCGGTGTCGCGGTTGATGACGCCACGCTGGCTGCGGTCGATCTCTCCGGTCTAACCCACGAGGCCGAGCTGGCTGTCGCGCGCAAGATCGCCGAATGGCCGCGTCTGGTGGAAATCGCGGCCAAGGGCCATGAACCCCACAGGATCGCGTTTTATCTGTATGATCTGGCGTCGGATTTTCATGCTTTGTGGAACCGTGGCAATGACGATGCGTCCCTGCGGTTCCTGCAGATGGGTGATTCTGATACAACACAAGCGAAAATTGCGCTGATCCGGGCTGTTGCGATTGTTATTTCGCACGGTTTGGGTATTCTAGGCGTCAGACCGGCAGAGGAAATGCGCTAACGCAGCCCGCCGGTCAAGGCAGAGCAGACGACCCGACAAGCCGCAAATGGCGCGGGCAGTGAGGCAGTGATGGCGACTTACGAGCAGGGGCTTGCCCCGCAATCGGGCAGTGGACCTGCGCAACCCTGGGTTAATGCCACGGGCGCTTTGGTGTCCTTGTCCTTGATTTTTGGCATTGGTTATTGGGGTTATCAGCTGATCATGCGTGATGTCACGGGCATCCCCGTGGTCCGCGCCATGGAAGGCGAGATGCGGGTGCTGCCTGATGATCCGGGCGGTGATATTGCGCGCCATGTTGGTCTGTCCGTCAATGAATTGGTCGCCATGGGCGAGGCGGCAGCGCCCGAGGACCGGCTTGTGCTGGCCCCACGGATGCCAGGCCTGGCCCGCGAAGACCTCGAGACCCGGCCAATGGTCGCTGTTGATGACGTGGGCGAGGAAATCATGCAGCCCGTGGCCTTGTTGCCGGATGCCGATGCCATTGCCGTGCCTGACCAGACCATGGGCACCACGGTCGAGGATGTTCTGGCCATGGTCGCCGAAATCACCGAGGCTGAAGCCCGCAGCGATGTCGCTGCCATGGACCGTGTGCCTGCCTCTGTGCCGGGTGTTGCGGTCTCGCTGCGCCCGATCTTGCGGCCTGCATCCTTGCGCCCGGCGCCGGCACCGGCGCTTGCGATCACCCGCGCCAGCACCACAGAAGTGCCGGTGACCACGGTCAGTTTCGCCACCGGCACCGATCTGGTGCAATTGGGCGCGTTTTCGTCACCGGCCTTGGCGGCCGAAGAATGGGCGCGGCTTGAATCCCGCTTTGGTGCGCTGATGAACGGGCGTGAACGCGTCGTGCAGGTCAGCACGCAAAGCAGTGGCACATGGTATCGGTTGCGCGCCAGCGGCTTTGCCGACCGCGACGATGCCCGCCGGTTCTGCGCCGCCTTGCAGGCCGAAGGTGCGGAATGTATCGCGGTTGTGGTCAATTAGGTCATGCAGACCGCGGCGATTTTCGGCCCAGCCGCGCTCGACATCACGCCGTGGGAACGCGGGTTTTTCCGTGACGCTGACCCGTTCGGCTTTATCCTGTTTGCACGCAACATCGACACGCCTGACCAGATCCGCCGCCTGACCGGCGATCTGCGCGATGCCGTGGGCCGCGCGGCGCCAATTCTGATCGACCAGGAGGGGGGGCGGGTGCAGCGGATGCGCAGCCCCCATTGGCGCGACTACCTGCCCGCATTGGACCAGATGGCGCGCGCTGCTGACCCTTTGCGCGCGCAATGGCTGCGCTACCGGTTGATTGCGCATGATTTGCTGTCTGTCGGCATTGACGTCAATTGCGCCCCCTTGGCCGATCTGGCCGAGGATGCGACCCATCCGTTCCTGCAAAACCGCCTTTACGGCCGCGATGTGCCAACGGTGGTCGCCGCGGCGCGCGCCTGTGCGGATGGATTGCTGGCGGGCGGTGTTTTGCCGGTGCTGAAACATATCCCCGGCCATGGGCGCGCGCAGGCTGACAGCCATCTGGCCTTGCCGCGCGTCAGTGCCAGCGTTGATGACCTGACCGCCCATGATTTCGCGCCATTCAAGGCATTGCGCGATCTGCCCTTGGGCATGACAGCGCATATCGTGTTTGACGCGCTTGACCCCGACCGGCCTGCCACCACATCGCCGGTGATGATGCAGGTGATCCGCGACCAGATCGGGTTTGACGGCTTGCTGATGACCGATGATCTGTCGATGCAGGCACTGGCAGGGTCGATGACCGATCGCAGCCATGCCGCCATCGCCGCGGGCTGTGACCTGATCCTGCATTGCAATGGTGATATGGGCGAGATGACTGATGTGGCACAGGCCGCCGGTGCCATGTCGGCGCGGGCGGTTATCCGCGCCGATCGCGCGCTTGCCCTGCGCAAGACACCCGAAACGATTGACATCACCGCATTAGAGGCCGAATTTGAAACGCTGATGGCGTGAGGTCCGATGCAGCCCGATGAATTTGAGCAAGATACCGACCGTATCAGCGCCCGCGTTGCCGCCGAGGCGCTGATTGTCGATGTCGGTGCCTTCGAAGGGCCGCTCGATCTGCTGTTGACCCTGTCGCGCACCCAAAAGGTCGATCTGCGCCAGATCTCGATTCTGGCGCTGGCGCAGCAATATCTGGCCTTTGTCGAACAGGCCAAGGCACTGCGGCTGGAACTGGCCGCCGATTATCTGGTGATGGCGGCCTGGCTCGCGTTTCTGAAATCACGGCTGTTGCTGCCGCCTGACCCGCGCGAGGCGGGGCCATCGGGCGAAGAATTGGCCGCCCATCTGGCGTTCCAGCTCGAACGGCTGTCCGCGATGCGCGAGGCGGCGGCGCAACTGATGGCCCGTGACCAGCTGGGGCGCGATTTTTTCGCGCGCGGCATTACCGAGGACGTGCAGCGCGTGCGCCGCATCCGCTATACCGCGACGCTGCTGGACCTGATGCAGGGTTACGCCCGCATCCGCACCCGCGATGATTTCCGGCCCTTCGTGCTGGACCGCGCGCATGTGATGACGATGGAACAGGCGCTGGAACGGATGCGCCATCTGATCGGCTTTGCCGGTGACTGGACCGATATCGTCAGCTATCTGCCCGATGGCTGGGACGCGGACCCGCAACGCAGGCGGTCCACCACGGCGGCGACATTTGCCGCGTCACTGGAACTGGCCAAGGAAGGCAAGATCGAAATCCGGCAAGGCGACACATTCGCGCCGATCCAGATCCGCAAGAAAGAACCGCGCCATGGCTAAACCGCAAAACGACAGTCTGTTTGATGCGCCCCCGATGGGCGAACAGGAACGCATGGTCGAGGCGATCCTGTTCGCCACCGCAGACCCCGTTACCGTGCAAGACCTGATCGGGCGGATGCCGCATGGCTGCGACCCGGCCGAGGCGTTGGCGTACTTACGCAAACGTTACGAAGGGCGCGGCGTCAATGTGGTGCGCATCGGCGATGCCTGGGCGATCCGCACGGCGCCGGACCTTGGGTTCCTCATGCAAAAGGAAATCGTCGAAACCCGCAAATTGTCGCGCGCGGCGATCGAAACGCTCGCCATCGTTGCCTATCATCAGCCGGTGACGCGCGCCGAGATCGAGGAAATCCGCGGCGTCAGTGTCAGCCGTGGTACCATCGACCAGCTGATCGAGATGGAATGGATCAGGCTCGGCCGGCGCAAGATGACACCGGGGCGGCCCGTGACCTTTGTAGTGACACAAGCTTTCCTTGACCATTTCGGGCTGGAAAACGCCCGCGACCTGCCCGGAATAAAGGAATTGCGCGCCGCAGGGCTGCTGGAAAACCGCCCGCCCCCCGGCACGGTCGCCTTGGGCGATCCGGGCGACGACAACGGCGATGCCGATCAATCAGAGCTGTTTGAAGATTAACGATTCTGCGCTACCGTCGCCCCTGTTTGGTGTGAAGGAGAGTAACGATGAACATGAACCGCTTGATCAACATGGTCGTCCGGCAGGTCATGAACCGCGGCATCGGTAAAGGGATGCAGATGCTGTCCAAAGGCGGCGGGCAGGCGGACAAACCCGCCCCCGGCGCGGGTCAGGGCAAGCAATTGCAACAGGGCCTGCGCCTGCTGCGCCGTTTCATGCGCTAGGTTTGAAATGCTTGGACAGCTTCAGCCCCTGTCCTTGATAATTGGACTGGATCGCCTGCCCGTACAAAGCTGCGGGTAGGGCGGCCATATGTTCATAAACCAGCCGCCCCACGACCTGCCCGTGCTCCAGCACGAAAGGGGCCTCGTGACAGCGCACCTCCAGCACCCCGCGTGATCCGGCCCCGCCTGCGGCAGCATAGCCGAAACCGGGGTCGAAAAAGCCCGCGTAATGCACGCGGAATTCGCCCACCATCGCCAGATAGGGGGCCATTTCGGCGGCCTGCATCGGCGGGATGACAATCGCCTCGCGGCTGACAAGGATGTAAAACGCCCCCGGATCAAGGATGATCCAGCCGGTATCGGTATGCACTGGTTCCCAAAACTCGGTGGGGTCGTAATGGTTCAGCTTGGCCAGATCAATCACGCCGGTATGCGGCTTGGCGCGGTAGCCGACCAGATTGCCCGCCTCGGGGCGCAGATCGACCGAAAAGCCCAAGCCATCGGAAATCACCGGATCACCCGACACGATGGGGGTTGTGGCATGCAAGGCGCGCAGGTCCTCGTCGGACATGATGGTCTTGCCCTGGCGGAAGATGATCTGGTTCAGCATCTGGCCGGGCTGGGCCACGACCGAAAACGACCGCGGGCAAATCTCGACAAAGAGCGGGCCGTCATATCCGGCAGGCACGCGGTCGAATTCGACACCGTGATCGGTGATGATGCGTGTCAGCAGATCCAGCCGCCCGATGGATGATTTCGCCGAGGCCGCCCCCGTCATCCCCGCCGGCAGCGCAAGACTTTCCATCAAGGGGACAACATAGACGCAGCCTTTTTCCAGCACGGCCCCGCCGGTCAGATCAATCGCATGCATCTGGAAATCCGCCAGCCGTTCGGTCACCGTCCGGCTGCGCCCTGCCAGAAATGATGCGCGCACGCGGTAGGCTATGGCCCCCAGCCGCAGATCAAGCGAGGCAGGCTGCACCTGACCCGCGTCGATCGGGGCGCTGGCACGGATCGCACCCTGCGCGATCAGCGCGCGGATCTGATGGTCTGCCAGAACACCGTTTTGCATGAAAATCATCCCCTTGGCCCTTGCAGATACCAAAACGCCCGCTGCGCGTAAACGCAAGCGGGCGATGATAAGCGTTTGGGAAAAACTGCTTCCCTATCGCGGCCTTTCGCATCGCGCACAGGCGAAAGGTGTTGTTTCAGGTCTGTCCTGAAACGCCGTATTGGTCGGGCTAGCAGGACTCGAACCTGCGACCTTCCGTCCCCCAGACGGACGCGCTACCAGGCTGCGCTATAGCCCGACTAGGCGTGTTCATACTGGAATCTGGCGCAGGAACAAGCCCGAAAAGCATCATCATCCTAGCCAAAATATCCCCGCCGGAGGCTCGAAATCTTTTTGGCGCAGGTGCTGTTCAGCCGTGCCGCATCCGGTCGCGGACCGCGTCAAGCCGCGCCAACACCGGCGCGATACGGGCCGCCTGTGCGTGCAAGGCCCCCGCATGCAGCGGCGCACGCCCGATCAGGCGGGCGGGAACATCCGGCAACTCGCTGGGCGGTGCCGGAAAGACGGCAAGGCGCGGCGGTGCGATATCATCGAAGGGCAGGGCCGTTTGCAGGGGCTGCGGTGGTGCAGCTGGCGCGGCCAGCGGCGGCGGCACAATCTGTGTCACCGGTTCAAGCAGCTGATCCATCTGATCTGGCAGCATATCGTCCAGGTCCGGCACCGCATCGCCTTGGTCGGCCAGCAGAGCATCCTCGGACAGCTCCGTGTCATCCGATCCGCCGTCCACGCGCGGCCCCAGCATGGCGACGTATTTCACGCCCTTGTCGCGCAGCAGTTTCTGGGTGCCTTTGATGGTCAGCCCGTCTTCATGCAGCAATTGCTTGATACCGGCCAAAAGATCCATGTCGCTGGGGCGGTAATAGCGCCGGCCACCTGCCCCTTTGACAGGGCGGATCTGGCTGAACTTGGTTTCCCAAAAGCGCAGCACATGGGTGGGCGTGTCCAACCATTCCGCCACTTCGGATATCGTGCGAAAGGCTTCGCGGGCTTTCACCATGGATCAGGACTTATTGCCGGATGCGACGCGATCCTTCATCAGATGTGATGGCCGAAAGGTCAGCACGCGGCGCGGATTGATCGGGACTTCTTCGCCGGTCTTGGGGTTGCGCCCGACGCGGGCGGCCTTGTCGCGCACGGCAAAGGTGCCAAAGGATGAAATCTTGACCGTATCCCCCGCCACCAGCGAATCGGATACATGCGTTAGCACGCTTTCCACCAGATCGGCGCTGTCGTTGCGCGACAGGCCCACTTCGTTATGGACAGCTTCAGCCAAGTCCATGCGTGTCAGTGTCTTATCCGCCATAGATCGTTTCCCCGCGATTTCGCACTACATTGGAGCGGGCCAATTTCAGAGTCAATAACAAGGGCTTGGAACAGGGTTATGCAAGGCAGAATCGGCCATTTCCGATCTTACCAGCGCAGTACCACCGACCCCCATGCCAGACCGCCGCCAATCGCCTCGGTGACGACAAGATCACCGCGCTTGATCTGACCATTGGCCACGCCAACAGACAGCGCCAGCGGGATCGAGGCGGCGGATGTATTGCCATGGTCCTGTACAGTGACGACCACACGGTCCATGCCGACGCCCAGTTTCTTGGCCGTGGCCTGAATGATGCGGATATTGGCCTGATGCGGCACGACCCAGGCCACGTCATCGGCGGTCAGCCCGACTTTGTGCAGGGCGGTATCGGCGGTCTGGGCCAGTTTTTCGACGGCATGGCGAAACAGCTCGCGGCCTTCCATGCGCACGACGCCGGTCGTCTGGGTCGAGACACCACCATCAACGTACAACATATCCCTGTAACGGCCGTCCGAATTCAGATCGACAGACAGGATACCCCGGTCAGCAGTGCTGCCGTCGCCGTCTTCGGCCGACAGGATCAGCGCGCCAGCACCATCCCCGAACAACACGCAGGTGGCCCTGTCGGTCCAATCGAGGATCTTGCTGAAGGTTTCCGCGCCAATCACCATGACGGTATTGGCCTGGCCTGATGTGATCAGCGCGTTGGCGGTTGACATCGCATAAACGAATCCTGCGCAAACCGCTTGAATATCAAAGGCATAGCCTGTGGTATTTCCAATCGCATGTTGCACCATCGTCGCCGTGGACGGAAACGTCAGGTCGGATGTCGATGTCGCCAGAACGATGGCATCAATGTCATTGGGGGCGATTCTAGCCATGGCCAGCGCGGCCTTGGCGGCATGGATCGCAAGGTCGGACGTGGTCTGGCCTTCGGCCGCGAAATGCCGCCTTTCGATACCTGAACGGGTTTTGATCCATTCGTCGGATGTGTCCAGCGTCTTTTCAAACTCGCTGTTGGGAACGATCCTGTCGGGCAGGTAATGCCCGATGCCCCTGACCACTGCGCGCCGTGTCATCGTGTTAATCGCCTGTGTTGTTGCTGCCCGCTTCGGCGGCACTTTCTTGGCCCTGATCTTGGGCAAGTGCGGCGGCGGATGCAACCCGCGCCGCCAGTTTGTCCGAAAAGCCGGTCTGCCCCAGCCGGTAGGCCAGATGCAGCGCGGCGGCGACGCCTGTCGCATCGGCGGAGCCATGGCTTTTGATCACGGTCTGGTTCAGCCCCAGAAACACGCCGCCATTCACCCGCCGCGGGTCGATCCGTTTGCGCAGGCGGCGCAAGGACCCGCGCGCGAGCAAGGCACCCAGCATCGACAAAGGATTGCCCATCATCGCGCCGCGCAACAATTCGCTGACCAGCGTCGCTGTGCCTTCGCCGGTTTTCAGCGCGACATTGCCGGTGAACCCGTCGGTGACGATGACATCGACCTTGTTGGAGGGCAGATCACCGCCTTCGACGAATCCGACATAATCAAACTCGCCCTTGTCGGCGGCGCGCGCGATCAGCTCATGTGCGACCTTGAGCTCGGCGCGGCCTTTATGTTCCTCGGTCCCGACGTTGAGCAGGCCGACGCGCGGGCGCGCGATATCCAGCCCGTTGCGCGCATAGGCGGCCCCCATCAGCGCATAGGTCAGCAAATCATCCTGATCGGCGCGAATATCGGCACCGGCATCCAGCATCACGTTGAAACCGGCCGGATTGCGCGATGGCCACAGGCAGGCAATGGCAGGGCGGTTCACGCCTTCGGCCTTGCGCAGGCGCAGCATCGACAGCGCCATCAACCCACCTGTATTGCCGCAGGATATGCACACCGCGGCCTGACCGTCGCGCACGGCGTCAATCGCCGACCACATGGATGTTTTCTTGCCATGCCGCAGCACATGGCTGGGCTTGTCCGACATCTTTACGACATCGGACGCGTCATGCACCGTCACGCGGGCCGCGATATTGTGGGATGCGACCAAGGGGTCAAGTTCCGCCTTGGGGCCATGCAGCAAGGCATGCGCGCCGGGTGTGGCGTTCAGAAACTTCGAAAGGCCCGCAACCACGGTTGCAGGCCCTTTGTCACCACCCATGGCATCAACAGAAAGCACATTGGCCGGTGTCGAGACTGATCCCGTCTGGCGCTGTATCATGCTGTTGTGCCTGCGTTACAGCTTATGCTGCGTCTTCGTCCAGATCGACCTCGGTCACGGAGGCGACGACTTCGCGTGTCGCGTAATGGCCGCAGGACGGGCAAACGTGATGCGGACGCTTCATTTCACCGCAGTTGTCGCATTCGTTTGGATTTGCAGCGACAAGCGAGTCGTGCGCGCGCCGGTTGTTGCGGCGGGATTTGGAAACTTTATTCTGCTGGACGGCCATGACGGAACCCTATGATAGTCGGGCGCGCGGCCCTGATTTGTGCATCTTGGGGGCGTCTACGCCAATCTGGCAGCCCTGTCGAGACGCAGTGTGAAAGAGGCCGCTTAAATACTGCGATAAACGCCCGGCGCAACCCTTTTTTGCCTGATTTGCCTGGGTCTGCCTGTGGCTGCGCCACAGTTGAGGCCCCCGGCGGGGATATTTTTACGACAATGATGGTGAAAGAAGGGCGCTTTAGTCGTCGGTGTCTTTCAGGCTGTCACGCAGCGCGCCCAACCCTGCGAAAGGTCTGGCCGCTTCATCGGTCAGCGGTGTGACGCCTTTTTCGGTATAGATTGTTTGCTCCAATGCGGCCCCTGCTGCGCGTGGATAAAGCGGCAGCGCCAGCGCCAGCGCCTCGGTCAGCACGGCGTAAAGGTCGATTGTGTCGGGCAGCGGTTCGGCTGTGTCATCCTCGGGCATTTCAACCTCGGTGCCGGTCAGCTCTGGCAGGTCGGACAGGTATTGGCGCGTCAATGTTTCGTCGATCCGGCTGGTGACGGGGTCAAGGGTGACGACGCAATCCTGCACCACGGTCGCGCCCAAATCTGCGCTCAGCACCCAATCCTTGCGCCCTTGCGGGGTCAGCGTGCCTGCAAAGCGCAGTTTCTTGATGCCCACGATCCCGAGCGTATCGGCGATGGCATGGCGTTCAGCCGCATCGGGGGTCAGCGCAAAGCTGGTCCCGCGCGACGCGGCAAGATCGGCCAACCGCAAGAGTGACTGTGGCATCTGGGGCAAGGCTGCTTTCGATTCTTGATCAGGGGCGGGTGGTGTTGTAGGGGGGATAAAAGGCATCGGATGCCAAAGCAAGGGGCCTGACATGAACATGATCAAACTGCGCGCCAGCCTGCGGGTCTCTGGGTTTGTGGCGGCGGTGGTGGCAGTCACGGCCTGCACGCCGATGACCCGGTTCAACGGTTTTGCCCCCGATGCGCGCGAATTGGCGCAGGTCCAGATCGGCCAGACCACGCGGGCCGATGTCGTGACCCTGTTTGGTGCGCCTACATCGGATGGCGGGATGCGCAGTGATACGATCTATTATGTCGCCAGCCAGTTCGACCGCATCGGTCCTTTTGCCCCCAAAGAGGTAGACCGCACGGTCATTGCCGTGCGCTTTGATAGCGCCGAGCGCGTGCGCAACGTCACCCGCTATTCGTTGCAGGACGGGCGGATCGTGCAACTGGACCGCCGTGTCACCGATGACGGGATCGAGGATATCGGGGTGCTGGAACAGCTGCTCGGCTCGTTTGGCCGGATCGACGCGGGCAGTTTTCTTGGCGCGGAGGGCGGCGGGTTTTAATCCGCAGGTTCAAAGCCAAGCGCGACACCGTTCATGCAATACCGCAGCCCGGTTGGGGCCGGCCCATCAGGAAAGACATGGCCAAGATGCGCATCGCAGCGGGCGCAATGCACTTCGGTGCGGGTCATGAAAAACCCCCGGTCCACCGATTCTTCGACCTGTGCGGGGTCGATAGGCTGATAAAACGATGGCCAGCCTGTGCCGCTTTCGAATTTGGCGCTTTGGTCGAACAAGGGCGCCCCACAGCAAATGCACAGATAGGTGCCGTTATCCTTGGGGAAATCATCATGCGTGCCCGCACGTTCGGTCCCGTGTTTGCGCGTGACCTTATAGGCCAGATCGGACAGCTGTGCGCGCCATTCGGCATCCGTCTTGATGATCTTATCCATGTCATATTCCTTTTTCGTCTGTTGCGCATAAGGTAGGGCACCAGCATGCAATCGCCAAGGCAGGCCATGACAATCGCATTCGAAATCGGCCGGTACCGCACCCGTCTGGCAACAGCGCCTGCAGATCTGGCCGCGTGTCAGCAGCTGCGGCACGCGTGTTTTTTCGGCAAGCCCGGTCTGGACAGCGATGCTTTTGACGCGCGCTGCCGCCATCTGATGATCGAGGATGCGGCAGGCCGGTTGGTTGCCGCCGCGCGGATCATGTTGATGGAACAGGGCGCGGATGTCGCGCAAAGCTATGCGGCGCAGTTTTACGACCTGTCCGGCCTGGCCGCACAGCAAGCCCCGATGATGGAAATGGGCCGGTTTTGCATCGCCGCCGATGTGCTGGACGCCGATGTCGTGCGCGTGGCCTGGGGCGCGCTTGCGCAGCTCGTGGATGACCACGGCGTGCAGATTATGATGGGCTGCACCAGTTTCACCGGCACCGATCCTGCACTGTATGGCACGGGTTTCGCGCGGCTGGCGGCCCAGCATCAGGGGCCTGCGCATCTGCGCCCCGGCGTCAAAGCCCCCGAGACTGTGGCCCTGATCGGGCAGGGCGATGGCACAGCCCCGCTGCCATCGCTGTTGCGATCCTATCTGGCGATGGGCGGCTGGGTCAGCGATCACGCCGTGGTGGACCGGCAGATGAACACGCTGCATGTGTTTACCTGCCTTGATATCGCCGCCGTGCCACCGGCGCGCGCCCGCGCCTTGCGCGCGGTGATGGGCGCGCGTTGAAACCCCTTGCGCTGGCGCAAGCCACGCAATAGCAGGCGGGCATGGCACGCGCACCCCTTCTCCAGATTTCCGATATCGCCCTGACTTTTGGCGGCGATCCTGTTTTTGCCGACCTGTCGCTGGTGATCCAGCCGGGCGACCGTGTGGCGCTTGTCGGGCGCAACGGATCGGGCAAATCCACCTTGATGAAGGTGATGGCGGGCCTTGTTCTGCCTGACAGCGGCACCCGCGTTGCATCGCCCGGCGTGCAGGTCGGCTATATGGAACAGGACCCAACGATGGAGGGGTTCGCCACTTTGGGTGAATATGCTTCCTCTGGCCTGCCGCCAGAGGAAGCCTATAAGGTTGATATGGTCGCCGAAGGGCTGAAATTCGACCCTGACGGTGCTGTTGCCACCGCATCTGGCGGGGAACGCCGCCGTGCGGCACTTGCCAAGCTGATGGCCGAAGCCCCAGAGCTAATGTTGCTGGACGAGCCGACCAACCATCTGGATATCGAAGCCATCGCCTGGCTGGAAAACGAACTCAAGCAGACCCGCGCCGCCTTTGTGCTGATCAGCCATGACCGCGCGTTTTTGCGCGCGCTGACGCGGGCGACATTGTGGATCGACCGTGGCGCTGTGCGGCGCGCCGAACAGGGGTTCGATGCGTTCGAGGAATGGCGCGACAAGATCTGGGAAGACGAAGACCAGCAGCGCCACAAACTCAACCGCAAGATCAAGGCCGAGGCGCGATGGGCCGTCGAAGGTATTTCCGCGCGCCGGACCCGCAACCAGGGCCGTCTGCGGGCCTTGCAGGATCTGCGCGCCGAAAAGGCGGGGCAGATCCGGCGTCAAGGCACGGCGGCGATGGCGTTTGACGGCGGGTCCACATCGGGGCGCAAGGTCGTGGAATGTTTCGGTCTGAGCAAATCCTTTGACGGCAAAAGCATTGTGCAGGGGCTGGACCTGACTGTGCAGCGCGGTGACCGGATCGCCTTTGTCGGGCCCAATGGTGTCGGAAAAACCACTTTGATCAAGATGTTGCTGGGTCAGGTTGAACCGGATGCAGGGCAGGTCAAGCTTGGCACGAAACTCGATATCGCGGTCTTTGACCAGACCCGTGCGGCGCTGAACCCCGATATGACATTGTGGGAAAACCTTGCCTCTGACCCTGAATTGGGGGTGTCGGGCAAATCCGACCAGATCATGGTGCGCGGCACACCCAAACATGTGGTGGGATACCTCAAGGAATTTCTGTTTGACGAAGCACAGGCGCGCGCGCCGGTCAGGTCGCTGTCGGGCGGTGAAAAGGCGCGGCTGTTGCTGGCACGGCTGATGGCGCGCGAAAGCAACCTGTTGGTGCTGGACGAACCGACCAATGATCTGGATATCGAAACGCTGGATCTGTTGCAGGACATCCTGGGCGATTATGACGGCACGGTCCTGCTGGTCAGCCACGACCGCGATTTTCTGGACCGCGTGGCGACGACCACCATCGCGATGGAAGGCAATGGGCAGGCCGTCGTCTATCCGGGCGGTTGGACGGATTACCGCGACCAGCGCGGCGGCGATTTCACCGAAAGCGCCACAGCCACCAAGCCTTTGGCAAAAAAAGACAAACCGGCCGAAAAGAAAACCAGCGGCGGGCTGTCCTTTACCGAAAAACACCGGCTTGACGCGCTGCCCGGGGTGATCGCCACTCTGACAGCGGAAATCGGCAAGCTGGAAGAATTGCTCGCCGATCCGGCGCTGTTCACTGACAATCCGGTGAAATTCGCCAAGGCCACCGATGCATTGATCGCGCGGCAGATGCAGCTGTCGGATGCCGAAGACGAATGGCTGGCGCTGGAAGAAAAAGCCGCAGGCTGATCACGGCATCCGCAACGCGCCGTCCAGCCGGATCGTGGTGCCGTTAAGGTAATCGCATTCCACGATGAACCGCGCCAATGCGGCAAATTCTGCCGGATCGCCCAGACGGGCAGGGTAAATGACATCCTTGGCCAGCCCTGCCATCACATCTTCGCCCAGTGATACCAGCATCGGCGTGCGGAAAATCCCCGGCGCGATGGCCATCACGCGGATGCCATTGCGCCCCAGATCGCGCGCCATGGGCAAGGACAGACCGGCGATGCCCGCCTTGGACGCGGCATAGGCGGCCTGGCCCTTTTGCCCGTCAAACGCCGCGACAGAGGCCGTGTTGATGATCACGCCCCCCTGCGCCATGCGTGCGGCGGCAAGGCGCGCGACATTGAACGTGCCACAAAGATTGATGTCGATCGTGCGTGCAAAGCTGTCCTGCCGGTGCGGGCCATCGCGGCCCAGCGTCTTTTCGGCCGTGGCGATGCCTGCGCAATTGACCACAACATTCAGACCCGCGACCTGATCCAACCCCGCGCTCACGCTGGCCTCATCGGTGACATCGACCTGCGCGAATCCTGCGCCTATCTGCGCTGCAAAATCTGCACCCGCCGGATCGCGATCAAAGATCGTCACCTGCGCGCCTGCGGCCACAAAGGCCTGCGCCGTCGCCGCCCCCAGACCGGATGCGCCGCCCGTCACAATCACCACTGCTGTTGAAATATCCATCCATTCCCCCCGTTACGGCAAAACCTGCCGAAACATTATCGAAATGGAAACCCCCATCTTCCGAGCCCGTCAATTCGCGCAAAGCGCGATTTGACGTTAATCCTCGGGGGGTCTGGGGGGCCGACAGCCCCCCAGCTTTTCTTATCGGCGTTAGCCGTCGAAATTCACTTCTTCGGTGATCCGCACAGATACCGGACGGTTCGCGGCCAGTGCGTTCAGATCGACCGTATCTGGCGTGAATTCACCCCAGCTGGATACCAGTTCGGACCGCGCCGCACCTGCCAGCACAGGATATTCGTGGTTGGTTTCCGCATAGATCGCCTGCGCGTCTGGCGAGACAAGGAATTCCATCAATTGCACGGCTTCGTCACGGTTGGGGGCGGATTGCGTCATGGCCACACCGGACACGTTCACATGGGTGCCGCCATCTTCGAATGTCGGGAAAATGATGCGCACGGAATTGGCCCATTCCTGCTGTTCGGGATCGGCCAACATGCCGCCCATGTAATAGGTATTGCCAAGGCTGATATCACATTCACCGGCCCAGATCGCGCGGACCTGCGCGCGGTCGTTGCCTTCGGGCTTGCGGGCCAGATTTTCGCGCAGGCCAGCGGCCCATTCACGCGCGCCGTCTTCGCCTTTGTGCGCGATCACCGCAGACAGAAGTGCAAGGCTGTAATTGTTCAGGCCGGAACGCGAACAGATCCGACCTTCCCATTTGTCGCTGGTCAGGTCTTCGTAGGTGGTGACTTCGCCATCGGCCACGCGGTCTTTCGAGGCGTAGATAATCCGTGCGCGGGTGGTCAGGCCGAACCACAGGTTTTCGTCCGAGCGCAGCTCGGCAGGGATCGCCGCGTTCAGAACATCGCTTTCCACCGCCTGCACCACACCGGCATCAACGATCTGCTTAAGGTTGGCGATATCGACTGTCATCACCAGATCGGCGGGCGAACGCGCGCCTTCGGCGGTCAGACGCTCGACCAGACCGTCATCAATGTAGGACAGGTTCACGGCAATGCCGGTTTCGGCGGTGAACGCATCCATGACCGGCTGGATCAGGACGGGTTCACGGGTGGTGTAGATATTGACATCGGCGATGGCAGGCCCGGCGATGGCGGCACAGGTGCTGGCCAAAAGGATGTGACGCAGGTTCATGGGAAGACTCCTTGGTTGAACTGGCGCCTGTAAACCCGACTCTTTTACTTGGGTCAATACCTGAATATTTTAGTCGGGCTATTTTCGGCCCTTTTCGAGCGCCTTTTGCGCGTCCCACAGCGCATCCATTTCGGCAAGGTCGCTATCGGCGGGGGTTTTGCCCTGTGCGGCCAATGTGGCTTCGATCCCTCTGAAACGGCGGGTGAATTTTTCATTGGTGCCGCGCAGCGCCGCCTCTGGGTCGACACCCAGATGGCGCGCCAAATTGGCCAGCACGAATAACAGATCGCCCATTTCATCGGTGATTTCGGTCTGGGTCATGGTGTCGCGCGCGGCGACAAGCTCGCCTGCTTCCTCGATGATCTTGTCCAGCACATGCGATGTGTCGGGCCAGTCGAACCCGACCCGCGCGGCGCGTTTTTGCAGTTTGACCGCGCGCATCAGCGCCGGCAGCCCAAGCGCCACCCCGTCGAGCACACCGCCCTGCGCGCGGTCTGCGCGCTCGGCGGCCTTGATCTTTTCCCAATCGGCGACCTGCTGGTCGGCCGTTTTGTCGCGGTTGTGATCGCCAAAGACATGCGGATGGCGCGCGACCATCTTGTCGGCGATATTGCGCACCACGCTATCAAAGGTGAAATGCCCGGCCTCGGCCCCGATTTGCGCGTGATAGACGGTTTGCAGCAACAGATCGCCTAATTCGCCTTCGAGGTCGGGCCAATCGGCGCGGGCGATGGCATCTGCGACCTCATAGGCTTCTTCGATCGTATAGGGCGCGATCGTGTCGAAATCCTGCACGATATCCCAAGGACAGCCCGTGGCCGGGTCGCGCAACCGGCGCATGATTTCCAAAAGACGCGGCATACCGCCGTCAGGGTCATGGATCAGGGCATCTTGCGCCATTGCAGCCACCTTCAACTTGGGATCAACTGACCCTATTGCCAAGTCAAGGAAAGCACCATCCCATGCCCGTCATCAACCGTATCGCCGATTTCACCGCAGAGATGACAGGCTGGCGCAGGCACCTGCACGCGCATCCCGAATTACAGTTCGATTGCCACCAGACGGCGGCCTTTGTCGCGCAAAAGCTGCGTGATTTCGGGGTCGATGAAATCCACGAGAGAATCGCCACCAGCGGCATTGTCGCCATCATCAACGGGCAGGGTGCGGGCCGCACCATTGGGCTGCGTGCCGATATGGATGCGCTGCCGATGGAGGAGGTGACGGGGCTGGATTACGCATCCACCGTCAAGGGCGCGATGCATGCCTGCGGCCATGACGGACATACGACCATGCTGCTGGGGGCGGCAAAATATCTGGCCGAGACGCGCAATTTTGCAGGCCGTGTCGCGCTGATTTTCCAGCCCGCCGAAGAGGCCGGTGGCGGTGCAGAGGTGATGGTTAACGCAGGGATCCTTGATACATTCGACGTGGCCGAGGTTTACGCCCTGCACAATGCCCCCGGCACGGCTGTGGGGGCGTTTTACACCACCCCCGGCCCGATCATGGCGGCGGTGGACACGTTCCATATCCATGTCAAAGGGCGCGGTGGCCATGGGGCCATGCCGCATGACACCGCTGATCCGGTGGTTGCTTGCGTGGGGATCGTTAGCGCGATCCAGACCATCGTCAGCCGCAACCATTTCGCCTTTGACCAGCTGGTCGTCTCGGTCACGCAGATCCACACTGGCACGGTGGATAATGTGATCCCCGATACCGGCTATATCAACGGCACGGTGCGCACATTCGATCCTGCGGTGCAGGCCATGGTCAGGGACCGTCTGGAGGGGATCGTGGCAGGGCAGGCCGCATCCTATGGCGTCACGGCGACGCTGGATTACGAGATCGGCTATCCCGCGACAGTCAATGATCCCGACAAGACCGCCTTTGCCGCCGACGTCGCGCGCGAGATTTCGGCCGATGTCGTTGCGGATGCCGCCCCTGAAATGGGGGCCGAGGATTTCGCCTATATGCTTCACCAGCGCCCCGGGGCCTATCTGTTTGTTGGCAATGGGGACACGGCCGGGCTGCATCATCCGGGGTATGATTTCGATGATGCGCTGTCGCCGGTGGGTGCGTCGTTCTTTGCCCGCATTGTCGAGCGTGCCTTGCCGGTCGCGTGATACCTTTGATGCCTCCGGCGGGAGTATTTTTGGAAATAAGAAGGTGTGAAGAATGGCTTTGGAAGATGCGAAAGGGCAGGTTGATCTGGCCTTTACACGGCAGGACCGGCGCGGTCTGGCGTTCGAGAATGCCTTTGGCGGGGCGGTGTCGTTTTTGCGCCGGGCCTATACCAAGGACCTGACAGGGGTTGATCTGGCGGTGACGGGCGTGCCGTTTGATCAGGCGGTCACCCATCGCCCCGGTGCGCGCTTTGGTCCGCGCGCGATCCGCGAGGCGTCGTGTTTGCAGCCCTATGATCCGCCTTATGGCTGGGACGGGTTTGATCCTTTGTCGGAATTTTCCATCGTAGATTACGGCGATATGGCGTTTGATTACGCCAATGTGGCGGGCGTGCCGGCGCTGGTCGAGGCGCATATCGCGCGGATTCTGGGCGCAGGGGCGGCCAGCGTGACCTTGGGTGGCGATCATTTCATTACCCTGCCGATCCTGCGTGCCTATGCCGCAAAATACGGGCCGCTGTCGGTAATCCAGTTTGATGCGCATTCGGATCTGTGGTTCGATGATGATATGGCGCGGATTGATCATGGCACGTTCATGTACAAGGCGGTCAAGCTGGGTCTGGTGGACCCGGCGCGCTCGGTCCAGATCGGCATCCGCACCGAATGTGATGATTATATGGGCATGCGTTACATCGATGCGCGGTCCTGCCATGAACGCGGTGTCGCCGATGTCGTGGCCGAGGTGCGCGGGATCGTGGCGGATCATCCGGCCTATGTAACCTTTGACATCGACGCGTTGGACCCGGCCTTTGCGCCTGGCACCGGCACGCCGGTCTGGGGTGGGTTGGCCAGTTGGCAGGCGGCGGCGATTTTGCGCGATCTGGCGGGGATCAATATGGTAGGCGGTGATATTGTCGAAGTCTCGCCGCCCTATGACACCACCGGGGCTACGGCGATTGCCGGTGCGCATGTGGCGATGGAGCTTTGCTGTCTGGCGCTTTGGAACAAAAGGAAAAAGTGATGTTATTTTCTGTGTGTATACGATGCTTGTGCTGTGTGCTCATGGCGCAAAGTGCTGTCCGATGCTGACCATCATGGTCCGCGCCTTGGTGGTTCTGGGCATCGTGATCCTTGGGCTGATGGCCTATGTGCGTCTTGCCCCGACCGATGCTGCGCGTTGGCATCAGATCGCCGCGGTTGCATCTGCGGGCGATGTGATGGCCACCGGCGGGTTCATGGCGGTCCGCCAGATCACCGCTGACCCAGCGCAGGTACTGGCTGCGATTGACACCATCGCGCGCGCCACACCGCGCACGCGGGCCATCGCGGGCAGTGTGGATGCGGGGATGATGACCTATCAGACACGGTCACTGATCTGGGGTTTTCCCGACCACACAACCGTCGCGGTGCAGGGCGATTTGCTGGTAATCCATGGCCGTCTGACCTTTGGTCAAGCGGATATGGGGGTGAACCGCGCGCGGGTGCTGGATTGGCTGGACCAGCTTGGCCCCTTGACCACGGCCCCTTGATCGGCCAATCGGGGCGCCATGATAGCCGCTGACAAAATCGAACAGATCATCGACCGTTTCCGGTTTCTGGAAGCCAAGATGTCGGATGCCGCTCATGGCGGGGATATCGCGGCCCTTGGGCGCGAATATGCCGAATTGCGCCCCGTGGTGGACACGGTGACCGCCTATAAGGACCTGTTGGCGCAGATGACTGATACGCAGGCGTTGCTCAAAGACCCCGAAATGCGCGCGCTGGCCGAAGATGAGCTGCCGGAGCTGAAGGCCGCGCTGGCCGCATCCGAGCATGCCGTGCAACTGGCGCTGCTGCCGAAAGATGCCGCCGATGCGCGCCCTGCCTTGCTCGAAATCCGCCCTGGCACCGGCGGGGACGAGGCGTCGCTTTTTGCGGGCGATCTGTTGCGGATGTATCAACGCTATGCCGAAAACATGGGCTGGCGCTTCGAGATCCTCGAGCAGAGCCAGACCGAATTGGGCGGGATCAAGGAAGTCGTGGCGCGTGTCGCGGGCGAAGGTGTGTTCGCCCGGCTGAAATACGAAAGCGGTGTTCACCGTGTCCAGCGCGTGCCCGAAACCGAAAGCGGCGGGCGCATCCATACATCCGCCGCCACCGTCGCCGTGCTGCCCGAGGCGCAGGATGTTGATATCCAGATCAATCCGAATGACCTGCGCATCGATACGATGCGCGCCAGCGGATCGGGCGGCCAGCATGTCAACACCACCGATTCGGCGGTGCGGATCTTGCATATCCCGACCGGCTTGATCGTGGTCAGCGCGGAAAAATCGCAGCACCGCAACCGTGAAATCGCGATGCAAGTGCTGAAAACGCGGCTGTTCGATCTGGAACGCCAGCGGATCGATGGCGAAAGATCGGCCGATCGCAAAGCGCAGGTCGGGTCGGGCGACCGATCTGAGCGTATCCGCACCTATAATTTCCCCCAAGGGCGGCTGACCGATCACCGGATCAACCTCACACTTTATTCGCTGGGGCAGGTGATGGCGGGCGATCTGGATACGATCATCGACGCGCTGCAATCCGAAGCGCAGGCGGCGCTTTTGGCCGAGATGGGCGCGTGAGCGGATTTTTCGCAGGCGGGCGGTTCTGGGATATGACGGCGGCAGATCAGGCGGCCATGGATCAGGGTCATGCGCAGCTTGGCGCAGCCGGGGTCGGGGACCCCGGTCACGAATCGCGCCTGATCTGGGCGCATGTGACAGGGGATAGCGCGCATTTTGCCGCGCTCGTGGCGCGCCGTGCCGCGCGCGCGCCGTTGTCGCATCTGCTGGGCTACCGCGACTTTTATGACCACCGCTTCATCGTGACACCCGATGTGCTGGACCCGCGCCCTGACACTGAAGCCATCGTGACAGCGGCTTTGGCAGACCCTTTCGCGCATGTTCTGGACCTTGGCACCGGATCGGGCTGCATCTTGTTGTCGCTGCTGGCGGCGCGTCCGCAGGCGACAGGGCTGGGCGTCGATCTGTCGGATGCCGCATTGGCGGTGGCGGCGCAAAACCGCAGCGCGCTTGGGCTGGATCAGCGCGCGACATTGGTCAGGTCCGACTGGTTCACCGCCGTCACTGGCAGCTTTGATCTGATCGTGTCGAACCCGCCCTATATCGCCGCAACCGAAATGGCCGGCCTGCAACCCGAGGTGCGCCTGCACGAGCCGCATCTGGCCCTGACCGACGGTGCTGACGGGCTGTCGTGCTACCGGATCATCGCCGCGGGGGCAGGGGCGCATCTGGCACCGGGCGGTCGGTTGATCGTGGAAATCGGGCCGACACAGGCGTCAGATGTCAGCGCCCTGTTGCGCGAGGCGGGGTTCACCGGCCTGCGCGTGATCCCCGATCTGGACGGACGCGACCGCGGGGTCGCCGGGCGCTGGGGCGCAGCTGCGGCCTGATCGCGGCGCTTGGCCGCTATTCTGGCAGGTGACGGCAATTTTGACTTGTCTTGCCGGGCCTGCCATGCTTAGTGCGGTGTATCGGATGGGTATGAGAGTATTATTCTCTCTCCGATCAGTTGCCAAAACATTCCAAGGCCACCACATCAATGACGCGCCGCTGCGCGATACAGCGCCAGCGCAAGGTCTGCCAAAGGCTCGAAAGCATATCAATGAGATCATCCAAGTCACGGTCGCGCAACAAGAACCGCACGCCACGTCCTTCGGGCGGAAACATCATCAACCGCGTTTTCGAAAGCTCGGGACCCGATGGCAAGGTGCGCGGCACGCCCCAGCAGATCATTGAAAAATACAACCAGCTGCACCGCGATGCGCAATTGTCCAATGACCGGGTGAATGCGGAAAACTTTGCCCAGCATGCTGAACATTACACCCGTCTTCTGGCCGAAGCGCAGCGCGAGGTTGACCAGCGCCGCGACGAGCTCGAAGCGCAGAACCGCGAACGGCAGGCTGAGCGCGACAAGGAACGCAACGACCGGATGCAGGCACAAGAACAAGCCGGCAATGACCAGCCTGCTGCCGTTGAGCGCCCCGACCCGCGCGAGACCGATGATCTGGGCGCGCAAGGCCCCGATACGGGTCTGGTCGAAACCCCCGAAGAAAAGCCGCAACAGCGTGCGCGCAAGCCCCGCGCCCCGCGCAAGCCGCGCCCCGACAACCGCGACGGCGCTGCAACAACGCCCGAAGCTGCCGAATAGACCCTAGCGCGCGGCTTTCAGGCTGCGCGCCAGCGCACAAAACGCCTCTAGCCCGACCTGTTCGGCGCGTTCTGTCGGCTTGATGCCGACCTCTTGCAAATGATCCTCGATCGCGGGGCTGACGGATTTCAGCGCCGAGCGCAGCATCTTGCGGCGCTGGTTGAACGCGGCAGCCACTACCATGTTCAACACGGCCGGGTCGGCGGGATAGCGCGGCGCGGGCAGGGCGGTCAGATGGACGACTGCCGAATGCACCTTGGGCGGCGGGCTGAACACCTCGGGCGGCAGGTTCATCACGATTTTCGCATCCGCGCGCCATTGCGCCAGCAGCGCCAGCCGCCCGTAAGCTTTGCCACCGGGCTGGGCCACGATGCGTTCCGCGACCTCGCGCTGGAACATCAGCGTCAGGCTATCCCAGAACGGCGGCCAGACCTGCGGCGTCAGCCAGCGCACCAGCAATTCTGTCCCGACATTATAGGGCAGGTTGGCGGCCACCTTGATCGGGGCTTGCAGATATTCCAGCGGATCAATCGCCAGCGCATCGCCTTCGATCACCTGCAAACGGCCCGGAAAGCGGGCGGCTATCTCGGCCAGGGCGGGCAGGCAGCGGGGGTCTTTCTCGATCGCCAGCACCCGGCGCGCGCCGGACGCCAACAAGCCGCGCGTCAACCCGCCGGGGCCGGGGCCGATCTCCAGCACATCGGCCCCCGCCAGATCCCCTGCCAGCCGCGCGATGCGCGCGGTCAGGTTCAGATCCAGAAGAAAATTCTGACCCAATGATTTCTTCGGCGCCAGGTCATAGCGCGCAATCACCTCGCGCAGCGGCGGCAGATCGTCAATCCCGCTCATGCCATCTTCCGAGCGCCATGAATTGCCTGCGGCAAATCAGGGTGATCCCCGCCGGAGGCATCAACGTTTTTTGCCATCCTCTCGGCTTGCCGCAAGGCCGCGATCATTGACGCAGGGTCCGCAACGCCAAGGCCCGCAATGTCAAAAGCCGTGCCATGATCGGGCGAGGTGCGGATGAACGGCAGGCCCAGCGTGATATTCACGCCGCCCGCGAAATCGATGGTCTTGATCGGGATCAGGGCCTGATCGTGATACATGCAGATCGCCACGTCATAGCGCGCGCGGGCGGCGGCATGAAACATCGTATCGGCAGAATGGGGGCCGGAAATATCCAAGCCTTCGGCGCGCAGCGCGTCCAGCACGGGGGTGATGGTTGTGATCTCCTCATCCCCCATCTTGCCATCCTCGCCCGCATGCGGATTCAGCCCTGCCACCGCGATGCGGGGGGCCGCAATCCCGAACTGGTGGCGCAGGGCGGCATGGGTGATCAGGATCGTATCGGTCAGCAATGAGGCCGTCAGTGTTTCCGGCACCTTCGCCAGCGGGATATGGATCGTCGCTGGCACAACGCGCAGCCCCTCGCAGGCCAGCATCATCACCACGCGGTCCACCCCCGCCAATGCCGCCAGATATTCTGTATGGCCCGGATAGGCGAAACCCGCGCCCGCGATCAGCGCGGCCTTGTGGATCGGCGCGGTACAGATCGCACTGGCCTGACCGGAGCGGACCAGATCCACCCCGGTGGCAATCGCGTCAATGACGCCTTGTGCATGGGCAGGGTTGGGCTGGCCTGCGACAGCGGGGCTGCCGAAATTGCGCGCCAGCACGGCCATTGCATCAGGGGTGATGCCGTTCAGGTCGTCCACAACCCGCACCGGCGTGCCAGCAGGCAGATGCGCGGGATCCCCGATCCAGACCATCGGCAGATCATGGCGCAGTGCAGCCCAGGCCTTGGCCGCGACTTCCGGCCCGATCCCTGCCGGTTCGCCGCAGCTGATGGCAATGGGTTTCATCGTGCGACGATCACAGCCTGCGCGCGCAGATCCTCGACCAGCGCATCGGCCAGCGTTGTCAGGCGTTGCCCGCGGATCTGGTTGCGCAGCGCATCGGGGTCTGTCTCTGCCGCACCGGCCGCATTGCGCTGGCACAGCATCAAAAACACCAGCGTCTGGCCATTATCGCGGGTGAGGTTGGTAGACACTTCATTCGGGTCAAGCCGGGCGAGTTCCAGCGCGATATCCTGTGCGATCTCGGCAGGCGGCAGGGTGCGGCGGTCCAGCACATCGGCGGGCTGGTTGCGCGCGACACCGTATAAATCATCACAGGTATCGACATTATTGGCGATATCGCGGGCCATTTGCAGGGCTGCATCGCTCTGGCCACCGGCAATGAAATAGGCGGCGTAATCAATGCTGGCAGGGGCGGTGGCGGGGCGCAGGGCCTCGCGCTTGCCACGCATCTGGAACAGCGCGATCCCGTTGGGGATCATGATCGGTTCGGTCACTTCGCCAGTGTCCAGATCGAGGATTAGGCTTTGCAATTGTGGCGGATAATTCGCAATTGGCAACCAATCCAGCTGCCCGCCCTGGTCGCGCGATGGCAGCGCCGACACCTGCCGCGCGGCAGCCTCGAAATCGGCAAAGGACCGCATCTGCGCAATCTGGTCGGCGGCCTGTGCGGCGCGGTCGGCCATCTCTGGCGGGGCGGCGATGATGATTTCGTTCAGCAAGACCTCCATCTCGCTGGTGGCGCGGCCGATCTGGCCTTGTGCGCGGGCGATATCGGCATCGGTCACGGTGACCTCGCGGTTGAACCGCGCGCGGACATATTCACGCCATGTGACGCCGATGCTGACAAAATCGCGCAAAGTGACAGCATCGACGCCGTTCTGTGCCAACATTGCATTGAATTGCGCCAGATCCATATCGGCACGGCCCGCGAATTCATCCAGCGCGGCATTGATCGCCTCTGGCGGGACCTGCAGCCCGACGCGGTCGATTTCCTGCTGCTTGAGCCGGTCCGCGATCAGCGCGTCACGCGCGGCCTGTGCGATATCGCCACGGGTCCCAAACACCTCGAGCAGGCGGATGCGCTGGGTCAGTTCATATTGCGTGATGACACGTTCGTTCACCGTGATCGCGGGGGCAAATTGGTTCTGCGCGGTCGCAGGCTGACCAAGGCCCAGCGCCAGCGCCAGAACGGCAGTCCAAGTCGAAAATGCACGCATGCGGTCCTCTTTTCTTGTCATTGCCGGCATTGGGCGGCGGGGCCTTTGGCGGACCGACCGGTGGAAAACCCCGACAATGATCCGACTAGCCCAAAAGTGGTGGTCGGATCAACACTAGTGGATGCCGTGTACCGGCGCGAGGCGGAAACCGCGAGGGTCACACATTCGTTTTGCCAAGTGAAACCCAAGCCTGCCTGCACCGGCCGGTCAGCCGCCACGTTATAGCGCGCATCCGCCGACATCCGCAGCGTCTCGGTCAGCTGGAAACCGCTATCCAGCGTCCATTCCGAAATCGTGTCGAACCGGTTTTCGGCCTGATCGCGTCCCTGCCAGATATAGGTCGCCCCGACGGCAAGACGCTCGTTGCTCCAGCGGGCGCGGCCATCGGTGCGGGTGGTTTCGATATCGTCGTCGAACAGCCCGCGCAATTCGATCAAGAACCCGCCCGCTGTCGTATATTGCCCCGACACCAGCCAATCCGAATCCGTGCCGTCCAGACCAGAGGAGGGCGTGAAATCCGGCTGCGCGCGGTCGCGAAACACCCGCCCGAAGGTTAGCGACGACGCGCCGCCCGCCGGTCCCAGCCGTGTCCATGTCAGCCCTGCAGCCAATTGGGTGCCGGTTTCGACCGCGTCCTGCCCGGTGAAACGGCTGCGGTCGAACAGGTTGGCGGGGTCAAATTCGCTGCGGGTGCTGTCCTCGTTGGGGGGGGATGCGCCATGAACCGCGGCCCAGCTGAGCGTCAGCGTGGGTTCGATCAGATGCCGCGCCACCCCCTGCCGCGCCCCCACCTGCCGCGCGAGCGGCCAGCGCAAGGTGGCCAAGCCGCTGGGCACAAGGCGCAGATCGGTGCCGGGATAGGCGCTGTCGTCGCGCACCTGATAGATATCGCTGCGCAGGCCGGTCTGTGCCGTGGCCACAAACCCGCCCGGCAAGATCACGTCGCGCCGCCAATCCGCGCGCCCGCCTGCGCGGGTCACATCACGCCCCGCGCTGCCATCGGTGGTATCGGGGCGATAGGCGGTATCGATGCTGGTCGCATAGCTCAGCGTGCCGCCAAAACCGGGCTGCATGCGGGCCTCGCGCCGCACCTCGCCGATGATCGGCGGCAGCGATGCGTTGGTTTCAACCTCGCGCAGGGTCTGGAAATAGCTGAACCGCAATTCGTTCAGACTGGTGTTGGTGACGCGCACAAGGCTCAGCCCGCTTTCCAGCCGGTCTTTGTCGTCATAATCGTAATCCAGCAGATAGGCTTTGTCGGACACGGTTTCGACATTGAATTGCAGCTTGTAGTTGTCGGGCAGGCTGAACGCGCCAGTGGCGAACAGATAAGACCGCAGATCGTCTTGCAACGTGTCATCGCTGACCGCACCGCGAACCGTCACTGATCCGCTGGCAAAGGCGCGGCGCAGTTCCAGTTCCATCGTGCGCGTTTGCGCCGAGACATAAGGCGACAGGGTCATATCGGCATGATCGCCCAGCGTGATGAAATAGGGCAGCTTGATCCCGGTGCCCAATTGGCTGGTGCTGCGCTGGCGCGGGATCAAGAACCCCGTCGCGCGGTCCAGTGTCGGATCGGGTAGGCGCATGGCGGGCAGCCAGAACAAGGGCAGGCCGCGCACAAGAAAGGTGGCGTTTTCGAAATATAGCTGTTGTTCGAGCGTGTCATGCGTCACCTTTTCAGCGCGGATTTCCCACAAAGGCGCGCGGGTGCCACAGACCCGGCAGGATGACGCCGTGCTGCGATAGAGTTGCAAATACCGCCCGTCGCGTCGGTCGATCTGGTTGGCGGCCAGTTGCAATTGCTGGTCCAGCACGATGCGCGCCCCCAGCAAGATGCCGTTTTCCAGCCGTGGGTCCAGATCGCCACTGTCAGCGGTCAGCACATCGCCCGCCGCATCCTGCAAGGTGATCGGGCCAGTGATGATCAGCCGGTCGGCGCTGCGGTCATAGATGATCTGGCTGGCGCGCAGCCGGGTGCCAACGAAAAACGCCACGACATTGCCGCTGGCGATCAGCCGGTCATCGGCCGATAGCGTGACATGATCCGCGACCAGCGTTGCCACGTTCTGTGCGCGCGCCAACTGCGGCAGCAGCAGCAGGATCAGGACCAGCCAGCGCATCAGCCGTCCTCGTTATGCAGCAAGATGCCAAGCGACAGCGCCATCGCCGCCAGCGGTGGCGCCCATGCGGCCAAGGCGGCGGGCAATTGCCCGTTCTCGCCCAGCACCTGCGCGAAATTGCGGATAAAATAGATCACAAAGGCCAGCAAGATGGCTGTCATCACCGCCAGCCCTGTGCGCCCGCCGCGCTGGTGGCGGATCGTGAAACTGGCCCCGATCATCACCATCGCCATCAGGAATACCGGCTGTGCGATTTCACTATGCAGCCAGACCAGATGGCGCTGCGCGGAAAAACCCGCCTCGCGCAGCCGGTCGATAAAGGCGGGCAATTGCCAGATCGGGATCGACGAGGGCGTGCCGAAACTGTCGCGGATCTGGTCGGGTGTCAGCGTTGACGCGATACGCATTGTGGCTTGTGTGACGGCCCCTGCTTCTGGCGTCAGGGTGCCACCGAAGGTCCAGACCTTGGCATTGCGCAGCACCCAAGCACCATCTGTCAGCACCGCCGAGGCGGCATTGACGCGCCGCGCAGGCCCGACATCGGGCGTAAAGGTCAGGAATGTCACGTCGGTCAGAACCGTGCCGTCCAGATTGGCCCCTGCCGCGCGGATCACGGTTTGTTCGTCACTGGCGCCCTGGCGCAGCCACAAGCCGGATGACCCGATCGACAGGGCCGAGGCATTGCCGCGCAAGGCGCCGCCGCGGGCCTCGTATTCTTTGGATGTCGCCGCCACGATGGGGTTCAGCACTGCAACCGCAACGATCCCGATCAACAGCCCCACCGCCAAAGGTGCCAATATGGCGCGTAGCGCCGAACGCCCCGCTGCGCGTGTCACCACCAATTCCGATGACCGTGCCAGCCCCAAAAACAGCCCGATCGCCGCAAGGATCATGATCAGCGGCAGGATTTCGTAAATTGCGCGCGGGATATTCAGCAGCGTCAGCGTCAGCAGGTCGCGCAACCCCGCTTCGGCACTGGCATAGCGGCGCGATTGTTCGACAAGATCAAGAAACAGCATGATCAGAAAAAATACCGCCAGCACCCCCAGAAAGGTCATCAGGAACCGGCGCGCGAAGTAGCGGTGCAGGATCATGCGGGCACCCCTGCGCTGGGGCGGCGCTTGAACAGATAGGGCCGGCTGGCCCAGAACAACAAACACCACACGATGACCAACCCGCCGGCACCGGGCAGATAGGTCAGAAACCACAGCTGCGCATCGGCGCGTGCTGCGTTCAGCCCGGCGGTTTCCAGCGCCTTGACCACCACAATCAGCGCAATCGCCGCCACGATCTGCCGCCAGACACCAAACCGGCTATAGCTGCCCACCATTAGCGTGGCAAAACCGATCAGCGCCGCCACCATGCCCAGCAAGGACTGGCTGAACCTGTCATGCCCGTCCGCGATCATGCGCGCTGCGGAACTTCCGGTTTCGGCGACAAGCGCGGGTGTCGGGTGCAACAGCTCCCAAGTGGACAGATGCGATGCCCGCCGCCCCGCCTGTGTCACAGGGGCCAGCAAGCCCCCGACATTATAAGAGAATTCGGCAAAGCGTGTGGTGAACAGCCGCTGGTCGGCCAGACGCAGGGTCTGGACCATGCCGTCGATCATCACCAGCTGGGTTTCCTGCGCCTCGCGCACCAGAAAGGCCCGCGACGCAGTATAGGTGACTTGGTCCTCGATCCCGCGGGTATCGGACAAAAACAGGTCGAACAATTCGCCGTCGGGGCTCAGGTCGCGGATGTAAAAGGTCACACCCGCGATCGGTTCGGTGAATGTGCCGGGCGTTAGCAGGCGGGCGGTGACGTTGCGCGCGATTTCGGTCTGGCGCAGGGCCAGTTGCGCGGCGCTGCGCGGGACCAGAAAATGCATCAGCAAGGACATCAGCAGCGCCACGATCAGCCCGAAATACAACACCGGCCGCGCGATGCGAAACAGCGAATAGCCCGTCGCCTGCACCACGACCAATTCGCTGTCGTTGGTCATCCGGTTGGTGACATAGATCGCGGCGGCAAAAGCCGCCAAAGGCAGCGCCAGCCGGATCACCGATGGCAGCGTCAGCGCGGTAAATTCGACAAAGACCCCCGCCGATTGGCCATCCGCGATCAATTGGTCAAACAGCAACACCGCGCGGTTGATCGAATAGACCAGCACCAGCACCAGTCCGAAAAATCCGCACAGCATGATCAGCTGGGACAGCATATACCTGTCAAATCGTGCCAAACGCTGGATCCTCTTGCTCTGCCCTTGCGGCAAACTAGCCTAAGCCGGAGCCGGGTTGAACAGCTAACTGGCCTTTGGCGGGCCTGCGGGCTAGGTATCGCTGATCACATCACCCGACAGGAGCCGCCATGCCCATCCCCGCAGAAATCCGATTTGCCGATACCGACCTTGACCAGATCGCCACGGCGGCGGGCAAGATCGCCGTTTTCGTGGATATGGATGGCCGGATGGATACAGCCGGGCGCAAGCTCAACAGCCTGACGCGCAAGGCGCTCGACCGGCTGATCCACAGCGACAGGTTCACCAAGATGGCGGCGGGCGATCTGGCCGTGATCAGCTATCCGGCGGGGCTGGCAGCCGATGCGCTTTGCGTGGTCAAGCTGGCGCGCCGCCCCTCGGTGGCCGAGGCGCGCAAGGCCGGCGCGCAGCTGGCCAAGGCGCAGAACGGGCAGGATCTGACCGTGCTGGCCGGCACAACGCCGCGCGCGGCCGATATTGCACTTGGGCTGGCGTTGCGCGGGTATCATTTCGACACGCATAAAACCGGCGACAAACCCGCCCCCGGCAAGGTGTGTTTCATGGTCGCCGATCCCGAATCCGTGGCAAAAACCGCAGCCCCGATGGCCGCGATCGCCGAAGGCGTGTTCTTTACCCGTGATCTGACCAATGAGCCCGCCAATGTGCTGACGACCGATGATTTCGCCGCACGGCTGGCGGCGATGCAGGAATTAGGGCTTGATGTCGAGATTCTGGAGGAGCCGGATCTGGTCCGGCTCGGGATGCGCACGCTCTTGGCCGTGGGGCAGGGATCGGACAGCCCGTCCAAGGTGGTGGTGATGTCGTGGAACGGCGGCAAGACAGGCGATGCGCCTTTTGCGCTGGTGGGCAAGGGCGTCGTGTTCGATACCGGCGGGATCAGCATCAAACCTGCCGCCGGCATGGAAGAAATGACCATGGATATGGGCGGCGCAGGTGTTGTGGCAGGCGTGATGCGGACGCTGGCCCTGCGCAAGGCGCGCGCCAATGTCGTGGGCATCGTGGGGCTGGTGGAAAACATGCCGTCAGGATCAGCCACGCGGCCGGGCGATGTGGTGCGGTCCATGAAAGGCGACAGCGTCGAGATTATCAACACCGATGCAGAAGGGCGGCTCGTGCTGGCCGATGTGCTATGGTATGCGCAAGACAGGTTCAAACCCTGCGCGATGATCGATCTTGCCACGCTGACCGGCGCTATTCTGGTGGCTTTGGGGCATGAAAATGCAGGGCTGTTTTCAAATGATGACGCGCTTTGCGCCCAGTTTTTGCGTGCCGCCGAGGCCGAAGGCGAAGGCGCATGGCGGATGCCCTTGGCCAAACCCTATGACGCGCTGATCAAATCGCAGATCGCGGATATGAAAAACGTGGGTGGGCGGTATGCGGGGGCGATCACGGCGGCGCAATTTCTGCAACGCTTTGTCAAGGATGACGTGCCATGGTGCCATCTGGACATCGCCGGGGTGGCGCATGTGAAATCCGAAACCGCACTGGCCCCTGCGGGGGCGACCGGCTGGGGCGTCATGGCGCTGAACCGGCTGATCGCGGACAATTTCGAGGCTTAAATGGGCGCGGTCTTTTTCTACGAATTGCAAGGCGCGCCGCTGGAAACGACCCTGCCGATGCTGTTGGACAAGGCGCGCGGTCAGGGCTGGCGGGTTCTGGTGCGCGGCACGGATCCCGCGCTGCTGGCGCAGCTGGACGCGGCGCTCTGGCAGGGGCCGGTCGATCATTTCCTGCCGCACGGGCTGGCAGGCGGGCCGCATGACGCGGATCAACCGATCCTGCTGGGCGATGTGCCTGCCGCTGGTTTCGCCTGCGTGATGGCGGTGGGTGGTGCGGCGGTGAGCGCAGAGGAGGCGTTGCTGCTTGCGCGCGCCTGCATCCTGTTCGACAGCGCCGAACACGCCAAGGCGCAGGCGCGCCTGCAATGGAAAACCCTGACCGATGCAGGCATCGCCGCGCAATATTGGGCGCAAGAGGATGGGCGCTGGGTCAAGAAGGCGGAACGTGACGCGCGCAGTGCGGGTGGATAGGGGCTTTGCCCCTTTTGCTGACTTGATCTGTGATCAAGTCGCGGAGGAAGATGAGCATTTTTGGAAATAAGAAGATGTGGATTTTTTTTGCATCTTCCGAGTTCAAATATCCCCACTGGAGGCTTGAAAGTTTTTAAAACGGAAAGCTTGCGTCGAAATCTTTGGGCAATTGTGGCGCGGGGGCGCAGGCTGCCAGCAGCAAGATCAGGGTCAGCGCGCGGATCACCTTGTCAGCACCATCGTGCCGTCGGAAATCTCGATCCGATCATAAAGGCCCAGATAGGACATGCCCAGCAGGCTGTCTTGCATGTCGCCGCCGTTGACGACGGCCTGTACCGGGCCGTCGGTGATGCCGCCCAATGTCATTGTGTCCAATGTGACGGGGGCGGTGCGCACAGCGCCATTGGCCGTGATCGCCATGCCCGAATAGGTCAGCGTTGCGGGATCAATGCCAACGCGCCGTGCGTCGCGTTCGGACAGCACGACATGGCTGGCACCGGTATCGACGATGAAGCGCACCGGTGTGTCGTTCACGGCGATTTCAACGAAATAATGCCCGCCTGCACCGCGCGGCATGGCGATGCGGCCATCGGACAGGGGGGTCTGGCGCGGAGTGACGTTCTGGCTGATGTCGCCCCACAGCCCGTAAGCCCCTATCACGCCAATAAAAATCAGTACCCAGATCGCGGCCTGTTGTGCCATCCGGCCAAGGTTGTTGCGCCCCGCGACGATGGCAGACCCGCCGATGGCGGCCCCCAGCAGCACAAGATAGGTCAGTTGCATGATCTGGTCAGTGGTCATGCTGCATCATATAGGGCTTATCCGCCGATGCCAAAGCCCCGCAGCCCGTCCAGCACGAATTGCACCGCCAAAGCCGCCAGCAACATGCCCAAGACACGGGTGACGATGTTCAATCCGGTCTTGCCCAAGGCCCGTTCGATCGTGGGGGCGACCAGAAAGGCCAGAAAGGTGATCAGCAGCACCGCCATCAGCACACCTGCAATCGCGCCGAAATCGGCGGCGGATGTGGCGTTGCCAGCCAGCAGGATGATCGTCGTGATCGCCCCCGGTCCCACGATCAAGGGCAGCGCCAGCGGAAAGACCGACGGATCATCCTGATGTTCGGCCTGACCTTCGGCGGCATTATCCGCGCGCCGCGCCTGTCTGCGCTGGAACAGCATATCAAGCGCTGTCAGAAAGAGCAGGATACCGCCCGCAATGCGGAATGCATCCATTGAAATGCCGATAAAGCCCAGCACCGCCTCGCCCACGAACAAGAACAGGATCATCAGCACGCCTGCCACGATACAGGCGCGCACGGCGATGGCGCGGCGTTGTTCGGCGCTCATGCCTTGGGTCAGCGCGATGAACACAGGCACCAGACCGGGGGGGTCCATGATGATGAACATCGTGGTGAAGGCCGCGATGAGGGCGGGCAGTTCGGTCATGCGTTTTGCGCTTTTTCCAGCTTTTCAAGGCTGGCCATCCACATCGCCTCGGCCCGGTTCAGACCGTCCATCACTTCGGCGTATTTCTTGTTCCAGGTGGCCAGCTCGCCTGCCTTTGTGTCTTCGTAAAGCGCGGGATCGGCCAGTTTCTTGGCCAGTTTGTCGCGCATTTCGTTGATCTTAGTCACACGCTCTTCGTTCTTGCGCACATCAGCGCGCAGCGCGAGGATTTCGTCGCGCGTGGGTTTGGGCGCGGCTTTGGCCTTGGGCTTGTCTTTTTCGGCGGGCTTGTCGGGCGTCAAAAGCAGGCGGCGATACGCCTCCAGATCGTCGTCATAGGATGTGACATGGCCGCCCTTGACCAGCCACAGCCGGTCGGCCACCATCGACAACAGATGCATGTCGTGACTGACAAGGATCACAGCGCCGGAATAGGCGGTCAGCGCCTCAACCAATGCTTCGCGGCTTTCGATATCAAGGTGGTTGGTCGGCTCGTCCAAGATTAACAGATGTGGCGCGGGCAGGGTCGCCAAGAGCAGCGACAGACGCGCCTTTTGCCCGCCTGACAGGCGCCCGACCTCTGTTTCGGCCTGATCGGCACCAAGGCCGAACCCCGCCAGACGTGCGCGCAACCGCGCCTGTCCTTCACTGGCGCGTTCGCGCATCAGATGCTGGAGTGGGGTTTCATCGACGTAAAGTTCATCGACCTGATGCTGGGCGAAAAACCCGATGCGCAGCTTGTTCGATGTCACCATCTTGCCGCGCGCGACATCAAGCCGCCCCGACAGCATTTTCGACAGGGTGGATTTGCCTTCGCCGTTGCGGCCCAGCAGGGCGATCCGGTCGTCCTGATCGATGCGCAGGTTCAGGTCATGCAGCACGATTGTGTTGCCATAGCCAACGGCGGCCCCTTCGGTGGCGATGATGGGGGGCGACAATTCTTCGGGTTCGGGAAAGGTGAAAACGGTGCGCGCGGCGTCTTCGGGGGCGCGGATGGTTTCCATCTTTTCCAGCATCTTGACGCGGCTTTGTGCCTGTTTGGCCTTGGACGCCTTGGCCTTGAACCGGTCCACGAAGGCCTGCAGATGCGCGCGCTTGGCGTCCTGTTTCTTGGCGGCTGACGCCATCAGCGCGCGTTTTTCGGCGCGCTGTTTGGCGAACATGTCATAGGTGCCGGTGTAGTAGATCAGCCCCTTTTCTTCCAGATGCAGGATGCCGCCGACCGACCGGTTCAGCAATTCGCGGTCGTGGCTGACGATCAGCACGGTATGGGGGTATTTGACGAGGTAAGCCTCGAGCCAGAGCGCGCCTTCGAGATCGAGATAGTTTGTCGGTTCGTCCAACAACAGCAGATCAGGTTCGCTGAACAAGACGGCGGCCAAAGCCACCCGCATCCGCCAACCGCCCGAAAAGGCCGAACAGGGCATTTGTTGTTCTTCATGGGTGAACCCCAGACCTTTGAGGATCGTGGCGGCGCGGGCCTCTGCCGACCAGGCGTCAATATCGGCCAGACGCGTCTGCACTTCGGCGATGCGCGACGGGTCGGTGGCGGTTTCGGCCTCGGCCAACAGCGCCTCGCGTTCGGTATCAGCGCGCAGCACGGTGTCGATCAATGACACTTCATTGCCGGGAACTTCTTGGGACACGCCGCCGATTTTCCAGCCTTTGGGAATACTGACGCTGCCGGTGTCCAGCACCATTTCGCCGCGGATAATGCGGAACAGGGTGGTCTTGCCCGACCCGTTGCGCCCCACAAGGCCGACCTTGTGGCCGGTGGGAATGGTGACAGTCGCGTTTTCGACCAATGTGCGGCCTTCAACGGAATAGGTAAGATCGGAGATTTTCAACATGCGCTTGCCTTGCCTGATCCCAAGGGCGGGGTCAATCGGGGGAAATGATCTATCGCTGCGGATGCGACCCTTTTCATGCCATGGCGCGCATGCTAGTGGGCAGGCAGTTCAACCCAAACCATGAAAGACACTGAAAAATGGCGATCCAGCGCACATTCTCGATTATCAAACCCGATGCGACCAAGCGTAACCTGACCGGCGCGATTGTTGCCAAATTCGAAGAAGCAGGCCTGCGCATTGTCGCGTCCAAGCGGATTCACCTGACACTGGCACAGGCGCAGCAATTTTACGGCGTTCACAAAGACCGGCCATTCTTTGGCGAGCTGTGTGAATTCATGATTTCCGAACCTATCGTTGTGCAGGTTCTGGAAGGTGAAGACGCCATTGCCAAGAACCGCGAAGTGATGGGTGCCACCAACCCTGCCGATGCAGCCCCCGGCACGATCCGCAAGGAATTCGCGCTGTCGATCGGTGAAAACTCGGTCCATGGGTCGGATGCGCCGGAAACGGCTGCCGAAGAAATCGCTTTCTTCTTTTCGGGTCTCGAACTCGTCGGATAAGTCGGCGTTCGCCGGGTCAGGTCGGGGTGAACCCCGACCTACGGGCCGTCCGCATCACGCGGGCGGCTTTTTTTGTGCCGGCACCACGCCGATCTGGTTCAGCATCTTTTCCAGCTCGCTTTGGCCGGTGTCGCAATAGCGCGCTTTCAAGTTGTCGAATTGTGCGCGCAACGCGTCTTTTTCGGCACCTTTGCAATCGTTCCATGGTCTGCCTTGCAGTGCCATATGCAGAACGTAATAGGCAATGAAATGCGGCCGCGCACCATTTGCAAGCAGGCGCGCATAAGCCGCATCCGCGCCGATTGCGTGCAGGGTTTGTGAATCCATGATGCCCGCCGCGCGCAGTGACGCCGCAACAGCGGGACCAATATTGCGGATTGTCTCTAGCGCTGGCATGGCACGAGTTTAACGCGCGCGCGAAAGAACGCCAGCGGTGTCAGATGCTGGCAAAAATCCATGACACCGGGTTTGTGCGACGATGGGCGATCTGGGTGGTCCGTCGCTGCTGCTTGTTTGCGCTTTTTCAGGCGGAAGGGTGATTTTCACCATCCCGCCCGACCAAGCGCGCCGTTCTCGTCGCACCCTTAAACATTAAGGCTTGCCGCGCTTGGGGCCAGTCATGCCGGCTTTGCCTGCCGGTTTGCGCGGTTTGGCAGCACCACCGGGCGGGGTGAACCGCTTGGTCGTGTCGGTGGCCGAAGGGCGTGGCTTGCCATCAGGCTTGGCAAAGGATGGCTTGCCAAAAGACGGCTTGCCCGCGTGGGCGAAACCGCCGGGTTTTTTGTCATCAGGCTTGCCTTTCCAGGCGGGTTTGCCGTCAGGCTTGCTGTCGGATTTGCCTTTCCACGCAGGTTTATCATCCGATTTGCCCTTGTAGGCGGGTTTACCGTCCGATTTGCCTTTATAGGCAGGCTTGTCATCTGACTTGGCCTTATAGGGGGGCTTGCTGTCGGATTTGCCTTTCCAAGCGGGTTTGTCGTCGGATTTGCCCTTATAGGGCGGCTTGTCGGATTTGCCTTTATAGGCGGGCTTGGCGCCATAGGCCACCAGCGCATCGCCGTGGTCGCGGCGTTCGGGTTTTTGACCCGGCTTGTGGCGCGGTTTGCGGGCCTGATCGTCGTCTGCGGCACCGGGGATCGGCTGGATCGGGGCGATATCGGCCTGTGCGGATGGTGGCGGCGCATCCTGACCCTGCGGCGCGTGGCGACGTGGTTTGGGTGTATCATAATCGCGCTTGGTTGTGCGCGGGCCGCGGTCACCGATCTGTGGCGCGCCGTCGATGGCAGACAATTTTGCCTGATTTTCCAGCACCATATCGGGGCCGATGGCGGCAAGGAAACCCGCCACGGCCGGTTCGGAGATTTCGACAAAGGTTTCGTCCGGCTGGATACGGATCGCGCCGATTTCGGTTTTCGTGATGCCACCGGCCTTGCAGATCATCGGCAAGAGCCAGCGTGCCTCGGCCTTGCCGTCGCGGCCCACATCGACGCGGAACCAGCGCGAGGGCCCAAAGGATTTGTGGTCGCGCGGGGGGCGGTCGGCATCGCCTTTGCGGTCGGGGGCAGCGGGGCCGTCCTTGTAGTCGCTCAGTTCCTCTGGCGCGGATTGTTTGCCTGCGTAAAGGCGCAGATAGGCGGCGGCGATTTTTTCGGGCGCATGTTGCGCCAGCAGGCGCGCGGCGAATTCCTGTTCGCTGTCGGTAAAGGTTTCCGACCAGACCGGATCGGTCAACAGGCGGTCTTCGTCTTTTGCGGTGACTTCATCGGCGGTGGGTGGCAGCGCCCACGTCGCCTGCAGCTTGCCCCATGTCAGCAGGTTCTGCGCGCGCCGTTTCATTTTCGCAGGCACGATCATCGCGGAAATGCCCTTGCGACCGGCGCGGCCTGTGCGCCCGGACCGGTGCAGCAGGATTTCGGCATTGGTCGGCAATTCGGCGTGGATCACCAGTTCAAGGTTTGGCAGATCGATACCGCGCGCGGCCACGTCGGTGGCCACACAAACCCGCGCACGCCCGTCACGCATCGCTTGCAGGGCATGGGTGCGCTCGGTCTGGCTCAGCTCGCCCGACAGCGCCACTGTGGCGAAACCGCGATTGGCCAGCCGCGTGGTCAGGCGGGTCACCATGGCACGGGTATTGGCAAAGACGATGGCATTGGGGGCGTCGTAGAACCGCAGCACGTTGATGATGGCCGCGTCGATATCGTGGTTGGCCACGGTCAGGGCGCGGTATTCGATGTCGCTGTGCTGGCTTTCCTTGGAGGTCGAGGCCACGCGTACGGCGTTCTTTTGATAAGATTGCGCGAGTTTCGCGATAGCCGCAGGTACGGTGGCCGAGAACATCAAGGTACGGCGGCTGGGCGGGGCTTGGTCGAGGATAAATTCGAGATCTTCGCGGAAGCCCAGATCCAGCATCTCGTCGGCTTCATCGAGGATGACGGCCTTGATGTCGGACAGATCGATCGTGTTGCGCATGATATGGTCGCGCAACCGCCCCGGCGTGGCGACGACAATCTGCGCGCCGCGTTCCAGGCTGCGTTTCTCATCGCGGAAATCCATGCCGCCGACGCAAGAGGCCAGCACAGCGCCGGTGCCGGCATAAAGCCATTGCAATTCGCGTTTGACCTGCAAGGCCAATTCACGCGTTGGCGCGATGACCAAGGCCAGCGGGCGGCCTGCGGGGCCGAATAGCCCGTCTTCGGGCAGGATGGTCGGGCCGATGGCCAGGCCAAAGCCCACCGTCTTGCCCGATCCGGTCTGTGCCGAGACCAGCAGATCCTGATCGGCAACTGCTGCATCTGTTACCGCCACCTGCACGGGTGTGAGGTCGGTATAGCCTTGGGCGGACAGGGCGGCAGCAAGGGTCGGGATCATCGTCGTCATCAATCGGGTGCTTTCTGGGGCAGTGTAAACCACGCGCCCTACGCCTGCTTGTGCTGTTTGTATAGGGGCCTTGGCGATTTGTTGCCCACATGGACCGGGGCCAGCCCCGGACCCCGGGATATTTTTACTCCAACGATGAGGCCCGCGCGGCGAACCAGGCATCGATCCGGTGTTTGAGCGCGGACCATAGGGCCGGCGCGCCGCGCGCGACCTTTGCCCCGACGCGGGTTTCAAGCTGGGCGGCGGTGACGCCGTAGGCAGGCCATGTGCCGCCGCCGGTTTCAAGGTTCGCGATCACCGGCTGCACGCGGTCGATGGATTTGGCAAAGATCGCATCGGGGGTTTCTGCCGCTTCGAATTCGTCCCAGAGCGCGCGGAAATCCTGTGCCTGATCGGGCGGCAGCAAACCGAAGATGCGGCGAGCGGCGATCTGTTCGATCTGCGCCTGTGCCGCCGCGTCATGCGTGCCGTGGACCGGCATGTCGCCTGCGTCGATTTCCACCAGATCGTGGATCAACAGCATCCGGATCACGCGGTCGATGTTCACATCCGCCTGCGCCTGATCGCCCAGCACCAGCGCGTAAAGCGCGATATGCCAGCTGTGTTCGCCGCTGTTTTCGCGCCGTGAGCCATCGCACAGCGTTGTGGCGCGCAGCACGGATTTCAGTTTGCACGCCTCGGTCAGAAAGGCTAGTTGCGCTGCGATCCGGTCGGCTGTTGCAGCGCTACGCTTGTCCAGAGGCGTGTTGGCCATTGCCTAACGCGTGTTTTCGGTCAGACGCCGCCGGACATAGGTTTTCACCGTGTCGATCATCGGGTCCATATGCGGGTCTTCAAAGAAATGGCCGGCACCGGCGACTTCGTCATGGGTGACGGTGATGCCCTTTTGTTCATGCAGTTTGTTGACCAGATTGACGGTGTCTTGCGGCGGCGCGACCCGGTCGCTGCTGCCGTTGATGACGAGGCCAGAGGCCGGGCAGGGTGCCAGAAAGCTGAAATCATACATGTTGGCAGGCGGGCTGACCGAGATGAAGCCGGTGATTTCGGGCCGCCGCATTAAAAGCTGCATCCCGATCCAGGCACCAAAGGAAAACCCTGCGACCCAGCAATGTTTGGCATTGTTGTTCATCGCTTGCAGATAATCCAGCGCCGAGGCCGCATCGGACAATTCGCCCACGCCTTGGTCATATTCGCCCTGGCTGCGCCCGACACCGCGGAAATTGAACCGCAGCACGGTGAAGCCGAGGTTATAGAAAGCGTAATGCAGGTTATAAACCACGCGGTTGTTCATCGTGCCGCCAAATTGCGGATGCGGATGCAGGACGATGGCGATCGGGGCGTCACGGTCCTTTTGCGGATGATAGCGCCCTTCAAGGCGCCCTTCGGGTCCGGGGAAAATGACTTCGGGCATGGCGGTGTTCCGTCGCTGGTTGGGTGGCGACAGCAATCTTGACGAAAACTATCAGGCACCTTAGAAGGATTCTAAACTATGGGTTAACCCAAGTCTGGTTCACGGTGAAGTAATGACGCAGCCGTGCGCCGTCAATGTATTTGCTGGCATGGAACGGGGCGCGCGCGCATGAAGTTGAGCACCAAAGGCCGTTATGCGATGGTTGCGTTGGCTGATTTGGCCCTGCAGCCCGCCGATGCGTTGGTTAATTTGACCGAGATATCGAAGCGGCAGGATATATCCTTGCCCTATCTGGAACAATTGTTCGTCAAGCTGCGCCGCTCCGGGCTGGTTGATTCCGTGCGCGGGCCGGGCGGTGGGTATCGTCTGTCGCGCCCCGCGTCCGAGATTCGCGTGGCCGAGATTTTGGGCGCTGTGGATGAAACCGTATCGGCGATGCACAAGGGGGCGGGGGCGTCGGGCGGGGCCTCAGGCAGTCGCGCGCAATCACTGACCAACCGGTTGTGGGAAGGGTTAAGCGCGCATGTTTATGTGTTCCTGCATCAGGCGCGCCTGTCGGATGTGGTCAGCAATTCGCTGGCCCCTTGTCCGGCCGTGCCGGCCTTGTTCGAGATCGTCGATGAGGATTGAGCGCTGTCAGGGGGGCAGCCCGCGCCCCGGATGTGATCCGGGGCCTTGCCGGGATAGTTGGGCGCGCGTGACGCGATGAGGGTCTATCTGGATCATAATGCCACAACGCCTGTGCGGGCCGAGGCGCGCGCCGCGATGATTGCGGCGATGGATGCGGTGGGCAATCCGTCAAGCGTGCATGCCGAAGGCCGTGCTGCCAAAGCTATTGTGGAGCGTGCGCGCGCGCAGATTGCCGAGGCTGTCGGGGCAGGGACGGCCGATATTGTCTTTACCTCGGGTGCGACCGAGGCCGCGGCATTGGCGCTGGCCGGACGCGGGTTGCAGGCCAGCTTGGTCGAGCATGATGCGGTCCATGCCTGGGTCGATCCGGTGCTGCCGGTGCTGGCGGGCCGGGTGCAGGTCGTGGATGCGGCGCGCAGCACGGTGCAGCTGGCCAATTCCGAAACGGGGATCGTGCAGGACCTGCCCGCAGGGCTGGCGGTGTCCGATATTACCCAAGGTTTTGGTCGCGTGCCGTTTTCCTATGATTGGGCGGGCGTGCAGATGGTGTTTTTGTCGGCGCATAAATTCGGTGGCCCCAAGGGGGTTGGTGCCTTGATCCTGCCGCGCGGCCATGACCTGAATGCGCAGCTTAGGGGCGGTGGCCAAGAGATGGGCCGCCGGTCAGGCACCGAGAACGTGATCGGCATCGCGGGTCTGGGCGCTGCGGTGGCGGCGGCACAGGCCGATCTGGCAGCAGGCCGCTGGGAACAAATCGCCCAGTTTAGAAATATTCTAGAAATGGGCATTGAGGCTGCGGAAAAGAACACTATTTTTGTCGGGAAAGACCTGCCACGTCTTCCCAACACCAGCTGTTTTGTGACATCGGGCTGGAAGGGTGAAACGCAGGTCATGGCGATGGACTTGGCGGGATACGCTGTTTCGGCGGGATCGGCCTGTTCGTCGGGCAAGGTAAAACAAAGCCGCGTTTTGCGCGCGCTGGGTCTGGATGACGATGCTGCAGCTGGTGCGCTGCGGGTGTCATTGGGGCTTGAGACAACAGAAGATCAGGTTTTGCGCTTTGTGCAGGCCTGGACAGAAAAACGGGCGCGTCTGCGCGCGGCATGAGGGGAAGAAGATGACAGCTTTGGACAAGATCGAAGTAAAAGAAGGCGTCGATCAGGACACGGTCGATGCGGTCACGGCCCTGTCGGGCAATTATAAATACGGCTGGGAAACCGAGATCGAGATGGATTACGCCCCCAAAGGCGTAAACCCTGATATCGTGCGGCTGATTTCGTCTAAGAACGAAGAACCCGAATGGATGACCGAATGGCGTCTGCAAGCGTTCACGCGCTGGGAAAAGATGAATGAGCCGACCTGGGCGATGGTCAGCTATCCGCCGATCGATTTTCAGGACATTTATTATTATGCCCGTCCCAAAAGCATGGCGGTCAAGCCGAAATCCTTGGATGATGTCGATCCTAAGCTTTTGGCAACCTATGCCAAGCTGGGTATCCCGTTGAAGGAACAGGCTATTCTCGCCGGTGTTGAAGGCGCCGAAGACATGCCTGCCGAAGGCCGCAAGGTTGCCGTGGATGCGGTGTTTGACAGCGTTTCCGTCGGCACCACCTTTCAGGCGGAATTGAAAAAGGCCGGCGTGATCTTTTGCTCGATTTCCGAGGCGATCCGCGATCATCCCGAACTGGTCAAGAAATACCTTGGGTCGGTCGTGCCGCAGTCGGATAATTATTATGCCACGCTGAATTCGGCCGTGTTTTCGGATGGATCGTTCGTTTACATTCCGCCCGGCGTGCGCTGCCCGATGGAATTGTCCACCTATTTCCGCATCAATGCCGAAAATACCGGCCAGTTTGAACGCACGCTGATCATTGCGGATAAGGGGTCTTATGTCTCTTATCTTGAGGGCTGCACCGCGCCGAAGCGCGATGTCGCGCAATTGCATGCCGCCGTGGTCGAGATCATCATCGAAGAAGATGCAGAGGTGAAATATTCCACCGTACAGAACTGGTATCCGGGCGATGAAAACGGCAAGGGCGGGATTTATAACTTTGTCACCAAACGCGCCGATTGCCGTGGTGACCGGGCCAAGGTGATGTGGACCCAAGTGGAAACCGGATCAGCCGTCACATGGAAATACCCCAGCTGCATTTTGCGCGGCGACGACAGTCAGGGTGAATTCTATTCGATCGCCATCGCCAACAACATGCAGCAGGCCGATACCGGCACCAAGATGGTCCATCTGGGCAAGAATACCAAATCGCGGATCGTGTCTAAGGGCATCAGCGCTGGCAAGGCGCAGAACACCTATCGCGGGCTGGTGTCGATGCACCCCAAGGCCAAGAATAGCCGCAATTATACCCAATGCGACAGCCTGTTGATCGGTGATCAATGCGGCGCGCATACCGTGCCTTATATCGAGGTCAAGAATAATTCATCGCGGGTCGAGCACGAGGCGACGACATCCAAGGTGGATGATGACCAACTGTTTTATTGCCGCAGCCGTGGCATGGACGAGGAAGAAGCCGTCGCCTTGGTCGTCAACGGGTTCTGCAAAGAAGTGTTGCAGGCCCTGCCGATGGAATTTGCGATGGAAGCACAGGCGCTGGTTGCGATCTCGCTTGAAGGATCGGTCGGCTGACGCCGCGTGAATAAAGGAATATAATATGCTTGAAATCAATAACTTGCACGCCGAACTTGAAACTGACGCTGATGTCACGATCCTTAAGGGTCTGACGCTGTCGATCAAACCGGGCGAGGTGCATGCCATCATGGGCCCGAACGGGTCGGGCAAATCGACCCTGTCTTATGTGCTGTCTGGCAAGGATGGCTATTCCGTCACGGCGGGTTCGGCCATGCTCGAAGGTGTGGATTTGCTGGAGATGGAGCCCGAAGAACGCGCCGCAGCCGGCCTGTTTTTGGCGTTTCAATATCCTGTTGAAATCCCCGGTGTCGGCAATATGACCTTTTTGCGCACCGCTGTGAATGCGCAGCGCAAAGCGCGTGGCGAGGAAGAATTGAGTGCGGGAGATTTCCTGAAAGAAGTCCGCGCCAAGGCGAAAGATCTGCAGATCGACGCTGATATGCTCAAACGCCCCGTCAATGTGGGCTTTTCGGGCGGCGAGAAAAAGCGCAATGAAATCCTGCAGATGGCGATGCTGGAACCGAAAATGTGCATTCTGGACGAGACCGATTCCGGTCTGGATGTCGATGCGATGAAACTGGTCGCTGACGGTGTGAATGCGCTGCGGTCTGAAAACCGGTCGTTTCTGGTGATCACGCATTACCAGCGCCTGCTGGACCATATCAAACCCGATTTCGTGCATATTCTGGCGGATGGCAAAATCATCAAATCGGGCGGGCCGGAACTCGCGCTCGAGGTGGAAAACAACGGTTATGCCGATATTCTGGCAGGGGCTGCCTGATGGCTTTGGCGAAACTGAAACAGGATGCAACGCTGGCGCGGCTGGCGGGGATCACCTTGCCCGAGGGGGCGGCTTGGGCCACGGCGGCGCGCAGCGATGCGCTGGCGCGTTTGTCGGCGATGGGCCTGCCCACGCGGCGCGATGAATATTGGCGCTATACCGATCCTGCATCGCTGATTGTGGCGGATGCGCCGCCTGCGGCCTTGTTTGACAATGGCGAAGCGCCTTTGTTCGCAGGCGTGGACCGGATCGCGCTGGTGTTTGTGGACGGTGTGTTTGATGCTGCGCAATCGGATGATCTGGCGGGCGCGGGGATCGAAATCCACCGTCTGGCCGATGTCGCGCAGCGCGATATTCACTGGGCCAAGGATCTGTACGGCACGCTGGAAAGCCGCGGGCAGCATCCGGTGGAACGCCCGCTGGCGGCGCTGAACACCGCGATTGCCAGCGACGGGATCGTGATCCGCGCGACGGCAAAGGTGCAAAAACCCGTGCATCTGGTTTATCTGCACCAATCCGAGACATCGGATGTCACATTGCACAACCTTGTCCGGATCGAGGCGGGTGCCAGCCTGACCCTGCTGGAAACCGGCCCCGGTGCCGCGCGCCTGTCCACCTGTCTGGAGGTGGATATCGCTGATGCTGGCCAGTTCCATCATATCCGCGCGCAAGGCAGTGACCACGAACGCCGTGCCGTGACCCATTGTTTCGCGCAATTGGCTGCCGAATCCGTGTTCAAATCCTTTACCCTGACCTTTAACGGGGTGTTGACGCGCAACGAATGCGTGATCGACATGCGTGGCGATGATGCCGTGGCCCATGTGGCGGGGGCTTGCGTCGGTGACGGCGGGGATTTCCACCATGATGACACCGTGTTCGTCACCCATGATGCGCTGCGCGGCGAAAGCCGTCAGGTGTTCAAAAAGGTGCTGCGTAACGGGGCTGTTGGCGTGTTCCAAGGCAAGATCTTGGTCAAGCAGGGCGCGCAGAAAACCGATGGCTATCAGATCAGCCAATCCTTGCTGCTGGATGACGACAGCCAGTTTCTGGCCAAGCCGGAACTGGAAATCTATGCCGATGATGTGGCCTGTTCGCACGGGTCCACCACCGGGGCGATTGACGAGACGGCTTTGTTCTATCTGCGCTCTCGCGGTGTGCCGATGGAGGCTGCGCGCAACCTGCTGACGCTGTCTTTCCTTGCCGAAGCTTTGGCCGAAATCGAGGATCAGGCGCTGGCCGAGGAATTGCAGACCCGGCTGGAAGGCTGGCTGGCGCGGCGGGCCTGATGCCAGTCACCACCGACATCGTGCGAACATGGCGCGCGCCGCGTGCGGTGATGCGCAGCATATTGGATCAGGGCAGGCGGGAGGATCGGGCGATTGCCTATCTGATGATCGCCTGTTTTCTGATCTTTATCGCGCAATGGCCGCGCCTGTCGCGTCTGGCGGCGGGGTTCGATCTTGCCCCGGGGGCCGAGGTGCCGGCACTGGACCGGTTGATTGCCTATGAATTTGTGGCATGGCTGATGGTCTGGCCATTGTTCTTGTATTTTCTGGCGGGTACCACACATCTGGTGGCAAGGGTTCTGGGCGGCAAAGGCACGATGTTTGGCGCGCGGATCGCCCTGTTCTGGACGATGCTGGCGACCTCGCCTGCGATCTTGCTGCATGGGATGACACGCGGGTTCATCGGACCGGGGATCGAGACCAATATCGTCGGCGCCTTCTGGCTGGCGGCTTTTGCCATCATCTGGGTGCAATCAATGCGTGAAGCAGAAAGCAGACCATGAATATCACGATGCAATCCGCCACGCGCGCCCTGTGGGGGGCGATCATTGATCCGGCCACAGCCGCAAGGCTGGTGCTGGACTGGCGGCTTGGCCTTGGCAACATGTGGATGGCGCTTGCGCTGGTCGCGGTGCTGAACGTGCTGATGCTGGCGCTGTTGCAGGCCGCATCCCCGATGCCTGTGATGGCGCAGGGTGGCATGATGCTGACCCCGTTCAGCTATGCCATGATTATCACCATATTTCTGTTTTTGCTGGTCTATACGATCTATCACGTCGGCCGCATGATGGGCGGGCAGGGCACAGTCGAAGACAGCGTGACCGTCATCGTCATGTTCCAGTCGATCAGTGTCGCGCTTGAGGCCGTGCAGGTCCTGCTGGTGCTGATCAGCCCCCAGATCGCGTCGATCTTTGGGCTGGTGTCGCTGGCGGTCCTGACCCGCTGCATGGTCAATTTCGTCAATGTGATGCATCGCTTTGACAGCCTTGGCAAATCCCTTGCCACGATGATTTTCGCCGTGATCGGCACTGCGCTGATCGCAGGCATCGTTCTGACAGTTCTGGGCATCGCCCCAACCGGAGGTCAGATATGACCCTAGATATCGCAAAAGTCCGCGCCGATTTCCCGATCCTGTCGCGGCAGGTCAATGGCAAGCCATTGGTTTATCTGGACAATGGCGCATCGGCGCAGAAACCGCAGGTCGTGATCGATGCGGTGACGCAGGCCTATGCCCATGAATATGCCAACGTCCATCGGGGCCTGCATTACCTGTCGAACCTTGCGACCGAGAAATACGAGGCCGTGCGCGGCACCATCGCGCGGTTTTTGAATGCGGCGTCCGAGGACGAGATCATCATGAATTCCGGCACCACCGAGGGGATCAATATGGTCGCCTATGGCTGGGCCATGCCACGGATGGAAGCGGGCGACGAAATCGTGCTGTCGATCATGGAACATCACGCCAATATTGTGCCGTGGCATTTCCTGCGTGAACGCCAGGGCGTTGTGATCAAATGGGTCGATGTCGACACACGCGGCGATCTGGACCCGCAAAAGGTGATCGACGCCATCGGCCCAAAAACCAAGCTGGTCGCGGTAACCCATATGTCCAACGTGCTGGGCACCGTGGTTGATATTGCCAAGATCACCGCAGGCGCGCATGCCAAGGGCGTGCCGGTGCTGGTCGATGGATCACAGGCCGCGGTGCATATGCCGGTGGATGTGCAGGCTTTGGGCTGCGATTTCTATGCGATCACCGGGCATAAACTCTATGGCCCGTCGGGGTCCGGCGCGATTTATGTGCGCCGCGAACGGATGGCCGAAATGCGCCCTTTCATGGGGGGCGGCGACATGATCCGCGAGGTCGGGCGCGACAGCGTGACATGGAATGACCCGCCCATGATGTTCGAGGCAGGCACACCCGGCATCGTGCAGATGATTGGGCTGGGCGTGGCGCTGGATTACATGACCGGCCTTGGCATGGACAAGATCGCCGAACATGAACGGCAGTTGCGCAATTATGCCCGCGACCGGCTGGACGGGCTGAACTGGGTGCAGGTGCAAGGCACGTCGGACACCAAGGGCGCGATCTTTTCTTTCACGCTGAACGGTGCCGCGCATGCGCATGACATTTCCACTGTGCTGGATAAAAAGGGCGTGGCGGTGCGTGCCGGATCGCATTGCGCGATGCCGCTGATGGATCACATCGGCGTGCCGGCGACCTGCCGCGCGTCATTCGGCCTTTATAATACGGTCGAAGAAGTCGATGTGCTGATCGACGCGTTGGAACTGTGCCACGATCTGTTCAGCTGATGTTTTTGCATTGCGACCCCGTAGCGGGGTCGCTATAGAAAATGTGACCGCACCCGTAGCTCAGCTGGATAGAGCGCTGCCCTCCGAAGGCAGAGGTCACTGGTTCGAATCCAGTCGGGTGCACCAAAAATTCCATATAAAACAATGGGTTGCGAGGCGTTGAGCCAGTGTTGATTTTTGTCGGATTTCGTGGTTCAGCACGGGTTCAGCAGCGCGTAGAAAATTGCGGGTCCGAATCCGATGATCTGCCGGGAACCCTCAGATCGAGATCCGAAGTCGCCATCTGCCGCGTCGGTTCCCGATCGGCACAATTTGCAGCGTCCCGGCCAGCACAGTATTCACCGTTTCGATCGCGGCGCGCAGGTTCGCATACATCCGGCCTCGAGGCGGACCACCATCAGGATCGTCGGCATAGAGCCAGTCGAACATTTGCTCAGTCGTCGTCGTGCGCCCGCCAGCCGCCCACAAGGCACGCAGGACGGCCTCGGGGTGTTCTGTCATGCCATTGACCGCAAGAGGGTGTCGAGGGTTCCAGTGCCAGCACCGGCCCCGCAGAGTGGGCAGGCGGTCACCCGCATGCCTCTTGAGCATCGGCCAGCCCGTCCGCCAGTTCCCCAGCAAGCAGGATCGCCTCACGCACCTTGACCTGAGCCTCGGAGCTATTGCCCTGCACCGCCTCGATCGCTGTGGCGAGTTCTTGCAGAGTGGCGCGCAGGTTCAGTGCGTCGGTTTCGAGTTCGACAAGGTTGCCGGGCATCGGGCTTATCTCCAAAGGCTTCGCTATGCCCAGAGTAGCGCAGGCATACAGATAGGCAAACAGCTAAAGCGTTGAAAAATATTACTTAATTCACAACACCGCAACACTGATCGCAACACTTCAGCGGCGCCCAAAATCCGGGAGGTAGAGTAAGGATATATCAGGTTGACCGGCAGTGAGATCGCTCTGCTGATTTCGTTCCATCCAAAGCCTAGAAGCCTTGACCGTTCCAATCTCCACTGAAACAATTCACCCCTGGGGTGTATTAAGACTTGGAAGGGCTTGAGATGCGAATTTTCGTAGGAATTTCATTATTTTTTAGTGTTGCAGCTTGTTCAATGACTTTGCCGGTCAATGGTCGGATGTCCGATGGCAGCGAGATATTCACTGGATCAGCAACCGGATACATGGACGGAGGCGGCACGCTCACGATCAACTCGAACAAAGGACGATCCTGCTCCGGCAACTTTGTGTATGTCACAGGAAGGAACGGCGAAGGTGTATTCACCTGCGATGATGGGCAAAGCGGACCTTTCAAATTCGTATCAACAGGAACGCGTGGTGCTGGCACAGGCGAAATTGGCGGGAATAGCTTCACTTTCACTTTTGGGTGAACGGTCAATGGAAAACTGAAAGCACGTGCCCCGCAATCGTCGGAGCAACCGGAAATGTTCGGACTTTTACTTGCTTATCTCCTAACGGGGTTGGCTTGCATAATCTGGGATCATCGGATGAATTTCCATGACCGACCAGCATATGCCCGCCGAATTCAACGTCTACCGATTGGTGGAGCGGTAGTGTTGTTGGGGTGGCTCCCGATGCGCTTGATCCAAGCACAGCGAACCAGCTCATTGAAGTCCGTCGCGAAGCCTCTTGCAACTTTTTTTATCTTGGCCGCAGGGGCATCGTGGCTTTGAACCCTTCACCCATGCCGGTGATCCTACGGCTGAGGATGCAGACCGGCAGAGGATCGAGGGGCGGAACCGTTAGAATAGTCGCGCCATGCATTATTGATCTTGCCGTCAGTGTGCCCTCTGGAATGGGTTGCACCCACCCTCCGGGGTACGAAACCCATAGGGGTATAAGGGGGTTCAGCAGCACCCACGTCTAGCAGGGGTTTCGCATAGGTTCGGCATAGGTTTAGCACTAAGGTCTAGCAGGGGGTTCAGCATAGGTTCAGCACCCGACATGCCTGGCCCTCACAATGCGCATTGTCTGCTTGGAGGGTGACTTATGCCCACCCAGAACTTCGACGATTTCGCCCTTTGCGAAGAGCCGCTCCATCGCCGTGTGCAGCGCCTGCTTGGATAGACCCTCAGCCTGTCCACTCGCAGCGAAGGTTTTGGGCGCATATCCTTGCGCTGGTGCCGATTTGACGAATCGCCCTTGCTTTGCGAAGTCGTCCAGCAGGCGCAGAAACACCCTGTCAGCCCGCGCGTTCTGGGCCATTGCGTCAAGCCCGGTTGCCCCTATCTCGGCCACGAAAACGCCATCTGCCCACGTCACCTGTAACTCCGAGCCGGTTCGCCCGTAATTGGCCTTCTTGCTAGGGTCAGGACCCATTAAATGCCTTGATGCTGGTTTGTCGTCATGATTCACGACCACCAATGATTTGGGGGTACGATGAGCAATCTTTACTGGCTGACAGAAGATCAGATGGTGCGGCTACGGTCGTATTTCCCAAAGAGCCGAGGTAAGCCGCGCGTCGATGACAGGCATGTTTTGAGCGGCATTATCTTCATCAATCGCAATGGGTTACGCTGGTGTGATGCGCCCGTTGCGTATGGGCCACCCAAGACGCTTTATAATCGCTGGAAACGTTGGAGCGATGCAGGTGTATTCGCTCGGATAATGACAGGCTTGGCAGCGGAGGCACCCGACAATAAGACCATCTCGATCGACGCGACTTACCTCAAAGCACACCGCACGGCCTCAAGCCTGCGGCTTAAAAAGGGGGGCGTGGACGCCTAATCGGTGAGACAAAGGGCGGCATGAACACAAAATTGCATGCTGTCACTGACACCAGCGGCCGCCCAATCCGTTTCTTCATCACGGCTGGTCAGGTCAGCGATTATACCGGTGCCATGGCTTTGCTCAGCAGTCTACCGGATGCTGAATGGCTATTGGCGGATCGGGGTTATGATGCAGATTGGTTCCGGGAAGCCTTAGCAGACAGAGGGACTCGTCCCTGCATCCCAGGTCGAAAGTCACGCAACAAGGTCGTCAGATACGACAAGCGTCGCTACAAACGCCGGAACCGCATCGAGCGCATGTTTGGCAGGCTCAAAGACTGGAGACGCGTCTCAACCCGCTATGATCGTTGCCCCAAGGTCTTCCTATCGGCAATCGCTCTCGCCGCAACCGTCATATTCTGGTTATGAGTCCTGACCCTAACAGCTTCGTTGGGATGTTTGGCAAGCAGCGCCATCATTTTGGGTTCAAGACCCATTAATTGGCGTGATGCTGCGGTGTTGTCAGGATTCGCGTACCTTATTGATTTGCGGGACAGATCGGTAATCTCAATTGCTGACACAAGCGCAAATGGTGCGGCGCCGACCGTTCGTTCCCAAAAGCCGCGGTCAACAACGCGTCGATGATCGAGGTGCAAGCACGTCCGCGCCCAATGACACCATGGCCCTGTTTCTGAGGCCCGACAGATTGTCAGGCTGCGCATCAATCATCCTTTTGCGAATATCTACCATCAGGCCGCAGGCGAAACACCGTGTGGGATTTTCTTTCTTTTGAATTTTGCACGCGTCGGATCACCACAGCCAAAACGACGCGTGGCATTTGAGGGGCGTTGCACCCGCTGAATACGTGAGAGGTGCAGGCTCACGACGCCAAGCTGCAAGGTTTCCGCGGTGCAGATGTGATCGCGGAGCGCGACATCCTGGCTCCATGATCGCGTGTCGTCGGGGTCATGGCGAAAATAAGACGCGCCGCGCCAAATTGCCGTGCTTGAGGGCTGCGTGCGGCAGCAAATGAAACAACGCTCGCGGCGTGGCGAGGAGCCGAATTTGACCCAGTGCCATTGGACACCAAAGGGCAAAAACCGATTTACCGGCACGACCCCAAAAACACCGAAACGTTGCGTTATTAGAGGGTGATCGACGACGCTTTTCACAAAGCGGGTTTTCAGGATCAACGTGATTTTTCGAGTCTGCTGCGTATGAAGCCTGAGCTGGCGCAAGTTTTTGCCGCCGCGCGCCTGTTTACCGTACAATGCGCATCGGCCATTGTCGGGGTGCGCCTCACGGTATAAGTTTCATTTGGATACTTACAGGTTAGTGCAGGTCACTTGCACGAATAAGAAAGCCCATCCGTGACATACCAAGACGACACATCAAATTGGCACCTTGCGCAATTGCGGCCAAATGGACTTCTGATGGCATTGCGAAATCTGGAGCGGCAGTCGATCGCGCATTTCGCGCCGACAGAGCAGCGCACGGAACGCCGTGGCGCCAAATTCGTCACGCGCGATGTGCCGGCTTTCCCCGGCTATGTCTTCGTGCAGCAAAGCCCTGCGTTGGGCGGCATCAGGGCCGTCAACAGCACGCGGGGCATCACCAAGCTTGTTACGCTGGGGCAGGGGCCTGCCATCGTCCCTGCCGAGCTGATCGCAGCATTGCGGATACGGTTCGCGCCCCCCGACATCACGCCCGCGTCGCAGTTTGATCAGGGCGACCGGGTCAAGATCCTCGATGGCCCGTTCGCCGATTTTGTGGCCCAGGTCGAGGCGACGCCCGCAGCAGAGCGGGTGTATTTATTGATTGATCTGATGGGCCGCGCCACACGCGTCGCCGTGGATGCAAGAAGCCTCAAGCGCGAAGCCGGATAAGTGCCCAGCGATCAACGGCCTGCGTTCGTCGCGCTTGCGTCTTTCAGCGGTCACTGGACAGTTACGCGCATAACCTTTGTTCACTGACATTCATGGCCAGTTTGCCCGCCCGTCCCGGCGTGGTACCATGCCAAAGCTATATCTTGTGGTGTCTGAGGGCATTGATCGTGCTTTTTGGAAACTTGGACATGCCAGTCGCCTAGGGCGCCGGTTCAACAAAGAACAGATCTGCGATTGAAACGTTCGGCCCAAGGATGAGCGAAGAAAGTAAAGACATCCATAAACCGAAATGATGCATCGCGGTTCATGCGCGCGGCTCTCAGGGGTTGATACACCCGCCCCGTAAGGCCGAAGGCACTGGTTTCAATCCCATCGGGTGCCACATCTTCTCAAGCTGCAACGAAACAAAAACGCCGCCCGGATCAGGGGCGGCGTTTTGTGTTTACTCCCACTCGATCGTGCCGGGGGGTTTGGATGTGATGTCATAGGTCACGCGGTTGATGCCCTGCACCTCGTTGATGATCCGTGTGGCGGTTTCGCCCAGAAAATCATGGGTGAAAGGGTAATAATCGGCCGTCATCCCGTCCACCGATGTGACCGCGCGCAGCGCACAGGCAAAATCATAGGTGCGCCCGTCGCCCATCACGCCCACCGTGCGCACCGGCAGGATCGCGACGAAGGCCTGCCAGATATCATCATACAGCCCGTGTTTGCGGATCTGGTCGATGAACACCGCATCGGCCTTGCGCAGGATGTCCAGCTTTTCGCGGGTAATCTCGCCCGGGCAGCGGATGGCAAGGCCGGGGCCAGGGAAGGGGTGGCGCCCGATGAAGCTGGGCGGCAGGCCAAGTTCGGCGCCAAGCGCGCGCACTTCATCCTTGAACAATTCGCGCAGGGGTTCGACCAGTTTCAACCCCATCTTTTCAGGCAGGCCGCCGACGTTGTGGTGGCTTTTGATCGTCACAGACGGGCCACCTGAAAACGACACCGATTCGATCACATCGGGATAAAGCGTGCCTTGAGCAAGAAATTCCGCCCCTTCGATGCCATTGGCGTATTTCTGGAATACGTCGATGAACAACCCGCCGATGATCTTGCGCTTGGTTTCGGGGTCGCTGACACCATCCAGCTTGCCAAGGAACAGTTCCTTTTCATCGGCATGGATCAGCGGCATCTGGTAATGGTCGCGGAACATGGTGACGACCTCTTCGGCCTCGCCTTGCCGCAAAAGCCCGTGATCAACGAAAACGCAGGTCAGCTGGTCGCCGATCGCCTCGTGGATCAGCACGGCGGCGACAGAGGAATCAACGCCCCCCGACAACCCGCAGATCACCTGCTTGTCGCCCACCTGTTCGCGGATCGCGGCGATGGCCTGTTCGCGGTAAGCGCTCATCGTCCAATCGCCGGAAAAACCCGCAATGCGCACGAAATTTTCATAAAGCCGCGCGCCGTTCGGGGTGTGATGCACCTCGGGGTGGAATTGCACGGCATAGAAATGCCGCTTCACATCGGCCGTGATCGCGAATGGTGCATTGGGCGATGTGCCGTAAACGGCAAAACCGGGCGCGATGGCAGAGACATGGTCGCCATGGCTCATCCAGACCTGTTCACGCTCGGTCAAGAACCAGCCGTCCAGCAGGTCTAGCTTTTCCACTGGCGTCACAAAGGCGCGGCCGAATTCGGCGGTGCCGTGGCCACGCTCGACCTTGCCGCCCAGCACATGCATCATCACCTGCTGGCCATAGCAGATGCCCAAAATCGGCACGCCGAGATCGAACACCGATTGCGGCGGCATCGGCGCACCATCGGCGAAAACCGACGCCGGCCCGCCTGAAAAGATCACCGCCTTGGGCGCGAATTCGGTCAGAAATGCATCCGTTACCTTGTTGAACGGGTGAATTTCGCAATAGACATTCAGCTCGCGCAGACGCCGCGCGATCAATTGTGTCACCTGGCTGCCGAAATCAATGATCAGCAAGCGTTCATATGTGCTGTTTTCCATGCCGCAGTCGGTAAAGCCAGTCGCGCCCCTGTGCAAGAGCAAGACGCGCAGCGCAGATGTCGTTTTCGCGTCTGAAGGGGCGTAAATACGGCAGGGCTGGGGCAGCGGTGGCGCTAGAAAGACCCGAACTTTGCCCATAGAGGAATCGCCATGTCGGATGCATCAGTCATTTCACCACGTCGCGCGCGCGGTGGCGGCGGGGCCGCGCGGCGGGCCGAACGCACGGCGGTCAGCGTCGAGACCGCAAAATACATCGAACGCAATATCCCCAATTACGAGGTCCTGACCGAAGAGGCCCTGCAGGTGATCGAGGCGAATGCCGAAACCGTGCTGGCCGAAATCGGTGTGAATTTCGTCGATAACCCTGCCGCGCTCGACTTGTGGCGGGCCGCAGGGGCCGAAATCGATGGCGAACGTGTGCGCATCCCGCGCGGGCTGGCGCGCAAGCTGTGTGCCACCGCGCCCTCCGAATATGTCCAGCATGCGCGCAACCCTGACCGCAATGTCGTGGTCGGCGGCAAGAACCTGGTGCTGGCGCCGGTTTACGGCCCCCCCTTTGTGCGCGACGCCGAAGGTGGGCGGCGTTATGCGACAATGGCCGATTTCGAAAAATTCGTGAAACTGGGCTATATGTCCAAATGGCTGCATCATTCGGGCGGCACCGTGTGCGAACCGACAGATATTCCTGTGAACAAGCGGCATCTGGACATGCTGCTGGCGCATATGGTGCTGAGCGACAAACCCTTCATGGGGTCCGTGACCGAACCCAGCCGGGCGCAAGACAGTATCGAGATGTGCGAAATCCTGTTTGGTGCCGATTTTGTGCGTGACAACACGGTGATGACATCGCTGATCAATATCAACTCGCCGCTGACCTTTGATTCCGTGATGATGGGCGCGCTGGAAGTTTTCGCGCGCCATAATCAAGCCAGCATCATCAGCCCCTTCATCGTCGGCGGCGCGATGGCGCCTGTATCTGTCGCTGGCACGCTGACGCAGGTGCTGGCCGAGGTGATGGCGGGTGTCGCCTATTCCCAATTGGTGCGCCCCGGTGCGCCGGTGGTGTTTGGTACGTTCGTCGCCTCCATCGACATGAACTCCGGCGCGCCGACCTTTGGCACGCCAGAGGCCAGCCAGATCACTTATGGCGCGGGGCAATTGGCGCGGCGTATGGGGCTGCCTTACCGATCGGCAGGGTCGTTCTGCGGATCGAAACTGCCCGATGCGCAGGCCGCCTATGAAACCGCGCATAGCCTGAACATGGGGCTGCTGTCGGGTGTGAATTTCATGCTGCATGCCTGCGGCTGGCTCGAAGGCGGGCTGGTCGCCAGTTTTGAAAAATTCGTGATGGACGCCGACCAATTGGGCACCTTGCACCATTTCGCGCGCGGCGTGGATATGTCTGAAAACGGGCAGGCCATGGATGCCTTGGCCGAGGTTGGCCCCGGCGGGCATTTTCTGGGCTGCGAACATACGCAATCGAATTTCAAGGCGGCGTTCTGGCGGTCGGACCTGTTCGATTACAAACCCTTCGAGACCTGGGACGAAGAAGGCGCGCGTGACACGGTCGCCCTGGCCAGTGTGCGGGTCAAGAAACTGATCGACACCTATCAGCAGCCCCCCCTTGATCCCGAGATCGAGGCGCGCCTGCGCGCCTATGTGGCGGAAAAAAAGGCGTCCATGCCTGACGCTTTTGCCTGAACCGCACGGGGTGCGGTCGCTGTCAGCATCCGCGCCTCGCCGGTGATGGCGATCAGCAATTCGACATGGCGGGCGGGCGAATAATCGCCCGCTTTTGCGCGTCTTTTGGCCTCGGTCGCGGCTTCGAGGTCCAGCAATGCGATCAACGCTGCCGCAGGCCGTGGTACCTTTTCGGTTTTCAATAAACGCGGCAGCACCGCGTCGCGGCGATAGTCATCCGCGCCGAAACGCGCAGCCCTCGCAAGCAGGGTTGGGCGGCGCAGATTGCGGATCAGGGTCATGACATCAAGCATGGGCAGGCCTTTCAATAAAACGTCTGGGGACAGCATGGCACAACCTGCGCGGGCGTTGCCTATTCATCAAAAGTTAAGAACGCTGCCCTCAGATTTATTTATCCTTTCGTAACAATGATTGACGGACGCAAAGCTGCGTTGGCACATTGGTCTTTATACTCTTTAGGTTGAGTCGCGGGCTTGGCCTGAACGGATGCGGACAGGAAAGGAACAGGAAAATGACGGTACGGCCGGGGCCAGAACGGTCCGATACTTACCCCGCCTGGGTGCCAGAGGCGGTCCGCAATTATCTGGTGCATACAGAGGACGGCATGTCGATCCGCGCCCTTGCGCGGGCGCAGGATTGTCACCCTTCCACGGTGCTGCGCCAGGTCCGCAAGCTGGAAATCCGCCGTGATGACCTGCTGATTGATGGTGCGTTGAAATCACTGTCGGCGCAAGCCAGCGCCGTACCCCGCCACCCGTCGAAAGGAACCGGACCAATGACCCGCGATGCCTATCTGCCCGCGCCCGACCAGACGGCGCCCGACCAGACCGCACCCCTGACACAAGCCCGCATCGACCAAGAGGCGCGGCGCATTCTGCGCCGGTTGTGCGAACCGGGGGCGGTGCTGGCGGCGGCGCGCGACATGCCGACAGCTGTGGTGGTGCGGCAGGGTCAGGCCGGCGACCAGCTGCGCACCACCAGTGTGGACCGCGAAATCGCCCAAGCCATGGCGTTGAAAGACTGGATCGCCTGCACTGACCCTGATGCGCGGGTTGCGCGCTATTTCATCACCGCGACCGGCCGTGCGGCGCTGCGACGGTTCACGGCGCAGGACGAAAACCGCGCCGGTGGGTTTGGCGACAAACCCAGCTCAGCGGCGGATGATACGGGCTGGGACATCGTCACTCTGGATCACGATCACCGTGGCCCGATCCGCTATCACGTCACCGAAAGCCCATTGATCGGGCTGGCCCGGCGGCGCGACCGCGATGGCGCGCTGTTCTTGTCGCGCGATCTGGTCACCACCGGCGAACGGCTGCGCGAGGATTTTGAACTTGCACAGCTGGCCACTGGCGATGCAACACGCTGGGATCAGGCCGCAATCGGGCAGGTCCCGGCATTGCGCGCAGATGCAGCACCTGCAGCCAAGGCCGCCTATGACAGGGTGCGCGCCGCGCTGGCCGATCTTGGCCCCGGTCTGGGCGATGTGGTGCTGCGCTGCTGCTGCCTGCTCGAAGGTCTGGAACAGACCGAAAAGACCATGGGCTGGTCGGCGCGGTCGGGCAAGATCGTGCTGCGCATCGCATTGGACCGGCTGGCGCGGCATTATGCGCAGACCCAGGGACGCTATGGCCCGTTGATCGGCTGATCCCATGCGCCGCGCACAGGTCCGCCATGCGGGCCATCGTTGGCATTGGACAAATCACGCGCGCAGGGCTAGCTGTAAGACATATCTTACCGGAGCGAAAACATGTCCCCACGCGATCTGAAGATTCCGGCCCAGCGTCATCCGGAAAAACAGCGCCGCGCGGATGCGCCGCAACCCAAGAAACCCGATTGGATCAGGGTCAAGGCCCCGACCTCCGAAGGCTATAAAACCACCCGCGACATTATGCGTGAACATAAACTGGTGACCGTTTGCGAAGAGGCAGGTTGCCCGAATGTCGGCGAATGCTGGTCCCAAGGCCATGCCACCATGATGATAATGGGCGAAGTTTGCACCCGCGCCTGTACCTTTTGCAACATTGCCACCGGCAAACCGCCCGAGGCGCTGGATGTCTTTGAACCGGGCCGCGTGGCCGATGCGGTCAAGAAACTGGGGCTGAACCATGTGGTCATCACCTCGGTGGACCGTGATGATATCGCCGATGGCGGGGCCGAACATTTCGCCCAGACGATCCGCGCGATCCGCCGCCAATCGCCCGTCACGACGATTGAAATCCTGACCCCCGATTTCATCCGCTGCGATCCATCCGTGCTGGAAACCGTCGTCGCCGCACGCCCCGATGTGTTCAACCACAACCTTGAAACAATCCCCGGCCTCTACCCCGAGGTGCGGCCCGGCGCGCGCTATTTCCATTCCCTGCGCCTGCTGCAGCGGGTCAAGGAACTGGACCCGTCGATGTTCACCAAATCTGGCATCATGGTCGGCTTGGGCGAGGATAAACAATCCGTCATGCAGGTGATGGATGACATGCGCGCCGCCGATATCGATTTTCTGACCATCGGCCAGTATCTGCAACCCACACCAAAACACCACCGCGTTGACCGTTTCGTCACGCCCGAGGAATTTGCAGGCTATGAAAAAGCCGCTTATGGCAAGGGATTCCTGATGGTATCGGCCACACCGCTGACGCGATCATCCTATCACGCAGGTGACGATTTCGCCCGCCTGCGTGATGCGCGCAATAAAAAGCTCGGGCGCGGTTGACGCCTGCAACTTCTTATTTCCAAAAATACTCAATAGCGCGAGGCCCCGGATCAAGTCCGGGGCAGGCCCCAGATCAGGTCCGGGGCAGGTGCAGAGTGGTGCGGCTTACTGCGTGAACCGGACCTTGCCGATATAGGGCAGGTTGCGGTTGCGCTGGCCGTAATCGATGCCATAGCCCACGACGAATTCGTCGGGAATTTCGAAGCCGATCCAATCGGCCTTGAAATCGACCTCGCGGCGCGCCGGTTTGTCCAGCAAGGCGATCGTGCGCAGCCGCGCGGGATTGCGCGACACAAGAAACTTGGTGACATGCGCCAGCGTATGGCCGGTATCGACGATATCCTCGACCACCAGCACATCGCGCCCTTCGATCTGGCCGCGCAGGTCCTTGAGAATGCGGACCTCGCGGCTGCTGTCCATGCCGTCGCCATAAGACGAGGCTTCCAGAAAATCGACCTCGACCGGCAGGTCCAGTTCGCGCACCAGATCGGCGATGAACACAAAAGACCCCCGCAACAATCCCACCACGACCAGCTTGTCGGTGCCGGCAAATTCGGTCCCGATCTCGCGGGCAAGGCTTTCGATCCTTGCGGCAATGGATTTGGCGCTGATCATCTGGTCGATGACATAGGGGGGATGGTCGGCGGGCATCTTTGTCTCCGGTTTGTGACCTGCGCCTTGTGCCGCAAAATGCAGGCTGCGACAATCCATACGGTGGCTTTATGGTCCAAAGCCCTTGAAACCGGCGGCGTTTTGGCCGACATCGCGCACGAGAGGGGCCAGACCATGCCACAACATTCCGAAACGCGCGTTTTGCCGTTTTCCGCCGACCAGATGTACGCTCTTGTGGGCGATGTTGCGCATTATCCAAAGTTTCTGCCGTGGACGGCCGCCGCGCGCATCCGCGACACCAAGGATCACGGCGACCATCTGGTGATGCTGGCCGATCTGGTGATTTCGTTCAAAGTGTTTCGCGAAACATTCGGCTCCAAGGTCACGCTGTGGCCTGCCACCAAGCGGATCGACACCGCCTATCTGGACGGCCCGTTCAAGCACATGGAAAGCCAGTGGAATTTCCGCGATGTAGAGGGCGGCTGCGAAGTGTCGTTCTTTGTCGATTTCGAGTTCCGCAACCGGCTGTTGCAGGGGGCTGCAGGCATGTTTTTCAACGAGGCGATGCAGCGGATCGTGCGTGCCTTTGAACGCCGCGCGCAGGAGCTTTATGGCGTGAGTGCCGCCAACAACGCCCCCAGCGCGTGATCGCGGGCGGCTTGGCGCACCTGCGCGCGGCCCAAGGCACCAAATTCTATTGTCTGCGTGGTGCAGCGATCCGGCGTGGCGATTGCGAAACAGACGCGCCCTTCGGGTTTATGCTCTGACCCGCCGGGGCCTGCGATGCCGGTGATTGACACCGCAAGCGTTGCTGCCGAATATGTCAGCGCCCCTTGCGCCATTTCTGCCGCCACCTGTTCGGACACGGCGCCATGCGCCTCCAGCGTTGCGGCACGCACGCCCAGCATCTGCATCTTGGCGGCATTGGTATAGGTCACGAATCCCCGCTCGAACACAGCAGAACTGCCTGCCACATCGGTCAGCGCGGCACTGACCATCCCGCCTGTGCAGCTTTCGGCGGTGGCGATCAGGATACCGCGCACGCGCGCGGCTTGCAGGATCGCCGCAGCGCTCATAGCAGCACCAGATGAAACAAGGCGGCAAGCGCCACGACACCGATTGCGGCAAAAGCACCCGCGATCACATCGTCCAGCATGACGCCGGTGGGGCCATGCATCCGGTCGGCCCAGCCGATGGGGCCCCATTTGGTGATGTCGAACAGCCGGAACAGCACAAACGCCGCGACCCAGCCGGGCCAAAGCGCGAGCAAGTCGGCATCGCGCGCCGCCGCACCAAAGACCACGGGCAGCAGGGCGATCCACTGGCCTGAAACCTCGTCGATCACGATCTCGGAGGGGTCGTGATCGGCCTTGCCTGCGGTTTGTACGCCCGTCGCCCAATGGCCAAGCCCATAAGCCAGCACGATTCCTGCGACCAGCGCCCAAGGGCCTGCAAGCATCACCAAGGCCCAAGCCACGGGTAGCGCGGCGAGCGAGCCCCAAGTGCCGGGGGCCGGGCGCAGGTGGCCCACATAAAAGAACGTGGCGATCAAACGGGTCATGGTTTCACCAATGTCACGGTTGCCAGCGATGCGATACCTTCTTCGCGGCCTGTGAACCCGAGGCGTTCGGATGTCGTGGCCTTGACGCTGATCCGGTCCGCCGCCAGCCCCATGATCGCGGCCAATGCAGCTTTCATCGCCCCCTGGTGCGGGCCGATCTTGGGATATTCGCAGACAAGCGTGCAATCGACATTGCTGACCCGATAGCCGTGGTCGCGCGCGAGACCTACGGCATGGCGCAGGAAAATCTGGCTTTCTGCCCCTTTCCATTGTGGGTCCGAGGGGGGGAAATGCTGGCCGATATCGCCCATGCCCAGCGCGCCATAGATCGCATCCGTCACGGCATGCATGCCCACATCGGCGTCCGAATGGCCTTGCAAGGACCGCCCGTGCGGCACCTTGACCCCGCAAAGCCAGACATGATCGCCCGGCCCAAAGCGATGCACGTCATAGCCATTGCCACATCTGATATCCATATCCTGCCCCATTAGCCGTGCCGCGCGGGCAAAATCGCCCGGCGTCGTGATCTTGATGTTGGTCTCATCGCCCGCGACGATGGCCACGTCCAGCCCCGCCGCGCGGGCGACGCCCACATCATCGGTGGCGTCATCCTCTTGTGCCAGATGCGCGGCCAGCAGGGGCGCAAGGTGAAACCCCTGTGGCGTCTGCGCGCGGTAAAGCCCGTCGCGTGGTTGCACCCCTGTCACCACCCCATCCGCCCCGTGCCACAGCGTGTCGGTCACCGCCACCGCAGGGGCGGCCCCTTGGTGGCTGTCGAGCGCTGTCAGCACGCGGTCAATGATCTGCGCTGACACCAGCGGGCGCGCGGCATCATGAATCAGCACGCGGGTCGTTGTGTCCGGCACGGCCGCGAGGCCCGCCATGACGCTGGCCTTGCGCGTGGCCCCGCCTGCCACGACACTTGCCGTGGGCGTGTCACGCCACAGATCGGTCGCCAGATCATCGGGATGCAATACCAGCACCAAATGCGCCACGCGCGGGTGGTCTGCAAAGGGCTGCATCGCCAGTGCCGCGATACTGCGCCCGCCAAGGTCTTGCCATTGCTTGGGAATATCCCCGCCGGCGCGGGTGCCGCGGCCTGCGGCGACGATGATGGCGGTGGTGGTCATGACGATCCTGCGATTGTTTGACTTGGTGTAAGGCGCTGCGCGCTGCGGCGCAATTCGTCTCTTTGACAGGCGCTTTGACTAATTTTTAGGCATATGCTTTTATTCAGGGATAATCGTATGCTTCTGACGTTGTGATGTGGTGCTATTCGGCTTACTTCAGCAGCAACGCTCACCCTTTAGGCAGATGTCGTATCTTTTGACTGAAACAACCGCCATCATTCTTGACAATGTCAGGCTGCAACCGCCCGTCGCTCTTGCGCCACTGGCGGGGATCACCGATCTGCCGTTCCGGCAATTGGTGGCGTCTTTCGGCGTGGGCTGGGTTGTCAGTGAAATGGTCGCCAGTCAGGAAATGGTGCAGGCCAAACCCGGCGTGCGCGAAAGGGCAGAGCTTGGTTATGACCAGCAAGGCACCGCCGTCCAGATCGCCGGACGCGAGGCGTATTGGATGGCAGAGGCCGCCCGCATGATCGAGGCCAATGGCGCCGCGATGATCGACATCAACATGGGCTGTCCGGCGAAAAAGGTCACCAACGGCTATTCCGGGTCTGCGCTGCTGCGCGACCCTGACCATGCGCTGCGGTTGATCGAGGCTGTGGTGAACGCGGTCAAGCTGCCTGTGACGCTGAAAACGCGGCTGGGCTGGGACCATGATTGCCTGAACGCTGCCGATGTGGCGCGGCGCGCGCAGGATGCGGGTATCAGGCTGGTCACGATCCACGGGCGCACGCGTTGCCAGTTTTACAAAGGGGCCGCCGATTGGCGCGCCATCCGCGAAATCAAGCAGGCTGTCAGCATCCCCGTCATCGCCAATGGTGATATCACCGGGCCGGAGGCTGCGAAACAGGCGCTGGCATTGTCCGGCGCAGACGGCGTGATGATCGGGCGGGGCGCGCAGGGGCGGCCTTGGGTGCTGGCACAGGTCGCAGCACGGCTGCATGGCACCAAGATGCCCGTGATCCCGCAAGGGGCGGACTTTATCGACATGGTTGGCGCGCATTACAGCGCGATGCTGTCGTTCTACGGGCTGGATCTGGGGCGGCGTGTCGCGCGCAAACATCTGGGCTGGTATATGGATGAAGCTGGCACACCCGCCGGTCTGCGCAAGGCGATCCTGACGCATCACACACCCGATGCGGTGCTGCGCGATCTGGCCGATGCCTTGGCGATGCGGGTGGCGGCATGATTCAGGACACAGCCCTTTGGTCGTCGCTGCCGGTGCCTGCCTTGCTGCTGGACGGCGATGACATCATCATCCTGAGCAATCCTGCGGCGGAAAGTTTCCTGAACCTGTCCACACGGTCGCTGATCGGCCAGCGGATCTGGGAAAAGGTGATGATCGACGCCCCGCTAGAGGCACCTTTTGCCCGCGCGCGGGCCAATCGCACGTCGCTGTTCGTGAATGATGTCGATGTCGGCAGCGGTGAAAACCCGCCGATGATGTGCAACCTGCAATTCGCGCCGCTGCAAGGCTCTGACGACCTGATGATCGTGATGATCAGCCCGCGCGAGATTGCCAGCCGTGTGACGCAGAACCATTCCTCTGCCAAGGCCGCGAAATCGGCGATCGGCATGGCCGAAATGCTGGCGCATGAAATCAAGAACCCGCTGGCGGGGATCACCGGCGCGGCACAGCTTTTGTCGATGGGGCTGACCACCGAAGACCGCGAATTGACCGACCTGATCGTCGAGGAAAGCCGCCGGATCGTCAAACTGCTCGAACAGGTGGAACAATTCGGCAATCTGCGCCCGCCGCTGCTCAAGCCTGTGAACATCCACGATGTGCTGGACCGCGCGCGCCAGTCTGCATCCGTGGGTTTTGGCGCGCATATGCTGTATATCGAGGATTACGATCCATCCCTGCCGCGCACCATGGCCGATGCGGATCAGCTGTTGCAGGTGTTTCTGAACCTTTTGAAAAACGCAGCCGAGGCCAACAGGGACGGCGGCGCGATCCGGCTACATACGTTTTACGACACATCCCTGCGGGTGCGGCGCAATGACGGCACCCAATCCCGGCTGCCCCTGCAGATCGAGATTATCGACGATGGCCCCGGCCTGCCGCCTGCCATCGCGGCGGATGTGTTCGAACCTTTTATATCGGGCAAGGAAAACGGCACCGGCCTGGGGCTGGCGCTGGTGTCGAAACTGATCGGCGACGGTGGCGGCTGGATCACGGTGGATTCGGTGCCGGGGCGCACCTGTTTTCGCATCTCGCTGCCACTGGCGCCCAAAGAGACTGAAACAGGAGAAGATTGATGGACGGGACAATTCTGGTTGCCGATGACGACCGCACGATCCGCACCGTCTTGACCCAGGCCCTGACGCGGGCGGGCTGCAAGGTCCATGCCACGTCATCGCTGGTGACGCTGATGCGCTGGGTCGAAGAAGGCAAAGGCGATCTGGTGATTTCCGATGTCATCATGCCTGATGGCAACGGCTTGGAACAATTGCCCAAAATCGCCGCCCTGCGCCCCGGTCTGCCGGTGATCGTGATTTCGGCGCAGAATACGATCATGACCGCGATTCAGGCGGCCGAGGCTGACGCCTATGATTACCTGCCCAAACCTTTCGATCTGCCCGATCTGATGAAACGTGCCGCGCGTGCGCTGGAAACCAAACGCCGTGCCGGAATTTCGCGCGCGCCGGACCTGAATGCAACCGAACAGGGCGGCGATCTGCCGCTGGTCGGGCGCACGGGGGTGATGCAGGCGCTGTACCGCTTGGTGGCGCGGGTGATGAATACCCAGCTGCCGGTGCTGATCACCGGCGAAAGCGGGACGGGCAAATCGCTGATCGCGCGCGCGGTGCATGATTTTTCCGACCGGCGCAGCCTGCCGTTCATCGTCGTGGCCCCCGCCGATCTGGACGGGATGGACGGGCCATCCACGATCCTGTCGCGCGCGCGCGGTGGCACGATCCTGTTTGACGAGGTCAGCGACCTGACCGATGCCGATCAGGCGCGCATCGTGCGGATGCTGGATACTTTGGGCGAAAACGCGCCGCGGATCATGGCCACATCGCAAAATGACCTGATGATCCGCATGGAAGACGGCTCTTTTCGCGAAGACCTGTTCTATCGGCTGGGCGGTGTCACCGTCGCCGTGCCATCCTTGCGCGAAAGGGTCGATGACATTCCGCTGTTGGCCGATCATTTTCTGGCGCGTGCCGAACGCGAAGGCGCGCCTGCGCGCCGGTTCGGGCAGGCCGCCATCGACATGGTCCGCGCCTATAGCTGGCCCGGCAATGTCCGCCAGCTGGAAAACGCCGTGCGCCGGCTGGTGTTCACCGCCGCCGAGGACGAGATTTCGCGCGCCGAGGTGGAAATGGTGCTGGGCAACCAGCCCGCGATCGAACCTTTACGCTCTGGTGGCGAGGGCGAAAAACTGTCGGCCAGCGTGGGCAAGCACCTGCGCCGGTATTTCGACCTGCATGGCGGGGTGCTGCCGCCGCCCGGCCTGTACAACCGTATTTTGAAAGAGGTCGAAGGCCCGCTGATCGAAATCGCGCTGGATGCCACTGGCGGTAATCAGGCGAAATGCGCCGATCTTTTGGGGATCAACCGCAATACATTGCGAAAGAAGATCACGGATCTGGATATCCGCGTGACACGCCGCCGCAAATTGATGTAAAACCGCAACAGAACCGTGGCGTTCCTGCGTCAGCAGGGCGGGATGAGCACGGCAAAGGCGGTCATGCGGGGGCGACCCCGCCTTAATCACAAGGCGGCACGCGTGCAGCGTACCCTTCTGCGAATGGATTTCACCCGACTGGTCCGCTGGTTTCGGCAGCGTCATGTGCAAAATGCCCTGACACTGTCGCTGCTGTTTTGCGCGCCGGTGCTGGCGGGCCTGACCTATTGGGTGGTCGGGCCGCTGGGGCAGGGCACGTCATCGCGCACTTTGCAGGTCATGCTGCTGATCGACCTGGTTTTTATCCTGATTGTCATGGCGCTGGTGATGCGGCTGGTGGCGCGGATGATCGCGGCCCGGCGCGCGAAATCCGCCGGATCGCGGCTGCATCTGCGGCTGACCAGCGTGTTTGCCGTTTTCGCGCTGATCCCCACGGTGCTGGTCGCGGTATTTTCGGTGTTGTTGCTGTCGGTCGCTCTCGACGGATTGTTTTCGGAACCTGTGGGCAATGTGCTGCGCACCTCGCTGACCACCGCGCAGGCCTATGAGGAAGAACATATACAGGATCTGACCCGCGATGCGCAGGGGCTGGCCGCCTATCTGAACCGCGAACGCCAGCGCGATCTGTTCATGGATGACGGCGATCTGCGGCTGGCCTTGGGCGAGGTGCAGGGCCAGATCGACCGCGGGCTGAGCGAGGCGTTTGTCATCGACAGTGCAGGCGTGATCGCGGCGCGGGCGGTCGGGTCTTATGAATTTGATTATGAACGGCCCGCTGCCGATGATTTCACCCGCGCGCGCGATGAACAGCTGGTGATCTTCGAAGACCCCGAAAACAACGAATTCCGCGCATTGATCCCGCTGGAAACCTTTCCCGACCGGTTTTTGTATGTCACCCGCGATGTGGATGGCAACGTGCTGGCCTTGCTGGATGAAACCACCGAAACGGTGCAGCAATATGAACAGCTTGCCTCTGATCAGGGCCGGATGCTGTTTCAGTTCGGGCTATTGTATCTTGGTTTTGCACTGATCCTGATCCTTGGCGCGATCTGGGGCGGGCTGTGGTTTGCCGAACGGTTGTCGCGCCCAGTGGGGCGGCTGGTATCGGCGTCGCAGCGCGTCGGGTCCGGCGATCTGGACGTGCGCGTGATCGAAGATGAAGGCGACGACGAGATTTCGCAATTGGGCCATTATTTCAACCAGATGACCGGCCAGTTGAAAGGCCAGCGCGAGGCGTTGTTGAACAGTAACCGCATCTCCGAACGGCGCAGGCGGCTGTTTGATTCCGTGTTGAGTTCGGTGACATCGGGGGTTGTGGGGCTGGATGCGGATGGGCGTGTTGCCTTTGTAAACCCGTCGGCGCGCAGGCTTTTGTCGGTAAATGACGATAGCGCCGATCATTCGCTGTCGGTCGCCGTGCCGGAATTTGCGGCCCTGTTCGAACAAGTCCGCCAATCGGGCCACGAGTCTGTGCAGGACCAGATCAACCTGATCCGCAAAGGCCAGCAAGAAAGCCTGCTGGTGCGCATGTCGCCGCGTCGCACCGATGGTGGCGCATTGGAAGGCTACGTTGTGGCCTTTGACGATGTGACCGATCTGGTCAGTGCGCAGCGCATGGCCGCCTGGGGTGATGTCGCGCGCCGCATCGCGCATGAGATCAAGAACCCGCTCACCCCGATCCAGCTGTCGGCGGAACGGATCAAGCGTAAATTCCGCGCGCAGGTTGGTGACGATGCAGAGGCGCTGGATCAGATGACGGATGTGATCGTGCGCCAAACCAATGACTTGCGCCGCATTGTTGATGAGTTTTCCAAATTCGCGCGGATGCCTGAACCCGTGCTGGTGCTGAATGATCTGACCAAGGTGGTGGCTGATGCCATCATGTTGCAACGCGCAGGCCAGCCACAAGTCAAGATCACCGGCGATCTGCCGGATGTTGCCATTCTGGCCGATATGGATGCGACAATGATTTCGCAGGCCTTGCTGAACCTGATCAAGAACGCTGGCGAAGCCACGGAAACCTATATCGAAAAACACGGGTCCGAAGGTTACGCGCCACAAATCAGGATAACGATGCAGCAAGACGGCAACCGCGTCAGCATCACGATTGCAGACAATGGTATCGGCCTGCCCGAAGACCGCGCGCGCCTGTTCGAACCCTATGTCACGACGCGCGACAAAGGGACCGGCCTTGGCCTTTCTATTGTCAAAAAGATCATCGAAGAACACGGTGGCACACTTACCCTGACCGATGCCGATATCTTTGCGGGCAATACGCACGCGGGGGCGGCGGCGGTGATCCATCTGCCTGCGGTGCAGGCACAACACGAAAACGCAAGAATACCAGCATGAGGACGATATGGGCGATATCCTGATCACAGATGACGAACGCGATATCCGGGAGCTGATTTCCGACATCCTGCGCGACGAAGGGTTCAGCACGCGGCTGGCGGGCACATCGGACGAATGCATGGCGCAGATCGCGGCAGAGGTGCCGGCGCTGATGATCCTCGATATCTGGCTCAAAGACAGCAATATGGACGGGATCGACATCCTCAAGACGGTGAAACGCGACCACCCCGAAGTGCCGATTGTCATCATTTCAGGCCATGGCAATATCGAAATCGCGGTCGCAGCGATCAAGCAGGGCGCCTATGATTTCATCGAAAAGCCCTTCAATATCGACCAGTTGCTGGTCGTGATCCGCCGCGCGATGGAAACATCCCGCCTGCGCCGTGAAAACAGCGAACTCAAACGCGGCGAGATTGCACAGGCGGAAATGATTGGCGAAAGTGCCGCGTTCCGGATGCTGAAATCGCAGCTCGACAAGGTGACAAAATCGAACGGGCGCGTGATGCTGACCGGCCCTGCGGGTGCGGGCAAGGAAATCGCCGCGCGCTATATCCATGCCAATTCTGCACGCGCCAATGCGCCTTTCGTGACTGTCAGTTCCGCCACCATCGCGCCCGACCGCATGGAAGAGGTGCTATTCGGCCGCGAAGGTGCAGGCCGCGGTGTGGAACCTGGTCTGCTCGAAGAAGCCAACGGCGGCGTGATCTATTTTGACGAAGTGGCCGATATGCCGCTTGGGACGCAATCGAAAATCCTGCGGGTGCTGGTGGATCAGCGGTTCCAGCGGGTCGGTGGCAATGACAAGGTGCAGGTCGATCTGCGTGTGATTTCCAGCACCAACCGCGATCTTTCTGCGGCGATTTTGGCGGGTGTGTTCCGAGAGGAATTGTTCCACCGGCTGAATGTCGTGCCAATTGCTGTTCCCTCACTCGAAGAACGGCGCGAGGATATTCCGGTGCTGGCCGACCATTTCATTACATTGTTCAACACCGTTCAGGGCCTGCCGTTACGCAGATTGGCCGATGATGCGCGCGCCTTGTTGCAGACGATGCATTGGCCGGGCAACGTACGACAGTTAAAGAACGTGATAGAACGTGCTTTGATCCTTGGTGAAAGTCGCGGTGACATATCCGCCCGTGAACTGCCCGCAACCGAAGATAACACCGACGATTCAGGCCGGATCGTGCTGGCGGGCGGGCTTGCCACGTTGCCATTGCGCGAGGCGCGCGAATTGTTCGAACGCGAATATCTGCTGACCCAGATCAACCGGTTTGGCGGCAATATCAGCCGCACGGCGTCTTTTGTCGGGATGGAACGCTCGGCGCTGCACCGCAAGCTGAAATCGCTAGGCGTGGTGACGACATCGAAATCGGGCGGGCGTGTCGCCTATATCGACGGTGACGTGGGATGAAAGTTATCATTTGCGGCGCGGGGCAGGTTGGTTGGCAAATTGCGCGCCATCTGTCGGGCGAGAAAAACGACGTTACTGTTGTCGATAATAACCCCGAACTGGTGCGCCGCGCCACCGACACGCTGGATGTCCAAGGCGTGACCGGCTTTGCCAGCCATCCTGACGTGCTGGAACGGGCAGGCGCGCGCGATGCCGATATGGTGATCGCCGCCACCTATTCGGACGAGGTGAACATGGTGACCTGTCAGGTCGCCCATTCGGTTTTCGCTGTGCAGCGCAAAATCGCGCGCCTGCGGGCGCAAACCTATCTAGACCCTGCTTATGGTGATCTGTACCGCAAGGACCATCTGCCCATTGATGTCGTGATCTCGCCCGAACGCGAAGTGGCCGAAGCCGCGTTGCAGCGTCTGGCTGCCCCCGCCGCATTCGATACCGAAAGCTTCCTTGACGGGCGCGCGCAATTGTTGGGGATCACCATTGCCGATGATTGCCCCGTCATCAACACGCCGCTGCGGCAATTGACCGATCTGTTTTCGACGCTGCGCGCCATCGTCGTCGGCATCCGGCGCGAAGGTACGCTGTTCGTGCCATCCGCCGAGGACCAGATTTTCGCGGGCGACGATTGTTATCTGTTCACCCATACCGAGGATTTGAACCGCACGCTGGAAATCTTTGGCAAGACGCAGTCGAAACAAGAGCGCATCGTCATCATTGGCGGCGGCAATGTCGGCCTTGGGGTGGCACTGGCGCTGGAGGCGCGCACCGAAAGAATCCGCGTGAAGGTGATCGAGAAAGACCGCGCCGCCGCCGAACGCGCCGCCGATGCGCTGGACCGCACCATCGTGCTGCATGGCGACGGGCTGGACACTGCGCTGCTGGATGAGGCGGGGATCATGAATGCCGATGCCGTGCTCGTGGTCACCGATGACGACAAGACCAACCTGCTGGCCGCTGTTCGGGCCAAGGAAATGGGCTGTGCCATGGCGATCTGTCTGGTCAATGACCCCACGCTGGTGCCGCTGATGGGGCCGCTGGATATCGACGCCTATATCAACCCGCGCGCCACCACGGTCAGTTCGATCCTGCGCCATATCCGCCATGGCCGGGTGCGCAACGTCTATTCCATTGGCGACGCCGAGGCCGAGGTGATCGAGGCGCAGGTTCTGAGCACCTCGCCCATCGCGGGCCAAAAGATCAAGGATATTGATTTCCCCGAAGGCACGCTGATCGGCGGCATGATGAAAGAAGGCAAAGTGATCCGCCCGACCGCCGACACCCGCATCGAAGAAGGCGATGTGATCGCCATCTTTGCCATGACCGCCGATGTCCCCGAAGTGGAACGGCTGTTGCAGGTCAGTATCGACTTTTTCTGATGCAGTGGATCACGCGCCTTCCGTTCTTTGTGGTGCTGATGGGTTTGGGCGCCATCGCGATGCTGCTGCCCGCCGCGCATGGCGCCGTGGTCGAGGATTTCGCCACGATGCGGGTGTTTTTCTACGGGTTCGTGCTGTTCTCGGTGCTGACCCTGCTGATCGCGCTGACGATGTCGGGCTATGTACCTGCCAATATCGCCCGCAGCCAGTTGATCGGTTTGCTGGCCGCCTTTTCGGTGTTGCCGCTGATGTTTGCGGTCCCGTTCTACGAGGCGGTGGGCAACACCAGTTTTCTGGATGCCTGGTTCGAAATGGTGTCAAGTTTCACCACCACGGGGGCGACGGTTTATGCAGGTGGCGCTGATCTGACGCCGTCGCAGCATCTGTGGCGCTCCACCGTGGGCTGGCTCGGGGGGCTTTTGGTCTGGATCACGGCAGTGTCGATCTTTGCCCCGATGAACCTTGGCGGGTTTGAGGTCCGCGCCACCGCCGCTGTCGGACGCGGTGCCACGGGCAGTTTTACCCAGATCGGCGGGGTGGCTGACCCGTCCGAACGGCTGGTGCGCTATACGATGGCGCTGACGCCGGTCTATGCGGGGCTGACCGCCGTTTTGTGGATCGGGTTGGTCATGCTGGGCGAACGCCCCTATATCGCGCTGGCCCATGCGATGGCGGTGCTGTCCACATCGGGGATCACGCCGATTGGCGGGCTTTATTTCGCGGCCTCGGGGTTTCTGGGCGAAGTCCTGATCTTTGGCTTTTTCGTCTTTGCCCTGTCGCGGCTGACCTTTTCGCGCGGCCTGTCGGGCGAACGCAACCAGCGGCTTTGGCGCGATCCCGAATTCACCACGGCGCTGGTGCTGATCGGCCTTGCGACAGTGGCGCTGTTTCTGCGGCATTTTGTCGGGACCACCGAAGCACAGGCCCCCTTCAGCCCGCGCGACGTGTTGACCGCCCTTTGGGGGACGCTGTTCACGGTCACGTCGTTTCTGACCACCACAGGATTTGAATCGCAATTCTGGGGTGCTGCGACAGATTGGTCGCGCCTGTCCACGCCGGGGCTGGTTCTGATCGGGCTGGCGCTGATCGGCGGCGGGGTGGCGACGACGGCGGGCGGGGTAAAATTGTTGCGGATCTATGCGCTGTTCCGGCATCTGGAACGCGAACAGGAACGGCTGTTGTTACCGTCATCGGTGGGCGGCGGCGGGCGTGACGCACGGCGCATCCGCCGGCAGGGGGCCTATATTTCCTGGGTCTTCTTCATGCTTTTTGCGATCAGCATCGCGGCGGTCATGGTGTTGTTGTCGCTGACCGGCGTGCCGTTTGAAACGGCGATGGTTCTGACCGTCGCCGCCTTGTCCACGACCGGCCCGCTGGCCGTGGTCGCCGCCGAAACCCCGATTTTCTATGCCGACCTGCCCGAGGCCGCCAAAATAATCCTCGCCGGGGCGATGGTGCTGGGCCGGTTGGAAACTTTGGCGATCATCGCGCTGTTCAACCCCGAAATCTGGCAACGCTAGCCGTGGGGGGGCTTTGCATTTTTGGGGCTGGAAACTCGGCGATTGGCACGACATACTGGACCCCAGACCGGAAGGCCGGATCACGGCCAAAAGACCAAAAAAAAGAATAAAGAAAAGGATGTCGTCATGGCCGCCGATAAAGCAAATCTGCAAGATGCATTTCTGAACCATGTCCGCAAGACCAAGGTGCCGGTCACGATCTTTCTGGTGAATGGTGTCAAATTGCAGGGGGTCATCACCTGGTTCGACAGCTTTTGCGTGTTACTGCGCCGCGACGGGCAATCGCAGCTTGTTTATAAAAGCGCGATTTCCACGATCATGCCGGCGCAGCCGATCAGCCTTTATGAAGGCGAAGAATAGCTTTGCTGGAACACGACAAGCCCGTCACGCGGGCCTGGGTGCTGCACCCTGAATTGAAATCCGACCACAGCCGCCGTGCCCCCGTGCCTGCGCTGGCCGAGGCCGTGGCGCTGGCCGCAGCCTTGCCCGACCTTGACGTGCTCGGGGCCGATATCGTGCGGCTGCCCAAATTGCATGCGGGCAAATTGTTCGGCAAAGGCAAGATCGAAGAATTGCGCATCATCTTTGCCGAGGCAGAGGTTGAACTGGTGCTGGTCGATGGGTCTGTGACACCCGTGCAGCAACGCAATCTGGAAAAAGCCTGGGGGGTCAAATTGCTGGACCGGACCGGTCTGATCCTTGAAATCTTCAGCGACCGCGCCCGCACCTCCGAAGGTGTGTTGCAGGTCGAAATGGCGGCCCTGTCCTATCAGCGCACCCGGCTGGTGCGGGCATGGACCCACCTTGAACGCCAGCGTGGCGGGCTTGGTTTCGTCGGTGGTCCGGGCGAAACCCAGATCGAGGCGGACAGGCGCGCCATCGACGACCAGTTGGTGCGCCTGCGCCGCCAGCTGGAAAAGGTAGGCAAAACCCGCGCGCTGCACCGCGCGTCCCGCGCCAAGGTGCCGTTCCCGATCGTGGCGCTGGTGGGCTATACCAACGCGGGCAAATCGACGTTGTTCAATATGCTGACCGGTGCCGATGTGCTGGCCAAGGACATGCTGTTCGCCACCCTTGACCCGACGATGCGCAAGATCACGCTGCCCACGGGCGACGAGGTGATCATGTCCGACACGGTGGGTTTCATTTCGGACTTGCCGACCGAACTGGTCGCCGCTTTCCGCGCGACATTGGAGGAAGTGCTGGACGCCGATCTGATCCTGCATATCCGTGACATCAGCCATGACCAGACCGAAGAACAAGCGCGCGATGTGATGGCGATCCTGCACAAACTGGGCGTTGCCGAAAACGCCCCGCTGATCGAAGTCTGGAACAAGGTCGATCTGCTGCAAGGCGAAGCCTATGAAGGCCGCGTCAATCAGGCCGCGCGCACCGAAGATCTTTTCGCGGTCTCGGCGCTGACCGGCGAAGGCATGGCCGCCCTTCTGGCCGCGATCCCCGAAAAACTCAAAGACCCGCGCTCAGAAGCGGTTCTGACCCTGAGCTTCGCCGAAGGGCGCAAACGCGCGTGGTTGTTCGAGGCGGGTATCGTTACGGACGACCAGCAGACGGACGAGGGCTATTGCATGACCGTTGTGTGGACAGCCCTGCAGCAAGAGCGTTTTAGCCGCCTGTAACCGCATCTTCCGAGCGCGGTGAATTGTTTCACAATTCACCGCAATCCCCGCCGGAGGCATAAAAGTTCTATTCCGAACTTTCCACCGGCACCAAAGTCGTAACACCCACCGCCGCCGCACGGGCCAGATCAGGGTCCAGCGACATCGGGATATATTCGCCGCGCCGCCACATCTCGCCCAGATTATCGTAATAACGCGAAAACGGATGGCCCGATTGTCCGGTGGATGAAATGAACACCGAACTGTCGGGATCGGCGAAATCGTACACCCCGCGATACCCCGCGGCATGCACGTTCTGGAACGGCGCGGGGCCGGTGCCGCGGGTGCGCCCGCGCATCAGCGTGTTGTCGCCGCCGCTGGTCGATTGGCGGATATTGACGATCCAGCCAAGGATCGGGGTGGTGCCCAGCACCGGATGATCATGCGTCGCCTCATGCGCGTCGCCCCAGCGGACGGCCTCGATCGCGGTGCCGTGGTTTTCGGTGATCCAGATCAGCGCCTCGTCCAGCGCCTGACGCGCGATATCGGCGCAGGTCTCGACGGGGGCGGATTGGATCACGTCACACCAGATTGATGCGCCATCCACATCGCGGAAAATCCGTTCCAGAAACACGGGGTCCAGATGGGTGAATTCGGTGGCCAGCGGCCCCAACTCGTCACGGATCACGCGCGCCTGAAACGCCCGCGCCCAAGCGGCATAGATCAAGGGTTCGGGCAGATGTTCGTTCATTTCGCCGTTCCACGCGGCCAGCAGTTCCAGCGCCATCTGGCGTTGGCGTTCGGGTGTGCCATCAGGGGCGGCGTCCCCTGTGAACCACAGATCTGCCCCCATGAAGGTCAGCAGCGTGCGCGCGGTGAAACTGACAGTATCAAGCTGCGCTTCGATGAAACTGTCGCGGGTATGGACCTCGCGCGCCTGCATCAACCGCCGCCAGCGGATCACACGCTGCGTGTCGCCCCAGTCGAAGGACACATGGCGCGGAAAGGGGCGGTCGATCATCTTGTTGTTTGTATTGCCGACAATCCCGCCGTCTGGGTCCATGAAACGGGGGTTTTCAGCATAGGGAAACACGCCTTGCCAACGGTTTTCCGGCAAATAGCCGAAACTGGGGTAACGGCCTTGGCTTTGGTGGTTCGCGTCGCGGATCGGCATCGCGCCGATGGTCTGCATCGCCACACGGTTGCGGTCGGCCAGCGTCAGGTTCTGGGCGGGGGCGACATGCAATTCACCCGCCGCAATCGCCTGATCCACATTGCGCGCGCGCATCAGCGCCATCGCCGCCGACATGGATGTGTCCGCTTGTGACAGCGCGGTCCAGCCAATGGCGGTGACATGACCAGGGGGCGTGATCGTACCCAGATCAAACAGATCGTCAGGTATCACTGGCCCGTTTTCTGTCCAGCGCAGGCGGATCGTGACGGCAGGGGCGTCTTTGACGGTGATAATACTGTCGCGGCTGATAAACGACTTCCAGCCGTTAAGGCCGCGATATTCTTCAGAATTGTTCGGGTTCACCTGTTCCAAGAACACGTCCTGATCATCGACATTCGCAGTTGTCAGCCCCCAGCCCAGATTGGCGCTGCGGCCCGTCAGGACCAGTGGCACACCGGGGATGGTGCCGCCGATCACGCCGCCACCCTCCAGTTCGAGCCGTGCCAGAAACCAGATGCTGGGTGCTGTCAGGCCCAGATGCGGGTCATTGGCCAGCAGGGTCGATCCTGTCGCGGACCGTGTGGCATTGGCGGCCCAAGCATTCGACGCGCCCGCAAAGGCGCGCGGCGGCACCGGCATCAACGGGTCATAGGCCATGCGCGTGCCGGGCTGGTTTGGCGCGACGCCGGGCACCAGTTCGGCGAAGGACGGCAGGGCTGCAACACCGCTGCTGGGATCATCGGGCAGGATATCACGCAGCCTGTCGGGGCTGACAACCAGCGACACGCGCGCGCGCAGCACCTCGTTTTCCAGGCTCGATGTCAGTTGCAGCGCCATCAGTTTCAGGATCGCGATAGAATCGGCCGGCTGCCATCGGGCGACGGGGTGGTTAAACAGCCACATTTCCGGTGCGCCACGGCCCAAGGCACCTTTGTTCACCTCGTCCAGCCAAGTGTTCACGCCGTCCGCATAGGCTGTCAGCGCCACCAGTGTGGATGCGTCCTGTGCCACGACAGATGCGGTTGCAGCATTGTACAGATCATAGCGTCGCAAGACCTGATCAATCTCGAGCGTGCGGGCGCCATAAAGCTCTGACAGCCGCCCTTGCACCGTACGGCGCAGCATGGTCATCTGCCACAGCCGGTCCTGCGCATGGGCATAGCCCAGACCAAAAAACACGTCTTCGTCGGTTTCGCCAAAGATATGCGGCACGTTGGCATTGTCGCGCACGATCTCCACGGGTGCGGTGATGCCTATGACCTTTGCGGTGGCGTCGTAATCGGGCAGGGACCGCGTGGCGAAATACCACGCCAGCACAGCGCCTGCGACCATCAGCACGATCAGCGTGGTGGTCAGTCGGACAGCCCAGCGAAACAACGTGAACATGTAATACCCTATTCAATTCCCCCGCCTTTCTATCAAGGCGGGGGCCGAGAACAAGTCAGCGTTCGGGGATCAACCCGCGCGGGCTGAACCGCAGCACGATCAGCATCAACAGCCCCATGGTCAGCAGGCGCATATGGGCAGCCGCGTCGATCATGCGGGTCTGCAAGGCGCTGCCATCGGCCAGCCCGCTGGACAAGATCTGCATCAGCGCCAGCCCCATCGGTTCCACCTGCACCCAAAGCCACCAGATCAGGATACCGCCCAGCACCGCGCCAAAATTATTGCCCGACCCGCCGACGATCACCATGACCCAGACCAGAAAGGTAAAGCGCAAAGGCTGATAACTGCCGGGCGTCAATTGCCCGTCCAGCGTGGTCATCATCGCCCCCGCGACCCCGCAGATGGCAGAGCCAAGGATGAAGATCTGCAAATGCCGTGCGGTGACATCCTTGCCCATTGCACGTGCGGCGGTTTCATTGTCGCGGATCGCGCGCATCATGCGCCCCCACGGGCTTTTCAGGGCCATCTGCGCCATCCACAGCAGGATCAGCAGAACGACAGCGAACAAAGCCGAATAGGCCAGTTTCGTATAGATCCCTGATGCCGTCACCGGATCAAGCCCAAGGCCCACGGCGCGCGCGATGAATGTCGGGTCTTGCTGCAATTCGATCTCGAAGGGGACTGGCCGGTCGATGCCGATCACGTTCTTGACGCCGCGTGACAGCCAGTCTTCGTTTTTCAGCACGGCGATGATGATTTCCGCAATGCCCAGCGTTGCAATAGCCAGATAATCAGACCGCAGGCCCAAAGCCGTCTTGCCGATGATCCATGCGGCACCGGCGGCCAGCAGGCCACCCACAGGCCATGACAGCAGCACTGGCAGGTTCAGCCCGCCGATATTGCCGCTGACCGAAGGGTTGATCGCCTCGACCGCAGCGACACCCGGATCGAACACCGCACGATAGATGAAAAAGCCTGCGATCAGAATCGCCAGCGTCGTCAGCGTGCGGATGCGCCCCGGTGCCATCCGGTGTTGCGCAAGGATCGCCCCGATCACTGTCATGCCCCCCAGCAACAGACCGATCACGATATTCCACCCACCTGCGGCCCAAGCACCTTCGGTCGGCTGGGTCGAGATCAGCACGGCGGCCAGCCCGCCAAGTGCGACAAACCCCATCACCCCGATATTGAACAGGCCCGCAAAGCCCCATTGCAGATTGACGCCCAGCGCCATGATCGCGGAAATCAGACCCATGTTCAGGATCAGCAAGGCCGAATTCCAGCCCTGCACAATGCCTGTCCCGATCATCAGGACAGCGACGAAACCGAACAGCAGCGGTGTGCGTATAGCGGGGTTCATACGGATTTCCCTTTGAACAGGCCGGTCGGCTTGAACAGCAGCACGATAATCAGGATCGCAAAGCTGACGGCGAATTTATAATCGGTGGACATAAGCTGAACCAAGGTTTCGGGCGCAAGGTTTTCGGGTAAAACATAGCCCAGCACGCGTTTCCACGCATAGGTCACGGTGACCTCGCTAAAGGCGATGACGAAACCGCCTGCAATAGCGCCCAAGGGGCTGCCAAGCCCGCCGACGATAGCCGCGGCAAAGATCGGCAGCAGCAGCTGGAAATAGGTGAATGCCTTGAAGGATTTATCCAGCCCGTACAGCACACCTGCCGTTGTAGCCAAGGCAGCAACGATCATCCATGTCACCTTGACCACCCAATCGGGGTTGATGCCCGACAAAAGCGCCAGATCCTCGTTGTCGGAAAAGGCGCGCATGGATTTGCCGGTGCGGGTCTTGTTCAGGAACCAAAACAGCAGCGCCATGGCAATCAGGGCCACGATAACAGTGATGACCTGTGTGGTGCGGATCGCCAGCCCCTCGGCCAGACCTGTTGCTTCGCGGAACCCGCGCGCGGTGACGACAAAGCGTTCGCCATCAGCGAAATTGATGTCTCCCACGCCGATGATGAACCGCACGATCCCGTTCATGATGAACATCACCCCCATCGACACGATCACAAGGATCACAGGGGCGGCTTTCTTGGTGCGGTAGAATTTATAGACTGTCCAATCCGTGCCAAGCACCAGCAGACAGGTGGCTGCAATGCCCAAGGGCAGGGCGATCAATGCGGTGGGCAGCGGGCCAAAGGTGATGCCAGCGGCGATCAGCGCATTGGTGCCGATGATTGTGATCGCCGTGCCAAAGGCCATCGTGTCGCCATGGGCAAAGTTGGAAAACCGCAGGATGCCGTAGATCAGCGTGACACCCAGCGCACCCAGCGCCAGCTGCGCGCCATAGGCCAACCCCGGCACGATGACAAAATTGGCCAGTACGACCAAAGCGTTGATGACATCCATACCCTATCCCCCCAAAAAGCTGCGGCGGACTTCGGGATCGGCCAGCAATTGCTTGCCCGTGCCGGTATGGGCATTGCGCCCCTGCACCAGCACATAGGCTTTGTCTGCGATTTCAAGCGCTTGACGCGCGTTCTGTTCGACCATCAGGATCGGGATACCGGTGCGCGCGACCTCGATGATGCGGTCGAACAATTCGTCCATCACAATGGGGCTGACGCCTGCGGTGGGTTCGTCCAGCATCAGGACCTTGGGCTTGGTCATCAGCGCGCGGCCCACGGCGACCTGTTGGCGCTGCCCGCCGGACAATTCGCCTGCGGCCTGATGGCGCTTTTCTTTCAGGATCGGGAACAGGTCATAGACCTGCGCCATCGTATCGCTGAAATCGTCGCAGCGGATAAAGGCGCCCATTTCAAGGTTTTCTTCAACCGTCATCGAGGTGAAAATATTGGAGGTCTGCGGCACGAACCCCATCCCCTTGACCACGCGTTCCTGCGGGGTCAGGTGGGTGATGTCTTCGCCATCCAGCCGCACCGCACCGCTGTTCACGTTCAGCATGCCGAACACCGCCTTCATCGCGGTGGATTTGCCTGCGCCATTGGGGCCGACGATCACGGCGATTTCGCCCCTTTCCACGGCAATGGTGCAGCCATGCAAAATATCGGGGCCTTTGCCATAACCGCCGGTCATGGTGTCGCCAATCAGGAAAGGTTCGGTCACGGGATTACATACTCCGCCAGAATGCTCAGCAAGAATTTCATACCACAGCCACCTTGTCCTTGTTCTTTAGTCCAGTGCCCAGATAGGCCTCGATCACCTGTTCATTGGCTTTGATCTCTGCCAGCGTGCCTTGGGCCAAGACGCGGCCTTCGGCCATGCAAATGACCGGATCGCACAGCCGGCCGATGAAATCCATGTCATGTTCGATCACGACAAAGGTGTAATTGCGTTCCTTGTTCAGCCGGATAATCGCATCGCCAATGGTGTTGAGCAGGGTGCGGTTCACACCTGCGCCGACCTCGTCCAGAAACACGATCTTGGCGTCCACCATCATGGTGCGCCCCAGTTCGAGCAGTTTTTTCTGCCCGCCCGACAGGTTGCCAGCGCGTTCTTCTTTCAGATGTTCGATGGTCAGGAATTCGATGACCTCGTCGGCCTTGGCGCGCAGCGCGCGTTCTTCATCCGCGATCCGCTTGCGGCCGAACCATGCGTTCCACAGCGTTTCACCCGATTGGCCCGCAGGGACCATCATCAGGTTTTCGCGCACCGTCATGGATGAAAATTCATGCGCAATCTGAAAGGTGCGCAGCAAGCCTTTGTGAAACAACGCATGCGGTGGCAGGCCGGTGATGTCTTCGCCCATCATCGTCACGCGGCCCGATGTTGGTTGAAGAACGCCAGCGATCACATTGAAAAGCGTTGTTTTTCCAGCGCCATTTGGCCCGATCAGCCCGGTGATGGACCCTTGTTCGATGCGCAAGGATGCCCCATCGACAGCGCGAAAACCACCAAAGGTCTTCACCAGATTTTCAACGACGATCATTTTTGCTCCCCGCGCGCGGGCGTTATCGCCCGTCTTGCTTTGAAAAAACGGCGCGGGGACTGGCCCCGCGCCGTCTAGGTCATGATCCGGTCAGATCAACGGAACCCGATGGTGGAATAAACGCCATCCTTGAATTCGATTTCCTGATAGTTTCCAGCGGATTCGCCGGGTCCGATCAGTTCGACGGCGGAAGCGCCTTCATAGTTCACGTCTTGACCGGCGGCGATCAGTTCCAGTGCCTTGGCCAGTTCACCCGGATAGATCACTTCGCCCGGTTCATTGGCGACGTCAAAGACATGGTCCTTGAAATCGGCGGAATTGCTGGACCCGGCCTTGGCCATCGCCAGCATGATCAAGGCTGCCGCATCATAGGATTCCGGCGCAAAGGCGCTGGTGCCGTCAAAACCCGCACCTTCCGCCATTGTGACGAACAGGGCAGCACCCGGGCTGTCGGTGCCGGGATAGGCGCCGAATGTGCCGTTCAGTTCCGCGCCGAAACGGTCGTTCAGCACCGAACCGACCATGCCGTCGGGCAGGTAGAACGTATCGAACGCACCGGTATCAAGTGCAGCACGGATCACACCGGACCCGCCTTGGTCGACGTAACCGGCGACAACCAGCACGTCACCACCAGCAGAGGCCAATGCGCCGACTTCGGCGGAATAATCAGCCTTGCCGTCTTCATGTGCGGCAGAGATCGTCACGGTGCCGCCAGCGGCCTCGAATTCAGCCTGAAACGCATCGGCCAGACCCTTGCCGTAATCGTTGTTGGTATAGGTCACGGCCACATTGTTGAACCCACGGTCCTGCAGGATGTTGGTGATGATCACACCCTGACGCGCGTCGGATGGTGCTGTGCGGAAGAACAGACCGTCATCCTCTGCGGTGGACAGGCCCGGCGAAGTCGCGGAGGGCGAAATCATCACGATGCCGTTGGGGCGGGCCACGTTCTGCAGGATCGCGCCGGTCACGCCGGAACAATCCGCACCCATGATCGCGGTCACGCCATCAGAGGTCACGACGCGTTCAGCAGCGGCCGTCGCGGCGCTGGCGTCGATGCAGGTGCTGTCTGCGCGCACCGAGGTCACGGTTGCGCCGTCCAGCAGCAGACCGGATTCGGTCACTTCGGCCATTGCGAGTTCGGCACCGGCAGCCATGGCAGGCGTGATCGATTCCAGCGGGCCGGTGAAGCCCAGAACAACACCGATCTTGACGTCCTGCGCAAACGCGCCGCCAGCGATCAATGTCATGGCGGTGGTCGCCATCATCAGTTTTTTCATTGTCGTCTCCCTTAACGGATTTTTTATCCTGACGCGCAGATTAGCAGGCCGTTGCCAAAAGGAAAGCCGGAACACAAAGGCGATTGGCCTTAACACGCGGATCATCGGGGGAAATCGGCCCGTGCCGCAAAAGCAGGCACAAGGCCCACATCATGTGCTTTGCCGGGTCACGCCGACCGCGTCCCAGCGCCGTGCAGCCAGATCATCGGTGCTGATCCAGAACCGGATCACCCCCATGTCGCCCCAGCCCACCAGCGCATCGGCATGCAGTTGCAACAGCATGTGGTCATGCGCATGCACGCCCGTTTGGGCCTGCCCGTCGCGCGCCGCGCCGAACATCTGGTGCCAGCGGCCTTGTGACGGCAGGCGGTGATGCGCGTCCAGATCAGCTTTGACCGGTTCGGGCAGTAGGGCATAGACCGCCGGTTCCCCCCGAGCCAGCACCATCAGCGTGGCATTGCGCGCATCGCGCAGCCGCGTGATCTGGCCGCGCGCATAGCGGTAGAACAGCGCGAAACCGGGCTGGCGGTTGGGCCGTGTGCTGATCTGGCCAAACAGCGTTTCCAGCAGCGCGATATCCTCGGGGTCCATCGGCGTGAACCGGTCGCGCCCCGCCACCCATTTTGCCGCGGCCTGCACATAGCGGCGAAACGCGGTTTCATTCTCGATCAGAAAGGCCAGTTCGGCGGCATATCTGTCGCCGTGATCAGCGACACGGGCGCGGGCTGCGGCAATCGTGCGGGGGATGTCGTGTTCAGCCTGCATCAGCGCATGGATCACGCGATGCGCCGTATCCCATAGCCACGGGCGCGCGAGCGCAGGGGCTGTCACGGCATAGCTGTCTGCATCCGGCGTGCCGCCCTTGTCATCACCAAAGGCCAGCGCCATCGCGGTGGCGCTGTCCTGTGCTGGCAGCGGATGAAACCCGACCGGCCAGCGCGCAAAGACCGGCGGCATGGTGGTCTGATCGTCATGCTCTGGGCCTGCGACAATCGGGGGCACATCGGCGGGCAGGGCGGTTGGGCCCATGCTGTGCGGCGCGATATGCAGAACTTTATGGCCCGTGGCGCTGTCGACAAAGAAACACAAGCTTCCCGCGCGCGGCAATCCCGGCGGCAGCGCGTGGTCGGGCAGGTCTTCCAGCGCGATCTGCGCTAGATGATGCAGCGGCACATCTTGGGCCGAGCGTGGCCAAGGCGTATCGCCCAAATGCGGCAGACCACCCAGCCAGCTGGTGCCATCGCGGGTGATATCAATGCCGCGCCGCGCCTGCCGGATCACGGCGATGGGGGGCGACAGGCGAAACTGGTCCTGCTTGCGCTGGCGCGCGTCGATCACATCCCCCAGCCGCGCCAGATCGGCAAGGCCCAGCATGGGCAGCTTGGCCTTGGGGGCGATGGCGTTGATCCGCGCAGCAAAGGCCGCGCCCGTGCCAAGATCATGCGCTGCAGCGATATCCAGATAGACCTGGTCTGGCGCAGGCGGCAGCACCGGTTCGCGCGGCGGCGGCGGCGGGGCAGGGACGCGGCGCAAGAGCCACACCGCGATGCCAGCAAATCCGACCCCGCCCAGCAGAAATCCCAATTGGCCAACGGCCCCGCCATAAATTGCAGCACCGATCCCGCTCATCCGTGCCAGGGTCAGCGACATCTGCACAAGGCGTCGTGCCATCCGCCGCGATCCGGTCAGACCGACAAACGCGCCGCATGGCTGCCGCGTTCGCGGTAGGGGGTCGTGTCATAATGCGACCGGTAGCATTTGGAAAAATGCGACGGTGACGCAAAACCACACGCCAGCGCCACGTTGATCACGGTCATATCGGTCTGCATCAGCAGGTTGCGTGCCTTTTGCAGGCGCAATTCCATGTAATACCGTTTCGGGCTGCGCGACAGATACCGGCGGAACAGCCGTTCCAGCTGGCGTGTGGACATGCCGACATCGCGGGCCAGCACGGCGGGGCTGATCGGTTCTTCGATATTGCCTTCCATCAGCTGGATCACGCGCGACAGTTTGGGATGGCGCACGCCGATGCGCGTCGGGATCGACAGGCGCTGCGTGTCCTGATCGGTGCGGATCGCGGAATAGATCAGGATATCGGCGACGGCATTGGCCAATTCCTCGCCATGATGATCGGCGATCAGTTTCAGCATCAGGTCGATGGATGCGGTGCCGCCCGCCGTGGTGATCCGGTTGCCATCCACCACGAAAACCGATTTGGTCAGCTCGACCTCTTCGAATTCCTCGATGAAACTGTCCTGATTTTCCCAATGGATCGTGGCACGTTTGCCGTCCAGCAGCCCGGCCTTGGCCATCGCATAACCCGCCGTACACAGCCCCGCGACGGTGACACCGCGCCGTGCCTCGCGGCGCAGCCAATTCAGCACGCGCTTGGTCGTGGCCTTTTGCACGTCGATCCCGCCACACAGCATGATCGTGTCGTCGCGCTCCAGCTCGATCAGGTCGGATTCCAGTTTGAAAGCGCAACCATTCGAACAGCTGGCGATATCACCGCCGTCCCCGATGATGGTCCAGTCGTAGATCTGCTTGCCGGCCGTCCGGTTGGCGATGCGCAAGCTTTCGACTGCACAAGCAAAGCAAAGCATCGTGAATTGATCCATCAACACAAAAACAAAGCGGCGCGGCTTGCTGATTGGTCCGACGTCGATGATTTGCGGCGCTTGGCTCATTGTTGGGATACTCTGGGTTATTACCGGCGGACATCACCAGTTTTCGCCATCCGCGACAAGGGGCAAATGTCAATTCCGAAAGCTGGGCACAGTTTCGGATTGGCCTTGCCTGCCGTGCAGGCTATACCGCGCAACGTTACCGCAGATGATGGAGCAAGACCATGACCGACTGGCAGAAAACGGATTGGCGCAAAAAGCCACGGGTCCAGATGCCTGATTATACCGACGCCGCTGCCTTGGCGGCGGTCGAGGCGCGTCTTGCCAGCTATCCACCTCTGGTTTTTGCCGGTGAAGCGCGCAAGCTGAAAAAGCAGCTCGCCGCCGTCAGCCGTGGCGAGGCGTTTTTGCTGCAAGGCGGCGATTGCGCCGAAAGCTTTGCTGAATTTTCCGCCAATGGCATCCGTGACACGTTCAAAGTGCTGTTGCAGATGGCGATGGTGCTGACCTATGGCGCCAAGGTGCCGGTGGTCAAGGTGGGCCGCATGGCAGGCCAGATGGCCAAGCCACGTTCTGCCCCGACCGAGGTTGTGGGCGGTGTCGAACTGCCAAGCTATCGTGGCGATATCATCAACGGGTTCGATTTCACGCCAGAGGCGCGCAATCCCGACCCTGACCGCATGTTGCAGGCCTATCTGCAGGCCGCGGCGACACTGAACCTGTTGCGCGCCTTTTCCACAGGCGGTTTTGCCAATGTCCACGAGGTTCATAAATGGACCCTTGGTTTTACCGATGCCAACGAGGTCAAGAAATATTCCGACATGGCCAGCCGGATCAGCGATACGCTGGATTTCATGCAGGCGGCGGGGTTGTCGACCGAAACCAACCACGAATTGCAGACGGTTGATTTTTACACCAGCCACGAAGCCTTGCTGCTGGAATATGAAGAGGCTTTGTGCCGCCTGGATTCCACATCGGGCAAGATGCTGGCAGGCTCTGGCCATATGATCTGGATCGGGGATCGCACCCGTCAGCCAGACGGGGCGCATGTTGAATTTTGTAAAGGCGTGATGAACCCGATTGGTCTGAAATGTGGTCCTTCGATGACATCAGGGCATCTTAAGGCGCTGATGGCCTCGCTGAACCCACAGAACGAAGCGGGCCGTCTGACGCTGATCGCGCGGTTTGGCGCGGGGCAGGTGGGCGATCACCTGCCACGGCTGGTGCGCGCGGTGCAAGAAGAAGGCGCCAATGTGGTCTGGACCTGTGACGCGATGCACGGCAATACGATCAAATCCTCGAGCGGTTATAAAACGCGGCCCTTTGAATCGGTGCTGCGCGAGGTCAAGGAATTCTTTGGCATCCACAACGCCGAAGGCACGATCCCGGGCGGTGTGCATTTCGAAATGACCGGCGCAGACGTGACCGAATGCACCGGCGGCGTGCGCGCGGTCACGGACGAGGATCTGTCAGACCGCTATCACACGGCCTGCGATCCGCGCCTGAACGCGTCACAATCGCTGGAACTGGCGTTTCTGGTGGCCGAGGAATTGTCGGCGCGCCGCAACAAGCTGGCACAGGCCAAGGCCAGCTGATCAGCCGTTATCGATGACCAATCGCAGGGCCGGGCGCACGACGTCCGGCCTTTGCGTTTGTGACGCGACAGCGGCGGGGGGAGGGACAGGCTGGCTGCTGGCCAAAGTGATCGCCAGCGTGTCGATGCGCACAGCGCGCCCCGGGGCCAGATCGAACCGGCGGGGCCGGTCATCGGTTGCCCCGTCGCTGACCAGCGCGCCCAGCACGCGGCTGGTCTGGTCGTTTTCATCACGCAGTGGCAGCATCAGGATCGTGCCGGACAGGGCTGTGCGAAACCTTTGCGCCGGTGCGATCAGGCTTGCCGCGACGATGGCGGGTTGGGTAAAGGCAGTTTCGACCAGCGCGCGCAGCTGTTCGCGGCTATCGGGGGCGAACAAGACGCTGACCGGCATACCGCGCGCATCCATGCGCAAAAGCTCGTGGATCTTCTGGCCTGCAACCCGCATCCGCGCCACGCCGGGACCGACCCTTTGCAAGATGAACGCATAGGGCAACGCCGCGTCGATCCCCTGCGGGGCGATATCGTTGCGCGCCGGAATATGGCGCGCATGCCGCAAAGATTGCCAATAGATTTCAAGATTGCGCAGGATAGGGCTATTTGCGCCGGGCAGGCCGTGGTGGCCAGGTCCCGGATTGTTGTGATGGATGGACATGAATACCTCGACCTTGTTAACGCCGCCCGGTTGATGGGGCGAATACTCGTGACTTACGGCCACCCTAAAACAAGTTACCAATGGATTCACTTAACAAAGTGTTAACGGGTTAATGCACCGCGACAGCAGGCTTGCCCCAAGCCGTTGTTTTCCCGTAAGTGAACGGGGCCAACAAGAGGTGCCGCAATGATCCGTTCGATGACTATTTTTGCCAGCCAGCCGGACGATCTGGTTGCGGGCAGCTGGGTCTGCGACAGGCCCACGGGGCGCAAGCTTGTTGCTCTGGTGCACGTGATCGACCAGATGCGCCAACAGATCCAGACGATGGAGTAGACGATGCAACGGCGCGGCCTTTTGATTATACTTTCCTCGCCCTCTGGCGCTGGGAAATCCACGCTTGCAGGGCGTCTGCGCCAGTGGGACGACAGCCTGCGGTTTTCGGTATCGGCCACCACGCGGCCCGCGCGCGCGGGCGAATTGGACGGGCGCGAATATTATTTTGTCACCAAGGATGCGTTTCAGGCGCAGGTCGCGGCGGGTGACATGCTGGAACATGCGTTGGTGTTCGGCAATTACTATGGCTCGCCCAAGGCCCCTGTGCAGACCGCCATTGAGGACGGGCGCGATGTGTTGTTCGACATCGACTGGCAGGGCGCGCAGCAGATCAGCAATTCCAGCCTCAGCCCGCATGTGCTGTCGATCTTCATCCTGCCACCCTCGATCCCCGAATTGCACCGGCGTCTGGTGACACGCGGGCAGGATAGCCCAGAGGTGATCGAAAAGCGGATGCAGAAAAGCTGGGATGAAATCAGCCATTGGGATGGCTATGATTATGTGCTGGTGAACGACGATATCGACGCGACAGAACAGGCGCTGAAAACCATCATCAGCGCCGAACGGTTGCGCCGCAGCCAGCAACCGCAACTGGTTGACCATGTCCGCAGCCTGCAAACCCAATTTGGAGAATTGACATGAGCCTTTACGCGCTTGGCGATCTGGCACCGGTGGTCGCGGATGATGCCTGGGTCGCGCCGGGGTGTTTCGTGATCGGGCGGGTGGAACTGGCCGCGGGATCCTCTGTCTGGTTTGGCAGCACCCTGCGCGGCGATAATGAGACGATCCATATCGGCGCAGGCACGAATATTCAGGAAAACTGCGTTTTGCACACTGATATGGGCCATCCTTTGGTGATCGGCGCGGGCTGCACCGTGGGCCACAAGGCAATGCTGCATGGCTGCACCATCGGCGCCAACAGCCTGATCGGCATGGGCGCGACCGTGCTGAACGGGGCGGTGATCGGGGACAATTGCCTGATCGGGGCAGGGGCGTTGGTGACCGAAGGCAAGGTGATCCCAGATGGGTCACTGGTCATGGGCGCGCCCGGCAAGGTCGTGCGCGCGCTGGATGCGGCGGCGATTGCACGGCTGCAAGCCTCGGCGCTGCAGTACCAGAAAAACGCGGCGCGGTTCCGCCAGGATTTGCGCGCGATCTAGGGGGTCTCGCGCGGCAGCACCAGCAGGTCGAAATCAAGATCGGGTGCGGCGGCGCGGATATCCCCGCGGATGATCTCTGGATCGGGCAGGTTGTCGGCAACCACACGGTACATGCCGCGGAACTGCGTGGCATTGAGCTTTTCGGCCACATCGACGGCATCAAAACCATCCGATAACAGCGGCGACAGGATCAGGTCGGGCGCGTGGCGGCGCAGCGTGAAAGGGTTTAACTGGTCGATACCCAGATAGACACATCCCGCCGGAACCCCGCGTAACCGCCCGCTTGCCTGCCACTGGTCCAGATCACCAATCACCAGTATCGTTATGCCTTGAACGCAGGCCGCATCCGCGACTTTCATCATCATCACCACCACCTAGAAAACGCGTGAAAACCACCGCGCTTTCTGAACCATCTAACAACATTGTTTCAAAACTAGCATATTCCCCCGCAGCATGTAGCGCAGACTGCACCGGCAAGATTTGTTCTTGCCTGTGTGGTATCAAGATCGCACTACAGCCGTCAAACACATGAAAGGGCCTGTCTTGACCGAAACCACCCTGTCGCTGATCGCCGCCATCCCGATGCCTGTGCTGGTGATTGGCCAGGATGAGCGCATTCGTGCCACCAACCCCGCGCTCGACCTGATCCTGGGCCGTGACCTGACCGGCAAGCACCATATCACCGCGCTGCGCCAACCCGGCGTGATCGACGCGATCGCGCGGGTGCGCGGCTCTGGCAGGGCGGCCTCTGTGCGGTTCGTGTTCCGTGACCGCGACAAGGACACGCCCTATCTGGTGCATATCACTGCTGCCGGCCAAGATATCGTGCTGTGTTTCGAGGATCAGAGCGCAGCCGAGGATGTCGGCAAGATGCGGCGCGATTTCGTGGCCAATGTCAGCCATGAATTGCGCACGCCGCTGACGGCCTTGCTGGGGTTCATCGAAACGCTGGGCGGGGCGGCGCGTGATGACGCCACCGCGCGGGCGCGGTTTCTGGGGATCATGGCGCATGAGGCTGAACGGATGACGCGGCTGGTTGATGATTTGTTGTCGCTCAGCCGCGTGGAAGAAGACGAACGTGTCCGCCCGCGCGAATTGGTCGATCTGTGCGGATTGCTGGCCTCGGTGATCAAGGGGCTGGAACCACAGGCCGCCGCCGCCGATGTCACAGTCCGGCTGGACCTTGCGCGCGATGTGATGCGCGTGCCAAGCGATGCGGGGCAATTGACGCAGGTCTTTGCCAACCTGATCGAGAATGGCATCAAATATGGCGGGTCCGGCAAGGAACTGGTCGTTACGCTGCATGAGCCAACCAATCATCTGCGGCTGCGCGGGCAGGGGGTGCAGATCAGCGTTACCGACAAGGGCGACGGGATCGCTTCGCATCATATCGCGCGGCTGACCGAACGGTTCTACCGCGTTGATACGCATCGGTCGCGCGAGGTTGGTGGCACCGGGCTGGGCCTTGCCATTGTCAAGCATATCGTCAACCGCCACCGTGGCCATCTGCTGATCGAAAGCGAGCTGGGACAGGGCACGCGGGTGTCGATCTTTTTGCCGGTGGAGTCTTTGTCATAAAACATTTACACAATTGACACAAAAGCGATCAATCCGCCGTGTTAACCACGACGCCTTGTCGACAGGAGCCTGAAATGAACGACCATATCTCGTCCGCCTATGACCGAGATCTTGAAGTGATCACAACGCTGATCGTCAAGATGGGCGGGCTGGTCGAGGATGCGATCACGAATGCGGCGCGGTCGCTGGGCGACCGCGATGTCGAATTGGCCGAAGTCGTGCGCAAGGCTGACAAGGTGATCGACGCGCTGGAAGAACAGATCAACGAAGAGGCCGCGCGCACCATCGCGCTGCGCGCGCCTGTGTCCAAGGATCTGCGCGCCATCCTAACCGTGCTGCGGCTGGCTGCATCGCTGGAACGGATCGGGGATTACGCCAAGAATATCGCAAAACGCACCAGCGTGCTGGTTGAAATGGCGCCGGTCAGCGGGTCTGACGCTGCTTTGCGCCGCATGGCCCGCGAGGTTGAAAGTATGTTGAAAGACACGCTTGATGCCTATGTCCGCGGCGATGCGCAACTGGCCGAGGAAGTCCGCCAGCGCGATCAGGAAGTGGACCAGATGTATAACGCGCTGTTCCGCGAATTCCTGACCTTCATGATGGAAGACCCGCGCAATATCACGGCCTGCATGCATCTGCATTTCATGGCCAAGAATATCGAACGGATGGGCGATCTGACCACCAATATGGCCGAGCAGGTGATCTATCTGGTCACCGGCGTCATGCCCGAAGAAGCGCGGCCCAAGGGTGACCGCACATCCTATGTGTCAGACGCGCGATAGGGCCGCGGATTACGCGGCCTGTTCGGATGATCTTTAAGGCGCATAATCAGTATTATGTTAAATCAGCGGTCACGCTTGCGCAGCACTGGCAGCAATTCCACCGCCACATGATGGCCATGCGCCGCCAAAAAACGCCGCCGTCCGGGTGATGCTGCGACGAATTTGTGAATAGCACCAATCATTTCGCGGCCTTTCTTGGTGCGTACACGGTAGCCGTTGAACAACAACCGGCCGTTCTTGCGCAACTTATGCGCGGCGCGTTCCATCAAGCGTAAGGCGCGGTCTGCCGGTTTCGTGCCGGCGATCATCACGACGTCAAGCGATCGGTCCTCGATCAGTTTCAAGGCCGAAGCCGGTGTCGACCGCACGAAACGCAAGCGACCGGATTTGATCGCATCGGCGTAGATCACGATTGTCTGGAAAAATGCATGATCAAGCGCAAGCCGGTCGGCATCTTGTACAACACTGCCGGGTGCCAGATGCGAGTCGCGCAGGCCCCAAGGGTCGATGACGATCAACGATTCAACCTCATTGCGGGTCAGGATATCGTCGATCAATGCCCGATCCCTGCCCCCGATCAAAAGCCAGCTTTTGCATTTGAGCGCGCTTGCCTGCGCCAGAAACCGCGCGGTGACTGGCTGGTGCGGTGCTTTGGCGTGGTGGGCAGAAACGGCGGCGGTGATGCCCTGCGTCAGGGCCTCTGGCAAGGCGGGCAGCGCGCCGGCGGTCATGCGCGGCATCGGTCCGCTAGTGCCAATCCGGTTGAATATTTCGGGGTCTGTTGATGTTTCCAGCGCATCCATACCCGCGAACCACGGCCATTTGCGCACAACACGTCGTGTGCGCATTTCCTTGTACCGCGTGATCTGGAAATCCGACAAAAGCGTGGTCACATCAAATGTCTGCGTATCATAGGCTTTGTTCAGGTCGGTCAGCACGTTGTCTTTTAACAGATGCGGGCGATCGCCCATAAAATCGCTGTATTTTTCAACAAAAGCGGTGAATTGCGGCGTTGATCGCAGGCTGGCGATACGATTTTGGTGATAATTGACAGATTGTTGGTGCAACTTGTGCAGCAAAGCATCTGATTTCAACCGGTCCATGCCCGCCGAAATAGCGGCGCTTCGCTGTGCAAGGCTATGATTTTCAACCGTATTCCAGCAGTGCAAGCGCCAATATGTTTCGCCGCTTTCTTCCATTTTGCCGTGAAAGGACGTGGTGTTCACGTCACCGCGCAGCCGTTTCATCATATAGGATTCCAAGCTGCGCACAGCGTAATGGTTCATCCGCGCCAGCCGGTCACCATAGCCGTGGCCGGTGCCCAGAAAGGCCCAGCCCTGATGTTCGAAACCTGTCAGCCGGTCACCATTCCCATCGACCCAATAGGCATGTTTCACGCGTCTTGGCAGGATGCCTTTGGGCCGATGGGTTGAAATCAGGCGATACTGGCCGTTGTTGCAAAACAATGTCTTGATTGCACGCGATTGCATCGGATGGATCTGTTGTGGTGCAGCACAACGGGTGAATTGTGTGGTGATCAGGCGGTCGTGGAATGCGACGATATTGTTGTGGCCGAACAATTGCCAGATAAAGGTAAAGGCTGTCGCCTTAGGTGCAGCGGCAAACAAGGCATCCAGCGTCCCGTCGCCGACCTTGATGTCGAGAAATTCATCGGCATCGCAGACAAGCACCCATTCGGCTTCGGCGTATTTGGGATGGGCCATCGCATTGTCGTAGGCGGCGCGCTGTGGCCCGCCCTCCCATGGCCCCGGGTTGGCGATATGCGTCACGATCCCCATATCCTGCAGGCGTTGCAGGATCAGATCGGTGCCATCGGAACAATCATTGCTGTTGATGATGAAATGGTCGAACCCCAGCGCAAGGTAATGCGCGATCCATTCAAGGATGAACGGGCCTTCGTCCTTCATGGTGGACACGATCAGACGCATGCGGCACCCGTCATGGATGGTTTCATGATGGCAAGATCACGCTGTCTGGTCGGACGGATCAAGAACTTCGATCGCGATCTGTGCGCCGACAACCGCGCGGATGCGCAGATCGCGTGGATGCGCGCCCAGAAATTCGTTGATTGCACGGATCACGCCGTCGCCCCACCAGCCGCGTCGATGATAGTCGTCAAAGGCCATGATGCCGCCGCGCTTCATCTTGGGGAACAAAGACGCCAGATCGGCGCTGACGCCCTCATAGGAATGATCGCCATCGACATAGGCAAAGGAAATTGACTGCTCGGTGAATTGCGCAAGCGCTGGCACCGAAAAATCACGGATCAGCGCCACCTGCCCCGCCGCGATTTCGGTCTCGAATTTCTTGACCACGCCGTCAAAGATCCGGTCCATCTTGGTCTTGCCGGTGCGGCCGACGAAAGCCTCGGCATGGCTGTCATCCTCGATATGCGCCCAAGGGTCGATCAGCACCAGTTTTTCGGGGGCGATCAATTCGATGATCGTGGGGGAAAATTCGCCCTGCCAGACGCCGATTTCAACGGCAATCCCACCTTTGGGCAGCTTTTCGAGGAATTTGCGCCTGACGGAATCCTTGGACATCCGGCGCGCCTTTTTGGGCTGTTCTTCGGTGGAGATGCCGGGCAAAACGCCGATCACTTTACTGGTCATAACAACTTATCCTGCGAAACTGGTGCAACACTACACAGGGTTGGTAGCATCTTTTCGGGGTCAGAGGGAAGCAGCCTTGCGCGATCATGCCGATGCCGGGATGCGTGATGGCAATTGGATCGGGGCTGCCTTGGGGTCGATGCCTAGGTGGCGCAGGGTACGGTCCATCAAGCTATAGCGCGCGATGCCGCGCCCGTGCACCCACCAGCGAATCCGCCGCCCCCATAGATGAACGCCCAGCGTGTCATCCTTGATATAGGCCGCGCGAAATTCACGTACATGGATATCGCTGATCTGTCCGGCCTGTCGGAACGGCAGCGGATAAAACACCGACGGCGGCGTCGCATGGCTGATTTCGCCGCTTTGTTCCATGAAAGTCGTGAAAACCCCTGGCCCATAGACACTATGCGCCTGTTCGGACGCATGTTTGATTTGCCCCGCAGCCTTGAGAGCGAGCATTCTGTCGTGGTCTTCGGGGGGCAGGTTCGGCGGGATCGGGTATTCGTCCTGCACATAATCCAGATAGGCATTCAGCCCCGGACTGTCCTGCGGCAAGCCGATGATCGCATTGCAAAGTTCGCGCCGCCGGAAATAGCCGAACACATGATCGGTGGGCAGGTCAAAGGGCCTGAGGCACAAGACATCGGAATCAGCCCAGATCAGATTGGTCTGACGCAGCATGTGCAGCCGGAAAATATCCGATTGCACCACGGGTGTGCCGAATTGTTTGTTATAGATGATCATGGCGGGATCATGGATTTCGCGCGCGTCGATCACCTCGATATCCTGGGGGACATGCGCAATCTCGCCGTAATGGAACAGCGTGACCTTGTGGCCTTGGGCCACAAAGGACAACAGGCACATCTGTTCAAGAAAACTGAGCGGGCCACCGATCCACAACGTGCCGATACCTTTAAGCGCAGGGCGTATCATCGATATGATCCTGTTGTTCAGAAACGCTGTCGCGCGATTCGCGGATGTCACGATCCTTTTTGACCACAGACACCGGATCGGACGCCGAAATCTTGGCGTAGAGATCGGCATAGGCGTCGTCCTGCAGCAGTTCGGCCAGTTTCGCCTTGTGCCAGCGAAACCCCTTGCGATGCATCCGCGCCAGCACGGGATCGGCCTTGAACACATCCAGCAGGGCCTGCGTCAGTGCGGCATAGCGGTGGATCGTTGTATCCTCGCAGCCGCCACGGTTCCAGCGGTCCCAATACCCGGTATCGAGCACATGGCTTTGGTGATTGGCCCGCCCGCGATAGCGTTTGAGCAGATAGGCCTGTGCGGAGCGCACGGCATAATGGTTGATCTGCGCGAATTCTTCGCCAAAGGGGGGCTGGGCGTGGTTACCTGCCTGCAGGCGCGAGGCTTGCAGCCCGCCGGGCAGCGCCCATGTCAGATCTGTGCCATGTTCGGCGCGCACATGCGGATTATGCAGGCCGATCCGGTGATACACATCCTTGTTGCGAAACAAAGATTTCACGAAACGCCGTCCCGCCCCGCCATCGGCATAGGCAGGCTCGGCATCGGTGAATTGCACAGTTACGGGGCTGTCGCGCAGAATGACACGCTTATTGTACGAAAAGATCCGCCATGGTACTGAAATCACATCGACGCCGTCGCCGCCGCTGGCCGCGATCAGCGCATCAACCGAATGGTCGCCGCAATGGATATTGAGGAACTCATCGGCATCGGTGACATAGAGCCATTCCGCCTTGCGCACCACATCCAGCCGCTGCGCACGCCGGATCGCCGTGCGATGCACCCCGCCCGGCCCTTTTTTGTTGGGCTGGAACGTCACATATCCCAGTGCGTCCAGCCGCGTCAGAATGGCATTGGTGGTATCGGTGCAATCATTGGTCAGCACCACGATATGGTCAAAGCCGATGACCAGATGATGCGCGACCCATTCAAGAATATAGGGCGCCTCGTTCTTCATCGTGGTGATGATGACTTTCGCATGCGTCACAATCGGGGGTCTTTCCTGTCAGCAAGTGGTCGCCCATCGCGGTCTAAACCATCACGCGGCAGCGATCCAGTACCCGTATGGCGCGAATGCTTAAGATTGGTTAACGGCTTTAGATTGGGTGGTCGTGCCGGGGGCTGCATTTCTCTTTTGACCCGTCGCGCAATGATGCTACAGACCTGTCATGCAACATGCGATCCTGATCCTGAATGGCCCTAACCTGAACCTGCTCGGCACCCGCCAGCCAGAGGTTTACGGCCCCACGACCCTGCAAGACATCGAAGCGATCTGCGCCGCCAAGGCCATATCGCTGGGCGTGACGGTTGAATTCGTCCAGTCCAACCACGAAGGCGTGCTGATCGACCGGCTGCATGCCGCGCGCGGGGTGTTTGACGGGATCATCCTGAATGCTGGCGCCTATACGCATACGTCAATCGCGCTGATGGATGCGGTCTCGTCGATCATGCTGCCGGTGGTCGAATTGCACCTGTCGAATATTCATGCCCGCGAGGCGTTTCGCCATCAATCCTATATCGCGCCGGTCGCCATCGGGCAGATCTGCGGCTTTGGCGCTGCGGGCTATCCTTTGGCGATGGAGGCTTTGACCGGCTATCTTGGGACGCATGGGTAATGTCCAATTAATAGGACCACGCAGCGCGTGACCCCTGCCCCAAATGCAAAAGGCCCGCATCGCTGCGGGCCTTTGTCGTTTATAACCAGCGGCTTAGCTGTTCAGCTTGGCCACTTCGGCGGCGAAATCTTCTTTTTCGACTTCGATGCCATCGCCAACTTCAAGACGCACGTAACCGGTGATCGTGACACCAGCCTCGGTGGCGGCAGCAGCGACGGTCAGGTCGGGGTTCACCACGAATTGCTGGCTCAGCAAGGTGACTTCGGCCATGTATTTCTGCATACGGCCAACGATCATCTTTTCGATCACCGCATCGGGCTTGCCGGATTCGCGGGCGATGTCGATCTGGACCTGCTTTTCTTTCTCGACCATTGCGGGGTCAAGATCAGCCTCGGACAGCGCAGACGGATTGGCCGCGGCGATATGCATTGCGACCTGACGGCCAAACGCTTCGTTGTCGCCGGTCATTGCGACCAGAACGCCGATATTGCCCATGCCGGGGGCGGCAGCATTGTGGACATAGGTCACAACCTGACCACCAGTCAGCACCGCCATACGGCGCACGGACATGTTTTCGCCAATCACGGCGACGGTGTCTGTGACAGTCTGTTCGACTGTTTTGCCACCCATGTCAGCCGCTTTCAGCGCGTCCACGTCATCCACGGTCAAGGCGACATCGGCGATGCCCTGAACCATTTTCTGGAAATCGCTGTTCTTGGCGACGAAATCTGTTTCAGAGTTCACTTCGACGGCGATGCCCTTGCCACCTTCGACAGCGACGGCCACCAGACCTTCGGCAGCGGTACGGCCAGCCTTTTTGGCAGCTTTGGCCAGGCCCTTGGTGCGCAGCCAGTCAACGGCGGCTTCCATGTTGCCATCGGTTTCGGTCAGCGCCTTCTTGGCGTCCATCATGCCTGCGCCTGTGCTGTCGCGCAGCTCTTTCACCATTGCAGCGGTGATTGCCATGTTACTTCTCCTTGAAAGGGAATGTGTCGGGCGGGGCATAACGCCCCTGCCCTAAAGTTTTGTGACGCGATCAGGCGTTGGCGGCTTCGGCGGCGTCTGCCGCTTCTTGTGCCAGCGTTTCCTCGGCGTAGTTTTCCATCGCACCCATATCGACACCGGCCGCACCCAATTGGGCGGTCATGCCGTCCAGCGCCGCACGGGCCGCCAGATCGGTGTAAAGCGCGATGGCACGCGCCGCGTCGTCATTGCCTGGGATGACATAATCAATGCCAGCGGGCGAACAATTGGTGTCCACAACGGCCACAACGGGGATGCCCAGCTTGTTGGCTTCGGCGATGGCCAGCGCTTCTTTGTTGACGTCGATGACGAACAACAGGTCAGGTACGCCGCCCATTTCGCGGATACCGCCCAAGGACGCCTGCAATTTGCCCTGCTCGCGTTCCATGCCAAGACGCTCTTTCTTGGTCAGGCCGGCGAAACCGTTGGCCGAGGCTTCGTCAATCGCCTTGAGGCGGCTGATCGACTGCGACACGGTCTGCCAGTTGGTCAGCGTGCCGCCCAGCCAGCGGTGGTTCATAAAGAATTGCGCGGATTTTTCCGCCGCTTCCATGACAGGTGTCTGCGCCTGACGCTTGGTGCCGACGAACAGCACGCGGCCGCCCTTGGCGACAGTGTCACGGATGACCTGCAGCGCGCGGTCCAGCATGGGAACGGTCTGTGTCAGGTCCATGATATGGATGCCGTTGCGCGACCCGTAGATGTATTGACCCATCTTGGGGTTCCAGCGCGCGGTCTGGTGGCCAAAGTGAACGCCAGCTTCGAGCAGCTGACGCATGGAGAACTCTGGAAGAGCCATGGTCGTTTCCTTTTCCGGTTTCAGCCTCAGCAGGGGATCAGGCATTTGCCCAACCGGTGGATGGCTTGGGATTTCTCCCCAAGACACCCGCCCCCGCTTGCGGGATTAAGTGCCGCGGCTATAGCGGCACCCCCTGCCCTGTGCAAGAGCCTGCAACCCTTGGCGCCCGCGTTTTTGGCCGCAGGCAGGTATTTTTCACAAAAACACCCGTTCCACGACCCAAAAAGCCCCCACCGCCGCAATCGCCGCCGAGGCGGGGATCGTCACGATCCGCCGGTAGCCATCAATCTGGTCGCGCAGCGCAATCGACAGCCCCGACAGCGCAAAGATCGCGGCCAAGGGTGCGGCAAAGACCCAGGCAGGGTTTTCCATCAATTCCACCAGCATCGGCGGGTTGAGTGCGATCAGCGCCAAGGCGGCCGCAAACAGCACGCCATAAAGCGCAAACCCCTGTGCGACCTCATTGGCGCCACGGTCGATGCGGATGGCCTGCCAGACACATAGGAACATGACCGCGATCACCGCAAGCTGGCCGACCTCGACGCCCACGTTGAACCCGATCAGGGCGGCGACGAAAGTATCCTGCGGCAGGCCGAATTCACCCAGCACCGAGGCAAAGCCCAACCCGTGCAGCAACCCGAAGCCAAAGATCACATAGGGCCGCCAGCGGCTGACCTGCCGTGTATAGATATTCTCGACCGCGACAAAGACGATTGATGCCGCGATCAGCGGCTCGACGATTTCGCCCGGGATGCTGACATAGCCAAGTGCCGCCAAAGCCAGCGTGATCGTATGCGCCAGCGTGAACAGCGATATTTGCAACACCAGCGGGCCAACCTGTGCCGCCAGAAAGAACAGCCCCAGCACGAACAGGATATGATCCAGCCCCTTGGGCAGGATATGGTCGAAACCCACGGGAATATAATTGGCGAATGTTTGCCAACCGGTCGCCCGGTCACCGCCGGTCAGCGCGACAGGGCCGGATGTTGCCCCGTTGTCGAGATAGCCGTCAAAAGGTTCAGGCACATCCATCTGGCGCAGCACGATGGCCCCCAGCGCCCCCGTCCAGCCAAACTCGATTGATGTCGCCCCCGCTGGCAGCGCGGCGCTAAAGCGGATGTCGGATGTGCGCAAAAGTGCGGGGTTGCCGATGGGCGGTACCGTGACGCTGTCCAGTTCCGGCACCAGCACCACATCACCCGCGCGCAACGTGATCGCTGCGGCCATCTGCGGCCAGAACGCGCTAAATTGCGCGGCCAGCGCGTCAGGGTCCAGCGCGCGCAGGCTGTCATAGCTCGCAGCTTCGGCCGACAGGTCGGTATCGGTGGTTTCCGACAGGTCCACACCGGCCACGAAACTTTCCAGATTGGCGCGCAGATCGAACACGATCCGGTCGCCATCCACCCGCATATCGGCGATGGTCGGGATCACCTCATGCGCGCTGGCGGCACTCAGGCTCAGCAACGTGACCAGCAGCGCGCTTGACAATGCGCGCAGGCGCGACACCCTAGAGGAAACGAATAAGGAACCAATCATGCGCGCACTTTCTGTCATTTTCTGTCTGTTGGCGGTGCCTGCGACCGCCCATGAATTCTGGATAGCACCACTGGACTATCAGGTGTCGCCGTACAGTAAGTTGCAGGCCAACCTTGTCAATGGCGAAGGCTTTGCTGGCGTGACCATCCCTTTCCTGCCGCGTGGCATCTTGAATGCGCTGCAGTTTTCGGGCGACCAGACAGCGGCAATCACCGGCAGGCCGGGTGATACGCCCGCTCTGCAAATGGACCCGATCGGCGATGGTCTGGCAATATTGGGCTATCAATCGGCCCCCGCCAGCATTGAATATGCCAATTGGGACAAGTTTCAGGCATTTGTCGATCACAAGGATCTTGGTAATCTGCGCGCAATGCATGATGCGCGCGGCCTGCCAGATGCGGGATTTACCGAAACCTACATGCGGTTTTCCAAATCCTTGGTCAGCGTAGGGTCTGGCGCGGGTGCGGACCGGCGCGTCGGGCTGGAAACCGAGCTTGTTGCCCTGACCAACCCCTATACCGCCAATCTGGCCGATGGCATTGCTGTCCAGCTTTTCTATCGCAACGACCCGCGCGCCGATGCCCAGATCGAGGTTTTTGTCAGATCTCCCGAAGGCGAAGTCACGACCAGCTATATCCGCACCGATGCCGATGGAATCGCCCGTGTCGCGGTCCTGCCCGCGCATGAATATATGCTGGATGCCGTGCTGATCCGTGAACCGGCTGCGCCGTTGCAAGAGGCCACCGGCGCAGTCTGGCAAACGCTTTGGGCCAATCTGACCTTTGCGGTTCCGCAGTAACGCTTGCCCTTTGCACGCTGTCACGGCACAAGCCGCGCATGACGCAGCAACCTGATATTCTTTGTATCGGATCGGTCCTGTGGGACGTGATCGGGCGCGCGCCCAACCCGATGCGGCTGGGGTCCGACGTGCCGGGGCGGATCACCCGCCTGCCGGGCGGCGTGGCGATGAATATCGCGATGACCCTGCGCCGGTTCGCCATGGTGCCTGCATTGCTGAGCAATGTGGGCCGCGATACCGAAGGCGACGACCTGATCGGTGCCGCACAGCGCATGGGGCTGATCTGCGACCATGTCTACCGCTCTGATGACCTGCCCACCGATATCTATATGGCCATCGAAGGCGCGAACGGGCTGATCGCCGCCATCGCCGATGCCCATTCGCTCGAGGCGGCTGGCGACAAGATCTTGCGCCCGCTTGCCAATGGCGCGCTGGGGTCGGTGACGGCACCCTGGGCGGGGCCTGTGGCGCTGGATGGCAACCTGACGGTTGATTTGCTGCGCGACATCGCCACCTCGCCGTTGTTTCGCAACGCCGATCTGCGGGTCGCGCCTGCATCTCCGGGCAAGGCGGAACGGCTGCTGGCGCTGCTGGGCCACCCTTCGGCCACATTATACGTCAATCTCGAAGAGGCGGGGTTGTTGTGCCAGACCACATTCGCATCCTCGGCTGATGCAGCGGCAGGGCTGATCGCGCGTGGCGCGCGGCGGGTGCTGGTCACCGATGGCGGCCAATCCGCGTCAGAGGCGACAGGCAACGACATCATCACGCGCGTGCCCCCTGCCGTCATGGTCACGCGCGTGACCGGTGCGGGTGACACATTCATGGCCGCGCATATCGCGTCAGAGGCACAGGGCATGGCGCGCGACGCAGCCCTTGACCGCGCCTGCCAGGCCGCCGCTACTTATGTTTCAGGAGAGATTGCATGACCATCCCCATGACCTATTGCGCCGAAGTGGCCGCAGCATTGGCCGATGGCCGTGCCATCGTTGCCCTTGAAAGCACGATTATCACCCATGGCATGCCGTTTCCGCAAAACGTGCAAACAGCGCGGCTGGTCGAACAGGATGTGCGCGACGCAGGCGCCGTGCCTGCGACGATCGCGGTGATGGAGGGGCGGCTCCATATCGGGCTGGAGGCTTCGGAACTCGACGCGCTCGGTCAGGCGCAGCATGTCGCCAAACTGTCGCGCGCTGATCTGGCGGCCTGTATCGCCACAGGCGGCACGGGGGCGACGACAGTGGCGGCCACGATGATCGCGGCGCATCTGGCAGGTATCCAGGTGTTCGCCACGGGCGGTATCGGCGGCGTGCATCGCGGGGCGGAAACCAGTTTCGACATTTCCGCCGATCTGCAAGAACTGGCGCTGACGCCGGTAACGGTGGTGGCCGCAGGTGCAAAAGCGATCCTCGATCTGCCAAAGACATTCGAGGTGCTGGAAACTTTGGGCGTGCCGGTCATCGTCTATGGCCAAGACAGCATCCCCGCTTTTTGGTCGGCCACATCCGATCTGGCCGCGCCATTGCGGATGGATGATGCCGTCAGCATCGCTGCCAGCCACAAGATGCGCGCTGCGATGGGGCTTGCCGGCGGGCAATTGGTGACCAACCCGATCCCCATAGCCGATGAAATCCCCGCCGCCACATTGGCCCCGATCATCGCCAAGGCACTGGCCGAGGCGCGCGCACAAAGGATCAGCGCCAAGGCAGTGACACCTTTCCTGCTGGACCAGATTTTTGCGCTGACCGATGGCCGGTCGCTGACCGCCAATATCGCGCTGGTGCGCAACAATGCGCGATTGGCCGCCGAAATCGCGCAAGCAATGCTGAAATAAGCACTGGCAGGTCAGCACTGTGGCTTGCCGCTGCGCGCCGCTGTCCTTAGGTATGTTGGCATAACTTGCGTCGGATAACGCCATGGCCGATCCTTTGAACCTCGACCCCAAACGCCGCGCCTCGCGCGGGGTGATCGCGCGGTTGCGCGGGAACTTTTTGGCGGGGCTGATCATCATCGCGCCAATCGGGCTGACGCTCTGGCTGATCTGGACGGTTGTGGGCTGGGTTGACAGCTGGGTCTGGCCGTTTGTGCCAAATTATTATCACCCCGAACCGATGATCAACCGCCTGCTGGGGCGCGGTGTAGAGAACCAGATTACGGTGAATGTGCGCGGCGTCGGTGTCGTGATCTTCCTGATATTCACCATCATCGTGGGCTGGCTGGGCAAGGGGTTGATCGGACGGTCCTTTATCGGGATCGGCGAACGTTTCGTGGACCGGATGCCGGTGGTGCGGTCGATCTACAATGCCGCCAAACAGATCGCCGAAACCGTGTTTTCCCAGCGCGAGACGTCTTTCGACAAGGCCTGTCTGGTCGAATATCCGCGCAAGGGTATCTGGGCCATCGCCTTTATCTCGACCGATGCAAAAGGCGAGATCGACGCCAAGCTGGTGCATGGCGAGGTGATCGTTACCGTGTTCCTGCCAACCACACCGAACCCGACATCGGGGTTTTTGCTGTTCCTGCCGCGCCGCGACATCATCGAACTTGAGATGAGCGTCGAAGATGCTGCGAAACTGGTGATCTCGGCAGGGCTTGTCTATCCCAACAACAAAGCCGTGGCCGATTTGCCCGACGCTGCGGAATGATGGCTTGCTAGCTGCGGGGATCACCGGCTTTGCGACCGGTTTCGCGCTGATCCTGGCGATCGGGGCGCAAAATGCCTTTGTGCTACGGCAGGGTCTGGCGCGGCAGCATGTGTTCTGGCTGTGCCTGCTATGCGCCACGTCGGATGCTGTGCTGATCACGGCAGGCGTAATGGGCTTTGGCTATCTCGTCACGCTTTATCCGGCGTTTCCGCAGATCATGGCCTGGGGTGGTGCGGCCTTTCTTGCCGTTTACGGCGCGTTGCGGTTGCTTGCGGCCTATCAGGGCGATTACGCGATGCAGGTTGCAGGTGTATCGGCCAGCCTGTGGCGGGTTTTGGCGACGGGGGCGGCCTTCACATGGCTGAACCCGCATGTCTATCTGGACACGCTGGGGCTGGTGGGCGCGGTATCGACACAATTCACCGACACCGCGCTGAAGGCCGCTTTTGGCGCAGGCGCTGTGCTGGCGTCCTATACGTTCTTTTTTACTCTGGGCTATGGCGCGCGGCTGTTGGCCCCTGTCATGCAATCGGCCCGGGCCTGGCGGCGGCTTGATCTGCTGATCGGGCTGGTCATGTGGGCGCTGGCGGTCAAGCTGGTCAGTTGAACATCATGTCCAGATCGACGGTGCTTTTGACGTTCAGATCGGATTTGTGGTTTTTCAAGAACGCATCCGCCGCCGCCTGCCCCGCCTCTTTCAGCCGCGCAAGGATGACAGGCTGCGGGATCGTCTTGGTTGCCACGTTCAATTCATTCATCAGCGCGTCATCGGCGATCATATGCACGATCACATCCTTCATCGTGCCACGCGCCATCGACCCATCGGCCAACAGGCGTTTGACAAAGGCAATGGCGCGCAATTCACGCAACAGCGACGAATTGAAACTGATCTCGTTGATCCGGTTCTGGATCGCCTGCACATCTGTCGGCAGTTCCGCACGGTAAAGCGGGTTGATATTGACCACCAGAATATCGTCTGGCAAGTCCTTGGCGAACAATGGAAATAGCGCAGGATTCCCGCTATAGCCACCATCCCAGAACGCCTCTGACTTGCCGGTGCGCGGATCAGTAAATTCCACCGCCTGAAACAGCGTCGGCAAACAGGCCGAGGCCATGATGACATCGCTTGAAATTTCGTCGCCGCTGAAAACGCGGATCTTGCCGCTGCGCACATTGGTCGTGCAGATATGCAGCGCAGGACCAACCTGGCCGCAGACCGCATCATAGTGGAATTGCTTGACGATCTTTTCCAGCGGATTGCGCATCAAAGGGCCGGTGACATAGGGCGACATCATCCGCGATGTCATATCGAGCGCGGCATAGGCGGGCGAATATTTCATCGCCTGCGCCACCACATGCGCGGCGGGGGCCATGGACGATACCCAATCTGTCAACCGCGCGTCGGTGACCGCCCCCACCTGCCCCCAAAGCCAGTCAAGGTTTTCACGCGCGCCCGTGCGTCCATCGCGCACCCAGCCCGATTTCAGCGCCGCCGCATTCAGCGCCCCCGCCGATGTGGCGGAAATCGCGGCAATCTCGATGCCGTCGTCCTGCAACAGCCGGTCCAGCACACCCCAGGTAAAGGCGCCATGCGCGCCGCCGCCTTGCAGGGCAAGGTTGATCCGCTTCATTGCGCGGTCCAGCCTCCATCGACGCTGATCGCTGTGCCGGTGATCTGGGCTGCGGCGTCCGAACACAGAAATACCGCCGTGCCGCCCAATTCCTCGACCGTGGCGAATTGCTTGGACGGTTGGCGTGCGAGCATGACCTTCTCGATCACCTCGTCGCGCGACATGCCGTATTCTTTCATCGTTGCGGGGATCTGCGCCTCGACCAGCGGTGTCAGGACATAGCCGGGACAGATTGCATTACAGGTGATCGGATCGCGCGCAGTTTCCAGCCCCACGGTCTTGGTCAGGCCGATGATGCCGTGCTTGGCCGCAACATAGGCGGATTTATAGGGCGAGGCCGTCAACCCATGCGCCGAGGCCACGTTGATGATCCGGCCCCAGCCACGGTCGCGCATGCCGGTCACCGCCGCAGCGGTGGTATGAAAGGCCGATGACAGGTTGATCGCGATGATCGCATCCCATTTGGCTGGGTCGAAATCCTGGATCGGGGCGACATGCTGGATGCCGGCATTGTTGACCAGAATATCGCAGCCACCCGCATCCGCGATCAGACGGCGACACTCTGCACCCTTGGACATATCGGCCTGGATATACCGCGCCGTGACCCCGGTGCTGGACGCGATATCAGCGGCGCAGGCATGGTCATCTTCGGTGTCGGTGAACGAATTCAGCACCACATCGACCCCCGCCTGTGCCAAGGCGCGCGCGATACCCAGCCCGATCCCCGATGTGGACCCGGTGATGATGGCGGTTTTTCCTTGCAGATTCATGGCGTGGTCTCCGGATGTTGCGATTGCGACTCACTGTACATGCTGCATCTGCAAAGGTCACCTGCGGTCCGGCAAAGCCCATAAAAAAACGCCCGCACAAGGCGGGCGCTAAGTTATTGAGGCAGGTTTCATACAGGCAAGAAACCTATCGAGCAGTGCCCTCTTTATAAGCAATTCCCCGCGTGGCTCCAAGCTAAAAGTTTGAAAATGCTTAGAACCGTCATTACGGTGCCACCAAGCAAGGTATCATGCATGGGGAACATCACGAAAATGGCATTTCATTTTGGCCGCTTGATCGCGGCATGGCGCATGGGCGCGGCGATGATCGCGATGGCGGGCATAGCTTTTGCCGAACCGCAACATGGCATAGCTATGTATGGTGACCCCGCGCTGCCACCTGATTTTGTGTCCCTGCCCTATGCGAACCCCGATGCCCCCAAGGGCGGGCGCATCGTCACATCAGAGGTTGGCGGCTTTGACAGCCTCAACCCTTTCATCCTGAAAGGGTCGGTGTCATGGCAATTGCGCTATTTCGTCGGCGAAAGCCTGATGGCGCGGTCGCTGGACGAACCGTTCACGCTTTACGGCCTGCTGGCCGAATCGGTGCAAACCAGCCCCGACCGAGATTGGGTCGAATTTACCCTGCGGCCCGAGGCGCGATTCTCTGACGGCAGCCCCGTCACAGTCGCAGACGTGATCTGGTCATTTGAAACCTTGGGCACCATTGGCCATCCCCGTTATCTGGGGTTCTGGACCCGTGTGGCCAGCATCGCACAGACCGGCGACCGGTCGGTCCGGCTGACCTTCAACGTGGCCGACCGTGAACTGGCGCTGCTCGCGGGCCTGCGCCCGATCCTGAAAAAGGCGCAATGGGAGGGTGTGGATTTCGCGCAAAGCACGCTTGACGTGGTGCCGATCACCTCTGCCCCCTATGTGATCGACGATTTCGAGGCCGGACGCTTCATCTCGCTACGGCGCAACCCCGATTATTGGGGTGTGAATGTGCCGTTCCAGCGCGGCCTGCATAATTTCGACGAGGTGCGGATCGAATTCTTCGGTGATGAAACCGCCGCTTTCGAGGCGTTCAAGACGCTCGAAGTGACCACCAACCGCGAATTCAACGTCGCGCGTTGGGACGGGCAATATGATTTTCCCGCCGTGCAGAGCGGTGATGTCACCCTGTCGGTGTTGGGCCATGAACGACCCTCCGGCATGACGGGGTTCGTGATGAACACCCGACGCGCGCAATTCGCCGATTGGCGGGTACGGGATGCGCTGATCCATGCATTCAATTTCGAATTCATCAATGATGCGATGACCGGCGGCGCACAGCCGCGCATCACCTCCTACTGGTCCAACTCGCCGCTGGGCATGCACCATGGCCCCGCCACCGGGCGCGTGGCAGAATTCCTCGCCCCCTTCGCCGCCGATCTGATACCGGGCACGCTCGAAGGCTACAATTTACCCATAGGTGACGGCACCGAACGCAACCGCGCAGGCACCGCCGCCGCGCTTGATCTGATGGCGCAGGCAGGCTGGACCGTGCAGGACGGCGTGCTGCGCAACGCAGCCGGAACCCCGTTCACATTTGAAATCCTGCTCCAACAGGGCGGGTCGGAAAACCAGTCGATCATCGACATGTATGTCCAGTCGCTGGGGCGGATCGGGATCTCCCCGCGCGTGTCGCTGGCTGATGGCGCGCAATACAAGGAACGCGTCGATGCCTATGATTTCGACATGACCTATTACCGTGTTGGCCTGTCGCTCTCGCCTGGCAACGAACAGTTCAACTACTTCGGCGCAGCCGCGGCCGACCAGCCCGGCGGGCGCAACGTGATGGGACTGAAATCCCCCGCCGTGGATGCGATGATCAACCGCCTGCTGACCTCGCAAAGCCAGGATGATTTCGTCGCAGCCGTCCAAGCGCTCGACCGCATCCTGACCGCCGGGCGCTATGTGATCCCGATCTATCAGTGGAACATCAGCCGCATCGCCCATGCCCGCGAATTGCGCTACCCCGAAAACCTGCCGATCTTCGGCGATTGGCCCGGCTGGCAGCCCGATGTCTGGTGGTACGAGGATTAAAACACAAAGGCCCGGATCGCCCCGGGCCTTTTCACCTTCTTATTTCCCCAAATACTCCCCGCGCGGAGCGCATCAAAGTCTAGGACAGCGATGTCACCCACAGGATCGTCGCATCCTCGGCGCTGATGGACACAACATTGTGGCCCATCGCGGCATCGTAATAGGCGCTGTCGCCGCGTTTCAGCGCGATTGGCTCGTAAAATTCGGTATAAAGCCGCACCTGTCCGGTCAGCACATACAGAAATTCCTCGCCGTCGTGGCGCACCCAGCCATCGAATTCCTCCATCGACCGCGCGCGCACCCGGGCGCGGTAAGGCAACATCTTTTTCGTACTCAGGCTTTCAGCCAGCAACGCATGTTCATAGGTCGTGGTGATCTGCACCGCTTCCTGTCCGCCGCGGGTCACGGCCATGCGCCCGTTGACCTGCCCTTTGGCCGGCGGCGTGAATAATTGCGGCACCGAAATATCCAGCCCCACCGCCAGCTTTTTGAGCGCATCATAGGTCGGCGACATCTGGCCGTTCTCGATCTTGGACAGGGTGGACCGCGCCAGCCCCGCCTGCCGTGCGGCCTGTTCCAGTGTCCAGTCACGCGCCTTGCGCAATTCACGCACCCGCGCGCCCAGATCCAACGGCTGCGCCACGCTGGCGGACCCGTTTTCATGCGCGATGCGGATCAAGTTTCTGGGGTCGATCTCGGTCATGGCAATTCTTTACGCAGGCGCAGCTCATCTTGCAACTGACCCAGCGTGCCGATACCCCTGTGACATATTTTCATCCCACAGTCTCAGGGGGCCAGCATGGTCAAACTCGATATCATTTCCGACCCGATCTGCCCTTGGTGCTATATTGGCAAGGCCAATCTGGACGCGGCATTGGCGCAATTTGTCGATCATCCGTTCACGATCGAATGGCATCCGTTCCAGCTGAACCCCGATATGCCTGCAGGCGGGATGGACCGCAAAACCTATCTCGAAACCAAATTCGGCGGCAAGGCCGCGGCGGCGAAAGCCTATGCGCCCGTCGTCGCGCATGCCGAAAAGGCAGGTCTGACCATCAATTTCGAAGCGATGCAGGTCACCCCCAATACAATCGACGCGCATCGCCTGATCCATTGGGCCGGAATCGAGGCGCGCCAGCTGCTGGTTGTGGACCTTTTGTTCAAGGCTTACTTTGTCGAAGGCCGCGACATCGGCAGCCACGAAGTGCTCGCCGATATTGCCGATATGGCGGAAATGGATGCCGCCCTTATCACCCGGCTGCTGGCCTCTGACGCCGATACCGCCGATATCCGTGCGCGTGATGCGCATAGCCGCGACATGGGCATCAGCGCGGTGCCGACCTTTGTGGTGGCCAATCAACATGCGGTGCCGGGCGCGCAGCCAACCGATCTTTGGGTCAAAATTATCAGTGATATCATTGCCCAAATTGGCGACGAGGCATGATCAGCCCACGCCAGCGGTTGGGCCAAACCGAATTTATCGCGCTGATGGCGATGGTGGTGGCGACGGTCGCGTTTTCGATTGACGCGATGCTGCCCGCCTTGCCGCAAATCGGGGCTGCGCTCAGCCCTGACAATCTGAACAATGCGCAGCTGATCATCACAAGTTTCGTGCTGGGCATGGGGATCGGTACCTTGTTCACCGGGCCTTTGTCGGATGCTTACGGGCGCAAGCCGGTGATGATCGCGGGCGCGGTGGTCTATGTTGTCGGCTGCGGGCTGGCTTGGGCCGCGCAATCGCTCGAACTGATGCTGGCTGCACGGGTGCTGATGGGGCTGGGGGCCTCTGGGCCGCGGGTTGTCGCCATGGCACTGGTGCGCGACATCTATCAGGGGCGTGATATGGCGCGGATCATGTCCTTCGTGATGGCGGTCTTTGCGCTGGTGCCTGCCTTGGCTCCGACCTTGGGGCATTTCATCATTCTGGGCTTTGGCTGGCGGGCGATCTTTGCCGCGTTCATGTTGTTTTCAGTGATCACGCTGCTGTGGCTGTTGATCCGGCAGCCCGAGACGCTGATGCCTGAAAACCGCCGCGCGCTGAGCATTAGGGCCCTTTACACCGCCACAGTCGAGATGTTCGCGCATCGCACGGCGCGGCTGTCGATCGCGGTGCAGACGCTGGTTTTTGGCATCCTGTTCATCGTGCTGTCCTCGACCCAGCAGGTGTTCGATGTCACCTTTGGCCAAGGCGCGTATTTTCATTACTGGTTCGGCGGCATCGCCATTCTGGCCGCCAGCGCCAGCCTGCTGAATGCGCGGCTAGTGATGCGGCTGGGGATGCGCGCGATCATCAAGGCGATGCTGATTGTTCAAATCGGCATCACGCTGGCAATGATCGCGATCACGGCGGTGGATGGCCCCTATTGGCTGGCGTTTGGCACCTATGTGATCTGGGTCACCGGCAATTTCTTTCAGGCGGGGCTGACAATCGGCAATTTGAACGCACTGGCGATGGAAGACATGGGCCATATGGCGGGTCTTGCTGCCTCGATCATCGCGGCGATTTCGACGATTGGCGCGGTCATGATCGCCGCCCCCATCGCGCTGATGTTTGACGGCACGCCGCTGCCGATGGCGGTGGGGGCTTTGGTGGCGGCCAGCATTGCGCTCTGGCTGACAACCAAGATCACGCGGCCGGGCGACGCATAACCCATCTTCCGAGCCCGCCAATTCGCGCATAGCGCAATTTGACGCGATCCCCGTCGGAGACCGGAAAAAGCAGGTTTCTACCCTGCTTTTTTCGTTTCTTCCGCAAGTTTTGCCGCCAGATCGCGCGCGATGTTGAACGCTCCTTGTATCTTGTCGCGTTCCTTGTCCCAATCGCGCAGCACGACGATCTTGTTATCCTTGACCTTGGCCTGTCCGCGCTGGTCGTTGATAAAATCCACCAGCCCCGCAGGCGAGGCGAATTTGTCATTATGGAACCGGATCGTGGCACCCTTTGGCCCTGCATCCAGCTGGCTGATGCCCGCCTTTTTGCACATCGCCTTGATCCGCACGACCAGCAGCAGCGTGTTCACCTCGCGCGGCAGCGGGCCGAAACGGTCGATCAGTTCGGCGGCGAAACCTTCCAACTCGACCTTGGTGGTCAGGTTCGACAGGCGGCGGTACAGCCCCAGACGCACGTCAAGGTCGGGGACATAATCTTCGGGGATCAGAACCGGCACACCCAGGTTGATCTGCGGCGCCCATTGGCCGTCGTCGATGATGCCTTCGGCAGCGCCTGACCGGATCGCATTGATCTGGTCTTCCAGCATCTGCTGGTAAAGCTCATAGCCCACTTCGCGCATCTGGCCGGATTGTTCCTCGCCCAGTAAATTGCCCGCACCACGGATGTCGAGGTCTTGCGACGCGAGCGTAAACCCTGCCCCCAGACTGTCGATGGACCCCAGCACGCGCAGACGTTTCTGCGCGGTAGTGGTCAGTTTCTGGCGCGGTTTTGTCGTCAGATAGGCATAGGCGCGGGTCTTGGAGCGGCCCACCCTGCCCCTGATCTGATACAATTGCGACAGCCCGAACATATCCGCCCGCCAGACGATCATCGTATTGGCGGTTGGAATATCGAGGCCGGATTCCACAATCGTTGTCGCCAGCAGCACATCATATTTGCCGTCGTAAAAGGCGTTCATCCGGTCGTCCAATTCGCCCGCCGCCATCTGGCCCGTGGCGCTGATGAATGTCACTTCGGGGACTTCTTCGCGCAAAAACGCTTCCATCTCGTCCATATCGGTGATGCGGGGGACGACGATGAAACTCTGCCCGCCACGATAATGTTCGCGCAAGAGCGCCTCGCGTACGGTGATCGTGTCGAATTCGGACACATAGGTGCGGATCGCCAGACGGTCGATCGGCGGTGTGCCAATAACCGACAGATCGCGCACGCCCGACAGCGACAATTGCAAGGTCCGCGGGATCGGCGTGGCGGTCAGGGTCAGCACATGCACGTCGGTGCGCAATTGTTTCAGCCGTTCCTTGTGCTGCACGCCGAATTTCTGTTCCTCGTCGATGATCAACAAGCCAAGGTTCTTGAAATTCACCGCCTTTGCCAGCAGCGCATGGGTGCCGATCACGATATCAACCGTACCTTTGGCGATCCCGTCACGGGTCAATGCCGCATCGCGCGGTGACACGAACCGCGACAAAGGCCGCACATTGACCGGAAAGCCACGGAACCTTTCGGCAAAGCTTTGGTAATGCTGGCGCGCGAGCAAGGTTGTGGGCGCCACAATCGCCACCTGCACACCCGCCATTGCCGCAACGAAAGCGGCGCGAATGGCCACTTCGGTCTTGCCAAAGCCCACATCGCCGCAGATCAGCCGGTCCATCGGCTGACCTGATCCCAGATCACTGAGCACATCATCGATGGCCGATAGCTGGTCATCGGTTTCGGCATAGGGAAAGCGCGCAAGGAATTGATCCCACAGCCCTGATTCCGGTTCCAGTACGGGGGCTTTGCGCAGCGCACGTTCGGCGGCGACACGGATCAGCCGTTCGGCAATCTGGCGGATGCGTTCCTTGAGCCGTGCTTTTTTCGCTTGCCATGCACCGCCGCCCAGTTTGTCCAGCAATCCGGCCTCATGGCCGTATTTCGACAAAAGCTCGATGTTCTCGACCGGCAGGTAAAGCTTGGTTTCCTCGGCATAGGCGATCAGCAGGCATTCATGCGCGGCACCAAGTGCTGTGACAACCTCCATCCCCTCGAACCGGCCGACACCGTGATCGACGTGGACCACCAGATCGCCGGGGGCAAGGCTGTTGGCCTCGGAGAGGAAATTTTCGGCACGCCGTTTGCGCTTGGTCTGGCGGATCAGCCGGTCGCCCAGCACGTCCTGTTCGGAAATCACCGTCAGGCCGGGGGATTCAAACCCCTGATCCAAAGGCCAGACCGCCAGATAGACGCCGGTTTTGCCGATGCGCGAAAAATCACTGATGGCAATCGTCTCGCCAACACCTTCATCCTCGATCAAGCCTTCGAGCCGTTCGCGCGCGCCATCGGAATAAGAGGCGACAATGACCGGGCCTTTGGCGCTGCGCGCCTTGATATGCGCGGCCAAGGCCCCGAACAGGCTCAGGTTCTCTTGTTGGCGTTCAGGGGCGAAACTGCGCCCCATGCGCCCGCCCGCGTCGATGACGCCGGGGCCGGTGGCCTGTTTGTGCGGTGAAAACTGCAACACGCGGCGCTCGGCCACGGCGCGCGCCCACGCGGCATCGTCCAGATACAACAATTGCGGTGGGGCCGGTTTATAGACCGAATCCATCCGCCCCTTTTGCGTCAGCGCATGCATCCGCGTGCCGTATTGGTCGGCGATGGATTCCCACCGCGCCACGCGTTGCGGGCCGATCTGGTCGTCGAGCGTGATGGTCGCCTTGGGCAGGTAATCGAACAGGGTTTCCAGATCGTCCTGAAAGAACCCCAGCCAATGTTCGACGCCCGCATGCTTGCGCCCCGCGCTGACCGCCTCGTAAAGCGGGTCATCGGTGCCGGCGGCACCAAATTCGATCCGGTAATTCTGCCGGAACCGGGTGATTGCGGCCTCGTCCAAGATCACTTCGGACACCGGCGCCAGTTCCACTTCGGTCAGTTTTTCAACCGTGCGCTGGGTGGCGGGGTCAAACCGGCGCGCGGCATCCAGCACATCGCCGAACAGATCCAGCCGCACAGGGCCGGATTGGCCCGGTGGAAAGATGTCGATGATCCCACCGCGCACGGCATAATCGCCTGGTTCCATCACATTGGGGCTTTGGGTGAACCCCATCCTTACCAGAAAGGCGCGCAATGCCCCTTCATCCAGCCGTTTGCCAACGGTTGCGGTAAATGCCGCCTCGCGCAATGTGCTGCGCGCTGGCACGCGCTGGGTCGCCGCCGACAGTGTGGTCAGCAGGATGAACTGGCCGGGCATCCCGTGGACAAGGGCTGCCAATGTGGCCATGCGCGCGGCGGAAATATCTGTGTTGGGCGATACCCGGTCATAGGGCAGGCAATCCCACGCGGGGAAAACGAACACCGGCACGCCGGGCGCAAAGAACGCCAGCGCCGATTGCACGGCCGCCAGCCTTTTGTCATCGCGCGCGATATGGCAAACGGGCTGGCCCTTGGCCAATTCGGCAAGGATCAGTTTGGCGTCAAACCCTTCGGGCGCGCCGCTGACGGTGATATGGGTATGATCAGACATTGCGCCGAGATATCCTGCGCCGGGGCCGTGTCAACTGCTCATCACCCGAAGCGTTGGCTCAGCAGGACATAGATCCCCAAAAGTGCAGTGCAGAACAGCGCTGTAATTGCGATCAGCTGAATCCAGAACCGCAGCCGCACCATGGCCAGGATCAAGGCGGGTCCGGTCGGTTGGTCCTGCGCGAATTGCTGGCAGCTGCGCTGCGTCAGCAGCCCGACAAAGACCAGCGGAAAGGCCAGACAGAACAGCCCCTGCGCCAGTTCCAGCCTGTAAACAAAACCCAGCATCGCCGCTGCCGTGACGACAAACGCCCCGATACCAACCAGAATGACAGCCGGTGTGCCCGAAATCGTCATCAACCGGCGCAGGTTGATCGCCACCATTATTTCGAGATCCTGCGCCGCCTGCCCGCCCTGCCTGCGTGCGCGCACGACCATGTCGAACGGCACGCCGATCACCCAATGGGTGGCAACGGCCCAGGTCACCAAGACCGCCAGCCAATACCAGATGCTGGAAAAGGTCCTGAAATCAATCAGGCTCGTGATGATGTCGATCAGGGTCAAGCTATGGTCCGGTAATCTGTGTCAGCGCAGACGATAGCGGGCCGTCGTGCGATTGCCCAGACTTGTGATGCCGCAAAATCCATGCGACCAAAGGGCATATTCATCGCAAAGGCCGCCCCATGACCCCGATCACCCCCGCCTTTCCCATCACCCGCCTGCGCCGGATGCGCCGGACCCCTGCCCTGCGCGCGCTTGCCCGCCAGCACACGCTGACGGTGGATGATTTGATCTGGCCGGTCTTTGTGATGGAAGGCCGCGACGATGAAACGCCTGTCACCTCGATGCCCGGCGTGATGCGGCGCACCGTGGACCGGATCGCAAAGGCGGCGGTCGAGGCGCAGGCGCTGGGTATACCCGCGATCTGCATTTTTCCCTATACGGGGATGGAGGCGCGGACGGCCGATTGCGCCATGGCTTGGGATGCAAACAACCTGACCAATCAAGCGATCCGCGCGATCAAGGATGCCGCCCCCGATATCGCCGTGATGACCGATATCGCGCTGGACCCCTATAACATCAATGGCCATGACGGTTTTGTCGAAAACGGCGAGATTGTGAATGACCGCACGGTCGATGCCTTGGTGAAAATGGCGCTGGCGCAGGCGGATGCCGGTGCTGATATCCTCGGCCCATCGGATATGATGGACGGGCGCATCGGCGCGATCCGTGCCGCGTTGGAATCCGAAGGTCACAGCCATGTCACGATCCTGAGCTATGCCGCGAAATATGCCTCGGCGTTTTATGGCCCGTTCCGCGATGCGGTGGGCGCGTCCTCGGCGCTGACCGGCGACAAAAAGACCTATCAGATGGACCCCGGCAATAGTGACGAGGCGCTGCGCCTTGTCGCGCGCGATCTGTCCGAAGGGGCCGATATGGTCATGGTCAAGCCCGGCATGCCTTATCTTGATATCTGCCGGCGGGTCAAAGACACCTTCGGCGTGCCGACCTATGCCTACCAGGTCAGCGGTGAATACGCGATGATGCAGGCCGCGATCCAGAACGGTTGGCTGGACGGGGAACGCATCATGATGGAAAGCCTTTTGGCCTTTAAACGTTCAGGTTGTGACGGCGTGCTGACCTATTTCGCAATGGATGCGGCAAAGGCGCTGCAGGGCTAAATAAACCATTTGGTAATCTGCTCATGTAAGTCTTTCGGCATCACGTTAACGCTAGAAAGATTTGCAAGTGCCATTATTTTACAAAAAAGACGTGCCGTCTCCCGATCCTCTTTTGACGATGATTGACCAGACGCAGGCCGTCATCCGCTTTGGTCTCGATGGAACCATCATCACGGCGAACGAAAATTTCTGCAAGACGCTGGAATATCCGCTGGCCGAAATTCAGGGCAAACACCACCGGATGTTCGTCGATCCCAGCTATGCCAATTCCGCCGAATACCGCGATTTCTGGGACCGGCTGGGGCGGGGCGAACCATTTACCGACCGGTTTCAGCGCCGCTGCAAAAGCGGGCGGATGATCTGGATCCAGGCGACCTATGCCGGTGTGCGCGATGCGACCGGCGCGGTTGCAATCGTGATCAAGGTGGCCACCGACGTGACCCAGCGCAATGACGCTTTTGTCGAAATCGCCAAGGGTCTTGATGCGCTGAGCGGCGGTGATCTGACCTACCGGTTGCCGCATTTCGGGCTGTCCGATGTTGATGATATCGGCACCGCCTTTAACAAGGCCAGCGTCCGTCTGGCCGATATCTTGCGCAACGTGTCACAGATCGCGCAACAGGTCCGCACGATCACCGGTGATCTGGAACATGCATCCTCGGAATTATCGTCGCGCACAACCGCGCAGGCGGCGACGCTGGAACAGACGGCCGCCGCGCTGGAAGAATTGACCACGACCGTGCGGTTATCCACCAAACGCCTGACGGATGCCGAAGACCTGGCCACCCAGACCGCCGCCGGTGCGCGCAAAAGCGATGCTGTTGTCCAGCGCGCGATAGATGCGATGTCGCAGATTGCCAATTCATCTAGCGAGATTTCAAAGATCATCGCCGTGATCGACGATATCGCCTTTCAGACCAATCTGCTGGCGCTGAACGCCGGTGTCGAAGCCGCGCGCGCGGGCGATGCAGGCCGCGGCTTTGCCGTTGTCGCATCAGAGGTGCGCGGCCTTGCGCATCGTGCGCAGGACGCGGCAGGGGAGATCAAATCTTTGATCAGCCGCAGCGCGACGCAGGTGACAAACGGGGTCGATCTCGTCAACAATACCGGTGACGAGCTGAAGAACATCGTCAAAAGCATTGGCACGATCAGCGAAACGATGGGCGCGATCAGCGAAAGCGCGCGCCAGCAATCCAATGCGCTGGCTGAACTGAACGTTGGTGTTGGCCATCTTGATGTTGTCACCCAGCAAAACGCCGGAATGGTGGACCAGCTTGCGCAATCCAACACGTCGCTGGTGGGCAATGTGGGCGCGCTGATCGACCAGATGTCGCAGCTGAATGCCAGCGAAAGCGACAAGACGCCGATGCGGCGCGCGGGATGACATGTTGGCGCAGGGCGCAAGCCCGCGTACTGACTGGTGGGAAATATCCGCGCAGCGACACCAAACGCGTGACACTTTCGTCACTATCGCCTATCATCGCGCGACGAAGGGCGGCTAACGTCCCGAATTGGCAAAGGGCAGATTGATATGAGCAGATTTTCTCGGCGTGGTTTCGCGCTTGGCCTGATGGCGGCGGGCAGCCTTGCCGCTTGTAACAACGGCATCGGCAGTAGTGCGGGCGCGACCATCGATGCGCGCGTCGATGCAACATTGGAACAGATGTATACCGAATTTCCCGGTACCCGCGATCTTGCGTCGCGCGCATCGGGCCTGTTGGTGATGCCCTTGGTGACCAATGCGGGGTTCGGTTTTGGCGGGTCATTCGGGCGCGGCGCGTTGCGCGTCGGGCAATCGACGGTGGATTATTATTCCGCCACCACAGGCAGTGCCGGTCTGCAGATCGGGGCGCAGCAATTCAGCTCTGTGCTGTTCTTCATGACGCCTGATGCGCTGTTGGAATTCCGCCAAGCGCCCGGTTGGGCCGCGGGTGCCAGTATTGATTATGCCTTCAGCAACCAAAGCGACATGTTACGCGCAGAAACCACGACATCGCTGTCGCCGGTGATCGCGGTCGTGTTCGGCCAGACCGGTCTGCGGGTCGGTGCGACGCTCGAAGGCAGCAAATACACGCGGATCATCCCGTAACGCCACCGCGACACGAGATGTCGCAAACGGAACGCCGGACCTGACCGCCCCTGCCATACTGCGGCAAACAGCAGGAGCAGTGCCATGAAAACCACCACCCGTGCCGTGATCATCGGAGGCGGCGTTGTCGGGTGTTCGGTGCTTTATCATCTGACCAAGCTGGGCTGGTCGGATGTCATGCTGTTGGAACGCTCCGAGCTGACATCGGGGTCCACCTGGCATGCGGCGGGCGGATTTCACACGCTGAATGGCGACACGAATATGGCCGCGCTGCAAGGCTATACGATCCGCCTGTACCGCGAGCTGGAGGCGATCACGGGCATGTCCTGCGGGCTGCACCATGTTGGCGGTGTGACGCTTGCGGATAATAAGGACCGGTTCGACATGCTGGTCGCCGAACGCGCCAAGCACCGGTACATGGGTCTGGACACGGAAATCATCGGCCCCGCAGAGATTGCGAAAATCGCGCCGATCACCAATCTTGATGGCATCATTGGCGGGCTTTACGACCCGTTGGACGGGCATCTTGACCCGTCCGGCACAACCCATGCCTATGCGCGTGCCGCCAAGATGGGCGGTGCGACGATCGAATTGCATTGCAAGGTGATTGCAACGACCCCCCGCCCTGACGGCACATGGGACGTGGTGACCGACAAAGGCACGATCCATGCTGAACATGTGGTCAATGCCGCGGGTCTTTGGGCGCGCGAAGTGGCGGCGATGGCGGGGTCCTATGTCCCGCTGCACCCGATGGAACACCAGTATATCGTCACCGACGACCTGCCCGAGATTTACGAGCGTGACAGCGAACACCCCCATGTCATGGACCCCGCCGGCGAAAGCTATCTGCGCCAGGAAGGGCGGGGCCTGTGCATCGGGTTTTATGAACAGCCCTGCAAACCTTGGGCGGTGGATGGCACGCCGTGGGATTTTGGCCATGAATTGCTGCCCGACAATCTGGACAAGATCGAAGAGTCCATCGCCTTTGCCTACAGCCGCTTTCCGGTGCTGGAACGCGCGGGCGTCAAATCGGTGATCCACGGCCCCTTTACCTTTGCCCCTGATGGCAATCCGCTGGTCGGCCCGGTGCCCGGCCTGCGCAATTACTGGTCGGCCTGCGGTGTCATGGCGGGGTTCAGTCAGGGTGGCGGTGTGGGCCTGATGCTGGCGCAATGGATGATCACGGGCGAATGCGAACGCGATGTCAGTGCCTTGGATATCGCGCGCTATGGCCGCTGGATCACGCCCGGCTATACCCGCCCCAAGGTGGTGGAAAATTACCAGAACCGGTTTTCCGTCAGCTATCCCAATCAGGAATTGCCCGCCGCCCGCCCGCATCGCACCACGCCGATGTACGACATTTTCACCGATCTGGGCGCGGTCTGGGGCCATCAATTCGGGCTGGAGGTTGCCAATTACTTTGCCCGCGCAGATGACCCGCCCTATGAGACCCCGACCTTTCGCCGGTCTGATGCCTTTGCCGCCACCGCGCGCGAGGTGGCGGTGGTGCGCGGTGGTGTCGGCATCAATGAATTGCAGAATTTCGGCAAGTTCAGCGTCACAGGCAGCGGCGCGCGCGCATGGCTCGACCGGATCATGGCGGGACGCATCCCGCAACCGGGGCGCATGTCATTGACGCCGATGCTGTCACCCAAGGGGCGGCTTTGGGGTGATTTCACTGTCTCCTGTCTGGCCGAGGATGACTTCCAGCTGACCGCCAGCTATGGCGCGCAGGACATCCACCACCGCTGGTTTATGCAGAACGAAAGCCCGGATGCGCGGGTCGAGAATATCTCGGACACACGCACGGGGTTCCAGATTGCAGGGCCGAAGGCGCGCGATGTGCTGGCCGCCTGCACGCGCGATGATGTGGCGGGGATCAGGTTCATGGATGTGCGCCGCATCACGGTCGGTCAGGTCGCCTGTATCGTGCAGCGTGTCAGCTATACCGGCGATCTGGGCTATGAGATTTACTGCGACCCCACGGACCAGCGGCAATTGTGGTGGACGCTTTGGCAGGCGGGCCAGCCTTACGGCATCGCCCCGTTCGGGATGCGCGCGATGATGTCGCTGCGGCTCGACCGGTTTTTCGGGTCATGGGGGCGCGAGTTTTCGCCTGATTACACCGCCGCCGAAACTGGGATGGACCGCTTCATCAACTTCAAAAAGTCCAGTGATTTCATTGGCCGCGCGCTGGCCGAGGCGGAACGCGCCACGCCGCCGGACCGGATGCTGGTGACCTTTGTGGTCGATGCGGACGATGCCGATGTCGTCGCCTATGAACCGGTGTTTATCGCAGGGCAGGTGCAGGGGTTCTGTACCTCTGGCGGCTATGCGCATCATACAGGCACATCCATCGCTTTTGCGTTGGTCCCGCGCGCCGCGGCGATCGACGACATGGTGGTCGAGATCGAGATCATGGGCCAGCGCCGCCCTGCCCGCCGGATCACGACACCCCTGTTCGACCCGGACGGTCAGGTCATGCGCGGATGATCCCGATCCTGATCCTTGCGGCTGGCGCGTCGCGCCGGATGCGCGGGCAGGACAAGCTGTTGCAGGTCGTGGATGGCATGCCGCTGTTACGCCGGCAGGTGGTGATGGCGCAAGCGACCGGCCATCCGGTTTGCGTGGTGCTGCCTGCGGCGGATCATCCGCGCGCGGCGGTGATTGGTGATCTTGATGCACCCCTGCTGATCGCGCAAAATGCCGCACAGGGCATGTCTGCCAGCATGCGTGACGCCGTCGCGCAATTGCCCGATTGCGCGGCTTTCATGATCTTGCTCGGCGATCTGGTGGCCTTGAGCACAGCTGATCTGCAGCAGGTTCTGACCGCGCGGCAGCTGCATCCTGATTATCTGATCTGGCGGGGTGCGACCGCGGATGGCAAGCCCGGTCATCCAGTGATCTTTGACGCGCGGTTGCGCGGTCAATTCGCGGATTTGGCGGGGGATGGGGGTGCCGAAACAATCGTGCAGGCGCATCAGGGTCAGACCTGCATGGTCCCGCTGCCCGACGAGCGCGCAAGGCTTGATCTGGACACACCCGAACAATGGGATGCATGGCGGCGCAGCGCGCTTTAGCCGGTGGCGGTGATCAACCCGGCCTCGGTCTGTTGCAGCGTCTTGCGCGCGGCACGGTAGCGGCGCAGGCCTTCTTTGGTGGCCAGTTCGGGGAACAGCAGGAACAATTCTTCGCGTTGATCGGCGTCGATGCCTTGCAGCGTGTCATCGCCGGGCTGGAAACTTTCGGTCCAGGCACCGTCTGACAAAACGATTTCATGGGTTTCGCACATAAAATGGATATAGGTCGCCTTTGGCAGATCGATCGGTGTGATGCCTTTCATCTGCGTCAGATGTTTGGCCGCGATCAGCACCTCTGATTCGGCGAAATGACGCTTTGCCATGTCCGAAACCACCAAGACACGGTGATTGGGCGACACGATCATATCGCGTTCCGGCAGGCCCTGCCCCAACGCGCCCGCACGGATCAGCACGGGACGCATAGTGGCGCTGATCTGCAGATCCTGCATCTGCATCGTCTTTTGACCGGCCCAAGTGATGTGGCGGATGCCATTGTCGCGGGTCACGACCCTGTCGCCGATTTTCAAATTTTCGACCAGTTTTTCGCCTTTGGGTGTGGCGATCCTGGTGCCGGGGGTGAAACAGGGAATGACCTGCGCGATCTGGGCATAGGTCAGAGTGGTGCCGCAACCATAGGTCACGCAGCTGGCATCGGGATTTTTGGGTTTAAAGGCGATCTTTTTGACCTGCGGCCCTGTCAGGTTCAATAGATCGCACCGGCCATAGCGGTTGGCATGTTCGGAAGGTACAGTCAAAAACCTAGCCACAATTTCACGTTCTTTACCATGTGGCGCGACATGCGCCTGATTACACAACACCATACCGAGGCTAACCGCGGGTTAACTTATCTGGACCCATCGCGGGACTGCCTGTTGTCCTAGAGATCAAACATGGCATCAAAATGGCCCGTATCGGGCAACCTTGTCTTTGCGTAGGTCCTTGGGAAAGGCCGCGTCAAAGACGCGATTGGTGCCGATGGAGGGACTCGAACCCACACGATGTTACCACCGGGGGATTTTGAATCCCCTGCGTCTACCATTCCGCCACATCGGCACAGAACGGTTCCTAATCCGGCGGTCGGGCGGCGTCAATCGGATTTGCACAGTCTTGACGGGACAGCGCGCGCATGGCCTAAGCGGCCAATTCAACAAGGGCTTTGCAATGCTGCGCGGATTATATGACGGAACGGTCGCCTTGGCGCGGACGCGCTACGCGCTTTGGGCGCTGGGGCTGGTGGCATTTGTCGAATCGTCGTTCTTCCCGATTCCCCCCGATGTCCTGATGATCCCGATGATTATCGCGCGCCCCTCGCGGGCTTTTGTGATTGCGGCGGTGGCGACGCTTTGTTCGGTGTTGGGCGGGCTGTTCGGCTATTACATCGGGTTCGCGTTATACGAGACGATTGGCGTCCAGATCCTGCAATTCTATGGCAAAGAAGCCTATTTCACCGAATTCGCAGTGACCTATAACAGCTATGGCGCTTGGGCCGTGCTGGTCGCGGGGGTAACGCCGTTTCCCTACAAGGTGATCACCATCGCATCGGGTGTCACGCAATTGTCGTTGCCGATGTTTATAGCCGCCTCGATCGTAGCGCGCGCGTTGCGGTTTTTTCTGATGGCGGCGCTGTTGTGGAAATATGGCGCACCAATCCGTGATTTCATTGAACGGCGGCTGGGGTTGATGTTCGCCTTGTTCTGCGGTCTGTTGGTTGGCGGTTTCGCCGTTTTGGGGGTCATGTGACACGCAATTTATTCGTTTTTCTCGCCGGATCGGGGTCTTTTGCCCTGCTTGCGGGGGCGTATCTGTTTCAGGCCTTGGGCTACCCGCCCTGTGCGATGTGCCTATGGCAGCGCTGGCCGCATTTCGCCGCGATTGCGATTGCGGTATTGGCGCTGCGGTTCGGCGGGCGCAGCTTGCCGCTGCTGGGGGCTTTGGCCGCAGGCACGACTGGCGCGATTGGCGTATTTCACACGGGTGTCGAACGCGACTGGTGGGAAGGGCCGACATCTTGTACCGGCGTTAGCAGCCTGGAAGGTCTTTCAGGCGCTGACCTTTTGACCATCGACGGGCCGCGCGTGGTCATGTGCGATCAGGTGACATGGGAATTGCTGTCGCTGTCGATGGCAAGCTGGAATGCCGTGCTGTCCTTTGGCCTGATGGCCATCTGGATCAGCGCCGTGATGATAGCAAAAGGCTCGTCTCGGACCGCGTGACGCCGTCCATCCGGCGGATGGCAAACAGCGCCTGATCGAAATCTTCAAGGCTTTTGGTGCCGATTTCGGCGATCAGATCCCATGTGCCATTGGTGGAATGGACCACGATCACCTCGGACATGGCGGTCAGGCGTTTCATCACTTTTTCACCTGCCCGCCCTGCAATTTCCAGCATCATCAATCCGCGCACCGCATCGGGGCGCACGTCGGACCGGGTCAGCACGGTGAACCCCGCGATTTCGCCACCCGCGATCAGCCGGTCAAGCCTGGTGCGCAGCGTCGTGCGGGTCACGCCGACGATGGACGCAAGCTCCGACAGCGAGGCCCGTCCGTTCTGCCGTAGGGCGCGGATGATGGCGCTGTCCGTTTCGTCCATAATGACTGCTCAATTTGATTAATTCATGCCCGTTTTGCACAATTTGCACGGTTCCGCCAAGCGGCATTTTGGCTAATCTGCCGCCATGACACAGAAACATTGTATTTTGATCGGCGCGCCGGTGGATTGCGGCAAACGCCGCCGGGGCTGTCTGATGGGGCCGGATGCCTATCGCACCGCAGGGCTGGCCGAGGCGATCACCGCCCTTGGCCATAGCGTGCACGATTGGGGCAACCTTGCCCCCGCGCAGGTCGAGGTGGCTGAGGCGCGCAATCCGCTGGTCTGGAAACTGGCGGAAAACGTGGGCTGGACCCAGACCTTGATGGAAGCCGCGCAAAAGGCGGCACCACAGGGTTTCCCCATTTTCATGGGCGGCGATCACGCGCTGGCCGCTGGCACCGTGGCGGGTATGGCAGCCCATGCGCAGACCGCGGGGCGGCCGTTTTTTGCGCTCTGGCTGGATGCGCATAGCGATATCCACACGCCCGACACCACCGACAGCGGCAATCTGCACGGCACCCCCGTGGGTTACGTCACGGGGCGGCGCGGGTTTGATGCCTTTCCACCCCTACCCGTGCGCGTGGAACCGGCCAATATCTGCATGATCGGCCTGCGTTCGGTCGATACGGCAGAACATGAAATCCTTGCGCGCGGTGATGTCGAACTCGTCGATATGCGCCGGATTGACGAGGAAGGGATCAGCGCACCGTTGCAGGCGTTCCTTGACCGGGTGGCGGCGGTGGGTGGGATGCTGCATGTGTCGCTTGATGTCGATTTCCTTGACCCTTCGGTCGCCCCTGCCGTCGGCACCACCGTGCCGGGCGGGGCCACCGTGCGCGAAGGCCATCTGGTCATGGAAATGCTGTCCGATTCCGGCCTTGTCACCTCTCTCGATCTGGTAGAGCTGAACCCGTTTCTGGATGATCGCGGCAAGACCGCCAACCTGATGGTCGATCTGACCGCATCCTTGCTGGGCCGTCGCGTGTTCGACCGCCCTACGCGGAGTTACAAGTAATGCTCAAAGCTTCCTCTCGCGCGCTGGTGCCTTTCGTCAGCGTCGATAACATGATGCGCCTTGTCCATCACATCGGGGTTGAGACCTTCATCGCGGACCTTGCCTGCAACATCACCGAAGATTTCGCCAAATGGGACCAGTTCGACAAAACCCCGCGCGTGGGGTCGCATTCGGATGTTGGCGTGATCGAATTGATGCCCACATCCGACGGGGTGCTTTACGGGTTCAAATACGTCAACGGTCACCCCAAGAACATGGGCGAAGGGTTGCAGACTGTCACGGCTTTTGGTGTGCTGTCGGATGTCTATTCAGGCTATCCGCGCCTGTTGACCGAAATGACCCTGCTGACGGCGCTGCGTACGGCGGCGATGACGGCGGTGGCGACCAAACATCTGGCCGCGCCCGGGGCCAGCACGATGGCGATGATCGGCAATGGTGCGCAATCGGAATTCCAATGCCTTGCGGTCAAGGCCGTCTGCGGGATCAGCCATGTCCGGCTTTATGATCTGGACCCAGCAGCCACCGCCAAATGCGCGCGCAATCTGGAAGGATTGGGCTTGCAGGTGACACAATGCACGACGCCTGAAGAGGCCATTGAAGGCGCGCAGGTCATCACCACGGCGACGGCGGACAAGGATATGCAGACGATCCTGACCGACAACATGGTGGGCGCGGGCGTGCATATTAACGCGATTGGCGGCGATTGCCCCGGCAAGACCGAATTGCACCGCGATATCGTGGCGCGGTCCAGCATTTTCGTCGAATATCCGCCCCAGACCCGCATCGAAGGCGAAATCCAGCAGATGCCCGCCGACCATCCGGTGACAGAGCTTTGGCAGGTCATCACCGGCCAGACGCAGGGGCGCAAATCCGCGGCCGAAGTCACGCTGTTCGACGGTGTGGGCTTTGCCATCGAGGATTTCAGCGCGCTGCGCTATGTCCATGACCGGATCAAGGACACGCCCTATTACGTCGATCTGGACCTGATCGCCGACCCCGATGATCCGCGTGATCTGTTCGGGATGCTGAAACGGGCGCGTTAGGTCAGTTTCTGGGCAGTTTTGGATTGCGCCATTGCACCCAAGATCAGGTGTCTGCTATAGTCACTCGACCCAAATATAGCAGATAGCAGACAGGCGGACTTTGTGAACGATACCCCAGAAACCCCTGAAAACGATGATGATTTGCCAGTGACGCGGATGGCCCATGCGGGACCGAGCGTCACCATCGAACATGAATTGAAAACCAGCTATCTGGATTACGCGATGAGCGTGATCGTTTCGCGTGCGATCCCCGACCTGCGCGACGGTCTCAAACCGGTGCATCGCCGCATTTTATACGGCATGTACGAGGCCGGAAACACCCACGACAAAAGCTATCGCAAGTCCGCGCGGTCCGTCGGGGATGTGATGGGCAAATACCACCCCCACGGCGACAGCGCGATCTATGACGCGCTGGTGCGGATGGCGCAGGATTTTTCCATGTCGCTGCCCTTGCTGGATGGTCAGGGCAATTTCGGGTCGATGGACGGCGATCGTGCCGCCGCGATGCGCTATACCGAAGTGCGGATGGACAAACCAGCCGCCTATATGTTGATGGATATCGACAAAGATACCGTTGATTTCCAAGACAATTACGATGGCAAAGACCGTGAACCCACCGTCCTGCCCGCCCGTTTTCCCAATATGCTGGTCAATGGCGCGGGCGGCATTGCTGTTGGCATGGCCACTAATATTCCGCCGCACAATCTGGGCGAGGTGATCGACGCGACGCTGGCGCTGATCGACAACCCCGACCTGACCTCTGAGGAAATGATCGAGTTTATCCCCGCCCCTGATTTCCCCACAGGCGGGTTGATCCTTGGTCGGTCCGGCGCGCGCAAGGCGTACCTTGAAGGGCGCGGATCGGTGATCGTGCGGGCGAAAACCGTGGTCGAAGAGATCAGGAAAGACCGCTATGCCATTGTAATCAATGAGATTCCCTATCAGGTGAACAAATCGGTGATGATCGACCGCATCGCCGAAGCCGCGCGCGACAAGCGCATCGAAGGCATCGCCCATGTGCAGGACGAATCTGACCGTAACGGCGTGCGTGTCGTCGTCGAACTCAAACGTGACGCCACCGCCGAGGTGGTGCTGAACCAGCTGTTCCGTTTCACCCCGATGCAGACCTATTTTGGCTGTAACATGCTGGCGCTGAACGGCGGCAAGCCCGAACAGCTGACGCTGCGGGCCTTCCTTGTTGCCTTTGTCGATTTCCGTGAAGAGGTGATTGCGCGGCGTACCGCGTTCGAGCTGCGCAAAGCGCGTGAGAGGGCGCATATCCTGTGCGGTCTGGCCGTTGCAGTGACCAATATCGACGAAGTCGTCGCCACGATCCGTGGGTCCGCCGATGCCGCCGATGCGCGCCATACACTGATGACGCGGCGCTGGCCTGCTGCGGCGATCCTTGAATATATCAAGCTGATCGATGATCCGACCCATACCGCCAATGACGATGGCACCTATAACCTGTCAGAGGCACAGGCACGCGCCATCCTTGAATTGCGCCTGCAACGCCTGACCCAGATCGGCGTCAAGGAAGTGACGGACGAATTGCAGGAATTGGCGGGCAAGATCCGCGAATATCTGGAAATTCTGGGCAGCCGCGACCGTATTTTGCAAATCATCCGTGACGAGCTGACCGAAGTGCGCGACCAATTCGCCGTGCCGCGCCGCACACAGATCGTCGATTGGTCTGGTGATATGGATGACGAGGACCTGATCGAACAGGAAGACATGGTCGTGACCGTGACCTCGGGTGGCTATATCAAGCGCACCGCCTTGGCCGATTTCCGCGCGCAGCGCCGTGGTGGCAAGGGTCTGTCCTCGATGGCGACGAAAGAAGAGGATGTCGTGACCACCCTCTTCGTGGCCAATACCCATACGCAACTGTTGTTCTTCACCACCGATGGCATGGCCTACAAGCTGAAGACATGGCGTCTGCCGCTGGGCAGCCGCACCGCCAAGGGCAAGGCGATCGTCAACATCCTGCCGATTCCGCAGGGCGTATCGGTTGCCGCGATCATGCCGGTGGACCGGCCAGAGGCGGAATGGGATGATTTGCAGATCGTGTTCGCCACATCGGCGGGTGATGTGCGCCGCAATGCTTTGTCGGATTTCACCAACGTCAAGTCGAATGGCAAGATCGCCATGAAACTACCTGATGAACATACGCTTTTGGTGAATGCGCGGATCTGTTCGCCCGATGATGACGTGATGCTGATCACCGATTCCGGCCGCGCGATCCGCTTTCCCACCACCGATGTGCGCGTCTTCAAGGGCCGCGACAGCACCGGTGTGCGCGGGATCAGGTTGCAGGGCGATGATAAGGTCGTGTCGATGAGCATCATCCGCCATTTCGAGGCCGAGGCCGAGGAACGTGCCGCCTATCTGAAAATGCGCCGCGCGATGGCGGGCTTGGCGGACGATGCCGAAGTGGAAGACGAAGAAGCCGCCCCCGGCCAGATCAGCCCAGAGCGCTATGCCGCGATGTCTGCGGCGGAAAACCTGATCCTGACGATCAGCGCCAAAGGGTCGGGCAAATTGTCGTCCAGCCATGATTATCCCGTGCGCGGGCGTGGCGGCATGGGTGTTGCCGCGATGGACAAGGCGATGCGGGGCGGCCCGCTTGTCACATCTTTCCCGGTCGAAATGTCCGATCAGATCATGCTGGTCACATCGACCGGCCAGTCGATCCGCGTGCCGGTCGAGGGGATTTCGTTCCGGTCGCGCAGCGCAGGCGGGGTTAAGGTGTTCGACACTGGCAAGGGTGAAACCGTGGTCAGCGTGGCTTGGATCGCCGATCAGGGCGACGACGAGGACGACGCTTAAGGGGCGCTGCCCCTCGCCCCGGACAGGGTCCGGGGCTCACCCCGGAGTACTTGGGGAAATAAGAAGCCGCGACGAGAGGATGGCGATGGAACAGCATTTGCATATTATTGGCGGCGGGATGGCTGGGTCCGAGGCAGCATGGCAGGCGGCCAATGCGGGCATCAAGGTGGTTATCCACGAAATGCGCCCCAAGGTCGGCACCTTTGCCCATCGTACCGGCAATCTGGGGGAAATGGTCTGTTCCAATTCTTTCCGGTCGGATGATCATGAACAGAATGCCGTCGGCCTATTGCATTGGGAAATGCGCGCCGCGGGCGGGCTGATCATGGATATGGCTGAAAAGCACCGCTTGCCTGCCGGTGGCGCGCTGGCCGTGGACCGCGACCCTTTTGCCGAAAGCGTGACAGCCGCGCTGACCGCGCATCCCAATATCAGCGTCAGTTACGATGAAATTACCACCCTGCCAAAGGATGGCCATTGGATTATCGCGACCGGCCCGCTGACATCGGGGGCCTTGGCCGCAGCGATTGCCGCCGAGACTGGTACCGAGGCGCTGGCGTTTTTCGACGCCATCGCCCCTATCGTGTACCACGAGACGGTCAACATGGATGTGGCCTGGATGCAGTCGCGTTATGACAAGGGCGAGACGGTGGAAGAACAGACCGCCTATCTCAACTGCCCGATGACAAAGGCGCAATACGAGGATTTCATCGACGCGCTGCTGGCCGCCGACAAAACCGAATTCAAGGAAGGCGAAACCGCCGGTTATTTCGACGGCTGCCTGCCGATCGAGGTGATGGCAGAACGTGGGCGCGAAACCCTGCGGTTTGGTCCGATGAAGCCCGTCGGCCTGACCAATGCGCATGATCCGGGCAACAAGCCCTATGCTGTGGTCCAGCTGCGCCGCGATAATGCGTTGGGGACATTGTATAACATCGTCGGTTTCCAGACCAAGATGAAATACGGTGCGCAAAAGACTGTTTTTGCAATGATTCCGGGATTGGAGACTGCTGAATTCGCGCGCCTTGGCGGCATCCATCGCAACACGTTCATCAATTCGCCCAGCTTGCTGGATGACCAGATGCGCCTGCGTTCGCGCCCCAATATCCGCTTTGCAGGCCAGATCACTGGTGTCGAAGGTTACGTTGAAAGTGCCGCGATGGGATTGCTGGCAGGTCGGATGGCGGCGGCGGAATTGCAGGGGCGCAGCCTTTCGCCAGTGCCTGTCACCACCGCGATGGGCGCGCTGGTAAGCCATATCACCGGCGGGGCCGAGGCCAAAACATTCCAGCCGATGAACGTGAATTTCGGGCTGTTCCCGCCGCTTGACGGTGTCAAAGGCGGACGGCGCGGGCGCAAGGACCGGTACAAAGCCTATACCGACCGCGCCAAGGCGGATTGGCAGGACTGGCTGGTGCCGCAGGCGCTTGCCGCGGAATGATCACGCGCTTTGCGCCGTCCCCGACGGGGCCGTTGCATCTGGGCCATGCCTATTCCGCAATCCTTGCGCATGATATGGCGCGCGCCCTGGGCGGCACCTTCCTGCTGCGGATCGAGGATATCGACCAGACCCGTGCAAGGCCCGCATGGGAGGTGCAGATTTACGACGATCTGGCCTGGCTTGGCCTGACATGGGACGGGCCGGTTTTGCGCCAGTCGGACCGGATGGGTGTTTATGACAATGTGATCGACGGTCTGTGGCAGCGGGGGCATTTGTATGTCTGCACCTGTACGCGGCGCGATATTCAAGCGGCGCTGAGCGCGCCGCAGGAAGGCTGCAATGTCGGTCCTGACGGGCTGATCTATCCCGGCACATGCAAGGCGCAGCGCCGCCTCCGGCGGGAGTATTGGCAACAAAGCGAAAGCGGGATGCCCGCGCGCGATGCGGTGTTGCGGTTTGATTTGGACACTTTAAGCAATGACATAATTACATTTCAAAACAACGGTTTACATGTTGAAGTGACACGCCAAGACCTCCAACGTGATGTCGGTGATTTTGTGATCGGGCGCAAGGACAGCGGCACATCCTATCATCTGAGCGTTGTGATCGACGATGCCGCACAAGGTGTCACGGACGTGGTGCGCGGCGCGGATCTGGCCGAGGCGACGCAGATCCATGCCGCCTTGCAGGCGCTTTTGGGCCTGCCGACACCGCGCTATCACCATCATGATCTGATCCGCGACGCAGCTGGCAAACGGTTGGCCAAGCGGGATGATGCCAAGGCGATAGCGACATTCCGCGCCGAAGGGGCCAGCCCTGCGGATATCAGGCGGATGGTGGGGTTGATCCCATAGGCTGCATCAATTCGACCGCATCGCCCGCGCGCACAGCGGTGTAAAAACAGCTGCGCCGCCCGGTGTGGCAGGCGGGACCGGTCTGGTTGACTGTCACCAGCACGCAATCGCGGTCACAATCCACGCGGAAATCGACCAATTCCTGCACATGGCCGCTGGTATCGCCCTTGACCCAGAAGGCCTGACGCGAGCGCGACCAATAGGTGACGCGGCCTGTGTCCAGCGTGCGGGCCACGGATTCGGCGTTCATCCATGCCATCATCAGCACCTCGCCCGATGCGGCATCTTGGGCGATTGCGGGGATCAGCCCTGCATCGTTATATTTCAGCGTGGTCAGGTCGAATGGCATCGGGTTTCCCTTTGCAAGCAGCGTCCAGCGCCCTAACTAGAGATGACAGCACAAAAGGGCAAATGCGATGTCAGCCGAAACCGACATGATCAAGCTATATTCCGCGCGTATCCTTGCGCTGGCGGCCGATATGCCGCGCAATGCGCGCCTGTCTGCCCCCACAGCCAGCGCGAAAAAGCGCGCACCTTTGTGCGGATCGAATGTGACGGTGGATATCGTGCTGCAGGACGGCGTGATCACCGATTTCGGGCAGGATGTGAAAGCCTGCGCGCTTGGGCAGGCGGCGGCGGCTGTCGTGGGCGGCGCGATCGTCGGGCTGACCGAACAGCAGGTGCAGGCCGGGCGCGATGCGTTGCAGGCGATGCTGACATCGGGCGGGCCGGTGCCGCTTGCCCCGTTTGACGGGCTGGAGGTGTTGGAACCCGCGCGCGATTACAAGAACCGTCATGCATCCATCATGCTGGCGTTTGACGCCACGCTGGACGCGCTGCAAACTGCCAAGGCCCGCACATAAAAAACCGCCGCGCATCCGGGGCAGGATGGCGGCGGCAGGTTTTGCGGTATCTGGTCCAAAGGCATCAGGCAAAGGCAAATCCGGATGTCAGGCGGGGTGGTGTCATTGCAAGGTGGGACAGGCAATGGTCAGGACCAGAAAGCCGCGCAGCAGGTCAGATCGGCCCGGGCAAGGCCAATCCGACAAACAACAGCACCATCAAGGCGACAATGCCCAGGGCATCCCCGATCAGCGTGTGACGCGAACGGATCAGAATGGTTGTGATTTCTTTCGCCATGTCAGTGTTCCCTTAATATTCTGTTGCCACTTTGTTCTCATATTGAACCGTGGCTGTAAAGACTTTTTAAGAACATTTTAAGAACATTTTGCGCAAGATCGGTGTGTGAGGCGTTAACCGATTGAAATCAAACGGATCGCGCGGTCCTGCTCCAAGAGCCATAGCAAGGCGCGGGCGGCCTGCCCGCGCGGCGTTTGCAGATCGGGGTCGTCATGCAGCAGCTTGCGCGCATCCGATTGCGCGACGGCCATCAGCCCCGCCTGCCGTTCTAGGTCGGCGATGCGGAACCGTGGCAGGCCCGATTGCGCGGTGCCGATGACATCGCCCGCGCCGCGCATGGCCAGGTCTTCTTCGGAGATGCGGAAACCATCCTCGGTCTCGCGCAGGATTTCGAGCCGCTTGCGGCCGTTTTCGGACAGGGGCGGTTGATAGATCAGCAAGCAGGTCGATGCCGCAGCCCCCCGCCCAACGCGGCCGCGCAGCTGGTGCAATTGCGCCAGACCAAAACTTTCGGCGCCTTCGATCATCATGATCGACGCGTTTGGCACGTTCACGCCCACCTCGATCACGGTTGTGGCCACCAGAACGCGGGTGTCGCCGCTGACGAACCGCGCCATGGCCGCGTCTTTTTCGGTGACAGGCATCTGGCCATGCACAAGCCCGACGACCGTATCGCCCAAGGCCGCCCGCAGGCGTTTGAACCGGTCTTCGGCGGCGGTCATCTCGATGATCTCGCTTTCCTCGACCAAAGGGCAGACCCAATAGGCCTGCCGCCCATCCGCGACGGCGGCGCGCAATTTGGCCACGATTTCATCCATCCGCGCAGCAGAGACCAGCGCGGTCTGCACCGGTTTGCGCCCGGGCGGTTTTTCATCCAGCACCGACACATCCATGTCGCCATATTGCGCCAGAGCGAGCGATCGCGGGATTGGCGTGGCGGTCATCACCAGCACATCGACCGCGCGCCCCTTGGCGCCCAGTTCCATCCGTTGCGCCACGCCGAAACGGTGCTGTTCGTCGATCACCGCCAGCCGCAGGTCATGGAAATGCACGTCTTTCTGGAACACCGCATGGGTGCCAACAAGGATCTGGATATCGCCTTGTGCCAAAGCGGCCAGTTTCGCGGCGCGATCGCGGCCCTTGTCGCGGCCGGTCAGCACATCAAGCCGGACACCAGCGGCGGCGGCCAGCGGCTCCAGCCCTGCGTAATGCTGCCGCGCCAAGATTTCGGTGGGCGCCATCATCACGCCCTGCCCGTCCGATTCCACCACCTGCAACAGCGCCATCATCGCAACGAGCGTCTTGCCCGACCCGACATCGCCCTGCAACAGCCGGTTCATCCGCAAAGGTGCGGCCAGATCGGCCCCGATTTCGGCAATGGCACGGGTCTGTGCGCCTGTCGGGCTGTAAGGCAAGGCGCCAAGGACGCGTTTTTGCAACCGCCCGTCGCCTGCCGATGCCACCCCTTTGGCGCGGCGCGCATTGGCCCGCGCCAAGGCCAGCGTGATCTGATGCGCCATCAATTCATCATAGGCAAGCCGTGCGCGTGCCGGATGATGCGGCGACAGATCAACAGGCGATTGCGGATTATGCGCCAGATGCAGCGCCTGCGCCCAATCGGGCCAGCCTTCGCGCGCCTTTTGCGCAGGGTCGATCCAATCGGCCAGATCGGGCAGCAGCGCCAGTGCGGATCTTGTCGCTTTCCACATCACCTTTTGCGTCAGGCCCGCATGCAACGGATAGACCGGTTCAAAGGCGGGGATCGTGTCGGCATCCAGCGGAGGCAGCACATGATCGGGATGCACGATCTGCGCGATCCCGTCGAACAGTTCAAGCTTGCCCGACACCACCCGCCGCTGGCCCGTCGGCAGCAGCTTTTGCAGATAATCGCCGCGCAGGTGAAAAAACACGAGCTGAAACGATGTTTCCGCATCCTGCACCGTGATCCGGTAAGGTTTGCCCTTGGTCTTTGGCGGCAGATGCAGGCCGACCGTCACCTCGACCGTGACGATACAGGGCGCGATCACCTCGCGGATGGACGCACGGCGGCGGCGGTCCACGCCCGATACCGGCAGGGTCAGCAACAGATCGGCAGGTTTGGCGATACCCGCATCGCTCATCACCTGTGCTGTCTTGGCGCCCACCCCGTCCAGCTGCGTCAGCGTGCCAAACAGCGGGAAAAGAGCCTCTGGCCGGCCCGTCATGCGCTGCCGATCAGCGCAAGCCAGCCGTCCTCGTCCATGGTGCGGATGCCAAGGGCCTCGGCCTTGGCGGCTTTGGACCCGGCCCCCGGGCCTGCCACAAGGATATCGGTCTTGGCGCTGACCGATCCTGCGACCTTGGCTCCCAAGGATTCGGCGCGCGCCTTGGCCTCTGCGCGGGTCATCTTTTCCAGCGTGCCGGTGAACACCACGGTCAGGCCCGACACGGGGCTGTCGCTGGCGATCTTGGGCGCGTCTTGTACGTCAAGCTGGGCGACAAGGGCGGCGATGGATGCGGCCTCTGACGGGTTTTGCAGGGTTGTGATCAGCGATGTGGCCATCACGGCCCCCACGCCATCAATGCTGGTCAATGCGTCCCATGCGGGGCCTTGCCCGATGTGCGCCGCTTGCATCGCGGTCGCAAAACCCGCCCATGACCCGTAATGATTGGCCAAAAGTGCAGCCGAGCTTTCGCCGACATGCCGGATCCCCAAAGCATAGATCAGCCGGTTGAGCGCGATCGCGCGCTTATCATCGATGGCGGCAAACAGGTTGTCAGCGCTTTTCGCACCCCAGCCTTCGCGGTTTTTCAGCTGTTGCAACCCCTGCCCATACCGCGCGCGCAGCGTAAAGATATCGACGGGGGTCGTGATCCAGCCATCGGCATGAAATTGTTCGACCTGCTTGGCGCCCAGACCTTCGATGTCGAATGCCGCACGCGATACAAAATGTTTCAACCTTTCAACAGCTTGCGCGGGGCAAATCATCCCGCCGGTGCAGCGGCGAACCGCATCGCCCGGATCGCGGATCGCGGGTGATCCGCATTCGGGGCAGGTGTCGGGAAAGATATAGGGCGTGGCCCCTGCGGGCCTGCGCGCGCTATCGACATCTTTGATCTTGGGAATGACGTCACCGGCGCGGTAGACCTGCACCCAATCGCCGACGCGAATATCGCGGCCCTGCCGGATCGGCTGACCATCGCCGCCGCGCCCTGCGATGTAATCCTCGTTATGCAGGGTCGCATTTGACACGACGACCCCGCCAACGGTGACCGGCACCAGCCGCGCCACAGGTGACAGCGCACCGGTGCGCCCAACCTGAATATCAATGGCGTCCAGCACGGTCCAGGCCAGTTCGGCGGGGAATTTATGCGCAATCGCCCAACGTGGCGTGGTGGAGCGGAACCCCAGCCTTTGTTGCAGCGCCAGATCATCGACCTTGTAGACAACGCCGTCGATGTCATAGCCAAGGCTGGCACGCTGCGCCTCGATCCCGCTATAGATTGCGATCAGATCGGCGGGGCTGTCGCAGGTCGCAGTCAGCGGGTTGGTGGCAAAGCCCAGTTCTGCCAGCCGCGCGATAGCCCCTGATTGGGTGGCAGCCAGCGGCGCAGACAGCGCCCCCCAGGCATAAGCAAAAAACCGCAACGGACGCGCGGCGGTGATACCCGCATCCAGCTGGCGCAATGAGCCTGCGGCGGCGTTGCGCGGATTGGCAAAGGTCTTGGCGCCCTTGTCGGCCTGCCGCGCGTTCAGGGCCGCGAAATCATCATGGCTCATGTAAACTTCACCGCGCACCTCCAGCACGGCGGGCGCGCCTGTCAGACGCTGGGGAATATCGGCGATGGTGCAGGCATTGGCGGTCACGTTTTCGCCCACTGCCCCGTCGCCGCGCGTGGCGGCTTGCACCAATACGCCGTCCTCATAGCGCAGCGACAGCGACAGCCCGTCGATCTTGGGCTCTGCGGTATAGCGCAAAGGCTGATCTGCCGTCAGCCCCAGATATTTGCGCAGACGTTCGTCAAAGTCGGTCACATCGTCGTCGCTGAATGCATTGCCCAGCGATAGCATCCGCACCGCATGCTGCACCTTCCCAAATCCGTCGGCCACCACGGCACCAACCTGATCGCTGGGGCTGTCGGCGCGTTTGAGCTCGCGAAAGCGCGCCTCGATCGCGGCGTTGCGCTGTTTCAGGGCGTCGTAGGCGGCATCACTGATCTCGGGGGTATCATTGCGGTGATAGGCAGTATTGGCTTGAGCCAAGGTTTGCGCCAAGCGGGCCAGCTCGACCATGGCCTCCGCTCGGGTCAAATCCGCAACGGCGATGGTTGCGGTATCATGATCCTGTTTTGATGTGCTCACCACCTGCCCCCACTTCACGCGCGTCATGCCGCGCGCCAGATAGTGTTACGCAGGCCAGCCGCCAAGGTCCAGCCGACAAACTGGACCCGGCGGCAACGGCGGATGCTGGGCCTATGCCCCGATGGCCAGTTTTGCGGCAGGTTTCACAGATTCCGGATCGCGCAGGACATAGCCGCGCCCCCAGACGGTTTCGATATTGTTTTCACCATCTGCCGCTTCGGATAATTTCTTGCGCAGCTTGCAGATGAAGACATCGATGATCTTCAATTCAGGTTCATCCATTCCGCCATAAAGGTGGTTCAGGAACATTTCCTTGGTCAGCGTCGTGCCCTTGCGCAGCGATAACAATTCCAGCATCTGGTATTCCTTGCCGGTCAGATGCACGGTATTTCCGGCCACTTCGACCGTCTTGGCATCCAGGTTCACGGCGATCTGCCCGGTGCGGATAATGGATTGCGCATGCCCTTTGGACCGGCGGATAATTGCATGAATCCGCGCGACAAGCTCTTCGCGGTGGAACGGTTTTGTCAGGTAATCATCCGCGCCAAACCCGAAGCTTTTCAGCTTGCTTTCAGTGCCATCATCACCGGTGAGGATCAGGATCGGCGTGTCGATCCTGCTTAGCCGTAGCTGGCGCAAAACCTCATGTCCGTTCATGTCCGGCAGGTTCAGGTCCAGCAGGATCAGGTCGTAATCGTAAAGCTTGGCCAAATCGATGCCTTCTTCGCCAAGATCGGTGGTATACACATTTAAATTGGCATGGGTCAGCATCAATTCGATACTTTTCGCCGTTGTAGGGTCATCTTCAACCAGCAGCACGCGCATAGGGATTCTCCACTCTTACAATTACGTCTCACCTTTGTCGAAAAAGGTTAACCACGTGTTACCAACGCAGAATTCTACGGACGCACCCTATGGCTGTCTATACCGCTGTAATGCTGTTGCTTTTAGGGCAACCTCGCCATGCGCGGTGACAGCAGCCTCCCAAGCGGCCATTTCCTCTTCGGACAGGTCATAGGTTTCCAAGGCTTCGGTGCGCGTGATCAGCCCATGCGTCACCGCCCGCACAACAGCGGCCTTGCGCGATGCGACCCAGCGGCTGGTCGTCTTGTCCGGCAGGTCGGCGCGTGTCATCGTTGACCCGTCTGGCAGGGTGACGGCACGCCGCCCTTCGATCTTTCGCAAATACATGTGGCACCCCTTTCAGGAAACTCCCGCAGATGATATGCCGAGCGCAACTTAATGAGAGGTGTAGCCGCACCTTGAGAATGCATAGCATTTTCCTATATTTCGACCTGTTCTTGAACCGACGGACCTGCCATGCCCCTTGAATCCCCGATCAACTCGCTTGGTTTTGCCAAGGCCCCTGCCGATACCCGCGTCGTCGTGGCGATGTCGGGCGGCGTGGATTCATCCGTCGTCGCCGCCAAACTGGCCGAAGAAGGCTATGATGTCGTCGGCGTGACCCTGCAACTTTACGACCACGGGGCGGCGCTGGCGAAAAAAGGCGCGTGCTGCGCGGGCCGCGATATCCATGATGCGCGCCGCGTGGCCGAAGAAATGGGATTTCCGCATTATGTGCTGGATTATGAAAACACCTTCCGCGAAGCGGTGATGGATGAATTCGCCGACAGCTATCTGGGTGGTGCAACCCCTGTGCCCTGCATCCGCTGCAATGAACGGGTGAAATTCAAGGACCTGCTGCAAACCGCCCGCGATCTGGACGCCGATTGCATGGCGACCGGCCATTACATCCAGCGCAAGATGGGCGTGCAGGGTGCCGAATTGCACAGCGCTGCCGATGCGGCCAAGGATCAAAGCTATTTTTTGTTCTCAACGACGCAAGACCAGCTTGATTACCTGCGCTTTCCGTTGGGCCATCACAAAAGCAAGGATGAAACCCGTGCTTTGGCCGCGAAATACGGGCTCAGCGTGGCAGATAAACCCGACAGTCAGGATATCTGCTTTGTCCCCAACGGCGATTACGCCGCCGTGATCGAAAAACTGCGCCCCGGTGCAGCAAGCCCCGGCACGATCGTGGATATCAACGGGCAGGTGCTGGGCCAACACAACGGCGTGATCCATTACACCGTGGGCCAGCGGCGCGGGCTTGGCATCGGCGGTCTGGCCGATCCGCTTTATGTGGTGCGGCTGGATGTGGACAAAAAACAGGTCATCGTCGGGCCAAAGGACATGCTGGCCACCCGCCGCGTGCCGTTGCGCGAAATCAACTGGATCGGCGGGGGCAAGCTGACCGATATCGCAGAACGCCAGATCGCGGTGCGCGTGCGCTCCACCCGCCCGCCGACGGACGCGATCCTGCGCCCGATCTCGGACACCGAGGCAGAGGTCGAATTGCTGGTTGCCGAACAAGGCGTCTCGCCCGGGCAGGCCTGCGTGTTTTACGACACCGACAGCACCCGTGTGCTGGGCGGCGGCTGGATCTGGCGCGGACAATAAACCCCGCGCCCGCTGGCCCCGCCCCTGACTTCTTATTTCCAAAAATACTCATCTTATCCCGGACGTTTTCCGGGAAAAAGGGGCAGCGCGGCCTAGCGTGCCCCGCGATAGGCTTTCAACCCGCCCGCGATGAATTTGGCGTTTTTATACCCCATCGCTTTGAGGCTGGCCGCCGACAGCGCGCCACGGTTGTTGGCATTGCAATAGCACAAGATCGTCGTTTCAAGATCGGGCAGCACAGTTTCGATATTCATCTCCAGCTTGCCACGGCTGACATGCACCGACCCCGCAATATGATCCAAGTCATGTTCTTCCTTGTCGCGGATATCCAGCGCCACCGCTCCCGCTGCGATTAGGCTGTCAACCGCGCTGGCGGGGACTTCGTCGGTCTGCGCGCGTGCGGCATCGGCCATTGCCTGAAACTTGCTGGTATATTGCATTTGCTGTCATCCTTTTGAACCTTGCAGCAGGCATAGCCGCCACAGCCGTATCGGATCGGTGACATTATCACCAATCGCGCAAAAATCGCTGGCAGATCAGCGCCACCAGCATTACCCAAGGGCCATGATTTATACATCCGCCTCTGACTGGCGCGCCGCGCCGCAAAAACGGGTCCTGTTCTTCGCAATGTCGGGGCTGGGCAAGACCTATCTGTCCAGCATGCTGCGCCAGACCGGCGACTGGTTCCATTATTCTATCGATTACCGGATCGGCACGCGGTATATGGGCGAATATATCGCCGACAATGCCAAACGCGAGGCGATGAAAGTGCCGTTCCTGCGCGACCTTTTGCGCAGCGACAGCATCTATATCGGGTCGAACATTTCGTTCAACGACCTGCGGCCGATGTCGTCCTATCTGGGCAAACCGGGCGATCCGGCCAAGGGCGGGCTGCCTTGGGATGAATACACCCGCCGTCAGGACCAGTTCCAGCGCGCGGAAGTGGCGGCGCTGCATGACACCGGCCATTTCATCACACGCTCGCATGATCTTTACCAATATCCGCATTTCGTCTGCGATACCGGCGGGTCGATCTGCGAATGGGTCGATGTCACCGATCCGAATGATCCGATCATGACGGATTTGGCGTCCAAGACGCTGATGGTCTGGATCGAAGGCACAGACGCCCATACTGCCGAATTGATCCGCCGGTTTGACCGCGAACCCAAACCGATGTCCTATGATCCGGTGTTCTTGCTGGCGACATGGACCGCCTATCTGGCGGAATTCAACGCAGCCCCAGATGATGTGGACCCTGATGATTTTATCCGCTGGGCCTTTGCCAAGGCTTTGGCGCATCGTCAGCCGCGTTACAAGGCGATGGCGGATCGCTGGGGGATCACCGTCGCGCAGGATGATGTGGCACAGGTCAAGGATGCCGCGGGTTTTATCGACATGATCGCTCAGGCCCTTGAGAAGCGTGGGTGACGGGCTTATCTGCACCGTTCTGCAAGGATAACGTTCATGCCAATTAAATTGCCATCCGCCCTGCCCGCCTATGATGTCCTGTCCAAAGAAGGCGTCATGGTGCTGGACGAGGTGACTGCCGCGCGCCAAGATATCCGCCCCTTGCGGATCGCATTGCTGAACCTGATGCCCAAGAAAATCCAGACCGAAAACCAGTTCGCCCGCCTGATCGGGGCGACACCTTTGCAGATCGAGTTTTCACTGATCCGGATGAGCGAACACCAGACCCGCAACACCGCCGCCGAACATATGGAAGAGTTTTACAAACCCTTTTCCGAGGTACGCGACGAAAAATTCGACGGGCTGATCATCACCGGCGCGCCGATCGAACATCTGCCGTTTCACGATGTCACCTATTGGGACGAGCTGACGCAGGTCTTTGACTGGACCCAGACCCATGTGCATTCCACCTTTGGCGTCTGCTGGGGCGGGATGGCGATGATCAATTATTTCCACGGGGTCGAAAAACACCTGCTGGACCAAAAACTGTTCGGCTGCCTGCACCATCACACCACTGCCGCCGGTTCCCCCTATCTGCGCGGCTTTTCGGATGATTGCGTGATCCCCGTCAGTCGCTGGACCGAAATGCGTCAGGATGAGATCGACGCCGTGGCGGGGCTGAAAACCCTGATCACCAGCGCCGAGGCCGGGCCGGCGCTGGTCGAGGATGCAGCACATCGCGCGCTCTATATCTTCAACCATTTCGAATATGATACGACCACGCTCAAACAGGAATATGACCGCGATATCGCCAATGGCACGCCGATCAATGTGCCGGTCAATTACTATCCGGGTGACGACCCGTTGCAGGCACCACAGAACCGCTGGCGCAGCCATGCGCATCTTCTTTATGGCAATTGGATCAACGAAATCTATCAGACCACCTATTTCGATCTGGATAAAATTGGCACTTAAGGCGATCACCCTTGGCGCGATCGCGCTGGGCCTTGGGGCGGTGCTGACCACTGGCATGGCCGCGCTGCGCGCTGACAGGATCACAGCAGCCTTTCCGCCGGTGGGCAACTTTGTCGAGGTGACAGGCGGGCGCGTTCATTATGTGCAGGCAGGGCAAGGGCCGGATGTAATCTTGTTGCATGGCGCGGGCGGTAATCTGCGCGATTTCACCTTTTCGCTGATGGATCACCTGACCGACCGCTACCGCGTGACCGCCTTTGACCGCCCCGGCATGGGCTATACCGACCGGGTGCCGGGGATCGCGACAGGCGCTTTTGCCACCGAAGGCGACAGCCCCGCAGCACAGGTTGCCATGCTGCGCGAGGCGGCAGGCGCTTTGGGCATCACCGCACCAATCGTCGTCGGGCATAGTTTCGGTGGCATTGTTGCCCTGGCATGGGCCACGACCGGTCTGGACCGCGTTGATCCGACCAATGCCAGCGCGGTGGTATCTTACGGCGGTGTTGCCATGCCCTGGCCCGGCGACCTTGGGTCTTATTACATGGTCAACGGCAGCGCGCTGGGCGGTGTGGTGATCCCGCTGATCAGCGCCTTTATTCCCAAAAGCAAGGTGGATGATGTTGTCGCCACCACCTTTGCGCCCCAAGCGCCACCCGCGGGCTATATCGCCCATCTGGGGGGCGAGCTGGCTCTGCGCCCCGGCGCGTTTCGCGCCAATGTGCGGCAGGTCAATACCCTGCGCCCCTTTGTCGTAGAGATGGCGGAGCTTTACCGGCAGATCACGATCCCGATTGAAATCATCCATGGCACCGCCGATACGGTCGTGCCGATCCATGTGCATGCCGAAGAGCTGATCAAGATCGCGCCCACCGCCAATCTGGTCCGGCTGGAGGGCATCGGCCACCAGCCTCATCATTCCCGCCAGCCTGAGGCGATTGCCGCCATCGACCGCGCCGCAGCCCGCGCCGGATTGCGCTAGGCGGCGCGCACCCCCATACTGGTGCGACAAACCGCGAAAGAATTTCATGGAACGGCCATTCGACGGCGCGATCAGCCGCTATTTTAACCAAGACGCGCCGCAGGCCATCCGTGACCTGATCAAGGGCAGGGCCAATGATGGCATCCTCAACCCGCACTTTCCCTATGACAGTCGGTACGACAAGGATGATTACACCGATGCGATGAACCGGCTTCAGGTCGAATTGGTGAGGATGCAGGCCTGGGTCCGCGACACCGGCCAACGCGTTGTGGTGGTTTTTGAGGGACGCGACGCCTCAGGCAAAGGGGGCACGATCAAACGGTTCCGCGAAAACCTCAACCCGCGCGGCGCGCGCCTTGTCGCCCTGCCCAAACCCAGCGATCACGAGGCGGCCCAATGGTATTTCCAACGCTATGTCGCGCATCTGCCCGCCAAGGGCGAAATCACCCTGTTCGACCGCAGCTGGTACAATCGCGGCGTTGTCGAACATGTGTTCGGGTTCTGCACCCCGGAACAGCGCGCCTGCTGGTTTGCGCAGCTTCCTGAATTCGAGCATATGCTGGCCAATGAAGGGATCATCCTGTTCAAGATCTGGCTCAATATCGGGCGGGCGACGCAATTGCAGCGGTTTCTGGACCGCGAGCAAGACCCTCTCAAGCAATGGAAACTCAGCCGGATTGATGTTGACGGTTTGGCGCTGTGGGATGCGTATTCTGACGCGATCCGCGAAACGCTGGACCGGACCCATCTGACATTTGCACCCTGGACCGTCGTGCGGGGCGATGACAAGCTGCGCGCGCGGATAAATGTGATCAGGTCGATCCTGCATCAGCTTGATTACAAACGCAAAGATGTCGATGCTTTGGGTGTTGTGGACCCCAAAATCGCCGGTGGCCCCGATCTGTGGCATGACTAAGCGGGGCTATCATCACGGCAATCTGCGCGCCGCATTGATCGACGGCTGTCTGCGGCTGATTGAAATGCGCGGGCCAACAGGGTTCACCCTATCCGAAGCCGCGCGCGAGGCAGGTGTCACCCCCGCGGCGGTCTATCGGCATTTCGCCGGGCGTGAAGACTTGATCGCCGCTGCCGCCCAGGAAGGCTATGCCATTTTCGCCGATCTGATGGACCATGCTTTTGCGGATGGGCAACCGTCGGCGCTGGCGGCCTTCGGGGCGACGGGGCGGGCCTATCTGGCCTTTGCGCGGCGCTATCCGGGGCATTACATCGCAATGTTCGAATCGGGCGTGTCGATCAACCATTCGCCGGAATTACATGCCGTGGCGACCCGCGCGATGGGCGTGCTCGAAAAGGCGGCAGCCGCGCTCAGCCAACATATCCCCGCCGACAAACGCCCGCCTGCGCAGATGTTCAGCGCCCATGTCTGGGCGATGTCGCATGGGGTGGTGGAATTGTTCGCGCGCGGCAATCCGGGCCGGACAAGTCCCTTTCCCCCCGATGACCTGCTGGAAACCGGCATTGGCATCTATCTGCGCGGGCTTGGCCTGCTTGACCCCGATACATAGGATCACATCATGGACGGAACTTTCGCGATCATCTTTTTCATCACCGGTCTGACCGATACCTATCTGAATGAATGTCCAACCGGCTGCTACCAGCTGCAAGAGGCGCCCGCGCGTGCGGCTTTGCAGATCAGCGACGTAGTCTTTCAGGACGACAGCATCAGCGAGGAAATCTATGTCACCTATGATCTGGCGCGCCGGTACGGCGTGTTCCAGCCGGTGATCGGGGCCAGTGCGACCAGTGACGGCAGCCTGTGGGTCGGGGCTGGTGCAAAATGGACGACACAAAAGGTGATCGACGGGCCGTTCTTTGTCGAGGCGTCTTTCATGCCGGGGCTTTACGCGCAGGGCGATGGGCCGGACCTTGGGCTGCCCTTGGAATTTCGCAGCGCGCTGGGTGTCGGCTATAGCTTTGACAATGGCGCAACGCTGAGCGTGCTGGCGGATCACCGGTCCAATGGCGATCTGAAGGATCTCAATCCGGGGCTGGAAACGCTGGGGCTGCGCTTTGCCATGGTGCTCGACTGACCCGATCTTCCGAGCCTAAATATCGCCCGCGGAGCGCCGGCGCAGCCGGACAGGCAAGGTGGACTTCACGCCACCCTACGCCAGAATAACCAGCGACCGTTCGTCCCAAACCACCTTGGTCCTGGTGCCGACATCCAGCACCGGCCTGCCGATCAGGTTTTTCATCGCGATATTCAGCGGCTGGTCCACGCCTGCAATGCGCACGTCGTAATAGGTCATGTCACCGTAATAGACGACCTCGTCCACCACGCCGTCGATCAGCTTGCGCTCGGTTGTTTCACCGGCAAACAAGATGGCCAGTGTCTCGGGGCGCACACCAGCCACGGCGGCCCCTTTGTGCAGCGCCATGGGCGCCTGTTCGGCATTCACCGACACACGCCCAAGACCGGCCACATCGACATCGATCGTGTCACCGACCTGCAGCACATCAGCGCGCAAAAAGTTCATCTTGCCGATGAATTCTGCAACCCGCCGCGAATTGGGGCGACGGTAGAGCGTTTCGGGATCAGCCAATTGCCCGATCTCGCCTTCGAACATCACGGCGATCCGGTCGGACATGACCAAGGCTTCTTCCTGATCATGGGTGACCAGAATAAAAGTAATGCCGACATGGCGTTGCAGGCGGATCAATTCGACCTGCATCTGTTCGCGCATCTTTTTGTCCAGCGCGGACAAAGGCTCATCCAGCAGCAAAACCTTGGGTTTCAGGATCAGCGCGCGCGCCAGGGCGACCCGCTGACGCTGCCCCCCCGACAGGGCATGCGAGGCGCGCTTGCCATAGCCGGACAGGCCAACCATGGCCAAGGCATCTTCGACCATCTTGGCCTTGTCGTCCTTGTTCAGATCAGTGCGCTTGCGCAGGCCAAAGGCCACATTCTCCGCCACGCTCAGATGCGGAAAGATCGCATAAGATTGAAACACCATATTGGTCGGGCGCAAATTGGCGGAGACGCCGCGCATATCCTTGCCGCCGATCATCACGACCCCGTCGGACACATCCTCCAGCCCCGCGATGGTGCGCAGCAATGTGGTCTTGCCACAGCCTGACGGCCCCAGAAGCGAGAAAAACTCGCCCGTATTGATCGTCAGGTCGATGTCACGCAAAGCATGATAATCGCCGTAATATTTATTGACGCCCTTGAGCGTGATCAAAGCTGTCAAAGAAAGCCCCCTTTGTCTTTTACACCGGCGCGGGCCATGCCGCGGCGGCGCAAAAGCTCTGCAATGGTCAACAAGATGATCGACAGCGCAACCAGAATGGTGCCAAGCGCCATGACAACGGGCAGTGACGCCGGAAACCGCATCAAGCCCCAGATATAGACCGGCATCGTCTGGCTGGTGCCGGACAAAAAGAACGCGATGATGAATTCATCCAGCGAAATGGTAAAGGCGATCAGCATGCTGGAAATGATCCCCGGCATCACCAAGGGCAGCGTGACCAGACGAAAGGCCGAAAACCGGCTTTCGCCCAGATCCATTGCAGCTTCTTCCAGGCTGGGGTCGAGGTTCTGGAATGCGCCGTTCAGGATGGCGATGCAGAAAGGTGTGCAGATCAGCACATGGGCCGCGATGATCGTCCAGTTCGACAGGCCCATATCGAAAATCTGCACCACCACCACCAGCAAGGACACAGCGACGATGATTTCAGGCAGAACCAAGGGCAGCATGATGAACCCCATGATCCCCGCCTTGACCGGAAAGTGGTACATCGCCCCTGCCCTTGCGGCACAGATTCCCAGCAAGGTGGACAGGACCGCCGTCATCACCGCGATGAACAGCGAATTCTTGACCGCCGTGTGCAGCGACCGGTTGGTCATCAACTCGCCAAACCAATCGGTGGTGAAACCCGACAGCGGAAAGGCGATGATCGTCGCGTCATTGAAGGCAAAGATCGGCAACAGCACGATCGGCGCATAAAGAAACACCAAATAGGCAATGGCATAAATACGCAGGCTCATGACCGGCCCCGCAGCCAGCGCCGGTTGAGCAAGATGAACACAAGGCTGATCGCCGTGACCGACAGCATCGCCACCACCGCCAGTGCCGCGCCCAACGGCGCATTATTCAGCGCCAGAAATTGGGTTTGGATCATGTTGGCAATCAGCTTGCCACCGGCCCCGCCCATCAATTCAGGGGTGACATAATCGCCAATGGTCGGGATAAACACGATCAGCACCGCCGCCACCACGCCCGGCATCGCCAAGGGCAAGGTCACGCGGAAAAACGTCATCACCTTGTTTTCCCCCAGATCACGCGAAGCTTCGAGCAGGGACCGGTCGATCTTTTCCAAAGCTACGAAAATCGGAAGGATCGCAAAGGGCGCAAAGGCATGGGCAAGGGTGATGATCACCGCGTTGATATTGTACAAGATGAACGTCAGCGGTTCATCAATCAGACCGATATTCAACAAGCCAGTGTTGATCACGCCGTTATACCCCAGGATCACCTTCCACAAAAACACGCGGATCAGATAAGAGGTCCAGAACGGGATCGTGATCAGGAACAGCCATAGCGATTTGCGGTCGGGGCGCACATGGAACGACACGAAATAGGCAATCGGAAAGGCCAAAAGCACCGTGACCACTGTCACCACCGCCGACACAAACAGCGAGCGTTGCAGCAGCGCGCCATAGATCGGCTGTTCGATGATCTGGCGATAATTGTTCAGCGTGAATGTCGTATCGACATCCATGAAATCCTGGGTCCAGAAACTGAACAAGATGATCGCCCCCAAGGGGAAGGCCATCAACAGCAGCGCATAGAAAAACGGCGGGCTGATCAGTAACAGCCCACGCCCGCCCTCGGATGATGTCAGTTTTTTGAACATAGGCCGATCTTCATTGTCATGCGGGAAAGATCAACATGAAACTCGCGTTAACAGAGATATCAGCGACGGAAATTTTACCATTTGCTGCATTTTTAGCCAATATTGTCCAAGGGTCCGAAACCAAAAAAGGCCTGCAAGATGCAGGCCTTTTTCGAAATGTGAGCAGCTTAGCGCTTGGAGAACTGGAAGCTCTTGCGCGCCTTGGCCTTGCCGTATTTCTTGCGTTCCACGACGCGGCTGTCGCGGGTCAGGAAACCGGCAGCTTTCAGCGCGGGGCGCAGGCTTGGATCATAAAGCTGCAGTGCTTTGGACACGCCATGCTTGACCGCACCGGCCTGACCGGACAGACCGCCGCCCTTGACGGTGGCAACCACGTCGAACTGACCGGCAACACCGGCGATCGAGAATGGCTGCGCCAGGATCATCTGCAACACGGGGCGTGCGAAATAAGTCTTCATTTCCTTGCCGTTGACAGTGACCTTGCCGGAACCGGGGCGAATCCAGACGCGGGCGACCGCATCTTTACGCTTGCCGGTAGCATAGGACCGACCCAGCGCATCGCGCACAGGTTCACGGGGGGCGGCGACGGGGGCTACGACAGCCTCCACACCTTCTGCGACCTGCCCCAGCTCTTCGAGCGAATTGACTTGATCGGCCATTATGCGGTCCTCGTATTCTTCGGGTTCATGGATTTGACATCCAGAACTTCGGGCTTTTGGGCTTCCATGCCATGTTCCGCGCCTGCGAAGATGCGCAGATGGGTCATTTGCTGGCGCGACAGCTTACCACCGGGCAGCATACGCTGAACGGCTTTTTCAATCACGCGCTCGGGGTGCTTGCCTTCAAGGATTTCTGCCTTGGTCTTGGACTTGATCCCGCCGGGGTGGCCAGTGTGCCAGTAATAACGCTCATCGCGCTTGTTACCGGTCATCTGGATTTTCTCGGCGTTGATCACGATCACATTGTCGCCCATATCCATGTGCGGTGTGAAAGATGGTTTGTGCTTGCCGCGCAAGCGCATGGCGATGATCGAGGCAAGACGGCCCAGAACAACGCCTTCAGCGTCGATCAGGATCCATTTCTTGTCGATATCCGCCGGGGTAGCGGTAAAGGTTTTCATATCTCACCAGAAGGTTTGTGGTGGCGCAACGCCACGGTCATTCGGATAGGTGGCTTATAAGCGCCATGAAATGCGCGTCAAGCGGCGTTTATCTGAAATAATCATGCAATAACAGTGCCTTGCAAATTAGGTATCATTATACCCCACAAAACTATACCGAAATCCGCTGTGGCGGATGGGCCAGCAGATCGCGCAGCACATGCATCGCGTCCACAAAGGTCTGATGCGGCACCAGCCCGTTCACCGCAATGCGCACCGCATGCACGCTGCGCCCGTCGCGCAGCGCAAAATCATCGGCGGATTTGATCAGCACCCCTGCGGCATCGGCCGCCTGCAGAAATTCCCCGCTGCGCCAGCCCAAAGGCAGTTCCAGCCAGACAAACGGCACGTCCTCTGACCAGCTGAGCTTGTACATGCCCAGCACATTGACGGCCGCACGGATATCCTGCGCAATCCGGTCCCTGACCGCATCCAGTACGGCGTCGATCCCGGGTTGCGCAAGGATATGGGCATAAAGATCGGTCATCAATCGCGTCACCCCAAAGGAACTGAAGGTCGCGGTGCGCACCAGCGCCGATGTCCAGCCCTGCGGGGCCAGCGCAAACCCGATCCGCAGCGCCGCCGAGATGGATTTTGCCGGTGAAACCACATGCCAGCCCAGATCGGGCAGCAAAGCGCGATAGCTGGGCCCGATATGTGCCGAGCGCATCAGCCGGTAACAATCGTCATCCAGCACATGCACGCCGTACCGCTGCGCGATCCGTGCGATCTGGGTCCGGCGCGCGGGGGTCGTGTGCCGCACCGTCGGGTTGCAGACCTCGGACGAGGTGCAAAAGACCTGCACGCTCTGGGCCTTGATCAACGCCTCAAAGGCCGCGGGGTCAGGCCCCTCCGCATCCCAGGGCACGCCCACCACATCGGCGCGGCACATCGCAGCGGCATAGCGAAAGCCGCCATAGCTCAGCGCATCGACCGCCACGACAGGGCGCGCGCCATGCAGGATGGTCTGCAGGATCATCACGACAGCGCTTTGCCCGCCGTGGGCCGTGACGATATCGTCCACCGTAAAGGCGCCGATCCGCGCGACGCTGAGATAGGTTGCGGCGGCCCTGCGCGCGGCCAGATCGGTCTGCCTGTCGGGATAACGCAACAAGTGTTCGGTCGGCATGGTCTCGGCCAGATGGTGCAGCGCATCGCGGATCATCTGCCCCTGCCCCATGTCCGGCATCTTCGGGCTGAGCAGATGCGCCACATCGGCGGCATGTGACAGGCGGTCATCCGCCGCCAGAATCGCAGGGCTGGCCGGGCGCAGGCTGCGCTGTGCGGGGGCCACAAAGGTGCCGCGCCCGACAGCCGCGATCAGACGGCCTTCTTCGGTCAGCAGCTGATAGGCCCGCGCGACAGTCCCCGGTGTCACGCCGATCTGATAGGCCAGATCACGCACGGGCGGCAGTTTGGCCTCTGGTGCCAATTGTCCCGATAAGATTGCTTCACGGATCGCCTGCGCCAGTGCTTTGAATTTCGATTTCCCTGCAAGGCCAAGCGGTGATTTGAAAATTGTATCCGATACAATCATTTCATAGACCTTTCGTCGGCGCGCATTGTATCGTTCTATTGTAGCGGCAAGCTACATTGTGTCAATACAATACGAGAGGATTGTTCCATGTCATATACGATCCAGCCAATGCAAATCGCGGTGCTGACCAGCCAGTCCCATGTGCCGGTCATGGCCGGACTGGCCCTGCGTTTCGCGGTAATGGTGACCACATGGGACCTGCGCCGACGCACCCGCGCGCATTTGCGCGACCTGCCGTCCTATCTTTTGCCCGATATTGGCCTGGACCACCCCGCGGCGATGGCCGAAGTGTCCAAGCCTTTCTGGCGGGCCTGACAGCCCCGCCTCTTCCTGACTGGGCCGGGGTTTCCCGGCCCATTTTTCAGGTAGGCGGGATTGCATAGGTCAGGCTGGCGCGCGCCACCGGTGCCGCCTGCCCCGCGCTGTAAATCAACGCATCGACCACGGCCAGCGCACGGCCAAGTTTCAGCAACCGCGCCTCGCAGACCAGCATCTGGCCCGCGGCGGGCTTGCGCATGAAATCAATGCTGCAATTGGTGGTGACCGCCAGCGCCTTGGGGCCGATATTGGCCAACACGATCAGATAGGCGGTGACATCGGCCAGCGCGAACATCGCAGGCCCCGAGACCGTACCACCCGGGCGCAGGTGGCGGTCTGCGACCTGCATCTGCACGCTGATCCGGTCCGGCGCCAGATCGGCGATGATAAAATCACCCCGCACCTGTGCAAATTCCTTGTCTAGAAACCCGTGCAGGGCGATTGCATCCATTTTCAGCGTCATGACTTTCCCTCGCCCCCATGCTGGCCTAGCATGCGACGACACATGACAAAGGACAAGCCGATGGATATCCTGCTGCGCCAAGACCGTGACCATATCGCCCATCTGACGCTGAACGCGCCAGACAGGCTTAACGCGCTCTCAGATGCGATGCTGGCAGCCTTACAGGGCGCGCTGGACCAGATTGCCGATGACACAGCGATCCGCGCCGTGATCATCGCGGGCAATGGCAAGGCTTTTTGCGCCGGCCATGACCTGCGCGAAATGCAGGCAGGGCGACAGGCCGGCGATGGCGGGGCGGCCTATTTCGCGGATCTGTTCGCGCGCTGCGCCGCCGTGATGCAGCGCATCCAGTCGATGCCGCAGCCGGTGATCGCGCAGGTCCACGGCATCGCCACCGCCGCGGGTTGCCAATTGGTCGCAACCTGTGATCTGGCGATTGCGGCGGATGATACACGCTTTGGCGTCAATGGGGTCAATATCGGGCTGTTCTGTTCCACCCCGATGGTGGCCCTAACCCGCAACATTCCGCGCAAGGCCGCGTTCGAAATGCTGACAACAGGCCGCTTTATCCACACTGACGAGGCCACACGCCTTGGCCTGATCAACCGCGCGGTACCAGCGACGGACCTCGCTGATGAAACCCACAACCTTGCACAGACCATTGCCGCCAAACTGCCTGTCGCAATCAAGATCGGCAAATCCGCATTCTACGATCAGGCGCAACTCTCAACCGCCGAAGCTTATGCCTATACGAGCGCCGTGATGGTCGAGAACATGATGGTGCGCGACACCGACGAAGGGATCAGCGCCTTTCTGGAAAAACGCGCCCCCGATTGGTCATGATCTTCCCAGCCCGTCAATTCGCGCAAGCACGATTTGACGTAATCCCCGCCCGAGGCATAAATGTTCTAAAGACCATATATGCCTGAAAACTTCGTCTCCAGATACTCCAGCAACGGCCCCTCATGCGGCGCAAATCCTGCCGCATGGGTGATCGTCTCGACTGGTGTCCGCAGGCCCCCGAATTGCTGCAGATTGGCGCGCAGCCAGCCTGTCGCGCGTGATGTATCACCCCGCGCCAGATCATCATCCAGATCCGGCACCGCCGCGCGCAACGCCTGATGCAGACAGCCCGCATAGACATTGCCCAGCGTATAGGTCGGGAAATACCCGAACAGCCCTTCGGACCAATGCACATCCTGCAAGACACCATTGGACGGACGGTCGACGGCAAAACCGAAATCGGCGGCGAAACGATCGTTCCACGCCGCCTCCAGATCGCTCACTGCAAGATCACCGGCCACCAGCGCGCGTTCCAGATCGAAGCGCAGCAGCACATGCAGGTTATATTGCAGCTCGTCCGCTTCGGTGCGGATGAACCCGTCGCTGACAAGGTTGACGCAGGCATAAAACGCATCTTCATCGGCAATGCCGAAATCCCCGAACGTGTCGCGCATCTGACCGTAAAGCCAGCCGGTAAAGGCGCGGCTGCGCCCCAGCTGGTTTTCATAAATCCGGCTTTGGCTTTCATGCACGCCCATCGACGCGCCAGCCCCCAGCGGCGTCAGCAGATGCGCGCGGTCGATTCCCTGTTCATAGGCGGCATGGCCGACCTCGTGGATCGTGGAATAGAAACAATTGAACGGATCGGCCGGGTTTGTGCGCGTCGTGATCCGCACATCAAGGCCAGAGCCGCTCGAGAATGGATGCACCGCCTTGTCAATCCGCCCTGTCTGCAGATCATAACCAAAGGCCAGCGCAAGCTTGGTCGACAGCGCAAGCTGCCCTGCCTCGTCGAACAGCCCGCTTAAGGTGGCTGGCTTGGGCCGGTCCAGCACAGCCGCGCGCAACGCCACCAGACGCGGGCGCAGAGCCGCGAACATCGCACTCAGGCTGGCCCCCGTTGCGCCCGGTTCGTAATCATCCAGCAGCGCGTCATAAGGATCGGCATTGCCCGCGATAGCAGCAGCTTCTTCGCGGCGCAGATCCAGCACCTGTTGCAGCATGGGCAAAAAGGCCGCGACATCCTCTTCGGCGCGGGCTTTGGCCCAGATACGATGCGCCCGCGATGTTGCCTGTGCCAGTTCCGTGGCCAGCCGTGCCGGCACCTTGGTCGCGCGGTCGAAACTGCGGCGGATATGACGCAGGTTGGCGGCAGCGACGTCATCGCCAGCCTCGGCCGCCTCCAGCCAGTCACCCACACGTGGGTCGGTGCGACGGGCATGCAGGATGCTGGCCATCGCGCCATGTTCCTCGGCACGCTGCGGGCCAGCGCCACCGGGCATCATGGTTTCCTGATCCCAGCCCAGCCGGCCGGCCACCTGCGCCAAAGCCTCGGTATCGCGCTGAAACGCCATTAGGTCCGTATAGGCTGCCATCACGCGGTCCTGACCGATTGTGGCTTGGGATAGCGCGCCATGAACCGCGCGCGCAGGATCGTGGCCCACAGGATGACAGCCAAGAATTGATGCGATATCGCCAGATGCACGGGCGCCGAATAGATCACCGTTGTGATCCCCAGCACGACTTGCAACGCCATCACCGCCATCATCATGTTGAACGCGGCCCGGATCGCGCGGTTTGCTGATGCGCGCGCGATCCACCAGATCACCAGCGCGCCAGCAAACAACACATAGCCCGCCATCCGGTGCATGAACTGCACCAGCCCTGCATCTTCAAAGAAATTGCGCCAAACAGGATCAAGGCCAAAAGGCTCCGGCGGAAAAAAACCGCCCGCCATCAAGGGCCAGTCGGGAAAGGCACGGCCCGCGTCGATCCCCGCCACCAGCGCACCCAGCAAGATCTGCACAAAGGCCAGCCCGACCAGCACACCGCCCCATTTGACAAGCCGCGCATCCCCCGACCGGCGGGCCTGCAACAGATCAGCCGCCGGACGGCTCAGCAGATAGACATACCAAGAAATGAAGCCAAAAATCACAAAAGCCAGCCCCAAATGCGTGGCCAGCCGGTAAGAAACAACGCTTAACATGCCCTCCTGCAGGCCCGATGCCACCATCCACCAGCCGATCGCGCCCTGCAATCCGCCCAAAGCCCCCAGCAATAACAACCGCCCGGTCCAGCCTGCGGGGATCTGGCGGCGCAGCAGGAAATAGACAAAGCCCAAGGCCCAGACGAGACCAATGAACCGGCCCAGTTGGCGGTGGCCCCATTCCCAGTAATAGATGAACTTGAACTCATCCATGCTCATCCCGCGGTTCATCAGCTGGTATTGCGGGATCTGGCGGTATTTGTCGAATTCGGCCTCCCAGGCTTGGGCCGACAGCGGCGGCAAGGCCCCCGTTACTGGCGCCCATTCGGTAATCGACAGCCCGCTGTCGGTCAGGCGGGTCAAGCCTCCTACGGCGATCATGATCACGACCAGCGCGAACAGCGCCATCAACCAGGCCCTGATCGCCAGCCGCGCACCTTGACCAGCACGGGCGATGCCACCCGGTGTCACGGCCTGTTTGGGGCTGTCGCCGACCTCTTGAAAAATGCTGCGCTTGGTGGACATTTGGCTCTCCGTCTTGCTGCGGCGGAACCTAGGTCCGGCAGGCCCCAAGCGCAAGCGTCAGGGTGCCACAGGGGGCGCTTAACCACGTTCCTTCCAGCGCACCATCTGGCGCAGGATGCCATGCAGCATCTGCACATCCGCACGTGTCAGCGGCAACCGCGACCACAGGTTGCGCAGGTTCATCTGCATATTCGCTGCCTTGTGATCGGGGAAAAAGAACCCCGCCTCGTCCAGCCGGTCTTGATAATGATCGGCCAGTTTTTCAACCTCGAGCTGCGTCGCCCAATCGCCCGGCGCATCATGGCGCAACGCCACCACCTCGCCCGTCACACGGCGCCATTCATAGCCCAGCAACAAAACGCATTGCGCAAGGTTCAGCGATGGGAAATCCGGGTTCACCGGCACAGAGATGATGGCATTGGCGCGCGCGATATCGTCGTTTTCCATGCCCGCGCGTTCGGGGCCGAACATGACCGCCACCTTGCCCCCTGCGGCGATACGCGCATGGGCGTCCTGCATCGCGGCCTCGGGCGACAGGACCGGCTTGGTCAATCCGCGCGGGCGTGCCGTTGTGGCATAAACGAAATCGCAATCGGCAATCGCCGCGGCAGTATCCTCGAACAATTGCGCCTCATCAAGCAACCGGCCCGCCCCGCTGGCCATGGCAACCGCGCGCTGGTTGGGCCAACCGTCGCGGGGCGCGATCACGCGCATCCGGTCCAGACCGAAATTCCACATGCCGCGCGCGGCCGCCCCGATGTTTTCACCCATCTGCGGGCGGATCAGCACAAAGGCGGGCTGCGGATTGGTCATGGGCATCGGCTTTCCTTGCATGAAACTGCGCCCTGTTACGCCGCACCCCGCCCCAAGGCAAGCAAGGCATGGCCAAAGCGGTTGATCCCCGCTAGATACAGGCGAACCCTTTCCAAGACCGGAACAGCCCAGATGTCGGACGCCGCAGACACACCGCAAATCTACTTGATCACGCCATCAGATTTTGATCTGACGAGCTTCCCTGACCGTTTGGCCGCCTGCCTTGATAGCAACGATATCGGCTGTGTCCGGCTGGCGCTGGCCACCAAGGACGACAGCAAGATCGCGCGCGCAGCCGACGCCTTGCGCGCCGTGACCCATGCGCGGGATGTGGCCTTGGTCATCGAAAGCCATGTGTTGATGGTAGACAGGCTGGGGCTTGACGGCGTGCATCTGCTCGACGCAGCCCGATCAGTCAATAAAATCCGCAAAGACCTGGGCGATGACGCCATCATCGGCGCCTTTTGTGGCAATTCGCGCCATGACGGCATGACGGCAGGCGAACTTGGCGCCGATTACGTCAGCTTTGGCCCGGTCGGGGCCTCGGCGCTGGGCGACGGGCGCACCGCCGATCTGGAACTTTTCACCTGGTGGTCGGAAATGATCGAAGTCCCAGTCGTCGCCGAAGGCGCGCTGGATGCCGCGCTGATCCGGCAATTGACACCACATACCGATTTCTTTGGCTTCGGCGATGAAATCTGGCGCGAGGATGACGCGGCAGCGGCTCTTGGCACGCTCCTCAAGGCGATGACCTCTTAAGACTTCTCTTTTCCAAAAATACTCCGGGGTGAGGCGCGCAGCGACGAGGGGCAGCGCCCCTAGCCTGCCAACCCCGCGCGCACCCGGTCCTCCAACGCCCGCGCGAGCGCCTTGCGATCGGTATAATCACGCACCTGTACCGGCAAGTGATAAATCACGCGCACGCGGCCTTGCTGCTTTGCGGCCAAAGTGCGCAGCAGATGCGGTCCAAACCCCATATCACCCCACCAGCCATAGAACCGCGCATCCGCCCCTGTGGGCGCGCAATAGCGCAATGTCACCGGCTGCATCTGCAGATCAGCCCGCAGGGCGGGGTCAAGAAAGGCGGCAAACAATGTCGGTTTGAATGGCAGCACCTGCAAGCCATCGGTCGATGTGCCTTCGGGAAAAAACAACAGTTTGTGCCCCGCCTGCAACCTGTCGCGGAACAGCGCGATCTGGCTCAGCGCATCACGCCGGTCGCGCCGGATGAACACGGTGCCGGTCGCGCGCGCCAGCCAGCCGATACCGGGCCAGCGCGCCACCTCCGATTTCGATACAAAATAGATCCGCTTGCGCGCATTCAGCGCAAAAATATCGAGCCAGCTGACATGATTGGCAACCACCGCACCGGGGCCGCGCATGGGCGTGCCCTGCGTGTCATAACCGATCCCCAACAGCACGAATGCCGCGCGACAGACCGCCTGGGTCACAAAAGGCGTCACAGGACGCCGCTGCCCGAAAAACGGCTTTTCGACCAAGCGGATCAGCACCAACACCAGCAGCCCGCCAAAGACCAGCAGCGCCAAAGGCGCGCCACGGCGCAGCACGCGCATCCAGTCGCGCAAACCCAGCGGCGGATGGTCCGGTGGCGGGGTCCCTTGCCATGTCTCAACCATCGGACAGGGGCCGGCTGTAGATCTGTTTTTGTCGCGTGCTGATGCAGGCTGTGGGCAGGATCAGGCAGACATCCGTGGTGTTGAACGCATGATCGACATACACCCCCTGCCCGACAACACCGCCGATCCGCAGATAGGCCTTGATCAGGGGGGGCGTGTCGCGCATCGCGGCCACGCGGTCGATCTGGTCGGCAGGCAGTGGCGCAAAGTCGACCGCGCCGGCACCTTTGGCCTGCACCAGAAAGGGTTCTGGTGCCAGGTGGCGATGGAACAAAAGGCTGAGCGGTCCGCCAAGATGCTGCAGGTCGGTGCCGTGAAATGACGCAACACCGAACAGCACATCGATCTTTTGCGCCTGAACATAAGCAGCCAGTGCCTGCCACAGATGCATCATCGCCATGCCGCCGCGATAATCGGGGTGCAGGCAGGACCGGCCAAGCTCCAACAATCGCAACCCCGATGTTTTCAGCCGCGACAGGTCATATTCGGATTCGCAATAGAACCGCCCCGCGGCCACCGCGGCCTTTTCGGTTAACAGACGATAAACACCCACCACCTGATCATTTTCTGCGCGGGTTGTATCGCGCAGCAATAAATGAACGGCATGCGCATCGAATCGGTCTTGTTCCAACTGTGCATCATGGTCAACCAACGGGCCGTCGCCCCCCAATTCGGAAACGAAAACCAAATACCGCAAGCGCTGCGCCGCCTGCACGTCACAAATATTTTGCGCAATTGACACTGCAAAATGCGGCGGCATGCGATGGCCTGTTTCCAGATCAGGCGGAGGGTCCTGCATTTCGTTCATTAATGAATCGTTAACCTGTTCGCGTTCAAATTAAACCAGTTGTTTCACACAGTTGACGGATGTGAGGGAAAATGTTCAACCTTAAGTTGTATCTAGTTATCCGTGACAATCTCTAAAGAAATGTGGTGCCCTTCGATGACAATCTTGCCTGCCTCTCGGAAATTTACAGTGATCCGGCCTGCGATATTGGATTGCACCTGGCCAATCCCCCAATCTGGCTGCGCAGGATGGCGGACAAGCATTCCTGGTTCCAGAATTGCATTGATGCCTGTCATCTCGATGTCCCTTTACCGGAGTTTTTGTCATGCGGCCTGATCTTGCCACTCTTGTCGGCTCTCGAATTTGTCATGACCTTATCAGCCCAATTGGGGCGATCGGCAATGGGCTGGAACTTTTGGCGCTGACGGATGGCAATCCCGGCGCAGAGATGAACCTGATCGCCGATTCTGTCCAGAACGCCAATGCGCGGATCAGGTTTTACCGCATCGCCTATGGCGCGGCCAGTACGGAACAGATGCTGGGCAGTGCTGATGTGCTGTCGTTCATATCAGTGCTGGCCCGCGGGGGCCGGTTTACATATTTCTGGCAAGTGGCCGAGGATCGCCCCCGTCGCGAGGTGAGGTGCGCGCTGTTGCTGCTGCAATGTTTTGAGGCTGCAATGCCCGTGGGTGGCGACATCCATGTCAGCGTCATCGATGGCCGTTGGGTGCTGAGCGCGGAATGTCTGCGGTTCAATATCGATCCCTGTCTGTGGGACAGGCTCGCCACCGGCGATACCGCTTTTACCTATTCCGCAGCACAGGTACAATTCGCGCTCTTGCCCTGCATGTTGCAAGAGGCGGGGCGCGCGTTGAAGGTCAAGATGAGCAGCGACCGGATCGTCGTGAGTTTCTGAAAACGTGTAGACCGTCCCGTCCCGGACCTGATCCGGGACCTCCCCGGCCTCAATCCGAAAAAAGATGAGTATTTTTGGAAATAAGAAGTTGGGGGCGTCAGCCGCGCACCGCGCCATTGCCGCTGACAAGGTATTTGAAACTGGTCAGCTGTTCGGCACCCACTGGCCCGCGCGCATGCATCTTGCCGGTGGCGATGCCGATTTCCGCGCCCATGCCGAATTCACCCCCATCGGCAAATTGGGTTGAGGCATTATGCATCAGGATCGCGCTGTCGAGCTGGGCAAAGAAATGGGCGGCGGCCTGCGCGTCTTCGGTGATGATCGCATCTGTGTGGTTGGACCCGAATTCGCGGATATGCGCGATGGCGGCATCCACCCCGTCGACCAGTTTGGCCGCACAGATCATGTCGAGGAATTCGTGTCCGAAATCATCGGGTTGCGCAATCGTGGTGCCTATTATTTTAGCCAGATCGCCATCGGCGCGCACCTCGACCCCGGCTTTGATCAGTGCGTCGATCAACAGCGATCCGTGCTGCGTGTAGAACCGCCAATCGATTAGCAAACATTCCATGGCACCACAGATACCCGTGCGGCGGGTTTTGGCGTTCAGCACAATCTCCAGCGCCATCGCCGGATCGGCGTGAGCACCGACATAGATATGGCAGATCCCTTCGAGATGGGCAAAGACCGGCACGCGGGCTTCGCGTTGGACCAGCCCGACCAGCCCCTTGCCACCGCGCGGCACGATCACGTCGATATGGTCGGTGGCGGTCAGCATGGCAGAGACGGCGGCACGGTCGCGGGTTGGCACAAGCTGGATCGCGGTGGCGGGCAGACCTGCCTGTTGCAGGCCCGTTTGCAGGCATTTGTGGATCGCGGTGGAGGAATGGAAACTTTCAGACCCGCCCCGCAGGATCACCGCATTGCCCGATTGCAGGCACAATGCGCCTGCGTCTGCCGTGACATTGGGGCGGCTTTCATAGATCACGCCCACCACGCCCAAAGGTGTGCGCACGCGGCGGATATGCAGGCCACTGGGCATGTCCCATTCGGCGATCACTGCACCCACGGGGTCATGTTGCGCCGCGACATTGCGCAGACCTTCGGCCATGGCGCGGATGCGCGGTTCGGTCAGGACCAGCCGGTCCATCATTGCGGGGCTGAGGCCCTTTTGTGCGCCGTAAACCTGATCTTCGGCATTGGCGTCCAGGATCTGCATGACATTGTCGCAGATCGCATCGGCAGCCCCGATCAGGGCGGCATGTTTGCGTTCCGATCCGGTGGTGGCCAGAACAATGGCGGCGGCGCGCGCATCTGCGCCGATTTTTGCCATCAGGGTTTGGATATCTGTCATGATCTGTCCTTACAGCACCATATCGTCACGATGCACCAAGGCGGCGCGGCCCTCATAGCCCAAAATCGCCGCGATTTCGGTTGATCTGCGGCCCATGATCTGGCGCGCCTCGGCGCTGGTGTAGCGGGTCAGGCCTTGGCCCAGCGGCGCGCCTGCCGCATCGGAGATCGTGATCACCTCGCCCCGCCCGAAGCTGCCGATGATGCCGGTCACACCGGCGGGCAGCAGGCTTTTGCCGGACAGCAATGCCTTCCCCGCCCCGTCATCCACTGTGACCGTACCGCGTGGTTTCATTGCAGCAATCCAGCGTTTGCGCGCGGCTTGCGGGTCGACCTGTGCGGTGAACCACGTGCTGCGTGCGCCCTGCGCCAAGGCCGCCAGCGGATGCAGGCCGGTGCCAAGGGCGATGGCCATGGCGCAGCCGCCGTCAGTCGCGATTTTCGCGGCCATGATTTTCGTGATCATCCCGCCCTTGGACAGGGTTGATCCGACATCACCAGCCATGTTTTCAATCTCTGGCGTTATTTTATCAACAATGACAAGGTGTTGCGCGGTGCTATCAATCTTGGGGTTGCCGGTATAAAGCCCGTCGACATCGGACAAAAGCACCAGTTGATCCGCCCCGATGGTCACCGCGACTTGGGCGGCAAGCCGGTCATTATCGCCATAACGGATTTCATCGGTGGCGATCGTGTCGTTTTCGTTCACAATCGGGACCACCCCGAAGCCCAGCATGGTTTCCATCGTGGCGCGGCTGTTCAGATACCGCCGCCTGTCCTGGGAATCTTCCAGTGTAACAAGGACTTGGCCCGCGATAATCCCATGCGGGGCGAGTGCTTGTTCATAGGCGCGCGCCAGCCGGATCTGGCCCACGGCAGCGGCGGCCTGTGATTGTTCCAGCGCAAGTGCGGCCTGCGGCAGACCCAGCACACCGCGCCCAAGCGCGATGGACCCAGATGACACAAGAATAACATCCGCCCCGCGCGCCTTGATCTGGGCCACATCAGCGGCCAGCGATGTCAGCCAATCCTGTCGCAAAGCCCCCGTCGCGGCATCGACCAGCAAGGCCGACCCGATCTTGACGACGAGCCGTTTGGCATCATTCAGGGCCGCCATTCGGGGTCATCCGTGGCGGCCTCTGCCACGCGGTGGCGCAGGCGGTTGTCGTCGATTTCGCCGCGCAGGGCGCGCAGCACCTCGGTAATGCCTTCGCGGCTGACGCCGGACATCAGCATCACGGGGCCGGTTGCGACCTCGGCCAGTTCGTCGCGCAAAAAGGCGCGTTCTTCGGCGTCCAACGCATCGATCTTGTTCAGCACGGTGATGCGCGGTTTATCGGCAAGCTCGCCACCATATTGTTCCAATTCGTGGATGATCGTGACCAGATCGCCCGCCGGATCACCCGATGTGCCATCAATCAGGTGCAACAGCACGGCGCAGCGTTCGACATGGCCAAGGAACATATCGCCAAGGCCGCGCCCTTCGCTGGCGCCCGCGATCAGGCCGGGGATATCGGCGACCACGAATTCGACGTCATCGACGCCGACGACACCCAGATTGGGCACCAGCGTCGTGAACGGATAATCCGCAACCTTGGGCCGCGCATTGGATGTGGCAGCCAGAAAGGTGGATTTGCCCGCATTCGGCATCCCCAGCAGACCCACATCCGCGATCAGTTTCAGCCGCAGCCAGATCGTGCGTTCAATCGCCTCTTGCCCGGGGTTGGCGCGGCGGGGAGCCTGATTGGTGGCGGTCTTGAAATGAAGATTGCCCCAGCCGCCATTACCACCCTTGGCGATGATGACGCGCTGGCCAATCTCAGTCAGGTCGGCGATGACGGTTTCTTCGTCTTCGTCGATGATTTCGGTGCCAACGGGGACGCGCAGGATTTTATCCTCGCCATCCTTGCCGGTGCGCTGGCTGCCCATGCCGTGCTGGCCGCTGCCCGCGAAAAAATGCTGCTGATAGCGAAAATCGATCAGCGTGTTCAGACCGTCGACAGCCTCGACGATCACATCGCCGCCATCGCCGCCGTCGCCGCCATCGGGGCCGCCATATTCGATGAACTTTTCACGGCGAAAAGAAATACAGCCCGCGCCACCGGCACCGGACCGGATATAGACCTTGGCAAGATCGAGAAACTTCATAGGTTCGGGCTTTCTGGGCTGTTCAGCGCAGGCGATAGTCTATTGTGCTGCGCTTCTCAAGCCATGGGCCGGGTCATGCGCCGGTTTTCAGCGTATAGGTCCATGTCGGCACCGTCGCACCGCGCGAAACGGAAAACGCCTCTGCATCGCCGAGATAGTCGAAACCACAATTGGTCAGCACGCGGGCGGACCCGGGGTTGTCTTGAAACACCTCGGCAAAGATGCGTTCGGATTGATGCGGGTTCGCGGCGATAAGGGCGCGCACGGCCTCTGACGCGTAGCCGGTGTTCCAAAAGGCGGGCGCGATCCAGTAAAAGATTTCTGATTGCGCGCGGTCCATCCGTTCCAGGCTGATCAGGCCCAAAGCCTCTGCATGGGCATTGGCGGAACCGTCGATGATCCAGACATCCTCTGTCCGGTCCGACAGTAGGGCGCGTTCGATCATCGCCTCGACCGTGCCGGGGGGCAACGGATGCGGCACCGACCGTGTGCCGCGCGCAACGCGGTCGTCGCTGGCATACATGGCGATCAGCCCTGCATCCGATTTGCGGCACGGACGCAGCAAGAACCGATCCGATTGGATCGTCTGCTGCACGGTGATTTCCTCGTGGATCATGCTTTCCCTCCTCGAAAAACAAGCCAGTTTGGTGCTACCTAAACGGATATGGTAGCAAATTTATGAATAAAAAAGGGGACCGGCGAAAACCGATCCCCTCAAATCTTTTGGTTGAGAAATTCGGCTTACTCTGCGGCCTCCGCCACAGGGAGAACCGAAATAAAGGTGCGGCCTTTCAGGCCCTTGTGAAACTTCACGGCACCTTCGGCAGTTGCAAAGATCGTGTGATCCTTACCCATGCCGACGCCCATGCCTGGCCACATCTTGGTGCCACGCTGGCGCATGATGATGTTGCCGGGAATAACGGCTTCGCCGCCGAATTTCTTTACACCAAGACGACGACCCGCAGAGTCGCGTCCGTTACGGGATGAACCGCCTGCTTTTTTATGTGCCATCTCGTCTCTCCTTAAGCTTTGGACAGCTCGGCCGCTTGTGCGACCCAGCCTTCACGTGCGATGCGGCCCTTGAACGACAGCTTTTCGTCAAATGCAGCCACGTCGTCTTCGGACCATGCTGCGATCTGCGCGTAAGATGTCACGCCAGCGGCATGCAATTTCTTTTCCAGCGCGGGGCCGACGCCCGACAGCTTTTTCAGGTCATCGCCACCTGTTGCGGCGGCGGCAGCTTTTGGTGCTGCGCCGGCCTTTGGCTTGGCGATACCTTTGGGGTTCACGCGGGGCGTGATTACCATCTTGATGCCCGCACCCGAAACAGCGGCCATGACGCCGGATGTGTCCGCACCTGTTTCCAGAATGTCGGCAATCCTCACCAGCGTCAGTTGCTGACGGTGGCCTTTCTTGCGCTGGCTGCCGTGCTTACGACGGCGCTTGACGTAGTTGATTGTCTTTTCGCCTTTGATCTGGTCGATCACATCGGCCTGCACGCCTGCGCCTGCAACCAAAGGAGCACCAACAGTCGAACCGACCATCATAATCTCGTTGAACTGAATCTTGTCGCCAGCTTTTGCTGCCAGCTTTTCGACGCGCAGCACATCGCCAGAGGCGACCTTGTACTGCTTGCCGCCGGTTTTGAGAACCGCAAACATATGTTATTCCTTCATTTTCCGCGTCACTGAGGCCCCGGTGTTACCCGGCGTTTGGTGCCTGTGGACTGCGCGCCCGTAGGCGTCATTTCGCAAATAGCCCGACAAAACCCTTGTCAGGATGGCGGCTTATCCGTCCAATGCCCCTGTAAGTCAAGCGATAAGAAGGTGAAAAACCCCCATGCGCCCTGCCCTGATCCTGCCCTTGCTATTGGCGGCCTGCACCACCGATCCGACCAATCCGGGCCAGCCGGTCTTTGCGCCGCTGGCCGCGCTAAGCGATCCTGCGCAGGCGCAAAACCGCGGGCAGGTCGAAATCATCGTTAAATCGAATTACGACGCGATCCGCCGCGATATCATCGCTGGCGGCGGGCCGGCGCTGATCGCGGCGATGGATGCGGCGGGTGTGCCATATCAAGACCGCCCGACCCGCATGATCCAGCTGCAATCGAATAGCCGGCTTTACGCGGCCAACCCCAGCGCGCTGATTACGGCGCTACTAATCTATGGCAGTTAGAAACCGCTGATGACGCTGTCGCGGAGCGCCACAAGATCCCAAAACGCCTTGGACCGCGCAATATCATCGGCCAGATCGGACGGCACGCCGCGCGCGATCATGCGGCTGTATAATTCTTGTGGAAAGCCGGGCGATACGGATGGCACGCTGACCATCGGGTTGATGTCGGCGGGGCGCGCCGCGGCCTTGGGCGGACATCCACGGGTCGGGTTGCCACTGGGCCTGCGGCCATCGGCGCGCAATGTCTGTACGGCGGCAAAATAGATCGCGCATTCGCTGAAAACCAACCGTTCCTGACGCGGATCACCGGTTGGCAAGCTCGGATCGCCCGAGACCAGCACGCCCTGCCCCGCACAGCCCGACAAAAGCCCCAGGATGCAGGCTGCGATGAGTTTGATTTGCAAGGTCTTGATCCTTCTATGTCTTGGACCCGCACCATACCGCGTTGCACCCGCGTGCCAAGGCCGGTCACAGATCCTGACTGATGATGAAGCCAGAAGCCGCCGATCCCAGATCGCGCGCCACAAGCACAAAGATCTCGTCAAAGGCCGTAAACACAGCCTGCGTCATGATCCGGCCTGCGGGCGTCTGGCTGAATGATGTCAGTTCCGCGATCTCGGCATCCTCGAGCGGGGCATAGGCCAGCAGCAAAAACGCAGTGATCCATTCCGCCGTGCTGGCACGGATTGCATCCTCTTGCGCCCAGACATCGGCCAACAGACTGTCGGCGGTCACACCCGGCAGCGTGGCGCCACCTGACACCAGCGCGTCGATGAAGGCGAAATTGGAATTCAGCCCACCCACAACATTGGCCTCGATCAGGTCATTTGCCACGATGAAATCGCTGATCAGCCGGTAGCGTGGCGTGTCGGCCTGTGCCTGTTCGACGGCAAATTCCTTGCTGGTGGCATCAATTGTCGGGTCCAGCATCGCTGCGCGCGCGGCGATTTCCAGCGTAACGATCCGCTGCCCCAGATCAGAGCCGTAGAAATCGAGCGCCCCTGACACGTCCTGCCCGTCCAACGCCGCAACAAAAGCCTGGCGCATCTGCGCGACCATCGTGTCGGTGTCATAGATCCGGTCCAGTTGCGCGGCCCAGCGGGGGGTCATGCCTGCGGGAAACATGTCGCGCGCGATGGTTTCGCCGTAATCAAGCCCTTCGTCGCGCATGATCGCCACGATCTGCGGCAGGCCGACCAGATCGAACAGGGCGTCGGCATCGCTGGTCTGGGCCAGAGCGGCCCCGGTGATGGCCCCCGTGATGGCCCCCGTGAAACCGAGCGCGGCAACAAGCGATAAAAACAGGCGGCGGAACATGGCGGGTCCTTTCAGGGCATGGAAGGTGTCGGCACCGACAAACACGATTTTTGCCGCAAAGCCCACGCAATTCTTGGTGAGAGCGTTTTGCCCCTTGCGCTGCGCTGCATGGCACATTATTCCGCCCGCACCGCGGAGAGGTGCCGGAGTGGTCGAACGGGGCGGTCTCGAAAACCGTTGTGGGTGCAAGCCCACCCAGGGTTCGAATCCCTGTCTCTCCGCCAATTAACAATATACACATGATCGACTGCTGCAGGGCATGCACATCAGCCCGAAAGGTCTGGGGCCGGTCTATCGGGCGCGCTGTCGGTGCCACCCTCTGTGCTGCCGCAAACCCGCTATACATCCGCGCGGCTTGGGGCAGTATGGCACCAACCAGCCCGGAGCCAGCTCATGTCCACCGATCCCCTGTTGCAGCCCTACCAGCTCAAGCATCTGACCTTGCGCAACCGGATCATGACCACCAGCCATGAACCCGCCTATCCCGAAGACGGGATGCCCAAGGCACGGTATGCCGCCTATCACGCCGAACGGGCCAAGGCGGGGGTGGCGCTGACCATGACCGCGGGGTCAGCCGCCGTTTCGCGCGACAGCCCGCCGGTGTTCAACAACATCCTTGCCTATAAAGACGAGGTCGTGCCGTGGATCAAGAACCTGACCGATGCCTGCCATGACCATGGTTGCGCGGTGATGATCCAGCTGACGCATCTGGGGCGGCGCACGGGTTGGGCCAAAGGCGATTGGCTGCCCTCTGTCTCTTCCTCGCGGCACCGCGAACCGGCGCACAGGGCCTTTCCGAAACTGGCCGAAGATTGGGATATCGCGCGGATTATCACCGATTTCGCCGATGCGGCCGAACGGATGCAGGCAGGCGGCATGGACGGGATCGAATTGCAGGTCTACGGCCATCTGCTTGATCAGTTCTGGTCGCCGCTGACCAATGATCTGGACGGGCCTTATGGCGGGCAAAGCCTTGATACAAGGATGCAAATGCTGCGCGATGTGCTGACGGCCTGTCGCAAACGAGTGGGCGATGATTTCATCATCGGCCTGCGCTATACGGCGGACGAGGCGGCGGCAGGCGGCATCACCCCCGAAGAAGGCATCACCATCTCCAAACGCCTTGCCGAAACTGGGATGGTCGATTTCCTCAACGTGATCAAAGGCCGCATTCATACCGACCCTGCGATGACCGATGTGATCCCCGTGCAGGGCATGAAAAGCGCACCACATCTGGATTTCGCAGGTGCGGTGAAACAGGCCACAGGATTGCCGACCTTTCACGCCGCGCGCATCCCCGATGTGGCGACTGCACGTCATGCCATTCAGGCGGGGTTGCTGGATATGGTCGGGATGACGCGGGCGCATATGGCCGACCCGCATATCCTGCGCAAGATCATGGAAGGGCGCGAGGATGACATCCGCCCCTGTGTCGGGGCCACCTATTGCCTTGACCGGATCTATCAGGCGGGCGAGGCGCTGTGCATTCATAACGCCGCAACGGGGCGCGAACTGACGATGCCGCATGACATCGCCCCTGCCCCTGTGGCGCGCAAGGTCGTCATCATCGGCGCGGGTCCGGCAGGGCTGGAGGCGGCGCGCGTTGCCGCCGCACGCGGGCACGCCGTTACCGTGTTCGAGGCGCAACCCGATCCCGGCGGCCAGATCCGGCTGACCGCACAGAACCCGCGCCGGCGCGAGATGATCGGGATCATCGACTGGCGCATGGCGCAATGCGCCGCGCGCGACGTGACCTTTCATTTCAACAGCTGGGCCGAGGCAGAGGATGTCACCGCCCTTGCCCCCGATGTGGTGATCGTGGCGACGGGCGGTCTGCCCAATACGCAGCTATTTGAACAAAAACATGACAATCCGCTGGTGGTCAGCGCCTGGGATATCATCTCGGGCGATGTGAAACCGGGGCAGGATGTGCTGATCTATGACGAAAGCGGCGATCACCCCGGATTGATGGCAGCAGAGGTTGCGGCCAATGCAGGTGCCAGCGTCGAGGTGATGACACCCGACCGGACCTTTGCGCCGGACATCATGGGGATGAACCTTGTGCCCTATATGCGCGCGCTGCAGGACAAGGATGTGACCTTTACCGTCACCCGCCGCCTGCTGGATGTCACCCGCGACGGCAACCGGCTGCAGGCGGTGATCGGCACCGATTACAGCGATTTCACCAAGCAAAAGACCTATGACCAGATCGTGGTGAATTACGGGACAATGCCTTTGGATGATCTGTATTTCGCACTCAAACCCCTGTCGCGCAATCTGGGCGCGGTGGATCAGGACGCGCTGATCGCGGGGCGCATACAGGCGGTGGCGACCAATCCTGACGGGGCGTTCCAATTGTTCCGCATCGGGGATGCGGTCAGTGCGCGCAACATCCATGCCGCGATCTATGATGCGCTGCGCTTGGTCAAGGATTTGTAATGTGGGCTTAAGCCCCCCCTGCGCTCACACCTTATAGGATGGCAGATGCTGGAACGCCTCTTTCAAGGCATCACCCCAACCACTTGAAATTGCTTGGTAAACCGTATCATGTTCATCGATGCGGATCACCCGGCCTTGAGCGAATGTGTCCTTTTCATAGATTTGCAAATCAAAGGGCAAACCGACCGACAGGTTGGATTTGACCGTGGAATCAAACGACACCAACAGCAATTTGACCGCATCCTCGAAACTCATTGCCGGGTCATAGGCGCGCACGAGGATCGGCTTGCCGTATTTCGTCTCGCCAATCTGGAAAAACGGGGTATCGGGCGTGATCTCGATGAAATTGCCTTGCGGATAGATCAGGAAAATCGTGGGTAAGCCGCCCTTGATCTGGCCGCCGACAATGGCAGAGGCCGCGAATTGTTCGGCCGATTGCCCGCTCAGGCTGCTTTCGGCAATCACCTCTTTCAAGGTCGCCCCGACCAGACGGGCAATCTGGAACATGGTGGCTTCGCGCAGGATGCTGGGGTCGCGGTCCTGGGTGGTGATCGACCGTTCGCGCAGCAGGCTGACCATGGCCTGTGTCGTGGCCAGATTGCCTGCGGTCATGATGGTGATCATCCGTTCGCCCGGCACATGCCAGTGGAACATTTTTTTGCTGGTCGAGAAATTATCGACGCCTGCATTGGTGCGGGTGTCAGACATGAATACAAGCCCATGGTCGAGCTGCATTCCGATGCAATAAGTCATCTGAAAGTGTCCTTAGCGGGATATAATCACAGCACTATTGTTGAACTTGTAAAGATACAATGAGCGTCTCGCTGGAGGGGCCTTTGCGCATCCCCTTGACAGGGGCAGCACAGCTGGCATCCGGGCCAATGGCGACACGGACATATTTTTCATCGGGTGCGACACCGTTGGAAATATCGAAACCGACCCAGCCCAGCCCGTCTACATGCGCCTCGGCCCAGGCATGGGCGGCATCTTGATCGGTGATGTCGTTGATCATCAGATAGCCGCTGACGTAACGCGCCGCCACGCCGCGCGTGCGCAGGGCGGCGATGAAAATCTGCGCATGGTCCTGACACACACCGGCACCGATCTTGATCGCCTGTTCGGCACTGGTATCGGCGCCCGTGACACCAGTGCGATACGGCAGCGCATCGCGGATCGCATTGGACAGATCGTGCAGCGATGTCAGCGGGTCTTTCATCTTGCCCAAGGACCGCGCGAAATCGCGCACCCCTGCCCCGGATGCTGTCAATGGCGTGGGCTGCGCGAAATGCCACAATGGCGCACGGCCATAGACCATGCCCAAAACGCCCGCCTTGTCATAGGTCGTGACCTGCCCGCGCGCGGTGATGTCCACCGCCGTGGCCCCCGGTATCACGCTGACCAGATCGGTGTGATTGCCGTAATGGTCCAGATAGCTGGCCTCGATCCGCCCGCCGCTGATGTCGATCTGCCAGTCATCGACCTGCTGCATCGGGTTCGACAAGGGCCGCAGGCGCAGCTTTTGCAGCGCGAAATCCACCGGCATATCATAGGCATAGCTGGTTTTGTGGGTGATCGTCAGCTGCATCAGTAGTTGAACCTGTAATCAATTTCGATCTGCATGCCGATCGCCGCATTTTCACGCAGGATTGATCCGACAAATTCGTGCAACCCTTCGTCAAAGATCGACCCGATATCGCGGTCTTTCAACCGTGCATTCATCCGGTCGGCCAAAGCATGCGATGGCATGGCCTCGCCGTAATCCTTGGCCAGATGGCCCAGATTGTTCACCAACTGCGCCGCACAATGGCTGAGAGATCGGGGCATCCGGTCGTCAAGGATCAAAAAATCGGCGATGGCGGGCGCGGTGAAATCATCCTCGACCGCCCAACGAAACGACCGATGCGCCGAAACAGACCGCAGGATTGTTTCCCATTGCACGTTATCCATCCGGCTGCCGACGAACGATGGCGCAGGCAGCAGCGCATAATATTTCACGTCGATGATCCGCGCCGTGCTGTCGATCCGTTCGACAAAGGTGCCCAAACGGCAGAAATCAAAAATATCATTGCGCAGCATCGTACCGACCAGCGCCCCGCGCACCAGCGCCGATTGTTGCCGGATCGTGGCCAATACTGCGGGCAGTTCGGTTTCGGGGATTGGCCGCTTGAGCGTTTCGGTCAGCACCATCCATGTTTCATTGACGGCGGCCCAAACCTCGGTCGTCAGGGCGGTGCGCACCAGCCGTGCATTGTCACGCGCCGATTTGGTGACCGACAGGACCGAACTGGGGTGTTCAGGATCGCGCAGCAGGAAATTGACGACATTCGCGCTGGAATATTTATCATGACGCGCCTCGAACGCCTGTTGCGCGGCGGATGTGATGATGACGGATTTCCATTCCGATTCCGCGTCGTTCGATCGCGTCAGCGCGATGCGAAACCCCGCCTCGATCAATCGTGCGGTATTTTCCGCCCGTTCCAGAAACCGGAACATCCAGTAAAGACCGCCTGCCGTTTTTCCCAACATGTCAGTCTTCCAATATCCATGTGTCTTTGGTGCCGCCGCCTTGGCTGGAATTGACAACCAGCGACCCCGCCTTGAGCGCGACCCGCGTCAGCCCGCCCGGCGTGATATTCACGCCACCGGGCGACACCAGCGCAAAGGGGCGCAGATCGACATGGCGCGGCGCAAGACCCTTTTTAGTAAAGATCGGCACTGTGGACAGCGACAGCGTGGGCTGCGCGATGTAATTGCCGGGGTTTGATTTCAGCTTGGCCGCGAAAGCCATGATTTCCTTTTTGTTGGCGGCGGGACCCACCAACATGCCGTAACCGCCCGACCCATGCACCTCTTTCACGACAAGATCGGCAAGGTTTTCCAGCACATATTTCAATGCATCGGGTTCGGAACAGCGATGCGTTTCTACATTTTTCAGAATCGCGCGTTCGCCGGTGTAGAATTCAACGATTTCCGGCATATAGCTGTAAATCGCCTTGTCGTCGGCCACGCCTGTACCGGGTGCGTTGGCAATGGTGATATTGCCCGCGCGGTACACATCCATGATCCCCGGCACGCCCAGCATCGACGACGGGTTAAACGTCATCGGGTCCAGAAAATCATCATCGACACGGCGATACAGCACGTCGATCTGCCGGTAGCCGCGCGTCGTGCGCATTGCGATATGGCCGTCGATCACGCGCAGATCATGGCCTTCAACCAATTCCACACCCATCTGGTCGGCCAGAAAGCTATGCTCGAAATAGGCCGAATTGTGAATGCCCGGGGTCAGAACCGCGACGCAAGGCCGCCCTTCACAGGTGGATGGCGCAGAGGCTTCCAGCGACCGGCGCAGGGATTTGGGGTAATCACTGACCGGCTTGACCTTGATCTTGCTGAAAAGCTCGGGGAACATTTGCAGCATGGTTTCGCGGTTTTCCAGCATATAGCTGACACCGGAAGGCGTGCGCGCATTGTCTTCGAGGACATAAAAATCATTCTCGCCAGTGCGTACGATATCAGTGCCGACGATATGGGTATAAACGCCGCCCGGCGGGTTGAAATCCATCATCTGGGGCAGAAAGGCCGCGTTCTTGGCGATCAGGTCAATCGGCACGATCCCCGCCTTGAGGATCTCTTGCCGGTTATAGATGTCATACAAGAACGCATTGATCGCGCGGACCCGCTGTTCAATGCCACGCGACAGGCGCGCCCATTCACTGCTCGACACGATGCGCGGCACCAGATCGAACGGGATCAGCCGTTCTTCGGCATCCGACTGACCATAGACATTAAAGGTAATGCCGGTGCGGCGAAAAAACGCCTCTGCCTCGGCGGCTTTCTTGGCCAATCGCGCACGGTCCTGTGCGTTGAACCACGCGTCATAGCCGGCATAGGGTGGGCGGGCGCCGGTGGCCCCCAGCATTTCGTCGAAATGTGCTTGATCGTCATCCATAGCAAAAGCCTACGGGGTTCTGATCAGACTGCAAGGATTACACCACGCAGAAATACCACTGATATGTGCAACTGCCACTTTTTTAGGCAAACAACCCTAGCGACTGATGACCAGTTCCGCCTTCAGCCCGCCCAGCACCGTGCTTTTGCCCAACCGCAGGACGCCGCCATGGCTGCGCGCCACGTCCGACACGATGGCAAGGCCCAGCCCGACGCCGCTGCCCTTGTCTTGGTTGCGCGCGGGATCAAGCCGGACGAATGGGTTGACCGCGTCTTCGTGCAATTCAGGCGGAATCCCCGGCCCGTCATCTTCGACCCAGAACCGCACAGCGCGTTCGGTCACGCTGACACCGACCAGCGCATGGTTACCATAGCGCAGCGCATTGCCCACCAGATTGTCCAGCGCGCGCCGGATTGCCAAGGGGCGCAGGTTGATCGCGCGTTCCGGCCCTTCGATCGCGGCAAGCCCGACATTCTGGCCCATACGCGCGGCATCATGCAGCACCTCGCGCAGGAGCGCGGCAGGCACCACCTGTTCCAGATTATCGGCCGCATCATCGCGCGCGAAATCCAGAAACGCATCCAGCAGCTTTTGCATATCATCGACATCACGCAACAGATCAGCCGCCTCGGCCTCGTCCAGCATCGACAGGCCCAGCCGCAGACGGGTCAACGGCGTGCGCAGATCATGGCTCACGCCTGACAGCATCATCGTGCGGCTTTGGGTCTGGCGTTCCAGCCGGTTGCGCATGTCCAGAAAGGCCATGCCGGCGGCGCGCACCTCGACCGCCCCGGTGGGGGTAAAGGGGGTGATCCGGCCTTTGCCGTAATCGGCGGCAGCCTGCGCCATCCGCTTGATCGGGCGCAATTGGTTGCGCAGAAAGATATAGGCCACCACCGTCATCAGCGCGCCCATCACCACCATGATCACCAGCAATTGATGCGGATTGGACGCCGACATGCGCCTGCGCGACAGATCCATTTCCAGCAGGCCATGGCGTGTGCCGACCCACAACACCACGCGCCCGCGGTCTTCGAGCGACGCGACCTGCAAATCATCGATTCCGCTGCGCAAAGTGTCGATCACCGTCGCGCCTGTCAGATCAACGAAAGGGTTGATATCGGCGTCAGGCGGCGGGGTGGCGGGCAAAGCGGTACGGATTTGCAACGCCAACCCCAAAGGCGCAAGTGCGGCGCGGGCCTGCTGTGCCGTCTCTGCTTCATTGGCGGTATCGATCAGAAACTGCAGGTCGATGTTGACTGCACTTGTCATCAGCCGCGTCACACCGTCAAAATGGCGTTGAATAAACACCACGGACACAAGCAATTGCAAAAACAGCACCGGAAACACAAGGATCAGCGCGGCACGGGCGTAAATCCCGCGCGGCATTGCGTTTTTGATCCAGCGAAATGTCATGAAGCGACGGTATCGGGCATTGATCCCGCCGGAAAGTCCCGATGACACAGACCACCGCAGAATTTGCGCCGCAGCCGGGGGCGGTTCTGGCTTTGCGCGATGATCTGGCGCTGGTGCTGGCGCCCAACCCGTCCGCCATGACGGGACCGGGGACCAATACCTATCTGCTGGGCCATGACCGGATTGTCGTGATCGACCCCGGCCCCGCGATCCCTGCGCATCTGGACGCGGTGCTGCAGGCCATCGGTGGACGCGTGGTCGATCATATCCTTGTCACGCATAGCCATCTGGATCATAGCGCGCTGGCCCCTGCCCTTGCCGCCGCAACCGGTGCTGCGATCTGCGGCTTTGGTGGGCCGGCAGCGGGGCGTAGCGCAGTGATGTCCATGCTTGCTGCGCGCGGGCTGACCGGCGGCGGGGAAGGTATCGACCCCGATTTCGCGCCCGACCGGACGCTGGCCGATGGTGATGGGTTGCAGGGCGATTGGGGCCGGATCACGGCGATCCACACACCTGGCCATATCGGCAATCATTTGTGCTTTGCCTGGGGTGATGTGTTGTTTTCGGGCGATCATGTCATGGGTTGGGCCAGCTCTCTCGTCTCGCCGCCCGATGGCGATCTGACCGATTTCATGGCCTCCTGCCTCAAGCTGCAAGGCGTGCCAGCCACCTGTTTGTATCCCGGCCACGGCGCGCCTGTCCTTGACCCGCAGGCGCGGCTGGCGTGGCTGATCGGTCATCGTTTGCAGCGCGAGGCGCAGATTCTGGCGGCCCTTGCCGCCGGTCCTGCAACAGCGCGGGATGTGACCGCATTTGTCTATAAAGATCTGTCGCCGCTTCTGGCCAAAGCGGCCGAACGCAACGTGCTGGCGCATTTGATCGACCTGCATGGCAAAAGCATCGTTGCCGCCACGCCCGGTATTTGCGAAGGGGCTGTTTTCCACCTGCATCTTGGTGGTTTGCCCCCCGTAACAGGAATTTGAAAAACCGGCCAAATCGCTCTGGACGGGGCGGAATCACATTGCTATACGCACCGCATGTTCCGACGTAGCTCAGCGGTAGAGCAGTTGACTGTTAATCAATTGGTCGTAGGTTCGATCCCTACCGTCGGAGCCAAAAACCCCATATCATCAAGGTTTTAGGCAAGATCCCCGCGAGGGGTTTGCTTGCTGTTTGTGGGTGTGTCATCTGATTTGTCAGAGAAAATGCGCTGACACAGCTTTGCGCTACGGCCACCATACAAGCCTGCCGCTGGCTGCTTTGCTGGTCCAGCTACCGAGCGCAACAATAGTCGATCAGCTCAAAGCTTCAGCGCGGCGCGGATCATGCGGCCAGCGCCGCGATGCAAAGCATATGCGGATCGTCTATAAAGGCAGTGTCTGATTTTGGGCGCAAAACCTAAAATAGCGGCATGATCTTTGACCTCACCGGCACGACTAACTGCCAGTCAAAAGCCTCACGTGCTTCGAGCGTGCAAAGTAAAGTCCAGATACCCAATGCGACGGCCAGCACTTTATTGAATAACGGCTCCGCAGTTTCCGCCTACGTGGGCAGCAATTGGGCGGATGTCGCCCCGCAGCACTACTGCTTGGTCTGAAATTATGGCTCTTTTCGATGGCGCATATTTTCGCTTGCTTGGTATTATTGCTTTCCCCTCCCAGCTTGATCGAAGCGAAGCCGGACCCGACGCATCTGCATCGGTGCCGACAATAGCAAGATCGTGTTTGGGCAATAGGCGGGCGAATGGAACGCGTTCATCTCGTGCCAGGGCCACGGCGGCATGTCCCACTTGCAATCACATCTGCATCGCACAGGCGAATGACCCGCGCCAATGTTGAGCTGGCACCGTAAGGTCGTGAACAGAAATGATCCGAACTATTTTAGGCTTTCAAACCTTTTGGATATCGGTTTGCGGGAGTGTATTCTGCTCCATCCAGTGCAGGAAATCGGTCGCAAGGCGGTGAATTGTGTTTAAACTGGCCTGCACCCCCAAAATGGTGGGTACGCTTTCGATCTGAATATTGTACTTAAAGAACTCCTGAACCAGAAAAGAATTTCCAATTAGAAAGCAAGGACTTACTCTAAAATCTCGATGACTGAATACCTTGATTTGCCAACTTGGAAACTGTTCATGGCATGCATCAACAAGGCTGTTCATCTGCTGATCAGACACCTTTTTTGACAATCCGGCATAAATGCCGCGTTGGTGTATAAGGTCCAGTAATGTTTCCTCTGATATCAATATAACCCCGTTCAACGTCGGGCTAATCATCAAACGTATTTTTTCGATATATATCCGATTATCACTTTTCGGGTTTGCATGATCTTCAAAAGAAAATATCCCATCAGTCTTGAGAGCATCTGGCAGCGTGTTGGGCACATAATAGATAAACTCGCCCGTAGCGGCGGCGATCTTGCTTAGTGTTTCTTTCAATTGGTTATCATCAACCATGGCAAGGCTGATGTTGACAATGTCCGAAACTGAATTGCGCTGCTCGCTTGCAGATGTCATCGGAAAGAATGCACCTGGTTCACAATCCAGTGCTTGCGCTAGTCGCATCAGGTTAGCCGTATTTGGAAGCGCAGGGTCATCTCTCATATATCCTGATAAAACCGAACGGCTGATACCGCTCGATCTGGCCAATTGCGATAAAGAGATATTTTTCTTTAATATTTGGCTGCGTAGTCGGGCATGAAACGCGTGTCGAAGCTGCTCGATAAGTTGGGTTCCGCTAATTTCTGAATTCTTCATAAAACCCTCAATATTTCATTCATAAATTTCAGCAAAAGAAGGTATCGTAAATAAAATTACCTCAATTATGAATAGAATTAAAAAATGTGAATCAATTTTTTAGCTATTACTTCATTTCCTTTGTCGGCGAGCAGGGCATTCCCGGAAACCAGATCGAATGTGACGGTTTATCGGTCACTTTTCCACATCTGTGCGGTTTTGTTACCACAAATGCTGATGGAGGCCGGGCAATCAGGCATTCTGATTTATCTGTCTTAATAACCGATCGGTGTTTCTAAATTAACTGCCTTTCCAAGGCTTTCACACCGTCTGTATATAACGAGGTTCTACACCATGATCAGCATAGCAACCAGAGTTGACCGCGTCAGGCCCTGTCAGGGAACAAGCAAAGGCAGATCCCAACGTGCATTCAAAATAAAACGGAAAAGACATATCGCATCATTTTAATGCGATGTGGCTGACGTTCTAACAGCCAGATTTACACTATTCAGCATTTTTTCTGCGTTTGCAAGGGTGGCTTGCTGCGAGCGCTGGTCGCGGGTGTTGCCAATATAAAATCTATCCCCCTGGCCGCCGCGTGATGGGCAGCGCGGTGCTGAATAAAACGTGCTGACATTCCAGCACGTCGTTGATGCACGCGGCAGTCAGTTTCGTCCGATAATAACAACAAAAAAATTTAAAGACCGAAAGTTATCATGAGAAACGACGCGAAAATTTATGTAACCGACACAGCGATATCCAAGGCCAAGGTGGCAAACAATGCGTCCGCGCAAGCGCGGGTCCACGCGGTGCTGAAATCCAATGTTGTCAAAAAGACAGCCAAGGGGTCATCGCTGGCGGTATCAACTCTGCTACTGGCTGCATGTGATGAGGATGATGATGCGTCGGCGCAGAGCGGAGGAGCAAGCCTCATTATATCCCGCGCGGACGGTGTTTATTCGGCAACCTCGGTGGATGGTTTTGTCCTTCCAAGCGCAGCAGTCGCGACATTGAGCGTGGCGGACGCCGCGAATAATGCTTACAGCATTCTGCTCGACGCTGATGGCGCGGGGATCTTGGAGTTTAAATTCACAGACGCCAATGACGTGGTCACGCTGCAGGCTGGCAGTACGATTGACGACTTTGGAACTTTGAAAGTAACGTCCGGCACCCTTGATGCGACGTTGGCGAGCATCACAGGTGTGACCCGCGTCGAAGTTGCTTCTGGCGTAAAGCTGACGCTGGTACAGGTGCGCGAAATCCCCGTTCTTGTGAGCAATGACGTGACAGGCCGGATCGAGATTGTCGTGAACTCGATTGCAGAAGCAACAGAGCTGGCGACCTTGGTGCAGAACCAGACGATACAGTTCTTTGGCGCTGCTGGGAATATCACCGTGACTGCTGCCGCAGGCGCATCTGTCACGACTGACCAAATTACTGCTCAGATGTCGATTGTGACATCGAATGTGCGCCCCGCAAGCGAAGCCCCGGCCGCATCATCGGGTGAAACTGATACGGGTGCGGGCGTTGCCGCTGGCGCGCGTCCGGCAACTGATACTGGCGATGCAGGTAGTGGTGCTGCCAGTGGCGGCGGTACTGGCGTTACTGATGGGGGCGGCACCGCTGATCCGGGCTTTCGTTTGATCGCGCAGTCAAGCCAGGTTTTCAAGCTTGCCGAAGGTTATGGAGATGTCGCCATGACGATGCAGGACGGTGTTCTGCGTTTCACAACGGCTGCATCCAATAGCGTCACCGCGGTCAACACTGACGTATCGGGCATTCAGGTCGACGGTCTGACGCTCACCGCCTCTGCGGACGTATTGAGCAGCATGGCGGTGACGGGCGCTGGTCATCTGATCATGACCGGTCTTGCCGAGGACACTGTGGTTACCGGTCTTGGTGTAACGGGCGTCACAACGCTTGCCGGTGTAGCCTGTGCAGATCAAATTGCCCAGATTGCCGCTGGTAACGCAAATGGAACCATCGTCGGTACGGGCCTCACCGCCATCAATGGAACAGCGGCAAACGTCGTCCAAGCGCTCGCTGCTTTTAATACGGCGCCGGCGGCTTTCACTGCTGAATTGAGAGATGCTGACGGGGTGGCTGTCACGGTCACGGATTTGTCGGCGATTGGCGCAGCCACGACTGGCACGGTGACAGTCGCGAACGCTGTCGTAATCACCGGGAGTGAATCGCAAGTCACAGCTGCGCTGGTCACCGATGGAACCAAGGTCACTGCACAGGCAGCGACGATTGCGGTAACTGGCACGACCACTGCGCATGGCTTGAACGCAATTGCTGCCGCGACAAGCGGTGTCGTGACCGCGACGATCACTGGGACGGCGGCTGCGTTGAACGCGGCCGATGGTGGCCTGACGACGCTGGTGACTGATGCGATTACAATCACTCTGGATGCAGGCGTCGCTGCGGCGACCGATTTGACGGGTCTTGCCGCGAAAACCCGGATCGCGGTTGATGCGAACGAAGTGACGGCAATCAGCGGGACCAGCGCCGAGCTTGTGGCCGTTATTGCGGCAAATATTGCGAGCGAAAGCACTCTCGCAATTGATGGCAATTACACCGTGACGCTGACAGCAGGTGGAGCGGCTGCAACGCTGGCACAGCTCATCGCCATCAACAATGCGACGTCGGGCATGATCACGCTAGGGGCCAATACCACGGCCGGTGCTTTGAGCGGGTCTGCATCCGACCTGACAGCGGCTTTGACTGGCTTTGCGGCGAACACTTTGTCTGGCGACCTAGACATCACGGGTGATGCCATTTCCATCGCCGATTTCATGCTGATCGGACCAGCCACAAGCGGTGTGGTGACCTATACGCTGGAAGCGGATCAGCAGGCGCTTGGCGCGCGGAACTTGGCCGATGTTGCGGGTTTTGTGGCAATCGTTGCGGGATCGGCCAATTTTGCCACAACAGATGTGACCGTGTCGCTGAGCGGCACGACCACGACGATTGCACAGATCACGGCACTGGTTGGGACTGGCCTGACGCTGGGCAATCTCAGCTATACGCTGGCTGACGGTCAGCAAGCGCTTGGCGCGCGGAACTTGGCCGATGTTGCGGGTTTTGTGGCAATCGTTGCGGGATCGGCCAATTTTGCCACAACAGATGTGACCGTGTCGCTGAGCGGCACGGCCACGACGATTGCACAGATCACGGCACTGGTTGGGACTGGCCTGACGCTGGGCAATCTCAGCTATACGCTGGCTGCGGGAAACGTAGAGCAGAGCGTGAATGGCACATTCACGGGCGGTGCCGCCAGCTATATTATGACGGCCGACGCTGGCAATGACACAATCACCGGCGGTTCGGGTACCAACATCATCCTAGCTGGCGCCGGTAACGACACCATTACGAGCGGTACTGGTGATGACATCATTATGGGCGGCGCCGGTAACGACACCATCACCGCCGGTGCTGGCAACGACACAATCATGGGCGGTGCTGACGACGACACAATCACGGCTGGTGCGGGCAACGACATAATCACAAGCGGGGGCGGCGCGGACACCGTTACACCGGGAACCGGTCTAGATACCATTGTCTACACTGATGTGGCAAACGAAGCCCGTGACATCATCACCAACTTCACCACGATTGCTGATGGCGCGGCTTTTGGTGCTGGCACGGACAAATTGCAATTCTCGGCTGCAGACTTGGCGAGTGTTGCAGGCTTTGTTGCTTATTCTGCTGGTGGCGCGAGCCTTGACATCGACGGTGATGCTGCCGGGTCTGTGCTTGTGGCATTTGTCTCTGGCACGGGGGCTCAGTCGGCAACCGCAGCTGAGGCGGCATTTCTGTTCAACCAGACAACGGGCGATTTGAGCTTTGACGCCGACGGTACAGGTGATGGCGCGGCGATTGTGATTGCCACATTGACGGGTGTCGTGGATTTGGCAACGGCTGACTTTACATTCATCGCCTAGGTGGTCGATCCGATGGCTTGATGGTGCGATCTTATCTCAGGAATGGAGGGCAGCATTATGGGACAAGATCGTCATGGGAGCGCCACCCGAAAAGCGCTATTCGGGGACGCTGCGATCCAATGTCAGGGTTGCGTCCGAAAAGACGATCGGCGTGCGCACGCCCTTCACGCCTTGGGGGTCAACCACAAGACCACGCGCCTTGGCATGAGCGCTTGACAGGTTATCGCCCACCGAATTGATCGGCCCTGCGGGGACATTTTGCGCCGAAAAGGCCGTAAGCAGATCACCCGATTGCCGCGCCAAGGCGGCCTTTGCCAAGATCGGCAACAGATCGTCGCGGTGTTTGACGCGCTGCTGGTTGGTCACAAAGCGCGGGTCTTGCCCGATTGCGCCCAAGCCCAGCACATCGCAGCAGCGCCGGAATTGGCCGTCATTGCCCACCGCCAGAATGATATGCCCATCGGCAGTTTCAAAGACATCATAAGGGCAGATATTGGGATGCGCATTGCCCATGCGCGTGGGCGATTGCCCCGACACCAGATAATTCATGTTTTGATTGGCCAAAAGCGCTGTGGCACAATCCAGCAAGGACATATCGATATGCTGGCCTTTGCCTGTCGTGTGGCGTTGTGCGACCGCCGCCAGAATACCGATCGTGCCATAAAGCCCTGTCACAATATCGGTGACAGCCACACCCACCTTTTGCGGCGGACCATCCGGCGCGCCTGTCACCGACATCAGCCCCGACATGCCTTGCAACAAAAAATCATATCCGGGCAGATGCGCCAAAGGCCCTGTTTGCCCAAAGCCCGTGACCGAACAATAGATCAAGCGCGGGTTCAGCGCGCAAAGACTGGCATAATCCAACCCGTATTGCGCAAGCCCGCCCACCTTGAAATTCTCGATAAAAATATCGGCATCCATCACCAGCGCTTTGACGGCGGCGATGCCTTCGGGCGTTTTGAGATCAGCGCGCAGGCCGATTTTCCCGCGATTGCAGCTGTAAAAATATGCCGCCGTCTGTTGGCCGTTTTGGTCCACAAACGGCGGCCCCCAAGTGCGGGTATCGTCGCCACCGGGGCTTTCGACTTTTGTCACCTCGGCGCCAAGATCAGCCAGCGTCTGCCCGATCCATGGCCCCGCAAGGATACGGGCCAATTCAACAACTTTCAGCCCGTGCAATGGTGACATCATAGTTTTCCTGACGCGCCGGTTTTAGAAAAACGCCTGTAGGCCCGTGATCGCGCGCCCGATGATCAGGGCGTGAACATCATGGGTGCCTTCATAGGTATTCACGGTTTCAAGGTTCACCATATGGCGCATGATCTGGTATTCTTCAGAAATGCCGTTGCCGCCATGCATGTCGCGTGACATGCGCGCAATATCGAGCGCTTTGCCGCAATTGTTGCGCTTGATGATCGAAATCATTTCAGGCGCGGCTTGGGCTTCGTCCAGCAGACGGCCCACCCGCAGGCTGGCTTGCAGGCCAAGGCTGATTTCGGTCAACATGTTTGCCAGCTTGACCTGTTGCAACTGTGTTTGCGCCAAAGGTTTGCCAAATTGCTTGCGGTCAAGCCCGTATTGGCGGGCCGCATGCATGCAAAACTCAGCCGCACCCAGAACACCCCAGCTGATCCCGTAACGCGCACGGTTCAAACAGCCAAACGGCCCTTTCAGACCTTCGACATTTGGCAGCAACGCGTCTTCGCCGACTTCGACACCGTCCATGACGATTTCACCAGTGATACTGGCGCGCAGCGATAATTTGCCACCCACCTTTGGGGCAGACAGACCCTTCATGCCCTTTTCCAGCACAAAGCCACGAATCTTGCCGCCATGCGCCTCCGATTTCGCCCAGACCACGAAAACATCCGCAATCGGGCTGTTGGAAATCCACATTTTTGCGCCCGAAATCGTATAGCCGGTGGCGGTTTTTTTCGCCGTTGTTTTCATCGCGGATGGATCACTGCCGGCATCCGGTTCGGTCAGACCAAAACACCCGATCCATTCCCCAGACGCAAGTTTGGGCAGATATTTCTGGCGCTGTTCTTCGGACCCGTAGGCATAGATCGGATACATCACCAACGAACTTTGCACCGACATCATCGACCGATAGCCGCTGTCAACACGTTCGACTTCGCGCGCGACAAGCCCATAAGACACATAAGACCCGCCCAGACCGCCGTATTCTTCGGGGATCGTCACCCCCAACAGCCCCATCGCACCCATTTCGCGAAAGATGTCCGCATCGGTTTGTTCATCGCGGTAGGCGGCAATCACCCGTGGCTGCAATTTATCCTGCGCATAGGCCTTTGCCGCGTCGCGCATCATGCGCTCTTCTTCGCTGAGCTGCGCGTCAAATGAAAATGGGTCTTCCCAATTGAACCGGTTCAGATCGGGGGCGTCTTTGGCTTTCAGCGACATTTCGGCTTCCTTTGAATTTTGCGCGACACTAGCAAGCCTGCGCGATCTTTGGTAACGATAGATATTCCACACTTGATGAGTTTCACGCATATTATGGCAAACCGGTCTAATCACACCCCCACCATCCAAGAGTTGCGCGCATTGGTCTATTGCAGCGATCTTGGGTCTGTTTCACAGGCGGCGGATACGCTGAACCTGACCCAAAGTGCAGTCAGCCGGTCCATTCGCACCCTCGAAGACCGTTTGGGCGTGTTGCTGTTTCACCGTGTGCGCAAACGGCTGATCCTGTCGGATGCAGGGCGCGCCTTGGTGCATGATGCCCGCGATATTCTGGCCGTGCTGGAAAGGTCGGCAAAAATGGCGATGGCCTTTGGCAAAGGCGGCGATGTCTTGCGGCTGGCGGTTCTGCCCACTTTTGCCGCGACATGGCTGATCCCGCGTTTGCCCAGCTTTTTGGATGCGCATCCTGACGTGTCGATCGATCTGGCGTCAACGCTGCATCCGATCGACTTTACCGACAGCCCGTTTGACGGCGCGATCCAGCGCGCGGCACTGGCACGCAAAGACACCGATGTCGCGCATTTGCTTGATGAACAGCTGATCATGGTTGCCGCGCCACGGCTGGTCGCGGGCGGTACTATTCTGTCAACCGCCGATCTGGCGACCTATCCGCTGATCCAATTGGCAACGCGGCCCGAATTGTGGAACGATTGGTTTATCGGTGCCGATGCCACACCGATTGAACGCACCCAAGGCCCACGGGTGCAACATTTTGACATGGTGATTTCTGCCGCACAGGCGGGGCTGGGTATTGCGCTGTTGCCGACAATTTTCGCCGAACAAGCATTGGCCAATGGCACGCTGCACAAGGTCCACCCGCGTATCTTGCAAAGCAACGCTTATTACGCCCTGATCCGTCCCAAGGCGCGCGCACAAAGCGCAACCATGGATGCTTTTGCAACGTGGCTGCAGGCTTTGGTGCAAACCACCTGAACAGCGCCGCTATAAACTGGGCAGCCACAACGCTAATTGCGGAAACAAGATCAGCAAAAAGACCAACAGCATTGAACACCCGATATACGGGAATGCCGCGGCATAAATTTCGCGCATCGTAGTGTCTTTGGGTGCGACCCCTTTCATCACGAATAACAACAACCCGAACGGCGGCGTTGTAAAACTGATTTCAAGCGCCAAAAGAATGATCAGCGCGAACCAGACCGGATCAAACCCCAGCGTCAGCGCCAGCGGAAAAAAGATCGGCACGGTCAGCAACATCATCGAGATTTGTTCCATGAACATGCCCAGCAGCAACAGCACACCAAACATCACCAACAGCATCGCAATCGGTGCCAGATCAAAGGATGTCGCCCATCGCACCAGCCCCGAACTGGCCCCCGAAAACGCCAGCAACTGGCTGAATGTCGCAGACCCGAACACGATCAGATAGGCCATCAAGCTCACGCGCAGCGCCCCGATGATCGACCGTTTGAGCGCCACCCATGTCAGGCAACGAAACACCACCGCCAGCAACAACACACCCAGCGCGCCAAAGGCGGCCGCCTCGGACGGGGTGATCAAGCCGCCCACCATGCCGAACACGATCAGCACCATGACCGACAACATCGGCAAGATATCTTTGAACAACAGCCCCAGTTTTTGCCCCAAACTGTAGGTTTCAACGTCGTAAGCAGGGGCTGCGTCTGGGTCCAGCTTGGTCTGGATATAGATCGTGGCAATGTAAAAACACGCCAGAATAAGGCCCGGAATAATGCCCGCGATCAACAAGGCCCCCACATCAACCCGCGCCAATGTCGCCAGCAGCACCGCAAGCGCCGAAGGCGGAATGATAATCGCCAAGCCGCCAGTGCCAAGGATCGGACCAATCGACATTTTCTTTTTATAGCCACGCGCGGTCATTTCAGGGACCATCAGCGACCCCAACAGCGCGGTCGACCCCATCGATGACCCTGACAGCGTCGAAAACGCCGTACCACCCAGCACGGTGACATAGCTTAAACGCCCCGATAACCGGCCCAGCAACTTGTCAATTGCATTGAACATCCGCGCGCCAAGGCCGGTGTGAAAGAAAATCTCGCCCATCAGCAAAAACAACGGGATCGGCACCAGCGCGAAATTCGTCAAACTGCCAAAGCCATTGTTCAGCATCAAGGTGACACCGCGCGCACCGCCCATAAACAGCCATGCACCAATGATATTGGCCGCCAAAAACGCCAGCGCAACCGGCATCCCGATTGCCATCAACACTAAAATAGAGCCGATCAGCAGGCCAAGCGCTTCAAACCATTCCATTATTCGTGAATTCCTGCTTCGCCAGAGTGCATAAGTTCGGTGCCAAAAACAAACCGGCCGAACTCAATCGCCATCAGCCCAAAGCTGATCGGAAAAGCCGCAGTCAGGATCCATTTGGGAAAATAATAGGCGCGCACGTCCAAATCGTTTTGCGCAATATTGGTCAGCATCAATTCACCGCCCTTCCATGCCAGCAAGGCACAGACCGCGACACAAGCCGCCGCAACACTGCGGCTGACGATACGGCGCGTCGGCGCAGGCAAGGCCGCAGTGACCAATTCGATATGCACATGCCCTTTTTCGCGCACCAACCACGGCGCGCCCAGCATGGTCATGTAAAGGATCGCATATTCAGACGAGGTGAACAGCCATGCAAAAGGTTGCAGCGCCAGATTGCGCATCACAACCGAGGTCACAACCGAAATCATCAGCCAGACCAGCATCGCCCCCGCGATACCCGCCATCGTGTATAACACCCACAGATAAAGCTTGTTGACCGTGTTCATTGCGCCCCCCCGATATGCAGTGCGCGCCGGGGATGATCCCCGACGCGCTTTGTTTTTAGTTGGCGTAGAACAGTTCGATCAGCCGATCAAAGTTGTCCGCACCTTGTGGGCTTTCTGCCATCAGCGTTTTCATGCGGTCCCATGTGCTGGACACGGCTGCCGCCAGATAGGCCTCGGCGGCTTCGCCTTCGAGGGTGACAACTTGCATGCCGGCCGCGTCAAGCGCTGCAAAATCGGAATCGCGCAATGCGCCCAGTTTTGCGGCTGATTCCGCCTCATGCGCGATGGCGACATCTTGCAGAATGGTGCGTGCCTCGTCGGACAGGCTGTTCCACTTTTCAAGGTTCACGATCACACCAAGATCGGTCGAGAAAAAGCAAGGCTCGATGCGGTAGTTCAGGAACTCGTTCCACTTCAGATCGATCAGACCGATCTGGGTCCAGCCTGTCGCATCAACCACACCGCGTTCCAGCGCGGAATAGACTTCGGTGGTTGGCAAATCGATCACCTGCGCACCCAGATAATCGGTAAAGAAGGCGTTATAAACCGCATTCCCGCGCAGCTTTAGGCCCGAAACATCCAGATTGCCGCCCGCGTCCAATGTCGGGGCTTCGCGCGTCCACAAGTTATAGCAAACGCCGGAATCAAACCAACCAAGGTATTTGACGCCCATCTTTTCTTGGTGAATTTCGTCGATCAGGGCGATCCCGCCATTTTCGCGCACTTCCGATGCAACCCTGTTTGATGTCACAAGCGCGTCTTTTTCTGGCAAAGCACCGGCATAAAAGCTGCCGGGCGTATAGACCATGTCAACCACGCCAGAACGCACAGCATCAGGCTGTTGGAACATGCCGATCGCTTCGGGTCCGCCGCGCACTTCGATCTGGATCACGCCTTCGCCTGCAACGTTTAGCTTTTCGACGAATTCCAGAAACGATTGCGTATAGATCAGCGATTCAGGAAACGCATGAACGGCGGTGATCGTTTCTTGCGCATAGACCGAACTGGCCAGTGCTGTTGCGGCAAAGATACCGCCGAATAATGTGTGTTTCATTTGGTCTTTCTCCCTATTGAGTGGCGCATTTACGCCTTTGGTGGTGATTTACGTGGCGGGCATTGCCCATGGATGCGCGGCAAAATGTGCTGCGCGAAACGTCGTTATCTGGTCGGAATATTGCGCGGTCATATCAATATCATCCCAGCCATTTATCAATTTCTGGCGGCGCACCGGATCAAGATCAAAGCCGATGTCTTGCCCCGCAATCGTGGCGCGCCCTGTGCCAAGATCAATCTGCGCTGCCGCGGCATTTCCCGCCATTGTGGCCACCAAAAATGCGGCCACATCATCGTCGATCTGCGCGGTCAGCAAGCCGTTGTTCACCGCATTGCCCGCAAAGATATCGCCAAAGCTGGGTGCAAAGACCGCCCTGATGCCATAATCGACCAGCGCATAAACCGCCGCTTCACGGCTGCTGCCGCTGCCAAAATTCCGCCCCGCCACCAACACTTTGGCGGCATACCGGTCCAGCGGGTGGTCGGGGTTCGCTTGGCGCGCGTCATACAGCAAAAACCCGCCATAACCCGCGCTGCGCGGCTGTGACATGAACCGCGCGGGGATCAATTGATCAGTGTCGATATTGGCCTCGGGCAGGGCAATGGCGCTGCCTGTCAGGGTTTGCCAGCCGCTCATATCCGGCCCTCGAGCAAGGGGCGCACATCGGTCAAATGTCCAGTAAGCGCGGCGGCGGCGACCATTGCAGGGCTCATCAGATGGGTGCGCGCCCCGCGCCCTTGCCGCCCTTTGAAATTACGGTTTGTCGATGATGCGCAACGCTTGCCCGCATCAACCAGATCACCGTTCATGCCGACACACATCGAACAGCCAGCACCGGCCCATTCCAGACCGGCCTGCACGAAAATCTGCGCAAGCCCTTCGTCTTCGGCCTGCTTTTTCACCAATGCCGATCCTGGCGATACCAGACCTGGCACAACCGCCTGCCGGCCTGCCAGCACCTTGGCCGCCATGCGCAAATCTTCGATCCGGCCATTGGTGCAAGACCCGATAAAGACCTGATCAATCGCGATCTGCGTCAAAGCCATGCCTGCATCCAGCCCCATATAATCCAGCGTCGCGCCGATATCTTTGCCCCCATCAGCGCGCGGCACATGGCCTGTGATGGGCAAAGCATCCTCGGGCGATGTGCCCCAAGTCACGGTGGGGGCAATGGCGGATGCATCAATGCTGACATGGCGGTCAAAGACCGCGTCCCCATCCGAATGTAACTGCCGCCAATCTGCGACCGCTGCATCCCATGCGGCCCCCACAGGCGCAAAAGGGCGGCCCTTGAGATAGGCGAATGTCACATCATCAGGCGCGATCATGCCCATGCGCGCGCCGCCTTCGATGCTCAGGTTGCACAAGGTCATGCGCCCTTCCATGCTCAGCGCGCGCACGGCGGCACCGGCATATTCCACCGCAAACCCCTGCGCGCCATCCGCGCCCAATGCAGCGATCCAATGCAGCGCCATATCCTTGGCCGTTACCCCTGCGCCCAAAGCCCCGTCAAAGGTGATTTGCAGCGTCTTTGGCCGCTTTTGCCACACCGTTTGCGTGGCAAGGATATGGGTCACTTCCGTCGCACCAACGCCAAAGGCCAGCGCCCCGAACGCGCCATGCGTCGATGTATGGCTATCGCCGCAATTGATCAGCAAACCGGGCAAGGTCAGGCCCTGTTCGGGTCCGATGACATGCACAATACCTTGTTCGGGGTCGTGCAGATCAAACAATCTGATCCCTGCCGCGCGGGCATTATCGCCCAAAGTCTGGATCATCCGGCGAATATCAGGGGCCACATCGCCCGCACGGGTCGGCGCATAATGATCGACAACGCCAAAGGTCAATTCCGGTGCGGCCAGCGCCATATTGCGCGCCGCCAGTTTGGCAAAACCGTGATGCGATCCTTCATGCACCAGATGCCGGTCAACCCACAGCAAAGACGTGCCATCATCGCGGCGCAGCACTTCATGCGCATCCCACAGCTTGTCCATCAAACTGCGCGCAAGGGTCATTCTGCGGCCTCCGCACGGGTGGGGTTGACCACCGGTTCCCAATGGCGCGCATCGCCTGCGCCAACGCGGCTCAGCGTCATTTGCAGCTTGAACATGTCAGGCCGGTAAAGCGCGGCCAGATATTCCACACCGCGCCCTTCGGCGTCGCGCACAACACGGTTCAGCGTCAACAGCGGCGCGCCGACACTTAACCCCAGATGGCCCGCCACTTCGGGACCAGCCAATGTGGCACTGACACTTTGATCGGCGGTTTCAACCTCGACACCGGACCGTTCAAGCAAGCGAAACAGGGGCGATGTCGCCAGTTCGGATTCCGAATAATTCCGCGCAATATGTTCCGGCACATAGGTCGTCAGATGCGAAAACGGCTGCCCGTCGATCAAGCGCAGCCGCGTTGCCGTTTGCACAAGCGCCGTTGGCGATATCCGCATCGCATTGGCCACCGCGGCAGGCGGCACGCCATAGCTGAACGACAACAACCGCGCGGTTGTTTCATGGCCCATCTGCACCAGCTGCGGCATCAACGTTGAAAAATCCGCCGACATCTTGGGCTTTTGCTGCGGGGTGCGCACCCGTGTGCCAGCCCCTGCGCGGCGGTCAATCAGCCCTTCGGCCTCTAATGCATCCAAAGCGCGGCGCAGCGTCACCCGCGAGACACCCAATTCCACACAAAGCCGCTGTTCTGCGGGCAGTGCCGCGCCATCGGGGTATGTCCCGCGCGTGATCCCATCAAGCAACTGCAAATACACCCGACGCGCTTTACCCCCCTCTGGAAGGCTTTTTGCGGCTGTATCGACAGGCTTTGCACACATTGCTGATTGGTCCCTCTTCGTGCCGAGCCTAGCGACGATTTCTACAAATGCAAGAAACCTGTACGCATTTCATGATTATATTTGTTCTGTTCAGATAGTCGTATCTGTATTATAAAAAATACAGGTTTGAGGGAGGATGGCATGCCAATAATCGAACTTCATATCCTTGAAGGATATAGTGACGATGACAAAACCCGTTTGGGCCAAGCCCTGACAGATGCGGTGCGAATCGTTGTGCCAGCGACACCCGACGCTGTCACCGTCATGATCCACGAGATGCCGCGCGCAGATTACATGCGCGGGCGCACCCACCGCACCCCTGCCCCTGCACAGCCCGACCAGATCAGTATCGTGCGCCAGTTTCTGACCGCGATGGAAATGCGTGATCTCAACGCCGCGCGCGGCTTTCTTGGTGTCGATTTCACCATGACCTTTCCGGGCAACAAACAGATGCACAAACTCGAGGATCTGGTCGCATGGGCCGCACCGCGTTACCGCTTTGTGACCAAAACCTATGCCGGATTCGAAGCACTGCAATCAGCGGACGCCCATGCCGTTGTGTATTGCCACGGCACGCTGAGCGGGGAATGGCCCGATGGCACCGCCTTTGCGGGCATCCGTTTCATCGACCGGTTTGAGGTCACAAACGGGCTGCTAACGCGCCAAGACGTCTGGAACGATATATCCGAGCATAAGGCAAAGACGACATGACCACAGATATTGATCCCATCACATTGGCCGTGCTGGCAGGCCGGATGGAACAAATTGCCGATGAAATGGACGCGACCCTGTTTCGCGCCGCGTTTAACCCGATCATCGCAGAAGCCCATGACGCAAGCCATGGCCTGTATCACGCGGTATCGGGTGACACTTTGGTGCAAGGCAAATCGGGCCTGCCGATCTTTGTCGGCGTCATGAGCTTTGCAGTCAAAGCCGTGATCGACAAAGCCGCCGAAAATGGCGATCTGGCCGATGGTGATATCTATATCTTTAACGATGCCCATCTGGGCGGCACACACCTCAGCGATATGCGCCTTGTGCGGCCTTATTATTACGACGGCAAATTGTTCTGCTATCTGGCGTCGGTGGGTCACTGGCATGATGTCGGCGGCGCTGTTCCGGGCAATTACAACCCCGCTGCCACCGATGCGTTTCAAGAAGCCTTCATTCTGCCGCCCGTGCGCTTGGCCAAGGCTGGTGTGGTCCAGACTGATATTATCGACATTTTGATGCGCAATACACGCCTGCCGCAATCGGCGCAGGGTGATCTGAATGGCCAGTTGGGCGCGCTTGATCTTGGTGTGCGCCGGATGGATGAATTGCTGGCCGAATATGGCGCAGCCACCGTGCGCGCAGCCTTGGACGCGCTGCAAAACAGCGCCGAAACCTTGATGCGCGCCGAATTGACTGCGCTGCCCGACGGGCGTTGGACCGCAACCGATTACCTTGATAATGACGGTATCACCGACACACCGCTGCCAATCACCGTGACGCTTGAAATTTCGGGCGATACGATGACGCTTGATTTTGAAGGCACAGCGCCGCGTTGTGCAGGGCCGGTGAATATTGCCCTGCCCACAGCAGTGGCCACCGCCTATGTGGCGATCAAACATATCTTTCCCGCGCTGCCCGCAAACGCAGGCGTGATGCGCCCGATCACGGTGAAAATACCGCAAGGATCGCTGTTATCTGCGCCCTTCCCTGCGCCCGTTGGCGGTTATACCGAAACGATTTTGCGCATGATCGACGTGATCTTTACCGCCGCCGCCGGTGCCGCCCCTGACCGCGTGGTGGCGAATGCCTATGGCACGATCAACGCGCTGTCGATTTCCGGCACCCGCGATAACGGCAAACCTTGGGTCATGTTCAGCTTTTACGGCGGCGGCCATGGCGGATCATTGGACGGCGACGGGCTAAACCACGGCAATGCGCCGATTTCGACCGCAACAATCCCGCCAATGGAAATCCTCGAAGCCGCCTATCCGGTGATGTTCAAACAATGGGCCTTGCGCCCTGATAGCGCGGGCGTTGGCACCCATCGCGGCGGCCTTGGCGCGATCTACGAGATCGAAGTTCTCGAAGGGAATGGCGCAAAGGCGTTCTTGTTTGGCGAACGCGGCCGCCATGCCCCTGCCGGTGTCGCCGGTGGCGGTGATGCGGCGCTGAATGTGTTTCACTATGAACAAGACGATGGCTGGCACAGCCCGCCCATGGCGTCAAAAATGGTCGGTATCCAACTGAAAAAAGGCCAATCCGTGCGTTTGGAAACACCCGGTGGTGGCGGCTATGGCCCTGCATCGCAGCGCACGCCCGCTGCCGTGGCGCGCGATGTCGCGGCCGGATTGGTCAGCGCAGAAAAAGCGGACGCAGCCTATGGGACCGCATGGCGAAAGGTGACCCAATGACCAAGATACCCACCCATAAAATGATCGGCGTCGATGTCGGCGGCACATTCACCGATATCTTTGTGCTCGACGAAGCAAGCGGGCTGGCCGAAGTCGCCAAAGTGCCAACCTCGCGCCCCGATCAATCCGCAGGGTTCCTGAGCGGGATTGGCGCGCGCGTGGACGATCTGGCCACAGTGTCTGTGGTTGTGCATGGCACGACGGCAGGCACAAATGCGCTGCTGGAACGCAAAGGTGCCAAGATCGGCGTCATCACCACCAGCGGTCTGCGCGATGTTTTGGAAATGCGCCGCCGTGACCGTCCGCGCACATGGGGTTTGCGCGGCGATTTTACCCCGATCGTTGACCGCGCCCAACGCCTCGAAGTGCCTGAACGCACGCTGGCGGATGGCACGATCCGTGTGCCGGTTGATCTGGATGCGGTCAGGGCCGCCGCCCGACAGCTGCTTGATGACGGCTGCATCGCTGTTGCCGTGCTTTTTGCCAATGCCTATGCCAACCCCGAAAATGAAACGCTGGCCGTGGCTGCGGTACGCGACATCTGGCCCAATGCGCATGTGTCTTGCTCGTCCGAGATTTTACCCGAAATCCGCGAATTCGAACGTTTTTCAACCACCGCCCTGAATGCCTATCTGCAACCCGAAGTGTCGGGCTATCTGGCACGCCTTGAAACCGCGCTCAAAAGCAGCGGCTTTGCTGGCGAATTCCTGATCGTGCAGTCAAACGGCGGCGTGATGGATGTGGACACCGCGACCAGATTGCCGGTGCGCACCGCGCTGTCAGGTCCAGCGGCGGGTGTGGTCGCCGCAGGCTATATCGCGCAGGCGGCGGGTTTTCCCGATGTGATTACCGGCGATATGGGCGGCACGTCTTTTGACGTATCACTGATCGCGCAAGGCCAAAGCATGCTAAGCCAGCAAACCGCGATTGATTTTGGCATGGTCGTGCGCTCACCCATGATCGAGATCACGACAATTGGCGCAGGCGGCGGATCAATCGCTTGGGTGGATAAAGGCGGCTTGCTCAATATCGGCCCCGAAAGCGCAGGCTCTACCCCCGGACCTGTGGCTTATGGCCAAGGCAATACCCGCCCCACCGTCACTGACGCCAATGTCGTGTTGGGCCGGATTGATCCTGATAACCCGATTGGTGGCAAGCTGACGCGCCTTGATGTCGATGCCGCAAAGGCAGCGATTGCCGAACATGTCGGCAAACCGCTTGGCCTTGACGCGCTGACCGCCGCCGAGGCGATCTTGCGCGTTGCCAATAGCCGTATGGCGGGCGCGCTGCGGTTGGTCTCGGTTGAACGCGGCTTTGATCCCAAACGCTTTGCTTTTATGCCCTTTGGTGGCGGCGGTGCCTTACATGCCGGCGCGATGCTACACGAGGTCGGATTGGCCCGCGCCATCGTACCGCGTTACCCCGGTGTGACATCGGCCATGGGCTGTGTCATCGCTGACATGCGTCAGGATTTCGTGCAAACGCTGAACGCGATGCTGGACGGGATCGATATTGCCGCTGTCACCGCCCATATGCAGCGCCATGTGACCGATGGGCTTGCGATGCTGGACGCGTCACGCACGACATTCCAAGCCCGCGAGACATCATTCACCCTCGATATGGCGTATCTGGGCCAGACCCATACGGTCAGCGTGCCACTGGCGGTCACCGTGCAAGATGGTGTCGTGATAGCACCCACCCAAGCCGCGATTGGCGATGCCTTTGATGCCGCATATCGCGCGACCTATGGGCGTTTGCTTGCCGGTGGTGTGCGGCGCGTGATCAATCTGCGCTCGGCGGTAACAGGTAAGCGTCCGCGCTTTGATCTGTCCACGCTGGCCCCCAAAGGCGGATCGGTCGCCGAAGCTTTGCGCGGCACGCGGCAGGTCTATTTCGGCGGGCAATGGCACGAAACCCAGATTTACGCCCGCCTTGCGCTGCCCATAGGGGCGGTCATTTCCGGCCCCGCCATTTTGGAACAGCCCGACACCACAGTCTTGATTGAACCAGACCTGACAGGCACGGTGGATCAGTTCGGCAATACCTTGATCGAAAGGAAAACCCCATGAACCCGCAGCGCACCGCCCTGTTGACGATTGATTTGCAGAACGATTTTTTGCACCCCAAAGGTGCCTATGGCCGCGCGGGCCAAACAGCCGACGCCATCACCGCCCTGCCTGCACGGATTGCGCCCTTGCGCGACGCGCTTGTCGCAGCGGGTGGCATTTATATTTCGGCGCAATTCACCTTGGTTCCCGGGCGCGACGGCGCGCCGCTGATTTCGGCCCATTTGCAAAAGTTGCGACCCTTTTTGACCAAAGGCGATTTTACCCCCGGCGGTTTTGGTCATGATCTGGTCGAGACGCTGAAACCAGCCGATTTCACCATTGAAAAGGTCGCCTATTCCGCCTTTTATCAGACGCGGCTGGAATATATCTTGCGCGCCATGCAGATCGAAACCTTGATCGTGGGCGGTATTGTCACCAATGGCGGCGTGGCCAGCACGCTGCGCGATGCCCATCTGCGCGACATTCACACAGTGATGCTGTCCGATGGTTGTGCGGCATTCAACAGTGACGTGCATGACGCCACGCTGGTGTCGCTTGGCACGGTGACGCGCATTCTGACCTGCGCCCAAGCCACAGCCGAAATCGGAGCCCCCCAATGACCCTGCGCGCGCGCCTAAGCCAGCCGGACATCCTGATCGCACCAGGCGTCTATGACGGGCTGACCGCCGCCATCGCCACAGATGCCGGTTTCGAGGCGCTGTATCTGTCGGGCGCTGCCGTTGCCTATACCCGCTTGGGCCGCCCCGATATCGGGCTAAGCACCGCCAGCGAAATGGCCGACACCATGGCCTTGATCGCGGATCGCACCGATTTGCCTGTGATCATGGATGCCGATACCGGTTTCGGGAACGCGCTGAATGCGCGCCGCACGATCTTGACCTATGAACGCGCTGGTGCTGCCGCCGTTCAGATCGAAGACCAGACCTATCCCAAACGCTGCGGGCATCTGTCGGATAAATCCCTGATCTCGGCGGCAGAAATGGCGGGGAAAATCGCGGCCATGGCCGATGCGCGCCGCCATGATACGCTGATCATCGCCCGCACCGATGCCATCGCCGTTGAAGGCATTGATGCCGCGATTGACCGCGCGGGTCGCTATATCGATGCAGGGGCCGATGTCTTGTTCATCGAAGCCCCGCGCAATCACGCCGAATTGGGCCATATCGCCACCACATTCAAAGGTCAGGTTCCATTGCTGGCCAATATGGTCGAAGGCGGTGCCACGCCGATTTCTTCTGCACAGGCCTTGCAGGATCTAGGCTTTGATATCGTCATCTTTCCCGGCGGTATTGTGCGGTCCTTGGCGCGCACCGCCCATGATTATTACCGCAGCCTGAAAGATGCCGGATCAAACACACCCTTTGCCGACCGGATGTATGATTTTAACGGGCTGAACGCCGTGCTTGGCACGCCCGATATGCTGGCGATGGGAAAACGCTTTGATGGCACATCCTGATATCGCAGCGCCGCTGGCGGAATACGACATCGACGTCGGCACGCTGGTGATCGGGGCCGGTGCTGCGGGGATGATCGCCGCCTTGCGCGCGCATGAAGCAGGCCAAGACGTCCTTGTCATCGAGGCAGACGCCCTGCCGTCAGGTTCAACCGCGCTGAGCGCCGGTTTGATCCCCGCCGCCGGAACACAGCTGCAACAACAGGCAGGGATCGCCGATGACGCCCGCCTGTTCGCCCAAGACATCCAGAAAAAGGCGCATGGCGAAAACGCCCAAGCGCTGGTCGATGTGCTGACGCAAAATGCGGCATCCGTCATTGACTGGCTTTGCCAGACCCACGGCCTGCCGTTTTCGGTCGTCACTGATTTCGACTATCCCGGACATGCGCGCCGCCGGATGCATGGCCTGCCCAGCAGATCGGGCGAAGAACTGGTCAACGCCCTGCGTGGCCGGATCGAACATCTTGGCATCCCGTTGATCTGCGAACGCCGCGCAGTGACGCTTTATGCGCAAGGCGCGCGGATGTCTGGCGCCCAAGTCATGCGCCCCGATGGCGCAATCGAAACGATTGGCGCACAGCGGATCATTCTGGCCTGTAACGGCTTTGGCGGCAACCGCGCGATGGTCAGCCGCTACATGCCCGAGATCGACAAGGGCCTGTGGTTTGGCCATGACGGCAATAACGGCGATGCGATTTTATGGGGCGAACAGCTTGGCGCGGCCACCCAGCATTTGGGCGCGTATCAAGGCCACGGCAATGTCGCCCATCCACATGGTATTTTGATCACATGGGCGGTCATTACCGAAGGCGGATTTCAAGTTAACAAGACCGGCCAGCGCTTTTGGAACGAAGCGCAGGGCTATTCCGAAGCCGCGCGCGCCGTCTTGGGCCAAGATGGCGGCTATGCATGGTCGATCTTTGACGCCCGTATTGCAAACATCGCCCGCCAGTTTGCCGATTTCAAAAATGCCGAAAGCCAAGGCGCGGTGATCTGGGCCGATACACTGGATGCGCTTGACGCAAAATGCGGCTTTGCCAAAGGCAGCCTTGGCCACGCCAAGGCCACACGCCCTGCACAGGGCCAAGATGCCTTTGGGCGCACATGGTCGGGCCAAACGCTTTGCGGTCCGTTTTGCGCGGTCAAAGTTACCGGCGCGTTGTTCCACACCCAAGGCGGTCTGGACATCGACCCTGAAACCGCACGCGTCAAAACAACATCGGGCGCATTGTTTGAAAACCTATATGCGACAGGCGGCGCTGCGGTGGGCGTATCAGGGACATCGGACAGCGGCTATTTGTCAGGCAACGGGCTGCTTGCAGCAAGTGTTCTGGGCAGTATCGCAGGCGCTGGCAACTCAGCTTCTGCCGCGATCTCTGGGCAAATACCTTAACCACAAACCAAGGGGACGCGGCTGATTGTCCTGTCTGGCGTGGCATCACGCCAACCGTCAGCTTGATCGTCATGCCAAATAAAAAGGGCGCGGCAATCCGCACCCTTTTTATGGGTCAGTCCGCCCGGCCCTGCACAAGCGGTGTCTTGCTGTCAGGTCCGAACGTGCGGTTGATCAAGATCAGGCCAACCGCAATGCCAAGGCCCAAGAGGTCCGTCAACAACCCTCCCGAGATCATGAACAAGGACGCGACCAATAGACCGACCCTGGTCAGCGGCCCTGCAGCCTTGCCCCAAAGCCAGGCCTGCACAGCAGCAGCCAGAAAGTACACCCCGACCAGCGCCGTCGTCAGCGCCTGCAGGATTTCCAGCCATGGGGCGTTCATCAACAAGGCGCCGTTGTAAAAGAACATGAACGGCACGATGAACGCAGCCAACCCGATCTTGAACGACGCAAAGGATGTGGCCATCGGGTCTGCCCCGGAAATGCCTGCGGCGGCATAGCTGGCAAGTGCCACGGGTGGTGTGATGGCCGAGACAACGGCAAAGTAGAACACAAAGAAATGCGCCGTCAGCGGGTCAATCCCCAGCCGGATCAGGCCCGGTGCCACCACCGAGGCCGCAACCGCATAGGCCGCTGTCGTCGGCATCCCCATCCCCAAAAGGATCGCGATCACCATGGCAAAGAACATCGCCAGCAACTGACTGACGCCTGCAAGGCCCAGCAGCAGGTTGGAAAACCGCGCGCCGACCCCTGTCAACGAAATCACCCCAACGATAATACCGGCACATGCGCAGACCGCGATGATCTGGATCGACATGCTGCCCGCGATCTGGAACGCATAGGCAACCGACCGCACCCCCATCCGGTAAGGTGTCAGCCAGCTAACCACCGCCGCCGCCGCCGTGGCATAAGTGCCCGCACGGATCACCGAATACCCCGCGAACAGCGCCGCGATCAGGATGATGATCGGCAAGAACAGGAACACCTGTTTCATCATCGCTTTGACCTTGGGCAATTCCTCTGCCCGCATGCCCGTCATGCCGATGCGCGCGGCTGACAGATCGACCATGAAATAGACCGATGCGAAATACAGGATCGACGGGATGATCGCCGCGATGGCGATTTCCTGATATGGAATACCCGTGATCTCGGCCATGATAAAGGCCCCTGCCCCCATGATCGGCGGCATGATCTGTCCGCCGGTCGATGCCGCAGCCTCGATCGCGCCGGATGTCTTTTTATCATATCCGACCTTGTGCATCAGCGGGATCGTCAGGCTGCCGGTGGCCACGACATTGCCCGCGGACGTGCCATTGATCATACCCATCAGCCCCGAGGCGAAGATGGCCACTTTGGCAGGCCCGCCGCGCTGCCGGCCGGTCAGGGCGAAGGCAAAGTTGATAAAATATTCACCCACCTTGGACGCCTGCAAAAAAGCCGCAAAGATAATGAACAGGATGATATAGGTCGAGGATACCGAGGTCGTCTGGCCCAGAATGCCGACATCGGTGTAAACTTGGCTGAAAAACCGCTGCAACGCGATCTGTGGCGAATTCAGCACGCCAGGTGCCAGATGCCCCAGCCAGACATAGATCAGGAAAATCCCCGCGATGATCGGCAGCGCCAACCCCGTTACCCGCCGTGTCAATTCCAGGATCAGCGCGGTGCCTGCGATCCCCGCCAGTGATATGCCCAATGGCGCAAAGGATGTGCCGGTCGTGGCCCGTATCGGTGTGTTGTAAATCGTGACGAGATAGCTGGCCACCGCCAGTGCCGCGACAACCAACACCAAATCGGCAGGATTGACCCGCGTGCGCGGGCGCTGATGCACCCAAGACAGCGCAATCGCGCCAAAGGTCGCCCCGATCAACGGGATACCGAACAGCCAGCGTTCGTTGAACTGGATCGTCGGGTCCATCCCGTTCCAAGATGTGCCAGCCGCGATGAGGCTTTGGAACCAGAAGGTCACGCCCAATGAAAACAAGGCCGGGATCATCAGCGCATAGGCCAGATAGCTGAACAACCGGTCACGGCCCGTGCCGGTCCGCTCGCTAAAGGACGTACCCGAAAACATCAAGAACCCAAGCGCCGTGGCCCCCGCGATATGCACGGTCCGGTAAGTCCAGGATTCCATCGGAAGACGCGGCAGGAACGGCAGGTTGACCACCCCGCCTGTCATGTCGCGGATCGATAGGCCGTTCAGTGCGGCAATATGAAAAAACGCATAGATCGCAAGCGCGGCAGCCATGGCCCAACGCACCCAGCCTTCGTAAAGGCGGCGGTTGTATTCAATGACTTCTTCGTCCGCACCTTCGGCAACCAGCGGGCCGGTGTCATCATCAAATTTCGAAATATCGGCCTTGGCCATTACCCAGTTTCCCTCATGAAATTCGGGGCAAGGCCCCGGCATGGCAGGCACAACGCCTGTCAAATTAGGGCCGGTGCTATTTGCGCCGGCCCTGATGTGTTTATTACTTGATCATGTCCGCAGAAATGGTTGCACCGTTTTCGGTGAACCAACGTGCAGCACCGGGGTGCCAAGGGATGACAGTGTTTTTATCCCAGTTTTCGAATACGGTCGTTGCCGCTGACGAATGGATCTGCATCATCCGTGCGTTGTCTTCCATGATGACCCGCGTTGCTTCGTAGACAAAGCTTTCGGGCAGATCACAATTGACGATGGCAAAGTTCCACATCGACACCGCGCGCGCGGGTTCGGTCAGGCTGGCATAGGTGCCGGCCGGAATGTCGAAATTCGACACAGGGAACAGCGAGGTCATCAGCGCCTGTTCTTCGGCGGTGAATTCGATGATGTTGACATCGTTGGACGCCTCAAGCTCGGCAACCTGAGGGATCGGCACACCGGCGGCAAAGCCGATGACGTCGATCAAGCCATCTTGCAACTGGCCGCCCAGATCGTTCCAGCCCCCGTTGCGACGCTCGTACTCGATGCCAAGCGCAGTCATCATTTCAGGGAAGTAGGTATCGCCAGTCGAGCCAGCTGGGCCAAAGCCGATGCGCGATCCTGCAGGGATCTCGCTCAGCGCGGTGATGCCGGAACTGGACAGAGCCACTGCATGGAACGGTGTTTCATACATCGGGAAATGCGCGCAGACATTGGTCATTTCCAGACCGGGTGCCAGCGGGCTTTTGCCCTGGATGCTGACCTGTGCTGGGCCCATCGTGGTCATGCCCATCGCGGCTTCACCGGTGTGGACCAATGCCATGTTCTGCATGGGTCCGCCGGTGACTTCGGCGCCGCCGGTCACGCCCAGCTCTTCGGAAATCAGGTTGGCATAGCCCGATCCATAGACGAAAAACGTGCCGCCCTGCGATGCGGTACCAACGGTAAAGCTGGTCGGCCAGTCCGTGCGGTCAACCTCTTGTGCCAATGCTGGCAAGGCCGCCACAAGTGCGATGGCAGATGTGCCAAGAATAGATTTGATCATCGAATTCCTCCCGGATGATAAGACAAAGCTGCCGCATGTCGTACAAACGACACCCGTCAGCGTTTCGTCGTGCGAAAATAGCGGTCCGGACCGTGCTGTCAAACGGTTAAGCGTCGAAAGCGACGCTTTGTCAAATCGCGGCCGCAGTCAGCGGTGGATGGCATAGCAAATCCAGCGCGGCCAAGGCTCAATCTTGTGGGCGGCCGCATTCTCATGAGCGCAATGAAATCTGGCGCTGTTGCAAAGCCGGCGGTGACGCAGGTTTGAATAGCACACCTTATTGGCGGCGGGCGGTACAGTCGCCTTTGGCCGGTTGACCGCACGACAAAACACATGCGCCAAACCACCAAAGGTGACGCCACGCCCCGCAATCAGGCCAATGGGGCCTGCGGACATACGTCAGGCGGCGCACAGATACTGCGCGCCAGCATACCGGCGCGCACGCCTGCATGACCAATTTGCAAAAGCGCATGAGGCTTTCGATTTCAACGCCAATGCCAGCCAATCAGATGTGAGCGCACGCCCGCACGGGCGATATTCCGAAAGATCATTCTTTGCGGCAGCGCGGCGCCAACGACACCCTTGCAGTGACAATATCGCTGGTCCGCGCTGTGGGGCGCGGCTGATTTAGGCAGAGGCGGCCAGCGATGCCACCCGCCAATTCCAACCTAAAAGTCCTGCCAGTCGTCGGCACCCATGCTGTTGGTCCTACCATGCGTCCCGTTCATCACCGCAGGGACCGCTTTGGCGGATTTCTGTTGGCTGCGTGGAGATTGGAACATCATGACATTTTCTGCCGGATGCGGCATCGGCGCGACAGAGTGGCTGGAATTGTTGTCCAGCTGGAACCGCGCAACAAGTTCACCAAGATTGCCAGCCTCCGCGTTCAGGGCATGGCTGCTTGCTGTGGCTTGTTCAACCATGGCGGCGTTTTGTTGTGTCACCTTGTCCAACTGCGTGACCCCGATGTTGATCTCAGCCAGCCCTGTCGATTGTTCCGCGGCACCCGCCGCAATTTCCGAAATCAGGCCAGAGATATGGCTGATATGTTTGGCGATGCGCGTCAGGACTTCGCCAGCCTCGCCAACCAGGCTGACGCCATTGGCGACCTGATCAGAACTGCCGGCGATCAACGTCTTGATCTGCTTGGCCGCTTCAGAGGAGCGTTGCGCCAGGGCGCGCACTTCTGATGCCACGACAGCGAAACCCCGCCCGGCATCGCCCGCACGTGCCGCCTCGACCCCCGCATTGAGCGCGAGTAGATTGGTCTGAAAGGCGATGTCATCAATCACGCCGACAATCTGCGAGATTTCATCAGATGACTTTTCGATGGCGGTCATCGCGGCAACCGCCTTTTGGACCACGGGTTCGCTGGCAATGGCGTCATCTTGGGCGTTACCGACGATAGATTCCACCTCACGCGCGCCATCGGCAGCGGACCGCACGCTGGCCGTCAGTTCGTCAAGCGCGGCAGCAGTCTGTTCCAGCGTCGCGGCCTGATTTTCGGTCCGGCGCGACAGGTCGTCAGATGCGCTGCTCATCTCCAAGGAGCGTTCACGAATACCAACGGCACTGGTGACAACCGATCCAACGGTCGTGCTGAGGTTGGTGACGGTGCGGTTATAGTCAAGCCGCAGCTGTTCATAGCTTTCATCAAAGGGCATATGGATGACCGCTGTCAGATCGCCGTCGGCCAGAGCCACCATCGCCTTGCTCAGCTCCTGTACAACGCGGGCCTGTTCTGCCTGCACCGCTTTGCGTTCCTGATCAGCCGCATCAGATGCTTGCAGTTTGTCGCGAAACTCAACCAGCGCCTTGGCCAGCACGCCCAATTCATCGCTGCGGCCGGTATCGGCCACGACGAAATTATACTCGCGTTGCGCAACACGGCCCATACCGTCCCGCAACCGTGACAGCGGGTTTAACACCGAGCGCGCCGTCAGATAGCCAAGCAATGCGGCCAGCACCATGACGATCACCGCAAGAATACCCATCTGGGCGCGGATATCGTTCACGGGGATCAGCACCTCTGCCATGTCCAGTTCCCCGATCACCCGCCAAGGCGTACCAAGGATTTCAATATTCACCACCTTGGCAATCACCGGGCGCCCATTAATTCCGGTCACACCGCTAAACACCTCAGCCGCGCCAGCTGCACCAGCCGCGACCTGATCGAGGCCACTGACGTCATACAAAGGTCTGTGCCCGCCGGCAAAACGTGACGTGCTGCGCGTCTTCATGTCGGGGCCAACGATATAGATCTGACCCGTGGCCCCCAAACCGACCGCGCGGTTCACAATCTCATCAAGATTGGCGGTCAAGAGTTGGGCGGCATAGACGCCAACCGTCACACCATCGCTATTTTGCACTGGTGTCGCCATAAAAGCGGCAACAACGCCACCGCTGGGCTGATAGGCGGTGTAATCGGAAAAATAGATCTGTCCCACATTGCCGTCGCGCGCGGCACGGAACGCCTGACCAAGCCCCGTGTCCCTATAGGGGCCTGTTTCCACACTGGTCGCAAAATCGGGATTTTTGGCGTAGGAATAGACAACGTCGCCGGCCGTATTCAACAGATACACATCGGAATATCCCGCCGATGACACCACATTGCGAAAGAACGGGTGCAGCACGCCGTGCTGGAAATTGTAGGGAACCATTTCAGGCGCCCGGTCAAGCAGGGATTTTTGCCCAACGGGGTTGGGGTTGTTTGCGATGTAGGACGCTTGCAGATTGGCCGCAGTGTCCGTCATCCCGAAAGAGGATGACAGCGCCGGCAGCGTGTCAACGATCATTGGCGTGCGCGCGTAGGACAGCATATTACGCCTTACCTCTGCAAACCAGCTTTCTACGGCCAGACCGCGTTCATCGGCAAGGACTTCGAAATTGGCCTTGGCAGACCTCAACATCGTGGCGCGAAAGTCAAAATAACTGAGCGCAGACACCGCGATCGCAGCCGAAAGGCCGATGCCCGCGATGATGACAGGCAGCTTGCGGGACAGGGGGATAGAACTGAGTTTGCGCATAAATACCTCTAACACCGAACAATCAGATTTCGGGTGTTATCGCGCACAGCGATTAAGAACCGCTTAAGCCGCTGAGATGTCATGCAACACATGACAGCCATCCAACGAAAGCAGCCAGCCTGGCAGATCATGATCGCGCGAAACTGGCGCGCCGGACGGTTCAAAGCCATCGCCGCCCCTGCACCGCGCCGTTTCGCGCAATGCATGCGCTTGCAAAATCATCCGACCCTGTCAAAAGGGGGCGGCGCGCAAGGCGCAGATATCCCTGTCAGGTTTCAAGATGAGCAACACGACACAGGCCGCCATTTGGATGATCGGCGCGATTATCGCCTTTACCACCATGGCCATCGCGGGGCGCAGCGTCAGCGTGGAACTTGACACGTTCGAGATCATGCTGTTCCGCAGCCTGATCGGCATCATCATCGTTCTGGCCATCGCGGCTTATACCGGTGCCATTCGCCAGATCAGGTTCCGCAAGCTGCGCCTGCATCTGATGCGCAATATCTGTCATTTCACCGGGCAGAACCTTTGGTTTTACGCCATCATCACGATCCCGCTGGCGCAGGTTTTCGCATTGGAATTCACCACGCCGATCTGGGTGCTGCTGTTATCGCCGCTGATCTTGCAAGAACGGCTGACCGGCATCGGGCTGATCGCGGCGCTGATCGGCTTTGCCGGCATCCTGATCGTGGCGCGCCCCGATCCGGGCAATATGAGCCCCGGATTGCTGGCGGCGGCGGGGTGTGCGGTGTTCTTTGCGCTGACCGCGATTTTCACGCGCAAGCTGACGCGGACCGAAGGCATCACCTCGATCCTGTTTTTCCTGACGCTCACGCAGGCGATTTTCGGGCTGCTCAGTGCCGGCTATGACGGCGACATCGCGGTGCCATCGGCGCTGACCCTGCCCTGGGTCGTGGTGATCAGCATCGCAGGGCTGGTCGCGCATTTCTGCCTGACCAAGGCGCTGAGCATCGCCCCCGCCAGCACCGTCATGCCGCTGGATTTCGTGCGCCTGCCCGCCATCGCGGTTGTGGGGATGATCCTGTATGATGAACCGTTGGAATTGCTGGTCTTTGCTGGTGCGGCGCTCATTTTTCTAGGCAATTTCATCAATATCCGGCACGCAGGCGCGGTTGCACAAAAATAGTCCGTTTGGTGCGCTCGGCGCGCCACAGCGTAGCAAATCACAAACACGTGACGCTACGACATACGCTCAAGTTGACGTAGCGTCATAAATTGCGCAGCTTTGAGGCACTCCCTAAGATTTTTGCACAATATTTGTTCATGAGGGGGGAGACACCATGAAACAGGCACTTACCGTTGGCGCAGCTTTATTGCTGACAACATCCATGGCGCAGGCTGCTGGGCTTGACCGCTCGGGCCAAGGAATTGGCGTTATTTTTGAAGATGGAAACAGCGTCGAGCTGAGCTTTGGGTCAGTGCGGCCCAGCGTGTCAGGCAGCGTCGCGCTTGGCGCCACGACACAACAATCGGGAAATATGGCGCCTGATTACACGCAGTTCGGCTTTGGCGTGAAGATGCAGGTCAACGATCAGATATCGCTTGCACTGATTTCCGACCAGCCCTTTGGCGCCGATGTGAATTATGACACGACACCATATCCGGTCGTTGGGTCCAAGGCGATAGTCGATAGCCAAGGGTTCACGGCGCTCGTGCGTTATGAGCTGGATCCGATCTACAGTGTCCATGTCGGTCTGCGCAATGTTTCCGCCGAAGGTTCTGTCGCATTGGTGCAGCCAGCCTCATATGCTTCGACTTATTCCAGCGGATCGGGCAGCGGTTATGTCGCTGGTGTCGCCTATGAACGCGAGAATATCGCGCTGCGGGTGGCGCTGACCTACAGCAGCGAAATCGACCTTGCGCTGGATGGTACTGCGGGCAATCTGACAACGACCTTGCCCGAATCCTATAATCTGGATTTCCAGACAGGGATCGCCGCCGATACATTGTTGTTCGGCTCTGTGCGGTGGGTTGGTTGGAATGGGTTTGCCCTGACTGACAGTCTGGCAGGTAATCTGGTTTCATACACAGATGATGTTTACACGTACAACATCGGCATCGGGAGACGCCTGAGCGATCAGTTCTCTGCATCTGTTTCGATTGGCCACGAAGTATCCACCGGCGAAGTCGTCAGCAACCTTGGTCCAACCGATGGTTATACCAGCGTTCAGATCGGCGGCGCCTATGATATGGGCAACGGGGTCGAGGTGTCAGGTGGCGTGCGCTATGTGAATGTTGGCGATGCAACCACAGCAATTGGTTCGTTTAGCCCCGAATTCACCGATAATAGCGTCGTCGCTGTTGGGTTGAAACTGGCCTATAGCTTTTAAATTCTGCCATTTGGCAAAAACAAAGGCCCCGCCCCCGTGGTGGGGCCTTTATTTTGCGCGCGTTGTGGCCAGACGATCCAGCACCGCGCGCGCCGCGCGTAGCCCCGGTGCCGCGCCCCCGCGACCCAGCCTGTCCATGGTCAGGTCCATCGCCGCCTGCTGTGCGGTCGGGTTGGCCAGCACCGCCAGCACGGCATCGGCAATCGGCGCAGGCTGGCACGCCTGACCGATGAATTCCGGCACCACGCGGGTGTCGCTGACCAGATTGACCAGCGTCACGGTATCGACCAGCAACATGCGGCTGATAATGATCCGGCTAAGCCAAGCCATGTCATAGGCAATGACCATCGGCGTGCCATTGGCGGCCAGTTCCAGCGACACCGTGCCAGAGGCTGCAAGGGCCACATCCGCGCGGCGAAACCACGCAGGTTTGTCAGGGCTGGCAGGCGGCAACACAGTGACCGGCACAGGCCAGCCCGCCACCTGCGCCTGCACCAGATCATGCACATTGGCCGTCGTGGGAATGACGAACCGCGCATCCGGCACCTGCGCCGCGATCCGCGCCACGGCCTGCCCGAAACGGGGGGCAAGGCGGCTCACCTCGCCTTTGCGGCTGCCGGGCAGGACCAGCACGACGGTGCCATCACCAAGGGCGGCGGCGTCATCGGCGTTGGCAATCGGATCGGTCACCACCGGATGGCCGACGAAATCACACGCCATGCCTGCGGCCTGCATCAAGGGCGGCTCGAACGGGAACAGCGCCAGCACATGGTCGATATGATGCGCCATATGGGCTGCGCGTTTGGGCCGCCATGCCCAGACAGTGGGCGCAACATAATGCACGGTGCGGATCGTGCTGCGCGCCTTGACCAGCTTTGCCACGCGCAGGCAGAAATCGGGGCTGTCGATGGTGATCAGCACATCGGGCTGGGTCTGCACGACCGCCTCGGCCATCTGCGCGATGCGCCGTTTCAGCGCGCGGTATTTGGGCAGGATTTCCGCCAGCCCCATGACGCTGAGTTCATCCATGGGAAAGCGGCTGACCAGCCCTTCGGCCTGCATCAGCGGCCCACCGACACCGTCAAACGTCACATCGGGGCGCAGCTGGCGCAGCCCTGCCATCAAGGCGGCGCCCAGCTTGTCGCCCGACGCCTCGCCCGCGATCACGAACACCCTCATGCGCCACCTTTGGGGCGGACCCAGAAACAGACCCCGGCGCGGTCCAGCGTGGCGATGACCTGCGGCAGGTCCAGCACGATGACGCCCCCCGCCTCGACTACGATGGCCGACAGCCCCGCGGCAACTGCCCCGCGCGCTGTATTTGGCCCGATCACCGGCAAGTCTGCGCGGCGGTCCTGCGCGGGTTTGGGGGCCTTGAACAGCACCGCGCCGCGCGCATCGACAGGCACGCCATACGCCCCGCTCAGCCATTCGGCGGCGGTGCCAAGCAGGTCACCCACCAGATCGACACTGCCCCACAGCGGATCACCCGCAGGGGCAAAGCGCGCGATCATCGCATCGGTGCCGGCCTGATCCTCGCACGCGATCACGTGACCTAGGCGTACCAGACAGGCCTGCCCGATATCTGCCTGCCCCATTGCGGCAATCGTCTGCTCGCCCAGCACCGCATCCAGCCGCAATTGCGGCGTCACACGGCCCGCCAGCACACCAGCGGCAGGCAAAAGATCGGGCGCGAGGTCATGTGCTGCAACGACGGCAAAGCCTGCGTTTTCCAAGATCGCGATCACGCCGCGCAGGGTGCCATCGTCGCCCTTGGCCATCGCGGCTTGTAGACCTGCGACCAGTGGCAAAGTCGCCGCATCAATCTGCGCAGGGTCAATCGCAGGCCGCTTGACCGCCCCCGCCATGCAGATGCGCGTGATACCGCGCGCGGCCAGATCGGCCAGAAACGACCCCAGATGTTCGAGGCGAAAGGTGATGTCGGGCGTGATCTGCGGCGCAAAGCCCTGCAAGGCGCAAACCAATGGCCGTTCCGGCAACCGCGCCAACAGCGCGGGCGGCAGATCGCCGGTGCCTGCGATCAGCGCCAGCATCAGCCGGGCGTCAGGAAATTGCGGTCAGACGGGCCAAGGATAAAGCGCACCATATCCTGCACATAAGCGCTATCGGTTTCATCGCCCAGCTTGCGCGCGCGGTCCTGAAAATTGCCTTCGCCGTCTTTGAGCATCTGGAACGCGGCGCGCAGCGCGGTGATATCGGCGCGGTCCACACCTTTGCGTTTCAGCCCGACAAGGTTCAGCCCGTCCAGCACCCCGCGCGGCCCCTGCACCAGGCCGTGCGGGACGACATCGGCGGTAACCATGGTGACAGCCCCGATAATGGCGCCCTGCCCGATCCGCACCCATTGATGCACACCGCACAGACCACCGATGATGACATCATCCTCAATCACGCAATGGCCCGCCACGGCGGAACTGTTGACGATGATCACCCGGTTGCCGATCTGCGCGTCATGCGCGATATGGCAGCCTGCCATGAACAAGCCGTCATCGCCGACGCGGGTAATCCCGCCGCCTTGGGCGGTGCCGGTGTTGATGGTGACATGTTCGCGGATCCGGTTGCGCGCACCGATGCGCAATTGCGTCTTTTCGCCCGCAAATTTCAAATCCTGCGGGATTTCGCCGATCACCGAAAACGGGAAAACAACGGTGCCAGCGCCGATCTGTGTGTCGCCATCAACAACGACATGGCTTTTGAGCGTCACGCCATCGCCCAGCACCACATCCGCACCGATCACGCAAAACGGGCCGATACTGCAATCGGCACCGACCTGCGCGCCATCTGCAATAACCGCACTGGGGTGAATGCCCGCCATCAGCCTTGCAGATCCATCATCGCGGTAAACTCTGCCTCGGCGGCCAGTTCGCCATCAACCGTCGCCACACCCTTGAAGCGCCAGACCTTGCCGCCGGGCTTGCCGCGCGTGGTTTCAACCCGCATTTCCAGCACATCGCCCGGCACCACCTTGCGGCGGAATTTGCAGCCGTCAATCGCCATGAAATAAACCAAAAGATCGCCGTTGATCAGCCCGAGCGACGCACCGACCATCACGGCAGATGTCTGCGCCATCGCCTCGATGATGGTGACACCGGGCATGATCGGGTTGCCGGGGAAATGGCCCTGAAAATGCGGCTCGTTCATGGTGACATTCTTGATGCCAACGGCCGAGGATGTGCCATCGATGCTATGCACCTTGTCCACCAGCAAAAACGGGTAGCGATGCGGCAGGATCTTTTGGATCAGCTGGATATCGGCGGTGGTGATGGGGTCGGACATTTAGGGTTCCTTGTCTTGGCGGGTCCCGAACAACGGGGCTGGCCCTGACTAGCAAGCGGCAGCGCGCACGGCAAGCGTGGCTAGGGCGTGCCTTGACCCAGCACCTGGTCAATGCGGGTGATTGCCTGATCGGTGATATTGGCCGTGCGCACCGACAAAATGACATTGCGCTGTTCCATCACCAAGGTGGCGCCGCGTTCCAGCATCAGATTTGCAATCACGGCCTGCGCGCGTTCTTCGAACATGTCGCGCGCCTTTGCCGCCTCGGCCGCCAGTTCACCATTCATGGCATCGCGGGCGCGCCGAACCTCTTGGACCTTGGCGTCAAAGGCTGCGGCCTCGATCCGGAATGCGGCGGGGTCCATGCCGGGCCGGCGCTGGGTCAGGCTGCGTTCCTCTTCGGTCAGCGCAGCGACAATGGCATCGTTTTCAGCCTGCACAGCAGCGGTGCGTGCGGCAAGATCGCTGGCGATCTGCCGCCCGTATTGCGTTTCAAGAAACAACCGGTCGCTGTCAACAATCAGAACCTGCGGCCCCGATTGCTGGGCCGCCAAAGGCAACGCCAGCAACAGCCAGACCGCAATCGCCGACCACAGGCGCATCAGAAATTGGTCGAGATCGTGACGTCGAAGGCGCGGGTCTTGTCACGGGCCTGCACGTCAAGCGGTTCGGTAAAGTTAAACCGCAATGGCCCAATCGGCGTGGTCCAGAAAATCGCGGCCCCAATCACCGAGCGTGCGGTAAAGTCATCGTAATCGACCTGACCGGCATAGCCTGAATCCCAGACCGACCCGTAATCGTAAAACAGACCACCTGATATGCCATATTCGCTGGGCAGGCCCAACGGAAATTCCGCCTCGAGCCGCGCCACGGCAAAGGCATTGCCGCCGATGGCATCATCGCCGTCCCGCGCACGCGGGCCGATCCCGCCGGCATCAAAGCCCCGCATCAGGCGGCTGCCAAGGAAAAACCGGTCGGTCACGCGGCTTTGACCATCTGTATAATCCAGATAGCCGCCTTCGACGGTGGCGCGCAGCGTCAGTTCTTCGTTCAAGACCTTGGTTTCGGCACCGGCAAAGGCGGTGGTCTGGATGAACTGGCTGTCACCAAAACCGAATTCCTGCCCGAACCGCAGGATATAACCGGTATTGGGGTCAATCCCCGCGCGGCGCGAATCCCAGCTATAGGCATAGCCCAGCGAATTGGTCGCCACCGCGCCGATTGTTTCCTCGTCGCGCAGGATCTGGCTGCTGGTCGTGGCAACATTCGTCAGGTCGGCATAGTTGAACGCATAGAACACCGACAAACGCCCGTTGTCGCTGACCGGAAAGGCAAGCGAAGGGCTGAACCGGCCGTTCTGCGTGTCATAGCTTGCGTTTTCGTTGTTGGTCTGGCGATAGGAAAACTCTAGCCCGCCGCGCAGATCGCGGCCCAAAAGCTGCGGTTCGGCAAACCGAAAGCTGAGCCGCTGGTTCGTCTCGGCTGTCGAGAGATCGAAATCAAGCTGCTGGCCACGGCCTTGAAAATTGCTTTGCCCATAAGATGCCAGCAAGCCAACGCCGGTGTCGGTGTTGTAATTGGCACCAAAGCTGAGCGTGCCGGTCGGCCCTTCGGTGACGCCGACATCGACGATCACCTGATTGGCCGATGACCCCTGCCGCGTATCGACAGTCGCGTTTTCAAAGAACCCTAGCGCGCGGATACGGCGCGCGGAATCGCGGATTTCGCGGGGGTTGAACGGGTCGCCTTCGACCACGCCAACCTGATTGCGGATCACACGGTCCAGCGTGGTGCCATTGCCCTGAATATCAATCCGTTCAACAAAAACCCGCGGCCCTTCGACCAGCACATATTCCAGATCCAGCGTCAGCGCGCGCTCATTTCGGGTGATGCGCGGTTCAACACGGACGAAATTGACATTGCGCTGCACTGCCAGCCGTTCCAGCCGCGTGATGTCGGTTTCGATCGTCACCGGCGAATAGACCGCGCCGTCACGCGTGCGGATCGCGTCCTGAAACACGGCAGGATCGACGCCGGGGATCGTGCTGCTGACGGTGACAGTACCAAAATTGAACTGCTGACCTTCGCGGATATTATAGGTCACCAGATAGGCATCGCGTTCAGACGTCAGCGTGACATCGACATTCAACACCTCGAAATCGGCATAGCCGCGCGACATGTAAAAGTCTGTCAACAACTGGCGGTCCTGCGCGACACGGTCGGGCGAGAATGTATCGCGCGCCACCAAGGCGCGCAACAAACCGGCCTGTTTGGTGTCCAGCACCCGGCGCAGCCGCCCTTCGGAATAGGTCCGGTTACCAAGGAAGGAAATCCGCTCGATCTCGGTCACACCGGATTCGGCGACTTCGAACACCAGATCGACGCGGTTCTCGGCCAGCCGGATGATCCGCGGGGTGACCACGGCATTGATCCGGCCTTCGCTCGCATAGACTTGCGTGATCGCATTGGTATCGGCCTCGGCCTGTACAGGGTTAAAGGCACGGCGCGGTTCGCTTTGCAGCAGGGGCAGCAACTGGGCATCGCGGATGCGTGTGTTGCCTTCGATGCTGATCCGGTTGATCGTGGGAAATTCGACAACGCGGATCACCAGGGTGCCACCCTGCGGCACCACGTCAACTGTCTCGAACAAGCCAGATTCCCGTATCTGCTGGGCCGCGGTGTTTAGGTCGGCCGCCGACAGGGTCGCACCCGCGCTGATCCCGGCAAAGGACAGGATTGTGCCATCGGCCACACGCTGGTTGCCTTCGATCGTCACGACGTTAAACGCAAAGTCCTGCGCGCCCGCAGCACCGGCGGACAGAACCGCCAGACCTGTCACCGTCGCAACCATCCGTATTGTTGCTGCGCCCTGCGCCATTCTGCGCTCACCAAATCCCTGCATTTCGTCCGCCTGTCCTGACATCCCGTTTGCAAAGGGAGTAGCCGCTATAAAGCCCGATGTCAAAACGACAAAGCCCACCAAAGCGCCGCTTTGCCGGTCTATGTCACAGGGTCAGCGGCAAAGGATCGTATCGTTCAGGATGGTAAAGGACATCATCGTCAGGATCAGCGCCAGACCGATGAACATGAACACCTGCACCGCACGGTCGCTTGGCTTGCGGCGGGTTACGGCCTCGTAGGCGTAAAACATCAGATGCCCGCCATCCAGCACGGGGATCGGAAACAGATTGATCAGCCCCACCGCTGCCGACAATGCGCCAATGAACCAGATGAAACTTTGTGTGCCTTGGCGCGCCATCGACCCGCTGGTTTCCGCGATCCCCACGGGTCCTGACAGGTTGCAGGTGGAAATCTGCCCGATGATGATATGGCGCAAGGCCGACAGCGATGTGGTGGCGGTGTTCCACAAGCCTTCGACGCCCAGCCTGCCCGCCGCGATCAGCCCGACAGATTCAGTCTGCGGCGTGAACATCAGATCTCCGACAATCCCGATCCGGTAGCTTTGGGTAAAACTGCCATCAGGCTGCGGCTCATCCGTGATGCGCGGCGATAGGGTCACGTCCAGGTCCTGCCCGCCCCGCCAGATTGTCAGGTTCAAAGGCGCGCCTTGGGCGCTGATCACCTTGTCCTGCAATTGCGGAAAGCCAAAGATCGGATCACCATCGACTGCCGTGATCACATCGCCAATGCGCAGCCCCGCATTATCTGCCGCCGACCGTGGCGCCAGTGCAGAAATCAGCGGCGGCATCGGATAAGGCCCTTCAACCGCCAGCGCGCGCCCCTCGCGCGTGATCTGATAGGTCAGCCGTTCCTGCACCGGCAGCAGATCCAGCAGCGACACCTGCCGTTCAGGAACAGAGAATGCAACATTCGCAACCGACAACAAGACATCGCCTGCCCGCAAATCGGATTGGAATTGCGCAGGCAAGGGCCGGATATCACCGATGGTGAACGGGTCCGCCACCCGGCCCTGATACATGATCGATCCGGTAAAGATCGCGATGGCCAGAATGAAATTGAACACAGGCCCCGCCGCCACCGTCAATGTGCGTGCCCAGAGCGGCGCACCCGCCATCGAGCGGCGCGCATCGGCCGCGTCCACGCTGCCATCCGACCCGACGCTGGCGGCATTGGCATCGCCCAAAAACTTGACATAACCGCCCAAGGGCAGCGCCGCGATCTGCCAGACCGTGCCACGCGCATCGGTCCGGCTGTAGATCACCGGCCCGAACCCGAGCGAGAAAACATCCGCATGGATGCCGCACCAGCGCGCCACGATGTAATGGCCGTATTCGTGGATCGCCACGATCACCGACAAGGCCACGACGAACGCCATTATCATAAAGGCAAAATTGCCGAAAACCGGCATGAATTGCGTCAGGTCCAAAACGTCATCCTATCTGTGTCGTGATTTCGCCCGCGTAAATGCGGGCCAGCCTGTCGGCCTCTAACACATCATCTAGGGTCATCTCCTGGATTTGCAGCCCACCACCCGATGACATTTTGTCGAGCGTGCCAGAAACGACAGCGGACATTTGCAAGAAACCGATCTGGCCTGCGATGAAAGCATCCAGCGCACGTTCCTTGGCCGCATTGAACACCGCCCCCGCCAGACCGCCCGTGTCCATCACCTGCCGCGCCAGCGCGAGCGCGGGATAGCGGTCCTCATCGGGGGCCTGAAAGCTCAGCGAGCCGATCTTGGCCAGATCGAGCCGTTCCACCGGCAGATGCCGCCGGTCTGGCCAATGCAGCGCGTAACCGATGGCATGGCGCATATCGGGCGGGCCGACATGGGCCATCAGCGCGCCATCGTTGAAGCCCACCAGCGCGTGGATCAGGCTTTCACGGTGCACCAGCACTTCGATCATGCTGGAAGGCACGCCAAAGAATTCTTTTGTTTCAATCAGTTCCATCGCCTTATTGAACATGGATGCGGAATCGATCGTGATCCGCTGGCCCATGTCCCAATTGGGGTGGCTTGACGCCTGCGCCAATGTGGCGCTTGCCAGCTTGTCCTTGGGCCAATCGCGGAATGCGCCACCACTGGCGGTGATGATGATGCGTTCAACGGCAGCCATATCTTCGCCCACCAGCGCCTGAAACACGGCGGAATGTTCGCTGTCTACGGGCAGGATCGTGGCCCCGGCAGCGCGCGCGCGCGCCATCAGCACAGGCCCTGCCGTAACAAGGGATTCCTTGTTCGCCAAGGCCAGCGTCGTGCCATGGTCCAGCGCAATCATCCCCGGCACCAGCCCTGCCGATCCGATAATCGCGGACAGCGCCCAATCGACGGGGCGCATCGCGGCCTGTTTGATCGCAGCGTCACCTGCGGCCACGGCGATGCCGGTGCCCGCCAGCGCATCTTTCAGCGCGGCATAACAATCGTCATGGCACGTCACTGCAAGTTCGGCGCGCAAGGCAATGGCATCACTTGCTAATTTTTGGATATTGTGCCCACCTGTCAAGGCCACGACCTGATAGGCATCAAGATCACGCGCGATCAGATCAACCGCGCTTTGGCCGACCGATCCGGTGGCACCAAACAGGGTGATCCGCCTCAAAACGCGACTCCGGGGATATCGAACACATCAGCGACCAGCAGCATGAACAAGGCCCCGCCCAGCAGCGCATCGAACCGGTCGAACAAGCCGCCATGGCCGGGGATCAGGGTGGAACTGTCCTTGACCCCCATCCGCCGTTTCAACGCACTTTCGGCGATATCGCCCATTTGTCCTGCGAAACTCAGCGCCATGGAAATCGGCACGATGACCAGCCCGACATCGGTGAATATCATGAAGACCGCACCAACCAGCGCCGCCCCGATCCAGCCAGCGGCGGTGCCGGACCATGTTTTCTTGGGGCTATAGCGCGGCCAGAATTTCGGCCCGCCGAATGCCTTGCCCGCGAAATAGCCAAACACATCGGTCACGATCACAACCGACATCAGCCACAACAGCCAGATAAAACCGTAATCAGCGCGGAAATGCACCAGCCCCCAGCCCGCAAGCTGAATGCCCAATGCAAAAACAAAGAATGTCTTGATCTCGGTGCGCAATTGCGTGGCACCGATCAGCGGTGCCACCAGAAACAACAGCAGCCCCCATTGGCTGTTATAGGCCAAATGCCCCGACATGACCGATGCGACAAGCGCCGCGAGCAACATCCCCGTGGTCGGCTCGGTGGGGCGGATCATCATCCAGAGTTCCCAGACCATGACCGCGCTGACGAAAACGACCAGCATCTGGAACCAGACATCGCCCAAGATCACGCCGATAGCGCCGATAAATGTCATCGCGACGCTGGATGCGATGCGGATGCTCAGATCGTCCCATTTCGTGGGATTTGGCGGCTGGCCGGTCATGTTCAGGCCTGCACAGCGCCGAAACGGCGTTCGCGTTGTCCGTATCTTGCAAGCACCCGGCCGAATTCGGCCGCCGTGAAATCGGGCCAAAGTGTATCGACGAATTCATATTCGGCATAGGCCGATTGCCAGAGCAGGAAATTGGAAATCCGCGCCTCGCCGCTGGTGCGGATCACAAGATCGGGGTCGGGCAGGACATGGGTGTCCAAAAACCGCGACAGCGTTACGGCATCGACATCCTTATGGCTCAGCCGGCCCATTTCGATCTCGTAGGCAAGGCGCTTTGCGGCGCGGGTCACCTCGTCGCGGCCGCCGTAATTCAGCGCGATCGTCAGATGTATCAGGTCATTGCCCGCGGTCAGCAGTTCCAGTTCATCCATCAGGCTGACCAGCTTGTCGTCCAGCCTGATCCTGTCGCCAATGAACCGTACCCGCACGCCGTTATCAACAAGGGCGCGCGCCTCACGCTGGATATATTTGCGGAACATCAGCATCAGGCCCGCAACCTCGGTCTGGGTGCGTTTCCAGTTCTCGGTCGAAAAAGCGAACAAGGTCAGGTATTTGACCCCGTGTTCAGGGCAGGATTGCAAAACCTCGCGCACACGGCGCGCACCTGCGTGATGACCAAACAGACGCGGCCTGCCGCGTTGCTGCGCCCAGCGGCCATTGCCATCCATGATGATCGCGACATGCGCGGGGCCGGTTTTGGTGGTCTGGTCCATGTCGTGGCGCATTCCGGCCCCTTCTGCGTGGTCCTTAGACCTGCATGATTTCCGCTTGCTTGGTTTCAAGCGTTTCATCGACCAGTTTGGTATGGGCGTCGGTGATTTCCTGCACGGTGGTTTCCCAGAATTTCTGGTCATCCTCGGACAGACCGTCGGACTTGGCCTTTTTGATCTGGTCCATGCCATCGCGGCGCAGGTTGCGAATGGAAACGCGGGCCTGTTCAGCATAATTGCCTGCAACCTTGGTCAATTCGCGGCGGCGTTCTTCGTTCAATTCGGGGATCGGCAGCATGATGATCGTGCCATTCAGCTGAGGATTGATCCCCAAACCGCTGTCACGAATAGCTTTTTCCACCTTGCCGACCAAAGCCTTGTCCCAGACGTTGATGGTGACCATCCGTGGTTCGGGGACGTTGACAGTGCCGACCTGATTGATCGGCGTGGGCGATCCGTAAGCATCGACCATGATCGGTTCCAGCATCGAGCCTGACGCGCGCCCCGTGCGCAGGGACGCCAGTTCCACCCGCAAATTGGCGATGGCCCCGTCCATGCGGCGGGCCAGATCGTCGGTATCAAGTTCAAAATCGTCAGACATGCTCGTGTTCTTCCTTCGTCACGCGGGGCGTTGTTTTCATCTAAGCCAATGCCGCCCGATTGTATAGACAGCCGTTAATCGCGCACGGTGGTATAGGTGCCTTCGCCCGCCAGAATACCCTTGAAACCACCCGGTTCATCCAGTGAAAACACGATGATCGGCAGGTTGTTGTCGCGCGCCAGTGCAATCGCGCTGGCATCCATCACGCCCAGATGCTTTTGCAAGACTTCGTCATAGCTGACGACATCGTAACGCACCGCATCGGCATGTTTGACAGGGTCCTTGTCATAGACGCCATCAACCTTGGTGCCTTTGAAAATCGCCTCGCAATTCATTTCATTGGCGCGAAGTGTCGCCGCCGTGTCGGTGGTGAAATACGGATTGCCGGTGCCTGCGGCAAAGATGCAGACGCGTTTCTTTTCCAGATGCCGCACCGCGCGGCGGCGGATATAGGGTTCAGCCACCTCGTTCATGGTGATGGCCGAAATCACGCGGGTATGGATGCCCAGTTCTTCCAGTGCCGATTGCATCGCCAGCGCGTTCATCACGGTGGCGATCATGCCCATGTAATCAGCGGTGGTGCGTTCCATCCCCTGCGCAGAGCCTTGCAGCCCGCGAAAGATATTGCCGCCGCCAATGACCATGCAAATTTCAACCCCAAGGTCATGCACGGATTTGACTTCGCGTGCGATGCGCTGGACGGTGGGCGGATGCAGGCCAAAGGCGGTGTCGCCCATCAGCGCCTCGCCCGAGATTTTCAGCATGACGCGTTTATAGGTGGTTTTCGGTGTATCGGTCATGCAATTCCCCTGTCGCGCCGGTTTGGCGCAAAATGTCGTAAAACGGGGCGGGGTTCAATGGCGCTTGTCGCGTCAGGACGGTATAGGATGCAGATGATCACCATCGCACCCGATACACCCGTTTTGATCGCGGGGCCGACCGCATCCGGCAAATCCGCCTTGGCGCTGCAGATTGCCACGCAGCAAGGCGGGGTGATCATCAATGCCGATGCCTTGCAGGTTTTCGCAGGCTGGCAGGTGCTGACAGCGCGGCCATCCGCCGATGATCTGGCGCGCGCGCCACATGCGCTTTATGGCCATGTTCCTTTTGATGCGCCCTATTCGGTAGGGCATTGGCTGCGCGATCTGGCGCCATTGCTGCAAGGTGCGCTGCGCCCGATTATCGTGGGTGGCACGGGGTTGAATTTTCACGCGCTCACTTGCGGTCTGGCCGATATTCCCGCCACGCCTGACGTGATCCGCGCCGAGGCGGACCAGATCGCCCTGCCCGATCTGATCGCGGCACTGGATGACGCGACCCGCGACCGGATTGATCTGCAAAACCGGGCGCGGGTGCAGCGCGCTTGGGAGGTGTGGCGTGCCACCGGGCGCAGCCTTGCGGAATGGCAGGATGCGACACCTGCGCCGCTGTTGGCGCTGGACCGGACGGTCGCCATCACGCTGGATGCGCCCAAGGACTGGCTGGATGCCCGCATCGCGCGGCGGTTCGATGCGATGCTGGACACCGGCGCGCTGGACGAGGCGCGTGCCATGCTGGCGCACTGGAACCCCGCGCATCAATCCGCCAAGGCGATCGGCGCGCCAGACCTGATCGCCCATCTGCAAGGCCAGATATCACTGCCACAGGCCCGCGACGCTGCAATTATCGCCTCACGGCAATATGCCAAGCGCCAGCGCACATGGTTTCGCGCAAGGCACAAAGCATGGCATCATTTGGACGCGGATCATGCCGATATTTTTGCAACAGTAAAATTATCACAATCTTAACCAATTGATCGGTAGTCTATGTGGCGACATTCTGGGTTAAAATACAACCCTAAGGCAAGGTTCATGAGCTTGATGCAAAACGTCCCGTCAGCCTTGGCGCTGACGTCTTTGTCCCATGCAGGCCCCGCCATGCGCTGGCGGACCGAGGCGATGCGCAGCCATCCGACCGCGCGGCTGATCCTGATCACCAAGGGGCAAGGTCGTGTGACAGTCGCGGGCCTGACCAACGGTTATGGCCCCAACAACCTGATCTATCTGCCGCCGCAGACGATGTATGGCATCGAGGTCGGCCCAACCGTGCATGGCCATGTCCTGACCCTGCCCGATACCGCCAATTGGCCAGCTGAACCGGTGCATCTGCGGCTGCTTGATGTCTGGTTGCAAAAAGAAGCGGCGCAATATTTCGACCAGATCGAACGCGAATTGCAACCGGCCGGACACCCGCGGGCTGCGGCCTTGTGGCTGGGCTTGCTGGCGATCTTTGTGGACAGGCAGGCGCGCGCGCAGGTGGCCACACCCAACGACAGCCGCCGCGACAGTGCCGCAGCCAAGCTGGTGGCGCGATATACCCAACTGATCGCGCGGGATTTCCAGCTTGATCGCGGGGTTGGCAGCTATGCCGCCGAACTGGGGGTGACGCCCACGCATCTGGCACGCTGTTGCCAACAGGTCGCTGGGCGATCCGCGCTGGCCTTGCTGCATGACCGCATCCATTACGAGGCTTGCGTGCTGTTGCGCGACACGCAAATCCCGATCAACCAGATCGCGGAAACGCTCGGATTCCATTCCGCGGCCTATTTCACCCGCAGTTTTCAGGAAAAATCGGGGCAGACGCCGACAGATTTTCGGCGCGCCAACGAACGCAGCATGGCGCGTTAACAGCTTGATCCTGCAGTGTCAAACGCGGCAAATGTCGTTTTTGTGACCGATTAATGTCGCTTTTGTCAATTTATTTGCCACGCCACTGTTGACGCGCGGGGTCAAATGCGGCGCTATGGCGCCAACCCGCCTTATTGGGGTTTGCACAAAGCAGGCACGGTCCATGCCGGTGCCAATTAAATCACGCTCGCTTTCACAAGGAGAGATCCATGACCAAGCACGATCAGTCGCTGCATCCAATCGCGTTGCAATACGCCCAGGACGAAAAGGCAGGCAAGCTCAGCCGCCGTGAATTCATGGCGCGCACGACCGCCCTTGGCGTCAGCGTCACTGCTGCCTATGGCCTGTTGGGGCTGGCGGCCCCTGCCCGCGCCAACGCTCATATGCAGCAAGGCGGCACCGTGCGCATGCAGATGGAAGTCCGCGCCGTCAAGGAACCGCGCGCCTTTGACTGGCCGCAGATCACCTATGTGACGGCAGGCTGGCTCGAATATCTGGTGGAATACAACAATGACGGCACCTTCCAGCCGATGCTGTTGGAAAGCTGGGATGTGAACGACAATGCCACCACCTATGTGCTGAACGTCCGGCAAGGCGTGACATGGAATGACGGCACGCCGTTTACCGCACAGGATGTGGCGCGCAATATCGCCGGCTGGTGCGATACCACCGTCGAAGGCAATTCCATGGCCGCGCGTTTTTCCGCGATCATCAATCCAGAAACCGGTCAAGCACTCGACGGCGCGATCGAGGTGATCGACGATCACACCGTGCAGCTCAACCTGCCCGCCCCCGACATCACGCTGATTGCGGGCATGTCGGATTATCCGGCCGCGATCACGCCAGCCGGTTTCAACCCCGATACGATGCTGGAAAATCCTGTCGGCACCGGGCCATACCTGCCAGAAACCGTCGAAGTCGGGATCAAGGCCACGCTGGTGCGCAATGAAAACCACGATTGGTGGGGCTATGCCGCAGGCAAGGGCGCCTATCTCGACCGGATCGAATATATCGATTACGGCACCGACCCATCGGCTTGGGTGGCAGCAGCGGCGGCTGACGAGGTTGATATCATCTATGAGACGGTCGGCGATTTCGTCGATATCTTCAACAGCATCGGGTTCGAGGAATCCTCGGTCGCATCGTCTTCGACGATCTGCATCCGTCCCAACCAGCGCGCCGAAATTGACGGTGTGCGCCCCTATGCCGACAAACGCGTCCGCCAAGCCATTGCCATGGCGGTGGATAATGCGGTCTGCCTGGAACTGGGCTATGCCGGTCGCGGTGAAGTCGCGCGCAACCAGCATGTCGGCCCGATGCACCCCGCCTGGGCCGATGTGCCGGCGATGCCGCATGATCCCGCCCGCGCGCTCGAACTGCTGCAAGAGGCCGGCATGGCCGATTTCGAGATGGACCTGATTTCCATCGACGATGATTGGCGCAAGAACACCACCGATGCCGTGGCCGCCCAGCTGCGCGATGCAGGTTTCAACGTCAAGCGCACGGTCATTCCGGGGGCGACATTCTGGGGTGACTGGACGGAATATCCGTTTTCCTCGACCGACTGGAACCACCGGCCCATCGACACGCAGACATTGGGTCTGGCTTACCGGTCGGGCGAAGCATGGAACGAAAGCGGCTTTGCCAATGCCGAATTCGATGCCCTGCTGGCCGAGGCCAACGCGATCCCCGATGCCGACAGCCGCCGCGTCGTGATGCAACGGCTACAGGAAATCATGACCGATGAGGGTGTGACCTTGCAGCCTTATTGGCGCACGATCTATCGGCATGCCAAGCCCGGTTTCGTCGGCTGGGACATGAACATCGCCTACCTGCCGCATATCTACAAGATCGGCATCGCGGCGTGATCTGACAAAGGGGCCACCCTGACAGGGGTGGCTCTTTTTGCAACGCGCAGCCTTGATCACATTCAGCGACAGGGACCTCTATGGTATCTTTCATCTTGCGGCGCATCGGGATCATGGTCCTGACGGCGCTTTGCCTGACATTCATTGTGTTCTGGCTGACCAACCTTTTCCCCAATCTGGAAAAGCTGGCCAAAACCCAAGGCAATTTCCGCATGTCCGACGATGCCGTGCTGAGCTATCTGGGCAATAACGGCTATCTGCAGCCCTTGCCGGTGAAATACGGCCAATGGCTGGGCGTATTGCCGGGCTATGTGATCGCAGGCACTGACGGGCAAATGCGCGCGCGCTGCGCCACAGGCGGGCAGGACATCGTGGATGCGGCCCGTTTTTGCGGTATCCTGCAAGGCAATTGGGGCTATTCCACTGTCTTCCGCGAAGATGCAGGCAGCATCATCGCCACCCGTCTGGGCCTGACCGGCAAGCTGATGTTCTGGGTCATGCTGGTGATGGTGCCGGGTGCTTTGATCATCGGTGTGATGGCGGGGATGAACGAAGGCTCACGCACCGACCGCAGCCTGTCGACCGTGTCGATCCTGTCCACCGCGACACCGGAATATGTGTCGGGCGTCGTGTTCATCTCGGTATTCGGGACAGCGACTTTCGGGATGCAATGGTTCAAAGGCACGGCGACAGCCGCGATGGATGATGCCAATTTCGAAAATTTCTTTCTGCCGGTCCTGACCATCGCGCTTTACGGCATGGGGTATATTGCGCGAATGACACGCGCCAGCATGACCGAGGTGATGACCGCGCAATATATCCGTACCGCCCGCCTGAAAGGCGTGGCCTTTTCGCAGATCGTGCTGCGCCATGCGCTGCGCAACGCGCTGATCGCCCCTTTTACGGTGATCATGCTGCAATTCCCGTTCCTTCTGAACGGTGTCGTGATTGTCGAGACCCTGTTCAATTACAAAGGGTTCGGCTGGACGCTGGTGCAGGCGGCCAGCAACAACGACATCGAGCTGCTGCTGGGTGTCTCTATTGTTTCGGTATTCGTGGTGCTGACCACACAGCTGATTTCCGACATCGGCTATGTGTTTTTGAACCCGCGCATCCGTATTGCCTAAAGGAAGACATTGATGGACCCCTTATCATGGACCGGCGGCCTTGGCGCTTTTCTGAACCCGGCGCTGGCGATCACGGCGGCCTTGTGCGGCATCGTGCTGGTGGTCCAGACCGGCCTGCGGATGGGCAGCGCCGCTGTCACCTTGCAATCCAATCCTGATGGCACCTTGCAAGGGCGCGGCGGGGTACTGGGCGCGCTGGACACTGCGCTGATCTATCTGGTGTGGGCGTTGGTCGCGCTGCTGCTGGCCTATGTCACCGTGCCGCTGGTCATGCCCTATGGCAGTGCGGGGATCTTGGGCGAGATCACGCGCCGCCTGCTTCCGGTCTGGATCGCGTTGGTTGCGACCTTTGCGCTGTCGATCCGGTTCAAGCGGCGGCTGGGGCTTTATGGCAAGCTGTTTGACAGCACCGTGGGGATGATCGGGCTCGCGCTGGTGCTGTTCTGGGTCTATGTCGCGGTTTTCGTCGGGATTTTCGACATGATCGTGACGCATGATTATCTGCGCCAGGTGTCGGGGCTGAAAAACGCCCTGCCCGGCGTCGTGGCCCCCGATGGGACCGAAGGGGCGATCCCGCATTACTTGCTAGGCGGTGACAACCTTGCACGCGATATTTTCAGCCGTGTCATGGCAGGGTCAGTCTTTGTGATCGCTATCGCGCCGCTGGCGACGATCTTTGCCTTTATGGTTGGCATCACTTTGGGTCTGCCTGCGGGCTATTACGGCGGCAAGTTTGACACCGCGCTGTCATTTGCGGCGAACCTGATCCTCGCTTTTCCGGTGATCTTGCTGTTTTACCTGCTGGTCACGCCGGAAATCGTGCAGACCGGTATTCCGTCTTATATGGCAGCGTTCCTGTTTGCTTTTCCGCTGATCTTTATCGGCGTGCTGGTCAATACCCGCTATTACACGCAACCGGCCAAGCGCAACGCGATCATGCTGCCGGTGCTGGGTAGCCTAGGTTGGCTTTATCTGTCCGCGATCAACGCAAGCGGCACCGTGATCGACTTTTTGCCCGCATGGGCGGATTTATTCGATATTTCCGTGCTGGTGGTCTTCGTCTCGGTCGTCTTTGTCAACGCGCCCACCGTGTTCCGTATCGTGCGGGGGCTGACGCTGGATTTGCGCACGCGCGATTATGTCGCCGCCGCCCAGACCCGTGGCGAAGGGGCATGGTATATCATGCTGTGGGAAATCCTGCCCAATGCGCGCGGGCCGCTGATCGTCGATTTCTGCTTGCGGATCGGGTATACCACGATCCTGCTGGGGACATTGGGTTTCTTTGGTCTGGGCCTGTCATCCGAAAGCCCCGATTGGGGCACGACAATCAACGAAGGCCGCAAATTGCTGTTGATCTATATCCACCCTGCCCTGCCACCCGCCATGGCACTGCTGAGCCTTGTTCTGGGGTTGAACCTGCTAGCGGATGGATTGCGCGAGGAAAGCCTGAAGGACTGACACCGTCCCGGGCCTGACCCGGGACCTCTACAATTCAGACGAGGTCCCGGGTCAAGCCCGGGACGGCACCACCGAAAGGACCAGACATTTGGCCAACCTGACCACAGCCGAACCCATCCTTGAAATCGACCGCTTGTCGATCTCTTTTTTCACCCGCCTGCGCGAGATTCCGGCGGTGATGGATTTTTCGGCAACCATCATGCCCGGTGAGGCATTGGGGTTGGTCGGCGAATCCGGTTGCGGCAAATCCACCGTGGCTTTGGGGGTGATGCAGGACCTTGGCGCCAACGGGCGCATCGTCGGCGGGTCGATCAAGTTCAAGGGCGAGGAGATGAACACCATGTCCCCCGCCCGCCTGCGCGAGATCCGCGGCAGCAAGATTGCCATGATCTATCAAGAACCGATGGCGTCCCTGAACCCCGCCATGAAGATCGGCAAGCAATTGATGGAGGTCCCGCTGATCCACGACAAGGTCAGCGAAAAAGAGGCTTACGCCCGCGCGCTGGAGGTTGTGACCGATGTCAAGCTGCCCGACCCCAAACGCATCCTGAACAGTTATCCGCACCAATTGTCCGGCGGCCAGCAGCAGCGCATCGTGATCGCAATGGCGCTGATGTCGAAACCGTCGCTGTTGATCCTTGATGAACCGACCACAGCGCTGGACGTGACGGTCGAAGCGGCGGTGGTGCAGCTGGTCAAGGACCTTGGCCACAAATACGGCACGTCGATGCTGTTCATCAGCCACAACCTTGGCCTCGTGCTGGAAACCTGCGACCGTATCTGCGTGATGTATTCGGGCGAGGCGGTCGAGCGTGGCAGCATCGGGGATGTGTTCGACGACATGCAGCACCCCTATACGCAGGCGCTGTTCCGGTCGATCCCGCTGCCCGGTGCCGACAAGAACGACCGCCCGCTGGTGGCGATCCCCGGTAATTTCCCGCTGCCGCATGAACGCCCCAAGGGCTGCAATTTCGGCCCGCGCTGCGATTATTTTCAGGCCGGACGTTGTGATCAGGAGATGATCCCGATGGTGCGGGTTGCCGGCGACGACCGGCACCAGACACGCTGTCTGCGCAACCGCGAAATCGACTGGAACGCCCCTGTCACCGCCGCTGCGACCAAGGTCAAACATGCCCCCGGTCAGGTCGTGTTGAAGATGGAAAACCTCAAGAAATATTACGAAGTTGCTGCCAATGCCTTGTTTGGCGGCGACCGCAAGGTTGTGAAAGCCAATGAAACCCTCAGCTTTGAGGCGCGTGAGGGCGAAACGCTGGCGATCGTGGGGGAATCCGGCTGCGGCAAATCCACCTTTGCCAAGCTCTTGATGGGGTTGGAGACCGCCACCGACGGGCAGATCTTGCTCGACAACATATCCATCGGCGATGTGCCGATTGAAAAACGCAGCACCAAGAATGTGGCCGACATCCAGATGGTGTTTCAAAACCCGTTCGACACGCTGAACCCCTCGATGAGCGTGGGCCGCCAGATTATCCGCGCGCTGGAAATCTTTGGCATCGGCACCAACGATACCGAGCGCCGCGCGCGGATGCTGGAGCTGCTGGATCTGGTGAAACTGCCGCGCGCCTTTGCCGACCGAATGCCGCGCCAATTGTCCGGCGGACAAAAACAGCGCGTCGGTATCGCGCGTGCCTTTGCGGGGGATGCGCGGATCGTGGTGGCGGATGAACCGGTGTCGGCGCTGGATGTGTCGGTGCAGGCGGCGGTCACCGATCTGTTGATGGATATTCAGCGCGAACATAACACCACGCTGCTGTTCATCAGCCACGATCTGTCCATCGTGCGCTATTTGGCCGATAGGGTGATGGTGATGTATCTGGGCCATGTGGTCGAACTTGGCACCACCGATCAGGTGTTTTCGCCCCCCTATCACCCCTATACAGAGGCGCTGCTATCAGCCGTGCCGATCGCGGATACGCGCGTCACCAAAAAGCATATCGTGCTGGAAGGCGAAATTCCGTCCGCGATGAACCCGCCGCCCGGTTGCCCGTTCCAGACCCGGTGTGGCTGGAAATCACAGGTGCCGGGGGATTTATGCGACACACAGGTCCCACCTGTGCGCCTGCTGGCCCCCGGTCACCAGATCAAATGCCATCTGGATGATGCCACCCTGGCCGCGATGGAGCCGGTGATCCAGATTGCGGCGGAATGAATGATCGCAAGCAAGCGTTAACCTTGTTGTGGCACCCCGTGTCTGTCACAAAAGCGCCAATAGAATCGAAGGAGGCACGTCATGGCCGGATCAGTCAACAAAGTCATTCTTATCGGCAATCTTGGCGCCGACCCGGAAATCCGCAGCTTTCAAAACGGCGGCAAGGTGGCGAACCTGCGCATCGCCACATCCGAGACGTGGAAAGACAAAAATACCGGTGAACGCCGCGAAAAGACTGAATGGCACACGGTTGCGCTCTTTTCCGAAGGGCTTGTGCGCGTGGCCGAGCAATATCTGAAAAAAGGCTCCAAGGTTTATATCGAGGGCAAGTTGCAGACCCGCAAATGGCAGGACCAATCGGGTGCCGACCGCTATTCCACCGAGGTTGTGGTGCAGATGGGTGGCACGCTGACCATGCTGGACGGGCGCAGCGATGGTGGCGGCAACACCGGTGGCGGCGATTACGGGTCGGGCAGCAGCGGTGGCGGCGGCGGTGGGCGTAGCAGCTATAACGACGGTGGCTATGGAGGCGGCGCGCCATCGGGCGGCAGCGATATGGATGACGAAATCCCGTTCTGATCGTCGATGCAATTAGCACCGGAAACACAGATCCTGATCCTGAATGCCGCGATCCTTGGGGTTGCCTATTTGGGGATTTTTCCGTCCTTGCGTGAAAAGACACTGGCGCGCATCATGACCGTCGATCTGGTGCTGAGCGTGCTGGCTGTCGGGGTCGCGGGCGCGCTGTTCTGGGGGCGCGGCCTGTCCTTTGACATGCTGGTGTTTTCCGCCAATTGGGCGGTGTTCAGCATTGTCACGCTGATGATCATGGAAGCGCCGTTGTTTTATATATTCGCCAAAAAGCACGGTATCTCCCTGACCGGCGAGGATCGCTGACGCGGCAGAGCCGCGGCCTCCGGCGGGGATGACGTCAAATCGCGCTTGCGCGAATTGACGCGCTCGGAAGATAGCGGCGTCAGCGGGGCGACAGCGCGTCCTGCAACAGCGCGCGCACCTTGTCGCGCGGCACGTCAGAGGTGATGAACGCCTGCCCGATCCCGCGCGCCAGAATGAACCGCAGCTGGCCATCCTGCACCTTTTTATCCTGCGCCATCAAGTCCAGCAGCGCATCGGCATCGGGCAGAACGCCTTTAATATCAGCGATATCGACCTTCATCCCCATGTCGCGCAGATGCGCGCGCACGCGACTTGGGTCCTCTTGGCTGCACAGGCCCAGCCGCGCGGACAGTTCGAACGCCAGTGCGCAGCCGATGGCCACGCCTTCGCCGTGCAACAGCCGGTCGGAATAGCCGGTCGCCTGTTCCAGCGCATGACAGAACGTATGGCCAAGGTTCAGCAAAGCCCGTTCGCCCTGTTCGGTTTCATCGCGCTGCACGATCCCGGCCTTCATTTCGCACGACCGCGTCACAGCGCGCACGCGCGCCGCCATATCACCCGCCGCCATGCCGGGGGCGGCCTGTTCCAGCCAGTCAAAGAAATCCGCATCCCCCAACAGCCCGTATTTCACCACTTCGCCGTAACCCGCCAGAAAATCGCGGCGCGGCAGCGTGCCTAACAGATCGGTATCAGCCAGCACCAGCGCGGGTTGGTGAAACGCACCGACAAGGTTCTTGCCATGCGGTGAATTGATGCCGGTCTTGCCACCAACCGAACTGTCCACCTGCGCCAGCAGGCTGGTCGGCATCTGCACGAAACGCACGCCGCGCCGCAGGATCGCAGCGGCAAAGCCCGCCAGATCGCCGATCACCCCGCCGCCAAAGGCGATGATGCAATCGCGCCGTTCGACCTTTTGCGCGAGCAGCCATTCGACCACGCGTTCCAGCTGCGCCCAGCATTTCGTGGCCTCGCCCGCTGGCAGCACCAGCGCATCCGATGTCAGCCCCGCTGCTGCCAGCGCGCCTTGCAGGGCTGGCAGATGCAAGCTGGCCACGTTTTCATCCGTCACGATGCAGATATGCCGCCGCCCGCCAAAGGCCGCAATATGCGCGCCCGCATCCGCGATCAGGCCGGGGCCGATATGGATGTCATAGGCCCGACCGGGCAGATCGACATGGACTTTGGTTTGCATCAGATCGTCTCCAGAAAATCGGGGCGCGTGGCCAGCAGACGCAGCGCGTCTTGCGTCGTGTCGTCGATCGAGGCGTGAATGCCGACAGGCAGCCGCAGCCCGGCCAGCGCATAGACATCACGGCGCTGGTCCAGCAAGCGTGTCAATGTTCCTTTGGGGTCAGGCGTCCGCAACAAGGGGCGCGTGTCCTTGTGCCGGACACGTTCCCACAATGTGTTCAGATCGGCATCGAGCCAGACAGCAATGGCATCGCGCGCAATCATGTCGCGGTTTTCAGCCGCCAGAAAAGCGCCGCCACCGGTCGAAATGATCTGCGCGCCCCCCGCCAACAAGCGGCGCAGCACCTCGGTTTCACGGCGGCGAAAGAACGCTTCGCCATCGCGGGCAAAGATTTCCGCGATGCTGAGCGCTGCGGCTTCTTCGATTGCGGTGTCGCTGTCCACGAATGGCACATGCAATGTCGACGCAAGCGACCGCCCAATCGCGGTCTTGCCCGACCCCATCATGCCCACCAGCACCACGGAACGCTTCAGCCGATATGCCGCCGCCGATGCCATGCCGTTCCTTTCGTGCTGTGATCGGCCATCGCCTGCCGACTTGAAAAGTTTTGTGAATGAATGGCGTGATATTGCCCGAAAGACCATATATAAACAGCGCAGAATGTGGCGCACAGACCACTTATCAGCGATGGCAGAACGGGGCGGGCAATGTGGCGGTTTTTGAAATTATTGATCTTTTTTATCATTCTTCTGGCGGTCGGATTTGTCGGCTATGCCTATATTGGCCCTGTCGTGTTCCCGTCGGATTTCGCAGCCCCGGCACAGGAGGTAACGCGCCCTGTCACGCTTGACGCAAACTAGCGCGGTTCTTGCCCTTGCGGTGCTGACGACAGGTCCGGCGGCTGCCCGCGATCCGCTGTCCTCGATCGACTGGCTGTCGCAAGAGGCCGTGAACGCGGTCAATCCCGATGAACCACCCGTCGTTCAAAGCGCGTTGCCGCCCGATATCGCGGTCATGCCGCTGGACCGGCTGTCCAAGGACCCTGTCGGCCTGTTGCCATCGGATGTCACCGGCCTGCCGCATAATATCTGGTCCCCCAGCAATGAGCAGGACATTGTCGCGCTGCTCCGTGCCGACCGGCGCGATTCGTTGCCGGCGATCGTGGCGTTCGTCAAAGTCTTGATGCAAGCGCGTGCCGACCCGCCCCTGGGTGCGGGGCCGGATGGGGCGCTGTTTCTGGCCCGCGTCGACCGGTTGGTCGAGCTGGGGGCGGTGGAACAGGCCAAGTCGCTGATCGAACTGGCAACGCCGGATACGCCGCCGGTATTTCAACGCTGGTTCGATCTGTCGCTCTTGACCGGCACCGAGGATGCGGCCTGTCGCGTGATGAACGCCAGACCCGATCTATCCCCTACGAATGCGGCGCGGATCTTTTGCCTTGCGCGCAGTGGCCAATGGCCGGTTGCGGTCCTGTCACTGAACACGCACCGCGTGCTTGGCGATATCACCTTGTCAGAGGCCGATATGCTGGCACGGTTTCTTGACCCAGAATTATTCGAAGGCGCGCCCCCGCTGGCCGCCCCGTCCAATGTCACCCCGCTGACCTTTCGCCTGTTCGAAGCCTTCGGCGAGCCCTTGATCACACGCGGCCTGCCCTTGGCCTTTGCCCATGCGGACCTGCGCGGCAACAATGCATGGAAAGCCCAGCTGGAAGCCGCCGAAAGGCTGGCCCGCCACGGCGCTGTGCCAGAAAACGTGTTGCAGAATTTCTATACCGCGCGCAGGCCCGCTGCATCGGGCGGCATCTGGGACCGGGCGGCTGCCATCATCCGGCTTGATGCCGCGATCAGCGCGGGCGATCCGCAGGCGGTCTCACAACACTTGCCTGCCGCGTGGGACGCGATGAAACAGGCGCGCACCGAAGTGCCTTTTGCCAAGCTCTACAGCGCTGCCCTGCAAAACATGGAGCTGCGCGGCGAAGCTAATGACATCGCCAACCGCGCCGGGCTTTTGTCCGAGCAGTATCGCACCGTCGCCGAAAAGTTGGCCGCAGCGGGGGGCGACAGCTTTGACCCATTTCTGATCGCCATTGCATTGGGCCGCCCGCAGGACGTGCCGACAAGCGCACCCCGCGCGCTGGCCATTCAGGCGGCATTCGCGGGTGCGCCTGCCCCGGTCGAATTGCAAAACCTTGTCGCCAACGGCAAAACCGGCGAGGCAATGCTGCGCGCCATCACCTTGTTCAACGAAGGGTTCGCAGGCGAAGCCCGGTCGCTGACCGACGCATTGGCGCTGTTCTTGCTGCTCGATCTGGATGACGTCGCGCGACGCACATCGCTGGAACTGATGATCCTGGACCGCGCGACGTGACGCAAGGCCCCGGCAATATGGCACGCTGGGTGCAGACCTTTTTGCAAGCCCAAGCCGCCGAGCTGAACGCAGCCACCAACACCCAGCTGGCCTATGCGCGCGACCTGCAGGGCTTTGCCGAATGGCTGGCCAGCCGCGGCCTGCATTTCATGCAGGTGACGCAGGACCAGATCGAAAGCTATCTGATTGATTGCGCGGCCGATGGTCTGGCCAAATCCACCCGCGCGCGCCGGTTGTCGGCGATCAAGCAATTGTTCCGCTTTGCCTATGACGAAGGCTGGCGCGCCGACAATCCTGCCCTGCAAATCAAAGGCCCGGGTCGCGCCCAACGCCTGCCCAAAACTCTGGATCTGGCCGAGGTGGACCGCCTGCTTGATGCCGCCCGTGCCAGCCCGCGGGACGGGTTACGCAATGGCTGCCTGATGGAACTGCTTTATGCGACGGGGATGCGGGTGAGCGAATTGGTCAGCCTGCCGGTTTCCGCGGCGCGCGGCGATCCACGGATGCTGCTGGTGCGCGGCAAAGGCGGCAAGGAGCGGCTGGTGCCGCTGTCGCCGCCTGCCCGCGCCGCCATGGCCGCATGGCTGGCCGCACGTGATGCCGCCCAAGAGGTCGCGCAAAAGCCGGGCAAGCCTGCGTCGAAATTCCTGTTTCCATCGCATGGCAAGGCGGGCCATCTGACGCGCCACGCCTTTTTCGGACTGATCAAGGGCTTTGCCGTAACGGCGGGCCTGTCGCCGGAACGGGTGACGCCGCACGTGCTGCGCCATGCTTTTGCAACCCATTTGCTGGCGGGGGGCGCTGATCTGCGGTCGATCCAGACCATGCTGGGCCATGCCGATATCGCTACGACCGAGATTTACACCCATGTGCTGGACCAGCGCCTGACTGATCTTGTTATGCAACACCATCCGCTTGCCAAGCCGAGCAAGTCTTGAAGCGGCGGCCTGCGCAGGCAATATAGGGCTGAACCATCTGAAAGCGTGAAATGGAACCCTCGACACTCGACGCAACTTTCTGGGCCACGGCGGCGGCCATTGTTGTTTTGCTTATCCTGTCCGGCTTTTTCTCCGGCTCTGAAACCGCACTCACCGCCGCGTCACGCGGCAAGCTGCGATCCGCCGCCGATAAAGGGTCCAAGGGTGCGCAACGCGCGCTGAAGGTGACCGAGGATAACGAACGTCTGATCGGGTCGGTCCTTTTGGGCAATAACGTTGTCAACATTCTGGCGACATCGCTGGCGACCGCGATCCTGACCAAGGTCTTTGGCCAGAACGGTGTTGCCGCCGCCACGCTGATCATGACGCTGCTGGTGCTGATCTTTGCCGAAGTGCTGCCCAAGACGTTTGCCATCACCAACCCTGAAAAGGTCGCCTCGGCCGTGGCGCGCCCGATCGGCGTGATCGTGCTGGTCTTTGCGCCTGCCGTGACCGCAGTGCGGTTTTTGGTGCGCGGTGTTCTGTATTTATTTGGCGTGCGCACAGATCCTGATAGCAACATCCTTGCCGTGCGCGAGGAAATCGCCGGCGCCTTGCATCTAGGCCATGCCGAAGGCTGGGTCGAGAAAGAAGACCGCGACCGGATTCTGGGCGCACTGGACCTGAACGAACGCACCGTGGAAGAGGTCATGCTGCACCGCTCTGGCATCGAAATGGTCGATGCTGCTCTGCCCGCGCAAGATATTCTCGCGCAGATCTTGCAAAGCCAGCATACCCGTCTGCCGCTCTATCGGGACAACCCCGAAAACATCGTCGGCGTGATCCACGCCAAGGATCTGTTGCGCGCAATGCATAAATTGCTCAGCGGTGGCGAAGTGGACGGACAGGGTCTGGCGGTCTTTGACGTGATGAAAGTTGCGATGCCGCCCTATTTCGTCCCCGAAACGACGACGCTGGGCGATCAGATGCGCAATTTTCTCAAGCGCAAAACGCATTTCGCGCTGGTGGTTGATGAATATGGCGGCCTAGAGGGCTTGATCACGCTCGAAGACATTCTCGAGGAAATCGTAGGCGAAATCGCGGATGAATTCGACGAATACGAACCCGACCAGATCGCGGCAACGGCGGATGGTGCTTATATCGTCGATGGCGGCATCACGATCCGCGATCTCAATCGCGCACATGACTGGCAATTGCCCGACGACGAGGCCAACACCGTTGCGGGTCTGGTGATCCACGAGGCACAGATGATCCCCGTGGTCGGACAGGTGTTTTCCTTTCACGGCTTTCGTTTCGAAGTGCTGACCAAAGAAGAAAACCGGCTGGCTACGTTGAAGATCCGCAAGCTTTAGACAAACAGACCGTGGTGCGCGGCCTGTCGCATTTTGTGGTCGGTAAAATACATTGTTAACTTTTACCTGCCATAGAGGATCGGCAAGCTCAGGTTTCTGGTCTTGCTCTTCTCCCTGTTAGACTGGCCGCGCCTTCGGGTGCGGCCATTTTTCATCCCCCCCCTGCAAATCAAGCACCATGTAAAAGCGTCGGATTAGCTGTTGACGGCGACATGCCCATTGCGTAGCGTAAGCCCAATTCGTCGGCCAAGTCCGACAGGGAGAAAAAATAAAGGGTCCGGCAACGGGCCCTTTTTTCATGCGGTGATATCGCGTGGTGGCGCTGGCGGAACCCCGCCACTGATGCGGTTTTTGTCCCTGACACGCCCCGCGCGCCATGATAGATCGCGACAAAACAGAACAGGATCATTCCCATGCGCAGGACCACCACCGCCCTTACCCTTGTTGCCTTGCTGGCCATCGGCACGCAGGCCACGGCGCAGGACGATACCACCGCCCCAGCCGCCGCAGATGCGCTTGATCTGGGCGAACCGGTCGGCCCGCAGGTGGGCGAGGTTTATGTCGCCGACACCCAGGGCGATTGGCAGGTCCGCTGTATTCGCGCGCCCGAAGGGCAGAATGACCGCTGCAATCTTTACCAGCTGCTGACCAATGCCGAAGGCGCGCCCGTGGCAGAATTCAACCTGTTCCGCCTGCCCGAAGGCGGTCAGGCCGTGGCAGGGGCAAATGTCGTCGCTCCACTTGAGACCCTATTGACCCAGCAATTGACGCTGTCGGTCGATGCAGGCGAACCGCGCCGCTATCCGTTCAGCTTTTGCAATGATGCCGGCTGTGTCGCGCGGATCGGCCTGACCCAGACCGATATTGATGCGTTCAAAACCGGATCAACCGCCACGTTGCGCCTTGTGCCGGCTGCAACACCGGACGAGGAATTCTTGCTGAGCATGTCGCTGGCAGGCTTTACCGCCGGTTTCGACACTCTGGCCGTGATCCCCTAAGCGAACCGGCGCAGCGCGATCACCGCGTTCAGCCCGCCAAAGGCAAAGGCATTGGACAGCGCGACGTCGATTGTGGCGTCGCGCGCCACATTTGGCACCACATCCAGCGCACATTCGGGATCTGGTTCTTCGTAACCGATGGTCGGCGCAATCACCCCGTCTCGTAGCGCCATGATACAGGCCAGCAGTTCGACCGCACCTGTCCCGCCGATCAGATGCCCGTGCATGGATTTGGTGGATGATATCATCAGCTTGTCGGCATGCGCGCCAAACACATCGGCAACAGCGGCACATTCGGTCTTGTCATTGGCCGCGGTGCCGGTGCCATGCGCATTGATATAGCCCACCGCATCCAGCGGCACGCCCGCATCCCTGACCGCCCCCGCAATGGCGCGCGCCGCCCCTTGTTTGCTGGGCATCACGATGTCGGATGCATCCGATGTCATCGCAAAACCGATCACTTCGCACAGGATATCAGCACCGCGCGCGCGGGCGTGATCATAATCCTCGAACACGAAAACACCCGCACCTTCGCCCTGCACCATGCCGTTGCGCGTGGCCGAAAACGGACGGCACCCGTCCTTGGACATCACGCGCAACCCTTCCCAGGCCTTGATCCCGCCGAAACACAGCATCGCCTCTGACCCGCCGGTCACCATGACCTTGGTCATACCGCAGCGGATCATGTTGAACGCCTGCCCCATCGCATGGTTGGATGACGCACAGGCCGTGGCCACGGTAAAGGTCGGCCCCCGCAGGTTCCATTCCATCGACACATGGCTGGCGGCGGCATTGTTCATCAGCTTGGGCACGATGAACGGATGCACGCGGTTTTTGCCTTCTTCGTAAACAGCGCGGTAATTTTCGTCCTGCGTATTCAGCCCGCCACCCGAAGTGCCAAAGATCACGCCCGATTGGTCAGCCAAGGCGCCGGTGAATTTCAGGCCCGATTGTCCCACCGCTTGGCGAGCCGCGAGCAAGGTAAATTGCGTGAACCGGTCATAAAGCGCGATCTGCTGGCGGTTGAAATGGTCTGTTTCGGCATAGCCCTTGATCTGCCCACCGATCTGGATCGCCAGCCTTTCCACATCGGGAATGTCCAGCGGGCCGATGCCGCAGCGCCCTTCGCGCATCGCGGCAAAGGTGGACGGCACATCGCCGCCAATCGGGTTGATCGTCCCTGCGCCGGTAATGACGACCCGCGCCATCAGCCTGCCTGGTCTGTTTGCAATTGTTTGACCGCCGCGATGATCGCCCCCACCGAGGAGATGTCAAAATCGCTGGCGGTTGGGTCATTGGCGTTGAACGGGACCGTGATGTCGAACCCTTCCTCGATCGCAAAGATACATTCGACCAAACCCAGAGAATCGATCCCCAGATCGGCAAGCGAGGCATCCAGCGTCACATCTCCGGGTTCCAGCATGGCCTGTTCGGCGATGATGGCGATGATCCGGTCATCGGTCGTCATGGGGTGAACTCCGTTTCTGGCTGTCGCTGCTCATTTAGGCAATGTCGCGCGTCAATGAAACAACTTATTGACGTGTTGCAATGTCGCGTAACAGCCTGGGCAAGCGGCGCAGCGCCTTGTAGCTGTCGATATGCAGCTGCATTTTCGTCGCCGGATAGCCCATCATCACGCGCCCTGCCGGCACATGTGACAGCACCACAGACCCGCCGCCCAGCACCACATCATTGCCGATCTTCAGGTTGTCCGCGATCCCCGCCTTGCCGCCGACGACAACACGGTCACCAATCACGGTAGAGCCAGCAACCCCCGCCTGCGCGCAGAGCAGACAATGCGCGCCCACGATCACGTTATGCCCGATCTGCACAAGGTTATCGACCTTGGTGCCCTGCCCGACCTGTGTGGCACGGATTGTTCCGGCATCCACGGTAGAGCTTGCACCGATCTCGACATCATCCCCGATCAGCACGCCGCCCAGCGAATGAATCCGGTGCCATGTTGGGTCATCGGGGGCCTGCAAAGCTGCGTCGCCCAGCGTTTCGCGGGCGATTTCGACATTCGATGGCGCTGCGGTGACAAAGGAAAACCCGTCGCCGCCGATCACCACATTGGGTTGCAGGATCACCCTGTCGCCCAAGCGCACGCCCGCCTGCAACCGCACGCCGGCATATATCCGGCAACCAGCCCCGATCACCACACCGGGCGCGATACTGACCTGATCGGCAATCCACGTCCCTGCCCCGATCACCGCACCCGCACCCACGACACAAAACGCGCCGATGCTGGCATCCGCCGCAACCATCGCTGTCGGATCGACCAGCGCCTGCGCGCTGATCCCTGTCTGTGCAGGTGTCTGGTCCATCAATTGTGTCAAACGCGCCATCGCCAACCGCGCGCGCGGCGCGATGATCGCGGCTTGCAGGCCAAGCGCCTGCCAATCCGCATCTGGCCAGACAATCGCAGCGCGCGCAGCCCCTGTTTGCAAGGCCGCGCCATAGGCTGGCGTCATGGCAAGTGCCAGATCATCGCGCCCCGCCATCGCAGGTTCCGCAGCACGCAGCACGATCAGATCCAGATCGCCCCGCGCCTCGGCCCCGAGTGCTGCTGCAATCGCACGAATGCTATGTGTCATCGCCACCTCATCTGCCGCATTCCTGCAGCGCTGATCCTGCCTTGATGGCGGTTACCGAAAAGCTGCCTACCGCGCAAGCAGCCACAAATGACAACAAAAATGCCACTTGCGCAAAAATTCGCCTATTTTCTTTTCGTTCATGGGACAGTGTTAAACAAGACTTGGTCCACGAATCAATTTGTGCCATATCTTTGGCACATCCTGGGGGCATGATGGCAGTCCGTGGCAAAGCGGGCATCTAATATAAGCGACGGGACAGGCGCGTATAATGAATGACAACATGACTTCGAGGTTAACTCGACGCGGGCTGCTGACTGCATTGGCAGCGACAGCGGTGACGGCAGCACCAACATTCAGCCGGGCGCAGGGGTTTCTGCGCGGCGCGGGCGATATCCGCAGAATAGCAATGTACAATGGGCGCACCGGCGAAACGCTCGATACGATCTACTGGATCGAAGGTGAATATATCGCCGAAGCCGTACGCGAGATTAACCTGCATATGCGCGACTGGCGCACTGGCGAAGCGGTGCAGATGGACCTGCGCACGATCGACATCATGTCAGGTGCGCTGCGACTGATGGAAACCAGTGAACCTTATCTGCTGTTGTCGGGCTATCGGTCGCCTGCCACCAATGCGATGCTGCGCAGCCGGTCGTCTGGCGTGGCGCGGGATTCCTTGCATATGCGCGGTCAGGCCGCCGATCTGCGCTTGCGCAGCAGAAGCATTACTCAAATGGCACAAGCGGCCACTGCGTTTAACGCGGGTGGCGTCGGCCGGTACGGTCGGTCAAATTTCGTCCATATGGATTGCGGTCCAGTCCGGACTTGGCGCGGCTGACACGCTGGATTTGCTGCGTCTCTGCCCCCCGTTATTTTGATAATCGGCCTTTGGCGATCGATTCCGCGGCCTGCGGATATTCGCTCTGCGGACTGATCGTCGGCACGCTGTGCTCATGACCTTTCGCAAGACATGATGGGGCTAATTGCCGCACTGACGATCAAGATTTGTCCCCTTCCGTTCGTACCGCGCAAAGTCCACGTCGTGTTCTGTGCAGATTGCTTCCCTTCCGGCCCACGTCATGCGGGCCACGGCCAGCATCATAACACTGTCGCTTTGCGCATGCTGGCGCTTGCCTGGCAACGGATGATTGCAATGCAAGGTTGTGTCAATTTGCGCTGTCTTTTGGCTGTTTTTTACTGTGCCTTTGACATCGGCAACACGCATGCCCCCCTCCCGAAATCAGCACCTGTCAACGGCATGATCGGGCAATTGCATGCGCGCATAACCGACCTTTGGCAAAGCGATCACCGTGTTGAAACCGACCAACACCAGGCGATGCCGCACGACCACATGTAGCCCCATAACCAGCCCGACCTGCAATCAGCCTTTGGCGGCGAGCTGCCCTTGCAAGCGATGAGAAATTGGTACAAATCTACTCCAAAGTTGTGTAGGAAAACCACGCAATAAAAATTCCGGAATGCGCCGCATTCTGATCAAGGAGCCTTGTTAGTGTCGCTGATTATCATCGCCGCCCTTCCGTTTCTGGGCGCGCTACTGCCGGGTCTGATGATCCGTGCAGGGCGCGACGCCTGCGCCTGGACGACGGCTTCGGTCACGCTGACAGCGCTTGTCGGCCTTTTGGTCCACGCCCCCGCTGTGATGCGCGGCGAGGTGATCCAGTATCAGCTGGAATGGATGCCTTTGCTGGGGCTGAACGCGAATTTCTTTCTCGACGGTCTGGGCCTTCTGTTTGCAGGGCTGATCCTAGGGATCGGCTTGCTGATTATCATCTACGCCCGCTTTTATCTGGCGCGACAAGACCCGATGGGGCAATTTTATACCTATCTGCTGCTGTTTCAGGGCGCGATGGTGGGCATTGTCTTGTCCGACAACATCCTGCTTTTGCTGATTTTCTGGGAACTTACCTCGCTGTCGTCCTTTCTGCTGATCGGGTATTGGAAGCACCTGCCCGAAGGTCGGCAAGGTGCGCGCATGGCGCTGGCAGTCACCGGCATGGGCGGCTTGGCCCTGATCGGGGGCATGCTTATCCTTGGCAATATTGTGGGCAGTTATGATCTGACCGTGATCCTTGAAAACAAGGAACTGGTGCAGGCCAGCCCGCATTATCTGCCGGCGCTGATCCTGATCCTGCTGGGCTGCTTTACCAAATCGGCGCAGTTTCCGTTTCATTTCTGGCTGCCACATGCGATGGCCGCACCGACCCCGGTATCGGCCTATCTGCATTCGGCCACGATGGTAAAGGCGGGTCTGTTCCTGATGGCGCGGCTTTGGCCGGTGCTGGCCGGCACCCCGGAGTGGTTTTATATCGTCGCGACCACTGGCCTGATCACGATGGTGCTGGGGGCTGTTATTGCGCTGTTCAAGGATGATCTGAAGGCGTTGCTGGCGTTTTCAACCGTGTCTCATCTGGGTCTGATTACCATGCTTTTGGGCTTCGGCACGCCCTTTGCCGCTGTGGTCGCCGTGTTTCACATCATCAACCATGCCACCTTCAAAGCGGCCTTGTTCATGAGCGCGGGCATCGTGGATCACGAGACCCACACCCGCGACATCAAGCGTCTGGGCGGTTTGCGCCACCTCATGCCGGTCACGTTTATCATCGTGACCGTGGCGGCTCTGTCGATGGCCGGCATACCACTTTTCAACGGGTTCCTGTCCAAAGAAATGATGCTGGATGCTGCAACCAACACGGTCTGGAACGGTAATCCTTGGATCCTACCCGGCTTTGCCACGCTGGGGGCGCTGTTTTCGGTCGCTTATTCCTTGCGGTTGATCGTGCATACGTTCCTTGGCCCCAAGCGCACCGATTACCCCGCCAAGCCACATGATCCAGGTTTTGGCATGTGGGCCTCGCCTGCGTTGCTGGCGGTTCTGGTCGTGTTGATCGGGATCATGCCGGCGTTGATGGTTGGCCCGCTTGTCGCGGTGGCATCCGGCGCGGTGATCGGCGGCGATCTGCCGTATTACTCGCTCAAGATCTGGCACGGCGTGAACCTGCCGCTTTACCTGTCGATCACGGCTGTGGTGGGCGGGCTGATCCTGCTGGCATTGCACCGTCCGCTGGATGCCGCATGGACAAAAGCACGCCGTCCCGAAGCCAAAGTGATCTTTGATGCGATCGTTGGTGCGATCACACGCGGGGCGCATGGCCTGACGGACGGGCTGCATAATGGCGCGATGACACGCTATACGGCTGTGTTCATCGTCTCTGTGACGGCCTTGGGTGCAGCGGCGTGGTTTGGCGGCACAGCACCCGGCCCGACCCGCGCAGCGATAGACATCGGGGTGGTACCATTGATCGGCTGGTTCTTGTTGGTCGGTGCCACCGCCTGCATGGTGGCTTTCCATCATAACCGTCTGTTGGCACTGGTCCTGATGGGCATTGTCGGCTTGATCGTGTCGATCGCCTTTGTCTATATGTCCGCCCCCGACCTTGCGCTGACACAGATCTCGGTCGAGGTCGTGACGGTCATTCTGCTGCTGCTGGCGCTTAATTTCCTGCCCAAGACCACGCCGACGGAAAGCAGCAAGGCGCGGCAATGGCGCGATGGCACAATTGCCGTCATCGGTGGGCTGGCGGTTGGCGGGCTGGCGCTTGCCGTGCTGCTGTCGGATTTCTCACAAGACAGTATCTCGGCCTTCCATCTGGCCAATTCCAAGCCGGGCGGTGGTGGCACGAATGTGGTCAACGTGATCCTTGTCGACTTCCGCGGCTTTGACACCTTCGGCGAGATCATCGTTCTGGGCATTGCCGCGCTGGTGATTTTCGCCATGACAGAATCCGTTCTGACCAGCCCGGTCGGCGCAAGGCTGAGACAGCGCCCCATCAACCCCGATCAGGCGGGCGACCGCCACCCGTTGATGATGGTGATTGCGACAAGAGTCATGATGCCGATTGCGCTGATGGTGGGTGTGTTCATCTTCCTGCGCGGCCATAACGAGCCGGGCGGCGGATTTATCGCCGGTCTGGTCGTGGCGATTGCGCTGTTGATGCAGCACATGGCCAGCGGCTTTGACTGGGCGTCTGCGCGTCAACGCTTTCCTTACCATACAATCATTGCGCTGGGCATCTTTGCGGCTGCATTGACCGGGATAGGATCGTGGCTCGCAGGTCGCCCCTTCCTGACCAGCAACTACGGCTATTTCCAGATACCCCCGATGAATAAATTCGAGCTGGCCACGGCGATGGCCTTTGATGTCGGGGTGTTTTTGTGTGTCGTGGGCGCTGTAATGCTGGCGCTCGAAAGCCTGTCACGGTTTGCCCATCGTGCCGGAGAACGGCCAAGCCCCTACCCGATGGATATAGATCCGTCGCGCGATAGCGCGCAGATGGCGAAGGACGCGTAATGGAATATCTACTTGCAAGTGCCATCGGCGCGCTGACCGCCGCCGGGATTTATCTGACCCTGCGCCTGCGCACCTTTCCGGTCATTCTGGGCATCTCGATGCTGACCTATGCGGTGAACCTGTTTTTGTTCGCATCCGGGCGGATTGCGATCAACCTGCCGCCGGTTTTGCTCAACAACACGCCGACCTACACCGATCCGCTGCCGCAGGCCCTGGTGCTGACGGCGATCGTGATTTCGTTCGGGATGACCGCCGTCGTTGTTCTGATCGCATTGGGTGCTTATCTGTCGTCCAACGATGATCATGTGAACCTGTCCGATGGGCCGGTCGACGCGCAGGAGCCAAGCAAGTGAACCACTGGATCATTGCCCCCGTCCTGCTGCCCGCCCTTGTCGCGGCAATCATAATTCTGGTTCTGCGCTATCAGGTGACAACGCAGCGGGTGTTTTCTGTCGCCTCGACCGTGGCACTGATCGGGATCGGGATCGGCCTGCTGATGCACAGCATGTCCGGCCAGATTGATGTCTACGAGCTTGGCAACTGGCCTGCGCCATTCGGGATCGTTCTGGTGCTGGACAGATTGTCGGCGATGATGGTTCTGCTGACCGCTGTGCTGGCGCTGGCGGTGGTGCTCTATGCGATCGGGTCGGGTTGGGACAAGCGTGGCCATCATTTCCATGCGCTGTTCCAGTTTCAGCTGATGGGTATTTTCGGGGCGTTCCTGACCGGTGACGCCTTTAACCTTTTCGTGTTTTTCGAAGTGCTGCTGATCGCCTCTTACGGGCTGATGATCCATGGCGGTGGTGCCGTGCGGCTGCGTGCCGGTGTGCAATATGTGATCTATAACCTGCTGGGATCGACCCTGTTTTTATTCGCACTCGGCACGATCTACGCCGTGACCGGGACACTGAACATGGCCGATCTGGCGGTGCGCGTGGCAGACCTGCCCGCAAGCGACACCGCGATGATACGGGTTGCTGCCGTGTTGCTGCTGTTGGTCTTTGCGGTCAAGGCCGCGCTGATCCCGCTGCATTTCTGGCTGCCTGCGACCTATGCCGAAGCCCCTGCACCGGTGGCCGCATTGTTTGCAGTGATGACCAAGATCGGCGCCTATGCGATCATCCGCATCTACACGCTGGTGTTCGGGACCGATGTTGCCGCAACCGCCGACATTATCGGCCCCTGGCTGCTGGCTGGGGCGATCGTGACGCTGGTGGTCGGGATGATCGGTGTTCTGGGTGCCAGCCATCTTGGGCGGCTGGCAGCCTTTGCCGCGATCGGCTCGATGGGCACATTGCTGATTGCCATTGCCCTGTTCACACCACAAGCGATCACAGCGGCGCTTTATTACATGATCCATTCAACCTTGGCAGGGGCCGCATTGTTTCTGGTGGTCGATATGGTCCGCGCCCGCCGTGTGGCAGAGGATGACGCAATCGCGCCACGTCCGGCCATCGTGCAGAACGGCTTGGTCGCGGCCTATTTCTTTGCTGCTGCCATCGCCATGGCCGGTATGCCGCCGCTGTCGGGTTTCTTGGGCAAGCTTTTGGTGCTGGATGCTGTGCGCGATCACGAGCTGGTCTGGCTCATTTGGGCCACGATCCTCATCACCTCGCTGGTGGCGGTTGTAGGCTTTGCCCGTGCCGGCAGCCTGGTGTTCTGGAACGTTACCCCCGAGGTTGACCAGAATGCCCCCCCACACACCCAGACAGCGTTGACTTTCGTGGCGACGGGCGGGTTGTTGGCTGCCATCGTGATGCTCACTGTGTTTGCCGGACCTGTCACCACATTCCTGTCCCACACATCGGCGCAGGTGTTCGACAAGCAGTCCTATATCGCCGCAGTGCTTGAAACCGCACGCGCGATTGAGGTCGAAAACCTGCCTTTGGAAGGGTCGCAGAAATGATCGCCCGGTTGCTACCCCACCCGCTGTTAACGCTGCTGCTGGTCGCCGTTTGGCAGATGCTGGTCAATTATGTGTCATTGGGCACATTGGTGTTCGGCCTGATCCTTGGCATCTTGATCCCGCTGCTTACCGCTCCTTATTGGCCAGATCGGCCGCGTCTGAAAAACCCGGCGATGATCGTCGAGTTTATCCTTGTTGTTCTATGGGACATCGTCGTCGCCAATGTGAGCGTGGCCAAGATCATCTTGTTCAAACGCAACAAGGATATGCGCCCGACATGGATCACCGTACCGCTGGATCTGCGCAGCCCCGAGGCGATTACCGTGCTGGCCGGGACGATCACGATGACACCCGGCACCGTCAGCGCCGATGTCGCCGCAGATGGCAGCAGCCTGCTGGTGCATTGTCTGGACGCCACGGACCCCGACGCTGTCAGAGATGATATCAAGCAGCGCTACGAACGCCGATTGAGGGAGATTTTCGAATGATACTGCCCTATGCCCTGATCTTTGCCACGGGCTGTTTTTGCGTAGCCCTGCTGATGAACCTGTGGTGCGTGATCATGTCTTCTGGCGTACCAGAGCGGATCCTTGCACTGGATACGATGGTGATCAACTTCATCGCAATCCTCGTGCTTTACGGCATCATCGAAGGCACGGCGGTATTTTTCGAGGTATCGATCCTGATTGCAATGGTCGGCTTCATCTCGACCGTTGCCTACGCGCGCTTCATGCTGCGCGGCAATATCATCGAGTGACCGGAGCAATGGACATGGAACTCTGGCAGGAAATCATTGTTGCGGCCTTTTTGGTCATCGCTGGCGTGTTTGGATTTGTCGGCTCTTACGGGTTGATAAAGCTCCCCGACCCGATGACGCGGCTACATGCCCCGACCAAAACCACAACGCTCGGTGTGGGCGGTGTTCTGATCGCGTCGATGATTTATTTCCTCTTCTCCGACGCGAAATTCAGCTTTCATGAGCTGATGATCACGCTGTTCCTGTTTCTGACAGCCCCGATCACGGCACATTTTATCGCCAAAGCGAACCTGCATACATCTGTCAAACGCGAGGATGTGTCGCCGACCGGATCCGATCGGCCTTGGGCGGGGTTCGAGAGCGACGAGGATCGCCGCATTGCTGAAGCAAAAAGCGACATAGGCGAATAACACAGCCAAGCGCCGTGACGTGATCTTAGTCGATGTCGGGGAAGCGACGCTGGCCACCTGAAGGGGTGATCCAACGTCAGCAACCCAAAAGTGGCCGCCAGAGGCGGATGTCAAGCGACCAAGCGCCACCATGATACGGCAGCACGACTGGACTGAACCACCGGACCGACAGGATCATGATCCCATCCCACAGCGGCCTTAAACTTGCAGCTTATTTGGTGGCGTCAGGGATGTAGTGACGCGCCATCCGCGTCTCGAATGCCGCGTCCATCGGAACAGAAGGGTCATAGGTTGGGCTGTTCATGACAATCTGCCTATCGACATCCAGATTGACGACACTGTCTGCCCACGACACGTTCTTTGCAGAGCGCGGCGATATCACGACATGTTTGCCCGGCCACCAGTTCTTTGTATCCACCGTCAGAAAATGGATCGTCCAGTCGGTATCGTCGATCACAAATCCCTCGACATGACCGATGGCACCATCGGTGGCATGCAGGTTATAGCCAGTCATGGCATTGATGCTGCGTAGATGGGGTTCGTCGCTTTGATGCCGCTGCTGATTTCGCTTCGCGTCAAGCGCGTCCTGACGCAGCATTGAATCAGCGTAATGCGTCTCTGACATGCCCGCGGTCCAGCCGCCATAGCCCCCCATGTAAAAGCCGTTTCCCCAATATGGGCTCATGTTGTAGTGACGATACATGCGTTCTTCGTGCTGGCGTGACACGGGGTTATGCGTGTCGATATCTGGGCTATCTTTGACCGATTTCGTTGTTAAGCGGACTGGAAAGCTATTTGCGGACGTATCCGGATGACCCAGAACAGAAACTGGGAGCAGCACCTTGCGCCCGGACAGCCAAGAGCCGGTTTCAACGACGACCCAGCGGAGCGTCCAGCTTTGGTCATCGAACAGGAAATCAGTCACGGTGCCGACGCTGCCGTCGGTCGCGGAGATCTTGAAACCCTTCAGGGTTGAAGCCTCTATTAACATAAGATGTTTCCTTTAATCTGACTAAGTTCGATGCTGGGTGCATCGCCCGTTTTGCGTCGTCGCGTTCGCTGCGCAAGGCGGGTGCGGAACCTACAAACAGCGAAAGTTTCTTCGGCAGCCGCGTGGCTTTGCTTTGCAACCCAGACCGAAAGCGCAAGCACAGCATCGCGTGCCGACGTTCGCAGCGCACTGATCCACGTTAGTTCGCATGATGCTGCAGTCACCTATGCTTGGATGTGTCGCTGGCCTCCGGTGACTGACCTAGCAAATAGGACTTTCATGAATCAGATCGTATATATCGTAGGTCTCGTCGTCATCGTCTTGGTCATCCTGGGCTTTTTTGGCCTGCGCTGAGCGCCATGACGCGGAACAGCGACCCAGACTGATTGACTTGCGAATGGGTCACCTCATCCGATGACTATCAAGCTTTGAGCTGCTTGATCCTTCCAACATCGGCCAAATAGAAAGATATCTCCCATGAGTACAATTCTGATTATCATTGTCCTTTTGCTGTTGTTCGGCGGCGGCGGTGGTTATTACGGATACAACCGATATGGCACGCGCGGCCTTGGCGGTGTCCTTGGCCTGGTGATCGTTATCTTCATCGTTCTGTGGCTTCTCGGTGTGCTGATTTAATTTGCGCATAGCCAGATGCGGGCTTTGAAAATTGCTTGGGCTTGGCACTTACAAGGTCGACCTGCGCAATATTTTGCCACGCCCGCCTAGAGGATTTCATCCTTAATGTGCCGGCCCAGCTTGCGAAACCTGGAGTTTGGTTTCGATATGAGGCGGGCCATTGCTGCCGCGAAGCGGCGTCGATGCGAACCTAGGGCATCTTAAACAAAAGTGAGACTTTATGTGCTGGAGTGGTGAAGCATCGGCTGTACTGGCAATTGTTGGTATAACCACCACCGCTTACGCAGCTTACAACAAAGAACCGGCACCGTTGTGGATAGCCCTAGGCTATTTCTCTTCGATGGAGCTTTTGCAGGCCTCCACATACGCGGTCATTGATCAATGCGCCCTGCCGTCCAATCAAATCGCCACCCTGCTGGGCTATCTGCACATCGTGTTCCAGCCCTTCTTTATCAACATGCTGTCGATGTACTTCATACCGAATTTCGTGCGCGAGAAAATTCAATGGCCGGTTTACGCAGTCTGTTTTGTTTCGGCCATCATCATGCTTTTGCAGCTTTATCCGTTCGAATGGGCAGGATCATGTCCGCTGGGTGAGGTCATGTGCGCCGAGCGCATGTGTTCAGTGTCCGGAGACTGGCATATCGCCTGGGAAGTACCGACAAACGGGATGCTGAACTTCATAACTGTCGATTCTTGGGCATCCTTCCTGACCGCGTATCCCAGCTATTTCGTCGCCGCATTTTTGATGCCCCTACTTTATGGGTCTTGGCGGCTTACGCTGTACCACTTCGTGGTTGGCCCACGATTGGCCATGCTCCTGACCAGCAATCCCAATGAAGTCGCCGCAATTTGGTGCCTGCTATCCATAGGCATCCTGCTGCTTGTCGTCAAAACACCGATAAGACAGTACATGTTCGTAAAATCATGGTTTTTGTGGCCCAAACAAATCGTCTGAAAGCGAAGCGCCCGATGATCGGTTCGTCTGTGCTTGGAAGGATAAGGGCTGAACTACCGCGTCCAGCAGGCTGTCTGACGTGAGACCCTTTTTCAGAACTGTCAAAGGGATTAATAACGCCAGCTCTCGTTATCATAGGCTGCGACAAACCATTACGTTTGTACCAGCCATTGGTAGAGGGTAATCACTCTGGCGAAATCGCAAGTTTCAGGGAGACAAGAACCGGAAGACGCCAGAGTGATCATTAAGTGTCACGAGGGGATTACACTTAGGTTAACGATACACTCCCTAACTGTAGCTAAAGCTAATCTAGATCAGTCTCGACGGTAACATGCCCATCCGACATGGGTTTTGTATCGGGTTGCATTTCTGGCTTGGCACATGCGCAAGGTGCTGGGCTGGCGCATCTCGCACATATGGCAAGCTGAATGCGCGCGCTTACTTTAGCAGCGGCATGGATTGATCCAAATAGCTCACTTCAAAATCTGCAAATGCGACTGTGCGATCATAATTATCGAACGTGACATACCCATTGCGAAACGTGACCATCCCCTGCTCGCGCAGCTGTCGCAGCACACGATTAACATGCACAGCACTCAACCCGATCGCATCAGCAATCAAATACTGGTTCAACGGACAAGCATATCCCGCCTTGCTCCCCATCCCAACGAGCGTAAGCCTTGCACAAAGCTCTAACAGGAAGTGCGCAATCCGTTCCGCCGCACCACGCCGCCCGATCCCAACCAGATGTTCCACCACCATTGCTTCGTCACGCGAAGCCGTCCAAAGGACTGCTGTGGCCAAACGTGGCGTCTTCGCAAAAACGTCAAGCAGATCAAACGCATATACTTCGGTCACTTCGATATCTGTAACGGGTTCAATGCTGTGGTCCGACACATGCAGAACCACGCTGCGCAATCCCAAAAAATCGCCTGGAATTTGAAAATCAACGATTTGTCGTTGGCCGTCATGCAGAAGTTTATAAGAACACGCCCAACCGGACAAAAGGATGTAGCATGCTTGGTCCTCTTGCCCTTGATGCACCAAATCGTGCCAGGCCAAAAAGGTGCGCTTACGCTTATACAGGCGCTCAAGAACGTCCAGCTCCGCTGTGGACAGGGTAACAAAGGCACCCAATTTGCGCGCGAGTGGTCTCGTATCGATGATGGGCTCCTTCTCAAAATAAACAACGCGTACCAAAGAATAAACGCATCCCACTGATATAGATCAGCAAAACGGAACTTATTGCGTGCGAGTGTGTTAATCACGCCGTGCCGGTCTACTGCGCAGGCGCAACAGTCCGGAAAGAGAGAATATGTCTGACTATAGCACAACTTCTGGCGTAGCCGCCTTATCAATCTGCGAAGCGCTGCTTCTTGCGCTGAATGATGCGAAGGTCCTGCCGGAAAACGAGATCTTGGGTGTTCTCAAAGATGCTGCCACCGCACATGCAAATGCGGAAGGTTCCGAAAAAGAAATCATGGAGCACAACGCAGTCGCCGCTCTGATCAACCGGATCATCACAGGTGGAAATTCTGTTCGAAGACCTTGACCGGCACGTTCTCAAAATTTTTATGAAAAATTCGCCGATCAGGGTGAGCGGTGGGATCACCCATACCAAAAAATTTAAAATGGCGACATTAATTCTAGGGATGCATCCTGTTTAACGGCGCAAGACGACCTGCTTGCGTATCCCAAGCTGCAAAGGGTCACACGACGATCCCTTTAAGCTTCTCTCATCAGCACGCCAGCCGTCAGCGGCCACGGCCGCGATGTTTTTGTTAAGGGTATCAAGATTACGCGCAACCACGGCAAATCAATCGCTGCCCACAAGGGCATCTTTATTTCTGAGTGGTGACTGATCCAGGTTATCACGTCGTTCTGGCTCTTTGTTATATTGGGTGTTGAAGCAGACGGCAGGCCTGTCAATCAGACCTGACGACACAAGGAACGGGTAAATTTTTCTGATTTCTTTTCCCGACCAACGCAACGGTAGTCGAGCCTTTATCTCGCCGGTTTGCCGCCTGCTTCACATCTCGCTGTTTGGACTGAGGTGCCCCTAGTTTCCTAGACACCTGCCTCGTTCAGTTTCTGCTGTCTGGCTTCGAAGTCAACGGGCGACAGCATGCCGTTGTTCGTGTGCTTGCGCTTGGGGTTGTAGAACATCTCGATGTATTCGAAGACGTCCTGCCGTGCAGCGTCGCGTGTCGGGTATGTGCGTCGCCTTATCCGTTCCCGCTTCAAGAGCTGAAAGAAGCTCTCGGCGACAGCGTTATCGTGACAATTCCCACGCCAGCTCGATTGTCCGGCAATGGCAGAAGATCCACAAGGTCGAAGGTCCGCCCACACATGTCGAGATGGTTGACGGCTATCCTCGCGAAGTCTGGTGCGACGCAGACGGGCGGGTGGTGATCGAGTACTACATCATCGGGGACATGGGCCACGGCACCCCGATCAGTGCCGATGGCGACAAAGGTCTGGGGCAAGAAGGCAAATATATGCTTGAGGTCGGCATTTCCTCGACCCGCCTCATCGCGGATTTCTGGGGGCTGACGCAGTCGGCGTAGCGAATAAAGCCGAACCGAAAACGCCAACTTAGGTCGAGCGAGAACTGGCAACGGCTAATCGCCCCTCCCTGTGTCCTGCATTGCGATCCAAGGTGCCACCCAAAAGGCGTAAACCAAAACGGAACGGCACGACAACACTGGTCACTCTTTGCGGCCTCATCCGGTAGTTTATGGGCGCGAAAGCTATTTCTGGCGCGTCGTGGTCGGCATGATGATCTTCGCGCTGTGTGCGAGGATTTCGATCAATGAACGCGTCATCCACATTCACCTTATTCAGGCTGGCTGATGTCTCCGAGTTGTTCCTGCGGTTTGGACCGCCAACATTAATCCACAGTCATTTTAGCAAGACCCGCTGGATCACGGCACGCAGGCTCAGCCCCTGAACGATCAGGCTAAACAGAACCACGCCATAGGTTGCTGCCAAAAGCGCTGATTTCTCAGCACCTTCAGGCAAGGAAAGCGCCAACGCGACCGAGATACCACCCCGCAAGCCACCCCACGTCAGCACAGGAATCGTGCCAGATTCGAATTTGCGGAACATCCCAAGCAATAGGACCGGACCGCTGACGGCAATCAGCCGCGCGACCAGCACCAGCGGCACCGCGAGCGCCATCAGCCAGCCGAATGCAGGCTCGAACCGCAACACCAGAACCTCCAGCCCGATCAGCAGGAACAGGACCGAGTTCAGCATTTCGTCGACCAGCGTCCAGAAACCGAAAAGGTATCGCTGGGTTTCTTCGCTCAGCGCGTCGCGCGGCCCCCTGCTTCCGACCAGTAATCCAGCGACGACAACCGCCAATGGACCGCTCACAATCAGTCTGGAGGCAATCGCATATGTGCCCACGACCAGCGCCAGCGATATTAGAACCTCGATCGAATAGTCATCGATGGCACGCATGGCACGATAGGCGACATAGCCCGTCACGGCGCCGAGGGCTGCACCGCCGAAAGCTTCGACCACGAACATCTCGGCCACCTGAAAAGCGCCGAACTCGTCACCAGTGGCGGCGTGGACCAGGACGGCGAACAACACAACGCCCACGCCGTCGTTGAATAGCGTCTCCCCCGTCATGACTATCTTGAGGCCCTTGGGGACCTTGACGGCTTTCAACGTTGCAAGAACCGCGACAGGATCGGTCGGGCTGATCAGCGCCCCGAAAACAAGCGCCCACGGCAATGAAATCGTAACACCCATCAGGTCGGATGCCGCCCAAACGACGGATCCGATGATCGCAGTGGACGCCACAACACCCAAACTCGCCATCGTGCCGATGGTCAAGGCGCGGCTACGCAGGTTGACCACGTCGACATGCAACGCGCCCGCAAACAGCAGGAACGCGAGCATGCCTTCAAGAACGGTTTGCTGGAAATCAACCTGGCGGAGAAGGACACTCAGACCTTCATAATTGAACAGCCCCGGCATCACCGCCTCGGCACCGATGACAATAAGCGAGGCACTAAGCCCCATCACAAGCAGGCCGATGGTGTGCGGCATGACCGCCAGCTTGACATTCACCCAACTGAATGTGGCGGTCAGTATCAGCAACATTGCGACAAGCTCGAATTGCGACATCGCGTTCACCACAGGCAGCTGTTGCGCAGCACGACGTCCGCGTGGCCGACGACGCAGGTGGTCACAAGGATAAAGGGATCAGTCCCCAGATTAGTCGACACCATATTCCAGCATTTTTTCAAGACCTTCTGTCAGGAATTCCCCAACTTCAGGCTGGCCAAGCAGATAGCGGCTGACCAGCCCCTTGTGCTGTTGGCGCGCAAGGGTTTTGACCGCTCCCCACTCTGCAGGCTCCCTATCGCCACGGCCGATCCAGAAAAGGGCGACAAGCGCGTCCTGCTGTTCGTCGTTCATGCTTTCGATTTCTTGGGTGATCTCGTCACGGCGCAGATCGCCACCGGTTTCTTGCAGGTTCGCGGCCACTGCGTTATCCGAAGCATTGCCGCCAAGGTTAGAAATATCCGTCGCTTCCTTGGCCATCAGAGCGTTGAACCGCAGCACGAGTTCTTCGATCCGGTTGTCATTAAAGGGCAGCGCAGCCATGGGTGTCTCCTGTTCAATAAGGCGCCACGATAACACATGGGTCCCGCACGGCACTGATCTCGATCATGATGCCCTGCCCGCATCCGCGCCAGCAGCGCTGTCCAAGATCACCGACAGGAACCACATGAGATGGTTTGAGCCAGGTAGCGGCCTGGCAGGCGCAAACCCCCAAACCGACCCATCGGATGCGAACCCGCTGATCCAGATCAGTACACCGGCTGACCCCATAATTGAGCGAAAACGGGGATGATTGCGGCGTCCGAAATTTTCACTCTGTGACAGGTAAAGGGTTTCATGATGCAGCAAACGATCAGGCAACGGCCAACTTTCATTCGCCATATTTCAGCGCCGACAGGTTGGATCACCACAACCTCATGACGCCTACACAGCTTTAGAAGACACAGAACTGATCGATGTTAGGTCTCTGCCGCCACATCTGTGATCAACTGCATCAAGAGCGGTACTGACTGGCAGCGAAATTCTGTGGGAGTTCCAATTTAACACAATTAAGCGGAGGCCGATTATGGAACAAGTCAAACAGTATCGCGGTGACATCGGAGTTTTTGGAATACTTGTGCTGGCCTTGATGGCGGTCGGCGGCGGCACTTTGATGTTTGGTGGTAGTTGGCTGCTTTTGCTAGGCGGGTCTGCTTATTATCTGATTGCCGGACTTCTTTATCTGCTGGCCGCAACAATGTTGTTTCAGGGCCGTGTCGCAGGCACGTGGATCGTCGCACTTCTCACCCTCGCTACAGCGATCTGGGCCTGGTGGGAAACCGGAGGCGATGGTTGGGATATGCTCCCAAGGATGAGCGCGACGATGGTGTTAGCCGTCATGCTATGCATTTGGTTGCTGCGTTTGCGAAATACAGGCAGGAGCGTGCGGCGCACCCTTTGGCCGCTGCCAGTAGCGACATTGGCGGGGCTGGTGATCTGGGCCGCAGCCTTTGCCACCGGCGGCGAAAACAATGTTGTTACGGCAACACGCTCCGGCACCGCGCAGGTCGACGCAACAATGCCCGCAGATGCGTCGGGTCAGGACTGGCAAGCCTACGGCGGCACCAATGCTGCGATGCGCTATTCCACCCTTACGCAGATCACGTCGGACAATGTAGATGATCTTGAACTGGTTTGGGAATACCACACCGGCGATATGCCTGCGGGCGAGACAGAAGGGAAATATTCGCCCGAAAACACACCATTGAAAGTGGGCGACACGATTTACGTCTGCTCTGCCATGGGGATCATCACAGCTGTCAATCCGGTTTCGGGTGAGGAACTTTGGCGCTACGATCCTGCCGTTGCACCGCAGTCAATCCCCTATGGCGCGACTTGCCGTGGGGTTGCGTATTTCGACACGACAATCGCGACTACGCCCAACCCGACTACCGAGGCAGGGCTGCCTGATATCGGAGCCGCCAAACCGGACAGCCAACCCGTCCTCGCGGGAGACGTTTGTTCCACGATGATTATCTACGGCACCCTGGACGCACGCCTGATCGCTATCGACGCGACAACAGGTCTACCCTGTCCCGAGTTTGGCGATGCCGGAGAGGTCAATCTGCTCGACGGCCTCGGTGAAACGGTCCCGGGTTGGTATGTGATGACGTCCCCACCAACGATCGTGAATGGTATCGCGGTGCTTGGCGCGCAAGTGAAGGATGGTCAGGCCGAAGATGCGCCGTCCGGTGTGATCCGGGGCTATGACGCACGGACAGGAGATCTCGCATGGGTGTGGGATATGGGCGCGCCTGATCGTACCGGTGCGCCTGCCGCAGGTGAAACCTACACGCGTGGCACGCCGAATATGTGGACAATCGCCGCCGGAGACGACGACCTCGGCCTAGTTTACCTGCCGATGGACAACTCTTCGGTTGATTACTACGGCGGCAACCGCAGTCCGGCGGAAAACGAATTTTCGACATCACTGGTCGCATTGGATGTCGCGACAGGTGCTGTCGCGTGGTCTTTCCAGACGGTCCATAATGATCTCTGGGATTACGACCTTGGCAGCCAGCCGTCGCTGGTCGACTTTCCGGCAAACGGCTTCACCGTCCCTGCTATTGTTCTAGCCAGCAAACAAGGCGATATCTATATCCTGGATCGTGAAACCGGCGAACCGCTGACGGGGGTCGAAGAACGTCCTGTTCCGCAAGGTGGGGTTGAACCAGACTATCTGTCCCCGACACAACCGTTTTCGACATGGCATTCGCTGGCCCGCCCCGATCTGACAGAATCCGACATGTGGGGCATGACCCTTTTTGATCAGCTTTACTGTCGCATTCAGTTCCGTCAGGCTCATTATGACGGAATTTATACGCCCCCAACTTCGGACGCACACTGGATTCAATATCCCGGCTATAATGGCGGTTCGGATTGGGGCAGTCTGGCGATTGATCCGAAACGCGGCATCATCCTTGCCAATTATAATGATGTGCCAAATTATAATCGCCTTGTGCCACGCGCGGAGGCTGATGCGCTGGGTCTGCGTGCAATTAACGAACACAAGGCCAAGGGTGAGACCTCGCTGGGGGAGGCTGGTGCACAAAAAGGATCGCCCTACGCTATCGACGTCAATGCCGGATGGCGTGTCCCGTTTACCGGTCTATTGTGTAAGGAACCCCCCTACGGCGGGTTGCGCGCCATAGATTTGGCAACCGGCGAAACGCTTTGGGATCGTCCTTTCGGAACCGCACGACGTAACGGTCCTTGGGGAATTCCGACCTTTATTCCCGCTGAATTGGGAACACCAAACAACGGCGGCGCTGTCGTCACAGCTGGTGGTGTCGCGTTTCTCGCTGCGGCAACAGATAACTTGTTTCGCGCCGTCGATATAACCACAGGGCAAACACTGTGGTCGGTTGTTCTTCCTGCGGGTGGTCAGGCTAATCCCTTTACCTACGAGGCTGATGGAATCCAGTATATTGGCATTATGGCAGGGGGGCATCATTTCATGGAAACCCCTGTCGGCGACTCCGTCCTTGTCTGGGCATTGCCAGGGCTAATCCCGCCGCAAAAGTAAGGGGCTACAAAAGTCGAATTTGCCCGGCAAGATGAACAAGGATTTTCAATACATACAGGCGAATACACTGAGGCACAGATCAATGCGATCGTGCTGCAAGCACAAGGCGGTGTGCCGTCAGATATACCAATCCATGTCAGTCTTCGGTTCGTTTCGGAACCGAAGACACCTTGGGCCAGGCACAAAACGCCTGCAGGTGGACTGACTTTGGTGGTATCAACACTGGCATACAAAACCGCGCTCTGACGATTTTGCAATTTATTTATAAATAGATGTTGATGTAGTGTGGCGGAGGGGATGAGTCACGCGTCCAACTCTCTCTCGTGCCAGCGTCGGCTGGTGTCGTCTCCTGAGCAATCAGGGCGGACGAAAACGACAAACGATAGCTTCCTAGCCTAATTTGTAACAACGTTCGTCTTCCCGCTTTCGGCGCGCACTCTCAGACACGGCAAGATCAGCCTTAATCCCCCTTATTCCGGTTTACTTCGGCGAAGCAGAGTGTAAAGCTTGCGTCAGGATAATTAGGCTGGACCTGGAAGGGCCACACCATGACCGATCGATGGCTCTCCGTAGATGAGATCGCAGATTATCTCGGTGTCAGCAAAGACACGGTTTATGGGTGGATATCCAAACGCGAAATGCCTGCTCACAAGGTTGGCAGGCTTTGGAAGTTCAAGACTGACGAGGTCGATGAATGGGTCAGGAACGGCAAGGCCGGAGATGAATTCAAGGCGTAAGGCCAAAAGTGTTTGAGGAGCAAAACTAAGAATGAAGGACGTGACATGCATTGACCTTTTTTGCGGTGCCGGGGGCCTGACCCATGGCCTGCAAAAAGAGGGAATTGATGTCGTCGCTGGTGTCGACGTTGAAGAGAGCTGTCGTCACCCCTTCGAATTCAACAACGCCGCCAAATTCATAAAAGAAGACGTCAGTAAGATTTCGGGCGAACAGCTGAACGCTCTGTACGGGAAGAGTGAAATCAAGGTTCTGGCGGGCTGCGCTCCTTGCCAACCCTTTTCGACCTATTCTCAGAGGTATGATGTGTTGAGCAGCCCCCGCTGGGGTCTGCTTTACCAATTCGACCGCCTTGTCAAAGAAACGCGCCCCCAAATAGTGACGATGGAAAACGTCCCCACTGTCGCCAAGCATGCGGTTTTCGACGATTTCGCAAACTCGCTGATGGACCAAGGATACCATGTCTATCGGAGCGTGGTCGACTGCACGAAGTACGGCCTCCCTCAGACCAGACGGCGTATGGTGCTGCTCGCCTCGAGACTAGGGCCGATTGAAATCGTCGCGCCCGAACCTGGAAATAGACGAACCGTGCGAGACGCAATTGGTGGCCTCCCTCCACTTTCAAACGGGGATGCCTTTCACTCCGATGCCATGCATGCGGCATCCAAGCTGTCCCTCCTGAACGTGGAGCGAATACGAGCATCGCGGCCGGGCGGCACTTGGAGGGATTGGCCTGAACACCTTGTCGCAGCATGCCATCGCAAAGAGACTGGTCGCACCTATCCAGGCGTTTACGGGCGGATGGAATGGGACGCCCCCTCTCCCACTTTGACCACCCAATATTACGGGTTCGGTAACGGCAGGTTCGGGCACCCAGATCAAGAGCGTGCGATTTCGTTGCGAGAAGGAGCAATTCTACAGGGCTTCCCGACTTCATATTCGTTTGTCCCAGACGGCGCACCCATTCACTTCAAGTCGTTGGGTCGAATGATAGGCAACGCAGTCCCTGTAACGCTTGGTGAGGTGATAGGTCAAAGCATCAACCAGCACCTCGGCACAATGTATCAAGCAGGTCTTGGCAAGAAGGAGAGAGCCTCGAAAGATGGTGAACGCAAGCCCCTCGTCGCATGACGCCAGCCACAGAATGGCACGCGTGCGGCAGAAAGGCAGGCGATGTGAAGTAGAGCTTCGGAGGGCTCTGCACTCCAGAGGGCTGCGCTATCGATTGCAGGTTCCATTGATTACAAAGCCCCGAAGGTTCGCAGACGTTGTCTTTGTCTCTGCTCGAGTTGCTGTATTCGTTGACGGCTGTTTTTGGCATGGCTGCCCTGAACATGCCTCGTGGCTCAAGACCAATGCTGAATTCTCGCGAGAAAAGTTTAAAGCAAATCGTTCGTGGGACGCTGATACAGGCCGACGTCTGTCCGAACTTGGCTGGCGAGTGATCAGAATTTGGGAACACGAGGACGCAAATGATGCTGCTGACCGCATCGCAGAGCTAATCCTGTCAACGAAGAAGAATGGAACCGGCGCATGTCGATGACTGCTGATGAAATCACATCGAAAACCACTCATGGGACTGCGCCGGAACCAGGCCAACTCGTGGGAGTCAGGCGTCGGCAATGGATCGTATCCGAAATTAACGCAGGCGCTATCGCCCCCGGGCGAGCAAAACAACACCTCGTCCGCCTCGCATCAATCGATGAAGATTCACTCGGCGAAGAGATCGAAGTCTTATGGGAGCTCGAACCTGGCGCGCATGTGATTGAACGCGCAGGGCTCCCACGCATGACTGGGCTGGACGACGCGCAGACATTGCAGGCGTTTCTCGACGCAGTCGTTTGGGGTGCTGCCACCAATGCAGATCGCGGTTATCTTCAAGCCCCATTCCGCAGCGGCGTCAGCATCGAGGATTTTCAGCTTGATCCCCTTGTGCGTGCGATCGATATGGCGCGCACAAATCTCCTGATTGCAGATGACGTGGGCCTCGGCAAAACCATTGAGGCTGGTCTAGTCGTTCAAGAGATGTTGCTTCGGCATCGAGCCAGGACCGTTCTTATCTTGTGCCCGGCCTCCCTACAGGAAAAATGGCGAGCCGAGATGCAGGAGAAATTCGGGCTCGAGTTTCGGATCGTAGACACCGAATATGTAAAAAACTTGCGACGGGAGCGTGGCCTGCACGCCAACCCCTGGACTTCATTTCCTCGCCTCATCACTTCGATGGATTGGGCAAAACAAGGCGAAGGTCTGCGGCTCTTGAGAGATGCTCTACCTCCGCATGTGAGCCATCCTCGAAAATTCGATCTACTGATTATCGATGAAGCACACAACATCTCCCCCTCGGTCGGCCGTTATGCCGTGGAAAGCCTGCGAACACGACTGGTCCGTCTTGCGGCACCTCATTTCCAGCATAAGCTTTTTCTCACTGCAACGCCGCACGACGGCTACACGGAATCCTTCACGGCGCTATTGGAACTACTAGATGACCAACGCTTTGCCCGAAACGTGCTGCCCAGTGATCAACAACTCGCGCGGGTCATGGTTCGGCGGCTCAAGAGCGACCTAGTCGATGCGAATGGAAAACCGCTCTATCCAAAACGCCGACTGGAACCTTTGCCTATCGAGTATTCTAGCGAGGAGCGGGATGCGCGCCAAAAGCTCGAAGAATTCATAAAAGCACGAGAGGGCTCAGCAGAGGACGGCCGAGCAGTTGATCATTTCGTGCATCAGCTGCTTAGGAAGCGATTGTCTTCCTGTCCAGCCGCATTCGCCGCCACACTCGAACGTCATATCGCAACGATTGAGGGACATCGACGCGCAGAGAATGGCAAGAAGAAATTCGATGATCGGATTCTTAGGCGTGCCATTTCGAAAACCGAAGAAAACTATGCCGATGACGCTCAGCGCGACGCAGCCGAAGCGGAGGCGATCGAAGAGGCTGGCAAGCACATTCGATCGCCTAATGGCGAAGAGCGCCAAATGCTCGGTGAGCTTCGATCTTGGGCACAGCAAGCAGCTCGACGCTCAGACGCCAAATCTGAAGCCATCCTAAAATGGCTCACCCAGCATCTGCGCGAGGGCGATAGCTGGACTGACGAGCGCGTGATCCTCTTCACGGAATACCGTGCGACGCAGCAATGGATGCAGGAGATATTGGTCGCCAATGGCCTTGGTGGCGACCGGCTGGCCTTGATCTATGGGGGTATGGATCCCAAGGAACGAGAGGACGTAAAGGCTGCGTTTCAGGCCAGCCCGTCGGTTTCTCCCGTCAGAATTCTTTTGGCGACGGATGCAGCTTCCGAAGGCATCGACCTTCAGAACCATTGTCATCTGATGATCCACCTCGAGATACCCTACAACCCAAACGTCATGGAGCAGCGAAACGGTCGTATCGATCGCCACGGACAGAGAGCCAGTGAGGTAGTCATATGGCACCCCGTGGATGCCGAGGGCGGACATGGTGATGACATCTTGCGCGCTCTGAGAAAGCTTGATGCGATGCGGGCCGATATGGGCAGCGTAAATCCCGTTATTACACCACAGCTGCCCGATTTACTTGAGGGCCGCCGCAGAGACCTGGATACGCGCGCCGCGGAAGCCAGGATGGAGAAATCTCGCCGCTTCGTGAAAGCTGAACGAGATCTGCGTGATCGCGTGGCAAAGCTTCACGATCGTCTGAGCGAAACGCGTCGCGAACAAAGCCTGTTTCCGGACCACATCCAACGCGCTGTCAGTACTGCCCTTAAGCTTGCGGACAAACCCGGCCTAGAGCCTATCAGCCTGCATGATGCGCCGGACGGAACTGTTTTCCGCATGCCCACCCTTTCGGGTTCGTGGTCACGATGCCTTGAAGGTCTCCAGCACCCTTATACCCAGAAGGTCCGCCCCATAACGTTCGACCATGATGTTGCCAAAGGCCGCGATGACGTCGTTCTGGTTCACCTGAACCACAGACTGGTCCAGATGAGCCTGCGCCTACTTCGGGCAGAAATCTGGGCAAGCGATGATGTCAAAAAACTCCATCGCATCACGGTTCGCTCTCTTCCTGATGAGCAGTTGGATGGGCCGGCTGTTGTCGTTTTGTCCCGGCTGATCGTGACAGGTGGAAACCACCACCGCCTGCACGAAGAACTCACTGAAGCGGGCGGATACCTGCGTGAGGCAGGTTTCCGCAGGGAAGACCGAGTTAAGGAGATTAGGCGCTGGCTCGACACCTCGCAGCCTGCTGCCGTGTCCAGCGCAACGGTCGAAGCTCTGCGCACCCGTTTTGACAAACAGCGCGACTCTATTCTTGCAACCGTTGAAGCGCGATCGAAAGACAGGCTGCGTTTTCTCGGAAACACGATCGAAAGCCGCAAGAAAAAGGAAGCCGAAGATATCCGGCAGGTTTTGGATGATTTGGAGAAGGCTCTGGAATCCGAAATCAAAGCCGAGGAGCAGCCGATCCAACTATCTCTTTTCACCGAAGACGAACGCACTCAGCTAAAGCGTGACCTTGCTGCATTGGAAGCGCGTTTGGCTCGACTGCCAAAGGAACGGCAGCAAGAAATACAGGCTGTCGAGGAACGGTATTCAAATACCATTGAGCACACCTTCCCCGTCGCCGTCGTGCTCCTGGTGCCGAGCAAGCTCTCCTCGGAGGAACCCAAATGAGTAACGATCACGAGTGGCTCAACCTCGTCGAAGTATCGGGGCCCTTCTTGGCTGTTCCCGTACTCAAAGACATATTCCCCCAAGGGCTAGAAGCTCTAAGTTCTGGCCACCCACAGCGCCTCCGCAGGACATACGAAGAATGGCGGGAAGCGGTAGACATCCAGGATGTCGATTTGACAGAGCTCCACGCCGCTTGGGTGAAAGAAGTTCTTTCAACCGCTCTCGAGATAGACGACGCTGTTCTACGCAGTAGCGATAACCTCCCTGCGAGCTTGACCATTATGATGCCGGAACATGGGACAACGATTACGCCAGATCTGGCAGTCGTCAATCCGACGAATGCCGACGAACCCTTGCTCCTCATTCACGTCTACGCACCAGATACCAACCTCGAAGCGACCCATCGTTTTGACGGCCTAGCCATTACGCCGGCAGACCGGATGGTTTCACTTCTCCGGGCGACCGGGTGTCCTATCGGCTTGGTCACCAATGGGGAGCGCTGGATGCTAGTTCACGCTCCGGTTGGCGCTGTCGCAGGCTTTGCAAGCTGGTACGCGCGACTTTGGGGGCAAGAACCTGATACGTTGCGCGCATTCGTCAGTTTATTAGGAGTGCGTCGTTTCTTCGGACCTGAAGATGGCAGACTGACCGCACTCTACGAAAGATCTCTGAAGCATCAGGACGACGTCACCGAAGCTCTGGGCGAGCAGGTGCGTCGGGCGGTCGAGGTTCTTGTGCAGTCGCTGGACCGTGCCAATCAAGACCGCAACCAAGAGCTTCTCCGAGATGTCGAGCCGCGAGACCTCTATGAGGCTAGCCTGACTGTCATGATGCGGTTGGTCTTCCTATTGGCCGCTGAAGAACGTGGGCTGCTCTTGCTCGGCGATCCTCGCTATGACTCGTTCTACGCCATTTCCAGTCTACGCATGCAGCTGCGGTCGGACTCCGAGGAAATCCTTGAGCGCCGCCGCTCGGCATGGTCACGCCTGCTCGGATTGTTTCGCGGCGTATTTGGCGGCATCGAACACCCCACCCTCCGGCTACCAGCGCTCGGAGGTTCGCTGTTCGACCCAGACCGTTATCCGTTCCTCGAAGGCCGTAAGAAGGGCACCTTCTGGCGGACCGATCCGGCAGAACCGCTTCCGATCGACGACCGGACCGTTCTGCTTCTGCTGGAGGCAATTCAAACCTTTCAGGGTCGTGCGCTGTCCTACCGTGCGCTGGATGTGGAACAGATTGGGCACGTCTATGAAGGCCTGCTCGAACGCACCGTCAAGCGAGTCGATGACGTAACACTGGAGCTCGACGGTGGTTCGAAAGCAAAGAGCCCTCGGATCACGCTTGGAGAGATAGAATCCGCCCGGCTCGACGGTATCACAAGGGTCGTGGAACTTATCAAAGAACGGAGCGAACGTTCGGAGTCCGCAATTCGCAATGCCCTCGAACGGCAGGTCGACGATCGCGTGGCCGCTCACCTTCTGACCGTTTGCCGCGGAGACGTTACCCTTCGCGCCAGAATCTTGCCATTGGCTAACCTCTTGCGGACCGATCCGTGGGGCTACCCCCTCGTCCATCACAAGGGCGCGTTCGTAGTCGTGCTTGGCGCCGATCGGCGCGAGAGCGGAACGCATTACACGCCGAAGAGCCTAACGGAGAAGATCGTCGAGCAAACGCTAACGCCGGTCGCCTATCGTGGTCCGGCCGAAGGAAAGCCGCCACAGGAATGGGAGCTGAAGAGCGCAGAGGATCTGCTGGACCTAAAGGTCTGTGATCCTGCGATGGGTTCGGGAGCTTTCCTAGTTCAGGCCTGCCGGTGGCTCTCGGTCCGTTTGGTCGAAGCATGGTCGAGTACCGAGGCGAGTGGCGGGATGATCGATTGTGAGGGCCGGATCAGCGACGGTGAAAGTACCGAAGGTTTCGACCCACTTTCACAGGACGCCGAAGAACGTTCGATCTTGGCGCGCCGACTAGTAGCGGAGCGGTGCCTATACGGCGTGGACAGGAATCCACTCGCGGTCGAATTGACGAAGCTATCGCTCTGGCTGACTACAATGTCCAAGGGACGGCCTTTCGGTTTCCTTGACCACAACCTCCGCAGTGGTGACAGCCTACTCGGCATCCACGACATTCGACAGCTCGTCGAACTGGACATGGCACCAAAGGAATCAAGACAGTTAAGGTTATTTGGGCGCAGCATAGAGGCGGCGGTTGATAAGGCCGTTGCTCTTAGGATGCACCTCAGAGCGCTCCCCATCCGCGACATAGGAGATGTGGATGCCATGGCCGCGCTTGACGCTGAATCGCGAGCTATTGTCCGCACTCCCCAACTCGTTGCTGATAGTTTGGTTAAGATCTTTGCGTTTGAACCAAACGCTTCCAAGCGTTCAGCCAGATTAGAATCTTTGGCCGCATTTGCGGACGCCGCAGCGAATGGAGAAAACGCCGCATATGAGCGACTGTTGATCGATGCGCGCGAGGAACTTAAAATCGAAATCGATGTTAGCCTACATTCCCCAAGCTTTCATTGGCCACTTGAATTCCCAGAAGTGTTCTATGGATCCAATGCTGGTTTTAATGCAATCATCGGAAATCCACCATTTCTTGGAAATCGTTTGTGGAAAAGTGCGTCAGGCAGTCGCCTGACAGAAATTGTTAGGATGAATCTAGGGAAGGCACCCGGAAAAATTGATTTGAGCGTAGTGTTTCACAGACGCGCGGAAGCCCTTCTTTGTGGCGGTGGTACTTATGGTCTATTAGCATCCACGAGCATCACAGAGGGCAGTTCAGTTACTTCTGGGCTAGCCCATTTGGTGAAGAATGGAGCTATCTTTGCTGCAAACAAAAACCTTCCATGGCCCGGTTCAGCGAGTATTAGCATAGCTCTCGTGTTGTTTTATAAAGGAAAATGGAGTGCCTCATGCCTTGCTGATGGCGTAATTTGCAAACAGATCAGCGCGAGACTTGAGTGCGATTCAAGTCAGGAACATCATATGGAGCCTGAATTAATTACTGATCCATTATTCGCTTTTGAGGGTGTAAATAACAGCAAAGGCTTAGAATTTCTTCTTAGCAAAAACAGTGAATGGTTTTCTGATTTAAAATCAGAGGCAAAAAATCTACTTGTGCCATACATATCAGGGGATGACATTACTAGCGCACCTTTAACCTCTGCTAAGCGGTGGTGTCTTGACATTGAAGACCGTGAATTTGAAGAAATAGAAGAAAATTGGCCCATTGCGAGTCGTTTTCTAAACGAGGTGGTCCGCCCAACAAGAACAGAGAAAGCTTTAAAAAGTTACAAAGGACTTCATGCACGCTGGTGGCAATTCTGGAACCACCGAGCTGACCAAATGCGCCGATTGCGAAGATCAAATCGCTGCTTCGTGTTTCCAAAGGTAGCAATGCAGCTTCAGGGCGCGGTTACTACTACGGCAAGTGTTTTCACCAATAAGGTCCTGGTCGTCGGTTTGGAAAAACCGTTTTCAGAGGCGCTGCTCTTAAGTTCCTTGTTCCGAATTTGGATGGAAGAGTTTTGCTCAGGAACGCTCGGACGAGTATCCTGCTATACACTTACGGTAAAAGCTGTCCAAATGATGCCGCAACCAATATATGAAATATCGACGAGTGCGGTTGAGGCTGCAACACGACTTTCTCAATTGGTGAGTGATTGGTGCGTGCAACACAACGTAGGTGTTCGAGCACTCCATTCTGAGCTTATAAACGAAGCGTCTCAGGATGAGAAAATAGAAGAAATGCGAAGCCTTTTATGTGATGTTAACAAGGAGGTATTTCTCGCGTACGGCATTGAAGTGGCCGACTACAACTATGGGGTCTACACTGATAAGATTGGTAGTAGGTACTTCGGGATAGACAGGTCTCTTCACGATTCAATACTCAGGAACCTGCTCGAAATGAACCGGTCGCAAAAGAAAAAAAAGTGAGACTATAAATGGAAATAGGCAAGCACATCGCAATCCGACTATCACAACCGACTGGTGTGCGTCGCGGACGTCAATCCATCATTGGTGCCCATAATGATTTGGTGCGCGTGAGTGGGGAATGTGCTTTTGGAAAATTTGGAGCGCCCATCTCATTCACAACAAAGAAAATAATAGACTCACAGCTCAGTAACGAAATACAAACATTTCTTTATGTTATCTTGAGAGATGGTGCAAATATTACAGCGTATAGATCAAAAATACAAAATGTTGTTGCAACAGTCACTAAAGAAAGTGCTTTGCAATTTCATTTTCCAGAGTATTACCCAGAGAGACCTGCTTCTGCGATAATAATTAGCGAAGAACTAAAAGAAACAACGATAAGTGATTTATTGGTATCTAGTAGTAAACGCCCTCTGCTGAATGCAATACTCTCTTCAAGAACTCCGATGATGCTAGTGAATGCCGTCAGTAGCCGCTCTCTCACTGGAGATTCAAATGAACATTGATCGTGACGTTTTAACAACCTCTTCCTCGGCATGGCTTTTTGAAAGTCTGGCTCCAATATCCCAATATATGATCAGACTTCGCGCTGATCCTACCAATCAAAGCGCCATTGTGCCGGGCAACTGGTCGCTCGTACTGGATGATAATGACCACATAATGGCAGTCGGTCGGATCCTTCGCATCCGCTCAGACATCAAGGGCAGAACGATCTATTTCGATCAGTTCCAGACCATTGACCCGGGGGTACCGCTTTCCAAAACCGGTCTCACTATGCCCACCGCACCAGTGATGCGTCTGCCTTGGGACGATTTTCTGCGCGCGCTTCCACTACTCGGCGTTGCGAACCCCAATGCGGTGCCTTTGAGCAATGATGTGACCTATGTTCGCGATCTCCTCGAACTGTCGGTCCGCGACGATCTGCTCGGTCCAGCCGAGGGCCCTCACGAACTGATCAAGGACATGAGCGTCCGCGATCGCTATCTGGTTGGAAAACTTGCACCGCGACGACCAGACGAGGATCAGACTGCGCAAGTAGAACCAGCCTCTGCTGCGGATGAAGCTGGAGACTTAGAGGACGAACGCACGGCATCTCTGCACGAACCCGGCGCTGAATTCGCCAGCGCGACTGGGCGGGTGGTGCCAGAAGACGATACGCTCGACGAAATCGACACGACCAACAATCAGTCGCTCGTGGCCTCCAGCATGGGTCTGACATTTTGCGTCGCGCCCGGCGTGGAAACACTGAATGTAGATGCTCGATGGGGCCGCTATGATCGCGTTCCCAATGATGAACATGACATCGTCAAAACTCGACGCAATCGTCAAACCGGTCGCGAAGAGGAGGTCAGGGTCAGAGTATGGCAGCGCTTCCCATGTGGCGGACCTGTTCAGCTGCCTTTGGTGGATGGTCAAATCAAGCCATCGGTTCCTGATCCCGACCAGCCAGACGTAAGACTGCAAGGTACGGTTCGAACAAACCAAAAAGGCGAACGCCTCGTAACCGTCTTTCTTGTGAATGGCCAAATCGAGCCGAGCGACAACAAAGACCGCGCCTGGCTGTTTCAGCCTGAAATCACTGTAGAAGCCATTGAAGATGCCTCCGACAAATCGGTGTTCAGGCGTCGTCCATCCAACGAGGTCGTAGTCGACGATGAGGAACGCGATCGGCTTGCTCTCATCTATCGCAACCGACTGGAGTTCGCGGTGGGACATGGCGTATCGGTTCACGTCGATGTAACGCCAAATGACCCTACGACGGCCCTACGAGTAGCAACACTAATCATCCCAAGCTACGAAGTAGCCGTTACCGAGACCCCAGGTCTCGACCAGCGTGACCGCCCGGCCATGCGACGCATGATCGAAGAGGGCTGGCTCGACATGTCGAGACTGGCAGAGATGGAACCAGATGCGTTGCGCGACGCTCTCAGCTGCCTAATCGACGATTATGCCATGTGGATCGACGAACAGAAGGCGAGACTGGGTAGCGAAATCTTGGGTTTTGATGATCCAGGCAAAGACGTCATCGCTCGTTGCGAAGAAATACAGATCCGCCTGCGGGAGGGAATGGACACCCTGTTCACAGACGCCGATGCGTTAAACGCGTTCCGCTTTGCAAACCGGTCCATGGCCATGCAGCGCGTACGAAGCATCTTCGCCCTCAAGCGCAGACGGAACGAGACGGTCGACGTTGCCTCTTTGGACGTGCCCAAAAACAGATCGTGGCGACCTTTTCAGCTCGCATTCGTGCTGCTGTCGATCCCGTCCCTGGCAGATCCAGCACACCCAGATAGGACAAATCCAGTCGAGGCTTTTGCTGATCTGCTTTGGTTCCCGACGGGTGGCGGCAAGACTGAAGCTTATCTGGGTGTCGCAGCTTTTACGATGGCGATGCGACGTCTGAAGAACGACTTGGGAGGTCTCGACGCTTCGCGAGGCCTGGCCGTCATTATGCGTTATACGTTGAGGCTCCTGACGCTGCAGCAGTTCCAGAGGGCAACCACGCTTCTATGTGCGATGGAGGTTATCCGACGCTCAGACGATACGATTTGGGGCAAGGAACCGTTCACGCTTGGCTTGTGGGTTGGGAACCGTGTCACCCCTGGGACTACCGACGCGTCCCACCAGGCGATCGGTGCAATTCGCAACAACGACCGCAACAAGTCCGGTATTGCATCACCTGCTCAGTTGACAAGTTGCCCTTGGTGCGGCTCTGAAATTTCTGGTGGCCGCGACATTGAGGTGGACAAGATTGGTGGTAGAACGCTGATCCATTGTGGTGACAAGCTGGGGAGTTGCGACTTTTCAAAAGCGAAATCGAGCAGTCAGCCCCATCCGGGCTTGCCTGTGAAAGTGGTCGACGAGGAAATTTATCATCGTCCACCTACGATGATGATCGCTACGGTGGACAAATTCGCCATGATGGCGTGGCGGCCAGAAGTTCGCGCTCTTTTCGGTAGAGTTGAGCAAGAATGTACGCGCCATGGCTTACTGTGGCCAAGCCACGATTGTGGCACTGGACACCGAGCTGCCGGAGCCTATCCCGCCGCCAAAGTGAAGCCGATACGAGCCATACGCCCACCGGATCTTATTATTCAAGATGAGTTTCACCTGATCAGCGGTCCGCTCGGCACGATGGTAGGCCTATATGAAACGGCAGTAGATGAACTAAGCAGTTGGAAGCTCGGCGAGAACACGGTTCGCCCAAAGATTGTCGCATCCACTGCAACGGTGCGGCGCGCTGATGATCAAGTACGTAACGTGTTTATGCGCAGGACATCAGTTTTTCCGCCCTCTGGACTTGATGTCGAAGACAATTTCTTCTCGGTTCAGAGGCCAATCCACGAGAAGCCAGGGCGGCGCTACATAGGGCTCTGCGCACCAGGCAGTTCACGGCCAGCGGTACTTATCAGGACCTATACGGCCTTCCTGACCGCAGCACAGGCACTGTTCGATCGTTTCGGCCCCGTGGCCGACCCGTATATGACGTTGGTTGGCTATTTCAATTCGTTGCGTGAGCTCGGTGGAATGAAGCGATTGGCAGAGGACGATGTTCAGACGCGTTCTTTCCGAGTCAACATGAGCTTGGTGGACCGCCCAGGACTTTCGCAGCGGCGCGTCGAGGAAATCAGCGAATTGACATCGCGGGTCTCCAGTCAAGACATCCCTAGATACCTTGATCAGCTGGAAGTTCCATTTGAGGGCACCTTTGATCCGGTTCAGGACAAGTGGCTGACCAATAGGACACCTGGCGACGCTAAGCCCATCGACGCGGTCTTGGCTACAAACATGCTTTCCGTCGGCGTTGACGTGAACCGTCTAGGGGTAATGGTAGTCAACGGTCAGCCCAAAGGGACGGCGGAATACATTCAGGCAACCAGCCGTGTAGGACGAGCGTCACCCGGCCTCGTTGCCACCGTTCTGACCTGGGCGCGTCCTCGTGACCTTTCGCACTACGAAACCTATGAAAACTACCACGCGACGTTCTATCAGCACGTTGAGGCCCAATCTGTTACACCATTCTCACCGCGTGCGTTGGACCGAGGGCTCACTGGCGCAATGCTTTCAATCATGCGCCATACCTACGATCCATTTTCTGCAAATGACGGTGCCAGCGCAATGACCAGCCCTAGTCGCAATGAGATGCTGAAAACGATCGGTGCAATCAGCGCGCGAACTTGGGAAGTGACCGAAGACTCCGCGAAGAAGGGCTTGACCGAAGACGAAATGAAAAGCCGAGCCGACGATTGGGCCAATGAGGCGGGCGTCGGGGGAAGAACACTCGTCTACCAAAAACATGGCGCCGGCCCAACATCCTACCCTCTCCTCGAAAAGCCTGGGATAAAACCATGGACAGATTGGACCGTCCCGATGTCCATGCGCGAAGTTGAACCCGGAGTACGGCTCATCATGGAGGATGATCGTTCGAACAGTGATCCAACTTGGCGACCTCGAATTACGACGACCGAGGAGGATTCAGAATGAGCAGGACACCCGTTGGAGAAATCCGCCCTAGCCAGCTTCTCTGGACCTATGGTCCTGGCGCGCTCATCGACCTTCCAAACTTATCGGTGGTCACAATGGGAATAGATCGCTGGGAAAAAGACAGATGTCAGCCCATCCAAGAGGCACGCCTCTTAGCAAATGTCAGAAGCGTCCTTGGCCCACAAGTCGAGGCACTGCGAATGCCGCCAGTTGGGGATGGCGATCCTGTCGACCCATTCTCTGCTGCCGCACTCATCGGTGTTCCGGTAAAGCCTTTTCCAAGGTGGCTGCGCTGTGTGAAATGCGGATTGCTATCCCCTTATGATGCAGGCTTGTTCAGGTTGCGGGAGAATAGGTACCGGCCAGAGCTGACACGCTTCGTTCATGAGGGTTGCAGAGGTTCAAACAACGATCAAAGAGCGCGCGATGCGGACGCAGTTCCGGCTCGTTTCCTTATGGCCTGCCGCGCAGGTCATTTGGATGATTTTGCTTGGGACTGGTTCGTGCATGGCGGTCCTAGTTCGTGTCGGGCAACTCTGAGGTTCTTTGAAAGTGGAGCCTCCTTGCAGACTGAAAACCTCTGGGTGAAATGTGACGGCTGTGGTGCGTCGAAAAACATGGCGCAGGCATTCGGCCAGGCAGGGCGTGACAACTTACCTGCGTGTCGTGGACGTCACCCGCACGTCGACCGTTTCGAAGACGATTGCCAAGAAGCTCCGCGAGCAATCCTGTTGGGAGCGACCAATAGTTGGTTTCCAGTCACTCTGTCGGCCTTGGCGATCCCTCAATCCGGCGATCCGCTATCACAGATCATCGCCGATGGCTGGACCTTCTTTGAAGACATTCGCTCGGAAGCCGAGGTTGGCTTGGTGGTTAAGACCTTGAAGAAGACTGCACAGCTTCCAGGGATTGAACAGTTCACCAACGAGCGAATCTGGGCGGCGGTAGAAAACCATCGCGCGGGCGGCTCCACGGTCGAGCAAAGCGATCTAAAGGGTCCTGAATGGGATGCGCTGACAGCTGCCAACCCTCCTACTGATTACCCCCACTTTATGAGCAAGAAAGTCGGGGTTCCCAAGGGTTTCAGCTCAGCCATCTCGGGGGTGCTGCTCTTAGAGCGCCTTCGCGAGGTGAACGCACTATTGGGGTTTACGAGAGTGGAATCACCGGAGGAAGGTGCCGGCGACGAGGCCGCGCCACGCGCACCCCTTGGTCGAAGTGCACCCAGTTGGGTGCCAGCCACCCAAGTACATGGTGAAGGAATATTCATTCGCTTTGACTCCGCGATCCTGCAGACCTGGGCAGACAAAGCGGCTGTCAAGGCGGCAGATGAGCGACTTCGTCAAGGGCACCGCGGGTGGCGGCACAAGCGAAACCTTGACCCCGAAGAAGGCTATCCTGGCATCCGATATGTTATGCTTCATACACTCGCGCACATGTTGATCCGCGAGCTTGCCCTGGAGTGCGGATACAATGCCGCGAGTATTCGCGAACGAATTTACGCAGATGTTGAAGATGGAAACGACCAAGCCGGATTTCTCATTTACACGGCTGCCGCCGACTCTGATGGCACCCTCGGAGGCCTTGTGGAGCTAGGAAAACCTGAAAACCTTGGTCGACTACTGCGCCAGGCACTTGAACGAGCACATATTTGCGCGTCGGATCCGTTGTGTTCGGAACATGACCCCAGCAAAGATCAATCTCTGCACGGTGCCGCGTGTCATGCCTGCTCGTTCGTCTCGGAGACTTCATGTGAACGGGGCAATCGCCACCTTGATCGCTCACTCGTAGTGCCGACGCTCGAAAACCCTGATGCAGCTTTCTTTGAGACGATCTGATGGAACCGGTCCTGCTTGCCGTGACAGAAATTGTCTCTCTGCTTCCTCCCTCTCGAGTGCAGTCAATTGCTGACCGGATCCGTGTTTCAACCCCTGAGGTTGCTGGGCGGACTCTTCACCAGCTTGTAAGCACTCCTGCTGCACGCGCGGCATTGGATGATCTCGTATCGAACTGGAAGACATCTGCGATTTCTGGAGAGCATCTGTCGGGTTTGCTAATTGGTGCCGCCCACTTGCGTCGTCATACACTTCGAGAAGGCAACGTCGAACTTGTTTGGACCGGACCTCAAACCCCGTTCGTCCCGACACGCCGAACAGAACAAGTGTTACTGGATCTCATAAATCGAGCGAAGACCGACATATTCCTCGTAAGTTTCGTTGCATTTGATTTTCCAACTGTGGTCGATGCATTGAATGCAGCAATCTCGCGCGGCGTGAATGTCAAAGTGCTGTTGGAGAGCTCAGTCTCTCATGGTGGCAGTCTCTCGGTAGATCCAGTTGCCACCATGCGAAAGCACGTTCCTGTCGCAGCTCTTTTTGCTTGGACTGATAGAGCAGCACCCTTCGCAGATGGCAAAGTCCACGCAAAGGTTGCTGTCGCCGATGGGGAAATTGCTTTTTTGACCAGTGCAAACTTGACTGGACACGCGCTGGAAAAAAACATGGAAGCAGGCGTGTTTATAGATGGAGGTAAGATTCCTCAGGACCTTCGCGCTCATCTTGAGGCACTGATTGGAACTAAGGTTATACGTAAACTATAGCGAACGAACAGGACGTGCTTCAACTTTGACATGAGCGCACCTGCTCCCGCATGCCAGCTTAGTCCCCCATCATCTCGACGATCGCCGTTTCATCTGGAAGCCTAGCCAATTCCTCGGCTGCGCGGACCCGAAACTCTCTGCTGTATTCCGCGACCGGCGAACATACAGCCACGCCGTTCGCTTCAAAACCCGCCGTCGCGCAGCCGGTCAACCAACTCGCCCCGATTACGAAGACGCCGAGCCGCCGTCTCCAGCATCCGGCATTGAACTGCCATTCTTGGCGACGACCCAGACCGAGAACACCCCGCTTTCGTCTGTGACCCTGCGCTCAACCCGCGCTGCTCGCTCTGCAGCATCAATCGCATCAAGAATCTCGGCCTGCGCGGCGTTGAACGCCATGGCCTCCGCCGCGCTGTCGGTCCGATGGTTCAACCCCGTGGTACTGTCATGCCAGATGAAGGCATCAAAGCCCACCAGATCATCATGCGCTGGATCCACCACCTCCCAAGTTTCAACACCGCTCTCGCCAAACCGCACCCCGTTGATCACGCGCGCCGCGGCATGGTCACTGCGCAATCCGGCGTAGCGACGCCGATCATGATCGCGCGCTGCTTCCAGCGTCTCGTGCAGATGCCCGTCCGCTGTGCGGAACAGGTTCTCTGGAATATGATCCCCAAAATACATGATGGCCTCGGGACGGTTGCGCAGCTCATAGCACCACTGCAGCCAGCCCTCGGCGGTGTCATGGCCAGGTTCACCGCTTTGGGCAGCGTCGACCTCAAGCTGGTCCATCATACTCAGCATGACTTCGTACCCTTGGGCATAGTCAAACTCGGTCACGCCGGCCTGCCCAAACACGCGCGCTAGCACTGCGTAGGCGCCGTCACAGACGCCCATGTCTTTGAAGAACTGTAGGGACGTTTTCATCCGATTGCTCCATATGCCCGATCTGACCCGCCCAGCCAGGTGACGGCATGCCCGTTTGTTTTGATGGCCTTTCCACCGGCAGCGCCGGGATTGCCGCCTTTCTGGGTGGCAAAATCAATTGTTTGCGTTCCAGACCCACCTGCGGCGCCCCATCCACCGCCGCCACCAGACGTAGATGTCACCGGAGATGTCGTGCCGTCATTGGCATTCACAAATGTATAAACCGCAAAGGCATCGCCCTTGCCGGGTTGTCCGGGCCCGCCACCCGGCGCTGCGAAGTATGTATCAAATGTGGACCCATAGGGTGGGGCCGGTCGATAATCCGGCTGACTTGGCGCCACGTTGGCCGTGACGTCAATCCGGTTAGCGTTGAGGATCAGCTCCCCGACACTGCCGCCGGTCCCTGGCAGAATACGCCCGCCACCCTGACCGGATATGCCGCCAATTTTGAGCGGACCACCGCCACTACCACTTCCCATGTTTTATCCTCCTAAATACCGCCGCCAGCTGTGGCACCGGCGCCGCCTGCACCACCGGCTCCGCCGTGGCTTGGAATGGTTGCGCCAGCCCAGTTGTTCGAATTCGTGGCCACTGAACCCTGCTGGCCGATCGCACCACCGAGACCAAAGGCGCCCATTACAAGACTTGATGTATTGCCGTAAGGCATGGCCCCGCCGCGCCCACCACCCGCACCGCCGCCACCGGGGCTGTGCGATGGGCTATTGAGGATCGCGATGGGGCTGCCGGTTGCCGCGGCACCGCCACCGCCGCCGCCGCCAATATACCCTGCGGCATTATCAATGGTGATCGGGCCGGTCAGACCAATCGCCGGACCACCTGACGTCGGTGCGACATAGCTGGTGCGGTCGGCAAGCTGATAGCCTCCGTCGCCACCTTTCCCCATGATAAAACTACGATTGACCAGCGTCAGCCCGCCAGGGAAGGCCCCGCCCATGTCGAGCGCCGGGATCGTGGTGTTATCCGACCAGATGTAGATGCCTGCGGCGACTGTTACCTCGACCTTACTCGTGCCATCCCAGCCTTGCCCCTGCAGATACGTGTGCAGGTTCAGCTCCTGCTGATGGCTGGTGATCGTATGTGTGAACTGGGCAGATTTACCGCGCAGAGCGCCGAGCCCGATAGCACCAGAGGCCACGCCCGCCAGCCCGCGCACCTCTGCGTCCCCAAGCGAGATCGTAGTACCAGTGGCGCGGCCAAGCTCGGTGTTTATCTGGCTGAGCGAGATCGGACCTGTCAGTGGAAGCGCCATGGTTTACGGGCTCCCAAAAGCGGTGACATCGCCCAGCACTGTCAGATTGCCAGTGCCGTCGAGCGTCATCACGTCAACGCCGTTGTAGCGGAAGGTCAGGCTTGCTCCCGCGGCATGGGCCGTAAACGCACCCCAACGGGCGCCGACCTCGACGATCTCTTCGCTGCCGTCCGCGCGTTTGAGGAACAATTTGCCGTCGCGGGTGTTGACTGCCAACTCGCCCAGATCCAGCTGCGCCGTGGTTGGCACCTTTGTGGCGATGGCGGATCGTTTCAGACGGATTGTGCTGGCCATGGGACCTCCTGGGGTTGAGCCTCATGTGAGGGACGGATGACTTGGAACGCAAAGCAGGGGCTTAGAAGGTGCCGCCATCAAGCGAGATGCCGGTAATGCTTCCGCCGGTGATGGCGACTGCGTTTGCCGCTTGCGTCGCAAGAGAGCCCAGCCCCAGATTGGACCGCGCCGTGCCCTTATTGGGCAGGTCTGCAAGGTTTGCGGTCGCAGTCAGCTTGCCGGCCAGCCCATTGGTCACCGTGGTGGCAAAGTTGGGATCATCGCCCAAGGCAGCGGCCAACTCGTTCAAGGTGTTCAGCGCGCCAGGGGCTGCATCAATCAGTGCGCCGATCGCTGCCTGAACAAAGGCGGTGCTTGCAATCTGGGTCGTGTTGGTGCCGCTGGTTGCAGTGGGTGCGCTCGGCGTGCCGGTAAAGGCAGGCGAGGCTAGTCCAGCTTTCCCGTCAATCGCGGCTTGTAGGCCGGTGACCTGCGAGATGGCATGGCTATGCGCTGCGGGTGCAAAGGTGGAGGGTTTGCCGGTGACACCTGCCCAAGGCACGCTGTCTGCCACCTCAGCCGCGTCGACCTTTCCGTCATTATCCGCGTCATAGGCGGATTTGAGCATGTCGCCCGCACTAAAGCCTGCCAGTGCAGTTTGCACAAAGGCCGTCGTAGCCAGCTGGGTTGTATTTGTCCCGCCCGTGGCCGTCGGCGCTGTGGGCGTGCCGGTGAGTGCTGGTGATGTCAGGGGCGCTTTTACGTTCAACGCCGCCTGCAACCCCGTGACATCGGCGATGCCGTGGCCGTGCCCATCAGCAGCTTTCCCATCAAGCGTAGCCTGCAACCCGCTCACCTCCGAGATGGCATGCGCGTGTGTTGCCGCCGCTTTGCCCGCAAGCCCCGCATCGAACTGCGACTTGCGCACGAGATCGGTGCTGCTGCTGGCGTCCTGGCTCGACTTGGGCACCAGAGAAAAAGTCTTTGCGCCACCAATCGTCTGGCTGCCCACGCGGGCGACAAACCCGCCAACACCTGCCAGCGGCACGATGGCGGTCGCATTGCCGCTCCCATCATCGCCTTTGCCGATATAGAGCGTGTCGTCGACCTCGTTGTGGGCCACTTCGCCGGATTTGAGCGCGGCTGGCGCGCCGGCATTGCCGGCCTGGCGACGTTTGAACTGGATCGTATTGGCCATCAGAAGAAGCCTCCATTGATAGGTGTGTTTGTGGGCAGGATGGTGATGCCGGGATCGCCCTGATCGCCTTTGTCACCGGGGGGACCGACCTTGCCCTCCGGGCCTGGCTGGCCGCCAAGGCGGATGCGCAATGGCCCGGTGACCACCCTGACCTTGATGGGGGCGGTGATGGTAATCGGTCCTGTTTGCGAGATGGCGGCACTCATGGGACAAGCCCCCGCGTCACCGGCAGGATGACCGGCAGCTCCAGGAGAAAGCCCAGATGCAGATCGGGCGCGAGATCGGTGCGCACCAGATCCAGAACGACACGCCCGGGCGGGAGACCTACAGTTTGCTCGGGACGTAGCGCCAGTTCCAGAACCGTGTCGCTGATCCGCATGACACCATGATCGGCACTGGTGAGCGTGGCCAAGACCTCGGCGGCATTCGGGCGTTCCCGGATCTGCCCTGCATAACTTGCACCCTCGGCAAAGACCGGTGCTTCCGCCTCAATCTGCAGCCGCCACGCGTAGCCGATCAGCACGGCCGGGCCCTCCGTGACAGTGGTGGTTGTCATGAGCGCCACCCGCACAGCCGCGCGCCGACCTCGTTATGTGCCACGATCTGCGCAAGAGTTTGGTCACTCAAAACATCATGACGCGACGGGCGGATAGGCTCTGCCCAGTCGCAATCCTCATACATCACGCCCGGATCAATCGCGCATCCAGCGGTGAGCCCTGCGCTCAAGATCAGCGCGGTCAGCGTTTTGCACGTCATGGCGGATGTCCTTTGAGGTTTGCATGGATTTGACGCGCGCATCGGCACGGCGGATGGCAAAACGCGCCGCTGCGGCTTGGCGCCCCTGGCGGAAGGCGATCCAAAAAGCGACGATCACGGCCAAAACAATGGCGCCGTAAAAGACAGCCCGTCTGCCAAGGCTGGTCAGGAGTGCGCGGACAACGCCGATCATGGCGTGCGTCCTGTCCGGTGATCTTCAATGCGGGCGGAGCGTGCCTTTAGCGCATAGAGAATAACACCGATAAACATCGCCATCCCGATCCATGGCAAGGCCACGGCGAGCCACGCCTCAAGACCGGCAAGCACGAAGATCCGGGAGGCTGTGTCGCGGGCCTGTTCGGCCTCTCGCAATGCTGGTGCGATCTGAGAGGTGATGGACCCTGCAGCCCCCAGAACTCCGAGGCCTATTTGCGCATTGGCGGCAGCAACAATGCGGCTTTGCTGGGGGCTGCCCATGGCGCGCGCAGGTGCGACCTCGCGCGGTGCGGCATGCTCCAGCGCATCTTCCAGCGCCACATCAATGATGGGCACTAGCGGCAGGGCCGCGTCATCGCGGAACGCCAGGATTGCAGCCCGCGTGCGTGGACCGATGATCCCGTCGATGCTGCCGACCTCGTGATACCCGAGTTCCTTCAAGCGGTGCTGTACTGTCTTGACGGACATCGTCGCTGAGGCCACGACATTCCCAGCCCGCCGCACGCCAAGGAGCTTCGAGATGGGATAGCGTTTCACATTCACCGCATCAGACTGATTGCCGCCAAGACCCCAAACCCAGGCCCCCTCAATCCGGTCAATGAAGAACACATGCCCCTGCCAGTTCGAAGACCCTCGCGGGATCACCCCGATATCACCGGGCTGCGCATCCGCGGTCTCTACGGGCACGCCCCAATCGAGATAAGACCGCGCCGTCAGCTTGCGCGTTGAGCGAATGCCGGCCTTCTCCAGGCAATGCCCGACGAATGCCGCACACCATGCAACGCTGTCGTGCTCCACCCAATCATGACCAACCGAAGCGTACATCTCCATAACGGTGGGGTTGTTTGCGGGGCCTGGGCCCTCGGTGGTGCCGATATATCCGCGAGCAATCTCAAAAGGTGTCATGATGCTCTCCCATGCAAATGGAAAGCGCCGCCCCGAGGAGCAGCGCTTGATGTTTGTGGTCGTGTTCTTGGTTGTGTTCAGTTTTGTGGGGCGTGGCTTACTTCTTGCGGCAGAGCCAGGCTGTCATCAGGGCCTCCGCACCGCGTGGTCCCAAATATGCCAGCGTGGCCACAAGCCCCGTGCGCACCGGCTGGCCAAGATCAAAGTGGCTTGCGATGGCCTCGCCAATGATGGCCATGCCGATGGCCACGGGGATTTCCCACAAGAGCTCCTTGCCAAAAAACCGCCGCCGACCCAGCTTGACCTCACCCGAGTGATACATCAGCCGCCCCGTAAATGCGCCGATCAGCGTGGTCACCGCCCCGCCAAACAGGCTGTTCAACGTTTCTAAAAAGCCCGGCTCGGTCATGGGCCCCTCCCGTGGTCGTTTTTTATTTCGTGGTGTCGGTCAGTATTCGCCACCATCGAGCAGCGGCTCAAAGGCGGCATCGGCCAGATTGCGCAGCTTGAGCGTCGGCGGTGTGGTGCTGGTATCGAGCCACAGCATGCCAGGCGCGGTGGCCGCAGGTTCTACCGCCCCGCTGTTGGTGGAGCGCAGAGCGGCAACAATCTGGTTGATCTGGGCGCGCACAGCTGCCCCATTGTCGTTGATGATCACAAAGCTTGGGGCCTGAGCCATTAAACCACCTCATCCGCTATGAGCCGCAATTCCGAGACGATCGGCGTAAAGGCTGGATCACTGGTTCTCAGCCAGGCCCGCGCCTCAACGGCATGGGCCTCGATCTCGCTGTTGTCGATCCGGCCCCAAGGTCCCCAGACAGGGTTGGCACCCGTGGGATCGTCATCGGTTTCCCGCACCTCAAGCACCACGTCGATATCCGCGCCCTCGGAGCCATCAAAGTCAGCCCAGCTATCTATCGGTGTCATGCGGTCATCGATGTAATCCGACAGGGCCGAGGCCCCGACCAGGATATCCGAGCGCAGCCGCACCCGCTTGAGCGCCCCAAAATCGAGCAGGCTCTCGAACTGATAAAGACCTTCGGCCGCCAGCACGACGGGTGAACCTGCCACATCCGTTCCGGTTTGCAGTTTCAACGTACCGGCAGTCGCCACCAGACCGGTTTTCAGGCCGGGGAAGCCTGGCTCGGCCGCCAGCGTATTCAGCTGGGCAAAGCTCAGGATCTGCACGCCCTTTGTGCTCACCGTACTGACAGGACCAATCCGGCCCTCGCTGTCCTCGGCACGCAGCAGATAGGTTCCAGGCTTAAGCGGCACGACCGCAATGGCCTCGCCGCCCGAGACGCGGTCCATCAGCGTGGAGTTGGCCCAGGTGGCGGTCCTTTCCTTGCTGTGGCGGATAATGACATTGCCACCCACGCGCACATCCACATCAACCGAGCGCTGCCATTTCAGCACGGCAAGACCGCCTGCAGACTGGATCGTCAGCCCCGTCAGGGCTGCCGGTGGCGCCGTAAGACCCACGATCTCCAAAGCCCCCTCGCGCCACGCTGACGAGACCCCCAAAACCGAGATCGCTTTAATCCGCACGTCCCATTGACCTGGCTGGATGTCGCGCAACTCCATCACCGTCCCAGAGGTGCGACCGCGATCCAGCCAGTCACCGCCATCGCGGCGGGTCTCCACCTGATAGGTGTCGACAAACCCCGAGGCCGCGGGCTCCCAGGCGATCCGCGCCAGGACTTTGACCGCCGAGCCGTCGCGGGTCACATAAAGCTCCTCTGTGATCTGCGGCGCACCCGGTGGCGCGATGTCAAAGGCCGAGGGCAACGTCGTGCGTGGTGCTGCCGCATAAATCTGCTCTTCCGAGGCATCCCAGTCGTAAATGAGGGGAGAGGTTTCCCGCAGGAGGAGTTCTGGCGCCAGACGCGGGCCCGGTCCAACTTGTGTCAGATCCAGCCGCACTGCTTCAACCTCAAAGGGCTTGCCCACAGGCAAATCCGCGCCGCCAAAGCCCCAGCGATCATAGCGCACATATGTGGTTTCTCCGGCGGCAACCCGCCAGGCCTTCAGCTTGCCCGCCACCTTCAGGCGCATTTGCCGGCGTGCGCGCTCCAGCGTGATCTTGGCCAGCCGCTGCGCCATGGACGCGGAGATCGTGAAGGGCAGCGAGATATCCCGCCAGACCCGCTCGCCATTGTCCTCCAAACGGTAGGCTTCACTGGCATAGGCCGGGAAGTCATCAGGCTGCCAGCTGTTTTCAGGACTGACGAACTGGCCGCGCACCGCATTAAAATTCGACGCCCTGCTTTGCCGCGTGGTCAGCGTCATGCCGCCCTCGCGGACATCATCTGCCGTAATCGTGGTTTCTGGCACCCGGTAGGCCCCCGCCCGCATCCGCCACTGGCCCGCCTGCCAGATGCAGCGGCCTGCCATGGCTGTCAGCATCGCTTCGATAATGGTTTTGGGCGTTTCCGAGAGCGAGACCACACCATTACAGGTATAGCGCGGCTCGCTGCCACCTGCAGCCAGCAGCACAGCTTCATCGCAGATATTGGCGGCCTCAATCAGACTGTCGGTCTCGATCCCATCCGCACCTCCGATGACAGCCCCGATGCCATAGGTCGGATGTGCCATGTAATCGGCCACACAAAGCGCCGCATTGTCCGTGTAACCCTCCTGACCCGTCCGTGGATCGAGGATGTCGGCCTTGCCCTCGATATCCACAGTGATGTTGGGAATGCCCCCTGGAAAGGCATCCACATCATAGGTGAGCCGCAGATAGATCGCCGCACAGCCCGCAAGGCGGTGGGCATCCGTCCAATGCTCGGGCGCTGCTGCAATCAGCCCCGCAAAGGCCGTCTGGTCATCAGCCCCGAGGCGCTTTTCGACAGCAACCTTGCCCGCCCAACGGCCCTGGGCCGCCCCTGACGCATCAACCGCTTCCTCGCCCTCAAAATAAATGGCGCCGATGGATTTGACGCGGTGGGCCGCCAGCACGACCACCAGGTGCAGGTCTTTGTCCTTCGCCCCCGTGGAATGCAGGAAGACAATCACACCGCCCTTGCGGGTGCGGCCGTAGACCATTTCGCGGGGCATCACTGGCTCGCGCACCGTCACCGTGCGAGCCTTCATTTCCATCTGGCCCAGGCTCGGTGTGGGCATGAGCGCTTGGGCCGCCGCCGAGAGCAGCATCGACGCCCCGAACTGGGCGGCAAAGCCGACCAGACCCGTCGCCGCAAATGCCGCGGCCACACCGCCTGCTGCAATGGCCGCACCCCCGAGGGCGACAGCACCAAGAACCACTGGGGGCATTATCTACGTCCTCCAGGCGAGACGACAAACAGAGAGCGGCAGGCGCACCAGACCGTCAGGTGCCACAAAAGCGGCCTTGGCGCCGATGACGACGCCAAAGGCTTCTGGCTCACCGCCCAAAATCAGATCGCCGCGTTGTGCGAGGCGCACATTATCAAGTGGTGCGCCCAATAAGGCGCGCCCACCTTGTTCAAGGCTTGTCCAGCCAAGACGGCGCAACACCCGCCCGCAGCCCATCGATGTGCGATACCGCCCCCGCCAAAGTGCGGCATGGTCCGGGCCATCGGTCAGGTCGCGGTGCAGATCAAAGGCCCAGGTCGCGCAATCATGCTGGCCCCAAGCGAAGGGGCGCGCGCAGGCCTGCTGGATCGCGTCCGCCAGGACCTGCTCCCAATGGGGCACGCGGTTCTGTTTCATCAACCGCGCCCCCAGGTGATTTCCTGATCTTGAATGGCCGTGACATGCTCAAACCCACGATCGCCCGGGTGCAGGACCTGTTGGCTTTCATGGGTGTAGCGCCAGTTGCGCGGCACGCTCAGATCAATGAGCCGGCTTTCATAGCTGATCGTGATCCGGCAGCTCTGCCCGTCCTCTTGCAGTTCCGGCACATCAAGACGGCCGGTAAAGGCCTGCACGGGGTCAGCGATGACTGTCCGCTCCTCGGTGAGCAGCGCCAGCCAGATGCGCCCCGCCTGACCCTGGCGCGCTTCGTCAATGGCAAGCCCCACCAGATCCAGGGGCACGCCCGAGAGCGAGACCGTCGTTCCCGAGGCCACAACATCAGAGGTTTCTTCAAGCGCGCCAAGTCCAAGAAGCACGCCGACGCCGGTCCAGGTCTTGCCATCCCAATCCATCGGCCCCGGACCGGTCCAGATCCGCACCATGCCCGACGGGAATTCCCCTTCAAAAAAGATCGCAGGCTGCAGCTCAGCACAATCGAGCGCTGTGGCCATGCCATTTGTGATATCCCGGCTCATAGCGCCTCGCGGGCTGACAGGGTGAACCGGTGGCGGGCTGCACGTTCAATACGGGTTGGCACCGCACTCGTGGGGCGCAGCAGCACCTGCGGACTGTTCACCTCCAACGGGGTGTTGGCCGGCAGTGCGCTGCGAATGGCCGGAAAGAGTGTCAGTGTTGCCAGTCCATTGATGTCCGCTGTGACATCAAAGGCGATCTGGTGCAGCCGTGTGTCGCGCGCGGTGCCGATCGACACAAAGTCCCCCGAGGCCACAGCGGTCAGTCCCGGTGGCCAGCCCTGCGTTTGCACGACATTGCCGCCTGTGATGGGGGCCGCCAGCGTGACCGGTTGCGACAGCCCTTTTGGCTCAATGGACGGATCGGCAAACAGCAGCAGACCCCGGCCAGAGCCAAGGGCCGTGAGTGCGGCCGACACAGAGCGCGCCAGCGGTCCGGATTGCGCAGCAAACTCAATGTCATATTCCCACCATTCGCCACCCCAATCCTGCACTTCCGTCGTCCCGGTAAAGGGCGACTGCGTTTGGCTGGTGGCGGTCACCAAGCGCCGCTCAATGCCGGCCACCCAGGTGCGCGGCAGTTCCACAATGATGCTCATGCCATGCGTCCCCGCCGCATGGCATTGCCGACGGCCGCCACCGCAATGCGTTCAAATTCCGGCTGTGCACCGCGCATCACCGCCGCGATCTGTTCGGCCACGCCCATTTGCGCGCCGCGGGCATCCACATTGAGATTTATGGCCACAGGAATAGCGCCACCTCCGCCGCGGGCAACCTCAGCCCGGGACAGCACCCGCTCGCCGCGCTGCAAGATGGTGGGCACTTCATCGGGGCGCAGGCCTGCCCAACCGCCGGTGTGCATGCGGGGGGCCGCGGTAAAGACAGCTGCGGGCACGGCGCGTGTATGACCGGAGATCCCAACCATGCCGCCGGCATGGGAGACCGCTGCAGCAACAGAGCCGCCGCCAAAGACACCTCCGAGCGCATTGGCAATGGGTCCCAACACCGCATTCTTGAAGGCCAAGACGGCCAGGTCCGCAAGGATCGAGCGCACCAGCCCCTTGAAGTCGAGCTTGCCGGTTTCCACAAAGCTGCGGAAGGCGCTCTCAGCGCCGGAAAAGGCGCTGGTCAGCGTTTCGCCAAGGCCTTTGCCCCAGTTGAGGGCATCCGTGGCATAAGAATTCAGGGCTTCCGAGACGGCGCGCCAGCCGGTCACAATTCTCTCTGCAGCGCCGCCACCAGACCCGCCGCCGCCCACAGCATCTCCGGCCTGGGCCATAGCGCCTGCCAGGCGGTCCGCGGAAGCCGTCGCGTCATCAAGAGCTGCAGCGCCGTCCTCGCCGGTGCCCGCAACAGCATCGCGCAAAGCAGCCCAGCTGGCGAGCGGGGCCGTGGCTCCAGCTGCCAAATCGGAGGCGGCCTGCCGGTAGGTGTTCGCGGTGGCCAGTGCCTCGGCTGCAGTTCCATCAAGTCCAAGGTCGGGCGCTGTGAGTGGATTATCCGCGAAGGCACGCCGGAACGCATCAGCTGCAGCACTCCCTGCATCCGCCGAAGCACCAGCGAAGGGATTTTCGATATCACCAAGACTGATCTCGCCAATCTCGCCGAAGGTGGTCTCGATGCCCACAGCCGCCAGCGCATCGCGGATCTTGCCCGTAAAGGCATCAATCCGGGCGATCGCGCCATTCAGCATCGCTTCAATGCCATCGAGCATGCGGTTTGCCGCGGCGTAAACAAGATCGCCAATCACGGCTGGCAGGCGCGACCAGATTTCGCGGACGGCGAGTAGTGCCCCCTCAAACGTATTCGCTGTGGCGTTACCAAAGACGACCACACTTTCAATCGCGCCCGCCATGCCGGTCGCAGCATCGGCTTTCAGGTCGTAAAACATCGCCGTGGCGCGCGCGCCGGCAGCCGCTGCGCCCATCTTGATCCGGTCCCAGACCTCGACAGCGACATCCTTCAGGAGGCGCATCGCCTCGCCAAAGCCGCCCGCGCCAGAGGCAAGCCGCATGAACCAATAGACCAGCTCGGCTGCGCCCACGATCAGTGCGCCAATGCCAGTGCGGATTAACGCGCCTTTCAGAACCACCAGCGTCGTTGCCAGCCCGCGCACTGAGAGTGCCGCAGCCGCCATCGCCGCCACCCAGCGACCGGCGAGGAACGTGGCAAAGGTGCCTGCGTAAATCGCCAACCGGTCAAGATTGGCCAGAACAGCATCAAAGGCCCGGCTGATCGGGCTGGTGGAAGAGGCCAGCGCGACAAAAGCATTGGCCACCGCCTCCAGAGACGGAGCAAGCGCCACTGCAATCCGGTTGCGCACGCCCGTAAACACCTGACCAATGCTGATCAGCGCCAGTTCAGAGCGGCGCATCGCGGCGATGGCGTCAGTATCCAAAACGGCGCCAAGCGCCTGGGCTTGCGCTCCAAGCCTTGTCATCTCTGCGCCGCCGTTTTGCAAAAGCGGGATCAGCCGCGTCGTATCGGACGCCATGGCTTCGAGATAGAAGGTCATCTCCTGCTGGCTGACGCCTGCGCGCTCGAGGCTATCGACATAGAGTTGCAGCGCTTCCGGTCCCGAGAGGCGGGCGAACTGATCCGCCGTTACGCCCACGCGCGGTGCGATGTTCTCGAAGAAATCCGCCATCGGCCCACCGCCCGTTTGCAGGAAATCCCCCACGCGGTCGTTCACATCCTTCAGGATATCGGCGAGCTTTTCTTGCTCAATGCCCACTGTGGCGGAGGCCGCCGCCCAGCGTTGGAACAGCTCCGGGTTGGCATTGGCCACTTGGGAGAGCTGGCCAATCTCATTGGCCGCAGCCACCGTCGAGCGGGTCATCGCAACGACAGCACCCGCGAGAGCCGTGGCCGCAGCCGTCGCCGCGATCCGAGCACGGCGCGCAAAAGCGGCCATCCGCGCATTGGCTTGGTCCAGCTCGCGCGACAATCGTCCCATCCCGCGGGTGCCTGCCTCGCCCACACCTTCCAGCTCGGCACGCACTTGGCGTCCGCCGGTCGCAGAGAGCCGGACGGAGACACGTTTTTCAGCCATGGTTGTGTTCAATCTCTTGGTTGGTTTTGCGCACCATCACCGCCTCAATGGGCGGCAGGAGTTCTGCGATGATCATGGGAGAGAGCCCGAGGGCTATGCCGAGTTGCAGGGCAGCAGCCATATCCCAACCGTGGACAGCGCCGCCGCTCATGCCGCCGGCAACGCGCACCTGTCCGCCGAGGCGCTGGACGAGATCCCAGATCTGCCAGCCTTCGAGCGTACATGGCGCATGCAGGCTGCGCGGGCATTCCGCGCAAACAGAGGGACACGCTGTGCAATACTCACCGCCCCCGCCGAACTCCCAGTCGGCGAGAGCGGTCAGGCGTTTTTTTCCGCATCCAGAATGAGCGCGCCTGCGATGTATTTGGTCTGGAAGGCCTCAAAGATCGGCCAGAGTTCCAAAAGCGCGTCGATCCCCTCAGGGGTCAGAGGAAGGGGCTTGCCGTCCTCGTCTCCGACGCCCTCCCAGTCCTTCACAACGATGCGCGCGACGGCTTTGGCCACGATACGCGCAAGGTCGTCGTTGGAGGCGCTGATTTCAGCATCCGCCGCTGCACCCGCAATGGTTGGATCGCTGCGCGCGGCCAACATGATGGCGGTGGTCAGCGGCTCCACCAGAAGGCGGACGCCGTGACCCAAGTCGAGCCAGCGCGGCTCAGTAGAGAGATTTAAGCGTAGCATGGTCAGTAAACCTCGCGGTCATTTGTAATGGTCACAGTGCACATCCGGCCAAGACCTGGATCGCTGGCTGCCTGCCAGTCGAAGGTTGCTTGCACGCCTTGTGGGCCGGAGATCTCGATCCGGGGTCGGGGGAGATAGACGGCATGGGCCGTGAGGGTCACGCTCTCGCCCGTTGGCAGCGTGTAGGAGAATTCAAGTTCGCAAGCCTCGCCATTGATTGCCTGGGTCACCAGCGTCTGATCGGCGAAACGCACGACGATATTTCCTGTCAGCGCCGAAATAGACGGGTCCGCACCGTCGATCTTGCCATCCGCCCGGATCGTCTCGATGCGGTCAAGATTGTTGGCATAAGTCAGGTCGGCGGAGACCACGTTCCCGATGCTCAAACCGTTTCGCGTGATGGCCCCGTTGAAGTGCCCGAAGCGCTTCAGCGCGATATTGGAAGGCGTCCCTGCCGCACTGGTCGTGGCGATCTCCTCGCCCTGGGCCACAATGCTGGCCGTTGCTGTCAGCAAGCCTGATCGCGCCATTTGCCAGTTGAGGCTGTCGACCATGCAGCCGGCATACATCGCAAAGCGGGGCACCTCGGGCATCCCGGTCTCGACCGAGAAAGACGGCAGCGCCCAGTTTCCTGAGCGGAACTCGTGCGTGTAGGGGGCCTCCGCGCCGGTGGTTGTGGGCGCTCCAAATGCTGCCATCAGCCAGACCCCGAACGCTTCCGCGTCGATAGGCATGACGACATTGCCGTCCGCCGTGACCGCATCCTTGATCGGCGCCTGCGGATCCCTGCCATAGCCCAGAAGCTCTGATGTCTGCAGCGGTTGTTCAGCCCCCAGCGTCGTGCTTGCAAAGGGCATCTTGGTATAGCCGCTCGCAGGCGGCGTGCCATATGTGGTCTCGAACGCAAGCGCCATTTGCGCCCGCGCCCCTTGAGCTCGTGCCATGGTGGTCTCCTCAGATTAGCGGGGTCAGCTGAGCGGGTCAGCCGTGGAATAGGACAGGATTACTGGGATCACCGCTGCTTTCAGGCTTGCCGCACCCTCAACAGGCAAATCGACCGGCTGCGGTGCTTCCGCCTCCACCCAGTCGCAAAGGCCGTCCAATGTTCGATCGGCGGTGATCACCGCGCCAATGCTGGCGCAGAGTGTGTCGAAGGCAGCGTCACGGTTCGCGCCCTGCACGACCGTCTCTATCTCGGCGCGGTGCTGGTAGTGGTAGCGCAGCGGTGACAGCGTGACATCGGGCTCTCCTGGTTCGCCGTCGCGCAGGATCAGCAAGCCATCGGTCGGCACACGCTCAGGCAGCACGTCGCCCCGCAGGGCGGTGGCAGGCAATATCGAAAGCCGCGCGTGCAGCGCTGTGAGGATGGTTTCGCGAGGGGTGCTCACACTTGAGTTCCTTCAGGTGGTTTTCCCCTCTAGACGCCTCTTGAGCTCCGCCAATTCCGGTGAAGCTTCGCCGAGGGTGGGTTTAGACGCCTCAAACTCATCTTTGATTTCTGCGAGGCGCGATTTAACGACCCTGTTGACCAAGTCGCGGAATTTGGCGTCGGAACGCTGTTGGTTTCCGATTTCTTGGCCGATTTTTCGTCGGTCAGGATCTTGACCATGTGACCTAATGGCAGACACGGCAAACCAAGCTAGACGAGGAGTCCATTTGTCTCCAATGGCAGTTTTTATCAGAAGCTTGTTCAGCAGATGACTTATTTCTGAGGCCGTACCAATCCCGTTTTTCTTTGCCGCCTCAATTACGGCTTGGATCTTGGTGACCTGCTCAAGCTTACCAAATCTCAGGAAATCCAAATGTGGTTTATCGGCACTTGCGATTTTTGGCGGATGTTTCTTGTAGATGTCCTGCATTCGGATGGACGGTTCGCTTGACCGTTTTTGAGCTCCGCGCTGCATTGACCGTACTTTTGCTTTACTCAAGTGGCCCCCCGGTGGAGTTTTTTGTTATATCATAGCCCTCTGTCCCGCAGGACTCCTCCGCAATAGAGGGACGTTCGCAGATATTTTACAAGAGATGCCTCAAGTGAACCCAAGAGAATAGATGGAAGAACTTGTCACAATCTGCCAATCACCCAATTTTCCACGATCAACCTCGACAGGGAGCCATGCGCGCGGTCAGCGTCGCGGGCCAGATTGAGCCGTTTCGCGAGCTTCACTTGTGGGACCAGCAGAAAGATCGGCACGGTGCTGCGTCCGCGACCGGTTTTGAACCGAGATGCCACGCCTAATCCTCGATTGTTCAACCGACCATCAGCCACCAGCAGGCTTGGCCCGCGCCGCCGATAGACAAACCGCAGCCGAAGTCCGCGCCGCCGCTCCCATTCGCCGGGGGTGATCCTACCACCGCGCAGGCCACGACCTGCTGCAGGCGTAGGGATTGCCAGCCAGAAACCGTCCTTCGAGCGAATTAACGGCCCGGTGTCATGCGCCCCGATGATTTGGGGTGCCTTCGACCAGACCAGCGCTGCTGCTTTCAAGCTTTCGCCAGACCTCGGATAGGTCTGGCTCCGGATCGAGTTCGACAATCGCCGACCGAGGCCTGCTTGCGTGATCTGCCCGCGCCATGCGGTTTTCAGGTCCGTGCCAGCTTCACGCATGGCTGCGCTGACGGCCTTTTCACCGGCTTTCACCTCGGCTGCCGTGACGGCAACGAGATCAGGGCTGATGTCGAGCCCGAGCTTCATGCCGGACACAACTCAATGGTCCAGACCAACCGCTCGCGGTCGCGGCGCGGTTCACCCTGGATCAGGAACGTTTCCTCGCCAATCAGGATCTGTTCTTGTGGGCGCGGATCCGGGACATCTGCAACCTGAACATCGATGCGTGTCGTCTCAGAGAATAACCGGGCTGATCCGAACTCTGTGATCTCGTCAGGACGGCGCAGAATTCCACGGGCCCGTGTGAACTGACCCTCGACGTCACGATGCCATATCTCGACAGAAATATTCGGATCGCTGAACAGTGTTCCGATGACTGCAGCAAATGCCGTCATCAGAAGCTCGCGTTTAGGCGCACCCGGCCAATCACGTCAGCCGCGCCAGCCGCAACCGCTTCGGTCGCCACGCCAATCAACACATTGCCGGTGGCGGTTTTTGAGGCTTCCTTGTTTGTGTTGTCCCAATAGACCTTGTCACCGGCAGACCAGGCTTGGGACGCGACCTTCTTTAGATCGAAGACGCCGACGAGTGCGGTCTCAACGGTTTCGGCATTGGCGGCATGTCCGGCAGCCACGCCGAAAATCGAGCCAACCAGCAGGCCGTCGCCGGACGTTACGGCGTAGGGCGCGGTCAGGGTGATAGTGTTGCCGGGATGGACGTAGTTTTTCATTGCGGGGTCCTTTGCAAAACGAAACGAGCGGCCCCATTGGACCGCCCGTCAGGGTTGGAGTTTCAGAATTGGCTCGGATTATGCGCCCGGGTTCTTGTAGAGGCCGCGCCAGTCGATGGCCTTGGCGCCAAAGTCGAGGCGGCACTTAATCTCGACCCCATCGACGTCAAAGCCATTGCGGGTCTCGATGTAGGCACCTTGCTGGCCTTCGAGATAGGCGTACTCGATTGTGTCGATCTGATTTGGATTGGCTGCAAGATACCAAGCGGTTTCACTCACAGCATCAAGCCGCGGCTCGCTGATGGGGGACAGTGTCCGGATTGACTGCGGTACGACGTTCGAGGTTGCAGCTGGCACGAGGTTCTGGGCGACCATCTGCTCAGCCCGCAATTCCAACGACGCAGGCACGATCAGATAAGCGGGACGGACATTCAGGACCGTCTTTTTATCAAGACCGGTCTGCTTGGCCATCGCAGCACGTGCGGCACCGACGCTGCCCACATCAAGTGCGGCGCCAGTGCCGGCCAGGTTTTTGTGAGTGTTATGGAAGAGCGCATTGCCATCGGCCATCGCCGGATTGGCGGTGATGATGCCCCAGACGACGTCCGACTCCAGCTGGGCGATAGAGTTGCCATACATTGCCGGGATGCGCGTGAAGGCGTCGAGATCATCATTGATCAACGTCTGCCGCGTGATGGCGACCACCCGGCCATAGGTCTTGACCTTGTAGCTCTCTTTGCTCTCGCCGAGCGTGCCGCGCTTGAACTCTCCGCTCTCGCCAACTTCCAGCAACTGCGGGGCCTCACCAAGTTGCACCCGATGCATCGACTTGAAGTCAGTGGCCAGAACCTGACGGCAAAACAGCATAAACGTGCGGGGATAGGCATCATAGGCTTGCCGCAGGGTCTTGTTCGTAACCGCCGACAAAATTTCGGGGAAGTCAGACGTTGAATGCAACGCCCGCGTGGCCACCTCGTCACGCGACAGGCCCCGCGTGTTAACCCCGGCGTTGCCAAGGCTTTCGCGGGCCAGTTCCATCAGCGTCATGCCGCGGTACTGGCGGGCGGCATCTTCCAGAGTGAAGAGCGTCGGGCTGTAGCGATGCAGGAGTGCATTGGCGACAGCATCCCGACGGGTGACCTGCTCGTCACGGCCACCCAGTGGGATCGACACCTGGCTGAAGGTGCGGTTTTCTTCGGATTTTGTCGCAACCTGATCGAGGATCAGGCGGCGCGCTTCGCCGATATCCGTGCCGCGCTTCACCAGATCCTCGGCAAAGCCGCGCTCGAGGTTCAGACGGCCTGCCAGATCGTAGATTGTGGAGACGCGGTCGCGTTCGGTTTCGCGGGCGCGGGTCGCGACCGCCTCGGTGTCAGGCGCTGCGGCGATGTCAGCCATTTGCGGCTTTGGCTGTGTGCGGGTTTCGCTTGCAGCGACTTTTGGTTCGTCCGTCGGCTTTTGGGTATCGGTCATGGGTGTATCCTCGTCAGCATTGTTGTCGCTGGGCTTGTCTTTGGCCTCTGTGGCCGGGGCGTTGGATGTGTCCGTCATCGGGGTAGCTCCTCTAGGTGTGGGTGAGACGTCCCGGCGATGAAGGACGCAGTCGTGAAGTGGGGATTGTGCGCGAAACCCCGCTGCGGGGTCCGCGCCGACAGGCACAGCGGACACCTCAAAGGGCGTCCAATCCACTGCGCGCCATAACTCGCGGGCAGCCTCGGGCTTTGAGACCTCAAACCGATGAACCTGATAGCCGATGGACACCGCGCGGATGTGGCCTGCCTGGATGTCGCGCCAGATCGGTTCAACATCGGCGCGCTCAGAGATCCGAACCTGCGCAATGCCACGGCCGTTTTCGATCCGGGCAGAGCCGGGAACCACAGAACCGATCACGGCATCCAGCGTATCGACCTCATGCACCTTCAGAAAAGGTGCACCTGCATTCAGCCGCTCAAGCCGCACGTGATCCGGATCGAGGCTCAGTTCCTCATCATAGGGCTCGCCAAACAGTGTCGTTCGGCGCACACGCGAACCGGCTGACCAGACGACTTCAACAGTCCGAGCGTCAATATCAGCTGAGTTTGGCGCAAGCTCCGCCATCCGGCGCAAGGCCGGGATTTCGATCGTTGTGTCCATATCGGTCAATCCTGTTGGTCGATGTCAGCCCGCGCAGGGTCTGTGTCGTTGTCGGGCGAGCCATTCGTCGGGTCATTGTCCGGATTGGCACCCAGATCGCTTGTCTGCGCACTTCCGGTTTTGGTGACCCGGCGTGGATCGCTGTCGAGTACCAACCCGAGTGTGTCGAGCTTGGCATTGGTTGCTGCAATCTCCGCCAGCACGGCGTCTGGATTGCGGCCCTGCCGCGCGATGACCTCGGCCAGCGTCATGGTGCCGGACCGGATCGACAGCAGGTTGGCCATCGCGTCTTTCTGAGGATCGACCGCTTCGAACTTCGGCGGTGACCACTCTACCGGCACGTCTGGTGTTGGGATCAGACCTGCAGCCCATGCAGCCTCGCAAAACCAGCGCCAGACCGGGGCGCAAAACATTGGAATGAACAGCTGCCACTGCACAGCGTCGATCTGACGGCGGAATTCCACCAGCCCCGCACGGATCGAGGAATAGTTCACCTGGGAGAGATCGCCGGTCAGCAACTCATACGGCACACGGAACCCTGCCGAGATCGTATGCAGGCTCGCCCGCTTGTATTCTGCATAGCCGCCGGTGGCAGAGGGCTGGTTAAACCGAATGTCCTTGCCGCCGCGCGCATAAGCAATGAGCCCAGGCTCGAATTGCTCGACCCGATTGCCATCAGCATCAACCACCGACGGCGCGATGCCTTGTTGCGCTTCATCATCGCCAAAGACGATAGCGGTGACACAGGCCTCGGTTTTCTTGCGCACCAGCTCGGCCACCTCGTAATCGTCGAGATCGCGCAAGCTGCGGATCACCGGTGCACCCCAGGGAACGCCACGCGCCTGTGTGCGCTGTTTTTCATAGACGTGCGCGATCTCCATCGCAGGCACCGGGCGGCTCTGCAGGCCATTCTGCATCGCGCCATAGGCATCGCCCGGATGTTCAGCGTGTAGCCAATAGGCCTCTCGCTTTCCAATGGGATTAAACTGAATTCCCTGTACCAAGCGCCCCGCGCCGAGCACGCCAGATTTTGTGGCATCCAGAAAGTCGGCTTCCAGCACCTGCAATTGTAGCGGCACCGGTAGCCCATCAGAGGAGCGGCGCAAGCGGCGGCGCACCAGAACTTCTCCTGCCTCGACCATCTCGCGGCAGATCAGGGTCTGCAAACCATAGAAGTCGAGCTGTCCATCGGCATCAGCTACGGCAGACCAGCGCGCGAATAGCGCGTCGACCTTGCGGTCCAGCGTGTCATTGCCGCTGGCCGCTCGGGGCATGATGCCCGCACCAACAATATTGTTCACGAGTACCGCCACAGCTTTCGCCGCATGCGGGTTGTTGCGCACCAGATCGCGCATCCGATCCCGCAAGAGGGCTCCAGCCACGCCCACCTCGGTATCAGCGGATGTGCGCGGCGCGCGCCACCCATCGGTTCGCCGCCCCTTAGCGGCACCATCATATCCGCGCGTCAGGGTTTCGAACGCCTGGCGCGCAAGGACACGCCGCGCTGCCGCGCGCGGTGCCACGGTGGCAATTGCGTGATCAAACCAGTTTCCCGACATCAGCGATCTCCGCGCGAGAAGCCAGCAAGTCCGGCGATCGGTAGCGGCCGTGTGGTCCCTGCGATGGCGCGCTCAATCGTTCGAATGCGCAAAAGGAGATCTGCAGCTGAACCATAATCGACGGATTTGCCATCATAGCTGACCCGCGTGGTGCCGCTGGCATAGGCACGGCGCAGCGCTGAAAGCTCGGTTTCCGTCCAATCAGTCATCAAAACCATCCTCCACGCCGTCCGAGCCAGTCGGATTGACGCTTGCCTTGCGCAGCCTGCGCTTGCCTGTTGATTTGCCCCGCAGGATCCGCAGAGGCGTCAGCGACCCCAAGCTGGTCTTCAAGGTCCCGCCATTTCTCGTCCGTCCAGCGATCCGAGCCCACGATCCAGGCGGCAGCGCGAGCATAAACTCGGCAGTCCAACGCCTCGTTGCGCTCGCGCAGCTTCTGCCATTCGAGCCGGGCGAAGCCGCGCTTGGTGCGCACCGTCACCAACTGCTCGGCCACGAATTGCTTCAGCCATTCGTTCTCGACCCAATGCGGCAGATGCACCGTGCCGGGCGAGAACGTCGCACCGTCGGCGCGTTCTTCGTCGGTCGGCCTTTCGAGCCGCAGGAAGCGATAGGTCTCTGCCTTGAAGGTCGAGACCGCCACGGTCCAAAGACGCGCGCCCCGGCGCAGACGTTTGCCCCCTTCAGTCGCATCCACATAGGTTGGGCCAGATACGGGGCTTGCGCGGTTGAACCCTTCGACGCCTTTGACGGGCGCGACCTGCGCAAATCCTTGCGCCCGCGACCAGCCATAGACCGCCGGAGCCTCATAGCCGGTATCAATGGCAAGCCGCGCAATCTTCAAGTGCGCGCCACGCTCATGCGGCCAGGTTCGACCAAGCAGTTCGGTCAGATCGCCCCACGCCTCATGACGATCGGGGCCGCCTTCGATAACAATGTGATCGACGAGCCAGCTTTCGAGCCCGCGGCCCCAGGCCCAGACATCGACCTCGATCCGGTCCTTTTGCACATCGGCGCCAGCTGTCAGGAACAACCCATCCGCAGGCACAATGCCCGGCTTCCACCCTTCTCGCTGGTCGTAGAGCCGCTGCCAGTCCGGCGCCTCACCCGTCTCGACCCACGTCTCGCCGAGGATCGTGTTGCGAAACGCTTTGATCGCCTCATCCGACCCCTGGGCTGCGTCCCAGGCCCGCACAATCCGCTCCCAGCTGAGCCAGCCAATCGGCGAATAGAGCGCAGATAGGTGATAACCGACGGTATTCGGGTCCGCCGCCGTGGCGGTTGCTCGCCATTCGCCAGCCTCCAGCATCGCCGTCTTGTGATGCTCCGCTATGGGCTGCTCGCAGCCATCGCAGTGATATTCCGCTGTCTCGGGGCGCCCCTTCTGCCAACGCAGTCGTTCGAATTTTAGCCACTGCATCGCGCCACAATGCGGGCATGGGACAAAAAACCGACGCTGATCACTGGCCTCATAGTCCCGTTCAATCCGGCTCATGCCGCGAATGGTCGGGGTTGAGACCAAGAACACCTTGCGCCGGTGGGCGAAGGTCAGCGAACGCGCTTCCGCCAGCGTAACCGGATCACCCTCATCGTCGGCGGACGCCGGATAGGCATCGACCTCGTCGAGGAAAATGTAGCGCGCTGGGGTCGAGCGCAGCCCTACGGCCGAGTTTGCCCCGGTCATGATCAAAATACCGCCCGCAAATTCCTTAGACAGCATCGTGTTGCCCGCGTCACGAGAACGCGCCGGTTTGACCCGCTCCCGCAGTTCCGGGCTCTCATCGATCAGCGGATCAATCCGCTGACGTGAGTTTCGTTTCGCCAATTCCACCGTTGGCTGGACCGCCAGCATGGGTCCTGGCGCCTGATGGATCGCAAAGCCAATCCAGTTGTTGCCCGCCTCGGTCGCGCCGACCTGCGCTGCCTTCATGAACACGATCCGCTGTGCCCGGTCGCCGGGCGAAAGCCTGTCCATGATCTCAGCCATGTAAGGCGTGCGGGCCGTTCGATACCGACCAGGTTCTGCCGACGCACGCCCTGACAGCATCCGGTGTCGGTCCGCCCATTGGGACACGGTCAGGTCTGCATCCGGCGTGAGACCCGCGCCCCAGGCACGCAGGATTTCTGCCGCGCCATCGAAATCCGGCAGATCGTCCGCATCATCGGAGATCAGGTTTGACCTCGGCAAGATCGTCGAGCTGGGCACGGACATGTTTTTCCAAAACTTTCTGCATTGCGGCGGGCTCAACGCCCAAATCTGCCGCCATCAACGCGGCCGCCCGCGCGGGCCAGTTGACCCAGACATCACGCTCCTGCCGCGCCAGCCGAAAAACCAGCGACAGTGCGCGAGCCCGATCGATCAACTCGCCTTTCAGCTTTTGCAGACGCAGACGACGTTCCTGCGCCTTCAGCACTTCATTGGCCGTCTTGGCCTGCAAAAAGGTGGTGCCACCGCTATTTGCCGGAGCCTCAAGCCCCTGTTCCTTCAGAGTGTCACCGACTGCCGAGACAGCAGCTTCCGGCACAGGCTTGCGTCTTGGCTGCGGCCTCTTGCGGGCTTTGGATGGGTCGGTTGCCTCAGCACGCAAGGCATCGCTTGCAACCGCATCGATGCTGCCATCGTCGTGCAGCACCAGCCGTCCTGTTGCCTTGGCCTTCTGGATTGCACCGCGTGAAAGACCAACACGGGTGGCGTATTGGCGCTCGCTCAAACCTTCCATTGCGCGCTCCGATTATCATTCAAAATCATGTGCTTATGTCGTTGATAAGCCTCCGCAGTAGAGCGAATGTGGTCTCACGAAAACGATGCAACTCACCACCGCGCTCAAGCAGCGCAGCGGTCGCACAAAACCAAGGAGCCGCCACGATGACCCGCTCGAACCCGATCACCACGCCTCGCCACCAACTGCGCGCCGAAAAGGCCGCGCGGAACCGCGAAGCTGCGATCAACGCCTTCCTTGGCAAGAAAGCCGAGATCGACAACATGCTCGCCCGGCTTCAGAGCCTCAGCGACGAGCATTTCAACTGCCACCCCGACGAAATCAACTGGGGCCATGTTGGCACCCTTGAGCATTACGCCAGCCTGCTGAAGCGCATCACCGACAGCGCCTTCAGCGAAGGCGAGCACGCGGAGTAAGCGCCATGGAAACCAGCACAATTCGTATCGCAATTCGTAAACTGCCCGATCAATTCGATCGCAGCCGCATCACCACAGTCCTTGACGAGATCGAATGCGCCTTGATGGACGACGGTGGCGTTTATGTTCGCGCCTACGCCGACAGCATGACGATCACCATCGAGGTGCCCACCAATCAACTGATCGACGCAGCCGCCTGTCTGAAAGACATCGGTCTGGTCTGAACTGCACAGACCTCAAGATATGCCCCGCGCTCGCGGGGCCTGTCTCGGTAGAAGGACGCATGTCGCGATCCTCAAATACTGGAGACACTTATGGCTCAGAAATCCACACCGAAAACAACCGCTACGGCCTCGCACCAGACGAAGCAGCAGATCGTGATTGACCTCCTACGTCGGCCCGAAGGCGCGACCATCGAAGAGATCGCCAATGCCACCGAGTGGCAATCGCATACGGTGCGCGGCGCCATGTCCGGCGCGCTCAAGAAAAAGCTAGGCCTCGCAATCACCTCGGAAAAGGTGGAGGAGCGCGGACGCGTCTATCGTATCGAAGACTGATCCCGCGCCGCTGTACCGCTGAAGTCGCGGCGGTAAGGGAGCCTTGCGCGAACAGAGCCGTCGCTTATCTTGAGCGGCGGCTTTTTTGATCGGACCCGGATTGCCTCGAAGACCCGCCGTAAGGCGAAGGAACGCGCTATCGACACCACGGTAAAAACCGCCCCCATTTGCAGGTTCTGGGCCAGCGTTGTGTGCAGCCCAAACATCGGGAAGATCATGGTCTGCGTCAGAACAGCGATACAGTAGCCAACCGCGACATTCGCAATCGCTTCACAAAATGACATCAGACGGGATTGCTTCATTGGCTACCCCGCTCTGAGCGCAGATCATCAAAACTGGTCCCGGCGCCTTCAAGAACAGCGTGCTTGCCAGTAAACTGCTGCCACCGTTGAACAGCCACATCGACATACGCCGGATTAAGCTCAATCCCGTAGCAGACCCGCCCCGTGGTTTCCGCCGCAATTAGCGTAGTGCCCGAGCCCATAAAAGGCTCGTAGACAGCTTGGCCCTGGCTGGAATTGTTCAGGATCGGACGGCGCATACATTCGACGGGCTTCTGGGTGCCGTGTACGGTTTCAGCATCCTGATCCTTGTTCGCGATCTGCCATAGCGTCGTTTGTTTGCGGTCGCCCGCCCAGTGTCCCTTGCCGGTTTTCTTCACCGCATAAAGGCACGGCTCGTGCTGCCAGTGATAATCGCCGCGGCTCAGCACCAGGCGATCCTTGGCCCAGATGATCTGAGACCGGATATTGAAACCGGAGGCCTCGAGGCTATCGGCAACAGTGGTCGCATGCAGCGCGCCATGCCAGACATAGGCCACATCGCCAGGGAAGAGCACCCAGGCCTCACGCCAATCAGCCCGGTCATCATTTAGTACCTTGCCGGTACGTTTTGTTGCGGCGGCTCCTGCCTTGTTACGCCAGCCGGGATCGTATTCGACGCCGTAAGGCGGATCGGTCACCATCAGCTGCGGTTTCACATCACCGAGCAGACGATCGACATCGGTGGCCACGGTCGCGTCACCGCAGAGCAGCCGATGTTTGCCGAGCACCCAAAGATCGCCCGGACGGCTGATTGGGGTCTCGGGGGCCTCGGGAACATCGTCCTCGCCCTCGCGAGAGGCTGTTTCAGGATCAACGTCTCCGGCCAACAGCGCTTCGAGTTCAGCGTCATCAAAGCCGATGAGCGAGAGATCGTAGTCCTCTGCCAGCAGGTCGTTCAGCTCGGCCGATAGCAGCGCCTCGTCCCAAGTGCCAAGTTCCGTCAGCTTATTATCCGCGATCCGGTAAGCCCGACGCTGTGCTTCGGTCAGATGTCCCAGCACGATCACGGGGGCCTCAAGCAGCCCCAGCTGTGTGGCGGCAAGCACACGGCCATGGCCTGCGATCAATTCTCCATCATCCGCGACCAGGCAAGGAACGGTCCAGCCAAACTCGGCCATGCTGGCCGCGATCTTTGCAACCTGATCCGCGCCATGCATCTTTGCGTTCTTCGCATAAGGCTGGAGCTTGGCAAGCGGCCAAGTCTCGATTGCGTCGGGGGCAAAGCTCAGGGTCATAATGTTCAGGGCGCCTCAATGGGGTGGACCCCTGGGTTCCGGACACCAGCAACCAGCTTGGACTCCACGAAGGGTCCAGCGGCGGCCAAGGCATCCAGCTCCAAGGGTTTGTTTAATTGTGGTTTTTGTCAGATCGCGGGTGGATACCCGCTGGGGTGGCTTCCCAAAAAACGGGCCCTGTCGCTAGCGATATTGCGCGCCTTGCCCCCCCGTATACGTTTGGGGCCAGGAAGGACCCGCGAATTCAGTGGGTTAGTGCGATGGATGCCAGCTGGACCCCTGGTTGGAAACCGGAAGCCAGAGAAGTATCCACCAACAAAAACGGGGAGAGCCGTCTTCCAACGCACTCTCCCCATTATGCCTTACGGATAGCACGAAACTGTTGCATGTGTCGAACACAAAAGTGTTGCAACACATTGTAGTCATTCAGACATTCAGGCGCGACGCGATCTTGGTCAATGCGAGCTTGTGCTTGCGCCATGCCGTCGTGCGGTCAACGCCAAGTTCACCGCTGATCTGCTTCCAAGGCACACGCGCCGCCCGCGACCAGATCAGCTTGCGCTCGGCCTCGTCAATCCAAAGCACCCAATCGAAGGTCTGCTCAAGCCGTGTGATCGACGCCGCCGACGGCCAGACCCGCATAGGCTGTGGCTCCATCGCAGCAATCTCACGGCTGGTCCGCGCAATGTCAGGCCAGGCGTTGAAGTACCCCTTTGCCTTCACCGGCGGCAGCTTGCGAAGCGTGCGGAACGCTTCTTCGAAATGTTCAGCGACATCGTCGGCGGTCCAGGTCTTTTTCTCACCCATGGCGCACCTCCCCTTTGGGGCGTGGCCCGTAGAGTTTTGCACCCAATTGCTCGACCAGTTCACGCTCAGGCCAGGTCAGACGTTGATCGTCGACGCTGACAGCCAGCACACCTTGTTCGTGCCAACCGTCTCGTTTGACCTGATCGGGATCACGGCGATGTCCGCCATAGCCTTTGGGGGTGAACCTCATGCCACACCTCCCCGGGTCTCGATGGCCCAGTGCAGGATGGCGATAGCGTCCGCCTCATTGTCATCAGCAGGGCTGAACCCACGCGCCCGTGCGGCGGCGATCATGGCGTCCTTGTTGACGTTGCCCTTGCCGGTGGCGTGACGCTTGATGGTGCCGACGGGCACGCCCTCATAGGGAATGCCCCTTAGCTCGCCCCAGCTTGTCAGCGACGCCATCAGGCCCCCATAGACATGGGCGGCGTCAGTACCGGCATGACGACGGACTTCCTCGAACCAGATCGTTGCAATCGGTCCGGACAGCCGATCGAGTTCAGTTAGCCAGTTGGTGAACCGCAGATAGCGCATACCACCGCCATCGTAGCGGCCGGGCTTGAAGCTGGCGGTGCCGCTGGTGATCAGGCCATCAAAGTCACGGATGGCCCAGCCGGTGGTGGTGCCCAGATCGAGCGCTAGTATGCAGCGCAGGGTTTGTTTGGGTTGGGTCATGCAGACCTCCTCTTCGATTTGATGAGCAAGGCGAGAGGGCTGGCCGGTGAAGGCTGCGGTCTCGCCAGGCCCCGAAGGGTGGTCTGGTCAGGTCAGGCGCGGGGCGACGAGGTCGCCCGGCACTTCTTTCAATTTCTTCAACAGGCCAATTTGAAAGAAGTTAGCCTGTAAGAGGTTGAACTGTATGTATAATATACCTTCTTTCAATATTACTTATATTTCAATAGGTACCTCTCCCTCCATCTCATCGCGCGCGAGAATACACATATATACATGTGTCCCCTTGAAAGATTGAAAGAAGTTAAAGAAGTCAAAAATCCGTTCCTGAACAGCAACTTAGCTCCCGACTTCTTTCAATTGAAGAAAATCCCGTTTTGAAAGAAGTCCATTGTTCACGGCAGGATCCGATAGACCATGGCCCTGCGACCACCGGTGTCGCGCATGCCGGTGGTGATGTCACCACTTTCTATCAGCGTTTCGAGGATCTCATTTCGGTCGCGTGATTTCAACCACTGCGACGCCCGTGTCACCTCGGATTTGGTAATCCCACTTGATCCAGCTGCACGGATGACTTCCTTGAGCCGCTTTAGATGGGCCTCTGTTTCGGTATCTGCAACATGCCGCTCCACCGCCGCAATCGTCCGCCGCGCATAATGGCGCACAAAATCGATCGCCCAGTCTGCGGCCGAGAGGTCGATCGCAGGATTGGCCGGATCGCGCCCGACCGCGACGATCAACGCAAGCTTCAGCGCGTTTTCACCAATACGGGCCAGGATCGCCGTGAAGGCTGTTCCACTTGCTGCGCGCAACTCCTCCGTCAGCTCTACGCTAAGCAGCCGGAACCGGGCCCGTGCCTCCTCGGTCATGGGCACGATAGTTGGGCTTACCGCGGTGTTCTGATCGGCTGTCTTGCCCGCAAGATTGCCTTTCTGGTGCCCACCACCAGAGGCCACGCTTTGCAGCCCAGCGATCAGCGCGGGATCCGCCTGGCGCATGCCCACAGCGATGTTCTCGTCTGGATAATCCTCATCACTCGGCAAGATCAGAAAGCGGGCCAGCGAGCCGTCGACGACGTTTGCGCCCTGCAATGCGCCCCAGAAGTGCAAAGGCGTCGTGGTGCCATAGACACTCAGGCAGGGCTGGTTGATATCCCGCCGCTCATTTGAGCCATCACGGTTGGCATATTCCGCACCCAGGAAAATCCCGCCCGCAGCCGTATAAAGCTCGGTCATATTGTCGAGGATTTCGGTGATGTGGCGTGGACTGCGCCGCCGGTCGGCCGCCGCTGCCAAGAACATACCAAACTCATCGATCTGGAAGAGGATCGCAGGCTGGCGGTGCAGCGCGGTCAAAAGCCCCGCGCCGGAGGCGATCTTGTTGCCACCGAGATGATGGGCCAGCCCCGCCTCGAAAAAGACCTCGTTGATGATCTCGCGGGCGTGGTTCTTGCCTGATCCGCTATCCGCAATGCCCACGACATACAGGTTCGAGCGCAGGTTACTCTCGGTGCGATACTGCCGTCCCATGAGCGCACCAATCGCGCAAAGGCTAGCACCGAGTGACAACAACGGCTGAGGACGCCGGGCTGTCGACAGCATGTAATCGGTCAAATCACCCACTAATCCATCCGGTATGGCCAGCGTGAATGTCGAGGTGGCCGAAGGTTCCTCATGAACCTCGGAATGCCCTCCCAGCTTCGACAAGAGATCCGCTGCAGGATGCTGTTCATCGCGGGCCGTCGATCCATCAAAGCGCAGTGATGCATCAGGTTGCCAGCCGCGCTCCATGGCGAGGTGGTAGATCGTGCCGGCGCCAATGCGATCGGGTTTGAAGCTGGCCCAGGCCTTCATTGTGGTGCTGGGCACGTCCTTGGCCGCCTGCGCTGACCAGCCAGCAAAGATATCGCCCCCAGCCTCGCCAAGCGCGCCTTTCAGCGCCATGCCAATCCGCACCCAGCTGTCATAATCCAACTCTGCATTTGGCAGACATTTCAGCGCAGCCTCAATGGCTGGCAATGTCCCCATTTGGCTGTGGGCCTGCAGGTGCTCCGTGCCTGTTGATCCTGTCGCAAGGCCACGTTGCCGCAGATGTTCGGGCAACAGCGCGTAGGCCTCATCGAGAAAGGCGCGCGCCATCTCTGCGGTGATTTCAGGCAGCTCCGTGATATCGAGATCGGCCAGCCCTTCCTCTGGCCAGGCATAGGGCGCGCCAGTGTCCGGGTGGTTGGCATAGGCCACGAACTGCTGACCGAGGCAAAGCACCTCCAGCGGATGACGTTTGATGCCCCGGAAAGGGGTTTGTGTGCGATAAATCAGCATCCGCTTTGGCGCCTTGCCGATGCGCAGCGCCGGGGTATCCCCCAAACGTTCACGCGCCAATTGCTCAATGTGGAGCGCCAGTTCCGCATCCTCAACGACGTCAATATCGACAGCCGCAACCGTGCCGCCAACAAGCCCGATGCCACACTCGGGCCAGGTCGCCCATGTCGTCACCTCAACCTCCGTGGTCGGGCGTTCGGTGTGCCGGTTCCACTCGGGGTAGTCTGCCCATGCTCCACGCTTAAACTGGCCAGGCTTTTTGGTGCCCGGACCGATCGGCAGGATGCCATAGCCATTGGTGACCAGCCGTGCGCCGAAGCGCGCCATGTACGATGTGTTAACCATCAAAGGGGCACCTCCGGTGTCATAGCGTCGAGCCGAGTGCGGTCTTGTCCCGCCAGCGCGCGCAGTTGATCGCAATATCCGGTAATGACCGCATCAAGGAACCGATCCCACTCGGTCTCAGTCAGGAAGGCGAGATCCGATTTGCCGATACTCTCGAGGTATTCGCCACCATATTGGCCACCAACGCTCATTGCCTGCATTTCATTTGGGGTGGGATCGATCATGCCTGTCCTCCTGTGACAGATGTCCTGGCAGGTGCGAGAACAGAGGCGTTTACGGCTTTGGTCCCGCCGTGGGTCTGAGACAATGAATGCGGGGTTGAACCAACCAAACCCGCGAGGTTCCCGGTGGCAGACGGCGCAGAGGCCGGAGTTGATGTGGCGCATGGATCAAACCTGTAGCCGGAGATTTCAAGAAAGCGGCCAGACGGGCGCACCGAGATCGCGGTTGGCCGGGCCAGTTGCCCCGCCTGCGCAATGGCATCGTCGACAGTGCGTGGCATCGGGCAGCCCGGCGCGCGCTTGCGCCACCACTCGAGCGCCTTCTGGCGCGCATAGCCCTGATGCGCGACACAGACCCATTCGTTGTAGGACTTGAGCCCGCAGCTATAGGTGACCTTCATTGAGGGCAGCCCGCCGCGCTTGTCATGACGGCTGTAGGACACACCATGCACTGGCAGCCATTGGACCTTCGGAGACAAAACCGGGAGCGTGGCCGCTGTAGGGGCGATCTTCACCTCACGTGCTGGAAAGACATAGCCACAATCAGGGCATTCCGTCGCCGAGAGCGCCATGATGCTGTCGCACTCGGGGCAAACCTTTGTGGGGGCCTCGCCACCCTCGCCATCGCCTGGGCGTTTCGGGCGGACCAGATCGATCGGCCCGTGGCGGCGGACATTGCCCGCAAAGTCGAGCACCAAGCAGTTTTCCTTGTCCGGAGCCAAGCGCGTGCCGCGACCGACCATTTGGACATAAAGCCCTGCGGATTTGGTTGGGCGCAGCAGAGCGATGAGATCGACGGCGGGCGCATTGAACCCGGTCGTCAGCACCCCCATTGAGGCCAGTGCGCGGATTTCACCGCGCTTGAAGGCCGCGATGATGGCATCGCGCTCCTCCTTTGGCGTGTCCCCGAAGATCGTGCGGCAGGTGATACCTTGACGCGCGAACTCTTCGGCCACATGGCGTGCGTGATCCACACCTGAGCAGAACGCCAGCCAGGATTTGCGGTCTTTTCCATGGGTGATGATCTCGGTAACGGCCGCACGCGTCGTCGCGTCCTGATCGACTGCGGCTGCCAGATCACGGGCAATGAAGTCCCCTGCACGTGTACCAACCTTCGAGACGTCGAGCCGCGTATTGGGCTGTTTCGATACCAGTGGGCTGAGATATCCTGCGTCAATGAGATCACGCACCGGCGCCTCATAGGCAATGTCAGTGAAGAGTGCGTCCTTCCCCTCATGCAGCATACCGCTGCCCGTTCGGAACGGCGTGGCCGTGAGGCCAATCACCTTCAGCACAGGATTGATTGCCTGCAGCGCGTCCAGAAAGCGCCGATACATCGTGCTGGAATTGCCCGGGATCAGATGGGCCTCATCAATCAACACCAGATCGGTGTGGCCGATCTCATGGGCGCGGCGATGGATGGATTGGATGCCAGCAAACAGGACGCGGGCCTGCGCCTCACGTTTCCCCAAGCCCGCCGAATAGATGCCCGCCGGTGCCTCTGGCCAAAGCCCGATCATCTCAGCATGGTTCTGGGCGATCAACTCGCGCACATGGGTCACGATCAGGATGCGCTGATCCGGCCACGCCTTCAGCACTCCTTCGATAAAGGACGCCATGACGAGCGACTTGCCGCCGGCTGTTGGAATGACAACCAGAGGGTTACCCTTGTTGGTCTTGAAATAGCCGTAGATCGAAGAGATCGCAGCGTTTTGGTATGGGCGCAGGGTCAGCATGGCGCGGCCTCCGTATTGCGGGCGTCATTTGACCAAGAGGCGCCATCGTTCATGCGGTAGGTGACAACATCGTCGCCCGCATCAATGACCTCACCCGGCACGAGATCGGGGATGAAGAGATGTCTGCTGCAGGCGGCCCGCTGCTCAGCTGGCGCCAGCATTCTGTCATGGCGGGCGCAGTGCCACCCGCCATCAACTGCGGTGGAATGCAGACAGGACCGACAGGTCACAGCGGCCCCACCACCCTCATGACAGGCAGCGTGGTGATCGCAAAAACGACATTCAAACCAAGCCGGATCTTCGCTGATCCGCGCTGGTGGGTGTTGGGCGAAGATAACCCGGCCAGCCTTTTCCTGAAGGCGTTCTGCCATCGCAGGATCGGCCTCAACCCGTTCGATATGCAGCGCGTCCGTGTTCTTGCAGACCGCCATGTAAAGTGCCCGAGTGATACCGGTCAGGTGCATGTAGATCTGCATCTGCGCGGCATGCTGCGGCTTGGACAGCACGACGCCCTTGGCGGTCAGCTCAGTGAAGCTCTTTACCCCATGGGTCTTGAACTCGAGCACATGCCAGGTTTTCGGCGCCTCAAGCAGTCCAAGGGCGACGCCATCGAGCGAGCCACCAAAATGACCGCCATGGGCCTCCACGCGGATTTGCCGTCCTGTTTCGGGGTCTAGTTCCAAAACAGTGGCCCCTGTGGCGCGCAGGTTGCGCACCATACGGTCCTCTTCCAGCTGGCCGGTCTCAAACAGACGCAGCAGGCGGCCAGAAAAGCGCGCAGGCGTCACCCAGCGGAAATCGTACCAGAGCGCGCGTGCGCAGGATTTGCCGATGATGGATGCGCCGAGATGGTCACGGAAACCATCACCCTGGCGGGCCTCGTAATCGGCGTAGATCGCCGTCAGCGTTGGCGTGGGTGGTGCGGGAAGATCAGCCATCACAAGCCCTCCCGTTCACTGCGGGCTTGGGCCTCAGCCAGAATGCCGCTCCAAGTGTCCGGGTCATGGCGCTCGCGCAGGACACCGATCAGAGCGTCTTTCAGCTTTTCGCGGCGACGACGGCCGGTGCCTTTGGCAAGCAACTCGGACCGTTCGCGGCACAGGTGGCGCAGCGCGGTGCGCGCCCGATGAAACCAATCAGGGTCGATAGGCTTTTGCCCCCGTTGGCGGGCCAGATCAGCCGTCGCAATCTGTGTGCGGATCTTGGCAATATCGTCGTCGAGTTCGATCAACCGGCGCTGATCATCAGGCAAGCCGGGACTGATCACGGCCCGAGGGGCCGAGTTATGCAGGTCAGTCATGGGAATATCCTCAGATGTGTTTGAGCGCTGCCCCGTCAGTCAGGGTAGCGGAGCAGCGCGATTGATCAGCCCTTCTTGTTCCAGGGCGCAGAGGCCATCTTGGGCGGGGCGGCAGCAGCCTGCGTTGTCGGCGGTGCTGCGGGGGTTGCAGCAGTGGTCGTAGCGCCCCCACCTTCAGGCGGCAGATAAGCGATGGCGTTGCTCTCGCCGTAGCCGTTTTTCGGCGGCTTGATCTTCACCTGGATCGTCATCGGGATCAGGTGCAGTTCCTCGCTGTCGCTGACATGCATCCGGCCCGTCGCATGGCAGATTGCCGACAGCGTCCGCTGTGCAATCTCGACCGTGGTGGGGTTCGGGTTCACCAGGTTCAGCTGATCAAAGATCTTCCGGCCTTTATGCTGGCCGTCCAAAATATCCAGCATCAGCCAGAGAAACTGCCCCATACCATTGCGGGTCACGCGCATCTCGCTCTCGACGATCTGGGCGCGGTATTTTCCTGCGGGCAGCAGCTCGTAAGGGGTGGTGGGTTCAACGCTGGTGGCGTCAAAGGACGTATCAAAACGTGCCATGGTCATATCCTTTCAAGGCAATCATTGGGATTGGGGCATGGCTGCGAGGAACTCTGACCACGAAAGCGGTAGAGTGTCCGGCAGGCCGTAACGGTTCTTGGCGAGGAAGGCGGGGCGCTCCTCGGTGTGCATGACGCGCGCACCGGACCCGAGCGCCCGGGTCACCTTCTTGTTGAAGCCGACATCGGATTTGGCGACCGAGATCTGGTAGTTGGCAAACAGCACCACATCAGAATGCTCCTGCAGAAGCGCAGAGGCGCGGGTCTGCAGCTTGATCACATACCGATCGTAAGGTTCGTGTTCGGGGCTGTCGAAACGCTTGATGTCGGTATGGGCGATCTGGATGACCACCATGCCTTTGCGGTCGCGCAGCGCATTCAGCTTGTCGAGGTATTCACGCCAAATGGTCAGCGCCTCGGCGTAACCTTTGCCAAAGCCCGGGGTTTCGATCGACTGCCAGCCATTGCGTTTGCACGCCTCAGCCCAGATCAGCGGCTCGAGCCAGTCGACGCTGTCAACGACGACCGTGCCATAGTCGTGATCTTCCTCCAGCAAGGCGTCGAGCGCTTGTGCAACTTCGGCATAACTGGTCGCCAACGGAAAATGCGGGACCTGCAGTTTGCCAAGACCATCCTCGGTCATGATGAACACCGGCGCGCCCGCGTCAGCCGCGAAGGTGGATTTGCCGACCCCGGCTACGCCGTGGATCAGGATACGCGGTGGTTGGAGCACCGAACTGGTGCGCAGAGATGCAAGAGAAATAGCCATCAGCGCACCTCCTCGCCCAGCACCAAGCGGAACTTGGGCTTGCCGGTCCGGACCGTACGCGCAGGCTCAAAACCTTTGCGCCAGCTTTCTGGCAGCGCCGTGTATTTGCGCTCTGACACCTTCAACGTGGTCTCGATGAACTCGGCCGGGTCCTCACCTGCTGAGGCTATGTTTTCGGCGATCTGGGCGAGTTGCACCTGATCCCAATCGATCCGTTTGGTCAGGTCCGAAATCACGGTGACGTCGCCATCTGCAAAGCGGATCGTGCCGGTGTCCTTGCCTGCCTCAACGCGGCATTCGGCAGCACGCTCGGCGTATTTCAGGGAGATGGCACCATCGAGCCAATCCGAGACCGTCTTGGCCTGGGTGAGCTGCTGATCAGCCGCCTCCTTCAGCATTGCCAGCTGATCAGCAGGCAGTGCAGCGATTTGGCCGACCGGCATGCGGTGGATATCCGCCAGTGTGATGTGGTTAGGAATTGTCATATTCGTCCCCCTTACGCCGACATTGGGCGGTGGGGCTCGTGGTCCGAACCGCGGATTTGCTCGACCTCGAAAGCCTCGACGTCTTCGAGCCGGTAAATGACCCGGCCACCCAGTTTGATGAATTTCGGGCCTTCACCCGTCCACCGCCAACGCTCCAGCGTGCGATGTGAAATGTTCCAGCGAGCCGCCAGCTCGATCTGGGAAAGGTGTCTTAGCGCCATGTGAACCTCCTTGTGGTTTTTGCGAACACTTGCGGGATCACCATGACCGAGGGGCTGGGAGGCACCGTGGAGGCAAGCGGGAGGCAAACTGGGAGGCAGCGAAGTTAGATGCCTAAAAATGAAAAAAGCCGCCCCTAAGGACGGCCTTTTCATAGAAGCACGAGAAGCAGGATCAGGGATCGATCCAGCAGTTTCCGTTCTCGACCTTGACGAAACGCCATTTGTCGATGTCGCGGCCAAAAGCCTTTTTCAGTGTGTTCACCTGACCACCATAGCCAGCCTCTTCCAGAACAGTGGCAAGACGCAGAACTTGTGACTTTGACCAATAGGCCGCAAACAGAATTTCCAAGAACCGACGCTGTTTGTCCCCGCGGAACGTGAGAGTTTCACCCCGGTACCAGACGATCCCACAATCTTCAGAATGATCAATCGGGAACCGATGCTGCGCCTCGCCCGGGAAGACCCTTGCGCCGACGGCCTGCGGTGAGATGGCCAGCTTTCCAGGCGCTTTGGCCACATCGGTCACACTGATGATGATGTCCTTCTTACTCGCAGCAACAGGAAGGCGATCGCCTGGTGTGGACGTCAGGATGACACGGACCTCATCAGGCGGCCTGCGTTCCAGGAGAGTACCAACCTTTTTCCACACCGCAGGATCTGAAAGCCGACGCGCAAACCAGACCGGCACGGGGAATTTCGCCCCCTTGAGCTGGATGGTGCCAATGTCCCAGGCGACACTATCGATCAACGAGATCGGGCGCGCCGGGGCAGCACGCTCGAAATCTACCAGCATCTTCGCGAAGAGCAGCGGGTAATCAACTGCAAGAGCTGCGATCTCCTTGGCATCGACCGCAACCCACCGACCGATGCTGTTGTTGTATCCATACTGCCTGCGCTCGGCGCACCACTCTGCAGGGATGGGCTCGTCTTCGTAGTCATCCATAGCGGTGACGACCGGGATATGTCCGGACGCGACCATCAACTTGGCCTCGAGCAACTGATCCGTTGCCCGAGGTGAAACTTGCCGCAGGACCGATGCCTGCACCTTGGCGGTGCGGGTTTCAACGACCTGCAGCAGCATATCGACCGCCCGCTTAGTCAATGAGGTCACCGATGTCGGAGCTGTCGGTCAGAATGCCCCAACGGCGCAGATACTTGTCGCCGATCAGGCGCTCATGCGGGGTCATGTCCTTCAAATTGCAGCCATGTGGCATGGTCACCGTCAGTGTCAACGATTTGCCCCGCCCGCCGCTCGGGCCGGGCTGAAACTTGATTGTGAACCGCGCGCGCGTGACGATCCATTCAGGCGCTTCAGATGCAACGGACAGGACATGCCCAGAACTGCCAATGTCGAGCCCAATTCTTTCTTCTGCCATTTCCCACACGGTGCGGTCGGCACCCGACATGGATTCGAGGATGATCCGTTCGTTAGGCTGGCCAACCTCCATAAGACGCAATTCTTTCACGGTGACGTCCGCGATGCCGTCATCAACGTCAGTCGGGAAGTCAAAGGGCTTCAAAAGCATCCGAAGATCATATTCCCGCAGCGGTATATGCTTTTCTTCGAAGTCGATCCCGAGCAGGTCCCGCGCCATGTAGGCAGTAAGATCCCTCCGGTCTGCAATTGTATTGGCCACCACCTCTATGACGCCGGTATCCGCCTCGTAAGTCAGCGCAGCCTCAAAAACCGGCTTCACGATGCGGCGGGACAATGTGCTGTTTGCGTCGAAGCCCAGCATGTCCTCCGGCCGCCCTTCGCGGTAGACGGCAACCTGAACGAGATCGCATTCCTGATCATCGAGGATGACACGGTGCCGGTCGAAAACATCGACATGAACATGCGGCGTGTCGAAACGCTCGCGGATTGCCTTGGTGAAGTCAGCTACCGATGCAGCATCCCGGCGGACCACGCGGTCCTTTTCCACTTCAAAGCCGCTCCATGACCGTCCACGGCGCCGTTCATCATTGTAGCGGACCTCTTCAGCCTTACGAAACTGGTCTGGTTCATTCAGAAACACCCACAGCGAACGATTATTAGCCCCCTCCAGCGTGTCGAACACCTGCCGGTTGATGACGACATTCTGCAGCGCATTCTGGCCCGGTTCGTCCGCGAGAGCAGCGACCTGACTGGCATTCATGACAACGCGTTGTTTTTCACGTTCGTCCATGTCGTCGACAGCTTTGATCAGCGGCTCGACGACCTCCGCCTCAGGCTTGGTCCAATCGACCGGTGGAAGGGATGTGAACCCGGAGCCGGTAAAATAGTCATGCAACCGTGTGACGGGGGTCTTGCGAAGGAAGGAGGCGATAGCAGTCATAGGAGCCCTTTCTGGCGAGGAGTATGAGGGAATCGGCGCAAAGCGATACGATAATGTTCGATATACACCGAACAAACCGCCAAGTCTACTTGCGCGGCACGTTTTTGTTCGGCATACCGAACAAGCTTCCTACAACCAAGGAAAACAAGGATGATACTATGACCACGTCCCTCGGCGCCAAGATCAAGCGCCATCGCCAGGAGAAGGGATACTCCCTCGACAAGCTCGCGGAATTGACCGACTCGAGCAAGAGCTACATTTGGGAGTTGGAAAACCGCGACGCACGCAAGCCTTCCGGCGAAAAGCTGACCCGCATCGCACAGGCCCTAGAGGTCACCACTGATTACCTCCTCGACGAAAGCGCAGAACCCGGTGATGAGGTTCTGAAGGAAGCCTTCTTCCGCAAGTTCAGCAAGCTCGACCCGGATGACCAAGCAAAGATCAATCAGATGATTGATGCGTGGGGAAAGAAGGATTGAGCCTGCCTACGACGCCACAGGGTTGGGCAATCCGCCTAACCCAAATCCTGTCGCTGCATCAGGCAGCGCATGGGCTACCACGGTTTCCAATCGATGTTGCCGCGCTGGCACAGGATGTCTCTCGACAGGTATTTCCGGATGCACCGATAACTATGGTCGGCGGCCTGGACCTCTCCAAGGGCGTCGAAGGCATGTTGATGCCGAACCCTGACGGTTCCGGAGAGTGGGGCATAATCTACAACGATACAATCCGTTCGCCGGGACGGCAGAACTTCACGTTGGCCCATGAACTGGGCCATTACCTGCTGCACCGTCAGACCAATCCCAACGGTCTCGAATGCACCAATCGCAACATGGCTGACTGGGATGAGGGGCGGAATAAGATCGAAGGGGAGGCAAACACCTTCGCCTCCTACCTTTTGATGCCGCTGGATGATTTCCGTGAGCAGATCAAAGGCCGGGTCATTGATATCGATCTGATGACTGATTTGGCCGACCGCTACGCCGTGTCACTTACAGCCGCGATCCTGAAATGGATGACCATCACCGACAAGCGTGCGATGATCGTGGTTGGCAAAGAGGGATTCATCGACTGGGCATGGTCCAGCGAGCCGTTGTTGAAATCCGGCGTCTTCTATCGCGCACGCCAAACAGTAACGGAACTGCCTGCCGCCTCCTTGGCCGCGCAGGACGTGGACTGGGATACTGGTCGCCATGGTCACCTCCACCCCGCAGGTGTCTGGTTGGGGTCTGAGCCTGTTCAGGAAATGACGGTGTTCTCGCCCAGCAACGACCAAATGACGATCTCGCTGCTGATTTATCCTGACCGCGCACCATCCCGATGGGAGATGGCCGAGCTGGAAGAAGAGCAGACCGTCGATACGTTCGACAAATTCATGGATGGACGGACAGGCTGATTCGGCTCAGCGGCAACGATAGGCACTCCGCGTACTCGTATATTCATTACGCAGAGATACGCGGCTTTACGCGCAAGTCGCAGATGTCCTCAAATCATTGATTTACTTGTTTTTTCTGTATTTTTAGATACCTTTTGGCCATCATCTCAATCGCGAAAAGTCGCCATGCCTAAAAACACATCAGGCCCGATTTCGGGTCCCAATCCCCTATGCCCTGAGCGCATGTCAGCAGACGCGCGCCTCGAAGAAATTGGCCGCATACTCGCCGCAGCCGTGGTTCGGCTGAACGCCGAACAGTCCAGCGATTTATCTTCTGAGAACGGAGACAGTTTCGTGGACTTCTCGCCCCGAAAGAGCGGTGGTCGTCGTGCAAAACGTATCCGCATCGGAGGAATTGATGAAACATCACAATAAGATAACCTCAGCATTACCAGGAAGCGATCCAACCCTGGACCAGACTGTGCTGTCGCGCCTGGCCGCCCTGAAGGCGATGTCGGTCAAGGAACTCAAAGCTGAATGGGAAAAGCTCCTAGGCACCTCGGCGCCAAACAATAGCCGGGCATTTCTTGAACTTCGCATCGCATATCGGATCCAGGAGCTGACCTACAGCGGTCCAGATCGAGAGACCCGCCGCATGCTGGACCTGCTGGCAGACGAGGTTGAAGGCCATGCCCGCCGCAAACATCAGATCGCCGATCCCCGCAATCCTGTAGCCGGAACGAAACTCCTGCGCGAATGGGACGGCACCGAGCATACCGTCACAGTGCTGAAGGACGGCTTTGACTGGCAAGGCCGCAAATACAAATCACTCTCGGCGGTGGCCCGCGCAATCACCGGAACGCGCTGGAATGGGTATCGCTTTTTCGGTCTACGTGAACGCAAGCAGGAGGAAGCATGATGGACATCACCGCCCGTCCAAACCGCCGCCTGCGCTGCGCCATCTACACCCGTAAGTCGACGGAAGAAGGGCTCGACATGGAGTTCAATACCCTCGACGCCCAGCGAGAGGCCTGCGAGGCCTATATCGCCAGTCAGAAGTCCGAGGGATGGGTGGCCACCCGCGACCGCTATGACGATGGCGGTTTTTCTGGCGGCAACCTTGAACGCCCCGGCCTGAAGCAATTGCTAGCCGACATCGACGATGGTCTGGTCGATGTCGTGGTCGTTTACAAAATCGACCGCCTGTCGCGATCGCTGATGGATTTCTCCAAGCTGGTCGAGGTTTTCGACCGCAATGGCGTCACCTTCGTGTCGGTCACGCAGTCGTTCAACACCACCACGTCGATGGGGCGGCTGACGCTGAACATCCTGCTCTCCTTCGCCCAGTTCGAACGTGAGGTCATCGGTGAGCGCATCCGCGATAAGGTGGCAGCATCACGCAAGCGCGGGATCTGGATGGGGGGCTATGTGCCGCTCGGCTACGATGTGCAGGATCGCAAACTGTTGGTCAACGAGGCCGAGGCCGCATCGGTCCGTCGCATATTCGAGCGGTTTGTCGAATTGGGTTCCGCCACGGTTTTGGCGCGGGAGCTACGTGGTGATGGGTTCCGCAACAAGCAGGGCACGCTGATCGACAAAGGCTACCTCTACCGGCTCCTGAACAACCGTGTTTATCGCGGTGAGGCCGTCCACAAGGGCAAGGCCTACCCAGGCGAGCATGACGCCATCATCGACGAAGCGCTTTGGGATCAAGTCCACGCAATCCTCAAGGAAAGCCCGCGCAAACGTGCCAACAACAGCCGGTCGCGGACACCCGCGCTCCTGAAAGGGTTGATCTTCAGCGACACCGGCGCGGCCATGACGCCGACCAGCACGAAAAAAGGCGCGAAGCTTTATCGCTACTATGTGTCGATGGACGTGATCCGGAACCGTGAGACTGGTGAAGAAACCGCCCCAATGCGGCTGGCCGCAGGAATGGTCGAGGATGCCGTCGTGACCGAGGTTCGGCGCATTCTACAGACGCCAGAGGTCGTGTCGCAGGTGCTCGTGGCCCTTAAAAAGGAACAGGTTGCAGTTTCGGAAGCCGACGCCATCGCAGCCCTTCACGAGTTCAAGGCACTCTGGTCGCAACTCTTCCCGGCAGAGCAGGCCCGCATCATCCAGCTTCTCGTCCGGCGCGTTACCGTTACGGCAGCAGGGCTTGAGGTCGACATCAGGCGCGAAGGGATCGCAGGTGTGATCCGCGAGATGGTCACGCCGCGCCAGATGGAGGCTGCGGAATGACCAAGCCTGACGACACGATCCGCGTGCTGATTCCGTTGAAGGTCCGCAAGAAGAACGGGCGGCCCAAAATCCTACCGCCATCTGACTATCTCCCAAGCGAGGACCAGACGCAGGACCCGCATGTCCTGCGCGCCATCGGCCGGGCATGGGGATGGCGGCGGCGTATGGAAGCTGGCGAGTTTGCCACGATCCAGGAACTGGCTGAAGCCGTCGGTTTGGCCGAACGTCATGTCAGCCGCCAGTTGCGGCTGGCATACCTTGCGCCGGAGGTGCTCAAGCGGATTACCTGCGGACGCGAGGCGTCGGCGGTCAGCCTGTACGATCTGTGTTTTTTGGCAGGGGAGGCTTGGTGGGAACAAGTTGACCGCGTGCTCGAACACTCTAAACCCTGACCCAAGTTTTGATCGAATTCCGCCGCTGCACCACCTTCGCCAAGATTTCGCTGATTTCGCGAGGTCAGCCATGTTTAGCCCTATGGCAGCCAGCATTGGTAGTTATTACCATCTTCATCTTGACGAAATGGCTGCGTCGATCATGTCGCCTGCCGCTTTCATGTCAGAATTGATTAACCTTCCTGGAACCCGGACGGGCTTGATCCCGAGACCTTCCAATGCGACGTTGATCTTAGCATCCGTTTGCTTTTGCTTGCGCCTATCGTGGTGCGCACCATCGCAGAAGATCGCAACACGTTCCTCCGGAAGGAACATGTCGACTTCAACAAGAATATTTTGCCCGCGACGGAACTCAATATCTGAGTAAACATCATATAGGGATTGGTAACTACTGCCGTCCGGGTATATGAGGCATTGGCACTGCGGCGTCCTCCCCCGTGAAAGCATTTCTTGGAACAAAAAGAGCTCAATCGGGGTCTCTAATCCCCAAAGTCTCCGGGCTCGAACCTCAGAGAATGGTGTAAAGAGTTTTTTCATTCTGTTTCGTCGGTATGCCTTTTTCGACTGTTCATCCGGCATGAATGTGTCGAACTCGACTAAGTCATCCCGATCATAGTTGAGCGCCAAAAAATATCGTTCGATCACAATCCCTAATTCGTCAATAGGGTGCTTTCCCGAACTGAAATTTGCTGCAAACCCGCCGTGGGCATACATGCCCCAATCGCCGCTAAATGGGTCAAAACTTGTATAGACGTCTTCTGTATTGACCGGTGCCCCTCTCAATGCGGCGACCCCGTCGATCGATGTTTGGGTTACTTTCCCACGCTTCGAAGCTGGAATTGCAGAAATCGCAAAAGGCACAGCATTGACGCTGCCTTCAAAAGTTTCCCACCAAGCGAGGCTGAGCACAACTTGTACCATCTGAAACTGCGTTCCGCGTTCCCGGAAATATTCTATTTCTCCATCTGTGGGTGCTGCGGATAGAGCCTGACCCGCGGCGCCTAACATAGCGCCTGTCACCGGCTGAATGCCAAATGCCGGCATCAATGATAGGCGCACGACCTCCGGTATCATGTCCCACGAAACCGAGAACGGTTCAGGCGGGCATAACACTTTTTCGCCGAAGTCAGCTAATCGTGCTGGGCGCTCTTCGATCATACAGTCTCCTTTAAACACTCCGGACAGTACACCATCGCGCCCGAGGCGGACTTTGTATCATCCTTTCGTTGGGCTCAACCTTTCGCGTTTCGGTTATTGCGGATTGTGCTGTCAGAGATGGTATGCATTGAAGCAATGCGGACCACTCGATCGGCTCAACTTCAATGAAAACTTGCCTGAAAGGCCGTCGCGGTTAACGAGACATGGGCATCTAGTGGGGGGTGCAACTCAAACGCTTTCGGTTCACGCGAGAAGTTCCAGAGACGGAACAGGCACCATTCCGACCGGCGCTCTTCGGCGACCGCCAGTTCATTGCGGGAAATGTAAAAGGGCGTGCGTTCCCAGCCGTTTGTCGTTTTCACCTCGATCAAACGCGCCTGTCCGTCCGGCGTGAAGCTGGCAATGTCGTACCCGGCACCATCGCCATCCTCTTCTGAAACCCAACGCACCTTGCGCGCCAGATCCTCTCGATCGGCCAACTTCAGTGCGGATCGCTCGTGTGCAATGACCCGCTCTTCTCCGGCACGGCCGAGGGCCCGGTTGCGTTCATCCCGACCCGCCACGTCAAACTTTCTGGCAACATGTAGCATCTGCTCCAGTTCCTGAGGCGGGGGCTGGTTAGACATTGTCGGTGACGGTCCAATCCAGATCTGCGCAGCCTCGCGCAAACCATTTGCTGGTCGCGAGCTCGGCATCCGCCCAAGCCAGGCCGGGTTCCATGCCAACCAGCGCGCCACAGCATCAACCAAGGTCATCTGGAAATTAAACGCTGGCTTGTAGCCGGGGATCCAATCTTCGCCGAGCCCCTTCAGTACGGCGCTGATATTCTGATGCTTGAACTCGATCGAGCCTTCAGTTCGGCTCCGTAAAAGGGGCATCAAGCTGCGCCGGTGCTGAGCCTTATTGTATGGACGGCCCGCCATGTCCTCAGCCAGCATCGCGAAGTAATCCGCGACGATCAGGTCGTTTTCTGCATCTGTCCAGGGCCCGTTCGACATGCAGCCAGGCTATGAGCGGAAAGTCTGTTTGTCATCAACGACTTCTCGCGACCGTTCGCACCACCCCGCACGACCACGCCGCCTTCGGGTGTCTCTGATGGTGTCGATAGCGGTCGAACCTGCCTCAACTGCGGCGCAATCAATTTTTGCCAAGCACTTGGAAAGGAACACAATTTTGAATGCGTCTCGATTTGAGTGAAGGGCGGGTGGAAAGAGACGCTGGGCTTTCAGAGACTGATTTCGGCCGAAACGCCAGTCTCCGAAAGTCGGATGGCCTCGCTAAAACCCTTTGAAACAAAAAGAAAAAAGGCCCCGTCAGGGACCTCATCTCGGGTTTGCGATGTGCAAGTGGCGGACAGACAGGGATTCGAACCCTGGAGACGGTCTCCCGCCTACACACTTTCCAGGCGTGCGCCTTCGACCACTCGGCCACCTGTCCGTAGCGGGGGTTTAGCCGCAACTTGGCAGACTTTGCAAGACCTTCCGAACGATTTGTTCTGCCTGTTTGCCCCTGCCCCGCAGCCCCGCTATATTGCCCTAACCCAAGCGGAGCTATTGACCCCCGATGTTGCATGACCCGCCCAAGCCGACCAGCCCGGAAAAGCGTATCGATACGGCCCGGCTACAGACCGGCGCGCTGATCATCATCGCTTTTGCGGTGGTGTTGTTCCTGCTGGTGCAGGCCCGGTTCATCCTGATTTCATTGGCGACCGCGATCATCCTGTTCAGCCTGACCAGCGATGTGATCAATTTCATCGCCCGCCAGCGGATCGGCCCGTTACGGATTCCAAATGCCATTGCCAGCATCGCGGCCATGGTGCTGATCGCGACGGCCTTGCTGATCCTGACATCGGTGCTGCTGGCGCAGGTCAACACCGTGCTGGTGACGACGCTGGCCTATACCGAACGGGCGCCATCGGCGATTGCGTCGATGTTTGGCTGGCTAAGCGAGGATAATCAGGCCGCCATTTTCAACGCGGTCCGGTCGATCGATGCGACCAGCTATCTGCGCAGCGCGGCAGGACAGGCCAGCGGCATCACACAGGCCACCGTTCTGATCATCCTGTTCGTCGGGTTTTTGTTCGCCGAACGGATCTGGTTCGATACCAAGCTTGAAAGCCTGATCGGCGACAAGGCGCAGGCCCTGCGCGTGCGCAAGATCATCCAGTCGATCATCCACCGCGTGAACTATTACCTGCTGGTCAAGACCGTGATCAGCGGCATCACCGGTGCGATGGTCTATGCGCTGGCCCTTGCCTTCCAGCTGGAACTGGCAACCGCGCTGGGCGTCATCACCTTTGTTTTGAATTTCATCCCCAATATCGGGTCGATCCTTGCAACCGGCCTGATCGCGCTGGTGACGCATGTGCAGTTTGGCGCCCCGAATACGACATTGGCGATATTCGTCATCGCGACCGGTATCCAGTTTCTGAACGGCAATGTCATCGACCCGATGCTCATGGGCCGCGCGCTGCGGCTGTCGTCATTCGGGATCATCCTGTCGCTTGCGTTTTGGGGGGCTGTCTGGGGCGTTCCGGGCATGTTCTTGTCGGTGCCGATCATGGTCATGTTGCTGGTGGTATGCAGCCATGTGCCCGACCTGCGTCCCTTTGCAATCTTGTTGTCACGCGAAGGATTGCCCGACACCGAACAGATGCTGAATGAAACGGCCAAGCGTGACGTTTTCCAAAAGCCGCCGAAACCCTCAGGCGACATTTAGGGGCTCGCTTTGCCTATGACGGGTTGGCTGGCGTAATAAATCACATCTTCGGTGAAATATTGATAGCTGTCGGCGTTTTCAATCGCGAGGTCGGGGTCTTGCACAGCCATGCCCATGCAATCGCGGCGGGTATAGCAATGATCCTCGGTCCCACCGGCGCTGCGGAAATGCGACAACTCGTGGATCAAGGTGCCTTCGCGGGTGCCATTGTCACTGGCGCGGGTGCCAGGCCGCAGGGATGCAAGCACGGGCATGTCAAAGAAAGATGGACACAGATAGATATGATAAGGTTTATGCGCATAGACCCACGCATATTCGTCGTTGCCACACCCTTGGTCGCGCAGGGTGTCGCATTGCAAGCTGACACCGCCCGCGCGGATTGCCCGCACCACCGATTTAAGCGTGGCGCGCGCCGTTTCGGCGTTACGGTCGGAATAGGTGCCAAACCAGCGGGCATAATCCGGTGTATCGCCCACCGCGGCGGCAGCCGTGATTGCCAGGGATTTGGCATGGTCCAATGCGGCGCGCACAATCACATCCTGCGCGGGGCTGCAATGCACCACATTCTGCGCTATCGCGGATTGCGCCCCCAGCAGACATAAAACAACCAATATCACGCGCATGGCCTAGTCCAGATGCAGATAGACACGCCGGTTCTGGCGGCCTTTCTTTTCAATCTTGCCAATCCGCACCGGCCCGATTTCCGAAGTATTCGCGACATGGGTGCCGCCGCAGGGTTGCAGATCGGCGGTTTCCGCGCCGATCCCGATCCGCACCAGCCTGATCCGGCCCGACCCGCGCGGTGGCTGCACCGACATCGTTTTCACCAGATCGGGCTGCGCATCAAGATCAGCCTCGGTGATCCATTCCTCGGTCACGGCCATGTTGCAGGCGATCAACCGGTTCAGCGCGTCTTCGAGAGCTTCTTTGTCCTCCGGGGCATCGGGCATGTCAAAATCGAGCCGCCCCTTATCGGTGGCGATAGCCCCGCCCGACACCGGCAATGGGATCACGACCGATAACAAATGCAACGCCGTATGCACACGCATATGGCGGTATCGCCTGTCCCAGTTCAACTTTTGCAACAAGCTCTGTCCGACAGATGGCAAGGGGGCAGGTTCGGCCGGCAACAGGATGATACTGTCCCCCTCGCCCTTGACCGCCGTGGCGATATCCAGCGTGGTGCCCTGCCATGACAGGCTGCCACTGTCGCCCGGTTGGCCACCTGCGGTCGGATAGAACAGGCAGGCATCCAGTACGATCCCCCCTTCAGAGGTGATGTCCAGCACACGGCCTTCGGCCTGACGGGCATAGGCATCGTCACGAAACAACGGGGTGGTCATGCGGGATCGCCTTTCAGGGTTTCGGGATTGCGTAGCCACAGATCCTGCTGCGGAAAGGGAATCTCGATCCCTTCGGCGGCAAATCTGCGGGCGATTTCGTGGTTCATCTCGGATTTGACGCGCAGAACGAAATTCACGTCACGCAGGATGGCGCGGATCTCGAAATCCAGTGAACTTGCGCCAAAACCGATGAACAACACCGCGGGGGGCGGCGTGACAATGACCATCGGATGCGCCTGCGCGATCTCGGACAGTATTTTTTCGACCACTGCGGTATCGGTGCCATAGGCCACGCCCACCGGCACGATCACGCGGCCTACCAGATTGCCGCGGGTCCAGTTGGTGACCTGCCCGCTGACCAGATCGGCATTCGGCACGATGACATCGGTCCGGTCAAAGGTTTCGATCCGCGTGGAGCGCACCGAGATCGCGCGCACATAGCCCATCTGGCCGCCAACCTCGATCCAGTCGCCTTCGCTGATCGGGCGTTCGATCAGCAAGATAATGCCAGACACGAAATTCGACACGATATTCTGTAGGCCAAACCCGATGCCCACCGACAGCGCCCCCGCCACAATAGCCAGGCTAGACAGGTCAATCCCCGCCGATGTGATCGCGATCAGCGCCGCAAGCAAGATACCAACATAGCCAAACCCAACGGCGATGGCGTTCTGCCCGCCGAGGTCCAGCCGCGTGCGTGGCAATACGGTGCGCCGCAACGTGGCCTGAATGAACCGCGTCAGCGCATAGCCCAGCGAAAAGATGATGGCGAAGGTCAGGAAATCGGTGGGCGAAATCTGCGTCTCGCCGATAGCAAACCCTTCGCGGAACCGGTTCCAAATTTCCAGAATATCGTCGGTGCGCGCGCCCCAGATCAGGGCAAGGACCGGCAGGCTGCACAGATAGATCGCCAGACTGGCAAGGACAGGCAGCAGGGCCATCAGGCCCTTGGCTTCGTCGGCGGATGCGTGGCGCAGGGTGATGTCATGCACGATCCGCTGCAAGACAAGGATCGCCCCCAACAAGGCCAGCGACAGGATCGAGGATGTCAAAATCCCCTGCCCCGCCGCCGAATAGCCCACAGCGGCCAGCGCCGGGCTTGCCACCGCTACGATCGTGCAGAACAGGCCAACCTGTATCCGCATCCGGCCTTGCGACACAGGCGCGGTGTCGGATGCGATGGGGGGCGTCTTGATCAACCGTCCCAGCTGCCAGAACAATGCGCCAGCCACGCCGATCACCGGCAAGCCCATGGTGGCCGCAACCCCCGCTGCCAGATCGACAGACCCCGCCGCCGCCTCGAACACCGCACCAAAGGCCAGTACCCATGCCAGCGCCAGCGTGATCCGCCGCGCATTGGCGCGGGTGTCTTTGCCATATCCAAGATGCGCAGGCAGTGTGCCGTCGCTGAACACCTGCCGGCCCAGCCACCAGCCCAACACCACCGTCATCCCCGCCGCAGGGATCGCGGCGATCACCGCCTGTCCGCGCAGCCCGAAGATCGCCAGCGTATCCAGCCCCTGCGCCAAGGCCACCAGCCCGACCAGCGAGACAAGGATCTGCATCAGCGACAAAAGAAACAGCCAGATCGGCAGCAGGAACGTGTCACGATGCGACAACCGCGCACGCCATTGCACCAGCCACCAACGCGTATAGCCGACCAGCAACACCGCAAGGCCGATGAACAAGGCCGCGCGCGGCAGGTTCGCCAACAGCCGCCCGTTACCGGACTGGACCTGCAAACCAGCCAGCGTTTCCGCGCCGACGGTGCGGAACACCTGCCATGTCGCACTGGCCGCCGCCGGCCAGAGCGCGGGGTTCAGCGGTGACGGCCCCCGCTGGAACAGCTGGGCAGTCTGTTGTTGCAGGACCTTCATGTCCAGCTCGCTGATCAGCCCGTTGGCGCGCGCAAAGGCCTCTTGCGCCAGCGCGCGGGGCGCCAGCAGGGCGTCACGCTGCGCCTGCAGTGCGGCCCGCCTGTCGGCGACCTGTGCTGGTTCTGCGCCGCTATCTGGCATGGCGCCCAATGCGGACAGCTGCGCATTCACCGTCGCAAGCCTGTTCGCGTTGACATTGCTCTGCGACAGGAAATGGTCGCGCCACCCCGCCAGTTCTGCACGCAGCCGCATGATCGCAAATTGCGAGGATCTGTCGCGCATCACCAGCGTTTCGGCCCGTTCGGCCAGCGCGGACCACACGGCGGTATCGTCATAGGGTCCACCCGGCAATGGCGCTGCGTCCTGCGCCAGCGCGGCCATCGGCCACAACAGGCAGACGAGCAGGCGAAAGACCAGCGACCGTGCCGTCATACGGCTGCGCGCACCGATGGCACATCGGCCTTTTCTTCCAGCCATGCCGGCACCGGCAGACCCTTTTCGCGCATGAAGGCGGGGTTGTAGATCTTGGATTGGTACCGGCTGCCGACATCACACAGGATCGTCACGATCACATGGCCCGGCCCCATATCGCGCGCCATGCGGATCGCCCCCGCCATATTGATCGCGGTGGACCCGCCCATGCACAGACCTTCGTGCTGCATCAGGTCATAGATCAGCGGCAAGGCTTCAGCATCGGGAATCCGATAAGCGTAATCGGGGGTCAGACCTTCAAGGTTGGCCGTGATCCGGCCCTGCCCGATCCCTTCGGACACGGACCCGCCCTCGGATTTCAATGCGCCATGTTCATAGAAATTATACAGCGCCGATCCTTCGGGGTCGGCCAGCCCGATCTTGACGCCCTTGGGTTGCAGCGCCAGCGCAACGCCTGCCAGCGTGCCGCCGGACCCCACCGCGCAAATGAACCCATCCACCTTGCCATCTGTCTGCGCCCAGATTTCAGGGGCTGTGGTTTCCACATGGGCCTGCCGGTTGGCGGTATTGTCGAACTGGTTGGCCCAGATCACGCCATTGGGTTCGGTTTCGCGCAGCGCAATGGCCAACCGTTCGGAATAGCGGACGTAATTGTTGGGGTTGCTATAGGGTGCGGCAGGCACCTCGACCAGCTTGGCGCCCGCAAGGCGCAGCATGTCTTTCTTTTCCTGACTTTGGGTTTCAGGAATGACGATCACCGTCTTGAACCCCATCGACGAGCCCAGCAGCGCCAGTCCGATCCCTGTATTGCCTGCCGTGCCTTCGACGATGGTGCCACCCGGGCGCAGATCGCCGCGCGCGATGGCATCCTTGATCATGTAAAGCGCGGCGCGATCCTTGACCGATTGGCCAGGATTCAGAAATTCGGCCTTGCCCAGAATGGTGCAGCCTGTCGCCTGCGATGCGGCGCGCAGCTTGATCAGGGGGGTATTGCCGATTGCTTCGGCGAAATCATTGCGGATCTGCATCATCAGGGCCTTTCATTACACCCTTGATGTGTAGAACCGCACCCGCCCGACATCAACCCATCGCGCGCAGCAGGGCCGGATCAGCCCTTGTGACACCATAGTCCTGTGAACGAAAAGGTCCGCTACCTAGCGATATTTCTGTCCAACATATTCCGTCACCCAAGCACATAAAACGGCACCACCAAAGAGGCTTATGAACAGGTTTATATCGGTAAACCGGCTGCTTTCAGAGATCATCAGATCGAAGATATCGAGGATCGCCTCTGACAAACCTTGATAGCGGTTGTGCAGCGAGTGGCGGATCATCTGCGAAAAAGCGATCACCAACAGTGACAAAAAGCCAAAGGCAAACCCCGCCGTCACACCGGCCCCGATGGCGGCGCCATATCCGTTGCCCGCGCGCCGCCCCACATAGCGCCAGCCAAGGTAAAGACCGATGATCACGCTGGCCGGCAGGAAAGACCTAGGCGGTCTGCCTTCAAGGAAAAACGGCGCAGCCAGCGCTGCATGATAAAAACCCCAAAGCCCGAACAAAATCGCCCCAGCCAAACGCGCGGCTGTGGGCATAGAAGACCGATACGATACCGACATCTTGCAACCTCATACTCGTTACCAAACACTTGAAACCTTACACCAACACGCCCCGATCAGGACGTGCGGGTCACCGTTATCTGCGTGACGTCGCAGTTTCCGCTATGAAATGTCCCCGCGCAAGAGGTCAGATAAAAGTTCCACATCCGCCGGAACCTGTCATCGAACCCCAACGCCTGCACCTGATCCCAGCGCGCGTTGAACGTGTCGTGCCAGCGGCGCAAGGTCTGGCTATAGCTTTCGCCGAATTCGATCGATTGCGCGACTTGCAGCCCTGCTTTTTCAATCTCTTGGCGCAGCACGACGGGGCTGGGCAACATGCCACCGGGAAAGATGTATTTCTGGATGAAATCGACGCCGCGTTTGTAGACATGCCAGCGGCGGTGTTCGACGGTGATGATCTGCAAGGTCGCATTCTTGCCGGGCTTGAGCCTGTCGTGCAGGGTTTCAAAATAGACCGGCCAGTATTTTTCGCCCACCGCCTCGAACATCTCGATGCTGGCGATGCCATCATAGATGCCTTTTTCGTCGCGGTAATCCTGCATCTTGATCGTGACCTTGTCGGACAGACCGGCCTTTTGCATCCGCTCCACCGCATAATCATGCTGCGCCTGGCTGATTGTCAGACCGGTCACGCGCAGCCCGCGTTCCTTGGCGGCATATTCGGCAAACCCGCCCCAGCCACAGCCGATTTCCAGCACATGATCGCCCGGTTGCACGCCCATCTGGTCAACCATGCTTTTGTATTTTTCGATCTGGCCTGCTTCCATGCTTTCCTGACCGGTGACAAACTTGGCCGAGGAATAGGTCATCGTGTCATCCAGCCACAGACCATAGAATTCATTGCCCAGATCATAGTGATAGCTGATGTTCTTGCGCGCCTGCTTTTTCGAATTGTTCTGCAACCAAAACCGCACCCGTTCATAAAACCGCACCAGAAACTGGCCTGGAAAGCCGTCATAGATATGTTCCATGTCGTCATGCATCAGATCCATGAAAGCCATCAGGTCGGGCGTGGACCACCAGCCGTCCATGTAGGATTCGCAAAAGCCCAGATCGCCTTCGCGCACGGTGCGCGCAAAGACATCGGTATTGTGGACATGCACTTCGGCGACATAGCCGGGTTCGGCCCCGTCGGCACGGAAATGGCGGCCATCGGGCAGGATGATATCAAGCCGTCCGCGTTTCATCGACTTGAGCGTGTCAAAGACATTGCTGAAATACCGCGGCAGTCCGGTCTGCCCATGCGTGGTCGTCAGAATCATGCGTATTCCGTTCGTAAGATTTGTGGTGACTGCGTTGACAGCTAATTAACCTTTGCGCCGGCGAAGTCACGGCAATCCTTGTCAAAAAGTCACTGCATGGTTCAAAATCCGCGGTTGCCGTAGGCGTCAAGCGCGCGGGTCCGGCCCTGTTCGGGGGTGACCACGGGGTCGGGATAGGCGGCGTCAGGGCGCATCTGCCAGCTTTGCGGGATCATTTCGAAATAGGTCAGCGCGCTGTCTTGCGGGCTGCGGTACCGTTCCGCGATCCAGCGTTTGACATAGGCGCGGTCTTTGTCGAATTTATCCAGCTGCGTCACCGGATTGAACACGCGGAAATAGGGCGTCGCATCCGGCCCCGACCCTGCCGACCATTGCCAGCCCATCGCATTGCTGGCGGGGTCCCAGTCGATCAGGTGATCGGCGAACCAATCCAGCCCGATTTTCCAATGCGTCAGCAGATGCTTGGTCAGGTAGGATGCGACAATCATCCGGCCCCGGTTATGCATGGTGCCGGTGACATACATCTCGCGCATGGCGGCATCGACAAAGGGGATGCCGGTGCGCCCTTGTTGCCATGCCGCCACCTCTGGCGTGATCTGGGTATTCCACGCGAAAGCATCCCAATCCTCTTTCCAATTATCCGTCAGGATACGCGGCGTGTGATGCGCCAGATGATAGGCGAATTCGCGCCAGACCAGTTCTTTGAGAAACACCTCGGCATCGGCCTTGCCGTCGCGCAAGGCGCGCTGGCCCGCATGCCAGCACATGCGCGGGCTGATTTCGCCGAAAGTCAGATTTTCGGACAGGTTCGACGTGCCTTTGATCGCGGGCAAGTCGCGGCCCTTGACGTAATCAGCGACGCGGTCGGCAATAAATGCATCCAGCCTGTCACGCGCTGCATCTTCGCCCACGGTGCAATGGCGGGCCAGAATATCGCCCCCCCGCTGCACCGCGCGGCGCAGCTGCCAATCGGCCAGCGCGTCGCTGGCAGGCCAAACGGCGGGGGCCGTGATTTTCGCAGGGCAAGGCAGGGGTTCGGCGACTTCATTGCCCCGCACAGCGTTCCACATCGGGGTGTAGACCTTGTAAAAGCCGCCCGTCTTGGTGGCGACTGTCCAAGGTTCGAACAGCAGATGTCCGGTGAAACTGCGCGCCACGATCCCGTCTGCTTTCAGCGCAGATTTCACAGCTGCATCGCGGTCATTGGCCGCCGCATGGTAAAGCCGCGACCAGTAAACAGCCCCTGCCCCCGTTTCACGGATCAGATCGCGCAACACGCCAAGCGCCGGACCCTTGCGCAGGATCAGCCTGCTGCCCCGATCCGCCAACGTCTTGCCAAATTGCGCCAGTGCCAGATCCAGCCGCAGTTTCTGCGCGCCCCCCAGCGAGGCCACCTGATCGTCGTGGATATACACAGCAATCACAGGCTGCCCGCTTTCGCAGGCAGCGGTGAGCGCGGGATGGTCGGCAAGCCGCAGGTCGCGGCGGACCCACACGATGATCGGTGTTTGTGTCATAGCACCTGATCTAGCGCCGCCATCAGCTGGTCAACCTCTGCCATGCTGGTGTAATGCGTGAAACTGACCCGCAGCACGCCTTTGTCCAGATCGACCCCCATCGCCTGCAAGGGACGCTGGGCATAAAAATCACCGCCCTCGGCCATGATCCCGAACGGCACCAGCCGTGCGGCGACATCGGCAGCATTGCCTTGCAAGGCCATCGCCACGGTCGGCGCGCGGGTTTTGGCATCCGCAGGGCCGATCAGCCGAACCGAGTTTTTGGCGCTGACATAATCCAGCAGCGGCGTCAGCAAGGCGATTTCCTGCGCGCGCATCAGGTCATGTGACAGCCGCGCGGCAGAGGCACCGGTGCCACCGCCGTGATGCTGAGACATGGCATCGAAATAATCCGCCATACCGGCACTGGCCGCGATCTGCGCATGATCCGGGCCTACGGGGGTGAAGCGTTTATAGAGCACATCACCGTTGAAATGGTGCCCCTGATTGGGCAGCTCAAACCCGAAATCTTCGCGGATCACCATGATCCCTTGATGCGGGCCATAGGTTTTATAGGCGCTGAACAGATAAACATCGCACCCCAGCGCGCCAACATCGGCAAAGCCATGTGGCGCATAGCTGACCCCGTCAACACAGACCCGCGCGCCTGCCGATTTGGCGACCTGCGTGATGGCTGCCACATCATTTATGGCCCCTACCACGTTGGAACAATGGGGAAAACAGACCAAAGCTGTATCATCACCCAAAAGCTGCGCCAGATCATCGGGGTTCAGCAGCCCCGTGGCGGGATCAAGCTGCCATTCGACCACGCGCACGCCATCCTCGGCCAGCCTGCGCCACGGGCCGGAATTGGCCTCGTGGTCCTGATTGGTGACGATGATCTTTTGCCCCGGCTTGATCCAGCGGCGCACGGCCTGCGCCAGCACATAGGTATTCTGCGTGGTGGAGGGGCCAAAGGACAATTCGTGCCGTGCCACCCCCAACATCGCGGCCAGCCGCGTGCGAGCCTCGTCCATTTCCGCGCCGCCAAGGCGCGAGGCCTCGTAAGCCGAATAGGGCTGGACCTTGCGCTGGGTGTAAAACCGGTGCAGCCGGTCGATGACCTGCTGGCAGGCATAGGACCCACCCGCATTGCCGAAAAACGCCTGTCCTTGCAGGCCGGGTTCCGAGAACGCGGGGAATTGCGCCCGCACCCATGCCAGATCAAGCATTCACATCCACCACCACACGGCCCTTGACGCGGCCTGCCAGAATATCCGCGCCCAGTTGCGGCAGCTCCGCCAGCGTCGCGGGCTGGATCATCGCGTCAAGCTTGTCCATCGGCAGATCGCGCGCGATCCGCGCCCAGGCGCGCAGACGGTTGTCGTAAGGCTGCATCACGCTGTCGATGCCCAAAAGGTTTACCCCGCGCAACAAAAACGGAATGACCGTCGCAGGCAGGGTCGCGCCCCCGGCCAGCCCCACGGCCGCGACCGAGGCGCCATATTCCATCTGCCCCAATACGCGCGCCAGCATCGCGCCACCCACAGCATCAACGCAACCGCCCCATGTTTCGCCTTCCAGCGGGCGTTTAACCGTTTCGGCCAAGTCTTCGCGTGCGACAATCTGGGTGGCACCCAAAGATGTCAGGTAATCGGCTGTCTCTGGCCGTCCGGTGACAGCGGCGACCTGATAGCCCAGCTGCGCAAGGATCGCGGTAGCAACCGACCCCACGCCACCCGCAGCGCCCGTGACCAGCACCGGACCGGCCTTGATGCCGTGATCTTCCAGCGCCATCACCGCCAGCATCGCGGTGAAACCGGCGGTGCCGACCGCCATCGCCTGCCGCGTGGTCAGACCATCGGGCAAAGGCACCAGCCAATCGGCCTTGACCCGGGCCTTTTGGGCATAGCCGCCCCAATGCGCCTCGCCCACGCGCCACCCGGTCAGCACGACCTTATCGCCCGGCGCATAGCGCGGATCGTCAGACGCCTCGACCGTGCCGGCAAAATCAATGCCGGGGATATGCGGATAATGACGCACCAACCCGCCACCCGGCCCGATGCACAGCCCGTCCTTGTAATTCACGGTCGAATAATCGACCGCGACCGTCACATCGCCCGCGGGCAGCCGGTCAAGCGTGATGTCCTGTACGGCGGCGTGGGTTTTGCCGGTATCATCTTTGTCGACAATCAGGGCCTTGAACATGGGTCTATCCTTTATAAAGCGAAGCAGAAATCATTGGGTAACGCGCGTGTGAAAAAGCGTTGATCATTGCGGGCCATGCCAGTCAATCTGGCAAATCTCGGCGCTGCGCCCGTCAAAGTCCCACACGCGGCCAAAAGCGCGCACGCGGCCCTTGGTGGCCGTGGCGACAGTAATGTCAGGCCCCATCCAATAGCCGGTATTGGTGACAACGATATCGGTGTCAGGGTCTTTGCCCACAACAGGCACAATTTCGCCCTGAATCGCTTTGCCGACCATCAGGCGGCGGGCCTTGCCTTCGGTTTCAAACACGACAGGCGCGCGTTCGGCGCCCAGAAATTCGCTGACCAGCACCTTGAACAGGCCTGTGGTGCCACGCGCCTTGCCGGTAAAAATATTAAGCAACCCGTCATAAGCGGCCGCAGAGGCGCGGTCGTCGATATAGGCCGCAGCTTTCCAATTGCCGCGGGCCATCAGACCGGGGATTTCCAGCACCAGCCCGACGTTCAGCCCGCCAAGGTCCTCGTCACCATAATGGCCATCGTCGATGCGGATGCCCGCCCAGGCCTGACAATAGCCCTCGGTCGGGGCATGTTTGCCCAGTGAAACCACGCAGGGGCAGAACACCGTGCAATTGCAGTTGAGGATCAATTCCCCTTTGATCGCCCAAGGCACTGTGCCGACAAGTGCGTTCTGATCCAAAGCCATAATATTTTCCTTTCTAAACCGTGCGCAGCAGGACGAGAAACGCCCCAAAAATCAGGATGACCCCCAAAGGCCGCGTGATATAGCGACCGACAATGTCCATCTTTTCACCCACCATGATCAGCGTGGCGACCCCCATGAAGGCAAGGTTCATCACCCCGCCCACGAAGGCAAGCAGCATCAGCGCCCAACAGCAGCCAAGGCAAACAAGGCCAAGCCTGACACCGTTGCGCCATGGCCCTTCGTCCCAATGCTGCATGAAAAATGTCAGCGGGCGGCGGCATTTGGCAAGGCAGGCTTCTTTCACCGGGGAAAACTGGTACAGCCCCGCGCCCAGCAGCAGCCCTGCCGTCAGCCAGACCGACAGGCTGTCGCCAATCGCGCTGATCAGCCCGAAACGGTACAGCCCCAGCTGGAGCGCCGCGGCGGTCAATGCAAACCCGATCCAGACGCAACCATAGCCCAGCACCAGTGGCAGAAACGGCACGCCGGTCTGGCGGCCCAGATCGTCATGGGTGGCAAAGGCGGGCAAGGCGCTGGGCAGCATCATCGCCGCCGCCATCAGCGCCCACATCAGCGCGGCATTGGCATAGCCCGCCCCGTCGAGCGTGACCATGCAAAGCGTGTCCCAGAAATCGGCACCGTAAAACCGCGCGGCGCTGCGCAGATCAGCCGGGACCGCCAGCACGAACAGCGCCGACCAAGCCACCAGAATCAGCCCAAAGACCAGCAGCCAATGCGCCGTTCCCATTCCCCTGATCCTGTCTGCCAGCAAATTAAGCATCCCCCCGTATCACCAAAGCCTGTCAGACAATCACCGGCCCGGCAATGCGCAAATACCCTTGCAGTGCGGCTGGCACGCACCTAGATTTCACGTCAACTTCAACCGGGAGAACCAAAATGAAGATAACAAGATTCATGGGTGCCACCTGTGTCATGGCGCTGGCCACCACAGCCTTTGCACAAGATGCCGAATTACTGGTGTTCGATTATTCCGGCTTCGAGATGCCGGAATACCATCAAGGTTACATCGAAAAGCACGGGGCCAGCCCGACCTTCACCTTCTTTGGCGACGAAGACGAGGCGTTCCAGAAACTGCGTTCGGGTTTCCGGGCCGATGTGTCGCATGTCTGCGCGCCGTCGGTCACGCGCTGGACCGAAAGCGGCATTCTGGAACCATGGGATACCGCGCGCATCACCGCCTATGACGATCTGAACGCCAGCCTGACCGGCGAAGAAATCGGCGCAGGCCAGACCTATTTTATCCCGACAGATTTCGGGTCCACCGCCATCGCCTATAACCCTGACGAGGTCTCTGCCGCAGATGTGGCCAGCCTGCAGGTGTTCACCAACCCTGCCTATGCCGGCCGCATGACGCTGCCCGACAACGTTGATGACGCGTTCGCGCTGGCCTATCTGGCGACCGGTGTCACCAACTGGCAAGAGGTGACGGATGAGCAGTTCGAAGCCGCCGCCAACTGGCTGCGCGCCGTCCATCCGAACCTGCGCACCTATTGGACCGATCCGGCCGAACTGGCGCAACTTTTGTCCTCGGGCGAAATTCTGGTCAGCTGGGCGTGGAACGAAACCTACCCCACCATGGTCGAAGAAGACCGTCCCATCGCGTTCCAGCGTCAAGCAACCGAGGGGTCGTCGCTGTGGCTGTGTGGTTATGTGAAACTGGCCGAAGGTCAGGGCAGCGTGGACAAGGCCTATGATTATCTGAACGCGTTTTTGGCGGAATCGTCGGTCCTGCCGTTGCTGGAAGCGGGCTATGGCTCTGCCAATGCCGCAGCATTGAACGCGCTGGTCACCGAAGAAGATCTGGTCGCTTCGGGCCTTGAGGACATTGACGTGCCGATCCTGGCGCAATTGCCGACCAGCAATGACGACCGCGAACGGATGGCAGAGACGTTTGAATTGATCAAAGCCGGGTTCTGATCTGGTCCTTTGCAAAGAACGGGGGCGGTGCCGATGGTGCCGCCCTTTTTCTTTGCCGGCCCGTTGGCGCAAAAAAAGTGACTGGACCTTCGCGCGAAAGGTCGTAAACCACTGCGCATGCAACCGCAGCGTCACACCACCGCGACCGCCCGCCACCCGCGCCTGATCTGGCGTATGGTGCTGGCGTCTGTGCTGTCGATGGCGCTTGTTCTGGTGGGTTTCGGGCATCGCCCCGCGCAGGCCGAACCGCAGGCCATTGCCTATCTTCTGGCTGGTGGCGATTGGGCCGATCTTTGTGCGCAAGACGATTTGCCGCATCGCGCGGGCGACCATTGCGCAGCCTGTATTCTGGCCAAGGCCATCACACTGCCTGCCCCCGTGCTGACACCGCGCGCCACGGTGACCGCGCAGCCTATGGTCTGGACAATGCAGGCCACGGCACGCCCCGAGCTGAAAATCGCCAATGCCTATCCGGCGCGTGCGCCCCCGTTTGCTGATCATTCAACTTCTCTTTGAAACGATCATCGGCGCAGCCTGCCTGCGCATAACGGAAAGATATATCCTCATGAAAACGACCTTTTTGGCCAGCTTGGCCCTGCTTGCCATTGCCACCACGGCCACGGCAGATAGCGCGATCAGCGTCAGCGATGCCCGCGCTTTTGAAACTGCCCCCAGTGCAATGGCGGGTGGCGGGTTTTTTGCCATCACCAATACCGGCACCAGCGATGATACGCTGATCGCCGTACTGGCCGATTTCCCGCGCGTTCAACTCCACACCACCGAATTTGAAAATGACATAGCCCGCATGGTCCATGTCGATACAATCCCCGTGCCTGCGGGCGAAACCGTCACACTGGAACCGGGCGGGCTGCATGTGATGTTTATGGGCCTGCAAGGCAATCCGCTGATGGCAGGGGCCACAATTGACGCCACGCTGGTCTTTGAACAGGCCGGCGAAATCCCCGTTACCTTTGCCATCGTGAAACGCAACATGGCAGGCCACGGCAAAACCCACTGATTCTGGCATGGCACCACCCCGCCACCGTGCGGGGGGTGCCACATCCCGAAAGGAAACCATATGAAATCTGTTATTATCGGATCGGGCGTTCTCGCTGCTGCGGTCGGGCTGGGGGTTTACACTTGGCAGACCACCAATGCCGCACCTGACCCTTGCGGCAATACCACCGTTGCGGGTGCGGCTATCGGCGGCCCGTTCGAGCTGGTCTCGGAAACCGGTGCCACCGTCACCGACACGGATGTGATCACCAAGCCGACGCTGGTCTATTTCGGCTATACCTTCTGCCCCGATGTCTGCCCGCTGGATTCGATGCGCAATGCCATCGCGGCGGATATTCTGGCCGATCAGGGCGTGGATATCGGCACCGTGTTCATTTCCGTCGATCCGGCACGCGACACGCCGCAGGTTGTGGGTGATTTCACCGATAATTTCCACGCTGACATGATCGGGCTGACCGGCAGCCCCGACCAGGTGCGCGCGGCATCCCAAGCCTACAAGACCTATTACCGCGCGGTCGAAGGCGACCCAGAGTATTATCTGGTCGATCATTCGACCCAGACCTATCTGATGTTCCCGGACACGGGTTTCGCCACTTTCTTTCGGCGCGACACGCCCGCCGAACAGGTGGCCGAAATCACCGCCTGTTTTGCAGGCCAGCTGGGCTGATTTTGCAAATTTGTTGATCTGGCGCAATAAACCGCGCCGGATCATCTGCAAGATGGCCTGATGGATCATATTGCAAATTTGCGCCGCATGGGTCTGTTCGATGCGCGCGTGCCCCGCTACACCAGCTATCCGCCCGCCACGGCGTTCACCGCGGGGGTGGGGGCTGATTTCCAACGCGCAAGCCTTGCCGCGCTGGACCCTGCCGTACCGGTGTCGGTCTATATCCACATCCCTTTTTGCGAACGGCTGTGCTGGTTTTGCGCCTGTGCCACACAAGGCACCAGCACGCTGAAACCTGTCGAAAACTATCTGCGGGTAGTGCAACTGGAACTGGCGTTGTTGGCGCGCGCGCTGCCTGCCGGTATCCGCATGGGCCAGATGCATTGGGGCGGCGGCACACCCACGATCCTGCCGCCCGCCATGATCCGCGATCTGGCACAGGCGGTGAAGGCGGTGATCCCGCCCGGCGATCATTTCAGTTTCTCGGTCGAGATTGACCCCACCTTGGTGGATGATGCCAAAATCGCCATGCTGGCCAAGATGGGCATGACCCGCGCCAGTATCGGGATTCAGGATTTCGCCCCCGATGTGCAGGCCGCGATTGGCCGCGAACAAAGCTTTGCCGCAACCAAGACCTGCGTGGACAGCCTGCGCGCGGCGGGGATCACATCGCTGAACGCCGATCTGGTTTACGGGTTGCCGCATCAGACCCAGCCGAAACTGGCCGATACGATCGCGCAGGTGCGCAGCCTTGATCCTGACCGGATCGCGCTGTTCGGTTATGCGCATGTGCCGACTTTTTCCAAACGCCAGAAACTCATCCCCGACGCAGCCCTGCCCAAGGAAGAAGACCGGTACGCGCTGGCCCAACAGGCCGCGCGCGCGTTTACGGATGCAGGCTATCTGCCCATCGGGATCGACCATTTCGGCAAACCCGCCGACAGCCTGACGCAAGCGATGCAAGCGGGCCGCCTGCGGCGCAATTTCCAAGGCTATACCGATGATACCTGCCCCAGCCTGATCGGGATCGGTGCGTCGTCGATTTCGCATTATGCGGGCGGCTATGTCCAGAACGCCGCCGTCACCGCCGCCTATATCGCGCAGATCGCGGCGGGCGATCTGGCCGGCCATCGCGGCTATGCGATGGGGCCGCAGGACCGGCTGCGCGCACAGGCGATCAGCATGCTGATGTGCGATTTTCAGATTGATCTGACCGTGCTGCACCAACACCCAGAGGCTGCAATTGTGGCCCCCGTGCATGATGCGGTACTCGACCAATTCGCTGGCATGGTGGTACGCGACGGCGATACAATCCGCATCCTGCCACAAGGCCGGCCGCTGACGCGGATCATCGCCAATGCCTATGACGGGTCGGGTGCGATGGCGGCGCGATATTCCCAAGCCTCTTGATCTGGCGGGCCGTTGCGCCAGCTTTAGGACTGAAAAAGGGAACAATTCATGGACATCATCAATATCATCTTTGCGCTGGCCAGTATCGGGCTGGGTTTCTTTGGCTGGCTCGCCCCGCGCTATACGCTGGAAACGCTGGATTTGCAGGCTGGGCCATCTGGTATGGGCCCATCCGAAATCCGCGCTTCGGCGGGCGCTTTGTTCGTGGGCATGGGTGTGGGCGCGCTGATGATTGGCGGGCCAGAAGCCTATGCCATGCTGGGCTTTTGCTGGCTGGGGGCAGCTGTAGGGCGCGCGACGTCGCTGGCGCTTGACGGCACATCACGCAAGAAATGGACGTTCTTTGGGATCGAAGCTGTCGTTGGTCTGGGCGCGCTGGCGCTGAACCTGCCTCTTGCATTGTGACGGATGAAAGCCTACTTCTGGAGTGTCCTTCGGGACTATGGACATAAACGCGCTCGTAATACGCGGATCGGACCCGGGGGCGGTACCCGGCGTCTCCACCAAACACTGCTCATTTGGCAGCCATGGGGACGAAACAGGATCGACGAACGTCTAAAGGGGTTTGCTTTGGCTCGGTGAGTTACCACCGTTATCGGTACAAAAAAGCTAGTTGCAAATGACAACAAAGCACCAATGGCGATGGCTGCGTAAGCAGTCGGAACTATTGAAACCTTAAGCCCTATGGTTTTGCGACCATAGGCGGGGTCCGCAGGTACCTGGCAACAGAAACCTGCACCTTCCCCCCCATTTTTGCTGATCACAGACGGTTTCGTGATGATCACTGCAGCCAGCAATGACTTGCCAAGCCTTGGCGGGGCAAGGATGCTGGGCCATGCGTTGTCTTGCCCCGTTTTTCTTTGCCCTGTCGGTCACGCCTGCGGTCGCGTGCGAAACAGCACTCTTGCTGACGATCGATGTGTCCAACAGCGTCGATGCCGCCGAATACCGCCTGCAAACCGATGGCTTGGCCGATGCTTTGCGTGATCCCGCCATCGTGGATATCATGCTGCGCGACCGTGTCGCTGTCGCCGTTGTGCAATGGTCGGGGGTGGCAGACCAGGTCGTGGCCATCCCTTGGGAACGGATCAGCCATGCCGCTCAGCTGGACCAGCTGTCGCGCCGCGCCCGCACGATGGAGCGTGCTTTCGTTTTGTCCGGCACCGCCACGGCCGAGGCGCTGCTGTTTTCACTGGCGCAATTCGATGCGGTCGCCGATTGCAAACGCAAGGTGATAGACATTTCCACCGACGGCACCGCCAATGCGGGCGGCGACGTGCGCCTTGTGCGGGGCCGCGCCGAACGTGCCGGAGTCACGATCAACGGGATCGGGATCGAAAGCATGGGGCGCACCATTACAAACTTTTTACAAAGCGCGGTCATCACGCGGGACGGGTTTGTCATGACGGCCCGCATGCATCAGGATTATCCCGCAGCGATCAGGGCCAAGATCCTGCGCGAAATTTCCAAAGTGGTTGGTTAGGACATGCCCTGTTGAAAGAACTATTTACGGTCTTTGGCCGGATCGGCCTGTTGTCTTTCGGCGGACCGGCCGCACAGATCGCGCTGATGCATCGCGAACTGGTGGACAAGCGCGCCTGGCTGACCGAGGCGCAATTCCTGCGCGCGTTTTCGTTCTGCATGTTGCTGCCCGGGCCAGAGGCGATGCAGCTGGCCACCTATGCCGGCTGGAAACGCGGTGGCGTGATCGGCGGGCTGGTCGGCGGCGGGTTGTTCGTACTGCCGGGGGCCATGGTAATTGCAGCACTGGCCCTGCTTTATGGGGTTTACGGCAATCTGCCCGTCGTGCAGGCGCTGTTTTTGGGCGTCAAGGCGACGGTGATTGTCATCGTCATCGCGGCGCTGATCAAGATCGCGGGCCGCGCGCTGGTGTCGCGCGCGCATATGCTGATCGCGGGTGCAGCTTTTGTCGCGCTGTTTTTCTTCGCGGTGCCGTTTCCGGTTGTCGTGCTGATGGCAGGGATTGCCGGGGCGGTGATGCCGCATGACCGGACCACGACAGCACCGCCACCGGGCGGCTTTCTGCGATCCGCCGGACGGGTGCTGCTGATCGGTGCTGCGTTATGGGCCGCACCTGTCGTGATCGTGGCGATGTCGGGCAGCGCGTTCCTGCTGGATGTGGCGGCATTTTTCTCACTCATGGCGGTGGTCACATTCGGCGGGGCCTATGCCGTTCTGGCCTATATGACCCAAGAGGTCGTCTTTTCCTATGGCTGGTTGACGACGCCACAGATGATGGATGCGCTGGGGCTGGCCGAAACGACACCCGGGCCGCTGATCCTTGTGACGCAATTCGTGGCTATGGTGGCGGGGCTGGCGCGGGGTGGGACGGCCTTGGCGCTGGCGGCGGGGGCGTTGACGCTATGGGTGACATTCGTGCCCTGCTTCATCTGGATTTTCGCAGGCGCGCCACTGATCGACTGGCTGGATGGGCGCCCGCGCTTGCGCGCAGCCCTTGCGGGGATCACGGCGGCGGTCGTGGGGGTGATTGCAAACCTGTCTTTGTGGTTCGCGCTGCATGTGATGTTCGGCACGGTGACGCGGCTGCAAAGCGGCGTGATCAGCATGGTCATTCCCGATCCGGCCAGCCTGCAACCGCTGGTGATTGGGCTGGCCGGATTGGCCGCGATCTTGCTGTTGCGCCAGAAATGGCCGCTAGCGCTGGTCCTGCCGCTGGTGGCGACCACGGCACTGGGGCTGACATTTGCCTTGGGCGGAGTTTGACTGCCTCTTTTCTTGGCCGCAGAATCCCGTATGCTGGTTAAGAACGACAGGAGTAGCGCCGTGCCAAATACCATTGATTATGGAAACCTGATGCACCGCGCCATGCGTGGCCTGATCCAGCAGGTGCTGGAAAACGTCGCCAAGACTGGCCTGCCCGGCAATCACCATTTCTTTGTCACCTTTGACACGATGCATCCCGATGTCGAAATCGCGGATTGGTTGTCCGACCGGTATCCGGGCGAAATGACCGTCGTGATCCAGCATTGGTTTGCCAATCTTGATGTCACCGACGAAGGTTTTACCATCACGCTGAATTTCGGGGATAATCCCGAAACGCTCTATATCCCTTATGACGCGATCAAGACTTTCGTCGATCCATCCGTCGAATTCGGCCTGCGGTTCGAAACACAGGACGAACCCACCGCAATCACCGAAGCGCCGATGCATGAAATGGCCGAACCCGACGATACCAAACCCGCCGCAAGGAAAGAGGCCGAGGTTGTCAGCCTCGACAAATTCCGCAAATAGGGTGACTTGCGCAGGGCGCGTCCGCTGCTAAAACCCTTTGGACCATTGAACCAAAGGATCAACCCATGACCGCGACCCGCATTGAGACCGACAGCTTTGGCCCGTTAGAGGTGCAGGCAGACCGCTATTGGGGCGCGCAGACGCAACGCTCGATCCTGAATTTTCCCATTGGCTGGGAAAAGCAGCCTGTCGCCATCGTGCGCGGCCTTGGCGTGATCAAACAGGCCTGTGCCATCGCCAACAAAGACCGTGGCGCGCTGGATAGCAAACTGGCCGATGCGATCATTGCCGCCGCGGCCGAGGTGGTCGCAGGCAAGCTGGACGATCATTTCCCGCTCGTCGTCTGGCAGACAGGCTCTGGCACCCAATCGAACATGAACGCCAACGAGGTGATCAGCAACCGAGCCATCGAAATGCTGGGCGGCGTGATCGGGTCCAAGACCCCTGTCCACCCCAATGACCATGTAAATATGGGCCAGTCGTCGAACGACACTTTCCCAACGGCCATGCATATCGCCATCGCCACCACCGCGCGCGATGTGCTGCTGCCGGGCTTGGAAAAACTACATGCCGCCTTGGCCGCCAAGCAGGACGATTTCAACGACATCATCAAGATCGGCCGCACCCATACGATGGATGCAACGCCGCTGACGCTGGGGCAGGAATTTTCGGGCTATACCCATCAGGTCGCCATGGGCATCCGCCGGATCAAGGGCGCCCTGCCCGCGATCTATGAACTGGCGCAAGGCGGCACCGCCGTCGGCACGGGCCTGAACAGCCCCGTGGGCTGGGGCGAAACGGTGGCGGCGCATATGGCCGACATCACCGGCCTGCCCTTTGTCACCGCGCCCAACAAATTCGAAGCACTGGCCGCCCATGACGCGCTGGTCGAAATGTCGGGGTCGCTGAAAACCGTGGCCGCCAGCCTGTACAAGATCGCCTGCGATATCCGCATGCTGGGGTCCGGCCCGCGCTGCGGCCTTGGCGAATTGATGCTGCCCGAGAATGAACCCGGATCATCCATCATGCCCGGCAAGGTCAACCCCACCCAGGTCGAGGCGATCACCCAGGTCTGCGCCCATGTCATGGGCAATGACGCCGCTGTCGGGTTTGCAGGGTCGCAGGGCCATTTCGAACTGAACGTGATGAAACCAATGATGGCCTATAACGTGCTGCAATCCATGCAGTTGATCGGCGATGCCTGCGGCGCCTTCACCGACAATTGCGTTGTGGGTATTCAGGCCGACCGCACGCGGATTGAAAAACTGATGCGCGAATCGCTGATGCTGGTCACGGCATTGGCGCCGACCATTGGCTATGACAACGCGACCACCGTGGCGAAAACCGCGCATAAGAACGGCACCACCCTGAAAGAAGAGGCGATCAAGCTGGGCTTTGTGGACGAAGCAACATTCGACCGCGTCGTGCGCCCCGAAGACATGATCGGCCCCAAGTGAAACCCGTCAACCTGAACCAAGCCCGCAAGGAACGCGACCGCGCGGCGGCCAAGGCCAAGGCGGATGAAAACGCCATCCGCTTTGGCCGCACCAAGGCCGAACGCCTGCTGGATGCGGCCCGCGCGCAAAAGGCGCATAACCACCTGTCGCAGCTGAAATTCGAGGAAGACTAGGTGAACCACCGCCGCCCCGCGAAACATTCGCTCACCTTGCGCGGCCATCGCACCAGCGTGACGCTGGAAGATATATTCTGGACCGCCTTTTGCGATATCGCACGGCGGGATACCAAGACAATCAATGGCTTGGCCGCCGAAATCGACGCGGAACGCGGTGATATCGGGCTGGCCTCGGCGATCAGGATCTATGTTCTGGAACGCAGCTTGGCGCAGGATCAATCCTTGGCGTAAAGCGCACCACGCAGGCTGGACAGCCGGGCGATATCCTGTTGTTCGCGGTCATTTAGTATCGCCGGTGTGATCCGCTTTTCGGGCAAAGTATCGCGCCCTGTCGTGAACAGCTTGGCGATGTCGCGCGCGCCAAGTTTTTGCGCAGGGGCCGATTGATCCGCGGTTTTCTTGCGGCCCCAAAGCCGCGCCAGACCGCCCTTTGGCGATTGTGTCAATGCAATTGTCATGTGGCCCCACCCCCCTGAGGTTGTACATTTTCACGGGAAGATGTGGCACAATCATGGCTTGCATGCAATCATACCCACGTCATACAGAAAGATATTTACCCCAAAAAACGCCAATTTTTCGCATATTTTTGTCATATGGCGCGCATTTACGGCACGGAAATAAGGCAAGGTGTCATACCATTATTTCGTTATCTTCACTAAACCTATCCGGTATGCAGCATCATCGTCATTATTGGAAACAATGCATCAATCCCTTGGCGTGATCCGCAGCATGATTCCATCGCGCGCGCGCACCGTCAGATGCGCCGCAGGCACCGGCACCTGCCCCGCGACCGGCGCAAAGCGGAACCGGCCCACCAGTTGCGCCAGCAGCACGACACCTTCGATCATCGCGAAACCCGCGCCGCTGCACATGCGCGGGCCGGCGGAAAACGGCAGATAGCCATCGCGCTGCGCGGTCTTGGTCGCGTCATCCTGCCAGCGGGCGGGATCAAAGGCATCGGGCGCATCCCATATCCGGTCATGCCGGTGCAAATGCCATGGTGACAGCACGATTTGTGCGCCCGCAGGCACGCGGCGCGACCGGAATATCGTGGGTTGAGACGCCTGCCGCACCATCATCGGCACCGGCGGATACAGCCGCAGCGCCTCGCGGAACACATCGCGCGTTGTGGCCAGCCGCGACAGGTCGCTGAAACGGGCCTCGAACGTGGCGGCTTCTGCGGCGACTTTGTCTTGCCAGTCGGGATGGGTGGCCAGCAGATACAGCGCCCAAGCCAGTGCAGAGGCGCTGGTTTCATGCCCCGCCAGAAAAAAGATCGCCACCTGATCGACCATTTCACCCTTGGTAAAGGTCTTGCCAGTTTCGGGGTCAGCGGTCGTCATGATCTTGGTCGCCAGATCGTCGGGTGCGATTCCCGCGGCGATCTGGTCCAGCCGTGCCTGCGTCAGATCGGCGATCAGACGGCGGATCGCGCGCGCCTGCCCTCGCACACCGGGGCGGAAAAACGCGGGCATCCAGCGCAGGCGCGGCAGAAAGGCCGCAAGGTTCAGGATCGGCTGCGCCTGCTGATAGGCTTGGAACCGGTGATAGACCTCGGCGGCAGTTTCATCCTCGATCGGCAATGAAAACAGTGTCCGAAAGATCACATCAGCCGCGATATGGCTGGCTGCTGCGTCGATGGCGCGGGGCGTGTCATCGGCCATGGCTGCAAACCGGTCGCAGCCCGCCTGCCCCGCCGCGACGATACCGGGGAAGGTATCGCGCAGCCGCCCGCCTTCGAACGCGGGGTCGATGATGCGCCGCTGCGCGCGCCATTGCGCGCCATTGGTCAAAAACACGCTGTTGCCCAGCAAGGGGCGCAGACCCGCGCCGATCCGGTCGGATTTGGGATAGGCGTCAGGATTGTCTTTCAGCACCTCGCGCAACAAGGCGGGATCATTGACCAGAAAAGACCGAAAGAACGGCGTGCGGAATTCGGCCATCCATGCATGGTAGAGCCGCGCGGGTTGCGCCGCCAGGATATCCTGGCGGAACAGCCGCAGATAGCGCCACAAGGATACCTTGTCAGGGCGCGCGACAGGTTTCGGCGGCAGGGTCATGGCAGCGCCATCGAGGTATATTTCGACGCCGCCACATCAATGCGCGAGGCCGACGGCGCGCGGTCCCGAAACCTGTCGGCCAATGCCAGCGGCCCTGCGGTGATCTGGAAATAATCATAATCCTTGGGCCGGTCAAAAGCGCAAAGATATTGAAAATGCAGCCGGAAAAAGCGCCAGCGCAGGGCTTTCCAGCGCGCCGGTGACAGGCTTTGGGTGAAAGCGGCCGAAATCACCAAAGGCCAGCGTTTGCCGGGCGGCGTGACACCGCTGACCGCAACCGGATCGCAAAGCGCGAAGCAACAGCCGTCACCCGGCGCGGTGACATCAACCCATGTCAGCGCATCCTGCGTCGCCAGATAGGCCAGATCGGCGCGCAGCTGTCTGGCCTGCGGCAGGAACGACACCATCGGCACGACCTGCCCCAGCGTCAGCAAGGCGAGTCGTGGCCCGCCCGCAGGCACATGGCCCGCGCGGATCAGATCGGCCACCACGCTGATCGCCAGATGCGCACCAGAGGAATGACCAACCACCAGCACCTCGTCCACAGGGTCTTGGAGCGCGCGGGCGATCTGGCCGGTGAACTGCGCCAGCCGGTCGTCCAAGGCAGGCGGCGTGGCCCCCAGATGCTGCGCGCTGAAGGCGTAATCATGCATCAGGTAATGTGCGAACACCCGGTTGTCGCGTGCCTTGAACCAGCGCAGCAGGAACAGGGCGACACATGCCAGAACCCTCAGCCGGACCAGCCAGATCACATCTGTCGCAACAGCCCCACCGCCCCAACCAGCCGCGCCAAGGGCTGCACCCAGCCCCGCCTGCACCAGCCCGCCCAACCACCAGCCTGCCAGCACTGCCAGCAGCAATTGCCCCAGCAGCATGCCCACGGGGTAGAACGCGGCGATAATCGGCCCCTTGCGCAGCCACATCAGCCGCCGCAGCGTGCCGGTGCCAAGATAGATCAACGCCGTCTGCACCAGTTGCAGATAGGTCGCGCCCACCGACTGCGCCATGCTGGCCCGCACGATATCGGCCCAGACCAGCACGTCGATTCGCGCCTGCACCGCCTGTCCAGCGATCCGTGCCTGCACAAACCAATGAAATATATCACCGGCACTGCCGCCTTGCACGGTGATGTCATAGCCGCTGATATGCGCCTGCGCCGCACTCTCGCTGCGGTAGAGTTCGCGGTATCGGCGCGGGTGGATCGGATCATAGCCCGGAATATGGAACACGCGGCGCAGGCTGACGGGTTTTAGGTCACTGGTCATCGCCTTGCCCTGATTATTGCAGAAGCAGTCTAGCCCACGCTGGCCAAAAATGGAAAGCGTTCCAGCAACCAAAAGCTGAACGCCGCGAACTGGCCGGTCAGCATCATCAACCCCACGGTCCATAATAAAAGGCCCGATGTCGCCTCGATCTGGCGCATATGGCGTTTCATCCAGCCCATGACGCCCTTGAGCCGCGGGAAAAACGCCGCGACCAGCAGAAACGGAATACCCAGACCCACCGCATAGGCCCCCAGCAGGACCGTGCCGCGCCCGACATCCGCCTCTGACGCGGCAAGGCTGAGGATCGCGCCCAGCACCGGCCCCAGACAGGGCGTCCAGCCAAAGGCAAAGGCCAGCCCCAAAAGATAGGCCCCAAAAGCTGACCCGCCCTTGTCGCCCGCATCAAGCCGCATTTCGCGGTCCAGAAAACCGATGCGGAACACGCCTACAAAATGCGCGCCCAGTACCATCACGACCAGCCCCGCGCCGATCACGAAATATTCCTGCACCCCGATCAGCATCCGCCCCATCGTGGAAAAGGCGATCCCGAGCAGCAGGAACACCGTGGACAGGCCCATCACGAAAAACAGCGCAGCGATGAATACGCGCCTGCGCGCGGTGCTGGCTTTTTCCATTTCAGTCACGGACACGCCGCCCATATAGGCCAGATAAGGCGGCACGACCGGCAACACACAGGGGCTGAGAAACGACAAGACCCCCGCCGCCAAGGCGACGATCATGGCAGGCAGCAAACCTGCGTCAAAGATCAATCCGGTGTCCAACATCACGACGTTCCTAGACCAGCAATCGCGCAGCGTCACGCCCTGTTGCGTCACATCTTGGTGGACAAAGTGAAACATCCCCCCCAGATTGCGGCCATGACATATGACGCTGAACTTGATGCGCGCGGGCTGCTGTGCCCGCTGCCTGTATTGAAGGCACGCAAGCGCCTTGGCGCGCTGGCCTCTGGCCAGGTATTGCGCATGACCGCCGATGACCCCGCCGCCATCGTCGATGTGCCGCATTTCTGCGCCGAGGCGGGGCATAAGATGCTGGACTGTCAGGATACGGACGGCGCGCAGGTCTATCTGATCCGCAAGGGCTGAGAGTTGAAGGGGCGCTGCCCCTCTCCCGGATTACATCCGGGACAAGATGAGTATTTTTGGAAATAAGAAGTCGGCAAAGAAAAACGCCGCCCCGTGACAGGGCGGCGTTTTGTTTGTTGTCTTGTGGCCTGTTATTTTCCGAGTGACCACCAGCCTTTGCGGCGCGGTTTGTCAGCAGCGGGTTCCGGCGCAGAGTCAGGCACGGGCTGCGGTGTGGGGGCCGGTTCTGCTGCGGGCGCGCTATCGGTGGGGGCCTCGGCGACAGGGTCTGGCACCGCGGCAGCCGCGGGCTCGGCCGGTTTCGGCTTTGCACGGCTGCGGCGCTTGGCAGGGGCCGGCACATCTTCGGTCACGGCGATTTCGGCCGTAGCCACAGGCTCTGGGGTCGCATCCTGCGCAACAGCAGGTTTACGGCGACTGCGGGTCCGTTTTGCCGGTGTCGCGTCTTGTGCAGGCTCCTGTGCCGCTTGGGCTGCGACGGGCGTGTCTATGACAGCTTCGGCGACAGTTTCTACCACCTCTTGCGGGGCGGCATCGGCGGATTTGCGGGTCCTTGTGCGGCGACGCTTGGGCTTGTCCTCGGAGGCAGCAGTATGGGCGGGTTCGGACACGGACAAAGCCTCGTCCTCGGCATCTGACGGTTCTGCACCCTCGGCCTGCGGGGCATCGCCCGCGCCGGTCCGCCGCCGCCGCCGCCGCCGCCGCTTGCGCTTGGGCCGGTCTTCGCCGTCGGCCTCGGGGGCGTCGAGCACGGCGGCTGCGGCTTTGGGCGTAGGTGCGACTGCGTCTTCTTCGTCTTCATCGGGGGTTTCGATGATCAGATCGTCGTCTTCGTCGTCGTCCATCAACAGCGCGCTGGCCACGATCGGTGCTGCTTCGGGGACAATGCGGGTTGCGGTCTTGAACTTTTCCACCACGAAATCGGGCGAGATCAGCACAGGGTCACATTCGACCCTAACAGACATGCCGTAACGCGCCTCGATCTCGGCGATGTTTTCGCGTTTGCCGTTCATCAGGAAATTGGCAATCGCGATGGGAGCACGAACCAGCACTTCTTTGCTGCGCGCGCGCACGCCCTCTTCTTCCAATTGGCGCAGGATCGACAGGGCCACGTTGTCATCAGAGCGCAACAGGCCGGTGCCATGGCAATGGCTGCACATTTGCGTCGTCGCCTCGAGCATGCCGGGGCGCAGGCGCTGGCGCGACATTTCCATCAGGCCAAAACCGGAAATCCGGCCGACCTGAATGCGCGCGCGGTCTGTTTTCAGCTTGTCCTTGAACCGTTTTTCAACGGCAGCATTGTTCTTGCGTTCGTCCATGTCGATGAAATCGATCACGATCAGACCGGCAAGGTCACGCAAGCGCAGTTGGCGCGCCACCTCGTCGGCGGCTTCAAGGTTGGTTTTCAGCGCGGTCTGTTCGATCGAGCCTTCCTTGGTCGCGCGGCCAGAGTTCACGTCGATGGCGACCAGCGCCTCGGTGATCCCGATCACGATATAGCCGCCAGAGGGTAATTGCACCGTGGGATTGAACATGCCCGCAAGATAGGTTTCGACCTGATAGCGCGCATAGATCGGCATTGGTTCGGCGTAGAATTTCACGTTTTTTGCATGCGACGGCATGATCATCCGCATGAAATCCTTGGCCGAGCGATAGCCCGCCTCGCCCGCGACGATGACCTCGTCGATATCCTTGGAATACAGATCGCGGATCGAGCGTTTGATCAGATCGCCTTCTTCGTAGATTCGCGCAGGCGCGATGGATTTCAGAGTCAGTTCGCGGATCTGTTCCCACATCCGTTGCAGATATTCGTAATCGCGCTTGATTTCCGCCTTGGTCCGCTGTGACCCGGCGGTGCGGATAATCAGACCCGCGCCATCGGGCACGGTCATTTCACCGGCGATTTCCTTGAGCTTTTTGCGGTCCACCGCATTGGTGATCTTGCGCGAAATGCCGCCACCGCGCGCGGTATTGGGCATCAGCACGCAATACCGACCCGCCAGCGACAGATAGGTGGTCAGCGCCGCACCCTTGTTGCCGCGTTCTTCCTTGACGACCTGGATCAGCAGGATCTGGCGGACCTTGATGACCTCTTGGATCTTGTAGCGGCGCGGGCGCGGTTTGCGCACCGGGCGCATGTCGTCAATATCGTCGGTTTCAGCGACGCTTTCGATGGCATCATCAGCCGTCGCATCGTCGATATCTTCGTCGGCAGCAGGGGTTTCGACCGGCGTTTCGCCGACCAGTTCCATCGGCGAGCTGCCTTCAAGATCGTCGTCCAAGTCAATCGTTTCCAGACCGACCGGATCATCGCCAGAGGTCACAACAGCATCGCTGCCCTCGACCGGGGCCGCGCGCACCTTGCTGCGCGTGCGGCGGCGGGGTTGTTTGGGCGCGTCTTCTGCGTCTTCCTCGGCCTTGAGGCTTTCGGCATAGGCGCGTTCTTCGGCCATCAGCGCCTCGCGGTCGGCGACCGGGATCTGATAGTAATCGGGATGGATTTCCGCGAACGCAAGAAAACCATGCCGGTTTCCGCCGTAATCGACGAAAGCGGCCTGCAGCGATGGTTCGACTCGTGTTACCTTTGCAAGGTAGATGTTGCCAGCCAGCTGGCGTTTGAATTGGCTTTCAAAATCAAATTCTTCGACCTTGTTGCCGTCCACCACCACCACGCGGGTTTCCTCCGCATGGGTGGCATCGATTAGCATTTTCTTTGGCATTTTGTCCATTCGCACATGGCGCGGCAGGCCCCCCAGGGGGTGCGGCCGTCCGCGTGATGTGTCTGATTGTGGCGTGCGTCGCGCGGGCAGATGCCGGGCCCCTCGGGGCCGTCATGGTCTTGCCTGTATGTTGCGCGCGTTGCATCGCGGTTCTTCTCCGACCCCGGAAATGGTCCGAGGCCCGTTCAAGGCCCGGTCGGCGCTTTTGGGCGCGCGGCGCAGGGCGTTTTTCTGACCCCAAGGGATCAAATCAGCCGCCGCAAAGAGGATGAAACCAGCTTTGGGCAGAGAATCTCGATCGGGCATCACCGCGCAACCAAAGCACGAGCACCCGTAATGAATACATAATGGAGATTTGCCCCCCTGCACAAGTGGCTTGCTGCACGGGGGCTCAAATGGCGGTTAGCGGGGCGAGAGGCAGCTTGCGGGGCTAGAGATAGTCCGACCGTTGCAGGCTGTATTTGGCCATCTTTTCGTTCAAGGTCCGGCGTGGCAGACACAATTCATCCATCACCGCAACGATAGACCCGCGATGCCGGCGCATCGTGTTGTCGATCAGCATCCGTTCGAAGGCTTCGACAAATTCTTTCAGCGGTTTGCCTTCCGTCGTCATGGCGGATTGGGAATCTTCAGTCTCGGTCATCAAAAGCGACGCGATAGAGCCGCTGCCGCGCCGGTTTTGCAACACGGCACGTTCTGCCACGTTGATCAGTTGGCGCACATTGCCCGGCCATGGGGCCTGCAACAATTGCGCGGCTTCCTGCGCGCTGACTTGCGGTGCGTCACAGCCATATTCATCGGCGAATTGTTCCCCCAGACGGGTGAACAGGGTCAAAATATCCTCGCCACGCTGGCGCAGCGGCGGCACGGTGATCCGTAGCGCGGCCAGCCGATAGAACAGATCAGGGCGCAGCACGCTTTCGCAGGTCTTGTCCTGTTCTTGCAGATTGCAGATCGCCACAATGCGGGTTTCTGCAGGCGTGCCCTGATCATTGATCGCGGTCAAAAGCCGCGACTGCAAGGCATGGCTGAGAGTTTCGATATCTTCCAGCACCAGCGTACCGCCACGCGCTTCTTCAATCGCGGGGATCGGTTCGTCGTCATGCGCAGGCCCAAAGATGATCCGCGTCAGCGTGTCCTCATCATAGGCCGAACAGCTGAGCAGCACGAATTTGCGGTTGGCGCGCGCACCGACCGCATGCAGCGCATGGGCAATTAGCGTCTTGCCAGTGCCGGTTTCACCTTCGATCAGCACATGGCCGTCCGCCTGCCCCAGATCAAGAATATCCTCTTTCAGCCGTTCCATGCTGGGCGACTGGCCGATCAGTTTTTTCATCAGCAAACTGCCGTCGGACAATTCACGCCGCAGCGCGCGGTTGTCCAGCGTCAGGCGGCGGGCGTTGGCGGCCTTTTTGGCCAGTTCGGTCATCCGGTCGGGGTTGAACGGCTTTTCCAGAAAATCGAAGGCCCCGATCCGCATCGCCTCGACCGCCATCGGCACATCGCCGTGACCGGTGATCATGATCACCGGCAAGGTGCTGTCCACGCCTTTGAGCTTTCTGAGAAACTGCATCCCGTCCATGCCGGGCATCTTGATGTCGCTGACCACGATACCGGGGTAATCGCTGCCAAGGCCCTTGAGCGCGTCTTCGGCGCTGGCAAAGGTTTCGGTGTCAAAGCCCGATAGGGCCAGCCATTGGCTGATCGACTGGCGCATGTCCTTTTCGTCATCGACGATTGCGATCTTCATGGCTTTGCTCATCTTGTCTTCCTATTCTGCCGCAGCCTGGCCCAGCATATAGGCCGGCAGCTGGACTTCAAATATCGCCCCGCCATCCGCTGCATTGCGCGCGGTCAAGCGGCCACCAAGGTCGTTGACGATCCCCGAAGAGATGGCAAGCCCCAAGCCCACCCCGTCGCCGGGCTGTTTGGTGGTATAGAACGGTTCAAATAATTCATCGAGGTTTTCGATCCCTTCGCCGTTGTCGCGGATTTGCAGGCTGACGGTATCGCCGACCGCCAAAAGGATCTCGATTGTGGGGTTGTCGGATGTCTTGGTCGCATCCAGCGCATTGCGCAACAGGTTGATGATCACCTGTTCCAGCCGCAGCCTGTCGCCCATGATCATCACAGGTTCGGTGGGCAGGGTGCGGACGATATTGACCGAGCGCGTTTTCAACTGCGGCTCCATCATCGCCAGCGCCGTTGAAACGGCAGCGCGTGTATCCACCGGCTCGAACGCGTCAGACCCCTTGCGTGCATAGGATTTCAACTGCCGCGTAATCGCGCCCATCCGTTCCAGCAGATCGTCGATCCGCTGGAACGACGACAGCGCCTCGTCCGGTCTTTGACGTTGCAGCAACAGCCGCGCGCCCGCCAGATAGGTTTTCATCGCCGCCAGTGGCTGGTTCAATTCATGGCTGACCGCCGCCGACATCTCGCCCAAAGCCGCCAGTTTCGATGATTGCGCGATGGTCTGTTCGGCCACTTGCAGCGTTTTCTCTACCCTTTCGCGCTCGGCGATTTCCCGCTGCAAACGGCGGTTCAATGCGCGCAGTTCCGCCGATTCCCGCTGGAACAGCACCAGCCGCGATGCGGTCTGGCGCGACATGACCCAGAAACTGACCGCCAGAATGATCGCAAAGCCCATCACCTGCAGCGCAAGGATGCCATTCACCTTTTCACGCACCGAATCGTAGGTGGTGAAATTGACGATCTGCCAGCCTTGATGCGGCACACGGGCTTCGCGGCGCAGCACCGCCTCGCCGCGCAAATAGGCCTCGGCGGGGGCCATGGCCCAGCTTTGCGTGGCACGCAACGCGCGCTCGATCGCCGATGATGCCGGTTGGCGCGCCAGCGCATCGCGTTCCTGCAAACCGCGCCACAAAGGTTCGGTGGACATGATGATCTTGCCTTGGGCATCGGTGACGAACACCGCATCCGTCACACCGGCCCAGCCACGTTCCATGCGGCCAACATCAACCTCGACCATGATCGTGCCCAACACCTGCCCGTTGGATTCGATCTTGCGCGAAAAGATGAACGCATAAGCGCCGGTATCCATCCGAAAGGTCGAATAGACCGTCCGGTTACTGCGCAAGGCATCGACGAAATACGGCCTGTCGCTGTGATTGACGCCCAGCTCGTTGCGGTTCGTTGCCGCCACCGCGCGCCCCTCGCTGTCCAGCAAGGTCAGCGCCGCCGCCCCGATTTCATCAACAAAGGACATCAACCGCGCGGTCGAGCGTGAATAATCCTGGCTGTTCAGCGCGCTGATCAGTTCGGGATCACGCGCCAAAAGCTGCGGCACGACCGAATTGCGCTGCAGCTCGCTCATCAGATTTGCGCTGTAAAGCGCAAGGCGCAATTCCGACCGGTTGCTGATCGTCTCGGTATAACGCTGGGTCGTCAATTCATTGGTCACATACATGACGCTGGCCGCGAACAGCGTGAACAGGCCCAATGCGATCCGCCGATACCAGCGGCGCGCAGCCCGTTTCGACCCTTGTGGCACGGTGTCATTCATCGGCAGAGTTTACGCCGCGCGCTGCGGCGCGGCAACTCTCAAAGCTCAGGCCGCGACGACCTGCGCTACCAGTTCGCGGAAAAGCGCCTGCCCGTCTGTGCCGCCATGCCCCACATCCACCGCACGTTCAGGATGCGGCATCATCCCCAGCACACGGCGGTTAGCAGACACCAGCCCCGCGATACCTTCAACCGATCCGTTCAACGGCTGCGCATAGCGAAACGCGATCCTGTCATCGCCCTGCAACCGCGCCAGCATGTCAGGATCCACAGTGTAATTGCCATCGTGATGCGCCACCGGCAGCCGGATCGCCTGACCCGCCTGATAGCCGGCGGTAAATGCAGTGTCAGAGGTTTGTACAATTAAATCAACAGTCTTGCAGATGAACTTCAGGCCTGAATTGCGCATCAATGCCCCCGGCAACAATCCGGTTTCGGCCAACACTTGAAACCCGTTGCACACCCCAAGCACATAGCCGCCACGACCCGCATGGGCCACCACGGCGCGACAAATCGGCGATTGCGCGGCAATCGCCCCGCAGCGCAGGTAATCACCAAAGGAAAACCCGCCCGGAATAGCGACCAGATCAACACCATCAGGCAGGCTGGCATCCTTGTGCCAGACCATGGTCACATCAGCACCAGCCGCACGCAGGGCGACAGCCATGTCGCGGTCACAATTCGATCCGGGGAAAACGACAACAGCGGCGCGCATTTACAGCACCTCGATCCGGTAGCTTTCGATCACGGTATTGGCCAACAGCTTGTCACACATCTGCGCAATCACAGCCTCATCCGTGCCATCGGCCAGATCAAGCTCGATCAGCTTGCCCTGCCGCACCCCCTGCACCCCGTCAAAGCCAAGACTGCCGAGCGCATGGCGCACCGCCTCGCCCTGCGGGTCCAGAACGCCGGTCTTTAACATCACATAAACACGCGCCTTCATGGCCTTGCCTCGCTTTGTTTCAAATACTCAAAAATCAACGTCAGTTGATCAGGGTCGGCTTGGGCCGATGCGTGACATTGGACGGCATCACGCCAAGGCGCTTTGCAACCTCGGTATAGGCATCGGTCAGATTGCCCAGATCGCGGCGGAACACATCCTTGTCCAGCTTCTGGCCGGTTTCGATATCCCACAACCGGCAGCTGTCAGGGCTGATCTCGTCAGCCAGCAACAGACGGGGAAATTCATTGTCCCAGACGCGGCCAACCTCGATCTTGAAATCCACCAGCTTGATCCCGACGCCATACATCACACCCGACATCCAGTCGTTCACCCGCAACGCAAGACTGACGATATCATCCATGTCCTGCTGGCTGGCCCAACCAAAGGCGATGATATATTCCTCAGGAACCAAAGGATCACCCAGCGCGTCATCCTTATAGGAAAACTCGACAATCGGTCGCGGCAGTTGGGTGCCTTCTTCGATTCCCAAGCGCTTGGCCATCGACCCTGCAGCGACATTGCGCACGATGATTTCCAGCGGGATAATCTCGACCTGCCGGATCAGCTGTTCGCGCATGTTCAGGCGGCGGATGAAATGCGTGGGAATCCCGATCTGGCCAAGACCTGTCATGAAAAATTCGCTCAGGCGGTTGTTCAGAACACCCTTGCCTTCGATCACCGCGCGCTTTTCAGCATTGAATGCGGTGGCATCATCCTTGAAATATTGCACCAACGTTCCCGGTTCGGGGCCTTCATAAAGGATCTTTGCTTTGCCTTCGTATATTTTCTTGCGGCGCGCCATGCTGACCCCTTACCCCTTTCGCGCCCGTGCAAGGCGCTGACATGATCGCGTCTTAGTGCAAGCACCCCTTGCGGGCAAGCACCTGTGCAGCCATATCTGATCCAACCGTTCCAGCAAAACGAGGTTTGCCCTATGTCCACCTTCGACGATCGCCAGCAGGCCTTCGAGGCCAAATTCGCCCATGACGCGCAAATGCAGTTCAAGGCCGAGGCACGGCGCAACAAGCTCTTGGGTCTTTGGGCCGCCGCGTTGCTGGGCAAAACCGGCGAGGATGCGGCTGCCTATGCCATCGACGTCGTCAAATCCGATCTTGAAGAAACCGGCGACGAAGACGTGTTTCGCAAATTGTCCGGCGATCTGGGCGATCTTGCCGATACAGCAACGATCCGCGCCAAAATGGCCGCGCTGATGGCCGAGGCCAAGGCGCAGCTGATGACCGAACTTTGACCCGAAAAGACCCTGCCATGACCAATGCCTTGTCCAAGCTTCTTGAAACCCGCGACTGGCTGATGGCCGATGGCGCAACCGGCACCAACCTGTTCAACATGGGCCTGATGTCGGGCGACGCGCCCGAGATGTGGAACATCGACGAACCCGCAAAAATCCGCGCGCTTTATAAAGGCGCAGCCGATGCGGGCAGTGATATTTTCCTGACCAATTCTTTCGGTGGCAATGCCTCGCGGCTGAAACTGCATGGCGCGGAAGGTCAGGTCCATGAACTCAACAAGGTCGCAGCTGCCTTGGGCCGCGACATCGCCGATGCCTCTGGCCGGACCATCGTGGTCGCCGGGTCCGTTGGTCCCACGGGCGAGATCATGTCGCCGATGGGCACATTGACCCACGCACGCGCGGTGGAAATGTTCCATGAACAGGCCGAAGGGTTGAAGGCAGGCGGCGCGGATGTGCTCTGGGTCGAAACCATCTCTGCCGCCGAAGAATTCGCCGCCGCGGCCGAAGCCTTTGCGCTGGCAGGCATGCCCTGGTGCGGCACGATGAGCTTTGACACCGCAGGCCGTACGATGATGGGCCTGACATCTGCCGATATGGTGAAAAAGGTCGGCAAGCTCGCGCATCAACCGCTGGCCTTTGGTGCCAATTGCGGCACTGGCGCGTCGGATCTTTTGCGCACGGTGCTGGGCTTTGCCGCCGCTGGCCCGACCCTGCCGCTGATCGCCAAGGGCAATGCGGGCATTCCCAAATACCACGACGGCCATATCCATTACGACGGTACACCCGAATTGATGGCCGATTACGCCGTGCTGGCGCGCGACAGCGGGGCCACGATCATCGGCGGCTGCTGCGGCACGACGCCAGATCATCTGCGCGCCATGCGTAACGCCTTGGAGACCCGCCCAAAAGGCACAGCGCCAACATTGGACGCAATCACCGCGGCATTGGGCGGCTTCTCCTCTGCCTCTGACGGCACCGATGGCGCAGGGCCTGAGGCCGCCCCCCGCCGTGGCCGCCGCGCCAAACGCGACTAGGCCCATCTTGCGGGCGCGGTGAATTGTTGCACAATTCACCGTGCTCCTTGGCGAAGGCATAAAAGGTATCCAAGCACTCCCGGATTGCAAAGCGCGCCGCCCCAGGGCCGTGCGAACATGGCGTCAGATCATTGGTCATGGCGCTTGTGCGAACAAAAGCAGAATACCAACACGCCCGCGTCGGTCCCGCGACGGTGAATGTCGCAATTCATCGGGTGGCGGCGCGCAATTCGGCGCACTACAGTGACAATGACTTTCATGAGGGTTCCCATGGCCGACCAAGACGACGAAATCATCCTGTCCGAACTGAGCGACGAAGACCTTGTCGCGCAGATGTACGACGATCTGTACGACGGTATGAAAGAAGAGATCGAGGAAGGCGTGAACATCCTCATCGCCCGCGGCTGGACCCCTTACCGCGTGCTGACAGAGGCGCTGGTTGGTGGCATGACCATCGTGGGCCATGATTTCCGCGACGGTATCTTGTTTGTGCCAGAGGTGCTGCTGGCTGCCAATGCGATGAAAGGCGGCATGTTCATCCTCAAGCCCCTGCTGATCGCGACAGGCGCACCGCGCGTCGGCAAGATGGTGATCGGCACCGTCAAGGGCGACATCCATGACATCGGCAAGAACCTTGTCGGGATGATGATGGAAGGGGCCGGTTTCGAGGTGATCGACCTTGGCATCAACAATTCGGTCGAATCCTATATGGGTGCGCTCGAATCCGAACAGCCTGATATTCTGGGCATGTCCGCGCTGCTGACGACCACGATGCCTTACATGAAGGTCGTGATCGACACGCTGGTGGAAAAGGGTGTGCGCGACGATTACATCGTGCTGGTCGGCGGTGCCCCCCTGAACGAGGAATTCGGCCGCGCCATCGGCGCCGACGCCTATTGCCGCGATGCAGCCGTGGCGGTGGAAACCGCCAAAACGCTGGTCGCGCGCAAGCACAATCAGGGTGCCGTTCACGCGTGACCCTTTATTCGGGCGGCACCCGGTCTTACCTATGATCTATAGGAGAACCATTATGCCGCTCGAAAAACTTGCCATTATCCTTGCCGCCGTGATCGCGGCCTCTGGTGTGACCATCGCATTGGGGGCTTGGGTTGCGGGGGCGGCTGGCCTTGCGCCGATGCTGGGCCTTGCCGTCATCAGCATTGCCGTGCTGCTGGCCAGCGTGCTGTTGCGCCGCCACCGTGATCAGTGACGCAGAGCTAAGCCATGACGGGCTGCCGCCCGCCGGACAGGGCCAGATCCTGCTGATCGCCTGCGGTGCGCTGGCGCGTGAAATCCTTGCGCTGAAAGCTGCCAATGGCTGGGCGCATATGGACCTGCATTGCCTGCCCGCGATCCTGCACAACCACCCCGACAGGATCATCCCCGCCCTGCGCGCGGCTGTGGCGAAACATGGTGCAGATTATCACGATATCTTTGTGGTCTATGCCGATTGCGGCACCGGCGGGCTGTTGCAGGCCGCCTGCGACGACATGGGCCTGCGGATGGTTGCGGGGCCGCATTGCTATGCGTTCTTCGAAGGTGTCGATGTCTTTGCCGCCCGCGACGAGATGACCGCCTTTTACCTGACCGATTTTCTGGTCCGGCAATTCGATGCCTTCGTCTGGGAACCTTTGGGCCTGCACAAACACCCTGCCCTGCGCGACATGTATTTCGGAAATTACGAAAAACTGGTCTATCAGGCGCAAACCGATGATGCCGCCCTGACCGAAAAGGCGCAGGATTGCGCCGCGCGGCTGGGTCTGGCGTTCGAGAGGCGTTTTACCGGCTACGGCGATCTGGCCACGACATTGGCCAGCGTTACAGCGCCGCCGCCGCCGTCTGCCTGATCCTGTCCACCATGGCGCGCAAACCGTTGGACCGTTGCGCCGACAGATGATCGTTCAACCCCAACCGGCCCAATGCGGCAGACGCGTCGATCTTGACCACCTCGGACACAGGCTGGTCGTCATAAAGCGTGCGCAACACCGCGATCAGCCCGCGCACGATCATCGCATCGCTTTCACCACGGAAAGTGAACACATCATCCTTGATCTGGGGGACCAGCCAGACCTGACTGGCGCAGCCGTCTACCTTGGTCGCAGGCACGCGCAAGGCATCCTCCAACGGGTCCATCGCGCGGCCCATGTCGATAACATGGCGATAGCGGTCTTCCCAATCGTCAAGGAATTCAAATGTCTCGACAAGCTCTTCAAAGGCGGCATTAGTCATATCTGGGTTCCTTCAGTCTCGCCTGATCTAGCCTAAAGCGGGACGGTGACCACCTTTTGGCCTTTGACCGCCAGCCCGACCTTGCCTTCGCACAGCTGCAAGGCCACGTCGCCGAACACTTCGCGCCGCCAGCCGTTCAGGGCCGACACATCACGCATCCCCGCAGCCATGGCATCCAGATCGGCAGACGACGCGATCAGCTTGGGCGCAACGCCCGCATCATCGGTCACCGCTTTCAGCAGCACGCGCAGCATATCGGCCAGTGCGGGATTGACCTGCAACTTGGCACGGCTCAGGTCCGGTTCAGGCAAATCGCCAGGTTTGGCGGCCAGCCCAGCCTTGATACTGGCTAGGATACCATCGGCAATCTCGCCTTTGCGGGCCTCGCGCAACAACAGGCGTGACCGGTTCAAATCGTTTTCATTCAATGGCTTGGTCGAGGCAAGTTCAACCAGCGCATCATCTTTATACACACGGCTGCGCGGGATGTCGCGGGTCTGCGCATAGGTTTCACGAAACCGCGCCAATTCGCGCACGATCGCCAGAAACCGACCCGAAGTGGTGCGCGTCTTGACCCGCATCCACGCCTCGTCAGGGTTGGATTGATAGGTGGCGGGATCGTTCAGCACCGCCATTTCCTCGGCCACCCATTTCGTGCGGCCCGATTTGGCCAGCCGGTTGGCAAGATATTCGTAAACATCGCGCAGATGCGTGACATCGGCCAGCGCATATTCGGCCTGCGCATCGGTCAGCGGGCGGCGCGACCAGTCGGTAAAGCGGGACGATTTGTCCACCTCGGCCTTGGCGATCTTGCGCACCAATGTCTCATACCCGGCCTGTTCACCGAACCCGCAGACCATCGCCGCAACCTGCGTGTCGAACAAGGGCGCGGGGATCAAACCGGCATCGACGTGGAAAATCTCCAGATCCTGACGGGCGGCATGGAACACCTTGACGACACCGGGATCGCGGAACAGGTCATAAAGCGGGTCAAGCGATATGCCCTCTGCCAGCGGATCAACCAGCACAGCATCTTCGCCTGCCGCATCGCGATAGGCCATCTGCACAAGGCAAAGCTTGGAATAATAGGTTCGTTCGCGCAAAAATTCGGTGTCGACGGTGACATAGGCGCGCTTGGCGGCTTGGGTGCAAAATGCGGCAAGGTCGGCGGTCGTGGAAATAATCTTCATGCAATGTCCGTCGGTTTGTTGCACCCTTGATAGGGCATCGGATCGGCAATGAAAAGATCAGCCACCCAGCATGACCGGACGGCGATCACCTGCCGCAAACCGGCGCAGAACAGCAGGATAAAGCGCATGTTCCAGCGGCAAAAGCCGCGCGGCCAGCGTCTCGGGCGTATCACCGGGCAACACAGGCATCCGCGCCTGCCCCAGCACCGGCCCGTCATCCAGTGCAGCGGTGACTTCATGCACGCTACAGCCGTGATGGGTGTCGCCTGCTTCCAGCGCGCGGGCATGGGTGTGCAAGCCGCGATATTTCGGCAAAAGTGACGGATGGATATTCAGGATGCGCCCTTCCCATTGACGGATAAACTCCGCCCCCAGAATGCGCATGAAACCGGCAAGGCAGATGATATCGGGGCGCACATCCAGCAAGACCGCGTGCAATGCCGCCTCGAACGCGGCACGGTCCTTGGCATAGGCGCGGTGATCCACGACAACATGCGGCACGCCAAGCCCTGCCGCCTTGGCAAGCCCGCCTGCCGCCGGATCATTGGCCAACACCAGCACGGGACGCGCAGCATGATCGGCGGTCATGGAATTGACGAGCGAGACCATATTGGACCCGCCGCCAGAAATCAGGATAGCAACCCGTTTGGTCACACAAGCGCGCCTGTGTACCGGATGCCCGCGCCCTCGGTGACAGTGCCGATACGATGCACCGTCTCGCCCGCCGCAGCCAACACCGCAGCCAACGCCTCGGCGCGGCCGGCATCGACGACCAGTACCATGCCGATGCCGGCATTGAAGGTTTTCAGCAATTCGGCCTGCGCCATCCCGCCGGTCTGCACCAGCCAGCCAAAGACAGGCGGCAAAGCCCACGACCCCAGATCAATATCCGCCCCCAGATTATCGGGCAAAACGCGCGGCAGGTTCTCGGTCAGCCCGCCGCCGGTGATATGCGCCAGCGCATGCACGCCCCCTGCCCGCACGGCGGCCAACGCGGATTGCACATAAAGCCGGGTGGGGGTCAAAAGCACCTCGCCCAAGGACCCGTCTGCAAAAGGCGCATCATCCGCCCAACCCAGTCCCGACAGATCAACAATGCGGCGCACCAGCGAATAGCCGTTGGAATGCACGCCATCTGACGCCAACCCCAGCAGCACATCGCCTGCCACCACATCGCGCGGCAAATCGGCCCCGCGTTCCATCGCACCCACGGCAAAACCGGCCAGATCGAAATCGCCCTTGTGATACATGCCCGGCATTTCCGCCGTCTCGCCGCCGATCAACGCACAGCCAGAGGCCTCGCAACCCGCCGCGATCCCGTTGATGATCCGCGTCGCCTGATCCAGTTCCAGCTTGCCGGTGGCGAAATAGTCCAGAAAGAACAAAGGTTCTGCACCCTGACACACCAGATCATTGACGCACATCGCAACCAGATCAATCCCGATCGTATCCACATGGCCGGTATCAATGGCAATGCGCAGCTTGGTGCCGACACCATCGGTTGCGGCCACCAGCACCGGATCGACAAACCCCGCCGCTTTCAGATCAAACAGCGCACCGAACCCGCCCAGCCCGGACATCACGCCCGACCGCGCCGTGCGCTTGGCCGCCGGCTTGATCCGTTCCACCAAAGAATTGCCCGCGTCGATATCGACCCCCGCATCCGCATAAGTCAGGCCGTTTTTACTCATCTGGGGTACCCCTTTGTCTGGTTGACCTGCGGTTAGCGCAAGCCTGCGCCCCGCGCAACGCCCTCGCATGCATCTTCCGAGCATAAATATCCCCGCCGGAGGCATAAAAGTTCTTTTCGACCGCGCCGAATGCGAAACGCTTGACCATCGGCACAGCGCCGATTAACCCGATCACCGGGGGCCTGTAGCTCAATTGGTCAGAGCAGAGCGCTCATAACGCTTTGGTTGCGGGTTCAAGTCCTGCCGGGCCTACCAATCTGCTTTGGGGTGACCCCCGTGGCAGCCACCCCCAAATGACCCGACCCAGCCCCCGTTCCGCCAGGGCCAGTTACTGCGGTGATCCCTACATCCCCATAGCGATGCACGCGCTCTGCACAACTTGGCACAATAGGGTCCGGGCGCCGGGGCATTTTCGATCCCCTCGCCGCGCCGTGCAGATTTCAGCATCCGGCTTTGCAGGGCTTTTCACGCTGACAGCACGCGCTAGGCAAAGATCGTGGCAATCTGGGCGGCATCAATGATGCGCCATTGGCCGGGCATCAGGTCGTCGGGCAGAACCAGCCCGCCCAAGGCGTCGCGGTGCAAGGCGGTGACGTGATTGCCGGTGGCGGCAAACATCCGGCGCACCTGATGATAGCGCCCTTCGGTCACGGTCAACACCGCCTCTGTCGGGGAAATCACCCGCAGCTCGGCAGGTGCCAATGGCTTGTCCTCGCCCTGCAACACCAGATCACCGGCGGCGAAAATCGCGGCCTCGTTGCCCTCCAGCGGCCGTGCCAGCGTGGCGCGATAGGTTTTCTTGATATGCTGTTTGGGGCTGATGATCCGGTGCAAGAGCGGGCCATCATCAGTCAGCAACAACAGGCCCGATGTCTGTTTATCCAGCCGTCCCACGGTGGAAATCACCGGTTGCCGGCGTTTCCAGCGATCGGGCAGAATGTCGTAAACCAGCGGCCCGTCTTCTTTATGCGAACAGGTCATGCCCAGCGGTTTGTGCAACAAGATGACCAGGCCCGCCAAAGGATCCAACGGTTCGCGGCTGACAATCATGCGCGCGGGCAGATCGGGGGTAACGGCGATACGGGTGGTGGCATCCCAGATGCGTGCATCGTCCAGTGTGATCCAGCCCGATTTCGCCATACGCGCGATGTCGCCACGCGACCCATAGCCCAATGATCCAAGCAATTGGTCAATCCGTGCCGTGGCCGTTTTTGTCATTATGTCCAGACCCTTAAAAACCGCCGCAAGCATTGACCCGATCGTAACGCGACCACAGATACCGGCGCGCAGGACACCTAACGCCCGCAGCGCGCTGCCACAAGCCGCCAAGGCCGCACGGCCGGCGCATCTGGCGCGGATTTCACCGTCATCGGCAAAGCCCCGCCTCGGATGCCATATTTTCGGTATACAAAGGCATACAGCCCTTTCTGCAACAGTCATTTTGCGCTATGAAAGCGCCAGAATCCCAGAAAAAAGCGGAGCAAAGACATGACCAAGATCAAGGTAGAAAACCCTGTCGTCGAACTCGACGGCGATGAAATGACCCGGATCATCTGGGATTTCATCAAGAAAAAACTGATCCTGCCCTATCTGGATCTGGATTTGAAATATTACGACCTCGGCATGGAAGTCCGCGACGAAACCAACGACCAGATCACCGTGGATGCCGCAGAGGCGATCAAGAAATACGGTGTCGGCGTCAAATGCGCGACCATCACGCCCGACGAAGCGCGGGTCGAGGAATTTGGCCTCAAACAGATGTGGCGCAGTCCCAATGGCACGATCCGCAATATCCTCGGCGGTGTGGTGTTTCGCGCACCGATCATTTGCAAGAACGTGCCGCGCCTTGTGCCTGGCTGGACCGATCCGATCGTGATCGGCCGTCACGCATTCGGCGACCAATACAAGGCCACCGATTTTCTGATGCCCGGCAAAGGCCAGCTGACCATGAAATTCGTGGGCGACGACGGCACCGTGATCGAAAAGGTCGTCTATGACAGCCCCGGCGCCGGTGTGGCGATGGGCATGTATAACCTTGACGAAAGCATCATCGATTTCGCGCGCGCTTCGCTGCACTATGGGCTGAACCTTGGCTGGCCAGTCTATTTGTCTACTAAAAACACGATCTTGAAAGCCTATGACGGGCGGTTCAAGGACCTGTTCCAGAAGGTGTATGAGGAAGAATTTGCCGATAAATTCAAGGCGGCAGGCATCACCTATGAACACCGGCTGATCGACGATATGGTTGCATCCGCGATGAAATGGTCAGGTAAATTCGTCTGGGCCTGTAAAAACTATGACGGCGACGTGCAATCCGATACCGTCGCACAGGGGTTCGGCAGCTTGGGTCTGATGACATCCGCGCTGATGACCCCCGATGGCAAGATCATCGAGGCCGAGGCCGCCCATGGCACCGTCACCCGCCATTACCGCCAGCATCAGGCAGGCAAGGCGACATCGACCAATTCTATCGCCTCGATCTTTGCCTGGACCGGCGGGCTCAAGCATCGCGCGAAACTGGATGACAACGCACAGCTGATGAATTTCGCGACAACATTGGAAAAGGTCGTGGTGGATACGGTCGAAAGCGGCTTCATGACCAAGGATCTGGCGCTGCTGGTCGGCCCCGACCAGAAATGGCTGACCACCGAAGGATTCCTTGAAAAGGTGGATCAGAACCTGAACGCCGCGATGTAAAACCAAAGGGGGGCCGATTGGCCCCCCTTTTTTGTGGTGCTGCCGTGCAGTTTACTGCTTTGCGTTTACTGCGCCCCGATAAAGGCAAAATTGCCCTTGGTTTCAACAAGGCCGGTGGCGGATGTCGCCGTCTCGTCAATAACCCCGATGCCGGCAATCTCGCCGCCAGTCTGGCCATAGAAATTGCCTGACAGGGTTGACTTTGACACGCAGGCTTCGGCGAACAGACAATCTGTCCGTGTCGCATTTGCCGTGAACCCCGCACCACTGCGCGTACCAGTCAGTGAAAATCCATCGTTTCTTGCGCTTTGCGTCGCTGTATCATTATCAACACCACTGGTTCTGGTGCGAACTGTCAGCGTTCCGTTGACAGCATTTGTTGCAAAGTTTGCGTTGATTGTGCCGTCGCCGTCAATGTTCAGGGAACGCACTCTGCCGTTGGCCAATTGAGTGCCGGTTCCTTCCAGCTGGACGGCATAACTTGCGGTACCGCTCAGGTTCGCGGGATTGGTGTCATTCCCGATCACGAAACGGATGATCCGACTGTCTTGTAAATTTGTGAGGTCAAATCGCGCATAAGTATAGGCAGACACAGCAGTGCCGGGGCGCATCACACGCGTCAGATATTCATCGACCGTCCCGGTCGTCACGCGATAGCTTTCACCAGTGCCAAGTCTGGCCAGATCCGATGTTGCGCCGTTATAGGTGATCCGGATACTGTCCGGCGTCAGGCCCTGAACGGCGAACGTACTTTCCTGAAAGTTTCCAGTGCCGCTTCCGGCGGCGAAAGACACGCTGCTGGTGCTGGCCGTGCGGCCTGTGACCGCGGTGGACAGCGTGCCACCGCCTGTGACATCGCCGCTGGCAAACGGCAGGCCGTTGGTGCCGTTCACGGCGCCTGTGCCCACGACATCCACAACCGAGGCCCCACATCCCGCCAAAGCCATAGCTCCCGCACCCATGATAACATAGGGTATCAACTTCTTCATTTAACGCTCCTCACTTGTTACGCGGCCCACGCGGGGACCCAACCAAATCCATTATAAATCTATTTACCTTACATTTTAGGCAAGTTGTAATAAATAATCAATTAAAACGTGTATAAACTATAAGCTTAATCACCTTATGGTTTATTTCAACGCACCACCCGTATCGCCCGGCAGGCCATACTTACCTGTGATGCAACGCCGCCCCTTGTTGCTGGATTCGGCATTGCACGGCTTGCGTGTATGGGCTGTTCTGGCTAACGCGGTGCCATGAGCCAGACCGCCACCACCCCCGCCCCGCATACCCGCATCGAAGACGCGCAGGCCTTTGCGCTTGGCACGGCGATGTGTGCGCTGGGGGTGACGATGCTGACCCATCTGGGGCTGATCACCGGACAAACCGCAGGGCTGGCGGTGCTGGTGTCCTATGGCACGGGGCTGTCGTTCGGGCTGGTATTCTTTTGCGTCAACTTGCCGTTCTATTGGCTGGCATGGCTGCGGATGGGGCCACGGTTCACGCTCAAAAGCTTTCTTTGCGTCGGGCTGGTGTCGCTGATGGCCGAGAGCTTTCCCAAGTTGATCGTGTTTGAAGCACTAGACCCGTTACTGGGGGCGGTGCTGGTCGGGGCGGTCACGGGTCTGGGCCTGATCGTGCTGTTCCGGCATGGTGCCAGCCTTGGCGGGATCGGTATTCTGGCGCTGTTCATACAGGACCGGACGGGGTTTCGCGCGGGCTATACCCAGTTGATTTTCGATCTGTGCCTGTTCGCGGCGGCCTTTGCTGTGATCGCCCCCGGGCTGGTGCTGTATTCGCTGGCCGGTGCCGTGGTTGCGAACCTGATCATCGCCACGAACCACCGCCCCGACCGGTATACAGGACGCTGATCATGCCGTTGCATTACATCTTTTTGATCTTTGCGATCATTGCCGAAACCATCGGCACCACCGCCCTGCAAGCCAGCCATCAATTCACGCGGTTCTGGCCATCGGTGCTGGTTGTCATCGCTTATGGCTTGTCATTCTACCTGCTGGCTCAGACGCTGCGGGTAATGCCGGTGGGCGTGGTCTATGCGATGTGGTCAGGGCTGGGGATCGTGATGATCGCGGCGATCGGCTATCTGGTGTTCGGTCAACGGCTTGATCTGCCTGCGGTGGTCGGGATCGGGATGATCCTGTGCGGCATCCTTGTCATTCATCTTTTTTCACACACATCACCGCACTGACGCGGCCTTGCGATTAAGGGGTGGCTTTTGCTGCGATTGCACGGTATCGCGCAGCTAAATTTCCCATAAGGCTGACCCATGGATATCCGCAATATCGCGATCATCGCGCACGTTGACCACGGCAAGACAACGCTTGTCGATGAACTTTTGAAACAATCCGGTGTGTATCGTGAAAACGAAGCCACCACAGAACGCGCGATGGACAGCAACGACATCGAACGCGAACGCGGCATCACCATTCTGGCGAAATGCACAAGCGTCGAATGGAAAGGCACGCGGATCAACATCGTTGACACCCCCGGCCACGCCGATTTCGGTGGTGAAGTCGAACGTATTCTGTCGATGGTTGACGGTGTTGTCCTGCTGGTCGATGCCGCCGAAGGCCCGATGCCGCAGACCAAATTCGTGACATCCAAGGCGCTCGCGCTGGGGCTGCGCCCCATCGTTGTCGTCAACAAGGTGGACAAAGCCGATGGCGAACCCGATCAGGCCGTCGATGACGTGTTCGACCTGTTCGCCGCATTAGAAGCCAGCGACGAACAGCTGGATTTCCCGGTGATGTATGCATCCGGCCGTGCCGGCTGGTGCGATGAACAGCTGGATGGTCCGCGCAAGGACCTGTCCGCGCTGTTCGACAAAGTGCTGGAACATGTCCCAATGCCCGCCCAGATCAGCCGCCGCGAAGAGCCGTTCCAGATGCTGGCGACCACCCTGTCGGCCGACCCATTCATCGGGCGCATCCTGACCGGCCGCGTCGAGGCCGGTACCCTGCGCGCAGGCGAAACCGTCAAGGCGCTGTCGCGCAACGGCGACAAGCTCGAACAATTCCGCGTCTCGAAGATCCTTGCCTTCCGCGGTCTGAGCCAGCAACCCATCGATGTGGCCGAGGCAGGCGATATCGTGACCCTTGCCGGTATGACCAAGGCGACCGTGGCCGATACGATCTGCGATCTGTCCATCGACACCGCGATCCCCGCCCAGCCCATCGACCCGCCAACGATCACCGTGACCTTTGGCATCAACGACAGCCCGCTGGCGGGCCGCGATGGCAAAAAGGTGCAAAGCCGCGTCATCCGCGAACGGCTGATGCGCGAATCCGAAGTCAACGTTGCGATCAAGGTCGCCGATACCGCCATGGGCGATGCGTTCGAGGTTTCGGGCCGCGGCGAATTGCAGATGGGCGTGTTGATCGAAAACATGCGCCGCGAAGGGTTCGAGCTGTCGATTTCCCGCCCGCAGGTGATTTTCAAGGACATCGACGGCGTCCGCCATGAACCCATCGAAGAAGCCACCATTGACGTGGATGACGAATATACCGGCGCGGTCGTGGAAAAGCTGACCGGCCCGCGCAAGGGTGAATTGGTCGAAATGAAACCCGCCGGTGCCGGCAAGACCCGCATCATCGCGCATGTCCCGTCACGCGGGCTGATCGGCTATCACGGCGAATTCCTGACGGATACACGCGGGTCCGGCATTCTGAACCGGCTGTTCCATGGCTGGGCGCCCTACAAAGGCAAGATCGACGGCCGCCGTCAGGGTGTCTTGATCTCTATGGAAAACGGTGTGTCGGTGTCCTATGCGCTGTGGAAGCTCGAAGACCGCGGCAAGTTTTTCATCGGCGCGCAGGAAGCGGTTTATACCGGCATGATCATCGGCGAACACAGCCGCGACAACGATCTTGAAGTGAACCCGCTGAAAGGCAAGCAGCTGACCAACGTGCGTGCATCTGGCACGGACGAGGCGGTACGCCTGACCACGCCGGTGACCATGTCGCTGGAACAGGCGATTGCCTATATTGACGATGATGAATTGGTCGAAGTGACCCCGAATGCGATCCGGCTGCGCAAGCGGTTTCTTGATCCGCATGAGCGCAAGAAGAATTCGCGCAGCGCATGATTTGATTTCGCGCTGGTGTGACCAGCGCGAAGCCTCCGGCGGGGATATTTGCGCTCGGAAGATGGGAAAGACAGAGCCACGCCTTGAACGGGCGTGGCCTTTTTGTTGTCAGGCGATTTCTTCGACGATGCAAAGCTCGCGCTGGCTGGCGCCTTTGGCATGGCTCAGCGCATCCTGGTAGGCGGTCGAATAATAGCAGTCATGTGCGGCTTGCAAGCTGGGAAAGCGGGCCACGACGTTGCGGGGGCGATCCGGCCCTTCGAGCTGTTCATAGGCGCCGCCACGGGCCAGAAAAACGCCACCGTGATCTGCGATGGCTGACGTGGCGCGCCGGGCATATTCGCCGTAAGCGGCATCGTCAGTGACTTTGACATGGGCGATCCAGAGTGCGGTCATGACAGTTTCTCCAAGATTGATTTTGCTTGTGTGATGGCGGCTTCGGCGTTTTGGGTTGACGCGCCGCCGCCTTGCGCCATGTCGGGGCGGCCACCGCCGCCCTTGCCGCCCAGTTCTGGTGTGACCGCGCGCAGGATATCCACGGCCGAGACGCGCGTCGTCAGGTCTGCCGTAACGCCCACGGCGATTGCTGCCTTGTCGCCAGTATCGGCGATCAACAGCACAACGCCGCTGCCCAGATCGGTCTTGATCTGGTCGATCAGCGACGGCAAATCCTTGCCCGTCACACCGGATAGCACCTGCGCATGAAAGGCGATGCCATTGACCTGCAGCGCGGGGGATGCCCCTTGCGCGCCGCCGCCCATTGCCAGTTCGCGGCGCAATTGCGCGACTTCATTGGCCAGCGTCCGGCGTTCATCCATCAGCGCCTTGACACGGTCTGCGACATCACTGGCCGGGGCTTTCAAGGCGGCGGCCACATCCGCCAACCGCTGATCCTGCGCGCGCAGGTAATCAAGTGCCGCCTGACCTGTCAGCGCCTCGATCCGGCGCACACCGGCGCTGGAGGCCGCATCGCCCAAGGCGACAAAGGCACCGATTTCACCCAGCTGGCGCACATGCGTGCCGCCACAAAGTTCCAGCGAATAGGTATTGCCTGCCGCACCCTTGCCAGACCCATCCTTGCGGCCCATCGACACAACGCGCACCTCGTCGCCGTATTTTTCGCCAAACAGCGCCTGCGCGCCAAGCGCGCGCGCATCGTCAGGCGCCATGATGCGGGTTTCGACGCGGGTGTTTTGCCGGATCAGCGCGTTGACATCGCGTTCAACCTGCGCCAGTTCATCGGCGCTCAGCGGTTTGGTATGGCTAAAATCGAACCGCAGCCGGTCTGGCGCATTCAGCGACCCGCGCTGCGCGATATGATCGCCCAAGGTTTCGCGCAACGCCTCGTTCAACAAATGCGTGGCCGAATGATTGGCCTGAACAGCCGCACGGCGGCCTGCGTCCACGCGCAACGCCGCGCCTTGGCCCACCGCGATGGTCCCGCTGGTGACAGTGGCGAAATGGATAAAGACGCCCGCAACCTTTTTGGTATCGGTGATCTGGGCTGTGCCGGTGTCGGTTTGCAAAATTCCAGCATCGCCAACCTGACCACCGGATTCGGCGTAAAATGACGTCTGGTTCAGCACGATCTGCACGGCACCGCCCGCCTGCTGGACCATTGCGCCATCGGCAACCAGCGCCTTGATCTGGCCTTCGACGTCCAAACTGTCATAGCCCAGAAAATCGGTCGGCCCCGCCAGATCGGCGACATCAAACCAAATCGCACTGTCGGCGGCTTCCCCCGTGCCGGACCATGCGGCGCGGGCCTTGGCCTTTTGCGCGGCCATCGCGGCATCGAACCCGTCGGTATCCACTGCGCGGCCCTTTTCGCGCAGGGCATCCTGCGTCAGGTCCAGCGGAAAACCATAGGTATCATAGAGCTTGAACGCGGCCTCACCCGGCAGGGCGGCATCCTCGGGCAGACCGGCCAGTTCATCATCAAGCAGTTTCAGCCCGCGATCCAGCGTCTGTTTGAAACGGATCTCTTCGTTCATCAACGTCTCTTCGATCAGGCGCTGGCCTTGGCCCAATTCAGGATAAGCAGCCCCCATCTGTTGCACCAAAGCAGATACCAGACGGTGCATCACGGGGTCTTTCGCCCCCAGCAGATGCGCGTGGCGCATCGCGCGGCGCATGATCCGGCGCAAGACATAGCCGCGGCCTTCGTTCGAGGGCAGCACGCCTTCGGCAATCAGGAAAGAGGTGGACCGCAGATGGTCCGCGATCACGCGGTGATGCGTGTTGCCCGGACCATCGGGATCCGAGGATGTGGCGTTGGCCGACGCCTCGATCAGCGCGCGCATCACATCGGTATCGTAATTGTCATGCTTGCCTTGCAACAGCGCGCCGATCCGTTCCAGCCCCATGCCGGTGTCGATCGACTGCATGTCCAGCGGGCGCATCGACCCGTCTTCGAATTGTTCGTTCTGCATGAAAACGACGTTCCAGATTTCAATGAACCGGTCGCCATCTTCTTCGGGTGATCCGGGGGGGCCACCCCAGATGTGATCGCCGTGGTCATAGAAAATCTCGGTGCAGGGACCGCAGGGGCCGGTCGGCCCCATGCGCCAGAAATTATCGTCTGTTGGGATGCGGATGATCCGGTCTTCGGGGACGCCGATCTTTTTCCACAGATCGAACGCCTCGTCATCGGTATGGTAGACCGTGGTCAGCAGACGCGATTTGTCGATCCCGAAATCGCGGGTCAGCAATTCCCACGCAAAAGGAATCGCATCGGATTTGAAATAATCACCGAAACTGAAATTGCCCAGCATTTCGAAAAACGTGTGGTGGCGCGCGGTATAGCCGACATTGTCCAGATCATTATGCTTGCCGCCGGCGCGCACACATTTCTGGCTGGTGGTGGCGCGGCTGTAATCGCGTGTTTCGACCCCGGTGAACAGGTTCTTGAACTGCACCATGCCCGAATTGGTGAACATCAGCGTCGGGTCATTGCGCGGCACAAGCGGGCTCGACGGGACCACACGGTGGCCCTGTTTTTCGAAATAATTCAGAAAAGTAGAACGGATGTCAGCAAGGCTGGTCATGGCGCGCTTTCAAGGAAAAAATCTATCAGCGTCAGAAATAGCGGTGCAACAGGCCAGTGTCCACCAATAGACCGCATCACGCGATCATGGGGCTGCGTCTTTTTCACCAAAGGCCGGGTCAGGGCGCAGCCGGAGCTGCGCCCATTCTCTTACATCTCGACAATATCGTCGTCAGCCGGGCCGTCACTATCGCTCATTGCGAATTCAAGACCATGGGCTGCGCGGATCTTGTCCTCGATCTCGTTTGCGATCTTGGGGTTTTCCTTGAGGAACAGTTTGGAGTTTTCACGCCCCTGCCCGATCCGTTCATCGCCATAGCTGAACCATGCGCCGGATTTCTCGACCACACCCGCCTTGACGCCCAGATCCAGCAATTCGCCGGTCTTGGAAATACCTTCGCCATACATGATGTCGAATTCGACCTGCTTGAACGGCGGCGCCACCTTGTTCTTGACCACCTTCACGCGGGTCGCGTTACCAACCACCTCGTCACGGTCCTTGATCGCGCCGATCCGGCGGATATCCAGCCGGACAGACGCATAGAATTTCAACGCATTACCGCCCGTCGTGGTTTCCGGGCTGCCAAACATCACGCCGATCTTCATGCGGATCTGGTTGATGAAAATCACCATGCAGCCCGACCGGTTGATCGACCCGGTCAGCTTGCGCATCGCTTGGCTCATCAGGCGGGCATGCACGCCAACCGAACTGTCGCCCATATCGCCTTCCAGCTCGGATTTGGGTGTCAGGGCAGCGACAGAATCGACCACAACCAGTGACACGGCACCCGACCGGACCAAAGTATCGACGATTTCCAGCGCCTGTTCGCCGGTATCGGGCTGCGAGATCAGCAATTCATCCAGATTGACGCCCAATTTCTTGGCATACTGCGGGTCCAGCGCATGTTCGGCATCGACAAAGGCACAAATGCCACCCTTTTTCTGCTCTTCCGCGATGGAATGCAGCGTCAGCGTCGTCTTGCCTGACGATTCCGGGCCGTAAATCTCGATCACGCGGCCTTTGGGCAGCCCGCCGATCCCCAAAGCAATATCCAGACCCAGCGATCCGGTCGATGTCGCCTCGATCTCGGGCATCTGGTTCTGACCGCCCAGTTTCATGATCGAGCCTTTGCCGAACTGGCGTTCGATCTGGGCCAAGGCGCTTTCCAGTGCCTTTTCCTTGTCTGCGGTTTTCTTGTCCATCATTTTCAAAAGATCTGCCGTTGCCATCTACCCTGTCCTTATTCCACGCACCCCGCCAAGGGGCAATCAAAGCTTTGTTCGCTTTATGTTCCATATTACATGCGATCAAAACATGAACATTGCAACAGAAATTTCCTATCCCACTCTGGACGGCAATTGGTTAAAGATGCGTTATGACGCGAAAGATCGCCTCAAGATGCAAGGAATAGATGCAGATGCTGGTGTTCTGGGACCAGAACCTTGTTTTGTTGGCGGTGCCGAAAACCGGCTCGACCGCGCTCGAAGGCGCGCTGGCCCCGCGCGCATCCATGGTGCTGCGCGACCCGCCGCATCTCAAACATGCGCCCTGCTATCGCTACAAACGATTCTTGCGGCCGTTTTTCGTGCAGGCTGGCGGCAAGACGCCAGAATTGATGGCGATCGTGCGCCATCCGGTGTCCTGGCTGGGCAGCTGGTACCGGTACCGCAACCGCGACGATCTGGTGGGGCACCAAAACAGCACCCGGGGAATCAGTTTTGACGATTTCGTGGTGGAATATTGCAAAGGCGATCCCGCGCCCTTTGCCGCTGTCGGGTCACAGGATAAATTCCTGCGCATCAACGACGGCGAAATCGGTGTGCAACATCTGTTCCGCTACGAGGCATGGGATCAGGTGACAGCTTTCCTCGAACACCGGCTCTCGCTCACCCTGACACTCAAACAGATCAACGTCTCGCCCGATATGGACCTGACCCTGTCGGACGATGTGCGCGCGCAACTGCACCATAAACGCGCCGCAGAATTCGACATCTGGCAGGCAGGACAGGGCTGACCGCGGTCTGCGTCTTCTTATTTCCAAAAATACTCAAAGAAATCCGGCGTCAGCCGGCAGTGTCACGGCCTTTGAACCCTGTCGCCACGACAAATTTTTCCGAACTGTCAGACCGCGACGCCGGCGGTTTGACATTGGCAACCTTCTCGAACCGCGCTTTGAGCAGTTTTTGCAGATCACCTTCCGCACCGCCCGCCAACACCTTGGCGACAAAGGTGCCGCCTTCGTTCAAGACGTCAAAGGCAAAATGCGCCGCCGCCTCGCATAACGCGATGATCCGGTTGTGATCGGTCTGTTTATGCCCCGATGCGGATGCCGCCATATCTGACATCACGACATCGGCATTGCCGCCCAGCCAGTCGCGGACCTGCACATCGGCATCATCGGCCATGAAATCCAGCTGGTAAATCTCGGCCCCGGGGATCGGATCAACCTCTTGCAGGTCAATGCCCAGCACATAGCCCTGCGCCTTGGACGTGCGTTCGCCCAAGGCATTGGCGCGCTTGACCGCGACCTGCAGCCAGCCACCGGGCGCACAGCCCAGATCCACGATCCGCGCGCCGGGCACCAAAAAGCGGTATTTGTCGTCCAGTTCCAATATCTTATAGGCCGCCCTACCGCGATACCCATCCGCCTTGGCGCGTTTGACATAAGGGTCGTTCAGCTGCCGCTGCAGCCATTGGGTCGACGACAGCTTGCGCCCGCGCGCCGTCTTGACCTTGACATGCAGGTCACGTTGGCCGCGTCCAGAGGTGTTCTTGGTGGTGGGTTTTTTCGCCATGACGCGCTTTACCCTTAAAACGGGGCATCTTCCAAGACCCCATCGGCGGACATCTGGGCATAAAGCAACCCTTCGCGCAAACCGCGGTCCGCCACCGACAGCCGGTCGGTGGGCCACAACCGCATCAGGGTCTGCAAAATCGCGGCCCCTGACATGATCAGCGCCTGCCGGTCGCGACCGATTCGCGGGTCAGCGCGGCGTCCGTCAGGGCCCAGCGTCAGGTAATCGCGGATCACCGCATCGATCTGGTCGGATGTCATGCGCAGCCCGTCCACCTTGGTCCGGTCATAGCGTTTCAGCCCCAGATAACTGGCCGCGACCGTGGTGACCGTGCCGCTGGTGCCAATGATCTGGAACCCCTTGCGCGATTGCGCGCTGGCAGAGGGCGCAAAAGCCTCCAGATTTTCTTCGAAAAACCAGCTCATGAGCGCGAAACGCGCGGCATCGTCTTCGACATCGCCGAATTGATCGCGCAGCGTGGCCACGCCCAGCGGGACCGAAATCCAATCCACCACCTTGGCCGCGGCAAAGGGGCCGGGGTCGGATTTGAACCCCGCATGCAGCCGCATGATCGCGCGGGGGCGTTCACGCTTGGGCACATTGGTCAGGTCGATCCAGACCAATTCAGTCGATCCGCCGCCAATATCCACGACCAGCAATTGTTCGGTGTTCACGCTAACCAGCGGCGCGCAGGAAATCACGGCCAGACGCGCCTCTTCTTCGGGGCGGATGATTTCAAGGTTCAACCCTGTTTCACGGCGCACCTGTGCCACGAAATGCTGGCCGTTCAGCGCGCGACGGCAAGCTTCGGTGGCGACAAGGCGCATCCGCTTGACCCCGTGCCGGTGCAGTTTTTCGCGGCAGATCCGCATCGCCGAAATCGTGCGGTTCATTGATGCACGCGACAATCGCCCTGTGCTTTCAAGCCCTTGGCCAAGCTGGACAGATTTCGAAAAACTGTCCACGACATGGAATTGACTGCCCTTCGGCTGGGCAATCAGCATCCGGCAAGAATTCGTGCCAAGGTCCAGCGCCGCATAAAGCGTGGCCGGATCGGCTAGTTGTGGCGCGGGGCTATCGACCGCTTTCGGGAACGCGCCCGCACCTTTGGGACGCTTGGGCGTCATTATTCACGCCCTCCATTTCGAGTTACCAAGAACCTATGCTGCCCATGATCACAAGACAAGCCCAAGACCCCGCCACAGGTGTCTTGCGTGAAAATACCGCAGGACATCGCGGCCCGTCGCGGACCGCGCGCGTGATGTCGAAAACCGACCCTGCGTGTCGCCGCGCGATGCTAGAACCGCTGAAACGGTTAAGGGGGAATCACATGCCTGACGTCACCATCGTGTACTGGCGCGACATGCCCGCGCAGGTCATCGTCGGCCGTGGACGGCGCGGCACCAAGCTGCCCCTGCCCGAACGTTTCGAACAGGCCATCGACCGTGCCGCGATGAAATCGGGGGCCGCGGAATCCGATGATTACATGTCCGGTTTCCGCAAGGCTGACCCCTATGTCACGGATGGCACCGATGCCGAGGCCGCCGAAGCCGCCGTTGCCCGGATCGTGGCCGAATATGATCAGGACCGGATCAAAGCGTTGATTGCAAATGACGGCTGGGCCTGATCCCGCCCGCCGCCTGAAGGAGACATTGATGTCGCTCTTGCCGTTTTTCAAATCCCGCGAACCACAAACGTCTGCGATCAATCCAGAGATCGAAGCCCTATTGCGCGATTATTCGATCGAGGTGATGCCCCGCACCGCCGAAAAGGTCGAGAATTTCCGCGATCTTCTGCCCGCAGGCACCCGCGTCTATATCGCCCATATTGACGGCACGCCGATTGATGACATGGTCGCCACCGCCCGCAGGCTGGCCCATGACGGCTACAAGGTTATGCCGCATTTTCCCGCCCGCATCATCAAGGACCGCGCCACGCTGGCCGATTGGATCGCGCGTTATCAAGGCGAGGCGGGCGTCGATCAGGCGCTGTTGTTGGCGGGCGGCGTAGCCCAGCCACAGGGTGATTTCGACAGCTCCATGCAACTGATGGAAAGCGGATTATTCCGTGATTTCAAACGCCTGCATGTCGCAGGTCACCCAGAGGGAAACCGCGACATCGACCATGACGGCAGCGATACCAATGTGATGGCCGCATTGCGCTGGAAACAGCGGTTCAGCGACACATCGGATGCACAGATGGCGATGGCCACCCAATTCGCCTTCGAGGCGGGACCGATCATCGCCTGGGCGGATGCCTTGCGGGATGCGGGTATCACGATCCCGATCCATATTGGCATCGCAGGGCCTGCGAAATTGCAGACGCTGATCAAATTCGCCATCGCCTGCGGGGTTGGCCCCTCGCTCAAGGTGTTGCAAAAGCGCGCGATGGATGTGACCAAGCTGTTGCTGCCCTACGAGCCGACAGAGGTTGTCACGCAGCTTGCCGCGCACAAGGCCGCCAACCCTGATTTCAACATCACCCATGTGCATTTCTTCCCGCTGGGCGGGATCAAGACCAATGCGCAATGGGCCATCGACAACGGCGGCGCCTCTGCCCTGCCCGCCTCGCAAATCTAAGGACTTTTCATGACCCGCACCATTGTCGAATCCAAGACCAAGACCGCCATCATCGGCTTTGACCAGCCGTTTTGCGTGATCGGGGAACGGATCAACCCCACCGGGCGCAAGATATTGGCCGAGGAGTTGGAACGTGGCGATTTTTCACGGGTCGAGGCCGATGCCATCGCGCAGGTCGCCGCCGGTGCGACGGTGCTGGATATCAATTCGGGTGCTGTCTTTTCCAACAAGATGGCCGAAGACCCGCGCTATGCCGACAACAATTTCGTCGAACCGCCCTTGATGGCTGAATTGATCCGCCGGGTGCAGGCCGTGGTCGATGTGCCGCTGTGCATCGATTCATCCGTGCCGGGGGCCTTGGAAAACGGTCTGGCCGCCGCCGAAGGCCGCCCGCTGTTGAATTCCGTCACCGGCGAAGAAGAACGCATGGAACTCGTCTTGCCGCTGGTCAAGAAATACAACGTGCCTGTGGTGGCGATTTCCAACGACGATAGCGGCATTTCCGAGGACCCCGATGTGCGCTTTGCCGTGGCCAAAAAGATCGTCGAACGCGCCGCCGATTACGGCATTCCCGCGCATGACATCGTCGTTGATCCTTTGGTGATGCCTATCGGAGCGATGGGGACTGCCGGTTTGCAGGTCTTTACCCTTGTCCGCCGCCTGCGCGAGGAACTGGGCGTAAACACGACCTGTGGTGCCTCTAACATCAGTTTTGGCCTTCCTAACCGGCACGGGATCAACAATGCCTTTTTGCCGATGGCTATGGCCGCCGGTATGACATCGGCCATCATGAACCCTGTCGCCCTGCCCATCGGCCCGCTGAAAATCGCCGAAAAACGCGCCGAGGCGCTGGCGGCGGGGATTATCCTGCCCGAGGATCTGGACGACGAAACCTTTGTCACCCTGTTCGGGCTGGGATCGACCTTCCCGCGTCCGGGCAAGGAAATGGAAGCGATCCGCGCCGCGAATTTTCTGACCAACAACGATCCATCAGGCGCGGAATGGATCCGCTTCAACCGCGCTCCGGTCAAAGATGGCGAAGGCCGCGCACGGACCGGGCGGCGGCGCAAATAACTTTCATGCCGCCGGCGGGAATTACGTCAATTCGCGCGAGCGCGAGTTGACGGGCTTTTAAGATGAGCGTTTGATCCGTCCTGCAAGACCGCGCAGGGCGGTGTTCAGTAGCGTGACATCAGTCAACACGCCCATGAAATTCACGCCTTTGCCAACGTAATCCGCAACGCGGCCCTCGTCGAAGGTGATGATCCCCGCGATCTTGCCCGCGGCACGCGTGCGCGCGATGATATGGTCGATGGCGGCCAGAACCTCTGGGTGGTCGGGCTGGCCGGGATAGCCCATGTCGGCGGACAGATCGGCGGGGCCGACAAAGACACCGTCCACCCCGTCCGTATTTGCGATAGCGTCGATGTTTTCGAGTGCAGCACGGCTTTCGGCCTGCACCAGCAAGCAGACCTGCGCATTGGCGGTGCGTGCATAATCGGGGATGCTGCCATAGCCAGAGGCGCGCGCAGATGACGCGCCCATGCCACGGATACCGTCGGGCGGATAGCGCATGGCGCGCGCCATCAACGCCGCTGTCGCTGCATCATCGACCATCGGGACCAGCACGTTCTGGCAGCCCTGATCAAGAACCTGCTTGACCATCCAGACCTCGGCGCTGGCGATGCGCACGACAGGGCTGGCACCGGTCGCCGCAAGGGCCTGGAGTTGCGCGATCAGCCCGGTGGGCGCGTTCGGCCCGTGTTCGGCGTCGATCAGGCACCAGTCAAACCCCGCCAGCCCCGCCATTTCCGCAAGCTGCGCCGATCCGGTGGACAGCCAGATACCATATTGCACCTGCCCTGCAGCAAGAGCAGTTTTCAAACGGTTTTCAGGGGTTTGCATCATTTGCCTCGTCCAGTGTTCGCGCCGATGCGACCACATCGGCGCGAAACTGGCAAGCCATCAGCGATAATAAAGCGATTGGCCGTTCACAAAGACCTGCACCTTGTCGGGGCTGGCGGCCATGCGCACCGATGTGCCGCGCAGACCGGTATGGATACCGGGCAATTTGCCGATCACGGCGGCATTGTCGCCGACCTTGTCGAAGTACAAAAGCGTCACTTCGCCCAAGGCTTCGGTGATATTGACCTTGCCTTCAAAGGCGTAATCCTCGCCATCAGTCGCAATCATATCCTCGGGGCGGATGCCGACATTGACCTGCAGGCCCATGTCGTTGTCGCGGGTCGGCGCAGCGGATGTGACAATGCCGCCGCCATGCAGCTTGACCTTGGTAACGGGGCCAGTGCCGACAATCTCGCCCGCGAGCAGGTTCATCGCAGGGCTGCCGATGAATTGCGCCACGAATTCGTTTTCGGGCCGTTCGTACAGTTCCAGCGGCGTGCCGACCTGCGCGATCCCCTTGTTGGCCAGCACGACGATGCGGGTGGCCAGCGTCATCGCCTCGACCTGATCATGGGTGACATAGATCATCGTGCTGTCGGGCATCGATTCCTTGAGCTGGGCAATCTCGATCCGGGTCGCCACGCGCAAGGCGGCATCAAGGTTCGACAGCGGTTCGTCGAACAGATAAACCTTGGGGTCGCGCACGATGGACCGCCCGATCGCCACTCGCTGGCGCTGGCCACCCGACAGGGCCTTGGGCAGGCGGTCAAGATAATCCTCCAGCTGCAGGATCTTGGCGGCACGGGCCACCGCCGTTTCGATATCAGCCTTGGATTTCTTGGCGAGCTTGAGGGCAAAAGACATGTTTTCACGCACCGTCATATGCGGATAAAGCGCATAGGACTGGAACACCATGGCGATGCCGCGCTGCGCGGGTGGCACGTCGTTGACGACCTGCCCGTCGATCTGCAATTCGCCCCCCGTGATCTTTTCCAGCCCCGCGATCATGCGTAGCAAGGTCGATTTCCCGCAGCCTGACGGCCCGACAAAGACGATCAATTCGCCCGTCTTGATATCGAGATTGATGTCCTTGAGAACATCAACAGTCCCGCCATAGGTCTTGGCGACCCCCGTCAGTTTCAGTTCAGCCATGTCGCAACTCTCCTAACCTTGCCTTACCTTTTGAGCGCGAAGCAAACTTGCCACGGACCAAAATGCAATTTGCCATCTGCCGAGATATGCGCGCTGCCCAGTTCGGCCCCGATCGGCACCCAATCCCCTGCGGGCGGGTTGAAATCGGATGGTGTCTCGCTGACGTTGAACGCACAAAGGATCGTCTGGTCGCCCGATGTGCGGGTGAAATAGATGACATCGCCCTGCGCCTGCATCTTGTCATGCGACCCGACGCTCAGGGCCGGATGGCTGTGCCGGAATGCAATGGCGCGCCGGTAATGGTGCAGCAATGCGCCCGGTTCATCCTCTTGCGCGGCAACAGACAGGCCCAGATGTTCGGATGGCACCGGCAACCAAGGGCGCACGGCGCTGAACCCGCCGTGGTGGTTGTCGCGGTCCCAGACCATTGGCGTACGGCACCCATCACGGCCTTTGAATTCGGGCCAGAACTGGATGCCATAGGGATCTTGCAGGTCCTCGAAGGCGACGTCAGCCTCGGGCAGGCCCAATTCCTCGCCCTGATAGATACAGGCAGATCCGCGCAGCGCCATCAGCAAGCTGACGAACATGCGCTGGCCGCCTGCGGGCAGGTCCCACCGCGTGGCATGGCGCACGACGTCATGGTTGGAAAACGCCCAGCAAGCCCAGCCATCACCCGCGACCTCATCGACCTGACGCATCACATCGACGATGCGCGCAGCGGTCGGCTTGTCCTTGGCCAGAAATTCGAACGCATAGCACATCTGCATCAGATCGGTGCCGGCGGTATATTGGCCCATGATTTCCAGCCCGCGTTGGGCATCGCCCACCTCGCCCACGGCAGCGGCGCCATAGGGTTCCATGATGGCGCGCAGACGCGCAAGGAACTTGACGTTGTCGGGGTGGTTCTTGTCGTGGATATGGTCTTGATGGTTATAGGGGTTCACCGAAGGCGCGATATTGGCGTTGCGCATCTCTTTGGGCAGGGGCGGGTTGTCGCGCAATTCCGCATCATGCATGTAGAAATTGATCGTATCGAGCCGGAACCCGTCGCACCCGCGGTTCAGCCAGAACAGCGCCACATCCAGCAGCGCGTCCTGCACTGCGGGGCTGTGAAAGTTCAGGTCAGGCTGCGAGACCAGAAAATTATGCAGGTAATATTGTTCGCGCCGCGCATCCCATTGCCAGGCCGATCCGCCAAAGATCGACAGCCAGTTGTTAGGCGGGGTGCCATCGGGCTTGGGGTCAGCCCAGACATACCAATCGGATTTGTCACTGTTGCGGTTGGCGCGGCTTTCGGCGAACCATGGATGCTGGTCGCTGGTATGGCTCAGCACCAAATCGATCATCACGCGAATGCCAAGCCTATGCGCGGTTTCCACCACCGCATCGAAATCGGCCAAAGAGCCGAACATCGGATCGACATCGCAATAATCGCTGACGTCATAGCCGAAATCCTTCATCGGCGAGGTGAAGAACGGCGAAATCCAGATCGCATCCACCCCCAAAGAGGCAATATAAGGCAGGCGCTGCACGATCCCCATAAGATCGCCGATACCGTCGCCGTTGCTGTCTTGGTAACTGCGCGGATAGATCTGATAGATCACCGCACCGCGCCACCAATCCTTGTTCACCGCCATTTCGGTGTTTGTAGCCAAAGCCGTCATAGTGTCTTGTCCTGTCTAGTGACGATCCGGTGGTGCCGGATGTCATACCCTCAAAAAGTTATTTCACTGATCCGGCCAGCAGGCCGCGCACCAGATAGCGTTGCATCGCGAAAAACACCGCCAAAGGCACCGCGATGGACACAAAGGCCGCTGTCGCCAGAATTTCCCAATTGCCGCCGCGTGTGCCCAGCAATTCGACGATCTGGTTGGTCATCACGGTGGTTTCCCCTGTCGCGTCGATCAGGAACACTTTGGCGACCAGCAGATCGTTCCATGTCCAAAGGAACTGGAAGATCGCGAAACTGGCCAGCGCCGGAAACGACAGCGGCAGGATGATCTTGGTGAAAATCTGGAAATCGGTCGCGCCATCGACCTTGGCATTCTCGATAATGTCACGCGGCAGACCGACCATGTAATTGCGCAAGAGATATATGGCGAGCGGTAGCCCGAACCCCGTATGCGCCAGCCATGTCCCCAGATACCCTTTGCCGATCCCGATCTCCAGATGCAGGCGCAACAGCGGGATCAGCGCCAGTTGCAGCGGCACCACCAGCAGGCCGACGACCGCCGCAATCAACAGCGCGCGGCCCGGAAAATCCATCCATGCCAGCGCATAGGCGGCAAAAGCCGCGATCACGATCGGGATGATCGTGGCGGGGATCGTCACGGTCAGCGTGTTGAAAAACGCCTGCGACATGCCATCGGTGCTGTCGCCGCTGAACAAGACGCGTTCGTAATTCTGCAACGTGAATTCGGGCGGGGTTGTGGCGGTCACGAAAACCCGTTGGCCACGTCCGGTCATTTGCGTGGGGCTGGTCCAGATATAGACACCATCGGCCTGCACAGTCAGCGTTTCGCCATCCGACAGCTCCGCGGTGTCGCCGGGGGCGAATTCGGAAATCGCCAATGACGACGTACCCCACACCCCAATTGCGGCCTCGGACCCTTTATCGAACAACTGGCCCTGCACAATATAGACACCATCCACCAGCATCTGCACCCCGTCATCGCCGGGGTTGGCGGTGCGCAGGGTCAGGTTCTGTTCGCTGGCTGTCATTGCCCCCCACCAGCCGGACCCCGAAATCTGGTCCGCTGTGCGAAACGACGACACCAGCAGACCCACCGTCGGGAACAGCCACAGCGCCACAAGTGCGACGACAGATATCTGCACGATCCAGTTCAGCGCCGATGTACGCCCTGCGATCCCATCCATCAGCGCATCTCCTTGCGTGCGTTATAGACGTTCCAGACCAGAATCGGGCTGACCAGCAACATGATCACCATGGCAGAGGCAGACCCGACACCCCAGTCAGAGGCGCGGAACAATTTGTCGAACATGTAATTGGCCAGAACCTGCGTTTCCCATTGCCCGTTGGTCATTGCGAAAACGATGTCGAAGACCTTGAGCACGACCAGCGTGATCGTGGTCCAGACCACGACGATGGTGCCTGCGATCTGCGGCATCTTGATCTTGAAAAACACCTGAAACGGGTTGGCCCCATCGACGACGGCCGCCTCGATCGTTTCCTCGGGGATACCGCGCAGCGCGGCGGACAGGATCACCATGGCGAAACCTGTCTGGATCCAGATCAGCACCACCATCAGCAAAAACGAATTCCAACCCGGAATCGTCATCCATGTCTGCGGTTCACCGTAAGGATGGACATTGGTGAATGCCCCATAAGCCAGGCCCAGCGTGGCATAGACAACATAGCCCAGGATCGCGATCAACACGGCGCGCAGCGCGGCATTCGCACTGAAACCTTTATCGCGGATCGCCTGCGCATTGGTATAGGCCACAAACAGCGCCAGCGCCGCGGCAAAGATCATCAGCGCACCGGGCAACAGCCGCAGGATCAGGAACGATCCGATCCCGCCGTCGAATTGCAGCCACAGCGCGTTCAGCGCCCCGATCTGGTTCTGGTCCACGGGGCGTGTGTCATAGATCAGTTTGAAAATCACCGAGGCCCCCACAAAGGAAATCGCCATCGGCATGAAGATCAGCGATTTGGCAAACGCCCCCCATTTGATCCGGTCGGTCAGTTGGGCGGCCAGCAGGCCAAAGGCGGTCGATGCCGCAGGCACGATGATCAGCCAGAGCATGTTGTTGCGCAAAGCTTCCCAGAACTTGGGTTCGGCCATCATGCGCTGGTAATTGGCAAAGCCGACAAAAGCCCCGCCCTGATTGCGGTCAGTCACCGAATACCACAGGGTCGCGACCACCGGATAAGCCAGGTACAGCCCCAGCGCCACAATCGCGGGGAACAGAAACAACCACGGCCGGATCAGGTTGGCACGGTTGATATTGCGGCCGGCGTTGGCCCCTTTGGCGGGCAACAGCACCTTGTCCAGAAACTGGTTGGAAAAATAGAAATACGCGACGCAGCCACCGACACCGATGATGATCGTCATGAGGCCCTGTAATGCAGGATTCATCGTTCAACCTCCCTCGGGCTGCGTTATGGGTCGATGACCCGGCACGCAGGCCGGATCATCGGGTGATGAAGGTTTGGCAATCTTACTTGATTGCGTCCCAAGATGCCTGAATACCTGCGGCAACTTCAGCCGCATCTGCACCACCGGCATAATCGACCATGCCGGTCCAGAAAGACCCCGCACCCACAGCGCCCGGCATCAGGTCGGATGCGTCAAAGCGGAAGGTGGTCGCGCCCAACAGGATGTCGTTCATGTTGGACAGCGTCGGGTCGCCAAAGGCGGCATTATCCACGCCGGTATGCGGTGTCAGGAAGCCACCCAGACCCATCCAGATTTCATGTGCCTCGGGTGTCTTGAGGAACTCGATCAGGTCATTGGCCGCGTCAGACGGGTTGGTGATCGCCCAGAGTGTGCCGGCACCCAGAACAGGCGAGCCAAGATCCTCGGATTCATAAGCAGGGAAGTAGAAGAAATCTGCATCGGCACCCACTTCGGTCCCTTCGGGGAAGAAGGCAGGAATGAATGACGCCTGACGGTGCATGTAGCACTGGGGCGGGCTGTCAAACAGGCCCTTGGGGCTGTCGCGGAAATCGGTCGTGGCCACCGCACCGGCACCACCGGCGACAAAGGCGTCATTGCGGGCGAACAGGCCGAATTGTTCGATCGCGTTCACGACTTCGGGCGCGTCAAACGGCAGTTCGTTGCTGACCCAAGCGTCATAGACCGCGGGGGGCTGCGTGCGCAGCATCATGTCTTCGACCCAGTCGGTCGCGGGCCAGCCGGTTGCACCGCCTGAGCCCAGACCGATGCACCAAGGCGTGCCACCGTCCGCGACGATCTGTTCGGACAGCGCGATCAGCTGTTCCATGGTTTCAGGCACGTCATAGCCTGCATCTTCAAAGTTTTCGGGGCTGTACCAGACCAACGATTTCACATCGACCTTGTAGAAAAAGCCATAAAGATCGGGGTTGCCTTCGGGGCCAGTATACGTCCCCAGATCGACCCAGGACTGACCCGCTGCATAGTTTTCCAGCAACCAATCGCCGGTGCCTGCAGGCAGCGGTGTCAGAAAGCCGCGGCGCGCCATATCGGCGGCAAGGCCGGGCTGCGGGAACACGGCGACATTGGGGGCAGAGCCTGCCTCGGCGTCGATCACGATCTGCTGCTCAAAGCTGTCAGACCCGGAATAGCGCACGTCATGCCCGCTTGCGGCGGCAAAGGCGGCCAGCACCTGTTCGACATTGGCCTGATCCGGCCCAAGCCATGGACCGAAAACGGTGATCTGTTCGGCCTGTGCAGCACTGCCCAAGGCAACCGCTGCCACGCTGGCATACAGTTTGAATTTCATTGATATTCCTCCCAATCATGCCGCCATGGCATGTGCGTTTTGTGACACCAAAAGTGTCGGCTCTGTTCATCTCGCTGCGCTTTGGAATCGTTGTACCAAAGCGCTTTGGATGTTCCCACATTCCATCAAGGTTTCAAAATTGTCAATGACGCAGTCATTTGTGAAAAAATGCCTTGGATTTGAGCAAATGGAGCGTTACTCAAATCATCAAAGGTGGCGCGATGGCAAATTATCTTGCTTAAATTGCATCGCCAGTTTGAAAGCGCTTTGAAAGACACCGACCGGATGAACCTCAAACAATTGTCGCAAAAGCTGGGTCTGAGCCAAACCACCGTCAGCCGCGCGCTGAACGGCTACCCCGAGGTGAACGAGGCGACACGGATGCGTGTCGAACGGGCGGCCGCGCAATATCATTATCGCCCCAGCACCCGCGCCAAGGGGCTGGCAACCGGCAAGGCACTGGCCATTGGCCATGTCATCCCGATTTCCAGCAAACACGAGATGGTCAATCCGATTTTCGGGGATTTCATCGCGGGCGCGGGTGAAACTTATGCGCGGCATGGCTATGAAATGATCTTGTGTACTGCCGATGACGGACAAGAAGAACAGGTTTACCGCGGGCTCAAGGCGCGGCGGGCGGTGGACGGCGTGGTCGTGCATGGGCCACGGCTGGATGACAGCCGGATCAGGTTGTTGCATGACATCGGGCTGCCCTTTGTGGTGCATGGGCGGTCGTCGGGGGCCACCCTGCCCTATGCCTGGCTGGACGTGAACAACCGCCATGCGTTCCAGCGGGCCACCGATTTCCTGCTCGATCTGGGGCATCTGCGCATCGGGCTGATCAATGGGATGGAATTCATGGATTTCGCCCACCGGCGGCGCGACGGCTATACCATTGCCCTGCTCGCACGCGGTGTGCCCGTCGACCCGTCGATCATGCGGTCCAGCGAGATGACCGAAGACTTTGGCTATCAATCCACCCGCGATATGCTGGCGCTGGGCGATCCGCCGACGGCGCTGCTCTGTGCCTCGCTGATCTCGGCTTTGGGGGCGCGGCGCGCGGTCGAAGAAGCGGGGCTGATCATGGGGCGCGATGTGTCGATCATCACCCATGACGATGATCTGTCCTATCTCAAGAACGGCGGCGACATCCCGATTTTCACCGCGACACGGTCGTCGGTACGCGCGGCGGGCGCAAGGTTGGCGGAAATCCTGCTGGGCGGGATCGCGGACCCCGAGTTGCTGCATCAGAACGTGCTTCTCGAAGCTGAATTGATGGTGGGTCGTTCCACCGGACCCGCCCCCAGAAAGGACTGACATGCAATTCAAACGCAGCGATTTTCCCGACGGATTCCTGTTCGGGGCCGCCACCGCCGCCTATCAGATCGAAGGGCATCAATTCGGCGGTGCAGGCCCCACGCATTGGGATACATTCGCCGCCACCCCCGGCAATGTCCTGCGCGCCGAAAACGGCGCCTTGGCCTGCGACCATTATCACCGCTTTGCCGAAGATTTGGACCTGCTGCGCGATGCGGGCATGGATGCGTACCGGTTTTCGACATCCTGGGCGCGGGTCATGCCGGACGGGCGGACGGTGAACCCCGCAGGTCTTGATTTCTATGACCGGCTGGTCGATGCGATACTGGAACGCGGGTTAAAGCCGTTTCAGACGCTCTATCATTGGGAATTGCCGTCCGCGCTGGCCGATCAGGGCGGCTGGACCAACCGTGACACCTGTGCCGCCTTTGCCGATTTCACCGATGTGATCACCGACCGGATCGGGGACCGCGTCCATGCCATCGCCACGATCAACGAACCCTGGTGCGTGGCGTATCTTTCGTATTTTCTGGGCCATCACGCGCCGGGCCTGCGCGATATCCGCGCCACGGCGCGCGCGATGCATCATATCAATCTGGCCCATGGCATGGCGATGACACGGCTGCGCGCCAAGGGGATGCAGAATTGCGGCGTGGTGCTGAATTTCGACCATACCGCGCCGCTGGATGACAGCGCAGGGGCGGCACAGGCCGTGGCCACATGGGACGCGATCATGAACCGCTGGTTTATCGAGGCTATCGCCAAAGGCACCTATCCTGCCGAGGCTTTGGCCGGTTTCGCCGCCCATATGCCCGCAGGCTGGCGCGACGACATGGCCGAGATCAGCCAGCCCGTGGATTTTCTGGGCGTCAATTATTACACACGCCATCAGGTCACCACGGATCTGGCCCAACCTTGGCCGCATCTGGCATCACATGAAGGGCCGGGCGCGAAAACCCAGATGGGCTGGGAGATTTATCCCGACGGGTTGCAATCCTTTCTAACGCGGCTCGCGGATGATTATGTCGGTGATCTGCCGCTGTTCGTCACCGAAAACGGGATCGCCTGGGATGACCATGTCGTAGACGGTGCGGTCGATGACCCCGAACGGATCCAGTTTATCGCGGAACATATCGCCGCCACAGGCCGCGCCATCGCGGCGGGGGCCAATGTGCAGGGGTTCTTTTACTGGTCGCTTTTGGACAATTACGAATGGGCCTTTGGCTATGAAAAACGGTTCGGGATGGTCCATGTCGATTTCGACACCTTGAAGCGGACGCCCAAAGCATCCTATCACGCTTTCAAATCCGCCATCGCGCGCTAGGAAGCCCCATGTCCCACCCTGCCAACAGCTATGCACTTGTCGCCGATATCGGTGGCACCAATACGCGTGTGGCCCTTGCAGACGGGCGGCGCATCATCACAAGCACGATCCGGCGCTATGCGAATGCGGATTTTCCGGGGCTAGAATCGGTGCTGCGCCGCTATATCGCGGACGAAGGCGGCGTCGATCCTGTTGCAGCCTGCGTGGCCGTGGCAGGCCCGGTACGCGACGGGCGCGCGACGATGACCAATCTGGACTGGACCATCGACAAAACGACGCTGCAACGCGCGACCAAGGCTGAAACCGTTGCTATCCTGAACGATCTGCAGGCGCAGGGCCATGCGCTGGGGTATCTGGCCGCAGCCAATATCCGCACGATCCTGCCTGGTCCCGATACCGGCGCGCAGGCGGCCAAGCTGGTGATCGGCATCGGCACAGGGTTCAACGCGGCCCCGGTGTTCGATCTCCCCGCAGGCCGGATCGTCACGCCGTCCGAAAGCGGCCATGCCAACCTGCCGATCCGCAACGAGATGGAATTGCGCCTGTGCCAGTTCGTGTCCACCGCGCATGGCTTTCCGGCGGTCGAGGATGTGCTGTCAGGGCGCGGGCTGGAACGGGTCTATGCCTTTCTGGGCACCGAGGCAGGCGACCCGCGCGAGGCGGCAGCACAAGACATCATGGCCGCCTGCGCCGATGACAGCGATCCGCGCGCCGTTGCCGCGGCACGCCTTTTCACCCGCATCCTTGGCACGGTCTGCGGCAACCTGTCCCTGATCCAGCTGCCCTTTGGCGGCGTCTATCTGGTGGGCGGTGTCGCGCGGGCCTTTGCCCCGCATCTGACGCGTTTCGGCTTTGCCGAGGCGTTCCGCGACAAGGGCCGTTTCGCAGGCTTCATGGGCAATTTCGCCGTCCATGTGATCGAGGATGATTATGCCGCCCTGACCGGATCGGCGGCGCATCTGGTCGCGTTGGGCGCGACCGGATCGCTGGCCGCACAGAGCAGCAGCTAAGCTGCGGGCAAGGTTTCGGCCAATTGGTCCTGCACGGTCTGCGTCAAAGTGTTCAACGAAAACGGTTTGGGCAGAAAGATCGCATTGGCGACCTGCGGTTGACTGTCGCTGAACGCATCTTCGGCATAACCCGAAATGAACACGACCTTGGTGTCCGGTCTGGCCTCGCGTGCCTGGCGCACCCAAGTCGGCCCATCCATGCCGGGCATGATCACATCGGTGACGAACAGATCGACATGCAGCGCCGAATCTTCGAGCATGGCAAGCGCGGTCTCGGCGCAATCGGCCTCTAGCACGCTATAGCCGCGCAGGCGCAAGGCACGCGACGCAAAGGCACGCACCGGTGCCTCGTCTTCGACCAGCAGCACGACACCGGTGGCCGGGCCGTCAACCGGCTCGCGGCGCGTGGGTTCGGGCACCACCACCGGCTCGTCAGGGCGGTTATCGCGCGGGAACAGCAGCGTAAATTCCGTGCCTTTGCCCACTTCGCTATCGGCAAAGATATAGCCGCCGGTCTGCTTCACGATCCCGTAAGCCGTTGACAGGCCAAGCCCCGTGCCTTCGCCGGGACGTTTGGTGGTATAAAAAGGTTCAAAGATCTTGTGCAGCTTGTCTGGGCTGATGCCATGGCCATGGTCAATCACCTTGACCTGCACATAATCCCCCAATGGCACGACGGCGCGGTCCTTGACCATCGGGTCGCGCAGGCGCAGGTTTTGGGTGGTGACACGAATGTCGCCCGCCCCCTGCATCGCATCGCGCGCATTCACGACAAGGTTCATCAACACCTGTTCCAACTGCCGCTTGTCCGCCCTGATCGGCAGCAGGTCGGGATCATGGTCCAGCGTCAATGTCACCTTTTCCCCCACCAACCGGTTCAGCAGATGGGTCAGGTCCGACAGCGTTTCACGCAGGTCAATCACCTCTGGCTGCAGGGTCTGTTTGCGCGAAAACGCCAACAATTGCCCGACAAGGCTGGCCGCGCGGTTGGCATTCTGGTGGATCTGAATCAGGTCGCTATAATTCTGGTCGCCTTCGTCATGGCGCAACAACAGCAGATCGCAATGCCCCGAAATCGCGGTCAACAAATTGTTGAAATCATGCGCTACACCACCGGCAAGCTGGCCGATGGCCTGCATTTTCTGGCTTTGGACGAATTGCGCCTCGAGCGATTTCAGCTCTGTCACGTCATCGAGCACCGCGATCAGATGCGGGTCGGTCGTGCCACCCGCCGCGTTCAGCGTGACCTGCACGAATGTGTCCTGGCTTTGGCCGCGCCCTTGCAGGAATTGCGGGCTGCGACCGCTGCGCCCCTCGAAGGCTTCACGCAGCCAGTCGTTGATCGGCCGCCCCAACCCTTCAAGAAGGTCGGTCAGTTTCAGACCATCGGTGTTCACAATCCGCAGCAATTGGCGCGATTCGCGATTGGTGCCCAAAATCTCGCCCGAACGGGCGATTTTCAGCAGCGGGATCGGCAGATCCTCGATCGCATGCCAGCCAGCGGTGAAAAACCGCGGCCCATCGCCGCGTTGATCGGCCAGCAGATAGATATCGCGCGCCCCCCCCCAGCCTTCGGCGACGGCCACGATCACCGGCTGCGGGCCTTGCGCGGTCTTGAGCATATGGCGCTGTCCGGGGGCCAAGGGCAGATCGTCGAACAGATCATCAATGTTCGCCACGCTACGGCCCAGCAAGCTGCGCAAGGCGACGTTGATATGCAACACAGCGTTGTTCGGCCCCAGCGTCATCATTGGTAGCGGCAGGTTCTCGTGCTGGCGTGCAGCGGCCACCGCCTGATCGCCCAGATCATCCATGCGCCACAACCGCAGCGCCGGGCCGATCACAACCACGCTCAGCCGGAAATGCCCGCTGCGCGTGATCACGTCTTCTTTGCTGGCGCCGGTCAGATGCGCGCTATGCGATAGACGTTGCAAAAAAGGATGCGGGTTGGCCAGAAAGCTGCCGAACAGATCGGCCAGCCGCCGCCCCGCGCAATTGCCGAACCGCATGACCGCCGCGGTATTGGCATAGCGCACCTGCCCCACGGCATCGGTCAGAAAGGCGCAATCAAGATCGTCCTGCATCAGCCGGATGGCCGTCGTCTCAAGCTGTTTGCTGCGCCAATAGCCAAAGGCGACCCGTCCAGCCAGCACCGTTGCCAACACAAAGAGCAAGCCGCCCGCCGTGATCAGACCGATGCGCAGCATGCCCTCCTCGGTCATCTGCGCCTCAATCAGAACCAATACAGCCGCGATGTATACCCATGGAACCAATGCCAAACGGGCCGCAGCGGGCGAAGCGGGCCTTGCAATCGTTGGATTGTCTGGCAAAGGTCACCTCCCTCAGCAGTATCCACTCAGGCTAGTGAAAACATCTTAATCATTAATTAATACAGGATATTTCGTCGCACGGCTAAGAAATATTGTTTTGGGCCAATACCGACAGGAAAAACCCGTCGCCATCAGGCCCGGGCAGCCGCTGATCGCGCAGCATGACCGACCATGCTGGATTGCTGTGCAAAAACCGCGTTATCACCGCGTCATTCTCGTCTTGCAGCACCGAACAGGTGGCATAGGCCAGCAGGCCTTGTGGTGCGACAAATGTTGCCGCACGGCCAATCACGTCATTTTGAATGGCGCAGAGCGCGTCCAGCCGGTCGCGCGTCAAGCGCCATTTCGCATCGGGGCTGCGCCGCCATGTGCCACTGCCACTGCACGGCGCATCGCAGAAAACCACATCGAATGGCGCGTGATCCGCGACCTGATCGGGTGCCAGCCTGGTGATCACCACCCCCGCCCGTGCCGCGCGATCCGGCAGATCGGCCATCCGCGCAGGCGCGATATCATGGGCAAAGATGTCCGCCACATGCCTGTCAGCAAAGGCCAGCGCCTTACCGCCGCCACCTGCGCAATAATCCAGCACACGCGCGCCTGCAGCCACCGGCACCATCTGCACCGCGCGTTGTGACGCCGCATCCTGCAATTCGACCAGACCCGTCAGATAGGCCGCCGCCGTCCTGATCCGGCGGGGATTGTCCAGCACCCGCAGGCAGCCATCCACCGTATCATGTGCCTGTGCCGTAACCCCGTCCTGCGCAAGCGCGGCCATCGCTGCGGCCAATGTGATACGCCGTTGATTGACCCGCAAGAACACATCCGCGCGCGCCTGTTGCGCCTGCGCAGCCTGCAGCGCATCTGCGCCCAGACTGGCCTGCCAGACCGGCCAGAGCCAATCCGGCAGATCGCAGGCAGCCGCGTCCGACAACGCCAAAGGCAAAGCAAGGGCAGCAGCCTCAGCCTCGCTCAACACATCAGGAGCATGGCCCAAGCCATTGAAAATATGTGAAAGATCGACATTATCTCGCTGCAACAACCGCGCCATCAACAGCCGTCCGTCACCCTCACCCAGCGACCGCCGGCAGCGCAGCACATCAAAGACATGGTCGCGCACCGCGGCGCGGTCCTTGGCACCGGCAAAACGGCTCGCGCGCGCCCAACCTGTCAACGCCTGTTCGGCAAAGGCCCCACCGCCGATCTGGTCAAGCACGGTAATGGCAGCAGCAACGCGCGCGCCGGGGGTCATCAGCCGACCCGGTAATTCGGGCTTTCGCGGGTGATCTGCACGTCATGGACGTGGCTTTCCTTCAGCCCTGCCCCCGTGATCCGCACAAAGGTGCAGTTCTTGCGCATTTCCTCGACCGTGGCGCAGCCGGTGTACCCCATCGCTGCGCGCAAGCCGCCCACCAGCTGATGCACCACCGCATGCGCAGAGCCTTTGTAAGGCACCTGGCCCTCGATGCCTTCGGGGACCAGCTTGTCGCTGGCGGCCTCTTTCTGGAAATAACGGTCGGCAGAGCCGCTGGCCATCGCGCCAAGGCTGCCCATGCCACGGTAAGCCTTGAACGACCGACCCTGATAGAGGATCACCTCGCCCGGGCTTTCGTCGGTGCCGGCGATCATCGAGCCGACCATGGCACAAGACGCCCCCGCCGCAATCGCCTTGGCAAAATCGCCCGAAAACTTGATGCCGCCATCGGCGATCACCGGCACGTCGCCCGCGGCCTGCGCACAATCCATGATCGCGGTCAGCTGCGGCACGCCGACACCGGCCACCATGCGCGTGGTGCAGATCGACCCGGGGCCGATACCGACCTTGACCGCGTCAGCGCCTACGCCGATCAGGGCGCGCGCGGCCTCTCCGGTGGCGATATTGCCTGCAACGATCTGGACCTCGTTCGACAGCGCCTTGACCCGTTCGACAGCGCGCGCTACGCCTTCGGAATGGCCATGTGCGGTGTCGATCACGATCATGTCAACGCCTGCATCGATCAGCGCCTGCGACCGTTCAAACCCTGCATCGCCAACGCCGGACGCAGCAGCCACCCGCAGCCGCCCCAGCGCATCCTTGCAGGCCATCGGGTTCAGCACGGCCTGTTCGCTGTCTTTGAGCGTCAAAAGACCGGTCAGCTTGCCTGCATGATCGGTGATCAGCAGCTTTTCGATGCGACGGGCCTGCATCAGGGAACGCGCTTCGTCCAGATCCGCAGGTTCATGCAGGATCGCCAGATTTTCGGTCGTCATCATCACGCTGACGGGGGTTTTATCGTCCTGCGCAAAGCGCATGTCGCGGTTGGTGACGATACCGATCACCCGGCCATCGGGGCCAACGACCGGAAAACCGGTGACGCGGTAGCGGTCCATCAGATCCTTGGCATCGGCCAGCGTCTGGTCGGGGCGAAGCGTGATCGGGTTATAGACCGTGCCAGATACAAACCGTTTCACGCGCCGGATTTCATTGGCCTGCTGCGCGATATCAAGGTTCTTGTGGACAACGCCGATGCCGCCCGCCTGTGCCATCGCAATGGCCATGCGCGCCTCGGTCACGGTATCCATGGCGCTGGACAACAAGGGGATGTTCATCGCGATGGACCCCGTCACGCGGGTGCGTGTATCCGCCGTCGATGGCAAGACGCTCGATGCTGCAGGGACCAGCAAGACGTCATCAAATGTCAGGGCTTCACGAATCTCCATCAACCTGTCTCCGTTCGGGGGCTGTTGGCGCGTCCCTATCGCATGGATAGTCCCGCGCCGAAAGGTCAAATCACCGCTTGAAGCCGCAAAGCCGCCCGCGCATGGTGCGGCATGATTGACCAGCACCCCTGTCCCGACCTGCCCAGACCGGCCTATCTTGTCCGGCTCGGGCTGCGCTTTTGTGCGGTACTGGCGGTGGTTGGGCTGGCTGTGCTGGGGTTTGACTGGCTGCAGACACAGATCGTGCGGCTGGAACAGGATGCAGCATTGCGCGCGATGTCAGGGCTGATGGTGGCTGTGCTGATCCTGTATGCCATCGTTCTGGCCACGCCCTTTGTCCCTGGCGTCGAAATCGGCGTGGCGCTGTTGATCATCCAAGGGGCCAAGGCCGCGCCTTTCGTCTATCTTGCCACGGTTTGCGGGCTGTCGCTGGCCTTTGTGATCGGGCAATATGTGTCGCTGCTGTGGCTGATCGGGCTGCTGCGGGGGCTGCGGTTGCACCGGCTGGCGGGCTGGCTGGACCGGGTGGACGGCCTTGCGCGCGCTGACCGGCTGCGGCTGCTGCAGCAAAAGCTGCCCGCCTGGCTGGGGCCGGTCGTGGTGAAATACCGCTATGCGACCCTTGCCATCGCGATCAACACGCCGGGCAATATCGCGGTAGGCGGTGGCGGCGGGATCATGCTGGTCGCAGGGCTGAGCCGGCTGTTCGGGACTACCGCGACGCTTTTGGTGATCGCCCTTGCCACGGCGCCGGTGCCGCTGGCGGTCTGGCTCTGGGGCGTGGATGTGGTGCGGTAGAGTCGGGGTGAACCCCGACCTACACGATGTCTCGTAGGGCGGGGTTCACCCCGCCGCCCCGCCATGCCGCTCTTATCATACGGATTGACGGATACCGCCCTTCCCTGGGCTGCGACGCGCGATATGTAGGGGCAAGGCAATAAAGGCACCTCTGATGACCACCGACCCTCTTGTGATTTTCACCCCCTCCGGCAAGCGAGGGCATTTCCCCGTCGGCACGCCTGTCCTGACGGCGGCGCGGCAATTGGGGGTGGATCTTGATTCCGTTTGTGGCGGGCGCGGCATCTGTTCGAAATGCCAGATCACCCCGTCCTATGGCGAATTTTCCAAGCATGGCGTCACCGTCGCCCCCGACGCTTTGTCCGAGTGGAACAGCGTCGAGGAACGTTACGACAGCATCCGTGGTCTGAAACAGGGCCGCCGCCTTGGCTGTCAGGCGCAGATCAGGGGTGATGTCGTGATCGACGTGCCTGCCGAAAGCCAGGTCCACAAACAAGTCGTGCGCAAACGCGCCGAAGTGCGCGAAATCACGATGAACCCGTCCACACGGCTGTATTATGTCGAGGTCGAAGAACCCGACATGCACGACCCCTCGGGCGATCTGGAACGGCTGGTCATCGCGCTGCGCCGCGACTGGGCCCTGCCCGCGCTCGAGGCTGATCTGGGCGTTTTGCGCAACCTGCAAAAGGCGCTGCGCAAAGGCGCATGGCGCGTCACCGTCGCCGTCCATCTGGGTGATGCGGTGTTTTCGCCGCGGATCGTGGCGATCTGGCCGGGCTTTTACGAAGGCACGATCTATGGCCTTGCCGTCGATCTGGGGTCCACCACCATTGCCGCCCATCTGTGCGATCTGCGCTCGGGCGAGGTTGTGGCGTCATCGGGCATCATGAACCCGCAAATCCGCTTTGGCGAGGACCTGATGAGCCGGGTCAGCTATGGTATGATGAACCCCACCGGATCGGACGAAATGACCCGCGCCGTGCGCGAAGGCATGAACGCGCTGTTCGTGCAGATCGCGTCAGAGGCGCAGATCGACCGCGACCTGATTATGGATGCGGTCTTTGTCTGCAATCCGGTCATGCATCATCTGTTCCTTGGCATCGACGCCTATGAGCTGGGGCAAGCACCCTTTGCGCTGGCCACCTCCGACGCGCTGTCGCTGCGCGCGCTGGAACTGGATTTGAACCTGCATCCGGCTGCGCGCGTCTATATCCTGCCCTGTATCGCGGGGCATGTGGGCGCTGATGCGGCGGCCGTGGCGCTGTCAGAGGCACCCGACAAATCCGAAGACCTTGTGCTGATCGTCGATGTCGGCACCAATGCCGAAATCCTGTTGGGCAACCGCGAAAAAGTGCTGGCCTGTTCATCGCCCACCGGCCCCGCGTTCGAGGGCGCACAGATCAGTTCGGGCCAGCGCGCCGCGCCGGGCGCTATCGAGCATGTGGAAATCGACCCCGTCACGAAACTGCCCCGCTTCAAGGTGATCGGCAGCGATATCTGGTCCGACGAAGACGGGTTCGGCGATACCATCGCCCAGACCGGCGTGACCGGCATCTGCGGGTCCGGCATCATCGAGGTGATCGCCGAAATGCGCATGGCGGGCATCGTCGACGGGCCGGGGCTGATCGGATCGGCCGACCAGACCGGATCGCCCAATTGCTTTGCCGACGGGCGCACCAATTCCTATCTGCTCTACGATGGCACGGCGGCGGGTGGCCCGCTGATCACCGTCACCAATACCGATGTGCGGCAAATCCAGATGGCCAAGGCCGCGCTTTATTCCGGCGCGCGGCTGTTGATGGACAAGTTCGGTGTCGACAAGGTGGACCGCGTCGTGCTGGCCGGTGCCTTTGGCGCGCATATCAGCCCCAAACACGCGATGGTTTTGGGCATGATCCCCGATGCGCCTTTGGACAAGGTCACCAGCGCGGGCAACGCCGCTGGCACCGGCGCGCGGATCGCGCTTCTCAACACCGATGCGCGGCGCGAAATAGAAACCATCGTACGCCAGATCCACAAGATCGAGACCGCGATCGAGCCGCGTTTTCAAGAACATTTCGTCAATGCCTCGGCCATTCCGAACGCGGTGGAACCTTTCCCGATCCTCAATTCCATCGTCAAGATCCCGCAGATCAACCATAACCAAGGCGGCGACCGTGGGCCGCGCCGGCGCGGGCGGCGGTAATCGGCGCTTGACGGCAGCGGGTGACGCAATTACCTGATTGCAGCGCGCGGGTGTAGCTCAATGGTAGAGCAGCAGCTTCCCAAGCTGAATACGAGGGTTCGATTCCCTTCACCCGCTCCAATCCCTGTCACCCCAGAAAGCCCACCCCATGTCTGATATCACCCGTCACCACACAAACGCCCGCATGAGCCAGCTCGTCACCCATAACGGCATCGCCTATCTGGCGGGTCAAGTCGGCACGCCGGGGGCCACGGTGGCTGAACAGACGGCGGCGATCCTGTCGCAGATCGACGCACTTCTGGCAGAGGCTGGCACCGACAAAACAAAGGTCCTGACCGCGCAGATCTGGCTGTCGGACATCAGCACACAATTCGCCGCGATGAATGCTGTCTGGGATGCCTGGGTGCCCGAGGGCCGTGGCCCCGCCCGCTGGACCGGCGAGGCGAAACTGGCAACGCCGGATTATGACGTGGAAATCATCGTCACAGCCGCGATCTGACGCTTAGATCAGCCAAAAGGCACACAGCCCCGCGATGCCGATGGGCAAGCTCATCGGCAAAACGCGCTTGTTCAGGATCACCCATTTGCTGCCCTGCGCGGCGAACCGTTTGTGAAGCTGCAAGATAATGAACGTGCCGCCAAACATCGTCACGATAAAGATGGCAAAAGTGGCCAGCGCATCTTCAGGCGGGATGAACAGCGCAAGCCCCGTCAACAGCTTGACCGCCCCCGCGCCAAAACCCGCGACAGCGAACAGCACCAGCCCAACCACGAACACCATCGCCGCGCCGACCAGCCGACCGGCAAAGACCGCAGGGTCCGGGGCGGTGACGATCAGCGCCATGAACACCACAAAAGGCAACATGGTCAGCAGGTTCGGCAAGCGCCCATCGCGCATTTCGATCACCATGGCGGCGATCAGGATCAGTGACATCAAAAACGGTGCATAAGCCGCCATTCGCACAATTCCCAAATCAAGCGGGTCGTCAGACCCCGTTACGCTGCAAAAACCCGACAAGTGCTGCGGTCGATGCATCCTTGCCGTCCAGACCGGCGCGCGCTTCGACGACAGGTTGCAGCGCGGTCGCCAGTTCCTTGCCCAGTTCAACACCCCATTGGTCATAGGAATTGAGGCCCAAGACAACCCCTTCGACAAACACGCGATGTTCATAAAGCGCGATGATCTGCCCCAGCACAAAGGGCGTCAGCTGCGGATAGGCGATGGTCACGGATGGCCGGTTGCCGGTGAACACGCGGTGGCGCGCTTGGCGGTCCAATTCGTCGCCGGTGAACTTGTCTGCGATGCTGGCACGCGCCTCGTCCAGATTGCGGCCGCGCATCAGCGCCTCTGATTGGGCAAGGCAATTGGCGACCAGCAATTGGTGCTGGTGGTGCAGGTCATCCTCATGCCCGCGCGCGGCGACCAGGAATTCGCAAGGCACCACGCCGGTACCCTGATGGATCAATTGATAGAACGCATGCTGCCCGTTGGTGCCAGGTTCGCCCCAGACGACAGGGCCGCTGGCACGGGGCAGATCGGTCCCGTCCATCGCCACACCCTTGCCGTTGCTTTCCATCTCCAATTGCTGAAGATAGGCAGGTAAACGGTTGAGATTATTGTCATAAGGCAGCACAGCGCGTGTCGGATAGCCGCAAATCTGGTTGTGCCATATGCCGACAACGGCCAGCAGCGCGGGCAGGTTTTCATGCCAGTCTGCCGCGCGGAAATGCTGGTCCATCGCCTGCGCGCCGCGCAGGAAGGCGCGGAATGCCTCTGGCCCGATGGCAATCATCAAGGACAGGCCAATCGGCCCCCAAAGCGAATAACGCCCGCCGACCCAATCGGCGAAACCGAAGACGCGCGACGGGGCGATCCCGAAAGCGGCGGTTTTGTCGGCAGCGGTCGACAGGGCGGCAAATTGCGCGCCCGTATCGCTGACAGACTGCGCCATCCAGGCTTGGGCGGTGCGCGCATTGGTCATCGTCTCGATCGTGGTAAAGGTCTTGGATGCCACGATCACCAGCGTCGTCGCGGGATCACACTGGCGCAGCACAGCCGCGATATCGGCAGGGTCCACATTGCTGACGAAATGGCAACGCGGGCCGTCGTGATAAGGCGCCAAGGCACGCACAGCCATCGCCGGCCCAAGGTCGGACCCGCCGATGCCGATATTGACGACATCGGTGATCCGGCCACCCTGCCCCTGATAGCTGCCGTCACGCACGGCGCGGGCGAAATCAGCCATCCGCGCCAGCGTGGCCAGCACATCGGGCATGACATCGGCCCCGTCGACCATGACCGGCCCGCCATCAAGGTTGCGTAACGCCGTATGCAATACGGCGCGCCCTTCGGTTTCGTTGATCGCGGCACCTGTGAACATCGCTTCTCGCTTGGCGGCCACGCCGGTCTGATCAAGCAAGGCGAACAGCAAATCACGCGCGGCAGCGTCGATATTGGTCTTGGCATAGTCCAGCACCATATCGCCCGCCGTGGCGCTGAAATCCGCCGCACGGGCGGTATCCAGCAGGGTTTCAAAACGCCGCTCGGCGGTGGCCGCGTGATGGGCGCGCAGGTTGTCCCAGACCATCTATGCCTCCGCCCAATGCACGGTTGTGTCTTTCAGCACGGCAGCGACGGGGGCGTCCTGCGGGTCAAGACCCTGCGCCTGATCCAGTGCTGCGCGCTTTTGCGGGCCAACAATCACGATATGGCGGCGCATCGCGGCGTTCAGCACCGCTGCCGACAGGGTGATGCGGGGTTCAGGCGCACCGGGTGCGCGCATCGCGACAAGAGGGGCGTCGCCCGTCAGGGCAAGCTCCAGCTGGTCGGCACCCGCAAATAGCGACGCGGTATGCATATCGGCCCCCATACCCAGCAGCACGACAGACAGCGGTAATACGGGTTCCAACCCAGCGGCCAGATCGGCCAGCCGATCCTCTGGCGCTTGGGCATCAGCGTAAAGCGGGATCAACCGCGCCGCGGCTGCGCGGTTCACCAGCAAGCGGCGACGCAACAGCGCGGTGTTGGACCGGTCTGATGTTTCAGGCACCCAGCGTTCGTCGGTCAGCAGCACATCGACGCGCGACCAATCCAGATCGACAGCGCAAAGCGTGTCGAAAATCGGCCCCGGCGTGGTCCCCCCCGGCACGGCCAAGGACGCGCGGTCCTGCGTCAACAGCGCCTGTTTGATCTGGCTGGCCAGCACATCAGCCAGCCGCATCATCATCAGCTCGGCATCGGGGTATTCAATCAGATCCATCAATCTAGCCTTTGACTTCGCGCCATTTACGGCCGTCACGGTGCAACAGCATCATTGCGTCTTCGGGGCCAGTGGACCCTGCATCATATAGTTTCGGCACGTCGTTGCGCGCCTCCCAGCCCTGGATAATCGGGTCGGTCCAGCGCCAAGCCGCCTCGACCTCGTCACCGCGCATGAACAGGGTCTGGTTGCCGCGGATCACATCCATGATCAGCCGCTCATAGGCATCTGTCACCTCCTCTGCATCGGCACCCAAAGCGTCGGCAAAGGTCATGTCCAAAGGCACGTCGATCAAACGCATGCCACCCGGTCCGGGTTCCTTGATCGTGACCTGCAAATCCATGCCTTCGTTGGGTTGCAGGCGGATCGACAGGATATTGCGGTGGCGCGCGGTATCGCCTTCGAAAATCGTGTGACCAAGGTCTTTGAACACCACGGTAATCTCGGATGACCGCGCTTTCATCCGCTTGCCAGTGCGCAGATAGAACGGCACGCCCGCCCAGCGCCAATTGGCGATATGGCATTTGAGAGCGACAAAGCTTTCGGTAAAGCTGCGCGGATTTTCGGCATCGTTACGATAGCTCGGGCCGTCGGGGCCGGCGTCATACTGGCCACGTACGATGTGATGCGGGGCAACAGGCTGCAAGGCGCGGATCACCTTGAGCTTTTCATCACGCACCTCGTCCGCGCCAAACCGGCTGGGCGGTTCCATCGCGATCAGGCACAACAGCTGCATCAAGTGGTTCTGCACCATGTCACGCATCGCGCCCGATTTGTCATAATACGACCCCCGCCCTGCAACACTGACGGTTTCGGCCACGGTGATCTGGATGTGATCGACGTAATGGTTGTTCCACAAAGGTTCGAACAGCACGTTGCCAAACCGCACCGCCATCAGGTTCTGGACAGTTTCCTTGCCCAGATAATGGTCAATGCGGTAAATCTGATCTTCGTTGAAATGCGTCGACAGCACCGCGTTCAGCGCGCGGGCGGTGTCCAGATCGCGGCCAAAGGGCTTTTCCACAACGATCCGGCTGTCGGGCGTTGCGATCTTGTGGCTGTGCAGCCGTTCGGCCAGATCGCCGAACAGCGACGGGGCAACCGAGAAATAGAACGCCTGCACCACGTCTGACCGGACCTTTTGCGCCAGATCAGCCCAACCGCCATCGCCCTTGGCGTCGATCGCGACATAATCAAGCGTGGCCAGAAAGGCGGCCAAACTGTCGCTGTCGGAGGCTTCGTCGCCGCCGAATTCGGCAATCGCCTCGGCGATCATCGCGCGGTAACCGTCGCTGTCGATCTCTGAGCGCGCGGCCCCGATGATCCGCGATCCTTCGGGCATCTGGCCAGACCGGAACCGGCGGAACAGTCCCGGCAGGATCTTGCGGCGGGCCAGATCGCCGGTGCCACCAAAGATCACCAGATCAAAGGTTTCAACAGGTATGACGCGAGAAACCATGACTTGCTCCGCTGTGCTGCAATTTCGTTAGCGCTAACGCTCGCTGGCTAAAGCATCTTTGCTTGCCTGTCTACAGGCTTTGCCACCTGAGCGCAGGACACGCATGGCGCGGGCTGGCAGCGGGGTTTCGTGCCGGCCAGAGCTGACACCGATGGCCAAAGCCCAAGCGTCGGGTCACGCGTCCAGCTCGGCATCCCAATACAGATAATCCAACCAGCTGTGATGCAGGTGGTTTGGCGGAAATTTGCGCCCCACGTTGTGCAATTGCGACGCGGCCGGGCGCCGCGGCGGCTTGCGCAGCGACATGCCCGATTGGCGCAGCGATTTCGACCCTTTGCGCAGGTTGCAGCCGCTACAGGCGGCAACGACATTTTCCCAGCTTGTCACACCCCCCGCCGCGCGCGGCACGACATGGTCAAAGGTCAGATCACCCTTGGCCCCGCAATATTGGCAGCAAAACTCATCGCGCAGGAACAGGTTGAACCGGGTAAAGGCGACCTGCCGTTGCGGGGTGACATATTCCTTGAGCACGACAACCGATGGGATACGGATCTCGGTTGACGGGCTGCGCACGGTTTCGGCATATTCGCTGACGATCACAACGCGGTCCAGCCATGCGGCCTTGACCGCCTCTTGCCAGGGCCACAAAGACAGTGGGTAATAGGACAAGGGCCGGTAATCCGCGTTCAGCACAAGCGCGGGGAAATGTTTCAATGCCCCCGAGGAGCGCACAAAGTCGGTCCGAAATTCTGTCTGAGCCATCGTCATCAATCCCGCGTATTGCGTGCAGATGCCTTGCGTACCGGCGTTTCCGCAGCGCTTTCACCATGACTATATCTCGCGTCAGATTTGTGACAACCCCCACAATATGTGCCAAACAAACGCAGGGCCAGTCAGGATGCGCCGGTCATTCCATCCCCAGCCGGTCGCGCATGAACGCCAGCGCCACTTGCAACCCGTCAGGGGCGATGCCGTGGGCGGTGCCTTTCATGACATGGGCGTAGACTTCGGTCCAGCCGGCCTGCTGCAACGCCTCTGCGGCCATCGGCAGCGATTGCGGCGGCACCACGTCATCTTGGTCGCCATGGATCAACAGAACAGGTGGGCGGCATTGCGCCTCGTCGGCCAAAAGGTCCGCCAGCAACAGCCGCCCCGAAAAGGCGACGAGCCCCGCAACCGGGTCTTCTCGGCGCGGCACGACATGCAGCGCCATCATTGTGCCTTGGCTGAAACCCAGCACGATCACCTGTTCGGGCAACAGGTCTTCGTCCACCATGACCCCGTCTAGAAACGCATCCAGATCATCGGCGGCGCGTTGCAGGCCGGCCTGGCTTTCTTCCTCGCTTGACCCGTCGATCCAGGGGATCGGGAACCATTGGTATCCCATCGGCGCACCGGCGCAGCCTTCGGGTGCGTCGGGGGCCAGAAACAGCGTGTCGGGCAGATGCTCGGCTAAAGGATCGGCCAGCCCGATCAGATCCGCGCCATTCGCGCCATAGCCATGCAGAAAAATCACGCAAGATTGCGTTTCACCCGAGAGCGGTTCGCGCCGCTGCGCCTGAAGTGCCCGTGTCATCTGATCCCTTCCCTGTCCTTTATTATCGCGTAATAGGCCCACATGACCCGCGCTGCAACCGACCGCCACGGCGCCCAGGCTTGCGCCATCGCGCGCAGCGCCGTGTCGCGGGGCCGGTCTGGCAGATCAAAGATCACGCGCGCCGCCTCTTGCAGGGCCAGATCGCCGGGGGCAAAGACATCGGCGCGGCCCAGAGAAAACATCGCATAGATTTCCGCCGTCCAGACGCCGATACCCGTGACCTGCGTCAATTGTGCGATCACCGCGTCATTGGGCAAGGCGTGCAGCCCCGGATAATCCAGATCGGCCAGCGCCAGCGCCTTGGCGTAACGTGCCTTTTGCGCGCTCAGCCCCAAGGCGCGCAGGTCCTCGGCACTGGCCAGGGCAATGGCGCGCGGATCATCCATACCCGCCGCCACCAGCCGCCCCATGATGGCATTGGCCGAGGCCACGCTGACCTGCTGGCTGACAATCGCCCCCAACAGGGCGGCAAACCCGTCCGGTTTCAACCGCAGGGGCAAAGGCTGCAAATCGGGGATGATCGCGGCAAAGCGCGGCTCGATCCGTGCCAGATGTTCCGCGCCTTCACGGATGCAGGTATCCGATGTGATGACCCGCACGATCACAAGCGCGCCACCCAGGCCAAGGCCGCCTCGACACTGGCCACTTGGGACCACGCGCCCAAAGCGGGGCGCGCGATCATCAACACCGGAATACGCAGATCGCGCGCGGCCACCAGTTTTGTGGCACTCGCTTGCCCGCCCGCATTCTTCACGACCAGCCAATCCACCCCCAGACGGCGGAACAGCGCGATTTCATCGGCCACCGAAAACGGCGGGCGTCCGACCAGAAATTCCCCGCCATCAAACGGAAACGGCCGCTCGGGCGCATCAATCTGGCGACAGATCACGCGCCGGCCGGTCAGATTGGCAAAACCGTCCAGCGTCTGGCGGCCAGTACCAAGAAATACGGTTGCCCCCTGTGGAATATGCTCTGCGGCCTTGTCTTCGCTGGCGATTTCGGTCCAATCATCCCCCGGCCCTGCCACCCAAGGCGGACGCAACAGCTGGCAAAACGGCACGCCCATATCCGCGCAGACCATGGCCGAGCGCTGCGTGATCCGCGCGGCATAAGGATGGGTTGCATCCAGCACGGCATGGATTTCATGCTGCGCCAGAAAGGCGGCGAACCCCTCAACACCGCCAAACCCGCCGCTATGCACTGGCACGGGCAAGAGTGCCGGATCACGCGTGGCCCCTGCCAAAGAGGCGATCACATCTTGGCCCTGCAAGGCCGTGGCAAGCGCGCGCGCCTCTGCCGTGCCTGCCAGCAAAAGCAGCGTCATATCCCAGCCCTCGCCAGCACAGCCCCCGCGCGGTCAATCACGATGATATCAAAGGTCATGCCTGCAAACCGCGCGCTGACCTGCGCTAAAGCTGCCTCCGCCACCGCCTGCGCGAGCGGGGGGCCCGCGATCTGATACGCCTCCAGCGCGGTATTGGCATCGGCCAGCCGTGGATCATCCAGCATCCGCGCGAGCCCGCCAAAATCCACCTGCGACCGCGCCGAATGCAGGTCCATCGCCCCTTGGGCCAGCTTGGTGATCTTGCCGATGCCACCACCGATGGTGACACGCGGCACCGGGTGTTTCGCCAGATATTTCAGCATGCCCCCCGCGAAATCACCCATATCCAGCATCGCATGATCGGGCAGACCATAGATCGCCTGCACCACGGTTTCCGATGTGGCCCCCGTGCAACCCGCGACATGGACCAGCCCATCCGCACGCGCCACGTCGATGCCGCGATGGATGGATGCAATCCATGCGGCACAGGAAAACGGCCGCACGATCCCGGTGGTCCCAAGAATCGACAGCCCCCCCGCGATGCCCAGACGGGGGTTCCATGTCTTCAGCGCGATCTCTGCCCCGCCCGGCACCGATATCTCAATGACGACATCCGGGCTTTGCCCATAGAGTAGGGCCATCTCGGCCACAACATCGGTCATCATCTGGCGCGGCACGGGGTTGATTGCAGGCTCGCCCACAGCAATCGGCAGACCGGCCTTGGTGACCATGCCCACACCATCCCCCGCCTTGAACACCACACCGCCAGCCGACGCGGACACCCGCACGACAATCAATGCACCATGGGTGACATCAGGATCATCGCCCGCATCCTTGGTGATCCCGACACTGGCCCAACCCGCGCCCGCCTCGGCCAAGGCCAGCGGAAAGCTGGGCATCTCGCCCTTGGGCAGGGTGATGGTGACGTCGCGCGGAAATACCCCGCCCCATAGCCGGACCAGCGCCGCCTTGGTCGCCGCTGTCGCACAGGCGCCCGTGGTCCAGCCACGGCGCAATTCGGTCTGGGGTTTGCGTGTCATCGGCGCGACGATAGGCAGCAGCGCGGATGACGGCAATCGGCAATCGCAGGTCGCAACACCGCTTTCCCTGCGGCACAAATCGCGGCATAACGGCTACATGGATAACGCGCCCCCCCTTCCCGGCCATGATTGGCCCATCATGCAACCCGGCTGGGTCTGGCTCTGCGGGGCTGGCCCGGGCGATCCGGGACTGCTCACGCTGCATGCGCTGAACGCGCTGCGGCAGGCCGATGTGGTGATCTATGACGCGCTGGTGCAAGAAGCGATCCTCGACTGGGCGCCGCGGGCGGAACTGATCTATGCCGGCAAACGCGGCGGCAAACCTTCGGCCAAGCAGCGCGACATTTCACTACGGCTGGTCGATCTGGCGCGCGCGGGCAAACGGGTGCTGCGGCTCAAGGGCGGCGATCCTTTCGTCTTTGGGCGCGGCGGCGAAGAGGCGCAGACCCTGGTGCAACACGGCGTGCCGATCAGGATCATTCCGGGGATCAGCGCGGGCATCGGCGGGCTGGCCTACGCGGGCATCCCCGTCACGCACCGCGACGTGAACCAGTCCGTGACTTTCGTGACCGGCCACGACCAATCCGGCAACACGCCGGGTAATCTTGATTGGGCAAGTATATCAAAAGGATCTCAGGTGATCGTGATCTATATGGGGATGAAACATATCGCCCAGATCGCAGGTCACCTGATCGCCGCCGGACGCAGCCTGCATGAACCCGTCGCCGTGGTGACCACCGCGACAACACAGGACCAGCACGTGCTCGAAACAACGCTTGGCACGATCGTCGATGATATCGCCGCGGCCAAGCTCGAACCACCCGCGATCATCTGCGTCGGCCAATCGGTGCTGATGCGGCAGGTCCTCGATTGGCAAGGCATGGCGGCAGGCGCGCCTGCGCGCAACCTCGACCCTTTGGGCCGGGGCCGCGCCGCCGAATCGGCCTGATGCCCGTCTTCTTATTTCCCAAAATACTCCCGCCGGAGGCGTCCCGGAGGGACCTATGTCCTTTCTGATCAGCGCCCCCGCCTCGGGCAGCGGCAAGACGACGGTCACACTGGGGCTCTTGCGCGCGTTCAGTCGCATAAACCCCGTCCGCAGCGCCAAATCCGGCCCCGATTACATCGACCCCGCCTTTCATGCCGCAGCCTCTGGCGGGCCATGTGTGAACCTTGATGCCTGGGCGATGACGCAAGACCGGATCAGGGCACTGGCCGCAGGCAGCGGCCCGCTGATCGTCGAAGGCGCAATGGGCCTGTTCGACGGCGCGCCACCCGCAGGCAAAGGCTCCAGCGCCGATCTGGCAAAAATCCTGCACCTGCCCGCGGTGCTGGTGATCGACGCAGGGCGCATGGCAGGATCGGTGGGTGCGCTCGCGCAGGGCTTCATGCGCTATGATCCTGATCTGCGGGTCGCAGGTGTGATCCTCAACAACGTAGGCTCGCCTCGGCACGAGGCGATGCTGCGCGCCGCCTTGCAGGATATCACGGTCTTTGGCGCACTCCCGCGCGATGCGGCCTTGCATCTGGGATCACGGCATCTGGGGCTGGTGCAGGCACAAGAACGCCCTGATCTAGAGGCGTTCCTCGACCACGCCGCCGATCTTGTGACACAGCATCTGGACCTGACCGCACTGCAAAAGCTCAACACGCCCCGGCCCTGCGCCGGGGCCTCGCACCGTATGGCCCCCCCCGCCCAACGCATCGCCATCGCGCGCGACGCGGCCTTTGCCTTTGCCTATCCGCATCTGCTGAAAGATTGGCGCGCAGGCGGGGCGGAATTGCAGTTTTTCTCGCCCCTCGCCGATGATCCGATGCCAGACGCAGATTTCATCTATCTACCGGGCGGCTATCCCGAACTGCACGCGGGCCGGATTGCGGCGAACGCGCGGTTCATGGACAGCCTGCGCCATTCCAAGGCACTGATCTATGGCGAATGTGGCGGCTATATGGTGCTGGGTGACGGGCTGGTCGATGGGGGTGGCACGCGGCACGCGATGGCGGGGCTGCTGCGGTTAGAGACATCCTTTGCGCAGCGTAAATTGCATCTGGGCTACCGGCATCTGCATGCAGCACAAGGCCCCTTTGCGGGACACTGGGCCGGCCATGAATTCCATTACGCCAGCACATTGCGCGCCGACGGCACGCCTCTGTTTACTGCCAGTGATGCGACAGGTGCCGCCTTGCCACCCATGGGGCTGATCGCGGGGCGCGTGGCGGGATCTTTTGCGCATCTGATCGACGCTTTCGCCATTGTCAGCCCCGAAACCGCGGCGTAGCAATTCGCGCATGGATATGATCGACGATAGCCGCGCGAAACGTAATGTGACAGTTCTGGTACTGGCACAGGCCATTTTGGGCGCGCAATTGCCGATGATGTTCGTGATCGGCGGGCTGGCGGGCGGACAACTGGCCAGCAATCCGTGTTTTGCCACCTTACCGATTTCGATGATCGTGTTCGGCTCGATGACGACCGCGCCATGGATCAGCCCGCTGATGCAGCGCAACGGGCGGCGGTTCGGCTTTATGATCGGTGCCTTCGCGGGCGCGATGGGGGCGGCAGTATCGGCCTACGGGCTTTATACCGGGTCGTTCTTTTTGTTGCTGGTGGGGTCGTACCTGAGCGGCATCTACATGTCCGCGCAAGGGTTTTACCGCTTTGCCGCGACCGATACCGCCTCTGAGGCGTTCCGGCCCAAGGCGATTTCCTTTGTCATGGCGGGTGGGCTGCTCTCGGCCGTGATCGGGCCGCAATTGAACAAGCTGGCGCAGGATGCCTTTGTCGTGCCGTTTCTTGGCTCTTATATGGCGATCATCTTGTTGAACCTTGTCGGCGTTGGCCTGTTCTACTGGCTTGACCTGCCCAAGGGCAGCAGGTCCGAACCCAAGGTGCTGAACCCGATCAAGGGCCGCAGTCGTCGGGAATTGCTGCGCGATCCGCGCATCGTGGTGGCGATCGTCTGCGCGATGGTGTCTTATGCGCTGATGAACCTTGTCATGACCTCGACCCCATTGGCGGTCGTTGGCTGTGGGTTCACCACCAACAACGCCAATGACATCGTGTCGCTGCACGTGATTGCGATGTTTGCGCCGTCCTTTTTCACCGGCCATCTGATCGCCCGCTTTGGCGTGGAAAAGATCATTGCGACGGGGCTGGTGATCCTCGCCATGGCGGGGGGTGTCGCAATCGCGGGGGTGGAACTGGCGAATTTCTTTGTTGCTTTGGCGCTTTTGGGCATGGGCTGGAATTTTGGCTTTATCGGGGCCACGACCATGCTGGCCGGTGCGCACCGCCCCGAAGAACGCGGGCAGGTGCAGGGCCTGAACGATATGCTGGTGTTTGGCATGGTCACTGTCGCGTCGTTGGCGGGCGGCGGGTTGCTGAATTGCGCGGGCGGCACCACGGTCGAGGGCTGGAACGCCGTCAACCTTGCGATGATCCCGTTTCTGGTACTCGCGGGCGCATCGCTGATCTGGCTGTCACGCCAGCGCAGGGTGGTGGCGCCCTAAGCGGTGCAGCTTGCACCCCGGACTGCGTCCGGCAAAAGGCGAGTATTTTTGGAAATAAGAAGTTGCGGTCTCAGACCCACCAGCCGCGCAGGGCGATATGTGCCAGCCGCATGCTTTGGCGTAGCGGTGTCAATTCAAGATTGCCATGCAGCGCGGCGGCGGGGTGTTTGGCCGCTTGGGTCAGGATCGGTTTCGCGACATGGCCAAGCAGCAACGGCGCGCTGGCATGATGTGGCAGATCGCGCCGCGCGGTGCGGGCGGCGTCCAGGCGCGCCAAGGCGCGCTGCGCGAGATCTGCTATTGCGGCTGCACTTTGGTCCGGCAGCGGCTGGCGCTGGCGGTCCAGCAGCACCGGCAGCGCGCGCAACAGGTTCGCAACACCAGTCGCATAGGCGAAATCACTGACGAGAGCCGCGTTTTTGTTCCCCAGCAGCCGTGCTGTGGTGATCATCGGCGCGCCGCTGGTGGCATGGATATAGGCGTCGAAATCGTCCCAATCCGCAAAAGGGTCTGTATAAATGTCCCAGCGCCGCGCAGCGATGGTTGCATCGAGCAGATCCGCCCCTTGTGCATCCAGCACGGCGGCCAAGGCATCAACCACCTCATGTTTGCGCACCCTGCCGCCTGCCTTGATTTCCTCTAGCGCGTCGCGCCACCATTGCAGGCGCATTTCCGCGATCATCGGTTCTTTGGTCAGCCAGGGCGCGCGGATGATTTCAACGTTGAACGCATAGACCGGGAACAGCAGCCGCCGTGCGGCAACAGGTGCTGCCATAATCGCGCGGAACCGTTCGGGATCAGCCTTTTCAACCAGCGCGGCGCAGGCGTCAAAGCTCATGCCTGTGCGCCGTCCCGCACCAGTTTCCAGTTGATCGCGTCGATCAGCGCGTCAAAAGAGGCATCCACGATATTCGCGCTCACCCCCACGGTGGACCAGCGGTTGCCCTGCCCGTCTTCGCTGTCGATGATCACGCGGGTCACGGCCTCTGTGCCGCCGCCAGTGATGCGGACCTTGAAATCGACCAGTTCGATATCATCGATCATCGCCTGATAGGGGCCAAGGTCCTTGGCCAGCGCGCGCGCCAATGCGTTCACCGGGCCGCGGTCGCTGCCGTCGGGGCCAAGGCTTTCGCTGACGTTGAGAAATTTCTGGCCCTGCACCTTGGTCACGACCACGGCCTCGGACAGCGATACCATCTGGTTGCGCTTGTTGCGGCGGCGTTCGACGGTGACGCGGTAGCGTTTGACCTCGAAGAAATTGGGCAAAAGGCCCAGTTCAGCACGCGCGAGCAGTTCGAAACTGGCCTGCGCGGTGTCATAGGCATAACCCTGCGCCTCGCGTTCCTTGATCCGTTCGACGATGCGGGCAAGGGCGGGGTTGTCGGCGGCAACCGTGATACCGGCGTCAGCCAGACGCGCGCGCAGGTTCGACTGGCCCGCCTGATTGGACATCGGCACGATGCGGCTGTTGCCGACCGCAGCAGGGTCGATATGTTCGTAGGTGGTTGGGTCCTTGGCGATGGCGCTGGCGTGCAGCCCCGATTTATGCGCAAAGGCCGAGGCCCCGACATAGGCGGCCTGTTTGGTGGGCACGCGGTTCAGGATGTCATCGAGCAGGCGCGAGGCGCGGCGCAGGCCGCGCAGGGCATCATGGCTGACGCCGATGTCGAACCGGCTGGCATAGGGGTCTTTGAGCAGCAATGTCGGGATCAGCGTCGTCAGATTGGCATTGCCGCAGCGTTCACCCAGCCCGTTCAGCGTGCCTTGGACCTGCCGGACGCCGGCCATGACGGCGGCCAATGACCCCGCCACGGCAGTTTCGGTATCGTTATGGGTATGAATCCCCAGATGATCGCCGGGGATACCGCTGGCGATCACCGCCGTGACGATGCGCGCAATGTCGTCGGGCAAGGTGCCACCGTTGGTGTCGCACAGCACGATCCAGCGCGCGCCAGCGCCAAAGGCGGCGTGGATCACCTCCAGCGCATAGGTCGGATTTGCCTTGTAGCCATCAAAGAAATGTTCGGCATCAAACAGCGCCTCGCGCCCCAATGTGGCCAGATGGGCAAAACTGTCGCGGATGTTTGCGACATTGTCGTCAAGTCCGATGCCAAGCGCCGTGGTGACGTGGAAATCATGGGCCTTGCCGACAAGGCAGACCGCAGCTGTGCCGGCATTCAGCACAGCGGCCAGCACATCGTCGTTGTCCGCCGACCGCCCCTGCCGTTTTGTCATGCCAAAGGCAGTGAAACGGGCGCGGGTCACGGGCGGGCTGGCAAAGAATTCCGTATCGGTCGGGTTTGCCCCCGGCCAGCCACCTTCGATGTAATCCAGCCCAAGCCCGTCCAACACAGAGGCAATCTTGTGTTTTTCCTTGGCTGAAAATTGCACGCCTTGGGTCTGCGCACCGTCACGCAATGTGGTGTCATAAAGATAGAGCCTGTCGCGTGCCATCACAGCCCACCCAGTTTGGAGGCATCGAAATCTGGGCCCGGCGACCATGTCGCCTGCCCGCCCACATCGGTGACCTGCACGCCTGCGCTGGTCAGAATATCGCGCACGTCATCGGCCTGCGCCCAATCCTTGGCGGCACGGGCGGCGGCGCGCGCCGCGAGCAGCGCATCGACACGCGCGGCAACGGCGGGCGTCACATCCGGCCCCGCCTCTGCCCCGTCCAAAAGCGGGATCGCGGCCCAGTCACGCACCAAACCCAGCATGTCCAATCCATGCGCGAAACCCGCCAGTGCCGTAGGCGTCTTGCCTTTGGCCAGCACATGCAGCCGCGCAATGGCACCGGGTGTGTTCAGGTCATTGGCCAGCACGCCCAGAAATTCCGCATCTGCCTGCCATTTGCCATCCGCCTTCAGCGCGCGGATCAGATCAGGACCGAAGCCATGCCCATGCAAGATACCGTACCAGCGGCGCAGCGTCAGGTCAGCCTCGGACCGGCGGGCCTCGGTCCAGTCCATGGTCTTGCCGTAATGCGTGCCGAGCATCACAAGGCGGATCACCTCGCCGGGGATGCCCTGATCCAAAAGATCGCGGATGGTAAAGAAATTGCCCAAAGATTTGGACATTTTCTTGCCCTCGACCTGCAACATTTCGTTGTGAATCCAGTAGCGGGCGAATTCGCCATGCGGATGGGCGCAGGCCGATTGCGCGATCTCGTTTTCATGATGCGGGAATTGCAGGTCATTGCCACCGCCATGGATATCGAAACTATCGCCCAGCAGATCATGCGCCATGGCCGAACATTCGATATGCCAGCCCGGGCGGCCATAGCCCCAGGGGCTGTCCCACCCCGGCACGCCATCACCAGAGGGTTTCCACAGCACGAAATCCATCGGATTGCGTTTATAAGGCGCGATTTCCACCCGCGCACCGGCGATCATATCGTCGATCGACCGCCCCGACAGCGCGCCATATTCAGCATAGCTTTCGACGGCGAACAGCACATGGCCTTCGGCCTCATAGGCGTGGTTCTTGGCGATCAGATCGGTGATCATCGCGATCATCTGCGCGATATATTGCGTCGCGCGGGGTTCGTGGGTCGGGCGCAACGCCCCAAGCGCGTCCAGATCCGCGTGATACCAGCCGATGGTTTCGGCGGTGATATCACCAATAGCGCGGCCGGCAGCGGCGGCGCGCGCGTTGATCTTGTCATCGACATCGGTGAAATTGCGCACATAGGTCACATGCTTGGCGCCATAAATCTGCCGCAGCAGCCGGAACAGCACGTCAAACACCAAAGACGGGCGGGCATTGCCCAGATGCGCGCGGTCATAGACCGTCGGCCCGCACAGATACATCCGCACATTGCGCGCGTCGATGGGGATGAAATCTTCGCGTTTGCGGGATTTGGTGTTGTGCAGCCGGATGGTGGTCATGTTGCCTCGCGCGCGGGGTTATGCTGCGGGCTTAGCTGCTTGCGATCTGGTAGGAAACGACAAAAGCGGCCCGCGACGGATGTCAGCAGGGAATAATGCAGCAGGTGATGGTGCAAATGCTTTTCATGCCATCCGCCTAGCGCCAAACGCGGCCCATGGCAATAAAAAAGGGCCCACGCGTGATGCGCAGGCCCTTGGATCGGATCAAAGCGTCAGATCAGAACTGGTAGGACACGCGGGCCGTTGCCGTTGTGGCGCGCAATGTGTCGGTAAGCGTTGCTGCATCACCTTCGTAGAACTTGTGCTGCAGCACTTCACCACCGAACACGATATTGTCGGCATATTTATATGCAACGCCCAGACCGTAAAAGTCGCCGTCGACTTCCAGATCGGGACCGGATGTGTTGGCCCGCACGACGCCGCCGGTCACATATGGCAGAAACGCGCCTGCATCATAGCCGACACGCGCCTTGACGCGCATGATATCGTCCAGATCAGCGGTGCCTGCCACGTTGTCGATGCTGCTCAGGTCGTAATCGACCTCGCCACCCAGAACGACGCTACCCAGATCATACATATAGCCGCCATGCACACCATAGATCGCACCATCGACATCAGCGGTCGTACCGCTGCCGGTCACATCAGCATAGCCAAGCTGGCCACCGGCGTAAAACCCGGTCCAGTCGGTGCTGGCCATCATGGGGGCGGGCGCGACAGGTGTGGGTGCCACTGTTTCCACTGGCTGCGCCAGGCCGCCCGCGGCGGACATGCCTGCTGCAACTGCGAATGGTGCTGCCAGCATAGCGGTCCGTACGAATTTGAATGTCGTTGTCATTTGTCTTCTCCATTTTGGGTTGTCTTGTGATCGGAATTTGACAACTAAACAGTTCGGTTCAATACCACCTCACGGCGGTGTGAACTCAACCGCTACGTTTACCCCAAAATGCACCCTGCTCGGCCAGTATCCGCCTAATTTTGCGCTATAATCGCAACATCGACACGAAAAAATATCAAGTGACTTGAATGGCTAAGCCCGTTTCGTGGCCCGGGGTGCCTGGCCGATACGACAACGTGCAGGGCCACCATGCTGGTGCGGGTCAGGTCTGGGTCAGGTCTGGGTCCGCCCGCGCGGGACGCTCACACGCCCGCCGCGCGCGGGCCTTGGGACACCGGTCGTACCGGGAGCAGAAATCGGCAAGCCGCGCAGCACGCGCACTGCAAGATAGCCAAACGCCTGCGCTTCGAGCATGTCACCATCCAGCCCCACCGCCTCGACCGGATCGACGGGCAAACCGCAGATTGCAGCAAGCCCCGCCATCAGCGTGGCATTGCGCCGCCCGCCGCCGGTGACCAGCAACCGCGCAGGCGGGCGCGGGCATTGCGCCATTGCCGATGCAACCGACCAGACCACGGCTTGGGTCAGCGTGGCGATGGCATCGGCATCGCCCAGATGCGCTGTGGCCGGACCAAGCGCGCGAAAATGATCGCGGTCCAGCGACTTGGGTGGCGGCAGGGCGAAATAGGGATCAGCGCAAAATGCAGCAAGCGACGCGACATCCGGCACCCCCGCTGCCGCCACCTGCCCGTTGTCGTCATATCCCCGCCCCAGCCGCGCGCGCATCGCGTCGTTGATCGGCGCATTGGCAGGACCGGTATCAAAGGCCAGCAAGGCGCCCGGATCAGCCGGATCGGCGCAGGCCGGATCGACCCATGTCAGGTTGCCAACGCCACCAAGGTTCAAAAACGCCACCGGCGCGCGCGCCCCGATCCATTTGGCCAATGCGAAATGGTAAAACGGCGCCAGTGGCGCGCCCTGCCCGCCTGCCGCAACATCGGCACTGCGAAAATCCCAGACCACCGGATAATTTAGCGCCGCGGCCAGCCTGTCGCCGTCGCCGCATTGATGCGTGCCGCGCCCGCGCGGATCATGCGCCAATGTCTGCCCGTGAAACCCCGCAACCGCGACATCGCGAAACCCCGCCATCACCGCGATATGCGCATCTTCGACGATGCGGGCGGCAGCGGTGACATCCTGATCCGGCCAAAGGCCCAAGGCCGCGCGCAGCACATCCTGTTCCGCAACGCTATAGGCGCGATAGGCGACTGGCCCGAACCCGAAAATACGCACGCCGTCGGTTTCGACCACTGCGGCATCGACCCCGTCAAGCGACGTGCCCGACATGGTGCCAAGCGCGGTGACGGCAATCCCCTCCAACATCTGCTTTCCCTCATCACTTGCGCTGATTATAGAGTGCTGGTGCGAGATTAGGAACATATCCATGACTTACCACCCCAAATCTGATTTCATGTCCGTGATGATGGAGCGCGGCTTTCTGGCTGATTGCACCGATTATCAAGGACTGGACGATGCGCTCAGCCGTGGGGTGGTGACGACCTATATTGGCTATGACGCGACAGCGAAATCGCTGCATGTCGGGCATTTGCTGAACATCATGATGCTGCGCTGGCTGCAAAAGACCGGCCATCAGCCGATCACCTTGATGGGTGGCGGCACGACCAAGGTCGGTGACCCCAGCTTTCGCGCCGATGAACGCCCCTTGCTGACAGCTGACCAGATCGACGCGAATATCGCAGGCATGCAGCAGGTGTTCGCCAAATACCTGACCTATGGTGACGGACCAACCGATGCCTTGATGCTGAACAATGCCGAATGGCTGGATCAGTTGAATTACCTCGATTTTTTGCGCGACATCGGGCGGCATTTCAGCGTCAACCGGATGCTGGCATTCGAAAGCGTGAAATCGCGGCTGGACCGTGAACAATCTTTGTCCTTCCTCGAATTCAACTACATGATCCTGCAGGCCTATGATTTTCTGGAACTCAACCGGCGCTATGGCTGCCTGTTGCAGATGGGCGGGTCGGATCAATGGGGCAATATCATCAACGGCATCGACCTGACACGCCGGGTGCTGGACCATGAAATCTATGGCCTGACCTCGCCCTTGCTGACCACATCCGACGGGCGCAAGATGGGCAAATCTGCGGGGGGCGCTGTCTGGCTGAACGCCGACATGCTGTCGCCTTACGAATTCTGGCAATTCTGGCGCAATACGACCGATGCCGATACGGGGCGGTTCCTGAAGCTTTACACCGAATTGCCGCTGGACGAATGCAATCGTCTGGGGGCCTTGCAAGGCTCCGATATCAACGCCGCCAAGATCATCCTTGCCAATGAAGTCACCGCCCTGCTGCACGGCGCCGAGGCTGCGACGACGGCAGAGGCCACCGCGCGCGAAGTCTTTGAAAAAGGCGGTGTTGGTGACGACCTGCCCACGCTGACGCTGGGGGCCGCAGAACTGGGCGACGGCATGTCGATTGCGCAGATCATCGTGCGCGCGGGCCTTGCCGCCACCGGCAAAGAAGCCAAGCGCCTGATCGCAGAAAACGGCGCGCGGCTGAATGACGAACCGCTGACGGACGCGGGGCTGATGGTCGATGCCACGATGCTGGCACAGCCGATCAAACTGAGCGCCGGCAAGAAACGCCACGCGCTGGTGCAGCTGGGATAGCACCTTTGCGCCAGAGGCAACCGTGGCGGCAACCGTGGCGGTAACCGTGGAGGCCAAGGCCATGCGCGGTTCCTAAAGCACCAGCAGGCTGATCAGCTGGATCGTGATCCCGACGGGCAAGCTGACAGCCCCCGCGACCAGTGCCGCCCCCAGCACAGTGGGCCGCACAGGCGGGGCTGTGACGCCATGCACGGCGCGGGTTTTACGATTCTCGTTTGTCATGCGCCCATTAACGCAGCCTTAGGTATCTGATGTCTTAACCAAGTCATGAAAAGCCGCCCCTATCCGCTGCAACAGCATCCGCGTTTTGCCGCCGCCCTGTCCGCCTTGGGGGTGGTGACGCGCAGCATGGCCCTGCCGCAGGGGGGCAGCTTGCAGATTGTACAGCGCTGGGGCATTCGTTTCGCCTCGCGCGGGCCGGTGTTCGACCTTGATACGTCGCCGCAACAGCGTATCGCCGCCTTGCGGCAGGCGCGGCTGCACCTGCTCAACGCCGAAATGCCAGATCCCGCGTTGCGACAGGCGGGGTTCCGGCAGACGCATAGCGCGGCCTCGGTGGCCGAAATGCCGCTGGACGGGGATATTCTGGCGCGGCTTCATCCCAAATGGCGCGCGACATGGCGCAAGGCGGGCGATCTGACGCTGACAACAGCGCCGTTTTGCGCGCGCGCGCATAGCTGGCTGCTACAGGCCGAACATACGCAACAACGCCGCGCGCGCTACCGCGCTCTGCCCCATGCGCTGATCGCGGCCTTTGCCGCGACGGGGCGCGATGCTGCTGTGGTCTATACGGCAGCACAGGCTGGCGCACCTATCGCGGCAATGCTGTTCTTGCGGCACGCACCGGTCATCACCTATCACCTTGGCTGGACATCCGATGCAGGGCGGCAGTGCGGCGCGCATCACAAGATCCTGATCGCCGCCGCCTGCGACCATGCCACAAAAGGCTATTGCAGGCTTGATCTGGGGCTCGTCGATACACACAACAGCCCCGGCCTTGCACGGTTCAAGATCGGCACGGGGGCCGTGATCCGCCAGTTGGGTGGTACATGGATCAAGGTGCCATGGCTGTGATGGGCAATCACGTCTGGCCAGCGCATGGATCGGCCGTTAAGACGGGAACAGACGAATATCCGGACTGCGCATGACAGATACCATCCTTTCCCGCTGCGAGGCACAAGGCCTGCGCCTGACCGACCAACGCCGGGTCATCGCGGGCGTGCTGGAATCTGCCGATGACCATCCCGATGTCGAAGAATTGTACAACCGCGCCGTGGCTGTCGACCCGCGCATTTCGCTGGCGACAGTGTACAGGACCGTCAAATTGTTCGAGGAATCGGGCATTCTTGAAAAACACGAATTCGGCGACGGCCGCGCAAGATACGAGGCCGCAGACCGCGACCACCACGACCATCTGATCGACATGCACACCGGCGAAGTGATCGAATTTGTCGATCCCGAGATCGAGGCGCTGCAAGAACGCATCGCTGCCAAGCTAGGGTACCGGTTGATGGGGCATCGGCTGGAACTCTACGGGCTGCCTGTGAAGAAAAAGGACCACTGAGCTTTGGAAAACCTGCGCGGTGCAGCCTTCATGGTGCTGGCGATGTTCTGTTTCGCGCTGCTTGACACAACGATAAAGGTATTGTCGCAATCCATGTCCGTGGGCCAAGCGCTGGCGCTGATCAGCATCGGTATTCTGGCGCTGCTTCTGGGCTGGTCTTTGGTGCAACGCATCCCTTTGTGGCAGACGGATTACCGCAACCCCCGCGTGATCCTGCGCAGCCTGTGCGAAGTGGTCGGGACCTGCCTGATTTCGCTGGCATTGTCGCTGGTGCCACTGACCACAGTATCGGCGGTCATTCAGGCGACACCTTTGGTGGTGGCGATGGGTGCGGGGCTGTTTTTGGGGCAAAGCATCGGCTGGCGGCGCTGGATCGCGATCATTGTGGGCTTTGGCGGGGTGCTGCTGATCATCCGCCCCGGATTGGACGGGTTCAACCCCGCCACGCTGCTGGCTGTTGCAGGCATGCTGGCGCTGGCGTCGCGTGATCTGCTGACACGCGCGCTGCATGTCACGCTGTCGGGGGTACAATTGGGCATCCATGCCTTTGCCTTCGTGCTGCCCGCCTCGCTTGTGCTGATGATCGCGCCGGGCGAACCGCTGGTCCAGCCGGATGCAGGCACCTGGGCGCTGGTGCTGGCAGGGGTTTTTATCGGGGTGATGTCCTATCTGTCGATTATCGCCGCCACCCGCTTTGGCAATGCCGGCGTGATTTCATCCTTTCGTTACAGCCGTATGATCTTTGCACTGGCAATCGGATTTGTCGTGCTTGGCGAAAGACCCGATGCCGCAACGCTGGCCGGGGCGGCCATCATCATCACCTCCGGCATCTTCACGCTCTGGCGCGAGGCCCGGATGCGCCGCGCTTCCCTTGTGGCAGAAGCCACGATATAGACACACTGATACCGCTAACATCGCTTCCAAAGGAGCCTTTCATGACCACGATCATCGACATCCACGCCCGCGAAATCCTCGACAGCCGGGGCAACCCCACGGTCGAAGTCGATGTGATCCTGGAAGACGGCACCATGGGCCGCGCCGCCGTGCCATCGGGGGCATCCACCGGCGCGCATGAGGCGGTCGAACGCCGCGACGGTGACAAATCGCGCTATCTGGGCAAAGGCGTGCTGGAAGCGGTCGCTGCCGTGAACGGCGAAATCGCCGAAGCGATCCTTGGGTTTGACGCCACCGAACAGGTTGGCATCGACATGTCGATGATCGAACTGGACGGCACGCCGAACAAATCGCGCCTTGGGGCCAATGCCATCCTCGGCGTGTCGATGGCCGTGGCGAAAGCGGCTGCCGATTTCACCAGCCAGCCGCTTTATCGCTATATCGGCGGCACCTCTGCCCGCATGTTGCCCGTGCCGATGATGAACATCATCAACGGCGGCGAACATGCCGACAACCCGATTGATATCCAAGAATTCATGATCATGCCCGTCGCCGCCAGCAATATCCGCGAGGCTGTGCGCATGGGGTCCGAAGTGTTCCACACGCTGAAAAAGGAACTGTCAGCCGCAGGTTTCAGCACCAGCATCGGCGATGAGGGCGGTTTCGCCCCCGCCATAGGATCAACCCGCGAGGCGCTGGATTTCATCATGAAAGCCATTGAAAAAGCAGGCTATGCGCCCGGTGCCGATATCTATCTGGCGCTCGATTGCGCCGCGACAGAATATTACAAGGGCGGCAAATATGAAATGGCGGGCGAAGGGGCCTCGTTGTCCAGCGAACAGAATGCCACCTATCTGGCAAAACTCGCCGCGGATTACCCGATCATCAGCATCGAAGACGGCATGGCCGAAGATGATTGGGATGGCTGGAAACTGCTGACCGACATGATCGGTGACAAGGTCCAACTGGTCGGTGATGATCTGTTCGTCACCAACCCTGCCCGTCTGGCCGAAGGCATCAAACGTGGCTGCGCCAATTCCATGCTGGTCAAGGTCAACCAGATCGGCACCCTGACCGAGACGCTGCAAGCCGTCGATATGGCGCATCGCGCGCGCTATACCAATGTGATGTCGCATCGATCAGGCGAGACCGAGGATGTCACCATTGCCGACCTCGCCGTTGCGACCAATTGCGGCCAGATCAAGACCGGGTCGCTGTCACGCTCTGACCGTCTGGCGAAATACAACCAGCTGATCCGGATCGAAGAAGCCTTGGGCGAAACAGCCACCTATGCCGGTCGCAGCATCCTGCGGTAAGGTGGGTTTGATCCCACCCTACACGATCACGCCATGACGGCCCGCGCCGCATTTCTGCGGGCCGTGGGGCCACAGCTTTTGCATTGCACCGCGCGCAGCAACCTGGCGGGCATCCATCTGAACGGGTTGATGCCGCCTGCCCTGCTGGCGCAAAAGGCGCGGCGCGATCCTGCCACGCTGGCGCTGCGCCGCGACCGCGTTTTGCTGACGCTGCCCGACAGCACCAGCGCGCGGCTGAACCATCAGCTGCCGATTTTGCAGGGGTTGGCTGCCGCCAACAGCATCATCGACGGCCATGACGCGACCAGCTGGGCACGCCAGCTGGATGGGCGCGTGTTCTTTTGGCCCGCCCACAAGGGGCGCGCCTTTGTCGACAGTATCAGGCGTGACAACGAGATTGCGCTGATCTGGTTTGACAGTGACGCTCTTTTCGACGCGCTTGGCCCCGCATTATGGCTGTCGCCGATCAACAGCGGTAATTTCCGCCAAGGCGGCGCGCGGGCGCGGCGTGGCGACTGGCTTTATTGCCGCGCCACCGATGGGATCACCGCATTCCGCCGAAACCGGCGCGACCGTGGCCTGGTTACCGGCACCGACAGGGTCAGCGAAATATCCTTGACCAGCGCCATCTCGGCCCGCTTGTTTTACGATCTTGCCCCCGACATCCAGTAAAGGCCCGCCCATGACCGCCGACGACATCATCGCCCATCTGCAATTGGCCCCGCATCCCGAAGGCGGCTTTTACCGCCAGACATGGGTGGCGCAAAACGCGGGCCGTCCGGTCGGCACCTGCATTTATTTCCTGCTGAAGGCCGGCGCCGGCAGCCATTGGCACCGTGTCGATGCTGTTGAAATTTGGCATTATTACGCCGGTGCGCCGCTGGTGCTGTCGTTGTCGCCCGATGATGCAGGCCCTGCGGTGGATCATGTGCTGGGGCCTGATTTGATTGCGGGGCAGCTGCCGCAGATCATCGTGCCGGACCAGCATTGGCAGGCGGCGCGCAGCACGGGTGACTGGACGCTGGTCGGCTGCACCGTATCGCCGGGGTTTGATTTTGCCGGTTTCACGCTGGCGGACCCGGGGTTTGATATTCCACGCGGTCGCGCCTGAGTATTTTTGGAAAAGAGAAGTTGAAAGACCACAGCGTAACGCCGCCCCCAAAGGATAATCTTGAGGGGCGGCGGGTTTTTTTACGAAACGGGCTTAGCTACAGCCGCTGGTTCCGCCGCAGGTGTTGCATTTCATGCAGGTGCCGTTGCGCACCAGCGTGTAATTGCCACATTCGCCGCAAGCTTCGCCTTCATAGCCCTGCATCTTGGCCTTGTCGCGGGCCGATAGGGTGGCCGTTTCCGCCACCACGGCTGTCATTGTCGCCGTGCCGCTGACCAGCGCCGCAGAGCTGACGCCGGTTTGCAGCGCCATCAGGTCCTGTGGCATCCGTTTGCGCAGATAACCAGTCGAGGAAATCTGTTTGAGAACCTCGAGCGAGCGCGAGGCGGCGTTTTCACTGGGCGTGCGGACGTTGGCAACGCCTTCGGCTTCACCACGGCCGATATCATCGAACGACGCGCCTTCGGGTTTGACATGCGCGAGGTCCGTCCGGTCGAGATAGGACACCGCCAATTCGCGGAAGATGTAATCCAGGATCGAGGTCGCATTCTTGATGCTGTCGTTGCCCTGTACCATGCCTGCGGGTTCGAACTTGGTGAAAGTGAAGGCATCGACGAATTCTTCGAGCGGCACACCATATTGCAGGCCGACGGACACGGCGATGGCGAAATTGTTCATCATCGCGCGGAAACCGGCCCCTTCCTTGTGCATATCGATAAAGATTTCGCCCAACTTGCCGCCTTCGTATTCGCCGGTGCGCAGATAGACCTTGTGGCCGCCGACGATGGCCTTTTGGGTATAGCCTTTGCGCCGCTGCGGCATCTTTTCGCGTTCGCGGTTGCGGATTTCGCGGACGATGATCTTTTCCACGATCTTTTCGGCCAGAACGGCGGCCTTTTCATGGTGGTTGCCGCTTTCCAGCACTTCGCGCGCGTCGTCATCATCCTCGACCAGCGCTGATGCCAATGGCTGCGACAGTTTCGATCCGTCACGGTAGAGCGCATTGGCTTTCACGCCGAGCGACCACGACAGCTCATAGGCTTTCTGGCAATCCTCGATCGTCGCGTCATTGGGCATGTTGATCGTCTTGGAAATCGCGCCCGAGATGAACGACTGCGCCGCCGCCATCATATAGATATGGCTGTCAACGCTCAGATAACGCTTGCCTTTCTTGCCGCAGGGGTTGGCACAATCGAAGACCGAATAATGGTCTTCGCGCAGGAACGGCGCGCCTTCCAGCGTCATGGTTCCGCAGACGTGATCATTGGCCGCCTCGATATCCTGCTTGGTATAGCCAAGATGGCGCAGCAGATCGAAGGTTGGATCGTTCAGCTTTGCCTCTGGGATGCCCAGCGTTTTGGTGCAGAAATCCGCCCCCAGCGTCCATTGGTTGAACACAAAGCGGATATCAAAGGCCGAGCGCAACGCACCTTCGACCTTGTCGAGTTCCGCCTGACCAAAACCATGCCCGATCAGCGACGTGTGGTTGATCGCAGGCGCCTGCCCCATTGAGCCGTGACCGACTGCATAGGCGATGATTTCCTCGATCTGGGCCGAACCGTAGCCGAGCTTTTCGAGTGCTGCCGGCACCGATTGGTTGATGATCTTGAAATACCCGCCACCGGCCAGTTTCTTGAACTTGACCAATGCGAAATCAGGCTCGATCCCGGTTGTGTCGCAATCCATCACCAGACCGATCGTGCCGGTCGGCGCGATGACCGAGACTTGCGCGTTGCGATAGCCATGCGCCTCGCCCAGGCGCAGCGCCTCGTCCCAGCTTTCCACGGCCAGTTTGACCAGACGGTCGTCAGGGCAATTGGCATGATCCAGTGGTACGGGTTTCACATCCAGTGCTTCATAGCCATCCGTCTTGCCATAGGCCGCGTTGCGGTGGTTGCGGATGACGCGCAGCATGTGTTTTGCGTTCTTGGCATAGCCAGGGAATGCGCCCAATTCGCCTGCCATTTCCGCAGATGTCGCATAGGATACGCCGGTCATGATCGCGGTCAGCGCAGCACCCATGGCGCGGCCTTCGGCGCTGTCATAACCAAAGCCCATATTCATCAGCAAACCGCCGATATTGGCATAGCCCAGACCCAGCGTGCGGAAATCATAGGACCGCTGAGCAATTTCCTTGGACGGGAATTGCGCCATCATCACAGAGATTTCCAGCGTCACGGTCCACAGACGGGTGGCGTGCATGTAATCTTCGACCTGAAACTGCCCGTCCTTGTAAAACGTCAGCAGGTTCATCGAGGCAAGGTTACAGGCCGTATCATCAAGGAACATGTATTCCGAACAGGGGTTCGATCCGCGGATCGCGCCATCTTCGGGGCAGGTATGCCATGCGTTGACGGTGTCGTGGTACTGGATGCCCGGATCGGCACAGGCCCAAGCGGCATGACCCACCTGTTCCCACAGATCGCGCGCCTTGATGATTTTCGCGACTTCACCGTTCTTGCGGTTGATCAGCTTCCACATCTCGTCGTTTTCAACAGCTTTGAGGAAGGCGTCGGTCACGCGAATCGAGTTGTTGGAATTCTGGCCAGACACGGATGAATAGGCTTCGGAATCCCAATCGGTGTCATAGGTCGGAAATTCGATGCTGGTGTGGCCCTGCTTGGCGTAATCCAGCACGCGCTTGATATAGGTCTCTGGGATCGCCGAGCGTTTTGCGTCTTTCACAGCGGCGGCCAGTGTTTCGTTGGTCTTGGGGTCATAGGCGGCAATTTCTTCGCCGTCCCATGATTTGATCGCCGCGAAAATCGCGTTCAGATAGCGTTCGTGCATCTTGGAACCAGCGACGATGGATGCCACCTTTTGTTCTTCGATCACCTTCCAGTTGATGAATTCCTCGATATCGGGGTGGTCGGCATCGACGATGACCATCTTGGCCGCACGGCGTGTTGTGCCGCCCGATTTGATCGCACCGGCAGCGCGGTCACCGATTTTCAAGAAACCCATCAGGCCGGATGATTTACCACCGCCGGACAGTTTTTCGCCCTCGCCCCGCAGGGAAGAGAAGTTGGTGCCAGTGCCAGAGCCATATTTGAACAGGCGGGCTTCGCGCACCCACAGGTCCATGATTCCGCCTTCGTTGACCAGATCGTCAGCGACGGATTGGATGAAACAGGCATGCGGCTGCGGATGTTCATAGCTGGATGTCGATTTGGTCAGCTCGCCGGTCTGGTAATCGACATAATAATGCCCCTGTGCGGGACCATCGATGCCGTAGGCCCAATGCAGACCGGTATTGAACCACTGCGGGCTGTTGGGGGCCGCGCGCTGGCTGGCCAGCATGTGGCGCATTTCGTCGAAATAGGCACGCGCATCTTGTTCGGTCGTGAAATAGCCGCCTTTCCAGCCCCAATAGGTCCAGGCGCCCGCCAAACGGTCGAACACCTGCTTGGCGCTGATTTCACCGCCAAATGTCGCGTTTTTGGCTGGAACGGATTTCCACAGAAATTCTGGCACGCCCTTTTCTTTGACCTTTGTGGTCGCAGACGGCACGCCGGCCTTGCGGAAATACTTCTGCGCGATCACGTCGGATGCGACCTGGCTCCAGCTTGCGGGAATTTCGCAATCATCGAGCTTGAATACGATGGTGCCATCCGGATTGCGGATCTCAGAGGTCGTGGTCTTGAACGCAAGCGCTGCATAAGCATCCGCGCCTTCGGTCGTGAAATTCCGTTCGATTTTCATGTCTCTGCCCCTTTTGGATGGCCGTCGTTGCAGCCCGTATTTGTTAAGCACCATTTGCACAGCGCCGCCTGAAAGGGCGATTTCACCAAGCAAACCGGCGCAGCCCGTACGATGCACGGTCTGTTTGGAAACACATTCCAGTCTGGTACTTAGTTAATTGGTCGTCCCCACGCCGACGCGACATATGGTGGTGTCTGGGCGGCTTGATTAAAGTGGCGCATCTATACCTAGTGGGTCAACGTTTTTTTAACACCAAATGCAGATTTTTTCGATTGACGCGCAGCGACGGGGGTGCGTCGAAAACAGGCGGATGATTCACCCACCAAACGACCCACAGCCCCCCGACACGAAGCGCTGCAAAGAAAGTCTTTGTCTCTTTTGACTTAGCGGTGAATTCTGTCCTGTGGCATGAATTATCCACAGACCGGCACCAGTCTTGGGCGGCCAGCAGCGCATGCAACGCCAAAGCAACAGCCCGAGGGCAATTGCTACGATTTCACAAAACTTGGATTTATGGTCGGGGCGGAGAGATTCGAACTCCCGACCCTCTGTTCCCAAAACAGATGCGCTACCAGGCTGCGCTACGCCCCGAACCGAGGCTGTCTTTAGCCCCCCTCAACCGATTTGAAAAGCCCTAACTGTCGGTCTTTTCGCGACAAGCTAAAATTGCGTCAGCCCCGAAAGCAGGGTGCTGCATGATATCGCCAGCAGCAATTCCCAACCGCGCGGCCAGCCCGCCATTGATCTCGAGCACCATCTGCACCCCGTCGCCGCCGGGAATCGGGGTCAGGTCGCCCGGCACCGCGTTTTCATGCACCCGCAGGATTTCGCCCTGCGGGCTGGCAAAGATCATATCCAGCGGAATCAGGGTGTTTTTCATCCAGAAACTGACCGCCTGGGGGCGTTCATAGACAAATAGCATCCCCGCCATGCGTGGCATGGTTTCGACATGCATCAACCCTTGCGCGCGGGTCGCGGGGGTATCGGCGATTTCGACGGTAAATGTCGCCTGCCCCCAATTGCCCCGAATCGTCACGCGGTCCTCGGCGCAGGCAGCGGCGGCCAGCGGAGCCGCCATCCCCAGAACCAGCGCAAGAATCAGAGACTTCATTTTGCCGCAGCTTCCCAACCGACAATGTCGATCGCCATGCGCCCGCGTTCGCCATCGACCAGACGCAGGCCAATCGCCTCGCCTGATTGCAGGTCGGACAGACCGGACCGGCGCAAGACCTCGATATGGATGAACACATCGTCCGAACTGCCGAACACATTGGCGAAACCGAATCCCTTGGCCTTGTCGAACCATTTGACGCGGGCAGGCTCGATCGGCCGTTTGGCGATGTCCTCTGGCGTGAAATCCGACATATCGCGCAACGGTAATGCCGCATCCGCATGTGGCGGCGTGATCGAGATCACCTCGACCGCCTGCAGGCCGCGCTGGGTGTCTTGCACCATCAGGTCGATGCGCGATCCATCAACGACCGACCCCTGCCCGAAATTGCGCAGCACATTGGCATGCAGCAAGATGTCTGGACCGCCCAGCTCTGCAATAACAAATCCGAAACCCTTTGTCGGATCAAACCACTTTACCTGACCTTGCACCCGCCGAAGGTAGGCGGTCTCTAGCGTTTCCATCTTCTCTTCCTTTTGACGCGGCACTCGTCCCGCACTACGCCCGTATACTTTTCGTTCCACCGCATATCACATGGCCAAGGCCGGGCTGATATGGGCCGATCTGATCGCCAGGCCCTTAGGGGCTTAGGCGGGTGATCTTCCAATTGTCGTCTTTTGTCTCTCGCGACCACCGAAACCGGTCATGTAGACGAAAAGCGCCATCTGCCCAGAACTCTATTTCAAGCGGCGTGATCCGGAAGCCACCCCAATATGGCGGCCGCGCCGGATTTGGTCCCAGTTGCAGGGTCTTTCTTGCGACCTCTGCCATCAATGCGCCACGCGTTTCAAGCGGCTGCGATTGCCGTGATGCCCAAGCGCCGATCCGGCTTGGCAGCGATCTGGTTGCATAATAGGCATCCGCGACCGGCCCGTCTTCGCGCGTCACCAGCCCGCGGACGCGGACCTGCCGCGCCAACGATTTCCAGTGCATGACAAATGCCGCCTTGCCCGACGCATCAATCTCGACAGCCTTGCGACCTTCGTAATTAGTGTAAAAAACAAAGGCCTCCGGTTCAATCTCTTTCAACAGAACCATGCGGACATTCGGCAGACCCGCGGCGTCGACAGTGGCCAGGGCGATTGCATTCGGATCCGATGGCTCCGTTTGCGCAGCCGACGCCAGCCATTGCTGCGCAATAACAAAAGGGTCTTCACCCGCAAAAATACCAGCACGATCAGACATTGCCGATCTCCCCCATGCCCCAAGCGATAGGCTTAGGATCAAAAACAACCAGTATCAACCGCTTTAAGGGATAGACCGCACGCTGCTGGCATCTAGGCAACCGGCGGGCGACCGTGCTAGGGACCGTGAAACAAATCTTAAAGGGTGCTCTGATGACCTCACAATTGATGCAAGGCAAGCGCGGGCTGATCATGGGGCTTGCGAATGACAAATCCATTGCCTGGGGCATAGCCAAGGCCTGCGCCGATGCCGGAGCGGAACTTGCATTTTCCTATCAGGGCGAGGCGCTGAAAAAACGCGTCGATCCGCTGGCGCAATCGGTCGGCTCCGACACGGTGCTGCCCTGTGACGTGGGCGACGAGGCGTCGATCGACGCGCTGTTCGCGGCGCTCGAGGCGAAATGGGGCAAGCTTGATTTCGTGGTCCATGCCATCGGATTTTCCGACAAGAACGAATTGCGCGGCCGTTATGTCGATACCAGCCGGTCCAATTTCCTGATGTCGATGGATATCTCGGTCTATTCCTTCACCGCCGTTGTCCAGCGCGCGGAAAAGATGATGACAGATGGCGGCTCCTGCCTGACGCTGACCTATTACGGCGCGGAAAAGGTGATGCCGCATTACAACGTGATGGGCGTGGCCAAGGCCGCATTAGAGGCCTCTGTGCGCTATCTGGCCGAGGATCTGGGCAAGAAAAGCATCCGCGTCAACGCGATCAGCGCCGGCACGATCAAGACGCTGGCAGCCTCGGGCATCGGCGATTTCCGCTATATCATGAAATGGAACGAATATAATTCTCCCCTGCGGCGCACCGTGACGCAGGACGAGGTGGGCAAATCCTCGCTTTACCTGCTGTCGGATCTGGCCAGCGCTGTCACCGGTGAAGTGTTGCATGTCGATGCAGGCTATCATGTCGTCGGCATGAAGGCCGTCGATGCGCCAGATATCACAAAGGACTAAGCAGATGACCGACCGTTTACCGCATGAAAAAGGCTTTCACATTTCCTGGGACCAGATTCACCGCGATAGCCGCGCGCTGGCCTGGCGGCTCGATGGGCAAGGCCCCGATGACGGCGCATGGCGCGCGGTGGTGGCAATCACCCGTGGCGGCATGGCGCCTGCGATGATCGTGGCGCGCGAGCTTGATATCCGCACCGTGGATACGATCAGCGTGAAAAGCTATGACCACCAGAACCAATCCGAAGCCCGCGTGCTCAAAGCGCCCGACGCCGCGCTGATGGGCGATGGCACTGGTATTCTGGTCGTCGATGATCTGGTTGATAGTGGCAAGACATTGGAACTGGTGCGCGCGCTTTTCCCAAAAGCGCATTTCGCAACGGTCTATGCCAAACCCAAAGGCCGCCCGCAGGTCCAGACCTTCATCACCGAAGTATCGCAGGACACATGGATTTTCTTTCCATGGGACATGGCGCTGCAATATGTCGAACCTTATCGCGGCAAGGACTGATCACCGCATCGTTCGAGCTTAAATATCCCCGCCGGAGGCCCAAAAGTTTTTCGGCGCAACCCGTCTGGACCGTCCATGCCAAAATCCCGCACCGCCGCCACCTTCACCCCGCCTGTGATGGCGGCGCGGCGCTGGCTGGACGGGGTGACGCATCCCGCCGACAGGCCGCTGATCAACGTCAGCCAGGCCGCCCCGGTCATGGCACCCCCGCTGGCGCTGCGCGAGGCCGTGGCCCGCATCATGATGCAGGATACGGATGCCCATCTCTATGGTCCGGTTCTGGGCCTGCCCGCGCTGCGTGATGAAATCGCTGCGCAATGGTCTGCGGCCTATGGCGGGCGCATAAACGCAGGCCAGGTCGGCATCACCTCGGGTTGCAATCAGGCCTTCGCCGCCGCCATCGCAGCCCTTTGTGGCGAAGGCGATCAGGTGATCCTGCCTGTGCCTTATTATTTCAACCACCGCATGTGGCTCGATATGGCGGGTGTGACCACGGTGCCGCTGGTTTGCGGCGAAGATATGGTGCCGACAGCGGATGCGGCTGCGGCGCTGATCACCGATCGCACCCGCGCCATCGTGCTGGTCAGCCCGAACAATCCTTGCGGTGTGGAATACCCCGCCGCCACCTTGCGCGCCTTCATGGATCTGGCGCGCGCGCAGGGCATCGCGCTGATCGTGGATGAAACCTACCGCGATTTCGACAGCCGCACGGGTGCTGCGCATGACCTGTTCAGCGATCCGGCCTGGGATGACACGCTGATCCAGCTTTATTCCTTTTCCAAGGCCTACCGGCTGACCGGCCACCGTATTGGCGCGGTGCTGACCAATCCTATGCGCATGGCCGAGATCGAGAAATTCCTTGATACCGTCGCAATCTGCCCCAACCAGATCGGGCAGCGCGCCGCACTTTGGGGGATGCAGAACCTGTCGGACTGGCTGGCGGGCGAGCGCGCCGAAATCCTCGACCGGCGCGCCGTGATCACCGATCATTTCCCGCAACTCGCCGCCAAGGGCTGGTCGCTGCTGGGGGTTGGGGCCTATTTCGCCTATCTGGAACATCCTTTTGCGACCTCCTCGGCCGATCTGGCGCAAAGCTTGGTTGCGGATGCGGGCATCCTGCTGTTGCCCGGCACCATGTTCATGCCCGACGATATGCCCGCGGGCGAACGCCAGCTGCGCATCGCCTTTGCCAATATCGACCGCGCGGGGATCGCCACGCTGTTCGACAGGCTGGCCAAGGTCACGGTCTGACCCTTGCACCCAAGGGCCGCGCCCCTTATTCAGACGCGATAATTCAGGCGGAGCGATGGCATGGCACAAAAGAAAAAGACAAAGATCGGCGCATGGATCATCGTTGGCGTGGTGCTGGTCGGGCTGGCGGGGTTTGGCACCGGCGGCCTGACAAGCAATATCCGCACGCTTGGCACAGTCGGGGACAAGGACATCACCGTCGCAGCCTACCAGCGCACGCTGGACCAGCAGATCCGCGCGCTCTCTGCGCAATTCGGCACGCAGATTTCGTTCCAGCAGGCGCAGGCTTTCGGGATCGACCGGCAGGCCCTGTCACAGGTGGTGCAGACCCGCACGCTGGACAACGAAGCCGCCCAAATGGGGATTTCCGCCGGTGATCTGGCCGTCTTCGACCGGATCAGCGCGATCGGCGCCTTTCAAAGCGCGGGCGGGTTCAACCGCGACACCTACCGCCTAGTCTTGCAGCAATCCGGGCAGAGTGAATCCGAATTCGAGGCTGAAATCCGCGAGGATCTGGCCCGCACCCTGTTGCAAGCCGCCATTGTCAGCGGCGTGCCGGGGGCTGCCGCCCCTGCCGATGCGCTGGTCCGCTATGTGGCCGAAGCCCGCGACGTGACCCTGCTGCGCGTCAGTGCCGATATGCTGACCGCCCCGGTCCCCGGTGCAACCGACGCTGATATCACCGCCTTTTACGAGGCAAACGGCGATGAATTCCTGCTGCCCGAAGCGCGCGAGATTACCTATGCCTGGATGACCCCCGCGATGATCCAGGACCAGATGGAGGTCACCGATCTGGCGATTGAAACCCTGTATCAGGACCGGATCACAGATTTCGTGCAGCCCGAACGCCGGCTTGTTGAACGGCTGAACTATGCCGATCCGGCTGCCGCACAGCTCGCGGGCGGCCGTCTGGCATCGGGGGATGCAACATTCGACGCGCTGGTCACGGAACGCGGGCTGACGCTGGCCGATGTGGACATGGGCGATCTGGGCCGTGATGAATTGCCCGCCAACACCGCTGATGCGGTGTTCACCGCCACACCCGGCGATGTGGTCGGGCCATTCCCCACCTCGCTGGGCGCGGCGCTGTTTCGCGTCAATGCGGTGCTGAACGCGCAAGAGGTCACATTGGACGAAGCCTCTGACGATCTGCGCGCCGAACTGGCCGCCGAGGCCGCCCGCAGCGTCATCAATGATGATTTCGACCGGATCACCGATCTTTTGGCCGGTGGCGCCACGCTCGAGGATCTGGCAGAGCGCACCGATCTGGTGCTGGGCCAGATCAGCTGGACACCTGATGTCACCGATGGCATCGCCGCCTATGACAATTTCCGCGCCGCTGCCGAAGCCCTGAGCGAAGGCGCATTTCCCGCGCTTGAAGTTTTGTCCGATGGCGGCGTTTTTGCGCTGCGTCTGGACAGTGTGACGCCTGCGCGCGTGCCGCCGCTGCAGGATATCCGCGCCGATGTCGCCGCCCGCTGGCAGCTGCAGGCGCAGCAGGATGCCGTGCTGGCCCGCGCGGCCGAAATCGCCGCCGACCTGACTGCCGACACCGATCTGGCCGCTCTCGGCATGACCCCGCGTGTGGAATCCAACCTGACCCGCCGCAGCTTTGTCGAAGGCATGCCCGAAGGGTTCAATGACGCTGTCTTTGCGCTTGCCCCCGGCGAAGCCCGCGTCGTGGACGCAGGCAACGGGGCGCTGATCGTGCGGCTGGATGCCATCACCGACGCCGACCCCACCGCGACCGATCAGGCCGCGCAGCGCGCGTCGATATCCGCTTCTATCGCCGCAGGCATCGCGCAGGACCTGTTTGACGCCTATGTGCAAGCGGTCCAGCAGGCCACGCGCATCACGATCAACCAGGCCACCGTTGACGCGGTCAACGCCCAGCTTCAATAGGTGCGCCATGGCATTATTGCCCGATTATGACAGCTTTGCCCGCAGCTATGACGCGGGTGAAAACCAGGTGGTCTATACGCGGATCGCCGCCGACCTGGACACGCCGGTTTCCTTGATGCTGAAACTGTCCGAGGCGGGCACAAATGCCTTCATGCTCGAAAGCGTGACAGGCGGTGAAATCCGGGGGCGCTATTCGATCATCGGGATGAACCCTGATCTGATCTGGGATTGTCGCGGCACCATAGCGCGCGTCAACCGCTCTGCCCGTTTCGATGCCGATGCTTTCGAGGTGATGCCGGCCGCCCCATTAGACGCCTTGCGCGCGATTTTAGCCGAATCGCGGATCAACCTGCCAGCCAGTCTGCCTGCGGCGGCGGCGGGGCTGTTTGGCTATCTGGGCTATGACATGATCCGGCTGGTGGAACATCTGCCCGATGTGAACCCCGATCCCTTGGGCCTGCCCGATGCGATCATGCTGCGCCCTTCGGTCGTGGCAGTGCTGGACGGGGTCAAGGGCGATGTGATCCTTGTCGCCCCCGCCTATGTCCGGGCTGACCTGTCGGCCAAAGCCGCCTATGCGCAAGCCGCCGAACGGGTCATGGATGCGCAGCGCGCGCTGGACCGGTCGCTGCCCCAGCACAGCCGCGCTTTGGCAGATCCGGCACCTGTCGCGCCGCCGGTGTCGAATTTCACGCATGAAGGTTATTTGCAGGCGGTCGAAAAGGCCAAGGATTATATCCGCGCCGGTGACATCTTTCAGGTGGTGCCATCGCAACGCTGGACACAGGAATTCCGCGAACCGCCTTTCGCGCTTTATCGGTCCTTGCGCCGCACCAACCCGTCGCCGTTCATGTTCTTTTTCAACTTTGGTGGGTTTCAGGTGATCGGAGCCAGCCCCGAAATCCTTGTGCGCGTGTTCGGCAACGAGGTCACGATCCGCCCCATCGCAGGGACGCGTCCGCGCGGGGCAACCCCTGCCGAGGATGATGCGAACGAGGCCGATCTGCTGGCGGATCAAAAGGAACTGGCCGAACATCTGATGCTGCTGGATCTGGGCCGCAATGATACCGGCAAGGTGTCAAAAATTGGCTCTGTCCGCCCGACGGAACAATTCATCGTCGAACGCTACAGCCATGTGATGCATATCGTGTCCAACGTGGTGGGCGAATTGGCCGATGATCAGGACGCATTAAGCGCCTTTTTTGCCGGTATGCCCGCAGGCACCGTATCAGGCGCGCCCAAGGTCCGTGCAATGCAGATCATCGACGAATTGGAACCCGAAAAGCGCGGTGTCTACGGCGGCGGTTGCGGCTATTTCAGCGCGGGTGGCGATATGGATATGTGCATCGCGCTGCGCACCGCCGTTTTGCAGGATGAAAAGCTTTATATTCAGGCCGGTGGCGGCGTTGTCTATGACAGCGACCCAGAGGCGGAATATCAAGAAACCGTCCATAAATCCAACGCCATCCGCAAGGCGGCGGCCGATGCGCGGATGTTCAAGGGCGGCGGAAACTGACCCTATTGCGCGAGCTGTTCCAATAGGATCGCCGACACCGGCGCCAAGGAAATCTGCGACGGATCGCTGCGCTCGGCCCAGTTGCGGATCGCGGCCAAGGTTTCGGGTGTTGTGCGCCCCAGCAGGACAACATGCCCCGATTGCCGCGCGCGCAGCGCCGCTTGCTGCAGGCTGCGTTCAATCGCGTCACGGGTTTCGCCCGCACCGTCTATGTCGCGCGTGATCTGCGCCACAGGCACGCCATCTGCCGTGATATTGCGCAAAGCCCCACCCATACCGCGCGGCAGGGTGACAAAACCGCGCCCTTCATCACCGATCAACCGCAACGCCTGATCGGCCAGCATCCGGTCCTGTGCCTCTGGGCCGGTGCCATCGGAAAAGATGGCAATCGCCTCGGGGACCAGACCGAACGCCCCGACATAGGTCGTTTCGACGTCGGACGGCAGCGCACCTTGCGGCAAATCGGCCTGCAACAGCACCTCGATCCCGGCGGCGCGATAGGCGCGCATCCGCGCTGTCACATCGGCGGCGGCGGCGTTCAGCACGATTGTCGGCACGAAGGGCAGCCCGCTCAGGACATCGGGCGCATCGAGGATCAGGGCATTGTCCATCAGGACCACCGCGATCATCGGCAGGTCAGCGGCATAATCAAAATCGGCGGCATAGCGCAAAAGCGGCGAGGCGAGATCGCCGTCAAGCGCCGGTTCTTCGGGTCCGGCAGCGGGGGCCGTGCGGGGTCGGTTGACGCGCACATCCGCCGTAGATTGTGGCAGCGATGCCGATGGGCTGGTCTGGGGCCGGACCTGAGGCGCGGGCAGCGGCTCGGCTGGGGTATCTTGCAAAGCCGGTGGCACAGGCGCGGGTAATGTTGCCACAGGCAAGTCTTGTTCGGGCGCAGGCGGGGTCATGGCGGCAGGCGGGGGCGCAGCCGCCTCGATCGCAGCGGCCAAGGGCGGCGCATCGGCGGCGGTTTGCGGGGCCAATTCTGGCACAGTTTCTGGCACAATTGCCGGCAAAGGTTCTGGCGCAGGTTCTGGCACAATTTCTGGCACAATTTCTGGCGCAGGTTCTGGCACAATTTCTGGCACGGCTGGTGCCGTATCGGGCAGCACAACCTGGGGCGTTGTTATCACCGGCGTATCCAGAACGGGTGCTGTCGCCGGGGCCGCTGGCACCGCCGCCGGCTGCGCGGTCGCTGCGGGCGGTTGGCTCACCACGGGCGTTTCCGGCCCCACCGACACGGACACCAGTCCAAGCAAACCACCGCCGACCAAAACCGCCCAGCCACCCCCCGCCAGAAATGCCCGCATGTACCTCACATCCTTATTGCAAATGCGCCCGCCGCCTTCGGACTTGACGCGACCGGCCCTGTCGGCCCATGTATGGCGGCGCTTATATCGTCAGCTTGGCCGCAGACGGTAGCCCCAAATTTCCAGCTTACGGGACCTGTCCATGCTGCTTTTGATCGATAATTACGACAGCTTTACCTATAATCTGGTGCATTATTTGGGCGAACTTGGGGCAGAGGTCGTCGTGCGCCGCAATGATGCGCTGGATGTGCAACAGGCTATGGCGATGCGGCCCGATGCCATCGTGCTGTCGCCCGGTCCTTGTGATCCCGCACAGGCCGGTATCTGCCTGCCGCTGGTCCATGCCGCCGCCGAAACCGGCATGCCGCTGCTGGGCGTCTGTCTTGGGCATCAGGCGATTGGCGAGGCGTTTGGCGGCAACGTCGTGCGCTGCCATGACATCGTGCATGGCAAGATGGGCCAGATGCGCCATCAGGGTCAGGGCCTGTTCGCTGGGCTGCCCAGCCCTTTTGCCGCGACGCGCTATCATTCGCTGGTGGTGGACCGCGCCACCCTGCCCGATTGTCTGAAAATCACCGCCGATCTGGAGGATGGCACGATCATGGGGCTTCAGCACAAAACCTTGCCGATCCACGGCGTGCAATTCCACCCTGAAAGCATACGCTCCGAACATGGCCATGCCCTGCTGCAGAACTTTCTGGACATCGCCAAGGTGCTAGCATGACCGAGGCGATGAAACCGCTAATCTATGCCGCATCCGAAGGGCCGTTGTCACGCGCCCAAGCCGAAGAGGCGTTCGGGTATCTGTTCGCAGGTCAGGCGACCCCTGCCCAGATCGGCGGTTTGCTGATGGCGCTGCGCGCGCGCGGCGAGGCGGTGTCGGAATATGCCGCAGCCGCCGCCGTGATGCGCGCCCATTGCGTGCCTGTCACAGCACCGGACGGTGCGATGGACATCGTCGGCACGGGTGGTGACGGCAAACATACGCTGAATATTTCCACGGCCACCGCTTTTGTCGTGGCAGGCGCGGGCGTGCCGGTGGCCAAACACGGCAATCGCAACCTGTCGTCAAAATCTGGCACAGCGGATGTGCAAACGGCGCTTGGGATCAATGTCAACGTCACGCCGGAGGTGGTCGAACGCGCCATTGCGCAGGCGGGCATCGGTTTCATGATGGCCCCCTTGCATCACCCCGCCATGCGCCATGTCGGGCCTGTCAGGCTGGAACTTGGCTGCAAGACGATATTCAACATATTGGGACCATTGACAAATCCCGCCGGTGTCAAACGCCAGCTGACGGGGGCCTTTGCCATCGACCTGATCTTTCCGATGGCGGAAACGCTGCAACAGCTTGGCACTGAAAAGGCCTGGCTGGTCCACGGCAGCGATGGCACCGATGAAATCACGATCTGCGGGCCGACATCCGTTGCCGTGCTGGACGGTGGCAAGATCACCTCCCGCCAGATCCACCCCGAAGATGCGGGCCTGCCCGAACATGCCTTCCGCGACATCATTGGCGGGTCGCCGCAGGACAACGCACAGGCGCTGCGCGCGCTGCTGGATGGCGCACCCGGTGCCTATTGCGATGCGGTGCTGTTCAATGCCGCCGCCGCCTTGGTCGTGGCCGACAAGGCCGCCAGCCTGCCCGATGGTGTACAGATCGCCCGCGACAGTATCGACAGCGGCAAGGCCAAAGCCGCCCTTGACGCGCTGGTGCGTGTCACGAACGCCTGATGTTCGATCTGTCGCGTCTGGGGGATTGGGCAGATCTGCCCTTTTTCCGCGACGATCTGCCGATACTGGCGGGGCGGATTGGTGCGGATATCCTGCCGCCCCCCGCGCTGACATTCACGGCCCTTACACGTTGCCAGCCTGCCGCCACCCGCGTTGTCATTCTCGGGCAAGACCCCTACCACACGCCGGACAAGGCCGATGGGCTGGCCTTTTCTATCAACCCCGCATTCACCGGAAATCTGGCAAGCCTTGGCAATATCTTCAAAGAAATCCAGAGCGATACAGGCCAAATCCGGAATAAAACCAACCTGCATGACTGGGCGGATCAAGGTGTTTTGCTGCTCAATACCGCCCTGTCTGTTGCGCCCGGTCGGGCCGGCGCACATGGTAAAATCGGTTGGTCCAGATTGGTTCATCAGGTATTGGCGCGGCTGAATGACCACCCCCGCGCCTTTATCCTTTGGGGCGCGCAGGCGCAGGCATATGCGGCCCGCCTGCCCGCGCATCACATGATCCTGACCTCGGCCCATCCCTCGCCGTTGTCGGCGCATCGGGGGTTTTTCGGGTCGCGCCCATTTTCAAAGGTCAACCAATGGCTTATGGATCGGGGGGATATTCCAATCAACTGGGCGGACCCATGACCGACATTCTTGCCAAGATCAAAGACTACAAGCTGGCGGATGTGGCAGCGCGCAAAATCGCCCTGCCCCTGGCCGAAGCCGAAGCACTGGCGCGCGCCGCCAGCCCCGTGCGCGGTTTCGCCGCCGCATTGGCGGGTGCCAGCCGCGAAGGATACGGCCTGATCGCCGAGATCAAAAAGGCCAGCCCCTCCAAGGGCCTGATCCGCGCCGATTTCGACCCTGCGGCCTTGGCGCAGGCTTATGCGCAAGGCGGGGCCACCTGCCTGTCGGTGCTGACCGATGCGCCGTCCTTTCAGGGCGACGACAGCTATCTGGTCGCAGCGCGCGACGCCTGCGCATTGCCCGCGCTGCGCAAGGATTTTCTCTATGATCCCTGGCAGGTCGCGGAATCCCGCGCCTTGGGGGCCGATTGCATCCTGATCATCATGGCCTCGGTCAGTGATGCGCAGGCGCAGGAACTGGAACAGGCCGCGATCGACTGGCAGATGGATGTGCTGATCGAAGTCCATGATCAGGCCGAACTCGACCGCGCGGTGCTGCTGAAATCGCCGCTGATCGGGATCAACAACCGCAATCTGAAAACCTTTGACGTGACGCTGGACACCACGCGCATCCTGTCCAAACGGGTGCCAGAGGACCGGCAGATCGTGTGCGAAAGTGGGCTGTTCACCCCCGAAGACCTTGCCGACATGGCCCGATACGGCGCGCGTGCCTTTTTGATCGGCGAAAGCCTGATGCGCCAGGATGACGTGGCCGCCGCCACCGCCCGCCTGCTGGCCAATCCATCCACGGGGACGATGCGATGACCGGGCTGACGCATTTCGACGCCGAAGGACAGGCTCATATGGTCGATGTCTCCGACAAGGCCGTGACCGACCGGATCGCCGTGGCCGAGGCCCATATCGTGATGGCGGATGCAACACTGGCGCTGATCACCCAAGGCCGCGCCAAAAAGGGTGATGTGCTGGGCATCGCGCGGATCGCAGGCATTATGGCGGCCAAGAAAACCGCCGATCTGATCCCGCTGTGCCATCCTTTGCCGATCACCAAGGTCAGCATCGACCTGACCCCCGACGCCACCCTGCCCGGCATCAGGATCAGTGCCACGGTCAAGACCAGCGGCCAGACCGGCGTCGAGATGGAGGCATTGACCGCCGCCGGCACTGCCGCGCTGACCGTCTATGACATGGTCAAGGCGGTGCAAAAGGACATGGTCATCGGCGGTTTGCGCGTCACGCTCAAGGACGGCGGCAAATCAGGCCGGTTCGAAAATCCATGATCAGCGTTGCAGAGGCCCTGCACGACCTCTTTGCGCTGGTCACCCCGCTACCAGCACAAGACGTGCCGCTGCGTGATGCCGCACAGCGCGTACTGGCGCGCGATGTGACCGCGCGGCGCGACCAGCCGCCCTTTGCGGCCTCTGCCATGGATGGCTATGCGATCCATGCGGCCGATCACCGCCAAGGGGCCAGCCTGACCGTCATCGGCGAAGCTGCGGCCGGTCACGGCTGGCACGGCACATTGGCCCAGGGTCAGGCTTTGCGTATCTTCACAGGCGCGCCTGTCCCTGCGGGCGCAAGTCGCGTGATCATTCAGGAAAATGTCACCCGCGACGGCGAAAAAATCACCATCACCGATGCGCAGGACAGCGGCAGCAATATCCGCCCCCTGGGGGGCGATTTCGCGCAAGGCACGTCGCTGCCCGCGCCACGCCACCTGTCGCCCAATGATATTGCCTTGCTGGCGGCCATGAACATTGCAAGCGTGCCTGTCACCCGCAAACCCGTGGTCGCCATCATCGCCACGGGTGATGAATTGGTGCAACCGGGCGACAGCCCCGGCCCCGACCAGATCATCGCCTCCAACAGCTATGGGCTGGCCGCATTGGTCGCGGCCGCAGGCGCCACAGCACGGCTGCTGCCCATTGCGCGCGACAGCATCGCATCGCTGGAACAGACCTTTGCCCTGGCGCAGGGCGCTGATCTGATCATCACCATCGGCGGCGCCTCTGTCGGAGATCACGATCTGGTCGGACAGGTAGCGCAAAGCCTTGGCATGCAGCGCAGCTTCTACAAGATCGCGATGCGCCCCGGCAAACCGCTGATGGCCGGCCGGCTTGGCAGCGCCGCCATGATCGGCCTTCCGGGCAATCCGGTCTCGGCCATGGTCTGCGGTCATGTCTTCGTGCTGCCGGTGATCCGCAAGATGCTGGGGCTTGGCGCGCATCCCGCCGCAACGCAGACAGCCCTGCTTGCCCATGACATCAGCGCGAACGGGCCACGTGCGCATTACATGCGCGCGCATGCCACCGCCGCCGGTGTGACAATCTTTGAGCGCCAGGACAGCAGCCTGCTCAGCGTGCTGACGCAGGCCAATTGCCTTGCCCTGCGCCCGCCCCATGACCCCGCGCGCCAAGCCGGCGAAAGCGTGCAAATCGTGCCACTCTGACAGCTTCTTATTTCCAAAAATACTCCCGCGCGGCGCGCGTCGATCGCAAGGCGATTGACACAAAAGGGGAACAGGGGTAGAACATAAGCAAAACCAGCCAAGGATTTCGCCATGTTAACCAAAAAGCAGCTCGACCTTCTGGCCTTCATCCACACACGGGTGCAGCGCGACGGCGTGCCGCCCAGTTTTGACGAAATGAAAGAGGCGTTGGACCTGCGGTCAAAATCCGGCATCCACCGGCTGATCACGGCATTGGAAGAACGCGGTTTCATCCGCAGGCTGGCGCATCGCGCGCGGGCGCTGGAAATCCTCAAACTGCCCGACAGCATGATGGGCAGCGGGTTCCAGCCGCGCGTGATCGCAGGCGACAAACCCGCCAGTATCCCCACAGCCGCCCTGCCGGTCGAAGGCGGGTCAATGTCGCTGCCGGTCATGGGGCGCATCGCCGCCGGTGTCCCGATCGAGGCGATTTCCGAAGTCTCGCACCATGTGCATGTCCCGCAGTCCATGCTGGGCAAGGGCGAACATTACGCGCTCGAGGTCAAAGGCGATTCGATGATCGAGGCGGGCATCAACGATGGCGATGTCGTGGTGATCCGCGAAACATCCGTGGCCAATAACGGCGATATCGTCGTGGCCTTGGTCGAAGGGCAGGAAGCCACGTTGAAACGGTTCCGCCGTACCGGCAGCGCCATCGCGCTGGAGGCTGCGAACCCTGCTTATGAAACCCGCGTTTTCCGCGATGATCAGGTCAAGGTACAGGGCCGTCTGGTCGGGTTGATCCGCACCTATTGACGCGACAGCAACAGGGCTGCTTCGGGCGGGCCGGTGCGCCCGTTCCAGGGCCTGTTGCCTGCCCGTGCGCGCGATGTCTCGATGCGCAGGTCGCCTGTGGCGGTCAGGTCCATCGCCAACGCGCCTGTTCTGCGCAGACCGGTCAGGTCATAGACATGACAGGGGCGCGCAACCTCATCCACCTGATTGACGATCAACACATCCGCACCGCCGCAGCCTTGCAAGGCGGCCAGCGCGGTTTTGCCCGACACCTGCACGATCCGCCACTCGCCCAACATGGCCGTGACCACGCGGCCGTCCCGTTGCACCCCGCCACGGGCGGCGGCGATGTCTTGGGCCACCGGCGCGCCATCATTCTCGAGCCAGATCCCCGCGCTGAAACTGCCCCCCGTCGGTTTTGACAGGCTGCGCCCCTCTGGCCCCAGCACCCCGATCAAGCCGCCATCGTCGGCCACCAGCAACGCAGGCCGCGTGCCCTGCTGCCAGATCACAAAGGCCAGCGCGGCAAAGGCCAGCCCCGCAAACCGCGCGCGCCCCTGCCACAAGATCAACCACAGCAGCGCCAGCGTCAGTATGGGCAACACCGCGCCGGGCGGCGCGATCACATGGCTGACCGCATTGGGCTGGGCCGCGGTTGTCTGTGCCACAAACAAGATCCAGCGCAGCCCCGGTTCCATCACCGCCAGCCCGATCCAGGCCAGCCCCAAAGGCCACAGGCAGGCAGCCAGCACTGCGGCAGGCATCACCAGCATCCCCATCAACGGGACGCTGATCAGATTGGCGATCAGCCCGTAATGCGACATGATATTGAAATGTGCCGCCGCATAAGGGGCGGTCGCCAGCCCCGCCACCAGCGATGACACAAACACCGACATCACCGGGCGCGTCCAGCGCGGCAGCCGGTGCAGCTTGGCCCCGCGCAAGGCGCGAAACACCGCGACAAGGGCGATGGTGGCCGCAAATGACATCTGGAACCCCGGGCCGGTCAAGGCCTCTGGCTGCCAGACAAGCACGATGATCGCGGCGATGGCCACCCCCCGCAGCGTCAGCGCGCGCCGTCCCAGCAGCACCGCCACCAGCATGACCGCCACCATGACAAAAGCGCGTTCGGTCGCGACATTGCCCCCCGACAAGGCGAGATAGAATGCGCCCACGATCAGGGCGATGACCGCGGCGATCTTTTTGGTGGGCAACCGCAGTGCCACCGCCGGCACCAGCGCCAGCCCATAGCGCACAACCGCAAACACAAAGCCCGTCAGCAACCCCATATGCAGCCCCGAGATTGCCAGCAAATGCGCAAGGTTGGCCGCGCGCAAAGCAGCAAGACCATCCTGCCCCATACCCGACCGGTCACCTGTCATCAAAGCGGCGGCAAAGGCCCCCGCCTCGCCCAGCATCGCCTCTTGCACGGCGCGCGAAATCGCCATGCGCAATGCGAAAATTCGCATCATGGCATCGGGGGCCGCAGGCGCGGCCAACCGCAACACCGGATTGCGGGTGTAACCGACCGCCCCCAACCCAAAAAACCACGCATGGCGCTGGAAATCAAACCCGCCCGGTTCCGCCGGGCCGGCCGGGGGCGACAGATGGCCGGTCATCATCAGCACCGTACCGGGGCGATAATCGCTGAACGGCTGGTCACCATGCACCGACACGCGCACACGCGCGGGTGTGCGGTGGGGTGCGATCCGATCCAGCACCACGCGGTCCAGCGTCAGGCGCAGCGCGTCGCTGGCGGACCTGTCGATATTGACAACCCGCCCTTCGATCGTCCCGTAATAGCGGAAATTCAGCACAGGTGCGCCAACCGCTTCACTGCGGTATTTGGCGATGCCTGCCCCAATCAGCGCGATAATGATAGCCAGCACGACAGGGCGATAGGCAACGCCAATGCGTGGCAGCGCCAGCAGCAGGGCAAAGGCCACAGCCCCCCCAATCGCAAGGCCCGCATCACCCGGTTCCTGCCGCTGCGCGAAATACCACCCGATCCCCAGCCCCAGCCAGACCGGTACCCAGCACAACAGCCCCCCGCGCTGCGCCAAAAGCGCGTCTTCGACCAAGGCTCGCACTTGTTCTTCGTCCTTTGGCTGGCTATCCCCAAGGGGCACCGGCAGATTAGTCCAAAGCTGGTGAACGAAAGGTTAAGCCCATCATGTCCCGTCCTGTCGTCACACGTTTCGCGCCTTCGCCCACGGGTGCTTTGCACATTGGGGGCGCGCGCACGGCCCTTTTCAACTGGCTTTACGCGCGCGGGCGCGGTGGCAAGTTTCTGCTGCGGATCGAGGATACCGACCGCGCACGGTCCACCCCCGAAAACGCGCAAGCGATTCTGGACGGGCTGACATGGCTGGGGCTGGATTGGGATGGCGATCCTGTCAGCCAGTTTGACAGCGCCGCGCGCCATGCGCAGGTCGCACATGACTTACTGGCAGCCGGCAAGGCGTATAAGTGTTTCAGCACGCAAGACGAAATCGAAGCTTTCCGCGAACAGGCCCGCGAACAGAAAACCTCGACGCTGTTCCGCTCTCCGTGGCGCGACGTGCCTGCAGCCGACCACCCTGACCTGCCTTTCGTCATCCGCATCAAGGCCGCGCGCGAAGGCACAACCACCCTGCATGACGAGGTGCAAGGCGATGTGACATGGTCCAACGACCAGTTGGATGACATGATCCTGCTGCGCTCGGACGGCAGCCCTGTCTATATGCTGGCGGTCGTGGTGGATGATCACGACATGGGCGTCACCCATGTGATCCGCGGCGATGACCATCTGGCCAATGCTTTCCGGCAAAACCTGATCTATGACGCGATGGGCTGGCCGAAACCGGTGCTGGCGCATATCCCGCTGATCTATGGTCCCGATGGCAAGAAATTGTCCAAACGCCATGGCGCGACCGGCGCTGCGGAATATCAGGCGCTGGGGTATCCTGCGGCGGGGATGCGTAATTATCTGGCCCGTCTAGGCTGGTCGCACGGCGATGCCGAATTCTTTAGCGATGCGCAGGCGCGCGACTGGTTCGACCTGCACGGGATTGGCAAATCACCGGCACGGTTCGACACGGCCAAACTTGAACATCTGTGCGGTCAGCATATCGCTGTCGCTGACGATGCTGCGCTGCTGCATGAATTGCAGGGCTACCTTGCGGCAACCGGCGCCGCGCCGCTGGGTGATGCGCAAAAAGACGGGCTGTTACGCGGCATGTATTGCCTGAAAGAACGTGCAAAAACCTTTCCAGAACTTGTTGAAAAAGCACATTTTATCTTGACCAGCCGCCCGATTGTCCCGGATGAGAAATCGGCCGCGCAACTTACCGATGTATCCCGTGGTATACTGTCGGAATTGACGCCGCAGTTGCAAAATGCTAGCTGGACCAGAGATACTCTGGAAAGCATCGTTGCGACCATTGCCCAGGCGCATGACACCAAGCTTGGCAAACTGGCGGGACCTTTGCGCACCGCGTTGGCCGGGCGTTCGGTGTCCCCCAGCGTTTTCGACATGATGCTGGTTCTGGGGCAATCCGAGACGATTGGCCGCCTTTCGGATGCCAGCAAGTAAACCAGATCGTCACAAAAGGTGATTATCGGGTAGAATTGAACAAGGACGTGCGGGCGTGGATTGATGCGCCGCAGATGAGGGAAAGCACCATGGCTGAAACGACAGATACCGCAAAACTGACGATCAAGGGCAAGACCTATGACCTGCCTGTCTATTCCCCAACCACCGGCCCGGATGTTCTGGACATTCGCAAGCTTTACGCCCAGGCCGATGTGTTCACCTATGACCCCGGCTTTACCTCGACCGCGGCCTGCGACAGCACGATCACCTTTATCGACGGTGACAAGGGTGAGCTGCTGCATCGCGGCTATCCGATCGACCAGCTGGCCAGCCAGTCGCATTACCTCGAAGTCTGCTATCTGCTGCTTTATGGTGAATTGCCGTCGGCGGCCGAGCTGGAAAAGTTTGAATCGCTGGTGACCAACCACACAATGATTCACGAACAGATGCACAACTTTTTCCGTGGCTTCCGTCGCGATGCGCATCCGATGGCGACGATGGTCGGTGTGGTCGGCGCGATGTCGGCGTTTTATCACGACAGCACTGATATCAACGACGAGCACCAGCGCGAGGTGGCATCAATCCGCCTGATCGCCAAGATGCCGACGATTGCCGCGATGGCCTATAAATATTCGATTGGCCAGCCTTTCGTCTATCCGCGCAACGATCTGGATTATGCGGCGAATTTCCTGCACATGTGTTTCGCTGTGCCTGCGGCAACCTATCATGTGAACCCGATCCTTGCCCGCGCGATGGACCGGATTTTCACGCTGCATGCGGATCATGAACAAAACGCCTCGACCTCGACCGTGCGTCTGGCGTCGTCGTCCGGTGCCAATCCGTTTGCCTGTATCGCGGCGGGTATCGCCTGTCTGTGGGGTCCGGCACATGGCGGGGCGAACCAGGCTTGTCTTGAAATGCTCAAGGAAATCGGGACGCCAGACCGCATCCCCGAATTCATCGCGCGCGCCAAGGACAAGAACGATCCATATCGCCTGATGGGTTTCGGCCACCGCGTTTACAAAAACTTCGACCCCCGCGCCACGGTGATGAAACAATCCGCCGATGAAGTGCTGGATTTGCTGGGCGTGGAAAATAATCCCGTCCTGCAGGTTGCCAAGGAATTGGAACGTCAGGCGCTGGCCGATCCGTATTTCGCGGAAAAGAAATTGTTCCCCAACGTCGATTTCTATTCCGGCATCATATTAGAGGCGATGGGTTTCCCGACCTCGATGTTCACCCCGGTTTTTGCGCTCGCGCGCACTGTGGGTTGGATTTCGCAGTGGAAAGAACAGCTGGCCGATCCACAGCTGAAAATCGGCCGGCCACGGCAATTGTATCTGGGGTCAACGGCCCGCGATTACGTCGATATCGAAAACCGCTGATTGAAAAAGGCCGCCCCTCGGGGCGGCCTTTTATTTTCACGGGGTTGTGGTTCAGCGCCCTTCATAGACCGGCTTGCGCTTTTCGAGGAAAGCCACAACGCCTTCCTGAAAATCACGGGTCTGCCCGCAGCGCCCTTGCAGCCGCGCCTCGAGCGCCAGTTGATCGTCGAGCGTGTTTTCAAACGAGCCACGAATCGCTTTTTTCAGCTGCCGATAGGCCACGGTCGGCCCCTGCGCCAGATGGGCCGCGCGTGCAGCGATGTGATCCGCGAAACTGGCATCGGATACGACCTCATAGATCATGCCCCAGTCGCTGGCCTGCTGCGCGCTGATCTTGTCGGCGAACAGGGCCGCCCCCATCGCCTTGGCCGCGCCCACCTGCCGTGGCAGCCAATAGGTGCCGCCTGCATCGGGGATCAGGCCGATGCGGGTAAAGGCCTGCACGAAATACGCAGAATCGGCGGCGATCACCACGTCGCAGGCCAGCGCAAGATTGGCCCCTGCCCCCGCCGCAGCCCCGTTGACCGCAGCAATGGTCGGGATACGACAGTCAAAGATCGCCTTGAGCATCGGCACATATTCGTCGCGCAATGTGCGTTCGAGGTCGATCGACGCAGCAGACCCGCCATCGCCCAGATCCTGCCCCGAACAAAACGCCTTGCCCGCACCGGTCATCACCAGCACACGCGCGTCTTTTTCGGCGGCTTTGACGGCATGGGCGATTTCGGCGCGCATCTGCGTGTTCAGCGCATTCATCACCGTTGGCCGGTTCAGCATCAGCGTTGCAACCGCATCGCGGATGGTAAGTGTGACGGCCTGATAATCCATAATGCGGTCCTTGTTGCTCAAATCACCCCCACATTACTGAACAAGGCGGTTCAGGAAAGGACAACATCACGTCAGGAGCGTAATATCTTTTGCAATTCAGCTTTTTCGGCGTCGCTCAGCTCTGGGGGGGCGACGGCGGGGCGGCGGATCACCGACCAGCCGATCCCAAGCGCGATCAGCAGCATGACGGGCGCGGCATACCACAGCACCACATTCACGCCGCTGGTATCGGGGCGCAGCAGCACAAATTCACCGTAACGGGCGACGAGAAAGTCCACCGCCTGTTCATCGCTATCGCCATCGACCAGCCGTTCGCGCAGCAGGATACGCAATTCGCGCGATAATTCGGCATTGGATTCGTCGATGCTTTCGTTCCGGCAGACCGGGCAGCGCAGGCCCTGCGACAGGTCGCGCGCGCGCTTTTCCAGGACCGGATCGTCCAGCACTTCATCGGGTTGCACGGCAAAAGCCGCTGATGCGACCAACAAGAATATCGCAATCAGCCGGATCATTCTGCCGGCACCGCGCCTGTACGCTCTGGTTTAAGCGCGGCTGCACCAACCCGCAACCGTCTGTCCGACAGCGACAACAGGCCGCCAAGCGCCATCAGCATACAGCCACCCCAAATCCAATTGGCAAAGGGTTTGTCATAGGTGCGCACGGCCCAGCCGCCATTTACCTGCGGATCACCCACCACGACATAGACATCGCGGATGATCCCGTTGCTGATCGCGGCTTCGGTCGTGGGCATGTTCGCCACGGGATAGAACCGCTTTTCAGGCTGCAACGTGTATAATTCGCGATCTCCGCGCCAGATGGACATATCAGCCATCGTGGTGACGTAATTTGGCCCTTCAATCTGGTTCACAGCATCAAGCTGTACCTGAAATGCGCCCATATCCCAGCGGTCACCGATATCAGCGATGCGGATATCCTCTTTTTGCCAAGCCAGCATCGCGGCGACGCCAAAGACGGTCACGCCCATGCCGATATGTGCCGTGGCCTTGCCCCAATCGGCGCGTGGCAGGTTACGGATGCGCCGCAGCCTTGTGGGCAGATCATCGCGGCCTGCGCGCAGCCACAGATCAGCCAGCGCACCGCCCACAACCCAGACACCCAGCGCCACACCCACAGGCCCCAGCGCGGACCCGCCGCTTTGCACCGCATAGGCCAGTGCGGCCAGCGCCACCGCCAGCGCCAACCAGCCCACCATCGCCTTGGACATCCGGTCCAGCGTGCCGCGTTTCCATGCCAGCATTGATCCCAGCGGCAAGGCGATCGCCAACCCGACCATGAAAGGCGTGAAAGCCGCGTCAAAGAATGGCGGCCCGACCGACAATGTCCGGTCAAACAGCATCTCCGCCACCAGCGGCCACATCGTCCCGATGAAGACGACAAAACAGCTGACAGCCAGCAAGATATTGTTCAGCACCAGCGCGCTTTCGCGGCTGACCGTCGAAAACACGCCCTTGGACTGCATGGCCGAGGCGCGGAATGCGAACAGCGTTAGCGACCCGCCCAGAAAGATGCCCAAAATGATCAGCAACAGAACGCCGCGTTCCGGGTCCACGGCAAAGGCATGGACCGAGATCAGAACCCCTGATCGGACGATGAACGCACCCAGCAGCGAAAATCCGAAAGCCAGAATCGCCAGCAGGATCGTCCAGCTTTTCAACGCCTCACGCTTTTCGACCACGATAGCCGAGTGGAGCAAAGCCGCAGAGATCAGCCAGGGCATCAAACTTGCGTTTTCGACAGGGTCCCAAAACCAGAACCCGCCCCAGCCCAATTCGTAATAGGCCCACCAGGACCCAAGCGCGATCCCCACGGTCAGAAACATCCATGCAGCCAATGTCCAAGGCCGCACCCAGCGCCCCCAAGCGGCATCAACCCGCCCTTCGATCAGCGCGGCGACGGCAAAGGAAAACGCCATGCTCAGCCCGACATAGCCCAGATACAAAAATGGCGGATGAAACGCCAAACCGGGGTCTTGCAACAACGGGTTCAGATCACGCCCGTTCAACGGGGGGAATTCCAGCCGCGTGAACGGGTTCGAAGTAAAGATCACGAAGGCTAGGAAAGCCACACTGATCGCGCCCTGCACCGCCAGCACCCGCGCCCGCAGACGCATAGGAAGGTTACCGCCGAACCAGCCAGCACAGGCACCGAACAGCGCAAGTATCAGCACCCACAGCAGCATTGATCCTTCGTGATTGCCCCAAACGCCGGTGATCTTGTAGATCAGCGGTTTGTCCGTATGCGAATTCAGATAGACCAGTTGCAGCGAGAAATCCGACACCACAAACGCCCATGTCAACGCGGCAAAGGCAAAGCCCGTCAGCAAAAACTGGATCGTCGCCGCCGGTTCGGCCAGGCTCATCCAGCCGACATTGCCACGCTGGGCGCCAATCAAAGGGATGATCATCTGGACGATGGCAACGCCAAAGGCCAGAATCAGGGCAAAATGCGCGAGTTCATTTAACATGGTTTTCAATTACCCTATTGGATGTCCGGTTGAAACAACGACCGACATCACATCAGCGATACAAATTGGCGCAGCTACAGCGTAAAACCGCCCTGCACGACATAGCTGACGGCGGCCATCAGCATCCCCCCGATGATCAGCCGCACAAGCCATTTGAGCGTATCCTCGATTGCGCCAAGGCGGGTTGCCACATTGTCGCGGTGGACCGCATCCACCGCATTGCGGGTTTCCAGCTGGCGCAAACGGGATTCGAGCCTGTCCAGCACGCTAGTTTCCATGGCTGGCCTGCCAGTCGCGCAGCGCGGGGTTGGTGTCATCAGGCGCAGGGCCGGGCTGGCGCGCCACGGCGGCGGCGGCCAGCACGCGCTGGAAATCCTGTTCCTTGGCCTGATGGCGCGCGCCGAAATAAAAGCTGACAATCGCACCCATCAACCACCACAAAGGTTCCGGCACCAGCGCCAGACCCGCCATGCCCGCGGCAAACCCGTCAGGGTCCAGCATCGCCATCACGAACAGCCAGATCGTCCCCAGCGCCAGCATCGGGCGCGGCAGCCGGTTCAGCGCATCGACCGCGCGGTCAAACAGCCCTTGGCGGGCATGGACAAATTCGGCGGCGAATTGTTGCAGGCTTTCGCTTTTGGCGTCTGCGTCGCGTATCGCGGAGCGTTCGGCATTGGGCCGGAACACCTGCGCGGTGTCCACCAAGACATTGCGGCTATTGCCAAATAGCAGCCCCATGAGTCCAGAAATCAAGCCCATGTCGCGGTCCTTTGCTGATGCTGCGCGGCTGTCAGGTGATAGTGAGATGAGATGAATTCCTCGGCCCGTGTGATCCAGCCGCCTTTGCCGCCATCGCGCCTGCGGGCATATTTGCGACTGGCGGGGCGGCGATCTGCCAGATCATAATAATAATTGCGCCGCGCGATCCCGTAAGCATCGGCCAGATGATCCGGCGCCGCCTCTGCCGCGCGGCTGGCGGCGGTAATGGTCTGCGGGCCGATCACGCCATCGACGGCAACGGGGAGACGCATATCGACCAGCAAGCGTTGCAGAATGCGCACCGCATTGACGCCCGCATTGACATACATGTCAAAGACGCTGGCCTGAATGACCTGCGGCAGCCGGTCGATGCGGGGGCGGTGATAATAATGTTCAACAAAGATCGTCACGGCCTGTGTATGGTCCAGCCGCTGCACATCGGACGCGTCAATCGTGCCATCGCCGGTCAGGTCCAGCCCCAGCCTGCGCATCGTATGAATGGTCACGCCATATTTGGTCGGCCCACCCGGATCGTCAGGGTCGTTCACATAGCCGCCTTCGCGGGCGACGATCTCGGCGGCGATATCGGTGATGCTTTGCATATCCTGCCCTCTGCTGATTGCGAGGACAGGCTATCAAGACAAGGTTAATTGGTGATGCGGGCACCGTTCGGGTCGACATAGACCCCTTGCGCCTTCAGCGCGTCCAGCACCTCTGTCGGCATGTAGGTCTCGTCATGTTTGGCAAGGATTTCAACGGCTTCGAACCGGCCATTAATCATGTTGCCCTGCGCCACGACGCCTTCGCCTTCGGAAAACAGGTCCGGCAGGATACCGGCGTAAACGACAGGGATCGACGCGCCGCCATCGGTGACGGCAAAGCTGATTTCCTGCCCCTGCCCGCGCACCAGTGTCCCCGTTTCAACCAGACCACCAAGACGGAACCGTTCATTGGGCATGGGGGTGGCTTCGGCCACTTCAGATGGCGAGCGGAAGAACTGGAAACTGTCTGACGGCAGAAACCACAACAAGACCAGCACAAAGGCCACGCAGGCCCCCGCGATGGAAATCACCTGCACGCGGCGGCGTTTCTTGAGGTTTTTCAAACCACTCATGGGAAGACCGGCACCAGCATCAGACCATCCGTTTCATTCAGACCCAACATCAGGTTGGCGTTCTGCACGGCCTGCCCTGACGATCCTTTACATAGGTTGTCGAGGGTCGCCACCACAAGGGCACGGCCTGATATGCGGTCGGATGTCACACCGATATGGCAGAAATTCGACCCCATCACATGGCCGGTGCCGGGACATTGGCCAAACGGCAGGACATGAATGAACGGTTCACCCGCATAGGCCACGCTTAGGGCGTCATGGATCGCCTGCGCATCGCCGCGCAGATAACAGCTGGCCAGAATACCGCGACTGATCGGCACCAGATGCGGGGTGAACTGGATTTCGACTTTCCGTCCGGCAAGGGCCGAAAATTCCTGATCGAATTCGCCCAAGTGCCGGTGCTTGCCGCCTTGGGCATAGCCCAGCACATCGGTGCTGCGTTCGGTGAACAGCATGTTTTCCTTCAGCGACCGCCCTGCCCCCGAAATCCCGTTTTTCAGATCGCAAATGATGTCATCAAGGTCGATCAGCCCACCCGCAATCAGCGGGCGCAGCGCAAATTGCACGGTGGCAGCGTTGCAACCCGTGCCAGCCACCAGCCGCGCGGATTTGATTTCGTTGCGGTAAAACTCGGTCAGCCCGTAGACAGCGGTTTTCTGCAATTCGGGCGCAACATGCGGCGCACCATACCATTTTTCGTAATCCGCCGGATCGCGCAGCCGGAAATCGGCGCCCAGATCGACAACCTTCACCGCTTGGGGCAGATCGCGGACCAAGGCTTGCGACAACCCATGCGGCAAGGCGGCGAACACCAGATCAATGCCGGAAAAGTCGATGTCTTCCATCTTGACCAGCGCGGGCAGGTCCAGATGGCGCAGATGCGCGAACACATCGGCCATCTGCTGGCCGGCCTTGCGGTCGGCGGACAGGGCCGCAATCCGCAGATGCGGATGGGTGGCGATCAGGCGGACAAGTTCGGCACCGGTATAGCCCGACGCGCCCAGAATGGCGATGTTATAGGTCATGACGGACCCCTTTTATGCAGCGGTAAACGTGATCTGGCGGCGCAGGAATTGCGTGGCGCGCGCCGATACACGGGCCGGATCGCCAGTGGTCAGAAAGGCGCTGTCGCGGCCGGTGCCGACCATTTCGGGGCGGCGGGTCAGGTAATCGGCCAGACTTTCGGCGACCAGATTGGCCTGTGAAAACACCTTGGCCTGAGGCCCCAGCGCGTCTTGAAACACCTTTTCCATCAACGGGTAATGCGTACAGCCCAGCACGGCGGCATCGGGGTTCGGCATCTTGCGGCGCAAGGCGTCAACATGGCTGCGCACCAGTGCCTCGGCCAAGATCATATCGCCGTCCTCGATCGCATCAACGACACCGCCGCAGGCCTGCGCCTCGACATCGACGCCGATGGCGCGGAACGCCAGTTCACGCTGAAACGCGCGGCTGGATACGGTGGCGGGCGTCGCGAACAGGGCGACATGCTTGATCGCCACTTCGCGCGGGGGGGAATTGTCGCCCCATTGCCGTTCGGTCAGCGCCTCGATCAGCGGCACGAACACACCCAGCACGCGTTTGCCCTGCGGCACCCAGCTTTCTTGCATCCGGCGCAGGGCGGCGGCGCTGGCGGTGTTGCAGGCCAATATCACCAGATCGCAGCCTGCATCGAACAGCCGCTGGGTGGCGGCGGTGGTCAGGTTGTAGATATCGTCGGGCGTGCGCACGCCATAAGGCGCATGGGCGCTATCGCCCAGATAGACCAGCGGGACATCGGGCAGCCGTTTGGCCACCGCATCCAGCACGGTCAAACCGCCCAATCCGCTATCGAATATCCCTACGGCCATCGCGCACCTTGTATTTGTCTTCGAATTCATGCCCGATCATGGTCGGATCGAGCGGGTCGAGACTTAACTCATAGGTGGCTTTTCGCAGGAAATCCATGCATGCTTTGGGGTCTTTTTTCAGCCCTGCCAAGGCATCGGCGGCAATAGGCTTGCCGATCACCACGCGTACGGGTTTGTTGATGCGGGCTTTGAATTCGCGGATCAACAGGCCCATGCGCAGGGTCACATGCAGGTGGCTGGCCAGCTGGAACAGGCGGCTGTTGCGGCCTTCAAAAAAGATCGGCACGACCACCGCATCGGATTTGGCGATCATCTTGGCGGTGAAATTGCGCCAGCTGGGGTCCATCGGCGGCGAAAACGGCTTGGCCGAGGTGGATACTGTCCCGCCCGGAAAAATCCCGATGGCCCCGCCTGCCGCCAGATAGCGGACAGCCTCTGCGCGGGTTTCAAGGTTCAGCTTGGCGGCTTCTTTGGTTTCATCAAAGGAAATCGGCAGGATCACCTTTTCCAGATCGGGCGAGGCGCGGAAAATCCGGTGCGCCAACACCTTGAAATCGCCACCACGGCGCTGCGACAGGATCAGCCCCATCATCAGCCCGTCGAGAATACCATATGGATGGTTGGACACCACGATCAGTGGGCCAGAGCTGGGGATATCATCCAGCGATCCACCCGCGATTTGCAAATCAAGGCCATAGCGGGCGGTGATCACCTGCCAGAAATCCGCCCCCTGTGCGACGTCGCGGTCATAGCCACGCGCCTTTTTGATCAGGCGCAGCCGTCCGGTGGCGTTTTCCATCACGCGGATCAAGGCGCGCCCGCCCCGCCCCTTGGCCGATGTGGCATAGGTGATATCTCGCGCCACCTGCCGATCCTTGCGCATCATTCATGCCCTCGTCATGCACCCCGCGCGGCACTAGCAGGATCATGCAACACTTGCATGACAAAAATGTGAACCCAGAGCATCATTCTGCCGCCTGCTGCATCGGTGCCGCATGCAGGCTGGTCAGCAATTCCTCGCGGCGCTTGGCGGCTTTGCGCGCAGCTGCATCCTTGACCGGGCCAAAGCCGCGGATATCCAGCGGCAGGCGCGCCAGTGCCACGGCGGCATCATGCGTATCGGGGCGCAGGATGCGCAGAACCTGTGCCATATCCGCCTCGTATTGCGCGATCAATGCGCGTTCCATCCGCCGTTCGGGGTTGCGCCCGAATGGGTCAAGCAATGTGCCGCGCAGAAATTTGAACTGCGCCAGTTTGGGAAAGGCCCAGGCCATCCGCGCGCCAAATTCCCGTTTCACGGGCCGTGCGTCGCTGCCGGTTTTGGACATGATCGGCGGCGCCAGATGATAGGTCAGTTTCAGATCGCCGTCGAATGTGGCGGCAGCCTTGGCGCGGGTCTGGGTCAAAAGGCGCGCAACCTCGTATTCATCCTTATAGGACAACAGCTTGTGATACCCCAGCGCCACAGCCTCGCGCAGCGGTTGATCCCGAAACTGGTCCACGAATGTGCGATAACGTTTCGCCAGTCGCGCGCTTTGGTATTGGGTCAGGTGGGTCATGCGAAAGGCGATCTTGTCGTCCAATGTCTGCGGTAAAACCACAACATCCGGCGCAAGGATGGCCGCCGCATCCGCCGGATGCAGATAGGCCCAGCGGCCATAGTCAAAGGCGGCGATGTTGCGCTTGACCGCAGCGCCGTTCAGGTCAATCGCGTCGATGATCGCCTGACGGGTCAAGGGGATTGCCCCCATCTGCCAGACCGCGCCAAAGATCATCATGTTGGAATAGATGCTGTCACCCAGCAGCGCACGAGCCAGATCAGAGGCGTCGAACAGCATCACATTTTCGCCCAGCCGCGCCTGTAGCGACAGGCGCAATGCATCGGTCGGCAGGGTGAATGCGGTATCACGGGTGAAATCGCCGGTGATGATCTCATGGCTATTGACCACACCGCGCGTGCGGCCCGCGCGCATCAGCCCCAGCGTTTTAGCCCCCGCCGACACCACCAGATCGCCACCGATCAGCGTGTCGCATTCGCCGGTCGCCACGCGGATCGCGCTGATATCGCCCGGCTTTTCGGCGATCCGGCAATGGATATGCACGGCCCCGCCTTTTTGCGCGAGCCCCGCCATTTCCATCATGCCTGCGCCCTTGCCGTCGATATGCGCGGCCATCGCCATGACCGCGCCGATGGTCACGACGCCTGTGCCACCCACGCCGGTGATGACGGTGTTATGCGTGCCGTGGATGGCAGGCAGAACGGGATCAGGCATGTCGGGCAGATCGACGGCGGCGGTGGCGTCTTTGCGGATTTGCGCGCCTTCAATCGTCACGAAAGACGGGCAGAACCCTTTGACGCAGGAAAAATCCTTGTTGCACGACGATTGGTCGATGGCGCGCTTGCGCCCCAGTTCGGTTTCGACCGGCACGATGCTGACGCAGTTGGATTGCACCCCGCAATCGCCGCAGCCTTCGCAGATATCCGTGTTGATGAACACGCGCTTGTCGGGGTCGGGGAATTGGCCGCGCTTGCGCCGCCTGCGCTTTTCGGCGGCACAGGTTTGGACATAAACAATGGCAGACACACCCTTGTATTTGCTAAATTTCTTTTGCACAGCTTCGAAATCAGCGCGTTCGTTGATGTCCAGTCCCGCAGGAAACACCGACAGGTCCAAATCCTCTTTCGCGTCATGGACAAGTGCGATGTTGCGCACCCCCATCGCCTGCAATTCACGGCAGATCTGGTCAGGCGTCAGCCCGCCATCATTGCCCTGCCCGCCGGTCATGGCGACCGCGTCGTTATACAGAATCTTGTAGGTGATATTGGTCCCCGCCATCAGCGCAAAGCGGATCGCCTGCACGCCCGAATGGTTATAGGTGCCGTCGCCAAGGTTCTGGAACACATGGTCACGGGTGGAAAACGGGGCTTCACCCACCCAGTTCGCGCCCTCGCCGCCCATCTGGGTAAACCCGACCGTGTCACGGTCCATCCATTGCACCATATAGTGACAGCCGATGCCGGCATAGGCGCGCGACCCTTCGGGGACCTTGGTCGATGAATTATGCGGGCAGCCCGAACAGAAATAAGGCAGACGTGCCGCCAGTTCCGGCGCATTGTCGGCGCGCCGTGCCTGGGCCAAGGCGGTCATGCCGGCGCTGATCCCGTCCGACCCGCAGCCTTCCTCTATCAAAATCCCGCCGATCTTTTCGGCGATCCAGATCGGGTCAAGCGCTGCACGGGTCGGAAAAATCTCTTCGCGCCGCCCTTCGGAATGCTCGTCCCCCTTGTGCCAGCCGTAAACGCGGGTGCGGCTGTCGTCGAACAAGGCTTCTTTGACCTGCACTTCGATCAGCTTGCGCTTTTCCTCGACCACGATGACCAGATCAAGCCCCGCCGCCCAGTCATGGAACGACGCCATATCCAGCGGCCAGACCTGCCCGACTTTATATGTGGTGATGCCCAGACGTTCGGCGTCGCCCTCGGAAATATTCAACAAGGCCAGCGCATGTTGCAGATCAAGCCAGTTTTTGCCCGCCGCCACAAAGCCAATCTTTGCACCAGCCTTGCCCCATTTGCGCTGGTCCATCTTGTTGGCGCGGCTGAACGCCTCGGCGGCGAAACGTTTGTGGTCGATCATCCGCGCCTCTTGCAGCTGCGGGGTATCGACCAGACGGATGTTCAACCCGCCATCAGGCAAGGCCATGTCGGGCGTGACAAAATCGGCACGGAAAGGATCGGCATCGACGACCGATGTGACCTCGACCGTGTCTTTCATCGTCTTCAGCCCGACCCAGACACCCGCATAGCGCGACAAAGCCCAAGCATAGAGGCCATAATCAAGGATTTCTTGCACCCCCGCAGGCGACACGATGGGCATATAGGCATCGACCATCGCCCAGTCGGATTGATGCAAAGTGGTGGAACTTTCGCCAGTATGGTCATCGCCCATCGCCATGATGACGCCACCATGCGGCGATGTGCCTGCCATATTGGCATGACGCATCACATCGCCGGACCGGTCCACGCCGGGGCCTTTGCCGTACCACAGGCCGAAAACACCGTCGAACTTGCCTTCACCGCGCAATTCGGCCTGCTGGCTGCCCCATAGCGCGGTGGCGGCCAGATCCTCGTTCAGCCCCGGTTGAAAGGTAATATCGGCGGGTTCCAGCACATTTTTCGCGCGCGCCATCTGCATATCCACCGCCCCCAAGGGCGACCCGCGATAGCCGGTTACATAGCCCGCCGTGTGCAACCCTGCGCGTGTATCACGCGCCTTTTGCATCAGCATCAAACGGACCAAAGCCTGCGTCCCGTTCAACAAAACCGGCGATTTGTGTAGATCATAACGGTCATCGAGTGTGATTTCATGACGGCCCATCTGACACCCTCCCAAGCACTCATAGCGAGAGCGTAGGTCACAATTGCTGACCTACAAAGCAAAAAATCGCGAAAAATGGCCTCCACAACCTTTTGCTGCAGGCGCAGCATCATTAGTATACATCCACGGCAGCAGCGGCAACGAAAGCACAGGATGGACTGGGACAAGCTAAGAATATTTCACGCGGTCGCGGACGCAGGGTCACTGACCCATGCGGGCGACACGCTGCACCTGTCGCAATCGGCCGTCAGCCGGCAGATTCGCGCCTTGGAAGAAACGTTAAACACCACCCTGTTTCACCGCCACGCGCGCGGTCTGATTCTGACCGAACAGGGCGAATTGCTGTTTGACGCGACCAAATCAATGAACAAACGCCTTGAAACCGCCTCTGCCCGCATCCGCGACAGCGAAGAAGAGGTTTTTGGTGATCTGCGCGTGACCACAACGACAGGGTTCGGCACGCTTTGGCTGGCCCCGCGCCTGCCCAAATTATTCGAAGCCTACCCTGACCTGAAAATCGACCTGATGCTGGAAGAACGCGTGCTCGACCTGCCGATGCGCGAGGCCGATGTCGCCATCCGTATGAAAGAACCGTCACAGGCCGATCTGATCCGCAAACGGCTGATGTCGGTCAGGATGCGGCTTTATGCATCGCCCACCTATCTGGAAACGAACGGCACGCCAGAATCGCTGCTGGATCTGTCGGACCACCGGCTGGTCTGCCAAAGTCTTAATTCAATCCAGGTCGCGGCAGGGGCAACGCTGGTGCAGCATTTGCTGACCAGTGACATCCAGCACCTGTTTACCGTCAATAATTACTTTGGCGTGTTGCAGGGCGTATTGAACAATATCGGGATCGGTGTGCTGCCCGATTACGTCACCGAGGATTTCCCCGATCTCGTGCGCGTCCTGCCCGATCTTGAAAGCGGCGAAGTCCCCGTATTCCTGGCCTACCCCGAGGAATTGCGCCAATCCAAACGGATCGCCGCATTCCGCGATTTCGTGCAGGAAGAAATCTTTGCCCACCGCCGCAAGATCCGCGAAGCCGCGCCGCAATAGGCAAGGCCCGGCGCGGGGGATCGCCTTACCAAGCCATGCAAAAATCGCATAGCGGCAATGCGCATGCGGCAGACATTTTTTCTTGAACGGTCAAAAAACGCACCCTATCTGTCCGGTCGAGGGCATCATGCGCGCTTGCGCATCGCTCTCACCTCCCTGTTGGACTTCGCCGGGCCTTGTGCCCGGCTTTTTTTTGCCCTGCGGGGCGGTGGTGCGGCCCACCGCCACCCGCCGGAAAGCGCATGCCAGCACCGCAATCCTTGCGTTTTGCGTCTTTAATCCATGGGCCTGCCTCTGTATGACAGGCGCAGCACCAAGGGGACATCATGACAGAGCCAGCCATCACGCCCGATCTCATCGCAGCCCACGGGCTGAAGCCCGACGAATATCAGCGCATTCTGGACATTATCGGCCGCACGCCAAGCTTTACTGAACTGGGCATTTTTTCGGCGATGTGGAACGAACATTGTTCCTATAAATCATCAAAAAAATGGCTGCGCACCCTGCCGACGACCGGCCCGCAAGTCATCTGTGGCCCCGGTGAAAACGCGGGCGTTGTCGATATCGGCGATGGTCAGGCCGTGGTGTTCAAGATGGAAAGCCATAACCACCCCAGCTATATCGAACCCTATCAGGGGGCCGCGACTGGCGTGGGCGGTATTCTGCGCGATGTGTTCACCATGGGCGCGCGCCCGATTGCGGCGATGAATGCGCTGTCCTTTGGCGAACCCAGCCATCCAAAAACCCGCCAGCTGGTCAATGGTGTCGTGGCTGGCGTCGGTGGCTATGGCAATGCCTTTGGCGTGCCGACCGTGGGTGGCGAGGTGCGGTTTCATGCCGCCTATAACGGCAATTGCCTTGTGAACGCCTTTGCCGCCGGTCTGGCCGATGCGGACAAGATTTTCTATTCTGCAGCCTCCGGTGTAGGGATGCCCGTCGTTTATCTCGGCGCGAAAACCGGGCGCGACGGTGTCGGCGGCGCGACCATGGCATCGGCCGAATTCGACGACAGCATCGAGGAAAAGCGCCCCACCGTGCAGGTCGGTGACCCGTTCACCGAAAAACGCCTGATGGAAGCGACCTTGGAACTGATGGCCACAGGTGCGGTGATTTCGATCCAAGATATGGGTGCGGCTGGCCTGACCTGTTCGGCCGTGGAAATGGGCGACAAAGGCGGGCTGGGCATCCGGCTGAACCTTGACGCCGTGCCACAGCGCGAAACCGGCATGACCGCCTATGAGATGATGCTGTCGGAAAGCCAGGAACGCATGCTGATGGTCCTGCGCCCCGAACTGGAATCGCAGGCGCGCGCCGTTTTCGTCAAATGGGATCTCGATTTCGCCATCGTCGGCGAAACCATCCCAGAGGACCGCTTTATCGTCGTGCACAAAGGCGTGGTGATGGCCGATCTGCCGCTGGCCACGCTGTCCGGGTCCGCCCCCGAATATGACCGGCCCTGGGTGCCAACACCGGCACAGCCGCCTTTGGGTGATGTGGTGGGCGTGAACCCGATTGATGGGCTGCGCGCCCTGATCAGCAGCCCCAATTACGCGGCCAAGCAATGGGTTTATGAACAATACGACGCTCAGGTCATGGGCGATACCGCACGGATACCGGGCCTTGGCGCGGGTATCGTGCGGGTGCATGGCACGGATAAATCGCTGGCCTTCACCTCTGACGTCACGCCGCGCTATGTGATGGCCGACCCGGTGGAAGGCGGCAAACAAGCCGTCGCCGAAGCCTATCGCAACCTCACCGCCGTCGGGGCCAAACCGCTGGCCACCACCGACAATATGAATTTCGGCAATCCCGAAAAACCCGAAATCATGGGGCAATTCGTCGGCGCCATTCAGGGGATCGGGGCGGCGGTCACAGCACTCGACATGCCGATCGTGTCGGGCAACGTATCTCTTTATAACGAAACCGACGGCAAGGGCATCCTGCCCACCCCCACCATCGGGGCCGTAGGGATCATCACCCACCCCGACCAGATCATCAGCGGCCAGTTGCGCGACGGCCATGTGCTGTTGGTCGTGGGCGACACCACAGGCCATCTGGGCCAATCCGCCCTGCTGGCAGAGGTCTATCACCGCGCTGAAGGCCCGCCGCCGCCCGTCGATCTGGACGCAGAACGGCGCCATGGCGATTTCATCCGCGCCAATCACACGCTGATCACCGCCTGTACCGATCTAGGCGACGGCGGCTTGGCGCTCGCGGTGTTTGAACTGGCCGAATCCGCAGGTGTGGGTATCACGCTTGATGCTGGCGACACGCCGACACTATTCGGCGAGGATCAGGCGCGTTACCTGATCGGCTGCAATTTCGATCAGGCCGAGGCGCTGATGGTCGCCGCAGGTCATGCCGGCGTGCCGGTCACAACCGTGGGCAAGGCCGGTGGCGACCAGATCACCTTTGGCAGCGACAGCGCGCCCTTGGCCGACCTTGCCTTGATCTATCGCACCAGCTTTGAAAAAGCGCTGGCCTGATGGCTTCTTATTTCTCAAAATACTCCCGCCGGAGGCAGCGCCTTGCCTGCCGCCCGCATCACACCTAGTTTGTACATGACACGCCCGAAAAGGACCGCAGATGCCCATCACCGCCCATGAGATCGAAACGCTGTTGCGCGAAAGCTTCCCGCAGGCCCGGATCAGCGTACAAGGCGATGACGGCGCGCATTTCGCGGCAGAGGTCATCGACGAAAGCTTTCGTGGCCTGAACCGCGTGCAGCAGCAACGCGCGGTCTATGCCGCGCTCAAAGGCCGGATGGACGGCAGCCAAGGCGAATTGCACGCGCTGGCACTGACCACCAAGGCGCCCGATTGAAACACGACCTGACAAAGGACCGCCACATGACTGCCAAAGACCAAATCCAAGAAACAATCACATCGAATGATGTGGTATTGTTCATGAAGGGCACGAAATCCATGCCACAATGCGGGTTTTCCAGCCGCGTCGCAGGGGTGCTGAATTTCATGAACGTCGATTTCGCCGATGTAAACGTGCTTGCCGACGAAGAGATCCGCCAAGGGGTCAAAGATTTTTCCGACTGGCCAACGATCCCGCAGCTTTACGTCAAGGGCGAATTCGTCGGCGGTTGCGACATCATCACCGAGATGACCCTCTCGGGCGAGCTGGACACCCTGTTTGCCGAAAAAGGCGTGTCCTTTGATAAAGACGCCGCCGAAAAGATCCGTGAAGCCAACGCCTGATCAGGCCAGTTTCGCATCGACCTGATCTGCCAGGGCTTCGGCCCTGGCGGCCAGTTCGGCCAATGTGTCCACAACATCGACAGGCACCACAGGCACTTCGATCCTTTGAGGCGCGGGTGCTGGCTGCGCTTGGGCATCATCCAGCTGGGCGCGCAGTGCCACCGCCTCGACCTGCGCCTCGCGCAGCTTGTCTTCCAGACCGGCGGTCTTGTCAGCCAAAAGCAGCCCCGCCATCAGCAGCATCCGCGCTTCGGGCAGACGGCCGATCTGTTCGGCCAGTGTCGCGGCTTCGGCGTCCAGCATGGCGGCGGCGGAATGCAGGAAATGTTCCTCGCCTTCCTGACAGGCCACTTCAAACGTGCGCCCGCCGATAAAAATTTCAACCTGCGGCATGGGCGGCGTCCTCGATCAGGGGTTTGAGTTCGGCCAAAATCATATCAATCTCGGCGGCATCGGTGGCGCGCAGCGCCTGCAAGGCGTCAATTTCGGCGGCCAGGGCCGTGTCGATCATGCCGGGTGCAAGCCCCACCGTCAGCGCCTGGCGCAATTGGCCATTGAGATCGCGCAATTGCTGGGTCGCGGCGCGCAAGCCCTGCAAATGCGCATCCATGGTCTGCAACTGGGCCGCTTGGGTTTCCAACCGCACGGTCAGCGCAGCGACCTGCGCGTCCTTTGCATGCAGTGCTGCCTGATCTGCAATCTGAGCATCCAGCGCGGCCTGCGCTGCCTGCGCGTCCAGCGCGGCCTGCGCTGCCTGCGCGTCTTGTGTCTCTAGCGCAGCCTGCAATTGCTGGATCTGGTCCCGCAGCGCGCCGGTCTGCGCCTGTTCGGCCCGCAAGGCGTCAAAGAGCGAGCTTTCCGCCGCATCAGCCTTGTCCTGCGCCTCCATGCCGCGGCGTATTCGGTCCAAAGCCACCGTGATCCGATGACCAAGTTCCAGCACATCACTCATTGACCGACCTTTCACATTCTGCGACGCCCGATTGCCCCGATCAGGGCCAGACCTTCACCCCGGTATCGACCCCGGTCAGCGGCGCTTACCCCGAATCGTTCCGGCATTTCCAAATCCTATGCGATCAACCGCAGCGCGGCAAACGCGCTGACGGCATAGATCAGAACAGCTTAGCTGTCGCGCTTGATCTTGGGGGCGACCCTGTTATGACGCTGTTCATAGAATTTAATCCCTTTGGTTAAAGGACTGCCCCCTTGGATATTGCCGCCCTGCGTTCTGCGCACCCCGATCACTGGAAAAAGGCCACCGCCATCCGCACCCTGACGCTAGATGCGGTCGCGGCTGCCCATTCGGGCCATTCCGGCATGCCGATGGGCATGGCCGATGTCGCAACAGTGCTGTTCCAGAACCATCTGAAATTCGACCCAAAGTCCCCTGCATGGCCCGACCGCGACCGGTTCATCCTGTCGGCAGGGCATGGCTCGATGTTGCTTTATGCGCTGATGTATCTGACCGGATACGAGGATATCACGCTGCAGCAGATCAAGGATTTCCGCCAATGGGGTGCGAAAACCGCCGGTCACCCCGAATATGGCCATGCCCGCGGCATTGAAACCACCACCGGCCCCTTGGGTCAGGGCATCGCCAATGCGGTGGGTTTCGCCATTGCCGAGGAAATCCAGCGCGCCTATTGGGGGGCCAAGATCGTCGATCACCACACCTATGTGATCGCCGGTGACGGCTGCCTGATGGAAGGTGTGAGCCAAGAGGCAATCGGCCTGGCGGGGATGCAGAAACTTGGCCATCTGGTCGTGTTCTGGGACAACAACAACATCACCATCGACGGCACGGTCGATATCGCCGATATCACCAATCAGCCTGCACGCTTTGCCGCATCGGGCTGGCATGTGCAGGAAATCGACGGGCATGATCCGGTTGCCATTGACGCGGCCATTGTGGCGGCCAAGGCTGATCCGCGCCCATCGATGATCGCCTGCAAGACCCATATCGCGCTGGGACATGCGGCGCAGGACACGTCCAAAGGCCATGGTGCTTTGACCAATGCCGACCAGCTGGCTGCCGCAAAAACCGCCTATGGCGCGCCGATGGGGGCCTTTGAGGTTGCCGCCGACGTGCTGGACGCATGGAACGCCATTGGCGCGCGCGGTGCGGCCACCCGCGCCGCTTGGGACGCCCGCTTTGCCGCGCTATCGGCTGCCAGACAGGCCGAATTCACCCGCGCCTATGCCGGTGACGCGCCCAAGAAACTATCCGCCACGATCCGCGCGCTGAAAAAGCAGATCTCTGAAAGCGCGCCATCAGTCGCGACGCGCAAATCGTCCGAAATGACGCTGGAAGTCATCAACCCGATCATGCCGGAAACCATCGGTGGTTCGGCCGATCTGACAGGGTCGAACAACACCAAAACCGGTGATCTGGGCGTGTTCCATCCCGATACCCGCAAGGGGCGGTATATCTATTACGGTATCCGCGAACATGGGATGGCTGCGGCGATGAACGGCATGGCGCTGCATGGCGGGGCGCGCGCCTATGGCGGCACCTTCATGTGTTTCACCGATTACGCCCGCGGCGCGATGCGCCTGTCCGCGCTGATGGGCGTGCCGGTGACCTATGTGATGACGCATGACAGCATCGGTCTGGGCGAAGATGGCCCGACCCACCAGCCTATCGAACATCTGGCGATGCTGCGCGCCACGCCGAACATGCATGTGTTCCGCCCTGCCGATACGATTGAAACGGCCGAAGCCTGGGAAATCGCGCTGACCAGCAAAACCACGCCAAGCGTGCTGGCCCTGTCGCGCCAGAACCTGCCCACGGTGCGCAAGACCCACACCAACAAGAACCTGACCGCGCAGGGTGGCTATGTGCTCGCCGATGCGGATGGCAAGCGGCAGGCGATCATCATGGCCACCGGGTCCGAGGTGGAAATCGCGCTGGCCGCGCGCGATCTGTTGCAGGCCCAAGGCATCGGGACACGGGTTGTGTCCATGCCTTGCTGGGAATTGTTTGAGGAACAGGACGCCAGCTATCGCCGCCGTGTGCTACCCGCAGGCCCCGTGCGTGTCGCGGTCGAGGCGGGTATCCGGTTCGGCTGGGACCGCTGGCTGTTTGGCGAGGGTGGCAAGCGTGAAAAGTCCGGCTTCGTCGGCATGCATGGCTTCGGTGCCTCTGCGCCGGCGGAACGGCTGTATGCGGAATTTGGCATCACCGCGCAGGGCGTGGCCGACAAGGTCAAATCGCTGATCAAGTAAAACCGGCGTAAGGTGGGTTCAAACCCACCTTACCCATCCGCCCGAATGTTGGCGCAAACATTTAGCGGTAACAGCACAAAAACCCGTCTGTTACCGTTAACACCCTGACAACAAGTCACTTTTTTCTGGACACCGCGGCATACAATCTGCACGACGCATGCAGACATAGGGGTGCCACATGACAATCACCATCGGGATCAACGGGTTTGGCCGCATCGGACGCTGCACATTGGCGCATATCACCGAAGCGGGACGCAATGACGTGCAGGTCGTCAAGATCAACGCCACCGGTCCCATCGCCACCAATGCGCATCTGCTGAAATACGATTCCGTGCATGGCAGGTTCGGCCATCCGGTGAGTGTTAAAGGCAATACGCTCGACCTTGGGCGCGGCCCCATCGACGTGATGTCAAGCTATGACCCCGCCACGCTGGATTGGGACGGCGTTGATGTCGTGCTCGAATGCACCGGCAAGTTCAACGACGGCCACAAGGCTGCCGTGCATCTGGACCGTGGCGCGCGCAAGGTGCTGATCTCGGCGCCTGCCACAAACGTGGACCGCACGGTGGTTTACGGCGTCAATCACCGCGACCTGCTGGCGACCGAACGGCTGGTGTCGAACGGGTCCTGCACCACCAATTGCCTTGCCCCGCTGGCCAAGGTCTTGAACGATGCCATCGGGATCGAACGCGGCATCATGACCACGATCCACAGCTATACCGGTGACCAGCCGACATTGGACCGCCGGCATGACGATCTGTATCGCGCACGCGCTGCCGCAATGGCGATGATCCCGACATCAACGGGTGCCGCCAAAGCCTTGGGCGAGGTGTTGCCCGAACTGGCAGGCAAGCTTGACGGCACCGCGATGCGCGTGCCCACCCCCAATGTCAGCGCCGTGGATCTGACATTCGAGGCGGGCAAATCCGTCAGCGTGGCAGAAGTCAACGCCATCGTGGCCGAGGCCGCAGGCGGGTATATGGGCATGGTCCTGGCCTATGATGACGAAGCCAAGGTCAGCATCGATTTCAACCACACCACACAAAGCTGCATCTTTGCCCCCGACCAGACCAAAGTCGTCGGCGGGCGCACGGTGCGGGTGCTGGCATGGTATGACAATGAATGGGGCTTTTCGGCGCGCATGGCCGATGTCGCTGCAACCATGGGGCGCTTGCAATAAGCGCAGTCATTGCTAGACCTGTGGCATGACGAATGGGATCGCGGTTTTTCTTCTTGTGCTGATCGGGGCGGCGCTGGCCTATGACGGGCTGGCGAACGATTGGCAGGCTTTCACCTTCAGCTTGCGCAAATTCGTCGATTTGACGGAATATCTCGCCTTTTGGCGCTGACCGGATGGGGATCGGCAGTTGACCTTTTGCGATAAATCGCAATGTTAGCGCCAACATTCATCCCCAAGGAGGATCAACCATGGCCGTCAAAGTAGCTATCAACGGATTTGGCCGGATCGGCCGCAACATCTTGCGCGCTATCATCGAATCCGGTCGCACCGATATCACGGTGGTGGCGATCAACGACCTTGGGCCGGTGGAAACCAATGCGCATCTGCTGCGGTTCGATTCGGTGCATGGCCGGTTCCCCGGCACTGTGACGACGACCGAAACCAGCATCGACGCAGGCCGTGGCCCGATTGCCGTGACCGCGATCCGCAATCCGGCTGACCTGCCATGGGGCGATGTCGATGTGGTGCTGGAATGCACGGGGATTTTCACCAGCAAGCAATCGTGTCAGGCGCATCTGTCCACCGGTGCAAAACGCGTCCTGATTTCCGCCCCCGGCACTGATGCCGACAAGACAATCGTCTTTGGCGTGAACCACCAGTCGCTGACCAAGGATGATATCATCGTCTCGAACGCGTCCTGCACCACGAACTGCCTGTCGCCGGTCGCCAAGGTGCTGAACGATGCCGTGGGGATCACCAAAGGTTTCATGACCACGATCCACAGCTACACGGGCGACCAGCCGACGTTGGACACAATGCACAAGGATCTGTACCGGGCGCGCGCTGCGGCCCTGTCGATGATCCCGACCTCGACCGGTGCGGCCAAGGCCGTGGGGCTGGTGCTGCCGGAACTGAATGGCAAGCTGGACGGTGTGGCGATCCGCGTGCCGACGCCGAATGTGTCGGTGGTCGATCTGACATTCGAAGCATCACGCGCGACCACTGCCGAGGAAATCAACAACGCGATCATCGCAGCCGCCGATGGCCCGTTGAAAGGTATCCTTGGCTATACCGCGCTGCCGATGGTCAGCTCCGATTTCAACCACGATCCGCATTCGTCGATCTTCCATCTGGACCAGACCAAGGTGCTCGATGGCAATATGGTGCGGATCCTGTCGTGGTATGACAACGAATGGGGCTTTTCCAACCGCATGGCGGATACAGCTGTTGCAATGGGCAAGCTTTTGTAATCAAACCGTTTTTGTAACAAAGAGCCGGTCCCCTTCGGGGCCGGCTTTTTTGTGCGCCTAGCCGCGCAGGCGCGCGATCAGGGCGTCATTCACAGCGGGGGTGACGAATTTCGACACATCACCACCCAAGCGCGCGATTTCCTTGACCAGTTTCGACGCGATCGCCTGATGTTCGGCCTCGGCCATCAGGAACACGGTTTCAATCGAATCGTCCAATATCCGGTTCATGCCAACCATCTGGTATTCATATTCGAAATCCGCAACAGCCCGCAGGCCACGGATGATCACATTGGCCCCCACATCATGGGCGCAGGTGATCAGCAGGTTTTCGAACGGATGCACGATAATTTCACAGCCAACGTCGCGGCCCAGCGGAACACATTCGGCTTCGACCATGGCCACGCGTTCTTCCAGCGTGAACATCGGGCCTTTGTCGCGATTGATCGCCACGCCGATGACCAGCCGGTCTACCAGCGATGCCGCCCGCCGCACAATATCAAGATGGCCCAGCGTGACCGGATCAAAGGTTCCGGGATAAAGACCTACGCGCATAAGGCACCTCTGGAAGAAAGAATATTGCGCGCAAGCAACACTATCGCGCGGCGGATTGCAACGGGCCAAGGAGGTTTGCAGGAAAACATGAACCGCCTAATGGCCCATGATCATCCCTTCGAGCGCGTCTTTTTCCATCGACAATTCCGACAGGCGCGCCTTGACCACATCACCGATGGAAATCAGCCCGATCATCGTGCCGTTGTCCATCACCGGCAGGTGGCGAAACCGGCCTTCGGTCATCATCTGCAACACCAGATCGGCACTGTCGGCGGTGGTGCAGGTGGTCAGCTTGGCTGTCATTATCTCTGACACGGGCGCAGACAGACAGGACACGCCACGTTTGCCCAATTCGCGCACGATGTCGCGTTCCGACAGGATACCGTCCAGCGTGACACCGTCACCAGACACAACCACTGTCCCGATCCGGTTTTGTGACAACAGCGTCACGGCAACGGTCACCATATCGGTCGGATTGACCGAGACAACACCCATATCGGCTTTGGTTTTCAGGATTTGCCCGACGATCATGATGTGTTCCCCCCATCCGCTGACGTTACTTCAGCCTGACAAACCGCAGGCGCATCTGTCAAGCACGCGATACGTTCAAGCCGCGCCACCTCGGCCAGCAGCCCCGCGCTGAGCGCGCTGGCAACCCGCGTCAGCCGGTCCGATTGCCGCGCCGATTTGTGCCGCACCAGATGCAAGGTCCGCGTCAGCGATACCTTGTCGGTCAGGATGCGCCGCAATTCAGGCGCAAAGGGCAGCGCGAAATCATGCACGATGCCCACGCCCGCCGCGCGGATCATCTGCAACTGCACCGCGACCGAATTGGACGCAAGCTGTACCCCCCCTGCCCCCAAGGCCCCCAGATAATCCAGTTCCTTGTCAAAAATCATATCGGGGATATAGCCAACGACAGGCCGCCCGCGCAGATCATCCAGCGTTTCGGCGGGGGGCGCATCGGCGCGCATCGCCAGATGCAGCTGGTAATCAGTGATCTTTTGCACGATCAGCTGGCCTGCGGCGGGCGGGCTGACGGTGATCGCCATATCAGCTTCGCGCCGCGACAGGTTGACGACACGCGGCAAGGCCAGCACCTGCATTTCCAGATCGGGATTGTCGCGTTGCAGCGCCGCACAGACCTGCGGCAGCAGGAAATTGGCAACACCGTCAGGCGCACCAATACGGATTTGGCCGGTCAGCGCCGTGGCGCCCCCGCGCGTTTCCTCGATGGCAAGCGCGAATTGCGTTTCAGCATCGGCGGCGCGGTCGCGCAAACGCTCTCCCAGATCGGTCAGCGCGTAGCCTTGGGGCGATTTCACAAACAAAGCCGCCCCAAGGCTGCGTTCCAGCCGCGTGATCCGGCGGCCAAGGGTGGCCGGGTCCATTTTCGTCAGCGGGGCTGCCGCAGACAGGCTTTCCATCCGCGCAACGGCCAGAAACACCCGCATGTCATCCCAATTATCCATTCTGTCCTGCATTAATGCAAAATGATTTTGGTATATTGTCTCTTTTACGGACAAAAACGCAAGGCTATAGTCCGCCAAACCCAATGGAGGATGCTATGCAGGAACTGACTCATTACATCGGCGGCGCACATGTCAAAGGCACGTCGGGCCGCTTTGCCGATGTCTATAACCCGGCGACCGGCGAAGTGCAGGCGCGCGTGCCGCTGGCCAATGCCGCCGAGATGGACAAGGCCGTGCAGATCGCCGCCGAGGCACAGCCCAAATGGGCCAAGGTCAATCCCCAACGCCGTGCGCGGGTGATGATGGCCTTTGTCGGCCTTTTGAACCGCGACATGGACAAGCTGGCCGAGGCTTTGTCGCGTGAACATGGCAAGACCATCCCCGACGCCAAGGGCGACGTCGTGCGCGGCTTGGAGGTTGTCGAATATTGCATCGGCGCGCCACAGCTGCTGAAAGGTGAATTCACCGACAGCGCCGGCCCCGGCATTGATATGTATTCGATGAAACAGGCGCTGGGTGTCACCGCCGGCATCACGCCCTTCAACTTTCCCGCCATGATCCCGATGTGGATGTTCGCCCCTGCGATTGCCTGCGGCAATGCGTTTATCCTCAAACCCTCCGAACGTGACCCGTCGGTCCCCTTGATGCTGGCCGAATTGATGGAAGAAGCGGGCCTGCCAAAAGGCATCCTGCAAGTCGTCAACGGCGACAAAGAAGCGGTGGATGCGATCCTTGACCATGACGTGATCCAGTCGATCGGGTTCGTCGGGTCCACCCCCATCGCGGAATATATCTATGGCCGCGGCTGCGCCAACGGCAAGCGCGTGCAATGTTTCGGCGGTGCCAAGAACCATATGATCATCATGCCCGATGCCGATATGGACCAAGCCGCCGATGCGCTGATCGGCGCGGGCTACGGTGCTGCAGGCGAACGCTGCATGGCGATTTCGGTCGCTGTCCCCGTGGGTGATGAAACCGCCGACCGCTTGATCGAAAAACTGGTCCCCCGCATCGAGGCGCTGAAGGTCGGCCCTTATACATCGGGCAATGACGTCGATTACGGCCCTGTCGTGACCGCCGCCGCCAAGGCAAACATCCTCAAACTGATCGAAAGCGGCGTGGCCCAAGGCGCCGATCTGGTTGTCGATGGCCGCGATTTCAAATTGCAGGGTTATGAGGACGGTTTCTTTGTCGGCCCGCATCTGTTTGACCAGGTGACCAAGGACATGGACATCTACACCAAGGAAATCTTTGGCCCCGTCCTGTCCGTCGTGCGCGCCCAAAACTATGAAGAAGCCTTGGGTCTGGCAATGGACCATGAATATGGCAATGGCACCGCGATTTTCACCCGCGACGGCGACGCCGCGCGCGATTTCGCCAACCGGATCAATATCGGTATGGTGGGCATCAACGTGCCGATCCCCGTGCCTTTGGCCTATCACACCTTTGGTGGCTGGAAGAAATCCATGTTCGGCGATCTGAACCAGCACGGGCCGGATGCGTTCAAATTCTACACCCGTACCAAGACGATCACCTCGCGCTGGCCATCGGGCATCAAGGACGGTAGCGCCTTTTCCATCCCGCTGATGGAATGAACTTGTCGGCAAGGGCGCACGCCGCCCTTGCCAAACCACCCGCAGGCGCGCAATAATTAAACAAGTGTTCATTTCTTGCTGGGAGAGGCACCATGGACTTTGCGCTGACCGAGGAACAATCCGCAATTTTCGACATGGCGCTGGCCTTCGGGCAAGAGCATATCGCGCCCTTTGCGCGTGACTGGGATAGCGACGGCACCATCCCCAAAGCCCTGTGGCCGAAACTGGCCGAGCTTGGGTTCGGCGGGCTTTATGTGTCCGAGGACAGCGGCGGCGCGGGCCTGTCGCGCCTTGACGCGACACTGGTGTTCGAGGCGTTGTCATACTCCTGCGCGTCCGTCGCGGCGTTTTTATCAATCCACAACATGTGCGCGCGGATGATCGACAGCTATGGGTCCGATGATCTCAAGGCGCGCATCCTGCCGCGCGCTTTGTCGATGGACCTGATCCTGTCCTATTGCCTGACCGAACCCGGCTCTGGCTCTGACGCCGCGGCGCTGAAAACCCGCGCGACCTGCAACAATGAAACCTATCTGCTGACCGGCACCAAGGCCTTCATTTCCGGCGGTGGCTATTCGGACGCCTATATCGTGATGGCCCGCACCGGCGACGCAGGCCCCAAGGGGATCAGCGCGATCCTGATCGAAGGCGACGCCCCCGGGCTGTCGTTCGGCGGGCTCGAGGACAAGATGGGCTGGCGGTCGCAACCCACGCGGCAGGTACAGCTTGACGATTGCGCGACACCTTTGGGCAATCTTTTGGGGGTCGAAGGCCAAGGGTTCAGCTATGCGATGGCCGGGCTGGACGGCGGGCGGCTGAATATCGCGGCCTGTTCCATCGGGGCTGCGCAATGCGCGCTCGATCAGACGTTGGCCTATATGAAAGACCGCAAAGCCTTTGGCCAATCGCTCGACCAGTTCCAGGGCCTGCAATTCCGGCTGGCGGATTCCGAAATCGCGCTGCAATCGGCGCGGACCTTCCTGCGGCAAGCGGCGTGGAAGCTCGACACGGGCGCGCCGGATGCCACGAAATTCTGCGCCATGGCGAAAAAGCTCTGCACCGAAACCGGCAGCATGGTGGCCGATCAATGCCTGCAACTGCACGGCGGCTATGGCTATCTGGCCGATTACGGGATCGAGAAAATCGTGCGCGACCTGCGGGTGCATCAGATTTTGGAAGGCACGAACGAGATTATGCGCCTGATCACCGCGCGCCAAATGATCCGATGAGCGACATCATCATCCGCAAGGACGGGCGCGCGGGGCTGATCACGCTGAACCGGCCCAAGGCGCTGAACGCGCTGACCTGGGACATGTGTCTCGCGATCGAGGCAGCGCTGGATGACTGGCGCACGGACCATCTGGTTGACCTGATCTTGATCGACGGCGCGGGGGATCGCGCCTTTTGTTCGGGTGGCGATATCGCAGATATGTATGCCAGCGCGCAGCGTCGCGATTTTGGCTATGGCCAGCGGTTCTGGCGCGACGAATACCGGCTGAACCGCAAAATCCACCATTACCCCAAACCCATCGTCACCTTTCTGCACGGTTTCACCATGGGCGGCGGTGTCGGTATCGGCTGCCACGCCAGCCACCGGATTGTCTGTGATGACAGCCGGATCGCCATGCCCGAATGCAGCATCGGGCTGGTGCCGGATGTGGGCGGCTCACTGATCCTTGCGCGCGCAGAGGGCTATCTGGGAAGCTATCTGGGCCTGACGGGCGACAGGATGGATGCAGGCGATGCGATCCATGCCGGTTTCGCCGACCATTACATCGCAGCCCCCTCTTGGGAGGCACTGAAATCGGTCCTGATCACAACAGGCAATGTGGCGGCGATCCAACCAAGCCCGCCGCCACCAAGCCGCCTGAAAGACTGGCAAAAAGCCATCGACGCGGCCTTTGGCACGCCTGACCTCACCGATATCCGCACAAAGCTGGCAGCGCAGGGTGGCACGCTCGCCGATCACGCGCTGCCATTGCTGGACTATAACGCACCGCTGGCCATGGCCGTGGCCGCGCGGATCATCGGCGCTGTCCGGCGCGACCCCCGGATCGAAACAGCGCTGGACCATGAATTCCGCTATACTTTCCGCTGCGCCGCGCAGGGCGATTTCATCGAAGGCATCCGCGCCGCAATTATCGACCGCGACCGCAGCCCGCGCTGGCAAAATTACACATACGACGACATCACCGCGATGACCGCCCCCTTGGGCAAGGACGCACTGATCTGGGAGGATGCAACATGAAAATCGGCTTTATCGGGCTTGGCAATATGGGCGCGCCGATGGCCGCCAACCTCGCGCGCGACCATGAGGTGACAGGCTTTGACCCCGTGGCACAGCCCACTGGCCTGACCCTGGCCCCCAGCGCGGCTGCGGCGGCGCAAGACGCCGATGTGGTCATCACCATGCTGCCCGATGGCAATATCCTGCGCGCAGTCGCGGCAGAGCTCCATCCCGCGATGAAACAGGGTGCGATCCATCTGGATTGCTCGACCGTCGATGTGGACAGCGCGCGCACCGTCGCAACACAGGCAATAGCCCACGGGCTGCACGCCATCGACGCGCCCGTCTCGGGCGGGATCGGGGGCGCCACAAACGGCACGCTGACCTTCATGGCCGGCGGCCCGCTGCCCGCGTTCGAGACGGTCGCACCGCTGTTTGCCATCATGGGGCAAAAGGCGGTGCATTGCGGGGCGGCGGGCAACGGGCAGGCCGCGAAAATCTGCAACAACATGATCCTCGGCGTGACAATGATCGCCACCTGCGAAGCTTTCGCGCTGGCCGACAAGCTGGGCCTTGACCGGCAGGCGATGTTCGATGTGGTCAGCACCTCATCGGGCGCGTCATGGTCGATGACCAGCTATTGCCCCGCCCCCGGCATCGGCCCTGTCAGCCCCGCCGACAACGGCTATCAACCCGGTTTTGCCGCGGAACTGATGCTCAAGGACCTGCGCCTCAGCCAGCAGGCCGCCGAAGCGGCCCAAGCCGACACGCCACTGGGTCAGGCTGCCACCGCGCTTTACGCGCGTTTCGTCGAAACCGAGGATGGGCGCGGCAAAGACTTTTCTGCCATGCTGCCACGGTTTGAAACACGCCAGCGCCCGTAACTTCTTATTTCCAAAAATACTCCCGCGCGGCGCGCCCGCCCGATCCCGAAGGATCGGGTGGTCCCTACTCCGCCGCGACCTTGCGCGGTGTCAGCATCGGTTTCAGATACCGCCCCGTATGGCTTTCGGCGACCTCGGCTACCTGTTCGGGCGTGCCAACCGCCACGATCCGGCCGCCGCCATCGCCGCCTTCGGGGCCGATGTCGATGACATGATCGGCGGTTTTGACCACATCAAGGTTATGTTCGATCACCACCACCGAATTGCCCTGATCGACAAGTTCGTGCAGCACTTCCAGCAGCTTGCGCACGTCTTCGAAATGCAGGCCCGTTGTGGGTTCATCAAGGATATAAAGCGTGCGTCCCGTGGACCGGCGCGCCAGTTCCTTGGACAGCTTCACGCGCTGCGCCTCGCCGCCTGACAGGGTCGTGGCCTGCTGGCCGACCTTGATATAGCTCAGCCCTACGCGCATCAGCGCATCCATTTTTTCGCGGATCGACGGCACAGCGGTAAAAAAGCCCTGCGCTTCTTCCACCGTCATATCCAGCACATCGGCGATGCTTTTGCCCTTGAACTTGATCTCCAACGTTTCGCGGTTATAGCGCGCGCCCTTGCAGGTTTCGCAGGTGACATAGACATCGGACAGAAAATGCATCTCGATCTTGATGACGCCGTCGCCCTGGCAGGCCTCGCAGCGGCCCCCCTTGACGTTAAAGCTGAACCGCCCCGGCTTGTAGCCGCGCGCCTTGGCCTCGGGCAGACCCGCAAACCAGTCGCGGATCGGGGTGAAGGCGCCGGTATAGGTCGCAGGGTTCGACCGTGGGGTACGCCCGATGGGGCGCTGGTCGATGTCGATGACCTTGTCGAGATGCTCGAACCCTTTGATCGTCTCGCAGGGTGCAGGCGTCTGGCGCGCCCCGTTCAGTTTCTGGGACGCGTTCTTGAACAGGGTTTCAATCGTCAGGGTGGATTTGCCGCCACCCGATACGCCGGTGACACACACGAACATGCCCAGCGGGAAATCCGCCGTCACATCGTGCAGGTTATTGCCGCTGGCCTTGACCACTGTAATCTTTTTGCCTTTGCCCTTGCGGCGGGTCTTGGGCACGGCGATTTCGCGCTTGCCGGTCAGATATAGCCCTGTGATCGAATTTTCATTCGCCATGATCTCGGCCGGAGTGCCTTGCGCCACAACCTGCCCGCCATGCACGCCCGCCCCCGGTCCGATGTCAAAGACATAATCGGCCTCGCGGATCGCCTCTTCGTCATGTTCCACAACGATCACGGTATTGCCCTGATCGCGCAGGTTTTTCAGCGTGGTCAGCAGGCGGTCATTGTCGCGCTGGTGCAGCCCGATGCTGGGCTCGTCCAGCACATAAAGCACGCCTTGCAACCCCGACCCGATCTGGCTGGCCAGACGGATGCGCTGGCTTTCGCCGCCTGACAGAGTACCCGAATTGCGCGCCAGGGTCAGATAATCCAACCCGACATTGTTCAAAAACCCCAGCCGCTCGCGGATTTCCTTCAGGATCGCGACGGCGATTTCGTTCTTTTGCTTGCTCAGGCTGTCAGGGACGGTCAGGCACCAGTCATAGGCTTCCTTGATCGACATCTGCACGACTTGGCCGACATGTTGGCCACCGATCTTTACCGCCAGCGCCTCGGCCCGCAACCGGTAACCACCGCAGGTGCCGCAGGACCGGTTGTTCTGATAAGCTTCGAATTCTTCGCGGATCCAGTTACTGTCGGTCTCACGATAGCGGCGTTCCATATTGGGGATCACGCCTTCAAAAGGGCGTTCAACCTGATAGACGCGCCCGCCTTCGTCATAGCGGAACTTGATTTCCTCGGAGCCGGACCCGCGCAGGAACACATTGTGCACCTTTGGGTCAAGGTCTTTCCAGCGGGCGTTCTTGTTGAACCCGTAATGTTTGGCGATGGATTCGATGGTTTGCAGGAAATAGGGCGATTTGCCCTTGCGCCACGGGGCCAGCGCACCGTCGGATATTTTCAGCGTGACATCGGGGACGACCAATTGTTCGTCAAAGAACAATTCCACCCCCAGCCCGTCACAATCGGGGCAAGCGCCAAAAGGCGCGTTAAAGGAAAACAGGCGCGGTTCAATTTCAGGAATCGTGAAACCGGACACCGGACAGGCGAATTTTTCCGAAAACGTGATGCGTTCAGGCGCGCCCTCACCCTCGGCGGGGGCGGTTTCCAGCACGGTGATCCCGTCGGCAAGGTCAAGTGCGGTGCGAAAACTGTCCGCCAGCCGCGTTTCCAGCCCCGCACGCACAACGATCCGGTCCACGACCACGTCGATGTCATGGCGGAATTTCTTGTCCAATGTCGGCGGTTCGTCCAATTCATAGAACTGTCCGTCCACCTTGACCCGCTGAAAGCCCTGTTTGCGCAGGTCCAGAAATTCCTTGCGGTATTCGCCCTTGCGGTCGCGGATGATCGGGGCCAGCAAATAGCCGCGCGTGCCTTCGGGCAGGGCCATGACACGGTCCACCATATCCTGCACCTGCTGGGCCTCGATCGGCAGGCCGGTGGCGGGGGAATAGGGCGTTCCGGCACGGGCAAACAGCAGACGCAGATAATCGTAGATTTCGGTAATCGTACCGACGGTGGACCTTGGGTTCTTGCTGGTGGTCTTTTGTTCGATGGAAATCGCGGGGCTGAGGCCGCTGATGTGATCGACATCGGGCTTTTCCATCATGTCGAGGAACTGGCGCGCATAGGCGGACAGAGATTCCACATAGCGCCGCTGCCCTTCGGCATAGATCGTATCGAAGGCGAGCGACGATTTGCCGGACCCCGACAGGCCGGTGATCACGACAAGCTGGTCGCGCGGTATATCCACATCGATGTTCTTGAGGTTATGTTCGCGCGCGCCGCGCACCGCGATATATTTCAGCTCTGCCATGGGTCATCCCTCGTCCAAGCCCTGCACATAAGCCGACAGGCGCGCCGGTCCAATGGCTTTCCGGAACATTCATAGAACATTTACAGATTTATTTGCAAGCACGGCCTAAGGCGCGGCCTGCAATTGACAAGCCGCGCCTTTGGCAGGGGTAAGGTGGGTTTGAACCCAACCTACGGGTCACATGTGGATCACGCGGTCATAAGCATCCAACACGCTTTCATGCATCATTTCCGACAGGGTCGGATGCGGGAAAACGGTGTTCATCAGGTCTTCTTCGGTGGTTTCCAACTGGCGACCGATGACATAGCCTTGGATCAGTTCGGTCACTTCCGCGCCGACCATATGCGCGCCGAGCAATTCGCCGGTCTTGGCGTCGAACACTGTCTTGATCAGACCTTCGGGTTCGCCCAAGGCCACGGCCTTGCCGTTGCCGATAAAGGGGAACTTTCCAACCTTGACAGTATAGCCCAATTCCTTGGCCTTCGCCTCGGTATAGCCGACGGATGCGACCTGCGGGTGACAATAGGTGCAGCCTGCGATGCTTTCGGGTTTGACGGGATGGGCATGTTTGCCCGCGATCAATTCGGCGACCATCACGCCTTCGTGGCTCGCCTTATGCGCCAGCCATGGCGCGCCCGCGATATCGCCGATGGCATAAAGCCCTTCGACCCCGGTGCGGCAATATTCATCGGTCACCACATGGGTGCGGTCGATCGTGACGCCCAAAGCCTCTAGCCCCAGCCCTTCGGTATTGCCCACGATACCGACGGCGCTGATCACGGTGTCAAACTCCCGCGTCTCGACCTTGCCGCCGCTTTCGATATGGGCAGTGACCTTGTCCTTGGCGCGGTCAAGCTGTTTGACCGTCGCCTTTTCCATGATCACCATGCCCTGCTTGACGAATTGCTTTTTCGCAAAGGCGCTGATTTCTGCATCCTCGACAGGCAGGACGCGGTCCATCACTTCGACCACAGTCGTTTCGGCACCCAAAGTGTTGTAGAAGCTGGCAAATTCGATGCCGATGGCACCCGATCCGATGACCAGCAGTTTTTTGGGCATATGCGGTGGCACCAGCGCGTGGCGGTAGGACCAGACACGCGCGCCATCCGCCTCCAGCCCCGGCAGGTTGCGCGCACGCGCACCGGTGGCCAGCACGATGTTTTTGGCGGTCAGTTCCTCGGTGCCGGTTTCGGTTTTCACCGAGACCTTGCCCTTGGCGGGGATCGTCGCCTCGCCCATGATGACGGTGACCTTGTTTTTCTTGAGCAGATGCTTGACGCCGCCTTCCATCTGCTTGGCCACACCGCGCGAACGTTTGACCACGGCGTCCAGATCATAGCTGACCTTTTCCACGCTCAGGCCGAATTCCTTGGCGCGGTGCATCAGATGGAACACTTCGGAGGATCGCAGCATCGCCTTGGTCGGGATACAGCCCCAGTTCAGACAAATCCCACCCAGATTTTCGCGCTCGACCACCACAACATTCATGCCCAGCTGTGCCGCTCGGATCGCGGCCACATAACCGCCGGGACCAGCCCCGATAACGATCAGATCAAAGTTTTTCGCAGCCATCTGGCCCTCCCTGTTCAGAATTAGTTGAACGTTAAACTAATTTGGCGGCGACCTCCAGTGACCTTGGGTCATATCAGCTATCGCGCGGATGCAAGGCAGTTCAGGCCGGTTTTTCCTGCAACGCGCGCAGGGCAAAGCCATATCCGCCCGCATCCAGAAACGTCTGTTCAGCAGGGCTGGTGCGCCGCCCAAGGGCCGCGTTGCGATAGGGAAAGCGCCCGAAATCACGGATGATCCGGCGATGCGCGCGGGCATGGTCGCGGTTGTTGTCGCCGGTTTCGGGCATCCGTGAATGGATCAGACGGACAGCACGGTCCTGATCGGACAGGGTTTCGGAATGCATCAGCGGCAGATAGAAAAACTGGCGCGCGGGTTCTGCGATTTTCATGTCCCAATTGCGGTCAATCGCCATCTTGGCGGCAGCCAGACCCAGAAAATCGGTCGAAAACGCCTTGGCCGTGTCGCGGAACATGTTACGCGGGAATTGATCGGTCAGGATGATATAGGCCAGCGTGCCGGTCGCATGGGTCAACCACAGCCCCAGCGACCCTTCGGTCGCGTCCTGCCATGTCTGTTCGAAACGGTCACGGATCAGGGCATCAAAATCCGGATCGGATTTGTACCAATCCGCCGGGGAACATTCATCAAGCCAGAAGGCCAGAACCTCGTCTTCGCGCGTCACTGTCCCGTCCCCCGCTGATGCTGTCCCTCGGATCAAAGGAACAGACAAATCGTGATCTGACAAGAGCTTCGTGGCAAACGCGCCGCGATTTCGCGCGGTCTAGTCGGTGCGGGCCGCGATTTCGTCGCTGGCGGCGTCCAGATAAACCTCTTGCGCGACACCGACAGCAACGGCGGATGATCCGGCCGATACCGGCGCATATGGCACCTGATCCAGATCCAGCGCACCGCGATCACGCTGCGTGGCCCGTACCATGCCAAAGATGCCAACCCCCAGCATCAGAACAGCGGTGAACAGCCAAAACCCGTTATCGCCGATCACATCCATCATCAGACCCACGATCAACGGCCCCATGATCGCGCCCAGCCCGTTGATGAACAACAGCCCGCCGGATGCGGCTGCCATATCCTCTTTTTCGAGGTAATCGTTGGTATAGGCGATCAGCAGCGCATAAAGCGGATTGGACGTGCCACCCACGATGGCCCCGCTGAGGATGATCAGCAAAAAGCTGCCCGGCACGATAAAGGCGATCAGCGACCCCAGACCGCCCAGCATGGCGATCCAGATGATCAGCCTGCGCCGGTCCATCCTGTCAGACAGCCAGCCGATCGGATATTGCAGCACCAAAGCCGCCACATAGATAGCCGAGATAAAGAACGAAATTTCCCCCACGCTCAGCCCTACGCGGCTGCCGTACACCGCCGACATGCCGAATTGCGCGGCAAACACACCGCCCAGCAGGAACATGCCCGCACAGCCCAAGGGCGAGGTTTTGATCAGGTCCTTGATCTTCATCGGTTTGGTCGCGGAAAAGGCGGGCATCGGGCGCGCCGATAACAGCACCGGCGCAAAGGCCAGCGACACCAGAACCGACGGGATGATAAAGATCACATAGCCCGACACATCACCGATACTGACGACATATTGCGCGAACACGATCCCCGCCATCTGCACGATCATGTAAAGGGACAGCGCCTTGCCACGATTGGCATTGCTGGACGCGTCGTTCAGCCAGCTTTCGGCAGTGATATAGACGCCACAGAAACAAAACCCCATGATCACCCGCCCGACGGTCCAGGCAATCGGGTCCACCAATGTCGGATACAAGATCAGCACGGCCGAAATCATCGACCCCATCGCCGCAAACACCCGCACATGCCCGACACGGCGGATCAGTTCAGGCGTGAAACGTGACGAAAACAGGAATCCCAGAAAATAGGCCGACATCACGACGGACAAAGCCAGCGTGCTGAAACCTTCCATCTCGCCGCGCAGGCCCAGCAATGTGCCTTGCAGCCCGTTGCCCACCATCAACAGGAACATCCCCAGAAAGAGAGCCCATGATCCTGTTAATACCTGAAACATCCTGTCCCCCTAGGGCTTGGTCCAAGCCCGCCGTGTGACCTGATCATAACCGGATTGCAATGCAACCGGGGCGACAATCACGCGCGGTCAGGTAACAAAAGCGACGCATCCCCGTAAGAAAAGAACCTGTAGCGTTCGGCAATGGCATGGGCATAGATCGCCTTGATCCGGTCCATGCCCATCAGCGCCGAGACCAGCATCATCAGCGTGGATTTCGGCAGATGGAAATTGGTCATCAGCCCGTCCGCAATCTGGAACGTGAAACCCGGCGTGATGAAAATATCCGTAGGCCCAGTCCAGGGCTGCAATTGCCCGCCTTTGGCCGCGCTTTCGATCAGCCGCAGCGCGGTTGTCCCCACGGGGATCACGCGCTTGCCCGCCGCCTTGGTGGCGTTGATCTGGGCGGCGGCTGTCGCTGTCACCTCGCCCCATTCGGCATGCATCTTGTGCTCGCTTACGTCATCGACCTTGACCGGCAAAAAGGTGCCAGCCCCCACATGCAAGGTCACATAAGACATCGTCACACCGCGCGCCGCCAAGGCCTGCAACAAGGGCCCGTCAAAATGCAGTGATGCGGTGGGGGCCGCGACAGCGCCTGCGTGCTTTGCCCAAAAGGTCTGGTAATCATCCATGTCGGCGGCATCCGCCGCACGTTTCGCCGCGATGTAGGGCGGCAAGGGCATCGCCCCCACGGCATTCAGCGCCGCGTCGAAATCATCACCCGTCAAGTTGAATTGCAGATAGGCCTGCCCGTCACCGCGCCCTGTCATGGTTGCGGACAGATCGGCGGAAAACACCACAACCTCGCCGTCACGCAGCTTTTTCAGCGGCTTGACCAGCGCCGACCAGCTGCCATCGGCGCGCGGCTCCAGCAAGGTTACCTCGATCCGCGCGCTGGTATCGCCCGCCTCGCCAGACCGCGCGCGGGTGCCGTTCAGCCGCGCGGGGATCACCTTGGTGTCGTTCAGCACCAGACGGTCGCCCGGTTGCAGAATGTCCACCAGATCAGTGACGATCTGGTCCGCGATCCGGTCGCCCTGCGCGAGCAACAACCGCGCCGAGGATCGTGGCCGCGCGGGACGCGTGGCGATCAGCGCCTCGGGCAGGTCGAAATCAAAATCGCTCAGTTTCATTGGATAAGCTCCGGTGGCGGGCGGCGAAAAATTTCGCGGAAAAGGCCGGGGGTCAATGCCGACAGCGGGTTTACGCTAACGCGCGGCGCATCCGGTGTCCCCGCGATGGTGAAATTGAAGCCGACCAGCCCCTCCCCCTTGCGGGTCAGGAACGCGCCGATGCTGTTAACCAGATAGAACGGAGACACGACACCCTGCAAATCAAACCCCTTGGCCGCCAGCGTGTAAATCCCGTTGACCGCAATGCCAAGCCCCGGACCGACCGCGCTGGCCTGCGACACGATGACCTCATCGGGGGTCAGGCGGAACTGGACATCGACCTCGTCAAAGGACAGCCCCTGCCCGTCCATCTGTTGCAGCAGACCCACGACGCTGATCGCATCCAGCAAGGCCGCGATGGTCGGCGCATCGCGCACCCGCACCGACCGGACGGCCAAGACCCCGTCGAAAGTGCCAGCATCCGCCGCAGGCAAAAGCGTCAGGTCGAGCGTGCCACCAATCGCGCTGCGAAACAGCCCGGAGGCCAGCAAGACATTGCCCGCATCATCGCTGCGCAGCCTGATCGCGGACCGCCCGGCGCGCGGCGCGATGGTGCCGGTGACAGCAGCGGAATCGTTGATGCGCGCACTGAATTGCCCGATGAACCCCGCAACGCTTGTGAAATCGCCGCGAAATCCGGTCAGCACCAAGCCTTCGGTCACGACCAGGCGGTCCAGCGCGATCTGCACCGGGCTGCCGCCCGCCCCGCCCTGCACCCCGCCGCCAGCCCCGAACCGCGCGCGGCGCAGGTCGATCATGCCACCTTGGACCACAATGGCGGGGGCCTGATCGGCACCGCGCCCGTTCAAGGTGACAGGCGCATCCAGCCAATTGCCGATGCGCAGCCGCGAAAACGCCGCTTGCGCCAAGCCGCCACCAGCGGCCATCGTGATGCGTCCTTCGGCTTGCAAGCCGCCACCGCTGATCGACAGGCGGGTGATTTCGGGGACAGGGCCAAGACGGCCTTCGATGCGCAGATCGCCCTTGGTCGCGGCGGCTTTGGCCCAGCCAATCGGCGGCAGCGCCAGCCGCAGCCCGTCAAGATCAGAGGTCAGTACGAACTGCGGCGGCGCGTCCGGTTGCAGCGTGACCTGCAACCGCGCGGCGGCGGCACCGCTGATCATGCCGGGCGGCAACGCGACCCCGAAGGCGCGCAAAGCTGCGTCCGAAATCATCAGCTCCGCCTGCAACTGGCTACCGCGCGGCGCATTACGCGCAAAGCTGCGCGTCCATTGCGCATCGGCGGCGACACCGTCCAGCTGCACGGGGCCAGTGATCGAAAGGCCCGTCTCATCGACCGCCACCTGCATGCCGGCCGCTGTCAGCACCCGCCCCGGCACCAGCAGGTCGCTGCGCATATCTGTCAAATCGACCCCGATGTCGAAACGCACCATTTCGCGTGGTGTGCGCTTGAGCAAGGGCCAGTTCACACTGCCTTGCGCCTGTGCATTGGCCTGGGCAATGGTGACAGGCAGACCGGCCTTGTCCAGAAAGGCGAAAGGCGGCTGATTGATCACCGACAAAAGGTCTGGCAGGCGGCTTTGTGCCTGCAGGTCCAGCGTCGCAAGGCCCGGCTTTTGGCGCAGGTCCGCGATGGCAAAGCTGGTGCCGTCAAGCTGGATAGGCCCGCCGTGTGGCGCGATCATCATGCCGTTATCCACAACGATCACAAAGCGGTGGTCGATCAAATGCCCAGTGCCACGCGCCTGCGTCACCGGCGGCAGCGCAGGCATCACCCGCACGGCGGCATCGGCAAAGCTGAAATGGCCTGCGATAATGGGCGGCTGTCCGGGCTCCAGACGCAGGCCAAAATGCAGGTCCGACAACTGGCCTGCAAGCATGTTGCGGTCAAACCAGTCGCGGGTGCCGGGCCGAAACCCGTTGGGCCAAACTGCGCGCAGCCGGTCCGGCGCCAGCGCGTCGATCACAGCATCAACCGCCACCTGCCAGCCAGCATCCGTGGCCGCGATCCGGCCCTGCGCCATGACGCGCGACGCACCATCGCGCACGATTGCCTGCCCGATATCAACCACGAAAGGGTCAAGCGACAACCGCAGATCCACGCTCGCCCCGTCGATCAGCGGTGGTACATCAAACAGGCCCGGCGGGTTCAGCGCCACATCGCGCAGCTGGAATTGTGCCAGCAAGGCGCGCGGCAGACCATCGGCGAAATCGCGCAGATAGGCATCGCCGCTGGCCTGCAGGCTGCCCCATTCGCTTTGCACCGCGATGTCGCTGAACCGGATCAGGTCCAGAATCGGGTCATAGGTCAGCTCGGCCCGCGCGGCGCTGAACCCCACGGGGTCGGACGCGGGCGTCGGTTGCAGCACCCCTGCCCCGATATCGAGCGAGGCCCGCAACGCCCCCAGCGCGCCAGTCTCATCAAGCGTGGTGCGCAATGTGGCCGACAAAGGCGCAGCCACATCGCGCAGCCAGTTCAGCGCCGGCGATTGCGCTGCGATATCGCTGGCCGCGATATTGTTGATCGTCACTGCCAGATCGGCGGCACGGCTGTCGCGCGGGCTGGCATAGGACAACAGCGCCGTGGTCACATCGGCCCGCCCCGACAACAGCGCCAGTTCCGCCTGCACCGTCAACTGTCCGCCGCGCATGTCCAGATCGACCTGCCCGCCATCGACGGTCCAGTTCCGCCTTGCGCGGGCGTCATCGTAATTGACAATCAATCCGGACACCTGCGCTGTGCGCAGGGCATCGAACACGGGCCGGTCAAGGAACAGATCAATTTCATCCAGCCATTCCGGCAGGCTGCGTGTGCGCAACTGGTTGCCGGCCCCCAGCGCCAGCCCAAGGCTGCCGTCGCGCGCGCGGCGCAGGTTGATCTGTGCGCCGATGATGCGCACCTGTTGGACCAGTACCGCGCGTTGCAAGATCACGCCGCGCGGGGACAGGTCAGCCTCGACCACCGGTATCCGCGTGACCAGCGCCCCGTTGCGGTCGATCAGCTGGGTGTCGATCAGCCGGATGGTCGGGTGCAGGTCGCGCCCGATCCGCACCGATATCGCGGCAAAGCGCAAACGCCCGCCATCCAGCACTTCGGTCCCGCGGTCTTGCACCTGCGCGGTGATCCAGCTTGGGGCGGTAATCTCGCGGTCGATGATCATGACGCCAGCCACCAGCGCAAAGACCAGCGGCATCAGACAAACCAGCAGCACGCCGCGCAGCACCAGGCGGACACGCGACAGCGGCCATAGGGCGCGGACGGGGTCGGCTGGCTGCGGCTGGTCTGGCACTGGCTCTGGAATTGGATCTGGCAAGGATTCTCCGCCCATGGGGTCACTGGTCCCTTTATCTTTGACACCATGGAACTAAAACAAGGCAATCAAAACCTCAGCGGAGATCATCAGCCATGACCCACCCTGCCATCGGCGACACTGCGCCTGCAATCAGCCTGCCGCGCGACGGCGGCGATATCGTCAATCTGTCCGATTTCGCGGGCAAGACAGTGGTTCTGTATTTCTACCCCAAGGACGACACACCCGGCTGCACCACCGAAGCCATCGGTTTCACCCAAAGCGTCGATGATTTTGCCGCCGCCGGTGCCGTGGTGCTGGGCGTGTCCAAGGATTCCGTGGCCAAGCACGCCAAGTTCGTCGCCAAACATGACCTGAAAATCGCGCTGTTGTCGGACGAGGCGGGCGATGTCTGCGAACGCTATGGCACCTGGGTCGAGAAAAGCATGTATGGCAAGACCTATATGGGCATCGAACGCGCCACATTCCTGATCGGGCCGGATGGCAAGATCGCGCAGGTCTGGCCCAAGGTCAAAGTCTCCGGCCATGTTGACGCGGTGCTGGCGGCGGTCAAGGCGCTGTAATCGCGCGCCATCCGGCAGGGTGCGACGGCCGTGACCGGCACGGATCTGCAGGTCTCGGCGGAACTTTGCGCAGATTGGCGTGTTTTCCCCCTAGGGCCGAAAATCGGGGATTGGGTGTTGCGACATGGCGTTTGGCTGGCTAACACGGTCCAGCACTGCCTTTTGTGGGGAAACGGGGCAGGTCTGATAGCCAAGCAAGGTGGATAACTGGTGCGTTCAAGACTGATGAAACCGATCCATGCCACGCTCGAGCGATGGTTCCCTGAAAAGCGGCTTTTCCTGCGGTCAGACACCGAAACGCGTTTCATCCGCCTGTCATCGGAAACACAACTGGTCGCTTGGGCGGGCAGCACTATCGTGGTCGGCTGGACCATCGTCGCCACCGCGATCCTGCTGATGGATAGTATCGGGGCGGGCAATTTCCGCGCACAGGCGCAGCGCGATCAGATGACCTATGAACAGCGGCTCAATATCCTGTCATCCGACCGCGATAACCGCGCCGCCGAAGCGGCATCCGCCCATGCGCGGTTTGAAATGGCGCTAGAACAGATTTCGATCATGCAATCGGAACTATTGGCCACCGAGGAAAAGCGCCGCGAGCTGGAAACAGGGCTGGAGGTGGTGCAGACCACCCTGCGTACCACGATGAAAGCCCGCGAAGAAGCGCGCCAGCAGGTCGCCATGCTGACCGCGACCGGCGACAACGGCACACCGCTGTCGATGCCTGACGAAGCTGTCGGCACCGTCAACCTGCTGGCCAGCGCGCTGGCCGAAACCGCCGCCGAGCGTGATCAAATCGCCGATGATGCAGGCATGGCCATCGAACAGGCCGCGGAAATGCAACTGGAATTGCGCCTGCTGCAGGAACGCAACGACCAGATCTTTCGCCAATTGGAAGAAGCGATGCTGGTCTCGGTCGAACCGCTGGACAATGTGTTCCGCGCCGCTGGCATGAACCCAGACACGCTGATCGAACAGGTCAGGCGCGGCTATTCCGGCACCGGTGGTCCGCTGGCGCCCATCGAATTTACCGCCGCAACGGGCGAGCCGGACCCCGACAGCCTGCGTGCCAATGCGATTCTTGCGTCAATGGACCGGATCAACCTGTACCGGATCGCCGCCGACAAACTGCCGATCGCGATGCCGGTACGGTCGAATTACCGGCTGACATCGGGTTTTGGACAACGCTGGGGCCGGCTGCATGCAGGCACTGATTTCGCGGGGCCGGTCGGGACGCCGATCCATGCCGCTGCTGATGGCGTTGTGGTAAAGGCAGGCTGGGAATCCAGTTATGGCCGCCTGATCACCATCCGCCACGATTTTGGCCTTGAGACGCGCTATGCTCATCTGAACACAATTGACGTGCGGGTTGGCCAAAGGGTATCGCGTGGCGACCGAATTGGTGCTATGGGAAATTCTGGTCGTTCGACCGGGCCCCATCTTCACTACGAGGTGCGCGTCAATGGTAACCCCGTCAATCCGATGACTTATATAAGAGCTGGACAGAATGTTTTCTAAATCCAAAATCAATGAGCCCGGGCCAAAGGTGGCCGATTCTCCCGCAGCCACCACGGTGGATGCCAGCAAGACCGGCAGCCCGGTTCCTGATTTCAAAACATCGCCGCCCAAGGCCAAGCCACCGGCATCGATGCTGTCGTCGGATCTGCTGATCACCGGCAATTTGAAAACGACTGGTGATATCCAGATCGAAGGTCAGGTCGATGGTGACATCCGCGCCCATCTTCTGACGGTCGGCGAAAGCGCGACGGTCAAGGGCGAAATCATCGCCGACGACGTCGTGGTCAATGGCCGCGTGATCGGTCGTGTCCGCGGTCTCAAGGTGCGGCTGACCTCGACCGCGCGGGTCGAAGGCGACATCATCCACAAGACGATCGCTATCGAATCGGGCGCACATTTCGAAGGCTCCGTGCAGCGGCAAGATGACCCGTTGTCCTCAGGTGGCCAAAAAATGCCCGTGCTGCCCACAGCCGAAGGCGACAAGGCCTGAGGCTTTGCAGAGAAGATAGATTGATTACGGGCGTCCTTTGGGGCGCCCTTTTTCGTCGAAATCCAACGCCCGCCGATACAGATGCCATGTCGCGTGGCCCAACACCGGCAGCACCACGATCAGCCCCACAAACCACGGCAGCAGCGCCAGCAACGTCAGCGCGGCGATCAGGCCGGCCCAGCACAGCGTCACAGCGGGGTTCTGGCGCACCACGGCAAGGCTGATCAGCATCGCGGTGACAAAATCAACCTCGCGCTCCAGCACCAAAGGCAGGCTGACCACGGTCAGCGCAAACAGCAAAAACGCCAGCACGGCACCAACCGCCAGTTCGACGGCAATCATGGTCAGGCCGGTGGGGGTCAGGAACACCTCCCAGCTTTGGGATACGTTGGTCATCGTGCTCAGCCCCATGAACAACGCGAAAATCATATGCGCCAGAAAGGTCCAGAACAGGAAATAAATCACGATGATCGCGCCAAGCCACGGCAATTGCCGGGTGCGTTCCTGCCAGACGATGGCCAGCACCGCGCGCCATGACAAAGGCTGGCCCGTCTCGATCCGGCGGCTGACCTCGTATAAACCGGCGGCGGCGAAAGGGGCGATCAGTGGAAAGCCAAGGCTGGTCGCCAGCGTCCATGTCACATGCCCCGCGCCCAACGACAGCATCCCGAACCCACCCAGCACATAGACTGCGCTAAAGAACAGGCCGAATTGCGGGGTTCTGCGGAAATCCTTGATCCCGGCCAGCAGCGCCGCACGCAGGTCAGCCAGCGCAAGGTCACGCACCTGCGGGGTGGCGGAGTGGCTGATCATGCCAGTCTGGGTCATGCGCAAATCTTGCGCCCAAGGGCGGCTTTTGGCAAGCCAGCCTGATCAGTCCGCGTTGGCCGCGTCCCGCCCCTTGCCCGACATATCCAGCGCCAGCGTCGCCCCCATTAGCCCGTCCAGATCACCGTCCAGCACGCCTTTGGTGTCCGATGTCTCGAACCCGGTGCGCAGGTCTTTGACCATTTGATAGGGTTGCAGCACATAGGACCGGATCTGGTTGCCCCAGCCCGCATCGCCCGCGTTTTCATGCGCCTCGTTCACCAGCGCAGAGCGTTTATCCAGCTCCATCTGATAAAGCCGCGATTTCAACGCCTTCATCGCGATATCGCGGTTCTGGTGCTGCGATTTTTCCGAGGAGGTGACCACGATACCAGTTGGAAAGTGGGTGATCCGCACAGCGGAATCGGTGGTGTTGACGTGCTGGCCGCCCGCACCGGACGACCGGTAGGTATCAAGGCGGATGTCGCTGGGGTTGACCTCGATCTCGATATTGTCATCGACGACGGGATAGACCTTGACCGATGTGAACGACGTATGCCGTTTCGCCGCTGAATCAAAAGGCGAGATGCGGACCAGCCGATGCACGCCGCTTTCGGATTTCAGCCAGCCATAGGCGTTGTGGCCCATGATCTTATAAGTGACGGATTTGATCCCCGCCTCGTCGCCCGACTGCATGGATTGCAATTCGACCTTGTAGCCCTTTTTCTCGGCCCAGCGGACATACATGCGCGACAGCATATTGGCCCAGTCGCAGCTTTCGGTGCCGCCCGCCCCTGCGTTGACTTCAAGGAAGGTATCATTGGCATCCGCCTCGCCATCCAGCAGCGCCTCGAGCTCTTTTTGCGCGGCTTTCTCGCGCAGGGATTTGAGCGCCTCTTCAGCCTCGGTGATGATGTCGGCATCGCCTTCCATCTCGCCCATCTCGATCAGTTCGATATTATCGGCCAGTTCCTGTTTGATCGTATCATGCATGGTCAATGTATCGACCAGCACCTGCCGGTCGCGCATCAGTTTCTGCGCGGCGTCGGGATCGTCCCACAATGTCGGGTCCTCGACCCGCGCGTCGAATTCTTCCAGCCGGTAGCGGGCGGTTTCATAATCCATCCGTTGCGCCAGCAGGTTCAACGATTTCTGGATCGCATCGACATTGTTCTGCGTTTCAGCGCGCATGGGACACCTGTTCCGATTGGTTCTGAGGGGTCTTACATCCCGCACCCGCCAGCGGCAAGGCGGTCAGTACAACCCGCCGGTGGACAAGGTGCCAAAGGTCGCACGCTCGCCCACGGTTGCCGTATCGCCGGTGGATGTCGTGACTTCGCGCTGGCTGCGCGGCACTTCGTCATACAGCGGCAGATCGGCGGCCATGGCGAAACCGCCGTCATACATGATGCCAAAGACCGGTTCTTCGCCCGCGCGGAAACATTCCGCCACCACGTTGTCGCCCAAGGCATCATCGGGCAGGCGCGCACCGCTGAAGCGGTCGATCTTGATGAACTGGCATTGATCGGGCACCCTGAAAGGCGGCGCGCCGAACACATCAATCGCCTCGGTCATAAAGCGGTTGAACACCGGCCCGCACATGCCGCCGCCCGATGCACCACTGCCCAGACTGCGCGGATTGTCATAACCGATGTAACAGCCCGCCACGATATTGGACGAAAAACCCACGAACCAGACATCCTTGCTGTCATTGGTGGTGCCGGTCTTGCCTGCGATCTGCGCAGGCAGGTTCACCGACCCCGCCGCCGTGCCGCGTTCCACCACGCCCTGCATCATGGATGTCAGCTGATAGGCGGTGACTTCGTTCATCACGCGGGTGCGGTTAGACAAGATCAGCGGCGCCTGCCCTGCGGGCAAGGTCAGATTGGCGCAATCGGGGCATTGCCGGTCATCGTGCAGATAGACGGTATTGCCGAACCGGTCCTGCACGCGGTCCACCAGCGTGGGTGCGACCCGTTCGCCACCATTGGCGAACATCGCATAGGCGGCGACCATCTTGAACAATGTCGTCTCGTCCGATCCCAGCGAGGCTGCCAGCACCGGGTTCATCCGGTCATAAACGCCAAAGCGTTCGGCATATTCGGCGATACGGTCAATCCCCACCTCTTGCGCAAGGCGGACGGTCATCAGGTTGCGCGACCGTTCAATGCCGGTGCGCAAGGGTGTCGGCCCATAAAACTGGTTGGACGCATTCGTTGGCCGCCACAGCCCTTGTGGGGTCATGATCTCGATCGGGGCATCGACCACGATGGTGGCGGGCGAATAGCCGCTGTCCAGCGCGGTGGCATAGACGAAAGGCTTGAACGATGATCCGGGCTGGCGTTGCGCCTGTGTCGCGCGGTTGAACACCGATGCCTGATAGCTGAACCCGCCCTGCATCGCGATCACGCGGCCAGTGTTCACATCCATCGCCATAAAGGCACCCTGGACCTCTGGCACCTGCCGCAGGCTCCAGCGCAGGAATGAACCATCGCTGTCCTGCACGATGCGCCGGACATGCACCACATCGCCGGGGGTGAAATTGTCAAAGAAATTGCCGCGCATCCACTCGATATCGCGGCGTGGCACGACATGGGGTTCCGCCTCGGAGGCTGGCAGCCCTTCGATGCCGATGCGCAAGCTGTTTTCGGCCACGGCCAGCACGACGGCAGGGTGCCATTGCCCCCCCAACATCACGTCGCGCGGCAGATCGGTTGCGCGCAGCGCCGCGCGCCATGCAGCTTCATCCGCCAGCGCCTCTGGTGCGATGGTCAGGCCGGTACCGCGCCAGACGCCTCTGGCGCGGTCAAAATCCTCCAGCGCCTGTTGCAGCGATTGTGCCGCAACCTTTTGCAGTTCGGGATCGACCGTGGCGCGGATCGACAGGCCACCGGAAAAAAATTCCTCCTGCCCGAAATCCTGGCTGAGCTGGCGGCGGATTTCATCAGTGAAATAATCACGGTCCGGCAAGGTCGTGCGGAAATCAGCATAATCGCCGCCCTGCACGGTGCGCAGCGGTGATCCGGTTTCCACCGCCAGCGTGATATCGTCGATATAGCCGTTCTGATGCATCAGCCGCAGGGTATTGTCGCGCCAGAAAATCGCCGCCTCTTGGTCGCGCACGGGGTGGCGGTTGCTGGGCGATTTGGGCAAGGACGCGAGATAGGCCGCCTCGCCCGCGGTCAGGTCGGTCAGCGGTTTGTTGAAATAGGTCAGCGCCGCGGCGGTGACGCCAAAGGAATTCTGGCCCAGAAAAATTTCGTTCAAATACAGCTCAAGGATACGTTCCTTGGACATCGCCTGCTCGATCCGCACGGCAAGGATGATTTCCTTGATCTTGCGTTCCACCGACCGTGACCCGTCGAGCAGAAAGTTTTTCATCACCTGCTGGGTGATCGTGGACGCACCGCGCAGGTCTTCGCCACGCGATTGCACGGCGTCGATCACGGCCGACAGCATGCTGGTCGCGTCAAAGCCTTGGTGGGTATAAAAATTCTTGTCTTCCGCAGAGATGAATGCCTGTTTGACCAGATCGGGGATATCCTCGGCCGGGGTGAACAGGCGGCGTTCGACGGCGAATTCGTCGATGATGCGGCCTTCGCGCGAATAAATCCGGCTGATCGTCTTGGGCGTGTATTGCGACAGCGTCTCGTAGCTGGGCAGATCGCGGCCATAAAGGAAAATCACCCCGCCCAGGCCAAGCGCGGCCATCACCAGACCCATCGTCAAAAAGGTGAAAATGCCACCGAAGAATGAGAAGATAAAGCGCAACACGGGGCGGTCGTTCCTTTCAGGATTCCGTGTGCTTATACGCGCTGCCTGCGTGGGGGTCAAAACCGCAAATGCCCGTCAAGCGGCACGCGCCAATGCGGGACATCACAATCGCCTGATCCGCGCTAGGGCATGCCGCTGCGGTATTGCGCAACCGCCTGCGTGATCGCCGCCACCAGCCGCGCGCGGCTTTGCGGGTCGGTCAGGGTCTGGCGGTCCTGCGTATTTGACAAAAACCCCGCCTCGATCAGCACACTGGGGAAATCGGCGGCCAGCAGCACCGAAAACCGCCCCGTACGGCGGGGCTTGGCATTCAGCCGCACGCCCTGCGCCTGCATCTGCGCGATCACGTGGTCCGCAAAGGATGCCGCGCGCGGGCTGGTGGTCTGGCGTGCCAGATCCATCAGCACACCGGTCACCCTGTCATCGGTGACGGACAGATCGACCCCCGCCAGCAGGTCGCCGCGCTCATGCCGTTCTACCAGCAGTTCCATAGCGATATCGTCGCTGTCCTCGGACAGGGTATAGACCGAGGCGCCCCAGGCATCATCGTGTTCCAGCGCATCAGCATGCAACGAGATGAACAGATCCGCCCGCGCGCGGCGCGCAATGCTCATCCGCGTGAACAGCGGGACAAAGACATCCGCCTCGCGGGTCATGACCACGGCCACCCCGTCCTGGGCGCGCAGCTGGCCTGCGATTTCAGCGGCAAATTCCAGCATCAGATGCGCCTCGGTGATCCCGTTACGTTCAGCCCCGGGGTCAACGCCGCCATGGCCGGGGTCAAGCACGACGATAAAAGCACCGCTCTGGCGCTGCTCCAGCCCGCGCAATGCAGCTTCGCTCAACGCATCCCAGCCCGGATCGGGCGGCGCACCGGCGGCGGCGGCGAAATCATCCGCCGTGGTGCGGGCCAACCGCAGGGTCAGCTGCGCGCCCTGCGCGTCGCGGGTCATCTCGGCCTTGGCCAGCGTCAGGGGTTCGCTCAGGTCCAGCACCATCCGCGTCCAGCCGGGCCGGTAGGGGCCAAAGCGGATATCCGTCACGCGGCGGGCGCTGTTGATCGGGCTGGCACTGGCCCCGCCGGTATCCAGCCCTTGAAAATCCAGCACCAGACGGCGCGGGTCATCGAGCGTGAATATCCGGTAAGGCACGATGTCCGACAGGCCCAGCACGATCTGCACCGACCGCCAGCCATCGCGGATATCGGATCTTTCGGGGTCGAACCGCGCCTGTGCGCCAGCACTCGTGGCCAACAGGCAGCACAGCACGATCCAGCGGATCATGCGCGGCGCGCCTGCATGAACCGCGCGATCCGGTCCAGCCCTTCGATGATATCCGCGGTGCCGCGCGCATAGGAAAACCGCAGCCAGTGATGCCCGCGGGCTGCGTCAAAATCCAGCCCCGGTGTCACGGCTACGCCTGCCTGATCCAGAATCTCGGCGGCAAAGGCGCGGGCGTCATCTGTATAGGCAGAGACATCGACATAAATGTAGAACGCCCCGTCAGGCGGCGCAAAGGCCCCCAGCCCCGCCGCGCGCAGCCCGTCCATCATCAGTGCGCGATTGGCGGCATAGACGGCCTTGTTGGCATCCAGTTCCGGCGCGCAATTCATCGCATGCAGCGCAAGGCGCTGTGCGGCATGGGGTGCGCAGATGAACATGTTCTGCGCCAGCCGTTCGATCCGGCGGACGTGGTCATCCGGCACAACCATCCAGCCGACGCGCCAGCCGGTCATCGAGAAATATTTGGAAAAGGAATTAATGACATAGACCTCGTCAGTGACGCTCAGCGCCGAGACAGGGCGCAGGTCGTAGTCGATCCCGTGATAGATTTCATCCGAAATCAGCGCGGCATCACGCGCGGCACAGGCCTCGGCCAAGGCGGCCAATTGGGGGGCATCCAGCATGGTGCCGGTGGGGTTGGCAGGCGAGGCGACGATCAGCCCGGCCAGATCATGCGCGGCCACATGCTGCGGCTGCGGCTGGAACCGGTCCGCAAGGCTTGTCGGAATATCGACGGGCGTCAGTCCGACAGCGCGCAATATCTGCCGGTAGGACGGATAACAGGGCGTGCCAAGGCCGACCCTTTCGCCATTGTCGAACAGCGCCGAAAAGGCCAGCAGAAACGCACCGGATGCACCCGAAGTGATGACCACGCGCGCAGGGTCAAGGTCCAGCCCGTACCAATCGCCATAATGACGCGCGATGCGGGCGCGCAAATCGGGCAGGCCAAGGCCCACGGTATAGCCCAAAGGATTGGCCATATCCGCGATCAGCTGGTCGCGCGCCGCTTTTGGCGCGCCGGTGCCGGGCTGGCCGACCTCCATATGGATGATATGGCGGCCTGCGGCCTCGGCCTGACGGGCGGCTTCCATCACATCCATCACGATGAAAGGGTCAACGTCGCCGCGGGTTGCGTGTCGCATCTGCTGCCTCTTGGTGGGGTTTCGTAAGGTGGATCAAGATCCACCCTACTCGGCGGCCAGATCGCCCTTGGCTTCGATTTCGGCGGCCTTTTTTTCGACCTGTTCGACGATATGTTCGATCATATCGGCATTGGATTGCTTGTGGCTTTGCTTGCCCGCCAGATAGACCATGCCGGACCCTGCCCCGCCGCCGGTGAAACCGACATCGGTCATCAACGCCTCGCCCGGACCATTCACCACACAGCCGATGATCGACAGAGACATCGGCGTCTTGATATGTTCCAGCCGCTTTTCCAACGCCTCGACCGTCTTGATCACGTCGAACCCCTGCCGCGCGCAGGACGGGCAGGAAATGATATTCACCCCGCGGTGCCGCAGGCCAAGGGATTTGAGGATTTCGAACCCCATCTTGACCTCTTCCACCGGATCGGCGGACAACGAAACGCGGATCGTATCACCGATCCCCATCCAGAGCAGATTGCCCATCCCGATAGCGGATTTCACGGTGCCGCTGATCAGGCCACCCGCCTCTGTGATCCCTAAATGGATCGGGGCGTCGGTCGCATCCGCCAATTGCTGATAGGCGGCGGCGGCCATGAACACGTCGGACGCCTTGCAGGAAATCTTGAATTCATGAAAATCGTTGTCCTGCAGGATCTTGATGTGATCCAGCCCGCTTTCGACCATCGCATCGGGGCAAGGTTCGCCGTATTTGTCCAGCAAATGCTTTTCCAGCGACCCCGCGTTCACCCCGATTCGGATCGAACAATTGTTGTCGCGCGCGGCACGGATCACCTCTTTGACGCGTTTTTCATCGCCGATATTGCCCGGGTTGATGCGCAGACAGGCAGCGCCGGCTTCGGCGGCTTCGATGCCACGTTTATAGTGGAAATGGATATCGGCCACGATCGGCACCGAGACATTGCGCACAATCTCGCGCAATGCCTTGGACGAGGCTTCATCAGGGACCGAAATACGCACGATATCGGCACCGGCATCGGCGGCGGCCTGCACCTGGGCGATGGTGCCTTTGATGTCGGTGGTCAGCGTATTGGTCATCGTCTGCACCGAGATCGGCGCATCGCCACCAACCGGCACATTGCCCACCATGATCTGACGGGATTTGCGGCGATAGATATTCCGCCAAGGACGGATATGGTTCAGGGACATCATTGCGCTTTCACGAAACCTGCGTTCATCCGCAACCTAAGCGCCCCTGCCGCTGTGGGCAAGCGTCTGCGGCTATTGGTCTGTCACGGCTTCTGCGACACGGATGATTTCGGCCAGGTCCGCATCACTGGCAAGATCGGCCAAGGCATAGCTGGCGGTCAGATTATCCACCGACAGAACCACATTGGAGGTCACAACACCGCGCTGCCCGACTGGGCCGTAATGCTGGCCATTGACCGCGAAATACATCGCACCGCTTTCGCCGACCCGCAGAATGGCGGGGTCTTCGGTCGCGGGCAGCACGAAATTCTGGCCGGGTTCCATGATGCCTTCGAAAAGGACAACGCCATCCGCTGCCTGTACCCGCACCCAGGCTGGGCGTGCGGCGACCAATTGCACCTGCGGCGCGGGCGGTTCGACCACCTGAATACTGGGGGTCGGCAGGGTATCTGGCTGAGCAATGGGCAGATCAGCTGCGACCATCGCGACAGCGGAATTATCTTGGCCTGATGCCAAGGCACCGATCATGCGCGGGGTCAGCGTTGCAATCGGGGTGTCGCGCGCGACCATGACCGGCACATCCAGCGCCTGCGGGCGATAGAGCCGGTCCAGCGCATCGGGCGATGGCAACGTCACATCCGCCAGCGCATCGCCAGGAACATTGAATCCATTGCCGCCACCGGCAAGTGGGTCAAGCTCTGACACCACAACGGGGGCCTGTTCGACCGGGGCGAATTGCACGCGCTGCACCTCTTGCAACACGGTCCAGCCGCCATAGCCCAGCCCCGCGATCATCGTGATCAGCACCAGCACAGACCCGATGGCACGCAATTCAAGCTGCGCGAAAACCGATTCCCGTGCAGGGACGAAAGGCGTGCGCGACGATAAAAAGATATCCTTGCCAGCCGACACGCGGCTGGTGTCCGCCACGCGATTTTTCAGCGAGGACGCCTGTTCTGACATGCCATGCGCGGTCGCAAAGCCGCTTTCCTTACAAAAGGTGGCAAAGGCTGCGTCGGGGTCCATGCCAAGATAGCGCGCGTAGGACCGCACATAGCCCGCGATGAACCCGGGCGTATCAAACGCCGATGGGTCGGCATTTTCGATTGCAGCGATATAGGCCGCCTTGATCTTTAATTCGCGCTGGATATCCAAAAGGCTTTTGCCGAGCGTTGCACGTTCGCCGCGCATGATATCGCCAAGACGCAAGGCGTAATCGTCAAACCCTCTGGTTTGAACGTCCTGCGCCACGCTGGCACGCCTGAAGGTCTTTCCCATCATTGACTGTCCTGCCGCACTACGCCCCTCAGCGGCACCGACCGAATCAACCGGGAAGTACTGCTTGCAAAAGCTGTACCATATCAACGCGATGCTTGCACATCAGCAATAGGCGTCAACCCGCCAATTCAGCCCGATTCAATGCACAATGCGACCACAAACCGTCCAATGCCCCCACAAGTGCGGTCATTTCACGTGATCCATGTACCGGCGACGGGGTAAAGCGCAGCCGTTCGGTGCCGCGTGGCACGGTCGGGAAATTAATCGGCTGCACATAAATTCCGAATTCGGACAGCAGCATATCGGATAACTTTTTGGTGTGCTTTGGGTCGCCGACGATCAGCGGCACGATATGGCTGCCATGATCGATGATCGGCAGGCCCAACCCCTTGAGCCGCAGTTTCAGTATTTTCGCCTGCATCTGGTGGCTGTCGCGCAGTGCCTGATCTTTTTTCAGATGTGCAACAGACGCTGCCGCTGCGGCTGCCACTGCTGGCGGCAGGCTGGTGGTAAAGATGAACCCCGGCGCATAGGACCGCACAGCGTCGCACATCTTTGGCGAAGCGGCGATATAGCCGCCCATCACACCATATGCCTTGGCCAGCGTGCCATTGATGATGTCGATGCGGTGCATCACACCGTCACGTTCCGCCACCCCTGCCCCGCGCGGGCCATACATGCCGACGGCATGGACTTCGTCGCAATAGGTCAGCGCGCCGAATTCTTCGGCAAGATCGCAAAAGGCGGCAATCGGCCCGAAATCACCGTCCATCGAATAGATCGATTCAAAGGCGATCAACTTGGGCGCAGCCGGATCGTCGGCGGCCAGCAATTCACGCAAATGGGCGACGTCATTATGCCGGAAAATCCGCTTGGCCCCGCCGTTGCGGCGCACGCCTTCGATCATCGACGCATGGTTGAGCGCATCGGAATAAATAATCAGGCCGGGAAACAGTTTCGGCAGCGTGCTGAGCGTTGCGTCATTTGCGATATAGGCGCTGGTGAACAGCAATGCAGCGCCCTTGCCATGCAGATCGGCCAGCTCGGCCTCGAGCCGTTTGTGATAGACGGTGGTGCCGGAAATGTTGCGCGTCCCGCCCGAACCTGCGCCCGTTGCCTCGATCGCCTCGTGCATGGCGGCCAGCACGACAGGGTGCTGCCCCATGCCAAGGTAATCGTTGCCACACCAGACGGTCACGGGCATTTCGGATCCGTCAGGTTTGACCCATGTCGCATGCGGGAATTGACCACGTTTGCGTTCGATATCGATAAAGGTGCGATAGCGGCCTTCGTCATGCAAGCGGTTGATCGCTGTATCCAATTGGGCGTTATAATCCACCAATCCGTCCTTCTTATCGTGACAGGACGCTCTCTTTTGCGGGGCGCCATGAATCGTTCTAATCTGCATATAGGGCAGAAACCGCCCGAACAAGACGCTACAAACTGTCACCCCTCGCCGAGCTGACCCTAGGCCGGCCAAAATGTGCAGACCATGATCTGGATCAATAAATTTCAGCTGGCGCGATTTGTCCAATCGGGCGTTGCCACGTCGGCCATTGACCTGCGCTGTGATCGGGACAACCTTGCATCACACATTTCTGGAAAGGCTTCCCCATGTCCCTCGATCCCGTTCTCGACCGTATTGATGCTGATTTGCCGCAGGCGGTCGAACGTCTGAAGGAATTGCTGCGCATCCCGTCGATTTCGACCGACCCGGCCTACAAGGCCGATTGTGACATGGCCGCCGATTGGTTGGTGGCGGATCTTGTGGCGATGGGATTCGCTGCGTCCAAACGCCCGACACCGGGTCATCCGATGGTCGTGGCCCATGCGGGTGGCGATGGGCCGCATGTCCTGTTTTACGGCCATTACGATGTGCAGCCGGTTGATCCGCTGCATCTGTGGAACCGCGACCCGTTTGATCCGCAGGTCGAAGACACGCCAAAGGGCAAGGTGATCCGCGGCCGCGGCACATCCGACGACAAGGGCCAGTTGATGACCTTTGTCGAGGCTTGCCGCGCCTGGATCGCTGTGCACGGGTCACTTCCCGCAAAAATGACGCTGTTTTTCGAAGGCGAGGAGGAATCAGGCTCACCCTCGCTGGTCCCGTTCATGCAAGACAATGCCAAAGAGCTGACAGCCGATATCGCGCTGATCTGCGATACCGGGTTATACGGCGACAGCACACCGGCGATTATCACCCAGCTGCGCGGCTTGCTGGGCGAGGAAATCACGATCACCGGCCCCGACAAGGATTTGCATTCGGGCATGTATGGCGGGCTGGCGATGAACCCCGCCCGCGTGCTGGCGCGCGTGATTGCGGCCCTGCATGACGAGGACGGGCGCATCACCGTCCCCGGTTTCTATGACGGCGTGCCAGACTTGTCGAACGAACTGGCTGCCGCTTGGGATGATCTGCGCTTTGATGAGGCGGCGTTTCTGGGCGATGTCGGCTTGTCGATTCCCGCCGGCGAAAAAGGCCGCCGTCCGCTGGAAATGATCTGGTCGCGCCCGACCTGCGAAGTCAACGGTATGTGGTCAGGCTATACCGGCGACGGGTTCAAGACGGTGCTGCCGTCACAGGCCCACGCCAAGATTTCATTCCGGCTGGTCGGCACCCAAGACCCGCTGGCGATCCGCGCCGCGTTTCGCAAGATGGTGCAGGATATGATCCCCGCCGATTGCAGCGTGACCTTTGCCGCGCACGGGGCTAGCGCCGCAGGCCAGATGACAACGACCCATCCCGCCTTTGCCCAGGCGCGCCGCGCGCTGTCGGATGAATGGCCGCAGGCGGCCGCCTATGTCGGCAGCGGCGGGTCGATCCCGATTGCGGCCTATTTCAAGCAAATTTTGGACATGGATGCGATGCTGATCGGCTTTGGCAAGAATGACGACCAGATCCATTCGCCCAACGAAAAATATGACCTGTCGTCTTTTCACAAAGGAATCAGGTCCTGGGCGCGAATCCTGCATGCAATGACGCAGACCGCGTGATCAGGCAGAGCACCGAAGGCCGCTCTGTCATATCGGGGAAATGGCGCGGTTGACGGGGCTCGAACCCGCGACCCCCGGCGTGACAGGCCGGTACTCTAACCAACTGAGCTACAACCGCGCGTGAGGGGCGCAATAATCGTGGGCGCGCCGGGCGTCAACGGCAAAAAGACCGAAAGCCGCGCTTTTCAGCGCGGCGTTCCGGGTCGTCTTTTGTAAGGGAAAGGCAGTGGCGCGGTTGACGGGGCTCGAACCCGCGACCCCCGGCGTGACAGGCCGGTACTCTAACCAACTGAGCTACAACCGCGCATCTGCATTCCCAGCATCGCTGCTGGTGGGGTGCTTCTAAGTGCGGCTGCGGGCCTCGTCAAGCGGTCTTAGGGCTTGTCTGAAAATAACTCTGATCCGCGCAGCCGCCCGCGGATCGCGGCAGAAATTTGCAACAAAGACTGGCGCGCTGGTCACGGCACAAGTTAGCCGATGCAACCAAAGCAAGCCGATGAATAAATCCGTATCGAGAGACCCCAAAAAAACGCAATCACGCCGCGCACCTTGACGCACCCATGCTTGGCAATCAACGCCCGCCACAGAGATTGACAAGGTCCATCATCCCGCGCGCTGCCATCAATTTTTGATTAACCAAAATGGGCGGCGCGACCGATCCGACCGCGACAGGCGACATCGTGAATCGAGCCCACACAAAAGTACCGCGATGACATGTCGGTGCGAGACCGGCGGCGCGACAATCTGATTGTGGGTGGCGGATTGTGGATGGTGGGTGATGAGAGGCTCGAACTCCCGACATCTTCCGTGTAAAGGAAGCGCTCTACCAACTGAGCTAATCACCCGATGAAGCTGCTTTAGGATATCGCGGCGCGTGATGCAAGTGGTGGCCGGGGGCTAACCCCCGGACCCCCAGGATATTTATGCTCGAACGATAATGGGGGTGCGGGCGGCCTGGGTCACGCTTCTAGAAGGTGCTGGATGCCGTCCTTGATGTGATAGACCCGCCCCTGCCCGCCATGCGCTGTGGACACGGCAATCGCGGCATCCCCCGCAAGGATGCGGCGCAACACCCGGCTGGTGATCCCATGGGTCACCAGAACGGCGGGAGCGTTCAGATCGGCCAGAAAAGAACGGCAGCGTGTCTCGAGGGCTGCGAAACCTTCGCCGTTCGGGGCCATGGCATATTGTGCAGCGACTGGATCGGGGCCATCCGGCATCGGCAGCGTGTCGCGCAGCAACCCTGCCCAATCGCCCACACCGATTTCGCGCAGGCGGTGGTCGGTGTGGATATGTGCCGCGATCCGCGCCAGCGCGATGCCCGCCGTCTGGACCGCACGCCCCTGCGGGCTGCACCAGAACTGGAAACCAGTCAGATCACGTTGCGCAAGGATCGCACCCTGCCGCGCCGCGTCAGCCGCGCCCTGCGCGGTCAGCGGCGAATTGAGCGCGCCCTGCATCCGGTTTTCGGCGTTCCATTCGGTTTGCCCGTGGCGCAGGATATAGATTTCAGGGAATGTCATTGTGGACCTGTGAGGCTGGAGCTGTGCTGTCAGGCGAAGGACCACATCACTTTCAAGCGAAATGGTGGGTGATAAGAGATTTGAACTCCTGACATCTTCGATGTGAACGAAGCGCTCTACCACTGAGCTAATCACCCATTGCGTGGTGATTTAGACGTCCTCGACTGCAGTTGCAAGACCGGTTTTACCGCTTTGTGAGGCATCTTTGCCGCTGCGCAATTTCAATGTCAGCAGCTGTGCGCCTGCGCCCAGATCCTTGGCCTTGACCACGCGGACCCGGCCCAGCGGGGGCAAAAGCAGGTCGTCACCGCGTGCCAGCGCCTCGCCGATCAGGGCAAGGGTTGCGTCCAGCGCCAGCTTGGCGTCGCGTTTCTTGAGCCCGCTGCGCGTGGCCAGCTGATCTAGCAGGTCGGGTTTTTTCAGCGGCATCGGGGCGGCTGTTTCGGAAGCGGAGGAATCTGCGCGTGCCATGGTCTGTCCTGTTGCAATCAGGGGTAGTTTAGCGGGTTTGGCGCGCGGCGCCAGCGCCTTGGCAGGCGAAAGGCGCGCCTTTTGCAAGACGCGCCTTTGGTTTTTGCAAGACCGCGGTCAGTGGGTGCGCGCGGCCTCTGGTGCGGTGCCGGATTTGATTGCCGCGGCGGCGGCGGCTTCTTCGGCGGCTTCGTCCCATTCGATCGGTTCGGGTTTGCGCACCAGCGCATGTTCGAGCACCTGCGACACATGTGTGACCGGGATGATGGTCAGCCCTTCTTTCACGTTGTCGGGAATGTCCGGCAGGTCCTTGGCGTTATCCTGCGGGATCAGCACCGTGGTGATACCACCGCGCAGCGCGGCCAGCAGTTTTTCCTTGAGCCCGCCAATCGGCATCGCATTGCCGCGCAACGACACTTCACCGGTCATCGCGATATCGCGGCGCACGGGGATTTGCGTCAGCACCGAGACGATGGAGGTGACCATCGCAAGGCCCGCCGATGGCCCGTCCTTTGGTGTCGCCCCGTCGGGGACGTGAACGTGAATATCAATCGTGTCGAATTTCGGCGGTTTTACCCCGATTTCCGGCGCGATCGAGCGCACATAGCTGGAGGCCGCATCGATTGATTCCTTCATCACATCGCCCAGCTTGCCGGTCGTCTTCATCCGGCCCTTGCCAGGCAGGCGCAGCGCCTCGATGTTGAGCAATTCGCCGCCCACCGATGTCCAGGCCAGACCTGTCACCACACCGATCTGGTCTTTTTCTTCGGCCAGACCAAAGCGGTGTTTTTCGACGCCAAGGAAATCGGTCAGATTGGCGGCGGTGATGGTAATCGCCTCTGCCTCTTTTTTGACGATCCGGGTCACGGCCTTGCGCGCGAGCTTGGCCAGTTCACGTTCAAGGTTCCGCACGCCCGCTTCGCGGGTATAGACACGTACCATCGCCAGCAGCGCATCATCGGACACGCTGAATTCACGCGCTTTCAGACCGTGGTTCTGCATCACCTTGGGCAACAGATGCTGTTTGGCGATCTCGACCTTTTCGTCTTCGGTATAGCCCGACAGGGTGATGATCTCCATCCGGTCAAGCAAAGGCCCGGGCATGTTATAGCTGTTGGCGGTGGTCAGGAACATCACGTTGGACAGGTCATATTCGACCTCCAGATAATGATCGACGAATGTCGCGTTCTGTTCGGGATCAAGCACCTCCAGCATCGCAGATGCGGGATCGCCACGGAAATCATTGCCCATCTTGTCGATTTCATCGAGCAAGATCAGCGGGTTGGTGGTTTTCGCCTTTTTCAGCGCCTGAATGATCTTGCCGGGCATCGACCCGATATAGGTCCGGCGGTGGCCACGGATTTCGGATTCGTCACGCACACCACCCAATGAGATGCGAATAAACTCGCGCCCCGTTGCCTTGGCCACGGATTTGCCAAGGCTGGTCTTGCCCACGCCGGGAGGGCCGACCAAGCACATGATCGGGCCTTTGAGCTTGGCCGAACGTTGCTGCACGGCCAGATATTCGACGATGCGTTCCTTGACCTTTTCCAGCCCGTAATGGTCCGCATCCAGCACGGCCTGCGCCTTGTGCAGGTCTTTCTTGGTGCGCGATTTAACGTTCCATGGCAGGCCAAGAATCCAGTCCATGTAGTTGCGCACCACGGTCGCCTCGGCGGACATGGGCGACATGGATTTGAGTTTCTTTAGCTCGGCATCGACCTTTTCGCGGGCTTCCTTGGACAGCTTGGTGTCATGGATGCGGGCTTCCAGCTCGGCCACTTCGTTCTGGCCGTCTTCGCCGTCGCCCAATTCCTTCTGGATCGCCTTCATCTGTTCGTTCAGATAATATTCGCGCTGCGTGCGTTCCATCTGCGATTTGACGCGGGTCTTGATCTTGCGTTCCACCTGCAGGACGGACATTTCGCCCTGCATCATGCCGTAAACCTTTTCCAGCCGTTCCGCGACGGACAGGGTTTCCAGCAGGCCCTGTTTTTGCGCAACTTCAATGCCCAGATGGCCGGCAACAAGATCGGCCAGTTTTGCAGGCTCGGTGGCGTCGCTGACGGCGGCCATGGCTTCTTCGGGGATGTTTTTCTTGACCTTGGCATAGCGTTCGAATTCGGCGGCGACATTGCGCACCAAGGCTTCAACCTCGGTCGGATCGCCGGATTCTTCGGTCAGATATTCGGCGCTGGCCTCGAAGAACGAGTCGTTGGGCAGAAAACCGGTGATGCGCACACGGCTGCGCCCTTCGACCAGCACCTTGACGGTGCCATCGGGCAGTTTGAGCAATTGCAGCACATTGGCCAGCACGCCGGATTTGTAGATGCCATCCTGATCGGGGTCGTCCTGACCGGGGTCAATCTGGCTGGACAGCAGGATCTGCTTGTCGTCCTGCATGACTTCTTCCAATGCGCGCACCGATTTGTCGCGGCCCACGAACAAAGGCACGATCATATGCGGGAACACCACGATGTCGCGCAGGGGCAGGACGGGATAAGACGAACTCAACGGTTCTTGCATGGGTTTTTCCTTTTTTGGCAGAACGCGTCAGCCCCGTGTGATCGGCAGCATGGTGCGTCCCCTCTTGGGCAATACAAATGGGGCTGACATCTGGGGCTGTCAACCAGCCATGGATCACAGCGGGTCGATATCACCCTGCGCGCGCAGGGCGTGGAAATCTGCCTCCCATGCGGCAAAGGTGCCTGCGGATATGGCATCGCGCATACCGGCCATGATCTGCTGGAAGTAATGCAGGTTGTGCCATGTCAGCAGCATGCCCGAAATCATCTCGTTGGCGCGGAACACATGATGCAGATAGGCGCGCGAATAGCCGCGGCAGGCGGGACAGGTGCATGCCTCGTCCAAGGGGCGCGGATCATCCTGATGGCGGGCATTCTTGATGTTCACGACACCGTGGCGCGTAAAGGCCTGCCCCGTGCGGCCCGACCGCGACGGCAGCACGCAATCCATCATGTCGATGCCGCGCTTGACCGCGCCCACGATGTCATCAGGCTTGCCCACGCCCATCAGGTACCGGGGTTTGTCGACCGGCAATTGGTCGGGTGCGTAATCCAGCACGCCGAACATCGCCTCTTGTCCTTCGCCCACAGCCAGACCGCCCACGGCATAGCCGTCAAACCCGATGGCTTGCAGCGCTTGGGCGGATTCTTCGCGCAGGTCCTGTTCCAGCCCGCCTTGCTGGATGCCAAACAGCGCATGACCGGGCCTGTCGCCGAACGCATCACGTGACCGCTGCGCCCATCGCATCGACAGATCCATGCTGGATTTGATCCGGTCACGGTCAGCGGGCAAGGCGGGGCATTCGTCAAAACACATCACGATGTCAGACCCCAGCAGCGCCTGAATTTCCATCGACCGTTCCGGTGACAAATGATGGCGCGATCCGTCGATATGGCTTTTGAAGGTCACACCTTCCTCGGTCAGTTTGCGCAATCCGGCCAGCGACATCACCTGAAACCCGCCACTGTCGGTCAGGATCGGCTTGTCCCAGTTCATGAATTTGTGCAGCCCGCCCAGACGCGCGATCCGTTCCGCCGTAGGGCGCAGCATCAGGTGATAGGTATTGCCCAGCAGAATATCGGCCCCCGTGGCGGCCACGCTTTCGGGCAGCATCGCCTTGACCGTGGCGGCGGTGCCGACGGGCATGAAGGCGGGCGTGCGGATCACGCCGCGCGGGGTGCTGATCGCACCTGTGCGCGCCTTGCCGTCGGTGGCATGCAGGTCAAATGAAAAACGCTGGGTCATCGGCTATCCTCTTGCTGGCAAGGCATATGCCGCAAGGGCGCGGGATTGGAAAGACCGCAGCGTCCGCCGCCCCTTTACGGCATGGGCGGCAAACCCTATATGTTTTCTCAGGAATGCAGGAACCAATCAGATGACAGATGCAAACGCACAATTGGAAGGCGCGCCCTTGATCGCGCCATCGACGACAGATCATCCTTTGTATGACGATGTCGTTCAGGCGTGCCGGTCGGTCTATGACCCTGAAATCCCGGTCAATATCTATGATCTGGGTCTGATCTACACAATCGACATCAAAGACGACAACGCCGTCAACATCGTCATGACACTGACAGCGCCCGGCTGTCCGGTGGCAGGCGAAATGCCCGGCTGGGTCGCTGACGCGATCGAACCTCTGCCCGGCGTCAAACAGGTTGATGTCGAAATGACGTTCGAGCCGCAATGGGGCATGGACATGATGTCGGACGAAGCACGGCTTGAACTGGGTTTCATGTAAGCGTCAGAAAACCTTCACAACGGAATTGCGCAGCCGTTACATTCGCGCGGCATCCACCGCTTCAGTCATAACACTGGAGCATCCCATGACACGGTTATCCCTTACATTGCTTGCCACGCTGGCCGGCACCACGGCCATCGCCGAGACCGCACTGACCTATGGTCCGCGCCCTGCCTATCTGGTCAGCCAGATGACCGACAGCCCCCTGAAAGAGCAATTGCTGGCTTGCGCAGACCAGACGCCCACGCGGTCGGATTTCTCGATCGGGCACCGTGGCGCGCCGCTGATGTTCCCTGAGCATACTGTCGAATCAAACGTCGCCGCAGCCCAGATGGGTGCAGGTATTCTGGAATGTGACGTGACCTTCACCGCTGATCTGGAACTGGTCTGCCGCCATGCGCAGAACGACCTGCACACCACGACCAACATCCTTGTGACACCATTGGCCGACAAATGCACCGCAGGCTTTAGCCCCGCCAATGGTGACACGCGCGCCAGCGCCGAATGCCGCACCAGCGACCTGACGCTGGCCGAATTCCAGACGCTTGACCCCAAGATGGATGCTGCCAACACGGCCGCCACCACCGCCGAGGACTATCTGAACGGCACCGCCAACTGGCGCACCGATCTTTATGCAACAAACGCTACGCTGATGACGCATGCCGAATCCATCGCGCTGTTCCGCGATCTGGGCGCGAAATTCACACCAGAGCTGAAATCCCCCTCGGTCGAAATGCCGTTCAACGGCTTTAGCCAGGAAGATTACGCGCAAAAGCTGGTCGATGAATACAAAGCCGCCGGTATCCCCGCCAGCGACGTCTGGCTGCAGTCGTTCAACCTTGACGATGTCTTGTACTGGATCAAGAACGAACCCGCATTTGGTGCGCAGGCTGTCTATCTGATGGACGAATACGAAACCGTCGATGGCTATACACCGCATGATCCTGCGACTTGGCCCAACACCATGGAAGAGCTCAAGGCGATGGGTGTGAACATCATCGCGCCGCCGACATGGATGCTGGTCACGCTGCAAGACGGCAAGATCGTGCCGTCTGCACTTGCCACGGCCGCAAAGGCAGCCGATCTGCAGATCATCACCTGGACGCTGGAACGGTCCGGCCCATTGCACACCGGCGGCGGGTGGTATTTCCAGGGCGTCAATGATGCGATCACCAATGACGGCGCCTATTTCGAGGTGCTCGATGTGCTGGCACAGGATGTCGGCGTGATCGGCGTGTTCTCTGACTGGCCCGCCACCACGACCTATTACGCCAATTGCATGGGTCTGTGACCCCAAAGGCCCGGACGGCGACCTTGTGTCGTCCGGGTCCCTGCCCTATCTTGGAAACAACGCAAGGAGTTTCCCATGTTCGGCATCCCCGGCAAACAAGCTGTCACCATCACCGAAAAGGCCGCCACCCAGATCGCCCGGCTCATGGCCAAGGACGGCCATCAGGGCCTGCGGATTGGTGTGAAAAAGGGCGGTTGCGCTGGGATGGAATATACCATGGCCTATGTCACCGACATTGATCCGCTGGACGAGGTCGTCGAACAGCAAGGCGCGCGTGTGATGATCGCGCCGATGGCGCAGATGTTCCTGTTCGGCACCGAGATCGATTATGAAACATCCTTGCTCGAATCCGGGTTCAAGTTCCGCAATCCCAATGTGGTCGATGCCTGCGGCTGCGGGGAATCGATCAAGTTCGCGGAGAATATCGCGTCGCGCTGACGCCCATCAAAGGACAGCCCATGCGACGCAAGCTTGCCGCCGGCAATTGGAAGATGAACGGATTGCGCGCCGATCTGACACAGCTGGCGACGCTGGCAGAACAGCGCGGCTATGATGTTGATGTGCTGATATGCCTGCCCGCCACGCTGATCGGGTCCTGTGCGGGATTACCGATCGCCATCGGCGCTCAGGATTGCCACACCGCCACCCATGGCGCGCATACCGGCGATATATCGGCGGCAATGCTGGCCGATGTCGGGGCAACCCATGTCATCACCGGCCATTCCGAACGCCGCACAGATCATCATGAAACCGACGCCATCGTCGCCGCGAAATCACGCGCCGCACATGATGCGGGGCTGATCACGATCATCTGTATCGGTGAAACGCTCGCACAGCGCGAGGCTGGCACGACACTGGATGTCATTGATGCGCAACTGGCCGGATCTGTGCCCGATTGCGCAACCGCCGACAATACCGTGATCGCCTATGAACCGATCTGGGCTATCGGCACTGGCAAGGTGCCCACCACCGACCAGATCGCGCAGGTTCATGCCCATATCCACGCGCGGCTGACCGCGCGCTTTGCCGATGGTGCCGGTTTCGGCATCCTGTATGGCGGGTCGGTCAAAGGCGACAATGCGGCCGCCATCTTTGCCGTGCCACATGTCACAGGCGCGCTGGTCGGCGGGGCCAGCCTGAAGGCTGTCGATTTTACCCCGATCATCGCGGCCCTTGCCGCAAGCTAGGTTTTCGCTGGCCCCAGCACGTCGCGCAGGGTGGCAATCGCGGTATCCAGATCGGCCATCACCGCCTCTGCTCCGACAAGGTGCAGGATATCGGGGTGGTGATCCAGAATGCCCCCCGCCACGATGATATGCGCCAGCGGCTGCGTGATGCGCAGCGCAAGGCTGAGCCGGGTCAGCGGTTCCAGCATGCGGTCGGAATTGGCAACCAGCACGATGGCTTCGTAATGGCGCAAGTCGGCCTCGGACACCATCGCATCATGGTCCAGCCCCATCAGCATATCCACATCCCACCCGTCGCGGCGGAAATGGTCGGTCGCGATCTCGATCCCCAATGTATGGGTTTCGCCCGGCACCAAGGCAAACAGCGCAGGGCGCGTTTCACGGCCCTGAATGATCTGCGGGGCCAGCACATGGCGCAGGCCACGGATGATCCCGTAAAGCTTGCCACAGGCCAGCGTCACATCGATGAATGAAATCCGGTCGTCATCCCACATCTGCCCCAGCTTGCGCGCAGCACCGGCAACATAGCCACGGCTGATCGCCCCGACATCGACACCATCACGGCGGGCGGCAAGGATGAACTGATCCGCAGCCGTATCATCCGCCCACAGCAGGGCGGCGCAAAGCAGGTCGATTTCGGATTGCGTCGGCAGGTCGGCCGCGTTTTCGTGCCGCGGCATGCGGAACGCAAGGCGGCGCACGACCTCTCTGGCCAGGCTGGATACCGCGTTTTGCGGCAGTTCCGTTTCCACCAGACGCAATTGCCGTTTCGCGTTCTGATAGGCCGAACGGTCGAACACTCCGTCGTCCAAAGACGTTTTCGCCATGAACATTCCTCCCCCGTTGGCTGACTGGGTATCGTTGACGACTCTGCGGCCTGCCTGCGGTATCCAATCGCATGCAGGTTAACACAGCGGCACGGCGCTGTGCCGCGTCAGAACGTCGCGGTTTCGTGATCGGATGTGTTCTGCCCCCATTGCAAAGATTGCGGCAGCGCGGCAAAGCTGCGCCATGCAGCATCTGACCCAGTCGCCGACCGATCCCGCCTTTGTGCAGAACCCCTATCCGTTCTATGACCGCGCGCGGCAAACGGGTGATTTTTTCTGGTGGGACGATTATGCCATGCCCTGTGCCGTGTCGCACAAGGCTGTTCATGCCGTGCTGCGCGACCGGCGCATGGGGCGCGAATGTCCGCCCGAACTGGCCCCCGCGATCCGCGATGCGCTACGCCCGTTCTATGACATCGAGGCGCATTCGATGCTCGAACTCGAACCGCCCCGCCACACCCGCCTGCGCGCGCTGGTCCTGCGCGCCTTTACCAGCCGCACCATTGCGGCGCTCGCCCCGCAGATCACGCAGCTGTGCCATGACCTGATCGACCGCTTCCCAGACGAACCCTTCGATCTGCTGACGGCCTATGCCCAACCCGTGCCGGTGATCACCATCGCCCGGCTGCTGGGCGTGCCAGAGGATCGCGCGGATGATCTGCTGGCATGGTCGAACGCCATGGTCGCGATGTATCAGGCCCGCCGCACGCCGGAAATCGAGGCTGCGGCCATCACCGCATCGACGGATTTTTCAGATTTCATGCGCGGCTATGTTGCAACCCGCCGCAAGACCCCCGCAGACGACCTGATCTCGACCCTGATCGCGGCCGAGGAACAGGGCGAAAAGCTAACGACCGAGGAATTGATCACCACCTGCATCTTGCTGCTGAACGCGGGCCATGAAGCAACGGTGCATACTTTGGGCAATGGCACCAAGACCCTGCTGGAACAGAATATCCGTGGTATCACAGATGCTTGCGTAGAGGAAGTTATCCGCCACGACCCGCCGCTGCACATGTTCACCCGCTGGGTTTACGAGGATGTGCAGATCGGCGACCAGCGCTTCAAACGCGGCGACCAGATCGCCTGCCTGCTGGGGGCGGCAAACCGCGATCCGGCGGTCTATCCCGATCCCGCGCGGTTTGATCCTGCGCGCAGCGGCCCGCAGAACACCAGTTTCGGCGGCGGCATCCATTTCTGCGTTGGCGCACCGCTGGCACGGCTCGAGCTGAAGATCGCGCTCGATGTGCTGTTCGCGCGCTGCCCAGACCTGCGCCTGACGGCCCAGCCCAGTTATGGCGATGTCTATCATTTTCACGGGCTGACAGGGTTGATGGTGGCCACGCGCTAGGCCTGCGGCAGGCCCGATCAACGCGGTGTGATCTTGACGATGCGCAAAACCCGCCCGCACCCGTAAGCACCCCATCGCTAGAGCGGCAGGGCCACCGTCGATTTGATTTCTTCCATCGACAAAAGCGCGGTCACATTATGCACTTTTACCTCTGAAATCAGCGCCTGATAGAAGGTGTCATAGGCCCGCGCATTCTTCACCCGCACCTTGAGGATATAGTCGATATCGCCCGCCAGACGATGCGCCTCTTGCACCTCGGGCCGTGATTTCAGCGCGGCAAGGAACCGCGCCTGCCAGTCCTTGTCATGTTCCGACGTGCGGATCAGCACGAAAAAACACGCCTCGAACCCTAGCTTTTCGGCATCAAGGATCACGGTCTGCTGGCCGATCACCCCCGCCTCACGCAGCTTGCGGATACGATTCCAGACGGGGGTTTTGGACGACCCCACCGTCTTGGCAATATCGTCCAGCGACTGGGCCGCATCCGCCTGCAAGGCCGCTAAAATCTTCCGGTCTGTCGCATCAATCCGCAAAGCCATTCCTGTTTTCCGATCATTCAAGGACGCATGGTCTGTTTTTGGCGCAACTTGGAACATCCATCCTTTGTTGCCGTCTGGGGGCAGTAAATAGCAGAACAATGTTCTATGTTGAAGGCAAGAAATCAAAAGGTGCGCCATGCAACATTTTCCGATCTTCCTTGCTGTCGCCGGTCGCCGAATTGTGTTGTCCGGTGGTGGCGATGCGGCCATGGCCAAATTGCGTCTGCTGATGAAGACCGCGGCGCATCTGACGGTGATCGCCCCCGATGTCACCCCCGAGATCAGCGCATGGGCCGCCGCGGGCAAGCTGCGCATCATCAATCGCGCGATGGAACCGGGTGATACGCTTTGTGCCGCCCTGTTTTATGCCGCGAATGAAGATGACGCCGAGGATGCCCGCGTGGCCGCCATCGCCCACGCCGATGGCGCGCTGGTCAATATCGTGGATAACCTGGCGGACAGCCAGTTCATCACCCCCGCCATCGTCGACCGTGATCCTGTCGTCGTCGCCATCGGCACCGAAGGGGCCGCCCCCGTGCTGGCCCGCGCGATCAAGGCCGATATCGAAGAACGCCTGCCCGTGTCGCTGGGCGTGCTGGCGCGGATTGGCAAGACATTCCGCCATGCGGTCGATGTGCTGCCGATGGGGCGCAAACGGCGCGATTTCTGGGCTGATTTCTATTTTCAGCACGGCCCCAAGGCCATGGGTACGGCAGGCGAGGCCGGGATCATTCCCGCGCTGGAAACGCTGCTCGACAATCACATCACCGCGCGCAGCAAGGCGGGCCATGTCGATCTGGTCGGCGCGGGCCCGGGTGACCCTGAACTGCTGACGCTGAAAGCACGCAACGCGCTGGATAAAGCCGATGTCGTGATCCACGACAATCTGGTCACGGCTGAGATTTTGGAGCTTGCCCGCCGCGAAGCGATCATCATTGACGCCGGCAAGCAGGGTTTCGGCCGTGCGATGCCGCAGGACCAGATCAACGCGCTGATCGTGCAGCATGCGCTGGACGGACATCATGTGGTGCGGCTGAAAGCAGGCGATCCGACAGTGTTCGGACGTCTGGACGAGGAAATCAGCGCGATCATCGACGCAGGCGTGAGCTATACGATCGTGCCGGGGATCACGGCGGCCTCTGCGGCGGTGGCGGGTATCGGGCAAAGCCTGACGCAGCGCGGGCGCAATTCGGCGGTGCGGTTCATCACCGGCCATGACACGCGCGGCTACGCCGATCACGATTGGCGCGCGCTGGCCGCCCCCGGCGAGGTCGCAGCCATTTACATGGGCAAGCGCGCCGCGCGGTTCATTCAGGGCCGTTTGCTGATGCACGGGGCCGATCCCGCAACACCCGTGACGATCATCGAAAACGCCAGCCGCGCCAATCAGCGCGTGATCGCCACCTGTCTGGCGGAACTGGAACCCACCCTGACCCGCGCGGCCCTGACCGGCCCCGTCATCACCTTTTACGGCCTTGCTCCGCGCGACGCGGCGGCGGCTGCCATCAAGATCAAGGAATTCGCCTGATGCCCCCCCGTTTCACCCCCAAGGTCGTCACCGCCAATGCGCTGCTGGACGGTGATGCCGTCTGGCTGACCGAGGATGACCGCTGGTCGCCGCTGATGTCCCAGGCTGAATTGATCACCGACGAGGCGCATGCCGATCTGCGCCTGTTGCAGGCCAAGGCGCGGGCGTCGGAAATCGCGGGGGCCTATCTGGCCGATGCCCGGTTGGGCGCGGATGGCCCCGAGCCTGTGCATTTCCGCGAGGCGTTCCGCACCCGCGGCCCGTCGAATTATCCGCACGGCAAACAAGTAGAGACCCCGCCCCAGACGTGATCCGGGGCCCGTCCCGGACTTGATCCGGGACCTCCAAGCCCACCAAGAGGTCCCGGATCACGTCCGGGACGGCGACAGGACAAAACAGATGTATGTATACAACGATTTTGACGAAACCTTCGTGCGCACCCGCGTCGCGCAATTCCGTGGGCAGGTGGAACGCCGCATTGATGGGTCCCTGACCGAGGATGAATTCAAGCCCCTGCGGCTGATGAACGGGCTTTATCTGCAACTGCACGCCTATATGCTGCGCGTGGCAGTGCCTTATGGCACGCTGAACCCTGCGCAGATGCGCCAGCTGGCGATGATCGCGGATCGGTGGGACAAGGGCTATGGCCATTTCACCACGCGCCAGAATATCCAGTACAACTGGCCCAAACTGGGCGATGTGCCTGATATGCTGGAGGCTTTGGCCGATGTCGGCATGCATGCGATCCAGACCAGCGGCAACACGATCCGAAACGTGACCGCCGACCATTTCGCCGGTGCCGCCGCAGATGAAATCGAAGACCCGCGCGCGATTGCCGAATTGCTGCGCCAATGGTCCACCGACCACCCCGAATTCCAGTTCCTGCCGCGCAAGTTCAAGATCGCGGTGACAGGTGCCGCCGCCGACCGCGCCGTGACCCGCGCCCATGACATCGGGCTGGTCGTCGTGCGCAATGATGCAGGCGAGGTTGGATATCAGGTCATCGTCGGCGGTGGTCTGGGCCGCACACCGATGGTGGGCAAGGTGCTGCGCGATTTCGTGTCCAAGGCGGACCTGCTGCCTTACGTCGAGGCGATTGTCAGCGTCTACAACCTGCTGGGTCGCCGCGATAACAAATATAAGGCGCGCATCAAGATTACCCTGCATGAAAACGGGATCGAGACGATCCGCGATCTTGTCGAAGACCGGTTCAACGCGATCCGCGCCGGCTTTGGCGGCTATGACCAGACGCTGCTGGCAGAGATCGAAAAATCCTTTGCCCCGCCTGCTTTCGTCACCAAAGCCACCGACGGGTATGAGGCGGCACGTCTGGCCAACCCCGCCTTCCGGTCATGGACCGATACGAACCTTGCCGCGCACAAGGCTGCGGGCTATGCCATCGTGTCGATCAGCATAAAAAAACATGGTGCCACACCCGGTGACGCGACATCCGACCAGATGCGCGTGATGGCCGAACTGGCAGACCGCTATGGCCACGGCGAATTGCGCATCAGCCATGAGCAGAACGTGATCCTGCCGCATGTCCACCAGTCCGACCTGCCTGCCGTTTACGCCGCCTTGCGCAAGGCCGATCTGGCAACGGCGAATATCGGGCTGGCGTCCGACATCATCGCCTGCCCCGGCATGGATTACTGCGCGCTGGCCACGGCACGGTCGATCCCTATCGCCCAACAGATCGCCACGCGGTTCGACGCATTGAAAATCGAACATGATGTCGGCCCGCTGAAGATCAAAATCTCGGGCTGCATCAATGCCTGCGGGCATCACCATGTCGGCCATATCGGGATTTTGGGCCTCGATCGTGCGGGCGTGGAAAACTACCAGATCACCTTGGGCGGTGACGGGTCTGAGACCACGACCATCGGTGAACGCGCTGGCCCCGGTTTCAGCGCCGACGACATCGTGCCCGCCATCGAACGGCTGGTGACAGGCTATCTGACCCTGCGCGCCGACCCGTCCGAGACGTTTTTGCAAACCTACCGCCGTCTGGGGCTCGCCCCGTTCAAGACGCTGCTCTACCCAAGCGAGGATAAAGCCGATGCCGCTTGATGATCTGGCCGACCACCGCAACGCGCTGCACCGCGATTCGGATGCGCTGGCCGTCCTGCGCGCTGCGCTGAACGACACCCAAATCGGGCCTGTGGCGCTGGTGTCGTCATTCGGTGCCGAAAGCGTGGTGCTGCTGCATCTGGCTGCACAGATCGACACGGCCGTGCCGGTGATTTTTCTGGATACCGAAATGCTGTTTCCCGAATCGCTGGCCTATCAGCGCGACGTGGCCAAGGCGCTTGGGCTAAGCGATGTGCGCATTATCACGCCCGACCGCAACGCCATTCTGCGCGAAGATGTCGACGGGCTGCTGCATCAGGCCGATCCCGATGCCTGCTGCGACCTGCGCAAAGCCCGCCCATTGGAACAGGCGCTGCAAGGCTTTGGCGGCTGGATCACGGGGCGCAAGCAGTTCCAGAACGGTCAGCGCGCCAGCCTGCCATTGTTTGAACCCGACGGTGCGCGCATCAAGATCAATCCGCTGGCGCATTGGTCCTCGGACGATCTGCGCGCCTATATGACCGACCACAGCCTGCCGCGTCACCCGCTGGTGGCGCAAGGGTACCCGTCCATCGGCTGCATGCCCTGCACAACCCGCGTCGGCGCAGGTGAGGACCCCCGCGCAGGCCGTTGGCGCGGCAGCGAAAAAACCGAATGCGGTATTCATTTTGAAAACGGACGCATGGTCCGGGAAGGCAAGGCAGCATGAGCATTATTGTCACCGACACCGGCTTTGCCGCCGACGACTGGACCGGACCGTTCCGCGATGCCGCACAGACAATTGCCAATGATTGCGCCTATGCCGTGGACATCGCGTCCGACACCGACCCCGCCACACTGGCACGGCTGACCAATGTGCCGATGATCCGCATTGATTTTCCCAGCTTTGCCGATGGGCGCGGTTTCACTTTGGCCGCGATGTTGCGGCGCGCGGGCTATCAGGGCCGCTTGCGCGCGCGCGGCCATGTGATCGCCGATCAATATGCCATGGCCCGCAGGGCGGGTTTCGACGAGGTCGAGATCGACGACACCATGGCCGCCCGCCAGCCACAAAGCCAATGGCTGGCCCGTGCCGACTGGCAGCAAAACCATTATCAGGCCCGTTTGCGCAGCTGACCCTTTCCCTGACACAGATCAACGACTAGACAGAGGGTGGCCCGATATGGGTCACGATGAACATATGACAGAGCAAAGCCCCGTGAATCACGCCAGCGCCAAAATCGTCCCGCAATTGCCCGATATGCAGACCGTGACAGAGGTGAAACATTACACCGACCGGCTGTTTTCGTTCCGCGTGACGCGCCCGGCCAGCCTGCGGTTCCGGTCAGGCGAATTCGTCATGATCGGGCTGATGGGCGACGAAGACCCAGAGACCGGCAAGCGCAAGCCGATCATGCGCGCCTATTCCATCGCTTCGCCCAGCTGGGACGAGGAGTTGGAATTCTATTCAATCAAGGTGCAGGACGGGCCGCTGACGTCCAAACTGCAACATATCCAGCCCGGCGATGGGCTGATCCTGCGGCCCAAGCCTGTTGGTACATTGGTGCATGACGCCTTGCTGCCCGGCAAACGGTTGTGGTTTTTTGCCACCGGCACCGGCTTTGCGCCCTTTGCCAGCCTGTTGCGCGAACCGCAAACCTATGAAGATTACGACGAGATCATCATCACCCATACCTGCCGCGAACTGGGCGAATTGACCTATGGCCGCGACCTGATCGAAGGGCTGAAAAGGGATGAATTGCTCAACGAAGTGATCGGCGACGGGTTCTGGAAAAAGATCAAATATTACCCGACCACCACCCGCGAAGACAGCCCCAAGATGGGCCGGATCACCGATCTGATGCGCTCGGGCGAGGCGTTCAGCGACCTTGGCGTGCCAGTCCTGTCACCCGAAACCGACCGCGCGATGATTTGCGGCAATCTGGCGTTCAATCTGGAGCTCAAGGATATGCTGGAAAGCTATGGGTTGAACGAAGGGGCCAATTCCAATCCGCAGCAATATGTCGTGGAAAAGGCGTTTCTGGACTAATTTTTTTGCCCCTGGCACGATGCTAATCGCGGCCAGGGGCTGTTGGTGCATATTGTTTGACGCCAAATCCTGCAGCGACGCTGAACCTCGTGCTGGGAAATAAGCTTGCAGGAGAGCGCATATTTAAGAACCGCAGGCTATTTTCAACCACAGATTGTGAAATCGCGTCGTAAACGGCGCGAAAGCGAAATCGCGCAGTCCTGCTGAAAATACCTGCGAAACTGCATGATAGCGGGTTGAAGCGCGCGCCAAGCAGGTTTAGTTTGCCCTGCAGCATTATGCCACAAACAAAGGATCAAGACCATAGGACGCAGACCCCACAACGCGCCACCACAGCGCGAAACCGGCCCACGGATCAACGAACGGATCAGGGGATCCGAAATCCGGCTTATCGGTGCAGACGGCGAAAATGTCGGCGTTGTATCACCAGAACGGGCGATGCAGATGGCCGAAGAGGCCGGGCTTGACCTGGTAGAGATTTCGCCAAACGCTGTTCCTCCGGTCTGCAAGATCATGGACTTCGGCAAGTTCAAATACGAGACACAGAAAAAAGAAGCCGAAGCGCGCAAGAAGCAAAAGATCATCGAGATCAAGGAAATCAAGTTCCGCCCGAACACTGATTCCCATGATTACGAAGTGAAGATGCGCAGCGTGTTCAAGTTTCTGGAAAACGGCGACAAGGTAAAGATCACCCTGCGTTTTCGTGGCCGCGAAATGGCGCATCAGGAATTGGGACGCCAATTGCTGGAACGCGTGGCCGAGGACACCAAGGAAACCGGCAAGGTCGAAAACTTTCCAAAGATGGAAGGCCGCCAGATGGTCATGCTGATCGGCCCGCTATCAAAGTAGGTCTGCAGGCCAACCAGCTCACGGTGTTTGCAGGCAAACACCTGCCGCTTGGAGCATGTTTGCAAGCAAACACGCGGGAAGGCCGCCAGATGGTCATGCTGATCGGCCCGCTATCAAAGTAATATTTCAACGATGGGCAGCATACTTGCCCCTCATTCCAACGACAAACGGGCGGCTCAGTGAGCCGCCCTTTTTCATGTTGAAAGCAAGATGGTGCCGAACCGGTCAGGTCGCGGCGGTCACCGCGCGGCCGGTCATCACCTTGACCAGATGCGCGCGATAGGCGGGTGTCCCGTGCAGATCGCCGATCATGCCGTCAGCATCGACAGACAAAGCGTCCAGCGCCTTGGGCGAGAAATCGGCGGACAAGGCGGCCTCGGCCTCATGCCAGCGGAACACACCCTCCTCCGACGCACCGGTCACCGCGACCCGCACCCCATCTGCGTATTTCGCCACGAACACGCCCACCAGCGCGAAACGTGACGCGGGCTGGACGAACTTCATGTAATGCGATTTCTGCGGAATCGGGAAACGGACCTCGGTGATGACCTCGCCTTCGTCGAGTGCGGTGGTGAACATCCCCTGAAAATAATCATCCGCCGCGATCTGGCGGGTGTTCGTGATGATCACGGCCCCAGTGCCAAGCACCGCCGCCGGATAGCAGGCGGCAGGGTCGTTGTTGGCCAGTGATCCGCCGATAGTGCCACGGTTGCGCACAGCCGGATCGCCAATATGGCTGGCCAGATGCGCCAACCCCGCGAAATGCGCCGCCGCGTCGCGCGCGACGGTCGCATGGGTCGTCGCCGCCCCGATGCAAAGCGCGCCGTCATCCGACAAACAGACGCCCTGCATCTCGCCGATGGCGGACAGGCTGACCAGCACGTCAGGGGCCGCAAGGCGCGCCTTGAGCGTCGGGATCAGGGTCTGTCCGCCGCCCAGCGCCTGCGCACCATCCGATTGCAACGCCTTGACCGCATCCGCGATAGTACCAGGCCGTTCGATTTCAAAAGCATACATGCCAAAGTCTCCTTACGCGTTTTGCATGGCATCCCAGACGCGCAGCGGCGTCAGGGGCATGTCGATATGGGTGACGTTCTTGCCCGCCGATTGCAGCGCATCGACCACGGCATTGACGATTGTCGGCGGCGATCCGATTGCCCCCGCCTCGCCACAGCCTTTCACGCCCAAGGGGTTATGCGTGCAGGGCGTACCATTGGCGTGGTCCACCGTATAGAACGGCAGATCATCCGCGCGCGGCATGGTGTAATCCATGTAGCTGGCCGACAAAAGCTGACCGTCATCATCGTAACGCGCCCCTTCCAGCAGCGCCTGACCAATGCCTTGCCCAAGCCCGCCATGCACCTGCCCGGTCACGATCATCGGGTTCATGATATTGCCGAAATCATCCACCGCGACGAAGCGGTCCACGCGGACCTTGCCGGTATCGGGGTCGACCTCGACCTCGCAGGCATAAGCACCGGATGGATAGGTGAAATTGGCAGGATCATAGAACGCCGTTTCCTCCAACCCCGGTTCGATATCCTCGATGGGGAAGTTATGGGGGATATAGGCCTTGAGCGCGACCTCGCCAAAGCTGACGGATTTGTCGGTGCCTTTGACGGTGAACTGGCCATCCTTGAAATCTACGTCATCGGCGGATGCTTCCAGCATATGGGCAGCAATCTTTTTGGCCTTGGCGATGATCTTTTCGGTCGCTCGGACCATAGCGGACCCGCACACCGCCAAGGACCGCGACCCATAGGTGCCCATCCCGAAGGGGATTTTCGACGTATCGCCATGCACGATATCAATGCTGGCCGGATCAATACCCAGCATTTCACCAACGATCTGGGGGAACACGGTTTCATGCCCCTGCCCGTGGCTATGCGCCCCGACCATGACCGACAGGTTACCAGTGGCATTCACCCGCACGGTGGCCGCATCATAAAGGCCGACACGGCTTCCCAGCACACCGACAAGGTTTGACGGCGCGATGCCGCAAGCCTCGATATAGGCGTTCAGGCCCAAACCGCGCAGCATGCCGCGGGCTTCGCTTGCCTTGCGGCGTGCGGCGAAACCGTCACGGTCGATATGCTTTTCCAGCGTATCCATCAGCGCGTCGTAATTGCCGGAATCGTATTCCAGACCAGCGGCGCTGGTGAACGGATACTGATCGGGCTTGACGAAGTTCTTGCGCCGGATCGCAATCGGGTCGATCCCCAATTCGCGCGCCGCCTTGTCGATGACGCGCTCGATGGAATAGGTCGCCTCTGGCCGGCCCGCGCCGCGATAAGCGTCCACTGGTGCGGTATTGGTGAACACGGCTTTGACGTTCACATAGACATTCGGCACCGTGTAATTGCCCGCCATCAGCGTGCCATGCAGAAAGGTCGGCGTCGCGGTCGAGAAATTCGACAGATACGCCCCGACATTCGCCATGGTTTCGGTGCGGAAGGCGATGAAAGTGCCGTCCTTTTCACAGGCCAGTTCGATCTTGGTCACATGATCGCGGCCATGTGCATCGGTCAAAAACGCCTCTGTCCGATCAGCGGTCCATTTCACAGGACGTCCGATCTTGCGCGCAGCGGCCAGCACCAAAGCTTCTTCGCCGTAGTGATAGATTTTTGATCCAAAGCCGCCGCCCACGTCAGGCGCAATCACTGTCAGCTTGTTTTCGGGGATGCCCATGACAAAGGCCGAAATCAGCAGGCGCGTCAGATGCGGGTTCTGTGATGTGGTCTGCAGAATGTAGCTGTCATTGCCCGCGTCATAACTGCCGATGGAACAGCGCGGTTCCATCGCATTTGGCACCAGACGGTTGTTGACCAGTTCCAGCGTTGTCACATGCGGGGCCGCCTTGATCGCAGCGTCAGTGGCGGCGCGGTTATCCTCGATCCAGCCCCAGTCGAAACACTGGTTGGTGCCGATTTCATCATGCACGAACGCATCGCCAGCCAAAGCGGCGGCCATATCGACGATAGCGGGCAATTCTTCGATCTCGGCCACGATGGCCTCGGCGGCATTGCGGGCCTGCAATTCAGTTTCGGCAATCACGGCGGCATAGGCATCACCGACATGGCGGACCTTGCCATGCGCCAGCACGGGGCGCTTGGGTTCCTTCATTGGCGTGCCGTCACGGCTGTTGATCAGCCAGCCTGCGGGGTTGCCGCCGACATCGGCAAAATCGGCGCCGGTAAAGATCGCCAGCACGCCGGGCATGTCTTCGGCGGCCGATGTGTCGATGGATTTGATGATCCCATTTGCCACGGTAGAGCGACAAAAAATCGCCGTGGTCGCGCCGTAATGTTTAATGTCGTCGGTGTAATGTCCCGCACCCGTCAAAAAGCGGATGTCTTCGCGGCGCTTGTCGCTGGCGCCAATTCCTGTGTCCTTAGGCATTGAAATTCCTCCCGGTTGGGACGGCAGCACAATAGCGCGCGTCCCCGTTGCTCCCTGAATTCTTATTCTGCGGCGATGGCTGTCACATCCTGGCCGGATGCGGCCATAATCGCCTTGACGATATTGTGGTATCCCGTGCAGCGGCAGATATTCCCCTCCAGGTAACTGCGCACTTCGGCCTCGGTGGGCTTTGGGTTTTCCTTCAGCAGCGCCGCCGCGGTCATCACCATGCCGGGCGTGCAGAACCCGCATTGCAGGCCGTGATGGTCCTGAAACGCCTGCTGGATCACATTCAGCGATCCGTCCTTGTTGGCCTGGCCTTCGATTGTTGCGACATCAGCGCCGTCCGCCTCGATGGCGAACATCGCGCAGGCCTTGACCGACTGGCCGTTTACATGGACCACGCAGGCCCCGCATTGCGACGTGTCACAGCCGACATGGGTGCCGGTCAGTCGCAGATCATCGCGCAGGAAATCCACCAAAAGCGTGTGGCCTTCCACCTCCCGTGTGATGGACTTGCCGTTCACCACCATTGCTACAGATGCCATTCGTTCCTCCCGATACATCGTTGCTACCTGACGAGTTAAGCACGGCTGAAACCACATGAGAACAACGATCTTTCGCTGCTGTGCAGCATCAGCCGATCTGACGGCGTGGTTGGGGCCGGTCTGGAATTTCCTTGAGCAACCCCCCCACCCCCATCGCGGCGATATCGGCAGGCGTTGGCATACGTCCGCAGACCACCCGTTCCAGCACCCAATCGGCCCCGTTCAGCGCAGGCGAGCGCGCGCAACCCGGCAGTCCGATGACCGGTTTGCCCCGCAGATCACCCAAAAACAGCAGGTTGCCCGGATCCACAGGCATGCCAAATTGGCTGACCTTCCCACCTGCCGCGCGCAGCGCCGCAGGGCCGACATCGTCGATATCGGATGTGGCCGAAGCGGTCAGGATAAAGATCACCTCGCCCGATGCTGCATCAAGAGCAGCGGCCAAATCGTTGATTTCATGGCTGACAATGCAACGCTCATCCAGCGCGATATCAAACCGTGCCAAACGTTTGGCCAAAGCTGTGCGCCCTTTGATGGGCTGTGGTTCGCCCAATCGTGTTTCGATCAGCGTGGCACGGTGATAGACGGGCGGCAGCACGGCCAGCGCCGCTGCCATATCTGCCGCGCGGTCCACGTCCGCCTCTGGCACGGCATAGGAAATGATCTTGATCGTCGCGATCATATTGCCCGCGGCAACGCGGCTATGCAGCGGCAAGGTCGCCAGCGTGATCATCGGGTTGACCGCGTTAAAGCGGCCAATAGCCGCAGCATCCAAAGACAGAATGCCCGCAACCTGCGCAAAAAGGTTCACGCGCCCCGTCGCTGCCGCGCTGACAGTGACATGCGCGCCCACCAGCGCGCGCGCCAGTTTCGCAGCTGCGGCGTTTTCATCCAGATCACCGGGATCAAGCATGGCAACCGTGACCTGCCGCACGCCCGCGCCCTGCAAGGCCGCAATATCAGCGGGCTCCAGCAGCTTGCCTTTGCGCAACAGCGTAGCACCGGCTGGCACCGCATGGGCCAGAATCGCGCCCAGCGCATCCGCTACGGGAACGGGGCCAAATTTCATCTGGCGTGCCGCAGGGTTTGCGTGATCTGCGCCATGATGCTGAGCGCGATTTCTGCCGGCTGGCGACCGCCGATATCCAGCCCCACAGGGGCATGGATGCGCGCGATATCCGCGTCAGTGAACCCCGCCGCCTGCAACCGCGCCACGCGCTTGGCATGGGTGCGGGTGGACCCCAAACACCCCAGATAGAACACATCGCTGCGCAAGGCGGCCATGATTGCGGGGTCGTCAAGCTTGGGATCATGGGTCAGCGTCACGATGGCGGTGCGCGCATCGGGTTTCAGCGCGGCAAGCGCCTCGTCCGGCCAATCCTCGAGGATCGTCTCGCCCGGAAACCGCGCGTCAGAGCCGAACGCCCCGCGCGGGTCGATCAGCACCGGCGCATAGCCACAGGCGCGTGCCATCCCGACCAAGGGTTGTGCGATATGCACCGCACCCACGATAATCATGCGCAAGGGCGGGTTCTGGATGGTGATGAACGTGCCGTCGTCGTCCAGCCCCGCACGGTCAAGGCGGAACCGCTCGGGCGCATCGGCAGCGGTGATGACGCGGCTGATGCCTGTCGCCAGATCGGTGGCCAGCCCGATGGGGCGGGCGGTGGCGCGGGCCTCGGCCAAGGCCTGCAAGGTCTTGATGGTCAGGCCATCACCGACCTGTTGGACCAGCACCTTGATCTGCCCGCCGCAGGCGAGACCCACGGCAAAAGCCGCGTCATCGCTGACGCCGAATTCAAGGATCGCGTGCTGCCCTGCCGTAATGGCATCCATCGCGGCCAGAACGACAGCGCCTTCGACGCAGCCGCCCGAGACCGATCCTTCCATCGCGCCATCTGCATCGATGACCAACTGGCTGCCGACACCGCGCGGCGCCGATCCCCATGTGGCGATCACGGTCGCTAAGGCCACTTTGCGGCCGGTCTGCGCCCAGTGCAGCGCAAGCGCGGCGGGGTCGTTTGTCATTGTCTTCCCTTTCGATAGGCCGCCCGTCGCATGGGTCATGACCCGTGCAATGCCGCCAGCATCCGCCGCTTTTCGCCCCCGTCATCAGGGCGCGTCAATGCGGCGGCCAGACCGGCCAAGGATGCCACGTTATGCACCGCCCGAAAACTGGTGCAATAGGGCAGCATCTGCGCGATCCCGCGCGCCAGAGGCGCAAATCCGTCCCAGCGCAAAAGCGGGTTCAGCCAGATCAATTGCGAAAAGGTCAGTTGCATCCGTTCCATCTCGCGCCCCAGATCATGGGTGGCGTCGCGGTCCAGCCCGTCGGTGATCAGCAGCACGACCGCCCCCTGCCCCGCGACCCGCCGCGCCCAGTCGCGGTTGAAATCATGCAGGCAGGCCCCGATCCGCGTCCCACCTTCCCAATCCTGCGCCTGTGCGCCCGCCGCCGCCAGTGCCGCGTCCACATCGCGCCGGCGCATGTGGCGGGTGATGTTCGTCAGCCGCGTGCCAAAGGTAAAGGCATGGACCTGCGCCCAGCCCTGGCCTTCGCGGTTGGCGACGGCATGGACGAAATGCAGCACAGCGCGCGAATAGGACGACATCGAGCCGGAAATATCGCACAGCACCACCAGGTTGGGGTAACGCATGCGCTTGCGCGCGGTGGCCAATTTCCCGATCTCGCCGCCCTGCCGCGCGGCGCGGCGCATGGTCCGTTGCCAATCGGCCAAAGGCCCCGGCAACGCCTGCCTGCGCCGTGTCAGGATCGGTGGCACCGGCAGGCGCAACCCAGCCAACATCCGCGTGGCGGCGGCCATTTCCGCCGTGCTCATCTGTTCGAAATCCAGTTGGCGCAGCCGTTCTTCGGCACTGGCGGTCTGGCTGGCGTCGATGTCGATCTCGATCTCGTCTTCGCGCGCCTGTGCCTCTGGTGCGGGCGGCTCACGCCCGTCAAGTAAGGCTTGGGCTGCGCGTTTTTCTGCCGCCTCTGCCACGCGGTCCTGTTGCACGCCGTGGACCATCGGGGTCAGCAGCGACATCATCTGTTCCATATATTGCGGATCGCGCCAGTAGAGCCGGAACAATTGCGCAAAAATGGCGCTGTCCTCAGGTTTGGACACGAAACAGGCGTGCAGGGTCCAAAAGAAATCCGCGCGCTCGCTGAACCCCACCGCCTGCACCGCGTTGATCGCGTCGATCACCCGTCCGGGGCCGAGTTTCACCCCTGCCTTGCGCAAGGCGCGGGCGAAATGGGTGATATTGCCCGCGAGTTTTGGATCGTCCGGCAAGGCAAGCGGGGCATAGGCTGGGGATTTCACATCCCCAATTTCTTTTGGCCCAGACCCCTGTGGGATATTTATGCTCGAACGATGGGACATCATGGGGACAGGCTGGCGCGGGCGTCGTCGAGGATGCGTTTGGCCTGTGCGTTTTGCAGTTTCTGGATGTCGTCCTGATATTTCAAAAGCGCACCCAAAGTGTCGCTGATCACCTCGGGCGAGAGGTTCACGACATCGAGTGCCAATAGGCATTTCGCCCAGTCGATGGTTTCGGCCACGCCGGGTTTTTTATAGAGATCCTCGTCGCGCAGCCGCTGGACGAAGGCCACGACCTCGGCTGAAAGGGCGGCGCTGGCTTCGGGCGCGCGGGCGTGCAGGATCGCGATTTCGCGGTCGAAATCAGGGTAATCGACCCAATGGTAAAGGCAACGGCGTTTCAGCGCGTCGTGGACTTCGCGCGTGCGGTTCGAGGTCAGGATCACGATGGGCGGTTCCGCCGCCTTGATCGTGCCAAGTTCGGGAATCGTGACCTGAAAATCGGACAGCGCTTCGAGCAGGAAAGCCTCGAACGGGGCATCGGTGCGGTCAAGTTCGTCGATCAGCAGGATCGGCGCGCCACCAGGCTGCGGGCGCATGGCTTGCAGCAGGGGGCGTTCGATCAGGTAATCCTCGGTGAAGAGTTCCGATTTCAGCGTGCTGCGGTCGGCGCCGCCTGTTGCCTCGGCGGTGCGGATCGCAATCATCTGTTCGGCAAAATTCCATTCGTAAACAGCCGATGAGGCATCGAGCCCTTCGTAGCATTGCAGCCGGATCAACCGGCGCCCCAAGGCTGCGGCCAGAGCCTTGGCGATTTCGGTCTTGCCGGTGCCGGCCTCGCCTTCGAGAAACAAGGGCCGGCCAAGGCGCAGGGCAAGAAACACCACCGTCGCCAGTGGTCTGCCGCAAATATAGCCCTGATCGCCCAAGGCGGCCTGCGCTGCGTCAATCGTGTCAAATGCCATGTGATCCCCCCTGCCCGCCTATAGCTGCATTCGCCGCGCCCTGCGTCAAGGCATGCATTGCCCCCATGCCTGCCGCGCCCTAAGTTTGCGGCAACAAGGAGACCGCAACATGACCCACAATGCCGCCATCACCGCCACCGGCTTTGGCCCCGACCTTGGCCCGTTTGATTGGGCCGATCCGCTGCGTCTGGAGGATCAGCTGTCCGAAGATGAACGCATGTTGCGTGATGCCGCGCGCCAGTTTGCGCAAGACAAATTGCAGCCACGTGTCACCGCAGCCTACCGCGATGCCTTGGTCGCGCCCGAGATTTTCACTCTGATGGGCGAGGCCGGATTGCTGGGCCTGACGATCCCAGAGGAATACGGCGGGCTGGGCGCGGGCTATGTCACTTACGGCCTAGTCGCGCGCGAGATTGAACGCGTGGATAGCGGGTACCGGTCTATGATGTCGGTGCAATCGTCCTTGGTGATGTATCCGATCCATGCCTACGGGTCCGATGCGCAGCGCGAAAAATACCTGCCCGGGCTGGCGGCGGGCACGCTCATCGGCTGTTTCGGGCTGACCGAGCCGGATGCGGGCAGTGATCCTGCGGGGATGAAGACCACCGCGAAAAAGACTGCCGGTGGCTATGTACTGAACGGGTCCAAGATGTGGATCAGCAATGCGCCGATTGCCGATGTGTTCGTGGTCTGGGCCAAGTCAGAGGCGCATGGCGGCAAGATCCGCGGGTTTGTGCTGGACAAGGGTATGAAGGGGCTGAGCGCGCCCAAGGTCGGCGGCAAGCTGAGCTTGCGCGCATCGGTCACCGGCGAGATCGTGATGGATAATGTCGAGGTCGGCGAGGATGCTTTGCTGCCCGGCGTGCAGGGGCTGAAAGGGCCGTTTGGCTGTCTGAACCGTGCGCGTTACGGCATTGCATGGGGGGTCATGGGGGCTGCGGAAGCCTGTTGGCATGCCGCGCGCCAATACGGGTTGGACCGCAAGCAATTCGGCAAGCCTTTGGCGCAGACCCAGCTGTTTCAAAAGAAACTGGCCGATATGCAGACCGAAATCGCACTTGGCACGCAGGCAGCCGTGCAACTGGGCCGTTTGATGGAGACGGGCCGCGCAGCCCCCGAAATGATCAGCCTGATGAAGCGCAACAATTGCGGCAAGGCGCTGGATATCGCGCGGGCGTCGCGCGATATGCACGGCGGCAACGGCATTTCCGAGGATTTCCAGATCATGCGCCATATGGTCAATCTGGAGACGGTCAACACCTATGAAGGCACCCATGACGTGCATGCGCTGATCCTTGGGCGGGCGCAGACCGGGTTGCAGGCGTTTTTCTAGGACGCAGGAAAGGGATGGTCAGCGCAATCACGATTGTGTAATTGCACTGCCATGCCCGATAAAAACCTGACCAGCCTGACGATCCGCCGCCCCGATGACTGGCATCTGCACCTGCGCGATGGTGCGATGCTGCGCGCGGTGTTGCCTGAAACCGCGCGCGATTTCGCCCGCGCCATCGTGATGCCCAATCTGGTGCCGCCCGTGGTGACGGGCGCGCAGGCAGCTGCCTATCGTGACCGGATCATGGCGGCGCTGCCCGAGGGTATGGATTTCACGCCGCTGATGACGCTTTATCTGACAGAGGCGACCGACCCCGCAGATGTGCGTGCAGCCCATGCCGCTGGGATCGCCACGGCGGTCAAGCTCTACCCTGCCGGGGCCACGACCAATTCGGCATCGGGTGTGCGTGACTTTGAAAAGGTTCGCCCGGTGCTAGAGGCCATGGCCGAGATCGGCATGCCGCTATGTGTGCATGGCGAGGTCACCAACCACGATATCGACATTTTCGACCGCGAGGCCGTTTTCATCGACAAGATCCTCAAGCCGCTGCGCAAGAAAGTGCCGGATCTCAAGGTCGTGATGGAACATGTGACCACGCAGAATGCTGTCGATTATGTGCGCGACAACCCGAAAAATCTGGCTGCCACGATCACCACGCATCACCTGATCATCAACCGCAACCATATTCTGGCTGGTGGGATCAAGCCGCATTTCTATTGCCTGCCGGTTGCCAAGCGGGAAACGCACCGGATTGCCTTGGTGCAGGCGGCGGTGTCGGGGGATAAACGGTTTTTCCTTGGGACTGATTCAGCACCCCACACCGATGATGCAAAGCTGCAAAGCTGCGGTTGCGCGGGAATATTCACCGCGACCAATACCATGTCCTGCCTGGCCGAAGTGTTCGATGTCGCGGGCGCGTTGCGCAAGCTTGAAGCTTTCACCTCGCTCAACGGGCCGATGTTTTACGGCCTGCCGCCGAATGAGGCGACGATCACCCTGACTAAGGGCGACCCTGTTCCCTATCCCGACAGGATCGAAACCGGCGACGGGCCGGTGACCCTGTTCAACCCCGGGTTCGATCTGCACTGGCGTGTGACGGGCTGACGCCCGGCGCTCCGCGCGGGGGATATTTATACTCGAACGATGAGAAAGCGACTGCCATGATCCCCTCCTGCTATCCTGACAAGGCTGAAATTGCACGGCTGAGCGCCTCTATGCTGCTGGAAATCGGCGCAATCGCCTTTAATGCGCGCGAGCCGTTCACCCATGCATCGGGCAAGAAAGCACCGACCTATGTGGATTGCCGCAAGCTGATTTCATTCCCGCGCATCCGGTCCACGTTGATGGATTTTTTGTCCGTCACGATCATGCGCGAGGCGGGTTTCGAAGCCTTTGACAATATCGCGGGTGGCGAGACGGCGGGGATTCCGTTTGCCGCACTCGTGGCCGAACGGCTGGCGCTGCCGATGACCTATGTGCGCAAGAAACCAAAGGGATATGGGCGCAACGCCCGTATCGAAGGCGTGATGACCGAAGGCCAGCGCGTGCTCTTGGTCGAGGATCTGACCACCGATGGCGGATCGAAACTGTCCTTTGTCGATGCGATCCGTGAAACGGGGGCCACCTGTTGCGCAACGGCGGTGATTTTCTATTACGGGATTTTCGACGGCGTCGAACAGACGCTGGCCGATCATGGCGTGCAATTGCTGCATCTGTGCACATGGTGGGACGTGCTGGCCGAGGCCAAGGCGCGTGGCGCCTATGACCCCGAAACGCTGGCGGCGGTCGAGGCCTATCTGCATGATCCGGCGGGTTGGCAGGCGTCTGCCTGAACTTATCCACAGGCGGGCGCGGAAGAATCGCGCGCGCCCGATATCTGGTTGACCAGCTTGCTGCGCCTGCCGCATCTGGTAGGCGGGTTGCAGTCATCGGCGTTATGCACCGCCTTATCCCGCCGGGTGTCAACAAAGTTATACAAGGTGAACTCTGTACCAAGGCCTGCTATGACATTGCGACATGCGAGGTAAGTGATGAACGAAATAGCGACCTTCAACGCGTCCGGCACGACAGATGCCAGCGTCGATCTGATGCCCCATTCCATCGAGGCTGAACAACAGCTTTTGGGCGCGATCCTGACCAATAACGATATTTTTGACAGGGTCGCGGCGATCATCGGGCCAAAACATTTCTATGACCCCGTTCATGCGCGTATTTTCGAAACCGCCGCCACGCGAATTTCCAAGAATGCGCTGGCCAGCCCTGTCACGCTCAAGACCTTTCTGGAAGATGACGAGGGGCTGAAGGAATTGGGCGGGCCGGCCTATCTGGCGCGTCTGGCGGGGGCTGCGATTTCGGCCTTTGCCGCACGCGATTATGCCCAGATGATCTATGATCTGGCGGTGCGCCGCGAATTGATTCAGGTGGGCCGCAATATTGCCGACAAGGCCGCCAAGGTCGATGTGGATAGCGAACCCAAAGACCAGATCGTCGAAGCAGAACAGGCGCTTTATGCGCTGGCCGAACAGGGCACCACCGATCAGGGGTTCCAATCATTCCTGCGCGCCGTCACCGATGCGGTGAATATGGCCAATGCGGCCTATCAGCGCGATGGTGGTATGGCGGGCGTCTCGACCGGGCTGATCGATCTGGACAAGAAGCTGGGCGGTTTGCACAAATCCGACCTTCTGATCCTTGCGGGGCGTCCGTCGATGGGCAAAACCTCGCTTGCGACCAATATCGCATTCAACATTGCCAAGGCTTACAAGAAGGGCATCCTGCCAGATGGTACCGAAGGGGCAGTCGATGGCGGTGTGGTCGGATTTTATTCGCTTGAGATGAGCGCCGAACAGCTCGCCGCGCGGATCCTGTCGGAAGCCGCCGAAGTGCCGTCTGAACAGATCCGCCGTGGTGACATGACCGAAACCGAATTCCGCCGTTTCGTCGATGCTGCCAAATCGCTCGAAGCTTGCCCCTTGTTCATTGACGACACGCCTGCCCTGCCCATCGCACAGCTGGCGGCGCGCGCGCGGCGCCTGAAACGCACCCACGGTCTGGATGTGCTGATGGTGGATTACCTGCAACTGGTACGCGGCACCGGCCGGTCGGAAAACCGCGTGAACGAGATTTCCGAAATCACGATGGGCCTGAAAGCTATCGCCAAGGAATTGAACATCCCCGTGATCGCCCTGTCGCAGCTGTCGCGTCAGGTCGAAAGCCGCGAGGACAAGCGCCCGCAATTGTCCGACCTGCGCGAATCCGGATCGATCGAGCAGGACGCCGACGTCGTGATGTTCGTGTTCCGCGAGGAATATTACAAGGAACGCGAAAAGCCCGGCGATCACGAGATGGAAAAGATGGCCGCCTGGCAAGAAGAGATGGAACGCCTGCATGGCAGGGCCGAGGTCGTGATCGGCAAACAGCGCCACGGCCCCATCGGCACGGTGGAGCTGAGCTTTGAAGGCAAGTTCACCCGCTTTGGCAATCTTGTCAAACCCTGGCAGCAAGGCGGCGATCAGCAGTTCTAGGGGCTGCACCTTCATCCGCCCTTGCCGCCCCCGCCTGCCCCTGCCAAAAGGACGCTTATGAGCACCGGACGCCTGACCATCGACCTTGACGCCGTCGTCGCCAATTGGCGCGCGCTGGACGCAATGACAAATTGCAAAACCGCCGCCGTGATCAAGGCGGATGGTTACGGGCTGGGGTCGGTTAATATCGCCAAGGCGCTGTTCAAGGCAGGCGTGCGCCAGTTTTTCGTCGCCGTCGCCGAAGAGGCCGCACCCATTCGTGCCGAACTGGGCCCGCGCCCTGAAATCAACGTCTTTTCTGGCCATATGAAAGGCGACACCCCCGCGATCCGCGATCTGAACCTGACGCCCATGCTCAATTCCGTGGAACAGGTGACGCATCATTTCGAAACCCTGCCCGGCCATCCGTTCGGCATCCAGCTTGATACCGGCATGAACCGGCTGGGGCTGGAAATGCAGGAATGGGCGGCGATTGCCGGGCTGGCGCTGGACCAGAACCCGACTTTGGTGATGAGCCATCTGGCCTGTGCCGATGAACCCGACCATCCGATGAACCCGCATCAGCTGGCCAATTTCCACATGATGACGGACGGGATCGGCGTGCCACGGTCCTTGTCCGCGACGGGCGGTATCCTGCTGGGGCCGGATTATCATTTTGATCTGACCCGTCCGGGGATCGGGCTATATGGGGCGGAACCTTACGCCCAAGGCACGCCCGCCATCGCACTGGAATTCCCCGTGGTCCAGATTCGCGATGTCGCACAGGGCGAGGTTGTGGGTTACGGCAACAGCTGGCAGGCGGAACGCGCGTCGCGCATCGCCACGATATCGGGCGGCTATGCCGACGGCATCATCCGGTCGCTGTCGGACCGCGCGATTTTCTATCATGGCAAGACGCCCTGCAAACTGGTGGGCCGTGTGTCGATGGACCTGATGACCGTCGATGTGACCGACCTGCCCGAAGACCCCAAGGCGCTGTCGCTGATCTGTGCGGAACAAACCGTCGATGATGTCGCCCGCCGCGCGGGCACCATCGGCTATGAATTGCTGACGCAGCTGGGCGGGCGCTATACCCGCCGGATCTATGGCAAGTGAATGCGCCAAGCGCTGGTCATCGCCAACCTGTCGCTGCTGATCCTGTTTCCTGTCGCCTGGTTCGCGCCGCTGATGCGCGCGGGCTTGTTGCCCTTGTTCAGCCTGTCTGAAATCTCGGTCATCACGGGGTTGCAATCGCTTTGGGGCAGCGATGTGGTGCTGGCGCTGGTGGTCACCGCGCTGGCTCTGTTCTTGCCCTATCTCAAAACGATCTTGCTGGCCTTGGTCCATTTTGGCCTGCTGGCGGACCGCAGCCTGCCTTTGCTGGGCTGGCTGGGCAAGCTGGCGATGGCGGATGTGTTCTTGATCGCGCTTTATATCGTGGTGTTCAAAAGCATGGGATGGGGGCGGGTGGAAACCGCTTGGGGGCTCTATCTGTTCACCGCCTGTGTTCTGGCGTCGATCCTGATCTCGGGGCTGACGGCGCGGGATCGCTTGCATGCAAGCCCTGATCAGGCCAAAAGCTGAGCATGGCAAAAGACCTGTCCTTTACCTGTTCTGAATGCGGTGCCGCCTATTCCAAATGGTCGGGGCAATGCGATGCCTGTCAATCATGGAATACAATCAGCGAAAACAAGGCTTTGGCCAGCGGACCCAAGGGCAAATCCTTGGGTGCCCTGCGCGGCAAGCCGATCCCGCTGATTGATCTGGACACGCATGAACCCGAACCACCCCGCACACAGGCCGGTGTGGCAGAACTTGACCGCGTGCTGGGCGGCGGGCTGGTCAAGGCCTCGGCCCTGCTGGTGGGCGGCGATCCGGGGATCGGCAAATCCACGCTGCTGTTGCAGGCGGCCGCCCGGTTCGCGCGCAACGGTCTGAAGGTGATCTATATTTCGGGCGAGGAATCGACCGCACAGGTCCAGATGCGCGCGCGCCGTCTGGGGCTGGAAAAAAGCCCTGTCCGGCTGGCCGCCGAAACCAATCTGCGCGACATCCTGACCACGCTGGAGGCGGAAAAGCCCGATCTGGCGATTATCGATTCCATCCAGACCATGTGGGCCGATCATGTCGACAGCGCGCCGGGCAGCGTGTCTCAGGTCCGCGCATCGGCGCATGAGCTGACGACATTCGCCAAACGCAACGGCATGTCGGTCGTCATGGTCGGCCATGTCACCAAGGACGGCAGCATCGCAGGCCCGCGCGTCGTGGAACATATGGTCGATACCGTGCTTTACTTCGAAGGCGAACGTGGCCACCAGTTCCGCATCCTGCGCGCGGTGAAAAACCGCTTTGGCCCCGCCGATGAAATCGGCGTGTTCGAGATGACCGGCAAGGGGCTGGCCGAGGTCAAGAACCCGTCGGCGCTGTTTTTGTCCGAACGCGGCGCGCCTGCCCCGGGGTCGGTCGTGTTCGCGGGCATCGAAGGCACCCGCCCGATGCTGTGCGAGATACAGGCGCTTGTCGCGCCCTCACCCCATAGCCAGCCGCGCCGGTCGGTCGTCGGTTGGGATGGCGGGCGGTTGGCGATGATCCTTGCTGTGCTGGAATCGCGCTGCGGCGTGCCGTTCACCGGATTGGACGTTTACCTGAACGTCGCAGGGGGGTTGCGGATTTCAGAACCGGCCGCCGACCTTGCAGTTGCCGCCGCCCTTGTGTCCGCGCGCGAGGATGCGGCAGTGCCGTCGGATGCCGTGATTTTCGGGGAAATCAGCCTGTCAGGCGCGCTGCGCCCGGTGGTGCAGACCGAAAATAGATTGAAAGAGGCCGAGAAACTTGGTTTTACCTCTGCGATCACCCCGCAACAGGCCAAGCAGGTCGCGGTCAAGGGGATAAATCTGCGTCAAGCCCATGATTTGGCCGCATTTGTAGAAGACGTATTCGGCGCGCGGTAATGCGCCAATGGTAGGAGAAGACGAAGCATGGACGGTTTCACACTCGTCGACGCAGGCGTGGCAATCATCATATTGCTTTCGGGGGTGCTGGCCTACAGCCGTGGTCTTGTACGCGAAACCATGGCGATTTTGGGCTGGATCGGTGCGGCTGTCATCGCCTTTACCTTTGCGCCACAGGTCGAACCGCTGGTGCGGCAAATCCCGATCGTCGGCGATTTCATCGGCGACAGCTGCGAACTTGCGATCATCGCGGCCTTTGCAGCGGTCTTTGCGCTGGCGCTGGTGGTCGTGTCGATCTTTACGCCGCTGTTCTCCAGCGTTGTGCAGCGATCCGCAATTGGTGGAATCGATCAGGGGCTTGGGTTTTTCTTTGGCGTGTTGCGCGGCATACTGTTGGTCGCGGTCGCGTTCTTTGTCTATGACACAATCTTTGCGACCCAAGCGATTGGCATGATCGACGACAGCCGGTCGGCTGATATCTTTGCCCAGCTCACCGCGCGGATCGAGGCACAAAACCCCGAACAGGCGCTTGGCTGGATCACCCAGCAATATCAGGATCTGGTCGGCAATTGCGGCGCACCCGCAACCGAGATCACCCCGATCACAGCCCCTGCCCCCGTCACCGAATAAGCGCAAGATTCGGGTCACCGATCAAAGCCATCGCAACTTTGCGGTGGCTTTTTTGGTTCATGGCACGCTTTGATACAGATCTTCATGATCGTTTCGTGACACCCGCGCCGCCAGCGACTAAGTAGAGGCAAATCGCCCTCCCACGGATTCGGAGCAGCCCATTGTCTTGCAAAGACCTTCCCGCCCATCCCTTTGACGACGACAAGCTGCACGAGGAATGTGGCGTGTTTGGCGTCGTCGGCATCACCGATGCGTCAAACTTTGTGGCCCTTGGGTTGCATGCGCTGCAACATCGCGGCCAAGAGGCGGGTGGCATCGTCACGCATGACCCCGCAACCGGTTTCAATCAGGCCCGCCGCATGGGGCTGGTGCGCGATAATTTCACCAACCAGAAAGTCATGGAAACCCTGCCCGGCACGATCGGGATCGGGCATGTGCGCTATTCTACCGCCGGATCGAAAGGCCAGACCGCGATCCGCGACGTGCAGCCGTTCTTTGGCGAATTTTCCATGGGCGGTGCCGCCATTGCGCATAATGGCAATCTCACCAATGCGCGCGCGCTGCGTAAGGAATTGATCGAACGAGGGTCGATCTTTCAAAGCTCGTCGGACAGCGAATGTATCATCCATTTGATGGCCCGGTCCATGGGCCGCAATATCCCCGACCGGATGGAAGAGGCGTTGCGCAAGGTCGAAGGCGCGTTTTCCATCGTCGCCATGACCCGCACCAAGCTGATCGGCTGCCGCGATCCTTTGGGCGTGCGCCCGCTGGTGCTGGGGCAATTGGGCGACGGCTGGGTGCTGTCGTCAGAGACCTGCGCGCTTGATATCATCGGGGCCGAATTCATCCGCGACATCGCACCGGGCGAAATGGTTGTGATCAGCGACAAAGGTGTGCAAAGCCATTTCCCATTTCGCCGTGCGAAATCGCGGTTTTGCATTTTTGAACATGTCTATTTCAGCCGGCCTGATTCGATCCTCGGGGACCGGTCGGTCTATGAAACCCGCGAAAACATCGGCCGCGAACTGGCCAAAGAAGCCCCGGTTGACGCCGATCTGGTCTGTCCTGTGCCAGACAGTGGCACGCCTGCGGCGATTGGCTACAGCCTGCAATCGGGCATTCCCTATGCGATGGGGATCATCCGCAACCAGTATATGGGCCGGACCTTCATCGAACCCTCTGAACAGATCCGCAACATGGGCGTGCGGCTGAAACTGAACGTCAACCGCGCGTTGGTGCGCGGCAAGCGGATCATTCTGGTCGATGACAGTGTGGTGCGCGGCACCACCAGCCAGAAAATCAAGGACATGATCCTTGATGCGGGTGCCGCCGAGGTGCATTTCCGCATCGCCAGCCCGCCCACGGCCTGGCCCTGTTTTTACGGGGTGGACACGCCGCAGCGCGACAAATTGCTGGCCGCGACCATGAGTGAAGAAGAAATGCGCGTGCATATCGGGGTGGATAGTCTGAAATTCATCTCGCTTGACGGGTTGTACCGCGCTGTGGGCCAGCCAAACGGGCGCGATCCGGCATCGCCTGCCTATTGTGATGCATGTTTTTCCGGCGAATACCCCGTTGCGCCGTCCGACATGATCGAAGACGGGTTCCAGACCAAGACGGCAGCGCAATAGCGCGGCACTGATCCCTCTTGACGCGGGGCTGCGTTCGTTGGACAGACGCGCCATGACACAGATTGTATTGATCACCGGCGCATCGCGCGGTTTGGGCGCGGCTCTTGCCCGCCAATTGGCGCCGACCAATCACATCATCGCCGTGGCGAAAACCGTGGGCGCGCTGGAAGAACTCGACGATGCGGTGCAGGCCGCTGGCGGGGCCGCAACGCTGGCGCCGATGGATATCACCGTTGATGCCGCCATGCAGCAGCTGTGCCGGGGGATATTCGACCGCTGGGGCAAGCTTGATATGTGGCTGCACACCGCCGTTCATGCCGCCCCATTGGCCCCTGCGGGGCATATCGGCCCCAAGGACCTGACCAAATCCATGACGATCAACGTCGAGGCCACCGCCCGACTGATCGCCTATGTCAGCCCCTTGCTGGGCCAGACCGGGAAGGCCGTGTTCTTTGACGATCCGCGCGGCGGGCAGCAGTTTTTTGGCGCTTATGGCGCAACCAAGGCCGCACAGATCGCCCTGGCGCGCAGCTGGCAGGCGGAAACGGTCAAGACCGGCCCGCGCGTGCAGATCCTCACCCCCGCGCCGATGCCGACCGCCACCCGTGCGCGGTTCTATCCCGGCGAGGATCGCAGCACCCTGACCGAGCCGACCGCAGAGGCCGCACGGCTTTTGCCCCAGATACTGGCTGACTGACCCGACCTCTGGGTCCTTTGCGCCACAAAGGCGGACGTGGGAGGCAGGCACGCCTTGCGCGGCTTGCCGCCGCAGGGCTGCTGGCCTAGGTATTTGCCAACAGCAAAGGGCAGCGCATGCGTATTTTGATCACCAATGACGATGGCATCAACGCCCCCGGCCTACAGGTGCTGACCCGCATCGCACAGGATATCGCAGGACCAACGGGCGAAGTCTGGACCGTCGCCCCCGCGTTCGAGCAATCGGGCGTCGGCCATTGCATCAGCTATACCCATCCTACGATGATCGCCGAACTAGCCCCTCGCCGCTTTGCCGCCGAAGGATCGCCGGCCGATTGCGTGATCGCGGGGCTTTACGACGTCATGCACGACGCGCGGCCCGATCTGGTGCTGTCAGGGGTGAACCGGGGCAATAATGCTGCGGAAAACACGCTATATTCCGGCACGATCGGCGGTGCGATGGAAGCCGCGTTGCAAGGCATTCCCGCCATCGCGCTGTCGCAATACTTCGGCCCTGCCAACCGCGATCTGGATGATCCGTTCGATGCAGCGATACAGCATGGCGCGGATGTCGTGCGCCGGTTGATGGCGCGCGATCTGTGGGATGAGGCCGATTACCGGCTGTTCTATAACGTGAATTTCCCGCCTGTTGCCGGTGCGGATGTTAAAGGCATGCGCGCCGCCGCCCAAGGGTTCCGGCGCGGCACGCATTTTTCCGCCGAGGCGCAAACCTCGCCCAGTGGGCGGCGTTTTCTTTGGGTGCGCGGCGGCGCGCAGGATGTGCCAACAGACCCCGGCACCGATGCCGCCGTCAATCTGGATGGCTATATTTCCGTCACCCCGATGCGCGCGGACCTGACTGACCGCGCCATGCTACCCCTGCTGCAAGAGGCGCTGGCGTGAGCTTTGACGCGGATACTAAGATGCAGTTCCTTTATGCGCTGCGCAGCAAGGGTGTCACCGATACCCGCGTGCTGACCGCGATGGAACAGGTGGACCGCGCGGCATTCGTGCGGGGCATTTTCGCGGACCGCGCCTATGAAGACATGCCCCTGCCCATCGCCTGTGGCCAGACCATATCGCAGCCCTCCGTCGTAGGGTTGATGACGCAGGCTTTGCAGGTCAATCCGCGCGACAAGGTGCTGGAGATCGGGACAGGGTCCGGCTATCAGGCCGCAATCCTGAGCAAGCTTGCGCGCAGGGTGTATACGATCGACCGCTATCGCAGCTTGGCCGAAAAGGCGCGCCAGATCTTTGCTGATCAACAGATCGCCAATATCATCACCTTTACCGCCGATGGCAGCCATGGCCTGCCTGATCAGGCGCCGTTTGACAGGATTCTGCTCACTGCCGCCGCTGAAGACCCGCCGGGGCCTTTGCTGGCGCAATTGCGCGTGGGCGGGATCATGGTGCTGCCTGTCGGACAATCAGACGCCGTGCAAAGCCTGATCCGCGTGACCCGGCTTGACACTGGCTATGAATATGACGAATTGCGCGCTGTCCGGTTTGTGCCCTTGCTAGAAGGGCTCGGACAAGAGTAAACTGCCACAAAATAAGGTACCGTCCAGGCAACAAGGGACGGCCCAGCACAAGGAGCGGTAGAATGGCCCAAGGGCAAAGCACCATCAGAACCCTATTGCTGACCAGCGTTGCATTGGCTGCTCTTGCGGGCTGCGAAGGATTTGATCCTGATATGCGCGATCTGGGCAACGGGTTCAGCACCGCAAGTGCCGTTCAGGATCTGCCCAAGCGCCCCCGCCCGGATGACCGCGGCGTGATTTCTTATCCCACCTATCAGGTTGTGGTGGCCCAGCAGGACGATACGATCCGTGGCATTGCGATCCGGCTGGGTCTGGATGCCAACATGCTGGCGCAATATAACGGAATCGAGCCTGATACGATCCTGCGCCGTGACGAGATCGTGGCCTTGCCGAGCCGCTTGCCAGACGGCGCCATCGCCCCAGATGCGCCCGCAGCGCAGCAGCCCTTTGATGTGGCCGCGGTGGCGACATCGGCGCTGGACCGTGCGGACGCTGAAGGCGGTCAAATCACCGCAACCGCACTGCCCCCCGCTGACCAGGCAGCACCGCCCGCCGCTGTCGCGCCCGCCACAGCCGCCATCGGTGCAGAACCGATCCGCCATCAGGTCGTGCGCGGGGAAACGGCTTTCTCGATCTCGCGGCTTTACAATGTGCCGGTCACTGCGATTGCAGAGTGGAACGGGCTGAATTCGGAATTCACCATCCGCGAAGGCCAGTACCTGCTGATCCCGCAAGGCGGTGCCACCCCACAGCGTGCGCCAGCCGCTGTTGTGACGGCGCCGGGCGCAGGCAGCGAAACCCCCGTACCACCGAGTGCAGCCCGACCGTTGCCGGCAGCGACAGCCCCTGTCGCCGCACCGCAGACACCCGACACCGGCACGCCTGCACCTGCACCTGCGGCCGCCAGCGCCAGCCGGCTGGCTGCGCCCGTACAAGGCAGCATCATCCGCGCCTATGCGCCCGGCACCAATGAAGGCGTCGATTTCGGCGTCCCTGCAGGCACCGATGTGCGCGCCGCCGACGCGGGCAGTGTGGCTGCCGTCACAACAGATACATCGGGCGGGTCCATCGTGGTGATACGGCATGCCGATGGTTTGCTGACGGTCTATACGCAGATGGACAATCTGACCGTCCAGAAGGATGCGAGCATCAGCCGCGGACAGGTCATCGGCAAGGTGCGCGCTGGCAACCCCAGCTTTTTGCATTTCGAGGTGCGGCGCGGGCTGCAAAGCGTCGATCCGATGGATTTCCTGCCCTAGGTAAGGTGGATCAAGATCCACCTTACGGCAAACGCACGCCCTGCCGTCCTGCCAGATCGGTGAAATATTGCCAGGCCACGCGGCCTGACCGGCTGCCGCGTGTGGCCTGCCATTCGATCGCCTCGGCGCGCAATGTCACATCGTCGATGGTCACGCCGAAAGCATCGCAATAGCCCCGGATCATCGCCAGATAATCGTCCTGATCGCAGGGATGAAACCCCAGCCAAAGCCCGAAACGATCCGACAGAGATACTTTTTCCTCGACCGCCTCGGAGGGTGAAATCGCGCTGGAGCGTTCGTTTTCAATCATGTCGCGCGGCATCAGGTGGCGCCGGTTCGAGGTCGCATAAAGCACCACATTGTCTGGCCGCCCTTCGATCCCGCCATCCAGCACCGCCTTGAGCGATTTGTAATGCGCATCGTCATGGCCAAACGACAGGTCATCACAAAACAGGATGAACCGCGCATCCGAGCTGCGCAGCAGGTTCAGACAGCGGGTGATGCTGGGCAGATCCTCGCGCTGGACCTCGACCAGCTTCAGCGCGGGATGTTCCGCCTGAACAGCGCCGTGGATCGCCTTGACAAGGCTTGATTTTCCCATGCCCCGCGCACCCCAAAGCAGCGCGTTATTCGCAGGCATCCCCGCCGCAAAGCGCTGGGTATTGGCCAACAGCGTATCACGCGACCGGTTGACGCCCACCAGCAAGGACACATCGATCCGGTTGATCCGGCCGACGGGTTCGAGACGGTCAGGCTGCGTATGCCAGACAAAGGCCGAGGCGGCGGCGAAATCGGGCGCTTTCTGCGGGGCAGGATGCATCCGCTCCAATGCGCGTGCGATGCGTTTCAAAGTGTCTTTATTCATGACTTTGGCTCATCATCCATCGCGCCATCGCCATGCAGGTCATCATCCCACAGACCTTCGGCGCGCAGTTTCGCCTCGCGCTTGCGCTCTACCCGCGCGACCAGCTGGATCGACACTTCGTAAAGGCCATAGACCACGACAAACAGGATCACCTGCGAAATCACATCCGGTGGCGTGGCAAGGGCGGCAACGATCAAGATGCCGACGACAGCATATTTGCGCGTGCCGCGCAGGCCGCGGGCCGATACCAGCCCCGCCTTGCCCATCAGCGTCAGCAGCACGGGCAGCTGGAAACACAGGCCGAATGCCACGATGAATTTGATTGTCAGGCTCAAATAAGCCTTGGCCGACCCCTGAAACAGGATACCCGCCGCCTGTGTGCTGCCATCAGTGCCCGACATCACGGTGCCGGGTTGCTGAAACCCAAGGAAAAACCCAAAGGCCAGCGGCGTGATGACGTAATAGGCAAAGGCCGCCCCCAGAAAGAACATGAAAGGCGAGGCGACCAGAAACGGAAAAAACGCCCCCTGTTCGCTTTTGTAAAGGCCGGGTGCCACAAAGCGCCACAATTGGTAGGAAATGATCGGAAAACCGATAATCAGCCCGCCCAAAAGCGAGATTGAAATCGCGACAAAGAAACCTTCTTCCAGGGCGATGAATTGCAGATCGCAGGATTGGTCACGCGCGGCCAGCGCATCGCAGAGCGGCAGCGTCAGAAAGTTGAACAGCGGGTTCCAGACCGTAAAGCTGATGATCATGCCAACGATAAACGCCAGCACCGACCGGATCAGCCGGGTGCGTAATTCAGCCAGATGTTCGATCAGCGGGGCAGAGCTGTCTTCGATCTCGTCAGACTTGCTCATGCCTTGTCCTTTGGTGTGTCTGCCACAGCTGCCGGGGCTTCGGGCTTTGGCGCCGGCGTCTTTGCTGGAGCCGTCTTGACCGCCGCGCGCGCGGCATTTTCCTGCGTGGTCTTGGCCAGCTCATCGGCTTTGGCCTTGGCCGCCTTGCGCTGCGCGGCCAGTTCCTGCGTCGCTGGACCCTTGGTAAAGCTGGTCGCGTCCTTCAGCGCATCAACGCCGAATTTCTTGGGGTCAGACGCTGCGCGGATCGTCTTGCTGACGTCCTTGATCCCAGATTCATCTGCCGCCGCTTCCATCGCGCGGGAAAATTCACGCGCCATGCCACGGGCCTTGCCAGTAAACTGGCCCAAGGCCCGGAACATGCCCGGTAGATCCTTTGGCCCGATCACAATCAAGGCCACGATGCCGATCAGCACCATTTCGCTCATGCCGAGACCAAACATGGCTGGCTATCCCTTCGGGGTGTTGTTCAGACTTTGTCTTTGGCTTTTTGGTCTTCGGGGGTCACATCGCGTGGTTCGGCAAGGTTATCGTCAAGTTCTTTCTTGCTGTCATCGACGCCACGCTTGAATGCGGTGATGCCTTTGCCAACTTCGCCCATCAGGCTGGAAATCTTGCCGCGCCCGAACAGGACCAGCACGACAACCGCGATCAGGATAAGGCCCGGAAGGCCGATATTATTGAGCATGTCTCTCTCCTCTGGCGGGATGCGCCCTTGTCACAGATGATGGTTTCTATGCCTATCCAAGAGCCAAGGAAAGAGATCATTCCAAAAAAATGATGCCCTAAGCACCCTATTTTCTATGATCTATTTCCACTTTGTGCCAAATAACTGTCAGTTGCCAGAATACTGGCACAACGATCGCGCTGAAAGGACATCCATGCGCCGCGCCGATAGATTGATGCAGCTGGTCCAGATCCTGCGCGATGGCAGCCTGCACCGCGCCCAAGACCTTGCGGCGGCGGTGGGCGTGTCCTTGCGCAGTATTTACCGGGACATGGAAACGCTGGCCGCCTCTGGCGTGCCAATTTCGGGAGAACGCGGGATCGGTTATCGCGTGACCGCCGCGATCACCCTGCCCCCGCTGAACCTGACCCTGACCGAGGTCGAGGCGCTGCATCTGGGCCTGTCCGCCGTGGGGGCGGCCGAGGATCCCGATCTTGCGCAGGCCGCGCGCCAGCTGCTGGCAAAGCTGGACGCCGTGATGCCCGAAAATCCCGCCAGCGCGCCTGCGCATGGCTTTGCGATCTATCCTTTTGCGGATGCCGCGCGCGGGTTCCAGCATCTGCCCCGCCTGCGCCAAGCCGTGCGCACGCGCCAGAAACTCGCACTGACCTTGCAGGGCGAAGACCGGACGGTGCGGCCGTTGCAGCTGGAATACTGGGGGCGGCTGTGGACCTGCGTGGTCTGGTGCGAAAAACGGCGCGATTTCGATGTGATCCGTGTCGATCAGATCACCGCCCTGCGGGTGCTACCCAGCCTGTTCGTGGCCGAGGCAGGCAAATCGCTGAATGATTACAAGGCGCGCCGGAAAGACGGCGACAGCCAGTCCGCAACAGCCCCCAGCGGGCGGAAATAGGCGAGCTTGCGGCATTGATCGGTGATTGATGCATCCCAAGGTGCCACCCCGTGCAACAGGTGCCGGTCAAGCATGACAACCTGCCCGGGCAGCGCTGTCACCGCCACTTGCGGACAGCTGGCAAACACGCGGCGCCGCGCGTCTTGATAGGCGGCGGCAACATCAATGTCGCCCCAATGCGTCGGCGGCACCCCGTCAAAACAGGCGGCAAAGGTCGCGCGCATGACGGTGTGGCTGCCCGGCCAGACGACCAAGGGGCTGGCCATACTGGGGTTCAGCGGCAGCCCAAGAATGAAGGTATGCGCTTCGCGCAGATGCCGGCGTTGCGGCGTGCCTTCGGCGTGCAATCCGTCAACATGCGCAGCACAGCGGTTGACGCGAAAGGCATGGGCAGCGTCGGTCTCGCCTGCGTCCTGCGCGGGATAGCCCGGAAAGACCACCGACAGCTGCGCGCGGTGCCAATGGTCCGGCACAGGCACCAGATCGCGCCACGCGCCCGCCAGCGGCACACCCTCAACCGCCCCGTCGGGGCCATTGTCCAGCGCATCGACACCCACGCACCAAGTCCCGCCATGGCGCAGCAGCGGGCCGCGTTGCAGCATCTGGTCGCAGGCCGCATTGGCCGCAACGGCCCAGCGCGCGAGCGCCGGATCATGCGGCAGAACGGCAAAACCGTCATCGTGCAGCGTTTGTATCACCAGCCGACAGCCTTGCGCAGCATGTTCAGCGCCACAAGGATCAGGAACGCCCCAAAGACCCGTTTCAGGCGGATTGGATCGGTCCGGTGCGCAAGGGCCGCCCCCCAGGGCGCCGTGATCAACGTCATCGCGATGACCAGCACGAAAGCCACAAGGTTGACCGCGCCGATGGTAAAAGGCGGGGCAACCGCGATGTCGATGAGCATAAACGCTGCGACAGAGGGTGTGGCGATGATCACGCCGAACCCTGCCGCTGTCGCCACCGCGCGGTGGATCGGCACGTTGAACAGGGTCATGATCGGCACCCCGAAAGATCCGCCCCCGATCCCCATCAGCACCGACAGAAAACCGATCACCGGTGACAGCACCGCGCGCAGAATGCCGCCGGGCATCACCGGACCTAGCCGCCAATGGCTTTTGCCAAAGGTGATGTAGATCGCCACGGTCGCGGCCAGTGTCGCAAAGACCACCTGCAACGTCCCCGATCGCAAAGACGCGGCGACCATGACGCCGATCACCGCGCCAATGGCAATACCGGGAGCCCAGCTTTTCAGGATAGCCCAATCAACGGCACCCTTGCGATGATGCGCCAGCAAAGACCGCACCGATGTGACGATGATCGTGGCCAGCGATGTCGCAAGGCATATCTGCATCAGCTGCGGGCTATCGAAACCCAGAACCGAGAAGACATAGAAAAAGGCAGGCACAAGCACGATCCCGCCACCGACGCCCAAAAGCCCGGCCAGAACCCCGGCAAAGGCCCCGACCACCAGCAAGAACAGGGCCATCTGGACCAATAACATCGTTTCGGGCATTGCGCGTTCTCCGCCTGCTTTGGCGCTATCGCTACACCTGAGGTCTGGAAATGACCAGAGCTCAGGCCGCCGCTTGCGTCACATGGGCAAGGGCGGCCAACACGGTCTGCGGCCCCGCTCCGTCCTGATGCGCATGTTCGGACAGATGCCGCCGCCACGCCTTGGCCCCCGGCCGGCCTTGGAACATGCCCAGCATATGGCGCGTGATCTGCCCCAGCCGCCCGCCGTTTTGCAGATGCTCCGCGATATAGGGCAGCATCAGATGCACGACATCCTCGGCACTGCGGCCCGAAGGGTCGGCGTAGATGCGGGCATCGGCATCCAGCAGGATATCGCAGGGCGTATGATAGGCCGCGCGCCCGATCATCACCCCGTCCAACCCGCGATCCAGAAAGTCCTGCGCCTGATCCAGGGACGTGATCCCGCCATTGACCGACAGGTGCAGATGCGGAAATAGCGCCTTCATCGCGATCACAAGATCATGGTCAAGGGGTGGAATATCGCGGTTTTCCTTGGGGCTGAGACCCTGCAACCACGCCTTGCGCGCGTGGATGGAAAACCGGTCCACCCCCGCCGCCGACACCCGCGCGATGAAATCGGGCAGCACGTCGGACGGGGTCTGGTCATCAACCCCGATCCGGCATTTGACGGTCACCGGAATATCAACCGCCGCGATCATTGCCGCGACACATTCGGCGACAAGGGCGGCATTTTCCATCAACACCGCACCGAAGAATCCCGATTGCACGCGGTCCGACGGGCAGCCGCAATTGAGGTTGACCTCGTCATAGCCCATGTCGGCTGCAATCCGCGCCGCCTGCGCCAGCAGCGCAGGATCGGACCCGCCCAATTGCAAAGCCACCGGATGTTCCGCCGGACCATAGCCGATCAGACGGTCGCGGTCGCCATGGATCACGGCGGGGGCTGTGACCATTTCGGAATACACCAGCACATGCCGCGACATCAGCCGGTGCAGGTAACGGCAATGCCGGTCGGTCCAATCCATCATCGGGGCAATGGATAATCTGGCGTGTCGAGAGATTTGCATTTTTCTGTATCTTCAAATTGTCGGCGGTTGCTGCGGGGCGATGAGCCAAAATCGCCGCCCGTTTCTGACGGGCATTCGTATCAGACGCCATCTGCGCGGTGTGGCGATGCCCATCTGTTCCATGACCAAGGCAAGTCTGACAAGGCCGGTTTGGGTTGTTTTCACCGCGATGTTGTCACCATGACGCGCAACTTTTTTCGGCTTCTCGTTCATCAGCATCAGATTGTCACAACTTCCGCGCCAAAATCACGCGCCGTCATCGCCCGGCACAGCAAGTGCGATCGCGCGTGCGGCATGATCGGCAAGCCCCATCCCGGCCTGATTCATCGTCAGATAAGTATGGGTCGCGCCCGCGGATGTCAGGCGGTCGATGTGGTCTTCAAACAGCGCATGCGACACGATCGCCCCCTCGAACCCGTTACGGCGCAGCGCGCGGGCTGAACATTCCTTTGCCTCGACATTGTCCATGGCAAGGATCACCACCTTCAGCAGGGATATATCAAGGCCGCGCCAGAAACCGGCATCTTCGACATCTGCAAACCAGACGTTCCGGCCAGCCGCGCGATGTGCCGTGGTCTTGTAGGTGTCAGCATCAATCGCCACGATCCGGTCGCAAACCGGGCTAAGATGATCATAGGCCGCTGTTCCGATGCGCCCCATACCAAGGATCAAGATGCGCGCATTGCCAAGATCGGTGGGTAATTCATCAACATGAACCCGCGACAGTTCGAACCGCTGCAGGCGGTCTTCGTAGCGGTCGAAAAACCTTTGTGAAAGCCTGTTCAATGGCGCGGATACCACAAATGACAGGCTGACCGCGACAGCCAGCGGCACCAGCCATTCCGTCAGCACACCTGCCGCGACGATCAATCCAAATTCGCTATAGGCGGTCAGGCTGGCGGCGGCCATGAAAGACGTGCGGGCGCGCATGCGAAACAGAATGAACAGGAAAAAGAACAGCACCCCCTTGAGCGGCAGAACAAGTGCAAAGACCCCGGCAAAAACGAGATCATCCAGATCCGGCAGACCCGACATCCCGATCTGCAGGAAGAACCCGACAAGAAAAACCTCTTTCAACGCCCAAAGCGCGTCGGACAATTCTTTTGCGCGACGATGCGTCGATAACAAAAGACCCATGACCAGCGCACCGATTTCAGCGCTCAGGCCCAGACTTTCGAACCCCATCCCCCCCACGACCAGCGCCAACAGCATCCCCATCAGGACCAAAAGCTCGTCATGGCCGGTGAAATCCAGCAACCGGTGCAGGGCAGGTCGCAGCAGCGGAATTGCAAAGACGCCCAGCGCCCAAACGGTGGGCGTCTGCCCGCTCCATATCCCCAGAACCACCAGCGCAATAACGTCCTGAACAATCAAAATGCCAATGGCGGTACGGCCATAAAATGAACCAAGATCACGCTTTGCATCCAGGATCTTTGCAGAGAACACCGTCGATGAAAACGATAGCGCGATGGCCAGCAGCAACGCGGTATTCCAATCAAGCTGCAAGAACACGGCAAGCCCCAAGGTAAAGACACTTGCCGTCACTGCAAAATGCACAAGCGACCCCGCCAGCACTTGCGGCTGGAACACCTGTTCGACGCGCAATTTCAGGCCGACCGCAAACAAGAGCAAAAGCACGCCCAAATGCGCGACATATTTCAGTATCTCGCCGGTCTCCTCCGGCACACCAAGGCTTGGCCCTACTGCATTTATCGCAAAACCCGCGGCAAGAAAGCCAACGAGCGGTGGCAAGCCGACTTGCCGTACCGCTAGCCCAAAAAAGAATGCAAAAGAGATACAGATGACTTCGAACATTGAGCCGCTCTCACATCATTGGCGCATAAAAACATGTACCGGCTTTGACGGGTTGGCTCAATTGCGGATCTGCGCGTGGTGCCACGCGCCCCGGTTGTCAACGACGTCGCGTTAAGCCCGCCATATCCGCCTTGGATGATGATCTTGTGCCATGCGGTGATGCGCCGGCGCGAGTCAGGCGGCCGTTTCAGGCTCGCGCGCACCGGTCATGAAGGCCACGGCATCCGACATCGTGTAATCACCCGGATTGATCACGCACAGCCGCTTGCCCAGACGGTGGATATGGATGCGGTCCGCCACCTCGAAGACATGCGGCATGTTGTGGCTGATCAGAATGATCGGGATCCCCCGCGCGCGCACGTCAAGGATCAGTTCCAGCACTTTGCGCGATTCCTTGACGCCCAGTGCGGCGGTGGGTTCGTCCAGGATAATGACCTTGGACCCAAAGGCCGCAGCACGCGCCACGGCGACGCCCTGACGCTGGCCACCCGACAGCGTTTCCACCGCCTGATTGATATTCTGGATCGTCATCAACCCCAGTTCGGTCAGCTTTTCGCGGGCGAGCCTTTCCATCCGCGGCCGGTCAAGCTGGCGGAACACCTTGCCCATGATCCCCGGTTTGCGCAATTCGCGCCCCATGAACATGTTGTCTGCGATCGACAAGGCAGGTGACATCGCCAGCGTCTGATAGACCGTCTCGATCCCTTCGCGGCGCGCATCGTTGGGCGAGGTGAACCTGACCTTGCGGCCTTCCAACATGACATCACCTTCATCGGGGATGATGGCGCCAGACATTGCCTTGATCAACGATGACTTGCCGGCGCCATTGTCGCCGATCACGGCCAGAATCTCGCCCGGGTAAAGATCGAAATCGCAATGGTCCAGCGCGGTCACACGGCCGTATCGTTTGACCAACCCGCGCCCTTGAAGAATCGGTTCCATCAGCCTGATACCTTTCTGATCCATTGGTCCACAGCGACCGCCGCAATGATCAGCACCCCGATCAGCAGGAAGGTCCATTGCGCATCCGCGCCCGCCAGCCGCAGGCCCAGCGTGAACACCCCCACGATCAGCGCGCCAAAGAACGTGCCAAGGATCGACCCGCGCCCGCCAAACAGGCTGATGCCGCCGATCACCACCGCGGTGATGCTTTCGATATTCAGCAATTGCCCCGATGTCGGGCTGACGCTGCCGATCCGCCCGATCAAGGCCCAGCCCGCGATGGCGCAGATAAAGCCGGTCAGCGCATAGACCGAAATAATCGTCGCGCGCACATTCACGCCTGACAGCTGTGCCGCGTCAGGGTCATCGCCCACGGCATAGATATGCCGCCCCCAGGCGGTGTGCCGCAGCATATAGGCAAGGATGACGAAAATCAGCACCATGGCGATCACGCCATAGGTAAAGGTGGCACCGCCCTGCCCCGCATCGTTTGCGCCGACCTTGAAGGTCGTGCCAAGAAACTGCAGCAGCGACGCCTGGCTTTCGATATCTTGCGCACGGATGGTTTCGTTGCGCGAATACAGGAAATTGGCGGCCAGCACGATCTGCCACATGCCCAATGTCACGATAAAGGGCGGCAGCTTCATCACCGCGACCAGCCAGCCATTCAGCGTGCCGATAGCGGTGCCAAAGGCCAGCCCGCACAAAACGGCCACCTCGACCGGCAAACCATAGCGGAAGGTGAATTGCCCCATGATGACGCTGGACAGAACGGCGATGGCCCCAACGCTCAGGTCGATGCCTGCGGTCAGGATCACAAGGCTTTGTGCGGAAGCGACGATGCCCACAATCTGCACCTGCTGCAAGATCAGCGTCAGCGCAAAAGGCGAAAAGAATTTGGTGCCCAAAAGCAGCCCAAAGGTCAGGATCGACATCGCCAGCACGAACAGCGGCACCAGCGCGGGTTGCAGGTGCAACATGTGCTGGATCTGTGCCAGCCCGCCTTTGCGCGCGGGTGCAAAGGCTGCGACAGTCCCAGGAGCGCCGGTTTTCACCACGGCTTCGAAATCATCTTTCTGACTGGACATGGCGCGCCTCCCCTGCGGTCTTGGTCCCCGCAGTCTAGCGCGGGGGTGGAAAAAGGGGCGGAATTTCTCCGCCCCATTATCATCGGGTGTCTTAAAGGCTTAGCCCCAGCACAGGTTCTGACCTTCGGCGACGTTGATGCTGTCAACACCATCGGCGGGGATATCGGTGACAAGGGCGACGCCAGTGTCAAAGAAATCCTTGCCGGGGGTGTTTTCAGGCATTGTGCCATCGGCGGCAAAGGCGGCAATCGCCTCGATCCCAAGGGCGGCCATCCGCAGCGGATATTGCTGCGATGTGGCACCGATCACGCCGTCGGCGACGTTCTGCACACCGGGACAGCCACCATCGACCGACACGATCAGCACATCGTTTTCACGGCCGATCGAGCGCAGAGCTTCATAGGCACCGGCGGCGGCGGGTTCGTTGATCGTATAGACCACGTTGATCATCGGATCGATGGCCAGCAGGTTTTCCATCGCGCGGCGACCGCCTTCTTCGTTGCCTGCGGTCACGTCATTGCCGACGATACGCGCATCGGTTTCATCACCGATCCGGTTCGCGTCGCCCAGATCAATGCCGAAGCCTTGCAAAAAGCCCTGGTTGCGCAGCACGTCCACCGATGGCTGGCTGACGGCCAGATCCAGCATCGCAATGCGTGCATCGCCAGCCGCGTCACCCAGCGAGGCAGCAGCCCATTGGCCGATCAGTTCACCCGCCAGAAAGTTGTCGGTGGCAAAGGTGGCGTTTGCAGCGTCGATCGGTTCCAGCGGTGTATCAAGCGCGATCACCAGCAGACCGGCATCGCGGGCCTGCGTGACGGCACCGACGATGGACGATGTGTCCGACGCGGTGATCAGGATACCGGATGCGCCATCAGCGATGCAGGTTTCAATGGCGGCAACCTGCGTTTCATGGTCACCATCAACGCGGCCGGCATAGGACCGCAGCGTGATGCCTGCTTGGGCGGCAGCGGCTTCGGCACCTTCGCGCATCTTGACAAAGAACGGGTTGGTATCGGTCTTGGTGATCAAACAGGCCGAGACGCCCTGCGCCTGGACCGATGTGGCAGCGACACTGGTGATGGCCACAAGTGCCGTCGAGATAAGCAGTTTTTTCATGATTTCCTCCCAGAAATTTAGGGCCGTTTGCCTGCCTGCGGCGCAGGCCGAACCATCGGCGAATGACCGCAAAAGAGGCGATTCGTGTCGGGTTGTCAATTTATTAATTAACTTTATTAATTTATGAAAGGGCGCTACAAATGCCCCAAATGGCAGGTAAAGGTATGTCAGATGGATGACGGATTGGTCAGATCGCTCAGCATGGGGCTGAGCCAGAAAGGTGTCCGCGACCATAACGAGCGGCTGCTATTGTCGTTGCTGCAGCGGCACGGGTCATTGCCCGCACCGGACCTTGCACGCCTGTCGCATCTGTCCCCACCCACAATTTCGGCGATCCTGCGCAAGCTGGAATCGGACGGGTTGTTGACGCGTGGCGATCCTTTACGGGGCAAAGTTGGCAAACCGTCCGTTCCCATGATGTTTGACAAGAACGGCGTCTATTCGATCGGGATCAAGATCGGTCGGCGGTCTGCAAATTTTCTGCTGACAGATTTCACCGGCGGTATCCGGTTGCACCGTCAGGTGACCTATACCCATCCCCTTCCGCGCGAAGTGTTCGGCTTTGTCCAGGCAGGGCTTGCCGCTGCGGCCAGCGATCTTAGCCACAGCGAATTGGCCAGAATATGTGGCATCGGCATCGCGGCACCCTTCGACCTGTGGAACTGGCACGACCTGACAGGGCCGAACGCGGCAGAGTTCCAATCCTGGAAGAACATCGATTTCACCGCAGAAATGGCGCGTTTCACCGATCTGCCTGTCTTTGTCATCAATGATGCGACGGCGGGCTGTCAGGCCGAACACCTTTATGGGCGCGGCAAGCAGTTTCGCGATTATGCCTATTTCTTCGTGGGCGCCTTTGTCGGCGGCGGCATCGTACTGAACAATGCGGTCTATGAGGGGCGGCTGGGCAATGCAGGCGCGCTGGGATCACTGCGCAGCGTCGGGCCAAGTGGCGAAAGCCGCCAATTGGTTGACACGGCGTCGATCCATACGCTGGAGGCGCGTTTGCGGCAGGCCGGGCATAACCCGATCACGCTTTGGAACAATCCGCAAAGCTGGACCGATCTTGCCGATCATGTGACGCCATGGCTGGACCAGACCGCGATCGAGCTTGCAAAAGCAAGCCTGTCCACCTGCGCGGTCATCGACTTCGAGGCGATCATCATCGACGGGGCCTTTCCACCCGTTATCCGCGAAGAACTGGTCAAAAAGGTCCGTCGCGCCATCGAGACAGAGGACACGCGCGGGCTGATCCTGCCGGTGATCGAAAGCGGCAGTATCGGCAGCGATGCGCGCGCATTGGGTGCCGCCTGCAGCCCGGTCCTGTCGCAATTCATGCTGAACAACAATTGACGGCCTGACGCCGCACAGGGCCGGTATCGGCGCTGCATAGCAGCAGCCCGATGCAGTCGCGTCATGGCAATCAAACCGCGATCAATCGCCCTCAACCGGGATCGCAAAGCCGGTCTTGACCCGGTCCATCACGGCGCTGGTGCGAAAACGCAGGACATTGTCTTCGGCAAAGAAATGGCGGCGGGTAAACGCCTCGTATTCGGCCATATCGCGCGCGGAAATCATCAAGATGAAATCGGCGTTTCCGGTGACGTAATAACATTGCATCACTTCAGGCGCGGCCTGCATGGCCGATTTGAACCGGTCAAGATCGCGCTTGCGTTCATTCTGAAGCGTGACTTCGACAATCAGCATCAAGCCGCGCCCGGCACGGGCCGGATCAAGGATCGCGATCTCGGCCTCGATCAGGCCAGAGGCTCGCAGCCGCGCCACCCGTTTGCGACAAGCATCCGGCGACAGCCCAACCTGGGCGGACAGCTCTTCGGCGGTGGCGCGCGCGCGCGATTGCAGCGCGTTGAGAAGACGGGCGTCGAATATATCCATGCCGACAGGGATTGCGTAACATCGGCCAAAAGAGAAGCATATTCTGGCCCTTCGTCCGAAAATCGGCCCAAACAGGGCCGATCCATCCTAAATCAGCGCCAATCAGGGCCGATATTTCCGTCAAGCCAATCGCGCAATGCATTATTCTGGCCCTGTCAGGAACGGGGTGTTTATGGGTCAATATCTGAAAAATCCTTGGCGCGGGTCAGGATTGCCTGGCGAAACGCTGTTTCCGCTGGCTGATGCGCGCGACGTTGGCCAGCTGTTGGCGCGCTGTCCTGCACATGCCCCGACGCCCCTGCGCCAAGAGCTCGCGTTAGCCGCCCACCTTGGGATTGGCCAGCTTTGGCTGAAGGATGAACGCGGGCGCATGGGGTTGGGCAGTTTCAAGGCACTTGGCGCGGCCTATGCCATCGCGCGCGCTGCAGCAGCAACAAACGCACCCGACCTGCGCCATGCCTTGCAAGGCCAGGTCTATGTGACGGCCAGCGCGGGCAATCACGGGCTGTCGGTGGCCGCAGGCGCGCAGCTGTTTGGCGCAGCCGCGGTGATCTATCTGTCGCAGGCCGTGCCAGAAACCTTTGCCGCCCGCCTGCAGGACAAAGGCGCCACGGTGGTCCGCGACGGTGCGGATTATGAGGCCAGCATGCAGGCCGCCACACGGGCCGCTGACGCCAATGGGTGGACCTTGCTGTCGGACAGTTCATGGCCGGGCTATACCGCATTGCCCCTGCGGGTGATGGAAGGGTATCTGCAACTCGCCGCCGAGGCCGCAGCCCAGATCGACCAGCCCCCGACCCATATCCTGCTGCAAGCCGGTGTCGGGGGGCTGGCAGCGGCGGTCGCGGCCCATGCCCGCCATGTCTGGGGCGACAGCCCACAGATCATCGTGGTCGAACCCGACGCCGCCCCCGCCCTGATCGAAAGCATCCGCGCAGGCCGGCTGGTGGATACCACCGGCCCTGTGTCCAGCATGGGGCGACTAGATTGCAAGACAGCGTCGATGATTGCGCTGCATGGTCTGGCGCGCGATGCCGATGACTTTGTTACAATTTCGGAAAATACGGCGCAGCGTGCGGTTGATTTGTTAGCGGAATATCAGCTGCCGACCACCCCGTCGGGTGCTGCGGGCGTTGCGGCCCTGCTTGCGGGGCTGGATTTACCGCGCGAGGCGCGTGTGATGGCCATCCTAAGCGAAGGGCCAGAGGATGGCTGAACCCATGATAATCTTTGCAGCGCAGGAATACCGTGATCGTGTGGCAAAGCTGCAGATGGGAATGGCCGCGCAGGGGCTGGATGCGCTCTTGCTGACGACACCTGCGGATGTGTTTTATGTCACTGGTTTTCTGACCCGGTTCTGGGCCAGCCCCGCGCGGCCCTGGTTTGTGATCGTGCCGGTGGCGGATGATCCGGTGGCGGTGATCCCGTCAATCGGGGCGGCACTGATGGGCCAGACATGGCTGCATGACATCCGCACTTGGGACGCGCCCGACCCGCGCGATGACGGGATCAGTCTGTTGGCGGGTGCCTTGGCCGATCTGGTCCCGGCACAGGGACAGATTGGCGTGCCGATGGGTTTAGAGACACATTTGCGCATGCCGCTTGCAGATTATGACCTGCTGCGCGCACGGCTTGCACCGCGCCAGATCGTGGATGCCACCGCCTGCATCCAGCGCATCCGCGAGGTGAAATCAGAGGCCGAGATCAACAAGATCCGCGAAAGCTGTGCCATTGCGGGGCGCGCCTTTGCCCGCGTGCCAGAGTTTGCAGCCGAAGGTCAGCCCCTGTCCTGCGTTTTCCGTGACTTCCAGATCGCGCTTTTGACCGAAGGGGCGGATTGGGTCAGCTATGTTGCGGGCGGTGCGGGGCCAGATGGGTACGGCGATGTGATCTCGCCCGCTGGCCCGCAGCCTTTGCGGCGCGGCGATATTCTGATGCTGGACACAGGTGCTGTCAAAAATGGCTATTTCTGCGATTTTGATCGCAATTTCGCGATTGGCCGCGCGTCAGACACCGCACGGCGCGCCCATGCCGCACTTTGGCAGGCAACCGAGGACACGCTGGCCCTTTTGCGCCCCGGATGGCGCGCCTGTGATGTGCATGCGGCCCTTTGCGCAAACCTGCAAAAATACGGTGCCACACCATCCGGCGGCAGGCTGGGCCACGGGCTTGGCATCACATTGACGGAATGGCCGTCCTTTACACCACTGGACGAAACACCCCTGCGCGAAGGTATGGTGCTGACGCTGGAACCGGGCTGTGTGACGGGTGACGGACGGATCATGGTGCATGAAGAAAACATCGTGCTGCGCAAGGATGGGGCCGAAGTGCTATCACCGCGCGCATCGCATGAGCTGCCAGAGATCACCGCATGACCGCCTTTCCTTATGACCTGCAAGACGACAGCCTGCCGCGCCTTGGGCTGATCGTGCTGCAGGTCGATGAAACGATCGAACAGGATTTCCGCCATCTGTTCGCACCAGACAGCGTCAAGCTGCATATCAGCCGTATCCCTTCGGGCGCAGAGCTGACGCCCGATAGCATCGCCCAGATGGAAACCGCGTTGCCCACCGCGGCCGGGCTGTTGCCCCCCGGGCTAGATGTTGTCGGTTATGCCTGCACATCCGGGACGACCCTGATCGGCGCAGGGCGTGTGCGGGATCTTGTGATGGGGGCCGCGCAGACCCGTGCCGCGACGGACCCGCTGACTGCGGCGCTGGCAAAGTGCCGTGTTTTGGGGCTGACTAGGATCGGCATTGTCTCTCCATATATCGCATCGGTTGCCACGCCGATCCGCGCGGCATTCGAATCCGCGGGCATCACCGTACCCGCCACCTTGTCGTTTGGTGAAGAAGTCGAAGCCAAGGTCGCGCGCATCGCGCCCGCCTCTATTGCCAATGCCGCGCGCGCGCTTGCGCGGCAGGCAGAGCTTGATGGCATATTTCTGTCCTGCACCAATCTGCGAACACGCGATATCCTCGCCCCCCTTTCGGTGGAATTGGGCCTGCCGGTGCTGAGTTCCAACCAATGCCTTGGCTGGCACATGGCATCGCTTTGTGGAATGCCACCACCGTCGGGGCATGGGTGAGTATGACAGCCATGCCCTGATCGGGGCGGCGCGCCCAGCCCGACCGGCTGACGATCATCAAGGCAGAGCAACCGGCCACGCGGCAACCGCATGGCCAATGATCTTTCGGCTTGCGTCATCAGGGCGGACCGGCATTGAAACACAACAGCCACCCTGACAGGCCAGTCTTTACCGACACCAAGTCTTTCCGACACCAGCCACATCGCGCCGATCTGGTCTTGTGCAAATCCGGTATACGCTCACGCCTTGATCAGCGCGCGCCTGCACCAGCAGGCGTGCCGACCTCGTCGCGCGAAAAGAACAGATCGTAAAGCACCGGCACAGCAATCAAGGTCAGCACCGAGGCAAAGGCAAGCCCACCCATGATCGTGATGGACATCGACACGAAGAAAGCATCCCCCAAAAGCGGCGCCATGCCCAGAATTGTTGTGGCCGCAGCCAAGACCACAGGGCGCAGGCGCGACACGCAGGCGGTGACAATCGCTTCGCGCAGCGCTATGCCTTCTGCGCGCACCAGATCGATTTCCTCGACCAGCACAATGCCGTTCTTGATCAGCATACCCGAAAGGCTCAAAAGGCCCAGCAGCGCTGTAAAGCTAAACGGAATACCCGTTGCCAAAAGCCCGATGACCACACCGTTCACCGACATCGGGACCAGCAGCCATATGATCAGCGGCTGACGCAGCGCCGAAAACAGCACGATCGAAATCAGCACCATCACGATCACGCTGACTGGCAGCTGTTGGCCAAGGCTTGTCATTGCGTCCATCGAACTTTCCAGCTCTCCGCCCCATGCGACGCTATAGCCGTTGGGTACAGGCATTGCTGCGACGGCGGCGCGGATCTCTTGTTGCACGGTGGCGGTGGTCAGGCCGGGGGCGACATCTGCTGACAAGGTCAGCGTCAGGACACGGTCGCGCCGGTGCAGCAAGGTATTCTGCACCTCGAATTGCAGGCCATCTATGGCTTGCTCGATCGGGATGAATGCATTGGCACTCGAGGAATACACGACCTGATCCATCAAGGCCAACCCGGCAGACGGCGCCTGACGCACCACAATGGGGATAAGTCGCTCATCCTCGCGATAGACGCCACCGACTGTCCCCTGGGTCGCAAACAACAGCGATTGCGCGATGTCATCGCGGTCGATGCCTGCGGCCTGCGCACGGTCACTGGCATAGATCGGGGCGAGCACAAGTTCCTGCTCGCGCCAGTCACTGCGCAGATCGCGCAAGTTTGGCGACGCGTCCTGCATGACGGCACGTGCCGTCTCGGCCAACTGGCGCAGCACCGCAGGGTCGCTGCCCGACAGGCGCAGTTGAATGGGATCGCCGCCGCCCGGACCAAAGGCCAGCCGCTTGGTGCGGAATTCTCCTTGTGGCAGGGTCTCGCGGGCAAAAGCATCCAGATCGGCCTTCAGCGCCGGAATATCATCCAGCGTGCGGGTGCGGATGATCAGATGCCCATAGCTCGCGTTGGCCCGTTCGGCGGCATAGGTCAGCATGAACCGCGCCGCGCCGTCGCCCGCAAAAGCCGTGACCGACACGACTTCATCACGCTTGGACAGCCATTGCTGCAAATGGTCCAGATGCGCGGATGTCGTGTGGATGGACGTGCCTTGCGACAGCTTGTAATGCGCGAAAAACAGCGGGGTGTTGGAATCTGGAAAGAACTGCTGCTTGACCTGGCCGAAGCCTGCATAGCACGCCACCGTCACCACAAGCAGCGCCACCACCACCAGCCAACGCGCCCGGATCGCAGCATGCAAAACCGATCCGTACAGCCGGAACAGCCGTCCATCATAGGCATCTGCACCGCCCGCCGCCCCCTGCCTGAACAGATAATGCCCAAGCAGCGGGGTCGCTGTGATTGCAAGTATCCACGACAGCAGCAACGATATGCCGATCACCGCGAACAGCGAAAACAGGAACTCGCCTGTGGCGTCCGGGCTGAGCCCGATACCGGCAAAGGCCATGATCCCGATAACGGTCGCGCCCAGCAAGGGTATCTGGGTCTTGCGGGCCACATCCTCGGCCGCATCACGCGAAGACTTGCCGCGCTGCATCGCTATCTGCATCCCCTCGGCCACGACAATGGCATTGTCCACCAGCATGCCCATCGCAATGATCAATGCGCCCAGCGAAATCCGCTCCATCTCGATGGCAAAGATCGCCATGAAAAACAGCGTACCAACGACAGTCAGAAACAGGGTCGTACCGACGACCACGGCGGCACGCCAGCCCATGAACAGGGCAAGCACCAGCACAACAATCAGCACTGACAAGAACAGATTGATCAGAAAGTCGTTCGAGGCCGTCTGAACAACCAGATGCTGCTGGTAGATCGGGTGCAATGTCACCCCATAAGGCATGTCCAATTCCAGCTCTGCCAGCCGCTGATCGACCCGTGATCCAACATCCACAATGTTTTCAGATGACGCGCCTGCAATCCCAAGCGTGAAAGCGTCCTCGCCATTGTGGTGCACAATAATCGCGGGATGTTCCTCGACGCCGCGATAGACATGCGCCATGTCAAACAGGCTCAGGACCTGCCCTTCGACCCCAAGCGACAGGCCGGCAATCGCCGATACACTGTCAGAGCCTTCGGGGGCCTGAATCAAGGTGCGCGCGCTGCCAATGTCTTGGGCGCCGGCGTCCACGACAGAATTTGCATTCGCGATCGCCCCTGCAATCGCCTGCGGGGCCACGCCCATGTTTACGGCTCTTACCATGTCGGGTTCGACATAGATCACCTCGCGCGGCAGACCCCTGACCTCGACATCAGCGACACCGTCAACCACCAGCAGTTCACGGCGCAAGAAGCTTGCCAGCTGGTGCTTTTCGGCATTGCTCAACCCTTCGGCCACCACCGCGTAATAGATGCCGAACACGTCGCCGAAACTGTCGTTGACCACCGGTGCGGTCACGCCTTGCGGCAGGCCACGGGCTGCATCACTAATCCGATTGCGCAGCTTGACCCAGATGGCAGGCAGCGTGTCGCTATCGTAAGTCGCATGGATTTCAACCTCGATCAGCGACTGGCCAGGCTGATTGACCGAGCTGATCCGCGCAACCTCTGCCATTCTTTGGATTGCGGTTTCCAGCGGTTCCGACACCTCGACCGCCACCTGTTCGGCCGAGGCCCCTGGGTAGTGCGTGACAATCACCGCTGTCTTGATCGTGAATGCAGGGTCCTCCAACCGCCCAAGGCTGTTGAACCCCCACAGCCCGCCGAGCAGACAGCCGATAATCAATATCCACGTCAGCAAAGCCCTGTCGATGGCAGCGCGTGCAATGTTCATGGTCACGCTCCTTAGTTGCCAAACCCGGAAAACCGCCGGACTCTTTGGCCGTTTTCCAGAACCGGCAGGCCAGCAGCAACGATTTCGACCCCGGCTTCGAGGCCATTGATTGCGACAAAACTGCCGTCATCGGCATGCTGCACAATGACAGATTGGCGGTGCAGCGTGCCGTTTCCATCGGGCTCTGGCTGAAACGACAGCACATAGGTCGATCCATCCGGATCAATGCCCACGGCCGACGCTGGCAAAACAGCACCTTGCAGACCGCCTGTGGCCTCGGCGGTGACGGTTGCCGACGAACCGGGCAGAATATGCAGCCCATCCGTCGATTGCAGCGCAAGCGTCACCTGAAAGGTTTGTCCCACGGCCGAGGCTTCGGCCGTGAATTCCCGAACGACAAGCGGATAGCGGGTGGCATGGCTCGGAAACGTGGCATGGAAACGCACGTCATCCTCAGAATCAAAGCGCTGGAACAACACTTCGGGGACGTTGATCTCGATCCACAATTCAGAAATGTCATGCAGCCGCACGACAGGCGTGCCCGCCGTGATCGTGCTGAAATTGGCGATCTTGCGGCTTGCCACAAGGGCATCAAAAGGGGCCTGCAACGTGGCATGTCGATGGCGGTTGGCAGCATCGCGCAAAGCCAGTGCAGCAAGTTGTGCCTGCGTTTCGGCCTGTTCGAGTGAAACCTGGCTGGCAGCGCTGCCCGCCAGGCGCCGGAGCCGGTCCACAGTGCGGTCGGCTTCGTTTTTTTGCAGCTGCGCTTGTTCGAGTTGCAACGCGAACGGTTCCATGTCGAGCTGGGCAATCATTTCGCCCGCAGGCAAAAACTGCCCTTCGATGACTGGCAGGTCCTGAATTTGGCCCCCCACCTGAAAGGCCAGATCAACAGTTTGACGCCCGTTGACCTGACCAAAAAATGTCCGTGTCATCCGATGATCCTGATCCGCCACTGTCATCAGCTTGACAGGCCGCAGCAGGTCTTGCGCAAAAAGCGGCAGCGCAAGCGTGCCGGACAAACCGGCCGTTGTGAAAAGGATGGCAAGGAATCTAAACATAGGATGCTCCGGTCGCGGCTTCGAAAGGCCAGTAAAAAACAAATTGATTAAGATCAGGCTACAAAACCGTCAGAGGATCAGCATGCTTCGCGGGGTGATGCCGCGCGCAGTACGATAACGCGACGCAGCGGATCATTTGACATGCACGGCCCGCGACCAACGATGCGTTTTTTCCTCATATCTTCAGTTCCTTATGGGATTCAGAAAGAAAAACGCGGCCACTTCGCATTGCACCAATGAGACACGTAAAGACCGGGACTTACACCAGCAATATGCCATTTTTTCTTATCGCTTTCTTGCACAATCCGGCATCTGACCGGCGCTGCAATCTAGACTAACAGGCTATTTGATCAGCGCATAGATACAAAAAGCCTCCGCTGGTGAAAATAGGGGCTGCTCACGATAAGTTGAAAATATTTACACCAACACACCCTAAGGCAGCGCGATCTTGATGCTGGATGGCAAAGCGAAACACCGCTTTGAAACTGCTGCGCCGGATTGCGTTGTTGCGGACATCCTGCTGAGGATGGCGCCCGCGGCCTGACCGTTTGGCTGGTCTGACGTGTCGACAGGTTGCGCGTGTTTTTTGGGGCGGATCGGGGTCTGTTAAGCCTCGTCTTCCATAGGATTTTGGTGTAAGTCGCCCACGCAAATCACACGAAAGGTCTTGGCGTGCAGACACCGTATTACCTGATCGACAAGTCTTGTCTTCTTCGCAACCTCGAAAAAATCTCTTGGCTGCGCGAGGCGTCGGGGGTGAAATGTCTGCTCGCGCTCAAATGTTTTGCGACATGGTCGGTGTTCGACTTCATGGCAGAGCATATGGATGGATCGACGTCGTCGTCGCTGTACGAAGTCCGCTTGGGGCGTGAAAAATTTCCCGGTGAAACCCATGCCTATTCGGTAGCTTATGCCGATCACGAAATTGCACAGGTTTTGGCATATTCCGACAAGATCATTTTCAACTCGATCGGGCAATTGGCGAAATTCAACGATGCGTCGCAAGGGCATGTGCGCGGCCTGCGGGTCAATCCGGGGGTATCGACGTCTGAATTTGATCTGGCCGATCCCGCCCGCCCGTTTAGCCGGCTGGGCGAACATGACCCCGCGAAAATAGCCGCGGTCGCTGATCAGATCAGCGGGTTGATGTTTCATAACAATTGCGAAAACGACAGCTTTGCCCGTTTCGATGAAATGCTGACCCTGATCGAAGACCGCTTTGGCGCGATCATTCACAAGATGGCGTGGATCAGTCTGGGCGGCGGCATTCATTTCACCGGCGCAGATTACCCGCTGGAAAATCTGGCGCTGCGGCTCAAGGAATTTTCGCAAAAATTCGGCGTCCAAGTCTATCTGGAACCCGGAGAGGCGGCCATTACCGGCGCTGCCACCCTTGAAGTCACCGTGCTGGATACGATGCATAACGGGAAAAATCTGGCCATCGTGGACAGCTCGATCGAGGCGCATTTGCTTGATCTGCTGATCTACCGCGAACCGGCCAAGATCGCCCCGAATACCGGCGCGCATGAATGGATGATCTGCGGAAAATCCTGTCTGGCGGGTGACATCTTTGGTGAATTCCTGTTTGATGCGCCGCTCAAGGCAGGTGATCGTCTGTCATTTCAGGACACCGCTGGTTACACGATGGTCAAGAAGAACTGGTTTAACGGGGTCAAGATGCCAAGCATCGCGATTCGTGAACTGGATGGAACGACACGATTGGTACGTGATTTCGACTATGCTGATTTCGCTGCCGCCTTGTCCTGAGTGATCAAAAAGGGTTTTGATACGATGAAACGCAATGTTCTTATCATTGGCGCGGGTGGCGTCGCACAGGTCGTGGCGCATAAATGCGCGCAGAACAACGATGTTTTGGGCGATTTGCACATTGCCAGCCGGACGCGCGCCAAATGCGATGCGATCATCGCCTCTGTGCATGAAAAAGGCGCGATGAAACAGGCGGGCGTTTTCGAATCCCACGACCTTGACGCGATGGACAGCGCGGCTGTCGCGGCGATGATCGGCAAAACCGGCGCGCAGATCGTGATCAATGTCGGCTCGCCTTTCGTGAACATGACCGTGCTAGAGGCCTGTATCCAGACCGGTGCCGCCTATATCGACACCGCCATTCACGAAGACCCGCGCAAGATTTGCGAAACCCCGCCGTGGTATGGCAATTACGAATGGAAACGCCGCGACGCCTGCGCTGCCGCCGGTGTCACCGCGATCCTGGGGGCCGGTTTCGACCCAGGCATGGTCAATGCCTTTGCGCGCTTTGCTGTGGATGAATTCATGGATGACGTAACATCCATCGACATCGTGGATATCAATGCCGGCAACCATGGCCGCTATTTTTCGACCAATTTCGACCCCGAGATCAATTTCCGCGAATTCACCGGCACGGTCTACAGTTGGCAGAAAGGTGCCTGGCAAGAAAACAAGATGTTCGAAATCGGCCGCGAATGGGACCTGCCCGTCGTTGGCAAACAAAAGGCCTATATGTCCGGCCATGACGAGGTGCATTCGCTGGCGGCCAATTACCCGCAGGCTGATATCCGGTTCTGGATGGGGTTTGGCGACCATTACATCAACGTGTTCACCGTGCTGCAAAACCTTGGCCTGTTGTCCGAACAGCCCGTCACCACCGCCGAAGGGCTGGAGGTTGTGCCATTAAAGCTCGTCAAGGCGGTGCTGCCCGACCCGTCCAGCCTTGCGCCCGATTACACCGGCAAGACCTGCATCGGTGATCTGGTGAAAGGCACCAAAAACGGCGAGGAGGTCGAGGTGTTCGTCTATAACATCGCCGATCACAAGGACGCCTATACCGAGGTTGGCAGCCAGGGGATTTCCTATACTGCCGGTGTCCCGCCCGTTGCCATGGCCATGTTGATCGCGGATGGCACCTATGATCTGGGCCGCATGGTGAACGTGGAAGAATTGGACCCAAAGCCGCTGTTCACGCTGCTTGACCGGATAGGCTTGCCCACGCGCGTGCAGGATGGGGCTGGCGATCGGGCATGGGACCAAGCCTAACGATGACCGAGCAGAACGCCTACAACTGGCGCGCCTTTGGTCAATCGCCAAAAGCGGGCTGTGCGCAGCGCTAAGGACGGGGCGTCATCCCGCGGCTGGGTTTAGGACAGAACCATGCGGTCTGTCCTGATCATGCCCCGGACACCCTAGAAATGCCGCAGCCACGGCGTGCCAGCTATAGCGCTCATAGGCATGCGCGCTGCGGCTTTCGCGGGTGCCGGGTGCAATAAGTGCGCGGGATATGGCCGCCCCCAGATCGTCATCCAAGGCCCCCAGCGACGGGTCGGTGACAATATCGCAAGGCCCCGGCACGTCAAAGGCCGCGATTGGCAGACCACAGGCAAGCGCCTCGATCAACACGATGCCAAAGGTATCGGTGCGCGACGGAAACACGAACACATCCGCCGCGCGATAGGTATCGGCAAGCGCCTGCCCCGTCAGCGTACCAAGGAATGCGACATCGGGGTAGGCACGCTGCAACGCGCCCAGTGCCGGACCATCGCCCACCACGACTTTGCGCACGGGTCCGGTCTGCGCGGTTGTCAGGCCCAGAAAGGCGTCGAGGTTTTTTTCCGCAGCCACCCGCCCGACATAAAGCAGGACCGGCACATCATTGCGCGCAGGAACAGGCGGTGGATAGAACACCCCCGCATCGACACCCCGCGACAATGGCCGGACCACACCGGTAAAGCCCCAAGCGCGCAATTGCGCGGTGATCGACGGAGTGGCGACATAGGTATGTGCGGCCCGATCATGAAACCGCCGCAGCAACCATAGCGTCAGCTTTTGCAGCGGTGCGCGGACCACCCCGGGCGCACGCAGGGCGAGATAGGCGGGAAAATTGGTGTGAAACGCCGTTGAATAGGGGCGACGATGGCGCAGGCAATAGCGCCGCGCGGCCCAGCCCAAGGGGCCTTCGACGGCAATATGGATACGGTCGGGGGCATAGCGCGCGATCTTGCGCGCCAAGCGACGATAGGGAAACACCGCCAGCGCGATTTCGCGGTAGCCCGGCAACGGCAAGGTCGGGAAATCCCGCGGGCTGATCACAGCCACGTCATGGCCCAACAGCCGCAATTCGCGGATGATGTTTTCATAGCTGCGCACGACGCCATTGACCTGCGGCGCCCAAGCATCGGTCACGATCAGGATGCGCTGCGCAGGCACCGCTGGCCGCCCCTGCCCTATAGGACGGATCGGCACGGGTAGCGCGTTAACCGGCCTGGCGATGGTCATTTGGCATCCTGCAACAAGGTTCGCCGAACTAGCGCGCGCAAGATGACAATTTCATGTCAGCCCGGCGCAACAGACCAGCCCTGTTGTCCGCCTGTGCGGTTTTCGTCACAATCCGGGGTTGAGACAAAACTGATACATGCCGGTCATGCCCCTGTCACCCCGCTGAGCGATTCAAGGCGCGCGCAACATGCACAAGTGATGGGGTGATTTGATGACCATTGAACGTTTGACCTTTCCGCCCCCGTCACCGCAGCGCACCTTGTTCATATCCGACCTGCATCTGGGCGCGCTGTCTTCACGGCCCGATTTAGTGCTGCGTTTCCTGCAGCAGCACCGCGCGGATACCTATGTGTTGATCGGCGATATCCTTGATCTGTGGCATCCGCTGCTGCCGCATTGGACGGCGCAGGATCAGGCCGTGATCGACCATCTGCAGGCCCGCGCGCGCAACGGCGCACGGCTGATCTATGTGCGCGGCAACCATGACCCTGACCCCAGCCTGATCCCGCCCCATGCGCGGCTGGATGCGGACTATGTCGCATCCCATGTGCATCAGAGCTTGCAGGGCAAAAACTATCTGATCGTGCATGGTGACGAGGCTGATGACCGCCTGATCCGCGCGCATATGATGACGCGGTTGGGCAGCCTGATCGACCACGGTTTGCGCCGCTGCGACCGCCTGCTGCGCAAGCTATCGCGCCGCCAGCCGCATGTGCGCGGTCTGGTTGACTGGCTGCTGATCGCGGCGAACAAGATGCGCTATCGCGGGCGGATCTATGAACAGCGGATGGTCAATCTTGCGCGGGCCAAAGGGCTGGACGGGGTGATCTGCGGTCATTTCCACATCGCCGCCCTGCATGACCGTTTCGGCCTGACCTATGCCAATTGTGGCGATTGGGTCGACAGCATGACCGCGCTGGAAGACCCCGGCGATGGCACGCTGCGCCGCCTTGGGGGACGCGAGCATGCATTCGGCCTTGCGCCGCAGATCAGCGACCGCATGGACGCTGCAACGCAGCTTGTACAGAAAGCGATGACACGATGACACAAGTAACCGATGTCGCAGGCCAGCTTGACGCGGCCGTGTCCCAGAACCCGCGCTTTCATGTCACGGGGATACAGGAACGGCTGTTTGCACGATTGTTCGCAGGGCTGGTCTATGCCCAGATCTGGGAAGACCCCGTTGCCGATATGACGGCGCTGGCGCTGCCTGCGGGGGCGGATATGATCTGCATCGCATCGGGCGGCTGCAATGCGATGTCCTATCTGACCGCTGATCCCGCCTCTGTGACGGCTGTCGATCTGTCGCCTGCCCATATCGCGCTGTTGCGTCTGAAGGTGGCCGCGGCCCAACATCTTGACCAAGCCGCATTTTATGATCTGTTTGGCCGCGCCAACCTGCCCGGTAATCCGGCGCTGGTGCTGGACCAGCTTGCACCGCATCTGGATGCCCAAACCCGCGATTATTGGGCGGGGCGGCATCTGGGCCGCAAAAGGGCCGGCATGTTCGCGCGCAACCTTTACCGGCACGGGATATTGGGGCGGTTCATCGGCGCGGTGCATCTGCTGGCAAAACTGACGCGCACCGACCTGCGCCCGCTGTTATCCGCGCAAAGCCTGGACGCGCAGCGCCAGTTTCACGCGGCTGTCATCGACCCGTTGTTCGACAAGCGAGTCGTGCGGTTGCTTGCCCGCCAGCGCACATCGCTGTTCGGGCTGGGCATCCCGCCTGCGTAATACGACAAACTGGCCGCCGATGGCGGCGGTGATGTGATCAAGGTGCTGCGCGAACGCACGCGGCGGCTGGTCTGCGAATTTCCGGTGCAGGACAATTATTTCGTGTGGCAAGCCTTTCACCGCGGTTATGCCGACAGGCCAGACGCAGCGGTCCCACCCTATCTGGCGCGCCAGCATTTCCCCGATATCGCCGCGCGTGCCAACCGTGTCCGCGCCCTGAACCAGTCACTGACCGACCATCTGGCCACGCGCGAAAAGGCAGCGCTGGATGCCTATGTGCTGCTTGATGCGCAAGACTGGATGAATGACGCGCAGCTGACCGCGCTTTGGACGCAGATCACCCGCACCGCACGGCCCGGAGCAAGGGTGCTGTTCCGCACCGGCGGGCATGCCGATATTCTGCCCGGTCGGGTGCCGGCCGATCTGCTGGCGCGCTGGCACTATGATGCACCTGCATCTGCCCTGGCTTTTGCGCAGGACCGGTCAGCAATTTACGGGGGCGTACATCTTTATCGCTTTGCGGGGTAACGCATGACCGACAGATCACATGCCGCGCTGATGGACGACACGTACCGGTATCAGCGGTGGGTCTATGATGCCACGCGCGCCTATTATCTGCTGGGGCGCGATCATCTGATCGCAAATCTTGCGCCACCGCCGCAAGGGCGGGTGTTGGAAATCGCCTGTGGCACGGGGCGCAACTTGCAGCATATCGCGCAGCGATACCCGCATACGGCACTTTACGGGCTGGATATATCCCAGCAGATGCTGCGCAGCGCGGGTGCGAAACTTGGCGCACGCGCCACGCTTGCCCAAGGTGATGCCTGCGATTTTGACCCACGCGCAGCCTTTGGGGTCGCGCAATTCGACAGCATCATCTTTTCCTACAGCCTGTCGATGATCCCCGACTGGCAAGCGGCATTGCACCATGCGCTGGACCAGCTGGCCCCAAAGGGCCGTCTGCATCTGGTCGATTTCGGGCAACAGCACCGCCTGCCGGCCATCGCAAGGCGCGTGTTGAACGGCTGGCTGGCACGGTTTCATGTCACGCCGCGCCACAGCCTGCCCATGGTGCTGTCGGATCTGGCCACAGCGCAGGGCCTGACGCTGCAGATGCGCGATCTATACGGCAGCTATGCGCAACATGCGGTCCTGACGCGGACCTGACCGGCCTGCGCGGCCAGCCCCCCCCCCCCCCCCCCCCCCCCCCCGCAACTGTGCCGCATTTCCAATGATCTGGCATGATCTGCCACGGCTGGCGGAGCGTGCATGACGCAAGACGTCGCACGTGTTGCCACCCGCACGCCAAATGGCGGCGCAGGTGTCTATCCGAAACATTTATTAAAATTATCGATTCTTTTTACTCATAATATTCCTCAATCAGTATTTCGTACAATCCTCGTAGATTATGCGAGAAGCCGCCAAGGAAAAAATACGCCGCGGACGATAGCGTCTGATCAAGATTTTCCATCATGGCGTGTGCCAAAAAACGATTGGAAGAAACATTGGTGCAGATCACGACGACAAAACTCGCTGGAGTGCTGATCCTGTCCCCTGCCCGCTTTGGCGATGCGCGCGGGTTTTTTTCGGAAAGCTGGAACCGCAAAACGCTTGCGGCGCAAGGCATCACGCTTGATTTCGTGCAGGATAACCATTCGCTCTCGGCGCAAATTGGCACAATACGCGGTTTGCATTTCCAATCGCCCCCCCATGCGCAGGCCAAATTGGTGCGGTGCGGCAGGGGCTGTATGTTTGATGTTGCGGTGGATATTCGCCGTGGTTCGCCAACCTATGGCCAATGGCTGGGCGAGGAATTGTCGGATCAAAACGGGCGGCAATTACTGATCCCTGCCGGTTTCCTGCATGGGTTCATCACCCGCGCACCCGATACTGAAATCATCTATAAATGCACCGATTATTACGCGCCCGCCTGTGATGGTGCGGTCCGGTTCGATGATCCGGATATCGGGATTGATTGGGGCCTGCCTGCGGGGGTTGCGCCGATCTTGTCGGACAAGGACGCCGCAGCGCCCTTGCTGCGCGATCTGGATACCCCCTTCGTGTTCGAGGGTTAGGCGATGAAGCTGCTGATCACAGGTGGTGCGGGCTTTATCGGATCGGCCGTGGTGCGGCTGGCCATTGCGCGCGGGCATAGCGTGGTGAACCTTGACGCGCTGACCTATGCCGCCTGTCTGGACAATGTCGCCAGCGTGGCCAGCAACCCTGATTACGCCTTTGAACAGGCCGATATCCGCGACCGCGCGGCGCTGGACCGGATCTTTGGCGCCCATCGCCCGGGTGCGGTGATGCATTTGGCCGCCGAAAGCCATGTGGACCGGTCCATCGACGGGCCGGCTGATTTCATTGCCACCAATATCACCGGCACATTCAACATGTTGGAGGCTGCGCGCGCCTATTGGACAGCACAGGGCAAGCCTGCGGATTTCCGCTTTCATCATATTTCCACCGACGAGGTGTTCGGCTCACTGCCAGCGGACCCTGCCGTCAAATTCACCGAAACCACCCCTTATGACCCCCGATCACCCTATTCGGCGTCCAAGGCGGGCAGCGACCATCTGGTGCGCGCTTGGCATGAAACTTACAGCCTGCCGGTGGTGCTGACCAATTGTTCCAACAATTACGGCCCCTATCATTTCCCCGAAAAGCTGGTGCCAGTGATCATTCTAAACGCGCTGGCAGGCAAGCCGCTGCCGATCTATGGCGACGGGTCCAATGTGCGCGACTGGCTTTATGTCGAAGATCACGCCGATGCGCTGTTGCTTGTGCTGGAAAAGGGCGCGTTGGGACGCAGCTATAATATCGGCGGCGAAAACGAACGCAGCAATTTACAGCTTGTGCGCACCCTTTGCGCGATCTTGGATGATTTGCGCCCCAAAGTATCGGGGTCCTACGCCGATCAGATCACCTTTGTCACCGACAGGCCCGGCCATGATGCGCGCTATGCGATCGACCCCAGCCGTATCCGCGACGAATTGGGCTGGCGGCCCAGCGTCACTGTCGAACAAGGTTTGCGCCTGACGGTGCAATGGTATCTGGATCATGCCGCGTGGTGGCAGCCTTTGCAGGCGCGCGCCGGTGTCGGCCAACGCTTGGGGACCAAGGCATGATGCATGTGCTTGTCTTTGGGCAAACCGGCCAAGTCGCCACCGCATTGGCACAGCAGACCTGCGCAGATATCACCATCACCTGCCTTGGCCGCGACCGTGCCGATCTGACCGATACCGCCGCTTGCGCCGCGATCATCGCGCAAACCCATGCCGATGTCGTGATCAATGCCGCCGCCTATACCGCCGTGGACCGCGCCGAGAGCGAACCCGATCTCGCCCGCGCGATCAATGCCACAGCGCCCGCCGCCATGGCGCGGGCCTGTGCCGCACGCAAGATCCCGTTTTTGCATATCTCGACCGATTATGTGTTCGGTGGCAGTGGCAGCAGACCTTGGCAGGTGGATGACCCGACCGGCCCTTTGGGCATTTACGGCCAGACAAAACTGGCGGGCGAAGATGCCGTGCGCGCCGCCGCTGGCGCCCATGTGATCCTGCGCACCTCTTGGGTATTTTCGGCCCATGGCGCGAATTTCGTGAAAACCATGCTGCGCCTTGGCGCGATGCGGCCCGATATCAACGTGGTCGCCGACCAGCATGGCGGGCCGACCGCTGCAGATGATATCGCCGCAGCGCTGATCAGCATCGCGCGCGCCTTTCACACAGGGCGCGGGATCAGCGGAACCTATCATTTCAGCGGCAGCCCCGATGTCAGCTGGGCCGGTTTCGCGCGCACGATCTTTGCCAGTGCAGGCATCGATTGCGCGGTGCAGGACATCCCCACCAGCGCCTATCCTACACCTGCCGCGCGCCCTGCCAATTCGCGGCTGGATTGCAGCGCCTTGGCGCGCGATTACGCCATCGCGCAGCCCGACTGGCAAGGCAGCCTGCGCCATGTTCTGCAATCCCTGCAAGGAGAGCGACAATGACCCAACGCAAGGGGATTATTCTGGCGGGCGGTTCCGGCACGCGGCTCTATCCGATCACGATGGCCGTGTCGAAACAGCTGTTGCCGGTCTATGACAAACCGATGATCTATTACCCACTCAGCGTCCTGATGCTGGCCGGTATCCGCGAGATCGCGATCATCACCACCCCCGAGGATCAGGGCCAATTCCAGCGCATGATGGGGGATGGCAGCCAATGGGGGCTGGCGTTCACCTATATCGTGCAAGCCTCGCCCGATGGGTTGGCGCAGGCCTATCTGCTGGCGGAGGATTTTCTGGCCGGTGCGCCATCGGCCATGGTGCTGGGCGACAACATCTTTTTCGGCCACGGTCTGGTTGATCTGCTGCGCGATGCGGCCGCGCAAACCACGGGCGGGACGGTCTTTGGCTATCAGGTCAGCGATCCGGAACGCTATGGCGTGGTGGGGTTCGATGCGGCAGGCAAGGCAGTATCGATCATCGAGAAACCCACGACACCTGCGTCGAATTATGCCGTCACGGGCCTCTATTTCCTTGACGGCACCGCCCCCGCCAAAGCGCGCAGCGTCACGCCTTCACACCGCGGCGAGCTGGAAATTACCTCGTTGCTGGATATCTATCTCGTACAGGGGACGCTCTCGGTCCAACGCATGGGGCGCGGCTATGCCTGGCTCGACACCGGCACCCATGGCAGCCTGCTGGACGCCGGCAATTTCGTGCGCACGCTAGAACAACGCCAAGGCCTGCAAGTCGGCTGCCCCGAAGAAATCGCCCATGCCCAAGGCTGGATCGACAGCGCCACGCTGGCCAAGGCCGCCGCAACCTATGCCAAGAATGAATACGGCGCGTATTTGCGCGGTATCACAACGAACGAATACGGCGCGCATCAGCCCGCCCCCGCACGACAAATAAAACCTGTTTGAGACAAGGTGAAACAAAACCACGACGGACCAGCGAGATTGAAACATCCCAGTTTCGCGGTGCATTTCGCCACAAGACCCAAGAACCGGACGTTATGACCGTGGCAGGAAAGTAGAAAGATGGTCAAAGTTCATTTCGGGACAACCGACACCACAACGGCAGCCAAGCCTTGCCCTATGTGCGCAAAAAGTGACAGCAGCCCATTGCTGCAAGTCGAAAGCGGCTCTTACAATCAAAAAGACCTGCATATGAATTTATGTCAGCAATGCGGCACAGCTTATTTCACTGATGATGATCCTGTTGATGGCTATGATACCCAGGATTTCGCCCAAGATTATTGGTATAATTACGTTCAAAACGGCGCTGGAATATCAGCAATGCTCGAGCCGATCTTTGCGTTGAAATCCAATCCAACCGGTAGTCTCTTGGATATTGGATGCGGATTTGGCTATGTTCCGCATTTCTGGCAAACGATGGGTCGGGGTGACGCCATTGGATTGGAAATGAGCGCGTATGGCCGTATCGGTGCCGAAAAGCTCGGTATAACAGTCGTTCCCGAATATTACGCCAATGCAGAAGCGATCAAGGACCGGCGATTTGACTATGTTTATAGCAGCGAAGTCATCGAACATGTTGAAGACCCTTTTGAATTTATCAAGGAGATTTCGACCGCCTTGTCCGATGATGGGATACTTATACTGACAACGCCGAGTGCAACCATACTCACACCCACCAGCAACAAGCATGTTGTTCTTGCCACCCTGTCTCCCGGGTTTCACTATTTTGTGTCATCGAAAAGCGCCTTGTCTGACTTGTTGACACAATCGGGATTTGACCATGTGAAAGTCCATGATTGTGGTCATAGGCTCTTTGCGTGGGCGTCCAGAAAAGCCCTGCCCGATATCGAGATAGGGTTTTCAGCATGGGATTTGTATCTGGATTATCTGAAAATCCTGTCAGACAATGCAGATCATCACGTTGCCAGCGGCGCAGTCTACCGCGGCATGAAGGATTCCTACAACCTGGGAAAGTTTGACAGGGCCGACTGGTTTTATGAATGTTTCAAGAAAGTGGCAAAAGAGGGATTAGATCTAGATCTTGCCGATATCAAACCAGCACTTGATCTGTCACGAAATCGCAAACAACTCGACAATCATCTGGTCCCATCTTGGATGGGTTGTGCCTTGCTCTATGCCGGCCTTATCGAAGGCAGGCATGGTCATTCAGTTTTAAATCGACTGAGACTGATCTCCGGATCTATAGAGGTCATGCAAAAAGAAATCGATCTAGGCGCGCAATTCGCAGGCGAGCCTGCATTTTTCATAGAAGTTGCAAAGCAGGAACATCAGAAACTTTCTTATCTTGATTCTGAGATTGGGGGGGACAAAACCGACATTGATTACACCATCACGCTTCGCCAACCAAGACCGATGAAAGGCCGAGATGTTTGTATCTTTGCAGCCTACACATCGTCCGACAGAATATCTGATGCAACTGCAAACTACATAAATGAGCTTCAGAATAATAAAATAGACGTCATCCTCTGCCTCGCGATGGACAACCCAGCGCAAGCATTAGATCTTGGAAATATAAATGGCGACACTGCGATTATTCTGAGAAAGAATATTGGTTATGATTTTGGCTCGTGGACCAGTTGCCTCAAACACCTCGCCGACTGGCAAGAGGCAAATCGTGTGCTTCTTGTAAATGATAGTATGTTTCTTCTCCCTGACTTGCTCCCCACCTTCCTAAAAAAATGCGGAGAATGTACAGAAGACTTTATTGCTGCAACAGAATCCTATGTGCGCCAGCATCATGCACAAACGTATTTCATGATTCTACAGAACAAAGCCTTGCAAAGTATCGCATTCAGAAAGTTTATCGAAAATTTGCCGTTTCTTTCAAATAAATCTGATGTCATACAGAATTACGAGATAAGCTTATTATCCAGTATTAAGAATGAATTTAATCTTTCAACGCGCATATTGTTCCCGATGAATGATCTCTTTTGCAATATGCCACAAGAAACATACGCGGGCGTAAACGTATCCCATAGCTATTGGGATCACTTGGTATCTCAGGGCCTCCCCTTTATCAAGGTTGAATTGATAAGAGATAACCCCCTTAACGTTGGTATCCTGAATTGGAAATCTGTCTTTCTCGCCAATGGCGGTTCTGTAAGTTCGGCAATTGACCACATGTCGATTCCGCGTGACGGAAAGGTCTGGACCGAAAACCAGCCGAGATCGCACACCAATATTGATCTGGATAGCTCCAAGAAGAACCGATCCGAGTTCCTGACAATTCTCAAACAATTGAATCGTGTAAGACTGAATGCGCGGGCAAGGCGCAGAGATCGCGCCAAAAAATGATAGCCGATCACTCGCTCATGGCGCATCACGCTGGGCGGCACCAGCTTTGGACAGATCTGGCCAGCCTCGCGCCACTGGCAGCTTCTCTTTTCTTCAAATACTCATAGCGGCACGGCTCAGCCAGGCAGTCAGGCTGCAGAACCGGCGCAATGGCCGCAAAACCGCATCCCTCCTGGCAAGCCCCCGCTGGTCCGATCATGGCAGGCTTGTGCGACGGACAGCATCCAATAGACTGTCCAGTAAATAACGAAAACGCGGATAACATGACGACCGACAGACGTTTCATCATCGCGGCGCTGGGTGCAAGCCTGCTGGCGGGATGTGCCTCGCGGCGCGACACGAGCGGCACCACGCCGCCTGACCTGCTGCCGCAGCGCAATGCCGGCTATGACGCGTGGGTCGCAGGGTTTCGGCGCCGCGCGCTAGCCCAAGGCTTGTCGTCCACAACCTTTGATGCGGCCTTCCAAAACGTGGGCTTTCTGCCCGGTGTGGTGACGCGCGACCGCAACCAGACGGAATTTCGCCGCACGCTCCAGGACTACCTAGCCATTGCGGCCTCTGACGAACGGATCGCCAAGGGCCGCGCGGCCTATGCCCGCCATGCATCCGTGTTGAACGCGATCGAGGCGCGTTACGGCGTTAACCGCTATATCGTGACCGCGATCTGGGGACTAGAAAGCTTTTACGGCGCACGACAAGGCAACATCCCCGTGATTGCGGCCACCTCGACCCTGGCTTATGAGGGCCGCCGTGGCGCATTCTTCGAGGCGCAGACACTGCAAGCCCTGCGCATCCTGCAAGCGGGCGACATCAGCCCTGCGCGCATGACCGGATCATGGGCGGGCGCAATGGGCCATACCCAGTTCATCCCCACGACTTACGCAGAATTCGCGGTGGATTTCACAGGCGACGGGCGACGCGACATCTGGGCGGTTGATCCTTCCGACGCGCTGGCCAGTGCGGCCAATTACCTGGCCCGCAGCGGCTGGCAGACCGGCATAGGCTGGGGGCGCGAGAACCCGCGTGGCACGCTGGAACCGCAGCGGGGCGGGCCACGGTTTACCACCACCGCCAATTTCCGCGCAATCAAACGCTATAACAATTCCGATGCCTATGCGATCGGTGTAGGCCATCTGGCCGACCGGATCGCCGGTGGCGCAAAGTTGCAAATGCCTTTCCCGCCGACCGTTGCAGGCTGAGCAAACCAAACCGCAGCGATTTGTAACTGGCAGGACACAGCCCGGTACTGACACCCAACAGGCATGGGGCGGGCAAGGCGACGCGACATCTTCAACTGTCTGATGCTATGCTCGGGCGCGCGGCGCCAGTTCAGATCACGCCAGACCGCCGGGGCCATTCCAAGCGTCCTCTGCGTGATCTAAACCGCGCCTGTTTCGAAACCCTGACGGACGCCTTGCGATTGCGCTGTCAGATGCGGCCGACCTTGCGGCGCAATTGCAAACGCCGCGGATGCCTTGTCTGCGCAGCGGCGTCGCGTTGCAATCTCGCCTGTCATGCGTTAACTTATCATAGTAGATGGTCTTTGCAGGTTGAAAAACCTGTGGTGGGTCTGGGGTATCACCCCATGTGACGGCGTTCTGCGTAAAAGGCTGGTTGAGGCCTACGTAAGTAAAATCGATGCCAGTACGTAGTGTTATCCAGCGCGTATAGTTTGTTAATTACACCTTTAATGGCAATGGATTCAGAGCGATGAGCCGCAAAATGGACGATTTCAACTTCGCCGCGCGACTTTGTACCAATCCGGCGCAAGCAAGCGTGTGGCGCAAGTGATGACGAACGGATTGATGCGTTTAGCAGATCTGCGACAGCTTCTATTGGATATGGAGCGTGATCTTGGGCTTGCTGATCTGCCAGAGCAGGAGACCCGCCTGCTCTATGCCGTTGCCATACAGACCCGTGCCAAACCAGAGGTTTCGCTGGTCGAATTGCAAGAGCATCCGTTGATGGCAGACATATCCCGCAGCACGTTTTTTCGGGCGCTGAAACATTTGATCAAACGTGGCTACCTTGAAAAGACTGGCGCCGAAAAGCGCGCAGGCTACAAGCTGATCAACGCGCCGCTTGGTTTGGTGCCCTTACAATAATGGCGAGACGGGATGCACGGCGTCTTGGCCATGCTGGTATGGACGTCGAAGAGATCACCAACGGCAACGGACGCCAGTGCAACGGCCTTTGCAAGCAAGAGAGCGATGGCTGACAGGATTGAACCGCACCGCGTTTGCCGGTGGCTGATTTCGGTTCGTTACGCAGCCACATGTTCGGTTTCCAGAGCTGCCTAGAAGTTTGCCTTGGCTTTTACGGGCGGGATGTTCCCGATAGGCCCGAGGAGGCGGCGATTATTGACCCAGTCGTTCAGAGTCTGGGGTGCGCAGCCGATCTTCGCCACAATCGACATAATCGCCTGCCAACGCGACCGGTGCTGCCCCTCATTGTCGAAGACCACTCGCACCACGCGTTCACGCACTTCAGGGGCAAACGTGTCCTGGTCTTGCTCATGATGCGCCATCCTCCTCAGGAGTTGGAGCCTCCGACAAACCCGGTGCGGTACATCTGTGACCGGCACGGGCCAAAAGGGCGGCACTGGAACGGGCAAACTAAAGATTGGGAATAGCAATCCAGTGCCTAAAGCCAATCTTGCTTGCTTCACCCACAACTTCTGACCGAACAGCAAATTGCGTCGCGGATCGATCATAACACTTCCCCTTTACACTTTATAGTTGCAATACTGGTGACGTAACGAGTGATGTGTTGTGACGATAGAGACATTTATCAACCGTTGGAAAAACTCGGGCGGAAGCGAACGCGCGAATTTCCAAACCTTCGCCAATGAACTGTGCGACGCGCTGGGCGTGCCACGGCCTGCACCGGCCACGGAAACTGCAGCGGCCAATTCTTATTGCTTCGAACACCCTGTCACCTTCATACACACGGGCACGCAATCGCGGGGCTTTATCGACCTTTACCGCGCCGAACACTTTGTCATGGAAGCCAAGCAAGGCGTGGGCGGCGACCAGCCCGACACTGACAGCCAGCCCAGCCTGATCCCCGACCTGCCAAATGCTGTCCGCAAAGGGCACGGCACGCGCGGCACGCGGCGCTGGGATGATACCATGCTGCGCGCCCGCAATCAGGCAGATGGATACGCCCGCGCGGTATCGCGCAAAGATGGCTGGCCGCCGTTCCTGCTGGTGGTGGACGTGGGCCATGTGATCGAGGTTTATGCCGATTTTTCGGGGCAAGGCCAAGGTTACACCCAATATCCCGATGGCAACCGCTATCGCATCACCATGGACGATCTGCGCAATGAGGCGACCCAAGACCGCCTGCGCATGATCTGGACCGACCCGCACGCGCTTGACCCTTCGAAAATCGCCGCCGAAGTCACGCGCGAAGTGGCCGACAGGCTGGCCGCACTTGGCAAATCATTCGAAGGGCAAGGCCACGAACCCGAAACCGTGGCGCGCTTTTTGATGCGCTGCCTGTTCACCATGTTTGCCGAAGATGTGGACCTGATCCCGCATAACAGCTTTTCAGACCTGCTGACACGGCTGCGCGGGCATCCCGAACACGCGGCCCCCGCGCTGAAAGGTCTGTGGGAAACGATGAACACAGGCGGTTTTTCGCAAGTGCTGATGATCGACTTGAAACGCTTTAACGGTGGCCTGTTCAAAGACGCAGACGCCCTGCCCCTGAATGCCGTGCAACTGTCCTTGCTGATCGACGCCGCCAACCGCGACTGGCGCGAGGTGGAACCCGCCATTTTCGGCACCTTGCTGGAACGCGCGCTGGACAAAAAACAGCGCCACAAACTGGGCGCGCATTACACGCCGCGCGCCTATGTCGAACGGCTGGTGGTGCCCACCATCATGGACCCTTTGCGCAGCGATTGGCGCGACGTGCAGGCGGCGGCACTGACGCTGGCGGCGCAGGGCAAAGAAGATGAAGCCCGCGCCGCTGTGCGCGCCTTTCACGACCAGCTATGCGACATCCGCGTGCTGGACCCGGCCTGCGGATCGGGCAACTTTCTGTATGTCGCGCTGGAACTGATGAAGCGGCTGGAAGGCGAGGTCACCGCCCTGCTGGCCGAATTGGGCGAGGATCAGGCGGCGCTGTCGCTGGCAGGGCATACCGTGGACCCCCACCAATTCCTTGGGATCGAATTAAACCCTTGGGCGGCGGCGGTGGCCGAACTGGTGCTGTGGATCGGCTATCTGCAATGGCATTTCCGCACCCATGGCACGGCCAGCCCGTCCGAACCTGTGCTGCGCGATTTTCGCAATATCGAAAACCGCGATGCGGTGCTGACCTGTGCAGGCACCAAGGCGCGGCTGGATGATGCGGGCAACCCCGTCACCCGCTGGGACGGGCAGACCACCACCCACCCCGTCACGGGCGAACAGGTGCCGGATGCGGCGGCGCGCATTGCGGTGCTGGATTATCTCAAACCACAGCCCGCCAAATGGCCCGATGCGCAATTCATCATCGGCAACCCGCCGTTTATCGGGGCCAGCCGGATGCGCGATGCCTTGGGCGATGGCTATGCCGAGGCGTTGTGGAAGGCCTATCCAAAAATGCCGCAAAGCGCAGATTTCGTCATGTTCTGGTGGGACAAGGCGGCACAGGCTGCGCGCGATTGGAAACCCGCCACGGATAAGGCGCAGGCCAAAGGGGCGCGGCGTTTCGGGCTGATCACCACCAATTCACTGCGCCAGACATTGAACCGCAAAGTGCTGGAACCGCATCTGACCGACCCCAAAACTCCGCTGTCGCTGACCTATGCCATTCCCGACCATCCATGGGTGGATGCAGGCGATGGCGCGGCGGTGCGCATCGCCATGACCGTGGCCGAAAAGGGTCGCGCGATGGGGCGGCTGCTGACCGTGGCCGAAGAAGCCAAAGGCGAGGCCGAGGCCGAAGGCCGCTTGGTTCGCTTTGATATCCAGAAGGGCAAGATTTTTGGCAATCTGCGGATTGGGGCTGATGTGGCGGGGGCGGTTCCGTTGAAGGCGAATGAGCAATTGGCGCACCGTGGCGTGCAAGTGATTGGTTCGGGATTTATCATTTCTCGGGCCGAGGCTCGTGCGTTGGGGTTGGGCACCGTGCCCGGACTGGAAAACCATATCCGTAACTACCGCAACGGGCGCGACCTAACGGCAACCCCACGTGGCGTGATGGTCATCGACCTTTTCGGGCTTACCGAAGCTGAGGTGCGCAACCGGTTTCCTTCTGTTTATCAGCATGTTCTGGACAAAGTGAAACCAGAACGGGACCAGAACAACCGCGAAAGCTACAAGAGGAACTGGTGGATACACGGGGAACCCCGCAAAGATATGCGCCCTGCATTGGATGGCCTAAAGCGATACATCGCAACTGTCGAAACGGCGAAGCATAGAATTTTCAGTCTGGTTAATGGTGATATCTTGCCAGACAATAAGCTGGTTGCGCTGACCCTTGACGACAGTTGGTTCTTCGCAGTGGTGTCAGCGAGAGCGCATTGGGTATGGGCTATCGCGAACGCTGCGAAGATCGGAATGTATGATGGCGATGCTGTTTACCCAAAAGGCCAATGTTTCGACCCCTTCCCCTTCCCTGACCCAACCGAGGCCCAAAAAACGCATCTGCGCAGCCTTGGCGAACAGCTCGACGCGCATCGCAAAGAGCGTCAGGCCACGCACCCCAAGTTAACCCTGACCGCCATGTATAACGTGCTGGAAAAACTGCGCGCGAATGAACGGATCGAAGGCAAGGACAAGGAAATCTATAGCCAAGGGCTGGTGGGCATCCTGCGCGATCTGCACGACCAGATCGACAGGGCGGTGGCCGAGGCCTATGGCTGGCCTGCGGACCTGTCCGATGATGACATTCTGCACCGCTTGGTGGACCTCAACCGCACCCGCGCGGCAGAGGAAGCGCGCGGGCTGGTCCGCTGGCTGCGCCCCGAATATCAGAACCCCGCCGGTCACGCCGCGACCGTCAAGGCAGACCAAGGCGCAATGGACCTTGGCCCCGCTATCGCCACGGCAAAAGAACCATGGCCCAAAACCCTGCCCGAACAGATCAAGGCCGTCCGCGCCGCCCTGACCGACATGGGCGAAGCCACCCCCGACCAAGTCGCCCGCCGCTTTGCCCGCGCCCGCGCAGGTACCGTGCAACCACTGCTGGAAAGCCTGACAGCATTGGGTCAAGCCCGCATCGTGGAAGGCGGGCGGTTCGCAGTGTGATCTGTGGGCTTTGCCAGTCGCAAGCAGCGCTTTGCTGTTTTGCGGATACCGCTGCTGTCACTGATCGGGCGGTTCCCCACAAAGCAGCAAAACTTGCCCGATGGCGGAACACATCACAGCGCCAAACCCTAAAGCGGTGCAATCACTTTAATATAACAGACTTACGGGATTTTATGGTGCCCCCACACGGACTCACATTAAGCCATGTAAGTTAACTAACTGTATGATTTATAATGATTTTTGTATTTATTTCGAAATCAAGTTAGTACCATATCCTTTACATTTCTAGTACCATATTGTTGGCAGCTTACGGCTTCGTGGATCATCAGTCAGGCAAAGAGAAAACGATGCGTGTGGACACAATGTCACCCTTTGCCCCACAGCCCTTACACCGCGCCGCCTGAGCGACCTGAGATACCGTGGTAGCCTCTGGTAGGGTCTTCAACAGGTCCACCACTGGAAGGCCAGCAGAGTGGCCGCAACGGCAGTATAAATAGATCACGTGGCCGCCTATGGTTGATAGCTTGGTCATGGTGTCACTATCGGTTTATTTGTTGCGGCACGCGACCACCGGTTGGCGCTTCTTACCAAGGCTGTCGATTCAGATACGCCCAGTAATTAATCATTTGGTGATAATTTCGCGCGCGGATTAGTCATTTCGCAAAATGCTTGCAGATTAATCGCCATCCACAGCCATTGCTTATTTAACCGGCAGCTCGAATCCGACCTAACCCCGTCAACAAGGACCAAAGAGTTGAAGGAGGGGACAATGGACGGAGCAGATACCGCGTGGATCATCGTGGCAACGGCGCTTGTACTATTCATGACGTTGCCAGGCTTGGCGCTGTTCTATGGCGGGCTGGTGCGCGCGCGCAACGTGCTCAGCGTGTTCATGCATTGCTATGCGATTGCCTGTCTGATGAGCATTCTGTGGTTTGCCTTCGGCTACTCCATCGCCTTCGGATCGGGCACCAGTGGGTTCTGGGGCGGTCTGGACAAAATGTTCCTGTCAGGGATCACCGCCGACACGCTGTCGGGCACCCTGCCGGAGGTTCTGTTCTTTGCCTTCCAGATGACCTTTGCGATCATCACCCCTGCCCTGATTGTCGGCGCTTATGTCGAGCGGATCGGCTTTGGCTTTGTGCTGTTGTTCTCATCGCTCTGGATGCTGTTGTGCTATGCGCCTGTGGTCCACTGGGTCTGGGGCGGCGGCATACTGGCCGATGGCGGTATTTTTGGTGACACCGGAGTGCGTGATTTTGCCGGTGGTATCGTGGTGCATGAAACGGCTGGCCTTGCCGCATTGATTTTGGCGATCTTTCTTGGTGCACGCCGTGATCACTCCAAGCCGCCGCATAACCCCGGTATGGTCATGATCGGGGCCGCAATGCTTTGGGTTGGCTGGTTCGGCTTTAACGGCGGCTCACAGCTTGCTGCTGATGGCGGGGCCGCAATGGCAATCACTGTCACACATATTTCGGCTGCTGCGGCATCGCTCACATGGGCGCTGTGGGAGCGCGTGAAATTCGGCAAATCATCTCTTGTCGGCATGGTTACAGGGACAATCGCGGGCCTTGCCTCGATCACGCCCGCCTCAGGCTTTGTCGGCCCCGTCGAGGCGCTGATCATCGGATCCATCGCGGGTATTCTGTGCCAAGAGGCCGTGAGCTTGTTCCGCAACAAGATCAAGATCGACGACACATTGGACGTTTTCGCCGTTCACGGTGTCGGCGGTATCTTCGGCACCATCATGATCGCGGTTTTCGGCGCGGGTGCATGGGCGACGCAACTTGGCGGCCTTGTGATTGTGGGCGTTTACACAACGGTCGTGACAACCGCGCTCATCTTGATTTGCAAGGCGGTAACAACACTGCGCGTGGATGACGAGACCGAAACCACAGGCCTTGATCTGGCCGTGCATGGTGAACGGGCCTACGAATTCAACAGCTAGGTCGCGCTTTCTCAGTGACAGTCATCACATATGACCTACAGAACGATCTGGCCCTTTTGAAAGGTGATTTCAGCCTACCGACTGTGCTTGCGTTGAGTGGCGATCAACCAGAACTCCTGCAAGACATCTAGATGGCGGGATATCCTTTCGGCAATGAAGTCAGTTCTTCGATCAAGGTGACAAAGGGTATCATCAGTTCTTTGGCTGGGATTGGGAACAATTGCTCAAACGTCCAGATTGATGCCGCGCTGCAAGTTGGGAACAGTGGTGGGGCAATCCTTGATGAGATGAGAAATGTTGTCAGTATGGCGTCAACAAGGAGCTGGTACCAGTATGTCAGATGAAATCGGCCTCGAAAGTCTAGGTGCCTACCTGTGGTCTGATGACAGCCCTGACGATTATATGATGTTGTCTGATCTGGACGGGTTTCTGCGTGGTGTCATCTGTTCCCCTGTTGTCATCTAATCACGGGATGTCGCCCAGCGTAGGCGCGCTGAGAGGTCGCCTGAGGGCTTGCTGTCAAACTACCTAGCCTGCCTAGCCAAGTATACGCAGGGGCGCTCGAGGTCATGTCCGTGAGGCCCTCAACGTCAATCCGCGCACAAACAGGCGACTGGCGTTATTCACTCAACCCTTAACTTTGGCGGCTTCCAATCCATTTTCGCGTAGGCAGCACAAAATGCCTCTTTAGCATCACCAACATTATTTTCAGGGACGATCAAACAATCATGTATCGAAAGGCAGCCGATGCCTCTATCGAGCAAATTGTTCATGGCCCTTATGATAATGTTACTCTCATCAAGCATGAGCCGAAGGCCCAAATCAGCTTCTAATTTTGCTAAAACTGGATAGACCGCAAGGATAGCTGATGAATAATCAGACCAATCCTGATCTCCAACAAGATGTTGAACTTTAGCATCCTCTTTGAACGAGGTTGGCCAACTTTTCCGCTCTAACGAAACCCCGTTAATGACAGCCTGTATAGTAGTCTTTACAAGAGGTCTGTTGAGGTCGCCAAGTGGTCCATACGAGTAATAGTCATCCGTATCTGGCAATGAAAACTGGTAGTTATAATGTTCTGAGAGCAGGGTCAGAGAGGAAGCATGGACATCAACCTCCACGGTTCTTTGACCATCGATCAAAGTCATCTGCCGCCAACCTTGGTCTTTACTCGGAAAGAAGAAATTACGCGGATAAATTCGACCATGCGTCAAATCTGGCGTCTGCTTAAATCCTGCGATGTTTGTGTAGATACGTTGATATTGTGGTTGGCTGAACGCATCTGCGTTCGACTTCCCAAATGGAAACAAAGTAAAGTCATGGCTTAACAGTTTATCGTTCAATGCCTCCATCGGCGGAACGATATTCTTTGCTATCCACGCTTTCCACTTCTTGTTTGCCATTAGCTCTACGTCTAGGGGCGCACGATCAAGGCCATTCTTATCACCTCGCCTGATGCTCACGACTGGTGGCACCCAATACATTTCGCTGACTTTGAACTTTTTGATTGCCCGAAGTGGGGAGTTCTTGGGTGCAAGGTATCTTTGGGAGCGATGTCTCTCCCTTGGATGAGCTTTGACCAACCATCCTTCTTTTTCCAACTGCTGCACAGTATCTTGCATAGCCCTGTAGCCGATAGGCCACTTGGACACGTCATAGTGCGACTTGTTCAAGATTGTATGAATAGTCCACTTCGGGTCTTCAACAGCAGCCCAAAGTAGGCAACAGAAAGCCTTAAAGCGAAATTCTAGTGCGTCAGCTCTCCACCGACCCTTCTCCCACTTTAACTGATCAAACAGCGCACGCGCAGGCTTATAAGCATGGCTAAAGTCAGGGATATAATATCTTGGTACAGCAAACGTACCTGAGGGCGCGCTAAGTTTGTCTGTTGCCATACCGCTAAGCCTCACAAGTGTCATTAGTTAATGGAAGGATCAACCTGCTATAAAGTATAACTACTAACTTAGTTAGACTAAGAGGAGCATAGGGGACAAAGACTATGGTTGGTAGCGCAGGTTATGTGTTCGAATGAAAAAGTAAATCTCACAGACCGATTACTGTTACGACATTTAGTATCATAGATCAGATTGTTGACTACACTTCGATCCAGCTCCACTTTCTGTTGCAGCAGTGCATTTTGTGCGAACCACTATTAGGGTCTGCTCAACCTGTTCCCGCTACACTTGATTTCCATCGCCCCCCCTTGCTAGCCAATCGGGCCGTTTACCAGCGTTATACTTGGCTCGATTAGAAATGATCTGCTGGTATTGGTTGTTGCCTGCCGTCTCATACGATCCTGCCTCAGTGAAACAGCCCAATAGTGTCTCAAAACTAGGCAATAATAATCCTATTGAAGCAGTTCTCTAAATATACTATAACCCTATTGAGAATCATGCACAGGGGATTGAGACGTTGCTGGTAGGAATTGCAAGAACATCGACACTGGACCAACAGGCTGGGCTTGAGGCCCAAGTCAGGGACCTACAGGCTTTCGGTTGTGAGGAAGTCTATCAGGAACAAGTGTCATCTGTTGGTGAACGCCCCCAGCTAGATGCTGCCATCAAGTCTCTGCGCAAGGGTGACAAGCTGGTCGTGACCAAGCTGGACCGTCTGGCAAGGTCTGTCAGGCATCTTGGGGAGTTGCTTGAGACGCTGGAGGCGAAGGGTGCAGGGCTAGTCATCTTGTCGATGGGTGGTCAGCAGATAGACACCACAACAGCCACAGGGAAGATGATGTTGAACGTCATGGCATCTGTTGCCCAGTTCGAGCGTGAGATGATGCTTGAGCGTCAGAGTGAAGGTATTGCCAAGGCCAAGGCTGAGGGCAAGTACACAGGTCGTAAACCTACTGCCATGAACAAGTCAGATGCTGCTTTGTCGTTGTTGAAGACAGGTATGTCCAAGGCCACGGTCTGTGAACAGCTGGGCATCAGCAGGGCAAGCCTTTACCGTATTCTTGCGGCTTGATGCTGGCGTATCGTAGTAGTAGCGCAGCTATGCTTCTTGGGACCCCTATTTTCTGGGACAGGGGTTTTGCCCCCAAGGGTTTCCCCATTGGTATGCAAGACAAAAAATTAGTTTGGCCCATGCTTTATTATGTCGTGTGAAAGCCAACGAACTAGCTTTCTCTCACTTCACAGCAGCGTTCGTCGGGCGAACTCTCTTACAGCCTTGCCCCACAACACGCGTGGGTCTTTGTTGATGACTTCGCGGACATCAGCCAACAAATTATCCAGCCTGAGGATGCAGGTCCTAACCTCTCGAAGTGTAGGAACCGCCGTTGCAAGGCTTGTTCAGGGCACTCGTTCCTGCGACGAACTTCTTGAGTTGCGGTTGTCAGGCCGAGCTATCAGTAGTAGTGGTGGTATTTGATATAGCTAAAGTATCTCTGTGATCAAAAGTACTGCGTGGACCTTAACTAAAATGGTTAAACAGCTACAGCTCTCTAAGTTATTCTGGATTGCCTTGGGAATAAATTATCTGTTCGGCATAGCCGTGATCTATAGTTTTCTGACTATTCCTGATAACATTTTCGATATAAATAATAATCCAGAACACACACTTGCAGTTTTCAAGTTAACATATGTCAGAGCTGCGATTGTTACGATTGCATTAATCTCCTATCCAATTTTACTATTGAAATCACGGAAATACATTACTTTGTTTACAGTTGGATTAACTGCTTGGGTTGTTGCAATGTACATTGACGATAACTTGGTTTTGTACAGAATTATAGAATATCCTGATAGAGGATTTGTTGTACTTCTTCAGACGCTTCGCCCAATTACAATTGCCTGCTTGATCTGGATGAGCTTTGAACTTACTTTCAGTAAATACAAGAAATATTAGCGACGTGTCGAACAACAGACTAAACGATAAAGAAATTAGCGCTCTCCTTCAGTCCTTTGAGGAAGTAAGTGGGAATAACACATCCTCACTCAAGCAAAGCACTTTGTTTAAAGCATTGCTTATCTCTATCAACATATACTTTTTTACCTTCATATCTATTTACTATCTATCGGTAAACGGTCTGATTTATGCGCCAGGTCAAGAATTAATGAATGAAGAGCTTAGCGGCGCTTTATATGGTCGGTCTCATGTAGTTTTCTGGCTTCTTGCTGCGTTAAATATAAGTGCATATTTTAATTTTGGGTTCAGGACAGTTTGCCTAACCCTGTTTATCTATGCGCTGAATACTACGATAGATAATCTAGTTATCTTTTATGAAGTATTAATTTTTGAAAATCGACCATATTTCACAACCTTCGCATTTTCTTTACCAGTGGTTCTTGTTGGCATCGCGCTGATGGCAGCAGTCTTTAAAAATGGTCTTGAAGATGAGGAGCAATAGACACCAAAAGTGAGGACATCGCTGACTATTTCAGTATTAGTAATGATGGTCAAAGCATGAGAGTTGCAGCGTCGGTAACGGTGTGTATTACACCTGACCACCGTATAGCTCGGTTCACGAACCGCGATGCGGGGCTTTGTTCACCTATTTGGTAAGCCTTCTCGGACACAATCGGGATATGGTAGCCCACTCGCAAAGCCGTGGCACCAGTCCAGTCACTGTGCTTACAATGTTGCGGGGCGACGCTACGCGGTTAGAAACCTGCCCCCAGTGTTTCCTGCCTTCCTACAGGTCACTCAGTGCCACTCCCAAGTGTCCCAGTTTATCGCCTCAACAGCCTTAATCAGCGCCTGCGGCTTCAATCCTGCCATGTAGTTCTTCATATGCGCATCTTTCCCAAGGCTGTGACCCACGATGGAGTAAATGGCCTTATCGGGTATCCCCTCAGGGGAGTTGTGCAGCATGGTAACGACGGATGTGCGGAATTGGTGCGCTGACATTGCCAACCACTCTCATGTACGCCTGTAGGGCCTCTCAGGGGTACTGCTGGGACCAGTCAACACTATTGATTGCTAACCTCAGCTCCTCGAACACCAAACCATCAGAATAATTCCCAAAGCTCTGGTTGTCTTGGGCATGTCCCATCAGACGCGCGACAAGATACCTACGTGCGAAAATCGCCCCAGTCCTTGCAAGCAAGTGCAGCAAGCTGGTTCTGGAGCATATTCCTAGCTGGGTAAGCTGAACCATAAGCCTGCGCCACTGCACTACTCTGCTTAGTCTTGTGCGCAATGAGATAGTCTCGTTCGGCAATCGGTACTCTAGCAGCGTCCAACCTGTCCTGCCACGTATGTCGGGCGCTGTGCGCTGTAACGCCATCTCTCGTAATACCTGCCCGCTTGCGCACTTTATTAGCCTCCGCTGAAGCTCTATCACGACCAGATGTAATGTTGGCAAACTCAGGGAATATTGGGTCGTTTGAGTTATCAGACATCTTGTAGCTCCTAAGACCGTCTAGGAGGGGACCAACCAAGGGAATGTTTGCTTGGATACCGTCCTTATCAAGTCGCCTGATGCTGTTATGTCTGAGGTACATTGTTGGGATGTTTTCCTTCAGATTCACGTCCCGCACCTCAAGCCCATATGCGTCGCTCACTCTGCATCCCGTGTACAACAGGAACAACACAAGTAGTCTCACATGATCCTCAGCCTGACAGGCTGCTGTCTCATACCTGCGAAACTCGTCTGGGTTTAAAGGCCATTTCTTCTTGGTAAATTGCTCCTCACGCCTCTTGTTACGGAGCTTGGCGAATGGGTTACGCATGAGGTGGTTGCCGATATACAGCCCCTGCCCCTTCTCAATGATATGAGAAAATACCGCACTTGGATAACGAAGGTTACTGTCGCCAGTGGCTGTATTTGGGTGCTGGTCTCGTAAGTACCGCCTGAAGCCGATGGCCTCTTCTACAGTGATGCTTGTAACAAGGCGATCAAACCCTTTCACAGCACGGCCACCCTCAATAAAAGCTGCAAACTGTGTTATCACACGCTTGGTGTTGGTCGTTTGAGACTGGATAGTACGCGCATTTCCACCAATGTTCTTTTCAGCATAGAACTCAAGATAAGAGACCATGGCAGTCTTTAAGGTCGGGGTTGTCGTAGACGCTATGGCACCTGAGACGATACCTTCCGTTACACTCTCAACCGTGGAAGCACTCTGAGACTTGTATGGCGTTTGATAGTTGGGTTCTGCCCACCTGCCACTCTGATAATCTTTTTCAAGTTGAGCGTCGTCAATCAAAGCATCGGCAGCCAGCCCGTAGTAAATGTCTAGGCCCTCCAAATACGTCTGCTCAGCGTCCTTAAACGCAACATATTCGGCATCTGTATGACCAGCCTTCAAGACAGGAGCTTGATCGGGATGAAGACCCCATTTTCGAACTCGACTGTCTGCAATGTTACGAATGTCTTGGGGCGTCAAATCATGAGCGCCTTCGAGCACCTTTGTCAGCCTCAGCTTCGTGGCGTTAAACTCTGCCAACACCAACGAGCACCGCTTTAAAGCAGTCGCCTCATCCTTGGTCTCAAGCGCCACTTTTACCTCACGCTTACCCCACAGACTTCTTAAAGTCGCAGGTACCTGCTTACGAAAGGAATAGTATCCAGTCGATGACCGCTTCATGCCGTTCTTTTGTCTGACCAGTCGCACTGCTTGTACCAACCTAGTACCATCTCTTAGTACCAAATCGGGGGAATTAACTCGTAAAGTCAACAAAATAAGTATTATTTAGGTGTAAATGGTGCCCCACACGGACCCGCTAATTTCTGCTAACTTAATGTTATAATTATATAAAAATTTTTACTTATATTTTGCCACCCCCAATGACACCCCCAATTTACGTTCCTTGTACGCCAACTGGATTGAGGTTGGCTTAAAGATTGGGACGTCAACGGCTGGATACTACCGATGTTGTACTTACTTTTCAGGCAAGGTTCTTCTCGCGGGGCGGATCAGGCATGAGTTGAGTGCATCATAATTACAAATTTGATCATTCTAAGCTTACTCAATGGAATAGGGGAAGCGACATAGCCACGATCTCCACCAGACGCGAGAGCGACCAATTGCTTAATCAATCTGCTCTACGTTTTTCAGCACTTGTAAGTTTGAGTTCAAGAAGCCGCTGCGACCAGTGATGCGACGAACCGTTCCAGTTCCGCATCAGTAATCGTGACGGTATGTTCAGGCCCAGGATAAGCACAACCATCGACGTCGGCCTTGAATTCTCGGAACGCAGCGATCCGTTCGAGCTGCAGGCGGTCAAGCTCTGCCTTAAAATTGCGATAGGTCTTTGCATGCCGCGGTTTATGCCCCTGCGTGTGGCCCAGCACGTCTTCGGCAAACAGATACTGCGCGTCAGCATATGGCCCAGCCCCCATGCCCAGCAGCACAAGGTTTGTCCGCTCCGCGATTTCTTTTGCTACACGATCCGGCACGACCTCCAATTCCGCTCCGAAGCAGCCGATTTCCTCGAGTTGCTTGACATGGTTGAACACATGCAGAGCGCTTTGCGCAGTTTTGCCAACTGCTTTGAAACCTCCGGTCCATGTCGCTTTGGACGGTATCAGCCCAACGTGGCCGACGACAGGGATACCGTCGTCGGCGATCGCCTTGATCGTTCCCATCGACGACGCACAATAGACGCAGTCACCACCAACCTTCACGGCACGATGTGCTGCACGTTGGTAATCCTCTTGCGTCACCAGTTCACCGTACAGCAAACCGACCTGCACAAAGCAGTCACCCGCGGCTTCGCGCATTTCATCGTTCCATACCGGATCGATAATCGACAACATGTCAATGCCAGCGGTAGCTGCAGCTGCGGCTTCTGCCGGCGTATCCACATAGAGCATGGTCAGTTGGCGCTTGCCTTTGAGCGCGCGGATGTCTGCCACCGTTGGCCGCTTGTAATAAAGTCCCATTGTCATCTCCAATGATCAGGCTGTTGTCGCAGGCTTGAGTAATGTTTTGAGGTTGATGTCAGGATCGTTCAGGTGCTCGGCGACTATAGAAACTCCAGCTTCGATCAATTTTTGCGCGAGCTTGATATCTTTGGCGATTGCATTGCCGCGGCCCAGCCCGACGGCACCGACCAACTGACTGGCTTCATTGACGTAAAAAAGAACTTCGGCGTCATTATCGACCTTACGCGTCGCAAAAACGGCGCCGTTGGTCTGCCCCACGCCTTGCAGGCCAAGATCGAACTGGTCAGACCAGAACCAGACGGGACCGTCGAACGCGTGCTGCCCGCCTGCCATGTTCCGTCCGGCGATATCCCCCTGGATTTGCGCGTTTTGCCATGTTTCGAAACGCTGGCGGATGCCACCGCGCTGGACACTGGCGCAATCGCCAGCGGCAAAGACATGTGGATCATCAGTACAAAGGTTGTCATTCACGCAGACGCCATTCTCAATCGCCAGACCTGCCACAGCAGCCAGCCCAGTTCTTGGCGCGACACCAATTGCAGCCACAACCAGATTTGCCGCAAGCATCCGACCGTCAGCAAGAACCACATGCTCAGCCGTGATACTGTCAACTTCCACACCGCAGAAGATGTGCGATCCTTCCGACACATGCCGGTCAACAATCCTTTGCGCCAGCGGGCGCGGCACATTTCGACCCAAAGCGACTGGCGCATACTCCAGCACAGACACATCAACGCCCCGCGCTACGAGGACTGCGGCAAGTTCTAGACCGATCAACCCCGCCCCCACGATCACCACTTTCGTGCCCGGTTGCGCGATATCATAAATGCGCGCGGCATCCTGTACCGTCCGCAATGACAGCGCCCGTTCTCCTCCGTCGCAGGTCAACTGCCGTGCGCTGGCACCTGTTGCGAAAAGCAATTTGTCGTAGCCGAGCTTGACACCCGTTGACAGCGTCACACACCGTACTTCCCTGTCAAGGGAAATTGCCTGCAGGCCATCCAAAAGCGTGATCGCCTTATCACGCAACATGTCAGCAGAGCAGATCGGCTTCCGGATGATCCCTTGTGCATCAGGCTTGGACAGAGGAGGCCGCTCGTAAGGCAGCCCCGTTTCCTCACCGACAATCGTAATCGGGCCAGAATACCCTTGGTCCCGAGCGGAAAACGCAGCGCGAGAACCACACTCGCCTCCGCCCAGTATTACGATGCCTGACATATCAGATTTCAATCAAGACTCGGTCACCTTCGACCTTGGTTGCGTAAGTTCCAAGGTTCACACAGACCGGCGCGCGCATGGCCTTGCCGGTGCGATAATCGAACTGGCCGTTATGCTTGGGACATTCGATGGTGTGATCCATCACCAACCCATCGGCCAAATGGATCTGCTCATGCGTGCAAAGCCCGTCGGTGCAAAAGTATACGTTATCAGGCGAGCGGTAGATCGCGAAAGTCCGACCGTCATAGTCGAAACGGATCACGTCTTCTTCGTCAATGTCCTCTGCCGCGCAAGCGTCAATCCAGTTTGCCATGTTTTTTCTCCTTACTCAGCGGGAACGGCTTGGGGTGTCGTTGTTCTGGCTCCGGTATCGCCCAAGGCACCTTCGTGCAGGTCTGTACGATAGGGCCGCGCCGTTGGCGGCAGATCCCGGGTCAAGAATTCATCGTGATAACGCAGCTGTCGCAGCAGGATCGGCCAAACTTCTTTGTAGGCCTGCAAGATCGAGGGGTTTGCGGCAGGCGCGTCCTGCTTGATCAATTCATGCAATTCCGCAAGCCGGTGGTAAGGCACCATCGGGAACATATGATGCTCGACGTGGTAGTTCATGTTCCAATAGATGAACCGGCTGACGGGATTCATGTAGACTGTACGGCTGTTCAGGCGGTGGTCGATCACGTTGTCGGCAAGCCCTGCGTGTTGCAGAATACCTGTCATGACATGGTGCCAAGCGCCGTATAGCCGCGGCAGACCGATAATCATCAGAGGCAGGATCGACTGCAGAACAACAGCGATCGCAATGACCGCGGCATAGATTACCACCCAGATCCGAGCGACGCGAATGACCTTATAGTGTTCACTTTGCGGTATGTAGGTCACTTCTTCTGTCTCAAGCTTCCCTGATGCGTTGACGATCATCCGCTGCCAGCCATGGAAGGCGTCAAGAATACCAAAAAAGTTGAGGAAAATCCGGAATAAGGCAGGCGGGCGCATGGCGACGATTTCAGGATCGCGCCCAACGATGACCGTATCGGTGTGGTGGCGCGCATGGCTCCACCGCCATGTAACGGGGTTGCGGACCATACAAAACGACGCGATCTGATATACCCAGTCATTGTATTTCGCCGTCCGGAACGGTGTTCCATGGCCACATTCGTGCCAACGGCTGTCCATCGCAGAGCCATACAGCACACCATAAGCCAGCCAGAATGGTGCCGACCACCACGACGGCCACAGTGCAACGCCAATCGCGGTAAAAACGAACATCGCACTGAACAGGATCAGCGTGTCGCGGATTGCGGGCTGGTCCTCGCGCTTCATCAAAGCCTTCATCTGCTGGCGTGGAATATCGGTGTGATACCAGTCAGCGGCTGCCAGACCGTTTTCGACGGCTAGCGCCGCGTCAGGACCAAGAAGGGAATAATCTCGTTTCGTCATTGCCATCTCCTGCGCATCAAATTGGCGAAGTGATACCAGATCAAGGCGGGGGATGTCGCGTAACGACTTGTATATTACATCATTTTACATCATCAAATTCTCATGTAATGATGTAAATTTATCGGCTGAAAAAATGGCACAACGACCAACAATCAAAGACCTGGCCCAAGCGGCGGGCGTGGGCGTCGCGACCGTGGACCGCGCATTGAACAGCCGTTCAAACGTGCGGCAGGAAACACTTGATCGGGTTCTCGAAGCAGCGGAGCGCATCGGATACCCCACGCGAGTTCTGGCAGCGCGCCGCGAAGATACGACCCGGCCACTCGTCAAGTTCGGATTTGTCCTGCACAAGGGCGGACAAGAATTTTATCGTAATTTCGCCCAAGAACTTCAAAAAGCGGTCGAGACCCGGACTGATATTCGCGGTCGTGTGATCATCCGGTTTGCGGCCTCTCAGGCACCCGATGATTTTGCCAAGGAAATTCTAGAGGTCTCGCGCAGTTGCGATGTCATCGCGACGTCGGCGATCAATCATCCCAGCCTTTCAGCCCTGGCAGCAAAACTGATTGACGAAGGCATCCCCGTTTTCGCGCTTTTGAATGATTTCGCCCAGGGCGTGCGACAGAATTATCTGGGCCTGAACAATGTCAAAGTGGGACGCGTGGCCGCATGGATGATCGTGACGCAGGCCCGCACGAACGGAAAACTTGCAGTTTTTGTAGGGGGGAACAGGTGGCATGGTCACCTGCTACGCGAGACAGGTTTTCAAAGCTACATTCGAGAATATGCCCCTGAATTTCAGATGCTTGACACGGTCGTTAATCTTGAGACACGGCAAGTGACTTATGAGGCGACGCTTGAACTGCTAAGCAGGCAGCCCGACCTGCGCGGCATCTATATTGCAGGCGGCGGGATGGAAGGCGCGATTGCGGCCTTGCGTGAAGCGCGACCGCCGGGAAAGGTGGCTTTGGTCGTAAACGAATTGACCGAGGAAAGCCGCAAGGGGCTGGTCGACCGCTACATCACGATGGTGATTGCAACGCCGCTTCAGCACCTTAGTCGTGATCTGATAGGCTTGATGATTAACGCTGTCAGGGACGGGCCGGATTCGACGTCCAGCCAGCACTTCATGACACCCCAGCTTTATGTGCCAGAATCGTTCTGACCAGAGTGCCGGCTCAGGCGTCGCGCTCCATGATCCATTCGACATGTGGCGCGGGGACAAAGCGCCATTTGCGCAACGGGCCAGCCATGACGTTAAGGTAATACATTTCGAACCCATAGGGCGCGCCGCAAGGGTGGTGGCCACGCGGAACACACACAACCTCGCCGTCAGACACAGCCATGGTTTCATCAAGCTGGCCGTCGTCGGTATAGACGCGCTGGATACCAAAGCCTGATGCAGGGTTCAGGCGATGGTAATAGGTTTCTTCCAGATAGGTGATGCGCGGAAAATCGTCTTCGTCATGGCGGTGGCTGGGATAGGACGACCAGTGCCCAGCGGGGGTGAACACTTCGGTCACAAGCAGGCTATCGCAATAGTCTTCGTTTTCCATCGCGATGTTGTTGATGTGGCGTGTGTTGGTGCCCTTGCCGCGTGCGGTCAGGGTGATCCCGTCAGGCCCGATGCGCCGTGCCTGATGGCCGCCTTTGCCCGGAGCCGTGCAAACGGCAAGAACGCAGTCGGTTTCGGCGGTTGCCGACCAATCGGTCCCGTTTGGCAGGTACAGGCAATGCGGCGGTGTTTTTTCGAACACATTCATCCGCTCGCCCAGAACACCCCAATCCTGACCCGCACCGGTAATCGCAGCCTTGCCCTCGACCATCACCAGAATGACCTCGCGGTCTCCTGTGACCTCGGCAACAGTATCCCCCGCTATTAGCCGGTAGAGCGAGAACCCGACATAGCGCCATCCCGCGCTTTCCGGCGTGATCTGGTGCACCTTGCCTCGGGTGCCGAATGGTTTCTTTAGGAGGTCAGTCACAATGAAGTCCTTTAGTGTACGATGGTCAGGCCTGAGCAGCCACAGATTTTGACAATATGATCATATCCGATCTTGGAGTAGTCAAAGGGCGGGGCCTTGGCAGGGTCCTGCTCGGCCTCGACCACAATCCAGCCCTGATAGTCCATCGCCTTGAGCTTGTCGGTGATGGCCTGAAAGTCGATGCAGCCCTCGGGGTCACCCGGGACCGAGTAAACACCGGCCGCAACCCCATCGAGAAAGCTTCTGTCACCAGCATGAACCCAGTCCAGCACCGGTTGGCGCACGTCTTTGAAGTGGACATGGTGAACTCTGTGGCCCCATTTATCCAGAACCGAAACTGGGTCGGCACCGGCAAAGTGCAGGTGTCCGGTGTCATAAAGAAGGGTCAGGTCCGATGTGGACCCTTCCATTAGCCAGTCGATGTCCTCTGCGTCCTGCACCATTGCACCCATGTGGTGATGATAGGACAGCACACAGCCCTTATCGGCGGACCACTTGGCTAGTTCCGACAGTTTCGCGCCGTAGGCCATAACCTCGTCCCTGCTGAGTTTCGGGCGCTGGCTTACGGGACGGCTAATGGCGCCCTGTATCGTGTTCGAACATTCGGCATAGACGATACACGGGGCGTTCAGCGCGGCGAACTGCTCTACCTGCTGGCGCACGGCCTCTTTTTCTTGGGCAACGGATGACACCATCAAATTGCCCGAACACCAGCCGCCACAGAGTGCAACGCCGTAACGGTCGAGATATGCGCGCAAACCCGCGGTATCGGCAGGCATACGGCGGCCCCGTTCGACACCTTGATAGCCAATCTTTGCTGCATCCTCCATAGCCCCTTCAGTCGTGTAAGCTGCTGTGAGTTCTGGCAGATCGTCGTTCTGCCACGCAATCAGTGATATGCCGATCTTGACTGCCATCAGTCCGCCCTTTGCTTTGTCTTTTTGGATTCATAGTCCGCGCGTGCGGCGATTACTTTGGCTCGCTGAGACACCTGTGGCACCCCAACGTCCCACCACGTGCCTCCATGCGGCGTGCTAGGATAGGGGTCGGTGTCAATGACGACGACGTAGGGCCCTTGCATGTCACTACGACTTGCCAGGGCAACTTCCAGTTCGGCGATCGACGAAACTTTGACGCTGGTGGCACCCATACTGGCGGCATGGGCGGCAAAGTCGATAGCCGAAGGTTGCGCATGAACACTATGGTCCAGCAGATTGTTGAACTCCGCCCCGCCGGTGGCCATCTGGAGCCGGTTGATGCATCCATAGCCGCGGTTGTCGGTCACAACCACGGTAAAGGCGATACCCATCATGGCCGCGGTCGCCAATTCTGCGTTGGCCATCATATAGGTGCCGTCGCCGGTAAAGCAGATCACGTCGCGGTCGGGCTGTGCCATCTTGATACCCATCGCACCTGCAATTTCATAGCCCATGCAGCTAAAACCGTACTCCATGTGGTAGGACATGGGCCGCGCCGATTTCCAAAGCTTGTGCAATTCGCCGGGCATCGTGCCCGCCGCGCACATTACAACCGTGGCGTCGGTGGCTGCACGCTGGACAGCGCCCACAACCTGCATATCGGTCGGCAGCGCGTGCGTGTCACTAGGCGCGTCGGTCAGGGGATCGACCTTGTCAAACCAGTCCGATTTCAGCCCAGTGACCGGCGTCTTGGCAAAATGTTCACCCAAAGCCTCTGACAGCGCCTCCAGACCGACCTTGGCATCCGCCAGCAGCGGCAACGCGTCATGCTTGGCCGCGTCATAGGCCGCGACGTTCAAACATGCGATCCGGCGCGCAGGGTTGGCAAACAGCCCCCATGAACCGGTCGTGAAATCCTGAAAACGTGTACCGACACCGAGCACCAGATCGGCTTTGGCGCAAACCGTATTTGCAGGCGTACCGCCGGTTACACCAATCGGCCCGAGGTTTAGCGGGTGATCCCAAGCCAGTGCTGACTTACCCGCCTGCGTTTCTGTGACAGGAATGTTGTGCGCATCTGCAAAGGCCCGCAGCGCATCGGTTGCGCCAGAGTAATGCACACCGCCACCCGCCACGATCACCGGGCATTGCGCATCCTTGATCGCCTCAGCAAGGGCTACCAGCTCTTCTAAGTCGGGACGGATACGGCGGGTTGTCCAGACCTTGGGAGCAAAGAAGCTTTCAGGGTAATCGTAAGCCTCAGCCTGCACGTCCTGGCAGAATGCCAAAGTCACAGGGCCGCAGTCCGCAGGATCGGTCATCGTGCGAAATGCGCGGGGCAAGGCGGTCAAAAGCTGTTCGGGCCGCGTAATGCGGTCAAAGTAGCGACTGACGGGCTTGAAGACATCGTTGACGCTGATTGTGCCGTCATTGAAGTCCTCGATCTGTTGCAGCACAGGATCAGGACCACGGTTGGCAAAGACATCGCCCGGCACGAGCAACACAGGCAGCCGGTTGACATGCGCGAGCGCCGCTGCCGTCACCATATTTGTGGCCCCCGGCCCGATTGAGGACGTGACCATCATCGCCCGTTTACGACCCAGTTGCTTGGCATAGGCAATGGCAGCATGGGCCATCGTCTGTTCGTTATGGCCGCGGTAGGTTGGAAGATTGTCCTGAACGTGATAAAGCGCCTCACCAATACCGGCCACATTACCGTGCCCGAAGATCGCCCAGCACCCTGCGATGAATTGCTCTCCGTTTCCGTTCATCTGGGCCGCCACATAACGGACCATGGCCTGGGCGGCTGTCAGTCGGATTGTCTTGGTCATCGGTGTCATCCTTCAGTCCGCGTACGCATGGGCCGCTACGCGGGCCTGATCCCAGAGATGGCAAAGGCGCGCAAACCGTCCGGCCATTTGCGTCACGGCGTCGATATCGTTCATTTCGCCTTTCATCCATGCACGGGCAGCATCACCAAAGATCGTACGGCCCACCGCAAAACCTTTGACCAACGGCTGTTTCGCCGCCAGCGCAAAGCTTGCCGCAAGTTCATCCTCCGGCGCATCCAGACCCAGAACGACGATACCGCGTGTACGTGGATCGTTGCGTTCGATCGCGGCCACCGCGTTGGACCATGCAGCCTCAGTCCGAAATGGCTCAAGCTTCCACCAGTCGGGGAAAACGCCCGCGTCATAGAACTGCTGGATCAGCCTCGGCGTGGTGCCGTCATCAATCGGTGCAACTTTGGAGGGGATCACCTCAAGCAGAAACTCCAGACCGTTGCGGCGGCTGGCTGCCCAGACACGTTTGACCACCTCTTCTTGCTTGGCGCGGGTCTCGGCATCATCGTCCGGATGACAAAAGACCAAAGTTTTTACGACGTTGCCTGCTGCCCATTCTCTCAACTTGCCGTAGTCAGCCCCCAGTTCTGGTTCCAATTCAATCGGGCGCGAGCCGGGCCATTCGGTCGGGCGGCCGATCCATAAGCCCGCCCCGGACGCGCGATGCAATGCCGACCGTCCAATCCGGTTGTCACACAAAATACCATACCCGGGCATGCCACCTTGGACCTTCAATGCCGCGTCAAGGCACAGCTCTTTGAAGGCGCCCCCTTTCGCCAGGGTATACCCTTCCATCTCCTCAAGTTGCAGCCGATGGTCAAAGGCGAAAGTTTTAACCGATGACCAATTGTGGGCGCGGTTCGTAGCCCAATGCACCTGTTCCAATTCGGCGTCGTTGCGCAAATCGGGTCGCGTGATCCCGCGGCCAAAGAAAAACTGAAGCTCATCCCAGCTTGGGTAAGCCGGGGTGCAGCCATGACGGCTGACTGCAAATGCCCCACAGGCATTGGCGTATTGCAGCGCCGTAGTCCAGTCGGCACCATCCAGCCAGCCTTTGAGCAGGCCAGACATGAAGCCATCGCCAGCACCCAGCACATTAAACACTTCGACCGGAAAACCCGGACCGGCAACGCCTTTATCCAGCGTGTCGGGAATGGCGCCGGTAAAGGCCACCGCACCGGCAGCCCCGCGTTTGCATACCAGCGTCGCAGCCGTTACCGCACGCACAGCGCGCAGGGCCGCGATGGTATCTGTCGTGCCGCCAGCGATGTGAAACTCTTCCTCGGTCCCGACAATCAGGTCGAACAGATGCAGTGTGTCTTGCAACTTTTCCGTCACTGCAGCGCTCTCGACAAAGCGGCTTTCTCCGTCACCGTGACCAGCCACGCCCCAAAGGTTTGGACGATAGTCGATATCTAGTGCTGTGCGCATACTGTCGGCGCGGGCAATGTGCAGGGCCTTGATCGTCGCAGCCGCTACACGGCTGTGGCTCAGGTGTGTCCCAGTGGCCACCACGGCGCGGGCGCTGCGAACGAAATCTTCGTCGATATCGTCTACTGTCAGCCCCATATCGGCACAGTTTTCACGATAGAAGATCAGTGGAAACTGTTCGCTGTCGCGGATCCCAAGAAGCACAAGCGCCGTCAGCCGTTCAGGATCGATCTTTACCCCGTCTGTATTTACACCCTCGGCACGCAATTGTTCTACGATAAAGCGGCCCATATGCTCGTCACCCACACCAGTGATCAGGGCAGATTTCAGTCCCAGGCGAGCCGTGCCGCAGGCGATATTCGTGGGGCTGCCGCCGATATACTTTTCGAACGACCGCATATCCTCAAGCCGGCCGCCAATCTGCGCGCCGTAAAGATCGACCGAGCTGCGACCAATGGTGATCAGATCAAGTGGCTTGGTCGTTTTGTGATCCTGCGTCATCAGCCCATCCGCTCCGAGGCAAAAGAACCAGGCGATGCCGGAAACACGACCGTCTTGTCACCGTTGATAAAGACACGGCCATGCACATGCGCATGGATCGCCCGCGATAGCACCTGCGCTTCGACATCGCGGCCAAGCGAGACATAATCATCGGCAGACTGGGCATGGGTGACGCGGATCGTGTCCTGTTCGATGATCGGTCCTTCATCCAGATCGGCTGTCACATAATGCGAGGTCGCGCCGATCAGTTTCACCCCACGCTCCAATGCCTGCTTGTAAGGATTGGCGCCCTTGAAACTGGGCAGGAAAGAATGGTGGATATTGATGATCCGCCCCGACATCTTGCGACACAGCGCGTCGGACAGGATCTGCATGTAACGCGCAAGCACTATCAATTCGGTGCCCGTTTCTTCGACCACCTGCATGATTTGGGCCTCTGCTTCAGGCTTGTTGGCCTTGGTCACGTTGATGTAGCGGAACGGCAGGTCATGGCTGACCACCACCTTTTGGTAATCCATGTGGTTCGAAATCACTGCAACGATATCGACAGGCAACGCCCCGATCCGCCAACGATACAACAGATCGTTCAGACAATGCCCGAAGCGGCTGACCATGATCACGACTTTCGGCTTGACCGCCTCATCAAAGAAATGCGCATTCATGCCGAACGCGTCCGCGATCGGTGCAAAATCCGAACGCAGTTTCTCTAGCGGCAATCCTTCCTCCGACCGAAAGCTGACCCGCATGAAGAAATTGCCCGTATCCGCGTCGTCGAACTGCGCACTGTCGATGATATTGCATCCGGCCTCTGCCAGATAAGTGGATACCGCAGCGACGATACCGCGTCTGGATGTACATTGAACGCGAAGCGCGAAGCTGTTCATAAGGCTCGTCCTTCTTTTCTTTCAGGGATCTTGTCAAAAACTGACCACTTCACAGCCAGCGCCAATGTACCTTTTGAAAGGCCATTGGCGCTGCAATTGCCCAAGCAGCTTACCCTAGGCCAAGCTGACGGCCTGTCCTGTTTGTGCAGACTTTAGCGCCGCATCCGCCAGTTCCAGAGCCTTCAAACCGTCCATACCTGTCGTCTTGGTTGGTGTGCCGTTCGCAATAGCATCGACAAAAGACGCAATCTCGTTGGCATAGGCCGCAGTATAACGGGACATGAAGAAATTCAGCAGCGGCGGGCGGGTATACCCTGCCCCATTCGCGATTTCGATCCGGCTCTCGCGGTGGTTTTCGGCAGAGACAGAGCCTTTTGATCCATGGACTTCGATCCGCTGATCATAACCATAAGTCGCGCGGCGGGTGTTATTGATCGTACATTGCTTGCCACTTGCCGTCATCAGGATCACATTGACGCTGTCATAATCGCCCAGTTCTTTGATCGCCGGATCGGTCAGGACAGACGCAGCCGCCTGAACTGAAGTGACTTCTTCGCCCAGTAGCCAGCGGGCCACGTCGAAATCGTGGATCGTCATATCCCGGAAAATCCCGCCAGAGCGTTTGATATAGTCTGCGGGCGGTGCGCCGGGGTCGCGACTCGTCAGTGTCACCATTTCAACCTCACCGATGACACCCTCGTCGATGGCCTGTTTCAGCGCCATGAAATCGGGGTCGAAACGGCGCTGGAAGCCAACCATCAGCAGCCCATTCTCGGCCACTACCGTGTCCACAACCTTGCGAGCGCGTGCGACGTCAAGATCTACTGGCTTTTCACAGAACACCGCTTTTCCGGCCTTGATGAAACGCTCGATCAAGTCAGCATGTGTGTCCGTTGGGGTGCAGATGATCACGGCATCGACATCGTCGGACGTGAGGATCATGTCGATGGAACGGATGTCGCAGCCATACGTGTCGCGGATGTGGTGCGCTGCCGCTGCGACAGGATCGGCGATGGCAACCAATGTTGCACCATTGACCGACGACACTGCTTTTGCGTGCACTTGTCCGATGCGGCCTGCACCCAGCACGGCAAATCTGATAGACATTCTTCTTCTCTTTCTCTTCCTTCAGGCCAAAGCCTTGCGTGTTTCAGTGTTCCGGATAGGCTCCGGCAACATTCTGGTCAAAATCAACAAGCGATCCGGTCATGACACCCGCCGCATCGCTTAAAATATAACTGGCCAGCCCTGCGACATGGTCGGGCTTCACAAGCATCTTGAAGGGCTGCTGTGCTTCGGCCTTTTCCAACCAGTCGTCACCGGCGTTCTGGAATTTCTTTTGGACGGCATCCTCTCCGGGGGTATCCATCCATCCGCAGTTTATTCCGTTCACACGAATACGATGGTTGCGCAGTGCATTGGCAGCATTTTTAGTGACGTTGGCCAGTGCCGCTTTGGACGCCGAATAGGGCGCCAAAAACGATTGACCGCAATGGGTGACCATAGACAGGATGTTCAAGATTGCGGCAGGCTCTCCTGCTGCGATAGCAAGTTGCGACACACGCTGGATCGCAAAGAATGGCGACCTGAGGTTAGCTGATATCATGCGGTCGAACGCTTCGGGCGTTGTGTCCAGCACCGAACCTCTGGCAGTCATTGCACCCGCATTAACAAGGGCCGTGATCCTGCCCATTCGATGGGCCGCCTTATCCACGAGCGATAGAATGCTGTCTGTGTCTTCCAGATCGGCAGCCATGAAACTGGCACCGATCTGAAGTGCCGCCGCTTCACCGCGCACTGGATCACGGCCCGCAATCACGATACGGCGGCAGCCTTCTGCGACCAGTCGTTTTGCGATCGCAAGCCCAAGTCCCTGCGTCCCGCCAATGACCAGCGCGGCAGTATCGGAATGAATGCCATTTTTCATGCTGCGTCTTCAAATCCAGCTTGGGTCTTGGCACCTGTGATATAGCCCACGACATCTTCGCCCGTTACATCGTCGTTCTTGATGTCGAGGTCGGCACAGATGCGTCCGCGCCGGAAGACGACCACACGGTCTACCAGATCAAAGACCTGACGCATGTTATGGCTGACAAGGATTAATGGCTCGCCTGCTTCTTTGAGGGTGCGAATGATGTTTTCGACCTGTGCTGTTTCCTGAACACCCAAAGCTGCCGTCGGTTCATCCATGATTGTCAACTTGGAATGGAATGTAGCGGTGCGCGCGATTGCGACGCATTGCCGCTGACCACCAGACATATTGCGGATCGGGTTGCGGACATTGGGGATTTTCACGCCCGTCTTTTCCAGACCCGCCATGGTTGCCTGATGCATCGCCTTGTAGTCAAGCAAACGGAACGGCCCCAGGAAATTCCATTTTGTCAATTCACGGCCCAGAAACAGGTTATCGGGCACGTCCAGATCGTCAGCCAACGCAAGTGTCTGAAACACGGTTTCTATGCCGGCTTCGCGGGCGTCTAACGGCCCTACAAAGTTCACTGGTTTGCCATCAAAGATCACATCGCCGCGTGTCCGCTGTTCGACGCCGGTAATTTGCCGCACGAACGTCGATTTGCCCGCACCATTGTCGCCCATGATCGCAATATGTTCACCCTTGCGCAGCTTGAAGTTCGCGCCTTCCAGGGCGTGAACGCCGCCGTAATGCTTAGTCAAATTGCGGGTTTCGAGGATATAGTCGTTGCTCATGATATGTTCCTTTCAGCCGGCTGTCGCACGTTGCTGACGATACTGATCCAAGACCACCGCGCCGATGATGATCGCGCCCATCGCCATCAACTGGTAAAAGGCATCGAGCTTGATAAACGTGAAGCCAGACTGGATCACACCGAACACCATTGCCCCCAGCACGGTGCCGATCATCGAACCGCGCCCACCTTTCAGGCTGACTCCACCGATGACGGCCATCGCAATTGCATAGAGTTCGTAAAACTGCCCCATTCCAGCTTGTGCGGTAAGATTTTTGGATGACAACACGATCGCTGCAAAGGCGGCAAACATGGAAGCGATCATATAGACCAGAATCTTGTGCCGCCTGACGTTGATACCGGACATTCGTGCTGCGTCCTCGTTCGAACCGATCGCATAAGTATGCTTGCCATAGACGGTAAACTTCATGATCAGACCCAGCAGAATGGCCAGCATTGCAAACCAGACGACCGGCATCATGCCCGACCCGATGGCGGCGAATGCGTCCGTTGGAAAAGAAACCGGCTGCCCTTTGGTCCACCATTGCGAAATACCGCGACAGATCAGGAACATGCCCAGCGTCGCGATAAAGGGTGGAATTCGCGTAAACGCGATCAAAAACCCGTTGATGCCGCCGATGAAGGCCCCAAAGACCAGACCGACCATGATTGGTACGATAACAGGCAAATCGAATGACCATGCGCCAAAAACAGCCTTGGGGTTCAACTGGCCGTTCACCAGTTCGGTCTGGGCAAAGGACATCACGATCATCGCCGTCGCCCCAACGAGCGGGCCGGACGACAGGTCAATCCCGCCGGAGATAATGACTTGGGTCACACCCAGCGCGATAATGCCGATGATGGCCACTTGCAGAATGATAATCTTGATCCGCGCGATATTCATGATGGTGCCGTCGCGGCTGGTGTTGAAATCAAAAAGCATGCTTTGGCCGTTCATGTAGGGCAAAATTTGCCCAAGAGCCTCAAAAGCCAGAATGATCAAAATCAGCGCGATAAAGACGTTTGCCTCGTTCGGCCAAGCGCGTTTGGTTTTGTCGTAGGTCAGCCCGCCGATACCATGTGATAGCTTATCTACCATGTTCCCCTCCTCAGGCGCTCACCCCACGGTGATCTTTTTCATGTCCCGAAGCGGCGCAACACAGGCGCCGCTTCGGTCTGACTTAGTCAGTCAGCTTAGTTTGCGGAAAGATAGTCGGCGATATTGGCAGGCGTCACCAACTCAAACGGAATATAGACCTTCTGTTCAACGTCTTCGCCATTCGCAAGCGCGATAGCGGCATTCAGTGCGCCCGAACCCTGACCGGCAGCGTTCTGGAAAACAGTCACATCCAGATCGCCAGCCTGCATTGCAGCCAAAGCGTCCTGTGTCGCATCAACACCACCGACCACGACATCAGCCATGTCGATACCTGCAGCCTTCATCGCCTGAATTGCTCCCAGTGCCATTTCATCGTTATTCGCGATGACGGCGTGGAACTCTTCACCTGAAGACAACCAGTTGGTCATCAGCGAGTTTGCCTGTTCGCGCGACCAGTTCGCAGTCTGTTGGTCAATCACTTCAATAAAGTTGCACATGTCGATGCCAAGGATATCCTCGACGTCTTTTGTCCGTTGGACGGCGGCCTGGTTGGAAAGCTCGCCCATCATTACATAGGCCTTTGCGCCGCCGCCAAGACCCTGTGCGCGCAACATCTTGCATATCTCAAAAGTTTCCAGCGTACCGGATTCAATCTCGTTGGATGCCACGAATGCCTGATTGTCTGGTAGTGTATCAACGTTGACGGGCTGGCGGTTCACAAAGACAAGTGGAACACCGGCAGCAGCCGCTGCATCTGTCATCGCCTGCGTTGCCGACGTATCGACAGGGTTGACGATGATTGCATCGACGCCGGATGCGACGAAGTTATTGATCTGGTCAAGCTGACGGGCAACGTCGTTCTGTGCGTCCTCGATCTGGACGTCCACCCCGTCCATGCCATCGGCCATTTCCTGAATGCCATTGCGCAGAACGGTCAGAAAATTGTCATCGAATAGCGCCATGGAAACCCCGATATTTTCGGCCATAGCGGTTGTGGACAGCATCGAAGCGAGGCCTGCGGCCATAAGAGTCTTTTTCATTGGGTTCCTCCCGTTAATGGTGTCCGGCGCACCGTTCCTCCTGCCGGAACCCCTGTCTGGGGCAATCAATCCCCAGACTCAGGCGCCTTCCCGCTTGAGCTGTGAGGCAATGAATTCAAATGACCGTTTGATCGCGGTGTAGGGATCAGTCAGCGCATGGGTCTGAGGCGAAAAACATTCGTACGAGACTGGCCCGTCGTAGCCCGCCGCCAACAATGCCTGAATTTGCGCCACATTTCCCAACCGGTCGTCAGCATCGACCAGAACACGGTGTTCGTCTTCCATCTGGTCGATGCCCAACGATGGATCAACGACACCCGAAATGTGCACGATCCCAGTATACTCGGGGAAAATCGCTCCACCATCGGCCAGCGTATGATGAAAGGTGTCGTGGACCAGCTTGAAATAGGCCGTGCCGTCAATTCCATCGATCACGTCAACCAACTCCGACTTGGACCGCAGTGAAGAGCGCCCAAAACCCAGCGGTTCGATCAATGCGACAAGGTCTGCGTCCTTTAGCATTGGCAAGATACCTTTCAACGCGACCCGCACCTTTGCCTGACGTTCGCCGTTGCCCAAACCGGTCCCATCGTTGCGTGGGATCAGACTGATGGTTTCAGCCCCGGCTGCTTTGGCGGTGTCGATCAACGCACGGACAGCGGCCTCGCGCGCGTCATCCCAGCTGTTGAACGGATAGACCTGACTTAGCCCGACTAGGCGCAGGCCTTTGTCTGCGGCCATTTTCCCGGCGCTGGTTGCATCCAACCCGTCAAAAAGCGTGCGGGTAATGTCGTTACGCACTTCTACGCCGACGCAACCAAGCTGCGCTGCAAGGTCAAGAAATTCTACATACGACAGGTTGGGCGTCGTCATGTGATTGAGTGCGGTCTGCATTGTTATCCCCCAAGGCAAACATGACGTAATCACGTTGTCTGCCGTATAAAGCTGGTGGGAACCTGCGCCTCAACCTAAGATTCGGTCAATAGATCGTGTCTCATTTTATGTCATTCATGACGTGACTTTAGTCACATAATGACGCTTTTACATCATTATAGGATCTCCGGCAAAATCAACTTTGGCTCCAGAAAGTACTGGCTAGATGCGCCTTCCACGCCCTTTGAACTAGATTCCACCATCTGGTCAACGAGTGCGGCACACAACTCTGGCAAAGGAGTAGCGATCGCCATAACTGCATAACCGTCGATCAGCGCACTCCGACTTTCCGCTGTCAATTCGTTTACGACAAGCGCAACATGAGGTATGTCATGGACTTCGCGCAGCGCAGCGATGGCCCCCTCCATACCCCCTCCCGCAACATAGATGCCTTTCAGGTCGGGGTGCCTATGCAGCAGGTCGAGTGTCGCTTCATACGTCACCTGCCTCGTCTCAAGGTTTACAAGCGTATCAAGCACCGTAAAACCACGATCAACCTCACGGACCAATGATCGAAAGCCGACTTCACGTAGGTCATGGCCATGCCATCGATTGCCCCCGACGAAGATCGCGAGCTTACCAGGCTGGTGGACCGTCTTGGTGATCATCCATGCAGCGGTACGGCCAATCTTCATGTTATTAAGGCCTATATACCCCTTCCTGATCCCTTGGGCAAAATCATTCAGTACCGAAACCACGACTACGCCTTCATCCCGCAGCCTTTGCACAACCGGGTCAAGCCGCTTATCATTAACGGCTGTACAGGCAATTGCATGACACCGCCGACCAAGATCTTGTAGCAACTGTGCGAATTCGTCGGGTGACTGTGAGGACGAAAAACGGATGTCCACGATTATTCTGTAATCGGGCCGTCCGGATACCTCTTTTTCAATTTGCAGGGCGAAGTTTTTGTAAAACTCCTGAGATTTCTTCAGAAGGATAAAACCAAGGCGAACTTCCGGGACCGAAGTCTTCAACTTGTCCTGGATGATGCCCTTACCATGGTAGCCTACCCTGTTGGCGGCCTCCGCGATCTTGCGCATCGTCTCTTCGCGCACGAGCGTTCGACCATTGATGACGCGATCTACCGTCGTAGCGCTCACGCCAGCTTCGCGGGCGACATCTTTGATTGTTGGTCGTCTTGCCATAAAATCCATAATGACGGTATTTCATCATAGTAGCAAAAGAAATCACATCTGCATCTGGATGATTGGGCGGTTCTCGAAGAGTCCTCTTGTGTCCGGACGGTTAGTGCCGCTACTCTTAAGCAGGCGCTGTCGAAGAACCGACTTTTTGCAACCTCTTTGCCTGTCGGGGGTGAGCACATGCGTATCAGCCTCGACCAAGAAGCCCGCAGAGCCACAAGCGCCACCAAAGTTTCGATCCATTCGGCTTAACTAGCACGAACGCATAATCGCGGCCCCCAAGATCGGCCTCGTCTTGTCGTTCCTGTTCAATGTCCTCAAGGTATTTGAAGAAAAGAATCCAAGATGTTTGCTCGGCGTACTCAAGGTTGGACGCCAGCCGCTTTTCATTGCGATGCTCGCGGTCGATGTTGTTGAAGGCGCTTTCAAACACCTTGGTTTCCTTTGATTTTCAGCAAGGGCAAGTCGTGCCTATCCGAGGAACAATGCCAATCAGCCAGAGCGTGGTGATTTAATCAACACCCCCTGTTGTTCAGTAGAAATCGGGCAGTAGGCGCTGATTGTCGTGATCACACTTGTGTGCCCGATGTTTTGTGAGAACGCTTTGAACGCTTCGCGGCTGGGGTACACTGTGTCCGCCCACTTGACCAAGGTCTTGCGAAATGCGTGCGGCGTGAATTGAGGCAAATCGGCACGGGTGAAGGCTTCTTTGATCACCGCCCGGATGGCATTGGCATTCTTGTAGGTTTTGCGGCTAAACCCAACCACCTTAAATGTACCGTCGACGGGTTTGATTTTTGCGGGTGGGAATAATGGGTCGTCTGGTCCAAAGAGCGCAGCCGTTCTGAGATACGTCATCCAAGCCGTAAAGCATTCAAGATATGCGGCGTCAACAGGCAAGAAGTAGGTCGTAATAGTCTTGGAGTTCTTGGTCTTCACCTCCCGGGCATCCTGATAAACGCAACCATCGATCATGTTGATATGTTTGACACGCAATGAAGCCACTGCCCCATCACGCGCGCCAGTCAGCATCAAGAAAGCAAAAAGTGCTTTGTTGCGCTGGGCGATCTCGGTATCCACGGGCATGTAGGAGAAAGCATGGCGGGCCATCTCCAAGGATGGATAGGGCGTTTCCCGCACTGCACTGGCTACCCGCGCACCTTTCGCATCCATGTTGAAGTAGTCGGCGTCAGAGTGACGGATGCGGCTTTTATAGCCCTGCTGATCTGCAAGCCAAAAGATGAATCCTTTGTTCGCAGCCAAGACGCTGCGGATCGTGGATTTCGACAACGGCTTGCCTGTCGCTTTGTTCACATCGCTGTTTAACCGCTCCTGGAACTTGATCGCCTGTTCAATGCGAAAGCGTTTAAAGCTGGCGTAACCCGTGGTCGCTTCAAATCTCAAAATGCCTTCAGCGGCCTTAAGAACCGTAGACGGGTCTTTGCGCTTTGCCACTTTGAGATATTGCAGATAGCGGCGCTTGATCCGCTCGTTTTCTTCGTTGATTTTGCGCATGTGTCGGCACTCCTTCGCAATTATAAATTTAGGCGGGGGCTGGTGGTATCAATTAGGGGTCGCTGTCAGCGCCTTTCGCGAAGTGGAAGGTTTCGGCGAAAGTGTCACTCGCAGTATTTGAAATTATGCGGGTGGAGACAGCCCCACATCGACTGCACTCACCTTTCAGACGGGTTGTATTGGCCGTGTTCGGGGAAGCCTCGACGGCAAAACCGACTGGGTTGCGCCCTACCCTACATGAGAGGCAATACAACTCGTCTGGTGCCAGTGGCGACTTTGTCGCGCGATATTTTGCCCGCAGAAAATCACGCAACGCCGCGCCCGAAATCAAACACGGTTTTTGCGATGCCATGACGGGCAAACCATCCTTGATCCAGTTGCGGATCGTGGCAGGGGATTTACCTAACGCTTTGGCGGCCTCGCTTATCTCGTAGGTCAAAGCCGCCTTGACTGCCATTGGGTTGGCGCGCTTACCCATCCATCTGGCTTTCAAACAGCGCGCGAATGTCTTCAACTTTCCAGACGGTAGTGCGGGGGCCTAACTTTTGGGGCTGTGGAAAGCGCCCATCTTTGACGCCTTGCCACCATGTCGATTTGGATACTGGGATCGGGCCAACGGGGTACAATATTTGCGAAAGGCGAATGAACCCAGTATCGGGAAACTTTTGTTGGTGTGACATGATGCAACCTCGTCTGTTGAAACTCCAACAAGGCTGACACCGTTTGATCAGGTTTAGGGCTAGTCAAGCGAACGCTTAAGCTATCAACTTAACACACTGATACTTAATAATTATTGCAGAGTTACTCGCATAACGATTAACTTGGATCTTCCATTTGCGGTTCACCTGCGCGAAGAAATTTCAAAATCGTATCATTGCTGACCGTAAGTCCAGCTTTGTCGCAAGCATCAAGAATATCTTTTGTAGTCTTGCTTCGAACTTCGTTTGGCACATGCCCATATGCGTCAATGGCAATAGCCGTAATAATCTTAGCAGCAGTACGGAACTGACGTGGCTGCATCGCCCGCTCCGAACTTCCTGTTGGGGGCATTTCAGTGGGGCCTGCTCGATCTTGCCCAACACGGATCGCAGCAGCTTCAACCATTTCATGAAAGCCAGTGTGCCATTTCAGCCCAACGCGCGATGCCCAATCGCAAAATTCCACGGCCTTGACGTGGTTTCTCTGCGCCTGTGGAAATGCACGAATGATTAACGCCCGACGTCGTTCTATTTCTGCTAGCGGAAAAGCAGGGGCTTTAGCCAGCCTCCGAAGTTCCTTTTCTGTCGATCCACTTCGCGGACTTAAACCAGTAGAGAGCCAAACAAGTTCATCCAGAGAGAACTTATCGAACTTGCCCCAATAATCAAAATCAGCAAACATCTCGGGCCGAAGGCCAAGTGCCCACAGTGCGAACTCTTGATTCCTTGAATTGAGCAACTCTGCTGGCGCAGTTCTTGCAAGTTTGCGAAACTTGGCGTCGTCTCTAGGGTCAGGACCCATTAAATGCCTTGATGCTGGTTTGTCGTCATGATTCACGACCACCAATGATTTGGGGGTACGATGAGCAATCTTTACTGGCTGACAGAAGATCAGATGGTGCGGCTACGGTCGTATTTCCCAAAGAGCCGAGGTAAGCCGCGCGTCGATGACAGGCGTGTTTTGAGCGGCATTATCTTCATCAATCGCAATGGGTTACGCTGGTGTGATGCGCCCGTTGCGTATGGGCCACCCAAGACGCTTTATAATCGCTGGAAACGTTGGAGCGATGCAGGTGTATTCGCTCGGATAATGACAGGCTTGGCAGCGGAGGCACCCGACAATAAGACCATCTCGATCGACGCGACTTACCTCAAAGCACACCGCACGGCCTCAAGCCTGCGGCTTAAAAAGGGGGGCGTGGACGCCTAATCGGTGAGACAAAGGGCGGCATGAACACAAAATTGCATGCTGTCACTGACACCAGCGGCCGCCCAATCCGTTTCTTCATCACGGCTGGTCAGGTCAGCGATTATACCGGTGCCATGGCTTTGCTCAGCAGTCTACCGGATGCTGAATGGCTATTGGCGGATCGGGGTTATGATGCAGATTGGTTCCGGGAAGCCTTAGCAGACAGAGGGACTCGTCCCTGCATCCCAGGTCGAAAGTCACGCAACAAGGTCGTCAGATACGACAAGCGTCGCTACAAACGCCGGAACCGCATCGAGCGCATGTTTGGCAGGCTCAAAGACTGGAGACGCGTCTCAACCCGCTATGATCGTTGCCCCAAGGTCTTCCTATCGGCAATCGCTCTCGCCGCAACCGTCATATTCTGGTTATGAGTCCTGACCCTAATCATGTTAGCCTGATCGGCATCGTCCAATTCTTGGTCCGGGCCACCAACAAGTCTGGCAACTCTGTCTTCCGAGAGCAGGCCAACTTCCTTCTCGACAAGATCTTTGAATACAATAATTTTTAAAATTCGTTCGGCGAAATGGTCGCCAAGCGATAACAGGTTCACATCGCCTGCATCCAAGAGCCACTCGGCAAAATAGAGCGAATAGAGTTTCCTAAGGTTTGTATCGGGCATAAATGAAATCTCTTGGGCAATATCGACTCACATTGCCTGTAGGTTTTCTAAATATCCAGCCCACCAATTGGCCAAACGCACCCTCTCTTCCCAATGCTCCCCTCTCGCATAGGCGCGCCGAACTTCGTTCTTCTCAACGTGAGCCAGTGCGCGTTCGATTGCATCGGGGTTCCAAAGCCCACTTTCATTGGCAAGGGTCGAGAAGGACGCACGAAAACCATGCGCGGTCATCTCATCGCCAGAATATCCCATCCGACGCAGCGCCGCATTAAGGGTGTTCTCAGACATGGGCCGCTTCCACGTTCGCAGGGATGGAAACAAATACTCTCCGTTGCCATTCATCCGGCGCAGTTGGTCCAGCAATGCAATTGCTTGATCCGGCAGTGGTACAATATGATCCCTCCGCATCTTCATCCTGTCAGCGGGGATAGACCAAACCTTCTTCACGAAGTCGATCTCTGACCACTTTGCGTGGCGTATCTCGCCGGGACGCTGAGCAACCATAGCCAGTAGTTTGAGTGCGATGCGAGTTGTCGCCTGCCCTTCAAAGACATCGATCTCGTTCATCAACCGACCTAGCGCCTGCGGGTCAATGATCGCCGCGCGATGCTTTCGCGTCGGACGGATCAATGCATCCCGCAATGCGTAAGTTGGGTCGGTTTCGGCAATGCCGCTTGCAACTGCATACCGAAAGATAGAGCCAATCCGCGATCTTAATCTGTGCGCTGTCTCGTAGTGGCCTTTGGCCTCAACTTTTCGAAGCGTCTTTAGAATCATAGGCGCAGTGATCTCAATGATCGGTTTGCGACCAAAGTCGCGGGACGCCAATTGGAGGTGATACTCCGTCTTGGAGAGCGTTGCTGCGGATTTCCCTTCCTTCCGCTGCTTGGCGAAGAACTCGGCGCCCAACTTCTCAAAGGTCTGGTCATTCACTTCGCGACGCTGCCGTTTTTCTTGTTGCTTTGCTTCGCTTGGGTCGATCCCTGCCGCAACATTAGCTCTCGCGCCGTCCTTGGTCTTGCGAGCCTGTGCTAAGCTGATGTTGGGGTACACTCCAATTGAAAGCAGCCGTTCTTTACCATCCATTCGGTATTTGAACTGCCAAAGCTTCGAGCCATTCGGCTTAACCAGCACGAACAACCCTTCGAAATCAGAAACTTTATAGGCTTTCTCGCGCGGCTTTAGGTTTCGCACCTGAATATCAGATAATGGCATCGCTGGGGGTATCACCTTTCCGGACCAAACCCGACACCCCCGCAAACACCCCCAATTCGGGGGTATCTTGTCAAACGCTATGGCACGGCGTTGGACAAAGAGACATCGTAAAACCCTTATAATTCAGGGTTATTTGGATGTCACCGGATAAATTTGGATGATAAAATGGTGCCCCCACACGGACTCGAACCGCGGACCTACTGATTACAAATCAGTTGCTCTACCAGCTGAGCTATAGGGGCACTGGTGCGGGGCATCGCCCGATGGCGGGCGTATAGCAGGGACAAATGCTCTCTGGCAATGCCGATCTGACAGAAAAGCGTAAAATATGTGCGCGGTCGATTTAACGGTTGGCGCGGGCCAGCAGGACCACCGCGGCCAGCCCCACCAGCGTGATCATCAAGGCAGCGGGTGCGGCCTCTGAGAGGTTCTCCAGCACCGCTTTGGCGTGGACCCGCGTCGCCAGTGTTTCATAGTTGAAAGGCCGCAACAGCAAGGTTGCAGGCAGTTCCTTGACGATATCCACAAACACCAGCAACAGCGCCGACCCAAGCGAAGCACGCACCAGCGGCAGATGCACGGCACGCAGCGTCCCGCCCGCCGTCCGCCCCAGCGACCGGGCCGCCATCGGCAGGCTGGGTGACACCCGCCCCAATGCCGCGTCAGCCGCCCCTTGGGCAATCGCAAAGAACCGCACGACATAGGCCAACACCAAGGCCGCCGCTGACCCGGTGAATATCAAGCCTGGGTCGCTGAACCCTGCTGCCACGATCCCATCGGCCAGCCTGTTGTCAAACGCGGCCAAGGGCACCAAAATCCCCAGACCCAGCACCGCACCGGGTGCTGCATAGCCGATGGCCGTCACCGGCATCAGCAGCGCAGGCAACCGGTACCGCGACATCCGCACGCCGTATACCATGAACACCCCGCCAACGACGGTCACCACCGCCGCAATCCCGCCAACTGTGACCGTGTGCAGGGCCGCGCGGCGCAGGCCAGGGGCAAGCCACATATCGGCGTTGAGCGCGTGGCTCGTGATCACCGCCAAAGGCAACACGAAGCCCATCAGCACCGGAAACAGGCACAGCACCGTGACGGTCCAAGCCTTCCAGCCTGCCAATGGTTCCGGTGCGACAGGGCGCGCGCCACGGGCCGAACCAAAAAACCGTATCTTGCGGCGGCTGAGCTTTTCAGCCAGCACAAGGATCACGATCACAGCCAGCATCGTGCTGGCGAGCTGGGCTGCACCGCCCAGATTGCCCGCCTGAAGCCAGACCGAAAAGATGCCGGTCGTCAGGGTCTGCACCGCGAAATAATCTACCGTGCCGTAATCATTGACGGTTTCCATCATCACAATGGCGACAGCGGCCGCGATGGCGGGGCGCGCCAGCGGCAGCCCCACCCGCAAGAACCGGCCCCAGGCCCCTGCCCCCAGCGCGCGCGCAACCTCGAACGCCGCGCCCGATTGTTCACGAAACGCCGCCCGCGCCAGCAGATAGACATAAGGATACAGGGCCGCGCTCAACACCACGATCGCGGCCTCGCGGGTGCGGATCGCGGGGAACCAGTAATCACGCGGGCTGGTCCAGCCAAAGGCGTCGCGCAGCCCGGTCTGCACCGGACCTGCATATTCCAGAAAATCGACCAGCGCATAGGCGCCAACATAGGCCGGCACCGCCAGCGGCATCAGCAAGGCCCATTGCAGCACCGCGCGCCCCGGAAACCGGTACATCACCACCAGCCAGGCTGTACTTGTCCCCACCACCGCCGTGATCGTGCCCACGCTGAGCATCAACACGAAGGTATTGGACAGATAGCGCGGCAGCGTCGTGTTGATCAGATGTGGCCAGATGTTTTCAGTGGGCGTCAGCGCGAACCAGACCACCGCAAGGATCGGCATCATCACCATGGCGGCGATCACCAAGGCCCCGACCGACCAAGGGTCGATCCGGCGTCGCCTTGGACGGGGCAAGGAAATCTGACTTATTTGATCGGACATGAAAACCGGCTTAGTCGAAACCGGTTTGGCTGTCCAGAATGCGCCTGATACTGTAAAGCAGAACAAAATACGGGGACCGCCTATGCAGATTGCTTTTCATATCGGCGCGCATTGCACCGACGAGGACCGTTTGCTGAAATCGATTCTCAAGAATGCCCAAATATTGTCACAGCAGGGCATTGCCGTGCCCGGCCCCGGCAAGTACCGCAGCCTGATCCGAGAGGCGATCCAAGGGCTGGCTGGCAACGATCTGCACCCTGACACGCGCGATATTCTGCTCGATACCATCACCGATACCGAGGATCTGCGACGATTGGTCCTGAGCAACGAGAACTTTCTTTGCGTACCGCAGCGGATTTATGAACATGGCGTGTTCTATCCGCAGGCGGAAACCAAGACCCGCGGCCTGCACCGGCTGTTCCCCGACGACGAGATCAGCCTGTTTTTGGCTATCCGTAATCCGGCAGGTTTCCTACAGGACACGCTGCGCCGGATCGAGCAGACCAGCATTGACGCGAATCTTGGCCTGCTGGAACCCGAAGACATCCGCTGGTCAGACGTGATCCGCCGCATCAAACAAGCCGCACCGGACACGCCGCTGACGGTCTGGTGCAACGAGGATTCGCCGCTGATCTGGGATCAGCTGATCCGCCGCCTGTCAGGGATCGACGCGCAAAGCCCGATCGTGGGTGCAACCGACCTGCTGGCTGCCGTGCTGGACCCCGAAGGTCTGTCGATCCTGTCGGATAGCCTTGCCAAAGCACCGTTTGACAGTGACACCGACAGGCACGACATGATCGCCGCGATCTGGGCCGAACATGCGCTCCCTGATGCGGTTGAACAGGATCTCGACCTGCCCGAACTGGATGCCGCCACCGTGGACCATCTGACAACGCTTTATGAACGCGACCTTGACGTGATCGACGCGATGCCAGGGGTTGATCTGGTGTTGCCGTTCCGGTGACCGGTCAGGACATGCCCAGCGCGGACATGTAAAGATCCATCACCGCTTCTTCTTCGGCCAGATCATTGGCGTCACGCTTGCGGATGGCGATGATCTTGCGCAGGACCTTGGTGTCGTAACCGCGGCCTTTGGCTTCGGCCATCACCTCTTTCTGGGCATCTGCGATGTCTTTTTTCTCGGCTTCCAGCCGTTCGAACCGTTCGATGAACTGGCGCAGTTCTTCGGCGGCAACAGATGAAGTCGTGTCGATGACGGAATCGTTCATGGCGCTCTCCTCGCGGGGTTGCGGTTTCCTAGCCGCTGGCCTGTGGACCCGCAACCCTTGCGCGGCCTCGGCCTGCGCGCTAGGGCAGGTCAAACAAAAGAGGTGCGTCATGGAAATGGTTGTCTGGATCGGTGCGGCGCTGTCGGTCATCGGCCTGATCGGGATCGGCTATAGCGTGGTCATGGTCACGCGCGCCAAACGGGCAAACCTGTCGGATGCGGATATGCGCGCCCGTCTGGCCAAGGTGCTGCCGATCAATCTGGGCGCGCTGGGCGTGTCGGTGCTGGGTCTGATGACGGTCGCAGTCGGGATCATGCTGGGCTAAGGCCCGTCACGGGTCACCTGCAAGGCCAGCGCAGCAAGAACCGGCACCGCCTGCCCATAAGCGCGCGCCTGATCGGGGTTGGACGCATTGCCGCTGTCGGCCCGTGCCGCGACCCCTGCAAGGATCGCGGCCAACCGGAAAAAGGCAAACACCAGATAAAACGCCCAATTGTCGATCATGGGCAGCCCGCGCCGCGCACAATAGGCCGCGACATATTCTGCCTCGGTCGGCAGGCCGTGGGCCGCGCGCTCGATCCCGCCCAGGCCGCGCATCCGCCCGTCATTGGGCAGCCGCCATTGCATGCATTGATAGGCCAGATCCGCCAGCGGATGCCCCAGCGTGGACAATTCCCAATCCAGCACGCCCAGAATATCCGGCCTGCCCCGCGCAAAGATCATGTTATCAAGCCGCCAGTCACCATGTACCAGCGCCACCTGCCCGTCATCGGGCGGCATTGCCTGTTCCAGCCATGCCATGATCCGTGCCATATCAGGGGAAGGTGCGGCCACACTGGCCAGATATTGCCGCCCCCAGCGATCCATCTGGCGCGCAAAATAATTGCCGGGCTTGCCGAAATCCGACAGGCCCACAGCCGCAACATCAACATCATGCAAACCCGCAAGCGCGGCGTTCATCGCGTTATAGATTGCGGCCCGCGCGTCTTGTGCCACCTCAGGCAAGGCCGGATCCCAGAAAATGCGCCCGTCAAGATAATCCATCACGTAAAACGCGCGCCCGCTGGGCGATGTGGCGGCATCGGCCAGATGCAGCACGCGCGGCACCGGCACGCCACTGCCCGCCAGCGCCTGCATCACGCGAAATTCACGCTCGACCGCATGGGCAGAGGGCAGCAGCGCACCGGGCGGTTTGCTGCGCAGCACATAGCGCCCGCTGGCCGCAGTAATCAGATAGGTCGGGTTGGATTGGCCGGTGCCGAATTTGCTGACCTTTTGCGCGCCCGCAAACCCCGGCACAACCCGCGACAGGGTGCCGTCAAGCGTGGCAAGGGACATGCCGATATCTTTCGCCGCGTCGATCATGGGCTGATAGGGCCATGTGACGCCAAGTAGCGCAAGCCGTTGATTGACACTGCCGCCAACGAATGCACCATGACGTAGGGGAGGATCACCATGGACCTTGGACAGACCGCACGGCTGAAACCCGTGCTTGCCGCCGTCAAGGCGATGATCGCAGAAGAAATCGCACCGCTGGACGATGAATTTCTGTCGCAGGTCGATATTGGCGACCGCTGGCAATTCACCCCGCGTCAGGCCGAGATTCTCGAAGGGTTGAAAGCCAAGGCGCGCGAGCGCGGCCTTTGGAATTTCTGGGACACATTCCGCGATGGCCCCAGCCTGAACACCGTCGAATATGCCTATCTGGCCGAGGAGATGGGCAAAAGCCATCTGGCCGCCGAAGTGTTCAACTGCAATGCACCCGACACCGGCAATATGGAGGTTTTTGCGCGCTACGGCACGGATGCAATGAAAACCCGCTGGCTGAAACCCCTGATGGCGGGCGAAATCCGGTCAGCCTATCTGATGACCGAACCCGATGTGGCCAGTTCAGATGCCACCAATATCGCCATGAGCTGTGTGCGCGATGGCGATGATTATGTGCTGAACGGGCAGAAATGGTGGGCCACTGGTGCCGGTGATCCGCGGTGTGCCGTACATATAGTCATGGTGCGCACCAGCGATGACGCGCCCAAGCATCAACGCCATTCCATGATCGTGGTGCCTGCCGACACACCCGGCATCGTAAAATTGCGCGCGATGGAGGTTTACGGCCACGACGACGCGCCGCACGGCCATATGCATTTTCGCTATGACAATGTCCGCGTGCCTGCCGATCATCTGCTGCTGGGTGAAGGGCGCGGGTTTGAAATCGCCCAAGGCCGGCTTGGCCCCGGGCGCATCCACCATTGCATGCGCGCGATTGGACAGGCGGAAAAGGCGCTGGCACTGATGTGCGAACGCTCGGTCAGCCGGGCGGCTTTTGGCAAACCTCTGGCTGAACTGGGCGAAAATTACGATCTGATCGCCACTGCGCGGATGGAGATCGAACAGGCGCGGCTGTTATGTCTTAAGGCTGCGTGGATGATGGATCAGGGCGACAAACGCGCCGCAGCGCCGTGGATCAGCCAGATCAAGGTCGTGGCCCCTGCTGTCGCACTGAAGATCACCGATATGGCGGTGCAGATGTTCGGCGCAGCGGGCGTATCGCAAGACACACCACTGGCGCGGCAATGGACGCATCTGCGCACCCTGCGGCTGGCGGACGGCCCCGATGCGGTACATCGCAGACAGGTCGCCCGTGCCGAGCTTGCGCGCTATACTGCGGGGCAGAAAATCTCGTAGATCCGTTCCAAAAGCGGGCGCACGCGCGGATCCGCCAATTGATAACGGATGCTGCGCCCGTCACGCGTGCACGACACCAGACCTTCGTTGCGCAGGCGCAGCAACTGGCCCGACACATAAGATTGGCTGGCGCCAAGGGCGGTTTCCAGATCACCCACTGACATTTCACCCGGGACCAGCGCGCAAAGAATACGCAGGCGCCCCGGATTGGATAACGCCTTGAGCAGGTCAGCCGCTTCGGTCGCTGCGGCATCCATCGGGTCTAGTTGGAAATCGGTCGCTTGGCTCATGGGATTACTCTATCCGAACTTTTTATACATTTCAACATTGAAATGTTTTCAGAAACCCTTATTCTATAGCCATAAAGGAGAATCAACATGAAACCCGAAGTCAAAGCCTTCTTCGATGAAGCCACCAACACGATTTCCTACGTTGTGCGCGAACCACAGGGCAACACTTGCGCGATTGTTGACAGCGTTCTGGATTACGACCCCGCCGCAGGCCGCACTGATACGACATCGGCCGATGCGATTATTGCCTGGGTCAAGGATCAGGGGCTGAATGTTGCCTGGATCCTCGAAAGCCATGTCCACGCCGACCATCTGTCCGCCGCCCCCTATCTGCAAGAGCATTTGGGCGGCAAGATCGGGATCGGGTCCAACATCACCGTCGTGCAGAACACATTCGGCAAGATCTTTAACGAAGGGACCGCTTTTCAGCGCGACGGATCGCAGTTTGATGCGCTGTTCAATGAAGCAGACACATTCCACATCGGCCAGCTGCGCGCGGATGTGCTGCACACGCCCGGCCACACCCCCGCCTGCCTGACCTATGTGATCGGCGATGCGGCCTTTGTGGGTGATACGCTGTTCATGCCCGATTTCGGCACCGCACGCTGCGATTTCCCCGGCGGGTCGGCAGAGGATCTGTATAACTCGATCCAGAAAATCCTGGCCCTGCCCGACGACACGCGGATTTTCGTGGGTCACGATTACAAGGCCCCAGGCCGCGATGAATTCGCTTGGGAAACCACCGTGGGCGAACAAAAGGCGATGAATATCCATATCGGCGCGGGCAAACCGCTGGAAGATTTCGTGTCTATGCGCACCACGCGCGATGCCCAGCTGGGCATGCCCCGACTGATCCTGCCATCGCTGCAAACCAACATGCGCGCGGGCAACCTGCCCGAACCCGAAGACAACGGCGCGCGCTATTTCAAAGTACCGATCAACCAGCTTTGATCGTGAAAACATAAGGAAAGACAATGCAACAAGACTGGATCATGGGCCTGATCGGCGGCGGGTTGATCGGGATGGCAGGGGCTTTTTTCCTGCTGGTGAATGGGCGCGTCATGGGCGCCTCTGGCATTATTGGCGGGCTGGTCGATGGCAGCGGGCGCAGTGACTGGCAAGAACGGGCGGCGCTGATTGTGGGGCTGGTCATCGTGCCTGCCATCGCGGCGCTGGCTATCGGCGGGTCGGAAACGAACCTGACCGGCAACTGGGTCGTCATTGTCGCGGCGGGCCTTCTGGTCGGCGTCGGCACGCGGCTGGCCAATGGCTGTACCTCTGGCCACGGGGTCTGCGGGATTTCGCGGCTGTCACTACGGGGGATTGTATCCACCGCGTTTTATATCGGCGCAGGCGGTCTGACGATGGTCCTGTTCAAACATGTGCTGGGAGTGATCTGATGCGCACTATTGTTTCTTTTCTGACGGGCGGCTTGTTCGGGCTGGGCCTGCTGATTTCGGGCATGACTGACACCACCAAGGTGCAGGGCTGGCTGGATGTGTTCGGCGACTGGGACCCGACGCTGGCCTTTGTGATGGGCGGCGCGATCATTCCGATGGCCATCGCATGGCGGTTCACCATCGGGCGCAAACCAGTGCTGGCGGCAGCCTTTCCCGCGCCACCCGAACCACGGATCGGGCGTAATCTGGTGATCGGGTCCACCTTGTTCGGTGCGGGCTGGGGTCTGGCAGGGCTATGCCCCGGGCCTGCACTCGCCTCGCTCAGCTATGGCGGGACAGGTGGTCTTGTCTTTCTGGCCGCAATGCTGGCAGGAATGATGCTGACACCGGCGCTGCGGGTCCGTTTTGACCGCGCCGTGCCTGCAACTTAAGAGGACGATCATGGATATCCGACACATCACCCCCGATTACGCGGTTTCGCCCCAGATTGAGGTGGCCGATATCGCCGCAATAGCCGAGGCCGGTTTCACGACGATCATCTGCAACCGGCCCGATGCCGAAGTGCCACCTTCGCATCAGGCCGACACGATCCGCGCCGCGGCCGAGGCGGCGGGGATCACCTTTGCGATCAATCCCGTGACCCATCAGGGGCTGAACATGGGCATGGTTGACAGCCAGATGGCCGCGGCTGGCGCATCCTCGGGTCCGGTGCTGGCCTATTGCGCGTCAGGCACGCGGTCCTCGATCGTCTGGTCGCTTGGACAGGCAGGCAAGATGCCGACCGATGCGATCATTCAGGCTACGGCGCAGGCGGGCTATGACCTTGGCGGGATGCGCGGGCAGCTGGATATGCTGGCAAAGGGGTAAGACCCCATCCGCCAGATTGCCAAGATCAGGGCGTGGCGCGGGGTGATCCGGCGTCGCGCCCTGATCCGTTTTAAATAAAAAAATTATGCTTTTTTATTTTAATTTCAAAGCATTGTGTGATGATGTTTACCTGACGCAACAAGCGCAAACCATTCTACACCCCTTCCAAAATCTCGCCTTCTTCGGCGGTGTCAAAGGAAAATGCCACCTCTGGCAGTGACACGGCGGTGCTGACCAAATCATCCATTTCCGGGCCGGGGGCCAGCTCGATCCGCACGGCGCGGTGTCCGGCCGATTGGCCCAGCTTGGCCTGTGCCACGCAGCGGCCATCGGTGGCGATCAGACGCACCGAATTGACAGTGCACCCGGGCAGCGGCACCACCTGCCCCACCCGCAAAGCCTGTGCGCGCCCCAGCGGCATTTTGAACTGGTGCAACCGCGCGGTCAGCATCGCAGGCGCATCCTGCACCGCTGCGCTGAACGCGGTATCCCAATCCATCACTGGCGCTGGCTCTTCTGGCATCATGGGTGCGGCCTGCACCGGCAGGACCAGCATCACCTCGCCCAGCCGGTCGCCGGAGCCAAGTTCAACATTCATCCGCAGCACGCGGTAGTCGCCATCTTCCAGCAGCAAACCGGCCAATCGGCTGTCGGCCAACCTGTCACCAACGGTCACATCATCCACCCAGCCTTCATAGGCGGTACCCATCACCGCAGGCGGCAAGGCGGACAGAAACGCGACCAGCAAAGGATCGCACAGCGCCTTGTCAGCGCCGGTCGCAGGCCGGTCATCGGCGGGTTGGTCCAACAGGCGGCCTGTCGTCTGCACCTCGACCATGGCGGCGCGCAATTGCATATCCACCGCGACAAAGCCCGCCAATGCGCCCCGCCGGTCCAGCCCGACCAACATCAGCCCCTTGTCCAGACCACCCAGCAGATCATCCAGCTGCCCGACATCATCCGCCGTGCTGGCCACCCGCAACACCAGCCCGCCCGCATCGCTGGCCGCCTTCACCAGCGCCAGCCGCACCGCGCGCGACGTGGTCAGCGGGCTGACGGGGGGCGTGTCAATGGCCTGCCCCGCCATCCGTCGCAGAATGGAGATATGTGAGCTGTCAGTCATGCGCCTGCCTTGGGTCTGACATCAGACTAATCCAGCAGTGATTACTTTTCCGCTAAGACCCAACCGGCGCGGACATCACGGGCAAGGTCACGCGGAACGCCGTGCCGGATGTGCCATGCAGATAGGTGATATCGCCTTGCAGGCGGTGCATGATCTCGCGGCAGATGGCAAGACCAAGGCCCGCACCGCCCGCCTTGGATTCATCGGCAAGTCGGGAAAATTTCTCAAAGATCAGTTCCTGGTTCTGCGCCGCAATCCCGATGCCATTATCAAGAAAATCGATCCGGTACCGGCTCTTTGTGCGGCTGACACGAATTGTCAGGGCGGGCTTTTTCGCATCGCAGTATTTGGCAGCATTTGAGATCAGGTTGATGAATACCTGCACCAGCCGGTCCAGATCGGCGGTAATCTCGATATCTTCGGCCGCGCGGTCGCGCAGGATGATCAGGTTGCGTTCATGCAGCCCCGCCGCCGCGATCGCGCGGTCGAGCAGCGCCAACAGCCGCCCCGTCTGCGGGCGCAGCACGACCTGCCCGTTTTCCAGCACCGACAAATCCAGCAGATCATCCAGCAGCCGCGACAGCCGGATCGATTCGTCCAGGATGATCCCCGCATACCGGTTGCGATCCTTGATGGCCAAATCATCATCGCGCAGGATTTCCGAAAACGACCTGATCGAGGTCATTGGCGTGCGCAATTCATGGCTGATCTGGCTGAGAAACGCGTCTTTCTGGATCGACAGCGCCGTCAGCTTGGCATTGGCATCGCGCAAGGCGCGCGCCGTCGCCTCTTGTTCGGCGGATTTCGCCTCGAGCCGGTTGGAATATTCAAGGATCTGCGCCGCCTCGTCAGCCACGGCGATCAGGTCCTCGACCGACACGCCGCTGCCGCCGGTCAATTGGCCGATCATGGCATGGGCGGTTGCGGCCCCCACAGACCCGCCCAATTCGCGTTCCAGCCGCGCGACGAAATCGGGCGTGGCCTTGGGCATTTGGCCCGGGATGCCCTGGCTTGCGGCTTCACGCGCGAACATCCGCTGCGCCTCGGTCTGACCAATGATGCGTTGCGACATCAGCAGCAGGTCTTCTGCATCGGCAACCAGGCGCGACCATGTGCGCGCGCCGGTACCATGTTCAAAAACGTTGACAAATTGCGCGCCTTGCAGCCGTTCCAGTGGCGATGGAAACGTGATCAGCGACACCGCGACAAAGATCGCGCTGTTCAGCAGCATCGACCACAATATGCCATGTACCAAGGGGTCTATTCCACCGATCCCGAACAGGGCCTCAGGACGCAACCAGCCGATCCCGAACGGGCCATCGGCGAACACTGCCACCGGGATCACGGCACCGGGGCCAAAGCTGGGCAGGAACATTGTCCAAAGCCAGACCACCAGCCCCGTCAGCAATCCGGCTGCCGCCGCAGGCCGCGTCGCACCCCGCCAGAAAATGCCGCCGATCAACGCGGGCAGCACCTGCACCGAGCCAACGAAAGAGATCAGCCCGATCGCGGCCAGCGCCGTACCGCCCCCCGACAACCGGTAATAGATAAACCCCAGCGCCAGCACCCCCGCGATCGACAGCCGCCGCGCCAGCAGCGTCAGCTGGCGCACGTCGCCCGACATCGCACCGCGCTGATCGCCCTGCAAAGAGAACCAAAAAGGCACGACGATATGGTTCGACACCATCGTCGCCAGCGCGATCGTCGCCACGATCACCATGGATGTCGCAGATGAAAACCCACCCAAAAAAGACAGCATTGCCAGACCATTAGCGCCCTGACTTAAAGGAATGGTCAAGACGAATAAGTCGGGGTTGCTGCCTGCAGGCATCAGATCCAGCCCCACGACTGCGATGGGTACGACGAACAGGCTCATCGCCAGCAGATAGGCAGGAAAGGCCCAGCTGGCAAAGCGCATTTGGGCCTCGTCATCGTTTTCCACGACCATGACCTGGAACATCCGTGGCAAGCAGATGAACGCCGCCGCCGACACAAAGATCAACCCGAACCAGCGGTTCGTGTCCTGATCCCACAGATCAAGATCAGACGCATCGATCCGCGCCATCATCTGCACAGGCCCGCCGCCCAGCCCCCAGACCACGAAAACACCGACAGCAATCAAGGCGAACAGCTTGACCACCGCCTCGACCGCGATGGCTGTAACAATGCCGGGATGGCGTTCGTTGGCATCCAGATTACGGGTGCCGAACAGGATGGTAAAAACCGCTAGCCCCGCAGCGAACCACATCGCGGCACGCACGAAATCGCCATCGCTCCAGGCTGCTCCTTCGCTTTGTGCGAACACCGCCAGCGACAACGTGACAGACTGGATCTGCAGCGCGATATAGGGTGTGGCTGCGACAACCGCGATCACGGTGACAATCGCTCCCAACCAGCGCGATTTGCCAAAGCGCGACGAAATCAAATCAGCGATCGAGGTGATCCGCTGCGCCCGCCCGATCCGCACCAACCGCCGCAAGATCCACCACCAGCCTACCATCACCAGCGACGGCCCCAGGTAAATCGTCACGAATTCCAGCCCCGACCGCGCGGCATAGCCGACGGCGCCATAGAACGTCCAGGCCGTACAATAGATGCTCAACGACAGCGTATATATGACCGGCGAGCGTAGCCAATTCGCCTCGCCCACCGCTGCGCGCCGTTCGGCCAGGAACGCGACCAAGAACAATACTGCCACATAGCTGAGCGCGACAAGGATCAGGATATTGAAGGAAACCATTACCGCCGCATGTCGTCGGATGCTTCGTCGGTATCGGGCAACAGCCGCGACAGCAGGGCCGCAAGCCCGATCAGGACCAGCCAGATCACAAAGATATAGGTGAGCATGCTGGATTTCGATGGTGCCTCTGGGCCATCGGTCGCCCAGAGCAACGGAATGAACCACAAAACTGCCCCCAACAATGGCAGGAATTGCGCAGCATCACCCAGCCGGCGTTGCCGGTAACTGGCGCGTTCCAGAAACACCGGCGGTTTGGCGGGCGGTTTCATGGGTCCATCATGGCGCGGACATAATCGCGCACATCGCTGTTGGAAAAGGGTTTGGTCATGAAATGGTTCGCCCCCAGCCGCAGCGCAAGGTCGCGGTCCTTGTCCTGGCCGCGCGCGGTCAGCATCATGACGGGGATATCCTTGGTCACATCGGTGCTGCGCAATTCGCGTAAAATCTCGAACCCGCTGCGCCCGGGCAGCATCACGTCAAGGATGATCATATCCGGCGGCAGCGCCAAAACCTTGGCCATCGCAGTCTGGCCGTCCTGATGGGTATGCACGGTCCAGCCGTCGCGCGACAGGATGAACCCGATCGCCTCTATGATATTCGGTTCATCCTCGATCAGAAGGACGCGTTTGCCCATCTCATCGCCTCCCCTTCATTCGCCGCGCTGACGCGCGGGCTCCTCTTGATGGGGACTATCTCCCTTTCGAGGCGGGGTGTCAAAGCGCAGTTACCGTCCCGATGATCGCAGGTTCGCGGCGGCTGGGGCAATCTGCGCGCGGACAGATGCGGCAGGCAATGCCGACAGGGACCGGGGCCGCGCTGCCTTGGGCCATATCGGGCATCACCAGCATCGTGCTGCGCAACACGGGTGGCAGATCGAAATGATGCACCGCCAGCGGCGTCGCAATGGCATAGCACAGCAGATGTGACGCTGTCGCTCCTGGCAGGATCGCTTCGGCGCGCAATGGCTGGCTTGGGCGGCTCAGCGCCCCAAACAGCGGCCAGAGCGGGCATGCCCCGCCTGCCGTAGGCATTGCAAAGCCCGGCACCCGCTTGAGATAAAGCAAAGCCCCCGCAGCATCGCAAACGGCCAGCCCGATCGGCGGATGGCCCGCGTCAGGTGGCAGGCACGGCAACCGCCGCAGGATCGTGGCGAAATCCGTACCACATCGCGTGGCCAGCAGAGCAGGGTCATAATTGCAAGCCTGCGCTGCCTGCGCGAAAGCGGCCATCGGCAAGGCGCGCGCATCCGCAGCATATTGCCGGCAGATCCCGCCCAACAGGGCCGCCGCCGCCCCAGTCAGCCCAGAAAGTCTGACAACCTCGTCTGGCGTGGCCGTTTCCGCCTCGATCATCGGCAGGTGATAGCCGTTCTTGGCAAGAAAAGTATCAACCTGCCCCATCGGCGTGTCAGGCGATTGTTCGGCATCGGCAGGTGCCTCCAGATAGGCGACCAATGCTTCGCTGCTTTTACCCAGACGCAGGCTGTCGGTATGAATATTTTCGTGAAAACGGCGCTGCCAGTCGGCGTCGATCTGTTCCTGACTGACAAGAATCGCCGCTGTTGACCGGATCGCGGTCACCGCCGAAATCACGTCATGCAAGGCGGTCGCCAGAAACGGGTCATGCGCCATGCGGTCGGTCAAGGCGCCGATGCGTTCATCCAGCACCGCCAAACGGCGCGCCTGCAGCGCGATCAGCCCGGCCCAGCCCGGAAAGCGCGCGGCCAGTTCTTCGGCGCGCGCGATCTCGGCCATGTCACCAGCAAGCGTCGCGGCGCTGTGCAACTGGTCCAGCAGGTCGCGGTCAGCGCCACCCGCAAGATGGGACGGATCGACCCCCAGCGCGCGCGCCAGATCGGTCAGCAGCTTGCCGCCAATCCGGCGTCGGTTATGTTCGATCAGGTTCAGATAAGACGGCGATATGCCCACGGCAGACGCCAAACTGGCCTGCCGCAGCCCAATATCCATCCGTTTTTCCCGGATCCGTGTGCCGGTCATGCGTTCTATCGTCATCTGGTCCTGTCCGGCTGTGGCCGCGCCAATCTGGAACGTCAGGATTTCTTTTACAAGATTTACTACGCGCAACTGATGCTATGACAACCCTGCCTGCGCAATTGGTTCAAATCCAAGATATTCGGCTTTGGCCCGTTAACGCCTTGGTAAGTTTCAAGGCGGATTCTATGGGCACAGTATCCCATTGATGGATGAACGCCATGGACCCGTCTTTACACCTGACGCCGACAGCACCCGCTGCAATGCCCTATACCGCGCAACAGCGGCAGTTGCCTGATACCTTGGTCGCACCGGTCAGATCGGCGCAGGGTTCAGCCACGCTGCCACCAGAACGCCCCTTCGTGGCACAGGCGGTCGCCGCACGGCTTGACAGCAGCTTTGCCGAAGACCCTGCCGAAATCCTGCCAGATGACCGAATCCTGCGCCCCTACGGCGTGCCGATGTTGCCCGCAGACAAGCCAGATGACGACATCATGGCGCAACCCGCCACGCAAGACCGCCCGCAGAAATTGTAAGTCGTTGACGCAAGGTTGCGCATTTTGCGCCTCTGCCGCTTCCCACCATGGCCCGCTTACCCTATAAGCAGGCAGGATGTGAAAAGCCCGCAACAAGCGGGCGTTGAACCATGGGCAACGGGCCGAGGAACAAATGAGCAATAAAACCTCCCACGATAGCGATGTCAGCTTTATCCAGGCGCTGGCAGAATTGCTGCGCCAGAACGACCTGACGGAATTGCAGGTCAAGCGGGACTACGGCGAAAATGACAGCCTGAACGTGCGCGTCAGCCGTCACACGCAAACAATGGTTCAGGCCAGCGCGCCCGCTGCTACAGCGATGCCCGCCGCACCTGCCGCCGCTGCGGCCCCCGCCGCCAGCACCAATGTCGACCCCGCCAACCATCCAGGTGCCGTGACATCGCCGATGGTCGGCACCGTCTACATGGCACCCGAACCAACCGCCGCCCCCTTCGTGGCCATCGGGCAGACAGTGCGCGAAGGCGACACGATTCTGATCATCGAAGCGATGAAAACGATGAACCATATCCCCGCTCCGCGCGCTGGCACGGTCCGGCGCATTCTGGTCGAAGATGGCGGCGCGGTCGAATATGGCGCACCTCTTGTCATCATCGAATAGAGGCTGCGATGTTTGAAAAAATCCTGATTGCGAACCGCGGCGAAATCGCCCTGCGGGTCGTGCGCGCCTGCCGCGAAATGGGCGTGAAATCCGTTGCCGTCCATTCCACCGCTGACAGCGACGCGATGCATGTGCGCATGGCCGACGAGGCGATTTGCATCGGCCCCCCGTCATCGGCGCAAAGCTATCTGTCGTTTCCTGCGATCATCTCGGCCTGTGAAATCACCGGCGCGCAGGCGATCCATCCGGGCTATGGCTTTTTGTCGGAAAACGCGGCCTTTGTGCAAGCGGTCGAAGACCATGGTCTGACCTTTATCGGCCCCACAGCCGAACATATCCGCATTATGGGCGACAAGATCACCGCCAAGGACACGATGAAGGCACTTGGCGTCCCCTGCGTGCCCGGATCTGACGGCGGCGTGCCGACCCTGAAAGACGCGCAGCGCGTGGGCGAGGAAGTCGGCTATCCCGTGATCATCAAGGCCACAGCCGGTGGCGGTGGGCGCGGCATGAAGGTGGCCCTGACCGCCGCTGATATGGAAAAAGCATTTCATGGCGCACGTGCCGAAGCCAAGGCCGCCTTTGGCAATGACGAAGTCTATATCGAAAAATACCTGACCACGCCGCGCCACATCGAAATTCAGGTCTTCGGCGATGGCAAGGGCAATGCTGTCCATCTGGGCGAGCGTGATTGTTCGCTGCAACGGCGCCACCAAAAGGTATTCGAAGAAGCCCCCGGTCCGGTCATCACGCCCGAACTGCGCGCGCGCATCGGCAAGGTCTGCGCCGATGCCGTGGCCGCGATCAATTATATCGGCGCAGGCACGATCGAATTCCTGTTCGAAAACGATGAATTCTATTTTATCGAGATGAACACGCGCCTGCAGGTCGAACATCCGGTGACCGAGGCGATCTTTGGCGTCGATCTGGTGCGCGAACAGCTGCGCGTGGCCTCTGGCCTGCCGATGTCGTTTACGCAGGACGATCTGCGCATCAACGGCCATGCCATCGAGGTGCGGATCAACGCCGAAAAGCTGCCCAATTTCACGCCCTGCCCCGGCACGATCACGCAATATCACGCGCCCGGCGGCTTGGGCGTGCGGATGGATTCGGCACTCTATGATGGCTACCGGATCCCGCCCTATTACGACAGCCTGATTGGCAAGCTGATCGTGCATGGCCGCGACCGGCCAGAGGCGCTGGCCCGTCTGGGGCGCGCCTTGGGTGAATTGATCGTCGATGGTGTCGACACGACCATCCCATTGTTCCATGCGCTGCTGGCCGAACCTGCGGTGCAGTCGGGGGATTACAACATCCACTGGCTGGAACATTGGCTGGAAACACACCTGTCCTGACGTGCAAAACGCGGATCTTCCCCTGACGCCTGCGCTTGTCCTGCAAGCCTATCGTCTGGGGGTGTTCCCAATGTCCGAAAGCCGCGACGACCCAGACGTTTTCTGGGTCGATCCGCGCCGGCGGGGTATCTTCCCGCTGGACCGGTTTCACATCAGTCACAGTTTGGCGCGCACCATCCGGCGGGGCGGGTTTCGGGTCAGTTTCGACACGGCCTTTGCCGATGTCGTCGATGGCTGCGCTGACCGGGCAGAAACCTGGATCAACCCCAGTATCCGCAACCTGTCGATCACGCTGCACGACCAGGGCCATGCCCATGCCGTTGAGGTCTGGAAAGATGCGCAGCTGGTCGGCGGCGTCTATGGCATCCGCATCGGGGCTGCGTTTTTCGGGGAAAGCATGTTCAGCCGCGCCACTGATGCGTCAAAGGTCGCGCTGGCCTATCTGCTGCACAACCTGCGCAGTGGCGGCTTTACCCTGTTTGACACGCAATTCCTGACGCCGCATCTGGCCAGCCTTGGTGCTGTGGAAATCACCCGCGCGCAATATCACAGGATGCTGGCGGCGGCGGTCGGTCAATCCGCGCGATTCACGGGCGCGGTGCCAGCGCCCAGCGACGTGATACAGCGCAGAACCCAGACATCATAACGCGGATGGTCCAGCGCGTTCAGCGCCGGTGATGACGCCAGCATCCAGCCCGCAAAGATCGGCGCCACCTCAGCGCGGTAATGGATCACCAGCGCGGCATAGCCTTCGCTTGCAACATTTTCGGCCGGATACCGGCAGTCACCAAGCGTGACCGACAAAGCGCCGACATTGTCGGTCTGCCCGTTGGACACCTCCAGATCGGTGACAGCGCCGGTCAGCTTGTCCAGAATGCGGATGTCAGCGCCGATGCCTGACAGCATCTCTTGCGCGGGCGCGGGGGCGGCCAGCAGCAGGCAGGCCAATATGGCTGACAGCCGCTTCATCGCCCTATTCGGGGGTCCAGGCGTCGTAATCCTTGCGCGTGGCGGGGGCCACATGACGGATAGATCCTGCAGGCGCATAGGCCGCCATCGTGCCGGTCAGGTTTGGCTGATGCGGCTTTTCCCAAGACTTGCGCGGCAAAGGTGCCTCGGTCGGGGGTTCATCCCATGTGTGATGCAGCCAGCCATGCCATTCAGGGCTGACCCGCGACCCTTCGATTTCGCCGTTGTAGATCACCCAGCGGCGGCTGTCGTCGGCGTTGTGATAATAGATATTGCCCTGCGCATCTTGCCCCACGCGCACACCCTTGCGCGATGTCCATAGCTGGGTGCCATAGGTCTGACCATCCCACCAGGTAAAGATACGTTTGATTGACTGACCAAGGCCCATGCTGCGTCTCCGGTAAACTGCGGCTTTCATGCCCTATCGTGCGCCAAAGGTCCAGCAGGCGCACCCCGTCCCATCTTGTTTAAAAAGATATATCCTGCCGGCGGCTCCCACGGATCGGGGCCACCGGCAGTGGCGTTTTAACCCGCAGTCGCGGGTTCTTTTTTCTTCACATCGTCGTGGATCATCAAAGGCTGCACGTCGGATGTCACCGCCTCTTCGTTCACGACAACCTCGGTCACGGTGTCCATGCCGGGCAGGTCGAACATCGTGTCGAGCAGGATGCCTTCCATGATCGAGCGTAACCCGCGCGCGCCGGTCTTGCGCTTGATCGCGCGTTTGGCGATCGCGGTCAGCGCGTCATCAGTAAAGGTCAGCTTGGTGTTTTCCAGCTCGAACAAGCGCTGGTATTGCTTGACCAAGGCGTTCTTGGGCTTGGTCAGAATGGTGATCAGCGCGTCTTCGTCCAGATCGGTCAGCGTGGCGATCACCGGCAGACGGCCAACGAATTCGGGGATCAGGCCGAATTTCAGCAAATCCTCTGGTTCGAGATCCTGAAACACTTCGCCGATACCACGTTCGTCCACGTCTTTGACGTCCGCGCCAAAGCCCATGCCGGACCCTTTGCTGCGGCGCGCAATAATTTTGTCCAGACCGGCAAAAGCCCCGCCACAGATGAACAAGATATTGGTCGTGTCCACCTGCAGGAATTCCTGCTGCGGATGCTTGCGCCCGCCCTGCGGCGGCACGGATGCGACAGTGCCTTCCATGATCTTCAAAAGGGCCTGCTGCACGCCTTCGCCCGACACATCACGGGTGATGCTGGGGTTGTCGGACTTGCGGGTAATCTTGTCGACCTCGTCGATATAGACGATCCCGCGCTGCGCACGCTCGACGTTATATTCAGAAGCCTGCAACAATTTCAGGATGATGTTTTCGACGTCTTCACCGACATAACCGGCCTCGGTCAGGGTGGTGGCATCGGCCATCGTGAAAGGCACGTCCAGAATCCGCGCCAGCGTTTGTGCCAAGAGCGTTTTGCCACAGCCGGTCGGCCCGATCAGCATGATGTTGGATTTCGCCAGTTCGATATCGGATTTATCGGCGTGGTTCAGGCGCTTGTAGTGGTTATGCACGGCCACGGAAAGCACACGCTTGGCATGGACCTGCCCGATCACATAATCGTCAAGAACAGCGCAGATGTCCGAGGGTGTCGGCACGCCTTCACCGGATTTCAGGCCAGATGCCTTGGTTTCCTCGCGGATGATATCCATGCAGAGTTCGACACATTCATCGCAGATGAACACAGTCGGACCGGCGATCAGCTTGCGTACCTCATGCTGGCTTTTGCCGCAAAAGCTGCAGTAAAGCGTGTTCTTGCTGTCATTTCCGGTCGTCGTCGCCATATCAACCCTCTCGGCCTGTGGCCCGTAAAACATGAACGGGCTGCCCTGTGTCGACACTAGGACAGCCCGCCAAGGTCTACAATGTCAAAATGACCAGTTTCAGGGTCACTTTTTCACTGTGGTGAATGACATCAGATCACTCGGATGATTTTTCGCGGTTGACCACGATCTCGTCGATCAGGCCCCACTCTTTGGCTTCTTCGGGTGACATGAAATTGTCGCGCTCAAGGGCGGTTTCGACCTTTTTCAGCGGCTGGCCAGTGTGCTTGACATAGATTTCATTCAACCGTGTCTTGAGCTTCTGGGTCTCGGCGGCATGGATCATGATATCCGTCGCCTGCCCCTGATAGCCACCCGATGGCTGATGCACCATGACGCGGCTGTTGGGCAGCGAAAAGCGCATGCCGGGATGGCCCGCAGTCAACAACAGCGACCCCATGGACGCGGCCTGCCCGATCACCAGCGTGCTGACCTTGGGTTTGATATATTGCATCGTGTCATAGATCGACAGGCCGGATGTCACCACGCCACCGGGGCTGTTGATATACATGCTGATTTCTTTTTTCGGGTTTTCCGATTCCAGATGCAGCAATTGGGCGACGACCAGCTGGCTCATCCCGTCATGGACAGGGCCGTTCAGAAAGATGATCCGTTCCTTGAGCAGGCGCGAAAAGATGTCATAGGCACGCTCGCCACGCGCGGTCTGTTCCACGACCATGGGAACAAGGTTCATATAGGTTTGTACGGGGTCTTGCATGTTCATGCCTCTCTCCTGGACGGATGTCCGACTTCATCAATTCGCCCGACACTATGCGCGGGCGCGGGGGGCTTCAAGGGCTGGTTGTAAGGAGGGTCAAGACCCACCCTACGCGCGTTAACCAACGTGGAAAAGCGAGGCAAACAATCGCGGGTCAAGGCTTTCGGTCGCAAAGGTCGCCCCCTCGGTCAGGACCGACACGGCGTCATGGCTGTGCAGGCTTTCCTGATGGCTGGCGATCACGCGGAAATCGGACACGCGCGGTTCCAGCTGCAATTGTTCGGTGAACAGACGCGCCGCGTCTTCGACAAAGATCGGGTTGGCGGCGTTCAGCTCGGCAAAGGCTTGCTCATCCTCGCGCTTGACCATCACCTGGGTTTCGGTCGGCACGGCGGCACGGGCGCGTTCGATCAGGTCCTCGAACCACAGGATCGGCCCGTCTTCGACCAGCACCGAAATCCGCGCGACGGACCGTTGCGAATGTGGTGTCGCCAATTGCCCGCGGAACTGGCGGGCATGTTCGGACAATTCCAGCGAACAGGGACAGGTGGATGAATAGACATAATCCAGATGCACGATCTTTTTGCGCACACCCGCACTTTCGACCAGTTCCAGCGCGATATCATAATATTGATAGCCTTGCAGCCCCGAGCGCAGGCTTTGCACCTTCATCGGAAAGCTGAACCGCATCTGGATGCGTGCATCGAAGCTGTCGAGGTCGGATTTATAAGCATCCAGCGCGCGCTCGATCACTTCAAAGCTGAATGTTTCCTCGGCATGTTTATAAAATGTCCGCATGATGCGGGACATGTTGATGCCCTTCTTTTCCGCCTCTAGCGACACGGTGCCGGTCACCGAAGTTTCCAGCGTCAGATCGCCATTGTCGCGGGTGCGGAACCTTATGGGCAGGCGAAAGTTGGAAATGCCGACATGCTGGATTTGCTGCTTGGCACCGCGGATCAGGCTTGACGGCCCGTTCTGCAGATCGGGCATCGACGCCTTATAGGCCTCGTCCACCGCGAAATCCTCGGGGTAGGCGCGGGCAAGTGCGGGGTAGTTCGACACTTCCTGTCCGGGGATCAGACGCGACACCAAAGGGTCAAGCGTCGCCACTTCTTCGGGGCTGACATCACCCGCCCAGCGCCGCAAAAGCGCCAACGCTGCCTCGGCATCGGACCTTGTGGGCTGGCGATCCATGTCGCGTGCGTGGATATTCATATCAAGACCCTCTTGTGGTGCATCCGCCTTGCGAAGATGGCGCAGCTGCGGCGCATGTCCAGACATGATGCGGCAGAATTGTAACAAATCGGCACGAAGGTCAGACATCCCCACATCACCTTTGCCGCAAAAAGCCACACCCATCCAGGCCGTGGGTCGCGCCGCAAGCCTGCCGGAAATGCCCGCATTATGCCAGCCTTGTTCGCGGTATTACCCGATTGCCGCACGCAGATCGGCCAACAGATCATCGGGATCTTCCAGACCGATGCTGCAACGGATCAACCCCGGGGTGATCCCCAGCTCCAGCTTAGTGGCAGCATCAAGCCGCTGATGCGTTGTCGTCGCAGGATGGGTGACGATTGATTTTGCATCGCCCAGATTATTGGAAATCGTGAATATTTCCAATCTGTTGAGCAGCGCAAATGCCGCATCCTTGCTGCCTACGTCAATCGCCATCACGGTGCCGCCCGCCCCCATCTGCGCCATTGTCAGCGCATGTTGCGGATGATCGGCCAGACCCGGATAGATCACCCGCAGCGTGCCATCAGCCGCCAGTGCCTGCGCGATATGCTGCGCGCTGGCCGCCTGCGCGCGCACGCGCAATTCCATGGTTTCCAGCCCCTTGAGCATCAGCCATGCCGTGAACGGCGACATCGACCCGCCCGTATGTTTCATAAAAGGTTCAACCGTGCCGCGGATGAAATCGCGCGTCCCAAGGATCACCCCACCCAAGGCCCGCCCCTGCCCGTCGATATGTTTGGTCGCGGAATAGATGATCACATCCGCGCCCAAAGCCACCGCATCCGAAAATACCGGCGTCGAAAATACATTATCCACGATCACCGTCGCGCCATGGGCATGCGCCAGATCGGCAACCGCCTTGATATCGACAACTTCCAGCGTAGGGTTCGAGATGCTTTCGAAAAACACCACCTTGGTGTCGGGCCGGATCGCGGCCTGCCATGCAGCCAGATCAGTGCCGTCAACGAATGTTACCTGAACCCCGAAACGGGTCAGCACCTCTTGCAAGATATACAGGCACGATCCGAACAGCGCGCGCGCCGAGACAACGTGATCACCGGCCTTGAGCATCGCGGCAAGCGCTCCATGCACGGCCGCCATGCCAGACGCAGTGGCAAAGCCGTCCTCGGTGCCTTCCAATGCGGCGATTCGGTCTTCGAACATGGCCACGGTCGGGTTGCCATAGCGGGCATAGATGAATTCATCCGCACCCGCCTTGATGAACCGCGCCTCGGCGGCTTCGGCGCTGTCATAGACAAAGCCTTGCGTCATGAAGATTGCTTCGCTGACCTCGCCATACTGGCTGCGCCGGATGCCGTGATGCACCGCCTTGGTGCGTTTGTTCCAGTCACTCATCATCTGCCCTCGCGCCCGTGGCGCATCAAAAAACCCCGACACCGGCAAAGGTATCGGGGCTATGAAACCCGCCACCTTTTTAGCAGAATGTTTTACGTGGCCTGCAATCCGGAAACAAATCACCACGGCGTCTGGCATAGGCCGCAGCATCGCCCACGTCAATGGGTGGCGTCAGTCCTTGGATTGCTGCGGGTCTTCGATCAGGTACTTTTGCAAGCCGATGATCTGGACCCACAAGAACAAGAACAGCACGGCCGGAAAGGCAAAGGTTTCCAACTTGACCCAGGTTTCGGTCGATTGGGTGCGCCAGATGATTTCGTTAGCGATGGCCAGCACGACAAAGATAAAGGCCAGCCGTTTGGTGAAAATCATCCATCCTGCGCGCTGCATCGGCAGGAATTCTTCCATCACGAACTGCAGATAGCTCTGCCCGCGCAACAGACCGATCCCCAAAAGCCCCGCCATGGCCCCGTAAACGATGGTGGTTTTCATTTTGAAAAAACGCTCGTCGTTGAAATACGCCGTCAGCCCGCCGAAAAAGATCACCATGAAAGCAGTGAACACCTGCATACGGCTCAACTTGTCGGTCAGTACCCATAGGATCGCCATCGCCACCAGCAGGATCGGCACGAAAACCAGCGCGGCCACGATGAAACCCGAATAATCGGTGCCCGCAAAAGTATACGTATCATCCTTGATCCGCAGATAGATCAGGAAAAACGCAAGCGTTGGCCCCAGTTCCAGCACCTGTTTCAGGATCGGGTTGATGGTTTTGGTCATGCGTATCTCCTTCAGCCTCCCGTTTCCACGATCACGGCGCCCAAGGCAACCAATGTCATCAGCAACAATCGGCGTGGCCCCACCTTTTCGCGCAGGATGAACCAGCCGATCAACGCGGCAAAAACGGTGGATGTTTCGCGCAGCACAGCCGCCTCGCCGACTTTGCCGACCATGGTGGCCAGCATCACGCCCCCGAAACTGACCCAAGCCACCAGCGCCCCGATCACCCCGCGCCACATCAGCGGGGCCAGCACCGGCGGGTTATCCATCCGCCGGTACCGATGCAGTGCCAACACCGGAAAATCCAGCGCGGTGACGAAAAAGAACCATGCCAAAAAGGTGAAAGGGTCCGGCGCCTGCCGGATGCCGTAAGCGTCATAGGTGGTATAGACCGCCACCAGAAGCCCGCCCATCAACGCCCAGGCCAGCCCAGCACGCAGCGCGGCGGGATCAAGCTTTTCTTCAGCCAGGTTGCGCAGCGCCAATAACAAGATGCCCCCTGACAAACAGCCCATGCCAACCCATTGCAATGGCGTGAAATGTTCCCCGAAAAACACCGATGCCGCGATCACCGTGACCAGCGGCCCGGTGCCGCGCACCACGGGGTAAACCACGGTAAACGCGGCCTTTTCATAGGCGCTTGCCATTGCGACCTTATAGGCGAAATGGATGCCAACCGCCCCCACAAGGATCAGCGCGGTCGCCGCATTCGGCCACGGCACGACAAACAGCGCGACAGGGGCCGAAAACACCACCAGCCATAAATCAATCGCGCCCCGCGTCAGCCAGGGATCATGGCGCCCCTTTTGCAACGCCCCGAACACCGCATGGGCCAGCGCCGACACCAGCGCAAGGATCGTGGCCAGCCGCGCGCCCTCTGGCGTGCCAGCAACAGCGATCAGATAGGCGGCAAGATTGTCCAACGCCGCCTATAGGTCCAGACCGACAAGGGCCGCGGCGAATTCCTCGGGATCAAAAGGTGCCAGATCGTCGATCTGTTCACCCACGCCGATGGCATGGATCGGCAGGCCGAACCTGTCGGCCAGCGACACCAGCACGCCGCCCTTGGCTGTGCCATCCAGCTTGGTCATCACCAGACCCGACACAGCAGCCAGTTCCTGAAACACCTTGACCTGCTGCACCGCATTCTGCCCTGTGGTGGCATCCAGCACCAACAACACATTATGGGGCGCATCTGGGTCTTTCTTGCGGATCACGCGGACAATCTTGGACAGCTCTTCCATCAAGTCAGCACGGTTTTGCAGCCGCCCTGCGGTGTCGATCATCAAAAGATCGGCGCCATCCGCCTGCGCCTTGGTCATCGCATCATAGGCCAGGCTGGCAGGGTCCGACCCTTCGGGCGCTGTCAGCACCGGCACGCCCGCGCGCTGCCCCCAGACCTGCAATTGCTCAACGGCCGCAGCGCGAAACGTATCACCCGCTGCGATCACCACGTTCTTGCCGGCCGCGCGGAACTGGCTGGCCAGCTTGCCGATCGTCGTGGTCTTGCCCGATCCGTTGACGCCGACGACCAGCACGACCTGCGGCGTTTTGGCATAGATCGGCAAAGGGCGCGCCACAGGTTCCATGATCCGCACCACCTCGGCCATCAGCAGGCGCTTGACCTCCTCGACCGAGACACGCTTGCCCAGATGCCCTTCGGCGATATTGGCGATCACGCGCTGCGCAGTTTCGACGCCCATATCGGCCGCGATCAGCAGGTCTTCCAGCTCTTCGAGCATGGCATCGTCAAGCGCGCGGCGCTGCGCCTCGGTCGGCGCCAAAAGCCTACCGATCAGGCCAGGTTTCGGCGCGGGCTCTGCGACAATTGCATCTAACCCGGCGTCAATCTTGGCCGAGGATTTGAACATCCTCTCTTTGAGCTTGCTGAAGAACGCCATCGGAACAGCCTTTCATGACTTCTGCGAAAAGACCTAGCCATTCCGCCCGGAATTGAAAAGACCACGCCCCGCCATCTTCCGAGCATAAATATCCCCGCGCGGAGCGCCGCAACTGCGGCACAGCCGCAGGCAGCGTCAGATCTCGTCGCTGAAATGGCGCATCACTAGCCGGATCGGGTTCGGGGCCGCCTGCCCCAACCCGCAGATCGATGCATCCGCCATCGCGGTACACAGATCGCCCAGCAAGGCGCGGTCCCATTCTGGGGCCTGCATCAGTTGCACCGCTTTCTGGCAACCGACACGACAGGGCGTGCATTGTCCGCAACTTTCATCCTCGAAAAACCGCAGCATGTTCAGGGCGGCATCGCGCGCGCGGTCCTGCTGCGAAAGGACGACAACGGCGGCTGACCCAATGAACGTGTCGTGCGGCTGCAATGTATCGAAATCCAGCGGCACATCCGCCATCGTCGCAGGCAACAGCCCCGAGGACGGCCCACCCGGCTGATAGGCTTTGAACACATGGCCAGCCGCCATCCCGCCCGCCGCCGCAATGATATCGGTGATCGTCGATCCTGCGGGCAGGACATACATGCCCGGCTGCGCCACCCGCCCCGAAACGGAATAGGACCGCAGCCCCTTGCGCCCGTTCTTTTCCACGCTGCTCAGGATATCCGGCCCCTCGCGGCACACCCGCGCCACCCAAAGCAGGGTTTCGACATTATGCACCAGCGTCGGGCGGCCAAAGAGACCGACCTCGGCCACGAAAGGTGGGCGGTGGCGGGGGATACCACGCTTGCCTTCGATGCTTTCGATCATCGCGGATTCCTCGCCGCAGATATAGGCGCCTGCACCCCGTCGCAGGTCGATGAAACCGGGCGCAACGATCCCCGCCTGTTCCAGTGCCGCAATCTCGCGGCGCAGAATCGCCAGCACGGCGGGATATTCATCGCGCATATAGATGAAACAGGTCTGCGCCTCGACCGCCCAGGCGGCGATCAGCATCCCTTCGAGAAAGACATGCGGCGTGCGTTCCAGATAATAGCGGTCCTTGAACGTGCCAGGTTCGCCTTCATCCCCGTTCACGGCCAGATAGCGGGGGCCGGCATGGGCGCGCACGAAACCCCATTTGCGGCCCGACGGAAAGCCCGCACCACCCAATCCGCGCAGGCCAGAGGCCAGCACCTTGTCCTGCACCGCCTGCCAGTCGCCTTGCGCGCGCAAGTGTTCCAGCACGGCATAGCCGCCATCGGCGCAATAGGACGCCAAGGTCTGGTAATCGGGCAGATGCGCATGGGTGTCATCCGCCACAATCGCCGCCTGCACCTTTGCAGGGGTGGCATGGTCGATATGGTTGTGCCCGATTTCCAGCACAGGCGCGGTATCACAGCGCCCCATGCAAGGCGCGCGCAAAACACGGACCTGTGCGGGGTCAAGCCCGTCTTCCAGCGCCGCTTTCAGCGCCTGCGCACCGGCCAATTCGCATGACAGGCTATCGCAAACGCGGATCGTCAGGGCGGGCGGGGGTGTCTCGCCTTCCTTGACCACGTCGAAATGGGCGTAAAAGGTAGCGACCTCGTATACCTCGGCCTGTGACAGGCGCATTTCCTCGGCCAGCGCACGCAAATGGGCGGCGGACAGATGGCCATATGCATCCTGCACCAGATGCAGAAACTCGATCAGCAGATCGCGGCGGCGCGGCCTGTCGCCCAACAGCGCAAGGATATCCGCCATGGCGCCATCATCCAACTGGCGACCCTTGGTGGTATGTCGCCCTTTGCCTTTGCCGGATTTCCAGATGCCGTCTTGGTTGTCCTTGGCCATGCCCGCATTCCCCTATTTTGGCGCAGCATAGCCCGCGCCTGCCCTGCAAACCACGCAAAAGCGACGCCCCAGAGACCAAAGCACGCAGCCACGCAGTTTCGCTTCATCGCAGGCAGCGGCCGTGCTAATCTTGACGGATGATCGACCCCACGCCCCCGGCCCTGCGCCAAGATTGCCTGCACGGATGCAGATCACGGATATATCGGTGGGCAGCTGGCGCGCTGCGCTATGTCGGTTTGCTGTTGCTGCTGACAACACAAGCCAATGCTCAGAACAAGATGACAGACGAGGCATTTGACGCCCATGTCACAGGCCGCACGATCACCTTTCGTACCGACACCAACCCCGCCTATGGAATCGAGGCTTATCTGCCAGGTCGCCGTGTCATGTGGTCGGCCTTTGACGGAACCTGCATGTACGGAACCTGGTATGAAAGCGAAGGCAATATCTGCTTTATTTACGATGACGACCCCGAACCCAAATGCTGGGCGACCTATCTGCAAAAGGGCACGATGTGGGCCACATTTATCAATGTCCCCGATGGCACCGTGATCTATGAAACCGATGCCGACGAACCGCTGATCTGCAACAATCTATCGTCGTGACGCCACCGCGATCCGACCATCGGCGAACTGGATTTCCAGATGATCCGCCTTGGCCGCAGCCACCGTATCGGTGACCAGCACATCGCCCGCACGCACCACCGCATAGCCGCGTTTGAGCGTTTCCATATACCCCAAGGTTTCGCGCAGCCGGTCAAGGGCGGCCAGCCTTGCAGTCCGTTCTGTCTGTTGGCGCGTCGCGCGGTCCGACAGGCGCGCAAGCACGCTGCTCAGCCGTTCGGCCTGCCGGTCCAGCCGTGTCTGCAACAGATCACAGCGCAATCCGCGCCCTGCCCGTTCCAGCGTCACCGCTGCATCACGACTACGGCGTTGCAAGGCGGGCGCGAGCCGGTCCGACAGTGCCGACAGCCGCCTGCGATCCTCGGCCAGTCGGCGTTGCAAGATCGCGGGGCGCAGGGCCGCATCGCTCAGTTGCAGCCGCTTTTGCGCCGCCGCCTGCCGCAGGGCTGCTGGCAGCCGGTCGGCCAGGTAATCCAGCCGCTGGCGTGGCCCATCGGCCAGCGTGTCCACCCGCGGCAAGGCGCGCGCCAGATCGCGCAATCGCTGGCGGCGGGTCTGCACGCCGTTGGACAGCGCGCGCACCAGCCGCGCGCCTTGCTGGTCCACAAAGGCCAAAAGCTCGATCCGCACCGGCACGGCAAGTTCCGCTGCCGCCGTCGGCGTGGGTGCGCGTATATCGGCAGCAAAATCGATCAGCGTGGTGTCGGTTTCATGGCCCACGGCGGAAATCAGCGGAATGTCGGATGCCGCCGCCGCCCGCACAACGATTTCCTCGTTGAACCCCCAAAGATCCTCCAGCGATCCGCCGCCACGCGCCACGATAATCAGATCAGGGCGCGGCAAGGCACCGCCCGGCGTCAGGCGGTTGAACCCGTCGATGGCCGCGGCGACCTCGGCTGCGCATTTCTGGCCTTGCACGGCGACCGGCCAAACCAGCACCTTGCGCGGAAAACGGTCACGCAGGCGGTGCAGGATATCGCGGATGACCGCCCCCGATGGCGATGTGACCACGCCGATGATCTCGGGCAGATAGGGCAGCGGTTTCTTGCGCGCCGCATCAAACAACCCTTCGCCCGCCAGCATCACGCGGCGTTTTTCCAGCATCGCCATCAAGGCACCGGCACCGGCGGGCTGGATGTCTTCGATGATCATCTGGTATTTCGACTGGCCCGGAAAGGTCGTCAATTTACCAGTGGCGATGACCTCCATCCCCTCCTCTGGCCGGTGGGTCAGGGCAGTGGCGCGGCCTTTCCAGATGATGCCCGACAGAACCGACCGGTCGTCTTTCAGATCCAGATAGATATGCCCTGATGACGGGCGCGAGATGCGCCCCAATTCGCCGCGCACGCGGATATGGGCAAAGCCGCCTTCGATGGTCTTTTTGACCGCGCCCGAAATCTCGGACACGGAAAATTCAGGCGTGTTGTCGGCGCTTTTGTCGGTGGGGCCGTCTTCGAACAAATCCATCATCGGGGTGATCCTGTGCGCTTTGGGCCGCATCCTAAGGCGGCGCCACCCAAAGGCCAAGCCCGGCCTTGTGATCTGCCGCAGCCCTGACTAAGACCGCCCCAAGTTTTCAAAGGCGGAGAGACGGCCATGAACATCCTTATTCTGGGCAGCGGCGGACGCGAACATAGTCTGGCTTGGGCGATCAAGCAGAACCCCAAATGCGACCGGCTGATCGTGGCGCCGGGCAATGCAGGCATCGCGCAAATCGCGGATTGTGCCGATCTCAATATCCTTGATGGCGATGCCGTCGCCAATTTCGTCGAAGAAAACACGATTGATTTTGTCATCATCGGCCCCGAAGGCCCGCTGGCCGCCGGTGTCGCAGACCGGCTGCGCCGCACCGGCACGCTGGTTTTTGGCCCGTCGCAAGCCGCCGCTCAGCTGGAAGCGTCGAAATCCTTTACCAAGGCGATCTGCGATGCGGCCGGCGCGCCCACCGCCGGCTATGCCCGTTTCACCGAAGCGGCCCCCGCGCGCGCCTATGTCCAGGCCCAAGGCGCGCCCATCGTGATCAAGGCTGACGGTCTGGCCGCTGGCAAGGGTGTCACTGTCGCCATGACAGTGGACGAGGCATTGGACGCCCTTGATCACATGTTCGACGGCAGTTTCGGCCCCGCTGGCACCGCTGTCGTGATCGAGGAATTCATGGAAGGCGAAGAGGCGTCGTTTTTCGTGCTCTGTGATGGCACCACGATCCTGCCGGTAGGCACCGCGCAGGACCACAAACGCGCCTTCGACGGCGACCAAGGGCCAAACACGGGCGGCATGGGTGCCTATTCGCCCGCGCCCGTGATGACCGATGAGGTCACGCAAAAGGCGCTGCGCGAGATCATCCAACCCACGATGGATGAAATGGCGCGGCGCGGCACCCCGTTTCAAGGCGTGCTGTTCTGCGGGCTGATGATCGAAAACGGCCAGCCACGGCTGGTGGAATACAACGTGCGTTTCGGCGATCCCGAATGTCAGGTGCTGATGATGCGCCTTGGCGGGCAAGTGCTGGACCTGCTGCAAGCCTGCGCCGAGCAGCGCCTGCACGAAATATCCGTGAACTGGGCCGATGACCATGCGCTGACCATCGTGATGGCGGCCAACGGCTATCCGGGTGATTACGCCAAGGGCAGCGTGATCGGCGGGCTGGACAGCCAGCCTGCGGATAGTTTCCACATGGTGTTCCATGCAGGCACAAAACGGGTTGAGGGCCAGTATCAGGCGCATGGCGGGCGGGTGCTGAACATCACCGCGCGCGGCGCGTCATTGGCCGAGGCGCATGAACAGGCCTATGCCATGGCGCAAGGCGTCGACTGGCCGGGCGGGTTTTACCGGTCCGACATCGGCTGGCGGGCGTTGTGAAACGCAAAAAGCCGCGCTCGCTGGCGCGGCTTTTTGTTGATTTCACATCCGCTTAAGCAGCGCGACCGACCAGAACAGACCCGATCTGTGCGGCTGCCGCATTCTCGTCATCGCCTGCAACGGCGGCGAATTCGCGGGTCAGGCGTTCGAGGGCCGCTTCATATAGCTGACGCTCGGAATAGCTTTGCTCGCGCTGGTCGTCTTGGCGGTGCAGGTCGCGCACGACTTCGGCGATGGCGATCAGGTCGCCGGAATTGATCTTTTGCTCGTATTCCTGCGCACGGCGCGACCACATGGCCTTTTTGACCTTGGCCTTGCCGCGCAGAGTTTTCAGCGCGTGATTGACGACATCAGGTGTCGCCAGCGCGCGCATGCCCACATCGGTCGCCTTATGCGTCGGCACCCGCAGGGTCATCTTGTCCTTTTCAAAGGCAATCACGAACATCTCGAGTTCGAATCCGGCCACTTCTTGCGTTTCGACAGAGACGATCTTGCCCACGCCATGCGCCGGATAGACGACAAATTGGTCGGGGCTGAATTCGCTTTTCTTCTTGGTCATGATTGTCCTTTCATGGCAATCCGGCACGTCAGGCGACAAAAAACCGTCGGTAACAAGCGTCACCGGCGGGTTCATACCTATGGGCGGGATCACATCATTCGCGTCATTGGGGGAATCATACCACAAAAACGCGCCCTTCGGAAGCGTCCCCGCGTATGATACGAAACGCATTTGAAATCAGGCGCTTGCCTTAGCCGCCTTCGCCGGGGGCTTCGGAAAACAGGTCCAGCTTGCCGGGCTTGCCATCCATCTCTTCGGCGCCGGGCAGCGGGTCTTTCTTGGTGATGATGACCGGCCACATTTCCGAATATTTGCGGTTAAACTCGACCCATTTTTCCATGTCGGGTTCGGTATCGGGGCGGATCGCATCTGCCGGGCATTCTGGTTCGCAGACACCACAATCGATACATTCATCAGGGTGGATCACCAGCATATTTTCGCCCTCGTAGAAACAATCCACCGGACATACCTCGACGCAGTCGGTGTATTTGCAGGCGATACAATTGTCATTTACGATATAGGTCATGGGATCATCCGTAATTCTTTGCCGGTTTGCTAAATCGGATCGCGCGGTCATTCAAGCGTGAAAGGGTCATCCATCCCACGCTGCGTCATCATATCCCGCCGGTCCTTTTTGGTGGGGCGTCCCTTGCGGTCGCTGCCGGGGGTCTGGGGTACAGGCACCGTCACTGGCGTCAGGTCCTCGTAAAGCGCTTGTGCTTCTGGCGCCGGGCCACGGCGCGTGCCGCATGCAAGGATGCGGATCACCCGCGCGACATCGGCCTGCACGAAGGTCAGCACATCGCCCGGCCCTACGGCGCGGGCAGGTTTGCTGACAGGATTGCCACCCACCCGCACCTTGCCCCCCGTCACCACACCGGCGGCAATGCTGCGCGATTTGAAAAACCGCGCATGCCAGAGCCATTTGTCCAGCCGGATCGTGGGCCGAGGCGCATCGGTCAAGCCTTTTTGAACCCCGCCAAGGCCGCCGCAAACGGATTATCGGGATCAATCGGTTTTTCATAGCGTGGCTTAGCCTGATAGCTGTCAGGCTTGCTCGCCTGTGCTGTCGGTTTGCCCTTGGGCTTGCCCTTGGATTTTGGATTGCCGCGCGGGCGGTCGCCACCCGTGGGGCGTGCCGGGCGCACAGCCCGTCCGCCCCATGTGAAGGTATAGAACACCTCCATCTCGGGCGCGTCGGGGGTTTCGACAGATGCGCCAGCCGGCATTTCCTGCGGCATTTCCTGCGGCGTGGCGTCAGGCACATCGGCCGTTGGCATTGCTGCATTGTCGGCGTGATCCGGCGTGTCGGCAGGTTTCGCGACAGAAGGATCGCCCGTCACATCCGCGCGCGCTGGTTTGACCTTGGCCCGTTCGGCCTTTTCGGCCTTGTAGCCCAAACCGGCCATCAGATCGGCGAACTGGTCCAGCGTCATGCCAGTGATCGACAGCATGTCGGGGTTTACCTCGAACCCAGCCCGGCTGTCCTTGTCGCGCAGCAGATCGGCCAGCCGTTCCAGCATGTCGATACGGATCGCACGCTCGCCCGCCGCGCGGTAACCGGCCATCGCGTAATAGCCGGGCACGGCATCCTTCGCGGCTGGCACAGTGACCAAACCGGGGGGCGGGCTTTGCGGGAATTCCTGCAGATCGCGGGCCAGCGACCACAGCACAAGGCGCAGACGCGTGGGTGCAGGTTTCAGCAGCAGCGGCTGGAAAATCGTGAACTGGCCAAAGCGCACCCCATGTTTGCGCAACGCAGACCGCGCGTCCTGTTCCAGTGCCTTGACCTCGTCCGCGATATCGCCGCGCGGGATGATGCCGAAATGTTCGGCCATTCGGTAGGCGAACCCCTTGGCGGCCCCTGTCAGGGTCTCGTCATTTTTCAGCGCCAGCAGCGGTTCGAACCCTGCTGCGATCTTGCGGTCGATGAAATGCTGCAACCGGCGCTGGACCTTGGCAATAACATCCGGCCCTGCCTCGTCATCAACGAAAACCGCCACGCCGGGTTTCAGCGGGTCAGACCCCGCCACCAGCTTGCCCACGGCCTGATCGCCCCACATGAGACCACCCTGTTCGGTGAAATCAATCTCGGTATCGGGCGCGTTATAGAACCGATCCGCGCGCAGATGCAGATGCGGCGCAATCGCCTGCTGGGACGCCTGCCGCAAGGTTTTCGCCTCGTCGGGGCTTCCTGCTTTGTCCATGCGGAAACGGAACCCTTCCAGACGACCGACAAATTCGCCCTCGACGGTCACTTCGCCTTTTTCATTCACCTCGGCCAACAGGCTCTCCTTTTGTTTGAGCCGGCGAAGCAGGATGCTGGTCCGCCGGTCCACAAATCTTTGCGTCAACGCGCCGTGCAGCGCATCTGATAAACGGTCTTCTACAGCGCGGGTTTCATCGCGCCAATGAGAATCGTCAACAAGCCAACCTTTGCGTTGAGCCACATAGGTCCAGGTCCGGATATAGGCCAGCCGTTTGGACAAAGTATCAATGTCCCCGTCAGTGCGGTCAATCCGGCGGACCTGCAAGGCGAACCAATTGGCCGACACATGCCCAAGCTGGTGCAGATCGTTGTAAATCTGTGTCAGCAAACCGGCATGTTCGCCCGCCGAAATGCCTCGGAAATCGGGGATGCGACAGACATCCCAAAGCAGTTTCACCGATGGCCCATCGGTTGCGCGGGCCGCGACCTCTGCATCCTGCGCCAAGGTTTTCAGCGCGGCCAGATCATCGCTTTCGCGCACGCGGGTCAGCCATGGATCGTCAGTGCGGTCCTCAAGGGATCCAATCAGCCGCTTGACAGATCCGAACTGCAACCGGCTGTTGCGCCATTGCAATTTGGCGACAGGGCGGAACTGGTGGTTGCAGATCGCCTCGGCGACAGCATCGTCCAAGGGCGGGGCTTCGCCTGTCACCCCGAACGTGCCGTTCTCGATATGCCGCCCCGCGCGGCCTGCGATCTGCGCCAGCTCCTGCGGTTCCAGATGGCGCATCCGGCGGCCGTCATATTTGGTCAGCGATGAAAACGCGACATGGCTGATATCAAGGTTCAGCCCCATCCCGATGGCATCCGTGGCGACAAGGTAATCGACATCGCCGTTTTGATACATTTCCACCTGCGCATTGCGGGTGCGCGGCGACAGCGCGCCCATGACGACGGCGGCGCCCCCCTTGGTGCGGCGCAACAATTCGGCGATGGCATAGACGTTATCGACGGAAAACCCCACGATGGCCGACCTTGCGGGCATCCTGCTGATCTTTTTCGATCCGGTATAAGTCAGCTCTGACATGCGGTCGCGGACCATGAATTGCGCACCCGGCACAAGCGCGGCAATCGCACCGCGCATGGTTTCGGCCCCCAGAAACAGGGTTTCGTGCAAGCCGCGCGCATGCAGCAGCCGGTCGGTGAAGATATGGCCGCGTTCGGGATCAGCACAAAGCTGAATTTCATCGACAGCCAGAAAATCGCAGCCCATGCCATCGGGCATCGCCTCGACCGTGCAAACCCAATAGGCAGCGCGCGGCGGCACGATCCGTTCCTCGCCAGTCACCAACGCCACAACGCCCGGCCCTTTGATCGCAACAATACGGTCATAGACCTCGCGCGCGAGCAGGCGCAAAGGCAGGCCGATCACGCCGGTGCGGTAGGACAGCATCCGCTGGATCGCGTAATGGGTCTTGCCAGTATTGGTCGGCCCGAGAACGGCCGTGATCCGGGAACCTTGCATTTTCGTCCCCGTCAGGGCCGGGCGGTCAGATCGCCTGGCCGTCCAGCTGTTGGTGCAGGCGCGCGCGGTCTTCGCGGGCCTGCATGGAATATGGCACGATCTGAAGGATCATGTCGTAAAGTTCAAGTGCCGCTTGCGGGCGGCCGGTTTCTTCCATCATCACCGCCAGCCCGCGCATCGCCTCGAAATGGCGCGGATTGCGGGTCAGCGCCTCGCCCAGATCGGCCATGGCCGGGCCGATTTCATCCAGCAGATAAAACGACGTGGCGCGCAGGAAATACCCTTCGGCGAAATCCGGCGCATGATCAACCAGCGCCGAAAAATGATCGAGCGCGGCCTCGGCCGCGCCGTCATCCAGCGCATCCTGTCCGCGCTGCAATAACAGATCGATAGACGCCGACCCGCTCTTGCTCCATTCCGCGATAATCTGCTGTTCGATGCGCAAGGACCCGTCTTCATCGGTCTGTGACAATTCCGCGAAAAGCTGGTCCAGCCGGTCGGTTTGTGCGACCGCAGGCAACGAAAAGCCCAAGACCAGCACAAGTGCCGCTACGATACATTTGAAGCGAAGAGGATCAGCTATCATATAAAGCAATGTAGCGCATCATGCGGCGGACACCAGAGCCATGCCACCGCAATTCATCACAAGAGGATCAAAATCATGAGCGATGTTATCACCGAAGCCGTCAGTCAGCTGAACGCCAAGATGGGCGGGAATGGGTTCGACGGCAGTGCCAAATTCGTCATTGAGGACGAAGGCGCAATCATCATCGACCAGACCGGCGCACGCGCCGCCGATGACGACGCCGATGTGACCCTGACCGCCAGTGCGGATGTGTTCAAGGCGATCCTTGACGATGAATTGAACCCGACAACGGCCTTTATGACCGGCAAGCTCAGCGTTGACGGCGATATGGGCGTTGCCATGAAATTGACCAGCGTGCTTGGCTGATGGCACCCGCGGCCCCGTTTTTCGATGATGTCGCAAACGGCCCGGCGGGCGGGGCCGCGCATTGGCTGACCACCCGCGACAATAGGCGCATCCGCGCCGGTCACTGGCCGGGGGACGGGGCCAAAGGCACCGTGCTGATCTTTCCCGGCCGCACCGAATATATCGAAAAATACGGGATCACGGCACAGGCGCTCACGGCGGCAGGCTATAGCGTGCTGGCCGTAGACTGGCGCGGCCAGGGGCTGGCGGACCGGCTGATCAGCGATCCGAACCTCGGCCATATCGGCGATTTCGCGGATTATCAGCACGATGTGGCGGCTTTGCTGGACCATGCCATGGCGCTGGGCCTGCCGCGTCCGTTCTTTCTGATCGCCCATTCCATGGGGGGCTGCATCGGCCTGCGGTCGCTGATGAACGGCCTTGATGTCAAGGCTGTGATGTTTTCCGCGCCCATGTGGGGCATCCAGATGCCCCCTGCCACACGCGCCTTTGCCTGGGGCCTGACAACGCTCAGCCTGTCATTCAAATTTGACGAAAAACTGGTCCTCGGCCAATCCGCCACCAGCTATCCTTTGATCCAGCCCTTCGCAGGCAATATGCTGACCGATGATCCCGAAATCTACGCCGCCCTGCGCGGCCAGATCGCGGCGCATCCCGCCCTCGGCCTTGGCGGGCCTAGCTTACGATGGCTGAACAGATCGCTGCATGAAATGCGTGATCTCGCCCGCCTGCCCGCCCCAGCGACCCCCTGCATCACCTTTTTGGGCAGCAAGGAATCCATCGTCGACCCAGCGGCGATCCGCACCCGCATGGCGCGCTGGCGGGGCGGTGTGCTGCATGACATCAAGGGCGGCTTGCACGAAATGCTGATGGACAAACCTGCGATGCGCGACAGCGTCAATGCCACGACCATCGCACATTTCGACGCGCACCGCTGACGGCACAATCCACATCTTCTTATTTCAAAAAATACTCCCGCCGGAGGCTCAGGTCTCTCCCCCGCCACACAGGCCCGCCATTGGCAGACCGGTCAAAAACCCTATCTATGCATCATGGCGGATGTGCTGACCTTCACCGAGAGCGGGATCTACTGCCCCGCGGGCGATTTCTACATCGACCCCTGGCGCCGCGTGCCACGGGCGCTGATCACCCATGCGCATAGCGATCACGCCCGCTGGGGGATGGACAGCTATCTGGCCACCCCTACCACCGCCGCCGTCATGCGGCACCGGCTGGGCGATATCGCGGTGCAGACGATTGCCTATGACAGCGCCCTGCGCATCGGGGATGCAGTGGTGTCTTTCCACCCCGCAGGCCATGTGCCGGGATCGGCGCAGATCAGGGTGGCGGTCAAAGGGCAGGTCTGGGTCGTCTCGGGCGATTACAAGATTGTAGACGACGGGCTGTCCGAACCTTTCGCCCCCGTCCCCTGCCACGCCTTCATCACCGAATGCACCTTCGGGCTGCCGATTTTCAACTGGACGCCGCAGGATGTGCTGCGCGACCAGATCAACCGCTGGTGGGCCGAAAGTGCCGCCGCAGGCAAGACCGCAATCCTGGGGGCCTATGCCTTGGGCAAGGCGCAAAGGCTCTTGCGCCTGCTTGACCCTGCCATCGGGCCGATCCTGACACATGGCGCGGTGGAAAACACAAATGACGTGCTGCGCGGCATCGCCATCCCCCTGCCCGCCACCACCCGCGTCGATACCACCATGACCGCCAAATCCCACCCCGGTGCGTTGGTGCTGGCCACGCCTGCCGCGCTTGGCACGCCCTGGGCGCGGCGGTTCGGGCCATCCTCGACCGCCTTTGCCAGTGGCTGGATGGCCTTGCGCGGTGTGCGGCGCAGACGGGCGGCGGATCGGGGGTTCATCGTGTCCGACCATGCCGATTGGGCAGGGCTGAACACGGCGATCACCGCGACAGGGGCAGAGAAAATCTTTGTCACCCATGGCTATACCACCGCCTTTCAGCAATGGCTGCGCGAGCAGGGCCATGACGCGCATACCGTCAGCACCGATTACCAAGGCGAAGGGTTCGACAGCGGCGAGGATGCGGCATGAAAGCCTTCGCCACCCTGTTCAGCGCGCTTGACGAAAGCACCAAGACCAGCGCCAAGGTCGCGGCCTTGGCCGATTATTTCCGCACCGCGCCAGACAGTGACAAACTGTGGACCATAGCCCTGTTCACCGGACGCAGGCCGAAGCGGGTCATCACAGCCTCCAAATTGCGCCTCTGGGCGGCAGAGGTGGCAGGCCTGCCCGACTGGCTGTTCGAAGAAAGCTATAGCATCGTGGGCGATCTGGCCGAAACCATCGCACTCGTGCTGCCAGCGCCGCGCGCGACCAGCGACGCAAGCCTGACCGACTGGATCATGCATCTGCGCGCGCTGGGCATGCAGGATGATGACGCGCGCAAGGCCGGCATCATCGCCGCATGGGACCGGCTACCGCCTGCGGAACGGTTCTTGTTTACCAAGCTCTTGACGGGCGGTTTGCGCATCGGGGTCAGCGCGAAACTGATGACCCGCGCGCTGGCACATGCCACGGGCCAGCCGGAACCGGAACTGACCCATAAGCTGATGGGCAATTGGACGCCTGACAGCGTCACATGGGCCAGCCTGATCGAGGCGGATGATCCCGGCACCGACGCGTCGCGCCCTTATCCGTTCTATCTGGCGTACGGGTTGGAGGATCTCGCCACCCTCGGCCCGCCCGCCGATTGGTCGGCGGAACGCAAATGGGACGGGATCAGGGGGCAGTTCATCCTGCGCGGCGGCACCCATTACCTGTGGTCGCGCGGTGAAGACCTGATGACAGACCGCTTTCCCGAGCTTGCCCAGCTTTGCGATGCATTGCCCGACGGCACCGTGATCGACGGTGAGGTGCTGGCCTTTGCGGATGATGTCCCCCTGCCCTTTGCCGCTTTGCAAAAACGCATCGGGCGAAAAACAGTGCCGCGCAAATTGCTGACCGAGGCGCCCGTGATCCTGATGGCCTATGACCTTCTGGAACACGACGGGCGCGACATCCGCGCCTTGCCCTTTGCAGACAGACGCGCGGCCTTGGCAAGGCTCGTTGCGCGGGTTTCAACCAGCGCGCCGCTGCGCTTGTCCCCGCAGGTGACGTTTGGCACCTGGGACGATCTGGCCGCCGCACGCAGCCAGTCGCGGGATGTGGGGGCCGAAGGGCTGATGCTCAAACGCCACGACAGCCCCTATCTGGCAGGGCGCAAGAAAGGTGATTGGTGGAAATGGAAGGTCGATCCGCTGACCATTGATGCCGTGATGATCTATGCGCAATCGGGCAGCGGGCGGCGGGCCAATCTGTTCACCGATTACACCTTTGCCGTGCGCGATGGTGATGCAATGGTCCCCTTCACCAAAGCCTATTCCGGCCTGACCGATGCCGAATTCCGCCAGATCACTGCTTGGGTGCGCAAGAACACATTGCAAAAATTCGGCCCCGTCCGGCAGGTGCCGGCCGTCCATGTGTTCGAGATCGCCTTTGAAGGCATCAACGCAAGCCCGCGGCACAAATCCGGCGTCGCCTTGCGGTTTCCACGGATGTTGCGCTGGCGGCAGGACAAACCCGTAGCCGAGGCCAATACGCTTGACGATCTGCGCGAAATGCTGCGGCTTTACGGCTGACAGGGTTCCCTGCGCCAGTGCGACACTCTAAGTAATAGGCTAAACAGCAATGAAAGCCGCGCCATGCAAAACCCCGTCTATGATGCCAATACGTCTGGAAAAAACAGCTTTGGCGATCTGCCCGAATGGGACCTGACCGACCTTTATCCCAGCCCGGACAGCCCCGAAATCACCCGCGACATGGCATGGCTGGAAACCGAATGCGCAGCCTTTGCCGCCGATTATGAAGGCAAGCTTGCATCGCTGGACGCGGCGGGTTTGCTGGGCGCGGTACAACGCTATGAACAGATCGACGTGATTGCAGGGCGGATCATGTCATTTGCGGGCCTGCGCTATTACCAGATCACCACCGACAGCGATCGCGCCAAGTTCATGGCCGATTGTCAGGACAAGATCACCCGTTTCACCACGCCGCTGGTGTTCTACGGGCTGGAGTTCAACCGGCTGGAGGATATGCATCTGGCGGGTCTTTTGGCCGCCAATGCCGATCTGGCGCGCTATAAACCCGTATTCGACCGGATGCGCGCGATGAAACCGCATCAATTGTCCGACGAGCTGGAAAAATTCCTGCATGACCAATCCACCGTCGGGGCTGCCGCGTGGAACAGGCTGTTCGATGAAACCATGGCAGGGCTTGAATTTGTCGTGGACGGCGATGTGCTGAGCCTTGAAGGCACATTGAACCTTTTGACCGACCCTGACCGCGCCAAACGCGAGGCTGCGACCCATGCGCTGACGGCGGTTTTCCGCGAGAACATCAAGATCTTTGCCCGTGTCCACAACACGCTGGCCAAGGAAAAGGAAATCCACGACCGCTGGCGCAAGATGCCCAGCCCGCAGGCCGCGCGCCATCTGGCCAACCATGTCGAACCCGAAGTGGTCGAGGCCCTGCGCAACGCCGTCGTTGCCGCCTATCCGCGCCTGTCGCACCGGTACTATGCGCTGAAGGCCAAATGGCTGGGGCTGGACAGGATGCAGGTCTGGGACCGCAACGCGCCTTTGCCGATGGACCAGACCCGCGTGATCGGCTGGGAAGAGGCGCGCGACACCGTGCTGACCGCCTATGCCGGTTTCGATCCGCGCATGGCCGAAATCGCGGGCCGGTTTTTCGACAAAGGCTGGATTGATGCGGCCACCAAACCCGGCAAGGCGCCCGGTGCCTTTGCGCATCCCACGGTGACGCCGGTGCATCCCTATGTAATGCTGAACTACCTTGGCAAACCGCGCGATGTGATGACGCTGGCGCATGAACTGGGCCACGGCGTGCATCAGGTGCTGGCGGCCGAACAGGGCGAGCTTTTATCATCCACCCCGCTGACGCTGGCCGAAACGGCGTCGGTTTTTGGCGAGATGCTGACCTTCCGGCAGCTATTGGACAATGCCAAGACGCCGCAAGACCGCAAGGTGCTGCTGGCGGGCAAGGTCGAGGATATGATCAATACCGTGGTGCGCCAGATCGCGTTTTATGATTTCGAATGCAAGTTGCATGCGGCCCGCGCGACAGGCGAACTGACGCCGGATGACATCAACGCGCTGTGGATGTCGGTGCAGGCGCAAAGCCTTGGGCCGGTGTTCGATTTCGCGGATGGGTACGAGACCTTCTGGGCCTATATCCCGCATTTCGTGCATTCGCCATTCTACGTCTATGCCTATGCGTTTGGCGACGGGCTGGTGAACGCGCTATACGCTGTGTTCGAGGAAGGCGATCCCGATTTCCGTGACAAATATTTCGCGATGCTGCGCGCGGGTGGGTCCAAGCATCACAAGGACTTGCTGGCCCCGTTCGGGCTGGATGCCTCGGACCCTGCATTCTGGGACAAGGGGCTGGCGCTGATCGAAAGCATGATCGACGAGTTGGAGGCGCTGTAGCGCCAGCGCCTCCGGCGGGGGAGTATTTTTGGAAATAAGAAGTTGGGTGGCGCGTGGTTAACGCCGCGCGCCCGCCGCAAAGACCATGTCCATCATTGCCTGCGTACCGCGTGAGAATTCCAGCGCGCAAGGATAGCGGGCCGTGCCGCGCAGCGTATGGCCGAAGTTTTCGACTTGCACGATATAATGGTTCACGCCAGGCCAGCGTTCGCTGATGGTGCTGGTCCCGTCAGTTTCCAGTGTCAATTGCGCCATGTCGAAGACATTGGCGTTGAAAGGACAGGTCAGGCGCAAAATACCCTTGTCACCGTGAAAGGTGATTTGCTGGCGCGGATGCATCCGCATCGAGACAATGGCGGAATAGGTAAAATCGGGAAAACGCGCAGCGATCTGCGCGAAGACATCGACATCATTTTCCAGCCGCAAATCGGCGTAGGTGATCGCATCGGGTTCCTGTCCTGTCACGAAACGGGCGGCCCCAAAGGTGTAAACGCCAATGTCGCGCAGCGCGCCGCCTGCGGTTTCGGGCCGGTTGCGGATATTGGTCACATCATCCGCGTTATTATAGGTAAAGGTCGCATCGACATACATCAGCTTGCCAATCGCGCCTTGGGCATAAAGAGCGCGCGCGCGCGCAAATTGGGGGTGATGCACGATCATGAACGCCTCTGCTGCAAGCAGCCCCGCCGCATCGCGCGCAGCGATCAGCCGGTCGTAATCCGCCGCCGCCAGCCCCATGGGTTTTTCGCACAACACGTGTTTGCCAGCGGCCAACGCCTTGAGCGACCAATCCACATGCAGATGGTTGGGCAGCGGGATATAGACCGCATCAACAGCCGGATCGGCCAAGAGCGCATCATAGCTGTCATGCACAATGACGTGCGGCGCGAAATCCGCGAAATGTGCCGCCTTGGCGGGGCTGGATGTGGCCAGCGCGTAAAGCTCGGCTCCTTTGGCGGCATGGATGGCAGGGCCCATGAAACGGCGGGCGAAATCGGCGGCACCCAGAATGCCCCAGCGGATTGGTGTCATGGTCATCTCCCTTTTGAGAATGCTAGCGCTATCATCCGGCCGCTGCCATTCCCCTTTCCCATCTTCCGAGAAAAAATATCCCCGCCGGAGGCTCCGACGGGGATCACAGGGACGACGGGTCGCGGAAAAGTTCAGGCGCTTTCCAGCATGCCTTTTTCGCGCGCCAGCTGGGTCATGCGCGATTGCAGCTTTTCAAACGCCCGCACTTCGATCTGGCGGATCCGTTCGCGGCTGACCTCGTAGCGCGCGCTCAGATCTTCGAGGGTGACGGTTTCTTCGGCCAGACGGCGCTGCACCAGAATATCCTTTTCACGCGGGTTCAGCACGGTCATGGCTTCGACCAACAGGGCACGGCGGGCGTCGAGTTCGTCATGTTCCTCGTAATCGGCGGCGGTATTGGCGCTGTCGTCTTCGAGCCAGTCCTGCCATTGCATCGACCCTTCACCGTCTGAGCCGATCTGCGCGTTCAGCGAGGCATCGCCCCCCGACAGGCGGCGGTTCATCGAGATCACCTCGTCCTCGGTCACGCCAAGATCATTGGCGATCTGTTTGACGTTCTCGGGGCGCAAATCGCCTTCTTCCAGCGCGCCAATGCGGTTCTTTGCCTTGCGCAGGTTGAAAAACAGTTTCTTCTGCGCCGATGTCGTGCCCATTTTCACCAGCGACCAGGACCGCAGGATATATTCCTGGATCGAGGCGCGGATCCACCACATCGCATAAGTCGCCAGGCGGAAACCCTTTTCGGGGTCGAACCGTTTGACCGCCTGCATCAGGCCCACATTCGCCTCCGATATCACCTCGGCCTGCGGCAGGCCGTAGCCGCGATAGCCCATGGCGATCTTGGCAGCCAGTCGCAGGTGCGATGTCACCATCTTATGCGCGGCTTCGGTGTCTTCGTGGTCCACCCAGCGTTTGGCCAGCATGTATTCTTCTTCGGGTTCCAGCATCGGGAACTTGCGGATTTCCTGCATATAGCGGTTCAATCCACCTTCAGGGGTTGGTGCGGGAAGATTTTTATAGTCGCTCACTGTCGTGCCCTCCATTATGTATAAAGGCTTAACATAGATATGGTCGCGCTGCGGCCATTTTCAAGTCTCGGTCTTTACTTCTGGTCAACACAATATGAACCATTCAGTTCAGTTTTGCGAGTGGCCTTTGTGTGCGCTCACGCAGATGGGATAGCGTATTTCAGACCGGCGCGCCCATTGCCGCCAGCAATGCTTGCATATCCGCAGGCAAAGGTGCTGAAAATTCGAGGAATTCTTCGGTCACCGGATGTACGAAACCCAAGGTCGCGGCATGCAGCGCCTGACGCGGAAAGGCAGCGACGGCGGCGACGCCGGCCTCGCCCAATGCTTTGGGCGACATCTTGCGCCGGCTGCCATAGGTCGGATCACCGATCAGCGCATGGCCGCAATGGGCCAGATGCACGCGGATCTGATGCGTGCGGCCAGTTTCCAGCCAGCATTCGACAAGCGCCGCGACAGGCATTGCGCCCAAGGCGGCAAGGATTCGCACCCGTGTCACAGCGTGCCGCCCGGCGGTAAAGGACACCGCCTGCCGCTGCCTGTCGGTGCGGTGCCGGCCCAGCTGGGTCTGGATTTTCAGAATGTTGCCGGGTTCAAAGGACGTGCCCTTGATGCCGCGCAGGCGGGGGTCATTGGCCTCTGGCACGCCATAGCAGACAGCAATATAGCGCCGTTCCACCGTGTGATCGGCGAATTGATCGGCCAGATGATGATGCGCGCGGTCGGATTTTGCCACGACCAGCAGGCCCGACGTGTCCTTGTCGATCCGGTGGACGATGCCGGGGCGTTTGAGGCCGCCCACGCCCGACAGGCTGTCGCCGCAATGGTGGATCAGCGCGTTGACCAATGTGCCATCCGCCGTGCCGGGGGCGGGATGCACGACCATGCCGGCGGGTTTGTTGATCACGATCAGGTCGTCATCCTCAAACACCACATCCAGCGTGATATCCTGCGCCTCGATATGGCTTTCGACAGCGACGGCGACGGTGACCGCGACTTGCGCGCCCTCAGCGATGCGAAAACGCGGGTCGGTGACCACCTGCCCGTCCACGGCCACAGCGCCATCCGCGATCAGCCGGGCCAGACGCGACCGGCTGAGCGCGGCATCATCCGGCACGTCGCGGCCAAGCGCCTTGTCCAGCCGTGGCGGCGGGTTTTGGGCAATCGTGAATGTGATCAGGGTCGGCCCCATCAAGTTCTCCGTCATCATCTGCGGGCTGAAAAGGGGGTGGTACCACCTGCTGGTCTCGAACCAGCGACCTCTTGATCCACAATCAAGCGCTCTAACCAACTGAGCTAAGGCGGCACTGGCGCCGGATTTAGCTGCATGACCGCATGATTGCAAGGGCTAGTCACGGCTTTTCGCGCGCGGCACTTGCCAAGCGATCGCGCAGCGCTGTAGGCAGGCAAAAGACAGTAAGGAACAGATCATGGGTATCAACAGCGAACGCGATATCGAGGCCAATATGCAGATCGGCCCGACCGAACTGGGCATGGTGCGCATTTTCATCGAGGCCGGCGACACAGAGATCCCGATGGATTTCGAACCCGAAGAGGCCGAGGAAATCGCCGACGAGATCCGCGCCGCAGCCCAAGCCGCACGCGCCGTCAAAAAGCGCTGACAAAGCCCGGATCGCGCGCCATCTGCGCGCGGATCGCGGCATGGCGCGCGAATTTCTGCGTCAGCATCTTGCGCCGTGCGGGTGGCAACGGCCGGTCCGGCCCCATCCGCAGGATTTCGGCATCATAGCTGTCGGCAATGATCAGCCCGGTATCATCAGGCAGCAAATCCAGCGGAAACGCGGCATCTACCGCCCAGAAAAACCGGTCGCACCACGCCAGATAGCCCTGCCATTTGCGGTCGGTCTGAAAATCGGTGCGGCTGGATTTGCATTCGATCACCCAGATTTCACCTTTCGGCCCCAGCGCCATGACATCGACGCGCAGACCCGAGGTCGGCACCAATTCCTCGACGCTGACGAAATCATGGCCGCGCAAATGGCGACAGACGCCCCGGGCGAGGCTCTGGCCGGGTTGCAGGGCGGAAGAGGCAAAGCCGGAAGACATGCCGCGATATTGAACAAGAGGGGAACAGATTGCAATCGCGCGGCGGCTGGCCTGCGTTGCATAAGGTCAAACATCGGGTGATCTTTAGAATTTGGTCAGGTTTCGCTGCTATCCTGCACCCCAGTTACAAAGGGCGCTGACATGTCACTGATCGCCAGTATCACTTTTTTCGAAACCTGCATGGCGCTGCTGACCATCGCTCTGGCTGAACGGGTGCTGCTGGGCTATGCGCCCGCCGCCATGGTCGGCCGTGATGGCTGGTTGATCCGTGGGGATATCGAAGAATAAGATCACGCCACTTGTGGAACCCCGCATTGCGCCCTAACTGTCTGTCAGACGGGTTTCTGCGCTGCATGTATACCATCGGTACAAATCCAGTGGCCTTAAGCAACTCCGAGGGAGCTGGCTCTGTTCTGGCCCTGGTCAGTCTACCTGGCGCCCACCTGTAAAAACAGGTCCTCGGGATTAGCTACCGCTACGGCAGATGTGGTGCCCGTCGCCTACCGCCCACGCCGCGGCCCGGCGGTCACGCGGATCGGGATCAATTGCCCGCCCGACTGTTCATCGTCATCATCATCCTGCGCATTCAGCATGATCGAGATCGCGAATTGCACGCTGCCGAAAACGGTGCCGTGAAAGAACCACAGCAAGAACAGCGCCAGCCAGCCGATATCGGAATTGGCCACCAGGCTGCCAAGGCGCGCCACATCATACCAAAGCAGCATCGCCACAAAGACCGCCGCGATCACAAAACCCACCGCGCAATGGCGCAGGTAAAGCCGCATCAGATCTGGTTCCTGGTCATGTGTCATGGCAGCGCCCCCTTGTGATCTTTAGCTAAGCCATGCGCGCCGAAAAACAAGCCATGGCCTGATCGCGCGCCCTGCTGCCCCCGTCCTTTGCCGCCCGGCACGACCCCGCAGGCAGCGCGCGGGCTGCGATGATCTTAATCACTTGTTCATATTAATGTCCGCCATCGGCCCCAGAATGGTCTGATTTCAACACAATATCCGGCGCTGACGTGATGATCGGGTGACGTCACGGTTCACCAATAAACGAGGGAATGAGTATCATGAAAACCATCACCAAGCGCCTGTCACGCGCCAGCGCACCAAAACAGGCAGCCTGTGCCATCAGCATCGCCATGATGATTGCCGCAGCACCGGCATCTGCCGATCCGACCATCGGGTTTGGCCTGTCGGTCAGCTATGGCCCGCAGAGCATTGATACAGGTCTCGGCGTCAGGATCTTTTCGGATAACGAAGATGACAGCAACGTGGCCACGATCGGTCTGGATTACATGCTGGTCAGCCAATCCTGGCGCGCCACCATCGGTGCGGCACATCTATATGATGAAACCTATTTCGGCCTTGATCTGGGGTTTGACGGGACGTTCGATTTCGGCGTCGCGGCAGGGTTGCTGAGAGAGGAGACCGAGCAAGTCTTTGCGCAGCAGACTGGCCTGGTACCGGTCATCCCGGACCAGCAGCCGCGCTAAGGGTTCGTAAGGACAGATTGGCTTTGACGCCAGGCTTTGGTGCGCGGCATCGGGATCATATCGGTCCGGATGCCGCGCAAGCGCCGCATATCCAAACCCTTTGCCCGGCAATCGCAGGCAGGCTCAGAATGCCTCTGGCTGTGCTTGGCGGGCCATATGGTCCAGCACGGCATTGACGAATTTCGGTTCCTTGCCGTCATGCGAAAACGCCTCGGCCACAGCGACGAATTCGCTGATCACCACCTTGGGCGGCGTGTCCTTGTCCAACAGCTCTGCCCCTGCCGCGCGAAACAATGCGCGCCATGTGGGGTCGATCCGCGCGATCGGCCATTTCTCTACCAATGCGCGGTCGGTCATCTGGTCGATGCTGGCCTGCAGATCGACGGCGCGGTCCATCATGCGCCGAAAGGTATCGACATCGCCTTCGACCAGTTCGACATCGTCGATGATCTCGCCGAAACGGTGGTCTTCGAATTCGCGCACGATGCCTTCGACGGTCTGGCCAGTGGCTTCCATCTGGAAAAGGGCCTGCACGGCGTAAAACCGTGCAGCGGATTTCATCTTGCGGCGCTGGTTATTGGAAATCGTCATGCGGTTGTATGACCTGTCATCAGGATGTCGCGGGTAAAGCCCACGCCTTTTTCAGCTTTGCCCCATTTGCGCGCCAGCGCCACCAGATGCAACGCCGCCGCAGCAGCACCGCCGCCTTTGTTCATCTGTGCTGCATCCGCACGCACGACCGCCTGGGCATAGTTTTCCACGGTCAGGATGCCGTTGCCGATACACAGGCCCTGCAGTCCCAACAATTGCAGCGCGCGGCTGCTGTCGTTGCAGACGGTGTCGTAATGCGTTGTCTCGCCCCGGATCACACAGCCAAGCGCGACATAGCCGTCAAAATCGCTCATCCGTGCGGCAATGCCGATGGCGGTGGGAATTTCCAGCGCACCGGGGACATGCACGATCTCATGGCTGGCACCGGCCTTTGCAATCTCGGCCAAGGCTCCGGCGATCTGGTGGTCGCTGATATCCTTGTAATAGGGCGAGGCGGCGATCAGGATCTTCACCGGCTTGTCAAACTCTGGCAACGGCAGGATATGGTGTGAGGGTCCGGCCATCAACCAATCTCCGAAATTTTGCGCGTGCCGACGATTTCGAGACCATAAGCATCAAGGCCCACGACACGCGGCTTGGGTGAATTGGTCAGCAGCGTGATGTCATGCAGGCCCAGCGCCGACAGGATCTGCGCGCCAAGGCCGTACTGGCGCAGCGTCTGGGGTGTCGCCTCTTCGCTTGGATCAAGTTTCATCTGCAGGTCGCGCAGCAAGACCAGCGCGCCACGCCCTTCATCGGCGATCAGCTGCATGGCATCGCCGAATTCGTTGCGCCGCCCCTTGGGGCCGACACCGACAACATCCAGCATCGGGTCCAGCGCATGCATCCGTACCAGCACAGGGTCAGGCGTGGTGATATCACCTTTGATCAGCGCGATATGTTCGGCACCTTGAGTTTCATCGACGAAAATCCGCATCTCCCAGTCACCGCCGAATTCGGATGTGATGGTCTGGCTGTCGCGCAACACAACCAGATTATCATGGCGGCGGCGATAGGCGATCAGATCGCTGATCGTGCCGATCTTCAGCCCGTGCAATTGCGCAAAGGCGACAAGATCGGGCAGACGCGCCATTTCGCCGTCTTCTTTCATGATCTCGCAGATCACGCCCGACGGGTTTAGCCCCGCCAGACGGCTGATATCGACAGCAGCCTCGGTATGGCCGGCACGGACAAGCACACCGCCGTCGCGCGCGCGCAGCGGGAACACATGGCCCGGCGTGGCGATATCGGCCGCGCCCTTGGCCGCGTCGATCGCCACCGACACGGTGCGCGCACGGTCGGCCGCTGAAATGCCGGTGCTGACGCCTTCGCGCGCTTCGATGCTGACGGTAAAGGCTGTTTCATGGCGCGATGAATTGTTGGACGCCATCAAAGGCAGGCCCAGCGCGTCGATCCGGCTGCCGGGCAGCGACAGACAGATAAGCCCACGCCCGTGCTTGGCCATGAAATTGATCGCGTCAGGTGTGGCCATCTGCGCAGGGATCACCAGATCGCCTTCGTTCTCGCGGTCCTCGTGATCGACAAGGATGAACATCCGCCCGTTGCGGGCATCATCGATGATATCCTCGATCTTGCTGATCGCATCGGACCAGTCTTGTTCAACCGGACCCGGTGTTTCGAAAGTGATGGACATATGCGACCCCGCAGCTTGGTTGCCTGCCAGATAGCCCAGCATCCACGGTTTGAAAAGGGGCGCAGGTCGCAGCGTGGGTCTTGACCCACCTTACGCCAAAAACGCCACAGCCCTACAGGGCCGCGTGATCAGGCGTAATCCTGCAACCGCGCGACATAGCGGGCCATCGTATCAATCTCGATATTGATCAAATCACCCACCGCAACATCACCCCATGTCGTGGCGGTCTTGGTATGGGGGATGAAATTGATCCCGAAATCGCGGCCCGCAACCTCGTTCACGGTCAGCGATGTGCCATCCAGCGCCACCGACCCTTTGGGCGCGATGAACCGCGCCAGCGCCTCTGGCGCGCGGAATGTCACGCGGGTGCTGTCACCTTCATCGCACATCGCCACAACCTCGGCCACGCCATCGACATGGCCTGACACAATATGCCCGCCCAATTCGTCACCCACCTTCAGCGCGCGTTCAAGGTTCAGCATTTTGCCGACCGTCCAGCCACTGACATTTGTGGCCCCCACGGTTTCCGCCGAAATCTGCACGTCGAACCAGTTCTGCGGATCACGGCCCAATGCGATCACCGTCAGGCAGACCCCATTACAAGCAATCGACGCCCCGATGTCGATCCCTGCCACGTCATAGCCAGTGCCGATCCGCGCGCGCAGATCGCCCTGCTGGTCCAATGCCAGCACCCGCCCGATATCGGTGACAATTCCTGTGAACATGCGCTTTCCTTTCCGCTTGCCCCTGACCTAGCGGCTTGCAGGCGTGCAGGCAAGCAGGCGGCTTGCCGCATTACCGCCAGAATTGCCGTGTTAAGCTGGCGTTTAGTTTGTTCAGTCAGTTCAGTGTTATGAGTTCCCAACGCCGCTTCCTTTTCCTGCAGGGGCCGCATGGCCCGTTCTTTCGCCAGATCGCGGCGGCCCTGCGCACATCAGGGGCCGATGTCTGGCGCGTCGGGTTCAACGCGGGCGATGCGGCTTTCTGGTGGCGCAGCCCCGGCTATCTGCCGTTTCGCGACAATCCTGACGCATGGCCCAGCGCATTGGCCGACACCCTGCGCGACAAACAGATCACCGATATCGTCCTTTACGGCGACACCCGCCCGATCCATGCCGAGGCGGTGCGCCAGGCCCGCGCCACCGGTCTGCGCATCCATGTCTTTGAAGAAGGCTATCTGCGCCCCTATTGGGTGACCTATGAACGCGGCGGCAGCAACGGACATTCGCAGCTACGCAGCCTCAGCATCGCTGACATGCGCGCGCATTTGGCCCAGCCGGGGCAAGACCAGCCGACGCCGCCGTCCCATTGGGGCGACATGCGCCAGCATATCTTTTACGGCGCGCTCTATCATTGGTTCGTGATGTTCCGAAACGCAAGTTATCCGCAATTCCGCCCGCATCGCGCCCTGCCGGTGCGCACCGAGGCGCAGCTTTACACAGGCCGTCTGCTGATGATGCCGATTATGGCGCTGCTGCGCGGGCTGGCCACCTTGCGGATCAAGGCGGGCGGCTATCCCTATCACATGGCGCTGCTGCAACTGGAGCATGACTCAAGCTTTCAGATTCATTCACCGTTCCGCGACATGGAAAGCTTTATCGACGTGGTCATCGCCGGTTTTGCCAAAGGCGCACCGGCGGGCCATCATCTTGTCTTCAAGACGCATCCGCTGGAAAACGGGCGCAAACCGCTGCGCCGCCTGATCCGGCAGGCAGCAACAGCGCAGGGTATCGCGCATCGCGTGCATTTTGTGCGCGGTGGCAAACTGGCGCGATTGCTCGATTCCGCACTCTCGGCGGTGACGGTCAATTCTACCGCGGGCCAGCAGGTGCTATGGCGCGGGATCCCATTGCGGATTTTCGGCGCAGCAGTCTATGACAAGCCGCAATTCGTGTCCGACCAACCGCTGCCCGCCTTTTTCGCCGCCCCGTGCCCCCCCGACACCCAAGCCTATCGCGATTTCCGGAAATTCCTTTTGCAAACCAGTCAGGTACCCGGCGGGTTCTATTCCGCCAAGGGCCGGCGCAACCTGATCCGGCATGTCGTCCCGATGATGCTGGCCGAAGCGGGTCCCTATGCCGCACCTTGCGGCGATGATCAGGCGCACGATCTGCAAACCGCCGCGCTGGCCAAGACACAGCGCGTGGCCTAGCCTGCCGCAATGCCAGACGAACCGCGCCAGAACCTTTATGTCTATTCGGGCGGTTTCCTGACCCAGCCCCGCATCCGGCGCATCCTGACGCTGGCAGGCTTCGACATCCGGCTCGGCGCGCCCGGACCCCAAGACAATGTCGGCGTCTGGGGCCAAAGCCCCACCGCCCTAAGGGGCGAGGCTGTGGCGCGGCACAAAGGTGCGGGGCTGATCCGGGTCGAGGACAGTTTTCTGCGCTCGGTCCGGCCCGGACGGTCCGGTGATCTGCCGATCGGGTTGAACATCGACCGGCGCGGCGTGCATTTTGACCGCGCCACCCCGTCCGATCTGGAAATGATCCTTGCGCATGATCCGCTGGACGATACCGTCCTGCTGAACCGCGCCAAGGCGGGGATCAGCGCCTTGCAGGCCGAACATCTATCGAAATACAGCTGTTTTGATCCCGCGACGCCCGTGCCAGATGCCGGCTATGTGCTGGTCATCGACCAGACCCGCATGGATGCGTCAATCACCGCCAGCGGTGCCGACAGCAACACGTTCCGCGAAATGCTGTTTTTCGCCCAAACCGAACATCCCAGCCAAAGGATCGTGATCAAAACCCATCCCGAAACCATGACCGGCGACAAGGCGGGCTATTTCACCGCTGCCGATACCAGCGACCGGATCAGCCTGTGTGCCGCCCCCGTCTCGCCCTGGGCGCTGCTGGCAGGCGCGGTCGCGGTCTACACCGTCACATCGCAACTGGGTTTCGAGGCGATCTTGGCTGGCCACAAACCCGTGGTCTTCGGCCAGCCATTCTATGCGGGCTGGGGGCTCAGCGATGACCGCAAACCGTTGCCGCGCCGCCAACGCCGCCTGACGCGGGCGCAGCTTTTCGCGGGCGCGATGATCCTTTACCCGACATGGTACGACCCCTATCACGACCGGCTGTGCAGCTTCGAGGAAGCAACAGCCAGCCTGTCGGCGCTGACCCGCGCCTGGCGTGACGACCACCAGGGCTGGGTCGCGGCCGACATGCGGCTGTGGAAACGCAGCCCCTTGCAGCAATTCTTCGGCCAATACGCGCAGGTCAGGTTTGCGCGCGGGGCCAAGGCGGCACCGCAGGCCGAACAAACCAACCGCCGCCTGATGCGCTGGGCCAGCACGGATGCGCGCGACGCGGTGCTGGTCGAGGATGGTTTTGTGCGCTCGCGCGGGCTGGGTGCCGATCTGGTGGCGCCCTTGTCCTTGGTGCTGGACGATCTGGGCATCTATTACGACGCAACCCGCCCCAGCAGGCTCGAGGCGCTGATCGCCGGATCAACCACGCTCCCCGACACCGCCCGAGACCGCGCAGCGGCGCTGATCAAGCGGATAAGGGCGGCGGGCCTGTCAAAATACAATCTGCAGGGCACACCCCTGCCCGACCTGCCCAAAGGGCGGCGCATCCTTGTGCCGGGGCAGGTCGAGGACGACGCCAGCATCCGGCTGGGCACGGGTGCCGTGCGCAGCAACGCCGCACTGCTGCAAGCGGTGCGCGCAGCAAACCCCGCCGCCGTGATCATCTACAAACCGCACCCCGACGTGCGCGCAAATCTGCGGCCCGGCCATATATCCAACGCACGCGACTGGGCCGATCTGGTGCTAGAAGATGCTGACCCGATCGCCGCCATCCAGGCCTGCGATTGCGTCTGGACCATGACATCGCTTCTGGGGTTCGAGGCGCTCTTGCACGACCGCCCGGTCAGCTGTCTGGGGATGCCGTTCTATGCCGGCTGGGGGCTGACCGATGACCGCGCGATGCCACTGTCACGGCGCAACAAAACACTGGACCTCACGGCGCTTGTTCACGCCGCGCTGATTGCCTATCCGCGCTACCGCGATCCGGTCAGCGGCCTGCCCTGCCCGGTCGAGGTGATCGTAGACAGGCTCACCCATGGCGATATCCCGCCCGCCACGCGCCTCAACCGCGCCACAGCAAAACTGCAAGGGCTGTTCGCCAGCGCAGCGCCTTTGTGGCGCTAACTTCTCTTTTCCAAAAATACTCCGGGGTACGGGGCAGCGCCCCGTGCAACCCTAGACCCGCCGCCAATGCGTCATGACATCATCGCCCAGACGCGCCAGATCATGCAAGGCAAAGCGCGGCGCATCCGCCAGCCGCCCGATTCCCATCGCGGCCAGCGCAGGCGTGCCTTCAGCCCCGATCGCACAGCCCGCAGTCATCACCACCAGATCATCGACCAGCCCTGCGCCCAGCAATGAGGCGGCCAACATCCCGCCGCCTTCGCAAAACACCCGCGTGATCCCTGCGCTTGCGAGCGCCTGCATCATCGCCTCTGGTTCGACCTGTCCTGCGCGCACAGCACAGGGCAGGCTGACAGCGCCCAGCGCCAGCCAATCGGCCACATCGGCCTCCGCCCCGTGGCAGATCCAGACCGGCGATTGGCGCGCGGTTTGCGCCAATTGGCTGGTCAGCGGCAGTTTCACGGCACGCGATACGACGATACGCACAGGCTGGCGGGGGATGCCAAGACCGCGCACGCTCAGCGCGGGATCATCGGCACGCACGGTCCCTGCGCCCACCAGCACCGCATCATGGCGCGCGCGCATCATATGCACCGCGCGGCGGGCCTCTGTTCCGGTGATCCATTGGCTTTCGCCGCTGGCGGTGGCGATCCGGCCATCCAGCGTGCCCGCCAGCTTCAACGTCACGAAAGGCCGCGCGGCCGTGATCCGCGACAAAAACCCCGCGTGATCGGCGCGCGCCTGATCGGCCAGCAGCCCCGTGTCCACCGCGATCCCCGCCTGTTCCAACAGCGCAATGCCGCGCCCCGCAACCCGCGCATCGGGATCACCGAGCGCCACGACGACCCGCGCCACACCCGCGGCAATCAGCGCCGCGGCGCAGGGCGGCGTCTGGCCATGATGCGCACAAGGTTCCAACGTGACATAGACAGTTGCGCCGCATGCATTCGGCCCGGCTTGCGCCAAGGCGACGGTTTCGGCATGCGGACGCCCGCCATCCTGTGTCCAGCCGCGCCCGACGATGCGGCCATGGTTGACGATCACGCAGCCAACAGCCGGATTGGGCCAGACACGGCCCATCCCGCGCCGCCCCAGTTGCAGCGCGAGAGCCATGTAGCGGGCGTCGGTCACTCGTCTTCTTTGGCTGCGTGCGGGCGCAATTCGCTGACGAATTTATCGAAATCATCCGCCGCCTGAAAATTCTTGTAAACGCTGGCGAAGCGCACATAGGCGACCGTGTCGATCCGTGCGAGGCTTTCCATCACGATCTCGCCAATCGTGCCAGACGGGATGTCGGTATCGCCCAGACTTTCCAGCCTGCGCACGATGCCGCTGATCATCTGATCCATCCGTTCTGGTTCAACAGGGCGTTTTTGTAGCGCGATCCGGATCGAGCGTTCCAGCTTCTGGCGATCGAAATCCTCGCGCCGCCCATTGGATTTGATCACCACAAGATCACGCAATTGCACGCGTTCATAGGTCGTGAACCGCCCGCCACAGGCCGGACAAAACCGCCTGCGCCGGATCGCGACATGGTCCTCGGCGGGACGGGAATCCTTGACCTGAGTATCGACATTTCCGCAAAAAGGGCAACGCATAAGGGGGTCCTTTGGGTCTATGTGTTGGGGCAAGACCCCACTTATCCACAGCCACTATAAGAACCCGCCTTGGTTTTGGGTAGGGGGGATTTTAGACCGCTAGATACAGCATGAGACAGGCAGGTGATAAGCGGGCAGCCAGCAAACCGCCATGCTTTTGCCAGCAGATGTCTCGACGCCTTGTCGCGTCAAACCAAAGCCTGACGCGATCGCTGGATCTGCAATTTCACTGGGCCAGGTTACCGGCTGCGGCGCCAGACATGCGGCTGGGGCAAGCACCGCCCAGCCGATGCAACCGACTGGGCAGGCCTGACCGGATCACTGGTCCAGGAACGACCGCAATTTGCGTGACCGGCTGGGGTGCTTGAGCTTGCGCAGCGCCTTGGCCTCGATCTGGCGGATGCGTTCGCGGGTGACGCTGAACTGCTGGCCAACTTCTTCGAGCGTGTGATCCGTGTTCATCCCGATGCCGAACCGCATACGCAGCACACGTTCTTCGCGCGGCGTGAGCGAGGCCAGCACGCGGGTCGTGGTTTCCTTCAGGTTTTCCTGAATGGCGCTGTCCAGCGGCAGGATCGCGTTTTTGTCTTCGATGAAATCGCCAAGCTGGCTGTCTTCCTCGTCGCCAATCGGCGTTTCGAGCGAGATCGGCTCCTTGGCGATCTTCATCACCTTGCGGACCTTTTCGAGCGGCATTTGTAGCTTTTCGGCCAATTCCTCTGGCGTGGGTTCACGGCCGATTTCATGCAGCATCTGGCGGCCCGTGCGGACCAGCTTGTTGATCGTCTCGATCATATGCACCGGAATCCGGATCGTGCGGGCCTGATCCGCGATAGAGCGCGTGATCGCCTGCCTGATCCACCATGTCGCATAGGTGCTGAATTTATAGCCACGGCGATATTCGAATTTATCGACGGCCTTCATCAGGCCGATATTACCTTCTTGAATAAGATCAAGGAATTGCAGGCCACGGTTCGTGTATTTCTTGGCGATGGAAATCACCAGACGCAGGTTCGCCTCGACCATTTCTTTCTTGGCCTGCCGCGCTTCTTTTTCACCTTTTTGGACCTGCTGGACGATACGGCGGAATTCGGTGATATCGACGCCGACATATTGCCCGACCTGCGCCATATCATTGCGCAATTCTTCGATCTTGTCGGTCGACTTTTCGACCAAGGCCTGCCAGCCGCGGCCTGATTTCTCGGCCATCTGTTCCAGCCAGTTCGGGTCCAATTCGCGCCCGCGATATTCGTCAATGAATTCACGGCGGTTGATGCGGGCCTGATCGGCCAGTTTCACCATGGCGCTGTCGATAGACATGATCCGGCGGTTGATGCCATACAATTGGTCGATCAGCGCCTCGATCCGGTTGTTGTGCAGGTGCAGCGAATTGACCAGCACCACGATTTCGGAGCGCAGCGTCTGATAGCGTTCTTCTTCTTTGACCGAAAACGACGAATCTTCGTTCAAGGTCGCGGACATCCGCGCGTCCTGCATGTCGGACAGATCCGCAAAGCCGCGCGCGATGATTTCCAGCGTTTCCAGCACGCGCGGCTTCAGCGCGGCTTCCATTGCGGCCAGCGACATATTGGCCTGATCGTCATCGTCGTCGTCATCGTCCTTGCTGATTGGGTTGCCGTCAGCATCCAACTCGCTGCCGCCATCCTCCTTGGTGTCGGACACAGAGGCAGCGGTGACGACGGTTTCAACCTCGCCCTCCTCGCCCAATTGGTTGCCAAAGGTCGTTTCAAGGTCGATCACGTCGCGCAGCAGGATGTCCTCTGACAGCAATTCGTCGCGCCAGATGGTGATCGCCTGAAAGGTCAGCGGGCTTTCACACAGGCCCAGAATCATCGTGTTGCGGCCAGCCTCGATCCGCTTGGCGATGGCGATCTCGCCTTCGCGCGACAAAAGCTCAACCGATCCCATTTCGCGCAGATACATGCGGACGGGGTCATCGGTGCGGTCCAGCTTTTCCGCCTCGGCCCCGCCGATGGTGACATCGCGCGACCCAGATACGGTGGCAATGTCGGTGCCGCCGGCGCCATCATCGCTTTCTTCTGATTCTTCTTCCTCGGTGACCTGAATGCCCATTTCGGACAACATCGACATCACGTCCTCGATCTGATCGGACGACACCTGTTCAGGTGGCAGGACCGCGTTCAGCTGGTCATATGTAATGTAGCCGCGTTCGCGGGCATCGGCGATCATTCGCTTGACCGCGGCCTGGCTCATATCAAGACTGATATCCCCATCCTGGTCGTTGTCCTTGCGATCATCGGTGTCTTTCGCAGCCATCAAAGGGACCCTTCCAAGTCGTCGTTACGCAGCCAGGGTGATTCGGCTGATTCGGTCATTCCCGAATCAACCCTGCATCGGCGTGAACCGCAAGCAGGCGACCGCGTGTTTTTCAGTTCTGTTGCCATGTCATGACCTAGGCCGGTCCTGTCCTTTGGCAAAATTGATCTGGTCGAGCAATTGGTCCAATGCACTGCGCTCGTCCTTTTTCATTCGCGCCCCGTTGGGGCCAACCGCATATTCGGCGCGGTCCTCGTTATCGCCGCGTCCGGCCTTGTCTACCGCCGCACTGGCCTGTGCCAGCCGCCATGTCAGCCCCTCATCGGCCAGCCCACCAAGGTCTTCGACCGCATCTTCGATCTCGCGGGCATGGCCGCGGCGGGCGGTCAGTTTCGCAAATTCCTCGGCCAGGCACAGGCGCGCGACCTCGGCCTGCCCTTTGCGGCGCACCGCGGGGCTGATTGCGACATGGCTTTGCGTCAGCAGCTTTTCAAGAGCATCTGCCCCCAGATCAGCCGAAATAGCGGTTTGCAGATCGGCATGTCCAAGATGGCGCAAAATCGCTGCCTGCAGGTCACGATGCGCCGGATCGCGGCAATCAATGCGTTCTAGCGCATCACCAAACTCTACCGCTACACCGGGGGCGACGATCATCGTGGCCAGAATAACCGCCTCGCGCAGATGTTCTTGGCTGACGGCCCCCGCCCCCAGCATGGAATTGCGCGCCGTGGCCACGGGGCTGATCGTGCGTTTCCACGGATCGGCATTGCGCGACCATGTCCCGCCTTGGGCCCTGGGCGCGGCGGGACGGCGGGTGCTGAACAAGGCCCAGCGCATCTCTTTGATCGCCTCGCCGTAATGGCTGCGAATCGATGGATCGGCGATCAGCTTGATCTTGTCACGCAGCGCCTTGTCCAAAGCGGCCTTGCGTTCGGGGCTGTCGAAAGTCTTGCCTTCGGTCTCGCGCTGCCACAACAGCTGCACCATCGGGATCGCGGCATCGAGCAGTTTTTGCATCGCGCCCGCGCCTTGCGTCTTGATCACATCATCAGGGTCCAGCCCCGGCGGCATCAGCGCGAAACGCAAGCTTTGCCCCGATTCCAACAGCGGCAGCGCGATATCGATCAAGCGCATCGCGGCACGCAGACCGGCGGTATCACCATCCAGCGCGATGATCGGTTCGGGGGCAATCCGCCAGAGCAGGCGTAACTGATCCTCGGTAATCGCGGTGCCAAGGGGGGCCACCGTCGCGGTAAATCCCGCCTCTGCCAGCGCGATCACATCCATATAGCCTTCGGCCACGATCAAAGGCTTGCCTTTGCCCGCCGCCTCGCGCGCGGGGCCATGGTTGAACAGGCTGCGGCCCTTGTCGAACAGCGGCGTTTCGGGGGAATTGTAATATTTCGCAGGCGCGTTGGGGTCCATCGCGCGACCCCCCATCCCGATGGCGCGGCCTCGCGCATCACGGATCGGAAAGATGATCCTGCCCCGAAACCGGTCATAAGGCGCACCACCTCGGTCGCTTTCAGCGGCGATGCCCGCGGCGATCACCAGCTTGGCATCCACCCCCTGTGCGGTCAGATGCGCCAGCGCCCCGCCCTGCGCAGGTGCAAAGCCGATATCCCACCGCGCCAGCGCCTGCGCGCTCAGGCCGCGCCGTGCCAGATAATCGCGCGCCTCGGCCGCCGCCGCTGTCTGCAATTGCAACCGATGCCACTTGATGACCTTTTCCATCACCTCGACCAGCTGGCCGCGCAGATCTGCCTTTTGCTGGGCGGCCGGGTCGCGTTCAGGCATCGGCATTCCCGCCTCACCCGCGAGAATCTTTACCGCTTCCATGAAATCGACATTCTCGGTCTCGCGCACGAATGAAATCGCATCACCCTTGGCATGGCAGCCAAAGCAGTAATAATACCCTTTGCGATCATCGACGTGGAAACTGGCACTTTTCTCTTGATGGAACGGGCACGGCGCCCAAAGATCGCCCTTGCCGGGGTTGGATTTGCGGGCATCCCACATGACTTTGCGCCCGACGACCTGTCCAAGCGACAGCCGGTTGCGTAATTCGTCCAAAAATCCGGGTGGCAGGCTCATGCGTCTAGTATCCGCCTTTTGCCCCTGCTTTCCAAGGGCTGCTATCACCCGAAAAGGCGTTTGCATCTTCCGAGCAAAAATATCCCCGCCGCAGGCCTCGGTCTGGCGCGCAGCGTCAGGCCGATCCGCGCCGCGCCAGCCCGCTCATGGCCACCTGCAGATCATGCACCAATGACGCCGCCATTGATCGCATCACCATCACCTCGAACGCCTGTGGCCCCGTGCGGGTGATGCTGATAGGCACATGGCCCAGCAGGCTGCGGGCGGTATGGTTAACCTTGAACGTGGTACTGCGCAGATCAAGCGGGACCAGCCGCGCCAGCACCGCCTCGACCCCTGCCCCCGCTACATCCAGCGCGGCATAGCCGTCGGATTGATCACTGACCGCCGCCAGCCCGTCAAGCATGACAGGCGCGCTGACAACCCATGCATCATGGCCGATCCATTGGCAGATCGCGTCACCCGCGATTTTCCGCCGTCCGGCGGCAGGCAGGCTCAGGCCAAGCTGCGCTTTCAATGCAGCCGATACCGCCTTGTGCTGGCCACGATAGGGGGCAACGCAAAACAGCGTCTCGCGCATCACCTCGGTGCAAGTCACATCGCCTGTCTGCAACGGCAACAGATCACCAAAGGCCCCAAGTGCGATCAATCTAGCCACGGGCGCGTCCTCCTTCGGGGTCGAAGAACACCGGATGGCAAACCTCGGCCAATGTATCCACACCGCGCAAATGGTCGACCATGCGGATCACCTCGCCATACCTTTCAGGACCATTCTTCACAAACGCCAGACCCAGATAACAATCCAGCGTCGGCGAATAACAGGCCGAGGTGACATAGCCCTGATCATTGGCGGTCACGGCCTTGGCGTCTTTGGCAAACAGATGCGCGCCCGCGGTCAGGCGCCGCCCCTCTTCTACCGCGCGCAGACCGACCAGCCGTTCGCGCATAGGATCAACCAGACCGGGGCGGCGGGCAGCAGCCTGCCCGATGCAATCCTTTTGCGCGCTCACCATGCCCGCCAGCCCCAGATCATACGCCGTGGTGCGCCCATGCAATTCCGCATGGGTCAACAGGCCCTTTTCGATGCGCAGGACGTTGAGCGCCTCTAACCCGTAAGGGCCACCGCCCAAAGTGCGCGCCTGTGCGACCAATTGCCGGAACAGGCTTTCGCCGTAACGCGCGGGCACCGCGATCTCATAGGCAGTTTCGCCCGAAAACGAGATCCGGAACAGCCGGCCCGCCACACCGCCGATACCTACAGCACCACAGGCCATGAACGGCCAATCCTCATCGGTGATCTGCTCATCCAGCACGGTGTTCAAAAGCACCTGCGCGCGGGGTCCGGCCACGGCAAATTGCGCCCAGTGATCCGTCACCGACACGATGCGCGCATCCAGATCGGGGCGTAGCACCTGTCGCGCGAATTCAAGGTGGCGCATCACCTGCCCCGCGGCGGCCGTCGTGGTGGTAATCACAAAATGATCCGGCCCCAGACGCGCGGCGGTACCGTCATCCATGACGAATCCATCCTCGCGCAACATCAGCCCGTAACGTACGCGCCCGACCTTCAACGTTGACATGCGGTTGGTATAGACAAAATCCAAAAGCGCTGCCGCATCAGGCCCCTGCACGTCGATCTTACCCAAAGTGGACACGTCGCAAACGCCAACAACATTGCGCACATAATTCACTTCACGGTCGCAGGATTGGCGCCAGCTGACGTCGCCCTCCAGCGGGAAATAGCTGGGGCGATACCACAGCCCCGCCTCGATCATCGGCGCGCGGGCCGCGACGCTTGCGTGATGCGATGTCATCAGGCGCGTCGGGGCAAACCCCTTGCCCTGCCCGCCTGCGCCCATCGCGGCGATACTGACCGGCACGAAAGGCGGGCGGAACGTCGTCGTTCCCGTCTCGGGGATGCCGCGCCCGGTCAGGTCGGCCAACACCGCAAGCGCCAGCACGTTGGACGATTTGCCCTGATCGGGCGCCATGCCTTGGGTGGTATAGCGTTTCATATGTTCAACGCTGCGCATGTTTTCCTGCGCAGAGATCGCGATATCCTTGGTCGTCACATCATTCTGCAAGTCGACCCATTTGCGCCCCTTTCCGGGCGTTTCCCAAAAGGGGGCAATGGCATAGGCGCGGGCCTCGGCCACGGGTAGCGTCACCTCGGGTGCGAACCCGAGGTCGCGGGCGATGGCAGCGGCCACCTCGGCCCCGTCACGCAGACAGCCCTGTGTGTCAAAGACGCCGTGACAAGCCCCCGCCACCGCCATGCCGGGGATCGCGTCAGGCATCGGCACAAAGGCTGCGATATCTTCGCGCCACTGGGGCCGTCCGTTCATGTGACAGGTCAGATGCACCGACGGGTTCCAGCCACCAGAGACAGCCAGACAATCTGTCTGGATCACCCGCGTGCCGCCCTGATGGGTGACGGTGATGCTGGTCAGACCCAGCCTGCCAGCCGTTGCCGTGACGCTGCCGCCCGTGAACACCGGATAATCGGCGCTGACGGCCAGATCAGCGCGGGCATCGATCAGCCCCGCGATCTTGATCCCCGCCGCCGCCAGATCGCGCGCGGTGCGATGTGCGTCATCATTGTTGCCAAAGACCGTGACCGACCGGCCGGGCGCCACACCCCAGCGGGTGACATAGGCCCGCACCGCCCCCGCCAGCATGATGCCGGGCCGGTCATTGTCTGGAAAAGCGATGGACCGTTCCAGCGCGCCCGCACAAAGCACCGATCGCTTGGCCACGATCCGCCAGAAACATTCACCCGGTGCGTCCGCACCCACAATGCGTTCCAGCGCGCCATAGGTGCCTTGGTCATAAGCGCCGGTCACGGTCGTGCGCGGCATCAGGCGCACATTGGGCAGCGCGCGCAATTGTGCCAGCACATCTGCGACCCACAAGGCGGCGGGCCTGCCGTCGACATCCTCGACCTCGCGCAGCAGGCGACCGCCCATGGCGCTGTCCTCATCGGCAAGGATCACATCGACGCCCGCCCGCCCTGCGGTCAGCGCTGCCATCAGCCCCGCTGGCCCTGCTCCGATCACCAGCAGATCACAAAAGGCGAAGGCCTTTTCATAAAGGTCGGCGTTGGCCTTGCCACTCAACCGGCCAAGGCCCGCCGCGCGGCGGATCACCGGCTCATAGAGCCTTTCCCAGAACGACGCGGGCCACATGAAGGTCTTGTAATAGAAGCCCGCCCCCAGAAACGGGGACAGCAGGTCGTTCACCGCCAGCGCGTCATGGCGCAAGCTGGGCCAGGCGTTCTGGCTAAACACCTCCAGCCCTTCGGACACTTCGACCATGGTTGCGCGCTGGTTGGGGTCCTGCGCCGCGCCGCGCCCCACGGTGACCAGCGCATTGGGTTCTTCGGACCCGGCGGTCAGCACGCCGCGCGGGCGGTGGTATTTGAATGACCGGCCCATCAGCCTGATCCCGCTGGCCAGCAGCGCGGCAGCGACCGGTTCGCCCGGTACGCCCTGCACGGGTTTGCCGTCAAAGCTAAAGGTTACGGTTTGGCCAGGGTTGCGCAGCCTCATGATGCGGCCTTTTGCGCAAGCGTTGCGCCGTGAACCGCATGGGTCAGCGTGTTGCGCGCCACAACGATCCACGCGCCACAGCCCGCCTCGTGATACCACAGATCGCGTGTGTCGCCCGCGGGGTTGTCACGGTTGTGCAGGTAATCGTCCCAGGCGTCAGGCCCCGCATCAGGTGCGGGGCGGGTGACCGCCACGGCATCGCCCATATAATAAAATTCGCGCCGGTCACGTTCGCCGCAATGGGGGCAGTTAATCCGCATGATCCGCCTTCATTCTCATTTCCCCAAAATACTCTGTTCGTGCGCTCAATGCAGGTTATGCTGCGACCCGGTGCCTTCTTCGTCCATCAACCCGACCCCGGTGCGGAACCGATCAAGCCGGAACTTCGCCGCCGTTGCATGGGGCTGGCCAGTCGCCATCAGATGCGCAAAGGCAAAGCCAGAGGCCGGCACCGCCTTGAACCCGCCATAGCACCAGCCGCAGTCGATGAACAAACCCTTGGTCGGCGTGGTGTCGATGATCGGGCTGCCGTCGGGGGTCATGTCCATGATCCCGCCCCAGGACCGCAGCACGCGCGCCTTGCCGATCATCGGCATCAGGGTCATTGCGGCCTCCATCACGTGTTCGGCCATCGGCAGGTTGCCGCGGGCCGCGTAGGATGCGTAGAAATCCAGATCGCCGCCAAAGACCAACCCGCCCTTGTCAGACTGGCTGATATAGAAATGCCCCATGCCGAAACTGACGACATGGTCGATCACGGGTTTCAGCCCCTCGGTGACAAAGGCTTGCAAGACATGGCTTTCGATCGGCAGGCGCATCCCGGCCATGGCCGCGACCTGCCCTGAGCGGCCTGCGGTGACAATCCCGACCTTGCGCGCCCTGATTGCGCCGCGCGTGGTTTGGACGCCGGTCACAACGCCGTTTTCGATGTCGATGCCGGTGACTTCGCAATTCTGGATCAGATCGACGCCGCGCTGGTCAGCACCGCGCGCATAGCCCCAGGCAACCGCATCATGGCGCGCCGTGCCGCCGCGCGGGTGATACAGGCCGCCGTAGATCGGGAAACGGCCATTGTCGAAATCGAGATAGGGCAGATGGCTGCGCACGCCTTCGCGGTCCAGCAGGATCGCATCATCGCCTTGATTGATCATCGCATTGCCGCGCCGCACGAAGGCATCGCGCTGGCCGTCGGAATGGAACAGGTTGATCAGCCCGCGCTGCGAATGCATCACATTATAATTGAGATCCTGTTCCATCCCTTCCCACAGCTTGAGCGAATGCGAATAGAATTCCTGATTGCCCGGCAGGAAATAATTGGCGCGCACGATGGTGGTGTTGCGCCCGATATTGCCGCCGCCGATATGGCCCTTTTCCAGCACAGCGATATTGGTCAGCCCGTGTTCGCGGGCAAGGTAATAGGCGGTGGCCAACCCATGCCCGCCACCACCGATGATGATCGCGTCATAGCGCGCTTTTGGCGCGGGATCACGCCAGAGCGGTTTCCAGCCTTTCTGCCCGAACAACCCTTCCTTGATGATCTGAAACCCCGAATAGCCCATGCCCTGCCCCTCACCACGCCAGCCCGACTCTAGCCGATTGGCGGCAGACCGAAAGGGCAAATGCGGGTGTAAGGCGGATCATGATCCACCTTACGTTTCAGCCTCTACAGCCCCTTGGCGCGATAGCTGTCAGCAACCTTGCGGATCGACACCAGATAGGCCGCCGTGCGCAAATCATGCACATCGGCGCGCCCGTGCCAGACCGCGCGCATCGCCTGATAGGCCGACCGCATCGTATCGTCGAGCCCCGAGCGGACCAGTTCCAGCTCATCCGCGCCGCGCAGATATTTGTCCTTGAAATCGGGCGACAAGCTCCAGCCAAGACCTTTGTCCGCCGACAAGCGCTCCAATTCGTCCACGACCAGCTGGTGGCGCGATTCTTCCTGGCGGCGCTGCATCCGGCCAAACCGGATGTGCGACAGGTTTTTGACCCATTCGAAATAGGACACCGTCACGCCACCCGCATTGGCATACATGTCAGGGATGATCACACAGCCTTTGTCGCGCAGGATTTCATCGGCACCCGCGGTCACGGGGCCATTCGCAGCCTCGATAATCAGGGGGGCCTTGATGCGGTCGGCGTTGGACAGGTTGATCACCGCCTCCAATGCGGCGGGGATCAGGATGTCGCAGTCAGCCTCCAGCATACTGGCCCCGTCGGGGATATGCTTGGCATGCGGATAATTGGCCAGACCACCATTCTTGGTAATCCAGGCGCGGACGGTTTCGACATTCAGCCCCGCTTCGTCATGCAGCGCCCCGTCGCGTTCGATAATCGTGGTGATCAGCGCGCCATCTTCTTCGGACAGGAACTTGGCGGCGTGATAGCCAACATTGCCCAGCCCTTGCACGATCACGCGCTTGCCATCAAGGCTGCCGGACAGGTTTGCCTTGGCCACATCCTCGGGATAGCGAAAGAACTCGCGCAGGGCGTATTGCACGCCGCGCCCCGTCGCCTCGACCCGGCCGGCGATGCCGCCTGCATTGGTGGGCTTGCCCGTCACACAGGCCGCAGCATTGATATCGGTGGTGTTCATGCGCCGGTACTGATCCGCGATCCAGGCCATTTCACGCTCACCTGTCCCCATGTCGGGTGCAGGCACGTTCTGCGCGGGGTTGATCAGGTCGCGCTTGATCAATTCATAGGCGAAACGGCGGGTGATCAGTTCCAGCTCATGTTCGTTCCAATCGGCAGGATTGATCCGCAAGCCACCCTTGGAGCCACCAAAAGGTGCCTCTACCAGCGCACATTTGTAGGTCATCAGCGCCGCCAACGCCTCTACCTCGTCCTGATGGACGTTGATGGCATAGCGGATGCCGCCCTTGACCGGTTCCATATGTTCGGAATGCACCGAACGATAACCGGTGAATGTATGCAGCGCGCCACGCAGGCGCACACCGAAACGCACCGTATAGGTTGCGTTGCAGACCCTGATCTTTTCCTCCAAACCGGGGCTGAGGTCCATCAGGGCAACGGCACGGTTGAACATCAGATCAACGGATTCGCGGAAACTGGGTTCCTGCGCAGGATCGTGGGCGTTCATTGTCATTCCTTCCTTTCCCGGCGCAGCGCCGGGTCTGTTCGGGCGCATCACGCCCCACCGCTAACATAGGGGCGATTCGCTAAAACAAGATGAGAAAAGCGGCAATTTTCAAAAAACAGACGATTTACCCGCCAGCATGTGCCGGATCCGATCAATCGGCTGCGGGCGTTTGTTTCGCAGAAATAAACAGTCATATGGATTTCGATAAACTGTCCATTAATATGCTATAAACATCTCTTTTCACTGCATAAATCTTAACATTCTTGTCACGCAGTCCAGCCGCTTGTGATAAACACAAGATGAACGCTTTCATGAACAAGGCACGATGAAAATCGCCAGCTGCGAGGATTCAGAATGCAAAATTCAAAGCTGCCTTTGACAAGCAAGGCACACAACCCACGCTGGCGCATCAGATATTTGCACGCCTTTGGACGGGACGAGGACGGCAGCGTCATTATCATGACGATCCTGCTGCTGGTCACGATGTTGATCATGGGCGGCATGGCGGTTGATTTCATGCGTTATGAGGCGCGGCGCGCGACGCTGCAATCGGTGTCGGACCGTGCCGTTCTGGCGGCGGCCAGTTTGAACCAGACCCTCGATTCACGCGATGTTGTCGAGGATTACTTTGCCAAAGCAGGATTTCCCAATGCGTTGGTCGGCGCGCCTATCGTGGTGGACAACGGGAATTCGCGCACCGTGACGGTGCGGTCCGCACTTGATGTGAACACCTTCTACCTGCGGCTGGCCGGCATGGACCGTCTGACAGCCCCCGCGCGGTCAAGCGCGACCGAAGGTGTCGGCAAGGTCGAAATTTCGCTGGTGCTGGATATTTCAGGCTCGATGCGCTTTAGCAACCGGTTCGTGAACATGCAGGCCGCGGCGATCGCCTTTGCCGAAGAAGTGTTGGACCCCGCCAATGGCGGTACCGTGTCCTTGACGATCATCCCCTATGCGGGCGCGACAAATCCGGGCTCAGAGATGTTCGCCTTCATGGGCGGTGTGCGCTATCCCAATACGTTGCTGGCGGGTGATGATCGCATTCTGGGGACCAAGGACGATTATTTTTTTCCACAGGTATCGTCTTGTGTGGAAATGCTCGGCAGCGACTGGTCGAGCACCGGTTTGCCCGGGGCCGGACGCGCACAAGTGCCGCATTTCCAGGTCTGGGATATCGCCAGCTCGGTGATGGATTGGGGCTGGTGCCCGCAGGACAGGTCATCGATCCAATATGCCATAGCCACGCCTGCGCAGGCCCGGACTTTCATCAATGGCCTGCGGATGCATGACGGCACCGGCACGCATTATGCGATGAAATACGCACTTGCGACGCTCGACCCGTCCAGCCAACCCGCCTTCAATCACCTTAGCGACCCCAGCAGGGGGCTTGTCCCGCCCCAATTTGCGAACCGCCCTGCCGCATGGGACGATCCTGAAACCAAAAAGATCATCGTTTTGATGACCGATGGCGATATCACGCAACAGGAAAGACCGCGCATTGCGCAGCAGGAAAGGGACATCGACTACATCATCTCGCGGTCCATCAATGGCAGGGACAACCGTGGCCAATTTGTCGATGCCGCCACCAACGTTGGCAGGTTCGAGGCGATTTGCACATTGGCCAACCAACCCGCGCGCAGTGTGGACGTCTATACCGTCGCATTCGAGGTGCAGCCGAACAGCGCCGCCGACCTGCAGATGCGCAACTGCGCCTCTGATCCATCCATGTTTTTCCGCACCAGCGGTGCCGAGCTGATCGACGTCTTTTCCGGTATTGCCGAACGGATCACTGACCTGAGGTTGAACCTGTGACGTCCGCCTTGCGTTTACGCGATCTTTTGCGCCGGTTTAGCGCCAACGAGGATGGTGTGGTCACGGTTGAATTCGTGATCATCTTTCCGGTGTTCATGACTTTCTTTCTGATGACCTACGAAAGCGGGATGATTTCGCTGCGCCATTTCGCGCTGGAACGGGCGGTAGATGTCGTGGTGCGTGATGTGCGCATCGGGGCAATCCCCAACCCGACCCGCGCCAGCCTGCGCACCAATATCTGCAACGTGGCGCGGCTCTTGCCCGATTGCGAAAACCAGTTGCAGCTGGAAATGATCCGCCGCGACCTGCGCAATTGGGTCGATGTGCCCGACACGGTGCAATGCATTGATCGGGGCGCCGAAGTTCAGCCTGTCACGTCCTTCACCAGCGGCGGCAATAACGAATTGATTTTTCTGCGCGTTTGCGTCCGGCTTGATCCGGTGCTGCCGACCAGCCTTTTGGGCCGCACCATTGTTGACGCCAATGCAGACAGCGCGGCGGGCGGGTCTTATGCGCTGGTCTCGACCACGGCTTTCGTCGTGGAACCGTTCCGAAACACACCAGGATCATGATGACCGATCTGATCAAACGCTTTCGCGATAACGAAGATGGATCAGCCGCCATTGAACTGGTGCTGGTGACGCCGATCATCACATGGGCCTTGTTGTCCACGCTGGTTTATTTCGATGCCTTCCGCGCGGAAACCCGCAGCGCGCGCGCAGGCCTGACCATCGCGGATATGTTCAGCCGCGAGGCCAGCGCGCCTGTTGCCATCGGTGCGGGCTATGTTGATGCAGCGCAGGCGCTACTGCGCACGCTGGTCGAATTCGACCCCGCCCCCACCCTGCGTGTCACATCCTATGCATGGGACGCGGGAGCGAACCGCTATGTGCTGCGCTGGTCTGAAAGTCGCGGTATGGGTCAGGCGCTGACGGATGCCGATCTTGCCTTGATGACAGACCGCCTGCCGCTGCTGGCGGATGGGGCGACATCGCTTCTTGTTGAAACAAGCGCCGCCTATCGCGCGCCGTTTTCGCTGGGCATCGCGCCCTTCACGAACAACACTCTGGATCCGGTCCAGATGACGACGTTCACGGTCATATCGCCACGGTTCGTGCCAGCGATCTGCTTTGACCCGACACCGTCGATCCCGACCAATGGCGACGAGATTTGCTGATCAGCCGCTGCGCGCCTTGATACGCAGGGCGATCTGTTCGGCCATGAACTTGGCCGGGCCTGCTGCGGTGACACCGCCAATGCCCACGCGTTTACCGATCCGCCACCACATGCCGGGCGACCAGCCCGGCGGCTGACGTTTGTGCAGCACCAGCGTAAAGCCATTGGCCGGTTTCATCGCCAGCGCGCCACGGTCCACCAGCGCGATATCGTCGATCCGCACCAGAACCATACCATCGGTGTCGCGCAGGTCGGCGTCGGTCAGCACAATGCCCAACCGCGTGGCACGGCGCATCATTTCCCCCAGCCACAGCATCGCCGCCCCGAAACCCAACATAAAGATCAACCAGATCAGGTCAGGCGGATGGGCCATCGCCGTATAGATCAGCAATCCGCCCAAGCCGTAGATTACCGCACAGGCAAAATAACGGCGCCCCTCGGAAGCATGGACGGTAGGATAACCGCCGGTGTGATCGGGGTTGAACATGGATAGCCTTTCGCGTCAGCGCCGGACGGATTTCTGAACAAGGTTGCAATAGATTTCTTCGATCGCATCCATGCCCAGCCTGCCACCTTCGCGGTACCAATGGCTGAGCCCGGTCAACATGGCAATGATTGCCATTGTCGCGATCCGCGTGTCAGGCACGGCAAACACGCCTGCCGCCACCCCGTCGCGCAGGATATCTTCAAGCGCGGTTTCATAGTCGCGGCGCATGGATTCCAGAATGGCAAAGTTTTCAGGCGCAAGGTTGCGCAATTCCATATAGGATACGAACACCTGATCCGGCCGCGGCAGATGGAACCGTATATGAAACCGCGTGAACCCATCCAGCCGCGCGGGCGGATCACCGCGCAGATCGGCCGCGGCCAGCGCATCCAGCACCTCCTGCATATGCGCGCGCATCAGATTGAACAGCAAGGTCTGCTTGTCAGGGGTGTAATTATATAGCGCCCCCGCCTGTACGCCCACCTCAGCCGCGATCTGGCGCATCGACACGGCCGCATAGCCATGCCGCGCGATCAGCCGCAAGGCCGTGTCCTGCACCCGTGGGCCGGTGATATCGGAATGAGACCCTTGTTTGCGCGCCATGGGCCCATCTAACTGAACAGTCGTTCAAATGAAAAGCCCGACTTGCTGCAAAGGCCGCTGCATGTCTATTGTCTGCCACATGCGCTATGCCCTGCCCTTTTTGCTTATCCTTGCCGCCTGCGCGGATATTCCCGCGCTTGACGGCACCCTATCCGACACCGCGCGCCTTGCCCCTTACCCGCGTCTGGCACCGCTGGAAGATCTGCCCGCACCGGTCATGACCGAAGCGGACGGCATGGAAAACCGGCTGGCCGCGTTGCAACGCCGTGCGGCGACGCTGCGCGCGATTGATCCGGACGCGTTGCAGTAGCCATATCTATTCGCTACACCGCATGGAAACCGCGACACAGATGGATTTGACAGCATGACACACCCCTTAAGGCTCGGCATTGCGGGACTGGGCACCGTTGGCGTGGGCGTCGTGCGGATCGTGCAGAAACATGCCGATCTGTTGCAGGCGCGCTCTGGTCGTGCGATCTCGATCAGTGCGGTATCGGCGCGCAGCCGTGACAAGGATCGCGGCGTCGATCTGTCGGGCTATGCATGGGAAGATGATCCTGTGGCCCTTGCCCGCCGCGATGATGTCGATCTGTTCATCGAGGTGATGGGCGGCCATGATGGCCCCGCAAAGGACGCGACCGAGGCCGCAATTGCCGCAGGCAAGGATGTGGTTTCCGCCAACAAGGCGCTGCTGGCCGTGCACGGTCAGGCCATCGCCGAAGCCGCCGAGGCCGCAGGCCGTGTGGTCCGCTTTGAGGCGGCCGTTGCTGGTGGTATTCCCGTCGTCAAGGCGCTGACCGAAGGGCTGGCCGCCAATGACATCACCCGGATCATGGGCGTGATGAACGGAAGCTGCAATTACATCCTGACCCGCATGGAAAACGCGGGCCTGACCTATAGCGAGGTGTTCGACGAGGCCAATGCCCTTGGCTATCTGGAAGCCGACCCAGAACTGGATGTGGGCGGGATCGATGCGGGGCATAAGCTTGCGCTGTTATCGGCCATCGCATTCGGCACGCAGGTGGATTTCGACGCCGTGCAGCTGGAAGGGATTGGTGCGGTCAGTATCGAAGATATCCGCCAAGCCGCCGATATGGGATTCAAGATCAAGCTTTTGGGTGTCGCACAGATGACCGGGCGCGGGCTGGAACAACGGATGTCGCCTTGTTTGGTGCCGGACACATCACCACTTGGCCAGTTGCAGGGCGGCACCAATATGATTGTGCTGGAAGGCGATTCGGTCGGCCAGATCGTGTTGCGTGGCCCCGGTGCAGGCGAAGGCCCGACCGCCAGTGCCGTGATGGGCGATGTGATGGATATCGCGCGCGGCCTGCGGATTTCGACCTTTGGTCAGCCCGCGACCAGCCTACGGCGCGCGCGCCCCGCATTGGCGGCGGTCCCCGCCCCCTATTATCTGCGACTGCAACTGCTTGATAAACCCGGCGCGCTGGCCAAGGTCGCGCGCGCCTTGGGCGATGCGGGCATTTCCATCGACCGGATGCGCCAATATGGCCATGCCGAACCCACGGCACCTGTGTTGATCGTGACGCATAAGACGACCCGCACCGCATTGGACGAGGCTTTGGCCGCGTTCAAGGACACCGGCGTGGTGTCGGGCGATCCAGTAGCGATCCGGATCGAGGCGGTTTAGCGCAAACAGCCTTGCGACCGTGGCCCAAGCAGGGTTTACGTCGGGGCGAACATCCCGAAGGAATACCCATATGCCCAGCCCCGCCGATTTCAACGACCGCAACCTGTCGCTCGGTCTGGCCCGCGTCTCTGAAGCTGCCGCCATCGCCTGCGCCTCTCTGATCGGGCGCGGCGATGAAAAGGCCGCCGATCAGGCGGCGGTGGATGCGATGCGCAATCAGCTCAACAAGCTCGATATTGCCGGTGTCGTGGTGATCGGCGAGGGTGAACGCGACGAAGCCCCGATGCTGTTCATCGGCGAAGAGGTCGGCACCGGCAATGGGCCGGGCGTGGATATCGCGCTTGACCCGCTGGAAGGCACCACGCTGACCGCCAAGGACATGCCCAATGCATTGGCCGTGATTGCGATGGGCCCGCGCGGGTCGATGTTGCATGCGCCGGATGTCTATATGGACAAGCTGGCGATCGGGCCGGGTTTTCGCACCGGTGTCGTGACGCTGGATATGTCGCCTGCGGAACGTGTTTCGGCGCTGGCCGCCGCCAAGGGCTGTTCGACCAAGGATATCACCGTCTGCGTGCTGGAACGCCCGCGCCACGAGGATATGATTGCCGAAATCCGCGCCACTGGCGCTGCGATCCGGCTGATCACCGATGGTGATGTCGCCGGTGTCATGCATTGCGCCGAACCCGATATCACCGGCATCGACATGTATATGGGGTCTGGCGGTGCGCCCGAAGGTGTGCTGGCCGCAGCCGCGCTGAAATGCATGGGCGGGCAGATTTTCGGCCGGCTTTTGTTTCGCAACGATGATGAGCGCGCGCGCGCAACCAAGGCCGGGATCACCAATTTTGACCGTGTCTATACCCGCGACGACCTTGTGACAGGCGATGTGATCTTTGCCGCGACCGGTGTCACGGATGGATCTTTGGTACCGGGCATCAAGCGCGAGGTCGGTTTTGTCACCGCCGAGACGATCCTGATGCGGTCCAAAACTGGATCGGTGCGGCGGATGATCTATCGCAATCCCGTGCGCTGAGGCGCTGACGCGCCGCCTCCGGCGGGAGTATTTTAGGAAATAAGAAGTCAGGGCGTGGCATGGCGGCGGCGGCGCTGCTAGTATGGGTGCATGAACATACCACAAGATCATGCGTTTCTAGGGGTGGCTGCGTCCTTGACCGGTCGCCGTTGGGTTGGGCCAAACGCGCAGGAAGACCGCGCTGCCGAGGCGATGGTGCAGGCGACCAACCTGCCGCCCGCGCTGTGCCGGACGCTTGCGCGGCGCGGCGTGCCGTCGCAGGAGGCGGCGTTGTTTCTGGCTCCGACCCTGCGCGATCTGCTGCCTGATCCGCGCAGTTTGCGTGACATGGAAAAGGCGGCCACGCGGTTTTTGCAGGCCGTGGCAGGGCGCGAGCGGATCGCGGTTTTTGCCGATTATGACGTAGATGGCGGGGCGTCGGCTGCGCTTTTGATCGTCTGGCTGCGGCAGCGGGGATTGCGCGCGACGCTCTATATCCCTGACCGCATCGACGAAGGCTATGGCCCCAATGAGCCCGCCATGGCAGAATTGGCTGCGGCGCATGACCTGATCATCTGCGTCGATTGCGGGACGCTGTCGCATGGCCCGATTGCCGCGGCGGTGGGCGCGGATGTGATCGTGCTGGACCATCATCTTGGCGGCGAGACCCTGCCGGCGGCCTATGCTGTCGTGAACCCAAACCGGCAGGACGAAAGCGGTGATCTGGCGCATCTCTGTGCCGCGGGCGTTGTGTTTTTAATGCTGGTTGAGGCGAACCGGCAGTTGCGGGATGCGGGCAAGGCGGGGCCGGATTTGATGGGGATGCTTGATCTTGTGGCGCTGGCCACTGTCGCTGATGTCGCCCCCCTTGTGGGAGTGAACCGCGCCTTTGTGCGCCAAGGGCTGGTGGTGATGGCGCGCCGTGCGCGTGTGGGGCTGACAGCGCTGGCGGATGTGGCGGGGCTGGATGCGGCACCCACAGCCTATCATCTGGGGTTTTTGCTGGGGCCGCGGGTCAATGCGGGCGGCCGGATCGGCAAGGCGGATCTGGGCGCGCGATTGCTGGCCAGCGATGATCCCGCAGAGGCGCGCGATCTGGCGGATATGCTCGACCAGCTGAACACCGACCGGCGCGCCGTGGAACAGGCGGTGCGTGATGTGGCCATCGCACAGGCGCTGGCGCGCGGCACGGATGGCCCGCTGGTCTGGGCGGCGGGAGAAGGTTGGCACCCGGGCGTGGTTGGGATCGTCGCGGCCCGGCTGAAAGAGGCCACCAACCGCCCCGCAGTCGTGATCGGGCTCGAGGATGGAATCGGCAAAGGATCGGGTCGGTCGGTATCGGGCATTGATCTGGGTGCTGCGATCCAGCGGCTGGCCAGCGAAGGGCTGCTGCTGAAAGGTGGCGGGCACAAGATGGCGGCGGGGCTGAGTGTCGCGCAGGACAGGCTGGAACCAGCGATGGCGCGGCTGGCGGAATTGCTGGACAAACAAGGGGCCAGCGCGCTGGGGCCTGCCGATCTGCGGTTGGACGGTATCCTGATGCCGGGGGCGGCAACGGTCGATCTGGTGACCTTGCTTGATGATGCGGGGCCGTTCGGGGCGGGCGCGCCTGCCCCGCGTTTCGCCTTTCCCGATTGCCAGATTCTTTTCGCCAAACAGGTGGGCGAAACCCATCTCAAGATCAGCTTTGGCGACGGGCTGGGTGCGCGGATCGACGCGATCTGTTTCGGGGCAATGGATGGGCCTTTGGGGCCTGCGCTGCTGCAGCATAACGGCACCCGGTTCCACCTTGCCGGACGAATCGAAGTCAATGTCTGGCAAGGCCGCCAATCGGTGCAATTGCGCCTCGAAGACGCCGCGCCCGCGCATTGATGCGGGTTCGGAAAAAACCGTAAATTCCCCCTTGCGCGCGCTGCGGGCTTTGCCTAAAAGCGCGACACCAAGTGCGGTCCCTTCGTCTATCGGTTAGGACGCCAGGTTTTCAACCTGGAAAGAGGGGTTCGATTCCCCTAGGGACTGCCATTGGTGAACCCCCTTAATAAATAGACGTAAAATCAACGCATTGGCCCTGCTGGCCGCTGCTTGTGCCGGTTATGCTGCGCGCGGCTGCGGCACTTATCGCCTTTTTGATCGGTTCGGTTGTTTCGCCCCCTGCCCAGCCGCGTTAGGCTGGCGTGAAGATGACAGAAGGATTGCAACAATGACCCTGACCTACCTGCACACGATGGTGCGCGTGAAAGACCTCGAGGCGTCGATGGCGTTTTACGCCTTGCTTGGCCTGCGCGAAACGCGGCGCATCGACAATGACAAGGGGCGGTTTTCGCTCGTGTTCATGGCGCCGCCGGGACAAGAGGATTGTCCGGTCGAGCTGACCTATAATTGGGACGGCGATGCGGGCTTGCCGTCGGACAGCCGCCATTTCGGGCATCTGGCCTATCGGACCAGCGACATCTACGCGCTGTGCCAGCATCTGATGGACAATGGCGTGACCATCAACCGCCCGCCCCGCGACGGCCATATGGCCTTTGTACGGTCACCCGACAACATTTCGATCGAATTGCTGCAGGAAGGCGACAACCTGCCGCCGGCTGAGCCCTGGGCCAGCATGGACAATACCGGCCATTGGTAAGGCCGGCACAGATCAGATCCGGTCAATAGATATAGCGGATCTGATCGCTCCAATACCGTTCAACCCGGCGGAGTGCAGAGGAAATTTCGTCAAGACCGGCATGGTCCAGCACCTGCCGGTCCAACAGGCCATCGGCATGGGTGGCAAACAGTTTCGCCACGATCAACCGGACATTGCGCCCCTTTTCGGTCAGGCGCACCCGCACTGACCGGCGGTCGATTTCGCTGCGCTGGTGGTGCATATAGCCAAGTTCGACCAGTTTCTTGAGATTATAAGACACGTTCGAGCCTTGATAATAGCCGCGCGATTTCAATTCGCCTGCCGTCACCTCGTTTTCGGCGATATTGAACAACAACAGCGCCTGCACCGCGTTGATTTCAAGAATGCCGACCCGTTCGAATTCATCCTTGATCACGTCAAGCAGCAAACGGTGCAATCGTTCGACCAAGGTCAGAACATCCAGATAGGACGCCATGAAAGATGCGCTGCGCGCGTCCGTCAAGCCGGATTTATCCTGCTTTCCCAGATTGGTATGAACGCTCATCCCGCCGCTCCGTCTGCTGTTCTGCAGAAGGTCTAAGGCAAACAAACCAATATAAGGTTAATGCGCCGCCGCAGGGCGCGTGACCCCATGTGCACCTGCCGCGATCCGCGAGATCATGTCGGCATAGACATCAGGCACCGCGAATTGCCCGCCGACCCAACCATACAGATCATGGTCGTTTTCGGACAAAAGCGCATCATAAAGCGCCAGTTCCGCCTCATCCATGTCCGCCAGATGCTCGGCGGCAAAGGCCGACAGGATCAGGTCCATTTCCTTGATCCCGCGCCGCATGGAGCGCATGTGCAACCGTTTGCGGGTGTGTTCGGTGGTTTCTGTCATCATGTCCTGCGCAATGCTGTCTGAAGCTGTTTTTCCACTTGCCCCATCTTGTCAAGCGTCTGCACCATCTGTGCGCGCAGGCGCCGCATCTCTTGCATCAGGACTGCCACATCGGCGGGGATTTCGGTGGCATCATCGGGGGCGGCCAGCCCGTCGCCCAGCCCGGTCATCAACCAGCCGAGCGACACGCCCAGCATCCCTGCCAGCATCTGCAGCCGGTTGGCGCGGGGTTCGCCCGTGTCATTTTCCCAAGATACCAAGGTTGCGAACTTGACACCCAATGATTTGGCAAGGTCTTTCTGGCTCAGCCCTGCGGCTTCGCGCGCGCCTGCCAGCCTGTCGCCAAAGGTCGCGGCCTCGGGGCTGTACCAATCGCTGTCTGTTTCGGTCACGCGGGACTCCTTGGTTCTTGCTAAGTTTGCTCGCCTCGTCTTATGTCACGGATAGTGCAATTTGACCACCGGACATCCCCATGGCTTTTCTGTCTGCGACGCTTGATCGCGTCAAACCCTCGCCCACCATCGCTGTCACCACCAAAGCGGCCGAGCTCAAGGCCGCGGGGCGCGATATTATCGGCCTTGGCGCCGGAGAGCCGGATTTCGACACGCCCGACAATATCAAGGCCGCCGCCGTGGCCGCAATTGCCGCAGGCAAGACGAAATATACCGCCGTTGACGGTATCCCCGAGCTCAAACAGGCGATCTGCGCCAAGTTCAAGCGCGACAATGCGCTGGATTACACCCCCGCGCAGGTCACGGTCGGCACCGGCGGCAAGCAGGTGCTCTATAACGCCTTCATGGCGACGCTGAATGCGGGTGACGAGGTGATCATCCCCGCGCCCTATTGGGTGAGCTACCCTGACATGGTGCTGCTGGCAGGCGGCACGCCCGTCACGATAGAGGCCACGCTCGCAGCGGATTTCAAGATCACTGCCGACCAGCTGGAGGCGGCGATCACGCCCGCGACCAAGTGGTTCTTGTTCAATTCGCCATCCAACCCCACGGGGGCGGGTTATAGCTGGGATGAACTGAAAGCCCTGACAGATGTCCTGCTGCGCCATCCGCATGTCTGGGTAATGACCGACGACATGTACGAACATCTGGCTTATGGCAATTTCAAATTCTGCACCCCTGCGCAGGTCGAACCGCGCCTTTATGACCGCACATTGACGGTCAATGGCGTGTCAAAGGCCTATGCGATGACCGGCTGGCGGATCGGCTATGCGGCGGGGCCGGAAATGCTGATAAAGGCGATGCGCAAGGTGCAGTCGCAATCCACATCCAACCCCTGTTCGGTCAGCCAATATGCGGCTGTCGAGGCATTGAACGGCACGCAGGATTTTCTGGCACCCAATAACGCCCTGTTCGAACGCCGCCGCGATCTGGTGGTCGATATGCTGAACCAAGCACCCGGCGTGGTCTGCCCGCGCCCCGAAGGCGCGTTTTATGTCTATCCTTCCATCGCGGGCTGTATCGGCAAGACCAGCGCCGCTGGCGTGCTGATCGACAATGACGAAACCTTTGCCGCGGCCCTGCTGGACGAAACCGGTGTTGCGGTCGTGTTTGGCGCGGCCTTTGGCCTGTCGCCCAATTTTCGCGTCAGCTATGCCACATCAGATGCCGCGCTTGAGGAGGCGTGCAAACGTATCGTCGGGTTTTGTAAAAGCCTAAACTAGCGCGCAAAGCGGGTATTTCGCCGCAGCTGGGCGGGCGCTGCGCGCCGCGCGGGAGTATTTTGGACAAAGCGAACAGGCCTTTTCGGTGCAAAAGGATGGGCGCATTGCGTGAAAGTGCTGGCGGCGGTCAGGACGTTATGACGTGAGGCCCTGCGGCAGCGCGCGCCCTTCGTCCCATGCGATGATATTATCCAGCGCCATTTGGCCCATCGCCTCGCGCACTTCCAAGGCGGCGGTGCCCAGATGCGGCAGGATCACGACGTTTTCCAAAGCGCGCAGCGTGTCAGGCACAATGGGTTCCTTGGCAAAGACATCCAGCCCCGCCCCCGCGATCTGACGCTTTTGCAAGGCCGCGATCAGCGCATCTTCGTCTACCACATCGCCGCGGGCGATATTGACGAAAATGCCGGTCGGTTTCATTGCGGCCAAGGCGGCCGCGTCGATCAGGCCGGTATTGCTGCCACCCCCCGGCACGGTGACGACGATGATATCGGCCCGCCCCATCAGATCATGCAGGCTGTCCACCTGCCGGGCGGGCATATCCACCATCTTGGGCGAGCGGTTGAAATACAGGACCGGCATATTGAACCCATAAAGACAGCGCCGCGCGACGGCCTGCCCGATCCGGCCCATGCCGACGATGCCCACAGTCTTGCCGGTGACGTGGGTACCCAGCATCTGCGTGGGCTGCCAGCCGGTCCATTTGCCCGCGCGCACCAGCCTTTCGCCTTCGCCCGCGCGGCGGCAGGCGGACAAGATCAGCGTCATGCCGATATCGGCGGTCGCATCGGTCACCGCATCCGGCGTGTTGGACACGGCGACACCGGCGGCACGGGCGGCGGCCACGTCGATATGGTTATAACCCACCCCGAAATTGGCCAGCACACCGCAGCGGATCTCGCCGGTGAATGCCGCAGCAGCAAAGCCGTCGCCCAAGGTGGGCAGGATCGCGTCGTAATCGCGCAGGGCTGCGGCAGCCTCGGCCACGGTCAGCCCCGCCGTCTGGGGGCGCAGGGTCACGTCAAACCGCGCGCGGGCGGCGGCAAGTATTGCCTCTGGCAAGGCCCGTGTGATCAGAAGTTTTTTCAATGCAAACGCCCCCCCAAAGGCACATCTTGATCAGGTCCGACCAGCACAATTGCGCCTTCGGCATCGGGCATGCCCAGCACCAGCACTTCGGACATGAATTTACCGATCTGGCGGGGCGGAAAATTCACCACCGCCAGCACCTGTTTGCCGACCAGCGTCTCGGGGGCATAATGCACCGTGATCTGGGCCGATGTCTTTTTCTCGCCGATGTCGGGACCAAAATCGATCCAGAGCTTGATCGCGGGCTTGCGCGCCTCGGGGAAAGGTTCCGCGCGGGACACAATGCCGACACGCACATCGACCTTGAGGAAATCATCGAACGAAATCTCACTCATTGGCCAGTTCCCGTGCGCGGTTGGCGGCAGCGGCGACGGCGCGGTGCATCAGATCGGTCAGGCCCTTGTCCTTGTCCATCAGCACGTCAAGTGCGGCCTGCGTCGTGCCATTGGGCGAGGTCACGTTGATCCGCAATTGCGCAGGGTCTTCATCGGCGGTTTCCGCCAGTTCGCCCGCGCCGCCCACGGTGGCCTTGGCCAGATCCATCGCCATCTGCGGCGTCAGCCCTTGGGCGACACCGGCGGCGGCCAAAGCCTCGATCATGTGAAAGACATAGGCGGGGCCGGACCCTGACAGGGCTGTCACGGCATCCATCTGGGATTCGTCTTCCAGCCGCACGGTCTGGCCCACGGCCCAGAGCAGCGCCTCGGCCAGATCAAGATCGGCATCGGCGGTTTTGGCATTACCGATCAGCGCGGTGATGCCGCGGCCAATGGCGGCAGGCGTGTTCGGCATTGCGCGAATGATGGGGGTGTCTTTGCCAAAGACAGCCTCGAACGTGGCAATCGGCGTGCCTGCGGCGATGGAAATGATCAGCGTCTTGCCGGTGCCAAACGATTTCACATCGGGCAAGGCGGTCATCATCATCTGCGGCTTGACCGCGATCACGGCGATGGCGGGGCTTTCGGGCAATGTCCCGCCGATATGGACGCCCTGTTGTTTCAACCAATCCGACGGATGCGGGTCGATCACCCAGACCGACGCGGCAGGCAACCCGTTACGCAGCCAGCCCGCCAGCATCGCTGACCCCATCTTGCCGCAGCCCAGCAAGACCAGACCACGCACGGCGACTTCGTTCATATTCATAGACGGCACCTCTTGTCGGAATTCCAAAAGGTTACGCCACGCCAAGGCGAAGGAAAACCCACCTTGGCGAAATTTTCAAGCGCGCCCGTAGGCGCCGGCGATCGCTATTTCCAGCGCCTGTTTGGGGGTCTGTTCGGCCCATGTCACCAGCTGGATCGCGGGGTAATATTGCTCGCAAGCATTGACCGCTGCACCGATCATCGTGTCGATCTGGTCGGGGCCTGCGACCTGATCGCCCGCCAGCACCAGCCCGTAGCGGTACACCATCAGGTTCTGTTCGTCCCACCATGTCAGCGACCCCGCCCACAGCCGGTCGTTGATCGCGTTCAGCGCCTCGTAAAGGGCGGGTTTGCGCGCGGCGGGGGGGTCCATCTCGAAGGTGCAGATCAGACGTAGGGTTTCATCATAGGCCGACCAGGCCAAGGTGATCGAATAGGTGCGCCACTGGCCTTCGACGGCCATTGCGATCTGGTCGTCATGGATACGGTCGAATTCCCAGTCATGGGTTTCAGCGATATGTTCAACCAGATCGATCGGGTGCAGATCATCGGCTTCAAAGTAATGTTCGGACAATGCCATGTGCTTGGCCTCACTGTGTTGGCGCGGGGGACGTCAGATGCCCTAGCGCTAGCTGCCTGCTCTAGGGGCGGTAGTGTTCTCGTTTAACCCCTACAACATATCGTGTGGCAGGATTGGCCACCTGTAAAGCAGTTTCTTGGGGATAACCCTGCCGTCACGAATATTTCACGCAGCACGATTGCCAAGCAGCGCCATACCGCCCAGATTGCAATCATCAAAGGAGCCTGCCGCATGAATCTCGACCTGCTGAAACGACTTTGCGAAACACCCGGCGTGCCGGGCCATGAACACCGCGTACGCGATCTGATCACATCCGAGATCAAGGGCATGTTCGACGCGGTGACAACCGACCCGATGGGGTCATTGCTCTGCCGCCGCGATGCCAAGAAAAAAGACGCGCCGCGCATCATGCTGCTGTGCCATATGGATGAAATCGGCTTTTTGGTCAGCCATATCAGCAAGGATGGGTTCTTGTATCTGCAACCGGTTGGCGGGTTCGATCCGCGCAACCTGTTTTCACGCCGCGTGCTGGTTTGCACCGATCAGGGCGATTTCAAAGGCGTGATGAACCCCGGCGGCAAGCCGATTCACATCTCATCCGCCGAAGACCGCAAAAAGGTGCCCGAAGTCACCGAATTCTTTGTCGATCTGGGGATGGGCAAGGCCGCCTGCGACAAGGTCAAGATCGGCGATTTCGTGGTGATGGACGAACCTTTCATCGAGATGGGCAACAAGGTCGTGTCCAAGGCGCTGGACAACCGCATCGCCTGCTGGCTGGGGATCGAGGCAATCCGCGCCTTGGCAAAAAAAGGGCGCGGCGCGGAAATCCACGTTGCCTTTACCTGTCAGGAAGAGGTCGGATTGCGCGGTGCGCGCACCGCCGCCTATGCGATCAAGCCCGATATCGGGCTGGGCATTGATGTGACGCTGGCCTGCGACACCCCCGGCATCCCCGAAAAGGACACCACCACCACACAGGGCGCGGGATTCGGGCTGCATGTGCGCGATTCGTCGTTCATCGCTGACAAGGCGTTGGTCGCACAGATCGAGGCTTTGGCGATCCGCAAAAAGATCCCCTATCAGCGGACCATGCTGGCCGCTGGCGGCCAAGACGGGGCGGCAGCCCAGCAGGCCGCCGCAGGCGCGCGCGCGGTCGGGATTGTGGTTGGCACCCGCTATATCCACACCGTGACCGAAATGATCGACAAGGGCGATCTGCAGGCGGCGCTGGATATTCTTGTCGCCTATCTGTCCGAATTTTAACCGACTATGCGGCGGGGGATGCGCCATGCCCCGCCTGCGCCACGGCCAGCACAGAGCGTCAATCACAGCGCGCGACGCATAGACCCTAAAAGACAAGGCGAAAGCCAGGCTTGGCCTTGCGCAGTGCCGCAGGTCACTTTGTCTTTTTGGCTTCCAATGCGGCGATCCGCGCGGACAAAGCCTCGTTCTCTTCGCGGGCTTTCTGGGCCATGGCGCGCACGGCGTCAAATTCTTCGCGGGTCACGAAATCGCGGTCGGCCAACCAGCGGTCCATCATGGATTTCATCGCCGTCTGCGCCTCGTCCCGCGCACCTTGGGCAACGCCCATGGCATTGGTCATCAATTGGCTCAGATCGTCGAAAATCTTGTTACGGTTCTGCATGGCGCTCTCCAATCCTGTTGAACCCTATATGGGGCCAAGCCGCGGCGCAGACAAGCCGCCCGCCCGCTTGACATCGCCGTAACCACGCATCACGACTGCGGCATGTTCGCAGCAATCCCCTTTCCCGATATCTCGCCCGAGATTTTCAGCATCGACCTGTTCGGCATGACGCTGGCCCTGCGCTGGTATGCGATGGGCTATATCGTCGGCATCGCGCTGGGCTGGATGCTGATCAAAGCCGCGTTGCGCCGCCCGCATCTGTGGCGGAACGGCGCGCCGATGGACCCCGCGCGGCTCGAAGATCTTTTGACCTATATCGTGCTGGGCGTGATCGGCGGCGGGCGGCTGGGCTATGTGTTTTTATATCAACCTGCCGCGTTTCTTGCCGATCCAGTCAGCATCATCCGTATCTGGGAAGGCGGGCTGTCGTTTCACGGCGGCTTTGCCGGTGTTGTGATTGCGGTCTGGCTGTTCAGCCGCCGCCAGAGCGTGCCGCTGCCCGATCTGGCCGATATCATCGCGGTGGCAGCGACCCCTGCCATCTTGCTGGTGCGGATCGCCAATTTCATCAACGCCGAACTCTGGGGTCGCCCGACGGATGTGCCTTGGGGCGTGATCTTTCCCGGCGATGCCGCGCAATCCTGTGCCACGGCAACAGCGCCCTGCGTGCGCCACCCGTCACAGCTTTATGAGGCGGGGCTTGAAGGGTTGGTGCTGGGCGCTGTCTTGTTGCTGCTGGCGTTCCGGTTCGGCGGGCTGAAAAAACCCTGGCTGTTGTCGGGTCTCTTTTTTGCAGGCTACGGGATGTCGCGCTTCATCGTCGAATTTGTCCGCCAGCCTGATGCGCAATTCGTCAGCCTTGGTAATCCGTTGGGCTGGGCTGTGCAATTTGGCGATTACGGTCTGACCATGGGGCAGGTTCTGACGCTGCCGATGATTGTGATCGGACTTGTCGTCATACTGGCGACCCTGCGCCGCAGATGACCACATTGGCCGATCTGCTGCTGACCCGGATCGCGCGCGACGGCCCGATCAGCATTGCCAGCTTTATGACCGATGCGCTGATGCATCCGGCCCACGGCTATTACGCCACGCGCGACCCGTTTGGCGCGGCGGGCGATTTCATCACCGCCCCCGAGATCAGCCAGATGTTCGGCGAATTGATCGGGCTGTCGCTGGCGCAGGCTTGGCTGGACCAAGGCGCACCTGATCCGGTAACGCTGGCCGAACTGGGCCCCGGCCGCGGCACCCTGATGGCCGATATCCTGCGCGCCACAGCCGCTGTGCCGGGATTTCATGCCGCGGTGACGGTGCATTTCGTGGAAACATCGCCGCATCTGCGCGCCTTGCAGGCAGAGCGCGTGCCCCAAGCCACATGGCATGACCGGATCGACACGCTGCCCGATGCGCCCTTGCTGTTGGTTGCCAATGAATTCTTTGATGCCTTGCCGATCCGGCAATTCGTGCGCGCGGGCGCAGGTTGGCGCGAAAGGATGGTCGGCGCGCAGGACGGCACATTATGCTTTGGGCTGTCGGATGCCGCAGCTTTGGCGGTGCTGACGCCGCGTCTGGACGATACCCAGGACGGTGATCTGGTGGAACATTGCCCTGCCCTGCCCGGCATTGTTGCGGCGATCGCAGGCCGGATCACCACAAATGGCGGTGCTGCGCTGGTCATTGATTATGGCGATTGGCAATCGCTGGGGGACACGTTTCAGGCGCTGGCGGGTCATGCACCCACAGACCCGTTGGCAGCACCGGGCGCGGCTGATCTGACCGCGCATGTCGATTTCGCGGCCATCGCCGCCCATGCAGCACCTGCGCGCCACAGCCGCCTGACGCCGCAGGGCGTGTTTCTGGAACGGCTGGGCATCACGGCGCGTGCGCTTAAACTCGCCTCAGGGTTGACGGGAGAGGCGCTGGATGCGCATGTTGCAGCACATCGGCGCTTGACCCACCCTGCGGAAATGGGTGACCTGTTCAAAGTGATGGCGCTATACCCTGCGACTGCCATGCCCCCACCCGGACTGGACCCATGACGCTTGAAATCATCACCGACACGGCACTTGGCGCCACCCGCCACGGATTTTTTACCCGTAAGGGTGGTGCATCGTCTGGCGTTTTCTCTGGGCTGAATTGCGGTTTCGGCAGCTCGGACCAATCCGATATCGTGGCGATCAACCGTGACCGCGTGGCAGGCGCGCTCGATCTGACCGCCGACAGGCTGGTCGGCGTGCATCAGGTGCATTCCGCCGATGTTGTGACCGTCACCACCGCAGGCCCGCTGGTACAAAAGGCCGATGCGCTGGTCACGCGCACCAAGGGGATCGCGCTGTCGGTGCTGACCGCTGATTGCCAGCCCGTGCTGTTCTGCGACGCACAGGCAGGTGTGATCGGTGCCGCCCATGCAGGCTGGAAAGGCGCGCTGGCCGGCGTTCTGGAACAGACCGTGCATGCGATGGAACAGCTGGGTGCCGCGCGGCACAATATCACGGCAGTGATCGGCCCCGCAATCAGCCAGCGCAATTACGAGGTGGGTGGCGATTTTCGTGACCGTTTCGTCGCCGCCGATCCGGGCTATGAAAGGTTCTTTGCAGCCGGTGCGCAGGGGCGGTTCCAGTTCGATCTGCCGGGGTTCGGGCTGATGCGCTTGCGCGCTTGCGGCATCGGTCAGGCGCATTGGACGCGGCATTGTACCTATGCCGATCCGTTGCGCTTTTTCAGCTACCGGCGCAGCGTGCATCTGCAAGAGGCCGATTATGGCCGCTTGATCGCGGCGATCCGGCTGTAATCGGGGCAGCAATGCGGCGACAGGTGGACGGCGGCATGGCAAAGTCACCCGACCATCCGGCGGCCACAACAACATCCGACAGAAATATTCCTGATTTCAGGGCGTTATCCGTCACACCTGCGGGACTTATTTTATCGCACCGCTGCATGTTTGCGCCAAAGTCCTGCCAGCTTGATTGCGCATACTGGCCTGACAAGGCCCATGTAATGGCCTGAAAAAGAGGTATCGCCATGAAAAATATTTGGCACAGATCGCCTGAGGCGCACACGATGGCCACGCGCTCCGCGCCTCTGGCATAAAGCGGCACATAGCAGCATCCGTTCCGCCAGATGCATTTACCGTGCTGATCACAAACGCGGTCGCAGGCGACGTTGCCTGCGGTTTGATGAATTCACCAAGGGGTCCGCATGCCCAGCCGTTCGAATGCCGCCCCGGCCCATCCGGCCCTGCACCATGCCGACGCAACATTGCGCCCCGAAAGCGAGGCTGGCCGCAGCCGACTTAACCGCAAATACACCATCACCTGTCTTGCTGGCGTCCACATCATCGAGACAAGCATCATGGCCCCTGCCATCCCCGCCTTCGAGGATGCCTTTGGGGCTTTGGGGCGCGGTACGATCCTGCAAACACGTCACGGCCCCGTCGCGGTCGAGGACCTGCTGCCGGGCGATAGCCTGCGGTTGATCGACGGCAGCTTTGCGCCGCTGTTGTGGCGCGGCATGATGACGATCACACCCTCCGATGCGGGGTCAGTGCGGCATGGCCTGACGCGGATCACCGCCGATGCGCTGGGGATCGGGCGGCCCTTGCAGGATCTTGTTTTAGGGCCTGCAGCACGGCTATACCACGCGACCAGCAATGTAGCGAAACTGACAGGCAAGACGGCGGCCTATATTCCAGCCCATGATTTCGTGGACGGCAACCAGTTCATCGCCTTGCGCCCTGCGGCACCGGTCGATGTCTATCAGCTGGGATTTGCCGCGCATGAAACGCTGATGGTCAACGGGATCGGCGTGGAAAGCCTGCATCCCGGCACGGCCTTCAGCCTTGGCCTGCGCGGCCCGGTGCTGGCCCAGTATCTGGCCCTGTTTCCGCATCTGCGCAGGCTAGATGACATCGGGCTATTCCGCCACCCGCGGTTGCGGCTGCGCGATCTGGAAATGCGCGCCTAGCCTTGCGCTGGGGTGATCCGCACCGACCGCCCCCAGAACCGCGACATCAGCAGCATCGCCGCCACCAACAACCCCAGCACCAGCCCCAGCCAGATGCCGACCCCACCCAAGCCCCAGTGAAATGCCAACAGATAGCTGGCCGGCAAACCGACGCCCCAATAGCTGAACGCCGCCATCACCATCGGCACCGTGGTATCCTGCACCCCGCGCAACAGGCCCAGCACGACGACCTGCAACCCGTCGACCAGCTGGAACAACCCCGCGATCATCACCAGCAGGACACCAATCTCGATCAGGCGCAGCCGGTCCGGTTCTGCGGGGTCGATGAATACGGATACCAACAGGCCGGGGATCAGCAGAAAAATCGCCGAGGTCACCGCCGCATAAATGGCCGACAGCCCGATGGCCGTGATCCCGCCGCGCCGCAGCCCTTGTTCGTCGCGCCGGCCCAGTGCGCGGCCCGCGCGCACCGTTGCCGCCTGCGAAAAACCGATATGCACCATGAAGGTCAGGCTGGCCAACTGGATCGCGATGCCATGGGCGGCCAGTTCAATCGGCCCGATCCAGCCCATCATGATCGCCGAGGCGCTGAACAACCCGCCTTCGGCCAAAGATGTCAGCCCGATGGGCCAGCCCAACAGGTACACGCGGCGCATGATTTCGCTGTCAGGGCGGTGGAAATTGCGGAACAATTCGTAGCGCGGCAACTTGCGCCGGATATAGCCGACCAGCAGCGCCACACTCAGCAGATTGACCATGACCGAGGCGATGGCCGCCCCTTCGATGCCCAGTTCCGGCGCGCCCCAATTGCCAAAGATCAGCGCGTAATTCACCAGCCCGTTCAGCACCGCCGTCCCGACCGTAGCCCACAGGATGAACGCGGTATGTTCGAGCGCCACCAGAAAGGATTTCAGCGCCATCACCAGCAATGTCGGAATCATCCCCCAGATGACGATCTGCAGGTACAGATGCGCCTCGGCCGCGACGATGGGCGCTTGGCCGATGGCGATCAGAATATCCTCGGCCCAGAAAAAGGGCAGCATGACGATCACACCATAGAGGATCGACAGCCATAGCCCCATGCGCGTGACGCGCCGGACCTGCACCTGGTCATTCTGTTCATTCGCCGCCGCCACCAAGGGCGTGATCGCCTGCGCGAAACCGGCCCCTACGATGAACACGACGAAAAACAACGATGTCGCAATCGTCGCTGCTGCCAATGCGGTGACATCATACCAGCCCAGCATCAGCGTATCGGTCATATGGATCGCGAATTGCGCCATATTGCTCAGGATCAGGGGTATGCCCAGCTTCCAGATCGCGCGCGCATGTTCGGGATATGTGGTGGCGATCTGTTGCATTGCGCCAGCATTAGGCGCGAAGCTATGGGTCGTAAAGCGCAATCAGATGCTGCGCTGCACCAACTGCAAGGCGAGCAGCATGACCAGCGCGCCTGCGGCGATCTCGGCGCTGGCCATCATGCGCGCGGTGCCACGGTTGCTGACCAGTTGCAGCGCAGTTTCGCGAAAACCAACGGCGGCAAAGGCCACCAGAACCGTGATACTGGCCGTACCCAGCCCCATCACGAAGGCCCCGATAATCCCCGCCCAATCCAGCCCGAACCGCCATGTCAGGATCAGCAAGAACACCGCCCCCGTGCAGGGGCGCACTGCGATAGCCGCGATAATGGCGGCGGCATCGCGCCACGACCGGACCTCGGCGGCTTGTTCCACGCTGGGGCCATGGGCGTGCCCACAACTGGCGCAGATGTCATCAGGCGCTTGGACGGGCCTGCGCAGGGCGCGCAGATGGCGCGCGCCGCGCAGCACCAGCCATAACCCGACCCCCGCGATCAGCGCATAGCTGACAGGTTCCAGCACATCATCGGCCAGCCCCGTCATCTGCGCGCGCCCCCAGCCCAGCGCCCAGACAGCGCCGTAAACCAGCACAACAGCTGTCGCCGCCTGCGCCAGCGACGAGGCCAGCGCCAGCCCCGCCAGCCGCCCCACAGGCACCCGCGCGCCAAGCCCGTAACCGCCGATCACCAGCTTGCCATGTCCCGGCCCTGCGGCATGGACAAACCCGTAAGCAAAACACAGCCCCCACAGCGTCAGCACCGCCGCCAAGTCACCCTGTTGCAGCGCACGCAAGGCGCCCGCCATCGCATTTTGGACCTGCATCTGGCTGGCCGCGGCCTGCCGCATGATCTGCTCGGCCCCGCCAAAGCCCCAAAGCCAAACTGCGCCCGCCCCGATCACGGCCAGCAGGATTACAGCAAACCGGCGCATGTCACGACCACGCTATCGGCAAAGGACCGGCCAACTTCGGGAAAATCTTCATCGGGGCCGACGTCGCTGGCCGGGCGGCCATAGAGCAATTCGTCAACCAGCGAATAGGCGGCGTCCAGATTGGCGGGGATAATATCGACCGTGCAATCGTCGCGGCCTTCGACAGTGACCGGACCGGCCAGCGAATAGGCGACGTAATAGGTCGGATCATAGGGCAGGATCGTCAGCGGTGCGCTGCGGTCGGCAACCTGTGCCAAGGGGCGCAGATGGGTTTCGCGCATGATCCCGTCCGCGTAAACCATCGTATGATCGCGTTTGGGGGCCAATGGCAGGATCGTATCGCCCTGCACGACCTCTAGATCGCCATCGAAATCAGCAGGCCATGCGGCGATCTGCGTGTCCAGCAGCGCCTGTTCCTCGGGCATCAGTTGCAGATCACCGTCCATGTCGATGCCCAGATCGGCGGTGACCAGCATCGAAAAATAGGCATCATAGACCCAGTCCAGCCGCACGCCAACGCCACCTTGCGCATCAAACACCACGGCCATTTCCACCTGCACAAACACATGCGGATGGGCCAGCGCGGGTGCAGGCAACAAAAGCGGGAACACAGACAAATTGCGCAACATGCCCCTAGCTACCGCAGGGCGGCGCGTGTCGCAATCGCGCTGTCGTGCAGCGGGTGACACTTGGGCGTGATCCGGCCCTGATGGCCAGCCCCCGTCATGCGCGATCACGGCACCGCAGGCCTCAGGCAGGTCTGGGCAAGCGGTCAGCCCAGAACATCGCGCCAGGAATGCTGCGGGGCGAAACCGACCATGCGCTTGGCTTTGGCATTGCTATACATTGTTTCGTTTTCCGACAAAGTGCCGCGCTGTTCGACCCCTTGGTAAAACCGCGCGATCACCTGACGCGCGGTGATGCCGACGCTGAGGTCGTCATTGGACACGTTGAACACCTGATAGCCCAGCCCGTCGGTTTTCAGGCAGCAATCAACCATCTGGCCCAGATCGCGCGCGTCGATATAGGCGAATATATTGCGGCGGCGGGCGGCGGGATCGGCGATGAAAGCAGGAAAGTTTGTTGCGTATTCATGTGGTTCAATGACGTTATTGATGCGCAAACCGTAAATATCTATGCCCGTGCGCACCTGAAAGCTGCGCGCCGTTGCCTCGTTGCAGACCTTGGACATCGCATAGCTGTCATGCGGCACGGTGGGGTGATCTTCATCCACCGGCACATAATCCGGCTTGACCTCGCCATGGGCAAAACAGACGCCATAGGTGGTTTCGGAACTGGCAAAGATCACCTTGGGCACGCCCAGTTTCACCGCAGCCTCGATCACATTATAGGTGGATTGGGTGTTGATCCGGAAACATTCGGCATCGGTGCCGATCATCACGCGCGGCACCGCGGCGAAATGTACGACAGCATCGAAACGCGGCACGCCGGTGCCTGTATCAAGCTCGTGGAAATCAGTGTATTGCGACATGGCACCGATCACCTGCCCCGCATCGGTCAGGTCCACCAGCAATTCGGACACGTCCAGACCGGAGGGTACAAGGTCGATATTCACGACGATATGCCCCTGCGCCTGCAGATAAGCGATCGCATGTTTGCCCGCCTTGCCGCTGCCGCCAGTAAAGAAAATGCGCATGGTCGTTCCTTTCGCCCGATGTTTGCGTCACCTTATTTGCGCGGGCGGGAGAACACCATCTTTTGTCCTGCCAGATCAGCCGGTTTGCCCAGCCATGCATAAGCCAGCAATGCCGGTTCGCGGTCACCGACAGTGATCCGGTGCAAATGGTCGGGCGGGTTAAAGATCATCGACCCCGGCACATAAACGCCTTGGTGATTCTCGGACACGGCACCCGACAAGCAAACATAGCTTTCAGTGATCCCTTGATGCGCATGGGCGGGATAGGTGCAGGACGGGGCGAACAAGACCACGCCCAGAATAATCTCTGACGTGACGACCGGCCCGTTCGGCCCCGCAATCTCGGCATAGGCATAGGAATCGGCCAGTGCCGACGGCACCTTTTCGTACCCATATTGCCATGACAGATCGGTGCGCAGCGTATCCAGCGCACGGATGGTCGATGCCATGATCCCCGACCGCCCTTGATCCAGCGCGCGACGCAGATGCGCAGTGACAGGTTTCTGCGCGGCAGGCTGCAATTGGACGGGCGCATGCGCCTTGATCACGCGGTTGATCGTCTCGCGCACCTGACGTTGATGGCTGCGGATGCGGTCACTGCCGCCCGCCGGGATCGCGCGGTACAGCTCATAGAATTCTGCCAGCAAATAGCGCCAGTCAGGCAATGCCTTGATCGTCGTCAGATTGTCCGTCATCGTGCCCCCCGTTTGCGCGAAACCTGCCACAGCGCCAAGGGCAAGACAAACCCCATCTGCGGGGTCTTTCATGGACGCCCCCCCTCTGCCATAAAGGTGCAAACCACAAGAAAAGAGCAGCCAATGGCCGACGACCTTTTGTCCACGACAGGACCCGATGATTACAACGCCTCCAGCATCGAGGTGCTGGAAGGGTTGGAGCCTGTCCGCAAACGCCCCGGCATGTACATTGGCGGCACCGATGAACGCGCCTTGCATCATCTGGTGGCTGAAGTTCTTGATAACTCGATGGACGAGGCTGTCGCAGGCCATGCCAACCGGATCGAGGTGGAATTGCACGCCGATCATTCCGTCACCATCCGCGACAACGGGCGCGGTATCCCCGTCGATCCGCACCCCAAATTCCCCGACAAATCCGCGCTAGAGGTGATCCTGTGCACCCTGCACGCAGGCGGCAAGTTTTCGGGCAAGGCGTACCAGACATCGGGCGGTTTGCACGGGGTCGGTGCATCCGTGGTCAACGCATTGTCGGATTCGATGGTGGTGCAAGTTGCGCGCAACAAGGAATTGTTCGAACAGCGGTTTTCACGCGGCCTGCCCTTGGGGCCGATCCAGAAACTGGGACCAACCCAAAACAGGCGCGGCACGACGGTCACATTCCATGCGGATGAACAGATTTTCGGGTCGCAAAAGTTCAAGCCTGCGCGGCTCTATAAATCGATCCAGTCGAAGGCTTATCTGTTTTCCGGTGTCGAAATCCGCTGGAAAACCGAAATTAATGACGGCGAAACCCCGCTTGAGGCGACGTTCCATTTCCCCGGCGGTCTGGCCGATTACCTTAAAGAAACCTTGGGCAAATCCGCGACCTATGCCGACAAGCCATTCGCGGGCAGCGTCGATTTTGCCGACAAGTTCAACGAGCCGGGCAAGGTAGAATGGGCGATCAACTGGACGCCCGTGCGCGACGGCTTCATCCAGTCCTATTGCAACACAGTGCCCACCCCCGAAGGCGGCACCCATGTCGCGGGCTTTTGGAACGCGATCCTGAAGGGCATCAAAGGCTATGGCGAACTCGCCAACAACAAAAAGGCCGCGCTGATCACGCGCGAGGATCTGATGTCGGGCGGCTGTGCGCTGGTGTCCTGTTTTATCCGCGAACCGGCCTTCGTCGGCCAGACCAAGGACCGGCTGTCGTCGGAAATCGCAGCCCGCATGACCGAAGGCGCTGTGCGCGACCATTTCGACAATTGGCTGGCAGCAGATACCAAATCCGCGGGCGCAATCCTTGATTTCCTGGTCCTGCGGGCGGAGGAACGGCTCAAGCGGCGTCAGGAAAAGGAAACCGCCCGTAAATCCGCGACCAAGAAACTGCGCCTGCCCGGCAAGCTGACCGATTGCACGTCCAAGGACCGCAAGGGGACCGAGCTGTTCATCGTCGAAGGGGATTCGGCGGGCGGGTCCGGCAAGGGCGCGCGCAACCGCGTCAATCAGGCGCTGTTGCCGCTCAAAGGCAAGATCCTGAACGTGCTGGGGGCGGCGTCGAACAAGCTGACGACCAATCAGGAAATCAACGACCTGTGCGAGGCTTTGGGCGTCGGCATGGGCACCAAGTTCAACGTTGATGATTTGCGCTATGAAAAGATCATCATCATGACCGATGCCGATGTGGACGGCGCGCATATCGCCAGCCTGCTGATGACGTTCTTTTTCACCCAGATGCGCCCGCTGATCGACCACGGGCATCTGTATCTGGCCTGCCCGCCGCTCTATCGGCTGACCCAAGGCGCGCGGCGCGTCTATGTGGCGGATGACGCCGAAAAGGAAAAGATGATGGCCAAGGGCCTTGGCGGCAAAGGCAAAATCGACGTACAACGCTTCAAGGGTCTGGGCGAGATGGACGCCAAAGACCTCAAGGAAACCACGATGGACCCCGCCACCCGCAAACTGATCCGCGTGACGGTGCATGACGATGTCCCCGGCGACACCGCCGATCTGGTCGAGCGGCTCATGGGGAAGAAACCGGAACTGCGGTTCCAGTATATCCAGGAAAACGCGCGGTTCGTGGAGGAGCTGGATGTTTGATGTGGGGCGGTGCGCAGAATGCGCGCGCCCGTAAGCTGCGCATCCTACCCCTTTCCCTAACGTCATCCGCGCCCTATCATCCCAAATATGCGCCACCTGATCCTTGCCCTGTTCCTCGCCTCGCCCGCCTTGGCCCAGCAGATCGAGACGGACCTTGAACTGGTCCTGCTCGCCGATGCGTCGGGGTCGATCGACGCGGATGAACTGCTGTTTCAGCGCCAATCCTATGCCACCGCGATCACCGATCCTGCGGTCGTCAAGGCGATCCAGAACACGCTTTATGGGTCCATCGCGGTCACTTACGTCGAATGGGCCAGCAATCAGGCGACGGTGGTGGACTGGACCATCATCGCGGATATGGACAGCGCCACCGCCTTTGCCGACGCCCTGATCGGCCCGCCACGGCAGGCCAGCGGCAGCAATGCCATCGGGGCGGCGCTGCTTTACGGGATGGACCAGATCGAAGGCAACGACATCACCGGCCTGCGCCGCGTGATCGATTTTTCCGGTGATACAATGGCCAATACCCTTGGCCCCGCGATCACAACATCACGCGACAGGGTCGTGGCGGCGGGCATCACGATCAACGCGCTGCCAATCCTGCGCAACAACGATTTCCGCAGCAACAGCGGGCTGGTCAATTTATACAAACAAAACATCATCGGCGGCCCGAACGCCTTTGTCATGCCCGCGATGGACGGCCCCGCCTTCACCGATGCCATCCGGCGCAAGCTGATCCTCGAGATTGCGGGCACGGTTCCGAACACCGCCATAGCAACAGCGCTTTTGCAACAGATCCCGTAGGGCGGGGTTCACCCCGCCGCCACCCGAATCACCGTTGCAGGCTTTCCAGATAATCTGTCAGCACCAGTAATTTCCAAGGCACCGGCGTGCCCAGCCCGTCGTTTTCCACAATCACCGTATCGCCCAGATCACCGGCGCCGAATTCGGGCATCGCACCTGACAGATGCTGGCCCGCCTGATAGCCGTCGATGGTGCTCATCACCGCATCGCGCGGAAAGGTGCCGCCATTGCGCGCCGAAATCTGCGTCAGGTCGGGGGCGGTGACGCCCAGATCGCGCGCCATCGGTCCGTTGCCGGTCCCATCGGCACCGTGGCAGGCAGCGCAATTGTCCAGATAGACGCTGCGCCCGTCGATCGGTTGCTCGTCACCGCAAGCCGCAAGCGCCAGAAATGCCCCAAGAATGATTATCCGCATGATGTGCCTCCATAATTTTTATCAGACTAGCAAAGTCACGCGCGGCAAGCCATGCTCCAGATCAATTCCCGCCATAACACCCGAAAGGACCGCCATGTTCCATTATGCGCTGATCATGCTGGTTGCGGGCCTTGGCATTCCGGTGCTGGCGGCGTTGAATGCGGGTTTGGGCCGGCAGATCGGATCACCGGCGATGGCGGCGACGGTCCTGTTCGTCGTGGCCTTCAGCGTAGCACTGATCGCGGCCTTGTTGACCCAGCCACAAGCGGCGACACGGCTGGCATCGGCGCCCAAATACCTGTTCCTTGCAGGCACGCTGGTTGCCTTTTACATCCTGTCGATCACATGGATCGCGCCTGTGATCGGGGTTGGAAATGCGGTGTTCTTCGTCTTGCTGGGGCAGTTGATCTCGGCTGCGGCCATTGATCATTTCGGCCTGTTTGCCGCACAGGTCACGCCCCTGACCGGCACCCGCGCCGCAGGTATCGCGCTGATGGCCGCGGGCGTGTTGCTGACGCAAAAGGTCTAAAGCGCGACCAGAACGCCCGCGTCCAGCCGCAGCCGCCGGTCCATGCGCGCGGCCAGCTCAAGGTTATGCGTCGCAATCACCGCCGCCAGCCCGGTGTCACGCACCAGCCCGATCAGGGCTTCAAACACGCGGTTCGATGTGTCGGGGTCCAGATTGCCTGTTGGTTCATCCGCCAGCAACAACGCCGGTTCATTGGCCAAAGCCCTGCAAAAGGCCACGCGCTGCTGCTCGCCCCCTGACAAGGCCGCAGGCCGGTGCGCCGCACGCTCTGCGATCCCGACACGGGTCAGCAAGGCCATTGCGCGCGCATGGGCGGCCCGATCTGTGACACCATTGGCCAGCTGCGGCAGCACGATGTTTTCCAGCGCCGAAAATTCCGGCAGCAAGTGATGGAACTGGTAGATGAACCCCACCTGCCCGCGCCGCACGCCGGTACGCTTGCGATCCGACAGGCGCGTCATATCGGTGCCTGCGATACTGACCGTGCCGCTGTCGGGGGTATCCAGCAGCCCCGCGATATGCAGCAAGGTCGATTTGCCCGCACCCGACGGGGCGACAAGGGCCACGATTTCACCGGCAGCAACCGTCAGGTTAACGCCTTGCAGCACCCGCACCTCGTTAGGTTTGCCCGCGTTGTAGGTCTTGTGCAAATCATGCAGCGACAGGATGTCATTCATAGCGCAGTGCCTCGACCGGATTCATCCGCGCGGCGCGGCGGGCGGGAAAGATCGTGATGATCCACGACAGACCCAGCGACAGCGACACGGCCTTCAGCACATCGGACACATGCAATTCGGCCGGCACGTTATAGATACCCCGGATCGACGGGTCCCAGACGCCGCCACCGGCGACATAGTTCACAAGGCTGAAAATCTGGTCGATATAGATTGCGAACAGACAGCCCAAAATCACGCCCAGCGCCGTCCCGATGGTCCCGATCCCCGCCCCGCAGATGAAAAAGATGCGCAGGATCGACCCTTCGGTCAGGCCCATGGTGCGCAGGATGCCCACATCGCGGCCCTTGTTTTTCACCAGCATGATCAACCCGCTGATGATATTCATAGACGCCACCAGCACCAGAATGGACAAGATGATGAACATCACATTATCTTCAATCGTCAACGCGCGCAGGAAACGGCCGACACGGTCCTGCCAGCTATAGGCCCAGATATTGGGGCCAGCGGCATTGGCGATATCCTGTTTCAGTGCCTCGGATTTGTTGATGTCGTCCAGCCGCACGTCCAGCTCATCCGCCACGCCATCGCGGTTAAAGATGGTCTGCGCCACATCAAACGGCAGATAGGCGCGCACTTCGTCAATCTGGTAGCGGCCGGTTGAAAAAATATAGACCACGTCAAAGGCATTGCGCCGCGTCGATTGCCCCATCGGCGTGGCCGCCCCTGACCGTGTCGTGATCTCGATCCGGTCGCCTAGCCCAAGGCCAAGGTTCGCCGCCAAGGCCGATCCAAGCGCGATCCCGCCCTGCAAATCGTCGATATTGCCGATGGTGCGTTCGCTATCCACGATAGCCTCTGACGCTTTGAGATCATCCAGATGGATGCCATAGATATCGGCAAGTGCGATCTGCCCGAAGGCCCCTGCCATCGCCTGCCCGCGCACCAATGGCGCGACACTGGCCACACCCGGCAGGGCCAGGATCCGGTCTGACATATCGGCGTAATCCGCGATCACCTCGCGCGGGCGCAGGACGGTCACATGGGCATCGGCCCCTACAATCGTGTCGATGAATTCGGCGCGAAAGCCCGACCGCACAGCCAGCGTGGCGATCAGGGCAAAGACAGCCAGCGTGACGCCGATCAAGCTGATCCATGTCATGACGCTGACGCCGCCCTCGGCGCGTTTGGCGCGGATGTAGCGCCAAGCGATCATCCATTCGAATTTGGCAAAGGGACGTGTTGTGGTCATGGCGGTGTTCTAACGGTCTGCGGCGCGCGTGACCAGTGCCGTCGATATGCCCCTATCGGTTGTGCCATCCCGGCTTTACCCGGCAAAAGATCCACAATAGCAACATTGCTGAAATCGGGTTGATAAACACCGCAGTGACTTGCCAAAGAAAGCGATCTTGTCCGCGCCTTTCCGCCATATCACCCACAATGACGAAAACTTTCCAGATGATCCAGATCGCCAAGGCGATCCAAATCAGCATTAAAATTGCTTCCATCATAACCTACTACTTGTGAACTCAACAAACAGGCGAGGGACGCATGCACGTCAGGCTGGTCCAGCGCCCCAACAACCTGCGTATGGCTTAGGCAATCCCCTGATAAATCGCAGCGATCCGCGCGATGGCATCCGCTGGCGGCAATTCCTCGCTTTCGCCCGTGCGGCGGCTGGTCAGTTCGACGACACCGTTCTTGAGGCCGCGTGGGCCGACCGTAATCCGCCAAGGCAGGCCGATCATGTCCATCGTGCCGAATTTCGTGCCCGCCCGTTCGTCGCGGTCGTCATAAAGTGGCTCCAGCCCCAACGCAGTGAGGCTGTCATAGAGCGCCTGACAAGCGGCGTCAGCCTCTGCATCGCCTTGCTTGAGGTTGACGATCCCGCAATGGAAAGGTGTCACGCCTTCGGGCCAGATAATGCCCTTGTCGTCGTGGCTCGCCTCGATAATCGCGCCCAAAAGACGCGACACGCCGATGCCGTGGCTGCCCATATGCACAGGCACCTTGCCGCCCTTGCCATCATCGACCAGCGCACCCATCGCATCGGAATATTTGGTCCCGAAATAGAAGATCTGGCCAACCTCGATGCCGCGCGCGGTGCGGCGGCGTTCCTCTGGCACCTGATTGAACAGCGCCGCATCATGGGTTTCATCGGTGCGCGCATAGCGGCTGGTGAATTCATCCAGCACGGCAGCACAGGCCGCATGATCGCTGTAATCAATCTGGCGGTCACCGAATTTCAGGTCAGTGATCTGGCTGTCATAGAACACCTCTGATTCGCCGGTGTCGGCCAGAACCAGAAATTCATGCGTATCATCGCCACCAATCGGGCCAGAATCGGCGCGCATCGGGATCGCTTGCAACCCCATGCGTTCATAGGTGCGCAGATAGCTGACCAGATGACGGTTATAGGCGTGCAAAGCGTCTTCTTTGGTCAGGTCGAAATTATAGCCGTCCTTCATATAGAATTCGCGGCCCCGCATGACGCCGAAACGCGGGCGGACCTCGTCACGGAATTTCCACTGGATCTGATACAAGGTCAGCGGCAGGTCTTTGTAGCTGGTCACATGGGCGCGGAAGATGTCGGTGACCAGTTCCTCAGCCGTGGGGGTGAACAGCATTTCACGCCCGCCGCGATCCTTGATGCGCAGCATTTCTTCGCCATAAGCGTCATAGCGCCCGCTTTCGCGCCACAGGTCTGCCGATTGGATCGTCGGCATTTGAATGGCGATATGGCCCGCGCGTTCTTGTTCCTGATGCACGATATTTTCGATCTTACGCAGCACTTTGAACCCCAAGGGCAGCCAGGAATAAATCCCCGCGCTGGCCTGTTTGATCATCCCCGCCTGCAGCATATAGCGGTGCGACACGATCTGCGCCTCGCGCGGGGTTTCTTTCAGGACGGGCAGGAAATAACGGCTTAGGCGCATGGGGTGACCTTTGTGACAGGCGAAAATTGCTTTTCGACGTGTAATCGCGCAACCATGCCCCCGCAAGCATTGTGATCGTCAGCTTTCGAAAATGCGCCGGACCCTTGCAAGCAAGGCCCGTTTGCCGCATCACGAAGTAAATGAAAGCGGAGTAACCGATGGCCCTGCCCGTCAAGGACCAGATCAAATATTGGGGCATCGCGATGGCGGTGTTTCTGGTCGTGCTTTGGGCGCTGGGCGATGTGATCCTGCCTTTCGTGCTTGGCGGTGCTATCGCCTATCTGCTGGACCCTGTCGCCGACAGGTTGCAGCGCGCGGGCCTGAGCCGGGTTCTGGCGGTGAGTATCATCACCTTGGTCGCGGCGCTGGTGTTCATCCTGCTGATCCTGCTGGTGATCCCGACGCTGGTGAAACAGACCACAGCGCTGATCGACACCGCCCCTGCGCTGTTCGAAAGATTGCAGGCCGGATTGACCGCGCGGTTTCCCGACCTGATCGAACCCGAAAGCACGATCCGCCAGCAATTGCAGGCCATTGGCGAGACGATACAGGCGCGCGGCGGCGAATTGATCAACGGCGTTCTCAGCTCGGCCATGGGCCTTGTGAACATCATAGTGCTGCTGGTGATCGTGCCGGTCGTGGCCTTCTATCTGCTGCTTGACTGGGACAATATGATCGCCAAGATCGACAGCCTGCTGCCGCGCGACCACGTCGCCACCGTGCGGCATCTGGGCAGCGAGATTGACCGCACTCTGGCGTCGTTCATCCGCGGGCAAGGTACGGTCTGCCTGATCCTTGGCACGTATTACGCCCTGGGGCTGATGCTGGCGGGGCTGAATTTCGGGCTGATCGTCGGGTTCATCGCGGGGCTGATCACCTTTATTCCTTATGTCGGCGCGCTGGTTGGCGGGGCTTTGGCGCTGGGACTGGCGTTGTTCCAGTTCTGGGGCGCGGTCGAGCTCGCGGATGGCGACACAGTGACCTATGCCACCAACTGGTTGCGGATCGGGATCGTGGGCGCGATCTTTGCCTTGGGGCAGTTTCTGGAAGGCAATGTGCTCACGCCCAAACTGGTGGGCTCATCGGTCGGGCTGCACCCTGTGTGGCTGATTTTCGCGCTGTCGGTGTTCGGGTCGCTGTTCGGGTTCGTCGGCATGCTGGTCGCCGTGCCGGTCGCGGCGGTGATCGGCGTGCTCATCCGCTATGGATTGGGCCAATACCGTGACAGCCTGCTGTATCAAGGGCAGTCCAAGGACCGATGATCGCACGACAGCTCAGTTTCGACTGGCCCAACGGGGTGGCGCTGGGGCCGGATGATTTTTTCGTCTCGACCGCCAATGCGACCGCCTTTGGCATGGTGACAGCCCCCGCCCGCTGGCCGCTGTGCAAACTGGTGATCACGGGGCCGGCGGGCTGCGGCAAAAGCCACCTTGCGCGGATATTCGCAGCCGGCCAGCCCACCCAGATCATCGCTGCCGCAGATCTGACCGCCGATTTCAGGCCCAAGGCTGCAGCGCTGGTGGTCGAGGATATGGACACCCTGCCTTCTGCAGCCCAAGAGGCGATGTTCCATCTGCACAACCATCTGCACAATAACGGCGGGCTGTTGCTGCTGACCGCGCGCCAGACGCCGCGGCACTGGCCGATCACCTTGCCTGATCTGGCCAGCCGGATGCAGGGCAGCGCCGTGGTGCAGGTCGCAGACCCTGACGATGCGCTGTTGCAGGCGGTGATGATGAAACTGTTCGCCGACCGCCAATTGCTGCCACCACCCGACCTCGCGGCCTATCTGGCACCGCGGATCGAACGCTCCTTTGCCGCCGCCGCGGCCATCGTGGCGGAACTGGACAGCATGGCCTTGGCAACCGGCCACAAGATCAGCCAGAGACTTGCCGCGCGCCTGCTGGACAAGCCCGACTAGCCACTGCATCATTGTCACAAAACCGCAACCTTCGCGGGACAAAAGGCAGCATGAACAAAGCAAATTTCCTGAGCAGCGATTTTCCCGCCGCCACCGCCCTTGACATGGATGTCGCCAGCAGCGCGCGTTTCGTGAACCGTGAACTTAGCTGGGTCGGTTTTAACTGGCGCGTGCTGGAAGAGGCCGAAAATCCGCGCGTCCCGCTGCTTGAACGGCTGCGGTTTTTGTCGATTTCCGCGACCAATCTGGATGAATTCTATACCGTCCGCGTCGCCGGCCTGCGCGAATTGGCCATCGCGGGCAATGTCACACCTGCGCTGGACGGGCTGACCCCCGCCGAACAGCTGGTCGAAATCGACCGCGAGGCGCGCGCCCTGATGACGCGTCAGCAAGTGGTTTACAGCGCGCTTGAAGCGGAAATGAAAGACAACGGCATCGCGATCCTGTCGCGCATGGACGTGACCAAGGACGACCGCGATTTTCTGGATAATTACTTTCTTGATCAGGTTTTTCCAGTTTTGTCGCCGCTGGCCATCGACCCCGCGCATCCGTTCCCGTTCCTGCCCAACGAAGGGTTCGCGCTGGCGCTGCAACTGGAACGCAGCGCCGATAAACGCAGCCTGCGCGCGCTCTTGCCAATCCCCGCCCAGATCGCGCGGTTCATCTCTCTGCCCAGTGCGACGGGCCACCGGTTCTTGCCGCTGGAAGAACTGCTTTTGCTGCATATCCCGCGTCTGTTTCCGGGCTATCAGGTCAAGGGAAATTGCGGGTTCAAGGTCCTGCGCGACAGCGATCTGGAACTGGAAGAAGAGGCCGAAGACCTTGTGCGCGAGTTTGAAACCGCGCTGAAACGCCGTCGCCGTGGCGAGGTTGTCCGGCTCAAGATTTCGGCCAATGCGCCGCCTGCGCTGCAAACGCTGATCATGTCGGAACTGCATGTCTCCAGCGATGCCGTGGTCGAGGTGGACGGGCTGATCGGCATTTCCGACCTAGGCGAACTGGTGTTGGACAGCCGGCCTGACCTGCTCTGGCCCAGTTTTACCCCCCGCGTGCCCGAACGGGTGCAGGACCATGACGGTGACATGTTTGCCGCGATCCGACAAAAGGACATGCTGCTGCATCATCCTTATGAAACCTTCGACATGGTGGTGCGGTTTCTTAATCAGGCAGCACATGACCCCGATGTCGTGGCGATCAAGCAGACGCTATACCGCACATCGCAGAAATCCCCCATCGTCAGCGCGCTGTGCGAAGCCGCAGAGAATGGCAAATCCGTCACCGCATTGGTCGAACTCAAGGCCCGTTTCGACGAGGCCGCCAATATCCGCCAGTCGCGCCGGTTGGAACGCGCGGGCGCGCATGTCGTTTACGGCTTTGTTAATTACAAAACCCACGCGAAAATCAGCACCGTCGTGCGCCGCGAAGGTGACAAGCTGGTGACCTATACCCATTTCGGCACCGGCAATTACCATCCGATCACGGCGCGCATCTATACCGACCTGAGCTTTTTCACCTGCGATCAGGATCTGGGGCGCGATGCGACAAAGGTGTTCAACTACCTGTCGGGCTATGCCCAGCCAGAAGGGCTGCAAAACCTGTCGATCTCGCCCATTTCGCTCAAACAGACGCTGATTGACCGCATTGCCGCCGAGGGCGTGAATGCGCGCGCCGGCAAACCCGCGATGATCTGGGCCAAAATGAATTCACTGGTCGAACCCGATGTGATCGACGCGCTTTATGCGGCGTCGCAGGCCGGGGTCAAGATCAGCCTTGTGATCCGCGGCATCTGCGGGCTGCGTCCCGGTGTGAAAGGTCTGTCCGACAATATCCGTGTCAAATCCATCGTCGGGCGGTTTTTGGAACATTCGCGCATCGTCTGTTTTGGCAATGGTGCGGCGCTGCCATCCAAACAGGCCAAGGTCTATATCAGTTCGGCCGACTGGATGGGGCGCAACCTGAACCGGCGGGTGGAAACTCTGGTCGATATCCGCAACCCGACCGTCAAGGCGCAGATCGTCAGCCAGATCATGGCCGCCAATATGGCTGACGTTGCGCAAAGCTGGGTGATGGCACCGGATGGCAGTTTTACCCGCGCCACCCCCACCGAAGGCGAATTTGCCTTTAATTGTCACCGCTTTTTCATGGAAAATCCCTCGCTTTCGGGGCGCGGATCGGCAGGTGCGTCTGATGTTCCGCAATTGACCCACACGGACGATTGACCGATACGGGTCATGCGTCATACGCGGGGACAGAATGAACCAGCAATCCGAGCCTGACAGCATCGACTGGGGGCCTTTTGGCCGCCCGTTGTTCGAAGACCCCGCCGCACAGGCGCTGGCGCGTGTTGGCGTGGTCGATGTGGGGTCCAACTCTGTCCGCTTGGTGGTGTTCGACGGGGCGGCACGCTCGCCTGCCTATTTCTATAATGAAAAGATCATGTGTGCGCTGGGTGCGGGCATGTCGCAGACCGGCCATCTGAACCCCGAAGGGCGCAAGCGCGCGGTGTCCGCAATCCGCCGTTTCGCCGCCCTTGCCAAGGGCATGGGCATCCCGCCACTGACCGCCGTGGCCACCGCCGCCGTGCGCGAAGCGACAGACGGGCAAGATTTCCGCGACGAAGTCCTACGCGAAACCGGCGTCAAGCTTTGGGTCATCGACGGCCGCGAAGAGGCGCGATTGTCTGCCCAAGGCGTGTTGCTGGGCTGGCCGGGCAGTTACGGGCTGGTCTGCGACATCGGCGGGTCGTCGATGGAACTGGCCGATCTGGCCGAAGGCAAGGTTGGCCAGCGCCTGACATCCGCGCTCGGCCCGCTGAAACTGCGTGAAATCAAGGGCGGCAAAAAGGCCATCAAGGCCTATGTCCGCGCCACGGTGCAGGACCTGCACAGGGACATGAACTTTGAAACCGGCATGCGGCTGTTTCTGGTCGGCGGATCGTGGCGGGCCATCGCGCGGATCGACATGGAACGGCGCAGCTATCCTTTGACGGTGCTGCATGAATACCGCATGTCATCGCGCCAGATCAGCATGACCGCCGAATATATCCGCACATCCGACCTGACCGAATTGCGCGGCCGCTGCCATATCTCGGACAGCCGGATGTCGCTGGTCCCGCTTGCCGCGATCGTGCTGAAAGAATTGATGCGCACCTTCAAGCCCAAGGATGTCGCCGTATCATCCTACGGCATCCGCGAAGGGATGCTGTACGAACAGATGCCGCGCGCGCTGCGCGAACGCGACCCGCTGATCGAAGCCTGCCGTTTCGCCGAAAACAAGGATGCCCGCCTGCCCGGTTTCGGGCGCATCCTGTATGATTTCGTCAAACCGCTGTTTCCGCGCGCCAATTGGCAGCGCAAACGGATCATCAAGGCGGCCTGCCTGCTGCATGATGTCAGCTGGCGCGCGCATCCCGATTACCGCGCCGAGGTCACATTCGACAATGCAACCCGCGCCAATCTGGGCGGGCTGAAACATTACGAACGGGTGCTGTTGGGGCTGGCGCTGATGAACCGCTATTCCAGCAAGACCACAAGCCCCCGGTTCGACCCGCTGTTCGCCATGCTGACCCCCGAGCAGATCAAGGAAGCCGAGATTTTGGGCAAGGCAATGCGGCTTGGCGCGATGCTCTGGCTGACCGCGGATGAACAGCCCGGCACGCTGACATGGCACCGCAAGGCAGGCGCATTAACCCTGCGCCTGACCGAACATGCCCGCCCGCTGTATGGCGAGGTCGCAGAAGTCCGGTTCAACGCCTTGGCCAATGCGCTGAACGCGACAGGAACCGTCAAGTTCAGCGGCTAAGGTTGCAGCCCGACCGCGATCAGGCCCGCTGCGCGCGGATATCTTCCCAGGCGCGGTTGATCGCAACCATGCGCCGTTCAGCCAGCTTGACCGCCTCTGGTGGCACACCGCGCGCGATCATCTGGTCGGGGTGGGTTTCACGAACCAGCTGCCCCCAGGCCGCGCGCACCCGGTCCATCGGTGCATCCGGATCGACCCCAAGCACAGCATAGGGATCGCGCTGCGCATCAGGCACGAATTGCGCGCGGATGCGCTGGAAACGGCGTTCATCAAATCCAAAGATCGCAGCGACTTCTTGCAAAAAGGCGTCTTCGGTCGCGTGATAGCTGCCATCGGCCAGTGCGATATGAAACAGCCCTTCGAGCAGGTCACACAGCGGGCCTTCATGCTCCCCGAACATCGCCTTGATGCGGCGCGCATAGATATCATAGCCCGCCACATCCTGCCGCGCCAGATCGAACACACGCGCGGCGTTGTCCTCCTCCTCGGGGCCGATCACGAAAACCTCGCGAAAGGCGCGCACCTCGGTACGGGTCACAAGGCCATCCGCCTTGGCCATCTTGGCCCCCAGCGCAATCACCGCGATGGTAAAGGCGACAGAGCGGTCAGGCGGCGTGCGCAAGCGGTCAAAGACCGCAAGCAAGCCTTCGCCATTGGCCAATGCGGCCAGCGCCTCGCCGATGCGGGTCCAGATCGACATGAGGGTCCTTTGATCAAAACGATGCCCGATCTTGAACCCGACCTGCGCGCAGGTTGCAACCTTTCGCTGCATCTGCACCGCTGAAAATAGCTAGCCGAGGCTGCGGCGGCCCTGTGGCGTGTCAAAAACGGCGCGAAATCCCGCAGGCCCCACCCTAAGCACCACCCGGTCATCGTCCAGCGGCAGCATCGCGCGCAAATCATCGGCCTGTGGATGCGTCACGCTCAGCTGCAGCAGACGACAGCCGCTATCAGCCAGCCGGCGGGCCGGATGGTGCGTGCCCGGTGCCCACTGGATCAACGTCGGATAGGCCCCGTCATACGGCTTGCTGCCATCGTCGGGCACGGTGATCCGCCAGGCCAGATCGCCGCGCGACAGATCGCGGGGCAGCCCCACGGCAGAGGGCGCATCGCACAGCAGGGCATCCAGATCATCGGTCTGGCAGATCCAGTTACCAAGGCGCGGCGCGCCGGTAAAATCATCCAGCCCGAACCATGTCGGGCCGTCATAGGGGGCGGCATCCGGGTCCTTGGTGATCACCTCAAGATACAGATCATCACCCAACCCCAACAATGTGTTATGCGTGCCGTACCGGACATGCCTGCCACCGGGTTGCATGGTCACACCCAATGCCGCCTCGACCCAAGCCGTCCCCGTGGCCAGATCCTCCGCCACAACAGCAAGATGGTCGAGTGTCAGCATGGTCCCTCCTCATCTTCCGAGCACAAATATCCCCGCCGGAGGCATCCGGCCCCGCAGGGGCTGGATCAGCCGCGCGCAGCGCGGATCAGGTGCAGGATATCTTCTGCCGCCTTGGGGATATTGGTACCGGGACCAAAGATCGCCTTGACACCGCTGTCATACAAAAACTGATAATCCTGCTGCGGGATCACGCCGCCGCAGATGACGATGATATCATCGGCACCGGCATCCTTCAGCGCCTGCACCAGTTTGGGGGCCAGCGTCTTGTGCCCTGCGGCCTGACTGGAAATCCCGATCACATGCACATCGTTGTCGATGGCATCCTGTGCGGCTTCGGCAGGGGTCTGGAATAGGGGGCCGACATCGACATCAAACCCGATATCGGCAAAGGCTGTGGCAATGACCTTGGCCCCGCGGTCATGCCCGTCCTGCCCCATCTTGACGACGAGCATCCGCGGCCTGCGCCCGTCTTCTTTGGCGAAAGCCTCGACACTGGCCTGAATGGCCGCGAAACCCGCGTCACCTTCATAGGCGGCGCCGTAGACACCGGCGAGCGTCTTGACCTCGGCGCGGTGGCGGCCGAACACTTTTTCCATCGCCATGCTGATTTCCCCCACAGTGGCGCGTGCGCGCGCAGCAACCACCGCCGCTTCCAACAGGTTGCCGCCATCGCCCGCGCGGCGGGTCAGTTCGGCCAATGCGGCCTCGCAAGCAGCGGCATCGCGCGCAGCCTTGGTGCGGTCGATCCGCGCGATCTGCGACAGGCGCACGGCCTCGTTGTCGATATCAAGGATGTCGATCGGGTCTTCGTTGTCCTTGCGGTATTTGTTGACGCCGACGACAACCTCGGTGCCACGGTCGATGGCGGCCTGCCGTTTGGCGGCGGTTTCCTCGATCCGCAGTTTCGGCATGCCGGATGCGACAGCCTTGGTCATGCCGCCCATCTGCTCGACCTCCTCGATCAGCTCCCACGCCTTTTCGGCCAGATCATGGGTCAGGCTTTCAACGTAATAAGACCCTGCCAGCGGATCGACCACCTTTGTCACGCCGGTTTCTTCTTGCAATATCAACTGCGTATTGCGGGCAATCCGCGCAGAGAATTCGGTGGGCAGCGCGATCGCCTCGTCCAGCGCATTGGTGTGCAAGGATTGCGTCCCACCCAGCACCGCCGACATCGCCTCATAGGCGGTGCGGATCACGTTGTTATAGGGGTCCTGTTCCTGCAATGACACGCCCGAGGTCTGGCAATGGGTGCGCAGCATGGACGATTTGGGGTCCTTGGGGTCGAATTCCGCCATGATCCGCGACCACAGCAGGCGTGCCGCGCGCAGTTTTGCCACCTCCATGAAGAAATTCATCCCGATGGCAAAGAAGAACGACAAACGCCCCGCGAATTGATCTACATCCATGCCGCGCGCGATGGCGGCGCGCACATATTCGCGCCCGTCGGCCAAAGTATAGGCCAGTTCCTGCACAAGGTTCGCGCCGGCCTCTTGCATGTGATAGCCGCTGATGCTGATCGAATTGAATTTCGGCATCTCGGCGGTCGTATACTCAATAATATCCGCAATGATCCGCATCGAGGGTTCGGGCGGATAGACGTAAGTGTTCCGCACCATGAATTCCTTGAGGATGTCATTCTGGATCGTGCCAGACAGCACATTGCGCGGATGGCCCTGTTCTTCGCCTGCGACGATGAAATTGGCCAGGATCGGGATCACCGCACCATTCATGGTCATCGAGACCGACACTTTGTCCAAAGGGATGCCGTCGAACAGGATTTTCATATCCTCGACAGAATCAATGGCAACACCGGCCTTGCCGACATCACCCTCGACCCGTGGATGGTCGCTGTCATAGCCGCGATGCGTGGCCAGATCGAATGCAACGGAAACACCCTGTTGGCCTGCGGCCAGCGCCTTGCGATAGAAATTGTTGGATTCCTCAGCCGTCGAAAACCCCGCATATTGCCGGATCGTCCACGGGCGGCCTGCATACATCGTGGCCTTGACGCCGCGCGTGTAGGGGGCCTGACCGGGGATGCCGCCCAGATGCGGCAGGTCTGCCGTGTCTTCGGCGGTATAAAGCGGTTGGACGGGAATACCTTCCAGCGTGTGCCATGTCAGCGCATCCAGCGGCTTGCCGCGCAATTCACCCGTGGCCAGCTCTTCCCATGTTTTCTTGTCGGTCATCGCTGGCTCCTGTTGGCTGTGTGACGTGCCATCGCAAAAAAGGTGTTGTCCTTGCACCTTTGGGACTTAGCTTTGCGGCATGGTCGGACTATATCGGTAAGTATGAAAAGATTATTCTTTATCGCGCTTGCAGCGCTTGTTGCCGCCACCAGCCTGCCGGCTGCCGAGCCATCCGTCATCGCACGGTGGCAAAGCGACCGGACGCAGGTGTTCGATGCCTCCGAGGTCAGTTTGCCCGAACTGCAATGGATCGCCCGCGCAGTCGTGGTGTTCGCAGACAGCCCCAACGACCCAATGTTTCGCCAGCAGATGGACCTGTTGTTGGCCGAAATCGACCGGCTGGTCGAACGCGACGTCATGCTGATCACCGACACCGACCCTGCGGCACGCAATTCTGTGCGGCTCGATCTGCGTCCGCGCGGGTACGCGCTGACGGTGGTGGGCAAGGACGGGCGCGTGCTGCAACGCAAACCCGAACCCTGGAGCGTGCGGGAATTGACAGGATCAATCGACCGCACATTGCTGCGCCAGCAGGAAATCGAGGACCGGCGCGGCGCGAATATCCGCTGAGCGTTCATTCGAACGCCATGATGACATCATCAACGGCAAGGCTATCACCGGCGCTGGCGTTGATCTTGGCGACCACGCCCTTGCGTTCGGCGCGCAGGATGTTTTCCATCTTCATCGCCTCGACCGTACAAAGCGCCTGCCCCTCTTGCACCACATCGCCCACCGCGACATCGATCTTGACGATCAGGCCGGGCATCGGACACAGCAGCACCTTGGACGTATCAGGCGGCAGCTTTTCCGGCATCAAGGCCGCCAATTCCGCCTGACGCGGGCTGCGCACATGCACCTTCAGATCAGCCCCGCGATAGCGCACGCGGAAACCGCCTGAAATCTTGCCGATCTTCAGCACCAAAGGCGCGCCATCGACATCAAGCCGTGCAAGTGGCTGGCCGGGTGTCCAATCGCTTGTCACCCGCATCGTATTGGCCCCGATGGTGACATCGGCACCTTTCTTGTCGGCGGCGATATGGACGCGGTGATGCGCGCCTTGCATCGACACGACCCAATCTTCGCCAACATGGCGTTCATGGTTGCCCATCCGCCCGCTGATCCGCGCACGCCGGATTTCCGATACGCGGTGCATGGCCGCAGCCGATGCCGCGATCTGCAGGCAGGTGTGATCCGGCAAGGTCGTGCCGTTGAAACCGTCTGGAAATTCCTCGGCGATAAAGGCGGTCGTCATGGTGCCAGAGGTGAATTTTTCGTGGTCATAAACGGCGGCCAGAAACGGCAGGTTATGCCCGATGCCTTCGACCTCGAACGCATCCAGCGCCAGCCGCATTTCCGCGATGGCCGATGCACGGTCTGGCCCCCAGGTACACAGCTTGGCGATCATCGGGTCGTAGAACATGCTGATCTCGCCGCCTTCGAACACGCCGGTGTCGTTGCGCACGGCGCGGGTGGGTGTCGCCTCTTCCACGGGCGGGCGATACCGCGTCAGCCGCCCGATGGATGGCAGGAACCCGCGGTAAGGGTCTTCGGCATACAACCGGCTTTCCATCGCCCAGCCGTTGATTTTCAAATCACTTTGCACAAAGGGTAAGTGTTCACCCGCCGCCACGCGGATCATCTGTTCGACCAGATCAATGCCGGTGATCAGTTCGGTGACAGGATGTTCCACCTGCAAGCGCGTGTTCATTTCCAGAAAATAGAAATTCCGGTCGCCATCGACGATGAATTCCACCGTGCCGGCACTGGTATAGCCCACGGCCTGCGCAAGGGCGACAGATTGTTCGCCCATGGCCTTGCGGGTGGCTGCGTCCAGAAACGGGCTGGGGGCTTCTTCGATCACTTTCTGGTTGCGGCGCTGGATCGAACATTCGCGTTCATGCAGATAGACCGCGTTGCCATGCTGGTCGGCCAGCACCTGAATTTCGATATGGCGCGGCTGGGTGACGAATTTTTCAATGAAAATGCGGTCGTCGCCGAAACTGTTGGCGGCTTCGTTCTTGGAAGATTGAAACCCTTCGCGGGCTTCTTGATCGTTCCATGCGATGCGCATGCCTTTGCCGCCGCCACCGGCGCTGGCCTTGATCATCACCGGATAACCGACCTGATTGGAAATCTTCACCGCCTCGTCAGCATCCGCAATCAGGCCCATGTAACCCGGCACGGTCGAGACATTGGCCTCCTGCGCCAGTTTCTTGGACGTGATCTTGTCACCCATCGCCAAGATCGCACCTTTTGGCGGGCCGATGAAGGCAACGCCCGCAGCCTCCAGCGCCTCGGCAAACTTGGCGTTCTCGGACAGGAAACCGTAACCGGGATGCACGGCCTCGGCCCCTGTCGCCTTGATCGCGGCCATCACCTTGTCGATGACGATATAGGATTGGTTGGCGGGGGCTGGCCCGATATGGACCGCCTCATCCGCCATCTTGACATGCAGCGCATGGCGGTCGGCGTCGGAATAGATCGCGACTGTCTGGATACCCATCTTGCGGGCGGTCTTGATCACGCGGCAGGCGATTTCGCCACGGTTGGCGATCAGTATTTTCTTGAACATCAATGGTCCCCCCAAGAACGCAAAACCGCCGCCGGAGCATGACCCCGACGGCGGCAATGGTGACTGACAGCCCTGTTGCGGGCTGCAAAATTAGCGGCGGACGGGGCGGCAGACGCCGACGTCGTCACAAAAGACGCCTGCGGCGGCACCGGCCAGAATCGTGCCGGCACGGTCTGTGCCCAGCAATTCCGACGCGACCAGACCAGCGCCTGCACCTGCGACGGCACGTTCGGTGTCGCTTTCCAGACAGCCAGACAAAGCGAAAGCAGCAAATGCCGCCAGGATGATGGATTTCTTCTGCATGATGTTCTGCCTTTATTCGGTTTCTCGGAAACAGCGCCAGAATCGTCGCTGATGCACGATAACTCAATACCCTTATGCGTGTGATATCCAATATCATCCGGTTTTCCGCCCAGTCCCGCCGTTCCAAAGGAAACCGGCCCGCCACGCGAACAGGCAGGCCGGTCAGGGGAAGGGTCGAACTGGTCAAAGGATAACAATGCGCGCAGGCCAGACCGCGCCACTGCACGCCCGATCATTGCGCAGGTTTGTACGGCGCCAAAGCCCGCAAATATCCGCGCTGCGAAATCGGCGGTTTCCTGCCTTACCACATGCGCGACGACAGCGATCATTCGTTCAACCCGGGAATGTCGGGAAAGCTTTGCCGCGCGACCTTGACGTCGATCCGCAACATCGCCTCGTAACTGGCGGGGTCGAACGGGTCTTCGGCGGGGATGACTTCACGCCCGAACAGCCAGCTGAGCCGGCCTGCGTCCAAATTACCGCGCACGAAAGGATCTTCGCCAAACGCCTCCCACAAGGCTTGCATGAACCCCGCATCGGCACGTTTGTCGGCCGGGCGGCGGTCGGGATAGCGGATGCGTTGGGACAGCGGTGTCGCCCCGTCCTTGTTCGCGCGGCGCAGCACGAATTGAAAATCCGTCCCCGGCAAGCGGCCCGGAAAGCCGCGGTGTTTGTCCATATATGGCAGTGCCATCAATCTGACCTTTGGTTCAAAGCGGAATATTGTCGTGTTTTTTCCACGGCATCTGGGTTTTCTTGGATCGCAGCGACGCAAAGGCGCGGCAGATCCGCTTGCGCGTGGAATGGGGCATGATCACCTCGTCGATGAACCCCTTTTCGGCGGCCACGAACGGATTGGCAAATCGCGCCTCGTATTCAGCGGTGCGTGCGGCGATTTCCTCGGGGGATTTGCCACGATGGATGATTTCGGTCGCACCCTTGGCACCCATCACGGCGATTTCCGATGTGGGCCAGGCATAGTTGAAATCGGCCTGCAAATGCTTGGACGCCATCACGACATAGGCCCCGCCATAGGCTTTGCGGGTGATCACGGTCACCTTTGGTACCGTCGCCTCGCCATAGGCATAAAGCAGTTTCGCGCCGTGCTTGATAACGCCGCCATATTCCTGTGACGTGCCCGGCAGAAAGCCCGGAACATCAACCAGCGTCAGCACCGGAATTTCGAACGCGTCGCAGAACCGCACGAAACGCGCGGCCTTGCGGCTGCTGTCGATGTCCAGACAGCCTGCCAGCACCATGGGTTGGTTGGCGACCACACCCACGGTGGACCCTTCCAGACGGATGAAACCGGTCAGGATGTTTTTGGCAAATTCGGCCTGAATCTCGTAAAAATCGCCCTCATCCGCGATTTTCAGGATCAGTTCCTTCATGTCATAGGGGGTGTTGGGATTGGCGGGGACCAATGTATCAAGGCTGTCTTCAATCCGGTTCACATCATCAAAGAACGGGCGCACGGGCGGCTGTTCGCGGTTGTTCAGCGGCAGAAAATCGAACAGGCGGCGGGTTTCGGCCAAAGCCTCGACATCATTTTCGAACGCACCGTCAGCGACCGATGATTTGCGGGTATGGGTGCTGGCCCCGCCCAATTCCTCGGCGGTCACAATCTCATTGGTCACGGTCTTGGCCACATCGGGGCCGGTGACGAACATATAGCTGGAATCTTTGACCATAAAGATAAAGTCGGTCATCGCAGGGCTGTAAACCGCGCCACCGGCACAAGGCCCCATAATCAGGCTGATCTGCGGGACGACACCCGATGCAGTGATATTGCGCTGGAACACGTCGCCATAGGCGGCAAGGCTGGCCACGCCTTCCTGAATCCGTGCGCCACCCGAATCGTTGATCCCGATCACCGGCGCGCCGTTTTGCATCGCCAGATCCATGATTTTGCAGATTTTCTTGCCGTGCGTTTCGGACACCGACCCGCCCATGACGGTGAAATCCTGAGAAAAGACATAGACCATGCGGCCATTGATCGTGCCCCAACCGGTCACGACGCCATCCCCTGCAGGCCGGTCCTGTTCCATCCCGAAATCGGTACAGCGATGGGCAACAAACATGTCGAATTCTTCGAACGAGCCTTCGTCCAGCAGCAGATCAATGCGTTCTCGCGCGGTCAGCTTGCCCTTGGCATGCTGCGCCGCAATCCGCTTTTCGCCGCCGCCAAGGCGGGCATCGACGCGCCGGTCTTCGAGTTCCTGCAGAATGTCCATCCCAGCCCCTCCCTATTTTGTTTGAACCTGCATAGCATGTTCAGGGCGCGAATGAAGCGGGATTAAGAAAATTTGCAAAGTAAGGATTTTGCAAAGCTAATATAATGCAAACATGCAAATATATCTGCCCAATGGTTCATCCGCGCACAGGTGCTTCGACAGTCTTGAGCATGGACATCATCGTGTGCCAGTCCTAATCAGGACCAATGACAAAATCACCAACCCTCCGGTTTCTGGACCGAACCACCCCGCCACATATCATGACGCTGATCCTGATCACCGGCATTTCGGCGCTGAACATGTCGATCTTCCTGCCGTCACTGGCGGCGATGACGGCCTATTTCGATACCGAATATGCGGTGATGCAGGTGTCGCTGTCGGGCTATCTGGCGGCGACGGCTGTGCTGCAGATCTTTGTCGGCCCTTTATCCGACAGGTTTGGACGGCGGCCGATCGTGATCGGATCGCTGTTGATCTTCGTGATCGCCACCCTTGGGGCGCTGTTTTCGACCACGGTCGAGGCATTCTTGTTCTTTCGGATCCTGCAAGCTGCAGTTGCAACCTGTATGGTACTGGGCCGCGCGATCGTGCGCGACATCGTCCCTGATGCTCAGGCGGCCTCGATGATCGGCTATGTCACGATGGGCATGGCGCTGGTGCCGATGGTCGGGCCGATGATCGGCGGCGCGCTGGAACAGGCGTTCGACTGGCATGCGACCTTTGTGTTTCTGGTCTTGGCGGGGATCGGCACGCTCGCGCTGGTTTATTACGATCTGGGCGAGACATTGGCAAAAGGCGGCATGGGCTTTCGCGCGCAGGTGCGGTCCTACCCCGAATTGTTCCGCTCGCCGCGGTTTTGGGGGTATGTCATGTGCGCGGCTTTCGCCTCGGGGGCGTTTTTCGCGCTGCTGGGGGGCGCGTCTTTTGTCGGAACGACGATTTTTGGCCTTTCGCCCGTTTGGAATGGCATTGCCCTTGGCGCACCTGCCGTCGGCTATGCGATGGGCAATTTCCTGTCGGGGCGGTTTTCAGTCAGATTGGGGATCAACAAGATGGCGCTGATCGGCACCGGCATCACGATCGCGGGGCTTGGTACATCGGTCTTGCTGACGCTGGCGGGGCTGATCCATCCGCTGGTGTTTTTCGGCTTTTGCAGTTTCCTTGGACTGGGCAACGGGCTGATCTTGCCCAATGTCATGGCCGGATCAATTTCGGTACGTCCGCATCTGGCCGGCACAGCAAGCGGGCTGGGCGGCGCGATCATGATCGGCGGCGGCGCGGCGCTGTCGCAAGTCGCAGGCAGCATCCTGACGGTGGAATCAGGCACCCTGCCCTTGCAGCTGATCATGCTGGGCACATCGATGATGGCCTTCCTGTCCGTGGTCTTTGTTGTCTGGCGAGAAAAGCAGACCGCTTGACGCAAGCTTTGCAGCGGCTAATCATGGCTGGCAAAGTTGCAAAGGTGCGCCATGGCGATCCAGAAACTCTATGCCGGGGCCAAACTGCGCGAATTGCGCGGCCGGCTGGCGATGACGCAAAAGGCGTTTGCCGATAAGCTCGGCGTCTCGCTGCCCTATCTCAACCAGATGGAAAACAACAACCGGCCCGTGTCCACGACAGTGGTGCTGGGGCTGGCCCAGGAATTCGGGTTCGACGTCACCGAATTGCAATCGGGCGACGAGGCGCGCCTTGTGGGCGACCTGCGCGAGGCGTTGGCAGATCCGGTCTTTACCGGCAGCGCCCCCGCGCTGGCCGATCTGCGGCTGGTAGCGGCCAATGCGCCCGCCTTGGCCCGTGCCTTTCTGGACCTGCACCGGGGCTACCGGCAGACCCATGAACGGCTGGCCTCGCTGGACGAGGCTTTGGGCCGCGAAGACGCCCGCCTGCGCCCCAGCCCTTGGGAAGAAGTGCGCGATTTCTTCCATTATTGCGACAATTACATCGATGCGGTGGACCGCAGCGCCGAACGGATGGCGGGCCAGTGCCAGCCCGGTGAAAGCATCGCACAGGCGGCAATCCGGATTTTGGCGGCGACAGGAATAGGCGTACGCTATGCCGCCAGTGATACGTTGCGCGCCTTTGATCCAGCCACCAACCAGCTCACCCTTGCGACAGCGGCGCATCCGGCGACACAGACCTTTCAACTGCTGCTGCAACTGGCGCTGGTCACACAAGCGCCCTTGCTCGACGCGACACTCGACCTCGCGCGGTTCCAGTCCGACGAGGCGCGCAGCATCGCGAAAGTCGGGCTTGCCAATTATTTCGCCGGGGCAGCGCTGATGCCCTATCACGCCTTTCTGCAGGCAGCCCAAGACAATCGGCACGATCTTGAACTGCTCGCGGCACGGTTCGGCGCATCGCTGGAACAGGTGGCGCATAGGCTGTCGACCCTGCAGCGCCCCGGGGCCAAAGGCATCCCGTTCTTTTTCGTGCGCGTCGATCAGGCCGGCACGATCACCAAACGCCATTCCGCCACAACCTTGCAATTCGCGCGGTTCGGCGGGGCCTGCCCACTTTGGAACGTGCACCAGGCATTTGAATTGCCAGGGCAATTCCTGCGGCAGCTGGCCGAAACACCCGACGGCGCACGCTATTTCTGCCTTGCCCGCGATGTCAGTAAATCAGGCGGGTCCTATCACGCACCCACACGCCGATATGCTATCGGGCTGGGCTGCGAGGTGCGGCACGCAGAGGCCATCGTCTATGCCGATCACATGGATATCGCCGCCTCCGACGCCTATGCGCCGATCGGGATTTCCTGCCGGATCTGCGAACGGCGCAACTGCCACCAACGCTCTGTCCCGCCCTTGGAACGGCACCTGCGCGTCGATCCCAACACGCGCGGTCTGTTGCCCTATCAGTTGGACTGACCAGACCTTCTTATTTCCCAAAATACTCCGGGGGCGAGGGGCGGAGCCCCTTTTGCGGCAAAGCCGCAAACGCTCCGCGGGGGATATTTGGGCTCGGAAGATGCAAAAGATGGGGATTGCAAATCAGATGCCACCCCCCGAAGATCACGGCAAAGGGGAGGACCATCATGGAACTATCGGGCAGCCGCGTGATCGCAGCGGATATTGATGCAGTCTGGGCGCATCTCAACAACCCGGACACATTGCGCGCCTGCATTCCGGGCTGCGAAGAGCTGACCGGATCGCCAGAGGAGGGCTTTGCCGCGACCGTCAAGCAAAAGGTCGGGCCGGTATCCGCCACATTCAAAGGCGAGGTGACGCTGGAAAACGTGATCCCCGGCCAAAGCTACACCATCGTAGGCGAAGGCAAAGGCGGGGTCGCAGGCTTCGCCAAGGGCAGCGCCGATGTCGTACTTGCCACCGTCGAAGGCGGCACCGCACTGACCTATAACGCGACAGCCAAAGTCGGCGGCAAGCTCGCGCAGCTTGGCAACCGGATCATCGGCGGTTTCGCCAAGAAAATGGCCGACCAGTTTTTCGAACGGTTCCAGCAAACCGTCGAAGGGACCGACGCCTAGTTGCGCGCGGCGCGCCAGCCTGCGGCCCGGGCGTCGGCCTCGGAACAAAACCAACGTTCGCCGCGGCCTTCATCAATCACCGTGCGGTCGTAATCGCGGTTGCCGGGCCGGTGATAGATCCGCCCGTTGCCCGAGATGTTGCCCTTGATGTTGCAGGCCAGATCAGGGGCCGCGGGGGCCGTATTGCGCGCTGCGCGGAAAGATTCAGGCGCGTCCATCGTCATCGCCCAAAGCCCGCGCGCGGCCAGCACGGCGGCTTTTTCATCCAGATCATAGATCATGGAATAGCGCCGATAGGCCACAGCCCAGCCTTCGGCCACGATCACCTGCCCCATATCCACGCCACCCACATCGCAGGTCGCGACCTGCCGGCCATAGCGGTCTACATCGCGCGTTGTACAGCGCGCATCTTGCCCGCCAAACCGCGCGCGCACCAGATCGCCCGCCCAGCGCCCGCAGTCGATGGTCTGCCCGCCCAGCACGCAAGGCTGCCCGATTTCCGGCGCATCCAGCCCGAAAAGCCGCACCCGCAGCCCGCCGACATCCACCGTATCCGCGTCGATCACCCGCAGCGTCCCGCTGGGGTTGGCATGGGCGGCACCTGCAAGCACAAGGCCAAGAAGGATCAATATTTTCAACATACCCCCGACCTAGCGGCGGGCGGGGGCGGGGATCAATTGATTTCATTAACGAAGGTTAATATTTCGTTAAAATCACCTTTGGCTCTGCTGCCAGTCGGGGTGCATCCAGGGCTGGTCATTGGCAGGCGGCAGCGGTTGACGGCGCAGAATATGATCAGCGGCCTTTTCGCCCACCATGATCGATGGCGCGTTCAGATTGCCGTTGGTGATGCGCGGAAAGATCGAACTATCCGCGACGCGCAACCCCTCTACCCCGATCACGCGGGTTTGCGGGTCAACCACGGCCATCGGGTCATCCACAGCCCCCATCTTGCAGGTCCCACAAGGGTGATAGGCGCTTTCGGCATGGTCGCGGATAAAGGCGTCAAGATCCGCGTCGGTCTGCGCCGCGTCACCCGGCTGGATTTCATGGCCGCGATAGTCGTCAAAGGCGGGCTGGGCGAAAATCTCGCGCGTCAGCCGGATACATTGCCGGAAATCGACCCAATCCTGCGGGTCGGACATGTAGTTGAACTGGATGCGCGGATTGGCTTCGGGGTCGGCCGACCGCAGCGTGACCTGCCCGCGTGACGCCGACCGCATCGGCCCGACATGGGCCTGAAACCCGTGCCCTTCGGGGGCGGTCTTGCCATCATAGCTGACAGCGATGGGCAGGAAATGGAACTGGATATCAGGGTAATCCACACCGGCGCGCGACCGGATGAAGCCCGCGCTTTCAAACTGGTTGGACGAGCCAAGGCCAGTTTTCCAGAGCAGCCACTCTGCCCCGATCCGCGCCTTGCCGCGCAGGTTCCAATAGGCAAACAGCGTGACAGGCTTGGTTGCGGCCTGCTGGATATAGAGTTCCAGATGATCCTGCAGGTTTTGCCCCACGCCGGGCCGGTCGGCGACAACAGGGATACCATGGTCGGCCAGATGTGCGGCGGGGCCGATGCCTGACAGCATCAGCAGCTTGGGCGAATTGAGCGCAGAGGCGGCGATAATCACCTCGACATTGGCGCGGATCACCTCGACCTTCTTGCCGCGCGAGACTTCGACGCCCACAGCGCGCCCGTCTTCGATGATCACCCGTCGCGCCAAGGCGCGGGTCAGCGTGCAATTGGGCCGCGTCAGCGCCGGGCGCAGATAGGCGCTGGCGGCGGACCAGCGGTGGCCTTTGTAGATCGTGGCGTCAAAAGGGCCGAAACCTTCTTGCTGTTCACCATTGTAGTCAGCGGTGAGCTGATAGCCCGCCTGCCCGCCTGCCGCGACAAAGGCGCGTGTCAGCGGGTTCTTGCGCGGGCCGCGGGTGATATGCAGCGGGCCATCCGTGCCACGCCAAGCCGGATCACCGCCATGGCCGCCGTCATGCCAATGTTCCATCCGTTTGAAATAGGGCAGCACATCGGCATAGCCCCAGCCCTGCGCCCCTGTGTCGGCCCAGTGATCGAAATCGCGCGCATGGCCGCGCACATAGATCATCCCATTGATCGAGGACGACCCGCCGATCACCTTGCCACGCGGCGTGACCAGTTGCCGCCCGCCCAGATGCGGTTCGGGGTCGGATTTCAGCCCCCAGTCGTACATTTTCATGTTCATCGGATAGGACAAAGCCGCTGGCATCTGGATGAAAGGCCCACGATCCGACCCGCCATGTTCGATGATCAGCACGTTCTTGCCCGCCTCGGCCAGACGGTACGCGATGGCGCAACCGGCGGAACCGGCGCCGACGATGACATAATCAGCCTGCATCAGAACGGTGCCTCGCATTTGTCCATGCGGACATAGACGCTTTTGATCTGGCTATAATGTTCAATCGCCGCCTTGGAGTTTTCACGCCCCACGCCGGACAATTTCATGCCGCCAAAGGGAGCCTCGACCGGGGCGTCGTTATAGGTGTTGATGTAGCAGGTGCCTGCTTGAAACCCCGCCGCCATGCGGTGCGCACGGGTGATGTCGGCGGTGAATACACCGGCCGCCAGCCCGTAAGGCGTGTCATTCGCCCGCGCGAGCACCTCTTGCTCTGTGTCGAAATCCAGCACCGACATGACAGGGCCAAAGATTTCCTCGCGCGCGATCGTCATGTCATCGGTCACATCGGCAAAGACGGTTGGGGGCAGGAAAAAGCCTGGCCCATCGGGGATTGTGCCGCCTGTCACCAGCCGCGCGCCTTCGGCCTGTCCCTTGGCGATGAAGCCTGCGACGATGTCGCGCTGGGCTGCGCTGACCATGGGGCCGTAATTCGTGGCGGGGTCCAGCGGGTCGCCCATCACGACGCCTTGCAGCCGTTCGCTCAGGCGGGCCAGAAACGCCGGCTTGATGCCCTTTTGCACGAAAACCCGCGTGCCGTTGGAACAGACCTGCCCCGAGGAATAGAAATTGCCCAAGATCGCACCCGACACGGCGGCATCCAGATCAGCATCGTCGAAGATGACCAGCGGGGATTTGCCGCCCAGTTCCATCGTGACATGGCGCATGCCTTCGGCGGCGGCGGCATAGACCTTGCGGCCTGTCGCAACAGAGCCGGTCAGCGAGACCTTGTCCACGCGCGGATCGGTAACAAGTGCTGCACCGACAGCGCCGTAGCCTTGGATCACGTTATAGACACCCGCCGGAACGCCCGCCTCGATCAGGATTTCCGCGACTTTCAGCGCGCAAAGCGGGGTCGTCTCAGACGGTTTGAATACCAAAGCATTGCCGCAGGCCAGCGCAGGCGCGCCTTTCCAGCAGGCGATCTGGGTGGGGTAATTCCACGCGCCGATACCGACGCAAACGCCCAAGGGTTCGCGGCGGGTATAGACGAAATTATCGCCAAGCGCGATGTATTCGCCGGTGATGCTGCCCGCCAGCCCGCCGAAATATTCAAAAGCATCAGCACCCGATGTGGCATCGGCGACGCTGGTTTCCTGATAGGGTTTGCCGGTGTCATAGGTTTCCAGCATCGACAGGTCGTGATTGCGTTCGCGCATGATATCGGCGGCGCGGCGCAGCACGCGGCCACGCTCGGTCCCGGTCCAGCTGGCCCATTGCTGTTGCGCAAGCCGTGCAGCATCCAGCGCCTGATCCACGATGGCGGGGGTCGCGGCATGCAGCGTGGCGATGACCTGGCCGGTATAGGGATAGACCACCTCGATCAGGTCACCGGCGGTGTCTTCGACGTATTTGCCATTGATGAAATGGCTGGCTGTGGGTTGGGTATTCATGACTTTTATGCCTCCGGCGGGGATATTTTTACTCTGAAGATGATCATTCACCGCGCGGAAAACGCTGGTTTTCTTCGAGTATGTTAAGGTCCATGTGATTGCGCATGTAGCGTTCAGATGCCTTTTGCAGCGGCTGGTAGTCCCATGGGTAATAGCTGCCGTTGCGCAGCGCCTCATAGACCACCCATCGGCAGGCCTGTGACTGGCGCACGTCGGCGTCGAAACGGGCAAGATCCCAGCGGGCCTCGGCCTTGGCGCGCAGTTGCGTCAGCGTGCCTTGATGGGCGGGGTGGCTGGCCAGATTGGTCAGCTCGTGCGGGTCCGCATCCATATCGAAGAGCTGGTCGGGGTCGAGCGTGCAGCGATTGTATTTCCATTTGCCATAGCGCAGGCTGACCAGCGGGGCCTGGCTCGCCTCGGCGGCATATTCCATGGCGACGGGCGCATCGCGGGTGCCGCCCTGCCCCAAAGGCACAAGGCTTTCGCCGCTGGTCCATGGCATCACCTCGGACATATCCACGCCGGCCAGATCGCACAGCGTGGGGGTCACGTCGATGGTGCTGACCGGGACTTTGTGCAGGCCGGGGGCCATCGCCGGGCTGGCGATCATCAGCGGCACGCGCGATGATCCGTCGTAAAAGCACATCTTGAACCACAGGCCGCGTTCGCCCAGCATATCGCCGTGGTCGGACACAAAGAGGATCGTGGCCTCTTGGCGCGTGTCGTCCAGCACTTGCAGGATTTCACCAATCTTGTCGTCAAGATAGCTGATATTGGCGAAATAGGCGCGGCGCGACCGGCGGATATCATCATCGCTGATGGTGAAATTGTCGCGGTCGTTTGCATCCAGAATGCGTTGGCTGTGCGGGTCCTGATCGGCGTAAGGGATCGGGCCGGTCTGCGGCATCAGATGGGCGCAATCCTCGTACAGATCCCAGTATTTGCGCCGCGCCACATAGGGGTCGTGCGGGTGGGTGAAACTGACCGTCAGGCACCAGGGCCGCGCGTCATGGCCGCGCCCCAGATCATAGAGCTTTCGGGTCGCGTGATAGGCGACTTCGTCATCATATTCCATCTGGTTCGTGATCTCGGCCACGCCGGAGCCTGTGACCGACCCCATGTTGTGATACCACCAATCGATCCGTTCGCCCGGTTTGCGGTAATCCGGCGTCCAGCCGAAATCGGCGGGGTAGATATCGGTGGTCAACCGTTCTTCGAAGCCATGCATCTGGTCGGGACCGACGAAATGCATCTTGCCGGACAGGCAGGTCTGATAGCCAGCACGCCGCAGGTGATGCGCATAGGTCGGGATGCTTGATGCGAATTCAGCGGCATTGTCATAGACCCCGTTACGCGATGGCAATTGCCCCGACATGAACGCCGCCCGCGCCGGTGCGCAGAGCGGCGAAGCTGTGTAGCTGTTGGCGAATCGGGTGGAGCGGGCGGCCAGCGCCTTGAGGTTGGGCGCATGCAGCCAGTCTGCAGGCCCGTCGGGAAAGAGCGTGCCGTTAAGCTGGTCGACCATGATAATCAGGATGTTCGGCTTCGTCATTTTACGGTCTCCTTCAATTCCATCTCCAGCAGCGCCAGCACCTGTTCGGTCGCGTCCGATGCAACGCCAAGGCCGCGCGCCAGCCCTTGCCGCAGATATGACCCGTCAATCAGCCCCGCGATCCGCATGGCGGCATTTTCAGCACGATCCCCGATCATGGGCCGCAGGTCATGCACAAGATTGCTGTGCAACCGTCGTTGATAGATGCGCAACAGGTGGTTGGCATCCTGTGACGTCTGGGCAAGGACGTAAAAATTCAGCCATGCCGCGATCACATCTGGCTGGAAATTGGTCGAACTGAAACCCGCGCGGATGACTGCCTCGATCCGGGCATGCGGGCCATGTACAGCGCGCAGGGCGGCGCGCACCTCGGCTGCATAGACGCGCAGAACGTGCCGCATCGCCGCCAGAAAGATCTGTTCCTTGCCGCCAAAATAATGATGCGCCAGTGCAGATGACATGCCAGCCCGCTTTGCAATTGCGCTGACCGTCACATCAAGGTTGCCCACGGCGCCGATTTCGTCAATCGTGGCCTGCATCAGTGCAGCACGGCGGATCGGTTCCATTCCTAGCTTGGGCATGTTTCACTCTTTCCGGTTGCACCAGACACCTAATTCGTTCTTTATTGACTCGTCAATCAACAAAAAACCACAGGGAGACCACCATGAAACTGAAATCAAGCCTGTCGGCGCTTGCGATTGTTGCCGCAATGCCCGCCTTTGCCGAATGCGATCTTGTCACCTTTTCCGATGTCGGCTGGACCGATATCACCGCCACCACCGCCACCACGACGGTCGTGCTGAACGCGCTGGGCTATCAGACTGAAACCAAATTGCTGTCGGTTCCGGTGACGTATATTTCGCTGGCCGAAGGCGATATCGACGTGTTCCTGGGCAATTGGATGCCCACGATGGAGGCAGATATCGCCCCCTACCGCGAAGCAGGCACCGTCGACACCGTGCGCGCCAATCTGGAAGGGGCGAAATATACCCTTGCCGTGAACCGCGCCGCCGCTGATCTGGGCATCGCGACCTTTGCGGATATCGTCACCCATGCAGATGCGTTGGAAAACAAAATCTACGGCATCGAGCCTGGCAATGACGGCAACCGCCTGATCATGGATATGATCGCGGCTGATGCATTTGGTTTGACCGGTTTCGAAGTGGTCGAAAGCTCTGAACAAGGCATGTTGGCGCAAGTCGACCGCGCCGCTGGTCGCAGTGAACCGGTGGTGTTTCTGGGCTGGGAACCGCATCCAATGAACGCCAATTTCGATATGGTCTATCTGGAAGGCGGCGATGATTGGTTTGGCCCCAATCTGGGCGAAGCGACGGTTTACACCAATACCACCGCAGGTTACGCCGAAAGCTGCCCCAATGTCGGGCAATTGCTGAACAATCTGGAATTTTCCTTGGCGATGGAAAACGAGATCATGGCCGCGATCAGCGATGATGGCATGGCCCCTGATGCAGCGGCCAGCGCTTGGCTTGCGGCCAATCCTGCGGTGCTCGATGGTTGGCTGAACGGGGTCACCACCCGCGATGGCGGCGATGGGATGGCGGCGGTGAAAACCGCACTTGGGCTGTAAAGCACCCTTTTAGTCGACCGGACAGGGCCGCAGTCACGCAGGCCCTGTCCCACCAAGGCAAGGATCAGAACAATGGATTGGCTGACCGGCACGAAAATCCCTATCGGTGCTTGGGCCAAATCGGTCTTTGACGCGATGAACCGCAATCTGGGGTTTGCCTTTGACATCATCTCGGATGCGATGGAGGCGATGATTGACGGCATCCTTTGGACGCTGGAAACCCCGCATCCGTTTATCGTGATCGCCGTCTTTGCAGGGCTGACATGGGTGATGCAGCGCAATTGGAAAACGCCGCTTTTGATCGTGCTGGGGTTCTTTTTCATCCTCAACCAAGGCTATTGGCGCGAAACCATGCAATCGCTGACGCTGGTGCTGTCGGCCTGTGTTGTCTGTATGGGCGTTGGCGTGCCGATTGGTATCGCGGCGGCGCATCGGCCCAAACTGTACCGCGCGATGGTGCCGGTGCTGGATCTGATGCAAACCCTGCCGACCTTTGTTTATCTGATCCCTGCGATTGTGTTTTTCGGCATCGGCATGGTGCCAGGGCTGATTGCAACGGTGATCTTTGTGCTGCCTGCGCCGATCCGGTTGACGTATTTGGGCGTAGCCTCGACGCCAACGGCGCTGCTCGAGGCGGCCCAAGCCTTTGGCGCGACGAAACGGCAGATCCTGTTCAAGGTCGAACTGCCGTCCGCCACACCGCAGATCATGGCGGGGTTGAACCAGACGATCATGCTCTCGCTGTCGATGGTGGTCATCGCCGCCTTGGTCGGGGCCAGCGGGCTGGGGGTGCCGGTGGTGCGCGCGCTGAATACGGTCAACACGTCACTGGGGTTTGAATCCGGCTTTGTTATCGTCGTGGTGGCGATCATGCTGGACCGGATGTTGCGGGTAAAACAAAAATGAATGCGGTTGAATTCGACAATGTCAGTATCGTCTTCGGCGCACGGCCACAGACCGCCCTGCCCTTGATGGACGAAGGCCTGCACAGGGCCGAGATCATGACCCGCACCGATCAGGTGCTGGGCGTGCATGATTGTTCGCTGAATGTCGCGCAGGGCGAAATCCTTGTGCTGATGGGGCTATCGGGGTCGGGCAAATCTACGCTGCTGCGCGCGGTCAACGGGCTTAACCCCGTGGTGCGCGGGGCGGTGCGGGTCAATGACGGCGATCACAGCTATGACGTCACCCATTGTAACGCCACCGACCTGCGACGATTGCGGCAGAAATCGGTGTCGATGGTGTTCCAGCAATTCGGCCTGCTGCCATGGCGCAGCGTGCGCGACAATGTCGGGCTGGGGCTGGAACTGGCAGGTCTGGACAAGGCCAAATTACGCGATCGCATCGATCAGGAACTGGCGATGGTGGGCCTCTCAGAGCGCGCCAATGCGCCGGTGGGCGAACTCTCCGGTGGGATGCAACAGCGCGTGGGCCTGGCCCGTGCCTTTGCCACCGATGCGCCGATCCTGCTGATGGATGAACCGTTCAGCGCGCTAGACCCGCTGATCCGGACCAAGCTGCAGGACGAATTGCTCGATCTGCAAAAACAACGTGGCCGCACGATCATCTTCGTCAGCCATGATCTGGACGAGGCGTTCAAGATCGGCAACCGCATCGCCATCATGGAAGGCGGGCGGATCGTGCAATGCGGCACCCCGCGCGACATCTATTCCAATCCTGCCAACGGCTATGTCGCCGATTTCGTGGCCCATATGAACCCGCTGGGCGTGCTGACCGCGCGCGACGTGATGATCGCAGGCACCGCCGACGGACCCCGGATCGACGTGACCACGCCGGTCCAAGCCATCTTGCAACAAATCGGCACGCAGCCGCTGCAAGTCACCGAAAACGGCCAGCCCGTCGGCCAGATCACCCAAAGCTCGCTGATCACACGGCTCGCCCCGCTTTAGGCACAGCACCCGCCGCACCTCTTGCGACTTCTTATTTCCCAAAATACTCCCGCCGGAGGCGCGCCGTCAGGCGCTTTTACACTTTGGTCTGCGTCACGACAGGCGTCACATGCCGGCGCGCAACCGCCTCGCGCCAAGTGATGAAACTGACCGAGGCCATAATAACCAGCCCGCCGACGACGACCCAACCATCCACCGCCTCGCCGAATACCACCGCCCCCAGCACCACCGCCCAGACCAGTTGCAAAAACGTGACCGGCTGGGTCACGGTCAGCGGCGCCGCAGCAAAGGCCAGCGTCATCGTATAATGGCCTGCGGTGGCGAAAAAGGCGACCAGCAGCAGCCAGCCCAGCTGTGCAATCGTCGGCGTGACCCAAACCGCATAGGCAAAGGGTGCCAGCCCGATGGTGACCGTGATCGACAGCATCCCCACAACGACCGCCGCTGATACCTCGCCCGACAACCGCTTGGCCAAAAGATAACCCACCGCGAATAAAACCGCCGTGCCAAGCATCGCGATATGACCGCTTTCCACCGCCTTGACACCGGGGCGCAGGATGATCGCGGCCCCCACCAGTGCCAGCAGCACCGCGATCAGACGGCGCGGCGGCAGCTTTTCCCCCAAAAACAGCGCCGCCCCGATCGAGACATAGACCGGCGAGAGATAATTCATCGCCGTCACCTCGGCGATAGGAAGCCGCGCCATGGCATAGAACCACAAGATCACGGCCAGCGCATGCACCACCCCCCTGATCGCGAACATCTTTATCTGCCGCCCAGTCAGGCGGGCCGCCATGATCGGGCGGATCATCGGCAACAGGAACACCAACCCGAGCACATAGCGCAAAAAAGCCGCCTGCGCGGCAGGCACTTCATCGCCCACATGTTTGACGATGGCCGTGACCGCGACGAACATCACCCCGGTCAGGACCATCCAAAGAACACCAGCGACCGGGTTCGGCAGGGGCCGCGCTGCTTGCAAATCACTCATGCCTTTGGGTCGCACCAAAAAACGCGCGATACCAGCGGCATTTTCGCACTGGCACTGCCAGTGATCCGCCCTTACCAAAGGCGCATGAAGATACTTTTCCTTGGCGATGTCATGGGCCGGTCAGGCCGGACCGCGATCACCACCCATCTGCCCCGCCTGCGCGCCGACTGGCGGCTCGATTTCGTCGTGGTCAATGGCGAGAATGCGACCTCGGGCATGGGGCTGTCGGCCCCGCATGCCAAACTGCTGCTCGAGGCGGGTGCCGATGTCATCACACTTGGCGATCACGCCTTTGACCAAAAGGACATGCTGGCCTTTGCGGCACAGGAGCCACGCATCATCCGGCCCCTGAACTTTTCCAAAGCCGCCCCCGGCGTTGGCGCGCGGGTGTTCAATGCCATGGGCGGGCGCAAGGTTCTGGTGGCACAGGCCTTGGGTCAGGTGTTCATGAAACGGCCCTTCGACGATCCGTTTTCCGCGCTCGATGCCGTGCTGCGGCAATATCCGATGGGCGGACAGGTGCAGGCCAGCCTGATCGACATTCATTGCGAGGCGACATCCGAAAAGATGGCGCTGGGTCATTTCTGCGACGGGCGCGCCAGCATCGTCGTCGGCACCCATACCCATGTGCCGACAGGCGATGCGATGATTCTGGGGGGCGGCACCGCCTATCAGACCGATGCGGGCATGTGCGGTGATTACAATTCGGTCATCGGCATGGACAAGGTAGAACCCCTGCGCCGGTTCATCACCGGCATGCCCAAGGACCGGTTCAGCCCGGCCGAAGCCGAAGCCACCCTGTCGGGCCTCTATGTCGAAACCGACGACCGCACCGGCAAGGCCACCCGCGTCGTGATGGTCCGCCAGGGCGGCAAACTTGCGCCAAGTGGGCCTGCATGAACCGCAATCACGGGCTGCTGACGTTGGCGCTGGTGGCCTTGGGGGCAGGATGGGGGTTGACCCAACCGCTGACCAAGATCACCGTCACCGGCGGCTATGAGCCGTTTGGCATAATCTTCTGGCAGATGCTGATCGGCACGCTGCTGCTCGGCGGCTTGCGCTGGCGCACGCTCGGTCGGCTGCCCGTCACGCCCCGCAGGCTGGCGTTCTGGCTGATGATTGCCGCGCTCGGCACGCTGATCCCCAATTCCAGCAGCTATCGCGCGGCCTTTCATCTGCCTGCGGGGGTCATGTCCATCGTGATCTCGACCATTCCGCTGATCGCCTTTCCGTTGGCCTTGGCGTTGGGCAATGACCGGTTTTCATGGCGGCGGATGGCGGGGCTGGCGCTGGGGCTGATCGGCGTCGCCCTGATCGCCCTGCCCGAGGCGAGCCTGCCCGACCGTGCCATGGTCGCCTTCCTGCCCTTGGCGCTGATCGCCCCGTTCTGCTATGCGGTTGAGGGCAATATCGTCGCGAAATGGGGCACGATGGGGCTTGATCCAGTGCAGGTGCTGTTTGGGGCCTCCGCCATCGGCGTGGTGATTGCGCTGCCACTGGCGCTAGCCACTGACCAGTTGCGCGTGCCCGCAGCCCCTTTCATCCTGGCCGATGTAACAATGCTGCTCGGTGCGGTCATCCATGTCGTGGTGTATACCGGCTATATCTGGCTGGTTCGGCGCGGCGGGGCAGTCTTTGCCGGCCAGATCAGCTATCTTGTAACGGGATTCGGAGTGATCTGGGCGATGCTGCTTTTGCGCGAAAACTACAGCCTGTGGGTCTGGGCGGCCTTGGCGGCGATGGCCGTGGGCCTGACATTGGTACGGCCACGGGTGGCCGAAGCGCCTGTCGTGGGCAAGGCTTTGGCGCATGAGTGACCTGATCACGCTGACCCAAAGCCAACAGGCGTGGCTGACGCTGGCCGTGCTGGTGGGCATGTTCGTGCTGTTCTTGCGCGAAATCTATCCGACCGAGGTCGTCGCGATGGGCGGCGTATCAATCCTGCTGGTGACGGGCGTGCTGCCCTATCAGGCGGCGGTCGACACCTTTTCCAACCCCGCCCCTTGGACGATTGCGGCGATGTTCATCATCGTGGGCGCCTTGGTACGCACCGGTGCGCTGGACGCGCTGACGCGGCTGGCCGAACGGCAGGCCCGTGTGAGCCCCGCACGTGCGATCGGGGGTGGATTGATCTTCGTGGCGCTGGCCAGTGCGGTCATGAACAACACGCCGCTGGTCGTCGTGATGATCCCCGTCTTTATCCAGCTGTCGCGGACTTTGGGTGTGTCGGCCTCCAAGCTGTTGATCCCGCTAAGTTATGCCGCCATCGTCGGTGGCACGCTGACGCTGATCGGAACATCGACCAACCTGCTGGTGGACGGGGTGGCGCGGGCCTCGGGGATGGAACCTTTCGGGATACTCGAGATCATGCCGGTCGGTGTGATCGTGGTGATCTGGACCTTCATCTACATGTATTTCATGGCCCCGCGCCTGTTGCCCGACCGGCACAGCATGGCCACGATGCTGTCGGACAGGTCCAAGAAAAAGTTCTTTTCCGAGGCAGTGATCCCCCCCGAAAGCAACCTGATCGGGCGCGAAGTGAATGGCGTGCAATTGTTTAAACGCGACGGCGTGCGCCTGATCGACGTGGTGCGGGGCGATCTGTCGCTGCGCCGTGATCTGGCGAATGTGACCTTGCAGGTGGGAGACCGCGTGATCCTGCGCACCGAAATGACGGAATTGCTGTCGCTTCAGGCCACCAAGGAGTTGCGCCGCGTCGATCAGATCTCGGCAGTGGAAACCACCACGGTCGAGGTGCTGATCACCCCCAATTGCAAGATGGCTGACCGCAGGCTGGGGTCGTTGCGGCTGCGCCGGCGCTATGCGGTCTATCCGCTGGCGGTGCATCGGCGCGACGCCAATGTCAGCCAGCAGATCGACGATATGGTCGTGCGCGTGGGCGATACGCTGCTGCTTGAAGGTGCGCCCGCCGATATCCAGCGTCTGGCCGAGGATATGAACCTTGGTGATGTGTCCGCGCCCTCGCAGCGGGCCTATCGGCGCGGTCATGCACCGGTGGCGATTGCCGTGTTGCTGGGGATCGTCGTGCTGGCGGCGCTGAACATCGCGCCGATCCTGATGCTGGCGATGCTTGGGGTGACGGTGGTGTTGATGACCGGCTGCATCGATGCGGACGAGGCGTTTTCATTCATCGAAGGCCGGTTGCTGGCGCTGATTTTTGCCATGCTGGGGGTTGGATCGGCGCTGCAATCCTCTGGTGCGGTGGAAATGATCGCCAATGCGGCATCGCCCTATATGATGGCTTTGCCACCGTTTCTGGTGGTGCTGGCAGTCTATGTACTGGCCAGCACCCTGACCGAGATGGTGTCGAACAATGCCGTCGCCGTGGTGATGACACCCATTGCCATCGGGCTGGCGGCAGCATTGGGCGTGGACCCGCGCCCCTTGGTCGTGGCCGTGATGATCGCCGCCAGCGCCAGTTTCGCTACGCCCATCGGGTATCAGACCAACACGCTTGTGTTCGGGCCGGGCGGTTACAAGTTCACGGATTTCCTGCGCTTCGGGATTCCGCTGAACATCACGCTGGCGCCCATCGTATCCTTTGTGATCCCGCTGATCTGGCCCTTGTAAGCAGGCTGGCCCATGTCCTATAGAGACGCAGCTTTAAACCAGAGATGACAAGAGGTTTCCCATGGCGGGCCATTCCAAATGGGCGAATATCCAGCACCGCAAGGGGCGGCAGGACAAACTGCGATCCAAGCTGTTTTCCAAGCTGGCCAAGGAAATCACCGTGGCTGCCAAGATGGGCGACCCTGATCCCGAGAAGAACCCGCGCCTGCGGCTGGCAGTGAAAGAGGCAAAATCGAACTCTTGCCCCAAGGATGTGATCGACCGCGCGATCAAGAAATCGCAAGGCGGCGATGCGGAAAATTACGATGAAATCCGCTATGAAGGTTACGGGCCCGGCGGCATCGCCGTGATCGTTGAGGCGATGACCGACAATCGCAACCGCACCGCATCGACCGTGCGCTCCACCTTTACCAAGAATGGCGGCAATCTGGGCGAGACCGGATCGGTCGCTTTCATGTTCGACCGGATGGGCGAGATCGTTTATCCTGCATCCGTCGCCGATGCCGATACCGTGATGATGGCCGCGATCGAGGCGGGCGCCGAAGACGTGCAAAGCGACGACGACAACCACGTCATCTATTGCGCTGACACCGATCTGGCCGAAGTATCCGGCGCGCTGGAACCGGCCTTGGGCGAATCGATCTCGACCAAGCTGATCTGGAAGCCCAACATGACCACCGAGGTTGATGCCGAAGGGCTGACCAAGCTGATGAAACTGCTTGATACGCTGGAAGACGACGACGACGTGCAGCGCGTGACGGCGAATTTCGAAGCCTCCGACGCTGTAATGGCGGCGTTTTCGGAAAGCTGAGGGTCGGAAGAACTTTTATGCCTCCGGCGGGGATATTTGGGCTCGGAAGATGATCAGGGGGTGATGATGCCCTGTTCTGTCACGATCATGTCCAGCGGCTGGTCGGTGGGTTCCAGTGGCAGGTCGGAATCTTCCTGTGCGCCATAGGCGAAACCCACGGCCATGACAGGACCGCGCGCGCGCAGCTGTTGCAGCGTCCGGTCATAAAACCCGCCGCCATAGCCCAGCCGCCCGCCTGTGCGGCTGAAGGCCACCAAAGGCACGATCAGGATCTGCGGGATCATCCAATCGCCTGTCGCGGGGATCTGCGCCCCGAAATCACCCGCGATCATCGCGCAACCGGGTTCCCACAGCCGAAAGCGCAAAGCTTGCCCTTTGGCAATGATGACCGGCACACCGACGGGGCCGTGCGCCGATGCCTCGGCCATGGCGGGGGTCGGGTCGATTTCAGTGCGCATCGCGATATAGCCAGCGATGGGAACGCCACGGTACCCGGCCAGAACCGCGCTCAGGTGGCCGGCACTGGCCGCATCCGGCCGGTGGGCGGCGGCGCGCCGCGCAAAGGCGGCTTTGCGGGCGGCGGATTTGAAGGTCATAGCAACATGACCGAGGCCAGCCCGAGAAAGGCGAAAAAACCCACGACATCGGTGACCGTTGTGACGAAGGTGCCAGAGGCCAGTGCCGGATCGATCCCGAAACGGTCCATCACGACTGGTACGCCGATGCCCGCCAGACCCGCGACCAGCAGGTTGACCACCATCGCCGCGGCGATCACAACGCCCAACATCGGCGCATCAAACCAGATTGTCCCAACCACGCCCATCACCGCCGCAAAGGCCAATCCGTTCAGCATGCCGACCAGCGCCTCGCGCCGGATCACCCGCCAGACGTTGGAAGGCGTCAGGTCGCGTGTCGCCAGCGCGCGCACTGCCACGGTCAGTGATTGCGTACCCGCATTGCCACCCATCGACGCGACAATCGGCATCAGCACCGCCAAAGCGACCAGCCCTGCGATAGTTTCTTCGAACAGCGAAATCACCAGCGATGCGAGGATCGCCGTCAACAGGTTGACCGCCAACCACGGAAACCGCTGTTTGGTGGTCTCGAAGACATTGTCCGACAGGCTGCCTTCACCGACACCGGCAAGGCGCAGGATGTCTTCTTCGGCTTCTTCTTCCAGAAAGGCCATGGCGTCGTCGATGGTAATGACACCGACAACGCGGCCGTCATCATCGACCACGGGGGCGGTGATCAGGTGGTAATGGTTGATCGCCTGCGCCACCTCTTCCACGCCTTGAGCGACATGGAAGGTGCGGAATGTTTCCTCGGTCAGATCGCGCAGAGGCGTGGCGCGCGCATTGCTGAGGATGCGGCCCAGCGTGACATAGCCCACAGCCTTGAGCCGGGGATCGACAAGGATGATGTGGTAGAACTGGTCCGGCAGCACCACGTCCGCGCGCAGGTAGTCTATGGCATCGCCGACGGTCCAGTGTTCGGGCGCGCGCACCAGTTCGGATTGCATGTGCCGGCCAGCCGATTCCTCGGGGTAGGACAGCGCCTGTTCGACGACCACGCGGTCACTGGCGTCGAGCGCGTCCAGCACCGCCTCTTGCTGGTCTTCGCCCAGGTATTCGACCAGATCGACGACATCGTCGCTGTCCAGATCGCGCAGCGCAGTGGCAAGCTCGTCAGGGCGCAGCTGCTGGATGATCTCTTCGCGCAGGTTTTCGTCAAGTTCGGACAGGATGTCGCCATCGATCCCGCCTTGCCACAGCGTCAACAGGTCGCGCCGTTCGCGGCTGTCGATCTGTTCGATCAGATGCGCGATATCGGCGGGGTGCAGCGGGTCAAGAAGCGCATCAATCGCCGCCGCATCGCCCTGCATCACGGCGTTCAGCACGTCGGCCACGATCCGGTCGGTGATGCCGAATGCCTCTGAATCAAGGTCGTCGTCGATATCCACCATCAATCATCTCCGTTATCGCGATCAGCATAGTCAAAGCCGCCGCAGGGACAACGCCATTCCCCGATTTACGCAGCCTTTTGCGCAGCCTATACGGGACAGATGACAAAACATCTCCTTCTGGGCCAGACGCTTGGGTTTTCGGGTAATCCGCTTGCGGGCGATTGGGCCGATACGGTGCAATACGATCCAGCAGGTGGCGTGCTGATCGACGCAGGCCGGATCGTGGCGATGGGCGACGGGGCGGCGTTGCGTGCCGCGCATCCCGATGCCCGGTTGGTGGATTACACAGGCAAGCTGATCAGCGCGGGCTTTGTCGATGCGCATATGCATTACCCCCAAACCGCCATCATCGCAAGTTGGGGCAAACAGCTGATCGACTGGCTGAACACCTATACTTTCCCGCAAGAAGCCCGCCTTGCCGACCCCGCCTATGCCGCCGAGATCGCGGTGCGGACGGTTGATCTGGCCGTGGCGCATGGCACCACGACGCTGACCAGTTTTTGCACGATTCATCCCGCCAGCGTGGATGCGTTTTTCACCGCCGCCGCCGCGCGCGACATGGCCGTGGTCGCAGGCAAGACCTGCATGGACCGCAACGCGCCCGACGACCTGCGCGACACCGCGCAAGCGGCTTATGACGACAGCGCCGCGCTGATCGCGCGCTGGCACGGGACGGGCCGCGCAAGCTATGCGATCACGCCACGGTTCTCGCCCACCTCGACGCCGGATCAATTGGCCGCCCTTGGCGCGCTCTGGGCCGAAAACCCGACCTGCCTGATGCAGACCCATCTGAGCGAGCAATTGCCCGAAATCGCCTGGGTCCGCGATCTGTTCCCGCAGGCCCGCGATTATCAGGATACATACGAGGCCTTCGGCCTGTTGGGCGCGCGCGGCATCTACGGCCATGCGATCCATCTGGAGCCGCGCGAGATTGCGCGGCTGGCCGAGGTCGGTGCTGCCGTCGTGCATTGCCCGACATCGAACACCTTTATCGGGTCAGGGCTGTTCGATCTGATGGGGCTGGCGCGCGCGGGGTTGACGATCGGGCTGGCCACGGACACCGGCGGCGGGTCGTCGTTTTCAATGCTGCGGGTGATGGCCGCCACCTATGAGATCGGGCAGCTGCGCGGCACGGCGCTGCATCCCGCGCAGCTGATGTGGCTGGCAACCGAAGGATCGGCACAGGCGCTGCATATGACGGGCCAAATCGGGCATCTGGGCGTGGGGGCTGCGGCGGATATCACCGTGCTGGACCTTGCATCCACCCCCGCCATCGCGCAGCGCAGCGCGCGGGCCGATGACATCTGGGACGCGCTGTTCCCGACGATCATGATGGGCGATGACCGCGCGATTGCCGATGTCTGGATCGCGGGGGTGCGGCAGGGCGTGCAATAAAAGGGCCGGTGCCTGCCAACGGCGGCCCCGCCTTAGGGATGGCTGCGCAGGATTTTCAAGGCGGCGGCATGGATATCCGCATTGGCCGCGGCCAGCACCTGTCCACCTGCATGGACCGGCGCGCCGCACCAATCGGTGACGATCCCGCCAGCAGCCTCGATCACCGCGATAGGGGCTTGCACGTCATAGGCGTTCAGCCCCGCCTCGATCACCAGATCGACCTGCCCTGCCGCCAGCAGCGCATAGCCATAACAATCCATCCCATAGCGGGTCAGTCGCACCTGCCGCGACACGGCCTGAAACGCAGCCATTTGCGCAGGCGTGCCGATTTCGGGAAAGGTGGACAGCAGGATCGCCTGATCCAAACCGCGCGGCGCGCGCGTGGCCAGCGGCGCGGTCCCCATTGGGCCGGTCACATCTGCCTGACCGAAACCGCCCGCAAACCGTTCGCCGATATAGGGCTGGTCGATGATCCCGTAGACAGGGCCATCCGCATCGCCCACCGCGATCAGCACACCCCAAGTCGGCGTGCCGCTGATATAGCCGCGCGTGCCGTCAATCGGGTCAAGCACCCAAGTCAGCCCAGATGTGCCGGGGGTCTGGCCGTATTCTTCGCCAAAAATGCCGTCATAGGGGCGTTCGCGCGCCAGAACATCGCGCATCGCCTGTTCGGCAGCACGGTCGGCGATCGTCACGGGGTCGAAATGGGAAAGGGCTTTGGTATCAGCCACCAGGGCCGCAGTGCGAAAATGCGCAAGCGTCACAGGCCGTGCCGTATCTGCCAAAAGATGGGCGACCCGGATCAGGTCGGCCTGCGTTGCTTGATCCACTTTACCTGTCAACCTGTGCTGTGTCTGACACCTTGCGGTAACGCAGCACAGGTTGACAGGCAAGTTGGTTTAGGCGGCTTCGCTCAACACGCGGGCCAGATCGAACAGGCGGCGGCGCTGGTTTTCGGGAATTGCATAATAGGACCGCAGCAATTCCAGCGCTTCTTTATCTGTCAGAATATCACCCGGCATGTCGCTGATTCGCGTCTCTACTGCAGGTTGCGCATCATAGCCTTCGAAAAAGAACGAAACCGGGACGCCCAATACATTCGAGATATCCCAAAGCCGCGACGCGCTGACGCGGTTCATGCCGGTTTCGTATTTCTGGATCTGCTGGAACTTGATCCCAACATTTTCCGCAAGCTGTTGTTGCGTCGTCCCATTCATCCAACGGCGATGCCTGATCCGCTTGCCCACATAGACGTCGACAGGATGCTTCATTGTTTTTTCCTATTCACAAAGAGGCCGCCTGCTTGTCATCAGAAAGGCCCAATTAAAAACGTAAAATTTGAACATTCAACCGTTCGTGCTGTGCCCAGAAAATGCCACTATTCATTTCTGACACGCAACGGTTGCAGTTAACATCCTACCCTTAAGTACAGGTAATATGCATAGGGTGACCACAGGACAACCGCAATGCGCGGTCGCATTGCGCCAACATGCGATGCTACACCTTGGAGTAATATCATTAAAAAGGATTCGATCCAATGCGTGCATTTCAGGTGTCTTCCTTCACCAACCCGCCGGCCCTTGTCGATATCGCAGCCCCGCTGCCCGCACCAGGCGAAGTGCTGCTGGATATCGCGGCATGCGGTTTGAACTTTGCTGATCTGCTGATGGCCAAAGGATCATATCAGGACACACCCATGCCACCCTTTACCTTGGGCATGGAAGTGTGCGGTACGGTCACGGCCTTGGGTGACGGCGTGACGACGCCCGCCATCGGCACCCGCGTTGCGGTTTTCGGTGGTCAGGGCGGCATGGCGGAACAGGGCGTGTTTCCCGCAAACCTGTGCCGGCCAGTCCCCGACAGCATGAGCGCCGAAGTCGCGGCCGGTTTCATGGTCGCCTATGGCACATCGCATCTGGCGCTGACCCATCGCGCGCGCCTGCAACAGGGGGAAACGCTGCTGGTGTTGGGGGCCGCGGGCGGTGTCGGTCTGACGGCGGTGGAAATCGGCAAGGCGTTGGGCGCGCGAGTGATCGCCGTGGCGCGCGGCGCGGACAAGCTGGCGGTGGCGCAGGCGGCTGGCGCGGATCACGTCATCGACAGCGACACGCAGGACATCAAGGCCGTGGTCAAGGCGCTGGGCGGGGCCGATGTGGTTTATGACCCTGTTGGTGGCGATGCGTTCAAGGCGGCACTTGGCGCGTGCAGACCGCAGGCGCGCTATGTCGTGATCGGCTTTGCCAGTGGCGATGTCCCGCAGGTGCCTGCCAATATCCTGCTGGTCAAGAATGTAGACCTGATCGGGTTCTATTGGGGCGGCTATCTGAAATTCCGCCCCGACCTTTTGTCCGATTCTCTGGCCGAGCTGTTGGGCTGGCTGGCAGATAGCCGGCTCAAGCCGCATATCAGCCATGTCCTGCCCTTGGCGCAGGCGGAAAAGGCGCTGGATCTGATGCGCAGCCGCGCCTCGACCGGTAAGGTCGTGATCACGCCATAGCCGGAGCCTGCAACGTATAAAACCCGTCACGGATGAACCCCGCCAGATCGCGGATCACCGGATTATCGGTGTCGGCGTGGTAAAGGTTAACGTTGAAATCCCGCAGGTCAGGCAAAGCGCCGCCATGCGCGATCCGCTCAAAATGGCGCGGCTCTGCCCCCGCCAGCATCGTGTGAACGGCCAGATCGGCGCTGACTGTCGCCTCGATCGTGCGGCTGGAATGGCTTTCGACCGCGATTTCCCAAGAGATACCCGCCACGTCCAATTGGCGCTGCACGAAGCCGCGAAAAATGCAGCGATGTTCATAGGCCAGCCGCAGGGGTCGTTCCTTCCAGATCTGCCCGCCCGGCGCGCCCAACCAGACCAGCGGGATCGCGGTCAGCGTTTCGCCATCTTGGCCCACGCTGTCCTCGGTCGTCAGGATCATGTCGATGCCCCCGCGCCGGTATTCATCCAGCAGGGTGCTGGTAAAGGACGATGATAATTGCACCCGCATACGCGGATAAGCGGCGGCAAAGCGGCGCAAAACCTGCGGGATCACCGGATAGATGATGTCATGCGGCACGCCCAAGGTGACCTCACCTTCATAAGCGTTGGATGTCAGCCTGCCATAGATTTCATCGTTCAACACCAGCATACGCCGCGCATAGCTAAGCAATTGTTCGCCCTGTGCTGTCAGCGCGATACCGCGGCCCGCGCGGTCAAGCAGTGGCGCATCAAGCGATTCCTCTAACCGCTTGAGCTGCATCGACACCGCCGATTGCGTCAGATGCAGCAGGCCTGCCGCCTTGGTCACGCCGCCGGTATCAGCGACCGCCACGAAAGACCGCAGCGCGGTCAGGTCCAGATTGCGCGGCATATCAACATTCCTGATGGTTTAGCTATCAAACATTCATTTCACTTATAACGTGTGCGTCAGTACATATCAAGCATCACGATGTAAACGACGCCATTCATCAGGAAAGGAAATGTCATGGCCAGTTTTTCACATGCAGGTATCTGCATGGACACCAAGCGGCGGCCGCCTTTGTGGTCACGGATCATGCAGGCAGCGCAGCTTGCACGGCAACGCCGCGCGCTTGCGGCGCTTGATGCGCATATCTTGTGCGATATCGGGATCACCGCTGACGACGCACAGGCAGAGGCGGGCAAACCGGTCTGGGATGTCCCCCGCCATTGGCTGGCATAGGCCAACAGCGCCACAGGTGCGACATTCTTGCGCAAAACACTCGGAATAGGGGCGCGCTGCGGCAGAAAGTCTTGAAAATGGACATGGGCCTGCCAATATGTTGCCCAATGATGCCGCCCCCGGCGTCGCTGTCTTTTTTTTGGAGGGAAACATGGCTCAATACGATACCATTCGCACGGCCGGTGGGGTCCGCACGGCCGCAATCGACGAGGGCCTTCGCGCCCATATGAGCAAAGTCTACGGCACGATGTCCGTGGGCATGCTGATCACCTTCGCCGTGGCCTGGGCCGTCGGCACCGCCCCTGCCCTGCTGGGTGTGTTCCGTGACCCGATCACGCTGCAACCCAATATCCTGGGCTGGATCGTGATGTTCGCGCCATTGGGGATGATCTTTGGCTTTGGTGCCATGATCAACCGCTTTTCGGCTGCTGCCGCACAGACATTTTTCTATGCTTTCGCCGCCGTCATGGGCCTGTCGATCGCGTGGATTTTCGTGGCCTTCACCGGCATGTCGATTGCACAGATCTTTTTGATCACCTCGATCGCCTTTGCGAGCCTCAGCCTGTACGGCTACACCACCAAAAAGGACCTGTCCGCATGGGGCACGTTCCTGATGATGGGCGTGATCGGGATTGTGGTTGCGATGATCATCAACCTGTTCCTGCAATCGCCCGCGATCATGTTCGCGATCTCGATCCTTGGCGTGCTGATCTTTGCAGGTCTGACCGCCTATGACACCCAGCGGATCAAGACCGAATATGTCGCACATGCTGCGCATGGCGATGCGGAATGGCTGGGCAAGTCCGCGATTATGGGCGCGCTGAGCCTGTATCTGAACTTTATCAACATGTTCATGTTCCTGCTGCAATTGTTCGGCAACCGCGAATAAGCGCAGGCAACGCAAACACAGGGGCTGGTGGAAACACCAGCCCTTTTTTGTTGTGCATGGCCCTGTTCTGGATGGCGCCAGTGGCGCAAACAAAAAGGCCGCGCAAATTGCGCGGCCTTTTGATTATCCAACAGGGGCTGGATCAATTACTTGATCTTGCCTTCCTTGTATTCGACATGCTTGCGCACGACGGGATCATATTTCTTGATCGCCATCTTTTCGGTCATCGTGCGTGCGTTTTTCTTGGTCACATAGAAATGCCCGGTCCCCGCGGTGGAGTTCAGGCGGATCTTGATCGTGGTTGGCTTCGCCATGTTCACTTCTCCGGCTTCGCGGGGCTGGGCCCACGGGTGTATCATTGAAGCTGCCTTTTACCGTGAAGCAGGGCCGAGTCAACCGCAAACGGGCGATTATCAGGCGAAGGTGTCGGTGATACCCGCCACCCGTAGGGCGGGGTTCACCCCGCCGCCCCGTTGGCAGGCATTGTAACGGCCCATAACGCCAGATAGCGTGATAGGACCATATTGCACCATCCGCCGCAATCACACAGGAAAGACGCCATAATGAGCTTGTTTCGCGCGATCTATACGTCCCAGCCCTTTGGATTTGACGAAACGATCCTCAGCAGCATCCTGATGCAGGCGCGCAAGGCCAATGCGCGTGACGATATCACCGGCGCGCTGATCTGCCGGGCGGATATCTATCTGCAATGGCTCGAAGGGCCGCAGGACAAGGTCCGCGACGCAATCCGCCGGATCAGCCATGATGACCGCCATCTGGAGGTGACGGTCCATGTCGCGGAACCCACCGATGCCCGTGTGTTCGGCGAATGGGCGATGCTGCATGACCCCGCCAAGACGTGGATCTGGTCACAGTCCGAGATCGCGGCCGGGGCATTGGACCGCGCGACCCCTGATGAGATCACCGGCTTCTTTCTGCGCCTTGCCGAAACCGCCGCAGCCGACAGCCTGTAACCCGCGCACAAGCGCAACACTGGCACTGGCAAATATCTATGTGTCGGTCGCCCAAGCGCCGGTGTCACGCAATCGCCTGTATGTCACCACAACCGGGCTGCGCGGCAGGATCATGGGCCCGACGGCCGAAACCACTGGTCCGGGCCAGTCGTGATCGGGTCTGAATGTCAATTGCGCGGATGGCCTATAAGCCGGATTCTGTCCAAGTGGCGAACCACCCTGGATGACCATTCATCTGGAGCGCCTGTTACCAGACGCCCTCTAGCTGCCAACCCGGACCGCTCGGGCTCAAGCCTCCCTGCGGCTGATATCCTCTGCAGGATCAACACCGCGCGCGGTCCCTATTTGGCATTGCTCCCGGTGGGGCTTGCCGTGCCGGTCCGGTTGCCCGTCCCGCGGTGGGCTCTTACCCCACCGTTTCACCTTTTCCCCGCTATACGGGGTAGTCTGTTCTCTGTGGCGCTTTCCCTGGGGTTACCCCCGCCGGGCGTTACCCGGCACCGTGCTTTGTGGAGTCCGGACTTTCCTCGAACCCGTGACAGGCCCGCAGCCATCCAGCCATCCGCGCAGGGCCAGTTAGGCAGCCTGCCCGCCCGCGTCAACGGGGAAACGGCGGGCAAGGTCTGCGATCAGGCCCGCATCGGTGCCATCCAGCGGGCCGCGCGCCCAAGGCCGGAACCGCAGGCGAAAGCATTGCAACAGCAAATCCGGATCATCCGTCGCGGTATAGCCAAAGGCACGCATACCGGCGGCGAAACCGGCAGGATCAGCCTGCCCCGCATCCGGCCAGACCGACAGGCCCTGCAATGCCAGCCTGCGCCAGTCGAACCGCGGGCCGGGGTCGATCTTGCGCTGCGGGGCCATATCGGAATGGCCGATCACGCGCGCGGGCGGGATATGCCAGCGCGGCATGATCGCGCGCAACAGATCCTCTAGCGCGTCCATCAAAGGGGCGGCAAAGGGGCTGACCCCGTCATTAGCAAGCTCGATTCCGATGGAATGGCTGTTCACATCCGTGACCGCCCCCCAGCGGCCAGCGCCTGCATGCCATGCGCGCAACTCCTCGGGGACCAGCGACAGGACCGTGCCATCCTGCGCGATCAGATAATGGGCAGAAACCTGCGTGGCAGGGTTGCACAGCGTGTCGCAAGCAGCGGCGGCGCTGGCCATGGCGGTGTAATGGATCACCACCATGTCAGGCCGCGCGCCATCGCGGCGCGGCCCGCAATTGGGCGATTGACGGTCCGCGCGGATCAGTTCTGCACGGCCCGGCGAAACGGCTCCGGGTCCCAGCCGCAGGCAAAACCGTCGCCATCGGGGTCGATGCCAAGCCGGTCACGTTCCGGCCCGCCGCGGGCCAGAAAATCACGCTGCGCATCATCTGCCGTGGCATAGGCCGCGCAATTGCGCTGGAACCGCGCCTGACCGGACAAAAGCGACCGGCTGTACCATTCCTGCCCTTTGGCATTGGGCGCGTTCAGCGCATATTCCACGATATTGGGTCCGGTGGTTGCGGGACGGACCGGCAAGGGTTGCGGCGCAATCTGTTCCTGAGCGGCAATCGCGGCCTGACGGCGCTGTGCGTCGCTTTCAATGGTTTCACGCCCGGCGACAGCATCAAAATCCTGTTCATCGGAAATACCCGTATTGGTCGCGATCTGCGGCACAAGACCAGGCTGCGCAGGTGATGACGCAAGCGGCGCGCCTGTGCCGCCTTGGCCGATACCTGCCGCAGCAAGATCGCTGGCAGCTATCACACCGCCAACAGGGCCGATCGGGGTGGATTGTACGGCCGGTGGCGGCGCGAAAGGATCGACCGCCCCTGCCAATGCCGCCTCGCGGCGGGCGCGGTCGGTATCGAAATTCGACAGGTCATCAAAACCGACGCCGCGCGGGCGGTCGAATTGCTGCTGTGCGCAGGCTGACAGAACAAGCGCACCGACCAAGATCAAGAGACCTGTTTTCATGCCATCCACACCCATATCACCTGATTTCACCCAATCGAAACTACCACCACTTGGCGGGCTTGGCCACAAAGCCTGCCGCCGTTTCCAGCCGGTAGGCGATGTTGAGCAATTCTGCCTCTTCCCACGGGCGTCCAATCAATTGCAGCCCCAGCGGCAGCCCCTGCGCGTCGCGCCCAGTGGGCACCGCGATGCCGGGCAGACCGGCAAGGTTCACGGTGACGGTGAACACATCGTTGAGATACATCTTGATCGGGTCCGCATCCGCCATTTCCCCGATGCCAAAGGCCGCAGACGGCGTCGCAGGCGTCAGGATCGCATCGACACCGGCGGCAAAGGCATCGTCAAAGTCCCGCTTGATCAGGGTCCGCACCCGGCGCGCGCGGTTGTAATAGGCATCATAGAACCCCGCCGACAGCACATAGGTGCCGACCATGACACGGCGCTGCACCTCTGGGCCAAAGCCTTCGGCGCGGGTCTTTTCATACATCTGCGTAATGCCGTCGCCTGCGCCTAGCTTCGCGCGGTGGCCAAAACGCACGCCGTCATAGCGCGCAAGGTTCGAAGACGCCTCGGCCGGGGCGATGACGTAATAGGCGGGCAGCGCGTATTTTGTATGCGGCAGGCTGATATCGACGATCTTGGCGCCGGCGTCGCGCAGCATCGCGGTGCCGTCGGACCAAAGCTTTTCAATTTCGGCGGGGGTGCCATCCATCCGGTATTCGCGGGGGATGCCGATGGTCTTGCCCTTGATGTCGCCGGTCAGGGCCGCCTCGAAATCCGGCACAGGCAGATCGGCGCTGGTGCTGTCACGGGCGTCATGGCCGCACATCGCCTGCAACATGATGGCGCAATCGCGCACGTCCTTGGTCATCGGTCCCGCCTGATCCAGCGACGAGGCAAAGGCCACGATGCCCCAGCGCGACACGCGCCCATAGGTGGGTTTCAAACCGGTGATGCCGGTAAAGGCCGCAGGCTGGCGGATCGACCCGCCGGTATCGGTGCCGGTGGCGGCAAGGCAGAGGTCAGCAGCAACAGCGCTGGCCGACCCGCCCGAAGAGCCACCGGGGGTCAGGTTGCGGTCGTCGACCTTCCAAGGGTTGATCGCTGGCCCGTAGACGGATGTTTCGTTGGACGAGCCCATGGCGAATTCGTCCATGTTCAGCTTGCCCAGCATCACGGCACCGGCATCGAACAGCTTGCCAGTGACGGTGGATTCGTATTCCGGCTTGAAGCCTTCCAAGATGCGGGACGCGGCCTGCGACGGCACACCCTTGGTGCAGAACAAATCCTTGATCCCCAGCGGGATGCCACACATCGCGGGGGCATCCCCAGCCTTGATCCGCGCATCGGCGGCCTGCGCCTGCGCCAATGCGATCTCAGGGGTTTTATGCACGAAAGCACCCAAGGCATCGGCACCCTCGATGGCGGTCAGGCAGGCCTGCGTAATCTCGGCGCTGGTGACATCGCCTTTGCGCATGGCGTCGCGGGCACCGGCGATGGTCAGTTTGGTCAGATCGGACATTATTCTACCACCTTTGGCACGGCAAAAAATCCTTCGCGCGCATCGGGCGCGTTTTTCAGCACGGCGGCCTGTTGGTTGCCGTCGGTCACCACATCAGCGCGGCGTGTCAGCCGCTGTGGCGTGACAGAGGTCATCGGCTCGACGCCGTCGACATCAACCTCGTTCAATTGTTCGATGAACCCGAGGATCGCGTTGAATTCAGAGGCGAGCGCGGGCAGCGCCTCTTCGGCAACCTCGATGCGGGCAAGCTTGGCCACGCGGCGGGCGGTTTCGGTATCAATCGACATTGGCAGAACTCTCCGGTGCAATCTTCCTGCGCGTTTAGCGGTCTCGGGCCGCGCCCGCAAGCATATGGCGGCGGTAAACAAGGATCATCCATGCCAGCATCACTGCATTGAAGACATGCCACAGGAAATGAGTGCCAAAAGGCAGGAGATTGCACAGGGTTTCATCAACCGACCGCGCGCTGATCGACAACGCCAACAGCACAGCCCCCGTCAGGAACCCGCGCGTGATCTGGGGCGTTTTGCGCAAGACCAGCGCGTAGATCACCAGCAGGATCGGCACGGTCCAGTAAAAGGCGGAAATGCCGAAAAACGGCAGCATCCCCAACAGCGGCACCATGATCGCGGCAAAGGGGATAAACAGCGCCGTCGCCCCCAAGGCAGACCAAAGCCCCAGCCCGATCACGTCACGATGCACGGCGAAAAGATAAAGCAGGATGAAGGCCCCGATGGGGACGACATCCATGAGCGCGGACCAAAGTGTCGCGAAAGTGTGAAACAGCAAGCTGCCAATCCCGATGGCAAACACGATCGCGGCCAAAGCACGCGCCAGTGGCAGCCCCGCCGTGCGTGGCCAGACCCAAAGGGCGGCGACAAGAAAGGCCAGATTGGTCAGCGCGTTGATCGGTTCGGACCAGAACCCGGGGTCGATCCTTTCGCAATAGGCGTCGATATGGCTGTGCCAGTCCATGGGGGGCTTTCAGGGGCGGGGTGGAAAAACTTTTATGCCTCCGGCGGGAGTATTTTTGGAAATAAGAAGATGTAATCAGCGTTTTGCGGCGAAGAAATCGCGCAAGAGCTGTTCGGCCGCTGTGGCGCTGATGCCGTCATAGATATCGGGCCGGTGGTGGCATTGCGGATGGGTGAAGATGCGCGGGCCTTGGGCCACGCCGCCCGATTTGGGGTCGGCTGCGGCGTAGTAAAGCCGCGCAATGCGCGCATTGCTGATAGCGGCGGCGCACATCGGGCAAGGTTCAAGCGTGACGTAAAGATCGCAGCCCGTCAGCCGTTCTTGCCCCAAGGCGGCACAGGCGGCGCGGATCGCGAGCATTTCGGCATGCGCGGTCGGGTCGTTCAATTCGCGTGTGCGGTTGCCCGCCTGCGCGATGATCGCGCCATCCTGCGTGATCACGGCACCGACCGGCACCTCGCCGCGGGCGGCGGCGGCGCGCGCCTCGGTCAGTGCGATATCCATATGCGAGCGAAAAACCATGGCTGAGTGATGCCTGCGCGCGCAATCTCTGGCAAGGGCCGATCAAAGCGGCTAAGGGTGCGCGATGAGCAATGATACACCCCAGGGCGACCGGATCGCCAAAGTCCTGTCGCGTGCCGGTGTCGCAAGCCGCCGTGACGCTGAACGCATGATCACCGAAGGCCGCGTCAGCGTGAACGGCAAGGTCATCACCAGCCCTGCGCTGAATGTCACCGATGCCGACCGGATCGTGGTGGATGGCAAGGCCATGCGCGCGCCCGAGGCCCCGCGCATCTGGCTGTATCACAAGCCTGCCGGCCTTGTGACAACCGAGCGCGACGAAAAGGACCGCCCAACGGTCTTTGCGTCTTTGCCCGAAGACATGCCACGGGTGATGTCGGTCGGCCGGCTGGACCTGAATTCCGAAGGCTTGTTGTTGTTGACCAATGACGGCGGCGTCAAACGGCGCTTGGAATTGCCCAGTACCGGTTGGTTGCGCCGCTATCGCGTGCGCATCAATGGATCGGTCAGCGAGGCGCGGCTGGAACAATTGCGCGCGGGCATCACGGTGGACGGTATCCGGTATCAGCCGATGATCGTGACCTTTGACCGCCAGCAGGGCGCAAATGCCTGGCTGACGGTCAGCCTGCGCGAAGGCAAGAACCGCGAGATCCGCCGCGCGATGGAGGCGATCGGCGTGACCGTAAACCGCCTGATCCGTGTCAGCTATGGCCCGTTCCAGCTGGGCAACCTGGAGGCCGGCGCCGTCGAAGAGGTCAAGGGCCGCGTGGTGCGCGACCAGCTGGGGTTGAGCGATAAGGATCTGGGCAAGGACAGCGCCAAACCCACACGGGTCCGCAAGCCGGTCAACCGGCCCGTTACCGGCAAAAAACGGCAGGGCTGAGCGTTTCACGCTGCGATTTGATGTAAAACTCTCGTAATCGGCTGCGATGTTTCCTATCTGGTAATCAACCATGACAGGAGTACCATTGCCATGCTGCGTCTGATCCTGCTGCTGAGCTTTGTCGCCGTTCTGGCGCTGGGCTTTCTGGCTGTGCTGGGGGCTGTGCGCGTGATGGCGGGTGGTGCCGCAGACAAGGACCCAGAGCCGATGCCAGCCCCGTTTCGCCGGATTTCCTATATCGTATTGGTCGTGCTGATGTTCGGTGTGACAAGCGGCTGGCTGGGCTCGGCCTGATGGCACGGCGGTTTGGTGGCAGGTTCAGCCCCGACGCGGCCGCACCCCAGCCGCGCGCCGCTGCGGTCGATCCGGTGCGGATCAAGGCGGCGGGATCGCGCGGACGTGTTTTATATGTTCCGCCGATTGTGTTGGTGGTCACATCATTGGGTGCTGGCCCTGCGGCGCTTGTCACTGCTTTGGCCGGTGCGGGGATTCTGACGCTGGCCGCGTGGCTGTTGCAGGAAGGCCTGCGCGCACAGGCCGCCTATGACGCGCGCAAGATCGCGCGCCGCCCTATGCTGCCGCGCAAGATACTGGCCTCGGCGTTGACCGGGCTTGGCGTGGCGCTTGCGGCCCTGACCGGCGACAGCGACATCATGGGGTCGGCGCTATATGGGGTGGCCGCGCTTGCGCTGCATGTCGCGGCTTTCGGGATCGACCCTTTGGCCGACAAACAGGTCGCGGGACTGGACCGGTTTCAACAAGACCGGGTCGCGCGGGTGGTGGACGAGGCCGAGGCACATTTGGCCCAGATGACCGCCACCATCGCCAGCCTGAACGACCGCCGCCTGATCGCTCGGGTCGCCATATTTCAGCAAACCGCGCGGCACATGATCGCCACGGTCGAGGCCGACCCCCGCGATCTGACCAGCGTACGCCGCTATCTGGGCGTCTATCTGATGGGGGCGCGTGACGCGACGGCCAAGTTTGTGGCCCTGTATCGCCATACCAATGACACCACAGCGCGCGCCAAATACGAATCTTTGTTGACCGATCTTGAGCAGAACTTTGCCGCCCGTACCGAAAAGATACTGGTGGATGACCATGCCGACATGGATATTGAAATCAACGTGCTGCGGGACCGGTTGCAGCGAGAAGGCGTAAGCCTGAAAACAAAAGGGAACGAGTGATGTCAGAATTTACCCGTGAACAGGCCGCCAAGGCAGTCGCCGATGTTGAAAAGGTCACAGCCGTGGTGTTGCCCGACCTGCCCCGCGATCTGATCGTGCTGGACAGCGCCGATGCGCCGACCAAGACGGAAATCACCCGCCGCATGGCCGAAATCAGTATCGGGGATACCAATTCCATCGTGTCCTTCGGCGCATCCGCCCAGACCGATTTGCAGGCGATCAGCCAAAGCATGCTGGCCGGTGTGCGCAACAAGGATGTCGGCCCCGCCGGTGACAGCCTGCGCAATATGGTCACCACGATCCGGGGATTTTCGGTGTCGGAACTCGACGTGCGCCGCGACCGGACATGGTGGGAAAAGCTGATCGGGCGCGCCGCACCGATCGCCAAATTCACCGCCCGTTTCGAAGAGGTCCAAGGCCAGATCGACAAGATCACCGATGATCTTTTGCGCCATGAACATGTGCTGCTGAAAGATATCGAAAGCCTTGACATGCTCTATGACAAGACGCTGCAATTCTATACTGAACTGGGGCTTTATATCGCGGCAGGCGCGGCAAAACTGGCCGAGCTGGATGCCACGACCATCCCTGCAAAAGAGGCCGAAGTCGCAGCCGCCCCCGAGGATGCAGCGATGATGAAAGCGCAGGAATTGCGCGATCTGCGGTCTGCCCGCGATGATCTGGAACGCCGCGTGCATGACCTGAAACTGACCCGTCAGGTGACGATGCAATCGCTGCCATCCATCCGGCTGGTGCAGGAAAACGACAAATCCTTGGTGACCAAGATCAATTCGACCTTGGTGAACACGGTGCCTTTGTGGGAAACCCAGCTGGCGCAGGCGGTGACGATCCAGCGGTCAAGCGAGGCGGCAAAAGCCGTGCGCGCGGCCAATGACCTGACCAATGAATTGCTGACCGCCAATGCGCAGAACCTGCGCGACGCCAACAAGATCATCCGCACCGAAATGGAACGCGGCGTATTCGACATCAACGCCGTCAAGGCCGCGAATGCCAATCTGATCGCCACAATCAACGAAAGTCTGGAAATCGCGGACGAAGGCAAGCGTAAACGCGCCGAGGCCGAGGCCGAAATGCAAAAGATGGAAGAAGAGCTGAAACAGACCCTGTCAGCGGCGCGCGCGCGCAAAACCGGCGGCGGCGACAGTATCGGCATCGCCACAGGTCGCGCCTAGGCAATGAGGACCCCGGCCCGGCAATCACTGGCGCTGGCCATTTTCGCGGCGGTTCTGGCCGGATGCGCCGCTGCGCCTGCGCCAGAGCCTGTCACGCTGCCAGAGCCCCCCATTGCCGGGCCTGACCAACCTGTGTTGCGCGACCCCAGCCTGACCAGCCGCGCCCTGATGGCCCATTACGCCAATTTGCAGACACAGATGCTGACACAGAACCTGCTGCGCAGCGATGGTGGCGCAGCCGACACGCCCTATACCGACACGATGCTGGCGCGGAATTTCGCGCAGATCGCCCTTGCCACCGAATATGCGGATAACAGCGATTTTTCCGTCTACCGGCAAGGCGACAGCACTCTGCGCCGGTGGCAACAGCCGATCCGGATGAATGTGCTATTCAGCGATACCGTGCCGCTGGCCCAGCGCGATCAGGACCGCACCAGCGTAGCGGCCTTTGCCGGGCGCCTGTCGCGCCTGACCGGCGTGCCAATCCGCCAAAGCGACGACAACCCCAATTTCCACGTCCTGTTTCTGGACGAGGATGACCGCCGCGCGGCCGCGCCCCTGATCCGCGCCTTGGTGCCAAATATCTCTGGCGCGACATTGCGTGGCATCATCAACCTGCCCCGCGACCAATTATGCCTTGTCGCTGGGGTATTCCCGCCCGGCCAGTCCGGCTATGCGCAGGCCGTCGTGGTGATCCGCGCCGAACATCCCAGCCTGATACGCGCCGCCTGTATCCACGAGGAACTGGCCCAAGGCATGGGGCTTGCCAATGATAGCGACACCGCGCGCCCTTCGATCTTCAACGACAGCGAGGAATTCGCGCTGCTGACGCGGCATGATGGCTTGCTGCTGCGCATCCTTTATGACCCCCGCCTTGCCGCCGGCATGCCCCCCGCCACCGCCGCCCCGATCGCCGCCGACATCGCGCGCGACCTGATCGCCGCAGGGGCCAGTTGACGCCCAATTTAAGGAAAACCGCCCATGTCCATTTTCGATTTTTTGTCCGGCCAGTTCATCGACGTCATCCACTGGACCGACAACACCCGCGACACGATGGTCTGGCGGTTCGAACGTTACGGCCATGAAATCAAATACGGCGCCAAACTGACGGTGCGCGAAGGGCAAGCCGCCGTGTTTGTCCACGAAGGCCAGCTGGCCGATGTATTCACCCCCGGCCTTTACATGCTCGAAACCAACAACATGCCGGTGATGACCAGCCTGCAACATTGGGATCACGGGTTCAAAAGCCCGTTCAAATCGGAGATCTATTTCGTCAACACGACGCGGTTTTCCAACCTCAAATGGGGCACCAAGAACCCGATCATGCTGCGCGATCCCGCATTCGGGCCGACCCGCCTGCGCGCCTTTGGCACTTATACGGTCCGCGTGGCCGATCCGGCCCTGTTCCTGCGCGAAATCGTCGGCACCGATGGCGAATTTACGATGGATGAAATCAGCTATCAGATCCGCAACGTCATCGTGCAGGAATTCAGCCGCGCGCTGGCGGCGTCAGGTATTCCGGCACTCGACATGGCGGCCAACACCGCCGATCTGGGCAAGCTGGTGGCGGGTGCCATTGATCCCACGCTGAAAAACTACGGCCTGTCGCTGCCCGAACTCTATATCGAAAACATCAGCCTGCCGCCCGCGGTGGAAAAGGCGCTGGATGCGCGCACCTCGCGCGGGATCGCGGGCAATCTGGACGATCATCTGAAATACAAAGCCGCCGAGGCGATGGCCACCGAAAACGCGGCCGCAGGGCAGGCGATGGGCATGGGCATGGGCGCCGCCCTTGGCATGCAAATGGCCAATCCGCAGACAGGACCTTGGGGGCCGGTCACGCCGCCCCCTGCCCCGCCACCGCCTGTCGAACATGTCTGGCACATCGCGGAAGGCGGACAGGTCAGCGGCCCTTATTCCAAGGCAGCAATGGGCCGCAAGGTGACCGACGGCACATTGACCCGCGCCAGCATGGTCTGGACCCAAGGGCAGGATGGCTGGATGACCGCCGAGGATGTGACCGAACTGGCGCAACTGTTCACCGTGATGCCACCGCCCCCGCCCGGCGCATGACCCCCAGATGACCCAACGCCGTCTGACAATCCTGCTGCATTGGTCGATGGTCATGATGCTTTTGGCCATGATCAAGGGTGGCAGCGCCAATGAAATCCTGCGCTGGGCCTTTGTCGGGGCGGGGACCGTCTGGCTGGCGATGACCGCCATGCGCGGCATGCTGGGCAAACCGGGGCCAAAGCTGCAAGGCACGCTGCGCATGGCCTATCCATGGATGCACCGTGGCCTTTACGGCGTGATGGCAGCCAGTGTGGCGATCAACGCAGCGGCGCTGTTGGGCTTTGCCAGTCTTGATCTGGCGTGGAACAGCCTGCTCGTGCTGTTGATGGTCGGCACATTTCACGGGTTGTTCCATTTCTGGCGGCATAATGTGCTGTATGACAACGCCCTGCGCATGATGCTGCCGCGTTTCATGCACAAGATTCTATGACCCCGAATTCTATGCCCCCGACCACCCCCGTCGATCACCGCTTTGCTTGCGATGCCTGCGGTGCGAATATGCGGTTCGATCCGCAGACCAACCAGCTTGTCTGCCAACATTGCGGCACCACCCAAGCCATGCCGCAGACCAACCTTACCGGCAGCATCAAGGAACTGGATTTCAAGCGCGCCTTGGCCCAGCGCCTGCCGCAGGCCGATCTCGAGATCACCCGCATCGTCGCCTGCGACAGTTGCGGCGCGCAGTTTGAATTCGACCCCGATATCCACGCCACGCAATGCCCGTTTTGCGCCAGCCCCGTGGTCAGCGACACTGGCACCCACCGGCATATCAAGCCTGCGGGGCTGTTGCCCTTTGCGCTGGATGAACCCACCGCGCACAAGGCGATGAACGACTGGCTGGGCCGCCTGTGGTTCGCGCCAAACGGATTGCAGGATTACGCGCGCAAGGGGCGGCAGATGACCGGCATCTATGTGCCTTACTGGACCTTCGATGCCGCGACCGCCAGCCGCTATACCGGCCAACGCGGCACGCATTATTACGTCACCCAGACCGTGATGCGCAACGGCAAGGCCAAACAGGTCCGCATCCGCAAGACCCGCTGGCGCGCCGTGTCAGGGCAGGTCGCGCGGTTTTTCGACGATGTGCTGGTGCTGGCCTCCACATCCCTGCCAAAACGGCACACCGACGGGCTGGAACCGTGGGATCTCAGCGCAGTTGAACCCTACAAGCCCGATTACCTTGCCGGTTTCCGCGCCGAAGGCTACCAGATCGCGCTCGAAGACGGGTTTACACAGGCGCGCGGCTATATGGACCGGATGATCGCGCGCGATGTGAAATACGACATCGGCGGCGACGATCAAAGGATCGGTCAGATTGATACGCAGATCAGCGATGTGACCTTCAAACATATCCTGCTGCCAATCTGGCTGGCTGCCTATAAATACCGCGGACAAAGTTACCAATTCGTGGTCAACGGACGCACCGGACGGGTGCAGGGCGAACGGCCCTATTCGGCATGGAAGATCGCCTTTGCGGTGGTCATCGGTGTGATCTTGGCAGCGGGCGCAGGATTTGTTATCGCTAACAGCCAATAGTCTGAAAGTGATAAGATGATCCTGTGTTGCGGTGAAGCCCTGATCGACATGTTGCCGCGCCAAGCGGGAGAAGAGGCCTGTTTCGCTCCCCATGCTGGCGGCGCGGTGTTCAACACGGCCATCGCACTCGGGCGGCTCGGTGCGCCGGTGCAATTCTTTTCCGGCCTGTCATCGGATCTCTTCGGCACCATCCTGCGCAACCAGCTGCATGCCTCTGGCGTCGATGCCAGCCCCGCCGCGATCAGCGACCGGCCCACAACGCTGGCTTTCGTGACGCTGACGAACGGCCATGCCGCCTATGCGTTCTATGATGAAAATACCGCAGGCCGGATGCTGGCACCCGCTGATCTGCCGGATACACGGGCAGACGCTGTATTTTTTGGCGGCATCTCGCTGGTCGTGGAACCCTGTGCCGCCGCCTATGAGGCGTTGATGCTGCGCCAAGCACCGCGCGCGGTGATCATGATCGACCCCAATATCCGCCCCGGTTTCATCAAGGATGAACCCGCCTATCGCGCGCGGCTGGACCGGATGCTGGCGCGGGCCGATATCATCAAGATCTCGGACGAGGATCTGGCTTGGATCACTGGCAATACCGACGCCGTAGCCCTGCGCGCCGCCACCGGTGCCGCCGTCATGTTGCTAACGCGCGGTGCGGATGGCGTGACTGTCGTCACAGCGGCAGGCAGTTTCGACGTGCCTGCCGTCAAGGCCGATGTGGTCGATACCGTGGGTGCGGGCGATACGTTCAGCGCAGGGTTTCTGGCTTATCTGGACGCGCAGGGGCTGCTGACCAAATCCGCCATTGCGCTGGCTGACGGCGATGTGCTCGCGCGCGCTGCGGCCTTCGGCGCAAGGGTCGCCGCCATCACCGTCAGCCGCGCGGGTGCCAACCCGCCCTGGGCGTCCGAGCTGTGAGGGCGCTGGTCCAACGCGTCAGCACCGCCAGCGTCAGCGTGGATGGCGCAGTGATCGGCCAAATCGGACAGGGCCTTTTGATCCTTGTCTGCGCGATGGCGGGCGACACACCTGACGCATCCGCCAGCCTTGCCGCCAAGATCGCCAAGCTGCGCATCTTCAAGGACGCCGATGGCAAGATGAACCAAAGCCTGCTGGACACAGGCGGGTCCGCCCTAATCGTCAGCCAGTTCACGCTGGCCGCCGACACATCACGCGGCAACCGCCCCGGTTTTTCCGCCGCCGCCAGCCCCGATCAGGGCCGCGCGCTTTATGACCAATTCATCGCCGACATCGGTGCCTTGGACATCCCGACCGCCACAGGATCATTCGGCGCGGATATGGCGGTGGCACTGGTCAATGACGGGCCGGTCACAATCTGGCTCGATGTCTGACTGCATCTTCCGAGCGTAAATATCCCCGCCGGAGGCTTGAAAGTTTTTCGGCACTGCCACAGGGCAGCTAGATAGGCAGACGCGGCAAATGCTTGCCGACCCGGCTGACAGCAAAGATCAGCACCGCCACGCAGATGATCGACGGGCCAACCTGCGTGTCGAAATGCACCGCCAGCCGCAGCCCGCCCAAGGCCGACAGCGCCCCGATCGCCATGGCGAAAAACGCCATCCGTTCCGGCGTGCTGGCAAAACTGCGCGCTGATGCCGCCGGAATGATCAGCAGCGCGGTGATCAGCAAGGCCCCGACAACCTTGATCGCGACCGCCACAACAGCAGCGACCAGCACCGTCAGGATCAATTGCTGGCGGCGCGGGTTGATTCCCGCCGCATGGGCCAGATCAGGGTTCAGCGTCGCAGTCAGCATCGCGGACCATTGCCACCACAACACCCCGACCAGCAGCACGCCACCACCCCAGATCACCGCCAGATCGGCACGGGTGACGCTGAGCACATCGCCGAACAGATAGGCGTCAAGGTCAATCCGCTGCCCTGGCACCAGCGTCACCGCCACCAGCCCCAGCGCCAGCGCGCCATGGGCCAGCACGCCCAGGATCGTATCGACAGCAACCGCCTGCCCGCTCAGGCTGTGGATCAGCACCGCCATGCACAACGCAACAATGCCCACACCCAGCGTGATCGAAGTGCCAAATAATAACGCCAGCGCCACGCCCAGTATGGCGGCATGGGCGGTCGCATCGCCAAAATAGGCCATCCGCCGCCAGACCACGAAACAGCCAAGCAAGCCCGCCGCAACCGCCGTACCAACAGCAGCCAGCGCCGCGCGCAACAAAAAATCATCCAGCATTATTCTGCCGCCTCCGGATGATGATGGCCGTGATCGTGGTCATGTTCATGCCGGTAAAGCGCCAGCGCGCCACCCGTGCCGGTGCCGAACAATTCACGATAAGCGGGTGCTGCGGTCACGACTTCGGGCGTGCCTTCACAGCAGATATGGCCATTGAGGCAGATCACCCTGTCGGACGCGCTCATCACCACATGCAATTCATGGCTGACCATCAGCACGGCGCAGCCAAGGTCTTGGCGCACCGCGGCGATCTGGCGGTAAAACGCGGCAGATCCGGGCTGGTCCAGCCCTTGGGTCGCTTCATCCAGCATCAGCACATGCGGATTCGCAAGGATCGCCCGCGCCAGCAACACGCGCTGGAACTGCCCACCTGACAATTGCGACATTTGCTGGTGGTCCAACCCCGCCACACCCGCTGTGCGCAAGGCCTCAGTAGCCGCCTTGGCAGGCACCGGTTTGGGCAGGTTCAGAAACCGCGCCACGGTGATCGGCAGGGTCGGGTCAATATGCAGTTTCTGCGGCACATAGCCGATGCGCAGGCCGGGCGCGCGGGTCACGCTGCCTTTTTGCGGCGTCAGCGCGCCGATCAGCAGGCGCAGCAACGTGGATTTGCCCGACCCGTTGGGGCCGACAATCGTCACGATCTCGCCTTGGTCCAGCGACATACTGACATTCTGCAAGACCTTTTGGCCACCATGGCCAAAGTCGATATGGCGCGCGTCGATCAGGCGCATGCGGCGGCATCCGGCTGGCAGGCGGGGCAGATGCCCTCGGCCTCGATCATCGTCTGTTCCAGCTGGAACCCGTTGGCCGCCGCCGCCTGCGTCAGGCTGCGCGAACTGGCCTGCGCCTCGGCCACGGTGCCGCATTTGCGACAGATCATGAAGGCCGGATCATGCGCCGCACCGGGATGCATACAGGCGATAAAGGCGTTCAACCGCTCGATCCGGTGCGCGAACCCCTGTTCCACCAGAAAGGTCAGCGCGCGATACGCAACCGGCGGCTTGGACCCCAGCCCTTCGGCGTCAAGCCGCGCCAGCACGTCATAGGCCCCAAGAGCACTGTGGCTTTCCAACAGGATTTCGAGCACCCGCCGCCGGACGGGGGTCATACGGACCTTGCGCGCCGCGCAAGCAGTATCCGCCGCCGCCAAAGCCACGCTGATACAGCTGTCATGATCGTGGCGGGCAAAGGCCATCGGGTCTTGGGACATGGGTACGCCTTGTTATGATATAACATATCAAATATAGCAGCAGCGTGAAATCACCACAAGGACCACAATATGATTCGTTTTTTGTCGCTTTGCGCGCTTGCGCCCACCGCCGTCTTTGCCCAGGTGCCGCAGGTGATGACCGATTTCGCCCCCGTCCACAGCCTGACCGCGCAGGTCATGGGCGATCTGGGCGCGCCTGATGTCTTGCTGCCCGCTGGCGCTGATCCGCATGATTACGCGATGCGCCCCAGCGATGCCGCCAAACTGGGCGCAGCCGATCTGGTGTTCTGGACCGGTCCCAGCCTGACGCCGTGGCTGAGCGATCTTCTCGATACGCTCGCCCCAAGTGCGGCACAGGTCGCCTTGCTGGATGTGACCGGCTGGGACAGATTGCCGATCCGCGATATCCAGCAATTCATCATGCCAGCTGCCGAGGACGACCACGGGCATGACGATCACGACGACCACAAAGACGACCATGATGATCACGGGCATGACGACCATGACCACGGCGATTTCGATCCGCATGCTTGGCTTGACCCGACGGTCGTGCAGGTCTGGCTGGCGGCAATTGCGGATCAGCTTGGCACCGCTGATCCCGACAATGCCGCAACCTATACCGCCAATGCCGATGCGGCGATTGCCCGCCTGACGGCGCTGGATGCTGAACTGGCCGCGCAATTGGCCCCTTTCGCGGGTCTCGCCTATATCCTGCCCCATGATGGCTATCAGTATTTCGAGGCCCGCTACGGCCTGAGTGCCGCCGGGGCGATTGCGGGCATCGACGCACGCACGCCCGGCCCCGCACAGGTTGCCAGCCTGCGTGACCAGATGGCCGACAGCAATATTGTCTGCGTGTTAAGCGACGCCGAAATCGGCGATCGTTGGGCCACCGTCGTGACCGAAGGCACGGGTGCGCGCACAGCACAGATCGATGGTGTCGGCGCGGGTCTGGACGGTGGCCAAGCGCTTTACGAAGCCCTGCTGCGCCGACTGGCCGATGATTTTGCCGCCTGCCTTGGCGGTGCGTAAACGGCCCTAGAAATCAGTGGGCGCGCCACCTTCCGCCTTGCGGCGCGCCACGAAATCACCCAGTTCTTCCTTGATGGCCACATCCAGCGGTGGGGCTTCAAAGGTGGCAAGGATGTCCTTGTACAGATGATGCGCGCGTTCGGCGGTGCCGATTGCCCCCGCCGCCTCCCATGCTTCGTGATTGCGCCAGTCCGACACGAAAGGCTGGTAAAACGCCTGTTCGAACCGGTCCTGCGTGTGCTGCGTGCCAAAGAAATGCCCGCCTGGCCCGACATCCTTGATCGCGTCAAGCGCGATGTCATCCGGGCCGGTCGCGGTCAGCATCGGGTCCATATAGCGCTGGATCATCTGGACCACTTCGCAATCCATGATGAATTTTTCGGGGCTGGCGATCAGCCCACCTTCGAGCCAGCCAGCGGCGTGATAAACAAGGTTGGTCCCCGATTGCACGGCGGACCACAGCGAATTCGACGTTTCCCACATCGCCTGCCCGTCCGCCAGATTGGCGGCACAGACGCCAGAGGCACGCATCGGCAGATCGTAGAACCGCGCCATCTGGCCGGTCATCTGCGTGGCGCGCATATATTCCGGTGTGCCGAACGCGGGTGCGCCGGATTTCATATCGACATTGCTGGTAAAGGTTCCGATCACGCAGGGCGCACCGGGCCGGACATATTGGAACAGGGCAATGGCCGACAAAGCCTCGGCGATTGACAGGGTCACAGCCCCGGCCATGGTCACAGGTGCCATCGCGCCCGCCAGCGTGAAAGGGGTGACAATGACGGCCTGCCCGCGCCGGATGCAACGCAAACAGCCGTCGATCATCGGCACGTCGTGTTTCAAAGGCGATGTGGAATTGATGTTGGTGTACATATGCGGTTTGGCCGCGAACTGATCCTCGGTCAGACCGCCTGCGATACGCACCATTTCCATCGCGTCTTCGATGCGTTCGCGGCCCAAAGAATAGGCATGCGCCACCTTGTCAGTCAGGATCATCTTGTCATGGATCACATCCAGATGCCGAACAGAGGCATGCACATCGACAGGTTCCACCGGATAGCCGCCGGAAAAATGGATGCAGTTGAAATATTGCGTCAGCCGCAGCAGGTTGGCGCATTGCGCGCGGGTGCCGGACACTTTGCGCCCGATTTCCAGATCGTGGTAATTGGGCGGCGACGCGACAGCGCCGAACAGAATATGATTGCCGCCGATGGTGATCTTGCGTTCGGGGTTGCGCGGGGTGATGTCGAAACGCGCGGGCGCATGGGCCAGCATTTCCATCACCCAGTCGCGGCCCATACGCACATTGGTGCCGTTGACGATACAACCGGCCTGACGGAACAGCGCCAGCGCCTCTTGGTTCAGAAACTCGATCCCGATATCTTCGAGGATGCGCATCGCGCCGTCATGCACCGCCTGCACGCCTTCGGGTGTCAGCGGTTCGGTCGGGCGGTCGGTATTGACGGGCAAATGCCACGGCATCTGGTCAATCGACGCAGTCCCGCGCCGTATGGCGTTGCCCGCCCGTCCGCCGCCGCGCCGCTTTGTCTTGGCCTCTGCCTGCATGGTAAACCCTGCCCCGTGTCAGGGCAGGATGGCAAAACCCGCAGCGCGATGATGACGGGAAACCGACAGGTTGAGTCGGATTCAGTCGGCGATCAGCTTTTCCCGCCGCAGCCAGGCCGGAATATCAGCGATGCTGTCCAGTACGATATCGGCCAGCCCCGCCAGTTCGGCGCGCGGGGCGGGTCCTGTCAGCACGCCCACGGTCAGCATCCCGGCAGCACGCCCGGCATGCAGATCATGCGTGCTGTCGCCGACCATCACGCAGACATCGGGGGCCAGCCCCGTCGCGCGGCAAAAGCCGATCAATTGCCCCGGCCCGGGCTTGGCCCCAAAACCGCTGTCATAGCCCGCGACAAAGGCGAAATCGGACCGTATCCCCGCCTTGTCCAGATGGCGCAGCGCGGGGGCTTCGGCGTCATTCGTCACCAGCCCAAGGGTCAGGCCCAGCTGGCGCAACCCGGATGTAAAGGGGCGCAACGGCACGGCTTCGACTTGGGCGACCTGTGCTGATCCGGCGTTCATCCGCCCGATCAGCGCGGCCTTGTCCACGTCACCCGGCAACACGTCGATGATCGCATCGGCCACCACATCCACGGTCGAGGCGATGACGATACTGCCCTGATGAAACCGTGCGTTTTCCATATCATAGCCCAGCGCAGCCGCTAGCCTTTCGCACAGGATCGGGTCGTCGCCCGCCTCTGCCACCAGCATGGCGCGGGTCCAGGCCCCCCATGTGGCGTTGAAATCGAACAAGGTGCCGTCCTTGTCAAAAAGAATACCTGCAATCACGGTGTTTTCCTTTCCGGTCTGGCCCGCACCGGACCCGACCGCGCGACGGCTGTCAAGCGTCAGGTCCAATGCACCTGTTCAGCCCCCGGCAAGGCATAACGCGCGCGCAGCGGCATGTCATAGGCCAGGCCCTGCGCATCGCAAAAGGCCATCACCCAATTGTCATCCATCGTCAGGAAATCCAGCACAGCAGCCTGAAAGGCCGGTTCCGCCGCGCGGTCGCGCAGATCATCGACCGAAGCCCCGCTTGCCCCCAGAAAGGTCGTGCAGATCTCGTCCTGTCCGGCCATCCACCCCAAAGCCTGAAGTGCGATCACCTGCGCCTGATCCGGTCCCATGTTCAATCCTTAATTGTTTAGAAAGCTTTTTTTAACTATTAAAGCAGAAAGTGTCTGCGAGAAATGCTGTTGTTTCCATCATAAGGATGCAGAAATGTCGGGGCGGATATTAATCGTCGATGCAGTACCGACCAACAGGATCGTGCTGCGAGTCAAGATGCTGGCCGCGCAATTCGCGGTCGAAGCCTGCGCGTCTAGCGCCGAAGCAAGGGCGATAATCGCCAAACAATGTCCTGACCTGATCCTTGTCAACCTGTCAGATCCCACCGAGGACCGGCATGGGTTCTGCACCGCGCTCAAGGCGGACCCCAACACCAGCACGATCGCGATCATCGCGGTGGGTACCGCAGATACATCGCGCGCGCGCTTTGCGGCGCTGGATGCGGGGGCCGATGACGTGCTGGCGCGTCCGATCAATGATGCGCTGTTACTGGCGCGCATCCGCAGCCTGCTGCGCGCACGCTCGGTGACCGAGGAATTGCTGTTGCGCGACAGCACCAGCCGCGCCTTGGGATTTTGCGAAAATCGCGACAGTTTGGCCAATACGGGGCGCATCACGGTCATCACGCCAGAGGCGGCACCGATGCCAGAATTGATTGCCACGCTCAATGCGGGGCTGGGCCATTGCGTGGTGGTCCAGACGGCGTCGGCGGTGCTGCGCCACAATGACGAGGTGCATTGCGCCGATCTCTTGATCATTCCCGCAGCCAACCCCCGTGACGAGGCCGTTGCCCTGTTCAGCCTGGTATCTGACCTGCGCTCGCGGGTCGATACGCGGCTTGCATCGTTGTTGGTCATGGTCCCCAATGGCAACCCAGAGGCAGCGGCGATGTTTCTGGATCTGGGCGCGGATGACGTGGTGATGCAAAATGCCCTGCCACAAGAGATAATCCTGCGCGCAAAGGCGCTGGTGCGCCGCAAGCAATTGCATGACGCGCTGCGCCGCAACCTGCTTGACGGGTTGCAGGCGGCAGTGACTGATCCGCTGACCGGCCTGTTCAACCGCCGCTATGCCGATCACCATCTTGCGCGCATGTCGGAACAATCGGCGGTGGCAGGCAGCGCGCTGGCCGTGATGATGATCGATATCGACCATTTCAAGGCGATCAATGACACCTATGGCCATGCCGCTGGCGACAGGGTGCTGGTCGCGCTGGCCGCGCGTCTGCGCGACAATCTGCGCGCGGTCGATCTGGTCGCCCGTATCGGCGGCGAAGAATTCCTGATCGCCATGCCGCGCACCAGTGCCAGACAGGCGCAAGGGGCTGCCGACCGGCTGCGCCGGCTGGTCAGCCAAACCCCGTTCGATCTGGGCGAGGCATATGCCCCGATCCCGGTGACGGTCTCGGTCGGGGTGGCGCTCAGCGATGAGGCGGGGCAGACCCAGCCCGACACGCATTTGATGTGCGATCTGGCGGATGCCGCGCTTTATCGGGCAAAATCTGCCGGGCGCGACTGCGTGGCGATGCACCTGAGCGCCGCCTGACCCGCTAGCGACGCTGGTCGCGGTCCAGCCTGTCGGCAAAGGCCCGCCTGCGGTCAGGCGACATCGCGGCGATCCGGTCAAGCACCACCATCCGCGCCCGCGCCTGCACCTGTGACAGCCGTGCTGCCTGATCCTCGATCAGGGCCTGTGTCACTGCCGGATCATAAGGATCAGCGCGCAGGGCCGCCGCCATCTGACCGCGAAAATCATCGCCGCGCAGGTTGCGGTCGGCCCGCAAAGCACGCGCGATGGCGCGCCGTTCATCATCGGAAAAGGCACGCGCAACAGGCCCGACGCCGAAATCGATTCGCGGCGACGGATGCTCCCCGAACCGCCCTGAAACGACCGCCCCCCCGATCATCCCCGCGACCGCAAGGTTCAGCGCCAGCGATACCACCAGCACGATACGCCAGATCCGCGACGGACGGGTTTGCACAAGATCAGCCATCGGAAAACTCTCCTGCGATCATGAATTCTTCTGGTGACAGACCCAGGCTAACCGGCTCATCCAACAGCGCCGCGGCATAATCTGCAACCAAGGGCGGCGGCGCGATCCCGATCCAGATGCCCGCCACGGTCGCCGTGGCAAGCCCGCCCAAGGCAGGCCAGCCGCCAATCATCGCGCGCAACTGCGCCCAGACCGATGGCTGCGGGTGCCGCACCGGTAAGGGGCGCGCCGCATCTGCCAGCACCCGCGCGATCAAGGCATCGTCCGGCACGGGCGTCAGCTTGCGCGCCTGCGCGAACAAATCGCTCAGCATGTCGTCAGGTGGGTTCGTCATCGTCATACCCCAGTTCTGCCCTGCGCCCCGCCATGATCGCGGCCAGCGCCCGTTTGCCGCGCGCTGTCAGACTTTCCACCGACGCCACGCTGATGTCCATGATCTCCGCGATCTGCGGGTTGGACAATCCTTCCAGATGGCGCAAGGCGACTGCTTGGGCCTGCCGTTCGGGCAATTGCGCCAAGGCATCCGACAAAGCCCGCAGCCTTGCGCGGGTCTGCATCTGTGCCGCGACCGACGGGGCGCTGTCCAAAGGTTCGGCAATCTCGTCCATCGCCACATGCCGCCTTTTGCGCAGCCTGTCGGTGCAAAGGTTCGCCACAACACGGTAAAGCCAAGTCGTGACTTGCGCCTCGCCCCGGCGCCAGTCGGGGGCGATCCGCCAAAGCCGCAGCATGGCGTCCTGCGCCACATCCTCGGCCTCGGCGCGATTGGCCAGCATCCGCAGCGCCTGCGCCAGTACGCGCGGCAACACACGCTGCGTCAAAGCGCCGGCCGCACGCGGATCGCCGCTGGCATGGGCCAGCAACAGATCCTCGTCCGAGGCATGGGCGAAAGGGTCGGATACCGCCATCATTTGTGATCGTGCTAGCGGCATCCGCCCCCCGTGACAATCGGCGACAGGCGGGTGGCCTGCCGCGCTGGTCTGGTTCAGTCACGCCCAGACTTGCCATGACGCCCGCCATGCGCCTCGCGCGCGGCCTCGATCTCGGCCTGCGTCACCATGCCGTCGCCATCGGCATCGAGGCGGGTGAACATCCGTTCCGCGCGGGTGGCGGCGCGGTCTTGCGTGAAGGCTGTGAATTCGGCAAGCGTCACGGCCCCGTCACCATCGCCGTCCATTGCGGCAAAATCTGGTCCAGCCCGATGCCCCTGCGCAAAAGCGCCCCCTGCGGTCAATGCAAGCGTTGCAACCAGCCCTGCGGCGATCCATCCGTTTTTCATCTTGTGTCCTTTCAGTATCCGGCGGCCTTGTGCCGCTGACCCAGATTGAACGGGATGGCGCGAACTTTCCGTCGCAGATGCTGCAGTTTTTCTTTTCACAGGGCCGTGACACTCGCACGCAGGGCCTTGGCCTTTCCTTTTGGCGCGCGAAAGGCCATGTAAGCATCACCCACAGGAGGGTCCGATGACCGACACATCCACCACCAGCTACGCCGCCGAACGCCCAACCAAACCGGCGATCATGAACGGCCTGCGCTGCCGCTGCCCGAATTGTGGGCAGGGTAAACTGTTCGACCACTATCTGCATGTCGCCGATACCTGCGCACAATGCGGCGAGGACTTGTCCCATCACCGCGCCGATGACGGTCCGGCCTATCTGGTGATCCTGCTGGTCGCGCATATCATCGGTTTCGCGATCCATTTCATGTGGGTCGCATGGCGGCCCGATCCTTGGGTAATGGCGACGGTCCTGTCCTTGGGTGCCGTCGGCTTATCGCTGGCGCTGCTGCCGCCGATGAAGGGGATGATCGTCGGCATCCAATGGGCGCGCCGGATGCATGGATTCGGCCTGAATTCATGACAGTGCTGCGCGATGCAGCCACGATCATCGTGCTGCGCGACGCAGCCACACGCCCTGCTGTCCTGATGGGGCAGCGCGGCGCCTCAATGGCTTTCATGCCGGGCAAATTCGTCTTTCCGGGCGGTGCGGTCGACCCCAACGACAGCCGCATCCCGCTGCCCGACCTGTCACTGCGCGATCACTCAAGGTTGCAGGCCGATAGCGCGCTTGCCCCCGATAGCCTTGCCGCCGCCGCGATCCGCGAATTATGGGAAGAAACCGGCCAGATACTGGGCGCGCGCGCCCAATGGCCCGACCCGCCGCAAGGCTGGCGCGGTTTCGCTGCCACTGGTCACAGGCCCAATGGTGCCGCGCTGCAATTCTTCTTTCGCGCGGTCACGCCTGTCGGTGCGCCGCGGCGGTTCGATGCACGGTTCTTTCTGGCGAATGCCGCCGATCTGGTCACCGACCCCGACGACTTCACCCGCGCAGAGGATGAACTGGCCAATCTGCAATGGGTGGCCCTTGATCAGGCGCGCAGCTTTGACCTGCCCTTCATCACACAGGTCGTGCTGGCGGAACTGATGGGCCATATCAGGCGCGGCGGCGATCTTGCCGATGTGCCGTTCTTTCGCAACGATGACGAGGCGCATCTGGTCAGCCGCCTTGGCGGGCGATCCCCGCTTTAACGCGGCCAGAGTGGATGCGGCACTGGATCCTTGGCACGCCACAGATACAGCCGGAAAATCTGGCCATATGACCGGAAAAGATAGCCGCCGTTGCGGCGTAGATAATGGTCCTTGCGCGCGCGGTAAACGCCGGGCAGCGCATACCATGGCACATCGGGATGGATATGATGCACGACATGCAGGTTGTTGTTCAGAAACAAAAATGCCAGCGGCCCGCGATCCTCGATAATGACGCTGCGGCCACTGGCGCGGGCATGGGCCTGATGTTCCAGAAAGGTCCGCAGCTTCAGCAGCGACAGCCCCAGATAAGCCGCCAGCAGATAGGCCCAGACCGGCATCGGTGACGCCGCCACCAGCGCCAGCATCGCCACCATGACCAGCAGATGCAGCAGCCATGCGCGGCCAAGCGCAGCCGTCCCCTGCCGCCATTCGCAGATCCCGAATCCGACCGTTCCCAGCAGCGGCCCCAACAAAAGCCGCCCCGCCAGCGTGTTGTTCCACCCCAGCACGACCTGCAGGATGCGCGGCAACCGGTCCCAGACCGCAGGATCCAGATAATTGCTTTCAGGATCATCATAAGGGTCGGTGATGACAGCGTCATGATGATGCGCGCGGTGCGTCGCAGCAAAACGGGCATAGGGAATGAACAGCGTCAGCGGCGGCCAGACCAGCAGATCGTTGATCCATTGCACCCCGAACGGATGGCCATGGATTGCCTCATGCTGCAACGAGGAATGCAACGCGATGGCCAGCCCCGCCACGATCACACCCAACGGCAGCGGCAACAGCCAGAGTGCCGCCCCCCAGACGGTATAGCAGCCAAGGATCAGGCAAAGGGTGGGCCATGCAATGCGGGAAAAAGCGCGTGTTTTCATACCGCGACGCTACGCCGGGCCAAAGGAGGGGTGAATGTCGTGACTGGTTCACAAAAATCAGTATGTGTGATATAGATCACCAATGATGCGAAAAATCGACAAACGTGACCGGGCACGGCTGTTCCGTGACCGGCTGGTCGCAGCGATGGACCGGACCGGCATCACGCAGGCAGCGCTCGCGCGCCGGACCGGCGTTGACCGCTCGACCCTGTCGCAACTGCTCAAGGATCAGGGCGCGCGGCTGCCCAATGCGCAACTTGTCGCGGAATGTTCAGCAGCCCTTGGTGTCAGCGCGGATTGGCTTTTGGGCCTGTCCGATTTCCCCGAACAGGCCGCCGCTCTGGTCGCGGCCGCGATTTCCATGCCAGAGGCATCACGCGCCATGGGCGACGACCAGATCTTCGCCTGGCACCAAGAGGCCGCAGGCTACAAGATCCGCCATGTGCCATCGGGTCTGCCCGATATGCTCAAAACCACCGATATGCTGCGCTGGGAATATGCGCCTGCGGTGGGCAAGACGATCGAGCAGGCGATCGGGGCCAGTGCAGACCGGCTGGGCTGGATGCAGCAGTCGAAATCAGATTACGAAATCGCACTGCCGCTGTCAGAACTGGACAGTTTCGCGCGCGGCCAAGGCTATTACGCGGGCCTGCCTGTCGACGTCCGGCAGGACCAGCTGCGCCGCTTCCGCGATCTGCATGACCAGCTTTACCCTGCCCTGCGGCTGCATCTGTTTGACAAGCGCGCGGTCTATTCCGCACCAGTCACGGTCTTTGGGCCGCTTCTGGCGGTGATCTATCTGGGGCGCAATTACATCGCCTTTCGCGACACCGAACGGGTCACGGCGATCACGCGGCATTTCGACATGCTGGTGCGCGGCAGCAAGATCGGCCAAGGCGATATGGCCGCGCATTTCGACGCGCTGATCCGCCTTGCCGCTACGGCTGAACCAGCATCAGACGGCCCAGATCATAGCCGTTGAACGCCAGCATCGCGCGCGCTGCGGCCAGCCTGTCGGCAGGGATCACCGGATCGCGGTTCAGGATCCAGCCTGACCGGCCATCCGGCGCGCCCAATACCACCGTGCGATAGGTTTCATCTGCCCACAGCACCCAAAGATCAGCGCCAACAAACGGCACCGATGCAAACCGGACCTTCAACCGCCCCGGCCCGACGATATCAGCAGCACCTTCAATCACCGACCGGACCGTGCCATCAGGCTTACGGCAGGTGTTGCGCACCGAAATCCGCCCGTCCGGCAGCGCGCCATATTCCGCCGTGACCCCGACGCAACCCGCCTCGAACGGCACCGGATAGCGCGCAACCTCGTACCATGTTCCCAAAAAGCGCGCGGGCTCAAAGACGGCCTTGGACGACAAAGGCACGGATGTATCGCGGTACACCTCGAACAGCGCGCCGCGCGGCTCTCCGGGGTGTCCCGCACAGCCAGCCAACAGGACCGCCATCATCACGAAGTTGCGCAAAATGGCCCCTGACTTCTTATTTCCAAAAATACTCCCGCGCGGCGCGCTCCGGTCCCGCTTGGGGGACCGGATCACCGCTTCAATAGGGCAGCGGGTGCGCTCTATGCGCCGCCCCAATCGCGGCCAACAGCTCATCCGTCAGCATCGTATCGCGCCCGGCAAGGATATGCGCCAACTGGCCCGTGTTGGTGGCGCCAAAAATCGCAGAAACCGGGAACGGCCGCGTCGCCTGCCAGGCCATCGCCATATGCACCGGATCAACGCCATGGTCGCCGGCCAGATCCAGATAGACCTGCGTCACCGGCAAGGTGCGCGGCGTCATCCGCCCGCCCAGATTGCCGTTGATCGACAAACGGCTGCCTGCAGGCACATCGTGTTGATACTTGCCGGTCAGCAATCCGCAGGCCAAGGGCGAATAGGCCAACAGCGTCACATCCTCGTTCACCGCCATTTCGGCCATATCGGTGTCATAAAGCCGGAACAGCAGCGAATATTCATTCTGCACCGATACCATACGTGGCAAACCGGCAGCTGTCGCCTGGTCGATCCACTTGGTCATGCCCCAGGCGCTTTCGTTGCTCATGCCGATCGCGCGGATCTTGCCGGCCTTGACGCAATCGTCCAGTGCGGACAGCACGTCGAGCATATGATCCATCGTCTGCTGGCGGTCCTGCCCCGACGGATCATAGGTCCAGTTCTGGCGAAACGCATAAGACCCCCGTTCAGGCCAATGCATCTGGTAAAGGTCGATCACATCGGTCTGCAACCGGCGCAGGGATGCATCCACCGTCTGCCGGATCACCGCCCCGTCATAGCCATACCCCTCGCGCACCCAGCCAGGGTTGTTGCCCGACACCTTGGTGGCAATCACCACCTCAGAACGGCGGCCGGTCTTGGCGATCCATTCGCCGACGATGGTTTCCGACAGGCCCACGGTTTCGGCGCGGATCGGGTTGACCGGATACATTTCCGCAGTGTCGAGGAAATTGATCCCCGCATCCAGCGCCATGTCGATCTGGGCATAAGCATCGGCGCGGTCGGTCTGATTGCCAAAGGTCATGGTGCCAAGACACCAGTCAGTGACCATGATGTCACTGCCGCCAAGCGCGATCTTTTGCATAATTTTATCCGCGATCAGAAACGGTAGACCAGACCCAGACGGGTGGTCGTCGTATTCTCGGTATCGCCGTCCCGGATAAAGGACCGAATAAATTCGCCGCGCAGCGCCATGTTGCCCTGCAGCTCGAATTCACCGCCAAGACCAAGGCTCAGCCCCGTATCGGTCACATTATCATAGACAAATTGATCGACGCCAGCGGCACCAAATGCCGTGACAGTGCCGAAATCATACCGTGCCACACCGCGCAGGCGGCGGGTGTTGAAATCGCTGCTCGCGCCCAGCGCCAGCCCGAATTCAGCCTCCGCGCCAAAGGCAAGCGGCGCATCAGCCGTGGTAACACCGCCAAGAACGCTGATCAGCATATCAGAAGACCCCGCATGCGGCAGCGCGTAATCGCCACCAATGGCGCCATAGCCTTCAAGCGCGTGCAAAGGGTTGGCAAGGGTCAGGGCAGTGACAACGGCGGCAAGTAGTCTCATCGATGGCAACCTTTTGTTGAAAATGGTCTGTGAGGACTGTGTAAACCCCAAGATGCTGCGGCGCAACAGATGTCGCGCATCTGGCGTCTGCTGCGTGACATGGTTATGCAGGGGCGAAACTTTGCAAGGACGTCGCATGGCCCGCCATCTGATCACTTCCGCCATTCCCTATATCAACGGGATCAAGCACCTGGGCAATCTTGTCGGCAGCCAGTTGCCCGCCGATCTTTATGCCCGCTACCTGCGCAAGCGCGGGCATGAAGTGTTGTTTTTATGTGCCACCGACGAGCATGGCACCCCCGCCGAACTGGCTGCTGCCAAGGCGGGCAAGCCCGTCGCGGCCTATTGCGCCGAAATGCACGCCGTGCAGGCGCGCATCGCGGACGGGTTCGGTCTGTCGTTCGATCATTTCGGCCGGTCCTCCAGCCCGCAGAACCACAAATTGACGCAAGCCATGGCAGGCCGTCTGGCCGAGATGGGCCTGATCCGCGAAGTGACCGAAGATCAGGTTTATTCCGTCACCGATGGCCGGTTCCTGCCCGACCGCTATATCGAAGGCACCTGCCCCAATTGCGGGTTCGACAGCGCGCGCGGCGATCAATGCGACAATTGCACCAAGCAGCTTGACCCGACCGACCTGATCAATCCGCGCTCTACCATTTCGGGGGCCACTGATCTGGAGGTCCGCACGACCAAGCATCTGTATCTGCGCCAATCGGAACTGAAAGCTGCGCTGGCCGACTGGATCGACAGCAAGAAAGACTGGCCAATCCTGACGACATCCATTGCGAAAAAATGGCTTAACGATGGTGACGGATTGCAAGATCGTGGCATCACGCGCGACCTTGATTGGGGTATCCCCGTGCGCAAGGGCGATCAGGACTGGCCCGGCATGGAAGGCAAGGTGTTCTATGTCTGGTTCGATGCCCCCATCGAATATATCGCCTGCGCGCAGGAATGGCAGGATGCGGGCAAAGGCAATGATTGGGAACGCTGGTGGCGCACCGACAAAGGCGCGGGTGACGTGCGTTACACCCAGTTCATGGGCAAGGATAACGTGCCGTTCCACACCCTGTCGTTCCCGGCCACGATCATGGGTACGCAGCAACCTTGGAAGCTGGTGGATTACATCAAATCCTTTAATTACCTCAACTATGACGGCGGCCAGTTCAGCACCTCGCGCGGGCGCGGTGTGTTCATGGATCAGGCGCTGGACATCTTGCCGTCCGATTACTGGCGCTGGTGGTTGCTGTCGCATGCGCCCGAAACATCGGATGCCGAATTCACATGGGACGCGTTCCAGCAGGATGTGAACAAGGATCTGGCCGATGTGCTGGGCAATTTCGTCAGCCGGATCACCAAATTCTGCCGGTCAAAGTTCAGCGAGACCATCCCCGCAGGGGGCGAGCACGGCGCACCGGAACACGCGCTGATCGCCGCCCTGACCCAACGCCTGACCGCTTATCAAGGCCATATGGACGCCATCGAAGTCCGCAAGGCCGCGGCAGAGCTGCGTGCGATCTGGGTGCTGGGCAATGAATACCTGCAAGCCAACGCACCTTGGACCACGATCAAGACCGACCCCGACATGGCGGCGATGCAGGTCCGGCTGGGGCTAAACCTGATCCGTCTTTATGCCGTGCTGTCCGCGCCCTTTATCCCCGATGCCAGCAAGCTCTTGCTAGAGGCGATGCAGACCGATGATGCCGCTTGGCCGGACGATATCGGCGCGGCCCTAACCGCCCTGCCCGCTGGTCATGCGTTTACAGTGCCGGACAACCTGTTCCGCAAGATCACGGATGACGAACGCGCCGATTGGGCGGAACGGTTTGCAGGCGTGCGGACCTGATGATCCGCTAAAAGGTCAGGCCTTGGCGCACCACCGCGCCAAGGCTTTTTCATCACAGATCAGCGAACAAATCGACCGCACCGCGGCGCGCGAAATATTCGGTCTGGCTGATCGCGCCTGCGCCGTTGACCAGCGCGCGATAGGCCTCATAGCTTACCACGATGCGGCGGCCCAAATCATCGTCATTGGCCACGCTTGCGGTGACATCAAAGGACACGCGCGACAATTCGTTCCAGACATCATCTGGCAGACGTGTCGGCTGGACCCCGGATTCTGCCAGCAACTGGACCAGCGCGATCCCGTTGTTGCCATAGAAATCCGCCGTATGCGACGTCAGTTCCGCATCACAGATGGTTTCGAACAAGGCCCGGTCCCGTGCGTCAAGGCTGTTCCACAGATCGAGGTTCATGCCAAAAGATGCCATTGTGCCAGGCTCGTGAAAGCCGGGGTAAATATAGGTCGTCAGCAATTTCTGGAACCCGAATTGCAGGTCATTGTAAGGGCCGACCCATTCGGTCGCGTCGATCGAGCCTTCGAACAAGGCAGAGACGATCCCGTCAGCGGGCAGGCTGACAGCGGTCGCGCCCATCGCGGCCAGCACCTGCGCCCCAAGGCCGGGCAGACGCATGATCAGGCCTTCAAAATCATCGGTGGTCAGGATCTCTTTGTTAAACCAGCCGCCCATCTGGATACCCGTGCCACCGCAGGCAATCGCCTTGACGTTATAGCGCGCGTTCAATTCGTCCCATAACGCCTGCCCACCGCCAAACTTTGTCCAAGCAGTCTGTTCCGGCGTTGTCAGCCCCAAAGGCACGGTGGTGAAAAAGTTAAAGCCGCGGTGCTTGTTCTGGAAATAATATTCGGCGGAATGGTAAAGATCGACCTCGCCCGCGCCGACTGCGTCATGCACGCCAAAAGCCGGCACCAATTCGCCCGGCCAGTACAATTCGATATGATAGCGCCCGTCAGAGACGATGTTGATCTGCTCGGCCAGACGCGTGGCGCTGTCGGCCAGACCGCCCAGCCCGGCAGGCCAGGACGAGGCTAGGCGCAAGATGCGTGGCGCACCCTGCGCGATCGCGGGGGCGGCCAAGGCCGCAGCCCCTGTCAGCGCCGCACCACAGCCAAGCAAGGCACGCCTGCGCGACATGGCCTTGGCGGTTGATGGCGCGTTCAGCATGGTCTTGTCTTTCGCTGCATCTGTCATTGTCCCAGCGCCCCTTTGCGGGCCGCAACAAAAGCGGCCTCGCCGATCTCGCTCCAGCCAGCGACATCGCTGATAAAGAAAAGATACCCACCGGCCACATCGGCATCGAGCGTGCTGGCAGCAAAAATATCCGACATTACCTGATTGGCTGCCGCGATCTGCGCATCCCAGATATCGGTGGGCATGGCATGGCGGTTGATCGCCGCGCCTGCAGACTGCAGGGTCAGGGCGCTTTGATGCATCGAAATCGTCCGGTTCAGGCCATGTTCAGCCATGATGCAACGTTCTACGATGGCTTTTTGGGCGTCCGACAGCGCGTTCCAGGTCCTCAGGTTGATCCCGACCGACAAGGCTGCAGTGGGCCGGCCCGCATTCGGTGTGGTCATATGCGCAAAGCTCGCAAGCAAGCCGGCGCTTTCCATCTGCGCCACGCTCAGCCCTTCGAACACATCAAGACTGGCCAGATCGACGGCTTCGGCGCGGATGTCCACGACAGTGCCGACACCCAACGCACGCATCGCATGGACCCCCAGCCCGACCGACCCCACAGCCGCGCCGGTCAAATCGTCGAGGCCGGTCAGCGGGGCCTTGGACCACAGCGGCAAAGGGCCGTCATCGCCGATCATAAAGGCCTTTATGCCGTGTTCCATACCCAGCAGGTCCAGCAGGAAACCGCCATCACCGGCGGACATCCAGCCTTCAAGCTCACTTGGGCTCATACCGCCGGGCATGGCAGAAAAGATGCCAAAAGCAGGGTTGCTGCCAACAAAGGCCTCTGTTGCGGACAGGTAGATATCCGCCGCGCCCGATGACACAAGCTGCAGGAACGCGGCAGCATCGGTGGATGGCCTTTGTGTGACATTGAGCGCAATCGTGCCACCTGATACCGCCGCAAGGCGCGCCACAAGCCCGCGCGCCGCGTCCGGCCGGTCAGTGACAAGCGACAAGGACAGGCCGGCTTGCGCCCGCGCTTGCTGCCCCGCGACCACCATCGCACCCAAACCAGCGCCGAATAGAGTTCTGCGTTTCATCGTTGTTCTTCCTTTGGTCGCTTGCCGGGCTGGACCCTGTCCTTGGCCCGCAGGATTATGCCAAAATAGGGTACCAAACGGTCCAGCGGCCTAGCGCAGCCAGATCTCGACACGCCGGTTACTTTCGCGCCCGTCGGCGGTATCGTTGCAGCCCACAGGGGCAAGCGGCCCGTAAGACGCAACAGAGGTCCGCCCCGCCAGCACGTCGCCGCCCAAAGCAGTCACCAGCGCATTGCGCACCGAACCCGCACGCAGCAGCGCCAGACGTTCGTTCAGGTCAAACCGGCCCACGTCATCGGTAAAGCCGATGATCAGGATCTCGCGGTTGCGCGCCGCGGGGCTGTTGAGGAAATCGACCATCCGCTGCACGTCTTCGAGCGCCTTGTTGTCCAGATTGGCCGAGCCAGAGGCAAAACGGAACGTCGTGGACAAACGGTCCGCCGTGGCAAGGTCCCGTGACAGGTTCTGCACGGCGGCCAGCGTCGCCCCCGTGCTGGCCGACAAGATTGCCGCCGTCATGCGCGTACCTTGCAGGCTGATCGGCTGGGCGACAACACTTTGATCGACATAGCCCACAGCCTGGATCATCGGCTGGGCTGCGGGTGATGTCATGAAATCAATGAACGCCGCCTGAGTCCCCGACAGCACCGCATCACCGGCATAGGCGAACACGCGGCGGCTGAGCGGATATTCTTCGGCCTTGATCGCGAAATCGGTCGCATAGGCCAGTGGTCCGCAGGTCTGCCGGATCGGCAGGATTTCTGCATCACCGGCATTGGCCAGCGTGGCGATCGCGATCGCATTGGGATCGGCCATAACGGCAGCCGCGACCGCGCTGTCATCGCTGACCCGCTCGGCGTTGGCGCGCAGGCGCGCACGGTTGGGGTCCAGCACAAGTTCGCCAAAGGCGGTATCGACAGACCCCCCTTGCGCAGGCAACAGCATCCGGATCGGCGCATTGTCACCGCCAAGCTCGGCCCAATTGGTGATGCGGCCAGAGGCGACCAACGCAAGTTCGGCAAGCGATACCGACCGCAATGTGTTGGCTGGGTGGACGATCGGCACAAGCGCATCCAGCGCCACGACCCGTTCACGGCTCAGGTCACGCAGGTCGGTGCCACCGGCGACAACCACGCTTTGGGCGATGGCGGCTGGCACCGGCACTTTGGTCAGCGCCAAGTCGATATCGTTCTGCACGAGCTGCACAAAGGTAGCGTCGGCGCCTTGCACGGCGACATTGACCACACCCGCAGCACTGTTGGTCTGAATGTTCAGCATGTCGATCCGTGCCACCACACCCGTGTTGTCAGGCATGGACAGGCCCGACAGGCCGCGTAGCCCAGCAAAACCGTTGACCAGTGCCTGCAGCAGCGACGCAGTCTGCGCTTCGGTCACGGCAACATCAAGATCAAGGGTGACGATGGTCTGCGGGCAGGCCGCGCCCAGACAATCCGTTGCCAGGCGCGATAACCGCAACTGGCCGATTTCGGTGTCCAGAAGATAGGTTTCATCGTCAAAGGAAACGAGGGTTCCTGTAATCGTGACGGCTTTGTCCTTGCTGGAGATCGTGACATCCTGTGCCATGGCGGCACCGGAAGCTGCGAACAGACAGACGGCCAATGCCAGCGTGTTTCGAAAATCTCTCATCGTCATGCCTCTTCGCGTCTGTGTCTTTTCAAAGCCCGACGTGATGCCCAGCCACACGGATGACCGACAGCGGTAACGTCTCAATTAGGCAAAAAGATGATTAAAATGCGTCAGGCCGATTGATTGTTTCCAAACGCCTTCCAGTCCCGCAGGGATAGCGGCGCGCAAAGCCTGCAGCGTGCAGGCAGGATTGTAGGCCAGAGCCGAAGCTGGCAGGATGGCCACGCGGCGCCAACAAGGTCCCTTTGCCGCGATGACAACAAGGAAGACCAGCATGATCATCGGCCATATCGGCGCGCGCGCGGGCAGCAAAGGTGTTCCGGGCAAGAATTTCCGCCTGCTGCACGGCAAACCCCTGATCGACTGGTCGCTGGACCAGCTTTTCGCCTGCGACCGCATCGATCAGGTGGCGGTGTCCACGGACTGCCCCGACATCTATGCCCATGCGATCAAACGCGGCTGTCTGGATATCGGGCTGCGTCCGGCGGAACTGGCCACTGACACCGCCGCGAAATGGCATGTCTGGCAGCATGCGCTGGCCGCGGTGGAAAAGCAGACCGGCCCTGCGACCACGTTTCTGGATCTGGATTGCACGTCACCCCTGCGCCTGCCGAAGGATATCGAAGCGGGGCTGGACCTGTTCGCCGCGGAACACCCCGATATGGTGATGTCCTGCGTGGAAAGCCGCAAGAACCCCTATTTCAACATCCTTGAAACCGACGCCAGCGGTGCACTGCATGTGTCAAAACCGCTGCCTGGTGGGGTGGTGGCGCGCCAGCAAGCACCGCAGGTCTATGACCATGTCGGATTGGTCTATGTGCTGCGCCCCGATTACCTGCGCGCGGCGCAGAGCCTGTTCGAAGGCCGCGTGATCCCGCTGGTCCTGCCGGTAGAACGGGGGCTTGATGTGGACAGCCCGTTCGATTGGGACATCATCGATTTCCTGATGGGCCAACAGATCGCGCAGGGCCTGCGCGGATAAACCGCCTTTTTGCATCTTCCGAGCTTAAATATCCCCGCCGGAGGCCGCGGCTTTGCCGCGACAGGGGCGCCGCCCCTGACCCCGGGAGTATTTTTGGAAATAAGAAGTCAGGCGAGCGGGGTTAGCGCCAGCCCTGCCAAGGCCAGAGTGCTGCCTGTTTCACCGCGAAACTGCGCGTCAGTGCCGCGCGGTCATATTCGGTCTTGATCCAATCCGCGATCCCGATCGGCGATTGCGCCGTGCGCGCGGCATAGACGTCGAGAAAATGATCAAGGATGCCAGTGCTGGTCCGCCGGATATGCACATAGCGGAAAGACAATTGCCGCTTTGCCTGTGCGATGGGCGCATCTTGGTAGTGCAGCAGGTAGATCGCGGCGGCAAGCCCGGTGCGGTCGGCGCCAGATTTGCAATGCATCAGGAAGGGCCGTGCCATCGTCGCGAAAGCATCGAGCAGGGCCAGCAATTCGTCGCGATCCGGCGCGCGGCGCGCGGCCATCTGCACATTGACCAGCGTCAGCCCGAGGGTGGCGCAGCTTTCGACCTCGAACAGGTGATGGGGTTGCAACGCAGCACCACGCAGGTTCAGCACGGTCTTGATCCCCATCTGCGCATAGGCGGCAAAGCGGCTGTGGTTGGGGTGATTGGACCGGTAGACACCGGGTGCCACCAGATCGAAATTGTGCCAGCGCCGCCGCAAGATACCGTGATCGAGCCAGTCAAGATGCCATTGCGACCGCCGCCGTTCTGCCGGATCGGTGATGTCATGACCAAAGGAATTGCGGAACGCCTGTTCCTTTTGTTCGAGCATTTGCTGCAATTTGCGAAACATCCGGGCCCTTGGTCATTGCTTGGGCTGTGACTTGGACCATGTGCACGCGCAATGCAATCCCACGCACGAATTGCCCTGCCGTTTGAAACCGCCTAGAAAGCCCCAGACACCTGAACCGGAGACAGCTATGGACATCGCAGGCCGCAAGATCGGACCCGAGCACCCGCCACTTGTGATCGCCGAGATTGGCATCAACCACGGGGGCGATCTGGCCGTCGCCAAGGAGATGGTGCGCCTTGCCGCGCTGTCAGGCTGCGAAATGGTCAAGCACCAGACCCATATCATCGCCGACGAGATGACCGAGGAAGCCCGCCAGATCTTTCCGCCCAATGCCGATGTGTCGATCTGGGAGGTGATGGAGGCCTGTGCTTTGTCGCTGGACGAGGAGGCGGAGCTGAAACGCTATACCGAAAGTCTGGGCATGATCTGGATTTCGACGCCGTTTTCGCGCGCGGCGGCGGATTTTCTGCAGGATCTGGACGTGCCGGCCTTCAAGATCGGATCGGGCGAGGCGGATAACCTGCCGCTGATCCGCCATATCGCGCGGATGGGCAAACCTGTCATCATGTCCACGGGCATGCAGAGCATCGAGAGCATCCGCGCATCCGTGGCCATTCTGGACGGCGCAGGCGTTGATTATGCGCTGCTGGAATGCACCAATTTGTATCCGTCCCCGCCCGAGATCGTATCTCTGCAAGGGGTGACCGACCTGAAAAACGCCTTTCCCCGCGCGGTGATCGGGTTTTCGGACCATTCGATCGGGCCGGATATGGCGCTGGCCTCGGTGGCGCTGGGGGCCTGCATTCTGGAACGGCATTACACCGATAGCCGCTATCGCAAGGGGCCGGATATCATCAATTCGATGGACCCCGCCGAATTGCGGTACCTGATTGATCGGTCGCGCGAAATTCACACCGCGCTGCGCAATCCCAAACAGCGCACCGCGGCGGAAGAACCAGTGTACCGTTTCGCGCGCGCATCGGTCGTGGCCGACCGTGACCTGCCCGCGGGCCATGTCATTACAGAGGCCGATATCTGGGCGCGCCGCCCCGGTTCGGGCGAGATTGCGGGCTATGATTTCGACAAGGTGCTGGGCCGCACCACCACCCGCGCCCTGCCCCGCAACACGCAGTTGAAATGGTCCGATCTGGATGGCTGAACTGACCCGCGCCGATCTGGGAATTTGGTTGATCAACCTTGACCGCGATACCAGTAGGCTGGCGCGGATGCAGCAGCAGCTGGATGCGATGGGGTTGGACTATACCCGCTTTGGCGCGATTGACGGGCGTGCGCGTGCGGATGAATTGGCGCCGCGCGTCGATGCCGCAGCTTACGCGCGCAACATGGGGCAGGCTGTGTCACCCGGCCATATCGGCTGTTATGCCAGCCATGTCGCGGTCTGGGACCAGGTGGCGCAGGCCACGCAGCCCGTGGCGCTGATCTTGGAAGATGACGTGGTGTTTCACGATGATTTTCTGGACAGCCTGGATGCCGCGCTGGCAGGGGCTGCCGCCTGGGATACGCTGCGGTTCAATTGCATCCGCGCGAAATGGCCTGTCTGTCAGGGGTATCTGGGGCGGTATCGGCTGAATGCCTATATCGGGCCGTTTACAGGCAATGCGACCTATTTGATCAAGCGCGATGTCGCAGCGCGGCTGGCAGCAGGGTTCTGGCCGCAAACCCGCGCGCATGACCACGAAATGAACCGGTTTTTCCACCATGATTTCCGCCAATTCGGGCTAGAGCCGTTTTCATCCCATGTCGATGATGGCGGGGTCAGCACGATCACCGGCACAGGGTTCGACCAGGTGCGCAAGTTTGCGTGGTACCGGCGGCTGCCGCATTACCGGCTGAAGGCGGCGAATTATCTGCGGCGGGCGTGGTGGTTGGCGCGGAACGGGTGTTTGTGGCGGCGATAAAGCGGTCTTATTCGGGCAGGACGACTTTTGTAATGTCGCCACCATGCCGATTAAATCCATCAACGAATGTGAATGATCGCATGATATGCTTTATCAGGCGTGCCAAAATTTTTCTTTTTTGTAATCGTGACGCAGGCGAACCGATTTTTTCCACCAGATGTGGATAGTGGACTGAAAAGAACCGCCGCGCGATTTCGCGGTAGCGGATCGGTAAAGATCCTTTCGGATCCGACCATGGTTTTGCATAGGCAACAAAATGCACAATTTGTACATCAATAAAAACTTCAAATAATGGACGCACAATAGCCCATTGCCAGTTCCAAGCGGGGTGTAGTTCTGCCCACTTACGCTCTAAAGCCAGGTTCAAAAGTGTCTGATCGAAATAAATCTTTTCTATCTCATATTTATTCAAAGCATCAAGACAAGCTTGTCTTATGTTCTCTGAAACAAAATGATCAACATCCATGACAAGCATCCCAGAGTTGAAGTAGGGTCAGGACTCATAACCAGAATATGACGGTTGCGGCGAGAGCGATTGCCGATAGGAAGACCTTGGGGCAACGATCATAGCGGGTTGAGACGCGTCTCCAGTCTTTGAGCCTGCCAAACATGCGCTCGATGCGGTTCCGGCGTTTGTAGCGACGCTTGTCGTATCTGACGACCTTGTTGCGTGACTTTCGACCTGGGATGCAGGGACGAGTCCCTCTGTCTGCTAAGGCTTCCCGGAACCAATCTGCATCATAACCCCGATCCGCCAATAGCCATTCAGCATCCGGTAGACTGCTGAGCAAAGCCATGGCACCGGTATAATCGCTGACCTGACCAGCCGTGATGAAGAAACGGATTGGGCGGCCGCTGGTGTCAGTGACAGCATGCAATTTTGTGTTCATGCCGCCCTTTGTCTCACCGATTAGGCGTCCACGCCCCCCTTTTTAAGCCGCAGGCTTGAGGCCGTGCGGTGTGCTTTGAGGTAAGTCGCGTCGATCGAGATGGTCTTATTGTCGGGTGCCTCCGCTGCCAAGCCTGTCATTATCCGAGCGAATACACCTGCATCGCTCCAACGTTTCCAGCGATTATAAAGCGTCTTGGGTGGCCCATACGCAACGGGCGCATCACACCAGCGTAACCCATTGCGATTGATGAAGATAATGCCGCTCAAAACACGCCTGTCATCGACGCGCGGCTTACCTCGGCTCTTTGGGAAATACGACCGTAGCCGCACCATCTGATCTTCTGTCAGCCAGTAAAGATTGCTCATCGTACCCCCAAATCATTGGTGGTCGTGAATCATGACGACAAACCAGCATCAAGGCATTTAATGGGTCCTGACCCTAGGGACCATTGATGCCCAAAGCGCGCTGATCACCGGTGGGATTGTTTCGGTGTTTCCATTTTGCACAATCATTGCAGGCGCCAACGGGGCGACCCTGTAAATCAAGTTGGAAAATTTTAGAAAATGCATCACCGATAACAAAAATATCGCAATCCAGATATACGATTCGGTCATATTGCCCTTGAAACGCCTCTGGCAGAGCAATCCGCAGATAGGCTGCAATACTAAACCGCTTGCTGACTGGCATCCCGTCAAAGGCATCCCCCACATCAATCTGGCAAAGCCTGATATCATGCGCGCGCAACTCGGCAGGCATGTCAAGCGCATCAAGCGATGCGATGCAGATATCATAGTCGCGCACCGGGTTGTTGCGCAGCAACGTGTGTATTGCCAAGGACGCGAAAGGCAAATACCCTTGATCAGTGCATAAGATCACGCTTTGCCTGAATTTTTGCGGGCGGTTTTCCGCCTTGATTTCAATCGTCACACAACACCACTAAACCTGAAGACGAGTAACCAGTACCAACACACCCCAAGGGATGCAAATAGTCTTTTCTTGTGGCGTTACTTTTTTCACTGGCCCAAGCAGTGCCACGATCGCTGCTGTGGCTTGAGATGCAATAGTAAGGCCGGGAAAAGCACCATTCATGAAGCAGATCGAAGGATGGAAGGTCAGGCGCGAATTGTTGCGACTGCGCAGACAGTTCGTGACCCTGCCCCAGACACTGATTGGATATCTTGATCTGTTGTTTGCGCCAGCACGCCGTCGTCAGCATCAAGCCAACTTTGCCCGCCGTGTGCAAATGCATGACGGCGCCTGCCCTGCGGGCAAACAGATTGCGATCTATCTGGTCTATCAGCCACAGGGCCTTGCCCCAAGTAGCATCGCGCTTTGTCGTGATCTGGTTGACAATGGCTTTGCACCATTTGTGGTGCTGAATGCGCCGCTGTCAGATGCAGACCTTAGCGCATTGCAAGCCCATACATGGAAAATCATGCAAAGGCCGAATTTCGGCTATGATTTTGGCGGCTATCAAGATGCATTACTGACGCTGCGCAATTTGGTTCCCGACGCCAATGCCGCAATCATCATGAATGACAGTATCTGGCTGAATATGGATCAGGCCCTGATTGCAATGCTGCAAAGCGCCCCAACCGCAGTTGTTGGGCTTGTTCAGGAAAGCAAGCTACGGACCGATCACAAGAACAACCTGACGGTCGATTTACAAAATCTGCAATCGTATTTTTACTTTATCCAAAAGGGGTTTTGGCAAGACCCGCAATTCTGGCGGTTCTGGCAGGACTACATGATGGTCAGCAGTAAAAAGCGCACGATCACGGCTGGTGAACTCGGCTTTACCAGGCATTTGGTCGCCAATGATATTCCGCATCAGGCGCTGATTTCCAAGATGCAGTTTCTGGATCAGATCAAAACCAAGAATAGCAAGTATCTCGGCTTTGTATTGCGATATGCAGTCTATACCAATCCACACCTGGCCGCGGAACGCGATGCGCTGATGGCATGGCACGACCCGTCAAATACCTGGCAGAAGGCGGCACAGGCGCATATCCGCCAGACTTTGGTCCAAGAACCCCTGAACGGATCATTCTGGGTTGCCGCTTGCGATATGTTCGGCATCACTGTGATCAAAAAGAACAAAGATGCCTTGCCCGAACAGATGCGCAAGGCTTTCTTGGCGGCCCATCAAGACGGCGCAATCGCGCTGTCACCGGATATTGCTGCTGAAATCGCCGCCAGCCTGCGCCTTGACTGAACGCCTACGTATTGAACAGGAAATGCAGAACATCGCCGTCCTTGACGGTATAAGTCTTGCCTTCGGCGCGCATCTTGCCCGCCTCTTTCGCGGGCTGTTCGCCGCCTAGCCCGACAAAATCATCATAGGCAATCGTTTCTGCGCGGATAAAGCCGCGCTCGAAATCACCATGGATCACGCCTGCGGCCTGCGGGGCGGATGTGCCGGCCTTGATCGTCCAGGCGCGCGCCTCTTTTGGGCCGACGGTGAAATAGGTTTGCAAGTGCAAAAGCGCATAACCCGCACGGATCAGACGGTCCAGCCCCGGTTCCTCCAGCCCCATTTCGTCAAGAAACATCGTGGCTTCTTCGGCGTCGAGCTGGCTGATTTCCTCTTCAATCCGGGCAGAAATCACCACTGATGAATTGCCCTCGGCAGCCGCCATTTCGGCCACGCGGGCCGACTGGCTATTACCGGAACCGGCGCTGTTTTCTTCGACATTGCAGACATAAAGCACGGGTTTGATCGTCAGCAATTGTAGCAGGCGCCATGCCTTGGCGTCATCGGCATCCACCGCGACGGTGCGGGCGGGCTTGCCTTGTTCAAGGGCGGCTTGCGCGGCTTCCAGCAGGCGGACCTGTTGGACGGCATCCTTGTCGCCACCCTTGACCTTGCGCATCAGGTTGGCCAGCCGTTTTTCGATGCTTTCCAGATCCGCCAGCATCAGTTCGGTTTCAATCGTGGCAGCGTCTTCGACCGGATCAACACGGCCTTCGACATGGGTGATATCGTCATCCTCGAAACAGCGCAGCACATGGGCGATGGCGTCACATTCGCGGATATTGGCCAGAAACTGGTTGCCAAGGCCCTCGCCCTTGCTGGCCCCTTTGACCAGACCGGCGATATCGACAAAGGTCATGCGCGTGGGGATGATCTGCTTTGATCCGGCAATCGCGGCCAGTTTATCCAGCCGCGCATCCGGTACGGCGACATCACCGACATTGGGTTCAATCGTGCAGAACGGGAAATTCGCGGCCTGTGCGGCGGCGGTTTTCGTCAGCGCGTTGAACAGCGTCGATTTGCCGACATTCGGCAGACCAACAATCCCCATCTTGAAACCCATGCCCGTCTCTCCTTTGATCTTTGCGCGCTTCTAGGGGGCGCAGGTGCCTGACGCAAGCCCGTGCCCAGCGGGCATTGATTTCCCGCGCCCTATCGCGCAGGAAGGGGCGATTGCAAACGGGGACGAAGATGAGCAGAATCGACGCAAAATTCGCGCAATTGCGCACAGAAGGGCGCAAAGCCTTTGTCGCTTATGTGATGGCGGGCGATCCCGATTACGCCACCGGGCTGGAAATCGTCAAAGGTCTGCCTGCCGCCGGTGTCGATATCATCGAACTGGGGATGCCGTTCACCGACCCGATGGCCGATGGCAACACGATCCAGCTGGCAGGCCAGCGGGCTTTGGCCGCGGGCCAGACGCTGGAAAAGACGCTCGATTACGCGCGTGCGCTGCGCGAAACCGACAATACCACACCGATCGTGATGATGGGCTATTACAACCCGATCTATTCGCGCGGCGTAGATGCGTTTCTGGCCGATGCTGTCGCCGCTGGCATTGACGGGCTGATCATCGTCGATCTGCCACCCGAGGAAGATGACGAATTGTGCATCCCCGCGCAAAAGGCGGGCATCAATTTCATCCGGCTGGCCACCCCCACGACCGATGACAAACGCCTGCCCAAGGTTTTGGAAAACACGTCCGGTTTTGTCTACTATGTTTCGATGACGGGCATCACCGGCACCGCCGCCGTGCAAACAACCGAAGTCGCCCCCGAAGTCGCGCGCATCAAGGCGAAAACCGATCTGCCCGTGATCGTGGGTTTCGGGATCAAGACGCCCCAGGCTGCGCGCGCCGTGGCCGCTGTTGCCGATGGTGCCGTGGTCGGGTCTGCCATCGTGGACCGGATCGCGCGCGGTGACAGCGTGGCCGAGGTGCTGGCCTTTGTGGCGGAACTGGCGCAAGGCACGCATGCCGCCTGACCCATTGCATGCCCGCCCCGCATCGGTAATGTATCTTTACCAATTCGAGGGAATGCCATGCCAGTGATCACCACCATCGCCGACCTGAAACGTCTGCACAAACGGCGCACGCCCAAGATGTTTTATGACTACGCCGAAAGCGGGTCATGGACAGAACAGACATTCCGCGAAAACACATCCGATTTCGACCTGATCCGCCTGCGCCAGCGAATCGCGGTGGACATGACCAACCGCACCACGCAAAGCCAGATGATCGGCCAGGATGTGGCAATGCCCGTGGCGCTGGCCCCTGTCGGGCTGACAGGCATGCAATCCGCCGATGGCGAGATCAAGGCCGCAAAAGCAGCCGAGAAATTCGGCGTACCGTTTACCCTGTCCACGATGTCGATCTGTTCGATCGAAGACGTCGCCGAAAACACCACCAAACCGTTCTGGTTTCAGGTCTATACCCTGAAAGACGATGATTTCATGCAGCGCCTGTTCGACCGTGCGCGCGCAGCGGGCTGTTCGGCGATCGTCATCACGCTCGATCTGCAAATCCTTGGCCAGCGGCACAAGGATCTCAAAAACGGGCTATCCGCGCCGCCGAAATTCACACTCGCCAGCATGGCCGATCTTGCCACCAAATGGGGCTGGGGAATCGAGATGCTGCAAACCAAGCGGCGGTTTTTCGGCAATATCGTGGGCCATGCCAAGGGTGTGTCGGACCCGTCGTCCTTATCGTCATGGACAGCCGAGGCGTTTGATCACGCGCTGGATTGGGACCGCGTCGCGCAGCTGATGAAAATGTGGGGTGGCAAAGTGATCCTGAAGGGCATCCTTGACGCCGATGATGCGCGCAAGGCGGCGGCACTGGGCGCGGATGCAATCATCGTGTCAAACCATGGCGGGCGCCAGCTGGATGGCGCAGTGTCGTCGATCCGTGCGCTGCCTGCGATCCTTGATGCCGTAGGTGATAAAGTCGAGGTGCATTTCGACAGCGGCATCCGGTCGGGGCAGGATGTGCTCAAGGCGCTCGCGCTTGGTGCAAAGGGTACCTATATCGGGCGCGCCTATATTAACGGGCTGGGTGCGATGGGCGAGGCCGGCGTGACCCGCGCGCTAGAGGTGATCCACAAGGAATTGGACACCACTATGGCGCTGTGCGGGCGGCGCGACATCCGCACCGTGGACCGCGATATTTTACTGGTGCCGAAGGATTTCGAAGGCAGCTGGCAGTAACCAGTGCCACAGACCGTGGGGATTTTGCATCGCTCTGCGCTTTTCTGAGCGGGCCAATGATGATTTGATTGACCAACGTTTAAAGTCGATTATGGCTATCGGTGATCGCTGGCGCTGACCTTTTGGTGCCGGTCGTCAGATCGCAAACCAGAAATTAGGAAAATTCAGATGCGTATGACCAATGTTCTTGCAACAGCCGCTGCTGTCGCCGCCCTCTCCACCACAGCTTTCGCTGGTGGCATGTCCCCAGAAGTGATGGAAGCACCCGTCGCTGTTGTAGAAGCAGCGCCTGCTGGTTCGTCCGCAAACTCGACACTCATCATTGTTGGCGTTCTTGCCGCACTGCTGATCGCTGCTGCTGCCGACTAAGCCGTTTCGGACTTCACCAAGTCCAATTGGGCCACGCCAGATCACTCTGGCGTGGCCCTTTTCGTTTCCGCTGCGCGGTTGCTGACGGCAGATGTGCAAAACCGCCGCTACCGTGTCCGGCTAACCCCACGGACCAGCTTATCCTTGGTTTGGCGCAATGGCCTCTTGTGGCACATGCGCCTTTTGCCGTGCGACCAGCAAGGCCAGCGGCAGGGTCGCAAGCAACAGCAGTGCAACGACCAGAAACGCGACCCGCAGCCCGAAAGCCTGGCTCATCAAACCCATTAAGGTGGGCGCGAAAAAGAACCCCGAAAAGCCGATCACGGCAGCCCGGCTGATCGCCTCTGTGCGCAGATGCGGCGGCACCAGCTTGCCCACCAGCGCCAGCCCCATCGGCCCGATCACCGAGACGCCCAAGCCCAGAATACCAAAGCCCACATAGGCCCAGACCGGCGTGGGCGCGAGCGCGGCAATCACCGCCCCGCTGGCCGACAGGATCGACGCACCGATCAAGACATGCACCTCGCGCAGCCGTTCCGCGACAGCCTGTCCCGAAAACCGGCCAAAGGCCATCGTCAGACCCAGCATCGCAGGCCCCAGCGCGCCTTCGGCGGCCCCGCCGCCCAGCGTACGTTCTACATGCAGCGCCGACCACGCCTCGACCGTGGCCTCGGACATGAAGGCGATCAGCACAATCCCGCCGCACAAAAGGATCGGCCACAAAGGATAGCGGCCTGCATAGCCCTCCTCGGCGCTGACATAGGTGACATCCATCCGCACAAAGGGGATCAGGCACAGTGCAAAAACTGCGAAACCCGCAAAAACCGGCGCGGGCGGCATGCCGGCTTCGCGCGTGACACCCGCGATCAGGGCGGAACAGGCATAGGCGACCGAAAACATCGCGTGATTGGCGTTCATCAGCGGGCGTTTATGGGTGGCTTCCAATTCGCTGACACGCGCGTTCATCACCACGTCCAGCAAGCCAGAGGCCAACCCCACCAACGCCATGGATGCCGCAAAGATCAGCGGATGCGTGATCAGCGATGGCAAAAGCCAGGCAAAAGCCAGCGCCGCGATTGCCGCCTGCATCGACTGCGCGCCCAGCCAGCGGTCAAGTTTCGGCGCCAGCCACATCGCGGACACCAGCCCCGTCGCCGACCCCAAAAGCAAGGTGCCGAACAGCGCATCCGACGCCCCCAACTGCGCCTTGATCACCGGCACATGGGCGGCAAAACAGCCCCAGAAAATACCGACGACAACAAAGGCGACGGCAGGACGGCGGGACAGAATCAAGGCGCTGCGAATAGACATGACGCAATGGGTGGCGCGCAAATCCGTCCAAAGCAAGTTTCAAATCGCCACCCGTCGCGGCCCCACCCGTCGCTTGGGTCATGACCCATGCCACGCCCACACCACGGCAGGCAAAAACACCTTTTCAACCCGGCAAAATCCCCTTATAGGGCAGGCTTCATCGGGCTCGGACACCCTTGGAGGCGGGCCCCATTATCAAAGGACTATTACTATGGCTGGACAGATTCCTGATCTGAACGCCAAGGTACGCGCGGGGACAGGCAAGGGGGCCGCCCGCCAAGCTCGTCGTGATGGCGAAGTACCTGGCATTGTTTATGGTGGCGGCATTGACCCGCAATCCATCAACATCCCTTTCAACTACCTGCTGACGACCCTGCGAAAGGGCCGTTTCATGTCAACGCTGTTCAACCTCAAGGTCGAAGGCCAGGATGACGTGCGCGTGGTTTGCCGCGGCGTGCAGCGCGATGTGGTCAAGGATCTGCCGATCCACATCGACCTGATGCGCCTCAAGCGGACCAGCCGGGTGAACCTGTTCATCCCCGTTGAATTCATCAACGGCGACACCTGCCCCGGCATCAAGAAAGGCGGCGTTCTGACCGTCGTGCGCAACGAAGTCGAAATGGACGTGCTGGCGGGTGATATCCCCGACCACCTGACCGTCGATCTGGCCAATGCACAGATGGGCGACGTCATCCATATCAGCGACGTTACCCTGCCCGAAGGCGCAAAGCCGGTCATCGACCGCAACTTTGTCATCGCCAACATTTCTGCGCCACGCGGACTGCTGGCCAGCGCCGATGAAGACGAAGCAACCGACGCCGCGTAATCGGCACGGATAGACGACGAAAAGGGCATCCTGCGGGGTGCCCTTTTTCATGCGGGGGTCTGGTGCGCCGCCCCGCCACCCGCTAGGTAGTTCCCATGAAACTGTTGATCGGCCTTGGCAATCCGGGCGCGAAATACGCGCAGAACCGACACAACATCGGCTTTATGGCGATGGACCGGATCGCGGGCGATCACGGGTTTTCGCCGTGGCGTGCCAAGTTTCAGGGCCAGATCTCCGAAGGCCGGATCGGGCCTGACAAGGTGGCATTGCTAAAACCCGAAACCTTCATGAACCTGTCTGGCCAATCCGTGGGCGAGGCGATGCGCTATCTCAAGCTCACCCCCGCCGATCTGATCGTGTTCCACGATGAAATCGACCTTGCGCCCGGCAAGGTCCGGCTGAAAACCGGCGGTGGGCATGCGGGGCATAACGGGCTACGCTCGATCCATGCGCATATCGGGCCGGACTATGACCGCGTGCGGCTGGGCGTCGGGCATCCGGGGCATAAAGATGCGGTGCCGGGCTATGTGCTGCATGATTTCGCCAAGGCAGATCTTGACTGGCTCGACGATGAAATGCGCGGCATCAGCGATGGAATTGCCCATCTGGTCACAGGCGATGGCGCGCGTTTTCTGAACGCCATCGCGCTGCGCACCGCCCCACCGCGATCCTCGACCAGCACGCCCAAGCCAGAAAAACCCCCCGCAGCAGAACCCGACAATCGCACCGCCATGGCGCGGCTGATGGATAAATTCCGGTGACAATGACCGCGATCCGCGCGGCCTTCACCGCGCAAGCGGCGGCCTGCGCCAGTCTCGGATCGCCCTTCATGGCGCAACTGATGCGGCTTTGCGCAACGCAGGACTGGCCCGCAGGTGCTGTGAGCACCCGCATCCATGACTGGACCGGCGATCTGGGGCCAAGCGGACAATCCGTCCCTTTGCGGCTGGCCGGTGCCTTGCATGCGCTGCACCTGCAAGGCCATGCAAGGCTGGCACCGGTCTATCCGCCACAGGCCAGCGATGACGCGACCCTCTGGGCGGCGGTGGCGGATGTGCTGGTCAGCGAACAGGCTGCGATCCTGCGCTGGCTCGACAGCCCGCCACAAACCAACGAGGTGCGGCGCTCTGCCGTGCTGATCGCGCTCGGCCATTGGCTAGCGGATCGTTTCGCCCTACCGCTGCGGTGCAGCGAATTGGGGGCCAGCGCGGGGCTGAACCTGCAATGGGACGATTATGCGCTGGCACTCGGCAGGCAGGTCTTCGGCCCCGCCACCCCTGCCCTGACGCTCAGCCCCGACTGGACCGGCGCATTGCCGCCCAACACGCGGCCACAGGTGACAGCGCGCGCAGGCGTCGACCTGACGCCGCTTGATCCGCATGCACCGAATGACGCACTGCGCTTGCGCGCCTATCTCTGGCCGGATCAACCCGACAGGCAGATGCTGACACAGGCCGCGATCACCACGGCGCGCACCATCGTTGCCAAAGGCGATGCAATCGACTGGCTGTCAGGCCAGCTTGACCATCATGCAGGTCAGACCCATCTGATCTATACGACCATCGCCTGGCAATATTTCCCCACAGCGGTACAAGACCGGGGCGCTGCCATGATCCGCGCAGCAGGGCAGAGCGCGCGTGATGATGCGCCATTGGCATGGTTCGGAATGGAACCGGATGGCACAGGGCCGGGTGCAGCACTGACGCTGCGGCTTTGGCCCGGAGACTTGACCTTTGCGCTGGGGCGCGCAGATTTTCACGGACGCTGGGTACAATGGACCCCCGTCCAAATTGATAAGAAAGACTGACCCTATGGAAAAAGACCCGTCCTTCAACGTCCTCGGCAGCACGCTTGCCACCTGTTCGACAGCCCCCATGACCGGCTTTTTCCGCAACGGGACCTGCGACACCTGTGCCGCCGACAATGGCAGCCACACGGTCTGCGCGGTGATGACAGCAGAATTTCTGGCGTTTTCAAAATATGTCGGCAACGACCTGTCCACGCCGCGCCCCGAATTCGGCTTTCCGGGGCTGAAGGCGGGCGATGGCTGGTGCCTGTGCGCGGGGCGTTTCCTGCAAGCGCACGAGGAAGGCTGCGCGCCGCAGGTCAACCTGCATGCCACCCATGTGCGCGCGCTTGATATCGTGCCGATCGATGTGTTGCGGCAATATGCCTTGCCCGGGGACCTTGGCTGACAGCGGACCACGTCATTCCGGCAGATCGGCGACCATATCCTCGATGAACAGGCTGAGCAGTTGCGCGCGCCCGCTGATCCCCGCCTTGCGGTAGATCGCATTGGTCTGCGCCTTGATCGTGCCTTCGCTGACACCGCGCAGTCCGGCGATTTCCTGCGTTGACATGCCCTTGATCGCAAACAGGGCGACATCGCGTTCCGCAGGGGTCAGGCCCCAGCCGTTGAACCTTTCGTTCATGACCTCCATGAAGGCACCAGAGGCAATACGGAGCTGGTCCTCGACCCGCAGGTTGCGCGCCATCGTGGTCCGCAGAACCAGAATGCCCGACACGATCCCCAGCAAAAGCCCGACCGCAGCGCCAATTTCGATCAGTTCATAGAGCCGCCAGCCGACGGGCGAAAAGCCAAGGACCGACCCTGCGATCTGCATGACAAAGAACACCGCGCAAACGACTTGGATGACGACGATTGCCGCGATCGGTATTTTCCTGTTCAAACGATGATCCTTTCGCGCTGCGGCATCACGCGGTCCGTTTCTTAATCATCGTCGTCGCTTTCGTCGCCGTCATCATCGTCGCCGTCATCGTCGTCGCCGTCATCATCGTCGTCGTCATCATCGTCGTCGTCATCATCATCGCCGTCATCGTCGTCACCGCCGGACCCACTGTCGCCGCCGGACGACCCGCCGCCTTCAGAGGAGCCACCACCCGAACTTTGTCCGCCACCTGACCCGCTGTCACGAAAAGGGTCAACGATGCGCGGGCTAGCCAAACCATCGCCGTTGATGGTTTGCCAGAAGTCGCGCAAAATCTCGCCGGTTTGCGGATTGAAAACCAATTCCCGCTGAAGATCATCGCGCAGCGACACGATCCGGACGCGGCCCAGCCATGTCCGGCTCACCTCGATCTGCGTAAACCCCTGCTGTTGCAGCTGGGCGATTATCTGATCCTGAACGGATTGGGCCGCCACAATCTGTGGCGACCCTATCAGCAAGAAACAGATCATCAGTTGCTTGATCATCATTGCTCCCTTGCGCAAACCTGCCCCGTCACGTCAAGACGGCATCAGCCTTAGTCGTCGTTGTCGTCATCGTCGTTGTCATCTTCATCATTATCATCTTCGTCGTCGCGGTCACTATCTGTGTCGTCGTCGTCATTGTCGTCGTTGTCATCCTCGTCTTCATCGTCGTCGTGGTCATCGTCGTCGTTGTCATCCTCGTCGTCATCAAGGAAATCGTCGTCGCTTGACGAGATGCGCACGCCGCGGCGCAGAGTGTCATCGTCGTCCGCGGTGCTGACTTCTTCCTTCAGGATGACCCCTGTCAGCGCATCATAAACCACTTCCAGCTTGCGGCCATTCAGGATCGCCTCGACCTTGATCTGGGTCTGGCCGTTTTCGATTTCGATGCTTTCATAGCCCTGCGCCTGCAACTGACTGACGATCTGGTCGGTGATCGACTGGGCATAAAGAGCGTTGCTGGCCAGCGCGATGGCGGCCGTGGTGGACAGAAGAAACTTTTTCATGACGTGCTTTCCCATGTAAACCCGACCAACATCATGTTGACCGTTGGGTACACAAACGCATCAGTTGTCGAGCACGACAATTGCTTTGGGGTTTAGATCGGGGCCGGTAAACCTGATGAAGAGCGGCCTAAACAAAAGTTTACGCCGCTCTGCCATCGTCGTCAGGCTTTCATGTCAAAGCCAAGGTGCTTGGCCACGGTAAAGATGTCCTTGTCGCCACGTCCGCACATGTTCATCACCAGCAGGTGATCCTTTGGCAGGTCGGGGGCGATCTTCATCACATGGGCCAGCGCATGGGATGGTTCCAACGCGGGAATGATCCCTTCCAGCGCACAGCTCAGCTGGAACGCCTCTAACGCTTCGACATCGGTGATGGATACATATTTGGCGCGGCCAATATCATGCAACCACGCATGTTCCGGCCCGATGCCAGGATAATCCAGCCCCGCCGAGATCGAGAATCCTTCGAGGATCTGCCCCACATCATCTTGCAACAGATAGGTGCGGTTGCCATGCAGCACGCCGGGGCGGCCGCCGGTCAAGGACGCGCAATGTTCCATCTTGTCATTGACGCCTTTGCCACCAGCCTCGACCCCGATGATATTGACGTCCTTGTCATCCAGAAACGGATAGAACAGCCCCATGGCGTTCGATCCGCCACCGATGGCAGCGATCAGCGTATCAGGCAGACGGCCTTCGGCCTCTTGCATCTGGGCCTTGGTTTCCTGCCCGATGATGGCTTGGAAATCGCGCACCATCGCGGGGTAAGGATGCGGGCCTGCGACCGTGCCGATGCAATAGAACGTGTCGCGCACATTGGTCACCCAATCGCGCAGGGCGTCGTTCATCGCATCCTTGAGCGTGCCACGGCCCGAGGTCACAGGCACAACCTCTGCCCCCAGCAATTTCATACGGAACACATTGGGCGCCTGACGTTCGACATCATGCGCGCCCATGTAGACAACGCATTTCAGGCCGAATTTCGCACAGACTGTCGCCGTCGCGACGCCGTGCTGACCTGCGCCGGTTTCGGCGATAATCCGGCTTTTGCCCATGCGGCGGGCAAGGATGATCTGGCCCAGCACATTGTTGATCTTATGCGCGCCGGTGTGGTTCAGCTCGTCGCGTTTCATATAGATCTTGGCCCCGCCCAGATGGGCTGTCAGCCGTTCGGCATGATACAGAGGGCTGGGGCGGCCCACATAATGGGTCCACAGATCATGCATTTCCGCCCAGAAGGTCGGGTCGGTCTTGGCATGTTCGTATTGTTCTTCCAGCTCCAAAATCAGCGGCATCAGTGTCTCGGACACGAAACGCCCGCCGAATTGGCCAAAACGGCCGTTTTCATCGGGGCCGGTCATGAAGCTGTTGAAAAGATCGTTTGCCATTGCGCACCTGCTGTATTTTGTTGGGACAGACCTAACGTCCCTTAACGGAATGGTAAACGCCTAACGCAAGGCAGCACAAAACGCCGCAATCAGTGCCGCATCTTTGACGCCGGGGGCCGATTCAACGCCAGACGACACATCGACCTGCCCCGCGCCGGTCAGCGCCACCGCCTGCGCCACATTCGCAGGCGTCAGGCCACCCGCCAGCATCCACGGCACCGGCCAGCGCCGCCCCGCGATCAACCGCCAGTCAAAGGACAGCCCATTGCCCCCCGGCAGATCGGCACCTTTCGGCGGTTTGGCATCGACAAGCAACAGATCAGCCACCTGCGCATAAGCGTCAAGCGCGGCCAGATCATCCGGCCCCGCCACGCCCACGGCCTTCATCACTGGCAGGCCGTAGCGCGCCTTGAGCGCAGTCACACGCGCCAGAGATTCGGAGCCGTGCAATTGCAAGATATCGACCGGCACCTGCGCCAGCAGCGCATCGAGCTCGGCATCATCGGCATTCACCACCAATGCCACCTTGGCCACACCGGCCGGCACCATGGCGGCAAGCGCGGCGGCCTGCGCCAATGTCACGTTGCGCGGGGATTTTTCAAAAAACACCAGCCCGACATAGGCAGCCCCCGCCTGCACCGCAGCATCCAGCATCGCCGCATCGCGCAGCCCGCAAATCTTGACCCGTGTCGGCAGTGACATCAGCGCGTCTTTTCCAACAACGCCAGAACATCATCCTCGGATTTGGCCCCGACAGAGGCGATACGCATCTGCTGCAATTCCTGCCGCAGCGCCGCAACTTCGCGCGATTTGGCGCGGCCATCGGCGCGGATGCGGTATTCGCGCAGCCATTCCCACAAGAACCCGATGGCCAGACCCGCCCCGACACCGATAAAGATCACTACAAACAAAGGCAGCGTCACATCGGGCGACAGGCCCAACAGATCGCTCAGCCAGACGGGCATGGCGCGAACGGTCACGGGGTCACGATTGGCCAATCCGATCAGGATCAGGCAAAGCGCGACAATCGCCCAAAAGGCATAGCGAATAGTCTTCATAAGACCCTCTTACAGCCCGTTCAGCCGGTCGCGCAACAATTTGCCCGTCTTGAAGAACGGCACATGTTTTTCATCAACCTCGACCGCCTCGCCGGTGCGGGGGTTGCGGCCCAGACGCGGGTCGCGCTTTTTCACCGAGAATGCGCCAAAGCCGCGCAATTCGACGCGGTTGCCCTGCGCCATCGCATCGGTGATCCTGTCGAAGATGGTGTTCACGATCTTTTCGACATCCCGCTGGTACAGGTGCGGATTTTCGTCGGCAATTTTCTGGATCAGTTCCGAACGGATCATGGCAGCATCCTTTGGTTTGGCAATACGCGGGCAAACGCGATCCGGCAAACTATAGAAACAAAGACCCGATACGGAAAGCATCGCTTTCGTCGCTTTTGCTGTTTTTTGCCGCAAAGCGCCTGAATTTACAGGGAAGTTTGATGCTTTTTCGTCAGATCGGCACCGACCCTGCGTGCTGCAGCGCCGCAGCAGCACGCCGATTCGCAACCCATAAAAAGAAAAACCCCGCCACAATCGCGTGTGGCGGGGCTGATTTTAACGGTCGAAACCGGGTTAGTCGCGCTTGAGCGCGGCCCCCAGAATGTCACCCAGCGACGCGCCGGAATCCGACGAGCCAAACTGTTCGACAGCTTCTTTTTCTTCCGCGATCTCGCGTGCCTTGATCGACAGGCCCAGCTTGCGGGTCTTGCTGTCGATGTTGGTGACGCGCACGTCGACCTTGTCACCGGCGCCAAAACGCTCTGGGCGCTGTTCGGCACGGTCACGCGACAGGTCGGACCGACGGATGAAGGATTTCATGCCTTCATATTCGACCTCGATGCCGCCGTCTTCGATCTTGGTGACTTCGACAGTGATAATCGAGCCGCGCTTGACGCCGCCAATTGCATCCGCGAACGGATCACTGTCCAGTGCCTTGATCGACAGGCTGATGCGTTCTTTTTCGACGTCAACTTCTGCGACCTTGGCCTTGACCATGTCACCCTTGCGGAAATCGCCGATTACATCTTCGCCACGGCCATCCCATGTCAGATCAGACAGGTGGACCATACCGTCGATGTCGCCTTCAAGGCCAATGAACAGACCGAATTCGGTGATGTTCTTGACTTCGCCTTCAACCTCGGTGCCCTCAGGATGGGTTTCTGCAAACACTTCCCATGGGTTACGCTGTGTCTGTTTCAGGCCAAGAGACACGCGGCGTTTCGCGCTGTCGATTTCCAGCACCATGACTTCGACTTCCTGAGAGGTCGAAACGATCTTGCCGGGGTGTACGTTTTTCTTGGTCCAGGACATCTCGGACACGTGAACCAGACCTTCAACGCCTGCTTCCAGCTCAACAAATGCGCCGTAATCGGTGATGTTGGTCACGCGGCCCTGATGGACCGAACCCAAGGAGAACTTGGCTTCGACAGCATCCCACGGATCTTCTTGCAGCTGCTTCATGCCCAAGGAAATACGGTGGGTTTCTTTGTTGATCTTGATCACCTGCACCTTGATCGTCTCGCCGATGGCAAGGATCTCGGACGGGTGGTTCACACGGCGCCATGCCATGTCGGTGACGTGCAGCAGGCCGTCAACGCCGCCCAGATCAACGAACGCACCGTATTCGGTGATGTTCTTGACCACGCCGTCAACTTCCTGACCTTCGGTCAGGTTGCCGATGACTTCGGCACGCTGCTCAGCACGCGATTCTTCCAAGATCGCACGGCGCGACACAACGATGTTGCCCCGACGACGGTCCATTTTCAAAATCTGGAACGGCTGCTTCATGTTCATCAACGGGCCAGCATCGCGCACGGGGCGGACGTCAACCTGGCTGCCTGGCAGGAACGCAACAGCGCCGCCAAGGTCCACGGTGAACCCGCCTTTGACGCGGCCAAAGATCGCGCCATCAACGCGTTCTTCATCGGCATAGGCTTTTTCCAGACGATCCCAGGCTTCTTCGCGGCGGGCCATTTCACGCGAAATGACAGCTTCGCCACGGGCGTTTTCGACCTGACGCAGGAACACTTCGACCGTGTCACCAACTTTGATATCAGGGGCTTCGCCGGGATTTGCGAATTCTTTGAGATCGATACGGCCTTCCATCTTGTAGCCGACATCGATGATGGCCTGGCCCGCTTCGATCGCGATCACCTTGCCTTTGACGACAGACCCTTCAGCGGGTGTGTCCATTTCGAAGCTTTCGTTCAAGAGTGCTTCAAACTCGTCCATTGTATTTGCCATGTGGCGTCGTTTTCCTAACGTTTGGTTTTATACGGGCCGAGCGGTTGTCTCCGCCGGTCTTTGTGTTTCGATTTGGTCGCGGGCCGATGCGAATGTAAAACAACAGGGCCGGTGCATACCGACCCTGCCCAAGTCTCACGTCCGCGCCTGTCATCGGCACTTCGACAGGGGGGCGTATAGGCCGCCTGCCCTAGCCTTGCAAGGATTTTTGCGCAGCCGCAATGACGGCAATGGTGCGCGCCACCGCATCCGCGATGCTCATATCCGAAGTGTCGATCAGCACCGCATCCGCCGCGGCTGCCAAAGGTGCTGTCGCGCGGCCTGCATCGCGCGCATCACGCGCCTGCACGTCGGCCAGCACAGTTTCCAAAGTCATGTCGCTGCCCTGAGCCTGCAATTCCTTCCAGCGCCGTTCCGCGCGGCACGCGGCAGAGGCGGTGACGAACAGTTTGACCTGTGCGCCCGGACAGATCACCGTGCCGATGTCGCGGCCATCCAGCACCGCCCCACCGGGGCGCGCGGCAAACCCACGCTGGAAGGCGGTCAGCGCATCGCGCACGGCGGGGTCAGTCGCCACGCGGCTTGCGGCCTGCGCGACTTCGGCTGTGCGCAGGGCGTTACCGTCCAGATCCGCGGGGTCCAGCGCGCGCGCTGCTGCCACCGGATCAGCGCCCGCCAACACCTTGGCGCCGACCGCGCGATACAAAAGCCCGGTATCCAGATGCGCAAAACCGAAATGCACCGCCACCGCCTTGGAAATCGTCCCCTTGCCTGCCGCCGCAGGCCCGTCGATGGCGACGGTAAAGCTCATGCGCTGATCCGTGCGATCTGCGCACCCAGATCATTCATCAAAGGCTCGAAAATCGGAAAAGATGTGGTGATCGGTGCTGCATCATCAACGATGACAGGGTTCTGCGCCGCCATCCCCATGACCAGAAACGCCATGGCGATCCGGTGGTCCAGACGGCTTTGCACCGTCACACCGCCCGGCACATGGCCGTGGCCCACCCCGGTGACGCGCCACCAATCAGGGCCTTCGTCCACAGTGACACCGGCGGCCCGCAGCCCCTGCGCCATCGCATCGATCCGGTCGCTTTCCTTGACCCGCAATTCCTTGACGCCGGGCATGTCGGTCACACCCTGCGCAAAGGCCGCGACCACGGATAAGACCGGATATTCGTCGATCATGCTGGCCGCACGGTCCGCCGGCACGGTGATCCCGCGCAGGTCAGGCGAAAACCGCGCGCGCAGATCGGCCACAGGCTCGCCCCCCTCGCTGCGCAGGTTCTCAAAGGTCAGATCGGCACCCATTTCCTGCAAAGTGGTGAACAGACCCGCGCGCGTCGGGTTCAGCCCGATATTGGGGACCAGAACATCCGACCCAGGCACGATCAAGGCCGCACAGACCGGAAAGGCGGCGGATGACGGATCGCGCGGCACGACAATATCCTGCGGCTGCAATTCGGGCTGGCCGGTCAGGGTGATCACGCGGCCTTCATCGGTATCCTCGACCGTCAGCGTCGCACCGAAACCTTGCAACATGCGCTCGGTATGATCGCGCGTCGCTTCCTTCTCGATCACGACGGTCTGGCCGGGCGCGTTCAACCCCGCCAGCAGTACTGCCGATTTCACCTGCGCCGATGGCACCGGCACAACATAGCGGACAGGCACCGGACCCGCAGCGCCCACCAAGGTCATCGGCAAGCGCCCACCGGCACGGCCTACCGCGCGCGTGCCAAACAATGCCAAAGGATCGGTCACCCGCCCCATCGGACGGCCGTTCAAGGATGCATCACCGGTGAATGTCACCGTGATCGGCGTGGTGGCCATGGCCCCCATGATCAGGCGGACACCAGTACCGGAATTGCCGCAATCGATCACGTGATCAGGTTCGGCAAATCCGCCCACCCCGACCCCGCGCACCGACCATTGCCCACCGCCATGATCGGTGACTTCGGCACCAAAGGCGCGCATGGCTTTGGCGGTGTCCAGCACGTCATCGCCTTCCAGCAGGCCGGTGATGCGGGTCTCGCCAATACACATCGCGCCCAGTATCAACGACCTGTGCGAGATCGACTTGTCGCCCGGCACATGCGCCTGTCCCTGCAAGGGGCCACAGGCGCTGGACATCATCGGAATGGGGGTCGCATGGGAAGACATGAATGGTTCCTTGGTGTTTGCGCCCCCTGATACCGCAGTGCGCGCAAAGGGTCCATCACGGGCCCCTATCGTTCGAGCATAAATATCCCCGCCGGAGGCAGATAAGTCCTTAATCCCTGACGAAGGTCAGGTAATGCGGCACGCGGCCTTCGCGCAACGCCTTTTGTTCATAGCGCGTCGAAATCCAGTCAGCCCAAGGCTTGCGCCAATCGGCAGGGGTTTCAGCCAGCCAGTCAAAGCCTTGGCACGGCACTTCTTCCAGCGTCTGGCGGACATAATCGGGAATATCGGTCGCCACGCGCAGCACCGCCCCCGGTTTCATCACGCGGTGCAGGGGGGCCAGATGTTCGGGGGTGACGAACCGGCGGCGATGGTGGCGTTTCTTGGGCCAAGGATCGGGATAGTTCAGGAAGACACGCGAAATCGACTGCGCGGGCAGCACATCGAACAGATCGCGGACATCACCGGGATGCACGGCGAGGTTATCGACCCCGGCCTTGCGGATCTTGCCCAAGAGCATCGCCACGCCGTTGATAAAAGGTTCGGCCCCGATAATCCCGATGCCCGGATAGCTCTGCGCCATATGCACCAGATGCTCACCACCGCCAAAGCCGATTTCCAGCCAGACATCCTTGCCCGCAAACAGCGCGCCCAGATCAAGCGCAAGGCGGTCAGGGTTGGCGTCCCAGCTGACCGGGCCAGGCGACAGCGGGTCGAGGTCATTTTCAAGATAATCGTGCTGGCTCGCACGGATTGTCTTGCCACGAAAGCGGCCATAGAAATTGCGCCAGGGCGCGCCCGAAGGATGTTGTGTCTTGGTCATGCGGCGGCATGTAGCAATCCCGCCGCCGCATGGCAATCGGCGTAAGGTGGATCATGACCCACCTTACCTTTACACCGCGCGGCGCAGGGCCTCGACCAGATCGGTCTTTTCCCAGCTGAACCCGCCATCAGCGTCAGGCGCGCGGCCGAAATGGCCGTAAGCCGACGTGCGGGCATAGATCGGCCGGTTCAGCTGCAGATGTTCGCGGATGCCGCGGGGCGTCAGATCCATGACCTGTGCCACCGCACGTTCGATCGCAACCGGATCAACCTCGCCCGTGCCGTGTGTATCGGCATAGATCGACAAAGGCTGCGCCACGCCAATCGCATAGCTGAGCTGGATCGTGCAGCGGTCTGCCATGCCGGCGGCGACCACATTCTTAGCCAGATAGCGCGCGGCATAGGCGGCGGAGCGGTCCACCTTGGTCGGGTCCTTGCCGGAAAACGCGCCGCCGCCATGCGGCGCGGCACCGCCATAGGTGTCAACGATGATCTTGCGCCCGGTCAGACCGGCATCACCGTCGGGTCCGCCGATCACGAAGGTGCCGGTCGGGTTGACCCACCATTTGGTCGCCTCGGTGATGAAACCCGCAGGCAGGACCTCGCGGATATAGGGTTCGACGATGGCGCGGATATCGGCGCTGGTCTGGCTTTCGAACTGGTGCTGAGTGGACAGCACGATGGATGTCACCTCAACCGGCTTGCCGCCTTCGTAACGCACAGACACCTGACTTTTCGCATCGGGGCGCAGGGTCGGCTCCTGACCCGATTTGCGCACCTCGGCCAGACGGCGCAGGATGGCATGGGCATATTGGATCGGCGCAGGCATCAGCGCATCAGTTTCGGTGGTGGCATAACCAAACATGATGCCCTGATCACCGGCACCTTCATCCTTGCCCTCGGCGGCATCGACACCTTGGGCGATATGGGCGGACTGGCCGTGCAACAGATTAGTGATCTCGCAGGTGGCATGATGGAATGCGTCCTGCTCATAGCCGATATCCTTGATGGCATCGCGTGCGATCCCTTCGATCCGGCCCATGAATTCGGTCAGGCGGGACTTGTCGGTCAACCCGACTTCGCCCCCGATGACAACACGGTTGGTGGTAGCAAAGGTTTCACAGGCGACCCGCGCCTGCGGTTCCTCGGCCAGAAAGGCATCCAGCACCGCGTCGGAAATGCGGTCGCAAACCTTATCAGGATGCCCCTCGGAAACGGATTCCGAGGTGAAAATATAGTCTTGTCTTGCCATGGGGACGTGCTCCGATATGAAAAACCTGTCACGCCAGGAAGCCGTTGTGACAGAACCAACCACCCGTCTATGGTGTGGCGGCGAATGCGTCAATCGCTATCGCGTTTGCGGTTAATGGCGCAGATCGCGATCCCCAGAAGCAGTAACAGCCCGACCGGCCAATCGCCCAAAGCGGTATAGACCGGGGCAGCGCGCACCGCGGGCAATGGTGCATCCAGCGCGCCATCCACGCCCAGCGGCAGCGCTGCGGTAATCCTGCCCTGCGCGTCGATCATCGCGGATATGCCGGTATTGCCCACACGCACCATCGGCAAGCCCTGTTCGATGGCGCGCAGCCGCGCTTGGGCAAGGTGCTGATGCGGGCCTGCCGCCTGCCCGAACCAGCCGTCATTGGTGATCAAAAGCAACAGCCGCGGCCGGTCGGGGCCGGCCACGATTTCCTCGGCAAAGATACCTTCGTAGCAGATCAACGGCACGGCCAACCCGATCCCGGGGATCGCAATCGGCCCCGGCAGCGTGCCTGCGGCAAATCCGCCGCCATCAGCGACGGCAAGGCCACGAATACCGAACCGTCCCAGCAGATCGCCAAAGGGGATATACTCGCCGAAAGGCACCAGATGCTGCTTGTCATAGGTCGCGGTAATCCGGCCGCCCTGCGCCATCACCACCAGCGCATTATAAAACCGCCCCGCGTCATCGACCCGCTGCACCCCGAACACCAGCGGCGCACCGCGTGCGGCCTCGTCCAGCGGACGCAGATCGTCGATGACCTCGTTGAGCAGATAAGGCACCGCCGTTTCGGGCCAGACGATTAGATCGGGCCGGTCGCCTTGGCCTGACAATTCCAGCAATCGGTTAACGAATTGGTCGCGATAGACCGCATCCCATTTTTGGTGCTGCGGTGCATTGGGCTGGACCAACCGCACCATAGGCGCATCCACGGCGATCTGTGGCGCAGCTCCGGGGCGCAGAAGGATGGCCACCAAAAGCAGCGCCAACACTGCCGCCGCCCCCGACCGCCACGCAGGCCGCGCGATCCGCGCCACAGCCAGCGCCGCGACCAGCGTGACCCCCGTCAGCAGATGCGGCCCGCCAATGGCGCTGGCCTGCGCCATCCATGTCGGCACCCAGATATGCCCCAACAGCGCCCAAGGAAATCCGGTCAGGACCAGTGACCGCGTCATTTCAGCCGCCACCAGCAGCAAGGCCAGCATCAACTGGCTGCGCGGCGCGATACGGCTGGCGATCCAGCCTGCGACAGCCCAGAACAGCGCAGCGCCACAGGCCATGAAAATGAGCGCAAAAGGGGCCATCCAGCCATGGCGGGCGGCATCGACCAGAAACGGCTCGACGATCCAGCGCAGCGCAAAGGCGAAATAGCCAAGACCAAAAAACCAGACCCGCCACGCCGCGATACGCGGGCTGGCAACGTCACGGTGCAACACCAGCAACAGGGCCAGTGCGGCGATGGTCGCAGGCCACAGATCAAGCGGGGCCTGCCCCAGCGCCGCCCCCACGCCCAGCGCAAAAAGCACGCCAAAGCGCGCCCAGCGCGGCAGGTTGTCAAGCATCGCGGGTGGTGTTCAGACGTACGCGCAGCCGTTTGATCCGGCGCGGATCGGCATCGACAACTTCGAATTCGGGGCCGTCGGGATGCTGGATCACCTCGCCGCGCGCGGGCAGATGGCCCGACAGCATGGTCACCAGACCGCCCAAAGTGTCGATCTCTTCCTCGTCGATATCGTCATGGTCGGTTAGGTTCATCCCGATCTCGGCCTCGAAATCCTCCAGGTCGGTGCGGGCCTGCGCCAGATAGACACCGGGTTTTTCCATGATCCAGCTTTTCGCCTCGGCGATGTCATGTTCATCCTCGATCTCGCCCACGACCTGTTCGATCAGATCCTCGATCGTCAGCAGGCCATCCGTGCCGCCATATTCGTCGATCACCAAGGCCATATGGATACGTTCCGCCTGCATCTTTTGCAGCAGCACCCCCAGCGGCATCGAGGGCGGCACGAACAGCAAGGGGCGCAGCATGTCGCGCAGGTCAAGATCGGCAGTGCCACCGTTGAACCCGTAGCGCAGCGCGAAATCCTTGAGATTGGCAATGCCGACGGGTGTATCCAGCGTCGTGTCATAGACCGGCAGGCGGGTCATGCCGCTGTCACGGAAGGTATTGACCAGATCATCCTTGGTGATGGTCAGTGGCACGGCGACGATGTCGGTCTTTGGCACGGCCACGTCTTCGACCCGTTTGCGGCGCAGGTTCAACATGCCCAGCACGGTCGGTTCGGGAGCTGAAACGCCCTGTGCTATTTCGCCGGTTTCGCCATTCATGACCTTGGGCTTGAAACCCAGCCCAAAACGCGCCAGCAGGCCCGGCCGTTCGTCTTTGTGGTTCTGTTGCGCGCTTTGCGCTGCGCTAGAAGAACCGTCGCCCTGATCGCCCATCGTATCCTTATCCGTGGGGCGGTTTGCCCCGTTCAATCTCTATATGGGTTATCAACACCCATCTTGCCAAGTATCTCAACCTCTAAACCCTCCATCAGGGTGGCATCAAGGTCACGCTCATGATCAAATCCCAGCAGATGCAAGGTGCCATGCACCAGAAGATGCAGACAATGATGAATAAATTGTGACCCTGCGGCCTCTGCCTCGCGCAGGCAGGTGTCATAGGCGATGGCGATATCGCCCAGTTCGGCGTCCATGACAGGGTCGGGCGGCAGCGGCATCTCTCCGGCGACGGCGGGCGCGCGTTCATCCGAGGGCCAGCTCAGGACATTGGTCGGCGCCGGTTTGCCACGGAAATCTGCGTTCAGCGCGGCGATGCGGGCATCGTCACAGGCCAGAACCGCGATCTCGAACACCGACGGTTCCAGCCCCAGCCGGTCAAACACCGCATCACTGGCCTGTTGCGCCAGCGCGTCGATATCAACCGCCGCCCAACGCAAATCTTCGACCACGACATCGACGCTCACTTGGGGTCGTCCGCCTCGTAGGCTTCGATGATCGCAGCGACCAGCGGGTGGCGCACCACGTCTTTCGAGGTGAAATAGTTAAAGCTGATCTTGGGGATATGTTTCAGCAGGCGTTCGGCATCCCACAGGCCCGAATTGACACCGCGCGGCAAATCGATCTGCGTGCGGTCGCCGGTGATCACCATGCGTGACCCTTGGCCCAGACGGGTCAGGAACATCTTCATCTGCATGGTGGTGGCGTTCTGCGCCTCGTCCAGCACGACAAAGGCATTCGACAGCGTGCGCCCGCGCATGAAGGCCAAAGGCGCGATTTCGATCACCTTTTCCTCCATCATCTTGGCGGCCTGTTTGCCCGGCAGAAAATCGTTCAGCGCGTCATAAAGCGGCTGCATGTAAGGATCGACCTTGTCCTTCATGTCGCCGGGCAGATAGCCCAGTTTCTCGCCCGCCTCGACCGCGGGGCGCGACAAGATGATCTTGTCGACGTGGCCGTTGATCAGCATGTTCACGCCAACAGCGACCGCCAGATAGGTCTTGCCGGTACCAGCCGGGCCGATGCCAAAGGCCATTTCATGATCGAACAGCGCCTTGACATAGGCTTTTTGCGCCTCGGTGCGGGGTTCGACCAGCTTTTTGCGGGTCTTGACCTCGACCCGTGCAATCTCGCCTTTGAACAATTCGATCTGGTCGACAGGCCCGGGCGCACCGGCAGGCCCCATGCGCAATTCGCGGTCGATATCGCCAGCCTCCAGCGAGCGGCCCTGCTCGAGCCGTTGGTACAACGATTTCAGGACTTCGAGCGCGTCATGACGCGGCCCCTGCTCGCCGATCACCGCCAACAGGTTGCCGCGGCGCAAAATCTGCACGCTCAGCTTGTCCTCGATGGTGGTAAGATTGCGGTCATATTCACCGCACAGGTCGATCAACAAAAAGTTGTCGGGAAATTCCAGAACGGATTCAGTGATGTCGTCAGCGGGCGGGGTCAATGCACCAGTGGCCAAACAGCTCTCCTTTGAGTCTATATTTAGCTATCGTGGCAAGTCGCACCGCAAGGCGCAAGGCGGCAGTTGGGATTGCGACAATATAGTTCCGCAAACACCGCGTAAGGTGGATCTTGCCCCACCCTACCCGATCAATTCACCCTTGAGCGAATTGGCGCTGTCCTGCACGATCCGCACGCGGCGCACCTGCCCCAGCACCGTGGCGGGGGCATCGGCATAGACGGCATGCAGATATTCGGATTTGCCGATCATCTGGCCTGCCTCGCGCCCTGCTTTTTCGAACAAAACCTTGACTTCGCGGCCGATCATGCTGGCCTGGGTCTGTTGTTGCTGGTCGCGCAACAGGGCCTGCAGGCGCTGCAAACGCTCATTCATCACGTCATCGGGCAGTTGCGGTTTTTCAGCGGCCGGCGTGCCGGGGCGGGTGGAATATTTGAACGAATAGGCCTGCCCGTAATGCACGTCGCGCACCAATTGCAGCGTGTCCTCGAAATCCTGATCCGTCTCGCCGGGGAAACCCACGATGAAATCGCCCGACAACAAGATATCAGGGCGCGCGGCGCGGATACGGTCGATCAGGCGCAGATAGCTTTCGGCGGTATGTTTGCGGTTCATCGCCTTGAGAATACGGTCAGACCCCGATTGCACCGGCAAATGCAGATAGGGCATCAGTTTTTCACAGGTCCCATGCGCGTCGATCAGTGCCTGATCCATGTCATTGGGGTGGCTGGTGGTAAAGCGGATGCGTTCGAGCCCGTCGATTTCGGTCAGCGCCCATATCAGGCCCGCCAACCCGCGCTCATGCCCGTGATAGGCGTTCACGTTCTGGCCCAAAAGCGTCAGTTCGCGCACGCCCGCATCGACCAGTTCACGCGCCTCGCGCAGGATCCGGTCAGCAGGGCGCGAGACCTCGGCACCGCGGGTATAGGGTACGACGCAAAAGGCGCAGAATTTGTCGCAGCCTTCCTGTACGGTCAAAAACGCGGTCGGACCGCGCTTGGCCTTTGATCGTGTCTTCAGCGTCTCGAATTTGTCATCTTCGGGAAAATCGGTATCGAGCGCCTTGGCACCCCCCTGCACGGCCGCATCCATCGCAGGCAGACGGTGATAGCTTTGCGGGCCGACAACCAGATCGACCATCGGCTGGCGGCGCATGATCTCTGCCCCCTCGGCCTGTGCCACGCAGCCTGCCACGCCGATTTTCAGATCGGGTTTCGCGTCTTTGAGCACCTTCATGCGGCCCAGTTCGGAATAGACCTTTTCCGCCGCCTTTTCGCGGATATGGCAGGTGTTCAGCAGGATCATATCCGCGTCTTCGGCATGGTCGGTCTGCACATAGCCCTGCCCGCCCAGCGCCTCGGCCATGCGTTCGCTGTCATAGACGTTCATCTGGCAGCCATAGGTCTTGATAAAGAGCTTTTTGGGCGCAGTCATAGGTTCGATCCGGTGCTGAGGTTGCGGGCGTTCTAGCGGCTTGGGGCTTTGCTTGCAATGCGGCGCGATCTGTCACAATTTGCGCGTGTCTTTCACGGATACCCGCAGCACATGCATTACACCAGCCTGTCCGCCCTGACCGCCGATAAAACGCGCGCCCTGTCCAAAGGGCCGATCTGCCTGATCCTGATCGAAGATCAGGTCGCGGTGGAGCAAACGATCCGGCATCATGCGGCCCTTGGTTTCAGCACGCTGATCGCGTTTTGCGATCCGGCCATCGCCCTGCCTGCGGATATCGCACTGCACCGCGTCGACCATGACGTGACCCAGCCAGAGGCCCTGCCTCACATCATCAACACGGTCAGTGCAGCCGCGCGTGGCGCGTGGATATATCACTGCTACAACGCCGAATTCCTTTTCTTTCCGTTCAGCGCGGATCGCACTCTGCGCGAGATGCTGACCTTCGTGACCGAAGAACGGCGCCACAGCGTGATGACCCATGTGATCGACCTGTACGCCCGCGATCTGACCACCCACCCCGATGCGGTAGACCTGGAAGAAGCATGGTTCGACAGTGCGGGCTATTTTGCGATACCGCGGCGTGATGCGGCGGGTGCTGTGCTTGACCGGCAGGTGGATATCTGCGGCGGCCTGCGCTGGCGGTTTCAGGACCATGTCCCGCCCGCACGCCGCAGGCTGGACCGCGCGGCCCTGTTCCGCGCGGCCAAGGGCGTTGTCTTGGGGCCGGATCACCGGTTAAGCGATCCTGAATACAACACCTATGCCTGCCCATGGCACCACAGCGTGACCGCTGCCATCTGTTCGTTCCGCGCGGCCAAGGCTTTGCGGCGCAACCCCGGCAGCCGTGATGCGATAGCCACGTTTCACTGGTCGAAATCAGTGCGTTTTACATGGCAGGCGCAGCAACTGCTCGATCTGGGTATGATGGAGCCCGGGCAATGGTTTTAAGTGTCGCGCCTTTGACGTGCGGCCATGATGCATAGGGCCAATCGGTCGCGCGCCGCACCAGCCCTGCGCGGACGGGGGCCGTCGTGATCAGGTGCAGATGCAGCGCAAAATCGCCCTCATCCTCGATCACATGTTCCCAGAACCGGCGCTGCCAGATGCCTTTTTCGCCACGGCGTTTGTGGACCGCGGTCAGATTGTCAGGCACAGGCAGATGCCGTGAAAAGGTAGATGTGATCATCCGCAGGCAGGATCACGGCCACATCGATGCGAAACGGCGCTTGTTTGTGGCACAGGCGCACCGCATCGCACAGCAGGCCGATCCGTGCGGTCAGCAGGTCCGACCGCTGGTCCTGCAAACGGACGGTACAGAAATAGGTCCCGCCGGGGACATAGCGCCGGATATATGTGACATCCGGTCAGCGTAAACCAGAATGGTCAGTTGATCATGCAGGCTGGATTGCAATCCACCTTACTTGCGGCGCAGCCGGATCACGACATCGACCGATGCAATCTCGGCGCCTGCGGGCGCATGCGGCAGGCGGCGAATTTCCAGCTGATCGGCAGGCGCGTCCGTCAGGCTGGCCGTGTCTTCCCAATAGAAATGCGGATGATCGGTCATATTGGTGTCAAAATAGCTTTTCGAGCCATCAACCGTGATCTCGCGCATCAAGCCGGCCTCGCAAAAGGCGCGCAGGGTGTTGTAGACCGTCGCTAAAGACACCTTTTCACCCGCGGCACTGGCGGCGTCAAACAGGCTTTCGGCGGTGACATGGCGGTTCTGCCCGTCGCCCACCAACAGGTCGGCCAGCGTCAGCCGCTGCCGCGTCGGGCGCAAGCCTGCGCCTGCCAGCCAGTCGGTTCCGCGGTGGTTGTCCATGTCTTTCATCAGGTCTGTCCCTTGCCTCGCCCTTAATATGGGAAGAAACCCGCCAAAATCAAACGAAAAGACACAGGCCCACCCTTGGTCTTGCCCTCACGGAGCGCGCGGTGATACTGGTCGGATCACACCGCAAACAAGAACGAGACCCCCGCCATGGCCGATTTCCCCACCAGTTTCGACAAAGAAGCCCTTTTGCAATGCGCCCGTGGCGAATTGTTCGGCCCCGGCAATGCGCAACTGCCCGCGCCGCCGATGCTGATGATGGACCGCATCACCGAGATTTCGGGCGACGGCGGCTTGCACGGCAAGGGCCATGTGGTGGCCGAATTCGACATCACGCCGGATTTGTGGTTCTTTGACTGCCATTTCCCGGGCAACCCGATCATGCCGGGCTGTCTGGGGCTTGATGGGCTGTGGCAGCTGACGGGCTTCAACCTTGGCTGGCGCGGCTGGCAAGGGCGCGGCTATGCTTTGGGTGTGGGCGAGGTCAAGCTGACCGGCATGGTCCGCCCCGACCGCAAGATGCTGACCTACAAGGTCGATTTCACGAAAGCCCTGCAAACCCGCCGCCTGACGATGGGCGTGGCCAACGGCATCGTCGAGGCTGATGGGGAAGTGATCTATCAGGTGACGGATATGAAAGTGGCGCTGAGCGAGAGTTGAGGGTTAGCGACATCGGTTACCTGTTTTGCCAGCAAGGATGATTGCTAACATAGATTGGTGACGAGACTAGAAAGCTCTTGCTATCTTCTTGATTAGCCGAGCCATTTCCGGAATATCGGCACTGTTCAATGAACAATTTCTAAATCTCTCTAACGCCGCTTGCTTCAAATTACTTTTAGCTGACTTTTTTGCTGAGCTGTTTGCTGATCCAAGTGCCAAAACGTCGTCAACGCGCTGTGCATACACGTCTCTAAGAATGGCCTCTGGTAGCAGCCCTTCAATACACTCTCGACCCGGCTTATCAATACCAATGGAACAAAAGTGTTTGTCAACCTCTAGTCCAATTGACCTAAGCTTTGTGGTTACCTCATGTTCCGCATCAAGATCGAAAGTTATATAAACTTTTTCAAGTCTTGACAGCATGAACTGAAGAACTTGGGTATTCTTTAGAGCATCCTTTCCACCATAACCCACCACCTCAACATCAGCAGGCAGCGCATATATCTCAGGAAATTTATCCCTCAGTATATTGAAATACTCAACATCTATTGCACCCTCAACAAGTACAATTTTTGAGTTTGCCGATCCAACAATCTTCTTCCACGGAATGAACTCATCAGATACCACACCTAGATTGGCCGCAAACGGTAACATCCAATCATCGCCTGACGTATCTACTCGCTCAGTCTCCTTCAACTTGCTGCGTGTGACCTTTCTTTCCAGCAGCAAATTTGCTTCCGGACTAGTTTGATTAAGCATGTAAGGACTATGAGTAGTCGTAAGGATTTGAATTCCAAAATCTGCTGAAAGATTATTTAAAACTTTACCAAATTCCGCCTGCGCTGAAGGATGCAGAAAGCTTTCCGGCTCTTCTACAATGACTATAGGTGTTGATCTACTCTCAGACGACTGGGATTTTCGGATACGATCGGCCTCTAGGACCGAGATCAGCACCCGCGTTCTATTTTGAGTTCCAGAACCCCAGCCACCCAAATTAGTATCTACGCTCTTATCATTGAGTTTTACATTTAGTGGAAAGCGTGAAGAACCGCTTCGCTCTAATGTTGTTAACTCAACTTCATAGTTCTCGCCTAACCGACCCAAAAGCTGACTCAATTCTTCCTTATGCTGTTTTGCAGCGTTTTTCACCTTACTTGATAAGTTTCGCTCGGCATCCGCTATTTTATTTCTATCCTCTTGTGAAAAATGCGATTCCAAAACCTCTGTCATTTCTCCAGATAGATAGTAAATCCTTCTATTTGGCGAAGTGGAATTATGAACCACAAGATTTGACGCTGATTTTAATTTCTTAGCAATTTCGCTTGAATTTTGACTATCAAGGTCAGTCCCATTAACGCGACAGGCCAATTGTCGCTCGCCCGATTTATAGAAAGTTTCTGTGAGGCGGACTCGGGCGATTTCTCCCTCAATCGGAGTAGGAGCAAACTTATCAACAACAAAAAATACCTCAGCATCGTCGTGCCGATGAAGCTCCAGGCGGACAGAGATCTCCATTTCGTCGGAAGAAGACCACTGTGTATGGTCACGAGAAAACGACAGTGAGTTCTCACCATACAAATAAGGCCGATCTTCATCATCAAGGAAGTGCCGGATTATGGTAACAACAGCTGTTTTCCCTGCGTTGTTACGACCGCTTAAAGTACAAAAATCATACCCGAACTCGACTGTCAAATCCTCAAGCGTGCGAAAGCACTTTGCTCCAACTTCACGTAACTTCATGCCAAGTCCAGCTTCTACAAAACACCCCTAGGTAGTATATGCCGTACCCAACGCGCTTGAAAGCGGAAAGTGCTTGCACCCTCCCCCACTTGCCCCGCCCCCTCCTCTCCCCTACACACACCCAAAGCCAGTTAGGGAGGCCGCATGCGCCGTGTTGTCATCACCGGGTTGGGGATCGTCTCGCCCATCGGGAATAATACCACCGAAGTCACCGCCGCGCTGAAGGCCGGCACGTCCGGCATCGTCGCAAGCGCGGAAATGGCCGAACACGGCTTTCGCAGCCGCGTGGCCGGCACGCTCAAGATCGACGTGGCCGATCATGTGGACAAGCGCACTTTGCGCTTCATGGGCCCCGGTGCCGCCTATGCCCATATCGCGATGGGCCAGGCGATTGCCGATGCGGGGCTGACGCAGGACCAGATCGTCAATCCGATGACCGGCCTGATCGCGGGGTCGGGCGGCCCGTCGACATCGGCCATGTTCGCTGCCCATAACGTCGTCACCGAAACGGGCGCGACCAAGCGGATCGGGCCTTTTGCGGTGCCCAAATGCATGTCCTCGACAATCAGCGCGAATCTGGCGACGGCGCATCAGATCAAGGGGATGAATTTCTCGATCACCTCGGCCTGTTCCACCAGCCTGCATTGCATCGGCATGGCGGCGCAACAGGTGGCGCTTGGCACGCAGGACATCATGTTCGCAGGCGGCGGCGAGGAGCTGGACTGGACACTGTCGTGCCTGTTTGACGCGATGGGCGCGATGTCCTCGAAATACAACGACACGCCAGAGCGCGCGAGCCGCGCGTTCGACGCAGGCCGCGACGGGTTCGTGATCGCAGGCGGCGGCGCAATCGTGGTGCTGGAAAGCCTTGAAGGTGCCTTGGCGCGCGGCGCGAAAATCTATGCTGAAGTGACTGGCTTTGCCGCAACCTCCGACGGGGCCGATATGGTCGCCCCATCGGGCGAAGGCGGCGAACGCGCGATGCGCGGCGCGCTGCGCACCCTGCCAGCGGGACGCAAGATCAGCTATATCAACGCGCATGGCACATCGACCCCCGTCGGTGACGTGGGCGAGGTCGAGGCCGTGCGCCGCGTCTTTGGTCGTGGCACCACCCCGCCGATCAGTTCCACCAAGTCGATGACCGGCCACAGCCAGGGCGCCACAGGTGCCCAAGAGGCGATCTATTGCCTGCTGATGTTGCAGGACGATTTCATCGCGCCGTCAATCAACGTAGAAACGCTGGACCCCGCGCTCGATCCGGCCGAAATTGCGATGGTGCGCGTTGACAATGCGGGGCTGGACACGGTGATGACCAATTCCTTCGGCTTTGGCGGGACCAACGGGTCGATGCTGTTGTCGAAATATCAAGGGTAAGACGATGACGATCACATTGCAGGGCAAACGCGGGCTGATCATGGGCGTGGCCAATGAACGGTCCATCGCTTGGGGCATCGCCAAAGCGATGGCTGATGCGGGCGCAGAGCTCGCGTTTTCCTATCAGGGCGAGGCGTTCGGCAAGCGGCTGGAACCGCTGGCGCAATCGGTCGGTTCCAGCATGATGGTCGATGTCGATGTGACAGACGAAGCCAGCATGGACGCCGCCTTTGCGATGATCAAAGACACATGGGGCACACTCGATTTCGTGGTCCATGCCATCGCTTTTTCCGACAAGAATGAATTGGCAGGCCGGATCATCGACACGAGCCGCGAAAATTTCAAAAACTCGCTGACGATTTCGTGCTATTCTTTCATCGACGTGGCCAAACGGGCCTCCGCGTTGATGCCAAACGGCGGCACCTTGTTGACGCTGACCTATCAGGGGTCCAACCGCGTCACGCCATTTTATAACGTGATGGGCGTGGCCAAGGCAGCACTCGAATCAGCCACGCGCTATCTCGCGAACGATCTTGGCCCCCAAGGCATCCGCGTCAACGCGATCAGCCCCGGCCCGATGAAAACCCTTGCTGGGGCGGCCATCGGCGGGGCGCGCAAGACCTATAAGCATACCGAACAAAATACCCCCCTGCGCGCGAATGCCACGCTAGAGGCGGTGGGCGGCACCGCCGTCTATCTTGCCTCGGACGCAGGGGCCTGCACCACAGGCGAGATCATCCGCGTCGATGGGGGTTTCCACGTGTTGGGAATGCCACAGCCCGACCATCTGGTCTGACCTGCACCTTCTTATTTCCCCAAATACTCGCGGGGGTATGGGGGCGGCGCCGCCATACCCGCCCCGGACTTGATCCGGGGCCTCTTCTCCGCGGGCTCAGGCGGCCTTGATCGCCACGACTTCGACCGCGAAGGTCAAATCCTTGCCAGCAAGAGGATGGTTGGCATCCAGCGTCACTTCGGTCTCGGTTACGTCTGCGACAGTCACCGGCACCACCTGCCCCTGTGGGGTCTGCATCTGCAATTGTGTGCCCGGATCAAGCGGAATATCAGCCGGAATATTGTCGCGCGGCACCGCCTGCAGAGCCTCGGGATTATGCGCGCCATAAGCCTCTTCGCACGGGATCTGCACAGTTTTCTTCTCGCCCACACTCATGCCGGGGATCGCGGCATCAAGGCCCGGAATGATCTGGCCGGAGCCGATCACGAATTCCAGCGGATCGCGTCCCGCAGAGCTGTCGAATGTCACGCCGTCCTGCAGGGTGCCGGTGTAATGAATCTGGACTTTATCGCCCGCTTTAGCCTGTGTCATCGCGTCTTTCCTTTCGTTTTCTCAATAAATCGCACCCCCTACCTAGGAAGGCCGGTCCCTGATTGCAAATCGCTTTGCCTCTTTCCGCCGCCGCGCCGCCGTGCTTAGGTCGCGTGAAAGGAGGCCGCCATGCCGATTACGACCTGTGTTTTCGATGCCTATGGCACGTTGTTCGACGTGAATGCGGCGGCGGCGCAAGCCGCGGATGACCCCGATTTCCCGCGTCTTGCGGATCTGTGGCCGGCGGTTGCCCGCGACTGGCGGCGCAAGCAGCTGGAATACACCTGGCTGCGCGCCGTGGCCGACCGGCATTGCGATTTCTGGCAGGTCACGCAGGACGGGCTGGATTGGGCGCTCGCGGCGCAGGGGCTGGAAGATCCCGCCTTGCGCGCCCGCCTGTTGGCGCTTTATCGCCAGCTGCCAACCTATGCAGAAGTCCCCGCCATGCTGGCCGCGCTCAAGGCACGCGGGCTGACCACCGCGATCCTGTCGAACGGATCGCCCGATATGCTGAACGCCGCCGTCGCCTCGGCGGGGATCGCGCCGCAGCTTGATGCCATCCTGAGCGTCGAGACCGTGGGCGTCTTCAAACCACATGCCCGCGTGTACGATTTGGTGGGCGCCCAGTTCGGCTGCGCCAAGGATGAGGTATTGTTCGTGTCCTCCAACGGCTGGGACGCGGCGGGTGCGGCAGGTTACGGGTTTCGGACAATCTGGGTCAACCGGGCCGGTGATCCGCCCGACAGGCTCTATGCCGATCCACACCATACACTGCGCAATCTTGTCAGCATTCCGGATCTGCTCTGATGCCCCGTTTCACCACGCCTGATGGCCTGTCACTGCATTACACCGATACAGGCAGCGGCCTGCCGGTGATGGCACTGGCGGGGCTGACGCGTAATGGTGCGGATTTCGACCATGTCGCATCGCATCTGCCGGTGCGCCTGATCCGGCCCGATTATCGCGGGCGCGGGCAGTCGGATTGGGCCGATCCCGCGACCTACACCATTGCGCATGAAGCCGCCGACGTGCTGGCACTGATGGATCATCTGGGGCTGGACCGCGCGGCGGTGCTTGGCACCTCGCGCGGGGGGCTGATCGCGATGCTGCTGGCCGCGACTGCCAAGGACCGGCTGATCGGGGTCGCGCTCAACGATATCGGGCCAGAGATCGCGCCCGCCGGTCTGGCTGTTATCAAAGAGTATATCGGGCGCAACCCACCGCAGAAAACCTATGCCGCAGCGGCAGAGGCGCGCGCGAAACTCTGGACCGATTTCGCGCAGGTCCCGATGGACCGCTGGTTGGCCGAGGTGCGTGCGCATTACGCGCAAACCCCCGACGGGCTGATGGTCCGCTATGACCCGCGCCTGCGCGATGCGGTGCTGGCGGCGGGTGCGCAGCCGGTGCCGGACCTGTGGCCCTTGTTCGACGCGTTTCAGGACCTGCCGCTGGCCTTGATCCGTGGCGCGAATTCCGACCTTCTGACTGTGCAGACCGCTGACGAGATGGCCCGCCGCCGCCCCGACATGATCCGCACCGACGTGCCGGGGCGCGGGCATATCCCGTTTCTGGATGAACCACAGGCGCTTTCTGCGCTGCATGCATGGCTGGAGGAAATGCAATGAATATCGAGATGATCCGCGCGGCGGCCCAAAGGCTCGCGGGCCATGCGCGGCGCACGCCGATCCTGACCTCGCCGTTTCTGGATGCGATCGCGGGGCGGCGGGTGTTTGTGAAGGCCGAATGCCTGCAACATACCGGATCATTCAAGTTCCGTGGCGGCTGGTCGGCGGTATCGGCCCTGCCAGCCGAGGCCCTGCAAAAGGGTGTGATCGCCTTTTCCAGCGGCAATCATGCCCAAGGCGTGGCCTTGGCCGCGCGCAGCCATGGCGCGCCTGCGGTGATCATCATGCCCGCCGATGCCCCTGCGGTGAAGATCGCCAATACCCGCGCCTTGGGGGCAGAGGTCGTGCTTTACGACCGCACGACCGAGGATCGCGATGCCATCGGTGACAGGCTGGCCGCCGCACGCGGGCTGACGCTGATCAAGCCCTATGACGAACCGCAGGTCATCGCCGGCCAAGGCAGCTGCGGGCTGGAAATCGCGGCCCAGATGACCGCGCTTGGCGTGACCAGCGCCGATGTGATGGTCTGTTGCGGCGGTGGCGGGCTGACATCCGGCATTGCGCTGGCACTGGCTGCCGATGCGCCCGGCCTGCGCACGCGACCCGTGGAGCCCGAAGGCTTTGATGATGCGACACGGTCATTGGCCAGTGGCCGGATCGAACGCAACGCACGGCTGTCAGGCTCGCTTTGCGATGCGATCATCACGCCGCAGCCCGGCAATCTGACCTTTCCGATCATGCAGGAACATTGCGGGCCGGGCGTGGTGGTGAGTGAGGATCAGGCGTTGCAGGCGATGGCGCTGGCCTTTGACCGGCTGAAAATCGTGCTGGAACCCGGCGGTGCGGTGGCGCTGGCGGCCGCGCTGTTTCATCCTGATGCCAGCGAAGGCGATGCAGTGATCGCCGTGGCGACAGGCGGCAACGTCGATCCCGCGATCTTTGCCAAGGCGCTGGCCTGATGCAGGTGATCCGCGACGGCGTGGCGCTGGATTATGACGTGACAGGGCCGGATGACGGCCCGCCTGTGGTCTTTGCCAATGCGTTGGGAACAACACGCGCGATCTGGGATCAGGTATTGGCAGGTTTGCCCGCCGGTCTGCGGATCATCCGCTATGACATGCGCGGGCATGGCGCATCAGATGCGCCGGATGGCCCCTATAGCATGGGCCAGCTGGTCAGCGATGCCGAAGTGGTTTGCGATGCCGCAGATGTGCGCGATGCTGTGTTCGTCGGCCTGTCCGTCGGCGGGATGGTCGCCCAAGGGCTGGCGGTCAAACGCCCCGATCTGATCCGCGCGCTGGTCTTGTCCAATACCGCCGCCAAGATCGGCAATCCCAAGCTGTGGCAGGACCGGATCGACACGGTGCGCACCAAAGGATTGCCCGCCCTGTCGGACACCGTGCTGCAACGCTGGTTTGCGCGGGGGTTTTATGGCACGCCCGCGATGCAGCCGTGGCGCGCGATGCTGGAAAGCACGCCGGTTGCGGGCTATACCGGCACCTGCGCGGCCATCGCTGGCACCGATTTCTATACGCCGACCGCGGGCTTGCGCATCCCGACGCTGGGGATCGCGGGAATTGATGACGGGTCAACACCGCCCGATCTGGTGCGCGAAACGATCGATCTGGTCCCTGGGTCGCAATTCGTACTGATGCGCCGCGTGGGCCATCTGGCCTGTGTCGAAGACCCCCAAACCTATGCCGCGCATCTGGCGGATTTCATGAAAGCAGTCGGCCATGTCTGATCATGTCTGATTTCCTGCTGATCCACGGGTCCTGCCACGGGGCATGGTGCTGGGAGGATCTGATCCCGCATCTGACCGCCCATGGCCACACGGCACGCGCCATCGACCTGCCGTCGCATGGGCAGGACACCACAGCGGCGCACAAGGTGACGCTGGACCTTTACGCCAGCGCGATTGTTGCGGCGATTGACACGCCGGTCATTCTGGTGGGCCATTCCATGGCGGGCTATCCGATCACCGCCGCGGCAGGGCTGGCCCCCGATCGAATCAGCGCGCTGGTCTATCTATGCGCCTATGTGCCGATGGCGGGCAAGTCTCTTGCGGATATGCGCCGGATGGCGCCGTCGCAGCCTTTGCTGGATGCGATCATCGTGGATGATGCGCGCGTGACCTTCAGCGTCGATCGGGCCAAGGCCACCGAGAAATTCTATCACGATGTCCCGCCCGCTCGTGCCGCTTGGGCGATTGGCCAACTTGGCCCACAGCCGATCCTGCCACAGGAAACGCCGCTGGAGCCACGCCACACCCTGCCGCGCCATTACCTGCGCTGCACCGATGACCGCACGATCCCGCCGGCGTTTCAGTCGACGATGACCGCAGACTGGCCCGCCGGCACAGTCAGCGATTTGCCCACATCGCATTCGCCTTTCTTGTCCGATCCCGCGCTTTTGGCGCAGCATCTGGACCGGATCGCAAGGGCGCTCTGAATGACGCTTGCAAAGCCGAGCGAACCGCCTAACGCTGGGCAGATGGACAAACGCCTTCCCGTCACCTTTATTCTGATATCGGTCATGCTGGACGCGATGGGGATCGGGCTGATCCTGCCGGTGATGCCCGCCCTGATCCAAGAGATCGAAGGCACAGGGCTGGGCCAAGCCGCCGTCTGGGGTGGGGTGCTGGCCACGATATTCGCCGCGATGCAATTCCTGTTTGGCCCGACGCTGGGCAGCTTGTCGGACCGCTACGGGCGCAGGCCGGTGCTGATCATCTCGCTGGTGATCATGGCGTTGATCTATGTGCTGATGGCGCTGGCGCAGATGATCTGGCTGTTGCTGGTCGGGCGGATCATCGGCGGGATCACGGCGGCGACGCAGGCGACATCCGCGGCCTATATGGCCGATATCTCGCGCCCCGAAGAAAAGGCCGCCAATTTCGGGCTGATCGGGGCGGCCTTCGGGATGGGGTTCATCTTTGGCCCGCTGATCGGCGGGGTGCTGGCCGAATATGGCACGCGCGCGCCGTTCTGGGCGGCGGCGGTGCTGGCGGCGGCGAATGCGGTCTTTGGCTATTATGTCCTGCCCGAAACCGTGACCGACCGGATCCGCCGCCCGTTTGACTGGCGCCGCGCGAACCCTTTGGGGGCGTTGCGCAACATCGGCGCATTGCCAGGGCTGAAGCGGCTGTTGCTGATCAGCTTTGTCTATACGATCGCGTTTTTCGTCTATCCGGGCGTCTGGGCCTATTTCGGGGCTGAAAGGTTCGGCTGGGGGCCGGGGATGATCGGGCTGTCGCTGGCGGTGTTCGGGGTCGGCATCGCGGTTGTGCAGGGGCTGCTGATCCGGCCCATCATCGCGCGGATCGGCGAAAGGCGGGCCGTGATCCTTGGGCTGGGGGTTGATGTGGCGGCCTTTATGGCACTTGGGTTTGTGAGCAATGGCTGGATCGCGCTGGCGCTGACGCCGCTGACGGCCTTGGGGTCCATCGCCGGACCGGCCCTGCAAGGGATCATGTCGCGCACGGCTGCCGACAACCAGCAAGGCGAATTGCAAGGCACGATCAGCTCGATCAACGCGGTGGCAACGATCATCGCCCCTTTGCTGGTGACGCAAACGTTTTGGTTTTTCACCGCGCCCGACGCCCCGGTCTATCTGCCCGGTGCGCCTTTCTTGCTCTCAGCCCTGCTGACCGTCAGCTGCATCGCGGTTTTCATGCAGACACCAAGGCCAAAGCGCGCCCGCGGCACATAAGGTCGGGTTCGGGGTTGCAGTCAGGCGCGCGCCGCTTCAGGCTGACGGATGAACCCGTTGACAGGACCCAACATGCCCCAGATCAAAGCCGCCGTTTGCCATGCCTTCGGCGCACCGCTGACCATCGAAACCGTCACCCTTGCCGCGCCCGAGCATGGCGAGGTCGAAGTCACATTGAAAGCCTGCGCCATCTGTCATTCCGACGTCACCTATATGGAGGGCGGCTGGGGTGGCACCCTGCCTGCGGTTTACGGCCACGAAGCGGCAGGCCATGTCACAGCCCTTGGTGCGGGCGTGCGCGGGATTGCCTTGGGCGATCCGGTGGTCGTGACGCTGATCCGGTCCTGCGGCACCTGTCCCTCTTGTGCGAGCGGTCGGCCCGTCGCCTGCGAAAGCGACATGGCCAGCGGGCCGTTGACTATGCCCGACGGTAGCCCGTTGCATCAGGCGATGCACACCGGCGGTTTTGCCGAACGCGTGGTGGTGAACCAAAGCCAGGTCGTCAAATTATCGGATACGATTGCGATGGAGGCGGCGTCCCTGCTGGCCTGCGGGGTCATCACCGGCATCGGGGCGGTGGTGAATGCCGCGCAATTGCGCGCGGGGCAGGATGTGGTCGTGATCGGGACGGGCGGTGTTGGCCTGAATGCCATCCAAGGCGCGCGGATCGCGGGCGCACGCCGGATCGTGGCGGTGGATATGACGCCGGAAAAGCTCGTCATCGCGCAGGAATTCGGGGCGACCGATACGGTGCTGGCAACCAGCGACAAACCCTGGCGCGCCGCAAAAAAGGCGATGGGGCGCGGGGCCGATGCGGTGTTCGTGACCGTGGGCGCGATCCCTGCCTATGATCAGGCACCGCAATATCTGGCCAATGGCGGCAAGGTGATCATGGTCGGCATGCCCCATTCGGGGGCCATGTCCACCTATGAGCCCGTGATGCTGGCCGCCACCGGCCAGGGCATGGTCGGGTCCAAGATGGGTGATGTCGTGATCGCGCGCGACATTCCCTGGATGGTCGATCTGTATGAACAGGGGCGGCTGAAACTGGACGAGCTGATCTCGGGGCGCTGGCGGCTTGACCAGATCAACGAAGCCATCACCGATACCAAAAGCGGCAGCGCCAAACGCAATGTGATCGTTTTCGACTGACCAAAGCTGCATCACGTAAGGTGGATCATGATCCACCCTACCCGCCACCAGAAAGCCATACCATGAAACTTGCCGATCTCGACATCATCATCACCGCCCCCCCTGCCCCCGGCTGGGGCGGACGGTACTGGATCATCCCCAAGATCACGACCGACACCGGCGTCGTGGGTTACGGCGAATGCTATGCCTCCTCGGTCGGGCCAGAGGCCATGAAGGCCGTCATCACCGATGTTTTCGCGCGCCACATGGCAGGCGAAAACCCCGAAAATATCGAATTGATGTTCCGCCGCGTCTATTCGTCCGGCTTTACCCAGCGCCCTGACCTAACGGTGATCGGCGCGTGGTCGGGGCTTGAAATGGCCTGTTGGGACATTCTGGGCAAAGACCGCGACAGGCCCGTGCATGCGCTGATCGGCGGGCGCACGAATGACCGGATCCGCGCTTATACCTATCTTTATCCGCGCCCCACGCATCCGTTGCCCGACTTCTGGTCCAACCCCGACATGGCGGCCGAAGTGGCGCTCGATATGGTAGAGCAAGGCTATACGGCGGTGAAATTCGACCCAGCCGGCCCCTATACGATCCGCGGCGGGCATATGCCGTCGATGCATGACCTGTCGCTGTCGGTCGCCTTTTGCAAACAAATCCGCGAGGCTGTGGGCGACCGTGCCGACCTGCTGTTCGGCACCCATGGCCAGTTCAGCACCGGCGGCGCGATCCGGCTGGGCCAGGCCATCGCGCCCTATAGCCCGCTGTGGTACGAAGAACCCATTCCACCCGACAACGTGGCCGAAATGGCCAAGGTCGCAGGGGCGGTGCCGATCCCGATTGCCACGGGTGAAAGGCTGACCACCAAGGCCGAATTTGCCACTGTGTTGCGCAGCGGGGCGGCGACGATCCTGCAACCGGCACTTGGCCGGTCGGGCGGTATCTGGGAGACCAAGAAAATCGCCGCCATGGCCGAGGTCTATAACGCGCAGGTGGCCCCGCATCTTTACGCAGGCCCTGTCGAATGGGCGGCCAATATCCAGCTGGCCGCATCGATCCCCAATATCCTGATGGCCGAAACGATTGAAACGCCGTTCCACATGGCGCTGATCAAGAACAGCCTGAGCGTCGAAGGTGGCTATATCCCCGTCCCCACGGCCCCCGGTCTGGGGATTGATTTCGACGAGGATCTGGCCCGCGCCCATCCCTATACCGGCGACGGGCTGCATTTGCAGATGCAACAAGACGCCATCGGCTATCACGGGGTGAACAGCTTTGAAGGCGGTGCGCCGGTGAAGGCATGATGGTACAACGCTGTTTGCCACGCCGACCGTTCGGTTTGGCGCTGGCCTGCCTTGCGCTGCTTGCGGCCTGCGGCGGGCCATCGGGGTCGTCGTTGAGGGCGCCCTCTGCCGATATCGACTGCATGGCGCGCGCGATGTATTTTGAATCGATCCGCTCCAGCAGGGACGGCATGATCGCGGTGGGCAGCGTGGTGATGAACAGGGTCGAGGCCGACGCTTTTCCCAACACGGTCTGCGGCGTGGTCCGCCAGAAAAATCAATTCGCCCCCGGCGTGATGTCCAAGCGGATGGACAGCCGGTCAGCGCCCATGGCACGCGCGGCCGCACAGGCGGTTCTTGCAGGCGAAAGACACCCTGACATTGCGCAGGCCATGTTCTTTCATGCCGCGAGCTATCGGGCGTCGTTCAACAATATCCATTATGTCCTGACGACGGGGGGAAATGCGTTTTACGAACGCCGCAACTCGCAGAATGTGACAACCCCGCGGCCCTTGCCGCCGCGCGAAGGCATCACCGGACGCTAGGCGTTGTGTCGCCCGCAGCCCTGCCTAGAACTGCCCCCAGAATTGCGGCAGTTTCGACAGGTTCTTGGCGACCAGCGTGCCGATTCCGCCCACGTTATGGGCTCTGATTGCGCGGTAATCCTCGCGGCTTTTGCGGATCATCTGGGCAAAACTGCGGTTGCTGGCCCCGCCCATCTGCATCCGCACCATGACATGCGCGATATAGGCCAGCCGCACCTGCCCTGTCGTCAAAAACCGCAGCATCGCGTCGTAATCGCCCGAAATGCGATAGCTGGTATCGTAAAGCCCCGCACGATCAAACACAGCGCGCCGCAGGTAAAGCGTCGGATGCGGCGGCATCCAGCCACGCGCAAGAGCACGCGGGTCGAACGGTCCCGCTTGCCAATGCCGGATCACGCGGGACGCATCGGCGCGCGCGACATAATGCAGATCGCCGTAAACCCCATCGATGGCAGGGTCCGCCAACGCCTGCGCCACACGCGCCAGAACGGATGCATCCGCCAGCACATCATCGGCATGCAACACCCCGATCACATCGCCCGTCGCGCGCCGGATGCCGGCGTTGATCGCCTGATAGATCCCGCCGTCAGGGGCCGAAACCAGCGCCATGCCATCCAGCCCCTGCGCGCGCAGCACATCCAGCGTGCCATCGGTTGACCCGCCGTCCTGAATGACATGCTCCAGTTCGTCATGCGTCTGCGCCCGCAGACTATCGAGCATCCGTGGCAAGGTTGCGGCCCCGTTGCGCACCGCGGTGACGACGGATATTTTCATGCGGCCTCGCTTCGGGTTTGGGCAAACAGGTCGATCTCTAGCACGGCATGGATCGCGGCGGCGGGACCAGCATCATTTTGCGCCATGAAACGTTCCACCTCGGCCAGTTTGGCATCGACCAGATAGCGGTACCAGAACCCTTGCAGGACATGGAACGCGCGGGCCTGCGCGCCATCCCGAAAGCCGCCGCGCAGGATATAGCGATACAGAAAATACACACCCGCCCGCAGCCCGCCGGGCAGCCGCGCATAAAGATGGTGCTTGATCCAGCGTTTCACCCCGGCCGCCCCTGACGGCGCCACATCTGCGGGCAAAAACCCGTGGCGCTGGTTCAGGATATCCACCACCTCGCGGCTGGCATAGGCGTTGTGCTTGGCGATCCACCAATCAAGCGGTTTGCGGTTGTCGTCGATGATCCCGCCAGACAGATGCGCGACAGCGCCGTTCACGACGATATGTTCGTCCATCCAGCGCGGCTCGACCCGACCTTGGCCGTGGCGAAACAGCCGCAGCATCCGGGCGGGAAACAGGCCACCATAGCGGACCGGCTGGCCTTGGAACCACATGCTGCGCCCGACCGTGATACCCGCCACATCGGGCAGGCCCACAGCGATCTGCGCAGCGAGGTCCGGCGTCAGATATTCGTCCGCATCCAGCCGCAGCACCCAGCCGGTGCCGGTCTCGAGCCGGTCCAGTGCCCCGTTGAATTGTTGCGCATGATTGGTCCAGGGGTGCTGCCAGACATCGGCCCCCGCATCCCGCGCGATCTGGACGGTGGCGTCGGTCGATCCACTATCCACCACGACAACGCGGGTGGCGATGCCCTGCACCGACACCAGCGCGCGGGGCAGATGCAGCGCCTCGTCACGGGTCAGGATGATGACGGTCAAGTCAGTCATCCATCGGCCTTGTGATCATCGGATTACCCTGCCCGATATGGCGCGCGGGCAGATCACGCAGCGCCACGCCGCGCGCGCCAAGGATCGCCCCGGCCCGGATCACCACACCCGGCCCCACAAAAGCATCCGTGCAGACCCAGGCATCCGGCCCGATCACGATGGCAGGCCGCAACAAGGGGCGCGCCGGATCGCGCCAATCATGGCTGCCCGCACATAGATGCGCATGCTGCGAGACCGTGGCACGCGGCCCGATATGGATCGGCCCCAGCGCATAAAGGATCGCATTGTCGCCTACGGCGGCCTGATCCTCGATATGCAGATGCCAGGGGATAGTGATGCGCACGGTGGGATGGATATGCACCTCGCGCCCGATCCTTGCGCCGAACAGCCGCAGCAACCAGACCCGCCATGCCCAGAACGGGCGCGGGCTGAACCGGAACAAGGGGTGGCACAGCCCCCATAAAACGCGCCCGGCCTGCGCCTGCCCCGACCAATTGCGCCGGCGCCGGTTGGCGGTGATATTGACCTGCATCGTCATGCGTTCACCATTTGCGGCTCGCCGGTGGCAAGGCTGCGATAAAGGCTGGCGAAACCCGCAACCATCGCATCGGGGGCGAAATCGCGGATCATCCAGTCGCGCCCGCGCGCGCCCATCGCGGCAAGATCACCCGCCCCCAGCCGCAGGATCGCCTCGGCCAGATCATCGCATGCAGGGTCGATGCAGGCCCCCGCCGCCATCATCGCCAGCCTGCGCCAGGGTGTGTCGGTCGTCGTCAGGACCGGCACGCGATGCGCCAGCGCCTCGGCCACGGTGATGCCGAAATTCTCGCTGTGGCTGGGCAGCACACATAGATCGGCACGCCCAAAGGCGCGGGCCTTTGCACTGGCCTGCACATCGCCGTGAAACCTTATGCGCGGATCGCCCGCCGCTGCCGCGCGCAGCCCCGCTTCATGCGCCGGAATGCCCGTGCCATAGATATCCAGCGTGACATGCACAGGCAGCGCCGCCATCGCCGCGATCAGCAGATCAACGCCCTTTTTCGGATGCAGCCGCCCCAGATACATCAGCCGCAATGCGCCTTGCGGACGGTAGGGTCGCTTGGTCACGGGTGGGATCGTCACGCAATTGGGGATTACCGTCACCTGAATATCCGGCAGGCGCGCGCGGCTTGCTGCCGCCTCGATCGGGGCGGTGACATGCAAGATGGTCTGCGCCGGGCGGAGCAGGTTGGCGGCCTGTTCGAACGCTTGCTTTGCGCGCAGGCGCGGCGCGGCGGGCCAGTCTTGCGTCGCCTGCAACGCCCCGCGCGGTGACCAGACCAGCGGCTTGCGCAAGGCCCGCGCCAGACCCAGCACCGGCAATGTCGGAAAGGAATAGGTGCCGGTCAGATGCACGACATCGGCCCAAAGCATCGCCGCAGGCAACCGCGCCAGCAGCCCCGGCGCGATGCTATGTCCTGCGATCCGGCGGGTGTAATCAACGCGGTAAGGCAGCGGCACGCGGCGCAACCTGTCGCGCACCGCAGGTCCCGCGGCATCGGTGGTCAGCACGCGCAGGCTAAAATCAGGCGCGGCCGCAATCCCGTCACAGATCGCCTTGGTCGAAAAGATCGGCCCGCCCCAGAATGTCGCGGGATAAAAGCTGGGGGTCACATGCAAAACCTTCATGCTGCCACCTTTGCGCGCTGACCGATGATCCGCGCGGGATTGCCCGCGACGACAGCGCCTGCAGGCACATCGCGCGTCACCACGGCCCCCGCCCCGATCACCGCATGATCCCCGATCCGGCGGCACTGCGGCAGGATCACCGCACGCAGGCCGATCCAGACGCCCGTTCCGATGGTCTTGACCATCGGAACGGGCACCGCCCAAGGGTGCAGTCCGTGATCATGGGTATAGATCACCGCCGCTTCGGAAATCAGCGTGTCATCCCCAATCACCAGCCCGCCCGTCGTATCCAGATGCACCCCGCGGTTGATCTGCACACCATCCCCGATGCGCAGACCGGCGCGCCCGATCTCGGCCGAAACCGCAACACCGCGCCAGAAATAGCAGCCCGCCCCGATGATGACCGAGGACGGATCATCAAACCGCACACCGGGCTGGAACCGGCTGCCTGCGCCCACCTGCGCGAGCGTCGCACGGTGCCACAGCGTCGCAAGGATCAGCCCCGCTCGGCGGTGGATTTGCGCAGGCAGGCGCAGGACGCGCAGAACAATGTTATGCATGGGACAGCCTTTCGATTCGTACGGCCCGCCAGTGCAGCGGGCGGACAAAGTACGTGCGGATCATCACGATCAGCACCAATTGCGCCGCGGCCCCGACGATGAAGGCGCTGAACGACGATTGCAGGCAGGCTTGGACAAAGGGATAAAACAGGATCGGATACAAAAATGCCGCCCCCGTCCGCGCGGTGCGCTGCGCATCCAGCAAGAACGCCTCGCCCACACGAAACGCCCAGCCCAGCGCGGGGGCTACTGCCAGCCCCGCCCAGCCAAAGTTGATGAACGCCTCGCCCGGGCCGGTGACGTTGAACGCGCCGCCTGTGGTGATCCCCATCACCTCGCGCTTGAAATAGACGCCAAGATCAATCGCGGGCTTGTCCGGCCAGATGTCGCGCGGCACCCAGCCAAAGACCCACCAGCCATAGCTTTGCCCCAACAGCATCTGCGCCGGTTCCAGATGGCCGGTGACCATCACCGCCACGTTGATATCCAGAAAATAGGTCGATCCGATGATCTGGCGCAGCAGGCTGGCACCCTGCGCGCCCAGCCGCAGTTCTGTCATATAAGCCGACAGCATCACGATCGCCGTGGCGCCAGCCAGCCCCAGCGCGCCTTGCCGCCAGCCGATCCGTCCGCCCAGAACGGCATGGGTGGCCAGCGCATAAATGGCCAGTTCCACCAGTTCGAACCGGTCCCCCGACACCAGCGCGATCCCCAAAAGCGCCGCCCCCAGCGCAAGCGTCATACCCAACAAGGCCGGGCGCGGATGCAGGATCGTCTGCGCAAGGCACAGCACAAAAACATATTTGGGGATCACGAACAGCGTCTTGATCCCGGCCAGCGTCGCGCCCACACCATCGGCATTGACGTTGATCTGCTTGACGCGGTTCAGCGCGGCGATCACGCCCGCCTCGCCCGGCGCTGCGCCGCGCACCTGCAGGATCAGCAGCACCGTCACCACACTGACGGCCAGCGCGATACCCACCAGCGCGCCCATCGGCTGCACGCCTGCCGCGACCGCGCGCGCGGCAATGATCTGCGCGGCGGCGGGCTGCGGTTTGCAGGCCAAAAGGTAGCCCAGACAGATCAGCGCGACAAAGCCCCCCAGATAGATCGCCCCCACCAGCGCCGCGCCGGGTGCAGGATCGAAGCGTGCGTAAAATGCCAGATCAGGGGCAGCGGCATAGGCGACGGCCTTGGCCAGAAATCCCAGCCCGCAGAAATAGCCCAACAGATGCAGCGGCGACACCCAGCCCAGCAGCCCGTGCCGTGCCGCGATCCAGAACGGCAACAGCGTGCAAAGTGCGGCAAGCGCGATGATCAGGATAGCTGCCATGCGCGCCTCCGCATCGGGCGGGCAAGGGTGTCGATCCCCATGCTGCGCCAGACCCAAAGCCAGAGCAGCCCGGCGCAAAGGCTGGTCGCCAGCGCAGCAGCCAGCGCATTGCGCAACGGATCAAGCGGCGCGAAAAGCACAACTGCCGCCACATAGCCCGCCACCCCCGCCAACCGCGCCCCCGCGGCCAGATCGCCCCGCCCGGTCAGCGTGGCAACGCTCATCCCCTGCGCAAAGGCCAGTTGCACCAGCGTGCCGCCCAACAGCACCAGCAGCACCGGCACCGGCAAGTCCGGCACCCAGATCGCCAATACCGGCAGCGCCAGCAGACTCAGCATCGCCAGCCCCAGCCCCGGCAACAAGGCGATCCGCGCGCCGGCGTCACTGGCGCTTTGCAGGGCAGCGGTGTCGCGGGCGGTATGGGCGGCGCTGATCGGCCCCGCGCTGACCCATGTCGCCACCGACAACGGCAGCGCGACAAGGTTCGCCACCCGTCGCAGCAATGCATAGACCCCGATCTGTTCCGGTGTCAGAAACTGCCCGCCCACAATGATATCGACCTGCGCCAGCCCCATGCCCAGCACCGTCGTCGCCCACAGATCAGCCGCCAAGCCTGCCCCCGGCCTGCTATCGCTGATCACCGATGCGCGCTGCGGATGCGACAAAACCAGCACCGCCGCGCCCAGACAGATCACCCCCAACCCCGTGGCCATGCCCCACAGGATCGCCGCAGGCTCTGCCAGCAGCAACCCCGCCGCCCCCAGCGCCACCATCGGGGCCCCGTCGCGCAGGATCATCGACAGATGCACCGACCCCAAGGCGCGCAGGATGCTGGCAAGGCAGGATGCCAGATTGACCACAACCGCCACCGCCAGCACAGCCAGCCATGGCAGCTCTGGCCAGACCAGCCGCAAGGCCAAGCCCGCCCCGCAAGCCGCCAGCACAGGCCAGCCGATGCAAAGCCCGATGACAGCGCGCGGATGCATCCCCGCGCCATCCCCCAGCCGTGCCAACAAGATCAGCGGCCCGCCAAACCCCAGACAGGTCGCCGCCACCAGCGCCAGCCCCCACAGCACGATCAGCCCGCCAAAGCCGTCCAGCCCCAGCCACAGCGCCAGCCCAAACAGCACTGCGACATTGCCCGCCACCAGCGCGGCACGCACCGTCATCGCGATACCGACGGGCTGATTCAGGCAATATCGCAAGAAAGCCATCATACAACAAAACCACTTGAACAGCGCACGCAAACTATCTCTATGGTTGATCTTGCCTTCATTGTGATTAATTTTGTGTTAACTGGTTTATGGTTTCCTCATCGGGTCGCAATGCCCAAGAAAGCCCCGCCGATGCCGCGTTCCATGTCACAATCCATGCCCGCTCTGATCGAAGTTGATCAGCCTGCAGCTGTCGATATTCGCCATATTTTTAGGGTCTTATGGGCGGGAAAATGGGTTGTGGTGCTCACAACCTTTTTGGCAGTTCTGATGGCGGGGTATTACGGCTTTACCATCGCGCGCCCGCAACATGCCGCCGTCACGATCATTGAAATTCGCACAACTCCAGCGTTTGCAATACCAGGCCAAACCAGCACAGATGTTCCGCCTGGCACGCAGGTTCAGATCCTGTTGGCGACACCCATTCTGGAACAGGTGATCGCAACGCTGGACCTGCAAGACGACCCCGCCTTCAACCGCTATCTGACGCCGGTGCCACCGCTGTCGCCGCGCGGGTTGCGCACGACGCTGCGGAACCTGTTGCAAGGCCGCAGCGAACCCGTCCCCGATGACGCGGCCATCGCCAGCAAGCTGGTCCAGAACCTGCGGGCCGCGATCCGTGTCGAGACTCCGCGCGACAGCGATCTGTTGCGCGTCACCGTCACGACAGGCGACCCCGACCGCGCCATGGCCATCGCGAACACGCTGGCAGTGGTCTATCTGGCCGATCAGGTGGCGCGCAAACAGGATGCGACGGCGGCCAGCATCGCCTTGCTGGGCGCAAGATCGGCTGACCTGCGCTCGCACCAGACAGCAATAGAGGCCGCGATCACCGATCTGGTCGCGCGGGCGGGCCTGCACGACCCGACGCGCCCCGACCGGTTGGGCCATGACCTGCAAGACACCACAGCACGGCTGGCCAGCGCCCAAGCCGCGCTTGCACGCGCCAGCGACACCGCCAATACCCAGCGGCTGACCGCCCAGATTGCCGCCTTGCAGACCAACCGCGCCGATCTGGCCGCTGCGCTGCAGGCGCTGACCGCAGCCAGCCATGCCCGCGACCGGATGCAGCGCGATCTGGACATGGCCATCGCACAGCAGGCCGGCTATCAACAAGAACTGCGCGCATTGACGCTGGGTGCCGCACAAATCGCCCCCGACAGTCGCGTGCTCAACGCCGCGACCGAGGCGCGCTATATCGGGCCACAAAAGCTGCTGATGGTGCAGATCGCGGCCATGGTCGGGGGGCTGGGCGGGCTGATGCTGGTGGCGCTGCGTCACAGCCTGCGCCGTGGGTTCACCGATGCGGCGGCCTTGCAGGATGCCACCGGCCTGCCGGTTCTGGCGCAGCTGCCGCTGTTGCCCTCACGCAGGCCCGCACGGCTGCTGGCGGCACTTGATGTCAGCACAGCATCGGCCGCGACCGAAGGCTATCGGCATCTGCGCACCGCGCTGATGCTGCATGGCACAAAGCCGCCGCAGGTCATCCTGTCCACCTCGGCGATCCCGGGCGAAGGCAAGACGACGCAGGCCATCGGGCTGGCACATGCGCTGGCTCTGTTGGGCAAACGCGTGCTGCTGGTAGATGCAGACCTGCGGCGCGGATCGTTCCGGCGCTATTTTGCGCTGGCGGGGACAGACGGGCTGGCTGCGGTGATCCTTGGCCATATCGGCCTTGGGGCGGCGACCGAACCAAGCCCGATCCCCGGGGTCGATCTGCTGGCGGGTGGCGCACAGCATGCGGCGGGCGGTGAAACCCTGTTTGCGCCCGCGCTGGCCGATGTGATCGCACAGGCGCGCGCGGCCTATGATGTGGTCATCATCGACGCGCCGCCCGTGGTGCCTGTGGCGGATGCCGTGGTGCTGGCGCGCCAGTGCGATGCGGTGATCCTTGCGGTCCGATGGGACAAAACGCCCCCCGCCGTGGTGCTGGCCGCCGCCGACAAGCTCGCCGCGGCCGGGGTGGCTGTGACCGGCGTGACGCTTACGCAGATCGACATCCGCAAACAAGCGCAGCGCGGTGGTGTCGGTTTCGCCCAATATGGGCGCGGTTATTTTCACGCCTGAACCGGCGTGACCGCCAGAACGTGGCGGCTGGAAAACCCGATCACATCACCCGCCTGCATCACCGTGCCTGCAGGCAGGTCTGCTGCGAAATAGGCCTTGGCGGTCCAGTCAAGCGGTCCTGCGGCGGCGCGTGCCTCGATATTGGGCCGCAGGAATGTGCTGACCGGCCCGACCAGATTGCCCGCGACGCCCGTGGCGACCACCTGACAGCCATAGCGCAGATCACCCGTCAGCGCGCGCCCGACCAGACTCAGCCGCGCGGTCGCGCCAAGGCTGATCTGCGCAGGGCTTGTGCCTGCGAGATCACCGATGCTGATAAGGCCCGCAGGTCCGGCAACTTGTTGCACAGCCAGAGCACCACTTTCCCCGTCCCAATGCACGAAAGGAAGCATCCCGAGATAAAGCCAGTCGAACACCGCATCTGGCCCTGTTGCCGTGACCTGCACGTCATGGCGCACCGCACCCGGCGTGATCCGGCGGATCAGCTGGCAGGTGCCGATAGGACCACCCGTCGCCCCCTGCCAAGTGGTGTTCTCAAAGGTAGCAATCTCGGCCCCGACGGACAGGCCGGTGCCGCTGGTCGTTGGCACAAAAGGCTGTGCGTCCAGCGTCACGCTGCGCGCCACGAGCGCCTCGTGGCCATGGGTCTGGCCGCCGATTTCGGTGGTGGTACCCGCAATTCTGACGCGCGCGGCATATTCACGCTCGGAGGCGTAATCAACCGCCTGAAACAGCGGATAGGTCGGGCGGTTATCTGCACGCCAGTCCAGCGCGCCATCACCGCTGATGCCTGACAGATGCACAGGGGGTGTGGTGCCGCTGACACCCGTCGCGCGGGCGGCATAAAAGGTGCCTTGCCATTGCACCTCGTCGCCCATGACATAAGCGGTTGCAGGCTGCCAGACGGGGGGCAGGATGCCGTCATCGGACAGATCGGCCGACAGCGCCACAGCCTCGATCATCAGGCTAGTGCCACCCGGTGTCGCCGCCCCGCCATGCGACAGGGTCACGACATGGCTGCCGGTCAGGCCGGTGGCCACGCGGATGCTGCGGCGGCGCTGCATGTCGGTGGCGGTCTGGGTGCTGAACGCCTTGAACCCCAGCCCCGCCGGATCACCAATCGCATCGACCAAAGCCTGCCCCCCGTCGATATCGACACGGCAATAGCCCCCCGCAATGCGCCCCGTGAAACAGACCCAAAGGTCATAGGGTTTGGCGCGGTCCACCGTCACGCTGATCGTGGCGGTCAGCGAGGTGGTGCTGACAGCACGGTTGCCGGTATAGCTGCCCGACAGGCCAGAGCCCGAAGATTGCAACTGCGACCAGCCCGCCGACAGACCAAAGGCTGCCACCGGATAGACCTTGCGCAACGCACAGCTCAGCGTTTCGCGCCACGACAGCCTTGTGCCGGCATTAGCCCCGTCCAACCGCAGACAGGCGGCGGTTGCGGGGCCGGTCTCGGTCCAGATGCTCAGCCCGCCTTGCGGGCCGGGGCCAAGGGCCACATGCGCGCCGCGGCCCATGGCAAAAAACGCCGCCAGAGGGTCGGGTGCAGTATGGCCGGTAGAGGCGGGTGACAGCTCTAGCCCGATCATGGATCAATACCACGCCACAAGCTGCGCCGTCGTCCCGCTGGCCAGCACCCGCACCGGCCGGATCGACAAAACCGCACCTGCCGCGACATCATAGGTCACGACCTGCCCGTCCTTGTCCTGCAAGGCCGCGGTACCTGCGCTTTGCACGAAAATCGCGCGCGGGCGCACCGGCAGATCCGCACTGTCCGAGGGTGTGACGACGTAATGCGCCACGGCGGGCGAGGTCAGGTTGACATAATCGGCGCTAAAAGGATCGGGCATCGGAGACTCCTGAGTGGTTGCAGCCGTCATCATGCCGCTTTTGTCTGAAAACCATGTTGCACGACCGTGCGGCACCAGATGCAACGGCGCTGGCGCAGCCTCTGGCCAAGCCAGTGATCGTTGCGCTAGAACGGCGGCCATGCCTTTGCCCGATTATCTGCCCCCTTTTGGCTTTGACGCAGCACCACCCGCGCCGGACCGGCCTTTTGTCGCCATCGGCGATGTGCATGGGCGCGCCGATCTGCTGGCCCCCGTGCTGGAACGTGCCGTGGCGCGCGCCTTGCCGGTCGTGCTGGTGGGCGATTACATCGACCATGGCCCCGACAGCGCGGGCGTGCTGCGCTTGTTGCACGACCACGCGGGGCGGATCGACCTGACCTGCCTGCGCGGTAATCACGAAGACCTGTTGCTGCGCTTTCTGCGCCAACCGCGCAAAATGGGCCGGACATGGCTGCGCTATGGCGGGCGGACCACGCTGGCCAGCTATGGCATCACCGACCTGCCCGCAGATATCACCCTGGCCGATCTTTCCCGTGCGCGCAACGCGCTGCGCGCCGCGATGGGCGCGACCGTGTCATGGATGCATGACATGCCCTATTGGTGGCAAAGCGGCAATGTGGCGGTCCTGCATGCAGGTGCCGATCCGGCCCTGCCTTTGGCCAACCAGCTGCCCAAGGCGATGGCCTGGGGGCATCCCGATTTCGGGGTGCTGCCGCGCAGCGACCGGGTCTGGTGCGTGCATGGCCACCGGATCGTGCCGCGTCTGGCGATCCGCGACGGCGTGGTGTCCATCGACACCGGCGCATGGAAAACCGGCAAGCTTTGCGCTGCCCTGATCGGCGAAGGCGGGGTCCGTCCGTTCTAGGCCCCCTTGCGCGCCAGCACGACGATGATGGTGCGCCAGGCAATCCACAGGTCCAGCCGGAATGACGCATGGGCGATGTAATGCAGGTCCAGCGCCACTTTGCGCCGGATGCCGTCGATCCCGTCGACATAGCCCAGCTCGACCTGCGCCAGACCGCTGACACCGGGCCGCACGCTGTGCCGCGCGCCATAGCCCGCGATGTCGCGCAGATAGACGCAGGCATGGTCATAGCTGTCAGGACGCGGGCCGATCAGGCTCATCTCGCCGCGCAGCACGTTGATGATCTGGGGCAATTCATCCAGCCGAGATTTGCGCAGCACCCGGCCCAGCGCCGTGATCCGGTCCGCGTCCAGCGCGTCAAACGCCCCGCGCGCCGCACCTGTCGCACAGCGCATGGTGCGGAATTTATACGCGGCGAACCGGCGGCACCGATACCCCATCCGGTCCTGCCGATAGATCAGCGGACCGGCATTCGCAAACGGGTTCAGCACCAGCAACATAGCCCCGACCGGCACCAGCAGACCCAAAAGCAGCAGGGCCACAACATGGTCAAAGACCCGCTTGGACAGGCGCGGTCGTCCGGTGTCCGGTCGTATCGCGCGCCCGCAGGCTTGCTTTCCGACACGACCGTCATGACGTGACACATCCGACATACCACGCACCACCGCACCCATTTCACCAAGCCAGAGCAACCTTGCATCCGGCCAGCCACAAGAGTGGCGAAACATGGTTAAAGGATCGTTAAAGGGCGCTTAAACCCTGCGCGCGCCGGCAAAACGCGGTTGACGCTTGCCTGCGGTGCGCGCTTGCTGCGATATGTCGGGAACGCCCGCCAGCAGGAGAAAGCGTTTTGCCAACAGCCTTCGCGCGCCAACAGATCGTCACAGCTTTTGCTGCAGCGATCCTGATCGCGGCCCCAATGCGCGGGGTGGCACAGGATGTCACGGTCTTTGCCGCCGCCAGCCTGACAGGCGCGCTCGACCGCGTGGCAGAGGCCTGGACCGCCGAGACGGGACAAACTGCCGTGACATCCTATGCCGGATCATCGACGCTGGCCCACCAGATCCAGCAGGGCGCGCCCGCCGATATTTTCATCTCTGCCAGCGTGGACTGGATGGATGCGGTCGCAGCCTCGGGCGATCTGCAGGGCGGCACACGGCGCGATATTCTGGGCAATACGCTGGTGCTGATCGCGCATGGGCAGGATGCGGCCTCCGTGACCATCGACGCCAGCCTTGATCTGGCCGGCATGCTGGGCGACGAAAGGCTGGCAATGGCGATGGTCGATGCGGTGCCAGCGGGCATCTATGGCAAGGCCGCGCTGACATCTTTGGGGCTGTGGGACAGCGTGGCACCGTTGGTGGCACAATCGGACACGCCGCGCACCGCCCTTGCCTTTGTGGCACTGAACGAGGCGCCATTCGGCATCGTCTATGCCACCGATGCCGCGGCGCAGGACAATGTCCGCGTGATCGGCACCTTTCCCGCAGACAGCCATGCGCCGATCATCTATCCCGCCGCGATCACCGCGCAAAGCGACAGCGCCCATGCCGCGGCATTTCTGGAGTATCTGTCATCGGACAGCGCCCGCGCGATCTGGCGCAGCTACGGGTTCCGCGTGGTGCAGTGATGGGGGGCGATTGGGCAAACTGGCTGGGTCCGGCGGAATGGCAAGCGGTGCGCCTGTCGGTGCGCGTGGCGTTCTGGGCGACGGTTGTCAGCCTGCCCTTGGGCATATTCGTCGCCTATGCGCTGGCACGCTGGAATTTCTGGGGCAAACAACTGCTGAACGGCATCGTGCATCTGCCGCTGATCCTGCCCCCCGTCGTGACAGGCTATCTGCTGCTGAGCACCTTGGGGCGGCGCGGGCCGGTGGGCGAAGTGCTTGATGCATGGTTCGGTATCGTTTTGTCATTCCGCTGGACAGGGGCCGCCGTCGCCGCCGCGATCATGGCCTTTCCGCTGATGGTGCGCGCGATCAAGCTGGCGATCGAGGCTGTGGACCCCAAGCTCGAAGCCGCCGCCAGCACGCTGGGCGCGTCCCGCGCATGGGTTTTTGCCACAGTCACACTGCCGCTGATCCTGCCCGGCATCATCGCGGGGTCGATCCTGGCCTTTGCCAAGGCGATCGGCGAATTTGGTGCCACGATCACCTTCGTCTCCAATATCCCCGGCCAGACCCAGACGATCCCATCGGCGATCTATGCCTTTCTACAGGTGCCGGGCGGGCAGGAACAGGCAACGCGACTGGTGATCATCGCCATCGTGATTGCCATGGCGGCGCTGCTTTTGTCTGAATACCTCGCGCGGCGGGTCGCGCAACGGGTGGCAGGATCATGACGCTGCGGATCAAGGTGCAGCACGCTTTCGCGGGGTTCGATCTTGATGTCGATCTTGACCTGCCAGCCGGCGTCAGCGTGTTGTTCGGCCCTTCAGGGTCCGGCAAGACGACGGTGATCAATGCGGTGGCGGGCCTCTTGCGCTCCGATCAGGGGCGGATCGCGATAGGTGACTGGGTGCTGACCGACACCGCAAGCCGCCACCACAGCGCGCCCCACCGCAGGCGCATCGGCTATATCTTTCAGGACGCCCGCCTGTTCCCGCATATGAGCGTGCGCCAGAACCTTGCCTATGGACGCTGGTTCGCGCCGCGCGAGGCAAAGGCCACCAGCATGGACCGCACGGTCGAGATGCTTGGCATCGGCCATCTGCTGTCCCGCCGCCCCGCCACCCTGTCGGGGGGTGAAAAGCAGCGGGTCGCCATCGGGCGCGCGCTGCTGTCGGGGCCAAGGCTGATCCTTGCCGATGAACCGCTGGCCGCCTTGGACGAGGCGCGCAAGGCCGAAATCCTGCCCTATTTCGAACGCCTGCGCGACGAGGTGGCGGTGCCGATCCTTTATGTCAGCCATGCCTCTGCCGAGGTGGCGCGTCTGGCCACCACCGTCGTCGCCCTGCGCGCGGGCCGCGTGATCGCCTGCGGACCACCGGGGCAGGTGCTGGGCGATGTGGCCGTGGTCGGCGCGCGGGGTGCGGCATCGCTGTTGACCGTGCGGGTTGTAGCACATCACGCGGACGGGTTGACGGAACTGGCAACGGCAGCAGGCACGCTGTGGCTGCCGCGCATCGCTGATGCGACAGACGCGACCCTGCGGGTGCGGATCATGGCGCAGGATGTGATCCTGTCGCGCGACCGGCCTGCGGGGTTGTCGGCACTGAACATCCTGCAAGGCACGATCAGCGATCTGCGCCTTGGCGAGGGCCCCGGCGCGATGGTCACGCTGGCCGTGGGCGAAGACAGGCTTGCCGCACGCATCACCCGCAGATCAGCCGAGGCGCTGGGGCTGGCCCCCGGCCAGACCTGTCACGCTGTGATCAAATCGGTTGCCGTGGCCCCCGATGCCATCGGCACAGGGCTGCGCGCTAGCCCAGCATCCCGCGATTGAACCGCTGTTCCAAAAGCTTGAAGGCCAGCGCCAGCAGCCCCGCGATCACCATATAGATCACCGCCAGCAACAACAGCGGTTCATAGATGATGAACGTATCCTGGCGCACACGGCTGGACACGGCGTAAATCTCGATCACCGTGATCGTGGCGACCAAGGGCGTGGCTTTGAGTTGCAGCACGGTTTCGCCGCCCAAGGTTGGCAAGGCGCGTTGCAGGGCCTGCGGAAACCAGATGCGTCGGAAGATCGCAAACCGGCCCATGCCCATGGACCGTGCGGCCTCTAATTGACCGCCCGCGACGGATTTAAACGCGCCGCGCATCACCTCGCCCTCGTAGCCTGCAAAACTAAGCGAAAGAGCTAACAATGCATAGGGCCATGCCTGCCGCAGATAGGGCCAAAGCTCACTTTCCCTGATCCAGGGAAATTGCGGAAACAGGCTGCCAACGCCAAAATAGATCAGCCAAAGCTGCAACAACAGCGGCGTGCCACGGATCACCGTGCAGAACGCACGCGCGGGTGCTGCCAAAAACCGTGGCCCCGCCGCCTGCGCCAGCCCCAAAGGCACAGCCAGCGCAAAACCGATCAGGCAACTCAAGCCCAGCAGCCACAGCGTCCGCCAGATGCCCTGCACTGCCAGATCGTGATAGCGCGCAATCCAGTCCCAGCGCATCGCCAACGCGGCCCAGACCACAAGGCCCAGCGCCACAGCGACCATAATAATCCGGTGCGGCACAAATACCTCTTGTGCGATCCGCTGTCGGTTCATTGCGAAGCCTGTCCGCGCCGGTAGCGCGCCTCGATCCAGCCAAAGATGCGCCCCGACAGCAGCGTCATCAGCAGATAGAGCGCCCCCGCCGCCAGAAAAAAGGTGAAATAGGCCCGCGTCGACCCCGCCGCCTGCCGCGTTTCCAGCGTCAGTTCGGAAAAGCCGACGATGGCCAGCAGCGCGGTATCCTTGGTTGCAATCAGCCACAGGTTCGACAGACCGGGCAAGGCCAAGGGCAGCATCGCGGGAATGGTCACGCGGCGGAATATCTGCGCCGGCCCCATGCCATAGGCGCGCGCCGCCTCGTGCTGGCCGCGCGGTACGGATTGGATGGCGCCGCGCAACACCTCGGTCGCATAGGCGCCCTGCACGATCCCCAGCACAGCGATACCTGCGACAACGCCCGAGATTTCGACAGGCCGCTGGCCCAGCGCACGCAAAGCCTGATTAAGCAGATCGGTGCCTGCGTAATACAGGATCAGGATCAGGATCAATTCCGGCACCGCGCGCACAACGACGGTATAAACCGCCAGCAAATCGCGCGTGACCGGCCCGCCATGCAGCTTGCCCAGCGCGCCTGCCGTGCCGATCAGCAGCCCCAGCGCGAAAGCGCCAAGTGCGATTTGCACGCTGGCCCACGCTCCGCGCAAAAGATTACCCCCCCAGCCCGGCGGCTGGAGGGACAAAAGACCGACCGATGTTTCCAGCCCCGGCCAAAGGGCATAAAGCCAGTCCAACACCCGCCGTGCCGGGCCTAGTTGCCCAAGATCGAGGTGGCGAAATAGCCCGCCGTGATCGCGTCATAGGTGCCATCGGCGATGATCGCGGCGATGCCGGTATTGATCGCCTCGCGCAGCGCATCATCGCCTTTGCGCACACCAGCACCGACGCCGGCACCAAGGATCGCCTCGTCCGCGGCGACAGCGCCTTTGACCTCGCAACAGGCACCGGCTGCGGTGGCAAGGAAATCATCCATCGCCAAGCTATCTGCCTGCGTGGCGTCGATCCGGCCTGCGGCCAGATCCTGGTTCGCCTCGTCCTGGGTCTGGTAGGTGCGCAATTCGGTCGCACCTTCGAAATAGGCCTGCGCATAGCTTTGGTGGATGGTGGACACCTGCACGCCCAGCACCTTGCCTGCAAGGCTCTCGGGGGAGGCGTCCATCTGCATGTTGCGCTGACCCACAATCACGGTCGGCGTGTTGTAATAGGGGTCCGAAAAGTCGATGGTCTGCATCCGGTCTGCGGTGATCGACATCGACGCCATGATTGTGTCGATCCGGCCCGACACCAGCGCGGGAATGATCCCGTCCCATGCGGTGGGCGTCAGCACGCAATCAAGTGCGGCGGCAGCGCAAACCGCGTCGATGATCTCGACCTCCCAGCCGACCCAATTGCCCGCCGCATCGGGCGAGGCAAACGGCGGATAGGGTTCGGCGGCGATGCCGATACGGACCTCTTGCGCCTGTGCCAGTCCGGCGGCGGCAGCGATCAGGGCGGTGGTCGTCAGAAGGGCCAGTGTCTTCATGATCTTTCTCTCCTTGTTGAATGTCAGAACGCTTTTGCGCTTCTTGTGATGATCCCGCAGCGCGGGTTTCGACGCGACGTTTGCAAAGGCTGCGACAGGCAAAGCCGCGACCGCAACATTTTTGTGATTGTATCTGGCCAAAATGGCAGCAATTATTCAAGTGTATAATTTCAGCTAAAGAAGAACATCATGCGATTTGGTGCCGAAGACCGATCAAAACCCCTTGCCGCCGTGATCATGCGCGCCCCCGGCCCCGCCATGGCCAAGGCCGGCCCGCAAGACTGGCATTACGGCGCCGGGTTCGACCCCGCCCGCGCGGAAACCCAGCATGCAGAGCTGGCGCGGATCGTGACCGCCAGTGGGGCAAAGGTGCATTGGATGCCATCCGCCGACGACAGTTTGTCGGATGCGGTATTCGTGCAAGACCCGTCTTTTGTCACCCGCCACGGGGCGGTGATCCTGAACATGGGCAAGGCCTTGCGCCGCGCCGAACCGGATATGCATGCCGCGTTTTATGACAGTATCGGCGTGCCGGTGATCGGCCGTCTGACCGGTGATGCCACGGTCGAATCGGGCGATTGTTTCTGGCTTGATCCAGACACGCTGGCCGTGGGGCGCGGTGTGCGTACCAATCAGGCAGGCATCGCCGCTTTGTCCGACATCCTGCGCCCTTACGCCATCAATGTGCAGGCTTATGACCTGCCCTATTGGACTGGCCCCGCCGCCTGTTTGCATCTGATGTCGCTGGTGTCCCCGCTCGGCCCCGATATCGCGCTGATCCATGCGCCATTGCTGCCCTATGCGCTGTGGTCGGACATGCGCGCGCGCGGCTGGACCCTGCTGCACGCGCCCGAGGATGAATTCATGGCCTCGAACGGGCTGAGCCTGAACGTGCTGGCCCTGCGCCCGCGCGATGTGGTGATGGTCGACGGTTTCCCGCAGACCCGCACCCTGATGGAAGATGCAGGCTGCAAGGTACAGGTATTCGACGGCGATGCGCTGTGCATCGCCTGCGAAGGTGGCCCCACCTGCCTGACCCGTCCGGTGCTGCGCGCATGACCGCGCGCCGCACATTTATACGCGCAGGCGAGGAGGCGCGCCGTGTCGCATTGATCGACGCCACGCTCGACTGCATCGCCGAAGGTGGCCCGCAGGCGGCAACCGTGCGCGCCATCGCATTAAAGGCCGGCGTGACGCCGGGCCTCATCAAGCATTATTTCGACACCAAAGAAGACCTTGTCGCGAGCGCCCACGAAACCCTGATGACCCGCATGACCGAGGCGAGTGCGGCGGCGCTGGACGATCTGCCCGCCGATCCGGTGGCGCGGCTGGCGGGGTTCATCACCAATGCTGTCACGCCGCCTGTTGTCGATCCACGCGCCATGGCGCTGTGGGCGGCGTCGATGCAGCTGGTGCCGCGCGACGCCGCGATGCGCGATGTCCACGAAGCGACCTATCTGGCCTTCCGTGACCGGCTGGAACGCATGATTGCCAATGCGCTGGCAGCGGCGGGCAAACCGCATGACACGGCCACGACACGCGCCCTTGCCATCGCAGGCAATGCGCTGCTCGACGGGCTGTGGATCGAAGCATCGGTCCTGCCCGACCAATTCGCGCAAGGCGAAATGCGCAGCATCGCGATCCGCGCCTTTGCGCGGCTGCTTGACCTGAAACTATCGGAGTAAATGATGCAATATGCAGATGTCACCACCCGCCTTGCCGGGCTGGGGTCGGATAAATGGGTGCTGAGTGCCGCCGCCAATGCGCGTATCCGCGCGGGCGAGGCGATCATCAACCTGACCATCGGTGAACCTGACGTGCCAACGCCTGCCGCGCTGATCGACAGCGCCATCACCGCGATGGGCGCAGGGCGCACCGGCTATTCCAACGGGCGGGGCGAGCCTTCATTGCTGAATGCGCTATCGGGCAAATATTCCGCGCTGACAGGCCGCAGCATCGGGACCGACCGGTTCCTGTGCCTGCCTGGCACGCAAACGTCGCTGTATCTGGTGCTGACGGCGCTGTGCGATCCGGGTTGCGAGGTGATCCTCGGTGATCCGATGTATGCCACATATGAGGGGTTGATCCGTGCGTCGGGTGCCGTGCCGGTGCCAGTCAGCCTTGACCCTGCCCATGCGTTTCGCCTGCAGGCGGCGGATGTGGCGGCCGCGATCACGCCCGCGACGCGCGTGATCATGCTCAACACGCCGCATAACCCCACCGGCGCGATCCTGCGGCCTGCCGATCTGGACGCGATCTGCGCGCTGGCGGCCCAGCATGATCTGTGGGTGGTATCAGACGAGGTTTACGGCAACCTGACCCATGATGGCGCGGTATTCACATCCGCACTGGCCAATCCCACCTATGAGGACCGCGTGATCGTTACCGCCTCGATCTCCAAATCGCATGCCGCACCGGGGTTCCGGTCGGGCTGGGTCTGCGGGCCTGCGGCCTTCTGCACCCGCGCGCTGCCCTTGTCGGAAACCATGCTGTTCGGATCGCAGCCTTTCATCGCCGACATGACAGCGCAGGCTGTGGCGGGCGCGCCCGATCTTGCCACCGCGATGGCCGCCCGCATGGCGCGGCGCGCGGGGATCATCCATGTGGCATTGGACGGTGTGGCGGGCCTGCATGTCCACAAACCCGAGGCGGGGATGTTCGCCCTTCTCGACATTCGCGCGCTGAGCCGCGATTCCAAAGCCTTTGCGCTGGCGCTGCTAGAGGCGGAGGCCGTCGCCGTCATGCCCGGCGCGTCCTTTGGCAAAGCTTTTGAAGGTTGGCTGCGGCTGGCGCTCAACGCGAGCGATGACGCCACGCGCGAGGCTTGCACGCGGATCAAGCGCTTTGCGATGAGCTGGCCGCGATGACCACCGTCGCGCAAAGCCTTGTGCGCTGGTTGCAGCAGATGGGCACCGAGGTGATTTTCGGCATTCCCGGCGTACACACGATCGAGCTTTACCGCGCCCTGCCCGATGCAGGCATCCGCCATGTCACCCCGCGCCACGAAGCGGGGGCAGGTTTCATGGCCGATGGCTATGCCCGCGTGTCGGGGCGGTTCGGCGTGGCGCTGGTGATCACCGGGCCGGGGCTGACCAATATCCTGACGCCGATGGCGCAGGCGCGCGCAGATAGCGTGCCGATGCTGGTGATTTCCGGCGTGAACCGGCGGGACAGCTTGGGCAAGGGGCTGGGGCATCTGCACGAACTGCCAGACCAACTGGCGCTGAGCGCGACACTGGGTCCGGCGTTTCATCTGGACCGCGCCGACGATCTGCCCGCGATCCTTGACCAGATTGCCGGCGCCCTGACCAATGGGCGCGGCGGGCCGGTGCATTTGCAAATCCCGCTGGACCTGATGGCGGCGCAGGCGCCCGATGCGCCAAGCCGCATCGCGGACCAAGCCGCCGCCGCTGTGCCAGATGTCAGCGCCGCAAATGCCTTGCTGGCACAGGCACTGCGTCCTGTCATCGTCGCAGGCGGTGGCTGCCGTCGCGCGGGGGCGGCACTGCAGGCGCTGGCAGACCGCCTTGGCGCGCCTGTGATCCTGACCACCAATGCGCGCGGGCTGATGCACGCCCATCCGCTGGTCGTGCCGGCCGCGCCCAGCCTTGCGCCTGTGCGCGAGCTGATCGCCTCGGCAGATCAGCTGCTGGTGCTGGGGTCCGAAATCGGGCCGACCGATTGGGATATGTATGACGATGGCGAGCAGCCCGATCTGGCGGGGATGATCCGCGTCGATATCGACGCTGCCCAACTGGCGCGCCATCCCGCCGCCCTGACGCTGCAGGGTGATCTGGCCGATATCCTGCCATTACTGCACGGTGCCACCAGCGCCGATGGCGCCCAGCGCGCGGCCCTGACGCGGAACGCGGCCCATGCCGCGCTGCCCGCAGGCTATGCTGCTGAAATCGCCCTGTTGAACCGCCTGCGCGACAGCTGCCCTGACGCCATCATGGTCGGCGATTCCACCCAAGTGATCTATGCAGGCAACCTTTATTATGACCATGACCGGCCCTGCGGCTGGTTCAACGCGGCGACAGGCTACGGCGCGCTTGGCTATGCGCCGGGGGCTTCGGTGGGTGCCGCGTTGGCGGCCCCTGACGCACGCATCCTGTGCCTGATCGGCGATGGCGGGCTGATGTTCAGCCCCGCAGAATTGCTGACAGCGGTTGAGGAAAACCTGAACATCACCTTTATCGTGTTCAACAACGCAGGCTACGGCGAGATCGCCAGCGCGATGAAAGCCGCAGGCGCGCAGGTGCTGGGTTGCACCCCGCGCCCGCCGGATTTCGCCGATCTTGCGCGCGCCTGCGGTCTGCCGTTTACCCGCACCACGCCCGGTGCAATCGACGCGACGCAATCCGGCCCCCGCATGATCGAAGTCACCCTGCCGCCTGTCACGACGACCTGATCCGGCTGGGCGGCACACCGAACCGCCGCCGGAACGCGCGTGAAAAACTGGTGGGGTCCACAAATCCACAGCGCAAGGCAATCGCGCGCAGATCGTGGCGCGTGTCGGTGACCATCCGCCGCGCCATCTGCAGCCGCAGGTCCAGATAGGCCGCCCCCGGCCCCTGCCCCAGATTGTCGCGGAACAATTGTTCCATCCGTCGCAGACCCACCCCTTGCGCGCGGGCGATTGTGTCCAGCGGCAGCGGGTCTTCCAGATGGGCATTCATCAGCGCCAGCGCCCCCGCCAGCCGCACATCGCCGACCACAGGCAACAGGCCGGGGCGCTGCGGGCGGCTGCCATCTGACGGCGGCTCGTATTGAAACGATGCGGCCACCTGACCGGCCAGCCCCGCGCCACAGCGCGCGCCGATCAGATGCAGCATCAGGTCGGCGGCAGGGGCGGCACCGCCTGCGGTGAAGCGATTGCGCGAGATGACAAAACGGTCCGGCACCACATCGACAGACGTGTGGGCGCTGGCGAAATCCTCCAGATCCTCCCAATGCACGGTGGCGCGGTGGCCATCGAGCAATCCCGCCCGCGCCAGCACCCAAGGTCCGGCATCGACCGCCCCCACCGCGCGGAACCGCCCGGCGACACGGCGCAGGTCCGCAATCAGGGGGCGGGTCGCCACCTCGGACTGGTTATAGCCCGCCACGACGATCAGCGCATCAGCGCCGTCTGCCGCCGCAAGCGGGCCAATCGCGGGCAAGGCAATGCCACAGGTCAGCGCCACATCCGCCCCCGAGGGCGAGACCACCCGCCAGCGAAACCTGTCCTGCCCCAGATGCCGGTTCGCATTGCGCAAAGGGTCCAGCACCGACGCCACCTCCAATATCGAGGCACGCGGCAGCACCAGCACCGCGATATCAAGCGGCTGGGTTGAAGGCGCAAAGATGGATTCAGAAATCGTCATAACATTTTCGTAAATCGCCAAGCCGCCCCGCGCAACCCTGTTAGCCTGCTTTAAAAAAAGGAGGATTGCCATGCCACTTGCCATGAACTGCGAGGTTTTCATCACCTGCGCCGTCACCGGATCAGGCGGCACGCAGGATATGTCGCCCCATGTCCCACGCTCGCCAGAACAGATCGCCACCGCCGCCATTGACGCGGCCAAGGCGGGCGCGGCCATCGTGCATTGCCATGTGCGCGACCCCGAGACCGGCAAACCGTCGCGCGACCCGGCCCTTTACCGCAAAGTGACCGAACGTATCCGCGACGCGGACACCGACGTGATCCTGAACCTGACCGCCGGCATGGGCGGTGATCTGGTGTTCGATGGCACCGAAAGCATGCACCGCATGTCGCAGACATCCGACATGGCAGGCGCTGCAGAACGGGTGCAGCATGTGCTGGATTGCCGCCCAGAAATCTGCACGCTCGATTGCGGCACGATGAATTTCGCCGAGGCCGATTACGTCATGGTCAACACCCCCGGCATGCTGCGCGATATGGCGACGCGGATGGTGGCATCCGGCGTACGCATCGAGATCGAGGCGTTCGACACAGGCCATCTGTGGCTCGCCAAACAACTGGTCGCCGAAGGTATCATCCCCGACCCCGTGCTGGTGCAATTATGCATGGGCGTGCCATGGGGCGCGCCCGATGATCTGAACACCTTTCTGGCGATGGTGAACAATGTGCCAGCCCATTGGCACTGGTCCGCCTTTGCGCTGGGGCGGCATGAAATGCCCTATGTCGCGGCGGCGGTGCTGGCGGGCGGCAATGTACGGGTCGGGCTGGAAGACAACCTATACCTGTCCAAAGGCGTGCTAGCCACGAACGCGCAACTGGTCGAGAAAGCGACAACCATCATCGAAAACATGGGCGCACGGGTGATCGGGCCGGATGCCGTCCGAGACCGCCTGCATCTGACGAAAAGGGCGCCATTATGAAGGCCGCAATCATCGGCGGCGGCGTGATCGGCGGCGGCTGGGCCGCGCGGTTCCTGCTCAACGGTTGGGATGTCGCGGTCTTTGACCCCGACCCCGACGCCCCGCGCAAGATTGCTGCCGTGCTGGACAATGCCAAACTGTCGCTGCCCGCCCTGTCGGATGTGCCGCTGCCTGCGATGGGGCAGCTCAGCTATGCCGCGACTTTGGCCGATGCTGTGACAGGCGCGGATTACATTCAGGAATCCGTCTCTGAACGGCTGGACCTGAAACACCGCGTTTATGCCGAAATCCAAAAGGCCGCGCCCGACACGCCCCTTGGCTCCTCCACCTCTGGTTATAAACCGTCGCAATTGCAGGAGGGGGCGATCAACCCCGCGACGATCTTTGTCGCCCACCCGTTCAACCCGGTCTACCTTTTGCCCTTGGCCGAGGTGGTGCCAAGCCCCGCCAGCGACGCCGCGCTGATCGAAGGCGTCAAGGATACCTTGCGCAGCATCGGCATGTTCCCGCTGCATGTGCGCAAGGAAATCGACGCCCATATCGCCGACCGGTTCCTCGAGGCGGTCTGGCGCGAGGCGCTCTGGCTGGTCAAGGACGGCATCGCCACGACCGAGGAAATCGACGAGGCGATCCGCATGGGGTTCGGGTTGCGCTGGGGTCAGATGGGCCTGTTCGAGACCTACCGGATCGCGGGCGGTGAAGCGGGGATGAAACATTTTCTGGAACAATTCGGCCCCTGTCTGACATGGCCATGGACCAAACTGATGGATGTGCCCGAATTGAACGACGAATTGGTCGATCTGATCGCGGGACAATCGGATGCGCAATCAGGGCATCACACGATCCGCGAGTTGGAACGGATCCGCGACAGCAATCTGGTGGGCTTTCTGCGGGTGCTCAAAGACCGCGATTGGGGCGCGGGGCGCGTGCTCAAAGCGCATGACGCGGCAAGGCGCGACGTTGTGCAGACGCCAGATGCCGATGCCCCGCTGGTGCGCTTGCAAGTGCTGCCAAGCTGGATCGACTACAACGGCCATATGACCGAAAGCCGCTATCTGTTCGCAGGCTCGGAAACATCGGACACGCTGCTGCGGCTGATCGGGGCCGATATGGATTATGTCGCAGGCGGGCACAGCTATTACACCGCCGAAACCCATATCCGCCATCTGGGCGAGGCGAAACTGGGCGATCATCTGACCGGTTCGGTGCAGGTGCTGGGCGCGGATGACAAGCGGCTGCATATCTTCATCACCATCGCCAAGGATGGGGATGCCGTGGCGACATTGGAACAGATGTTGCTGCATGTGGACATGGCCGCAGGCAAGACCTGCCCCGCAGCCCCCGCCGTGCTTGACCGGCTCTTTGCAATCCGCGACGCCCATGCCAGCCTGCCGCGCCCCGCCGGCGCAGGCCGCCATATCGGACAGGGGAAAAGCTGATGCATTTTGCCATGACCGATGAACAGCGGATGATCGTGGACACGACCCGCGCTTTCGTCGAGGCGGAACTTTACCCGCATGAAGCGCTGGTCGAACGCACCGGCCACCTGCCGATGGAGCTGATCCGCGAGATTCAGGCCAAGGCGATGGCCGCCGGTCTTTATGCCGCCAATATGCCCGAAGAAGTGGGCGGCGCGGGCCTCGATACCCTGTCATGGCTGCTTTACGAACGCGAATTGGGCCGCGCGAATTACGCGCTACACTGGACCTGCGTGGCGCGGCCATCGAACATCCTGCTGGCAGGGACCAAGGCGCAGCGCGAAAAATACCTTTTCCCCTGCCTGCGCGGCGAAACCTGGGATTGTCTGGCCATGACCGAACCGGGGGCCGGGTCCGACCTGCGCGGCATGCAGGCCAGCGCGCGCCAGGACGGCGGGGACTGGGTGCTGAACGGCACCAAGCATTTCATCAGCCATGCCGATATCGCGGGCTTTACCATCGCCTTCATGGCGACGGGCGAAGAAGACACGCCGCGCGGCCCCAAGAAAAAGATCACCGCCTTCTTCGTGGACAAAGGCACGCCGGGGTTCACGGTGCGTGAAGGGTACCGCAACGTCAGCCACCGCGGCTATTCCAACGCCATTCTGGACTTCGACGATTGCCGCGTACCGGCCGAGAATATCCTTGGTGAAATCCACAAAGGGTTCGAAGTCGCCAATGACTGGCTGGGCGCCACGCGATTGCAGGTGGCCGCCACCTGTCTTGGGCGTGCAGACCGGGCGCTTGATCACGCGGTGCGCTATGCAGCGGAACGCCGCCAGTTCGGCCAGCAGATCGGCAAGTTTCAAGGCGTCAGTTTCAAGCTGGCCGATATGGCGATGGAGCTGAAAGCCGCCGAATTGCTGACATGGGAGGCCGGATGGAAGTTTGACCAGGGCAGCGTCACCGAGGCCGATATGGCCATGGCCAAGCTCAAGGCCAGCGAAGTGCTGGCCATGGTCGCAGACGAGGCGATCCAGATCCATGGCGGCATGGGGTTGATGGACGACCTGCCACTGGAACGGATCTGGCGCGATGCAAGGGTCGAACGGATCTGGGAAGGCACCAGCGAAATCCAGCGGCACATCATCAGCCGGCAACTCTTGCGCCCGCATGAGGGCTAGTCAGGGGGCTGTCTGCCCCCTCGGCGCGCCGCGCCTCACCCCCGAGGATATTTTTGAACAGATGAAACGATATGTTAACCAATCCGTTGCAAACTGATCGGGCGGTACAGGGGGGGACCCCGATGACCGCAACAGGTGAAGTTTCCCTGTCCCGCTCGTCCGGGGCAGGGCGACGCCCCTGTTTCATCTGTTTACAAGTATCCTGGGGGTCCGGGGGCAAGGCCCCCGGCTGCCTGCACCGCAGGCAGGTGCTGCGATGACGGATCTGTCTCGTTTACTACGACCGCGCAGCATCGCTGTTCTCGGCTCTGGCTGGGCCGCAAATGTGATTGAACAATGCCAGCGCATGGGGTTCGATAGCCCGGTCTGGCCCGTGCATCCAACGCGCGACCAGATCGCCGGGGTGCGGTGTTATCCTTCGCTGGCCGATCTGCCCGGCGCACCTGATGCCACCTTTATCGGGGTCAATCGCCACGCGACACTCGATGTCGTGACGGAGCTGGCGGGCATGGGCGCAGGTGGCGCGATCTGTTTCGCTTCGGGCTGGCGCGAAACCGGCGACGGCGATTTGCAGGACCGGCTGGTCGCGCGCGCGGGAACGATGCCGATCCTCGGGCCAAATTGCTATGGCGTGATCAACTATCTTGACGGGGCATTGCTCTGGCCTGATCAGCATGGCGGGCGACGGGTGGCGCGGGGCGTGGCGCTGATCAGCCAATCCTCCAACATCGTGATCAACCTGACGATGCAGGCGCGCGGCTTGCCCATCGCCTATGTCGCCTGTCTGGGAAATGCGGCCCAAGTCGGGCTGGCGCAGCTGGCGCGCGCCTTGCTGGCGGATGAGCGTGTTACCGCCCTTGGGCTTTACATCGAAGGTCTAGGTGACGCCGCCGGTTTCGCCACCGTGGCTGAGGCTGCACAGGCGGCAGGCAAAGGCATCGTCGCGATCAAATCCGGCAAGACCGCAGCCGCACAGACCGCGGCCGCATCTCATACCGCGTCTTTGGCGGGCGGTGGTGCTGCCTCGTCTGCCTATCTGCGCCAGATCGGGGTCGCCGAGGTGAACACACCGGCGGAACTGCTCGAAACGCTCAAGATCCTGCATCTGCATGGGCCAGGGTTGGGCAGGCAGCTTTGCGCTGTGGCCTGTTCAGGGGGTGAGGCGGGGCTGGTCGCGGATCTTGCCGCCCCTCTGGCGCTGGAGTTTCCACCGCCCGGTCCGGCGCAAGTGGGGCATCTCGCGGCCACGCTCGGCCCGTTGGTGACCATCGCAAACCCGCTGGATTACCAGACCTTCATTTGGGGCGACGGGCCGCGCACGACAGAGGTTTTCGCCACCATGCTCGCAGGATACGATGCGGGGCTGTTCATCATCGACCCGCCGCGCCCCGACCGCTGCGATCCGGCCAGTTTCGCCCCCGCGCTCGACGCAATCGTCGCCGCCGCGCGCGCCACCGGCAAACCCGCCTTTCCTGTTGCCTCCCTGCCCGAAAACTTTGAAGAGGACCGCGCCATTGCGCTTATGGACCAAGGCATTGCACCGCTGATGGGGCTGGAAACAGCGCTGGCGGCAGTGCGTGCAGCGCAGGTCACCGCAGGGCGCGCAGGGTGGCGCAATTGGGCGCCCATCGCGCGCACCGGCCCCCTGACTTTGCTGGACGAGGCCGCCGCCAAGGCGCGGCTGGCAGCGGCGGGCATTGCGGTACCGCGTGGCGTAACCGCGCCGACGATCACCAGCCTGCAATCGGCAGCGCATGACCTGACACCGCCGCTGGCCCTCAAAGGTCTGGGCTTTGCCCACAAGACCGAGGCAGGCGCCGTACGGCTGCAGCTTGTCACGCTTGACGGGCAGGAACAGATGCCGGGCGCTATCGGCTATCTGGCCGAGGAGATGGTGACGGGTGCCATCGCAGAGCTCTTGCTCGGCGCGCGCCGCGATCCGGTTTACGGCGCAACGCTGACGCTAGGTTTCGGCGGGGTCGCGGCGGAATTACTGGCCGATACGGTGACGCTGGTCCTGCCGGTGACAGCACCCGAAATCGCAGATGCCCTGCGCCGCCTGACGCTCTGGCCGCTGCTTGACGGCTATCGCGGCCGACCGCGCGCCGATGTCGGCGCGGTGATCCGCACGGCGCTGACCTTGCAGGAGATGCTGGCAACCGACAGGATGCTGGAAGAAATTGAAATCAATCCGCTGATGGTTGGGGCAGATTTTGCTGTGGCCGCGGATGCCGTGATCTGGAAGGACACCCCATGATGCAAATGCACAGCGACGGCCCGATCCACACCCGCCGCGAAGGGGCCGTGCTCGAAGTCACGCTCGACCGGCCCAAGGCCAATGCGATTGATCTGGCGACCAGCCGGATCATGGGCGAGGTGTTCCGCGATTTCCGCGATGACGACAGTCTGCGGGTCGCGATCCTGCGGGCGGCGGGGGACAAGTTTTTTTGCCCCGGCTGGGATCTCAAAGCCGCCGCTGATGGTGACGCGGTCGACGCCGATTACGGCATAGGTGGCTTTGGCGGCCTGCAGGAACTGCCACATCTGAACAAACCGGTGATCGCCGCCGTCAACGGCATCTGCTGTGGGGGCGGGCTGGAACTGGCGCTCAGCTGCGATCTGATCCTTGCCTCCGACACAGCCACCTTTGCGCTGCCGGAAATCCGGTCAGGGACGGTGGCGGATGCGGCCTCGATCAAACTGCCCAAACGCATCCCCTATCATGTCGCGATGGATCTGTTGCTGACCGGACGCTGGTTTGATGCACACGAAGCGATGCATTGGGGCCTTTTACGCGAGATCACGACACCTGCCGATTTGCTGCCCAAGGCTTGGGCGCTTGCCCGCATGCTCGAGAACGGCCCACCACTGGTCTATGCCGCGATCAAGGAAATCGTGCGCGAGGCCGAAGCCATGCGGTTTCAGGATGCGCTGAACCGCGTCACCAAACGGCAATTCGCGACCGTGGACCAGCTTTACGCCAGCGACGACCAGAAAGAAGGCGCGCGCGCCTTTGCCCAAAAACGCGATCCAGTCTGGACAGGGCGCTAGCGCGGCACCGCACTTTCCAGCCGGACCCTAACTTCTTATTTCCCAAAATACTCCCGCGCGGAGCGCAAGAATCTTTGCTCACACTGCTTGGTCGGCCTCGGACCCAGAACCCGCCGCTGGTCATTTTCCACCAGGACGTGGGTTTTTCACGGCATCATCCCGGCCAGCGATCTTGCCTTGGATTTCTGCGCAAACAGAATTCTTACATCAGGGCATAAAGGCGCATCAGAACGCTTTGTTCCTTGCGCGCGCCGACACCCACGAAAAGCGTGTGATTGACCCAAGCATAGCGACTGTCTCCGGTTTCCAGCCGCGCATGTGTGCGCATGTAATAGCTGTCTGGCGCCACATCCTCACCACGCCCGATCGCCGCGATGACGTCTTTTGGACCATGGCGAAATCCGTAGTTGCAGATTTCAATCGTGGCGCCGTCGTGGGTTTCCAAAGCATACCGCGTATCAAGTTCCGCCAGCCCATCGGCAAACAAGGTCTGCCAATCCGCGCCGACATTCAGAATTTTGCCCCGCAATTTCGGCCCTGACATCGTACCGCCGACAATCGGTATGATCCGGCGGACCCCTGCACGGCCTTGACCCATCGCACGGATCGGGTCCAATTCAACGATCATATCCGTGACCCATTCAAGCTTTGGTTCTGGAAGGTTCATAGCCGTCATCCTTAATGTATCATCAGCGCAAAACTGTTTACCTGATTAACAATATGCGCTATCCCTGTCGATAGAATAAGGAGGTAGGTGATGGCACCTCGCGCACTTGCGAAACAGACCAATGCTGAAATGCCGGATGTTGTCTCGGATCTGGAAATACTCATTGGCTACAACATGAAACGAGCCTATGTCGCGATCCAGAAAGATTTTCGTGCCGCGCTTGGTGAAGGCGGGCTGTCTCCGCGCACATTTTCAGCCCTGTCGCTTGTCGTCGCACACCCCAACATCAGCCAAAGCAGCCTTGCGCGTTTGCTCGGCATTGAACGCTCTGGCCTTGTGGCAATTATTGACGAGCTCGAACGCCGCAATTACCTGACCCGCAGCCATGTGCCGGGAGACCGTCGCGTTCAGGCGCTTGTTGCGACACACGAAGGCAACGCGGCCTATCAGGCAACCTTGGCAACCGTTCAGGCACATGAAGAACGCCTCTTGGCCACGCTTTCCGCGACCGAGAAGCACACCCTGATGCAGATCTTGATCAAGATCCGCCTGACCGACAAGGAAGACATTTAATGCAGGATTGGTCAGGCCATGGCGCGATTGTCACCGGCGCCGCCTCGGGACTGGGGGCAGCCACTGCCGAGCGGCTTGCCGCAAGCGGGCTGAAAGTCACTGTTTTTGACATGAATGACGACGCGGGGCGGCGGCAGGCTGACAAGATCGGTGGCTGTTTTGCGCATGTCGATGTGGCCGACCCGCACTCTGTCGCTGACGGTATTACCAAGGCCGAAGCCGCACATGGGCCGATCCGCATTCTGGTTAATTGCGCCGGGATCGGTGGCGCATCCAAAACTGTGTCACACGGCAAAGCCCATGATCCTGCGGTTTTTGAGCGCGTGATCCGCGTCAACCTGATGGGTAGCTTCAACTGCGCCAGCCAAGCCGCAGCGCGCATGGTCGCGCAGGACCCGATTGATCCAGATGGCGCGCGCGGCGTGATCATCAACACAGCTTCGGTCGCAGCCTATGACGGGCAAATCGGGCAATTGGCCTATGCTGCCAGCAAGGGTGGCATTGTCGGCATGACCTTGCCCATGGCACGAGATCTTGCCGCCAAGGGCATTCGTGTCTGCACCATCGCGCCAGGGCTCTTTCTCACGCCGCTGTTGCACGAATTGCCCGCCGAGGTGCAGGCGTCACTCGGCGCGCAGGTCCCTTTCCCGTCAAGGCTGGGCGATCCACGCGAATACGGCGAAATGGTTGATCACATCACCCGCAACCCGATGCTGAACGGCGAAGTCATCCGCTTGGATGGAGCCATTCGCATGGCCCCCCGCTAAGGCAGAGCCTAAGACCATGTCCCAACCCATACCAAGCATCTCTGGCGATTTTTGGGCCCCAACCTTCGCATATGAACACCGTCCCGATGGCACGGTCGTCATGCGTCAGGAAGGTGAATTGCCCGACTACGCGCCATTACTGGCTGATTATATGGACAAATGGGCTGACGCGACCCCGCACATGACATGGATTGCGCGCCGCAAGGATGGGGGTGAGTGGAGACACATCACTTACGCTCAGGGGCGCGCGCAGGCCAAAGCCATTGGTGCCGCCCTGCTCGACATGGGGTTGGGTCCCCAAAGGCCCTTATTGATCCTGTCTGAAAACAGCTTGGAACATGCGTTGCTGGGTATGGCCTGTGCCTACGTCGGCGTGCCTTATGCGCCGCTGTCACCTGCCTATTCTTTAGTGTCCACAGACCATGCCAAGTTGCGAAACATTGCAGCATTGCTGAAACCCGGCGCCATCTTTGCCGATAACGGCAAGGCGTTCGCCAATGCTATTTCCGCTATCAACAATACAGACACCACGGTCATCAATCTGGACAACCCGATCAGCGGGGCGGTGCGCTTTGCTGACCTGCTTGACGCTGATCCGGCACCGTCCCAAGCGGCGCGCGCCAGGCTGACGCCAGACACGGTTGTCAAATACCTGTTCACATCAGGCTCTACAGGATCACCGAAAGCCGTGATCAACACCAATCGTATGATCTGTGCGATGCAAGCAATCGTGCGCGACTGTTACCGGTTCTTGACGCATGAACCACCCGTCGTATTGGACTGGGGGCCGTGGAACCACACGGCCGCTGGCAACAAGGTCTTTTACCTGGTGATGACGAATGGCGGCAGCTACTATATCGACGACGGCCGCCCGGTGCTTGGAAAATTCGACGAAACATTACGCAATCTTCGCGATATTTCCTGCACATGGTATTTCAATGTGCCGATCGGGTATGACATGCTGGTCGATCAGCTTGAAAATGACCCCGCACTAGCAGCAACTTTTTTCAATAAATTGGGCATGATGTTTTATGCAGGCGCTGGCATGGCACAGCGCACATGGGACAGGCTGCGCGCTGCAGGGCGCGCAACGACAGGCCATGAAGTGCTGTTGGCGACCGGGCTTGGGGCCACCGAAACCGCACCTTTTGCCTTGGCATGCACTGTGCCACAGGAAAAATCCGGCAATGTCGGTGTACCCTCGTTGGGACTGACGATCAAACTTGTGCCAAACGGGGGGAAACTGGAAGCGCGGATCAAAGGACCGACCATCTTTCCGGGCTATTATGGTGATCCTGCGCAAACCGCCCAAGCCTTTGACGACGAAGGGTATTACTGCATGGGCGACGCACTGCGCCCGGCCGATCCAGACGATTTCTCAAAAGGGTTCTTCTTTGATGGGCGGATCGCAGAAAACTTCAAATTGTCGACTGGTACCTGGGTTGCGGTCGGTGCGATGCGCGCGAAACTGGTCGATTCAATGGATGGATTGATCCGCGATGCAGTCATCGTCGGCGAGAACGAAGCAGAACTTGGTGCGATGGTTCTTTTGTCGCAGGCGGCGCAGACCATGGACCAGGCAATCCTGCACGCAGCACTTTCAGAAAAACTGGCCGCCGCCGCAAAAGACGCTTCTGGGTCTGCCACCCGCGTCCGGCGCATTATCGTGCTGTCAGAACAGCCCAGCTTTGACCGAGGTGAAGTGACCGAAAAGGGGTCACTGAACCAGCGCGCCATGCGCAGCAATCGTGCCACAAGCGTCGCGCAGCTTTACAGCGATGACCCTGCAGTCATCGCTGTCTGATTTCCTTTAGCCCAGACTGTCAATAAACCAGACCAACCACAGCGTGATCGCAGGGAACATCGTCAGGATGGCGACGCGGATCAGATCCGTCACCACAAAGGGCAAGGCGCCTTTATAAGTCTCTTTGATCGGCGTATCCTTGGCCATGCCGTTTATGATGAACAGATTCATCCCCACTGGTGGCGTGATCAACCCAACCTCGACGACGATCAGAACCAGAATACCGAACCACAGACCAAAGTCCTGCGGTGACATGCCGAAATCCAGCACGATCATGATTGGATAGATAATCGGCACCGTCAAAAGCACCATAGAAAGGCTGTCCATCACGCAGCCGAAAACCAGATACATGAAAAGCACGATCACCAGCACGATCCAAGGTGACATGCCTGCACCGCCGACCCATGCGGCAGCGGTCTGTGGCAATTGGCTGAGCGCCAGAAAGCTGTTGTAAAACCCAGCCCCCAGAATGATCAGATAGATCATGGCTGAAGCGCTGGCTGTCGCAAGGATCGCTTGCTTGAGGCGCGGCCAAGTCATCTGCCCTGAAACAACGCTGATCAGGCCTGTGCCTGCGGCACCGACAGCCGCCGCCTCGGTGGGGGTAAATACGCCAACATAGATCCCGCCCACAACAACCACGAAGATCGTCAGAACCGGCCAGACCTTGGCCAAGGCCACAAGGCGCTCGGCCCAAGGGACACGGTCTTTCACCATCGCGGCGTTCGGGGACACGCGCACCCAGACCGAGATGGCAAGGATATATCCCAGCGCCGCCAAAATCCCCGGAATAAGCGCCGCTACAAACAGTTTTTCGATATTCTGCTCAGCCAGAATGGCATAAATTACCAAGATGACCGAAGGCGGGATCAAGATGCCCAATGTGCCGCCCGCTGCCAAGGCTCCGGTCGCAAGCGACCCGGGATAGCCATAGCGGCGCAATTCGGGCAGGGCCACCTGCCCCATGGTGGCCGCTGTCGCCAGTGAACTTCCGCAGATTGCGCCAAATCCGGCGCAGGCCCCAATTGCCGACATCGCCACTCCACCCCGCCGATGGCCCAGAAAACTTTCGGCTGCACGGAACAATGCAGCCGACATCCCCGAAAGGGTCGCGAATTGTCCCATCAGCAAAAAAAGCGGAATGATCGAAAACGAGTAATTGGAAAATGTCCCGTAGGTCACATTCTTGAAGGCATTAAGCACGGGCAATGCTGTGCCATAGACCAGATAGGCCCCGCCGATGCCAACGCTCATCATCGCCAGTGCGATTGGCACGCGCAGAAAAACAAGCAGCAAAAGAACCGGGAATGACCACAATGCGAGGGCCAGATCACTCATGTAAATTACTCCACTACCGGCTCTAGGCCGATCAGACCTCGCAGCGCGCGCAGTACACAAAAGGCGGCAACCAGCACAAAACCGACCGCGCCGACCAGACAGGCGGCATAGCCGATCCAGACGGGTACCTGAGCGATCAGGGTTGTTTCGCCAAAGCGCTCTTTGTCCAACATGCCCAGCCATAGCCGGTGCGCGATCAAGGACGCCAAGACCAGCATGGCTATATCAATGACGAGGTTCAGCAATCGGTTTACGCCATCCGGAAAGGCGGGTTTAAACAAATCGACGGCCGCATGGCCTGCCTGGTACTGACACCACGGCAAGAACGCAAAGATCGCAGCGCCAACGGCGATTTCGGTGTAATCATAGATACCGCGGATTGGTCCACAGCAAATGCCCGAAGAAAACAACGCCCTGCCGATGATCGACACGCATGTCAGGACGATGATCACCAAAAGAAGAAGACCGCCCGCAAGCGCCATAACACGCGCAACACTCTGTGCGGACCGTGAGAGCATCCCGTACATCGCTATCCCCAATGCATCAAATAAGGCATAAAGATCCGGGCGCCTTGGACAGCGCCCGGATCATTGAGAAAAGGCCCTAAACGCCCAGCATCGCAGATTTTTCGTCGATCAGCTCTTTGGCACGGGCGATCAATGCCTGTCCGTCAATGCCCTGAGCGTCCATATCAGCAACCCAACGGTCAATGACCGGCTGTGCAGCAGCTTTCCAGCGCGCAACTTCGGCTTCATCCAGCGTGGTGATGGTATTGCCTGCATCAAGAGCGATCTGGCGGCCGGGGGCATCATAGTCCAACATCACCTGCGAGAACGCCTGCGCCATTGCAGCACCGCTTTCGGCGTCAAGAATTTCACGCAGATCGTCGGGCAGCGCATCATAGGCATCCTTGTTCATCACCATGATGATGGTTGCGGTATAAAGCGCCTCTGGCCCACCGAATTCGGTGTGATTGGACACCATTTCCGCCAGACGAATGGACGGTGTTACCTCCCAAGGGATGACGGTGCCGTTGATTACCCCTTTGGACAGCGCCTCTGGAATGGCAGGCAGCGGCATGCCCACAGGTTCCGCGCCCAATTCAGACAACAGATCATTGATGATGCGGGTCGGACCACGCAAAGTCTTGCCGGCCATATCCTCGAGCTTTGTGATAGGCTCTTCAGAGTGAATGAGGCCTGCGCCGTGGACCCAACCGGCCAACACTTTGAAGTCACCGTATTCGCTCTCGCCAAAATCTTCTTCAATCATCTGTTGGAATGCCAGCGATGTTGCGATGGAATTCTTCATGATGAAGGGCAGTTCAAACACTTCGGTGCGCGGGAAACGACCGGGTGTATAGCCGACAACCGACATCGCAATATCGACCACACCGTCGCGTGCCTGATCCAGCAGTTCAGGTGGACGCCCACCCAGGGCCATCGCGTCGAAATGCTGGATACGCAAACGGCCACCGGACGCCGCCTCCAGACGCTCGCCCCAAGGCTTGAATGCAAAGGCAGGCAGCGGCGCTACAGGTGGCAAGAACTGATGGAACCGCAGGGTCGCGTCCTGTGCAAAAGCCATATTAGGGCCGATACTTGCGGCCAATGCACCAACGGCAGTGGTTTTCAGAAAGTCTCTTCTTTTCATGGTAACTCCTCCCAAAGATTTCCAGTTAAGTGAGCAAAGGTTATTCAGTCTTCGCGGTGTTTCTGCCTTTTGTTATCTGAATTTCGGTTCCCGCTTTTCGAGAAAGGCCCGCAGACCTTCCTGCGCCCCGGCAGACGACTGCGACATCGCTGCCGCAAGGCTCTCGGTGAACATCCCATCGCTCCGTGACATGTCACCAATTCGTGAAATCGCATTTATCATCAAATAGTTAGAGAACGGCGCATTGTCCGCTATCCGGCGCGCCAGCTTCAGCGCAAGCGGGATACCCTCGCCTTCGGCCACAGCATAATGCGTCAAGCCCAGCGCCAGCCCGTCCTCAGCGCCATAGCTGCGCCCTGTCAGCATCATCTCGCGCATCCGGTCGGCTCCCAAGATACGGCCCACGCGCACGGTCGCACCGCCACCTACAAAAATGCCGCGTCGCCCCTCGGGCAATTGGAACCGCACCGAAGGTTCGGCAATCCGCACATGAGTCGATGTCGCGATCTCAAGCCCGCCACCAATGACCGCACCTGTCAGCACGGAAATCACGGGCAAGCCGCCAAATTCGATCAGCTCGGACACGCGGTGCCAGTTGCGTGAATGGTAAACGCCCGGGATCGGCTTTCGGCTTTCATGCTCGGCCAGATCAAGGCCGGAACAGAAATGCCCGCCCTCGCCACGCAGGATGACGGCGCTCACACCTTCAGGCGGGTTGGAAAAAAATGCATCAAGCGCGTCGACCAGCGCATCATTCATTGCATTGCGCTTTTCGGGACGATTGAAAATAATGGTCGCAATGTCGCCGTCAAATTCAACGCGTGTGACAGACGTATCGCGGGCCGAAGACTGCATCATTTTCTCCCCTAGGGGCCTAATTTGAAAGCTGTTGTATAGGTTAACAGTTTTACTGTATACCTTTTTTTTGCAAGGCGCGTGCAAAACGGAGGTTCGCATGGTCGATTTCACCAAGGTCAAGGCCATTGATTTCCACACCCACGCAGAAGAACCCTGCTGTGATCATCGCGATGATGGGTACAATGAATTTCAGGCTGGCATGGCCGCCTATTTCAAAAATCCAGCCGGCGCGCAGGGTATGCTTCCCACCGTGCAAGACACTGCCAACTATTACCGCGAGCGCAATATCGCGGCGGTCATCTTTCCTGTTGATGCTGAACGCGAAACCGGCTTTCGGCGCTATTCCAACGAAGAAGTCGCAGGGATTTGCGCCGAGAATGACGATATCCTGATCCCCTTCGCGTCGGTCGATCCGCACAAAGGCAAGGCAGGCGCGCGCGAAGTGCGCCGTCTGGTCCGCGACTTTGGCGTGCGCGGTTTCAAGTTTCATCCCACGATGCAGGGCTTTTACCCCAATGACCGCGAAACGGCATATACCGTCTTGGAAGCATGCGCCGAGGAAGGCGCGATTACCTTGTTCCATACCGGCCAAACAGGTGTTGGATCGGGTATGCGCGGCGGTATGGGGATGCGGCTGAAATACTCTAACCCCATGTACCTTGATGACGTCGCAGTTGATTTCCCCGATATGCCAATCGTGCTGGCGCACCCGTCATTTCCATGGACCGAGGAAGGTCTGGCCGTCGCCCAGCACAAGCCGAATGTTTATTATGATATGTCTGGCTGGTCGCCCAAATACTTCCCCGAAACATTTATCCGCTACGCCAATTCGATCCTGAAAAAGAAGATGCTGTTCGGCTCTGACTGGCCTGCCATCACGCCGGACCGGTGGTTGGCCGACTTTGAAGCTGCTGCTTTCAAAGACGAAGTCCGGCCCTTGATCCTCAAAGAAAACGCATTGCGGATTTTGGGTGAAGCCACGTCTTAGACAGCGTCGATTGGGAGGAGATGACACATGCCAAACTTAGCACCACTGGACGAGCAGATTACGCTGGACCAATTGGACCGCGACCCGTTTCCGATCTATCGCCGCCTGCGCGCCCAAGCCCCGGTGTTGCGCGTAAAATCCGCAGGCCGCACCCTGCTGACAAAGGCTGTCGACACAAAATACGTCAAAGACAATCCCGAGATTTTCAGCTCTGACGATCCCAATACGCCGATGAAGCGGGCGTTCCGCGCCCATACGCTCATGCGCAAGGACGGCGACGAGCATCGCCGCGAGAGGATGGCGATGGCGCCCGCCTTTACCGCCAAAGTGATCCAGACAGACTGGATGCCCAAATACGAGCAGATCGCCCGCGAATATGTCAGCCGCCTGCCGCGCGGCGAAATCGTAGACCTGTTTGCGATCTTGTCAGGCGCCTATGCCGCGCGCGGCCTTGCGATCTTGCTGGGTATGGAAGACGCCAGTGACGACGATATGCTGGAATGGTCCCAAGCTCTTATCGAAGGCGCAGGCAACTTCGGTTGGCGGGATGAACCCTTTGCCCGCAGCGACCGCGCCAATGACGCCATTGATGCGCTGCTCGACCGCATTCAGGATCGCCACCGCGCTGCGCCGAACAACTCGGCGTTTTCCGTGATGCTCAATGCCGAAGATCCGATCCCCATGTCGCAAATCTACGCCAACATCAAAATCGCCATCGGCGGCGGGATCAATGAACCACGCGATGCGCTCAACACGATCATCTACGGGCTTTTGACCAATCCCGATCAACTGGCCGAAGTAAAACGCCGTGAGGATTGGGACAAAGCCTTTGAAGAAGGTGTGCGCTGGGTCGCGCCCATTTCTGCTTCGTCGCGGCTTGTGACCGTCGATACCGAAATTCGCGGCTATCTCATCCCAAAAGGCGACACGGTCATGACGATTCAGGCCAGCGCTAACCGCGATGAAGACTTCTTTGATAACGGCGAGGTGTTTGAGGTCTATCGCGACAAGAACCCGCATCAATCCTTCGGCAATGGGCCGCACTTTTGCCAAGGCACCCATGTGGCAAGGCGCGCGGTGGGCAAGGTGATGTTGCCAATCCTGTTTGACCGTTTCCCGAATATGGAAATCCCCGATACTGACGCTGTGATCTGGCGCGGATTTGGCTTTCGTGGGGCTGTTCAAATCCCAGTCTTGTTGAAGTAGCCCCTGACGTGACCGCCTTTGTTGCCCCGACCGAAGATATCCTTTTCTCGCTGCATCATGTGGCGGGGGCCGGCGCGCTTGCCGCATGGGACCCAGAATTGGCGGGTGACATCTTGGGCCACTTTGCCGGTTTTGCCGAAAGGGTCATTGCGCCGCTCAACGCGGTGGGTGACCGCCAGCATGCGCAACTTGTCGACGGGCGCGTCCGGATGCCCGACGGCTTTGTCGCGGCCTATGCCCAACTGGCACAAGACGGCTGGCAAGGGCTGACAGCCCCAGCCGCGTTTGGCGGCATGGGGGCCTCGCCTTTGATCGCGGCAGGGGTGTCCGAATTATTTTCCGGCGCAAATCACGCGATGCAAATGGTCTGCAATCTGGTGCCCGGTGCGATTGCAACGCTTATGAAATACGGCACGGCAGCCCAGCAGAACGCGTGGATTCCGAAACTTGCCTCTGGCGCGGCCCTTTCGACCATGTGCCTGACCGAAGCGCAGGCGGGATCGGATCTCTCGGCGATCCGGTGCCGGGCTGAAAACACCGGTGACGGGTGGCGGATCACAGGCGAGAAAATCTTTATCTCTGGCGGCGATCAGGACATGTCAGCCGAAATCCTGCATCTGGTGCTGGCCCGAAGCAGTGCGGCAAACGCTGGCATGAACGGGCTGTCCTTGTACATGTGCCCCGCCCAGCCCGACGTCAGCGTGACGCGGATCGAGGAAAAGATGGGCCTGCACGCATCGCCCACCTGCCAGCTTCGGTTTGACGGGGCCAAGGCGGAATTGATCGGCACCGAGGGGCAAGGGTTGCAAGCGATGTTTACCTTGATGAACCACGCTCGCATCGACGTCGCCCTGCAAGGGGTGGCCCACGCCAGCCGCGCCGCGGATATCGCGGCTGCCTATGCGGCGCAGCGCATACAAGGCCGCCAGCCGCATGGATCACCTGCCCTGCTCAACCAGCACGCAGACGTTCAGCGCATGTTGGACGACCAACGCCACCTTGCTTTGGGCGCGCGCGCGATGTGCCACATCGCCCTTGTGGCGGTCGAAACTGCAGATAGCCCCGCGCTTTGTGATTTCCTGACCCCGCTGTGCAAAGTCTTTTGCTCGGAGGCAGGGATACGCGCGGCCGACCTCGGCATCCAGATCCTCGGCGGTTATGGCTATTTGAACGAATATGGCCTGGAACAGATTTGGCGGGATGCGCGGATCTGTGCAATCTACGAAGGGGCGAACGGCATCCATGAACGCAGCATTGCCACCCGTGGGCTGCGCGCAGGCGGCGGAGCGGATGAATTTGCAGATCTCGTTACCGACCTGGCTCATGGGTCCGCGCCTGTGCTGCAGCGTCTGGCCGACTGGCAAATCTTGCGCAGCGCGATGTCACAGACATCCGATCCGTTACCGCAAGCCCACGCTTTCGCACAGCAAACAGCGAATTTGTTTTTTGCCGCCGCTTGGGCGCGCATTGACGCCGTCGCTGAGAACCATAATTCACCCAGCGAGCTCAGGCGCTTGCACAGGCGATGATCTAGGCAAAAGGCACTTCATTTATGACACACCCAGATGTTTTGATCGCCGGCGGCGGTATTGGCGGGCTGAGCTTGGCGCTGACATTGCACCAGATCGGGGTCAGCTGTCGCGTGATCGAAACATCGCCTGTGATGAAGCCTTTGGGGGTTGGCATCAACATCCAGCCCAACGCGGTGCGCGAGCTATTTGATCTTGGTTTCACCGAGCAGGACATGAACAGCGTCGGGGTCCCCGCCCGCGAATGGGCTTTGGTGGGGCTGAACGGCAAAGAGGTCTATGCCGAACCGCGCGGGCTGGAGGCAGGCTATAAATGGCCGCAATACGCCGCCCACCGTGGGGCGTTTCATATGCTGCTTTACCGCAAAGTCATTGAAAGACTTGGCGCAGATGCGGTGCTTTTGGGATCGCGTGTGACAGGCTGGAGGCAGTCCGACACTGGTGTCACAGCCGTGGTGACAGGGTCCGATGGCCGCACAGAAGACCAAACCGCGCAACTCCTGATCGGGGCCGATGGTATCCATTCTGCCATCCGCGCCCAGATGCACCCAGACCAGCCACCGATTCATTGGGGTGGCGCTGTCATGTGGCGTGGCACGGTGCGCGCCAAGCCAATGCGCACCGGATCATCCTTTGTCGGGCTAGGCACCCATGAACACCGCATGGTGATCTATCCGATCTCGGCCCCCGATAGCGAAGGCTATGCGCAAATCAACTGGATTGCCGAAGTGACCCGCGACAATGCAGGCGGCTGGCAGGAACAAGGCTGGTTCAGGCCTGTCGAAGTTGCCGATTTCGCGCATCATTTCGACCAGTTCCGCTATGATTGGTTGAATGTGCCAGAGATGCTGGCGCAGACCGATTGCGCCTATGAAAACCCGATGATTGACCGCGACCCGATCCCGACATGGGTCGACGGACCTGTCGCTTTGATGGGAGATGCTGCCCATGCGATGTATCCCACAGGCTCGAATGGCGCGAGCCAAGCCATCGTCGATGCCCGCGTGATTGGGGCAAAAATCCTGGAACTCGGCGTGACGCCCGCGGCCCTGTCGGCATATGATGCGCAGCTTTGCGCGCCGATCTCGGCGCTTGTTTTGCGCAATCGCGGGGCCGGGCCTTTCGGGTTGCTCAATCTTTTGGATGAACGCTGTGGCGGTGTGTTTGAGGACATCGAAGATGTGATCCCTGCGCAAGAGCGCTCAGAGTTTATGGCGACCTATAAAGCGGCGGCGGGTTTTGCGATTGAGCGGCTGAATGCCGCGCCGGCAACGCTGCCTGTTGGAGCGCGTGTCAGCTAGCGTCAGGCCATCGCATCGGGTGCTGCACGCAAAAGAGCGCTGATGAAGGCACGCGCCACGACCGAGCGGACCTCTTGTGACCGTGACATGATGCCGACAGCGCCCGTGGTGGCAGATGTGTCCAGATCAAGCGCGACCAAGCGACCTTCGGCCAGCTCACCGGCCACCACCCCATAGCTGATGACCCAGACCGTTTGTGGATCAGCCAGTGTCACAGCACGCCCAAAGGCGGAGGATGCGGACTCGATCCGATTTGTGAAAAGCGGCACACCTTGCGAGATAAGCAACCGCGCGATCAGCGACCGGATCGCGGAATCTTGGGGCGGATAAAGCACCCGGAACCGGTCCAGATCCTGCCACTGGCGGACCGATACCGCCGGACTGTCGGGGTGCGCCACGACAACCACCTGTTCGGTATAAAGTTGCAGAAACTCCAATCCCGTCATTGTTTCGGGCCGCCCCAGACGACCAACCACCAGATCAAGCCCGCCATTGCGCAATCGTGTCACCAAATCCTGATGCGGGCCTTCGTGAAGCTCTAGCAAGGTATCAGGGTTTGTTTCCCCAAAATCAGATACGGCCCGCGGCAAAAGATGCGACACAACACTTGGCAGCGCCCCAACGCGCAACTTGCCAGCAGACAGGCCGGTGGCACGCACATTGCGCAACCCGTGACGCAAGGCAGAGATGCTTTGTTCAGCAAATTGCAGGAAAATTTCACCTTCGGCGGTCAGCTGAACCCCCGCCCTGCTCCGCGCAAGCAGCACGACGCCGATAATCTCTTCCAACTCCTTGAGAGCTTTCGAAATCGCCGGTTGCGTCAGGTTCATCTGTTCGGCTGCGCGTTTGAGGCTGCCCGCGCGGGCAATGGTGCTGAACGCATTGAGATGTCGAAACTTGATCCTGCGATCCATTTACTTTCCCAAAATAGCAACTAAATCGGTCAATTAGTTTATTTTCATCACCATTTCAATATGCCATTCCTGTTCATCAAGAGGAGTAGAACTGCATGAAAACGCAAGTCGCAATTATCGGTGGCGGGCCTTCGGGGCTTTTGTTGGCGCAGCTGCTGCACAGGCACAACATCGAAAGCGTCGTGTTGGAGCGCAAGACAAAGGACTATGTCCTGAGCCGTATCCGCGCGGGTGTTCTGGAACAGGGCCTTGTCAAGCTCATGGAAGAGGCCGGATGCGCGGACCGCCTGCATTCAGAAGGCTATGAGCATGATGGCACGCTGCTTTCTTACGGTGATGAGATGTTCCGGATCGATTTTACCGAGCATACCGGCACCCCGGTGATCGTGTATGGCCAGACCGAAGTTACCCGCGATCTATACGCTGCGCGTGAAAAGGCAGGCGGGCTGATTGAATTCAATGTCGATGACGTCGTGATCCACGGCGCCGATAGTGATGCGCCCTATGTCACCTACCGTGTCGACGGTGAGGACCGACGGCTGGACTGTGATTTCATCGCCGGATGTGACGGCTTTCATGGGGTCAGCCGCCAGACAATTCCGCTTGATGTGCGCCGCGAGTACGAAAAGGTCTATCCTTTCGGCTGGCTTGGCATCCTGTCCGAAACGCCGCCGGTGAACCATGAATTGATCTATGCCAATTCGCCGCGCGGCTTTGCGCTGTGTTCGATGCGCAATGAGAACCTGAGCCGCTATTATATCCAGTGCTCCCTGAGCGACAAACCCGAAGATTGGACTGATGAGGCGTTCTGGCAAGAGCTCAAACGCCGCATTCCAGCCGACCAAGCCGCGCGTCTGGTGACGGGTCCTTCCATTGAAAAGTCTATCGCGCCTTTACGGTCTTTTGTGACAGAACCAATGCGCTGGGGGCGCCTGTTCTTATGCGGTGACGCGGCACATATCGTGCCGCCGACAGGGGCGAAGGGGCTGAATACCGCAGCATCGGATGTCCATTACCTTTATCATGGGCTAACGGATTACTATGCGCGCGGCAGCACCGAAGGGATCGACCGCTATTCTGAAAAGGCGCTTGCACGGGTGTGGAAAGCCGAACGGTTCAGCTGGTGGTTTTCATCCATGATGCACCGCTATCCTGATCAATCCGAATTTGACCTGAAAATGCAGGTCGCCGATCTGGAGTTTTTGCGTTCCAACAAAGCGGCGCAAAAGGCGATGGCCGAAAACTATGTCGGGTTACCATATTGATTTACGCCAACCATTGGCGTTCACTGCTTAAGGAGGATCACAATGGTTGATCGGTTTGATAAAGGCATGACAACGCGGCGCGCCGTTTTGGGAAACGCGCATGTCGACAAGGCAGAAGCCGCCAAAACCGACTTTGATCGTCCGTTTCAAACGCTGATCACCGAAGGCGCATGGGGCAGTGTTTGGGCATCGGATGCGATTACGCAACGCGAACGCTCGATGATCACATTGGCACTTTTGGCGGCGACCAAGAACTTCGAAGAAATTCCCATGCATATCCGTGCGACTGCGCGCACCGGCGCCAGCAAACAAGACGTGATCGAGGCCTTCCAGCACGTCGCAATCTATGCAGGTGTCCCCGCGGCCAATCATGCGATCAAGCTGGCCAAACAAACCTATGCAGAAATGGAAGGGGAACAGACATGACCTCTGAACTTTACCAACGCGACCGCGAGTGGCACCCGCCCGCATTGGCGCAAAATTACAAGACCAGCCTCGCGCGTTCCCCGCGCAACGCGCTGTTGTCGATCCAAGGGTCTGCGAGCGAGCTGACCGGCCCGACCTTTGGGCATGACGAGATTGACGCCATAGATAATGATCTGCTGCGCAATTATGCCAAAACCGGCGACCCGATAGGCGAACGGATCATCGTGCATGGCAGGGTCTTGGATGAAAACGGGCGGCCCGTGCCGCATACGCTGGTAGAAATTTGGCAAGCAAATGCAGGCGGTCGCTACCGGCACAAAAAAGACTCCTATCTTGCAGCGATTGACCCAAATTTTGGTGGCTGCGGTCGGACCCTGACCGACGAGAACGGTTTCTATCGGTTCAGGACGGTCAAGCCAGGCGCATACCCCTGGCGCAACTGGATCAACAGCTGGCGTCCGGCACATATCCACATCTCTGTTTTCGGCACGGCTTTTGCGCAACGCCTGATCACCCAGATGTATTTCGAAGGTGATCCGCTCATCGCCAAATGTCCGATTGTTCAAACGATCCCTGACCAGCGCGCTATAGATCAGCTTGTCGCTGCGTTGGATCTGAATGCGACGATCCCGCTTGATAGCATCGCCTATAAGTTTGACATCATTTTGCGCGGCAGCCGCTCTACCTTCTTTGAAAACCGCCCCGAGGGGAATTGACGATGACGCAATCACTCGACTACCGCAAAGAGACAGCCTCGCAGACTGCGGGACCTTATGTGCATATCGGTCTCGCGCCAGGTGATGCAGGTTTTGATATATACGCTCATGAACTCGGACACGATATTGCCGGACCAAATGCCAAAGGCCAGCGGATCAAGGTGACCGGCATCGTCACCGACGGGACCGGAGCGCCGGTCAAGGATGTCCTGATCGAGATCTGGCAGGCAAATGCTGCCGGCATTTATCCCGGGCAAGGCGATGTCGAAGACGGATTTCGCGGCTGGGGGCGTGTGATCCCTGATTTTGAAAGCGGTGAATTTACCCTTGAAACCATCAAGCCTGGTGAAGTCGTTGGGCGTGACGGGCGCAAAACCGCCCCCCACCTGAACCTGTGGCTGGTCGCGCGTGGCATCAATGTCGGTTTAAACACGCGGATGTATTTCGATGACGCGGCCGCCGCGAACGACAAAGACCCTGTCCTGACCCTGATCGAACAGGCACACCGGCGCGATACGCTGATTGCAAAGGGCGATGGCGAAACCTATCGGTTCGACATCTGCCTGCAAGGCGAAAATGAAACCGTCTTTCTGGATGTGTAACCTACCATGACAACCCCTTGTATCATCTGCGTTGCGATCACCGGATCATTGCCAACGAAAGCCAACAACCCTGCTGTTCCGATCACGATTACCGAACAGATCGAAAGCACCCAGGAAGCATTCGAGGCAGGCGCAAGCATCGCGCATTGCCATGTGCGTGATGACGCAGGCAAGCCCACATCCGACCCGGCACGCTTTGCGCGATTGAAAGAGGGCATTGAAAAGCACTGCCCCGGCATGATTATCCAGCTTTCCACCGGCGGGCGGTCAGGTGCTGGCAAAGAACGCGGGGGTATGTTGTCGTTGGCCCCCGACATGGCCTCTTTGTCTGTTGGATCAAACAATTTCCCGACGCGGATCTATGAAAACAGCCCCGATCTTGTTGATTGGCTTGCCGCGGAAATGATGACCCATAACGTCAAACCCGAAATCGAAGCCTTTGACCTGAGCCATATCGTGCAGGCGACGCGGATGGCGGCAGACGGGCGCCTAAAAGGCCCGCTTTATGTGCAATTCGTGATGGGTGTCAAAAACGCCATGCCCGCTGATGAGCCGATCTTTGACTTTTACATAGAAACGCTCAAGCGGCTTGCGCCTGACGCGCAATGGTGTGCCGCCGGCATCGGGCCTGCGCAATTGACGGTGAATGAATGGGCCATCTCAAAGGGCGGGCATACACGCACCGGACTCGAGGACAACGTGCGTCTTGATCGCGACACCCTTGCCCCGTCGAATGCCGCACTTGTCAGACGTGCGGTTGAACTATGCGCAAAGTACGACCGTCCTGTCGCCACTTGGCAGCATGCCCGCAACATCCTTGGTCTACAAAAGAGCGCCGCATGAACCGCGCCTGCCCCGTTTTCGCCCGATGACATTTGTTTCACTCAACGGTGCCACGCTACATTACAGGTTCCGGGCAGGTTCGGGCAGGCCCGTCGTGTTTCTGAACTCTCTTGGTACCGATTTCAGGATTTGGGATGCGGTGATTGCCGCGCTGCCTGCACAAACGCCTGTCTTGTGCATCGACAAACGCGGCCACGGTCTGAGCGACGGTACAGAGATCACCATGCACCATTTGGTGGGTGATGTTGCGGCATTAATGGATGACCTTGGCCTTGCCTCGGCGCTGATCTGCGGCGTGTCTGTCGGTGGGCTGATAGCCCAAGGTGTCACAACAACGCGTCCTGACCTTGTGTCGGGGCTTGTGCTATGCTGCACTGCGGCCAAAATCGGTGATGCGGCAATGTGGAACACACGGATTGATGCAGTCAGGACAGGCGGGCTCGCCGCCTTGGCAACGGCGATCCTTGAGCGGTGGTTCAGCGCGCGTTTCATCGCCGAACGCCAAGTCGAACTGTCCGGTTATCGCAACATGCTGTCCCGCACGCCTGTCGACGGCTATGCCGGTACCTGCGCCGCATTGCGCGACACCGACTTTACCGCCGCCACCCGGACCATACGCGTCCCGACACATTGCATTGCCGGGTCCGAAGATCTGTCCACCCCGCCTGATCTGGTGCGCGGGCTTTGCGCATTGATCCCTGGGGCGACATTTCAGCTGATCGCGGGTTGTGGCCACCTGCCCTGCATCGAGGCCCCTCATCTTGTCGCCGAAGCGATCAATCTGATGCATAAGTCGATCCGATGACAGGGTTCACAGACCATCCATGGCTTGGCGGACTGCTCGGGGACAGTGAAACAACTGCCATCTGGGGGCCGGCACAACAGATGCGGCACATGTTGGCGTTTGAAGCGGCCTTTACCGCTGCCTTGGGGGCGGTTGGTCGGATCAGCGCGGATAAGGCACAACAGGTCGCCCGCCTGATCGTTGAGTTTCAACCCGATCTTGACGCCCTCAAGACCGCCACGATGCGCGACGGTGTCGTTGTGCCCGAACTGGTGGCGCAACTGAAACGGGCCGCGGGCGCAGATGCCGCGGCGATCCATGCGGGCGCAACATCGCAGGATGTGATCGATACGGCGCTGGCGCTGACCATCAAAGCATCCAACGCCCTATTGGCTGATCGCTTGAGCGCACTTGACGCAAGTTTTGAAAACCTCGCAAACCGTTTTGGCGATCAGATCATCATGGGGCGCACCCGGATGCAGGCGGCGATGCCCATGCGCTTTGCCGAGAGGCTTGCGACATGGTCCCAACCCGTTGCGCGCCACGCGTTGCGGTTGGACCGGTTGCGCCCCGAGATTGAAGTGCTGAGCCTTGGCGGCGCAGTTGGGGATCGCGCTGCGCTGGCGGATGACGCAAATGCCATCGCCGCCGAGATGGCGGCCGGTCTTGGCCTCTATAATCCGCCCAAAGCGCAACATGCCATGCGCGATCACATCGCGGATTATGCCAACCTGCTCTCTCTCGTGACCGGCAGCTTGGGCAAAATGGGGCAAGACATTTGCCTTATGGCGCAACAAGGCATCGAAGAAATCAGTCTGCAAGGCGGCGGTGGATCCTCTGCCATGCCTCACAAACACAATCCGATACTTGCCGAACTGCTTGTCAGCAATGCGCGGTTCAACGCGACGCAGCTTGCGGGCATGCACCACGCCCTGATCCATGAACACGAACGCTCGGGTGCGGCTTGGGTTCTTGAATGGATGATCCTGCCGCAAATGGCAGCGGTCACCGCACGCAGCCTGTCTGCGGCACAGGACTTATGTGCACGGATCACGCGAATAGGCTGACGGCACAGCCTTAGGGCCAATCTGCATAGCTGGCGACCGGCATTTTCTGCAAGCTGCCTGCATGCTCTGCGTTTGCCTTTCTGAATGCGCCGGGGGGCATGCCTAACTCTGTCGAGAAGAACGCGCTGAATTGAGATGTGCTGCTAAAACCAAGATGATCGGCAATTTGGTCAAGTGTTTGATGTGATCGTTGCAGCAATGCTTGCGCTTCAAAGGTCAGGCGATCCCGAATAAGGCGCTGTGGCGGCTTGCCCAAGGTGCGTGTGCAGATGTCATGCAACCGGTCGGGTGAAACCCCAAGTTCGGCAGCAAACCGTTTGACAGGCCACCGATCACGCAAATGCGCCTCAACCAAATGCCGGAACCTTTCAAGCGTCAGGTTTGCCGTCTTATAGCTTTGATCTTCAATCATTTCATTCACGCCAGCCCGCCAAAGAGAAACAAGCATGATCCGTATTTGCGCCTCGATCACGGTTTCCATGCCAGTCTGTGCGGCGTCCAGCTCTTTGAAGATCGCGGCAAAGCAGGTTGAAAGCGTCTGGACGATATCCGGTTTCTCGCGCAGGTTCAGCGTGAACTCACGGCCCGACATCAGGCGAAGTGCGGCGACTTCGGGTTTGTGACCGATGGCATCGCTCAGCGTGGTATCCCCAAGCGTCATAATCACGCCGTTACTGCCCGCCTTTGCCTTGATCCGCGTATCGAGATCTTTGGGGCCCCAATTGATCGCAGGACCGACAATTGTCTCTTCACTGTCTGGTGTCAGGCGAACAGCGCTACCCGACAAAACCAACAGGCACCGGGTGGTCCGGCCAGGGAAATCCACCAAGCCACCCAGAAACCGGTCACCCAAGCCGCCATGAAAAACATCGGCATGGATTGTCGTTTGATGCGTTGCGAGACCGGTGATCACCTTCTTCATAACCGGATACTGACAATAAAAAGCCAGATATCAATATTTATTACAAGGTGCCTTCGCCTAAGTTAACCCTCGGGCCAAGGTTTCGGGCCTGCTGCGTGGACTTATGGAGGTTCGTCCGCGCGGGAACAGGGGGGAATTGAAGTGCATCGTCCGGCTGTTAGGCTAGATCTGATCTCTGGTGCGAATGCGGCCGCATTCGCGGTCGATGCTGCCGTGAACGCAGCCGCATCGGCATTTCCTGAATGGTCACGCTGGACAACCGCAGAGCGTGCAAAGATCATGCGCAACCTTATGCCAGCGCTCGATGCGCATCGGCGGGAATTTTCCGCGCTCGCCGCAGAAGAGGTGGGCGCTTCGCGTTCGTGGACGGAATTCAACATCGATCTGGCGATCGGAATGCTGGCGCATGTGGCAAGCCTTGGTCCTGCGCTGGAAGATCGCTTGATCATTGACCCACAGAGCGGAAAACGCTCTGTCATTCGCCGACAGCCGGCGGGTGTCGCGCTGGGAATGGTGCCTTGGAATGCGCCGATCACGCTGGGGGTGCGCGCGATTGCCGGTGCGCTCATGTGCGGGAATACGGTTGTGATGAAAGGCTCGGAGCGTTGCCCCAAAACGCACCAATATCTGGTTGATGTCCTCAACGCGTCAGGGCTTCCCAAAGGCGTGCTGAATTGCGTGATCAGCAGCGCCGAGGACGCCCATGACACCATGGTGCAGCTGATCGCCCACCCGTGCATCCGCCGGATCAACTTTACCGGCTCGACCCGCGTCGGGCGCGATGTCGCGATGGAAGCGGCCCGCCACCTCAAGCCTGTTTTGCTTGAATTGTCTGGCAAGGCCCCTTTGATCGTGCTCGAAGATGCCGATCTGGATGCCGCAGTAGAGGCCGCCTGTTTTGGCGCTTTCTTCAATCAAGGACAGATCTGCATGTCCACCGATTGGATCATTGTGGTGAAAGCAGTTGCCGATACCTTTGTTGCTAAACTCGAAGCGCGGACACGGCAAATCGTGGCGGCAGATCCTGTTTATGAAGCGGCCACGCTTGGTCGCATGATTTCTGCCGAAGCCGCCGATCGCGTGAATGGATTGATCGAAGATGCGGTCTCCAAAGGCGCGCGGCTGCTGGTTGGTGGCCAGATTGATGGCTGCGTGATGCAGCCTGCATTGCTTGACGGTATCGCGGCCAACATGCGTGCGTACCGCGAAGAAACCTTTGGACCGCTGGCCAGCATCATGCGCGTTCATGACGCTGATGAAGCCGTTTCAATCGCAAATGATTCACAATTTGGCTTGAATGCCGCAGTGTTTAGCCGCGACCTTGATCGTGCGCAGGCGATTGCCGACCGGCTGGAATACGGGGTCGTCCAGATCAACGGCCCGACGGTCCACGATGACCCCTCAATGCCATTCGGAGGCATGAAGCAAAGCGGGTTCGGGCGCTTTGGAGGGGAGCAGGCGATCAATGAATTCACCGAATTAAGGTGGATTGCCACGCACCAAGACGGACGCTCACCAACGCTTTGAACCACGACGGGCAAATGCCCAAGCCACAAATTGCAAACGGAGGATACGCAATGAACCGCAGACCATTCCTGAAACTCGTCAGTGCTCTGACAATCGCAAGCGCCCTGGCGGCCAATGCCGCAAATGCTGACACAATTCGCATCGGTGCCGTTGCACCCAAAACCGGCCCATTGGCCGGCGGGGCAACAGTCACCCAGTGGCCATCAATCTATCTTTGGGTAGAGCAGGTGAACGCCGCTGGTGGCCTGACGGTCGATGGCGAGAAAATGTTGATTGAACTGATCGAGTATGATGATCAGACCAACCCAGGCGAGACAATTAAAGCGGTCCAGCGCTTGGCCACACAAGACGACGCACATTTCATTATTGCCCCCTATGGCACCGGCCTGAACCTTGCCGCGGCACCGCTGTTTGATCGCTACGGCTATCCTCAGATTGCTGTGTCGGCCATCACCGACCAGCAGCCTGAATTGGCCGCGCAATTCCCGAACATGTTCTTTACATTGGGTACGACCACAGCGCTTGCCGCAGATGTTGTCGCAGTTCTGAGCGATATGCGTGATGCGGGCCAGATGGGTGACAAAGTGGCGATGGTCAATGTTGCCGATGCTTTCGGGATCGAGTTGGCAACAGCAGCCAGACCTCTGTTCGAAGCGGCCGGTTTTGAAATTGTCTATGAAACATCCTACCCGCTTGGGACGCAGGATTTGTCGCCTGTGATCAAGGGGGCCGCAGCAGCCGCACCTGACGCCTTTGTCGCATGGTCCTATCCGCCCGATACGTTTGGTCTGACCGAACAGGCGATGATCGAAAACCTTGACGTCAAGGCCTTTTACACGGCTGTCGCGACCCCCTTCCCAAGCTACGGAGCACGTTTCGGTGCGGCTGCAGAGGGTGTGTTGGGTGCCGGTGGCGTGAACCCCGACAGTCCCGCATTCATGGAATATGCTGCCGCGCATGAAGCTGTGACTGGCGCCAAGCCTGACTATTGGGCCTCTGCGACGACATATGCATCGCTTGAAATCCTGGCGCAATCTATCGAAGCCGTTGGCCTTGATCGCGCTGCGGTAACCGCGCATCTCAAGCAATCGTCATTTGATACAATCCTCGGGCCAATCAGCTTTGATGAGAACAACTCGAATGCTGATTTCTGGACAGTCGGACAGTGGCAAGGCGGCGTGTTCAAGGGTGTTGCATCGCGGGGCCGCGATGGCACATCGCCTGTGATCTTGAAAGACGGCTGGGAATAATTCCAAAGGGGTGGCGTTCGCGCCACCCCGCACCGACGAACAAAGGGAACTGCGCTTTGGACATTCTGATCACTGGCATCTTGTTGGGTGGCACATATGCGTTGATTGCGATGGGACTTAACCTGCAATACGGCGTCGCACGGATCATGAATCTTGCCAATGGCGAGGTCTTGGTCGCTGGGGGATATTTTGCTTTCATCGCATATACATCCACGCAGTTAAGCCCGGTCCTGACGATTTTCGTGGTCGCCCCGATCGCCTTTGGTTTGAATTGGCTGATTTATGTCTTGATGCTGCAACCCTTGGTTAGTCGCGCCAAGAACCGTGGCCAGTTGGAACGGGACAGCATTCTTGCCACTTTCGGTCTGTCCTTTATCGGCGTCGGCCTGATGCTGAGCTTTTTTGGCGGTGATTACTTTTCCTACAGTTTTCTAGCGGTTCCGGTGGAGTTGCTGGGCAATACATATGGTGCAAACCGCGTGCTATCGTTTGTCATGGCCGTTGTGATATGCGGGGCGCTCTATTTATGGCTGAACCGCTCGCGTGCAGGGCTGGCGATCCGCGCGATCGCCACTGCGCCCGCATCTGCCCGATTGGTCGGAATTGATGTAAAAAACCTCTCGGCCTTGGCGTTTGCGCTTGGCGGGGCTGTGACGGCCGTGGGTGGTGCGCTCATCTCGACCTACCTGACGCTTGATGCGTCAACAGGTGTCGTCTTCACGCTCAAGGCGTTGATTATCGTCATTATGGGTGGTGTTGGCGATGTTCGCGGGACAATTGTCGCCGCCTTGCTGCTTGGCGTTCTTGAAACGGTTGTCGCCAGTCTGCTTGACCCGGGGCTGACGCTTGCCGCTGCCTATGTGATGTTTTTGGGGATTTTGTTGTTCCGCCCGCAGGGCCTGTTCGGAAAGAAAGTGACATGAGCCTGACGGGAACAGATACACGAAACGTGCTTCTCGCAACGCTCGGCTTTGGCGTCTGCGCCTTGCTGCCTTTCGCGGATACCGGGTATTGGCTTGGGCTTGGCGTCACGATTGCGATGTTTACCGCGCTTGCAACCTCCTGGGCGCTGTTTTCGGGACCGACGCATTACATCAGCTTGGCGACCGCTGCCTTTTTCGGCGTCGGGACTTATGTGACCGGATTGGGGATTGAGACGCTTCCTTTCTGGGCGCTGGTCGGCCTTGCGGGCCTGATCGGTGCAGGCCTTGCCGCTCTTGTCGGGCTTGCGACTTTGCGGCTGTCAGGCGTCTATTTCGTGATCTTTACGCTTGGCCTGGCAGAGCTTGTGCGCCAGGTCATCACATGGGTGCAAAATAACACCGGCCAGAAAGGCCTTTACGTCCTAACGGATCTTGATGAAGCCGGAATCTATTGGTGGCTTTTGGGTCTTTGTGCGGCTGTCTTTTTGACAGGTTGGCTGATCGGGCGGTCCCGCCTTGGCTTTGCACTTCGCATTATCGGGGATGACGAAATTGTTGCAGCGCATTCTGGCATCAATACAGCCCGTGCAAAAATTCTCTTGTTCATGGTGCCGGGCGCTGTGGCGGCCATGACCGGCGCCATCCTTGCGCCACGCTATGTCTATATCGAACCGTCGCTTGCTTTTGCGCCAATCCTGTCATTTCAGGTCGTGATCATGGCCCTGCTGGGGGGGGCGTCACGGCTTTGGGGGCCAGTGGTCGGGGTGATCCCGTTCACGTTCTTGCTGGAAACTGTGTCGTCCAACTTCCCCAATCAGACGACCTTGGTCATCGGCGTTGCATTTCTTGTGATCGTCTATCTTCTTCCAAACGGTTTTGTGGGTCTGCTGGACAAAGTCTTGCACCGCACCAAAGCGAATGAGGTGACATAATATGACCAATCATGTCCTTTCGCTTCGCGGCGTGACAAAACGTTTTGGCGGTCTGGTTGCGGTCAACGCCATGAATTTCGACGTGGCCGAACATGAAGTTGTTGGGCTTCTGGGGCCAAATGGTTCGGGCAAATCAACAACCTTGAACCTGATTTCGGGTGCGCTGCCCCTTACGGCGGGAAATGTGTCGCTCTGGGGCAGCCGTATTTCCGGCCTGCCGGCACAAACAATCAACCGCAAGGGTGTCAGCAGGACGTTCCAGCTTGTTCGGCTGCTGCCATCTATGAACGTGCGTGACAACGTTGTTGTTGGCGCAGTCTTTGGCCACCGTCGCCGCTGGGGACATGACGCCAACGAACATGCGGAAAAATTGCTGGAAAGAGTGGGGCTTGGCGGCAAAGGCGATATGTCTTTGGGCCAACTGACCTATATCGACACAAAACGCGTTGAGCTGGCCCGCACGCTGGCAAGCGATCCAAAAGTGCTTTTGCTGGATGAATGGCTGGCGGGTTTGAACCCGACGGAACTTCAGATCGGGATAAACCTGATCAAATCGCTGAGGGATGAAGGCCGCACAATCATTCTGGTGGAACATGTGATGGATGCGATCAGGTCACTGTGTGACCGCTGCGTCGTGATGGCTGCCGGCACCAAGATCGCGGAAGGCACACCAACACAGGTTCTGTCCGACAAGAAAGTCATCACCGCCTATTTGGGAGACGACGATGCTTGAGCTTAACAACGTCACCGTTAGCTATGGACAACACCGCGCACTGGAAAATGCGTCGGTCAAGGTCTCGAAAGGCGAAATCGTCGTTATTTTGGGCGCAAACGGGGCAGGCAAATCTACGTTGCTCAAAGCGGCCAGTGGCATTTGCGAGGGCGTTGTTGCAGGCGAAATCCGCTTGGAAGGAACCGATCTTCTGGGCCTGCCCGCAAACAAAATCGTCGATGTCGGCCTTGCTCTGGTGCCAGAAGGCCGTGGTGTTTTCCCTGATCTGTCGGTGCGCGAAAACCTGACACTTGGGGCGTATTCGGCAAGGGCGCGTGAGGACGAAAGAGTGACGCTCGAACGGGTCTTTACCCTTTTCCCCAAGCTAAGCGAGCGCACCAAACAGATTGTTGGAACAATGTCAGGTGGCGAACAGCAAATGGTTGCGATCGGTCGCGCGATGATGTCGAACCCGACGATCCTGACACTGGACGAACCCTCGCTCGGGCTATCGCCGTTGCTCTCCAAAGAGCTGTTCCAAAATCTTGCAAGGGTCAAAGACCTTGGTATCGGGGTGTTGATGGTCGAACAGAACGCCAAACAATCTCTTGCAATTGCGGACAGGGGCTATCTGATTGAAAACGCGCGTGTGGTGCATGAAGACAGCGCTGCAAACCTGATGCGTGACCCTGCTGTCCAGGCGGCCTATCTGGGTGTGGGCAGCAGCGAACCCGCTGCAAAAGAATCTGCAACGACGACGATACCCGATACCGGGTCAGAGTCGTTCACGATCAGGCCGCGCAGTCAGAAAACACAATCTGCGGATGCGATCTTGGGTCGATCAGTGGCTGATCTGGTTGCGGCCGCCAGCAGTCAAAGTGTCAGCGCGAACGCCCAAAAGCGCCCCTCGACCAACCACCAAACCAAGGTCGTGGTGCCAAGTGATCGACTTGCCGCAGCCCTTGCACAGATCGAAAGCGGCGCGATCAACGCCCGCAATCGCCCCAAGCCGCAGCTTTTGACGCACCGCCAGTCGATCCCACCCAGCCTCGACCGGTCGCCAGAGGCAAAGCCTTGTCCGGTCATTGAAGTTTACCGCGCGCCACGTGTCGAGGTTTATCGCAGACAGCCTGATGGCAACGGTTTTGAAAGGAAATAGGATGCTCGATTCACACTCTTTGGTCAAAGGCATGTATATTGGTGGAAACTGGGTTTCATCAGGGCAGATGTTTGACGATATCAACCCGTCAACCGGTGCTGTCTGGGCGCAAGTGCCCGATGGCGGACGCACCGAGGCGCGCGATGCGATCAGCGCCGCCCAAGCGGCCTTTCCGGCTTGGGCAGCGCTGCACTTTCAGGATCGTGCCAGAATACTGCTAAAGGCCGCCGACATCTGGGAAGCCCGCAAGATGGATTTCGTCGCGGCCGCCCAAGCCGAAGGCGGAGGATGGTTCGGCAAGGGCATGTTTGAGGCCGGTTATGTCCCCGAGGTTTTCAGGGCTGCGGCGGCCATGTGCTATAACGCGGTTGGCGAAATGCTGCCCTCGCAGCACGGCAAGATTTCGATGGTTCAGCGCGTCCCGATGGGCGTTGTGACCGTGATTAGCCCATGGAACATGCCCGGCATTTTGACGTCACGCGGATTTGCCTTTCCACTGGCTGCGGGCAACACGATCGTGCTCAAACCATCAGAAGACACACCTTACGCTGGAGGCCTGTTTTTTGCGGAAATAATGGAAGAGGCAGGCATCCCGAAAGGTGTTTTCAACGTTGTCACCTGCTCGCGCGATCGCGTGGCCGAGATGGGCGACGAACTGGTTGAAAATCCGATGGTGAAGGGTGTCTCTTTCACCGGATCTACCCCCGTTGGACGCCAGATCGCCGCCAAGGCCGGTGCCCATCTCAAGAAGGCTTGCGTCGAACTGGGCGGCAAGGACAGTTTAATCGTGCTCGAAGACGCGGATATGGACAGGGCGACCTCTGCTGCAAGCTTTGGCAGTTTCATGCATCAGGGCCAAATCTGCATGTCAGTGGAAAAGGTGCTGGTTCACGAAAACATATATGCCGATTTTCTGCGCCAGTTCGTTGCCCGCGCGGCCAAGCTGAAAACCGGAGATACCGCAGACAAGTCGAATGTGATCGGACCGCTGATCAACGATCGCCAAGTCGAGCGCGTCAAGTTTCAGATCGAAGACGCATTGGCCAAAGGTGCCAAAGCGGTCTTGGGAGGCAGGGTCTGGGACCGGTTCGTCGAACCGACAATCTTGATCAATGTCACACCTGATATGGCCGTCTGGCAGGATGAAACCTTTGGCCCGGTCGCCGTGGTCGTCCCGTTCCGCACGGACGCCGAGGCGATAGCACTGAACAACGACACCGAATACGGGCTCAGCGCTGGCATCATCACCGCCGATGAAAACCGCGCGCTTGAAATGTCGCGCAAGCTTGAAACCGGCATGTGCCATGTGAATTGCTCGTCGGTAAATGACGAACCGCACGTCCCTTTCGGTGGCAGCAAAGCTTCGGGGGTCGGCAAGCACGGAGGAAAGTGGTCGATGGAAACCTTTACCGAAACGCGCTGGATCACGCTCGACCGTGGTGGGCGCCCCTTCCCTGCCGTGTTTTGACATGAGCTGGGAACGTGCGCCTTTGTTGAAGGGCAAGACGATTGTTGTGACAGGATCCGCCTCTGGTATCGGACAAGAGACAGCGCGGGTCTGTAGCGCAATGGGTGCAAGAGTGCTTGGCATTGATGTGACCAAACGTTTTGATCATGTCGAAGAATTCTATCGCGCCGATCTGTCCGATGGCGCGACAATCGATGCGCTGATTGACGTCCTTCCCAAAGGGATCGACGGCATCGCCAATATTGCAGGCCTGCCGCCCACCGCCCCTGCCGATAAGGTGGTGGCGGTCAATCTCTTTGGATTGAAACATCTGACACTGGGATTGATACCGAAACTGAACGACGGGGCCAGCATCGTCAATCTGGCGTCGCTCGCAGGCTTTGGCTGGCCCGACGCGGTTCACGCCATTCGCGCCAGCGAGGACGTTCATGTTGACGATGCCGCGCGCTTTGCCATGGATCATCAAATCACGAATGAAGGCGGTCGGAGTTATTTTTTCTCCAAAGAGGCTCTGATCGCCTGGACGATGCAGAACCGATGGACCTGGCGTGATCGTGGCATCCGGATGAATGCGGTCAGCCCCGGTCCCGTTGATACACCCATCCTAGGGGATTTCCTCGAAACTCTGGGCGCGCGCGCCGAGGAAGACGCACGGATCATGGACCGTCCCGGCACACCACAAGACCTTGCGCCCATCGTTGCGTTCCTGCTGTCAGACATGACGACATGGATACGCGGCACAAATATTCCCGCCGACGGCGGTATGTCATCAAACATCCTGTGCGAGATGCACGGGCTGTCATCATAAGGGAGGGCAACTCATGTCTGCACTGGGTTGGATTATCGTCATTGTCATCGTTGCGGCAATTTTCATCGCTTTGGCTGCGTCCTTCTATCAACGCGCGACAAACGAAGTGGCACTTGTCCGGACGGGGCTTGGTGGCAGGCGCGTTGTCATCGACGGCGGCGCGCTGGCGATCCCCTTCTTTCACGAGATCAACCGCGTGAACATGCAAACATTGCGCATGGATGTTGCGCGCTCTGGCGAAGCGTCGCTGATCACCAAGGATCGTTTGCGGGTGGATGTCGGCGCCGAATTCTATGCAAGCGTCACCCCGAACGATAATGCCGTGACGCGTGCGGCGCAGACCTTGGGCAAACGTGTCTTTCAGCCCGACCAACTCAAAAGCCTGATCGACGGGATGATGATTGATGCTCTACGCTCTGTCGCGGCACAGATGACGATGGATGAGCTTCATGAGAATCGCGCAAGCTTTGTAAAGCAGGTCCGTGACGCTCTGACCGACACATTGGCCAACTATGGTTTGCAGCTTGACTCAGTGTCGCTGACCGCGCTTGATCAAACACCTTTCGCAGCATTGGACGAAAACAACGCCTTTAACGCGGTCGGCATGCGCAAATTGGCCGAAGTCATCGCCAAATCCAAGAAAGAACGCGCCGAGATCGAAGGCGACAGTCAAGTCAGCGTTGCGCGCGCCGCAATGGAATCCGAACGCCGCAAACTCGAAATCGACCTCGAACAACGGCGTGCGGAAATCGCGCAGACCCAAGAGGTCGAAACGCTGATGGCCGCGCAAATTTCCGAGATTGCCGTGCGCAGAGCAAATAGCGAACGGACAGCCGCGCAGGCCCGTATCCAGATGGAGCAAGATATTGCATCTGCGGATATCGCCAAGGAATTGACCCTGCGGAGGGCCGAAATCGCGCAAGCCCTTGCTTTGGAAGTTGCAGAACAGGACCGCGCAATCTCGTTTGCCGCCAAATCGCAGGAAGAAAGCCGCGCCCATGCCGACGCTGACACCGCGCGCATTGATGCGGTCAAGGCATCAGTGGCCGTTCAAACCGCCCGCCAAATGGCCGAAGCCGAGCGGCGCAAGGCGTTGACTTTGCTTGCCGCGCAAGAACAGGCAGAAGCGGCAGCCGTCCGCGCCAAAATCACCGCAGCAAGCGACAAGGCGACCGCCGCGGACAAGACGGCTGCAAAACGTGAAGAGGCCGAAGCGCTCAAAGCAATGAAGCTGGCCGAAACCGAAGCAAGGCTGGCGCAGATTCAAGCCGAGAATGCGCGCTCCGAAGCGCAGGTCGCCATGGAAGTAGAACTGGCGCGTCTTCAAGCCCTGCCCAAGATACTGGCCGAAATGGTAAAGCCGGCAGAAAAGATTACCGGCATTTCGATCAACCAGATCAGCGGCCTGGACCGCAAAGGTGGAGATGGGCCGACATCACCGATCAACCAGACGGTCGATGCGATCATGGATATGGCCGTTTCGCTGCCCGCCCTGAAAAAACTTGGCAAGAACATAGGTGTCGAAATTGACACGAACCTTTTGAAAACCTCGCCAAAGCCAAAAAACGATCACGAGGGATGAGGCCTCCTGAATTTGCAGCCGCTTTGCGAACCGACCGTTCGCGGCGGGCGCAAATTGAAGGGAGGCAAATAGCGACAGCGCGGGTTGGATGATCGCAGATCGCCCGACAGGACGCAAAGGTTGGGCGGCGCCTGTATGGCGACCGCCCTTTCTATTATTGCGCGTTGGGAAAGAATAACTGATTGCCACCAACCTGATATGCCGCAATGGCCTGCTGGCCAGCGTCGGAGACGAGCCAGTCGATGAATGCCTGCCCCTCCTGCGCCTTGACATGCGCATGACGCTCAGGATTGACGAGGATCACGCCGTAAGGGTTGAAAAGGACCGGATCACCCTCAAAGGTGATGGTCAGGTCGCCGCGGTTGGCAAATGACAACCATGTGCCGCGGTCGGTCAGTGCATAGGCCGGAACTTGGACCGCAGTGTTCAGCGTGGCCCCCATGCCGGACCCGGTTTCAAGATACCATGCGCCCTCGGGCACGATCCCTGCGGCTGACCATAATGCCTGCTCCGCCTTATGCGTGCCACTATCGTCGCCGCGTGATGCAAAAGCTGCACCGGCCTGCGCGATAGCCGTCATCGCCTCCATTGCATTCTGTGCGGCGCGCGTATCGGCGGGGTCGCTGTCCGGCCCCACAATAACAAAGTCGTTATACATCACGTCGAACCGCGCAACCCCGTAACCTTCGGCGACAAATTGTTCTTCTGCCGAACGTGCATGGACAAAGACCACATCGACATCACCGCGGCGTCCTGTTTCCAAAGCTTGCCCTGTGCCCTGTGCGACAACGCGGACTTCAATGCCCGTTTCTTCCGAGAACAGGGGCAAGATATGTCCGAACAGACCTGAGTTTTCGGTCGATGTCGTAGAGGCGACTGTGATGAAATCCTGCGCAAAGGCTGGAACTGCCACAATCGATCCCAAGCTGGATACGGCACAGAGCAAAATTGCCCGCGTGTTTGAAAACATATTGATCTTCTCCTTGTTGATCATTTGAAAATTACCAGATGAGTGCGCCACCCAGAAAATCCCGCGCTTGGGGTGTCTGGGGCGCGTCGAAGAACTGGGCAGCGGGGCCGTGTTCGATCAGCCGTCCGCGGTGCAGAAAAGCAATATCCTGCGCGAGCCGGCGCGCCTGAAACAGATCGTGGCTCGTCATCACGATGGTGATGCCCTCGGCGCTGAACTGGCCGATCAGGTCTTCGATAGCGCGGGTCGCCGAAGGGTCGAGTGCGGCCGATGGTTCGTCCAGAAACAGGACTTGCGGTCGCAATGCCCATGCGCGCGCGAGTGCGAGGCGCTGTTGTTCACCACCAGACAGCAGACGTGCTGGCCGCTCTGCCAGCGCGATAAGCCCGAAACGCGCCAGGGTTTTCTGGACCATTTCGTCACGCGCAGCACGCGCGTAACCAGCCAAAGCCAACGGATAATCCAGATTGGCGCGCACGGACCGGCGCAACAGCACCGGACGTTGCAAGACCATCGCCTGCGCCGCCGGTCGCGGGTCTTGTGTCTGCCAGGAAACACTGCCCGAGGTGGGCGGAATCAGCCCGTGGCAGAGCCGCAGCAACAGGCTTTTGCCTGCCCCGTTCGGACCCATCACAACCAGTCGTTTTCCCGCCCTGACCGTCAGGTCAATCCCGTCCAGCAACCGCGTCTTGCCGACGGAATAGCCCACAGCCCTCAGCTGCAACGGAAGGATTGATTGTGCTGGCGCAATGACCTTATCCACTTTCATCCCAACCGTCCCCGTGCCGATTGCGCCAGCCCCCATGCCGCCGCGTTCAGTGACAAGGTGATCAGCAGCAAAATGATGCCCAAAGCCACAGCAAGACCCAGGCTGCCACGGCTGGTTTCCAAGGTGATCGCAGTAGTCATGGTGCGCGTATGGCCCGCGATATTGCCGCCCACGATCAGCACCGCACCGACTTCGGCGCTCGCCCTGCCAAAACCTGCAAGGATGCCCGTCACAAGGCTGACCCGCCCATCCCAAAGCAAAGTCGGCACCGCGCGCAAACGGCCCGCCCCGAGCGAACGCAGCTGTTCACGGTACTCGGCCCAGAGGTCTTCGACGACCGAACGCGTCAGCGAAATCACGATTGGCAGGATCAATATCGCCTGCGCAATGACCATTGCCGTCGGCGTAAAAAGAAGAGCGAGGTCGCCCAGCGGGCCGGAGCGTGACAACATCAGGTAAACCAAAAGCCCAGCGACAACAGGCGGTAGCCCCATCAAAGCGTTGAAAGCAACGACAATCGCGCCCCGACCGGGGAACTGCGCAAGCGCAAGTCCCGCACCCAAGGGCAGGCCGATCAGACAACCGATGCTCACGGCCGTCAGCGTCACCTTAAGCGACAGCGCAATGACGTCTGTCAAAGCAGGGTCGCCAGAGGCAATGAGACCAAGCGCGATGAGAAATGGACCATCCATTGCCGCAAAATTCTCCCGAATATCTTGGACAATTAAACAGAATGCAGTATCTTACACAAACACCTAAATAATGCATGGATTTGCACTATTATGCAAAATTATCCGGATGATGAGAGCACCCGTTCCGGCGTGCCAAGCCTGATGACGACAACCGAGGTGGCTGAATATCTTCGGGTCAAGCAGCGCACGATCTATGAAATGGTCACGCGCCAGACGATTCCCTTCACCCGTGCGACAGGCAAGCTGCTGTTTCCACGCCGCTTGATTGATGTCTGGCTTGAGGCGCAGACCGAAGCGCCCGTTGCAGGGGCATTTCGGGCAGCACCAATCTATGCGGGGTCGAACGACCCGCTTCTCGAATGGGCGTTAAGGCAGTCTGGGGCTGGACTTGCGGTGCTGACACATGGCTCGACGCATGGTCTGCGCGAATTGGCTGACGGGCGCGCGATGCTCGTGGGCAGTCACCTTCTGGATGCTGCCAGCGGGGAATACAATTTGCCAGCCGTGCAAAGCTTTCTGCCTGGCGGCGGTTTTGTCATGGTCCATTGGGCGCGCAGGACGATGGGTCTGTTGACCGGCCCCGGCAACCCGCGGGCAATCAAAAGGCTAGAGGATGTCGTGTCACAACGCCTGCGTTTCGCCGCGCGCACAGAGGGGGCTGGATCGCAACAGCTGCTTGATGTCCTGCTCGGCCGTGCGGGCCTGACAGCGGATGATTTGCAATTCGCGCCACGGCAGGCCGAAACACATGCGGATCTGGCGACAATGATCGAGATTGGCGAAGCCGATTGCGGGATCGGTCTGCAGGCGGTGTCGGGACAGCTTGGTTTCGTTCCGCTGGTTGGCAACGAGAGCTTTGATCTGATCATGCGTCGGCGTGACTACTTCGAGCCTCAGGTTCAGGCGCTGATGGCATTCGCGCGCACCGACGCATTTGCCGCCCGGGCAGCGCATCTTTCCGGATATGATGTGACAGAATTGGGCAAGGTGCGCTGGAATTCTTGATCCAAGACAATTGCTCTGAAATCGTGAGATTTGCTGCCATCTGACAGGTCGGAAATCTGGTGTGACACGAAGACCCGCCCTGAGACCAATTGTACCACAGCCGGTCTTCCAAACCTGACAAAGCGCGCCGCCTGCCCGCGGCTTCGCCACATCGCCCAACCGCACACCGTGAACGCCCCCGTCCGCTTGATACCACTTGGCAGTCGCGGCCATTGATCGGCTTCGTCAACAACCAATTACAGCATTGGTCAGATTGATCTCTCGCTGCGCGCTATCTACTAGTGTGCGTGAAATCACAAAAACTGGAGCGGTAGAATGTCCGATTTTGTCATCCCATTGCCTGCTGTCACAACAATACCTGTGGCCTCGGGCGGGTCATTTCCTGTGCGGCGTGTCTATTGCATCGGGCGCAATTATGCCGCCCATGCCATTGAAATGGGTCATGATCCTGACCGCGAAGCACCGTTCTTTTTCCAAAAAAACCCCAATAATCTGGATAGCACCGGCACATTCCCCTATCCCCCCCATACATCCGATGTCCATCACGAGGCTGAATTGACCGTCGTTCTCAAGGCGGGCGGCACGAATATCGCGGTCGAGAATGCGCTTGATCTGGTGTATGGCTACGCGCTGTCGCTGGATATGACGCGCCGCGATCTTCAGGGCGAGATGAAAAAAGCAGGGCGGCCTTGGGAAATCGGCAAGGCGTTTGAACGCTCTGCCCCGATTGGCCCGATCCACATTGTCAGCGAAGTCGGGCATCTGGACAGCGGCGCGATCACCCTGAAAGTTAACGGCGAATTGCGCCAGCAAGGCGATCTGAACCAGCTGATCTGGAAGACCTCCGAGATGATTTCCTATCTGTCGGAATATTTCGAACTGGCCGCAGGCGATGTGATCATGACGGGCACACCATCAGGCGTCGGCCCAGTGGTCAAAGGCGATGTGATGGAAATGGAAATTGCCGGATTGGGCAGCTTGACCGTCACCGTGACCTAAAACGGCGCCAAACGCACCCACGGCCTGCTTGATGCGCGCGTGGGTGCCGATAAGCCCTGATTTATCAGGCATATTCCTTGGGGATATCCAAATTCATCGACGGCAAGATCCGGCTATAAACCGATCGCAAATGATCCATCATCGAGTGCGCTGCAAGATCTGCGTCATGGGTCAGGATCGCTTGCACGATCACGTCATGTTCATGGAAACTTGAATAACCATCGGCAGGTTTGATGGTCTTGCGCGGCTGGCCCCAAACCACCGACCTGCGCACGACGTTCAATGTCTCGAAGTAATACAGATGCAACTGGTTTTGTGATGCCCGCGCAATGGCGTGATGCAGTTTATTATCCCACGCCTCATAGCCGCGCCAATCTGGTGCATTACGGCAGCGATCCGCGCAATGCTGGATTTCCTCGTGATCGGCTTTTTTGCCGTAAATCGCGGCCAGCCGCGCCAGCTCGGGCTCGATCGTGAAACGCACCGACACCACTTGCGCAGGTTTTACCCGATCGCGCAGATAGGTGACATCCTCTAGGTTCAGCACCGGTCGCGCGCCAAGGAATGTGCCGCGCCCGACATGCCGCCAGATCAGCCCCTGCCCTTCCAGTTCGGCCAAAGCGCGGCGCAGCTGGTTGCGCGTCACCCCCAAGGTTTGGCACATCTCGCGTTCGCACGGCAACCTGTCGCTATGGGCATAGCCGTCGCTGTCGATCATCTGTTTGACGCGCTGGACAAGTATTTCGGTCTTTGACATCGCGTTCCGACCAATCCGCATATTGGTTGATTGATTTCGGGAATACAAAACCATCTTGATATTAGCAAGTGGGTTCCCGCCGGCGGTCGTGAGGCCATCATGCTGCATGTATGATGGTTCGGTATCGCGTCAGGGATCAGCCCGCATGAATTTTCACGGGGGAATCTTGATGAGACTGGCGACACTCTTAATCGGCGGAAAACCCGCCGCTGCGGCGCAACTGGCAAGCGGCGCATGGTTGAACATCGCCCAAGCAGCCGCAGCCGATCCACAAACAAAGGTGGAGGCAGACAGCCTGCAATCGCTGATCCAAGGCGGTGATGCGGCAATGGCTGGTGTGGCCGCCCTTGTGGCCCAAGCCGACAGCGGCCAGCATGCACATGCCGTCGTGTCTGACGCTGTGCTGATGGCGCCAATCCCTGATCCGCGCAAAAACATCTTTTGCGTCGGGCGCAATTACGCCGAACATATCGCCGAAGGCGAAAAGGCCCAAAACATCAAAGTCGGCGTCACCGAACATCCGGTGTTCTTTACCAAACCACCGACATCTGTCGTGGCACCTGGTGGTGATGTGCTGATCTTCCCCACGATATCCCAAGACATCGACTACGAGGTGGAGCTGGCCGTCATCATCGGCAAGCCCGGACGCAACATCGCCAAAGCCGATGCTTTTGATCACGTTTTCGGCTATACGATTTTGAATGATATCACCGCCCGCGACGTCCAGCGCCGCCATGGCGGACAGTATTTCAAAGGAAAAGGGTTTGATGGGTCCTGCCCCATCGGGCCTTGGATCGTCACAAAAGACGCGATCAAGAACCCGCATGATCTGTCAATCCGGCTCAGCGTGAACGGCCAACAACGCCAAAACGGCAAAACGGCTGATATGATTTTCGACATTCCAACGCTGATCGCATCCCTGTCCGAGGGTCTGACCTTGGAACCGGGCGATATCATCGCCACCGGCACACCGTCGGGCGTTGGCTATGCGATGGACCCGCCGCAGTTTTTGAAAGCGGGGGATCAAGTTGTCTGTGACGTGTCCCAGATCGGACAACTGGCAAATACCGTGCGCAACGCATGACGCATGGCGCCATCCGGTCAACCGGGCGGCAACGACCAAACACAACGGGAGGAGACCCAAATGACTACCAGAAGAACCTTTACAAAGTTGCTGGCGACCGTTCCTGTCTTCGGCTTACTCAGTACTGTCGCGATGGCACAGGATTTGCGCGATGTCACATTCGTTCAGCCCAGCCCATCGGCGATCAACTCGTTTCCCGTCTTCGTCGCAATCGGCGAAGGCTATTTTGCCGAAGAAGGCCTGAACGTCACCGTTGAATCGATCAACGGTTCAAGCGCAGTGCTGCAAGCACTGGCCGCCGGTCAGGCCGAATTTGGCCGCCCCGGCCCCGGCCCTGTTCTTGCGGCGCGGGCGCGTGGCGAAGATGCGGTCTTTATCTATAACGTCGCGGCGCGCAGTAACTTTGGCGTCGTCGTGCGTGCCGATTCCGATATTCAAGGCCCCGAAGGTCTGCGTGGCAAAGTGATCGGCACCGGCACCGCCGATGGTGCCGAAGTTGGTTTCGCCCGCAATGTGATGGCCGGTTCCGGCCTGACCGAAGGCACCGATTACGAATTCCTGACCGTGGGTGATGGCGGCCCTGCGACCGTCGGCTTTACCACCGGCGCGATGGATGCCTATTCGGCATCGACTGCGGATGCCGCGATCTTGAACCAGCGCGGCATGGCTGTGCGTGACATCACGCCGTCCGAATTTGCCCGCTTTTTTGGCAATGGCATTGCCACAATGGGCAATGTGATCGAAACCGACCCTGAATTGGTCGCAGGCTTTGTGCGCGCCTTTGCACGTGGTCACGCCTTTGCGCTGGACGATGCCAACCGCGACACCGTGCTGGCGCATCTGAAAGACGCCAATCCGCAAGAAGGCGAAGATGTACAATTCCAGTCGGCCTTGTTTGACGCGGTGCGTTCAAAAACCATTCCCGTCGATATGACCAACGGTCTTGGCTATCAGCCCCCCGAGGTTTGGGAAGAATGGCAAGCCAGCCTTGTGTCAGGTGGCGATCTGGCAGCACCCCTGCCCGATCTGACCGCAGCCTATACCAACGAATTCACCGCTATGGCGCATGAGGCGATGAAGTAATGACGACAATTTCCGCAGCCACGTCTGACGTGCAAGCCGCTTTTGGCGCGCCCGTCTACGAGTTGACCCATGTCAGCAAGACCTACGCACGCAACCGCGTGATTGCCCTTGATGACGTCAGCCTGACCTTACGCAAAGGCAGTTTTTCATCTGTGATCGGCTCGAGTGGCTGCGGAAAATCAACACTTCTGAAAATTATGGCGGGGTTGATCCCGCCAACCAAAGGGCGCGTTGTCTTGCAGGGCAAACCGGTCACCGGCACCCGCCGTGACATCGGCATGATGTTCCAGCAAGCAACGCTGTTCCCATGGCGGACCACGATTGAAAACATCGTGCTGCCAATCGAAATTCGTGACGGTCGCGCCGCTGCCGAAAAGGCCAAGGAAAAGGCGCGCGCCCTGTTGGATATCGTCGGGCTGAAAGGCTTTGAAGACGTCTTTCCCAATGAATTATCCGGCGGCATGGCGCAGCGCGCCTCGATCTGCCGGATGCTGATTACCGAACCTGCGGTCTTGTTACTGGATGAACCGTTCAGCGCGCTGGATGAATTATCGCGCGATATGATGAATATGGAATTACAGCGGATTTGCACCGAACAAAACGCCACTGCCTTTCTTGTGACCCATTCGATCCAAGAGGCGGTGATTTTGTCGGATAATATCTATGTCATGAAACCACGCCCCGGCCGTCTGGCAGAGGTCGTAACCGTTGATCTGCCGCGTCCGCGCACGCTTGATATGATGACAACACCGAAATTTGGCGAGACCGTAAATTACATTCGCGGCCTTTTGGACAAGGGAGAAGCGATGTGAGCGACGCAAACCTCAACACCGATGAAAACGTCACCCCCGATACGGTCTGGGTGGAACATACATCATTTCTCGACCAGATACCGCGCAGCATTTTGATGCTGTTCGTCTTTGCCGTTTTTGTCGGCCTGTGGCAGATCGCCACCAGCTTTAACCTTGTGTCCAGCATCGTGCTGCCAACACCCGCCGAGACATTCAACGACATGATCTTTGTCGGGAAAAATCTGCTTACGGGTGATTACATGCTGTCTGCGCTATGGATCACCACGAAAGAGGTGATCTACGGCTTTGCCCTTGCCATGGCGATCGGCTTTTCGTTGGGCATTCTGGTGGGCGAAACCGCCTTTGGCGAACGCGCGATCATGCCTTATCTGGTCGCCCTTGATACAATGCCCAAAGTGGCGTTTGCGCCCTTGTTCATTGCGTGGCTCGGCTTTGGCATCGAATCCAAAGTGGCGCTTGCCGCCTTTATCGCGACCTTCCCGATTGTGGTCGGCACAGCGGCGGGCCTGCATGCGACCGATGAAAATTCGCGGATGTTGTTCAAGACGATGGGTGCCAGCCGCCTGCAAACCCTGTTCAAGATGAAACTGCCAATGGGGCTGCCGCAAATCTTTACCGGCCTGAAAATCGGCGCAGTCGGCGTGATGGCCGGTGCGATCACGGCAGAATTCCTTGGCGGCGGCAAAGGCTTTGGCGAATTGATCCGCGTTGCGGCGTCACAGCTGAATACGCCACGGGTGTTTTCGCTGATCTTGTATTTGAGCATCCTTGGCCTTGGCCTTTATGCCCTTGTTACATTCGCGCAGCGCAGGATCGTGTTCTGGCACCGCGACACGGTGTCAAAGTAACCACTAACGAAAAAAGCTGGCCTGCTTTCGCAAGGCCAGCTTTTCTGTTGTGCTTTGGTGCAACGCTTACAGAACGCTCAGGATCTTGACCAAGGTCGGCGATGCCCGCATCACGCTTTCGGTTTTGTCGGCATCGGTCAGGTAATACCCGCCCAGATCAGCCGGTTTGCCCTCGGCACCGCTGAGTTCTGCAAGAATCGCAGCCTCGTTTTCTTCCAAGGCGCGGGCAATCGGCGCAAAGGTCGCAAGCAGGCTTGAATCCTCGTTCTGGGTTGCCAGCGCCTGCGCCCAATACAAGGCAAAGAAATAATGGCTGGCGCGGTTATCGGTCTGGCCGACTTTGGCTTGGGGTGATTTGTTGTTGTCCAACACACCCTGCGTTGCCCGATCAACGGCATTGCCCAGAATGCGCGCCTTGTCGTTGTCTTTGGTTTCCGCAAGGAATTTCAGGCTTTCGCCCAGCGCGCAGAATTCACCCAGCGAATCCCAGCGCAGGTGGTTTTCCTCGGCCAATTGCTGCACATGTTTGGGCGCGGACCCGCCTGCCCCTGTCTCGAACATGCCACCACCGTTCATCAGCTTGACGATCGACAGCATCTTGGCCGACGTGCCCAGTTCCAGGATCGGGAAAAGATCGGTCAGATAATCGCGCAAGACATTGCCGCTGATGGCAATGGAATTTTTGCCCTTGCGGATGGTTTCCAACGACACACGCGTTGCCGCACGCGGTGTCATGATCTGGAATTTGTCAGCCACACCAGCGGCAGCAAGGATCGGTTCGACATATTTGATCAGTTCCGAATCATGCGCGCGCGCGGCATCTAACCAAAAGATCGCCTGACAGCCTTCGGCCTTTTGACGGCTGATCGCCAGTTTGACCCAATCTTCGATCGGGGCTTGTTTGGTGGATGCCGACCGCCAGATGTCGCCCGCTTCCACCGCATGTTCCAGCACGATGTCACCATTGGCAAAGACAATGCGCACAGTGCCGGCATGGGGGATTTCAAACGTTGTGGGGTGGGAGCCGTATTCTTCGGCCTTTTGCGCCATCAACCCGACGTTCTGCACCGTGCCTGCCGTGCGCGGATCAAGCGCGCCGGTTTCTTTGAAATAGGCCACGGATTCGTCATAGACCGGCGCATAAGAACTATCGGGGATGATGCAATTGGTGTCCGCCGCTTTGCCATCAGGGCCCCAACCTTTGCCGCCTGCGCGGATCAAGGCAGGAATTGAGGCATCGATAATCACATCGGACGGGACATGCAGGTTGGTGATCCCCTTGTCGGAATTGACCATGTAAAGCGCAGGGCGCTCGGCCATGACCGCATCAATCGCGGCCAGAATTTCAGCGCCTTGCGGCAAGGCGGCGACTTGGTCCAGCAAAGCACCAAGGCCCGAATTGGGGCTGATCCCCGCTGCGGCCAATGTCGCACCATAGGTATCGAACACCGGCTGCAAAAACACTTTGACCGCATGACCAAAGATGATCGGGTCGGACACCTTCATCATCGTGGCCTTCAAGTGGATCGAAAACAAAATCCCCGCGTCTTTCGTCAGCGTGATCTGTTCGGCCAAAAACGCATCCAACGCCTTGGCCGACATAAAGGTCGCATCAACGACTGTGCCAGCGGTGTAAGCGACCTTGTCTTTCAGCACCGTGATGCTGCCATCCGCGCCGACCAATTCGATCCGCGCATCACCGGCTTGTTCAGCAGACAAAGTGACCGATTTTTCATTGGAAAAGAAATCATTGCCCGACATGGTCGATACGATCGTCTTGCTGTCGGGCGCCCATGCGCCCATCGAATGCGGATTGGACATCGCATAATTCTTGACCGCAACAGCCGCGCGACGATCCGAATTGCCTTCGCGCAGGATCGGGTTCACAGCCGACCCTTTGATCGCGTCAAACCGCGCGCGGATGGCTTTTTCGGCATCCGTTGCAGGGTCTTGCGGATAATCGGGAATGGCATAGCCTTTGGCCTGCAATTCTTTCACAGCCGCAACAAGCTGCGGCACAGAGGCGGAAATATTCGGCAACTTGATGACATTGGCATTGGGTGATTTCACCAATTGCCCCAGTTCGGCCAGATCATCGGGCTGGCGTTGATCGGGGCGCAGGTTTTCAGGAAATGCCGCAATAATCCGGCCAGCAAGCGAAATATCCTTGACCCCGACACTGACACCAGCAGCTTTGGCAAAAGACTGAATAACCGGCAAAAGCGATACCGAGGCAAGCTGGGGTGCTTCGTCAACTTTGGTGTAAATGATATCTGGCGTTGCATTGTTCGTCATGGGACTGTTCCGATCTTTCAAATGGGAATCTGGGCTGTTCAGGCCTTTGCCATCCAATGCGCCAAATGCGTGCAAAATGCAAGTATACCATTGTACACCGCCAGCCGATGACCTTTACACCACCGGCGAGCCGCCCCCCGCTGGCGGACTAAGGACGGACTGCGCGCGGCGATAATGGGAACGGCAATGACTTGGCCTTGCTATTGTGCAAAAAATTGCTGACCTAACAGCGACGACATTCAGCCTCGTTTCACTTATCGCAGGCAAAAGTCGCCGCTTTTGTGCATCTATTCAACGCCGGCGCAACGCCTGACGCCGATCAGAAATGAGAGATTTCCATGAACATGCCTTATGAGCCCGCCCATGAAGAAGTGCATTATATCAATCGGGCTGGTTGGCTCCGTGCTGCCGTTCTCGGCGCAAATGATGGCATCGTTTCGATATCATCCTTGATCGTCGGTGTCGCGGCGGCGACCCCAGAGCCCACAGCCATTTTCGTCGCAGGCGCTGCTGGGCTTGCTGCTGGTGCAATGTCGATGGCAGCGGGCGAATATGTATCTGTCAGCTCGCAGTCCGATGTTGAACGCGCAGATATTGCCCGCGAACAACAGGCTTTGATCGACACACCAGCGGCCGAAGAGGCGGAACTTGCATCAATCTACGAATCCCGTGGACTGACAAAGAAAACAGCAGCTTTGGTCGCGCGAGAGCTTAGTGAAAAAGATGCGCTTGGTGCCCATGTGCGTGACGAACTTGGCCTGTCGGAAGTGCATACAGCCAATCCGCTGCAGGCCGCGATCGCCTCGGGGTTCACCTTTACCGTTGCCGCAGCATTGCCGCTGGCCGCCGCGATCTTGGCGCCAAGCGACAAAATTCTTCCGACAGTCGTCATCGCAACACTGATCTGCCTTGCTGGTCTTGGCGCGCTTGGTGCGCACATTGGTGGCGCCCCGAAACCGCGCGCGACCGCACGGGTCCTATTCTGGGGCGCGGCGGCGATGGCAATCACCGCATGCGTTGGCGCCCTTTTTGAGGTCAGCATCTAGGCGCGCGGCAATCCATCCAATGTCCAAGCACAAGGCCCAGACTTTCGCTGCGGTACAGATTTACCGGCTCAAATAGTTTTGGATCGCAGCAGACATGCCATCGGCCCAAATCCTGCGTAATGCGGTCTTGAAGGCAGCCACAAAGCGCGCGTTTTCCGCCAAATCACCATAAATATGTGTCATCGCAGGATGCGGTGCGAATTGCACTGACACGCAGGCTAACAAGGCGTCAGGTTGCCAACGATCTTGGTATTGGCTTTTGGCCCTGAACAAATGGGTGACCGCGCACCGCGATACGGATGTGGTATCGCCCGCGGATCGCGAGCTTGCGCGGGAGAATGAACGACTTCGGCGCGAGAACCGCATCCTCAAGAAGCACAGGGATATATTCAAAAATCCATCCAGTTCTTCGCAAGCCAAAAGCCATGAGGTTCAGGTTCGCTGAAGACCAGCGCGGTGCCTTCGCGATCGACCGGTTGAATCTGCCCAATGTTGTTCAGACGACTATCAGAAGATCCTGCGCGAACATGGCTTCCGGGTCTCAATGAGTGGGAAAGGGAATTGCTAAGACAACGCCGCAACATTGATTTTAATGGTGATCCCACGAGGACTCGAACCCCGAACCTGCTGATTAGAAGTCAGCTGCTCTATCCAGTTGAGCTATGAGACCGATTGATGGCGGTATGGCGCGGCTTGGGGCGTTTTGGCAAGCGGAAACCCGTCTTAGTGGGTCCAGGCGCCGCGCCGGTTGGTCGCGAAATTCTCGCCATAGCCGCCCGCACGGATGTTGGGCTTGCGCAATTTGGGGTCCTGCACGACCGCCTCGATCCCGTTTTCGTGGGCGTAATCCAGCGCTGCTTCCTTGCTGTCGAAATACAACCGCACCTGCGCCTGCGTGTCAGAGGACGATGTCCAGCCCATCAAAGGGTCGATGCTGCGCGCGGCCTCAGCCACATGTTCCAGCACCCAGGACCGCGTTTTCGCAATGCCGGATGACATGGCGGTTCTGGCTGGCTTGTAGATTCGTGCGCGCATCTTTGGCCCTTTCATCGTTGCATGTCATATGCGCAAAAAACGGGGATTTCGCAAGCCCCGCCGATGTCTGATCAGGCCCATTCGCCCTTGCGCATGACGGGGATCACCTCGCCCGTCTTGGTGATCCCGTCGATATCGACGGCATCCGACCCCATCATCCAATCGACATGGATCAGGCTTTGGTTGCCGCCTTTTTGCTGCAATTCTTCGGCTGAATACTCCGAGCCACCCTCGATCGTATCTGCGTAACATTGGCCAAGCGCGATGTGGCATGACGCGTTTTCATCAAAAAGCGTGTTATAGAACAACGTGCCTGACTGGCTGATCGGGCTGGAATGCGGCACCAAGGCGACCTCGCCAATGCGGCAGGCCCCATCATCGGTGTTCAACAACGCCTGCAGCACGGCCTCGCCTTTGGTGGCTGTCGCCTCGACGATGCGGCCCGCCTCGAACCGGACCTTGATGTTTTCGATCACATTGCCCTGATGCGCCAAAGGCTTGGTGGCAGACACCATGCCATCGACCTTATAGGCATGCGGGCAGGTGAACACCTCTTCGGTGGGGATATTGGGCTGGCAGACCACGCCGTTCAGCGCGGGCGATGCGCCGCCTTTCCAGATATGCCCATCCGCCAGACCCAGCATCAGGTCGGTGCCGGGGCCGGTATATTTCAGCGCGGCGAAATCATGGTCGTTCAGCCATTTGACACGCTTTTGCAGCTCTGTCGTATGCGCGGCCCAATTCGCCACAGGATCGTCACCGTCCAGCCGCGACGCGGTATAGATCGCATCCATCAACTTGCCCTGCGCCTGTTCTACGGGCAGATCGGGGAACACGCGCGCGGCCCAACCGGCACCGGGGAAAGCGACGATATTCCAGTTCACCTCGAACCCGACAATCGGGGCCATGGCAGGTTTGGCGGCGATGGATGTCGCTTTGGACAGACGCGCAACCTTCGCGGGGTCCTGATCGGCCAACAGCATCGGGTCGTCGCCGGTGATCGCCATGCGCGCGGCGCCGCCTTTGTAGGCGGCGGCCAACCCCTCATAGAACCAGCCGGGTGCGCGGTCGAAACTGGCATCTTCGGCATGCTCATAGCGCGCGAGCGTGATCGCTTCGTCGGTGAAAAACGGCATCACGATCCCTGCCCCGGCCTTATAGGCATGGACCGTGATCGCGCGGACAAGCTCAATCGCGGACAATGGGGCGGTGATCACCAGATCCTGCCCTTTTTGCAGGTTCACGCCGGTGTGCACGGCAACTTCGGCCAGACGGTCAAGTTTTACAGGATCAATCATTGTCATACCTCTTTCGTTTGGCCGGACCTTAGGCCAAGGGTCGCCCTTGATCCAGTGACCAAAGACAACAACTATAGGTCAACCAAAGGAATCCCCGCCATGGCCTATGCCCAGACCGACAAATCGCCGCCCGTCTATCTGGCGAACCCCGCGCCAGACGTCAAAAGCCGCGAAAAGATGGAAGGCGGCCGGCGTTTCGTGCTGAAGACCGAGTTTGAACCCGCAGGCGACCAGCCCACGGCGATTGCCGAACTCAGCGCCGGTATTCTGGCAGGCGAACGCGATCAGGTGCTGCTGGGGGCGACGGGGACCGGCAAGACATTCACCATGGCCAAGATGATCGAACAGACCCAGCGGCCCGCGATCATCCTTGCCCCCAACAAGACCTTGGCCGCCCAGTTATACGGCGAATTCAAAGGGTTCTTTCCCGACAATGCGGTCGAATACTTTGTAAGCTATTATGATTACTATCAGCCCGAAGCCTATGTCGCGCGGTCCGATACCTATATTGAAAAAGAATCCCAGATCAACGAACAGATCGACCGGATGCGCCATTCGGCCACCCGTGCGCTCTTGGAACGCGATGACGTGATCATCGTGGCCTCGGTGTCGTGCATCTATGGCATCGGGTCGGTCGAAACTTACGGTGCGATGACGCAAGATATCCACGCCGGCCAATCCTATGACCAGCGCCAGATCATCGCCGATCTGATCGCGCAGCAATATCGCCGCAACGATCAGGCATTCCAGCGCGGCACGTTTCGCGTCCGCGGCGACAGTCTGGAGGTGTGGCCGGCCCACCTTGACGACCGCGCGTGGAAATTGTCGTTCTTTGGCGAAGAACTGGAAAGCATCACCGAATTCGACCCGCTGACCGGCACCAAGACCGGCACATTCGACAAGGTGCGCATCTATGCCAATTCGCATTACGTCACACCCAAACCCACGATGCAGCAGGCCGTGATCGGCATCAAAAAAGAACTGCGGATGCGGCTGGACCAATTGGTCGCCGAAGGCAAACTGCTCGAAGCGCAGCGTCTGGAACAACGCACCAATTTCGATCTGGAAATGCTCGAGGCGACAGGTGTCTGCAACGGGATCGAAAACTATTCACGCTATCTGACCGGCCGCGCGCCGGGTGAACCACCGCCGACCCTGTTCGAATTCATCCCCGACAACGCTATTGTTTTCGCCGATGAAAGCCATGTGTCGGTGCCGCAGATCGGCGGCATGTACAAAGGCGACTTTCGGCGCAAGATGACGCTGGCCGAACACGGGTTCCGCCTGCCGTCCTGCATGGATAACCGCCCGCTGAAATTCGAGGAATGGGACGCGATGCGCCCGCAATCGGTGTTCGTCTCGGCCACCCCTGCGGCGTGGGAGATGGAGCAGACGGGCGGCGTGTTCACCGAACAGATCATCCGCCCCACCGGCCTGATCGATCCGATGATCGAAATCCGCCCGGTTGAGACACAGGTCGATGATTTGCTCGACGAGGTGCGCAAGGTCGCCGCCGCCGGCTACCGCACCTTGGTGACCACCCTGACCAAACGCATGTCCGAAGACCTGACCGAATATATGCACGAACAGGGTATCCGCGTGCGCTACATGCATTCCGACATCGACACGATCGAACGGATCGAGATTTTGCGCGACCTGCGCCTTGGGGCGTTTGACGTGCTGATCGGGATCAACCTTTTGCGCGAAGGCTTGGACATTCCCGAATGCGGGCTTGTCGCCATTCTGGACGCGGACAAGGAAGGCTTCTTGCGCTCGGAAACATCGCTGGTGCAGACGATTGGCCGCGCCGCGCGCAACGCCGAAGGCCGCGTGATCATGTATGCCGACCGGATCACCGGCAGCATGGAACGCGCGATGGGCGAAACCGAACGCCGCCGGACCAAGCAATTGGCCTATAACGAAAAGCACGGCATCACGCCCACCACGGTGAAAAAGAACGTCGAGGATATTCTGGCGGGCCTCTACAAAGGCGATGTGGACATGAACCGCGTCACCGCAAAGATCGACAAGGGCCGCGCGGGCGGCAATATCAAGACCGTGATCGACGGTATCCGCACTGACATGCGCAAGGCCGCCGAGAACCTGGAATTCGAAGAGGCCGCGCGCCTGCGCGACGAACTCAAACGGCTCGAAGCGGTGGAACTGGCCATCGCCGACGACCCGTTGGCGCGGCAACAGGCGGTGGACAAGGCGGTTGATGATGCGGCCAAGGCGTCGGGCCGCAGCACCGGTGGCCGAGGCGGAATGCGCGGCGGCAAAAGCAGATATGCCAAAAAGTAAGGTGCGCATGTGGCGTACCCCCACCCTACGATCGGCCGGACCATCATGAAACACCTGACATGCGCGCTTTTCGTACTCGTCACCCCCGCCGCCGCGTGGGAGTTTTCGCCTGCGCCGATCTGCACCCTGACGGATGCCGACGGCCTGATCACCGTGACTTATGATGCGGCCCTGCCCGAATACAGCGTCACCCTGACGCTGCCGGATGGCACTTGGCCCGATGACCCGACATTCGCGATGAATTTCGCGGGCAACCGTCCGATTTTCATCCAGACAGACCGGCATCGCGTCAGCCCTGATCGCCGCAGCCTGACGGTAACCGACAGCGGGTTCGGCAATGTGCTGGACGGGTTGCAATTCAACCTGCGCGCCTATGCAACATCGGGTGACAGCACTTTGGGCCTGTCGCTTGACGGGATTGGCCCCGCGATGGCGGCGTTTCGCGCCTGCCCTGCGGCCAATCTTGCATGAAACGCGAACCGGTCAATCCCACCGATGATGCCGCCCGCGTGCTGGTGCGGCAATTGTTGGGCGATATGCGCCATGCGGCGCTTGCCGTGATGCATCCTGACACCGGCGCGCCCTATGTCGCGCGTGTCGGGCTGATCTGGCACGGCACGACCGCGCTGACGCTGGTCTCCACCCTGTCCACCCATACGCAGGCCCTGCTGGCGAATCCCGCCTGCGCTGTGTTGGTGGGCGAGCCGGGTGCCAAGGGCGATCCGCTGACCCATCCGCGCCTGACGCTGAGCGCGCAGGCCGCGCAGGTGGACAAACCCGCGCACAAGGACATCTGGCTGGCGGCGGTGCCGAAGGCCAAGCTTTATTACGATTTCACGGATTTCGTGATGTTCCGGCTGGCGCCCACCGGCATCGACCTGAACGGCGGTTTCGGCAAGGCTTATCGGTTACGCGCGGACGAGCTTTAGCCGCTGCTGCCAGACCACCGCACCATCCTGAAACCTGCCGCGCAGCACCGCACCCTTGCGGTGCAGATGCGGGAATTGCACGCGCCAGTCGCGATATTGGTCATTGCTGACGATCCGCAGCCCGTGCAGGGCAGAAAACTCCAAGATCGCGCTGTCGGCAATCACCCCTTTGTCCACGACATGGATCTGTGCCGCGGGCAGGCCGATCAGGCCCGCCAGATCGCCTGCATCAAGATACCGGTCCGCCAGCCGATAGCCGACGCTGGCATCAAAGAACACGATGGGTGTATAGCCCTTGGTCTGCAACGCGCCCAGCACGCGCGCGAGCACCTTGGCCGATGGCGCGCCACCCCAATGCATCACGTTGGACCCGTCCACCACGATGGCATGGCGCGCGATCACGGCTGCGGGGCGCGTTGGCTTGCGATGCCGCGCCAACAGCACGACAAAGCCGATCAAGGCAGGCAGCAGGATCAACAGGGCGGGAACGGTCATCATCCGCCCATATGATCAGCGCGACCTGCAATGGCAAACCGGATTTTCGCATCCGCACCAGCCCTGTCTATATGCGCAAATCTGGCATTATGTTTGCGTGCCATCTGGCCCTATTGATCATGGTGCAAGATGGGTCACAGTGGGACGCAATGCACAAGCCTGCGGACCGGATTCGCAGGCCGCCCAAATCATTCTTCAAAACGGAGCCGCCGGATATGGATACCCTGAATTTTGCCAACGACCCCGGCCATGTGATCGAGGCTGACCGCGCCCATGTCTGGCACCACATCAGCCAGCACAAGGCCTATGAAACCATCGACCCGCGCATCATCGTCGAAGGGCGCGGATTGCGCGTCTGGGACATCAAGGGCAAGGAACATGTCGATGCGGTGTCGGGCGGCGTCTGGACCGTCAACATCGGCTATGGCCGCGAACGCATGGGCCGCGCGATTTCCGATGCCGTGACCAAGATGTGTTTCTTTGGCGGCGCGCTTGGCACCATTCCCGGCGCGCAATTCGCCGAAATGCTGATCGAGAAAATGCCCGGTCTGGACCGCGTTTACTATGCGAACTCGGGGTCCGAGGCGAATGAAAAGGCGTTCAAGATGGTCCGCCAGATCAGCCACAAACACTACGGCGGCAAGAAATCCAAGATCTTGTACCGCGAACGCGATTACCACGGCACCACCATCGCAAACCTGTCGGCAGGCGGGCAGGATGAACGCAACGCGCAATACGGCCCCTTTGTGCCGGGGTTCATCCGCGTGCCGCATTGTCTGGAATATCGCAGCCAAGATGGCACCTTGGGCGAAGAATACGCAGCCAATGCCGCAAAGGCGATCGAGGATGTCATCCTTGCCGAAGGCGCCGACACCATTGGTGCGCTGTGCCTTGAACCGATCACCGCAGGCGGCGGGATCATCGTGCCGCCATCAGGCTATTGGCAGCGCGTGCAGGAACTTTGCCGCAAATACGACATCCTGCTGCATATCGACGAGGTGGTCTGCGGTCTGGGCCGCACCGGTGCTTGGTTCGGTTATCAGCAATTCGGCGTGCAGCCTGATATCGTGACGATGGCCAAGGGCGTGGCCTCGGGCTATGCTGCGATTTCGTGCTGTGTGACGACCAATGCCGTGTTCGAGATGTTCAAGGACGACACCGACAAACTGTCCTATTTCCGCGATATTTCTACCTTTGGCGGCTGCACTGCGGGGCCAGCGGCGGCGATTGAGAACATGCGCATCATCGAAGAAGAAGACCTGCTGGGCAATTCCGTTGCCATGGGCGCGCATCTGTCGGGCAACCTTCATGCGCTGATGGACAAGCATAAATGGATCGGTGACGTGCGCGGCATGGGCCTGTTCCAAGGGGCCGAACTGGTCGCGGACCGCACGACCAAGGAACCGATGGACGAAAAGAAGGTGCAGGCTATCGTCGCCGATTGCATGGCGCAGGGCGTGATCATCGGGGCCACCAACCGGTCGCTGCCGGGGTTCAACAACACGCTGTTGTTCGCGCCGTCGCTGATTGCGACCAAGGACGATCTGAACCAGATCACCGAGGCTGTCGATCAGGCCATCACCCGCGTTCTGGGCTAAACCACCCGCTTGCCTTGGCCCTAGGATAAGTCCAGTCTGGACGAAACTTAGGGCCAGAGCATGTCGATTTCCATTGAAACCTTTTTCCTCGACCCAAGTGCAGTTGGCACGTTGCAGGCGCGCATCCAGCAGATGGTGGCGCAGGGCATTCTTGCAGGCCGGTTCCGCCCCGGTGAACGCCTGCCGTCATCGCGGATGATGGCGCAGCATCTGGGTGTCAGCCGGATTACTGTGACACTGGCCTATACCGAACTGGTGGCCGATGATTACCTGACCGCACGTGGACGGTCAGGGTATTACGTGTCCGACAATGCGCCCGAACCGCCTGCCTTTGCCATGCAGCAGACCCAGACCGGCACAGTGGACTGGACCCGCGCCATCGGCCAGCGGTTCACCCCGGCGCTGAGCATCGAAAAACCCACCGATTGGGCAAATTACCGTTACCCATTTATCTATGGGCAGGCAGACCGGACCTTGTTCGATACCGCCAATTGGCGGCTGTGCGCCCTGCGCGCGCTGGGGATGCGGGATTTCGGCGCGCTGACGGCGGATTATTACGACGGCGACGACCCAGAACTGGTGGATTTCATCAGCCGCCAAACCCTGCCAAGACGGGGTATTCTGGCCAATCCCGATGAAATCCTGATCACCATGGGGGCGCAAAACGCTTTGTGGCTATCGGCGCAGGTGCTGCTCAACAGCCGCAGGCGGGCCGCGATCGAGGATCCCTGCTATCCTGCAATGCGCAATATCCTGATGCAATCGCGCTGCCAGCTCAGCATCGTGCCGGTCGATCAGGACGGGTTGCCGCCCGATGCTTTGTCCGATGATATCGACGTGCTGTTCTCTACCCCCAGCCACCAATGCCCAACGGCAGCCACCATGCCGCTGGACCGGCGCAAAGCATTGATCGCAAAGGCCGAAGCGCAGGATTTCATTATCGTCGAAGATGATTACGAATTCGAAATGTCGTTCCTGAAACCGCCCTCGCCCTCGCTCAAATCGCTCGATCCGCATGGGCGGGTGATCTATGTCGGGTCGTTTTCGAAATCCCTGTTTCCAGGGCTGCGCCTTGGCTATCTTGTCGGGCCTGCGCCGTTCATCAAAGAGGCACGCGCCCTGCGCGCCACCGTCTTGCGCCATCCGCCGGGGCATATCCAGCGCACGGTCAGCTATTACCTGTCGCTGGGCCATTACGATGCGCTGATCCGCCGGATGAGCCGCGCCTATCACGACCGCAGGCAGGTGCTGGACGCGGCTTTGCAGGACAGCGGGCTGGTGGTCGCGGGTCAAGGGCAGTCGGGCGGGTCATCTGTCTGGGTCAGAACACCCGACGGCACCGATACAACGCCGCTGGCACAATCGTTGCGCGCCAAGGGCGTGCTGGTCGAACCGGGCGCGCGGTTCTTTGCAGGGGATGCGCCGCCAACGGAATACATGCGCCTTGCCTATTCCTCGATCCCTGCCAGCCGGATCACCGAAGGCGTGCGCCTGATCGCCGCGGCCTTGACAAAGAATGCGGCGTGATCATGCCATTCGACCTTGGCCCCGGCACCGCCACCTTGCTGGGCTTTGCCCTGCTTGGGGCGGCCTTTGTGCGGGGGTATTCGGGGTTCGGGTTTTCCGCTATCTTTATCGCCTTTGCCGCATTGCTGACTAACCCGTTACCGTTCATCCCCGTCGTTTTCGCCTGCGAAATCATGATGACAGCCTTTCAGGCGCGCGGCATTCGGGCGCATGTCGACTGGCACCGTGTCGGATGGCTGATCGTCGGGGCGGCCATCGCGCTGCCGTTTTCGGTATCGGTGATGCTGTCGGTGGGCGAGGATACGGCGCGCATCGCCATTTCCGGTGTAATCGTGCTGATGGCGCTCTTGCTGCTGTCGGGTTGGACCTTGCAGCGGCGGATCGGCGCGCTGGGGCATGGCAGCGTCGGGGTCTTGTCGGGGATGTGCAACAGCGCAGGGATAGGCGGGCTGCCGGTCGCGGCGTTTTTGTCGGCGCAACCGGTGCAGGCGGCAGGGTTCCGCGCGACGATGATCGTCTATCTGACAGCGTTAGATCTGATAACCCTGCCGCTGTTGTGGCTCGGCGGGTTGGTGACACGGGACACCGTCATTGCCGCGCTCATGGCGTTCCCGATACTGGGTTTGGGCGTCTGGTTGGGCGGACGGCGGTTTCTGGCAGCCTCGCCCGCGGCCTTCCGGCAATCGGCGGTTTTGCTCTTGCTGATGTTGTCCGCGCTCGGCCTGATCCGAGCGATGGTCACATGAAAGGCGCCGTGCAAACCGGCAGTGCCATGGCCACCACCGGCGGGATCGATGAAAATGCAGGCGAAATCCGCAGCCGGATCATGGACCATCTGGCGTTTCTTGATAAGGTGCCTTTGCATCTGATCCCCGCCGACGAGGAAAAGCAGATCGCCCGCGACGCGCTGACCCTGTTGGCGCAACACTAAGCCCTTGAAAGGAAACGACGATGTCCCTTGACCAGCCCCAGCTTGACACATCCCCCCATGTGTCCGACGCGCTGCGCAAGACGACATGTTACATGTGCGCGTGCCGCTGCGGGATCAACGTGCATATGAAGGATGGCAAGGTCGCCTATATCGAAGGCAACCGTGACCATCCGGTGAACAAAGGCGTGCTCTGCGCCAAGGGGTCCGCGGGCATCATGCAGCACAATGCGCCGTCCCGCCTGCGCGCGCCCCTGCGGCGGGTTGGCGAACGCGGGTCGGGCGAGTTTGAGGAAATCAGCTGGGAAGAGGCGCTGCAAACTGCGACAGACTGGCTGGCGCCGATCCGCGCAAACCACCCCGAGAAACTGGCGTTCTTCACCGGCCGCGACCAGTCGCAATCCTTCACCAGCTTTTGGGCGCAAGGGTTCGGCACACCCAATTACGCGGCCCATGGCGGGTTTTGTTCGGTCAATATGGCCGCTGCGGGCATCTATACGATGGGCGGCGCGTTTTGGGAATTTGGTCAGCCTGATTGGGACCATACCAAGCTGTTCATGCTGTTCGGCGTGGCAGAGGACCACGACAGCAACCCGATCAAGATGGGCATTGGCAAGATCAAGGCCCGCGGCGCGCGGATCATCGGCGTGAACCCGATCCGCACCGGATATAATGCCGTGGCCGATGATTGGGTCGGCATCACGCCCGGCACAGACGGGCTGTTCATCCTTGCACTGGTGCATTGCCTGATGAGCGCGGGCAAGGTTGATCTCGACTATCTGGCGCAGTTCACCAATGCCTCGGTCCTTGTGAACGAAGACCCCAAATCCGACCAGTTCGGCCTGTTCCTGCGCGATGCGGCGGGCCAGCCACAGGTCATCGATCGGCGCACTGGCAAACTTGCGCCGTGGAACGGCCAGGGCGTAGAACCCGATCTGGCCGCGACGCACCGTGCAGCCGGCATCACGCATCGGCCCGTGTTCCACCAGATGGCTGACCGTTATCTGGACCCGGCCTATGCGCCCGAGGCTGTGGCCGACCGCTGCGGCATCTCGGCCCAGCGCATCCGCGCGCTGGCCGCCGATCTGGCCCGGGTAGCATTTGACGAACCTGTGATCCTTGACCGCGCATGGACCGATTTTCGCGGCAAGAAACACGCCCAGATGGTCGGCCGCCCCGTCAGTTTCCACGCGATGCGGGGGATTTCGGCGCATTCCAACGGTTTCCAGACCTGTCGCGCATTGCATATGCTGCAGATCATCCTTGGCGCCGTGGAAACGCCGGGCGGGATGCGGTTCAAACCGCCCTACCCCAAACCCGCCACAGCCCATCCCAAACCACATGGCAAAGTGACAGCGGGGGCGGCATTGGACGGCCCGCATCTGGGCTATGTGCAAGGCCCCGAAGACCTGCTGCTGCATGATGACGGCACACCAATCCGCATCGACAAGGCCTTTTCATGGGACAACCCGATGTCAGCCCACGGGCTGATGCATATGGTGATCAGCAATGCGCATGCGGGCGACCCCTACAAGATCGACACGTTGTTCATGTATATGGCGAACATGTCGTGGAATTCCTCGATGAATGTGGGCGGCGTCCACAAGATGCTGACCGACAAGGATGAAAACGGCGATTACGTCATCCCGCGCATCATCTATTCCGATGCCTATTCCTCGGAAATGGTGGCCTATGCCGACCTGATCCTGCCCGACACGACCTATCTGGAACGGCATGATTGCATCAGCCTGCTTGACCGCCCGATCTGCGAGGCGGACGGGGTCGCCGACGCGATCCGCTGGCCCGTGGTGGAACCCGACCGCGACGTGCGCGGGTTCCAGTCGGTGCTGTGCGATCTGGGCGCGCGGCTCGGGCTGCCGGGGTTCGTGAATGACGATGGCAGTGCGAAATACAAAGACTACGCCGATTACATCACCACCCACATCCGCCGCCCCGGCATCGGTCCGCTCGCCGGTTTCCGCGGTGCGGATGGCCAGGATGAGGGGCGCGGCACCGCCAACCCCGACCAGCTGCAGAGCTATATCGACAATGGTGGTTTCTGGATCAGCCATGTCCCCGAAAACTGCGCCTATTACAAACCCTTCAGCACCGAATACCAGGACTGGGCAGTCAAGATGGGCTTTTACGACGTCGTCCAGCCTTATATCTTCCAGCTTTACGTCGAACCTTTGCGCAAATTCCAGGCCGCCGCCGAAGGGCGCGGCCACCGCCAGCCGCCCGATCATCTGCGTGGCCAGATCAAGGCGACGATGGACCCGCTGCCGATCTGGTATCCGCCGTTCGAGGATGGGCATGTCGACCCGGCAGAATACCCGATCCACGCGCTGACCCAACGGCCCATGGCGATGTATCACAGCTGGGGCAGCCAGAACGCCTGGCTGCGCCAGATCCACGGACACAACCCGCTCTATCTGCCGACAAAAATCTGGGACCAGCACGGGTTCCAGGACGGCGATTGGGCGCGCGTCAGCTCGGCGCATGGCGCGATCACCGTACCGGTCGCCCATCAGGCAGGCTTGAACGAAAACACGATCTGGACATGGAACGCCATCGGCAAACGCAAAGGCGCTTGGGCGCTGGACGAAACAGCGCCCGAGGCGACCAAGGGTTTCTTGCTGAACCACCTGATCCACGAACTCTTGCCGCCGCGCGGCGACGGGCTGCGCTGGGCCAATTCCGATCCGGTCACCGGACAGGCCGCATGGTTCGATCTGCGCGTGAAGATCGAAAAATCAGGCCTGCCGAACGAGGCCCAGCCCGTCATGCCTGCACTGAAATCCCCGGTGCCGCCCGCACCCAAAAACCTTGCATGGATGTCGCGCAAATGACCAAAGGCCAGATCATCCTTCTCATCATCGCTTTCGTCACAATCACCCTTGGCAGTTTCATCTGGTTTATCGCCACATGGGACCCCGCCATGCGCGTCCCCGTCTGACCTGCTTGCCATGCCCGATCATCTTCCAAGCCCAAATATCCCCGCCGGAGGCCGCGTCTTTCGCCAGAAAGGCGCGACCCCGCAGCATAGGCCAATGACATGACCCAACTGCCTGCCAGCACCGCCAAGAAACTGGGTCTCGTGATCGACCTTGATACCTGCGTCGGCTGCCATGCCTGCGTGATTTCCTGCAAAGGCTGGAATACCGAAAACTACGGCGCGCCCTTGTCCGACCAGAACGCCTATGGCGCCGACCCGTCGGGCACCTTCCTCAACCGCGTGCATTCCTATGAGGTGCAGCCAGAGGTCGGCACTGCCCAACTGATCCATTTCCCCAAATCCTGCTTGCATTGCGAAGACGCGCCCTGTGTTACCGTCTGTCCTACAGGGGCCAGCTATAAGCGCGTCGAGGATGGCATCGTGCTGGTCAACGAGGCCGATTGCATCGGCTGCAGCCTATGCGCCTGGGCCTGTCCTTATGGCGCACGCGAACTCGATGCCAAGGCAGGCGTGATGAAAAAATGCACGCTTTGCGTGGACCGCATCTATAACGAAAACCTCCCCGAAGAAGACCGCGTGCCCGCCTGCGTGCGCACCTGTCCGTCTGGTGCGCGCCATTTCGGCGATCTGGGCGATGTGGACTCGGATGTATCACAGCTGGTGGCCGCCCGCGGCGGGTTCGACCTGATGCCGGAACAAGGCACCAAGCCTGTCAACAAATACCTGCCGCCACGCCCCAAGGACGTGATGCCCGAATATGACGTGCTGGCCCCGTTTCTGGAACCGGTCGCCACGGATGGCAAAGGCTTTACTCATTGGCTGGACAAGGCGTTATCGGCTCTGCCCGGGGGGGCGAAATAATGCATCCTGCCAGTTCTGTCATCATTTTCACGACTTTTTCGGGGCTTGGGTTCGGGCTGTTATTCTGGCTGGGGATCGGAGCGATCACGCCCACGGGGCTGATGGCCTTGATCTGGTTCGCAATCGCCTATCTGGCGGCCGTGGGTGGATTGCTTGCCTCGACCTTTCACCTTGGCCGGCCGGAACGCGCGATCAAGGCGTTCAGCCAGTGGCAGACCAGCTGGTTGAGCCGAGAGGGTATTTGCGCGGTGGCAACCCTGCTGATCATGGCCGCCTATGGTGCGGGGCTGGTGTTTTTTGACACCGTGCTGGCGCCTTTGGGATGGCTCGGGGCGGGTGGCGCGCTGGCGACCGTGTTCACCACGGCCATGATCTATGCGCAGTTGAAAACCGTGCCGCGCTGGCGGCATTGGTCCACGCCTGCGCTGTTTTTGGCGCTGTCGGTTGGCGGCGGGGCGCTGCTCGGTGGCCAAGTGACCGAGGCGCTGGTTCTGCTGGGCCTTGCCGCCGCTTTGCAGGTCTATACTTGGGTCACGGGTGACACGCGGCTGGCACGCTCGGGCACCGATATGGCCAGCGCCACGGGCCTTGGCCATATCGGTGCCGTCCGCGCGTTTGAGCCGCCCCATACCGGCACCAATTACCTGATGCGCGAATTCATCCATGTGGTGGGCCGCAAACATGCGCAGCGTTTACGGATCATCGCGGTGGCGCTGGCCTTCGTGCTGCCAATCATATTCCTGCTGGTGCCGTTCAGCCATATCTGGGGTGCGCTGGCGCTGGTCAGCCATATCGCAGGCGTGCTGGTGCTGCGCTGGCTGTTCTTTGCACAGGCCGAACATGTGGTGGGGCTCTATTACGGCAAGCGCTGAGGGGGCGCTGCCCCCGCCCCGGACAAGGGTCCGGGGCCCCCCGGGATATTTAGGCTCGAACGATGAGGTTAAAGGTCTTGGGCCGTGCGCACAGACAGGCCCGCATCACGCAAGAGGCCGGTGATGTCATCGACATGGCGCTGGTCGCGCGCCTCGATCACGATTTCTAGTTCGGCTTTTTTCAATGACACGCTTTGCATCATCCGCTGGTGGATCACTTCGATCACATTTGCGCCCGCATCCCCGATGATGCGCGAGATCATGGCAAGCTGGCCGGGGCGGTCGTCGATTTCGAACACCAGCCGTGTGATCCGCCCGTCGCGCATCAGCCCGCGCAGGATCAGCGTCGAGAGCAGGCGCGAATCGATGTTTCCGCCGCAAATCACAAGGCCGACCTTTTGACCGGCAAAACGGGCAAGGTTGGCTTTGATCACCGCCAGACCAGCGCCTGCCGCCCCTTCGGCGACGAGTTTTTCGTGCGACAAAAGGTCGAAAACCGCGCTTTCGATCTCGCTTTCGCTGGCGCTGTCGATGCTGGCGACATGGGTGCGGATCACGGCGATATTGGCGGGCGCAGGTTGGCGCACGGCGATGCCTTCGGCGAGCGTGGCACCGGCAAAATGCGGCGCGACCCCTTCGATCTGGGCCTTCGCGGCATCGAACAAATGCGCCTGCGCGCCGATGATCGTGATGGCGGATTTCACCGATTTGGCCGCCACCGCCATCCCCGCGATCAGCCCGCCGCCGCCCACCGGTACCACGATGCAATCCAGATCCGGCATCTGTTCAAGCATTTCCAGCGCCACCGTGCCCTGGCCTGCTGCGACCACCGGATCATCGAAAGGATGGATAAAGGTCATCCCCTTTTGCGCCGCCAGATCCAGCGTGAATTGCACGCTGTCGTCAAAGCCTGCGCCGTGGATCACCACCTCGGCCCCCAGATCGGCGGTGCGCTGGACCTTGTTGAAGGGCGTCCCTTCCGGCATCACGATGGTCGAGGGGATGCCCAACCGTGTCGCGTGATAGGCCACGCCTTGCGCATGGTTGCCAGCACTGCAAGCGATCACGCCTGCCTTGCGCGCGGCCGCATCCAGCGTCAGCAATTTGGCCAGCGCGCCGCGCGCTTTGAACGCATTGGTGTGCTGCAGGTTTTCCAGTTTCAGATAAAGATCGATCCCGAGCAGGTGCGACAACCGCGTCGCGCGGATCAGCGGGGTGCGGATCGTCGCGGGGGCGATGGCCGCATAGGTCTGCGCGATCAGGGCAGCGGTCAGTGTCAAATCTCTTCTCCTGCAAGCCAGACCCTTGGATCACCCGTTGCGGATGCGGACCTCGGTCTGGGCATCAAACAGGTAAAGGCGGGATTTGTCGATGGTCACGCCGACGCGCGCGCCCTCGACCGACCGGTCATCGCCGCGTTCCTCGATCACGATGCGTTCGCCGGTGTCGGAGGTCAGATAGACAAAGGACACCCCGCCAAGGCTTTCGGTCAGATCGACGGTATGGGTGTCGCCTGCGGGATCGACGGCCAGATGTTCGGCGCGCATCCCCAAAGTGACGGCCCCGCTATAGGAGGCGGGGATCACACCTGCGAAATCGGCTTTCATCCCCGGAACGGTGACTGTGCCATCCTTGGCGGTACCACCCAGAAAATTCATTGCGGGCGATCCGATGAACCCCGCCACGAATTTGTTGTCAGGATCGCGGTACAATTCCATCGGGGCGCCGACCTGTTCGATCCGGCCCGCGCGCAGCACCACGATCTTGTCGGCCAGGGTCATCGCCTCGACCTGATCATGGGTGACATAAATCATCGTCGCCCCGATCTCGCGGTGAAGCCGCGCGATTTCGACCCGCATTTCCACCCGCAATTCGGCGTCAAGATTGGACAGGGGTTCGTCGAACAAGAACACCTCTGGCCCGCGCACGATGGCGCGCCCGATGGACACGCGCTGGCGCTGACCGCCGGACAGGGCAGCGGGTTTGCGATCAAGATAGGGTTCGAGTTTCAGAATCCGCGTCGCCTCGGCCACCTTTTCGGCGATGACCTTTTTGGGATGGCCGTTCATTTTCAGGCCAAAGCCCATGTTTTCGCGCACGGTCATATGCGGATAAAGCGCGTAGGTCTGGAACACCATCGCCACGCCGCGCTGCGACGGGTCAAGCCGTGTCACGTCACGCTCGCCAATAGACATGCTGCCTTCGGTCGTTTCCTCCAACCCGGCAACCATCCGCAGCAAGGTGGATTTGCCACAGCCCGAAGGGCCGACGAAGACGCAGAATTCCCCGTCACCGATGGCCAGGTCGATGCCGTGGATGACCTGCACGTCGCCGTAGCGTTTGACCACATTCTTCAGCGTGACACCGGACATCGCCTATCTCCCCGTTGGTTCTTTTGCGTCGTGGTCGGGAAAGCTCCAGCTTTGGGCGTCCCTTGCAATCTTGCTCGCCGTGTCCTGCAGGATCGGCACATAGGATTCCAGACCGGCAAGATTGGTCCGGCTGGTCGTGCTGGTCACCGACAAAGCCCCCAGCACGCGCCCGCCATCCGACAGGATCGGCATGGCGATGCAGATGATACCGGGTTCATGTTCCTCGCGGTCGAAACCATAGCCGTTGGCCCGGATCGCGGACAGTTCGGTGCGCAATGCGGCAGGCGTGGTCAGCGTGGCGGCGGTAAAGCGGTGAAAACTTTGCTGTTCGATCACAGCGGCGATCACCGCAGGGTCGCAAAAGGCCAGCATCACCTTGCCCACACCGGTGCAATAAGCAGGCCCGACCTTGCCCGCCTGGCTGAACATCTGCACCGGTTTGTTGGCGTTGCGCTTGTCGATATACAGCACCTGCGCATGGTCCAGCTGCGCCAGATGCACTGTTTCGCCAACCGCCGCGGACAGCGCGTCAATATGGGGCCGCGCGATCGGTGCCAGCGTGGATTGTTCCCATGCCGCATGGGCCAGCCGCACCAGACGCACACCCGGCGAATAGGTCTGCCGGTCGGGATCATAGGCCAGCATCCGCTGGTTCGTCAGCGTTTGCAGGAAACGATACAGCGTCGGTTTGGGAAAAGGTGATGCCGCCAGCAATTCGCTGAACCGCACGGGCCGACCATAGGCGGCGACCTGATCCAGCACTTCCAAAGCTTTGCCGACTGTCCCGTCACTTGTCATTCGCCCCCCGATCCCTGCCTGTCGCCCACACATATTATTGCAGACCCGTCATGGTTGTTGACAAGCCTAGCGGCTTTGCGATTAAGTATCAATATGCAAAACCTAGTTTCATATAATGAAACCAAGGTGGACCATGGAAGCACCTAGGGAGGATATAATGCGTTCCATTCTGAAAACGTCGTTCGCGGCGTTCGTTGCAGCGGGCATCGCGGCATCTGCCATGCCGGCCAATGCACAATCGCTGTCGGGCGATCTGGTCATTTTCTCGGACATGTCCAACCCTGCGCCCCGCGCAGTGATGGAAGGCATGGTCGCGCGTTTCGGCGAGATGCACCCCGACCTGAACATCGAACTGACGGTGATCGACCGTGAAGCCTATAAAACCCAGATCCGCAACTTCCTGACCGCCAATGCGCCGGACGTTGCCAACTGGTACGCCGCCAACCGCATGCTGCCCTATGTCGAGGCCGGTCTGTTCGAAGACGTGTCCGACATCTGGGACGGATCGATGAGCGAAGAGCTTGCCTCCACCAAAGGTGCGCTGACCGTGGGCGATGCGCAATATGGCGTGCCTTACACCTATTACCAATGGGGCGTCTATTACCGCAAAGACATCTTTGACCAGTTCGGCCTGACCGAGCCTACAACATGGCAAGAAGAGCTGGCCAATTGCCAGACACTGATCGACAACGGCATCAAATGCTACACCATCGGGACCAAGTTCCTGTGGACCGCTGGCGGCTGGTTCGATTATCTGAACATGCGCACCAACGGCTATGACTTTCACGCGCGCCTGACCAATGGCGAAGAAAGCTGGACCAGCGACGAGGTGCGCGCGACCTTTGAAAACTGGCGCACGCTGATCGACATGGGTGCCTTTATCGACGACCACCAGAACTACAGCTGGCAAGAAGCCCTGCCCTTCATGGTCAATGGCGAAGCTGCCAGCTATCTGATGGGCAACTTCGCCGTTGCACCATTGCGCGAGGCCGGTCTGACCGATGACCAGCTGGATTTTTATCAATTCGTCGAAATCACCCCCGGTATTCCAAAGGGTGAAGACGCACCGACCGACACGTTCCACATCCCCTCAGCTGCCCAGAACAAAGAAGCCGCGCGTGAATTCCTGCGCTTCGTGGTCTCGGCTGAAAACCAGACGCTGATCAACAACGGCGCGAACCTTGGCCAGCTGCCGGTGAACGCGCTGTCCTCGGTTGATGAAGACAAGTTTCTGCAGCAAGGGTTCCAGATGCTGTCAAGCGGCGCGCCCGGCGGGATCGCCCAATTCTTTGACCGCGATGCACCTGCCGAAATGGCCGCTGCGGGCATGGAAGGGTTCCAGGAATTCATGGTGTTTCCAGACAATCTGGATGACATCCTGGAACGGCTGGAAGCCACGCGTCAGGACGTCTATTGATCCTCCCCCAAGGGGTGCGCTGTGATGCGCATCCCGCCCGTGTTGGGCGCGGCCTCATCCGCGCCCAACACAGTCCTTTTGCAAACAGACAGGCCGGCGCATGAGTATTTCCGCTGACAGCGACCGCCAGCCCCCGCGCGGCTGGTACAAGCGCAACGAAATCGCGATCACGCCGTGGCTGTTTCTTGCGCCTGGCATGCTGTTTTTTGTTGTCTATGTCATCGCGCCGATCTGGCAAAGTTTCGGCATGTCGCTGTACGACTGGAACGGTCTGGGCGATATCGACACCAACGGCACCTATGTCGGGCTGGAAAACTATAACAAGCTGTTCGGCTTGAACGGCGAACGCGCCGACCGGAATTTTCAGATCTCGCTGTGGAACAACCTGCGCTGGCTGGTGCTGTATTTGCTGGCAATCCCGCTGGGGCTGTTTATCGCGCTTTTCCTGAACCAGAATGTGCGCGGTATAAGGCTGTATAAATCCCTGTTCTTTTTCCCTTTTGTCATCAGTCAGGTTGTCGTCGGTCTGGTGTTTTCGTGGTTCTATCTGCCCAATAACGGGCTGTTCACGATCGTGACCGGCTGGTTCGGGTTTGAAATCAGCGGCGGCGTGCTGGGCAATCCGAATACGGCGACCTACGGGATCATCGTGGCGGGTCTCTGGCCGCAGACGGCCTATTGCATGATCCTGTATCTGACCGGCCTGAACGCGGTGGACCCCGAACAGGTCGAGGCCGCCCGCCTGGACGGCGCCAAGGGCCGCAAGATGCTGTGGCATGTGATCCTGCCGCAGCTGAAACCTGCGACCTTTATCGCCTTTGTCGTCACGATCATCGGCGCTTTGCGCAGTTTCGATCTGGTGTCGATCATGACCGGCGGTGGCCCGTTCGGGTCCACCCGCGTGTTGTCATTCTATGTTTTCGAAAAATCCCTGTCCGAACGCGGGCTGCAATATGGCTTTGCCGCTGCCGTGGCGGTGGTGCTGTTCCTGATCATGCTGGTCTTCATCTCCTACTTTTTGTGGACGATGTACCAAGACGAAAAAGAGGCACGCTGATGACATCCCCACAGCCCCCCGTCCCGGACCTGATCCGGGACCTCACGCCGACACCGTTCACCAGGTCCCGGGTCAAGCCCGGGACGGCGAGGCGCTGATATGTTTCCGACACCGGTCCAGAAATCATCCCCCACGGTGCGCCTCAGCTATCAGGCGTTTTTGCCTGTCGCGCTGATCTTGTGGCTTTTGCCGCTGATCGCAGTGATGATCTTTTCGATCAAGCCCGATGTCGATTTCACATCCGGCAATTACTGGGGCTGGCCGTCGTCTTTTGAAGGTTTCACCAATTACGGGCTGGTATTTTTCGAAAGCGCGATGCCGCGCTACCTGCTCAATTCCGTGATGATTACGGTCCCCACGGTGATCGGCACCGTTGCTTTGGCCTGCATGACAGGGTTTGCGCTGGGCGTGTACAAGTTCAAGGGCAATCTGCTGATCTTTTTCATGTTCATCGCGGGCAATTTCGTGCCCTTCCAAATCCTGATGGTGCCGGTGCGCGACCTGACGGTGGATATGGGCCTTTATAACACCAAAACCGGTCTGGTGCTGTTCCACATCGCGTTCCAGACAGGTTTTGCTACGCTGTTCATGCGCAATTTCATCCGCGCCCTGCCCTTTGCGCTGATCGAGGCTGCCCGCGTGGAGGGCGTCGCCGAATGGCGCATCTTCTGGTATGTCGTCCTGCCGCTGATGAAACCCGCGATCGCGGCGATGGCGGTGCTGATCTTCACCTTCATCTGGAACGATTATTTCTGGGCCGTCGTACTGACCCAAGGCCCCGAAAGCCAGCCTGTCACCGCAGGGATCACCAGTTTCAACGCGCAATATCGCGCGGCCTATCATCTGATGAGCGCAGGTTCCATCGTGGCCGCCCTGCCACCAGTCTTGATGTTTTTCCTGATGCAGAAACACTTTATCGCGGGCCTCACGCTGGGGGCTGTAAAGTAAGAAGACCATGACACATAGCTACCGGATCGACACTGGACGCCAGACACTTGTGCTGGCGGCCCGCAATACCCGCCTGCCGCAGGTCGTTTATTGGGGCGCACCGCTGCCCGCTGACGAAGACCTTGCCATGCTACATGCCGCCCATGCCATCGACATCACGGGCGGGATGCTGGACGAAAACCCCGATCTGTCGCTGTGTCCCGAGGCAAGCCGCAGCTTCCCCGGCCAGCCCGGGCTGATCCTGCGCGATGCGGGCGGCGCGCCTGTGCTGGCGATGTTCAGCCTTGTGGATGCGGTGCAAACCGCCACCGACCTGCGCCTGACCTACCGCGATGCAGAGAACGGGCTGGACCTGACCTGCACGTTTCTATCCGACCCCGAAACCCATATCATCACCTGCCAGACGGCGCTGAACGCGGAATATCCGGTATATTTGGACTGGCTTGCAGCACCCGTCCTGCCCGCCCCGCAACACAGCGAGACGATGATCGACATCTCGGGCCGTTGGTGCGGTGAATTCCAGCTGGCGCACACGCCATGGTCAGCGGGCATCCGGCTACGCGAAAGCCGCACAGGCCGCAGCGGGCATGAGCATTTCCCCGGCCTGATCGTGCCATGCCACGGGGCGACGAATACCCAAGGCGAGGCTTACGCCTTTCACTATGGCTGGTCCGGCGGGCATCGCATGATCGCCGAGGAACTGGCCGATGGCCGCCGACAAATCCAGTGGGGCCATGCCGCAGGGTCGGACACGCAAGCGGCGACACATTTCAGCACCGCGCCTTTGTATATTAACTATTCCGACAGCGGGTTGAACGGCTGCGCTGTGGCATTCCAGCGCCATTTGCGCGACCGGATCGTGACATGGCCCAAGCCCGATACCCCGCGCCCTGTGCATTACAATTGTTGGGAAGCGGTCTATTTCGACCATAAACTGCCTGTCCTGAAAGACATCGCCACCCGTGCTGCCGCGCTTGGCGCGGAACGGTTCGTGCTGGATGACGGCTGGTTCGGGCGGCGCGACGACGACACGACCAGCCTGTCGGACTGGATTGTGGATGCGCGCAAATATCCCCAAGGACTGCAGCCATTGATCGCCCATATCCACGGGCTGGGCATGACCTTTGGCCTGTGGTTCGAACCCGAGATGATCAACGAGGACAGCGACACATACCGCACGCATCCGGGTTGGGTGCTTGGCCGTGCCGACCAGACCCGTGGGCGCCAGCAACTCGTGCTGAACATGGCGCTGCCTGCGGTGCGCGAATATCTGTATGGCCGGATCGCCGCGATCCTGACCGATCATCCGATTGATTACATCAAATGGGACCACAACCGCGTGCTGCCGATGCCCGATGCCGCCCAGACCCGTGGGACCTATGCGCTGCTCGACCGGCTGCGCGTAGATTTCCCAGCCGTCGAGATTGAATCCTGCGCCTCGGGCGGCGGGCGGATCGATTTCGGAATCCTGCAACGCACGCAGCGGGTCTGGCTATCCGACAGCAACGACGCACTGGAACGGCTGCGCATCCATCATGACGCCGCCCTGTTCTTGCCGATGGCCGTGACCGGCAGCCATGTCGGCCCGCGCATCTGCCACACCTCGGGGCGCACGCTGGACATGTCCTTGCGCGCATGGGTCGCCGCCCAGCGCCATATGGGGTTCGAGATGGACCCCCGCGAATTGACCGACCATGAAGCCGCTGTTCTGAGCAAGGTCACAGGTTGGTGGAAGCAAAACCGCCACTGGCTGCACAGCGCCGATATCCTGCGGCTGGACAGCGCCGATCCCGCCGTGATCGCCGAACAGCAACTGGCGCGTGACAAGACCCGTTTCGTGGTTTTTGCAGGCAAGGCCGCGACCAGTACGCAGATCGTGCCGCGCCCCTTGCGGCTGACCGGACTGGACGGGCAAGCGCGTTACCGCGTCACGCTGGTCAATCGAGACGAGGCCCCCGGCCTGTCACGCGGTGCGCCGCTGCTCAAATCGGGGTCGCTGGTTGCATCAGGCACCTATCTGATGCAGCACGGCGTGACATTGCCATGGTCGTTCCCCGACCGGATCTGGGTGCTGCAAGGAGAAAGCCTGTGACCGCCACCTTTCATGATCTTGCAGGGGCATCTGTCTTTATCACCGGTGGCGGCAACGGCATCGGTGCGGCACTGACCGATGGGTTTCTTGCCCAAGGGGCCAAGGTCGCCTTTGTCGGACGGTCCGATGCCAGCGCCTTCGTGGATCAGATGGCCGCCAAACACGCCAACCGCCCGCTGTTCGTTCCATGCGACATTACCGATACCGATGCCCTGCAAGACGCCATCGCCAAGGCCGCCGATGCGCATGGCCCGTTAAAGGCACTTGTTAACAATGCCGCCAACGACGCCCGCCACGAGGCCGCAACCATCACCCCCGCCTATTGGGACGAAATGCAGGCCGTGAACCTGAAGGCCTATTTCTTTGCCTGCCAGAAAGCCGCGACCGTCATGGCACCGCAGGGCGCGATGATCAACTTTTCCTCGATCAGCTATCTGTTCGGGGCGGCGGGCATGATCGGCTATACCACCGCCAATGCGGGGATCACGGGCATGACACGGTCGTTGGCGCGCGAATGGGGGCCGCGCGGGATCAGGGTCAATGCCATCGCGCCCGGCTGGGTCTTTACCGAAAAACAAGAAACCATGTGGGCCACGCCTGAAACCAAGGCCGCCTTTCTGGAACGGCAATGCCTGCCAGAGCCGATCATGCCCGCCGATATGGTCGGGCCGGTGCTGTTTCTGGCCTCTGACGCGTCGCGGATGATGACGGGGCAGGTTATGGTCGTCGATGCCGGCGTGGTGACGACAGGATGACCGCAACGATCACTCCCGCATGGATCGGCGTCGATTGGGGCACGTCGCATGTCCGCGCCTGGGCGATATCGGCCAGCGGCACATTACTGGCGCAGGCCAGTTCCGACAGGGGTATGGGCCGGCTGGACCGCGCGGGGTTTGAACCCGCGTTGCTGGCGCTGGTCGGCCCGTGGCTGCACGGGCCAACCCCCGTCATCGCCTGCGGCATGGTCGGATCGCGCCAAGGCTGGGTCGAGGCGCCTTACGCCGCCACGCCCTGCGCCCCTTTGGGCGGCCCGCTTGCGCCCGCCTGCAGCGATGATCCACGCCTTGCCGTCCATGTCATCCCCGGCATCAAGCAGCTTCACCCCGCCGATGTCATGCGCGGCGAGGAAACACAGATCGCGGGCTATCTGGCCCAGAACAAGGGATGGGACGGTGTGATCTGCCTGCCCGGCACACATACCAAATGGGTCCATGTCAGCGCGGGCGAGATTGTCAGTTTCCAGACCTTCATGACAGGCGAGCTGTTCGCCACATTGACCTCCCAGACCGTGCTGCGCCATTCCATCGCAACAGATGGCTGGGATGATGCGGCCTTTGACACCGGCCTTGCCGATGCTTACGGACGGCCCGAAAAACTGGCCGGCCGGCTGTTTTCGCTGCGTGCCGAAGGCTTGTTGCACGACCTGCCCGGGGCCGCCGCCCGTGCACGGCTGTCAGGGCTGCTGATCGGGGCCGAACTTGCCGCGGCCAAACCCTATTGGCTGGGCCAGCAGATCGCCGTGATCGGCGCAGGCGCACTTGCGCGGCTTTACGTCACGGCTCTGGCACAGCATGGTGCGCCTGCAACGCAGGTGAATGCAGAGGCTGCGACCCTTGCGGGCCTGACCGCCGCTTACCGCCAGTTGAAAGGATAAAGATGCACCGCCCCCTGATCGCCATCCTGCGCGGCATCACCCCCCCCGAGGCCGAAGCCGTGACCGCCGCCTTGATCGCCGCGGGCATCACAAAGATCGAAGTGCCGCTGAATTCCCCTGACCCGTTCGACAGCATCGGACGCATGGCGCGCGCCTTTGGCGATGACGCGTTGATCGGGGCGGGCACGGTGTTGTCCACCGCCGATGTCGGGCGCGTCGCACAGGCCGGCGGGCGGCTGATCGTATCACCCAATTGCGACCCCCGCGTCATTGTTGCCACCAAAACGGCAGGGCTGCAAAGCTGGCCCGGCGTGATGACCCCGACCGAATGTTTCGCCGCACTCAAGGCGGGCGCAGACGGGCTGAAAATTTTCCCCGCCAGCCTGATCGGCCCTGACGGGATCAAGGCAATCCGCGCCGTACTGCCCAAAGACACGCAGGTTTATGCCGTAGGTGGCGCTAGCACTAGCAATTTTGCAACATGGATCGCCGCATCTGCCGATGGTTTTGGCATCGGAACAGCACTTTACCAACCTGGACTGACACCAGCCGAGGTCAGCACCCGCGCCCGTGACATCGTCGCCGCCTATGACAAGGCCGCAGGATGATCTTTGACGACACACAATGCGCGCTTGGCGAAGGTCCGCTTTGGCACCCGTTGCGCGGCGAATTATTCTGGTTTGATATCCTTGGCAAACGGCTGCAAAGCAAGGCACGGCAGTGGCAGTTTGACGAATATGTCTCGGCGGCGGGCTGGGTCGACGCAGACATATTGCTGATCGCAAGCCAGACCGCGCTGATCCGCTTTGATCTGCGCGACGGCAGCCAGACGCCACTTTTCCCGCTGGAGGCGGACAGCCCCCACACCCGCTCCAACGATGGCCGCGCCGACCCGCAGGGCGGCTTCTGGATCGGCACCATGGGGATCAACGCCGAACCCGGCGCAGGCGCGATCTATCGCTATTTCAAAGGTGAATTGCGCCAGCTGTTCGCCCCCGTCACGATCAGCAATGCGATCTGTTTCGCGCCTGATGGCAAGACCGCCTATTTCACCGACACGCCCACGCAAAAGATCCTGCGCGTGGCGCTGGATGCAGATGGCTGGCCACAAGGCGACCCTGTGCTGCATATCGACCTGCGCGCCACAGATCTGCGCCCCGATGGCGCCGTCGTCGATGCACAAGGCAACCTGTGGAACGCGCAATGGGGCGCAGGGCGCGTCGCAGGCTATGCGCCCGATGGCACCTTTATCGACAGCTACAGCTTTGCCGCCATGCAGACATCCTGCCCTGCCTTTGGTGGCAATGACCTGTCGATCCTGTTCTGCACCTCTGCCGCCACGGGGCTGGACGGGCCGGATCAAGGCCGGACATATGCCACACCCACCCCCTATAAGGGGCAGGCGGAACATCAGGTACTCCTTTAACCCTGCTTTCGCTTTGTTCCAAATACTCAAGGACCGACCTATGCACCGCACTCTTGGTATCTGTTATTACCCCGAACATTGGCCTCAGGATCAATGGACCGAGGACGCGGCGCGCATGGTTGCGGCGGGCCTGTCTTGGGTGCGGATCGGCGAATTCGCTTGGGCGCGGATGGAAGCCGTTCCCGGCACGCTGACATGGGACTGGCTTGACCGCGCCATCGACGTGCTGGGCACGGCGGGGCTAAAAGTGGTGCTTGGCACGCCGACCGCCACCCCGCCACGCTGGATGCTGGACAAATACCCCGACATGCTGGCCGTCGATGCGCAGGCGCGCGCGCGCAAGTTCGGATCACGCCGGCATTATGATTTCAGCCATCCGGGCTACCGCGATGAATGCCGCCGGATCGCGCGTCTGATGGGCGAACGTTACGGTGCGAACCCCTATGTCGCGGCATGGCAGATCGACAATGAATATGATTGTCACGACACCACCCTGTCTTATTCGGACGCCGCAAGGCGCGGGTTTCAGGACTGGCTGGCACACAGATACCAATCGCCCGCCGCCTTGAACCGTGCTTGGGGCAATGTGTTCTGGTCGATGGATTACGACAGCTTCGCGCAGATCGACCTGCCCAACCTGACCGTGACCGAACCCAACCCCGCGCATGTGCTGGCCTTTCGGCGCTATAGCTCGGATCAGGTCGTCGCCTTCAACAAGGTGCAGGCCGATGAACTCCGCCGCCACACATCCGCGCCCTTGATCCATAATTACATGGGCCGGATCACCACATTCGACCATTGGAAGGTCGGGGCCGATCTGGATATCGCGTCATGGGACAGTTACCCGATCGGCTTTCTATCCGACCGGCTGGAAGGCACGGCGAAAGAAAAGGCCACCTTCCTGCGCCAAGGCCACCCCGATATGCAAGCGTTCCATCACGATCTGTATCGCGCGGTGGGCAAGGGGCGGCTCTGGGTCATGGAACAACAACCCGGCCCGGTAAACTGGGCGCCTTACAACCCTGCCCCGCTGCCCGGCATGGCGCGGCTTTGGGCGTGGGAAGCATTTGCCCACGGGGCCGAAACCGTCTGCTATTTCCGCTGGCGGCAGGCCCCTTTCGCGCAGGAACAAAACCATGCAGGGCTTTTGCGCCCCGACAACAGGCCCGCGCCCGCGCTTGCCGAATGTCGGCAGGTCGCGGATGAAATCGCCAAGCTGCCCGATGTCGGTACAGCAACAGCACAAGCAGCGCTGGTGTTCGACTATGCAAGCGCCTGGGCTTGGGACACCCAGCCGCAGGGCGCGGATTTCGACGCCTTCCGTCTGGCCTTTGCCGCTTATCGCGCGCTGCGGCGGGCAGGGCTGAACATCGACATCCTGCCGCCCGATTGCGCCGATCTGTCGGGTTATAAACTGGTACTGGCCCCCGGCTTGATGAAAATCTCTGACCCGTTGCGCGCAGCCTTGGCCCGCTTTGACGGCATCGCCCTGATCGGCCCGCGCAGTGATACCAAGACCGACGAGTTGAGCATCCCCACCCCGCTTGGTCCCGACCTGCCCGATACCGATCTGTCGGTCGTGCTGACCGAAAGCATCCCCCCTGATGCCAAGATCAAGCTACAGGGTGGCGGCATATTCCGGCACTGGTTCGAACATCTCGAAGGGACCGCCCCCGTGCATCTGTCCACCAAATCGGGCCAGCCTGCGATCATGGGCGGTGATCATCTGCGCTATCTGGCGGGTTGGCCCGATGATGCGACATTTGACGCGATCATCGGCGGGCTTTGCGATGCGCTGGACTTGCCCAGCTTTCAACTGGCTGAAGGTTTGCGGATCAGGGATACCGCCACCTATCGGTTCGTGTTCAACTATGCGCCCAGAGCGCAGGCTTGGGGCGGCACCATCGTGCCAGCGGCCGGCGTGCATTGGGAGGCACTGTGATGCAGGTATTCGGCACCACCACGCGGGGCGAAACCGTGCATGCGATCCCGCTGCGCGCGGGCGATCTGACGCTCACGTTGCTCACTTATGGCGCGCGGATACAGGATCTGCGGCTGGCGGGCATCGACCACGGGCTGACGGTCGGGTCGGACGATCTGGCCGATTACGAAGGTGCGATGCTCTATCACGGGGCCATTGTCGGGCCAGTGGCCAACCGGATCAGCACCGCGCGGGTCCGGCTGGACGGGATGATGTACGAGCTGGAACGCAACAACGGACAGGCGCATCTGCATTCAGGGTCCGAAGGCAGCCACGCGCAGGTCTGGGACGTGATCGAAACGACCGCGGCCTCTGCCACCCTTTCGCTTGATATGCCCGACGGTTTTGCGGGGTTGCCGGGGCGGCGGCGCGTGACGGCGCAATTCACGCTGAGCGCACCTGCCACGCTGACGCTGACGCTCACAGCGACCAGCGATGGCACGACCTTGATGAACCTCGCCAATCACAGCTATTGGAACCTTGACGGGTCAGGCACATGGCAAGGCCACAGCCTGCGGATCGCTGCGGATCATTACCTGCCGATTGACGATGCTATTTGTCCGACAGGCGATGTTGCCGATGTCACCGGCACCGGTATGGATTTGCGCCACGGGCCGGTGCTGGACGCGCAAACACCACCGCTTGACCACAATTTCTGCCTGTCTGACGGGGAAGAACCGCTGCGCGATGTGCTGTGGCTGACGGGGCAAGGCGGGGTCCGTATGGTGATGGCCACAACACTGCCGGGGATGCAGGTTTTCGATGGGCGGCCCGATCATGACGCGCTGGCGATCGAGGCACAGCACTGGCCCGATGCCCCCAACCACACGCATTTTCCACAGATCAAGCTGCCGGCGGGCGCGACATATCAGCAGATCACGCGCTGGAGCTTTGCACGCTAGGCCAAACCACGCTGCTTGCCCCTTACCTCGGCGCGCGCACCGCGCTAGACAGCGCCATGCCTATCGCTTTTGCCACGCTTGACGATCTGATCAACCACGGTTTCGACACCGTGATTGACGTGCGCTCGCCCGCCGAATTCGCGCTGGACCATGTGCCGGGCGCGATCAACCTGCCTGCGCTGTCCAACGACGAACGCGCGCGGGTCGGTACGATCTATAAACAGATCAGCCCGTTCGAGGCGCGCAAACTGGGCGCATCACTGGTCGCGCGCAATGTAGCCGACCATATCGCGCAGGCGATGGCAGACAAAGACGGCAGCTGGCGACCTTTGGTTTATTGCTGGCGCGGGGGGCAAAGGTCGGGGTCGTTTGCCTCGATCCTTGGCCAGATCGGCTGGCGCACCGACACGGTGCAGGGCGGCTACCAGACATTCCGGCGGCTGGTGCAGGGGGCGGTTTACGACCGGCCGGTGCCGCACAGGGTCATCTTGCTTGATGGCAATACCGGCACGGCGAAAACGGCGCTGCTGGCGCGGCTGGCCGCCAAGGGCGTGCAGGTCATCGACCTTGAAGCCATGGCCAACCATCGCGGGTCATTGTTGGGCGGTGCAGCACAGGGCCAGCCATCGCAACGCGCCTTTGAGACGCAGATCGCGCTGGCGCTGTACCGGCTCGACCCCGCGCGCCCTGTCCTGATCGAGGCCGAAAGCAGCAAGATCGGCAGCCTCGTGATTCCACCGTCCCTCTGGGCCGCAATGACTGCGGCACAACGGATCACCCTGCACGCGCCGCTTGCCGCGCGGGCCAGCTTTCTGGCGCGGGCCTATGCCGATATCGCCGCCGACCCCGACGACATGGCGCGCCGGCTGGCACCGCTGCGCTACATCCGCGGGCATGAGGTGGTGGATGGCTGGATGGCCCTGCTGCACGCGGGCGATCTGACGGGTTTCGCCACCGCGCTGATGGACCAGCACTACGACCCCGCCTATGCGAAATCACGCAAAATCGCTGCCCATGACATGCTGGCCGATTTGCATAGCGACACGCTGGACGATGCCGGACAGGACAGGCTGGTCGCGGCGATCCTGCCGCTGGTCAACGCAGGCTGATCGCCGACCCATCAGTGATCTGCCCGATGATGGCCGAAGTATAGCCCGCGCGTGTCAATGCGCCCAGCAGATCATCGGCGCTGTGGCCCGCCACCGCGGCCAGCAGACCGCCCGCCGTCTGCGGGTCGTAGGCAAGGTCCGGCACGGCCCCTTCGACCACCCCGGCGCCTGCCTGATTATCCGCAAACAGCGTCGAGCGCACACCACGCGCCGATAGCGCCGCCGCCCCCGCCATCACCGGCACCTGCGCCCAGTCAAGCACAGCCCCCGTGCCAGAGGCGTCGCAGATCCCGCGCAAATGACCCAACAGGCCGAACCCCGTCACATCGGTCATCGCATGGGCCGCGTGCAGGATCGCGGCGGCCTTCGCCTGCGATTGCACCATCAGGTCCAGGCAGGCGATCACATCCGCCCCGCGCGCCTGCCCAGCCATGTCACCCGCCATGATCGTGCCGCTGCCGATAGGTTTGGTCAGGATCAGCGCATCGCCTGGCCGTGCGCCCGCCTGCGTGATCGGCCTGTCCACCAGCCCCGTGATCGTGAACCCGATGGTCAGCTCGTCGCCAAGCGCGCTATGCCCGCCCGCGATCCGCGCACCCGCTTCGGACATGACCGCAGTGGTGGTTGCCGTGATCTCGGCCATGCTCCGCTGCTGTAACGCGCTTTCCATGCGCGGCAGGATGATTTGCACGGTGGCGGCCTGCGGGGTGGCCCCCATCGCCCAGATATCGCCCAGCGCGTGGATGGCAGCGATCCGCGTCATCAGCACCGGATCGGCCACCAGCGCGCGCAGATGGTCGGTGGTGATCACCTGCCCCGTCTGCACCAGGCCCGCATCATCGCCAAAAGCATCGCCCAGCACTTGCTGCAAGGCTGCACGCCCTACCTTGGCGCCACAGCCACCACACATCGGTTTGTCGCCCAAGGCGGCGCGCAAGCCGATTGCCGCGATTTTCGGTAGCTGTGGGGGGGGCATCACAGGCAGATCATCAAGGCGTGCCATGAACTTGGCATCAATCCGGTCTTTCAGCCGCCAGAGCAATGGCCCTTGCCAGACCGTCCCAAACTTTTCCGCCAGCGCCGATTTCTGCCCCAAAGAGATCAGCTTGAGGTAATCGCGCTGCGGTTTGTAATCGCGCAACCGCCCGCCGGACAGGATTGCGCGCAGATTGTCAAAAAGCACCGGTGCCTGCCGCACGGCATAGACCCCCGCCTTGGGGCGCGGGCTGGCGGCCATATGCGCGCAATCGCCCACGGCAAAAACCGCCCTGTCGCTTGTCTGCAATTGCGCGGTCACGCTGATGAACCCATCCTGCAGATCAAGCCCCGTGCCCGCGATCCAGTCATGCGGTCTGGCCCCTGCCGCACCGGTGGTGAAATCACTGTGGATCAGGCGACCGTCGCGCAACAACACGCCTTCGCGAAAGACTTGCGTCACTTCCGCGTTTTCGATGATTTCCACGCCATAGCCGGCCAGCGCCACCAACATCTTTTGGCGCGCCTTGTCGCCAAGGGCTGCCAGCGCGCGACCACGGTCGATCAGATGCAGTTTCGGGGATTTGCCCTGCAAAGCATGCGCCATAGCGAGCGCCAGTTCCGCCCCCGCGACACCACCGCCGATCACGGCAATTTTCGGGGCTTTCGCGCGGGCGCGGTAATCGTCCCAGGCCTGTGCAAACGCACCCAAAGGCTTGGCGGGGGTGCCATATGCGGCGAACCCGTCAAGCGCGGGCATCTGCGATGTGATCCCGACATCGATGCTCAGCACGTCATAGCCGATGGGTGGCCGCCCCGGCACGGTGACGGAGCGGGCCGCGCGGTCAATGCCTGTCACGGTCCCGTTGATCATCCGCGCGCCTGCGAAACGCGCCAGTTTGACCAGATCGATATCCAGATCATCGCGGCTGTAATGCCCTGCCACGAACCCCGGCAACATGCCCGAATAGGCCGCCGTCGGGCCGGGGTTGATCACGCTCACCCGCACGCCTGCTAGCGGGTTCATGCCCCATTTGCGCAAAACCAGCGCATGGGTATGACCGCCACCAATCAGCACAAGGTCACGGGTGAAAGGGTATTTATCCATGCAACGCCCTTAGCGCGCGCGCCGTCACGGCGATAGCCATTGGCCCGCCCAATCATCGCTTCGTGAATAGGCCGCGCGGCGGTGCGCGTCGCCCAGATGCACAAGGTCGATCTGCATCACACGGCAGGACAACACGGCAAAGGTCGCGGGGTCAGGCTGTTTGACATAATCCAGCGCCGCCCCGATGGGCGCACCGGGGGGCGGGGTCACGCCATAGCTTTGCTGCGCATGATCGGGGATTTTATCCCAAAGCGGGCGGACACCCGGCCCGCTTTGCACGGTCACCTCGGCTTGCAATCTGATCTGCAAGGCTTGCGGGCGCAGCCAGACATGCAGCGCCACACGCGGATTAACCTGAAGGCTGGCCAGCTTGCCCGATTGCAGGTCGGTATGCAGCGTGACCACCGCAGCGCCCTGATCGGCGGATCGCAGCACCATCGTGCGCGCCTCGGGCCAGCCATCGGGGCTGGTCGTGCAGACCGTGGGCAAACGGCAAGGATGGCGCGCATCGGCCACGCCACGCGCCAGCATCCCCCAAGCCCGCGTGCGCAAGCCGTCCAGCGTGGTGAACCAGTCAGTCATAGCCTGTCATCTCCAGATAGCCGCGGCCTTGGTGCGTGCCTGCAAAGGTCACTGGCCCTTCCCAATAAGGCACAGAGGTTGTCATCCATGCGTCGTCATTCACCGCCTGCACCGTCACATCGACACCGCGCGCAGGCAAGGTCAAGCGCCAATGGACCGGCACGCCCGCTGCATTGGTCAGCAACGGTTCCACCTGCAAGGCGCCGTCCGCATAAGGCGTGGCTTCCCCCTCCGCCGTGATCCATGTGGCCGACGTATAATGCATCCCATCCGTCTGTTGCAGCCGGAAGCCCATCAGCTTGGCCCCGTCATCGAACGACAGCGAAAACCAATCCCAGCCGGTCTGGTTATCCGCCAAAGGCTGCGACGACCATTCACGGTCCAGCCACGCGCTGCCTGTCACCTGCACATCACCTGTCGGCAGGTTCAGCGTGCCGGAAATATCGAAAAACGGTTGTGAATAGTAATAAGACGCCTGCCCCGCCGCCGATTTCACCGAATAGCCGCCATCGCCGTGAAACACCAAAGGGCCGGTCGCGCTCAGCGCCATATCATAGCTGAAATCACTGCCCGTCGCACGCATCTGCAGGGTCCGCCAATCGCCCTCTAGCGCCCAATCGTCGATCCATGCGCTGAACGGATCAGCCACGACACCCGCCTGCCCGATCCCGCCACGCGCGAGCCGTTCGGCGACGAAATGGTCGGTTTCGGTCGTGACCGCCGCATGGCCCATCCAGAGTTGCGGGCTGTCCCAGCCGTCGGCCTCGTAAGGTGCCAAGGCAGAGCGAAACAGCGTCCATTGCAACCCGTAGGGCGTGCCATCGGCATCCTCTAGATTGGCGGTCAGATACCACCATTCGATCCGGTAATCGGGATGCGCGCCGTGATCGGCGGGGAAATCGAACACGGGGTCAGGGGCGGGGGTGGAAAAGCCGTCCACTTCCGTCCCCAGCCCTGCAAAGCCTTGCGCCAGTGAAGTGACAGGCAGCAGGCACAGGATCAGTGCTTTAGCGTTCATTGGCAAAAACCTTCAGCAGATCGCCGGGCGGCGTGCGCGCCAGCCGCCATGCGGGCCAGCCAGCGGCCAGAACAGCGGCCAGCAGCGCAAACCCGCCCAACCGTGCGTAATCCAGCGGAAACAGATACATTGGCAATTGCCAGCCAAAGGCCGCGACATTCACGACCGCCAGCAGAACCCAAGCCAGCGCAAGACCCAAAGGCAGCGCCAGCGCCGCGGTCAGTACCGCCAGCATCACCGCGCGCAACAGTTCCAGCCGCCCCAGCGCGGCCCGCGTCATGCCCATTGCCCAAGCGGGGGCCAGTTGCGGCACCCGCATCGCAGCCAGCGTCAGCAGGCTCATCAGAATGGCGAAACCCGCGACCGCAAGCGTCAGGATATTCAGCGCAGTGGTGACGGTGAAGGTGCGCTCGAAAATCGCCAGCGACAGTGCCTTTATCTCCGCTTGGTCAATGGTCTGGCCCGCGCCAATACCCGTGGCGGCGGTCAGACCGGTCACGAAATCAGCCGGATCACCCGCCACACGCAGGCCGAACCGGCGCGGCTCGACGCCGGGGAATTCCTGCGCAAAGGCATCCAGCGCCAGCACGACCTGCCCGATAGGATTGCCGTAATCGCCATAAATGCCCGCAACCGGCAGGGTCAGGCTGCCGATGGTCACCATATCACCAAGGCCCAGCGCCCCGCGCCGCGCGAGTTGTTCGTTGATCACCACCGCTTGCCCGGCGAATGTTGTGTCCCATGCGTCGGGCGTGCTTTGCAAAAAGCGCCAGTTGTCGCGGTAGGTGGCATGGTCGCGGGTGCCGAACACCTCGGCCGGTTGGCCTGCGATCTGCACATCGGCGGATTGGATCGGCAGGACCGCGGCCCCCGCACCTTCGGCAAAGGCCACCAGTGCGGCGGTCTGCTCGGCGCTATCGGTGCTGATGTACAGCTCGGATGCCAGCCGCTGGTCCAGAAAGCCGGTAAAGGTCAGCCGGAAACTCGACACCATCGTGGACACACCGATATTGGCCGCGATCGCCAGCATCAAGGCCATCAGCGCCAGCGACAGACCCGGCAATTGCTGGCGGGTATCGGCCCAGAACCATTGTGCGGTCACACTGCGCGCGCGCCCGCTGGCAAAGGCCAGCATGCCATTCAGCACCGGCGGCAAGGCAAGGGCGGCCCCGATCAGCAAGGTCCCCAGCAAGGCAAAACCCGTGACCAATCCATCCGCGTTGAAACCCAGCACAATGGCCACGGCGAGCAACACCAGTGCCGCCCCCAACTGAAAGCTGGCCCGCCGTCCTGCCGCCATCGCCAGCGCACGCGGTTGCGCCGCCGCCAGCAGCGGCATCCGCGCGATCCCCCAAAGCGCCGATCCCCCCGCAAGCAACGTGCCAGCGAAAGCGATCCCCAGCCCAGAGGCCCACCAACTGGGCCGCAATTGCAGATTGCCCGACACATCCGCACCGTAAAGCCCGCGCAAGGTGGCGGCGACATCGGGTAACAAAAGCGCCGCGATCACATAGCCCAAGGCGACCCCGATCACCCCTGCCACCAGCGCAAAGACCAGCAATTCCGCCAGCATCAGCCCGATCAACCGGTTCAGCGGCAAGCCCAGCGCGCGCAGGGTCCGCACCATGCCGCGCCGTTGTTCAAACGCGAGGCCAATCGCGCCATGCACGATGAAAATACCCACCGCAAAGGACAACAGGCCAAAGGCCGTCAGGTTCAGATGGAAACTGTCGGTCAGCCCCGCGATATCGGTGCTGCCTTGGGCGGGTTGCAAGGTCAGGTCTGGCGCGACACGGGCCAGTGGCGGCAGGTTGCGAGGTTGGTCAGGCAGCACCAGCAGGCTGTCGATCCGGCCTGCGCGGCCCAGCAGCCGTTGCACCGTGCCAATATCGGCAACGGCGGTGTCATCGGCCAGATCGGGGTTGATCAGCACCGTGACCCCGTCCAGCCGGGGTGCAGTGGCGGCATTGGCAAAGACCTGATCGCCCCCCGTCAGAAAACCCGCAAGGTCCACATCCCCGCCCAGATTGACCGGCCCCATGCCCGCAGGCGCTGTCAGCGCGTCGATCCCGATCAGCCGCACCCCGTCCAGATCGCCCGTCAGCATAGGGCTGACCAGCCAGCCCGCGCGGCGGAGCATCACGAACACATCCTGCCCAAAGGCCGCGCCATCGCGCGCGACCAGCCGGTCATAGCGCCCTTCGTCCAGCGTGCTGGCGGCGGCATCATAGCTGGCGCGCGCCTCGGCATTGATTGCCTGCACGCCGGACCAAAGGCCGGTCGCCAGCGCCAGCCCCGCCAGCAGCGTGAACAATTGCACCGGATTGCGCACCCAATGCGACAAAAGTGCTGCAAAAGCCGCCCGCGTCATGCCACCTGACCCGCGCGCAGATGCAGGCGGCGTTGCAGGCGGGCGGCCAGCCCAAGTGAATGGGTGACCATCAAGAGGCCCGCGCCGGTCTCGACCACCAGTGCCAGCATCAGGTCCATGACCGTCGCGGCGGTGGTTTCGTCCAAGTTACCGGTCGGTTCGTCCGCCAACACCAGTTTCGGGCGCGCCGCGAGCGTGCGCGCGATAGCAACGCGTTGTTGCTGGCCGCCGGACAGCTGTTCGGGATATTTGCGTAGATGATCCGTTAGCCCCATCCGATCAGCCAAGGTGGCGCACCATGCAGCGTCATGCCGCCCCGCCAGCCGCGCCTGAAACGCGATATTGTCGGCAATCTTCAGGCTGGGGATCAGGTTGAACTGCTGGAACACAACGCCGACCGTGCCGCGCCGCAAGGCCGCGCGGCCTGCGTCATCAAGGCTGGCGATATCCTGCCCGTCCAGCATGATCCGGCCCGCATCCGCGCGGTCCAGCCCGCCGATCAGGTGCAACAGCGTGCTTTTGCCACTGCCCGATTCGCCGGTCAGCGCAAGGCTTTCGCCTGCCTCCAACGTCAGGCTGACGCCGCGCAGCACCGGGAACGGACCATCGGCCGTGGTATAGGTCTTGGTCAGGGTGTCGACGATCAACAAGGTCATACGCGTGAATTAACACGCAACACAGCAAAGGAAACGCCCTGCGGCGGCAAATCTGCCGTGCCGCGACGTTCTGGCTTTTGCGCACGCGCTGTTGCGCTAAGCTTGCGCCACACAAAGGGGGAGGCATCCATGACCGACATCGTCATTCTGGGCGGCGCACGCACCGCCATCGGTACGTTCGGCGGCGCGCTGGCGGGGACAACGCCGATTGATCTGGGCACTGTGGTGGCCAAGGCCGCGCTGCAAAGGTCAGGTGTGGCAGCGGCCCAGATCGGCCATGTGGCCTTTGGCCATGTCATCAATACCGAACCAAAGGACATGTATCTCAGCCGTGTGGCCGCGATGCAGGCGGGGATCCCCGACAGTGTGCCTGCGATGAACGTCAACCGGCTCTGCGGGTCGGGGGTGCAGGCGATCATTTCGGTGGTGCAATCGCTGATGCTGGGGGATGCCGATTTCGGCCTTGCCGGCGGGGCCGAAAACATGAGCCGGTCGCCCTTTATCATCCCGGACCAGCGCTGGGGCGCCAAGATGGGCGATATCCGCACGCAGGACATGATGCTGGGGGCGCTGAATTGCCCGTTCGGCACCGGCCATATGGGTATCACGGCGGAAAATGTCGCCCGCGAACATGGGATCAGCCGTGCCGAACAGGATGCCTTTGCGCTGCAAAGCCAGGACCGCGCGGCAGCGGCCATTGCGGCAGGCTATTTCGACAGTCAGATCACGCCGGTGCAGGTCCGTGTCAAACGTGACATGGTCGATTTCATCCGCGACGAACATCCCAAGGCCACCACGCCACAGGCACTCGCCGCCCTGCGCCCGGTGTTCGAAAAAGACGGGTCTGTGACAGCGGGCAATGCGTCCGGCCTGAATGACGGGGCCGCAGCGATCGTGCTGGCGCGTGCGGATGCGGCGCAGGCAGTAGGCCTGACCCCGCGGTTTCGTATTCTAGGCTATGCCCATGCCGGTGTGCGCCCCGAGGTGATGGGTATCGGCCCCGTCCCCGCCGTGCGGCGTTTGCTGGAAAAGACGGGGCTGGCCGCGGCCGATTTCGATGTGATCGAATCAAACGAAGCCTTTGCCGCGCAGGCGCTGGCGGTCAGCAAGGAGCTGGGCTTTGACCCCGCCCGCGTGAACCCCAATGGCGGTGCGGTTGCACTGGGACATCCGGTAGGTGCCACGGGGGCGATCATCACCGTCAAGGCGATGTACGAGCTGGACCGCACCGGCGGCAAGCGTGCGCTGATCACGATGTGTATTGGCGGCGGGCAGGGTATCGCGCTGGCGATTGAACGGGTTTAGGCCGGATAATCCCGCACGAACACCCATGTATCGCCATCCGACAAATCCGCGTCATAGGCATAGCCACCGCTGGTGAAATCCTTGATCGCCTCCGCATCGGTCAGGCGGTTTTCGACGATGAACCGCGCCATCGCGCCGCGCGCGCGTTTCGCGAAAAAGCTGACGATACGGAGCTTGTCGTCTTTGACTTCCATAAAGCTGGGGGTGATGACGCGCAGTTTGAGCGCCTTGCGGTCCACCGCGCCGAAATATTCCTGACTGGCGCAGTTCACCAGCGTGTCGGCGCCCACATCCGCCGCCCGCGCGTTCAGCGCCTTTGCGATGGTGTCGCCCCAATAATCATAAAGCGACGCACCACGCCGGGTTTTCAGCTTGCTGCCCATTTCCAGCCGGTAGGGCTGGATCGCGTCCAGCGGGCGCAGCAGGCCGTAAAGCCCCGACAGGATGCCCAGATGGTCCTGCGCCCAATGCAGATCATCAATGGACAGGGTTTTCGCCTCCAGCCCCTGATAGGTGTCGCCGTTAAAGGCAAGGGCTGCGGGTTTCACCGCCTCAGGCGCGGGGTCAGCGGCGAAGGCTGCGAAACGGTCGCGGTTCAGGCGGGCCAGATCGTCCGAAATCGTCATCAGGCTTTTGAGTTCACCCAAACTCAGCCCGCGCGCGGTTTTCGCAAGGCGCAGGGCATCGTCCTGAAACGCAGGCGCGCTGGCAGGGATCTGCACCGGCGTCATATCAAGCGATTTGGCAGGGGAAATCACAACAAGCATAACAGCGTCCTTTCGGCTTTGCGCAAGGATGTAACATGCCTGCGCGCGATGACCAGCACCGGCACGCCAGATCAGTTCAGTTGCAATTGATGCGGGTAATGCCCGTTCTCGAACGGGCCGAACATATCGTCCAGATCGGGGTGATCGACGGGTTCACCCGAATGGTCCGCGACAAGGTTCTGCTCGGACACATAGGCGACATAAAAGCTTTGCTCGTTCTCGGCCAACAGGTGGTAATAGGGCTGATCCTTCAGAGGTCTGCTGTCTTCGGGGATGGCATTGTACCATTCGTCAGTATTGGCGAACATGGCATCCACGTCAAAGATCACCCCGCGAAACGGATGTTTGCGGTGGCGGACGATCTGTCCCAGATGATACTTTGCTTGCTTTTTCAGCATGATTTCGGCCCTTTTGTGCCGTTATACGGGATTTCCCACGCCAGAGTCCACGGCTGACGACAGGTCACGGTCACGGCGGTTGCTGATGGCTTTATGCGCATTTGCAGTGAAAAAGTGATGGTCTTGGCCCGCCTTAGGCATTTGCAGATCGGTCCAAACACGCTAGAGTGTAAAAAAACAAAACATGGCGACGGGCGAATGAGCAGATATCTCCGCGCACTGGCACTCTTGGTGTTTCTTGGCAGCTGCGGCGGCTCGGGAAATTTCTCGGCGCCGCGCAATCTTGACGACGCATGCAGCATCGCACGCGAAAGGCCGCATTATTTCCGCGCTTTCCAAGCGGCTGAACGGAAATATGGCGTTCCCGTGCCGACGATGATGGCGATGGTCTATCAGGAAAGCAAATTCATCGGCGATATCCGCCCGCCGCATACTTATGCGCTGGGGGTAATCCCGATTGGCCGTCAATCCTCGGCGCTGGGGTATAGTCAGGCGCTGGACGGCACATGGCGCGAATATCAGCGCGATGTCGGCAGGTCGCGCGCGCAGCGCGACGATATCCGCGATGCGACAGATTTCATGGGCTGGTACATGACCAAGACAGTAGAGCAAACCGGCGTGCCGTTATATGATACGCGCAACCAGTATCTGGCCTATCACGACGGCCGGCAGGGCTATCTGCGGGGCACCTGGCGGTCCAAAGGCTGGCTGATCCGCATCGCAAGCGAGGTGGATTCCCGCGCTGTGATGTATGACGCGCAATTGCGCAGTTGTCGTCGGCGCTGAGCCAAGCCTGCGCGACCGAACCAATGATGGCACAAAGATCGTTGAGCGCGCCGCGCGCGCCTTATTCGAACCCGCGTCTGCGCATTTCGGCGGCGATGTTGAACATGATATCCCCGATCGGCGCCCCAGTCGTCAGGTCGTTCAGCACCATCGTGGTCTGATTGCCCAGATCATCGGTGATGATCCATTGGCGCAATTCGACCGGGTTGGCGGTAAAGACCAGCTGGATATCGCCATATTGCGGATTGTCGGGGTCCTGCACGGTGACTGTCGTTATCGTGCCGTCAGACACGCTGCCGGTGACCATCCGCGCCGCTGTCAGATCGACATTGCGCTGCAAGATGACATTCAGAGGTGTCTGGCTAAGCGGATACCTGTCTGGCCCGGTGTTCGAGCGTGGATCAAAGATCGCCAATTGCCCGCCACCTGCCATGACCAGCGATTCCTGCGGCGGATTGTATTCGAACCGGATACGACCCGGCCGCTTGATATAGATCTGGCCGGTGGACAGGGTCCCGTCGCCGTTGACCTGGGTGAACCCGCCCTGCGCGGTCTGCAACTGGTTCAGGTAGTCAGAGATCTGCGGCAGGCTAAGCTGCTGCGCCGAGACACCGACCGCATGGACCGACATGGCAAAGGCCACAAGAAAGGGAATGATGCGCGTTTTCATATGCGGTACCTTTGTTAGATGAAGGGCTTTTGCACCCTCTGGATATCCGCCACAACAGCAGACAGACCCGCGCTAGGCGATATCATGCCCGATGTTTTCCGATAGCGGTTGCAGCGCAAGCCCGTCGTCAAGCACAAACAGATCCGCGGCGAACCGGCCCGTGATGCGCCCCAGATGCGGCTTGTCCAGCAGCGCCGCAGGGGCGCTGATCGCCATATGCAGCGCCTGTTCCAGCCCCAGCCCGACCTGCCCGACCAACCGCTGCAAACCCCACAGCATGGTGGAATGGGCGCCTGCCAGATTGCCTTCGGCATTGACCAGACGCCCATCGCGCAGCTGTATCCGCTGGCCGTAAAGATCAAAATGATCCGGCCCGCCGACGGTCGGCATCGCATCAGAGACCAGCACCATCCGCCCCGCGACAGGCCGCGCGCGACAAGCCAGCGCCACCATATCGTCGCGGACATGCACCCCGTCGCAGATCACGCCAACATAGGCGTTGCTGTTGATCGCGGCCCCCACCAGTCCGGGCGCACGCCCCTGCATCTGCGACATCGCGTTGTAAAGATGCGTGACCGACCGCGCCCCCGCTGCAAAGGCGGCATTGGCCTGTTCGGCTGTCGCGTCCGAATGGCCAAGCGACACGATCACCCCCAGCCTGACCAATGCGGCGATCTGGTCAACCGGCACCATCTCGGGGGCGAGGGTGATCATCACGGTCACACCGGCGGCGCGCAATTTGAACAGGATCTGCCATGTGATGTCATCAAGCGGGCGGATGTGATTTGCAGCATGGGTGCCGCGACGGGCCGCGGCGATATGGGGGCCTTCGATATGCAGCGCGCCCTGCCCGCCCAGCGCCTGTAGCGCGATCACGGCCTGTGCCGCCTTGGCCAGACCCTCGGGTGCGTCAGTGATGAATGTCGGCATCACAGCAACGGTCCCGAAGGCCCGGTGGGCGGTGGCAATGCGCATCAGCCCTGCGCATGTGGGCGTGTGGTTCAGTAAAACGCCACCGCCGCCATTGACCTGCAGATCAACAAAGCCGGGGGTCAGAACACCCGGTACGGCCTGCCGCGGCGCATCGGGCGGCACTGCGGCGACAGCCCGCAGATCGGTGGTGCGCCCATCCACAACCTGCACTGCCAGGCCCGATTGCAGCGTGCCATTGTCGAACACTTGTGTCGGGATGATCCAGCCCTCAGCCATCCGCCACCTGCCAAGCAGCATAGGCCGCGCCGCGTGCGCCGCTGGCCGCTCCGCCCGCCGCGCGCAGGATGACCGGGCTGTCAAAGCCTGCAAACCCCGCCTGCCCCACTGCGCGGGTCAGATCATCGACCACGACAGGAATATCCGACAGCCCCCCGCCCAGCACGATGCAATCAGGATCAAGCGTGCGCATCAGCGTCTGCACCAGATCGGCTGTTAGCGCGCACCAGACCTGCCAAAGCTGCGCCATCTGCGGATCATCGCCGCGTGCCGCGATGATCTGCGGCGCGCTCAGCGTTTCGCCCGTCATCGCATGGGCCATGCGGGCAAGGCCCGCGCCGCTGATCAGCGTCTCGATACAGCCCCGCCGCCCGCAGGCGCAATCAACAACAGGCAAGCCATGCGCCTGCACCAGATGCGCGGGGGCGGGCAGATGGCCAACCTCGCCGCCAGTACCAGAAAACCCCGTCTGCAAGCGCCCGTCGCGTACATGGCCGCCGCCAACACCGGTCCCAAGCACCAGCGCGAAAACCGATGCAAAAGGCTGGCCCGCGCCAAAGACCGCCTCGGACAAGGCCAGCGCATGACTGTCGTTGAGATAACGGACAGGCCGGCCCAGCGCAGCGACCAGATCCGCGGGCAGCGGCTTGTCATGGGCGGCAAGATTTGCCGCCAGCACGCGCCCGTTGCGCGGGTTGACCATGCCAGCAGCACCGATGCCGACGCTGACAGGGCCGTCAGCCAGACCATCGGCCCAGCCAACCAGATCGACCAGCGCATGCACCAAGGCCGGATAGCTGGCGGGCGTCGCCACGCGCCTGCGCTCATGCAGGTGCCAATCATCGGCAAAGACCTGCGCCTCGATCTTGGTGCCACCCAGATCGACGCCCAGTGCCATCATCGGACCAAACCTATGCAAAGCAAACCAGCATTCATGAGCAAGAGTGATGACGCAAAGCCGCCCGCGCGGCAAGCGTGGCCTGCACGGCAAACAAAGCAGGCAAATCTGACAAGCTTTGGATGATCCGCGCTGAAAAGCCGTGGTGTTGGCAGCGGCGCAGGCTAATCCTTGTGGGGCGCATCCAGCGTCAATGCGGCGAAATCAAACAGCTTGGGGTCGAGCAGATGCGACGGGCGCGCATTCATCAGCGACCGGAACATCACCTGCCTGCGCCCGGGGCTGTTGCGTTCCCAACCATCAAGGATCTGCTTGACCTGCTGGCGCTGCAGCCCGTCCTGCGAGCCGCACAGATCGCAGGGAATGATCGGGTACTGCATGGCCTGCGCGAATTTCTCGCAATCGACTTCGGCCACATGGGCAAGGGGGCGGTAAAGGAACAGATCACCTTCTTCATTGACCAGTTTCGGCGGCATCGTCGCCAGACGGCCACCGTGGAACAGGTTCATGAAAAAGGTTTCCAGAATGTCGTCGCGGTGATGGCCCAGCACGACGGCGGAACAGCCTTCTTCGCGGGCCACGCGGTACAGGTTGCCGCGCCGCAGCCGCGAACACAAAGCGCAGAAGGTGCGCCCCGCTGGCACCTTGTCCATCACAATGGAATAGGTGTCTTGATATTCGATCCGGTGTGGCACGCCCATGCGCGCCAGAAATTCCGGCAGGACGGTTGCGGGAAATCCGGGCTGACCCTGATCAAGATTGCAGGCCAACAGATCGACCGGCAGAAGGCCACGCCATTTCAGCTCGTAAAGCACCGCAAGTAGGGTATAGCTGTCCTTGCCGCCTGACAGACAAACCAACCATTTCGGCACGGTCCCGTCACTGCGACGTTCGATCATTCCGTATTGGGTGATCGCTTCTCGGGTCTGGCGCACGATCCGTTTGCGCAGTTTCTTGAACTCCGTTGTGGTCGGCGCGCCCTCGAACAGCGGGTGTATTTCGGTTTCATCCAGCATAGTTGCGCTATGCCAGATTGCAGGAACGCTGCCTAGAGGCATCCGAACAGGTCCACCGGACGTATCAATGAAAAGACGGAGTGAATAATGCGCCTGATAACCCTCGCGACCCTGATGTTACTGGCCGCCTGCACGGGCAAGCCGTCATTCGACGACCCTGCCCTGAGCGACCGGCAGCTGAACCTTGAGGAATTCTTTGACGGTGATCTGGTCGCCCACGGCCAGTTTCAGGACATCCTTGGCACCGTGCGGCGCAGTTTTGTTGTGACCATCGCGGGCGATTGGGACGGCGAACGCCTGCGGCTGGTCGAAGATTTCACATATGAGGACGGAGCCACCGAACAGCGTATCTGGACATTGGTGAAAACCGGCGATGACACATGGGACGGCACCGCCCCCGGCGTGATCGGCACGGCGACAGGGCTGGAACAAGGCGACAGGTTCAACTGGCAATATGAAATCGACCTGCCGGTGCCGTCAGCGGATGGCACCGGCGAGACGCTGCGCGTGACCTTTGACGACTGGATGTGGCTTTTGGCCGATGACCGGTTGCTTAATCTGGCCTATGTCAAACGCTTCGGGTTTGATATCGGCACGGTCACAATTTCATTCGAGAAGCTGGATTAATCCGGCACATTGTCGATCCCGCTGCGCCCCCAGGGGTGGCAGCGCAGGATCCGCCGGAACGCCAACCATCCACCTTTGATAGCGCCATGTTTTTCCAAGGCTTCCAGCGCATAGGCCGAACAGGTCGGATGATAGCGGCAGTTGAACCCAACCCATGGCGAAAAGATCAGCCGATAGGCGCGGACTGGCAAGGAAAGGATGTAAGCAAAGGGGGTCATGCATGCACTTTGCGCAAGGCGCGGCGCAGATCCGCGACCAGCGCGTCGAATGGTAAAGACGCGGTCACATCATGCCGCCCGACCAGCACATAATCCCAGCCATCACGGCCCTGTTCCGGCAGCACCTGCCGCGCGACTTCGCGCAGGCGGCGCTTGGCGCGGTTGCGGGCCACGGCATTGCCGACTTTCTTGGAACAGGTGAAACCAACGCGTATCCCCGCAGCCTCGCCCCGCGCACGTTCGCGGGCTTGCAGGTGGATACCGGGCGTGCCCTGCCGCAACGCATGGGATGCCCGCACAAAATCCGCGCGCTTGGTCAGAACCGTCAGACAAACGCAAACCGCCGGAGCGCCCGTGTCAGGCTCAGCCGGCGGTTTCAAAACGCTCAAGACGAAAGAAGAGCGCTTACGCGCTCAGCTTTGCACGGCCTTTGGCGCGACGTGCATTCAGGATCTTGCGACCTGCTTTGGTCGCCATGCGCGCGCGAAAGCCGTGACGGTTCTTGCGAACCCGGTTGGATGGTTGGAACGTACGCTTCATCGCGTGTCCTCCGGTTGGTGGCCAAATCCTGAACGGGATTCGAAGCCGTATTACATGTCAGACCTGCTCCTTAGAGGGGGCATGGGATGCTGTCAACGCGCTTGCGGTGCCAGCCTGCAACTTCGCGCAACTTTCTGGGTCATAGACTGAAACATCCGCCTGCTTTGCATCAATGCCACGTGAAGTGGCTATCCCCGCCCCCTGGAACACGCCATCAAGCAGCACACAGGTCACGCGGCCGGCCATGGTATCGTAGGCATTACCCGGTTCCGATGACGGTCCTGTGCGGCAATAAAGGAATCTGACCCATGAACCGGATCACAACGGACATCTGCATCATCGGCGCGGGCTCTGGCGGGCTGTCAGTCGCGGCGGGGGCGGTCCAGATGGGCGCACGCGTCGTGCTGATCGAAGGGCACAAGATGGGCGGCGATTGCCTGAATTACGGCTGCGTGCCGTCCAAGGCGCTGATCGCTTCGGCCAAGCAGGCCCATATGATGCGGCATGGCGCGCCATACGGCATCGGCGCAGTTGCCCCAACGGTCGATTATGCCGCCGCCAAGGACCATGTGGCCGACGTGATCGCCACCATCGCGCCTGTCGATAGCGTGGAGCGGTTCACAGGGCTGGGCGTGCATGTCATTCAGGACTACGGGCGCTTCATCTCGAAAACCCAAGTGCAGGCGGGCAACACGATCATCACCGCGCGGCGTTTCGTGGTGGCGACAGGGTCCAGCCCGCTGGTCCCGCCGATCCCGGGCCTTGCGGATGTGCCCTATCACACGAATGAAACCATCTTTGATCTGCGCGAAAAGCCCGACCACCTGATCATCATCGGCGGCGGGCCCATTGGCATGGAACTGGCTCAGGCACACCGGCGGCTGGGCTGTGACGTGACCGTGGTTGAAGGCGCAAAAGCCTTTGGCAAGGATGATCCCGAAACCGCCGCCATCGTGCTGGACAGCCTGCGCGCCGAAGGCGTGGTCATCATGGAAGACGCGCAGGCCGAAAAGATCAGCCAGAAAGACGGCAAAATCACCGTGCAGACGGCAAAAGGCGATGTCACCGGCACCCATCTGCTGATCGCGGTGGGGCGCAAGGTGAATACCGACACCCTTGATCTGCAAAAAGGCGGCATTGCCTATGACCGCCAAGGACTGAAGGTCGGCCCAAACTTGCGATCCGTCAGCAATCGGCGGGTTTATGCCGCAGGCGATGTGGCGGGCGGGCTGCAATTCACCCATGTCGCGGGCTATCACGCCAGCGTGCTGATCCGGTCGCTGCTGTTCGCGCTGCCGTCCAGACAGCGGACCGACCATATCCCCTGGGCGAGCTATACCGATCCCGAACTGGCACAGGTCGGCCTGACCGAAGCACAGGCACGAAAGAAATTTGGATCAAGGCTCGAAGTGGTGCGGTTCGATTTCCATCACAACGACCGCCTGATCGCCGAACGCAAGACCAAGGGGCTGATCAAGGTAATGGTGGTCAGCGGCCGCCCTGTCGGCGTGTCGATGGCGGGGCATTTGGCTGGCGAATTGATCGGCATCTGGGCCATGGCTATCGCCAACCGGATGAAAATGTCCGCCATCGCACAGACTGTTCTGCCTTATCCCACCGTGGGCGAGGTTAACAAACGCGCGGCAGGTGCCTATTTTAGCCCAAGACTTTTTCAAAACCCCAAGGTAAAGCGGGTTGTCGGTCTGGTGCAGCGCTGGTTGCCCTGACCTCAGCGAGGGACGATGGTCAATTCTCTTTCAGGGCGATTTCTGATCCTGACAATCATCTTTGTGATGATCGCGGAAATCTTTATTTTCGTGCCATCCGTCGCGCGTTTCCGCGAAGATTACCTGCGCGCCCGGCTGGAACGGGCGCAGATCGCGTCGCTGGCTGTCGAAGTGGACGCCATGATCAGCCCCGCATTGGAAGCAGAGCTGCTGGAAAATGCCGAGGTCTATAACGTCGTGCTGCGGCGTGACGAAATCCGGCAATTGGCGCTGTCGTCGAAACTGCCCGCGCCGATTGCCGCGACCTATGACATGCGCGCGCCGTCGGGGGTGACGCTGATCGCGGATGCCTTGGGTACGCTGGTCCAGAAAGAAGACCGGATCATCCGCGTGATCGGCAATCCGGTGCGCGACGGCGGCCAGCTGATCGAGATCACAATGGACGAACGCCCGATGCAGGCGGCGATGCGCGAGTACGGGCGTAATATCCTGATCCTGTCGGCCTTTATCTCGGTCATGACGGCTGGTCTGTTGTTTTTGTCGGTGCAGATCCTGCTGGTGCGCCCGATCAAGGGCGTCGTGGCGCATATGCAAAGTTATGCCAAGGCCCCCGAAGATGCCCGCCAGATCATCACCCCCACCGCACGCGTGCGCGAATTGCGCGACGCCGAAGTGGCGCTGCAAATGATGCAGACCCAACTGACCGGCGCATTGCGGCAAAAGGAACGGCTGGCGCAGCTTGGCGGGGCTGTTGCCAAGGTCAGCCATGATCTGCGCAATATCATGACCTCGGCGCAATTGTTCACCGACCGGATCGGCGGGTCCGACGACCCGTTGGTCAAACGGATGGCCCCAAAGCTGGTGAATTCCATCACCCGCGCGGTGAACCTGTGCGAAACGACGCTGGCCTTTGGGCGGGTCGATGAACCAGCACCGGCGCTGACCCGCGTGAACCTGTCGCGCATCGTCGAGGATGTCATCGACAGCGAAAGGCTCGCTGCGGGCGATTACCCTTTGTCCTTTGCCGAAGACATCCCCGCCACGATGACCCTGCGCGCGGATGGCGAACAATTGTACCGGGTGATCTTTAACCTTGTGCGCAATGCCCGTCAGGCGATCATGGCCACCGGAGAGCCCGGCGAGATCGGCCTGCACGCGGACGAAGATGAACTGATCTGGCGGCTGACCGTGCGCGATACCGGACCGGGGATGCCCCAGAAAGCCCGCGAACACCTGTTTCAGCCGTTCCAGGGCGGCGTGCGCAAGGGTGGCGCGGGTCTGGGCCTTGTAATCGCGGCCGATCTGATCCGCGGCCATGGCGGGCGGCTGGAACTGCGAGACACCAGCGCACAGGGCACGACCTTTGTGATCCAGCTGCCCAAAGCCGACCTTGCCCTGGCCGATACCGCGCAATAACAAGAATTCCGTTTTGCCCCTTGCATCATCCAGCCCCTGAGTCTAAATCCAGCCTCACGCGGATTGGTAGCTCAGTTGGATAGAGTACTTGACTACGAATCAAGGGGTCGGGGGTTCGAATCCTCCCCAGTCCGCCATTTTATGACATCAGACAATCGTGGTGAAAACATAAACCCGTTGTTGATCGCTGCACCCCCATTACGATCCCAAATGCGGCGACATCGCCACCCCCATTGACCGGCGCTGGTTGCGCGCAGCATCGCGCTTGTCCACGCGACGCCCGCAATCGGCTGTTTCAGGACAGCCGGGGCGCAGGACACATCACGCATAGCGCGGATGCGACAAGGTTTCAGCCGCGCGGCGCGGCGAAATTTAGGTCTGGCGCTGGTCGGTTTGACACAGAAACGCCAGGTCGCACCCGCCGCTGCGACAGCGCCACGGGCCAATAAAAACAGGCGTCCGACAGGCCCGCACGAGCAGCACAACAACGCCATCCTGAGGCAGGAAAAGCAGCATCGCACGCCCCCATAATTTAGGTCATGACTAGGTCCAGCCTCAATACAAAAAACTTTTCTATCTAAGCCATTCATAACAAATGGATTATTGGAACACACTGTCTGTTCGCTCACTGCAGGTACTGATGTTCTGGCGGGTGCTGCGGGAGATGATACATTCCTTTCTGGTGAAGTCGGTCTGGCAGCTGGTGGTGTTGCGGTAACGCTTACCGCCGGTGACACGATTGATGGCGGTGCTGGCGCTGATGTGTTAAATGTAAGCAACACTGGAGCTCTTACCGGTCTTCCCGTTGGCGCGACTGTTGTGAACGTTGAAACGCTGAACCTGACGTCTGCTGGTGCGATCACGTGGGACACAACAACATCGTTTACTGGCCTGACTTCATTGAACGCGTCCAACTCTGGCGCGGCACAGACACTGACCGCTGCCGGTACAACCGCAGTGACATCGACTGTTGCACTGCAGGCTGCGAACGCCATTGCGATCAACGGTGGTAGCAACGTTACCGTTGCGGCAACTGGAACAACCACCGGTACAACAACTGTAGGTGCAACGACCGCCGCTACCGGCGATGTGGTTGTGAGCGTAACCAGTTCGACTGCTGGTACAACCGGCGCGATTAACGTGACTGGTGGCGACACGGTTACGGTAACATCTACTGCTGGGAACGCCGTTAACACTACAGTGGTTCAGTCGGCTGTCACCGTTACAGGTGATGCGCAGACGACCGCCGTTACTGTGAACCAAGATGCGACAGCAACTGCTGCTGCTGCAGTGGTTGGGAAAACTGCTGGTGCAGTAACTATTGCTGACGTTAATGCTGCTTCGACCACCGCCGCTGGCACAATCGCGACTGTTACGCTAAACAACTATGGCGACTCGACGATCAACTCGAACGCGCTTACGACTGTCAATCTGTCGGGTACCGCAGGCACTTTGGGCATCACCCATGGTCTGTTGACCACCGACATCGTGACTGCACTGACCATCAATACAAACGGTCTCTCAGGCACAAACGCAATTACAGTAAACGATGCAGGTATTACGACGCTGAACATCAACGGCAGCACTGCTGCATCGACAATCGCGAACGTGACCGCGGCTGGTGTGACAACGCTGAACTTTGGCGGCGCTGCAGACGTGACGCTGACAGCCAACACTTTTGCTGCTGTCACAGACATCAATGTGACCGGCGCCGGTGGCGTGTCGCTTGGAACAGCAATCGGCGCAGCGGTGGACTTTGACGGCGGCGCAGGAAATGACGGTGTAATCCTCACAACAGCTTTCACTCAGGGCATCACAATGGGTGCTGGCGACGATACCGTGACTTACGGTGGTGCTGCTGGTACTGGTGGTTCGGTTGCTGCAGGTGATGGTACCGATACGATCATCATGACGGCTGCGCAGGCTGCTGCTGCTGATGACGACAACACGTTCAATACTACGTTCACTGGCTTTGAGGTGTTGCGTCTGTCGGACGCAAACGCAGCTGTTATCAACACTGATCAGCTGAACGATGTTAACTCAGTCGTTTCTGTTGCTGCCAACACCGGTACATTGGCGGGTCTTGCGACTGGTGCAACCTTGGGGTTTCTGGCCGCGGCGAACGCTGCAACTGTAACGGGTTCTTTCGGTGGCTTGACCGACGTCTTGAACGTTAACCTGACCAATGCCGCTCTGACCGCTTTTGGCACAGTAACGGCCGCTGGCGTTGAGACCATCAACATCAGCGCTGCAGATGCGACTGCTGCTGGTGGTACCGCAGTTGTCCACACTTTGACGCTGGTAGCGACGACTGCGACATCGGTATCGGTTTCTGGCAACAATGGTCTGGATCTCACCAACACTGGTAACACAGCAATCACCAGCTTTGATGCAAGCGGTGTTGTTGCGAATGGCACTGCCGATACAGGTGCGCTTTTGGCCGTAACGTTCGCTTCTGCGAACACGACTGCAACTGCTGCGGTTTCGATCACTGGTGGTGATGGTAACGACACGCTGACTGGTAACGCTTCTATCGACACGATCATTGGTGGTGCTGGGACCGACACGATCCGTGGCGGTGCTGGAAATGATACCTTGTCGGGTGGTGCTGGCGTAGATACGTTTGCGTTCGAAGCAACATTCGCTCTGAACGGCACAGATACAATCACTGACTTTGCTGTCGGTGCTACGGGTGACGTTGTTCAGCTCACATTCGCAGTTGCTATCGCTGATCTTCGCGGTGATGGCGACGTTGCACAGCGTGGCGGTACTGGTGCGACGCTCAACGCTGACGCTGGCTTGTTTATCTCTTCAGTAGATATCGCCAACGCCGCGGCTGCTGAGTTGTTTGCCGAAGGCCTGGTCGGTGAAGCTGCTGCTGATATTGTCTATCTGCTCGGCTCAACGGACGCTGATGCTGCAACCGGTGTTACAACCTTGTACCGCGTTGATTATGCGGGCGCCGGTGATGCTACTGTAACAACCTTGGCGACATTCAATGCTTTCGAGCTTGATAACCTCACTGCTGCAAACTTGAACGATTACGCTGCAATCGTCTAACATACGCAAACGCTTAGACTGACTAATCAGTTTTGCACTTGCGACGGTTCTGCGCCTTCGGGGGCAGGACGCTACACTTAAACCCAATCTTACCAAGCATCATTTTTGATGTTGAAACTGCCGGTGCCACTGAGCATTCATTTGCTGCCAAACGCATTGGGCACCGGTGCTTCTGAGTTCTGGTCCTTCTCATGGTGAGGGAAAAACCTCGTACGGAAGTACGGGGTTTTTCTGTAATAAATACACGTTAGGAATATTAATGCCTCGCTATGAGTTGATCACCAAATCCGGCTTTGCCGCGCAGGGCTGGCGGCGCTACGACAGCTATGCCTTTGCCGGCACGGATGCCGTTGCCCCCTTGGTGGTGCAGGAACTGGTCAAAGCCTGCATGAGCCTGCCCATCGCCTTCATCCAGCAAAACGACGCCTTTGTTCCGCACGCCGTGCAGGGGCTGGAACCTGGCCGCAATTTGTTTGTCGTGAATGGCAAATGGATAGGCCCCTACACCCCCGCGGCCTATCGCGGTTATCCTTTCGCACTGGCGCAGGGCGAGGACGATCAGCTCCATCTGTGCATCGACATGGACAGCGGTCTGGTCGGCGCGGGCGCGGGTTTCGACCAGCCGTTTTTCGATGACGCGGGCGAGGCCGCCCAACCGGTCAAGGACGCGCTGAATTTCCTGCAGCAGATCCACCGCAACCGTGCCGTGACCCAGCGTGTCTGCGCGGCGCTGGCTGCCGAAGACCTGTTCCAACCCTGGCCTTTGACCGTGCAAGGCCCCGACGGCGAACGCCGTGTGGACGGCCTGTTCCGGATTGATGAGGCACGGTTAAATAGCCTCAAGCCCGAAGCCTTGGCCCGCGTTCAAAAGGCCGGTGGTCTGCCTGTGGCGTATTGCCAATTGCTCAGCATGGGAAACATTCAAACGCTGGGCCTGATTGCGCGCAAATTGGACGAGGTGAAAAACCAGATGCCAGAGATGTCAGATCAAATCGACGTCGATGGTATTTTGCAGCGGCACAAAGCGAATGATAATCTGGACAGTTTGGAAACAGACAATGACCGCAATCAGGTTAATGTCGTTGCCGACGAAGGCGACTTTGACCTGTCCTCTTTTGTGAATTCCAAACACCGCGATTAAATCAGCCTCGATGACGGTTCTTGTGAAGCCGTATTCTGCGAATAGACCTGAAGAAATGAAAGAGACAGATGATTGATACCAAGGATGCCAAAATCACGATCGACGATAAGCAATACATGATTGCGGATCTGAGCGAGGCAGCGCACGCGCATATTGCCAATATCCAGTTTGTGGATGCGCAGATTCAGCAGTTGAACAACGAATGGGCTGTCTGCGACACCGCCCGCATGGCCTATACCGCTGCATTTAGCCGTGAAATGCAAAATACCTGATCATACAAAACGAGCATTATTTTTTTAACAAAATATGAAATGAAGAAATGGTAAAAATTACTTTAGACGGAATCAAATACGATACGGAAAGTCTGAGCGTGAACGGAAAGGCGCAATTAGCGAGCATCCAATTTTTACACGTGCAGATACAACATCTGAAAAACGAAATTTCCGCATATCAGACTGCCCGCTCCGGTTATGCCACCGCCTTGAAAGCTGAGCTTGCCAAAGTCGAGGCAAAGTAGCGCGATGAATAGAATCACCGCCGCGATATTGGCTGTCGGTATGATCGAGGCGGCAGCCAGGCTGTCGGCCTATCTCCGATGGCGTTTGCTCAAACCCAGCCGGCACCGAATAGCGGCACAGATGCGCCGCTGACCATGCCGCTGTTTACCCCGAAAGCGGCCAACCATTAGGGCCATTAGGGCAAGTATGGTGTCCGGCGATCGGCGACCGCCGGCATCCCTGTCGCTGGTGCAAACAGACATGCCGCCACAACCACAGCAAGAAAAAAGTTCAAAAAAGCATGGAGCTTGTTCTATTAAGTCGAACAACGTCCGTCTTTATGATTCCGATCTTATGCTACCGTATTGTAATCAAAGGATACCACCATGCCCGTCATTGATCTGACTGCACAATTTGTCGCATCTGCAGTCTGCCCTAGCACGAAGCGCAAAGAAGTTTTTTTTGACCGTCGTGTGAAAGGTCTTGTGCTTGAAGTGCGCACATCCGGCGGCATGACCTATTACATGCGCTACACCGACGATCGGAGCAAGACGCGCTATATCAAGCTCGCCAATGTGGGCGATATCACGCTGCCACAGGCCCGAAGTTTGTGCCGCCAACAGCGCAACAAGCTCGCATTGGGCATTGACCCCCTTGCCGAAAGGGCCGTCAAACGGCTGGTGCCCACTTTTGGTGATTTTGTACGCGAGCGTTACTTGCCGTTTGCGCAGGCAAACAAGCGGTCTTGGCAAACCGACGAGACTTTGGCCCGCACACATCTGACCCCACAATTGGGGACCATGCATATGGATGAGATCAAGACAGAGGATGTTCTGAGCTTGCAGCAGATTGGCCTGAAAGCCGGCGCAGCGCCCGCCTCGATCAATCGACGGCTGATTTTGTTGCGTTATATGTTCAACCTGGCGTGGCGCGATTGGAAGATCGCGGGCGTTACAGGCAACCCCACGCATGGCGTTCGTCTGCTGAAGGAAAACAACCAAAAAGAACGATATGTAAGAGCCGAAGAGCTTGCGCTGCTTTACCGGGCGGTGAAAGAGTCCCAGAACAAGATGCTGCAACATATCGTCGCTTTCTTGCTGCTAACGGGGACACGTCGGAACGAGGTTCTGCATGCCACCTGGGAAGATGTTGATTTGATCAAAGGCATGTGGCGCATTCCGCAAACAAAGTCTGGTTTCGCGCGCCATGTCCCGCTCAATGACGGTGCATATGCGGTGCTGCAACAGATGCAGGGCCGTTCTCAATCGCATTACATCTTTGGCAATCCCAAAACAGGCAAGCCTTATGTGCATGTTTGGTACGCTTGGAATTCCGCACGGGTGAAGGCTGGCTTACCCGATGTCCGCCTGCATGATCTGCGTCATACATTCGCCAGCCTGTTGATCAATAATGGCCGCTCAATCTATGAAGTCCAAAAACTGCTCGGGCATACGCAGATCAAAACGACACAACGCTACGCGCATCTTACGCAAGAAACCTTGCTTGATGCGTCAAACATCGGGACAGCTGCGGTGGCCGCGACCTTGGGGATGGTTCCACAGCGCAATGTGATCGAAGGCGATATCTATGACGCGGTGGAACTGGCCCCGGACCGACAGGCTGGAAACAGACGCAGAGCCGCCATTTCTACCGGATCGGAGATGCCGAATGCAGCCATAGGGCAAGTGTTGGACCCTGGTTCACAGATGCACCCGGCTGGATAACAAAAAGCGTGGCAAGACGATTGTCTTTGGGCAGTCGTGCAAGACCTGTCAGGCCGCCGCCTCAGCTGCATCGAACCCAAACAGCCACGCAGTGCGTTCTATCTGTTCCTGCGTGGAACCAGCGCCGCGCAGCAAGAGACCGGTGCTGGAGACAGCCATCGTGGTGCGCGTATCGGCCCCCGTCGCGATATCCGCAACAATGGCGTCACCCGCTGTTAACCACCCAAGGTCTTTAATACGTGCTCCATTCCGAACACTTTGGCGCGGGCCTGTCCCCTGCCACACTGGCCCCATCCGCCGTACACGCGCGCACACGGCCGCCATGGGCGTGGATGAACCAACCTTTGTCCTGCAACAGCGGCATGGTCAGCAGGGCGTCCGTGCCGCTGTTCGGTGCCGGCTGGGTCTGGGCAATCGCCACCGGTGAATAGGCCGACAGCATGGCTGCCGCCCCGATCATACCGACAGCCAATATCGCGGCCGTGATTGTGTTCATCGCGTTACTTTGCCTCGATTTTGGCAAGCTCGTTTTGCAAAGCAGCAGCATAACCGGCACGCGCTGTTTGATACACAGCAATTTCGTTCTTCAGCTTTTGCATCTGCACCTCGAGGAATTGCAAGCTGGCCAATTGGGCCTTGCCGTTCACGCTCAGGTTCTCGGTGTCATAATCGATGCCATCTACGGTGATTTTGGGCATTTTTAGGGTCTTCCATCTATCATTGAATCAATTAGCAGCAAACAGGTTGGCGCTCAGGCCTTGGCCAGTTCCCGCTTGAATGCCGCCTCATAGGCCATGCGGGCGGTGTCGCAAACAGCCCATTCGTTATTCAACTGCTGGATCTGCGCATCCACAAACTGGATATTGGCGATATTTGCACGCGCAGCCTCGGTCAAATCAGCAACCGCGTATTCTTGCTCGTCTATGGTGATCTTGGCGTCTTTGGTATCAGTCATTTGGCTCTCTCAGTTTTTGCGGTTCTGTCCACGTCACGCGCTGCCGTCCGGCGACCGCGCACTATCCCTACTTAATCGTTCTGTTTGGGATTCACAAATGCGGACAGATCGAAATCGCCGGTATCCGCCGCAATATTCACGACATTGTCGTTTTCGACCGGTGCAAGGGTCTGTTCCGGCTCGGAGGATTTATGCCGCTGCAGTATCCCGTCCACATCGATTTGATCTGACATCTCTGGCATCCGGTTTTTGACTTCCGCCAGCTTCCGCTCAATCAGGCCCAGCGTCTGGATGTTGGACATACTAAGCAATTGGCAATAGGCTACGGGCAGGCCACCGGCTTGTTGGACGCGATGAAGCGCGTCGGCATCAAGGCTATTCAAGCGTTGTTCATCAATGCGGAACAGGCCGTCGACGCGGCGTTCGCCTTCGGGGCCTTGCACGGTCAACGGCCAGGGCTGGAACAGGTCTTCGGCGGCCAGCGCGGCGCACACACGCTGGGTCACAGCGCGGTTGCGGTGGATCTGCTGTAGGAAATTCAGCGCGTCCTTGACCGGTTTGGCAGCCTCGCCCGCGTCGTCGAAGAAGGGCTGGTCAAAGCCGTCACCCGCGCCGACCAGACCGCTGTCCATGTCCACGCACAGATGGAGTTGATCGTTTTCACCTGCTGTCACTGCGAACGGGTAACCGCGATACACCGCCGGTGTGTAGGGCGCGACCCATTTGCCGTTGACCACGAACAGGTTGCGGCCAAGTTCCAGCCCCTGCACGGCATGGGGGATGAACGCGTCGTTTTGCTGGATGAAGGCGATGGGCAGGCTCATGCAGGCCTTGGCCAGTTCCTGAACCACCAGCGGGGCCACGGCATCCGTGGCGGCAAAGGCGTAGCTGTCAACTCGCCGCCAGGCTTGCGGGGCAAAGCCGGATTTGGTGATCAATTCGTAGCGGGGCATCTAGTTTCCTGACGTTGCTGACGGAAAAACCCCGCACTTTCGTACGGGGTTTTCGCTTACTCAGAGAAGGACCAGAACTCCGAAGCACCGGGCCCAATGGGTGTATCAGCAAATCAATGCTCAGTGGCGCCGGCAGCTCAAACACCAAATATGATGCTTGGTAAGATTGGTGTTTGAGGGTAGGTGCCTGCCCCCGAAGGGGCAGGTATTGTCCTGATTATGCAAAACCATCACAACATCGTCTCAAGAGCTAATGAGCAGTGGGGTTTTACTTTTACAGAATTTACTTAAGCAACAATATCTGTAGCTACAAGGTCGCCTGCAGTCTGCAAACCAATCAAAGCAATGATTTGATCAGCCGTTCCGTCAAGGTCGTAATCTACAAACAAAAGTCCATCACCCGCGTTGGGTGCAATATCGCTAGCGTCGGTGATATCGTTCGTGAACACATATTGTACTGTGCCATCCAGAAGGATATCCGCGGCGGTTAACGCTGCCGCGCCATTCGCATATGTTGTAGTGTCAGCAGAAAAATTAGCATTGCTACCTGCGACTCCCAAACTCAACTCATCTGTTCCAGTAACAAAAGCAGCTATGCTATCAATGACAGTTAGGCTCCCGTCTCCGTCCGCAAACACAAACGTATTATCGCCAAGTCCACCGTCCATTGTGTCAGCACCCTCGCCACCGGTGATGGTGTCATCACCCGTACCGGTAGTGATGGTGTCATCACCCTCTGAGCCGACAATCGTGAAATCATCTGCTGCTGTCACGTAGCCGATATTCAGACCAAGCGCTGCTTCTGAAATGCTGTCAGAGATCGTCAGTGAAGAACCGTCGAACGATGTGGTTCCATCAGCAAGTTCAACACCGAGCAACGCCGAAGCAGTACCAGCTGCTGCCGAGGACAGAATTTCGATCGATGCACCATCCAACAACTCTGAGTCGACCACAGCACCAGCAGTGGTAAAGGCATTCGCAGTAAATACAGCGGCGTCCGCCGTAGCCAACTCAATTTCACTTACACCAGTTATCGTCAAAGTGTAACCGGTTAGGTCAGCGTCAGCCGCCAAAATCAAGCGGTTAGTTCCAGCACCCAATGCGATAGTGATATCAGCCGCATCAGCAGCATCGCCGTCCATCGTGATCGTGTCGTCACCAGCACCGGTCGTGATGCTGATTTCAGCAGCGGCCAAGGCAGTACCCAGCGTAATTTCATTGTCGCCAGCGCCCAGCTCCAGAGTTACCTCACCCGAAGTGATGCCAGTTGCCGAGACCACGTCGTCACCCGCACCACTTGTAACATCGAGAGTACCGGAAGTAAGCAAGTTCGCAGTAATCGTATTGTCACCTGCGCCCGTGATAACAGCCAGACTACCAGCACCGCTGATGGCGGCTGCAGCGGTCACCGTATTGTCGCCATCACCCAATATTGCTGTTGCTGTACCAGTGGTTGTAGCAAACGTAACCGTATCGTCACCATCTTGACCGACGTAGGCGCTGTCCGTTGTCGTACCAGCAAAAGTGACATCGTTATCGCCCACCGCACCCTCAATCGTCAACTCTTCGTCTGAGGTTTGTGTAGTAAGAGTGAAGTCGCCTTCAATGGCGCTTGCGTCGATTATCGATGCGTCAGCGGCAGAGACAAGCACCTCAACGTCAGCGTCAGAGCTGGTGATTACAAACACGGTATCGTCAGCGCTATTACCTTGCAGGTCTGCGATGGTAAAGTCGGTCGTATCATCAAAGTCATCGTTTGCGTCGATAACGATATTGACAGTCTCAACTTCTTGATCAGCAATATCGAAAATAAGAGCTTGAGCTTGCTCATCTTCCAGCGTGATCGTTACGCTGTCAGCGGATGAGTCGTCATCGGCGGTAATTTGGAAAGTCACATCGTCTGCGACAACGCCAACATCCTGAAGCACAAACGATTGACCGCTTGCTATGGTCAGAACGGCGACGGCGGCTGCTCCTGTTGTAGAGATAATGTTATCTGCGTCGACCAAGGAGAAGTCAGCTGTAGCGAGTGCTACGTCGAGTTCGACATCACCATCTGTGTTGGTGATGATCAGACCATCCAGATCAGCGACTTCGTCGATGACCAGAGTCACCGTACCATCCCCACCAACGGTCAGCTCTTCATACACAGAAGCAGCCGCGATTGTGACGGTGATGTCTTCATCCGAATCAATGGTCACAACTGAGTCCGTAGCGCCGGTGACTGTGACGTCCGCGTCTACACCCAAAATTAACGCGGCAGTGTCAAAAGTACCGTCATCAAGGGATACGGTATCGGCCAACAGTGCCGTGAGTACGACATCGTCGCCACCGTCGATCGAGATAGTCGTAGCAGCACCTGCCACCACAGTAATTACGCCATCCGCGGCGGTGGTAGCGCCGATATCGATTTCATCAGCCAGTGTGGAGGTCACGGTTGCATCTTCGATGCCATCGATGGTTAGCGTGCCAGTTACACCAGCACCGGTTACGATGTTGTTCTCTCCAACATCGGTGAGGTTGACGTTACCGAGGTATCCGCTCTTCGTTGAGGTAATGGCAACCGTAGCGCCTGAAACATTCGACAGGTCGATGTCAGGCGTAGAGACGGAATTCCAGTCGATGTTGATATTCTCAACATTGGTGACATCCATTACTGCCGGGTCCGCTGTAGCGGTGATGTTCAAAACATCGTCATCTGTGGTCGATCCGTCAATAATCCTGTCGTCAGCAGACAAAGTTGAAGTCGTTGCCGTAAACGTATCGTCCCCACCAGTTGTGCCTATGAACGTATCATCATCTGTAGTGAGCGTGAAGGTTTGGCCCACAACCGTCGTATCGGTGTCAGTGTCAGTATCAGTATCAGTATCAGTATCAGTGCTCGTCGTCGTGCTGTCGTCATTACACGCAGCCAGCGAGACGGCCATCAGTGTGAAACCAGCGCCCTTGGCAGTGCGCTGTGTTGTTTTCGCTTCCCAAGCTTTCATCAGCTTGGCAACAGCGGCATTCTTTGGCGTGGTTGCGGTTGCATCCACGGGCACCAGACGTTGTACATCATCCGTGATGAAGTCTGTCGAAACGATCTTGTTCATTTTTGGTCCTTTTTTACCGATGTTGTTAAGGGCTTCGCAAACTCGCCCCCAATCGCGTATCGGTTTAGATGCAAAAATGGGGGACATCTTTACCTTTATTTATAAACACTTTTTGACGTTGATGGCTTGGCATCGGGTCTTGCCGCGCACTGCAGGATAGGGCGCGGGGCAGCATGAAGCCCTGCGCCCCACCCTGCCCCGAAACCCCAAAAATATGGTGTTTTTGACCAAATTTTACCCGCGGATCGCGTTAATCGCGCAGCGCCAGTTCCTGTATCTTTGCCACCGGCTGCCAGATATATTCCAGCACCGTCCGCTTGCCTGAAAGCACATCTACGGTGGCTGTCATACCGGGGATAAGTGTCACAATTTCGCCACTATCTACGCGCAATTCACCCTCGATTGCGACCTCGACCAAATAGCTGCTGGCAGCATTGGGGTTCTGTTCGTCAGCAACCGCATCGGGGCTGATCTCGATCACCCGCCCCGCGACAGAACCGTATTTCGACGAATCATAAGCAGAAAGCCTGATCCGCACATCATCATCCAGGCGGATACGCGAAATATCCTGCGGCATGATCCGGGCCTCGACCACCAGGGCTTCACCGGTCGGGACCAGTTCCAACATCACGTCACCGGTCGCGACAAAGCCACCGGGCGTGCGGAAATTCAGGCGGCTGACGATACCTTCCATCGGGGCGCGGATGATGGTCCGGCTGACCCGTTCTTCCAATTTGGGCAATGCCTCGCGCAGTTCGCTTTGCTCGGCGACGACATCGTTCAACTCGTCCATGGCACGCAGGGTATAATTGTCGCGGGCGTTCGCGATCTCGGCCTCTAATTCGGCCATGCCTGACCCAGCCTGAGCAATGGACACCGCCGCGCGTTCACCATCCCCGCGCGCCTGTTCCATCTGCCGGCGCAGCTCAAGCAAGCGCGTCGCAGGCACGATGTTATCGCGCACCAGCGGCTCGACCAATTCGATTTCCTCTTGCAACAGCGCCACCGTGCGTTCGGCAGTGCCAGATACATTTTCAGCGGCAACAAGATCTTGCGACCGCTGCTGCAACCGCTGTTCGAGGACCGCGATCCGCCCGGCAAGCTCTGCGCGGCGCGCGGCGAACAGGGATTGTTCGGTCAATGTGACAAGCGGGGACATCGCGCTGACATGGTTGGGCGGGTCAAATTCAGAGCCTTCAATCTCGGCACGCAGCCGAGATTCCTTGACGTCTAAGCCCGTCAGGCGCTGGTTCAGCCGGTTCAATTCGCTGCTTGAATCAATAGGATCAATTTCAAACAGAATTTCATCGGCAGCGACAATCGTGTTCTCGGACACAAAACGACGCAGAATAACGCCCCCTTCTGCGGCTTGAACAAGTTGGTTTTGGACGGATGAAATAACGCGACCTTCGCCGCGCGTGACATTGTCGATTTCAGCCCAATTGGCCCAGATGCCGATGGAAACTACCAGCACGACGATCGTCGCCAAGATCGTTGATCCCGACAGCCCCTCACGGCCAGCCATGTCGCGCGATAGTGCTTTGAAGTTGATTGATGACATCTAATGCATCCCGCCTGTGCTATGATCTAATTCTGTCGGGTGTCGTGTCGGCAACAATACTGCCCCGATCAACAACCAAAACACGGTCAGCCAATTCAAGTAGCGAATTGCGATGCGTCACCATGATAACGGTCCGGTCGCCGGACCACCGCTTTAACCGTTCAACCACGCCTTTTTCGGTAACGGTATCCATGGAACTGGTTGGTTCATCCAGCACCACCACTGCCGGATCATGCAGCAATGCGCGCGCAAGATTGATCGACTGGCGTTGACCACCTGACAGCCCTTCGCCGCGTTCCTTCAATTCCATCTCATAGCCGCGTGGATCGCTTGCGACAAAATCATCGACACCAGATATTTTTGCGATCTCTAGAATATGCGCATCGTCATATTCGTAAAATCCCATCTGAAGATTTTCTTTGATTGTGCCTGAAAATAGCCATGTGTCTTGCAGCATGATGCCAAGATTACGGCGAAGATCAGATTTATCAATTTGCCGGACATCGACACCATCAATCAGCACCGCGCCTTCACTGGGCACAATCAAGCCAGAAATCAGCCGCGACACGGTCGATTTACCAGACCCCATCCGCCCAACAATTGCCACCTTTTCGCCAGCTTCGATTTTCAGCGAAAGATTCTTGATGATCGGGTTATTCGAACCCGGGAAAGAATAGCTCACATCCCGCAGCTCCACACTCCCAGACATCTTGGGGCGGCTCAGGCGCTGCACCGTGTCGTCAGGGTCGTCTTTGCTTGACGCCATTACGCTTGAAAGCGAACGATAGGCCTCGAGAGCGCCATTCGCGCGCGACATCGCGGCCGCCAACTGTGACAATGGCGCGAGCGTCCGGCCACCCAAAATGACGGCCGCAATCATGGCCCCCATTGTGATTACGCCATCCTGAATTAGAAATACGCCATAAAAAATCGTCGCAATCTGAGCAAATTGCTGGATAGACGCCGCCGAATTGATGGCAAACTGCGACAACATTCTGCTTTTCAGTCCAAGCTCGGATTGGGCGTCTGCGGCTTCTTCGAACCTGCGGCGCATCAAGCGGCCAGATCCAGTCGCCTGCACAGTTTCTAGCCCGTTCAGTGTTTCGACCAGAACACTCTGTTTTGACATGTTGCTCTGCATGGCATTTTTTGTGTTCAACGCCAGAAAGGGTTGAATGACCAAGCCCGACAAGATCACCAACGGAACCGCAATCAGCGGAACGATTGCCAATGGTCCAGCGATCAGTGAAATGATCCAGATGAAGAAGAAAATGAACGGAATATCTACAACAGCAATCAAGGTCGCCGATGTAAAAAATTCGCGCAAAGTATCAAATTCCCTGACAATACTGGCCATTGCACCAGCTTTTTGTTTTCTATGATCCAGTTTCATATTCAGGATCTTGTCAAAGATCAGCCGCAACATCCGCGAGTCAGCACGCTTTCCAGCGCGATCCACGAACTGCGATCGGAGCGTTTTAATAATAAAATCAAAACCAAGCGCCAGCATAACCCCAATCGTCAACGCAATCAGAGATTCAATCGCTTGGTTTGGAACGACGCGATCATAAACAACCATGATGAAAAGGGATGTGGACAGGCCAAGAAAGTTTGTCAGCGCAGCCGCAATGATCACCTGTCCATAAAGCCATTTACCTTGCAAAAAGGACCCAAAAAACCAGTCGTTCTTGCCCTTTGGCTTTACGCTGACATGCATTTTTCGGCACAATACGAAATGCGGCTGCAACAGACCGGCACGGTCAGATTTTTGGATACGTTCAACCGTCTGGCTCATGTCTTTATTAAAGCGGACGATTTCTATTACGCCGTCTTTTTCCACAGACGTGATAACGACAGCCTGGTCGCCATGCGTGAATCCGATCGCCGGGCAATGGTTTTGCTTCAGCGCAGTAACCGGCATTTCACCAAAGTTCGCTTCGAAATTCAGATGTTGAAACGCGGAGACCGCTGCCCGAGGGCCAAAAACGTCGCTTGATAATTCTGCTAGATCGCGGACCGCGGCAGTTGAAAAACTAAACCCTGTTTTCGCAAGAATGAACTTAACAGCAAGAATTAACGACATTTCGTCAAAACTTTGCGCCGTTTCAACATCAGGGGCGCCAGCCACATCTGGCGTATCTGCGCCGTTCGCGCGCGATTCGACCTGATGATCGGCTTGATCAGCGTCTTCCGTTTCTTGTTGATTGGATTGAAAACCTTGCATTAGAAAATTCTTTCTTTTGGTCTTGCTTCGTCGACTTCAGATTGCTGGGCTTGCCTGGACACTACCTTGGCAGGATTATTTATGAATCCGCATCAAGCAAACCGATCTGGCGCGCCAACAGGCCCAGGCGCGCGCCGGTGGTGAGAAAGAGAATTTCCCGCTCGGCCCGCATCGTAACGAGCTGATCGCGCACACGATATAGCTCGATCTCAGCGTCAATGAGCTGGCTTAGACCTGTTTGACCGGTGGCAAGTTGCGACTGTAATGTTTCGATCCGTTCTGCGGCCAGCGCCTCACGTTGTGTCACGACCGGCAAGCTGCGTTCAATTGCATCAAGCCGTGCAACTGAAATGTTCAATTCTGTTTCAAACGCTTGTTTGCTTGCTGTGAATTGTGCCTCTGATCTTTGCATTTGGGCCGTTGCGGATTCCAACTGCGATTGTCGGCGGCCGCCATCACCGATGACGTATTCCACGACCACGCCCAGCGATCCGTTGGCATCGTCTTGTTGATCGACCGGCGAACGCAGCCCGGCTTGCAACCTGATGCGGGGTTCAAATCCTGCCTCGGCCCTTGCAACTGCGCTGCGTGCGACAATTAATTCTGCTGCGCTCAATTGCAATTCGGGCGCCTGTCTTGGGGTGCTCGCTGCCGCCATGATGTCAGTTGCAGTGAGCACATTTTCAGGCAAGCGTAACCGAGCTGGAGACGTGTTGAATAATCTCTCAAATCTCAGTTCTGCATCTTGAAGATCAGCCTGAATATTAAGGTCGACCATTTCAAATTCTAAACGCTCGCGCGTCGCGCTATCGACAACGGAGCGGTCAACCATTCCATTTGCAGCCATACGTTCAATTTGGCCGACAAGTTCGTTCAACTTTGTCAGGCGTGACGCAAGTAATTCTGCGCGAGATTGATGTTTCCACACGTCAACCCATGCCTGGGATGCACGAGATGCAACATCATTTCCGCGGACCATGCGGTCGGCTTCCGCAATCAAAACCTCGGCGTTCGCCCGGTTGATATTAGCAGTCGTTTCGCCGCCATCATAAATCAGTTGCGATAAGTTGACGCCGGCAATAGCGCCCTTCTCGACATCCCCATTGTTGCTGGACGCATCTTGAATCAGGCCGGCATTGAGGCTGCTTGATATCTGTGGGCGTGTGCCGCTTGATGCGACCTCTACCTGGGCTTTCGCAGCTATTTCAGCCGCCAGCGCGGCACGATACAATTCGTTCTGCGATACTGCCAAAAGAAGCGCGGCCTCGAACTGCGCAAATGGCAGCGGAGCAGCAGCCGTCGCCTCCACATCTTGGCTGTCCAACAAAATTTGTTCGTCAATCACGACGCGCATCGTCGCGATGTCATCAGGCGATTGCCCGCAACTGGCCAAAGCCGTCGAAATCGCCAAGGCATTCAGCAAATTCAGCCGGTGGCTGCAAAGATGCATTCGAGACATGCCCCGCTTTGGATTTTCTGACTTTACTTCGAGGTGCAATTTTTTAAAGCTGATCATTTTTCATCTCTTGGGGCGAATTGGTTTATTTTGATATGGAAGTATTGGAAGTAATCTTTCAATTCTTCAGTTACCTTATCACTCAATGTCAGCATCCGGCGGCTCTTCTTTTCGCCCTGCCGCGATATTATGGTTCCCTCGGCAACGCGATCCTTGATAAAATTCCGAACCGTTACACGATTGACTTGCATTGTAGCAATATTGTCGAGATAGTCCTCTATCCCGATTTCTTGGTTATTTTCGTTGATCGCGATCAAAAGCATAAGCTCCCAATACTCTGGGTACTTTATGAATACTTTCAATGACTTTGTCGCTGCCAGATACCTAAGACGTTCCAGCTCTTTTTCGATGGGGCTTTTCATTTCTCAACGTTATGCTTGGCGCAAAAGCGTTAGGCTGGACTTTGTATCCGCCGACAAGATCGTTGATATTCTCATTTCCTTCGATTCATCAGGTATCTGGCATAAAGTGACACCAGAGTAATTTACGCGTTGCGCGTCTCCTCTTATTCCAAGGATCGGCAGCAACTGATCGACAAGCTCTTGCGACGGCTGTAGCAATACCTCTGATTGCTTTTTGCCTTTTCGTTCGATCAACAGCCCCTGCTTTCGCAATTCCGCGATACGTTTGATCATTCCAGACCGCGTCGTATAGCGCGACTTTACGCGATCCAATGTCGCGTAAAGCGGCAACCCCGGCTCTCCCTGCTCGAGCAGGAGCAGGATAAATTCATAGACGCCCAGGTTGGCTGACGCACGCAATGTATGATCCACAGCACCCATCGCCCGAACATAGGCGATTTCGCGGATCACTGATTGTTTTGAGGGATCATTTTGAATGCTACTCATAGCTTTAGTCGCACCTTCTATATTGAGGAATTATAACCGCGCGAACGAATCTATGCACTAAACTTGCTGGGTATTTGCGATATTTGTAATCAAACATAAACAACGTTTTTTTTGGACAAAAAGTATCTGTACTTATCGTTCTGTTACTTTAAGGGCAAATAAAAGCGTATCTTTAGATATTATATCTATCTTTTAGACATAATATCATCGTTAGAGATTTATTGATGCCCAGCTAATCGGTCTGGCATCACTTAATGGCTTTGATCTGCCTTTAGCCAATGTCGCGACAGCGGCCGCGCTTTCGCTGGGCGCGGTCGCCGCACAATATTGGACTAAGGTGGTTTGGCAGGCTTGTTTGACGTGGGCAACCGCCCAGCGACACAAGGGCGCCCTTTGTCAGGCTATCGGTTTTCCAAGCGCTTCTGCTTCGCTTTCGTGGCGTGCCTTGCGCAGCCGGGCCATCTTGTCTTCGCGATGCTTTGTTTCCGCGTCCTTGATTTGTTTGACGGCGCGGGTCGTTTTATCCATCGTGGTTTCTGATTTGGCTTGTGCTGTCGTGAAACCGCTCAAATTCGTGTTCTTGGCCATGGCTCTCGTCTCCTTCAAATATTTTCGGGATCGTGCTGGATAAGTATCGAATGATCGGATCGCTAGTGGCGTTGTGCCGCTGACGCATGTGTTGGTATGTCAGCGCGCGACGGTGTCCGCGCCAACGCTGGCTGCGTCTCGCTAATGGCTGATAGCGCAACGATATCTATTTGTCCAATTTGGTGCAGAAACATGCTTTGGCGCTGCTGCAATAGAACCGTGGCGTCGCTGCTTTTGCCACGACAGCGATTTCACCACATGACATTTCGAAATCCCAATCGCGCTGATCCAGGGGCCATGATGGAATTGGCGCAACCCAAATAGCACCGTCTTGGCACGTTTTCTGCAGACAAAATTGTAGATAATTCGGGAGATGATAGATGGCGCATGTGCCCGACACTCCGTCCAGCGTCTTGGGCGTGACGCCATTCATGATGGTTCGGCGTATCGTCACCGTGTTGACGGTGGGGTTGGTCATTGGTGCGGTCACTGCCATTGCCGCAATTGCCTTTGTCGAAGCAGTTCTGTGGCTCAATGATCTGCTGCTGGTCAGTTCCTATGCCAAAGTACAATCGGGGCTGTCGCCCACGGTTCTGCTGGCGATCACGCTTGGTGTGCCGATGTGTGGTGGGGCGCTGGTCAGCTTCATCGTGTTCCGTCTGGCACCCATCCACAGGCCTGCAGGCCCTGCCGATGCCATCCGCGCCGTGCAACTTCAGACGTCAATGCCCGATACCCGTTCCGGCCTGCTGGTGACGCTCGGGGCGCTGGGGTCGCTCGGGGTCGGGGCTTCGGTCGGACAATATGGCCCGATGGTGTTTTTCGGCGCTGTGATTGGCGGGCTAGTAGAGAAGTTAAAGCTCGCCGTGCCCAACATCAACGCCATTGCCATCGCCTGTGGGGTAGCTGCGGCCATCTCAGCCGCGTTCAACGCCCCCATCGCAGGGCTTGTCTTTGCCCATGAGGCGATCTTGCGCCATTACTCGATGCAGGCCTTCGCGCCTGTCACGATTGCATCGACCGTGGGTTATGTCGTCGCCAACGTGCTTTTCGAGCGAGCACCAGTGTTTGTCGTGCAAACCGGGGTAAGCCTACATGTGCCGGAATTCGCGATTTTCGCCTTGATGGGTCTGCTCAGCGGCGTGGTGTCGATCGTTTATATGCGCACCTTGCTGGCCGGGGCGCGGATCGGCGGGCGCATCGCCTTGCCGCCCGAGGCACGCGGCGCCATCGCCGGTCTTGCCGTGGGCCTGTGCGCGTTATGGCTGCCCGAGATTACCGGGCTGGGGCAATACACGCTGCGCTTTGCCACCATCCAAGGCGCCTTTGGCGCTTCGGAGATGGCGATGATCCTTGTGGGCAAGATCGTGCTTACGGCGATCTGCCTTGGCATGGGGTTTGTCGGAGGCGTGTTCAGCCCGGCGTTGATTGTGGGCTCCATGCTGGGCGGGCTTGTCTGGACGGGGCTGACGGCATTGGGCATGGAAGGGCTTGCCGCGTTTCCGGTTTATGTCATCTGCGCCATGATGGCCGTGACAAGCCCGGTCATCGGGGCGCCGCTCACCGCCATTCTGATCGTGTTTGAACTCACCCGCAGCTATGAGCTGGCTATTGCCTCGATGGTGGTCGTCGTTTTCTCGAATGTCGTGGCCTTCCGGTTCTTTGGGCGCTCGCTGTTTGACATGCAGCTTTTCCTGCGCGGCTGCGACCTGTCGCAAGGTCGAGCCGAGGCGCAATTATCCGTGCTCGCGGTGCGTGACTATGCCGTTGTCGAGGCGCCGATTTTTGATGTCAGCCTGGGCCAAGATGCAGTGCGCGCCGAATTGGACGCCCACGGCTGGAGCGAGGGCTACGCCATCGACGCCAATGGGTTGTTTCGCGGCTATCTTCGCATCGTTGACCTTGGTGAAGGCTCACCAGCGCCTGTGTCCGATATCCTGCGCCCAGCGCAGTTGATGTTCGATGCCGACACAAGCGTACGCGACGCCATGCGCCTGCTCAAGGATTTCGTTGGCGATGCGATCCCCATTGTCGACCGCGACAGCCAGCACTTGGTGGGAGTTGTCACCGAAGCCGCGATCGTGCGTGCCTATCTCGATATTGTTGCCAAACTCAGGAACGAAGAAAATGCCGGTCTTTGAGCCCATCCGCACAGCCGCAACAGCCCTGTCCAAAGCGTTAGGCGCCTGGGTCCTTTTGGGCTCGCTTTGCGGGTCGGCGCTCGCTCAGTCGCCTCTTGTGCTGGCTACCCCCGACGATAACCCTGCTCGGAACGCGCGGCTTTCGCTTCTTCAGTCGTCCGAAGTGCGTGTCGTCCCCGATCCAGCCAGAGCGACAGGGACGGGCATCGTGGCACTCGACGGGGCCAAGGCTGCGATTGCGCAGGCCGTTTTGGCCGGTTGGGATATCATCGCGCTTGACGAGGCTTCCGAAATCGCGGCCTGCGGTGCCGGTGTGCTGCAAAAAGCCCCCACGAGCGAAACCACCACAGCTGACATATCAACGCGATTTGCCCGGCGGCCAGGCCAAGGCGGCGCAAAAAGCGGTTGCGCGCTCACTTATGATACCCGCTTCGAGGCGCTAGCCTACCGTCTTGATGCCTTTGTGCTTTCGCCGCCATCAACAGGGCTTGCGGTATTTGATACGGCGTCGTTTCCCGGCCCTCGTGCGGTCGTGTGGCCGCCACGCGCGCTGCTTGAATGGGCAATCCTCGCACAAGGCGTGCCCGAAGTTCAGGTCTATGACATCCTGTCTTCTGCGCGCGGCATGCAGATCGCGCGCGCAGCAATTCTTGACATCGCCCCCAGCATCATCTGGGTCGACAGCGACGCCGAGGCTGCCCAGCTTCTCGCCACAGGACAGGTGACGATGGCAGTGGCGGGCGAGGCGGACCTTGCTGTGACAGCGGGTATCGCCGTCGTGGTGCAGGCTGGAAAAATCGGTCAGCGAAGATCATGGATCCAACTGCCAAGCGGGGCAGCATCGTCGCCAACGCTGCGTCCCGCAGATGGCATTGTTGCCGCGCTTGCCGGTGACCAAAGCACCTATGTTCCGGCGCTTTGGCGCGACGCTGCGTGGTACGCGCAGGCTGGTGCGCATGTGGCTATCGGCCTTGCCGGACTAGGCCCTGAAAAATAGGCTAGCAACAAGCGTTGTTGTGTGGTGCTGGCGTTTTCACAGGGCAGCGGCCTCGTTTTTCTGGCAGGCCTTTTCGGGACGCGCAGGTGTATCTTCAGGTTTCTCGGTTTTTGCTGTGATGACCGTGACGGCAAGGGTGGTCTGGTCGGTCGCCGACAAGCGCGCAAAGCAGGGCCAGCGGCTGCGGCGCGGTCAGTCGAGACGTCCATCTTGTGTGACCGCAGTGCAGGACGAAACTGCCGATCGCTGCGTACACCCGTGCATCAGCAACATTGAATGGCGGGGCATCTGACTTGGGCATCGCTCAACGCAGAAAAAGGGAATGAAGGTCCGCGCGCATGATGTGTTACGCATCATGAAACGAGTTGGGTCTTTTGATGTATGGGGTGAACGTCTAATGTCGACCAAAGGACAGGATGAAACCATGGACACACCACCGCCACGAAGCGCACCAAATGGTGACGTGACTGCAGTTGCTCAGTGGGTGGCCGATATCTTGCGTGACCGCATTATCAGGGGCGTCCTACCTGCTGGCGCACGGATCGTTGAGCGCAAGCTCTCGGCGGAACTGGATGTTTCGCGGACACCCATCCGTGAAGCACTCAAACTGCTTCACGCAGACAACCTGATTGATATCTCGCGTCACAAGGGTGCGCAGGTAACAGAATTCTTGGCGCAGGAAGCCCTGGAACTCTTCGACGTGATTGCATCATTGGAAAGTCTGGCCGCAGAGCGTTTGGCCGAAAGAATAACCAAAGAGCAACTTGCTACCTTTGAGGATTTACATGCAGCCATGCTGACCCATTATCAGGCGGGTGAAGCTGATGCCTATTTTGACTTAAATTCTGAAATTCATGACGCCATTCTTGCAGCCTGCGGCAATATCATCCTGCAGAACCTGCATACAAAGATGATGGCGCGGGCGCGTCGAGGACGCTTTATGGCAATTATGAACCCCGATCGCCTGAAGTCTGCAGTTGAAGAGCATGAACAGCTTATGGCTGCCCTCCGCACCCAAAATGCAGATGCAGCGCGCCAAATATGGCGTAAGCACCTTTTAAACACAGGTCAGAGCGTGACGGATGTCTTGCGCAGTCAAGCCCTAGGCTGAGGCGCGCTTCCATAGATTTTCGGCGACCTTCTGTGCGTCTCGTATGACGGTATCCATATCGACACGCGTTGGCATGCGATCTTTCACCAGCCATTCACCTGCGACCATCACATCGGTCACATTCGCAGCCGATCCCGAATGCACGACAATCCCGTAGCCATCGATGACAGGCCGCAGGTTGGGCGCGTTGGGATCAAGCAAGATCAGATCGGCGGGCGATCCCACCGAAAGCGTCCCCGACGCCGCATGCCCCTTCAATGCCCGCGCCGCGTCCACTGTTCCCCAGCCAAAGACGGTTTTCGCATCAAGGACAAATTCCATATCTGCGCGCCACCGCGCCGCCGCGATGGCCATGCGCATTGCCTCGAACATATCGGCGGATTTTGTGTCGGTGCATAAGGTTATTTTTGCGCCGGCCTCCCGCAGCGCGATAACAGGTGCGGCAGCGCCAAATGCTGCGTTTCCAATCGGGGCGTGGTTGATCACGACACCGGCCTTGCCAATCCGACGGATGTCGGCCTCGTCCAGAAAGATACAATGGGCCGCGACCAGATCAGGCGACAAAAGACCCACATCTTCCAGTAATTCTGCAGGCGACAGCCCCTCGCGGGATCTGACCTGTGCGACCTCCATCTTGGATTGCGCAAGATGTGTGTGAACCTGCTTGCCCGTCTTCGCGGACAGATCAGCAAAGGTGTGCAGCATCTGCCGCGAACAGGTGTCTGGGGCATGGGGGGCAAGGATCGTGCTGATGCGATCATTGCCCTTGGCATCCCATGTGTCGATCAGATCAAGCGCCGCACGCAATGTGGCCTCTCCCAACTTTGGATCGTGTAGAAAACGACCGTTTGCCAAGCTTGCGGTGTCCGCATCCATCACCCTGCCGCCGATCATGGCGCGCAGTCCAAAGGCCTCTGCTGCGCGGGCAAGCGCATCGGGCATCCGGTAATAATCGACGATTGTCGTCGCCCCCGCACAAAGCATTTCCATCACGCCGAGCCTTGCAAGGATCTGCGTTTCCTCCGAAGACAGCCAATGCCCCTGTGGCACGCCCGGCGTATAGGCCGGGGCAAATCCCAAATCCTCGACCATGCCACGCACGCTCATCAATGGGGAATGGTTGTGCGTGTTGATCAATCCGGGCAGACACATCGCCCCTTTGCCATCAATCACGGTTTCACCAGGATTGGGTGCCGCGCCGCGCGCGGCGATGATGCCATCTCGAATTGTGAGCGACCCGTTCGAAACGAATCCCTCTGTCGGGCACAAAAGTGCAACATTGTACAAATGGCATGCCATCCGAATTTTCATTCTGCTTACTCCTTAAGCATCGGGGCGCAAATGCTGCGGGTCATTCGGTCATCTGCGCGCAACAGCAAGAATTCGGTCTGTTTTCATCGCTATCCATCACCGGACAGGACCATGGTGTCAAATGGAATGCCATTTTGATCCGCCGAAAGAGTGGACCCACCCTGACAGAGGAAGAACAACGATGACACATATTATGGAACGGGGCCTGACCCGTCGAAAGCTTCTCCGAAATTCCGCGATGGCGGCCGTCGGAACGTTTGCCGCGCCCTCGATCCTGCGCGCACAATCAAGTGAACTGGTGATCGGCTGCGCGGGATCTCACACCGCGTGGATGGAGGCCCTCGTCACCCCTCACATGAAAGCCTCCATCGGCGCCGACATCATTTTCGAAGGCACGAAATCTTCCGTGAACCTAGAGAAGATGTCGTCCAACAAAGATGCACCTTATCTTTCTGTCGTGCAGATGGATGATCCGGTGATGATCCAGGCGGTCGAGGCCGATTTGCTGGTGCCGATCACGCCAGACGCCGTTCCGAACATGACCGATCTGCGCCCTGACGCCACGCATATGGACGGGATGTGGTGCAACTATGTGCAGCCTTGGGCGGGCGTCGCCTATAACACCAACATGACCAACGGTGTGTCATCCTGGGCCGCACTTTGGGATCCTGCAAATGCCGGGCGGGTCGTCATTCCGTCGCTGCAAAACACAGAAGGCATGTGGACCTTGATGTCAGCTGCGATGCTGGGATCGGGCTTGCCCTTCGTCGACGCGCAGTACGAAATCGACGCAGCTTTCGCCAAGCTCGAAGAGTTGAAGCCCAATCTGCTGACCGTCTATTCCACAATGAGCCAAGCGTTCAACCTGCTGGAACAGGGCGAAATTTCGATGCTGTCGGGTAATTTCTCTTCCTACACCCTGCCCCGCAAAGCCGAAGGCGTGCCAGTTGATCTTGCAGCCCCCGCCGAAGGTATCTTTGCAATGCCATCAGGGATTTGTCTGGTCAAAGGTGGCCCAAACCCGGAACTGGCGCAGGCCTATGTCAACGAAATGCTTGGCCCGGTGATGCAGGCGGCCATTGCTGATTTCGCCTCGTCTGTCCCGGCAAATACAACGGTAACTGCGGGTGCAATCATTCCGGACGGCGTGCCAATTTATTCGCCGGATTGGAGCTTTGTTGCAGCAAATCGCGCCGCATGGATCGACAGGTTCGACAAGCTGATGGCGATTTAAGCATATGTTTGCCCAGGCCACGGAGCAGCGTCCGCCGGCGCACCGCTATCTTGATGTGGTGGGTGCCGCCAAATCCTTCAAAGGCACCGTGGTCATGGACAACATGAACTTTCGGGTGGCCAAAGGCGAGCTTGTCTCGCTTCTTGGCCCCTCGGGCTGCGGCAAGACCACATTGCTGCGCATCATCGCGGGCCTTCTGGAGGCAGATACCGGCGATATCATTTTGGGCGGGCGCAACGTGTCGTCGCTTCCCGCGCACAAGCGCAACATCTCTGTTGTGTTTCAAAACTACGCTTTGTTTCCACATCTGACCGTTGCCGAAAACGTAGCCTTTGGCCTGCGCGCACGCGGCATGTCAAAATCGGATGTCAAAGCACCCGTAGCCGAGGCTTTGGCACTTGTCCGCATGGACACCTTTGCGGATCGCCCGGTGTCAGCCCTGTCGGGTGGCCAGCAACAGCGCGTTGCCGTCGCGCGTGCGCTTGTCGTTTCACCAGATCTGTTGCTGCTTGATGAACCCTTTTCCGCGCTTGACCGAAAACTGCGTGAGACCATGCAGATCGAATTGAAGGCGCTGCTGCGCAGCCGGGGTATTACCGCAATTTTCGTCACCCATGATCAGGAAGAGGCGATGGGCGTCTCTGACCGGATCGCGGTCATGAACAGCGGTCGAATAGAACAATTCGCAGACCCTTCGACACTTTATGCGCAGCCTGCCTCACCTTTCGTCATGGATTTTGTGGGGCTATCAACACGCCTGACGGGCCATGTCATCGCACAGGCCGATGGCATCGCCACAGTCAAAACGCACGTGGGCAAAGTGCGTGCAAATTCCCAGCTTGTGGTTGGAACACCAGTACAAGTGGGCGTGCGACCCGAACTGATCACCCCCGATCCCAGCACAGAAATGAACCAGATCAACGTGCAGCTGGATGATGTCATGACGCTCGGGTCCAAAACCGTGCTGCACGGGGTGACAACAGGCGCGGATAAATTCCTGTGTGAATTGCCCGGCATTCGGACTGGCTATGCACGTGGCGAAACCGTCACTTGGGGCTGGGCAGTCGCAGATACGCTGATCCATGAGGTGCCCGCATGATCGCACGTTCCAACCGGATCGCGCTTTTGGCTGTGCCGGGATTGGCGTTCTTGGCCATTATCTATGCGCTACCTCTTGTGATGCTGTTGTTCAAAAGCATTCAAGGCGCCGAAGGGCTGACCCTGGTCACCTACATCGACTTCTTCAGGGACGAATTCAACCAGACCGTCCTGTGGCGCACCTTGCGCGTGGCCCTTTTGACCACCCTTCTTGCATTGGTGATAGCCTACCCCACAGCCTTTGCGATGGCGCGCGCGAAAGGCATTTGGCTGACAGTCTTCATGGTGGCGCTTGTCCTGCCGATGTCGTTGGGTGTGATCGTCAAGGCCTTTGCCTGGTCGATCCTTTTCCGGTCGAACGGATTTCTAAATACCACATTGCAGGCTATCGGAATGACTGATGGGCCTGTCCGCATGCTGTTCACGGAAACAGCCCTGATTATCGGCGCGGCGAACGTCTTTCTGCCTTTTATGGTGCTGCCGATCTATTCAGTGCTCCGCCAACTGAACAGCTCGCTTCCCGAAGCCGCCTCTTCCTTGGGCGCCACACCTTGGTTTCGGTTTACCCGCGTGACCTTGCCGCTGAGCCTGCCGGGCGTCGTTGCAGGATCGGCCTTCACATTCTCATTGGCAATTTCGATGTATGTGATCCCGTCCCTGATCGTCGGCGAACGACAGCAGACGTTATCGATGCTGATCGCCCGGTCATTCTTGTACCTGCGCAATGAACCACTGGGGTCTACGATTTCTGCGGTCCTGCTTGCGATTGCCATCTTCGTGGTCTTGTTCTCTAGCTGGCTTGCTGGCCGTTTGGGGGCGCGACAATGACCCAGACGGACCGCATCACGATCTTCTTTGCCTGGGCGGTTGGCATTGGATGCATCATTTTTCTGATGCTGCCCATCGTCATCACGGTTGCCACCTCTTTTACGTCATCGTCAGTCTACACCTTGCCACCGCCTGAATGGTCGCTGCGGTGGTACAGGTCGCTAGAGCGACGCAGCGGGCTGTGGGAGGCGGTGCAGCTTTCCCTCAACCTTGCCTTCATTTCGACAGCAATTTCGATGGTCTTAGGGACCATGGCTGCCATCGCCGTGGCCCGAGGCGAGTTTCGCGGCAAGCAAGCGATTGCGACTTTCACGGTCTCTCCGCTGATGATGCCCGGGCTTGTCGTGGGCGTGGCCATGCTCCAATTTTTCCGAGAGATCGGCCTGCGTGACGCCTATTGGTCGCTGCTGCTGGCGCATGTCGTGATCACCCTGCCCTTCGTGATGCGCACGCTGCTGGCATCAATGGGGGCATTCGATTTCTCGCTCATTGATGCCGCGCGCACACTTGGCATGAGCTATCCGCGCGCGATCCTCAAGGTGCTGATCCCAAACCTTGCACCCGCCTATCTGACCGGTGGTCTGTTCGCCTTTCTGGCGTCGATGGACAACTACCCGATCTCCATTTTTCTGACCGATGCCCGCAACAAGACGCTTCCCATCAAGATGCTGCAATATCTGGAAGAACAGCCAGACCCATCGCTTGCGGCGATGTCGTCTGGGCTGATCTTGATGGCGATTATCGTGCTGGTCGTGGCGTCGCGCACCGTTGGCCTGAACAGGATGATTGAAACATGACCGAACGCCGCGATTTCAAAGGTTATTTTGGCGCTGAACCGCCGCCCAACTGGCCACAGGGCGCGCGGCTTGCGGTATCGCTTGTCGTCAACGTGGAAGAAGGTGCCGAACTGTCCATCGCCGATGGCGACGAGCGCAATGAAAACACCTATGAAATCCGTGAAGAGGTCGTGGGATACCCCGACCCCTGCATGGAAACGCATTTCACCTATGGCACGCGTCAGGGCTATGCGCGCATCGCAAAGGCCTTTGAAACCTACGGTGCAAAGGCCACATTTTCCACCTGCGGCCGCGCCGCCGAAAGATCGCCTTGGTTATTGCAAGATGTGGTGTCGCGCGGGCACGAAGTGTCCTGTCATGGATGGCGCTGGGAGCGGCAGGCCGAAATGGCGCGCGCGGACGAGGCGGCGATGATCGCGCGCACCCATGCGGCCATTGAAACGGCCTGCGGCGTCGCCCCTGTCGGGTGGCACACGCGCTCGGCACCATCAGTGAACACGCGCGATTTACTGCTCGAGCACGGCGGCTTTGCCTACGACAGCGATGTTTATGATGACGATATCCCCCGGATGCATGACGCGACCCACGTCATCCTGCCTTATGCATTCGACACCAATGACATGCGGTTTTCACCGGGCGGTGGCTTTGTTCAACACAGCGACTTTTCCAACTATGTGATCGGCGCATTCGACCGGCTTTACGCCGAGGGCGCCGGAGCGGTGCGGATCATGTCGATCGGCCTGCATTTGCGGCTGATTGGCAGACCGGGCCGGATCAAAGGGCTCGAAGATGTCCTCGCGCATATCACCGGCAAACCAGACGTTTGGATCGCGCCCAGACGCGAGATTGCCGCCCATTGGAAGGTGCATGCGCAATGATTTTGCACACAGCACGCCATTTCGGAAGGGTCAAATGCCGCACCAGCCCAGAGCTGTCAGATACCGGGGGCACCGTATGAGAATCCTTCTTCTGAACCCCAACACGACCCAAGCCATGACGGACAATATGGCTGCGATTGCCCGCGCCACCGTGGGTGACTTGGCAGAAATCATCCCCGTTACTGCAACCCGTGGATTTCCTTATATCGCAAGCCGCGCAGAGGCGCAGATCGCAGGTGGGATTGTCCTTGAGATGATCGCGGAACACGCCAGCACGGTTGATGCCGTCGTCATTGCGGCGTTCGGTGACCCCAGTCTGAAAGGGGCAAGAGACCTTTTCGACCTGCCCATTGTCGGAATGGCAGAAGCCGCTGTCATGACTGCGGCACTGCTTGGTGAAAGCTTTGCAGTTGTGACGTTTTCGCCGCTCATGACCCGGTGGTATGATGAATGCGTGCAAGCGACAGGCTTGGGAAATCGGTTCAAAGGGGTCCTTACCCCCGACATCACACCTGCCCGGCTGACGGACGTTCAGACAGATCTGGGCGCCGACATCATCACCATGGCGACAACGGCCGCCACACGTCATCATGCAGACGTCATCATCTTAGGTGGTGCCCCGTTGGCAGGGCTCGCACCCAAAATCGCATCACAAGTACCAGCAATCGTTATTGATCCTATCGCAGCCGCCGTTCTGCAAGCGATGACCCTTGTGCGAATGACGGCACATGCAGCCACGCCGCTGCGCGTGAACAAACCTGCGGCAAAGACATCCATTGGGCTCGCGGCACCGCTCGCTATGGCCATTCACCATGGGGGGGCCGCTTCGTGACTTACGATCTTATCATACGCGGCGCCCGCGTCGTTACGGGTGCAGAGGTTGTGGAATGTGACATCGGCATTCGAGAAGGGCGTATCAATGCGCTTGGACAGGATCTTGGCCCTGCTGACGAAGTGATTGATGCCACAGGCCTCATCGCCCTGCCTGGCGGGATCGACAGCCATGTGCATATTGCCCAACCCTCTGGTCCCGGCATCGAGATGGCGGATGATTTCGCCAGTGCGACGCGCTCTGCGGCTTGCGGCGGCAACACAACGGTCATGCCATTTTGTCTGCCCGAAGACGGCGTGACACTGCGGCAGGCGGTCAACGATTACCACGCCAAGGCCGACGGACAGTGCCATGTTGATGTGTCGTTTCACCTGATCATCAAGGATACGGATGCCCAGACCCTTGGTCAGGACCTACCTGCCCTGTTCGCGGCAGGCTACACCAGCTTCAAGGTTTTCATGACCTATGCCGGGCTGGCCCTGTCTGATCGGGAAATCCTTGACGTGATGGATGTGGCCAAAGCGCATAAAGCAATGGTCATGGTCCACGCCGAGAACGAGGACGCCATCGAATTTCTGCGCGACAAGGCCGAGGCGTCAGGCAACACCGGACCAGTGCACCACGCGCGCACACGCCCCATCCCCGTGGAACGCGAAGCAACACATCGGGCGATTTCACTGGCAGAGATCGCGGGTGTTCCCTTGACGATTGTGCATGTCTCCAACGGTGCCGCATTGGAAGAAATCACGCGGGCGCGGCGACGTGGGCTCAAGGTTTTTGCCGAAACTTGTCCTCAGTACATCACTTTGACCGCAGATGATCTGGATCGCGCGGGGTTTGAAGGCGCGAAATATGTCTGCTCTCCGCCGCCACGCGACAGCGCGGAACAAGCCGCGATCTGGGCCGGGCTGGAACAAGGCGACTTTGATCTTTTTTCATCCGATCATTGTCCGTTTCGCTTTGCCGACAGCGCTGGCAAGGACGCACAAGGTGCGCGTGCCACATTCCGCAATATTCCCAACGGCATCCCCGGTGTCGAAACGCGCCTGCCGATCCTGTTTTCCGAAGGCGTGATGAAGGGCCGGATCACGCTGCCCCGCTTTGCAGCCATCACAGCGACAAACCATGCCCGCCTGTATGGGCTGGCCGCACGCAAAGGTGCCATCTGTGTTGGGGCCGATGCCGACATCGCCCTGTGGGATCCAAACCTGACCAAACCGATCAGGCAGACGGACTTGCATCACGGATCCGATTACACGCCTTGGGAAGGGTTTGAGGTGACCGGTTGGCCGGTGCGCACGCTGCTGCGCGGACAGACAGTGGCCAAGGACGGCGAGATCGTGGGGGCCGCGACGGGCGACTATCTGTCCCGCTCCGCGCCGGAGTTCCTGATATGACTGTGTTTGAACGCCAGACGGGAAAGCGTGTGGGGATGCTCACACCCTCCTCCAACACGGTTCTTGAACCCTATACATCTGCCATGTTTGCCCCTTTCGGTGACGCCGCCTCGGCGCATTTCGGGCGGTTCCGGGTTGTTGAAATCTCGATGTCGGACGCCAGCCAAGGGCAATTCACCGACGCGCCGATCCTTGAAGCCGCCAGATCACTGGCCGAAGCCAAGGTCGATCTGATTGCGTGGAACGGCACATCGGCCAGTTGGCTGGGGCTGGAGAAAGACCGCGCCCTTTGCGCCATGATCGAAGCAGAAACCGGGATCAAGGCGACATCGACCAGTCTGGCCTATGACCATCTATTTCGCGGCATGGGGCTGAAATCGCTGGGTTTGGTCACCCCTTATCTGACCGAAGTTCAGGACCTGATTGTCGCACAATATGCGTCGCAAGGGATCGCCGTCAGCGCCGATGCGCGGTTGGAAGAAAAAGTGAACCATGCCTTTGGGACGTATTCAGCCGATCAGATCGCGGGGATGATCCGCGAGGTGGCCAAAAGCAAACCACAGGCCATTTCGATCCTTTGCACCAATTTCCGAGGCGCCCCTCAAGCGGCTGCACTTGAAGCCGAAACCGGCATCCCGATCCTCGATTCCGTATCCGTAACAGCCGCGCATTGCATGCGCGAAATGGGGCTTGATCCCGCCAGGGTGAACAATTGGGGATCCGTCTTCCAGCTCTTTTCCGACCTTCACTATCCTTCCCAACAAAGAGAGAAACAATGAAAACAACTCATATTATCAGCACCATTGCGCTTTTGTCGCTGGCTGTTCCAGCAAGCGCCGAAACCACCATGCGCGTTATGGGCCAACCGGCGGCGACCGGCCTTATCCAAAACAACGTCGAAGGCCCGTTCTTTGCTGACTTCGCCGCAAGCACTGGTCTGGATATCACGGCTGAATTCCAGCCTGCCGACGTCACAGGCATCAAGGATACAGAGCAACTTCGCGTTCTGAAAAGTGGGCTGTTTGACATCATTTCGCTGCGACTAAGCCAGGTTTCCCGCGACGAGCCGACAATTCTGGGTCTGGATTTGGTCGGCCTGAACCCTGATTACGCAAGCGGCAGAGAAACCGTTGCGGCATTCAAGTCGGTCGTTGATGCGCGGCTTCAAGAACAGTTCAATACGAAATTGCTTGGCGTTTGGCCCTTTGGCCCGCAGGTCCTGTTCTGCGAACCAGAGATTTCATCGCTTGCAGACCTCAGCGGGCTGAAAGTGCGGGTCTACGATCAGAACCTTGCCAATTTCATCTCGCTGGTCGGTGGCACACCGGTTCCGCTGTCCTTTGGTGATGTGCAGCAATCGCTGGCGCGGGGCGTGGTTGATTGCGCGATCACCGGGCCATCGTCTGCCAACTCTGCTGGCTGGCCCGAGGTCACATCCTACATGATGCCCATCGCATTCCAGATGGCCATGAATGGCTATGGCATGAATCTGGACACTTGGAATGCCTTGTCTGCCGAAGATCAGGAAAAGATGCAGGCCGCCTTTGACACGCTGATCGAAGACATCTGGACCTATTCAGAAGAGCTGTTCGTGGATGCGGTGCAATGCAACGTGGGCCAGCAACCTTGCGAAACAGGCACGCTATATGACCTGACGCTGGTCGAAGTGAGCGACGCGGACAAGGCCCTGATCAGCACAGCCGTCACTGACGTGTCCTTCCCGGCCTGGAAGGAAATCTGTGACGCAACCAACCCTGCCTGCTCCTCTTCTTGGTTGGAAACGGTCGGTGTCGCGAAAGGTTACTAAGCGCTTGTCGGGGGCGGTTCATTTCGCCCCCAACCCTGCATCAACGTGAGGGACGGAAATGGAATTCATCGCCACATGGATAAGCCGATTGTTCGGTTGGTCGCTGTTGTTCTTGTCGTGCTTTGTTGCGCTCGAAACAGTGATGCGTAAGGTTTTCAATACCTCTTTGCAGGGCGCGGACGAGCTTGGCGGCTATATTCTGGCGTTCGGATCGTCGCTGGCCTTTGTCGTGACATTGGCAGAGCGGGCGCATATCCGTATCGATGTGCTGCACCGAAAATTCCCGATTTTCGTACAATCGCTGATCGACTGGCTTGCTGCATTGTCGATGGCAGTGCTGGGCTGTTTCCTGCTGTATGTGGGGTGGTTCGTCCTGAAGGATACGTTGGCCTACGGGTCCACGGCAGCAACCCCTTGGGCCACCCCGCTGATCTGGCCGCAAACGGCTTGGTACGGGGCGCTCGCGATTTTTTCGATCTCGGCAATTGCTCTGTCGGCGCGCGCAACCTGGCTGTTCTTCGCAGGTGACCACAGGACATTGGCCGCCGAATTCAATCCCAAAGGGGCCGCCGACGAACTCGTCGACGAGCTTCAGGAACTGGCGAAACGCAAAGGCAAACTCCAATGACGATTGCAGATATTGCCATCGGTTTTTCAGTGATGATGGGGCTGTTGCTGATCGGATTTCCCGTCGCGATTGTCATGGTCGCGATGGGTGTCGTGGGTGGCGTGCTGCTTTATGGTCCCGTCCTGCTAGAGAGCATGGGGCCGGTGTTATGGGGGGTGCAGAACGAAAATGTTCTGACCGCGATCCCGTTGTTCATTCTTCTGGGCGAATTGCTGTTGCGATCAGGGATCGCTGACCGCATGTACGGGACCTTGGCCATGTGGCTTGGTGGGCTGCCCGGCGGGCTGCTGCATACCAACATCGGGTGTTGTGCGCTGTTCGCCGCCACCTCGGGATCGTCGGTTGCTACGGCGGCGACGGTCGGAACCGTAGCCTTACCCTCGCTGAACGAGCGGAACTATTCGTCCTCGCGCGCGCTGGGGTCACTGGCCGCAGGCGGCACCTTGGGCATTCTGATCCCGCCCTCGGTCAACCTGCTGGTCTATGGATCGCTGGCGAATGTTTCTGTCGGCCAGTTGTTCATCGCAGGGATCATCCCGGGCATCTTGCTGACGCTTTCCTTCATGATCCTGATTGCGCTCCAGCATTATTGGAAACCCGATGATGTGTCCAAACCGCTGCAGGTCAGCCGCGCAGAGCGGATCCACGCGCTGCGTAACCTGATACCGCCAGCGGTCGTCTTCGCGATCATCATGGGGTCGATCTACATGGGGATCGCCACGCCCACCGAAAGCGCCGCCCTTGCCGTGATTGCAGCACTTGTTTTCGTGTGGCGCGAAGGACGGTTGAGCCTGTCTTTCCTTGACGTCTGCTTTCGCCAGACCGCCAAGACGACGGGTATGATCCTGCTGATCATCGCCGCCGCTTTCACGCTGAATGTCACTCTGGCCCTTGGTGGCATTACCAATGCGATGAGTTCCTGGGTCGGTGGTTTGGGGCTGACATCGACGGCTTTGCTCTTCGCGCTTATGTTGTTTTACCTGATCCTGGGCATGTTCATGGATGTGCTTTCGATGCAGGTTCTGACAATTCCCGTTGTCGTGCCCATCATTATCGCGGCAGGGATTGACCCGATCTGGTTTGGTATCTTCGTGGTGTTGATGAGCGAGCTTGGCATGATCACCCCACCCGTCGGCATGAACCTTTATGTGGTCCAAGGTGTGCGCAGCGACAAAGGCCCCTTTATGGATGTCATCGTCGGCGCATTGCCCTATGCCGCAATCATGTTGCTTTTCGCGACCATGCTGATCTTTTTGCCAAGCATTGTCATGTGGCTGCCCAGCAGCCTTGCCCGATGAGTATCTGGCAAACAGATGTAACTGCATTGCTTGCCGCATATGCGACTGGTCAGGTGACACCTGTGCAGGCCGTTGAAGCGATGCTGGCGCGGATAGCGATGTTGAACTCCACTTTGAACGCCTATACCGCGATGAACGACTTGGGCCTGTCAGAAGCGGTCGCCGCGACGGCGCGATGGCGGGCGGGCGGGCCGAATGGCCCGCTGGACGGCGTGCCTTTGATCATCAAGGACAACCTTGTCACCGCAGGTATGCCGGCTGCTTGGGGCAATGCACATTTGGCCCGCCAGATTGCCACCCATGACGAGGCACCGATTGCCCGGCTCCGAGCGGCTGGGGCGATCTTTTTGGGCAAAGGCAACACGCCAGAGTTCGCCATCGAAGGCTACACCGATAACCTGACCTTTGGCGTGACGCGCAACCCGTTCGACCCCGCGTTAACGCCAGGCGGATCGTCCGGTGGCGTCGTGGCGGCAGTTGCGGCAGGGCTTGCTTTTGCAGGGATCGGAACCGATGGTGGCGGCTCAATCCGCAGACCTGCCGGATATACCGGCCTTTTCGGGCTGAAACCCGGGATTGGACATGTGCCACGCGCCGGTGGCCTTGCTCAGGTCTTGCTGGATTTCGAGGTCGTCGGACCAATTGCGCGCAGTGCGCGCGATCTTACGCTGCTCGACACCGTGCTTTCGGGCGGCCCCAACAAGGCCCCGTCTGAGCGCCCGCTTAGCATTCTCGCAATCGCAACACTGGGTGACGCGCCTTGCGACCCCACAATTCGCGCCGCATTCACCGCGACATGTGACCGGATGTCTGCACTGGGCCACGCGGTTGTCAAAGGTTCGATGCCGCTGGACATTGGCCAACTGAACGCAGTTTGGACCGACATCGGGGCAATCGGACTTGCCGCCTACCTTGAGGATCACCCGGAAGTCCGCGTCAGTGCCAATCCCAAATATATTGCGATCGCCAAAACCGGTGCCAAGAAATCGGTGGCTGATCTATACCGTATCCTCGATCTCGTTTTCAAACTGCGCCACGAGACTGCGGAACTTTTTCAGCAATATGATGCGATCCTGATGCCGACCGCAGCCGCAAACCCTTGGCCTGCGGCAGAGCCATTTCCCGACACCATTGATGGACAAAGCGTCGGACCCAGAGGGCACGCAATCTATACCGGATGGATCAACGCAGCAGGCCTGCCCGCGGTTGCCTTCCCTGCCCCAACCGCAGGTCTGCCAATTGGCATGCAACTGATCGGTCCCATGGGGTCCGAAAGCTCTATCGTTGCGGTTGCCGGCGCCTGTGCCGCCGCGTTCGCTTGGCCTGCCATTGCCAAAGACCCAAATGATTGAAAGCGCCATCCATTGCTCCAGAACAGGAACGAAACGACCGGGGTGGCACAAATGAACCGCCACACTTCAAGGCCAATCCACGGGGTTAGCGCATGAGCCGGGTGGTCTGCACCGCCGCAGCCCAGATGGGTCCGATCTCTCGCGATGAAACACGCGCCTCAGCCGCCGCACGGATGGTTGCGTTGCTTGATCAAGCCGCACGGCAAGGTGCAAACCTTGTGGTGTTTCCCGAACTTGCCCTGACCAGCTTTTTCCCGCGATGGTTCATGCCAGATCAAGCCGACGTCGATGCATTCTTCGAAACCGAAATGCCAAACGCCGCCACTGAAACTTTGTTTGCGCGGGCGCGCGCCCTTGGGATCGCATTTTCATTTGGCTATGCAGAGATGTGTCAGCACGATGGCAAGCTGCACCGCTATAATACCGCCATTCTTGTCGATGGTGCAGGGCAGATCGTTGACCGCTACCGCAAGGTTCATCTGCCCGGACATGCCGAACACGAGCCTTGGCGCCCGTTTCAGCATCTTGAAAAGCGCTATTTTGACCCCAGTCCCTTTGGTTTTCATGCGGTTGATACTTTGGGCGGCAAGATTGGTCAGGCCATCTGCAATGACAGGCGCTGGCCCGAAACCTATCGCGAATTGGCCCTTGCTGGGGGCGAGATGGTCTTGATTGGCTACAACACGCCGCGCCACTACCCACCCGCGCCCAAGCACGACCACCTTCAGGATTTCCACAATCACCTAAGCCTTCAGGCCGGGGCCTACGCCAATGGGATGTGGGTCGTTGGTGTGGCCAAGGCAGGGATCGAGGAAGGGTGCGACCTCATCGGTGGCTCTGCCATCGTCGCGCCAACCGGCGAGATTGTCGTGCAAGCCCAGACTTTGGGAGACGAGATCATCGTGGCCGACTGCGACCTCGACCGCTGCGCCGAGATCCGCGCAAATATCTTCGATTTTGCAAAACACCGCAGACCCGAAGCCTACACACGGATTGCGGCAAAAGACGCACCCGCAAAAGGCTAGCCAACAGGCATGCCCCTTCAGCGAATTGATTCCTTGCGCATGGTCGAAACGTCACAAGATGCGCCCTGCCACGCGCTGAACCAGATCAATGACCATGCGGTATACGCCTAAAAACGCATCATACCTGAATAAGCCGCTCCTTTATTGGTCGGTATAAAGGCATTCGCACCGTTCGGTTTTCGATCTTTGCCCATAGAATGGAATGCCATTGAGGTTTCGCGCAACGTACCGGTCAGGGGGCGAAGGATAACTGCCCTGAATTGACATGGAGTTGTGAGATGAAACATTTCAAGAAAGGGGTCGCGACGCTACTGGTTGCTGCGTCCCTGTGTGCCCAAGGTGCATGGGCGCAAGGCACTTTGCGTGTCGGCATGACGGCCGCAGATATTCCGCTGACCACAGGGCAGACTGACCAAGGTGGCGAAGGCATGCGGTTCATGGGCTATACGGTTTATGATTCACTGATCGAATGGGATTTGACCAGTGCAGACAAGCCGTCGGCCCTGATCCCGGGGCTGGCGACCGCATGGTCCGTCGATGACGCGGACAAAACCAAATGGACCTTCACCCTGCGCGAGGGCGTCACATACCACGATGGCAGCCCCTTTACCGCAGCCGACGTCGTCTGGAACTTTGACAAGCTGCTTGATGAGACGTCCGAGCAATACGATTCCCGTCAGGCAGCCCAAGGCAAGTCGCGTATTCCTGCGGTCGCAAGCTATACAGCCATCGACGACTACACCTTGGAGATCATCACCAAGACACCTGACGCGACTTTGCCATATCAACTTGCATGGATCTTGATATCCTCGCCCGCCCAGTTTGAAGCTGTCGGCAAGGACTGGGAAGCCTTTGCAGCGAGCCCCTCTGGCACGGGCCCGTGGAAAATGGAAACCTTCGTGCCACGCGAACGGGCTGAACTGGTGCCGAACACCGCCTATTGGGATGAAACCCGCATTCCCAAGCTCGACAAAATGGTGCTGATCCCACTGCCAGAACCAAACGCGCGTGCAGCCGCATTGCTCTCTGGCCAAGTTGATTGGATCGAGGCCCCCGCACCTGACACCATTCCGGCGATGACCGGCAATGGGTTTGTGATCTCCTCAAACGCATATCCACACAACTGGACATGGCATCTGTCGCGCACCGAAGGATCACCCTGGAACGATATCCGTGTGCGCCAGGCCGCGAACCTGGCCGTGGACCGTGAAGGCATGAGCGCGCTTCTGGGTGGGCTGATGATCCCTGCAAAGGGTTTCCTGCCGCCATCCTCTCAGTGGTTCGGCACCCCAACCTTTGACGTTCGCTATGACCCCGAAGCGGCAAAAGCCTTGCTGGCAGAGGCCGGTTACAGTCTGGAAAACCCGCTCAAGGTCAAGGCGCTGATTTCGCCCTCGGGCTCTGGCCAGATGCTGCCGCTGCCGATGAACGAATACCTCCAGCAAAACCTTGCCCAAGTCGGCATCGACGTCGAATTCGTCGTCGTGGAGTGGAACCAGATGATCAACCTGTGGCGCGCAGGTGCCGAAGATCCTTCGGTCGAGGGTGCCATGTCGATCAACTTTACCTACTTCATCCAGGATCCCTTCACCGGTCTCATCCGTCACCTGTCATGTGATCTGATTGCCCCGAACGGCACCAACTGGGGCCATTACTGTGATCCAGAAATGCAGGGGCTGTTCGACCAGATCAAGAACACCTTTGATGCTGAAGAGCAGGACGCGGTAATGCGTGCAACACACGAAAAATACGTGAATGACGCGCTGTTTCTGATGGTGACGCATGACGTGGCCCCACGGGCGCTGGCACCAAACGTAAAGGGCTTTGTGCAGGCGCAGAACTGGTACCAGAACTTTTCGTCAATCACGATGGAATGATGCCAAGAACCCCGCGCCACGCATGTCATGGCGCGGGACTTAATTTATCTGAGGACCGCCACCGTGTTCACCTATTTTCTTCGCCGCGTGATCTTGATGCTGCCTGTCGCCTTTGGAGTGTCAGTCATTTGTTTCATGCTGGTCCAGATCGCGCCGGGTGATCCACTGACGGCGATCATGCCGGTTGACGCCACTGCGGATGAACAAGCCGCAATGCGGGCTATTTACGGCCTCGATAAGCCGCTGCCGGTGCAATATGCCATCTGGATCGGAAACCTGTTTCAGGGTGACATGGGCAAGAGCATTGCCACCGGTCGGCCCGTCGCTGACGAAGTTTTTGGAGCAGTGCAGAATTCATTGCTTTTGGCCTTCAGCGCCGCTGTGATTGCTTTTCCAATCGGTATTTTTCTTGGATTTCTCGCGGGTTATTTCCGCGATACCCTGCTGGATCGCGCCGTCACGGCGATTTCAATCGCAGGCGTATCGGTCCCCAATTATTGGCTGGGCATCGTGCTGGTCATCATCTTTTCGGTAAACCTTGGCTGGCTGCCCTCGATGGGCGCAGGCCCCGGCGGGTCGCAGGATTGGGCGTGGGATTGGCTGCATATGCGCCATCTGGTCCTGCCTGCAGTCACTTTGGCGGTCGTTCCAATCGGTATCGTCGCCCGAACGGTGCGCGCATTGGCGGGCGATCTTTTGACCCAGGACTTTGTGACCGCCCTATACGCCAAAGGGATGAGCCGCGGCGATGTATTGCGCCACGTCGCACGCAACGCCGCCGCCACAGCGCTGTCGGTCATGGGTTTGCAGCTGGGCTATCTGCTGGGTGGGTCGATCCTGATTGAGACCGTGTTCAACTGGCCCGGTTCCGGCTTTTTGTTGTCCAATGCGATCTTCCAGCGCGATTTACCGCTCTTGCAGGGTACGATCCTTGTCCTTGCGCTTTTCTTTGTTGCGATGAACCTGATCGTCGATGTGGCCCAAGCCGCCATTGACCCGCGTATCAAGAGGAGCTGAGCTGATGGCTTTGATAGAGACGCATGGTCTGGAAGACCCTATCTCGGAGGCTGGCAAAGGCTATTGGTCCGGCGTCGGATCGCGCTTGATCCGCGATCCGGTTACGATGATTTGCCTTGGCGTCATTCTGCTTTTGATCCTCTCGGCTGTCTTCGCACCCTATCTGGGTCTTGCTGATCCTTACACCGGATCAATGATCAAGCGGCTGGCCCCGATCGGGACCGAAGGGCATATCCTTGGGACCGACGAACAAGGCCGCGACATGCTGGCGCGGCTGATTTATGGCGGCAGACTGACACTGTTTATCGGTCTGATGCCTGTTGTGCTGGCGTTCTTTATCGGTGGCGCATTGGGGATTGTCGCTGGCTACTTGGGTGGCTGGGTCAATACTGTGATCATGCGCACTGTAGACGTGTTTTTTGCCTTTCCGTCCGTGCTGCTGGCAATCGCGATTTCGGGGGCGCTAGGCGCGGGAATCTTGAACAGCCTTGTTTCGCTCACCATTGTTTTTATCCCGCCCATCACACGGGTCGCAGAAGCGGTGACGTCTGGCGTGCGTTCGCTGGACTATATCGACGCAGCCCGCGCATCGGGCGCGAATGCACTGACCGTGATCCGGGTGCATGTGATCGGCAACGTGCTGTCACCCATCTTTGTCTATGCCACCTCGCTGACCAGCGTCTGCATGATCCTTGCCGCAGGCCTTAGCTTTCTGGGGATCGGCGTGCGCCCGCCCGAACCTGAATGGGGGCTGATGCTGAACACATTGCGGTCCGCCATCTATATCAACCCGTGGCTGTCTGCCTTGCCCGGCTTGATGATCTTTATCACCTCGCTTTGCCTGAACCTGCTCAGCGACGGCGTCAGGAGTGCAATGAATGTCAAAGACTGAAACCTTGGCAGATACCCAACCAGATAAGGGCGGGCCGGCCCAACCCCTTTTGATCGTGCGCAATTTGCAGAAATACTTCCCTGTTCGCGGTGGCATTTTTGGCGGCAAAAAGGCCGTGGTGCAGGCTGTGGACGGCGTGTCGTTTGAAGTCAAAAAGGGTGAAACCCTTGGCATCGTGGGCGAGTCTGGCTGTGGAAAATCCACGACCGCGCGCTTGCTGATTGGCCTGCTTGATAAAGACAAAGGTGAGATCATCTATGATGGCCAAGACCTTGGTGGCACCTTGTCCCTGCGCGAATTGCGGCGCGGCGTGCAAATGGTGTTTCAAGACAGCTATGCTTCGCTGAACCCGCGCCTGACGATTGAAGCCTCGATAGCCTTTGGCGCGCGCATTCAGGGACTGTCCGACCCGGTCGGGCGCGCACGAAAACTGATGGAGCGTGTAGGCCTGGCGCCCGATCGCTTTGCCCAACGCTATCCGCACGAGGTATCCGGCGGACAGCGTCAGCGGATCAACATCGCCCGCGCGCTGGCCATGTCGCCCCGATTGGTGGTGCTGGATGAGGCTGTGTCGGCACTTGATAAATCGGTCGAAGCACAAGTGCTCAACCTGTTGGCTGACTTGCGCCGCGAATTTGGTTTGACCTATATTTTTATCAGCCACGACCTAAACGTGGTCCGCTACATTTCGGACCGTATCCTTGTGATGTATCTGGGTGAAGTGGTCGAGATTGCCCCGGTCGATGATATCTGGACCTCGCAAGCGCACCCTTATACCCGGTCGCTGTTTTCTGCGATGCCGTCGATGGACCCCGACAACCGCACGAAAGAACCGCCACTGGCCGGTGATCCGCCCAACCCGATCAACCCGCCCTCTGGCTGTCGGTTCCATACGCGGTGCCGATTTTCCGAAGACGTGTGCAAAGCCAAAGTACCCCCATTGCACCCCTTGTCGGCCGGGTCCGATCACTTGGCGGCCTGTCACCTGCACGACATCAGCTCTGGTCACAGCAAGGCGGGAAAGGACGTGTTCGAATGACCGAGAACCTTGTCGATATCCGCAATTTGAACGTCCGCTTCAGCGGTGCCCGCACCGTGCATGCGATCAATGACCTGACACTGACGCTCAAGCAGGGCGAAACCATGGCCCTGCTGGGCGAAAGCGGATCAGGCAAGTCCGTGACATTGAAAACCCTGCTGCGGCTGCTGCCCCCCAAGCGCAGCCATATCGACGGCAATATCGCCGTGAACGGTGTTGATGTCCTCACGCTGTCGGGCAAGAAACTTCAAGCCTACCGCGGCGAAGAAGTGTCCATGGTCTTTCAAGAACCCGGCCTTGCGCTGGACCCGGTCTATACCGTGGGCGACCAGATCGCTGAATCCGTGATGCGCCACAAAGGCGTGCGCAAAGACGAGGCGCTTTCAACAGCCTTGGACATGCTGCGACGGGTGCGGATTCCATCGCCCGAGCGACGCTTGCACAACTATCCGCATGAACTGTCGGGGGGGATGTTACAGCGGGTCATGATCGCGCTGGCGCTGGCCTGCCGTCCAAGGCTGCTTTTGGCGGATGAGCCAACGACTGCGCTTGATGCGACGGTGCAGATCCAGATCCTGTTGTTACTGCGCGACCTGCAAAAAGAATTTGGCATGGGCGTGATCTTTGTGACGCATGACATCGGCGTGGCCGTCGAAGTGTCCGAACGCATCGCGGTCATGTACGCGGGACAAATCGTTGAAGAAGGCACCACCCGCGAGATCATCAAAGACCCGCGCCATCCCTATACCCGCGGCCTCTTGGCGGCGAACCTGCATGATGCAGCGCGCGGCGCACGCTTGAACGCGATCCCCGGCGCGCCGCCGCCCTTGGACACGCGCCCAGATGCCTGTTCTTTTGCGCCGCGCTGCCCGCTTGCTGAACCGCAGTGTCTTGCGGCACTGCCCCCGGTTCATTCGCCAAACGACCGCCGCCGCGTGGCCTGTATCCACCCCAATGCGCCCATCTTGGCGGAGTAGATTGTGCTGATCGACAAAGACCCCTTCAACTGTTTCATGCCGTATGAGGCAATTCGCGTGACCCACGCCGCCGATGGCCCTCTTGCGGGCCTCACGCTGGCCGTGAAAGATATCTTTGACGTCGCAGGCTATCGCACCGGTTCGGGCTGTCCAACACGGCTTGCGCAAAGCCCTGTCGCAAGCAAAACCGCCTCTGCCGCCCAGCGGCTGTTAGATGCGGGCGCTCAGTTTGTCGGAAAGACCCATACTGATGAACTTGCTTGGTCGATGTACGGGATGAATGCGCATTTCGGCACACCTGTGAACCCTGCTGCCCCCGACCGCATTCCCGGCGGGTCATCATCGGGGTCGGCAGTTGCGGTCGCAGGCGGACTTGCCGATATTGCCATCGGATCAGATACGGGCGGATCAGTGCGCGCGCCAGCCAGCTTTTGCGGGATTTGGGGACTGCGTCCAACGCATGGACGGGTCTGTCTGGACGGTGTTCAGCCGCTCGCGCCAAGCTATGACGCTGTTGGCCTTTTCGCGCGCGATGGCGCGACACTTGCCCGCGCTGCCGATGCGCTGCTCGGCCCGGATACAGCCGCTTTACCGCCAAACCCTGTGCTGCTGCGCCCGACAGATATGATCGCGCAACTGGCCGCGGAGCAACAGGCGATATACGTCAGCGTCTTTGGAGCCTTGCAAGCCCAAGACGTCGAAGTTTTTCCGCAAGGGGTAGCTGCTGTATATGACATTTTCCTGACCACGATCAGCGGCGATGCCAAAGCCGCAATCGTGCCATGGATCAAAGCGTCAGGGATGCCCTTGGTGCGCGGCATTCATGGGCGGGTGGCCGCAGCAGAACAGCTTGCAGAGGCGCAGATCGCCGATGCGCGAAAGGCGCGGGCCAACTATGCCGCAAAAATTGTGGCACTTCTGGGTGACACCGGCGTGCTGCTCGCTCCCGTCGTCCCAGAGGCTCCGTTTCGCTTGGACGCGCCTATCGAGGTGTTCGACACCTACCGCCACGACGCTATGCGTCTTTTGTGCGTGGCAGGGCTTGTCGGGCTACCTCAGGTGACTTTCCCCGCAGGCAGTATCGACGGCGCGCCTTTCGGGCTTTCTCTGATCGGGCCACGCGGGTCGGATTTATCGCTGATTGCGCTGGCCAATGCGCTGGCAAAAGGAACCACCACATGAGCTGCCCCATCGAAGCGCAGCTAGGCAAACTGGGCCTTGCGCTGCCACCATCGGCCCCATCGCGGGCTTTGTTTCTGCCCGGCAAGATCACCGGCAATCTATTGTTCCTGTCCGGTCAAATCTGTGAATGGGAAGGCGTGCCAAAATACTTTGGCCCCATTGGCACCGGGTTCGACACCGCCATTGGGCAACAAGCCGCACAAATGTGCGCGCTGAACCTTCTATTCTCGATACGTGCTGTCGCCGGGTCCCTGACGAAAGTCAGCCAGATCGTGCGGGTTGGTGGTTTTGTTGCCGCAGACCCCGGCTATCCGGATGGACCACAAATCGTGAACGGCGCATCGCAGCTTTTCATCGACCTTTGGGGCGATGCCGGACGGCACGCGCGCACTGCTGTCAACGTAGCGTCTTTGCCAGCCAATGCATTGGTCGAAGTGGAAGCCGTGGTTGAACTCAATTGACACTTCAGCCAAGGCAACCAGTCCTTTTGATGAACCCCAATAGCAATCGCGCGACGACCCGCGAGATGGCTGCAATCGCGAGCACGATCCTGCCAGACGTGCAGGGCTGGACTGCGCCAGACGGACCAGGGTTGCTGACCTCCATGACGCTTCTTGATGCAGCGGCTGCACATGTGGCGGCGGCAGAGATTCCAGACGCTGTGGGCGGGATCATTGTGTGCGCGTTTGGTGATCCCGGACGCGCGGCTTTGGCGGCGCGACTGGATATTCCTGTCATCGGAATAGGCGAGTCTGCGGCGATTGCCGCGGCCTCTGGCGGCCGACGTTATGCCGTGGTCACCCATACGCCAGGGCTGGTGTCCGGAATTGACATGCTCATGCGCACCTCCGCCCCAAGCGGCGCCTATCTGGGGACTTTTCTAACAGATGGCGACCCCGTGATACTTTCCGCAGATGAGGACGCACTCGATGCAGCTTTATTAGCCGCGACGCACAGGGCACACTCGGCGGGTGCACAGGCGGTCATCATAGGCGGCGGACCTCTGGGGCAATCTGCGGAACGCTTACGCCCACTTGCACCTTGCGATCTTATCGCACCAATTCCAGAGGCAGCGCGCCGGATGCTGCGCATCATGGAGGAATGGCAGTGAAACATCTTGATGCTTTCGCAGATGCGCTGATCGAGGCCCATCAGTCGGGCAACCGCTGTGCGCCTGATGGCCCTGCCCCCAAAACAAATGCCGAGGCGTATTACATTCAAGCGCGGGTGTCCGCTGCACTGGGGCCTATCGCCGGCTTCAAGGCGGCACTCAAGCCTGGGCAAGAGCCGATCATGTCGCCGATCGTACCCGGTTTCGTTTTCGCATCTGGTGCGACCGTGGCGATAGGCGATGTCATGGGGGTTGAATTGGAAGTGGGCTGGAAGATCGTTGCGCCATTGCCTGACCAATCAGCCGACGATTTTGAAGCCAAACTCTGCCGTAGCGTTCGGCCGGTGCCAGTGATCGAACTGGTGAACAGCCGGTTGCGCGCCCCCCTCGCAGAAGACCCGATTGCCAAGCTCGCTGACTTTCAGATCAATCACGGGCTGATCATCGGGGCGACGATGGGCGACTGGGACGGACGTGACATTGGTAATATCAAAGCCCGGATGCAGGCTGGGGATAATATTATGTTGGATGGTCCTGCTGATGTACCGGGTGGGTCCGCATTTTCCACCCTGAAGATGCTTTTGGCAAAGATCGGGACACATTGTGGCGGGCTGCAGGTTGGCCAAATCGTGATTACAGGATCACTTCATCCGCTGACGTATATTGATGTTCCCTGCGAAGTGCATGGGCAGATCGACGGCCTTGGAGCCATTTCTGTCAGGTTGAATTGATCACTCGGGCGAAAGCCTGCTTAGGTTGACGGGTCATAGGCAGCCATACTCGCCCACGCAGGACCGCAGAGCTGAAGGACATTGGACTGGTTACAGCCCACCGCTGCGTTGGCCGATTGATGTGCCAGAACGGCATATCCGTGGCCAGAACCCGCACACACAAGGTGACGACCATTGCCCCGCAGGCGATTGCAAAGTAATCTGCCCAGAGCGGACAGTGATCATAAGTTCAATATCGCGTCGGACCTGCTGGATCGTGACTTCGTGGCAGAAGCGCCAAACCAGAAATAGGCGGGTGATATCAGCTCCGTTTGGACCCGTGAGGACTGGCTTTACTTGGCTGTGATCCCGGGCTTGCATTGCCGTCGTATCGTCGGCTGTGCGGTCGGCTCTGGGTACCGAACACAGCTCTCATCGTCACTTGGCGAATATATGAGCTTCACTGCAGCCGTTTTTCATGGCGCTCTTCGAATACATCAACGGCTTGTACAATCCACGCCGTCCGCACGCAGCACTGGGTTGGAAAAGCCCTGTCGCCTTCGAACGAAAGTGGCTTAAACGAGCACCGGCGGCGGCACGAATACGTGACAGGACCATTGAGGTTCCAATGACTGGACGCCTTGGGCTGAGAAACAACTGAAAGGCTGGCACCTCATGGACCACGATTATCGTCACGCGGCACCCGAAATTCAGGCGGGGGCAGAGACGGCCAAGGATCCGGTCTGCGGGATGACTGTCGCGGTCAAGCCCGACGGGCGGCACGCGGAGTTTGAAGGCGAGACCTTCCATTTCTGCTCCGAGAAATGCCAGACAAAGTTCAAGGCCGACCCGTGGCACTACGCGTCCGGCCGCGCGGTAGGGGAGAAGAAGACAGCGCCCGCGCATGCCCAGTACACATGCCCCATGCACCCCGAGATCATCCGTGACGCGCCCGGAGCCTGCCCGCTCTGCGGCATGGCGCTGGAGCCGATGCTTCCGTCGGATGAACCTAGTGAGGAGCTGACCGACTTCACCCGCCGGATGTGGATTTCTGCAGCGGCGGCGGTGCCGCTGATCGTGCTGACCATGGGCGGGCTGGTCGGCCTGCCGGTGCGCGATTGGATCGGGCATCAGACCGCAAGCTATCTGGAATTTGTGCTGGCCACACCCATCGTGCTTTGGGCGGCATGGCCGTTTTTCAAGCGGGGCTGGGATTCAGTCGTGAACCGATCGCCCAATATGTGGACGCTGATCAGCCTTGGGGTGTCGGCGGCCTATCTCTATTCGATCTTCGCAACGTTCCTGCCGGGACTGTTCCCAGACCAGTATCGCATGGGCGCGGGCGTCGGCACATACTTTGAGGCGTCGGTGGTGATCGTGGCGCTGGTCTTTGTTGGCCAGGTGCTGGAACTTCGCGCCCGCGAACGTACCGGAGACGCGATCCGCGCGCTTCTTGACCTCGCGCCCAAGACCGCGCGGCGCATCCTGCCGGACGGCACGGAATACGATGCACCGCTGGAAAATATCATGGAGGGCGACCGGCTGCGCGTGCGCCCCGGCGATGCCGTCCCCGTGGACGCAACGGTGATCGAGGGGCGTTCCAGCCTGGACGAAAGCATGCTGACCGGCGAGGCGATGCCTGTCGAAAAAGGTCCCGGCGATGCTGTGACCGGTGCTACGATCAACAAGAACGGCGCGTTGGCAATCGAAGCGGGCAAGGTCGGTGCAGACACTGTGTTGGCGCAGATCGTGACGATGGTGTCGAACGCGAGGCGGTCGCGTGCGCCAATCCAAGGACTGGCTGACCGCGTGTCAGCGGTTTTCGTGCCAACCGTGGTAGGCACTGCGATCTTCGCCTTTGTCGTCTGGATGATCTTCGGGCCGGACCCCGCGCTTGTCTTTGCCATCGCTTCAGCCGTCTCGGTGCTGATCATCGCATGTCCTTGCGCGCTCGGGCTGGCCACGCCGATCTCGATCACCACGGCGGCGGGACGCGGCGCGCAGGCGGGGGTGTTGATCAAGGACGCCGAGGCGCTGGAACGCATGGCGTCTGTTGACACGCTGATCGTGGACAAGACCGGCACGCTGACGATGGGCAAGCCCACGCTAACTGACACGGTGACGCTGGGCGATGTAACTAAGGCGGAGTTGTTGTCGCTGGCCGCAGCACTTGAACGTGGGTCCGAACATCCTCTGGCCGAAGCCATCGTTGAAGGGGCCGAAGCGGCAGGCGCCGCAAGGCAAGAGGCCACCGAGTTCGAGGCCGTCACCGGCAAGGGTGCGCGCGGACAGATCGACGGGCACGCTGTCGCCCTTGGCAACACGGCGATGATGCAAGAGATCGGCCTAGACACGGGTGCTGCCGAAGAAAAGGCCGATGCTCTGCGCGCCGAGGGCAAGACGGCGATGTTCGTCGCGGTCGATGGGGCGCTGGCAGGCATCGTGGCAGTAGCCGACCCGATCAAGGACAGCACGGCTCAGGCGATCAAGGCACTCCACGCCCAGGGGCTGCGCGTCATCATGGCGACGGGCGACAACGAACGCACAGCAAAGGCTGTGGCCGAAAGGCTGGGCATTGATGAGGTCCGCGCAGGTGTTCTACCGGAAGACAAGAAAAAGCTGATCGACCAGTTGCGCAAGGATGGCCACAAGATTGCGATGGCAGGTGATGGGGTGAACGACGCCCCCGCGCTGGCCGCTGCGGATGTTGGCATTGCCATGGGCACCGGTGCTGACGTGGCGATGGAAAGCGCAGGCATCACCCTGCTCGGCGGCGACCTGATGGGGATCGTGCGGGCGCGCAAACTTGCCCGCGCGACGTTGCGCAACATCAAACAAAACCTGTTCTTCGCCTTCGCCTACAACAGCCTTGGAATCCCGATCGCTGCTGGACTGCTCTACCCTGTGACCGGCCTGCTGCTCTCGCCCATGATCGCGGCGGCGGCGATGAGCCTCTCGTCCGTCTCGGTTATCTCGAATGCATTGCGTCTGCGACGTGTTGACCTTTAACTGCGTCAAAAGGAGAAACGCATGAATACATTCCATATTCCCGACATGAGCTGCGGCCACTGTAAGGCGATCGTCGAAAAAGCTATCAAAGGCCTCGATCCCGAAGCCCAAATCAATTTCGACATGGAAACACGGCGGATCGCGCTGGGGAGCGTCGTGGACACTGCAATAGTGCAAGCCGCCCTTGCCGAAGCAGGCTATCCAGCCACCCCAATCTGAGGTTTTGGCCTGTTCAAGATCAGAAGCGGCCTGCGCTGATTAGATCTAGGTATGGCTTGAAAACACGACAATGCTGCCATCGCGCAGCACAAGCAGCGTATCAAAAGCGTCGCGCCGTTCGTCCATTTCCATACCCGGCGATCCAATTGGCATTCCGGGCACGGTCAGGCCAATCGCATCGGGTCTCTCTGTCAGAAGCCGCTGGATATCCGCTGCTGGAACGTGGCCTTCGATGACATAGCCGTCAATGAACCCTGTATGACATGAACTCAGCTCAGGGGTGATCCCCGCCCTGTCTTTCGCCGCCCACAAGACCTCTTGCGACACGTCCTGGGTTTCAACGACCAGTCCCGCATCCTCGATATGCGCCACCCAGGCCGAACAACATCCACAGGTTGGCGACTTGAGAACCTGCATCTGGGCTACAGCCGCACGCACCGGCAAAGCCAAAACGGCAGCGCTGGAGGCGGTGATCAAAAAATCTCTACGTTTCATGTGCCTATTCCTAAGTCTGTTGGGGTTGCGTGTTTCGGTGTCAAAAATGCACTTGCCGTCTGCGATTTTCTTGGACATTTGACGCGGCTGGGGCGTGTTCAAGGCATCTGTCGTGATTTGGATGGTGCGGATCAGCGTCGCCTACCGCAAGCGATTTCAGCGACTGCGCCTCGCGCCTAGGCAGGCTGCGTAGCGTAAGCGGGGTCAAAGCGTTTCCCGCTGTCATCGGTGGTCGCGTAGACCAGCGCCTTCAGGCAAATCGAGATCCATATGACGAGATCGGCAGAGGCCAGCGTGTTGAAGACGACGTGTTCAGTGGTGATTTCAAAGCTGAACGTTCTTTGCATAGGGTGCCCGTCGCCCGCCAGCCGCCGCCTTGCTTGCGTCCACAACCGGTCCAGTGTGGTATTCAAACGCCAAGAACCACCCGAGGGTGGGTGGTAACGTAATGATATTGTGTGTGATTTGGTTGCGGGAGTAGGATTTGAACCTACGACCTTCAGGTTATGAGGCAGCTTATAGCAGTCTCTACCATTTACCACCCTATGCGCCCATATACCCTATCTTGTTGATTTCGCTTGAATTATATTGACGGCTTTGACTCTGCTCTCCTATCTCTTGCTCTACGAAACGCTTCCAGTTGCTTCCACAGTGCTTCCACGAGAATGCGGGAAAGAGAGAAACCGATATGCCCAAGCTGACCAAACGCGTCATTGATGCACTCAAGTCCGAGGCTGCGGATTTCTTTGTCTGGGATAGCCAGATTGCCGGATTCGGCGTCCGTGTCATGCCATCAGGGGCAAAGACCTATCAGGCGCAGTATCGCAAGGGCGGGCGTACCCGTCGCGTGTCTCTCGGTCGGCATGGCAAGATCACGGTGGACGAGGCGCGCCGCTTGGCAAAGGACGTCATGGGGCAAGTGGCCATGGGCGAAAACCCAGCCGAAGAGATCGCGCTGGAACGGCGCGCGCCAACGGTTGCCGCACTGTGTGATCGGTTCTTTCGGGAACATGCCGAAGAGCGCTGCAAGCCGACCACCCAGAAAGAATACCGCCGCGCGCTTGAGCTGTTCATCAAGCCTGAAATTGGCGGCTTCAAAGTGATCGACGTCGAACGCAAAGACATTGCCGCGCTACATCACAAACACCGTGAAACGCCCGATCAGGCAAACCGCACGATGCAGGTGCTTTCCAAGATGTTCAACATGGCAGAGATTTGGGGCATGCGTCCTGACGGTTCGAACCCTTGTCGCCACGTCCCGAAGTACCGTGAACAAAAGCGGGAACGCTACCTAAGCCAGCATGAGCTGCAGCGGTTGGGAGCGGTTCTTGCGCAAGCCGAACGCGACGGCTCAGAGAGCGTGCATGTGGTCGCGGCCTTCCGGTTGCTGATCCTGACGGGATGCCGCCTGCGTGAGATACAAACGCTGCAATGGGGCTTTATCACCGACACAGGCATGGAATTGCCGGATACAAAGACCGGAGCGCGGCGCATCCCGCTTCCTGCAGCGGCAAGGGCGATCCTGTCCACCCTGCCCCGCACCCCCGGCAACCCTTATGTGATCGAAGGCAAGCTGGACGGCAGCCACATTACCGATATGCAGCATCCATGGCGGCGCATTCGCGCGCGCGCCGGTCTGGATGATGTGCGCATTCATGATCTGCGCCACACGTATGCGTCCAATGCGGTTTCTTCTGGGATGCCCATTCAGATGGTTGGACGGCTGTTGGGGCACTCACAAATCCAGACGACCATGCGTTACGCCCATTTGGCGGATGATCCGGTCCGACGTGCCGCTGAAGAGAATGCGGAACGGTTGAGCGCCTTGGTCGGTGATGGGACGCCATCAGTACTCACACTGCGCGTCGTAGGTTAGCAGATACACTATCTTATGTAAGTTCATGAACGACACCCAAACGAACAGCCTAATATCTCTCAATACATATTTACTCTTAAAACTGATCAATCACCCTCATCGAACGAAACGTGCCTCACCTGTTCGACAATAGGGCCAGCGCCCCGCAAGTGCGGGTTCCTCCAGCTAATCCCTCCCGCTCTATTCCGCATGAAGTGGCCTTGAACCCAATGCGCACGTCGCGCTGTCTTGCTGTCGTCGTCTTTGATACCCGCTTCTTTCGTCGCCTGTACTTGCCGTTTGCCTAGATCACCAAGCTTTACCTTGATGATCGATTTATCCGGTAACGCCCGGCCCGACCTCTCAGCCCTTCGTCTTTCAGATCGCGGATAAGCAGCGGCTTCCTCTACTTCCAACATAGCGTTGTGTTCAAACAGGATCGACATGCCTACCGCTATGCTCAGAAAGTCGAAGCATAGTTTTTGCTCTTGCTTGTTCGCAGCTTCTTCCGTGATCTCTTCACCAATAGCCTTTGCAAGCCTCATCGTCGGTGAATGCAAGATATCTACAGAAGCCCCTCTAGACCTGAAGATAAGAAGGTTTGGCAGCATCCCATCCTTATTGGCATGGTACACTTGTGTATACAGCGTGTCATCGTCTTGGGTGATTAGAGCGGCAGGCCATGCACCCGTGGCAGGCTCAGGCACTGTAATCAGCATTGCTGGGAATGGCAGTCGAACGCTAGCGAACATACTGTCTAGGCCGTCTTCCTGCATTTGCGCAGAGAGATTGCGGAGCATGAGTTCGGCAGACTCATCAACTTGATACACCTGCGCTACGCTGAGAATTTCTCGTTGCCGCTCGCCGTGGAAATCAAGCTGTTCGAGAAGATCAGGCTCAATAGCAGCGCGTAATATGTTTTTCAGTGAAAACAAAATTGAGGGGTATAGGTCATAAAACTTCAAAAGGTTGGCGAGCATAACTCAGACCTTAAAATTAGTTGCACAAGGCTCAGTGTTTTCCTCTTGGAGCCAGCGTAGGGACACTGGTGCACCATGGGCGGCATCTGGAAGTATGGGATCAAGCAAGCTTTGGTTCAACCGTTGCGACCACATGCGAAATGAGAAACATTGCGAAAAACCAACAAGCACGGGACGCCCTTGAATGACCATTTACTCTGAAGCTACCCTGCAGAAGATTTGGGCCAACGGCATTCCCATGTCACGCGCTTGGTATGCCTATGCACATGCCGACCTGAAGGAAAAATGGAACGCGGCACAGAACAAGTCTGCAATGACCGCATTCGAGAAAGGCGTCGAAGAGGCAAAAATGAAGGATCGGCCTCTGTCCGAAGTCTTTATGTCTGGGATCGTCGGCTCGCGCGAAATACTGACCGAAAGGGAGAAAGTACGAAAATCCCTTCAGACAAACATTATCAATCACGTCAAGCTCGGCAGATTGCTGTCATTCGGTTTTGAACCGCCGCGATCTCTGTCTTCGGTTCCCGTAGCAATACCACCGGACGTCTGGAAGGGGCATGTGGACTGGACTGCCTCAAGCCTGAGCGGACAGAGCTTGCAGTTCATCGAAGTTCGGCTGATTTCCCCTGAAGGGCAAGACCGACTTGTCGAAGAAGCATTGCTGAGCGTCGAAATGGAAAGGCGGCAGGCTGGTAGGCCGTCGATCAAACTAGATGTTCAGAAAGCGTTCTCCGCACTAGAGAAATTGGGCGGTATCGATGTCGAACGATCAGCAAAGGCGCACTTTCCACTCATTCGTCAGCATATGCGGACCACGAACCCTGACCGGTACCCCGAAAGCTACAAGCTAGGTGATGAAGGGATCAGAAGCCACTTTACCCCTCTTTTCAATGAGTTAAGGAAAAGCAGTAAACAGTAAATTGTCCGGAAATTTACTGTTCTATTTACTGTATCCGGCTTGAACGACAACGAACGCATCAGACCGCACAAGGAGCGAAAAGATGCAGACACAAGTTCAAACACCACAAGCCAACCAAGCCGCTCTCGACTATCTTGACGGCTTCATTGACGAAACCCGCGCCTCAGATTTCCTCTGCCAAAGCGTTCGGACATTGCAGAAATGGCGTGTCACTGGCTTCGGCCCACAGTTCTATAAGCCGGGCCGTTCGGTGCGCTATCGCCGCCGCGATCTGCTTGACTGGCAAGAGTCCCGGATGCGCAAGAACACCTCTCAGCTTTGAGTTTTGCCCGCGCCGGGTTGGCAGCACTGCGCGGGATTTTGGGGCCGGATGGCTTCAAACAGGCGCGGGGTCAAATGCGATCTCGCGCCTTTCGTTTCATAGCAACAAAAATTGAAATCGGAGGACAATCATGTCAAATCAACCAGCCCATAAGATCAAGTTGGGCCTGATCACCGCCACTATCTGGGACAATGACGGGTCTTACTCTGTCGACATGTCCCGATCCTACAAGAACGATCAGAACGAATGGAAAAACACATCGGGGTTCTTTCATAGCGACCTGCTGAACGCCGCAAAATGCGCCGAACGCGCCGAAATTTGGATCAGCCGACAGCTCGCTACCCGCCAATAACAAGCTGAGCCGGGCCTTCGCGCCCGGCCCCAAAACAAAAGCTGCCCCGCCGGAGGCACCTTCAAGGGTGCGTAGCAGCCGCCCCCTTCCAGAATTGAAACCGCAACGGCAACAGCCGGAACCAAGGGGGGTCTTGTAACACCCCCCTCCACGAATACGAAAGCGAAGGTCAGAGCAAATGGACGCGACAATCTTGCATTCGGGTTTCGATGGCCTGAAGTTCACTGTCCAGACTGACATCCCCCCGGCGCTACGGGAAAAACTTGCCGCTGCGAAGGACCATGCAAAGCAAACACACAGCGAATGCTTGATCAGCTTTGGTCCCGTCACGCTGAGCGTCAGCAACAAGGGCGCGCGCGGCTTTACAGCGCATACTGGTGACCATGGCGCGGTCTGGTTATTCCAAGACCCACAAGACCGCATTCCCCACAATCCCGGCATTACTGTCGATTTCCGCGCCTTCGGACTGGCGACCGGTGGCTTGGAAGGTGCAGAGCGACATTTCCGCGAATGCATAAACGCCATGGAAATCAAATATGTCGAAACGCAACTGCGCGTGTCCCGCGCAGATTATGCCGTCGATTTCCTTGCACCTTGGTTCGAACCGAACCGTGAGGCGTTGGTGGTGCCACCCGGCACAAAGATCACAGAATTCACCGGCATTGACGAAACCGCGACAATGGCTAGCGGATCACGCGTGACCGGGCTGCGTGCCGGGGCCATCGCAAACAGGCAAATCGCCATCTACGACAAGCGCGCCGAAATCATCCAGACAGGTAAAATGGGTTGGCTGACAATCTGGAATGCCGCACTCGCCGCGCAAGGAGAACACCCGCTCGACATCAAAGACCGCAATGCCAGCCAAGTCTGGCGGTTTGAACTGCGGCTAGGTTCCAAGCAACTGCGCCACAGGTTTGAGATGCGCAACTGGCAGGACATCCAAGATATGGTTGGAGACGTCTTCACAGACGCGCTGACGCGCATTCACTACTGCGAGCCAACGATTGACCGCAATCGGTCCCGGTGGCCTTTGGATGAGCTATGGCGGCAATTTGAACATGTGATCCACAATGACTTGCGGGCCAACTGCTGTGGCGTTCTGCCCGACGACGTGCGCAATGCGAACCGCATCGAAAAAATGCGTGAAATCGATGCGCAGCTATTAGGTCTGTTTGTCACCCGCGCAGCAATCTCAGACGTGCCCAGTGACGACTTCCACGAATTCATGGATTGTCACATAAGCGCGTTGCAGCGATCTTGCGATGCGCACCCCGTGCCAGTAAATGAGCGGCTTAGCAAGGCGGCCGCGCGGTATCGGTTGGTGTGATCCGTAAGGAACTACAGATTTCCGGTTTTGTTACAGATGAAGAGCCTCAACTTTTCTATCGTTGAGAACAGACTTATGGGGTCATTTAGATTTCTGCCTATGCGTCAAGCGTCCTTCTAAACAAAGGTCTCTTGAAGTATTGAGGAACAACTAACAACATGCAATTCTGAGATGAGCATAAGATCAGTGGTACGCCCCGCCACGACAGCTGCTGTATATCAGGGAAGCCGAGCATGACGAATGATACCCAAGAGCAGTATGATGACGATCTTCGGTGGCGCCTCGAGACACTCAAACTGATGTTCGAAGAAGGAAAAATTCATATTGCAGACCATCTGTGGGAGGATACCAAAACAAGCCTCTCCAAAGTTCAATATCAACCGGATGGGAAAATCGATCTAAGTACGGTTGACGGCAGGGTACGTTCAATGTCTCTGATGGCAGCTCATATGCACCAGCGGAACCAAGCCAAAGACGCAATTTCATTATCAGACATTTCGTCAATGTACTTCGAGTTTATTGAGAAGAACCTCGGATTCATCAACCAAGAGGCAAAAAACTATAATTTAGATGCTCTAGAGTTTGCCCGCCTTGCCCCCAAAAGCTCAGACTTTGTGAGGGATATTGTTCCTCAAATACCCAAATTCATAGAAACGATGCAAGAGTTTTGGGAAAATGTTTCAGATTCTGCTCATTATCACATTCAGGATTTACGTGCGTCTAAGGCCATTTATGGAGGTGATCTATTTCCAAGCTACCAAAGGAACATCTCAAGCACAGCTAGCCTATATATCGATACAATCATTTTATCCGATCCTTTCTGGAATAGCCGCCATATTTTTAATGTTGCCAAACCAGAAACTCAGCTTCACTACCTCGTGAAGCACACTATAAATGTCCTGCAGTATCAAAAACTTGCTAACGCAAATACTGATGTACCCATTGTAGCTTTTGCGCCGTTCAGGTCCTCTGTGGATGAACAAGAGGCTGAATTCCTTAAGCGCATCGCTACAGCCGATGGGTTGAAGCACGCCAGTCGGATATTTGGTCGAGAGTTCACCGAAGCCGATGAACTTTGGGAGTTTGTGGCGCCACTTGAAAATCCCGAACAGATCGTCGCCTCTATTGCTGACGCCTCGCGAGTCTTGTTTGATACAGAATGGACCGAAAGCCTTGAAGAACAACTTAGTAAGTCACTCAAACTTGATTGGTCGAGCACTTTAGAAGCCGCTCCACACGCGGGGCAAATGCTAGCAGCACAGTGCTTTGGACGCATGGGCCAGGCGACGGACTTGCTCCTGAAAAGTCGATATCTTGCCGGAGTCCCGCTGATGGATGCGCCCACTTCTTGGCAGTATTTTAATTGGAAGCTTGAATACAATTCTGCGATAGAACCTGACAGCCGCACTCATCTCCACATGATCAGAGGTTTGCAACGTGCATCCGATACAGATGAAGAATGGCTTGGGAATATTCCTCCAGATGCTATCATTGAGATGCGAAAATCGGGAGCATTTGATGAAATTCGTTCAGTTCTCTCAGTTGGCGTTGATGAACTTTCGCAAGCCAATCCAACAAATTTCTTCCGTTCTAGCGATAAAATTGTTGAGAATATCAGAGACGCGTTTGAGCGACATATGAAAGAAGTTAAGGACCTTCGTGCCAAGAAGGTGAAATTTGCTGGACACGACATAGGAACGATGGTTGCTGCCGGTGCTATAGATATTGCGTCAATTGTTACCGGAACTCCAACATTTGGCGCAGCAAGCTTTGCGGTTAACCAGCTAATAGATGCCCCGAAGCTTCGAGAGATACCAAATCGTTTTAGGGAACTGAACGAGGCTCATAAGGAGTTAAAAAAGTCTCCAATGGGCCTGTTCTTTGAGCATAAAGCAAGAAAGTGATATCAGCGATATTTATAGGGAACTCAGGTTGATACGTCGCCACGTTCGGCCTTTTTCTTCGCCCTCGCTACTGCACTACGTTTCCCCAGTTCTGACATTGCCTTGCGGATCATCGCGCTCTCGTCGTCATCAGAGGGTTTAGTTGAAACCGTCGCATGAACAACGGGAACCGTTCCCAGCCCGTCACCAGACAGTTGGCACCCCCGTTGAACGTCATCTAGTTCAACGGCTGGCAACCGTGCTTCGACGGTTGGAATAGGTTGCTTCGAACCGTTGCTCGATACCGCGCCCACGGTTGCGTCTTTCTCGTCATCCGGGAGCATGCGGTAGAGGCCGACGGCCATCGCAGCGATCCCGACTATGGCGGCAGTGGCCGGGTTTAGAATGGCGGGCAGGAGCATCCCCAGTTTTGCGTGATTGTTCACTTTGGTATCCCTTTCGATCTATGGTCTGTTCGGAACCGTTCGCGACCCGTTGGCAGCGGTTGGACGTACGGTTCCGAACGGTCATTCTAGGAGATTTCAACGGTTGGAGAATCCACGTTGGTTGCGCCGCTGTGCGACGGGTGACGGTATTTGGGATTGGTTGGTTACGCAGACACCCCACCGCCCCGCACGTACGCAGCTATATGCAGTCAGGAAACGGGTTTAGTGGTCGCTTCAGCTTCGCTTTCATGGCGTGCCCTGCGCAGGCGGGCCATTTTGTCTTGGCGTTCCTTAGTTTCGGCCTCCTTGATTTCCTTCACGGCTCTGGCGGTCTTGTCCATAGCGGTTTCGGGTTTGGATTGTGCCGTCGTGAAGCCGCTTAGATCATCGTTCTTGGCCATGGGTATCTTCTCCTTCAAATATTTTTGGGATCGTGATGGATGATTGGCGCATGATTTGAGCTATGCGGGCGTTGCGCTGCTGCCACATCTCTGGTTTCGCCTTCGTTGCGTCCACAACGGGTCCAGTGTGGTATTCAAACGCCAAGAACCACCCGAGGGTGGGTGGTAACGTAATGATATATTGTATATTTTTGGTTGCGGGAGTAGGATTTGAACCTACGACCTTCAGGTTATGAGCCTGACGAGCTACCGGGCTGCTCCATCCCGCGCCAATGTTTGGCGCACCTATTTTGGTAGGTGCATCGTAAGAGAGATACCCTTGGAGTGTTCCAAGGAGGCGTTGTTTATTAGGTTTGGCAGTGACTTACTCTCCCACGTCTTAAGACGCAGTACCATCAGCGCTGCGGCACTTAACTGCCGAGTTCGGGATGGGATCGGGTGTTTTGCTCGCGCTATGACCACCAAACCAAAAAAACAACGCCAGCGATGTGCCTTTTGAGGGGCACACCGTTATGTTCCAAGTCATGTACGACTGTAGTTTTGTGTATGTATCCTGATTTTCGCCAGTCTTACTATTACTGGATCAAATCAAGCCTATCGGGCAATTAGTACCAGTCAACTGAACGCATTGCTGCGCTTACATCTCTGGCCTATCGACGAGGTGGTCTACCTCGGCCCTCAGGGATACCTTGTTTTGAAGGGGGCTTCCCGCTTAGATGCCTTCAGCGGTTATCCTGTCCGATCATAGCTACCCTGCACTGCCGTTGGCACGACAACAGGTCCACCAGTGGATCGTTCACCCCGGTCCTCTCGTACTAGGGGCAACTCTTCTCAAGTATCCTACACCCACGGAAGATAGGGACCGAACTGTCTCACGACGTTCTAAACCCAGCTCACGTACCTCTTTAAACGGCGAACAGCCGTACCCTTGGGACCTGCTCCAGCCCCAGGATGAGATGAGCCGACATCGAGGTGCCAAACGGTGCCGTCGATATGGACTCTTGGGCACCATCAGCCTGTTATCCCCAGCGTACCTTTTATCCGTTGAGCGATGGCCCTTCCACTCGGGACCACCGGATCACTATGGCCGTCTTTCGACTCTGCTCGACTTGTCAGTCTCGCAGTCAGGCTGGCTTCTGCCATTGCACTCAACGAGCGATTTCCGACCGCTCTGAGCCAACCTTCGCGCGCCTCCGTTACAATTTGGGAGGCGACCGCCCCAGTCAAACTACCCACCACGCAGGGTCCCGGACCCGGATAACGGGCCGCGGTTAGACATCAAGCAAGATAAGGGTGGTATCTCAAGGGAGGCTCCACAAGGACTAGCGTCCCTGCTTCAAAGCCTACCACCTATCCTGCACATATCGTGCCTGATGCCAATGCGAAGCTATAGTAAAGGTGCATGGGGTCTTTCCGTCTAACCGCGGGTATCCTGCATCTTGACAGGAAATTCAATTTCGCTGAGTCCACATTTGAGACAGCGGGGAAGTCGTTACGCCATTCGTGCAGGTCGGAACTTACCCGACAAGGAATTTCGCTACCTTAGGACCGTTATAGTTACGGCCGCCGTTTACCTGGGCTTCAATTCGGAGCTTGCACTCCTCCTTTTAACCTTCAGGCACCGGGCAGGCGTCAGACCCTATACGTCGTCTTACGACTTCGCAGAGCCCTGTGTTTTTAGTAAACAGTCGCCACCCCCTGGTTTGTGCCCCCGCCCAAAAGTTGCCTTCTGAACGGGCCTCCTTCTCGCGAACTTACGGAGGTATTTTGCCGAGTTCCTTAAATGTGGTTCTCTCAAGCGCCTTGGTATTCTCTACCAGTCCACCTGTGTCGGTTTAGGGTACGATCTAGCGGAGGGCTATTTCCAGGAACCTCTAAGCGGCCTCCCCAATCCGATAAGGGGAAACAACCTTCGAGATCCGTCACATCCTCCTGGCCCAGGAATATTAACCTGGTTCCCATCGACTACGCCTTTCGGCCTCGCCTTAGGGGTCGGCTTACCCTGCTCAGATTAGCTTTAAGCAGGAACCCTTGGACTTTCGGCGAGGGAGTCTCTCACTCCCTTTGTCGCTACTCATGTCATCATTCTCACTAGTGATCTCTCCACCGGATCCCTCACAGGCCGGCTTCACAGAAAGCTCCCTGCGTCCAATATACCCCGAAGGGCATTAAGGACGCTTGGAACTATGTCACACTACGCTCTGCTACCATGCAATAAATTGCATCCCAGACTTCGGCTCATGGCTTGAGCCCCGTTACATCTTCGCCGCAGGACAACTTATTTAGACCAGTGAGCTGTTACGCTATCTTTAAAGGATGGCTGCTTCTAAGCCAACCTCCTGGTTGTTTTGGTCGTCCCACTTGCTTTCCCACTTAGCCATGAATTAGGGGCCTTAGTCGTAGGTTAGGGTTGTTTCCCTCTTCACAACGGACGTTAGCACCCGCTGTGTGTCTGCCGGATATTACTCCTCGGTATTCGGAGTTTGGTTAGGATCAGTAAGACGGTGAGTCCCCATTACCCATCCAGTGCTCTACCCCCGAGGGTATTCGTCCGACGCTCTACCTAAATAGATTTCGCAGAGAACCAGCTATCTCCGAGTTTGATTGGCCTTTCACCCCTAGGCACACCTCATCCCGACCTTTTTCAACAGGTGTGGGTTCGGACCTCCAGTTAGTGTTACCTAACCTTCATCCTGGACATGCCTAGATCACTCGGTTTCGGGTCTAATGCATCTAACTCAATCGCCCTATTCAGACTCGCTTTCGCTGCGCCTACACCTAACGGCTTAAGCTTGCTAGATACACTAAGTCGATGACCCATTATACAAAAGGTACGCTGTCAGGTCTCAAGGACCCTCCAACTGATTGTAGGCGTTCGGTTTCAGGTACTGTTTCACTCCCCTCGTCGGGGTGCTTTTCACCTTTCCCTCACGGTACTGGTTCGCTATCGGTCAGTAAGGAGTACTTAGCCTTCGAAGGTGGTCCTCCGATGTTCAGACAGAATTTCACGTGTTCCGCCCTACTTAATACGTCCAATCATGCTTCTTATACGGGACTGTCACCCACTCTGGTTGTGCTTTCCAACACATTCTAATCACATTCATGGCTCGGCTGGTCCCCGTTCGCTCGCCGCTACTAGGGGAGTATCTGTTGATTTCCTTTCCTCCGGGTACTTAGATGTTTCAGTTCCCCGGGTTTGCTTTTGTAAACCTATGTATTCAGTCTACAAATACCTGGTTTACCTCATTATTAATCACCCCGAAGGATAATAATAACAAAGTATCAGGTGGGTTGCCCCATTCAGAAATCCATGGATCAAAGCTTATTCTCAGCTCCCCATGGCTTATCGCAGAGTATCACGTCTTTCATCGCCTCTTACTGCCAAGGCATCCACCAAACGCCCTTTTCGCGCTTGATTTGATCCAGAAAAAGCAAGGCTTCTTCTGTGGTTGGGCCCTTTTGTTATTCAAACCCAACCTTAATCAAAATGCATACATTGCAACGCCAGCCGCTGGTTCAGCAACTGGCATCGTTCGAGCAACATTACTGTTGCTCCGGTTAGTGTACTTGACTTGGAACAAAATAGATTTTCAGGATTTCGACGGTTCCATGCGGAACCTCCATCCATCTGGCAACCCCTCACGCGAGGCGCCTCTATTCTGATGTTGTATCTCTCTATACGATGTCAAATGACCATAAGGCCAAGTCGTCCAGTTGGACGGCAAAACAGCAAAACGCTGCTTGACGGTCAAACTGTAGCTGCAAATTAGTGTGTTGGTGGGTCGAGGAGGACTTGAACCTCCGACCTCACGCTTATCAGGCGTGCGCTCTAACCACCTGAGCTACCGACCCAACGAGGTTGAAGTCAGAGACTTCAGTGGTGGAGCGCATCACGCCAAAGGCACGCTGCCTAAGGTGACGATTTGCTCCAGCATATGGTGGAGCGTATCGGGATCGAACCGATGACCCCCTGCTTGCAAAGCAGGTGCTCTCCCAGCTGAGCTAACGCCCCAAATGGTGCGTTTCGCCGACTGAGCGAAACTGCGAACTGAAGAGATATGAGGACGGCCTGGCTCCAGGTCACTGCAAGGAAAAGCAGTGCCTGTTATGCCGGCTTTGTTTGCCGACTGCTAAGTGTTTCACGAAGATTGAAAGCGAACTCTCAATCCTGACTAGAAACATCCTTAGAAAGGAGGTGATCCAGCCGCAGGTTCCCCTACGGCTACCTTGTTACGACTTCACCCCAGTCGCTGAGCTCACCGTGGTCCGCTGCCCCCATTGCTGGTTGGCGCACGGCCTTCGGGTAAACCCAACTCCCATGGTGTGACGGGCGGTGTGTACAAGGCCCGGGAACGTATTCACCGCGTCATGCTGTTACGCGATTACTAGCGATTCCGACTTCATGGGGTCGAGTTGCAGACCCCAATCCGAACTGAGACATCTTTTGGAGATTAACCCATTGTAGATGCCATTGTAGCACGTGTGTAGCCCAACCCGTAAGGGCCATGAGGACTTGACGTCATCCACACCTTCCTCCCGCTTATCACGGGCAGTTTCTCTAGAGTGCCCAACTGAATGCTGGCAACTAAAGATGTGGGTTGCGCTCGTTGCCGGACTTAACCGAACATCTCACGACACGAGCTGACGACAGCCATGCAGCACCTGTCACTCTGTCTCTTACGAGAAAAGCTAGTCTCCTAGCCGGTCAGAGGATGTCAAGGGTTGGTAAGGTTCTGCGCGTTGCTTCGAATTAAACCACATGCTCCACCGCTTGTGCGGGCCCCCGTCAATTCCTTTGAGTTTTAATCTTGCGACCGTACTCCCCAGGCGGAATGCTTAATCCGTTAGGTGTGACACCGAAGGGCAAGCCCCCCGACGTCTGGCATTCATCGTTTACGGTGTGGACTACCAGGGTATCTAATCCTGTTTGCTCCCCACACTTTCGCACCTCAGCGTCAGTATCGAGCCAGTGAGCCGCCTTCGCCACTGGTGTTCCTCCAAATATCTACGAATTTCACCTCTACACTTGGAATTCCACTCACCTCTCTCGAACTCTAGACTGGGAGTTTACAAGGCCGTTCCAGGGTTGAGCCCTGGGATTTCACCCCATACTTTCCAATCCGCCTACGTGCGCTTTACGCCCAGTAATTCCGAACAACGCTAACCCCCTCCGTATTACCGCGGCTGCTGGCACGGAGTTAGCCGGGGTTTCTTTACCAGATACTGTCATTATCATCTCTGGCGAAAGAGCTTTACGACCCTAAGGCCTTCGTCACTCACGCGGCATGGCTAGATCAGGCTTGCGCCCATTGTCTAAGATTCCCCACTGCTGCCTCCCGTAGGAGTCTGGGCCGTGTCTCAGTCCCAGTGTTGCTGATCATCCTCTCAAACCAGCTACTGATCGTAGACTTGGTAGGCCATTACCCCACCAACTATCTAATCAGACGCGGGCTAATCCTTCACCGATAAATCTTTCCCCCAAAGGGCGTATACGGTATTACTCCCAGTTTCCCGAGGCTATTCCGTAGTGAAGGGTATATTCCCACGCGTTACTAACCCGTCCGCCGCTAGACCCGAAGGTCTCGCTCGACTTGCATGTGTTAGGCCTGCCGCCAGCGTTCGTTCTGAGCCAGGATCAAACTCTCAAGTTGAAAGCACATCGCTGCGCTATCCTTGACGTTCGAACCTCTGCACATCACCATATGGCCTTACTGAAACCATATGGCGTTTCTCTGTTTATCGTGCTTCAGGTTTTCATAAGAAAACAAGAAACCGTCCAAACAGTGAAGCTGACACTCTATCATCGGGCCGAAACCCTAAGAGCGTTGATATACAGACGTCTGATCCATCGAACTGAACCAAACCGCCCACATATCTCTTCAGATATATCAATTTCAAACAGCGTAGAGACAAAAAGAAAACAGATGCGCCCTAAACTCCGGCGCGCCCGCCTCTAATCCTCAATAATTTCTTCTTACCGCTTCCAAACCTTCAAGACCGTCTCCAGCCCCTCAAACCCGTCTAGCGCCCCGACACTGCATCTCTGCGCCGCCGGTGAGGGGGGTTCTACGGTTACTGCACGCAGCCCGCAAGGGGTTTTTTCGGGAAAATGACAGCAATGCGCATTTTCTTGGAACATTTATGACAAGCGCCAATAAAACAAGCGTCTTGCCCCATAAAACAAGGTCTTTGCAAAAGTGCTGATCGCACAAATCGCAGCGGACGTGATAGAATCAAAGCCACAACAGAGCGCATTTCACGACATATTCGGCCCGAGCAGCCCCGAGTCGTCGCCCACCCCTCCAGAATCGCGACAACACGGCGAAAGCGCGCGGCGGCACCCCACCCTGCGGCGCAGTTTGCTGGCCGCAGGTCGTATTTCGGCGGTTGCCGTGCCGCAGTGCGGCTAAGCTCACTTTGCGCAGTACTCTCCCGCACTGCGCATTGTGTAGACGTGCTGTTGAACGGCACAAAGCGAGGTACGATGCTTGATCAAGCCCTGATGCTGGACCGCCTGTCGGCGCGTCGCCCCGCGCATGCGCTGGAACGAGAGCTTTATTGCGACGATGGTGTCTATAACCTCGATCTCGACCACATCTTCTATCGCGACTGGCTGTTCGCCCTGCCCTCCCCTGTGCTGCCAAAACCGGGCGCGTTTGCGACCCTGCAGATCGGGGCCTATCCAGTCGTCATCGTGCGCAGCACCGATGGCGTGATCCGCGCCTTTCACAATGTCTGCCGCCATCGCGGTCAGCGGCTATGTGCGACGACAACCGGATCGACGCCCAATCTGGTCTGTCCTTATCATCAGTGGACTTATGGGCTGGACGGCAAGCTGCTTTATGCCCGCGACATGGGTGACGGGTTCGATCCGGCCGCGCATGGGTTGAAAAAGGTCCATTGCGTTGATTTGGGCGGGATGGTTTTTATCTGCCTTGCCCAAGTGCCGCCACCGATCGCCGATCTTGCCAAGCATCTGACAGCCTTTCTCGCACCATCCGGCCTCAAGGATGCCAAGGTCGCGCATAGCTCGACCATTGTTGAAAATGGCAACTGGAAGCTGGTGCTGGAAAACAACCGCGAATGTTACCATTGTTCGGGGTCGCATCCGTCGCTGTGCCGCACCTTCTCGGACAATCCCAAATTCGCCGCCATGTCCGGCCCTGACGAGGCTAGCGCCGAAATCCTGACCCATTGGAAACGGTGCGAGGCTGCGGGCCTGCCGTCACGCTTTACCCTTGCGGATGATACGCGCTGGCGGCTGGCACGGGTGCCTTTGCTGAACAATGCCGAAAGCTATACGATGTCCACCAAGGCCGCCGTGGCCAAACGGATGGGCACGATGCCGTTCAACGATGCAGGCACGCTGCTGTTCTATCACTATCCCAACACATGGAACCACTTTCTGGGCGATCATGCGATCACCTTCCGCGTCCTGCCGATCTCGGCCACGCAAACCGAGGTGACAACGACATGGCTCGTCCACAAGGACGCGGTCGAAGGCGTGGATTATGATCTGAAAACCCTGACCGAGGTCTGGTTGAACACCAATGACGAAGACCGCCAAGTGGTCGAGGAAAACCAGAAAGGCATCCTGTCGCCCGCTTATGAACCCGGCCCCTATTCCCCCATCCAGGAAGAAGGCGTGATCCAGTTCGTGGACTGGTATGCCGGCCTGATGACCAAGCGGCTGACCCCACAACCCGCATTGGCGGCAGAATAGATGCCTGCGCCCACACGCATCAGCGCCACCGCCGCTTGGCGCGACGATGAATGGCTTGAATGTGTCATGGTCATCCCCGAAACGCCCGGTGTGGCGACCTTTGCCTTTCGCGCGCCTTCGGGAGCATGGTTTGATTATGAACCGGGCCAGTTCCTGACGCTTGATCTGCCGGTGCCGGGTGGCGCGATCCAGCGGACCTATACGATCTCGTCCAGCCCCTCGCGGCCCTTGTCGATCTCGATCACGGTCAAGGCGCAACACGATAGCATCGGTACGCGTTGGATGCTGGACCATCTGCGCCCGGGAATGAAGGTCAAGGCTTACGGTCCCGCAGGCATCTTCAGCTTTCACCGCCATCCAGCGGACAAATACCTGTTCATCTCGGCAGGGTCGGGCATCACGCCGATGATGTCGATGACAACCTGGGCCTGGGACAGCGGCGACATGCCCGATATCGTCTTTGTCCATGCCGCGCGCCGCCCCTCTGACATCATCTTTCGCGAAAGGCTCGACCAGTTCGCCAACCGTGTGCCGGGGCTGCAATTGCGCTACACGGTCAAGGAACCCGACCCGTTCCGCGTCTGGCACGGCTATCACGGGCGGCTGAACCAGATCATGCTAGGGCTGATGGCGCCAGATTATCTGGAGCGTGAAGTGTTCTGCTGCGGGCCTGAACCTTTCATGCAGGCGGTGCGCGACATGCTGGGCGCGCTTGGCTATGACATGGACCGCTATCATCAGGAAAACTTTCAGGCTCCCGTCGAAAAAGCCGCCGATGCGCCCCAGATCAATGATATCACCCCCGATGCCGACACCAGTGCGCAGATCAGCTTCACCACCTCGGGCGTTGTCGCGGCCTGCACCGAAACCGACACGGTGCTGGCCGTGGCGCGCGCCAACGGGCTGAACATTCCGTCGGGCTGCACCTTTGGCCTCTGCGGCACCTGCAAGATCCGCAAGACCGCGGGCGAGGTTCATATGGTCCATAACGGCGGCATCTCGGACGAAGATATTGCAGATGGCTATATCCTTGCCTGCTGCTCCAACCCGCTGGGCCGGATCGCCGTCACTGTCTGACTTCTTATTTCCACAAATACTTCGGGGTGAGGCCCGGATTTAACCGGGCCGAGGGGCAGCGCCCCTTTTTGCGGCACAGCCGCAAAGCGCTCCGCGCGGGGATGTTTAGGCTCGGAAGATGGCAGTGGTGGTCATTCCGCTGCCAGTGCTGCCTTTTGTTGCGGGACATAGTTCAGGATCGGCCCCAGCCAGCGTTCGACCTCGGCCAGATCCATGCCTTTGCGCGCGGCGTAATCCAGCACCTGATCCTGCTCGACCTTGGCCACCCCGAAATAATAGGCGTCAGGATGCCCGATATAAAGCCCCGACACCGACGATCCCGGCCACATCGCCATGCTTTCGGTCAGCGTGACACCGGTCGCGGCCTGTGCATCCAGCAGCGGGAACAGGGTGGCTTTCTCGGTATGGTCGGGCTGGGCGGGATAGCCGGGCGCAGGCCGGATGCCGCGATAAGGCTCACCGATCAGGTCGGCGGGGGCGAGGTTTTCATCGGGCGCATAGCCCCACAGGTCGCGGCGGACCATTTCATGCATCCGTTCGGCAAAGGCTTCGGCGAAACGGTCGGCCAGGGCCTTGACCAGAATCGCGTTGAAATCATCCCCCGCCGCGGCAAAACGTTCGGCGATCGCCACTTCCTCGGTCCCGGCGGTTACCACAAAGCCGCCCACATAATCAGCCGTGCCCACGGGGGCCACGAAATCGGACAGCGCCACATTGGGCCGCCCGTCGCGTTTGCTGACCTGCTGGCGCAGGGTATGTAGCATGGCCAATTCGGTCTTGCGGCTGTCATCACTGAACAGGCGGATATCATCGCCCACAGCATTGGCAGGCCAGAACCCGACCACGGCGCGCGGGCGGAACCATTTTTCCGCGATGATCTGGTGTAGCATGTCTTGCGCATCGGCGAACAACGCGCGCGCCGCCTGCCCCTGTTTTTCGTCCTGCAGGATCTTGGGATAGATGCCTTTCAATTCCCATGTCTGGAAAAACGGTGTCCAGTCGATATAGCGGGCAAGCTCTGCCAGATCCCAATCCTCATAGACCTTGGTGCCAAGGAAAGACGGCGCTGGCACTTTGTAATCTTGCCAGTCGATTTTCAACGCATTGGCGCGGGCGGCGGCCAGCGGCAGGCGTTTCTTGGCGAGTTCCGACCGCGCATGTTGATCCGCGACCTTTTCATATTCGGCGCGGATGGTGGCGATATAGCCTGCCTTTTGATCCGGCGACAAAAGCGCGGACACAACCCCCACAGCGCGGCTGGCATCTGTGACATAGAGTGTCTGGCCGCGCGCATAATTGGGATGTATTTTCACCGCCGTATGCACACGGCTGGTTGTCGCACCGCCAATCAGCAGCGGAATATCCATCCCCGCGCGTTCCATTTCCGCCGCGACATGGACCATCTCATCCAGCGACGGGGTGATCAGGCCAGACAGGCCGATGATATCGACATTTTCAGCCTTGGCGACTTCAAGGATTTTCGCGGCGGGCACCATCACGCCCAGATCAATGATGTCGTAATTATTGCAGGCCAGCACGACGCCTACGATATTCTTGCCGATGTCATGCACATCGCCTTTGACCGTGGCCATCAGCACCTTGCCCGCGCTTTCGCGGCCGGTCCCGCCATTGAGGCGCTTTTCTTCTTCCATATAAGGCAAAAGCACGGCGACTGCCTGTTTCATCACGCGGGCGGATTTGACGACCTGCGGCAAAAACATCTTGCCCGCGCCGAACAGATCGCCCACCACATTCATCCCCGCCATCAGCGGGCCTTCGATCACGTGCAGCGGACGGTCGGCGCGCAGACGCGCCTCTTCGGTGTCGGCATCAATGAATTCGGTGATCCCGTTGACCAAAGCATGCTCCAGCCGTTTTTCAACCGACCACTCGCGCCACGCCAGATCGCGTTCCTTGGCCTCGCGCGCGCCGGTGGATTTGAACCGCTCGGCAATCACCAGCATGTTCTCAGTCGCATCCGGCGTGCGGTTCAGCACCACATCTTCGCAGGCGTCGCGCAGATCGGGGTCGATACTGTCGTAAACCGCCAACTGGCCTGCATTGACGATGCCCATATCCATGCCAGCCTGAATGGCATGATACAGGAACACGGCGTGCATCGCCTCGCGCACGGGGTCGTTGCCACGAAAACTGAACGACAGGTTCGACACGCCGCCCGAGACATGGACATGCGGCAGATCGGCCTTGATCCGGCGGGTGGCATTGATGAAATCGACGCCGTAATTGTCGTGCTCCTCGATCCCTGTCGCCACGGCGAACACGTTGGGGTCAAAAATGATATCCTCGGGCGGGAAACCAACCTTTTGGGTCAAGAGTTGATAGGCGCGGGTGCAAATCGCGACCTTGCGATCCTCGGTATCGGCTTGGCCCGCCTCGTCAAAGGCCATGACGACCACCGCCGCACCATAAGCACGGCAGAGCCGCGCCTGATGCAAAAACGCCTCTTCGCCTTCTTTCATGCTGATCGAATTGACGATGGGCTTGCCTTGGACGCATTGCAGGCCCGCCTCGATCACCTCCCATTTGGAACTGTCGATCATCACCGGCACGCGGGCGATATCAGGCTCGGCCGCGATCAGGTTCAGATAGTCGATCATCGCCTGTTTGCTGTCGATCAGGCCCTCGTCCATGTTCACGTCAATGATCTGTGCGCCGTTTTCGACCTGTTCGCGGGCGACATCGACGGCGGCGGCATAATCGCGGGCTGTGATCAGCTTGCGGAACTTGGCCGAACCGGTGACGTTCGTGCGCTCGCCCACATTCACGAAAGCGATGTCGCGGGTCAGGGTAAAGGGTTCCAGCCCCGACAGGCGCATCAAAGGCGTCTGCGCAGGGATCGCGCGGGGTTTGTGACCCGCGACGGCGGCAGCAATGGCGCGGATATGATCCGGCGTCGATCCACAGCAGCCGCCCACGATATTGACCAAGCCTTCCTTGGCGAATGCGGCGATCTGTTCGGCCATGAAAGCGGGGCTTTCGTCATATGCGCCAAATTCATTGGGCAGGCCCGCATTCGGGTAAGCGCAGATCAGCGTATCGGCCACGCCCGACAATTCTGCCAGATGCGCGCGCATTTCGGCCGCACCCAGCGCGCAGTTCAGCCCGATGGTCAGCGGATCAGCATGGCGCACGGCATGCCAGAACGCGGTCGGCGTCTGGCCTGACAGGGTGCGCCCCGACCGGTCCGTGATCGTGCCGGAAATCATCACCGGCAGGCGCAGACCGTTGGCGGCAAAGATTTCCTCGCAGGCGAAAATTGCGGCCTTGGCGTTGAGCGTGTCAAAGATCGTCTCGATCAGGATCAGATCGGCGCCACCATCAATCAATCCGCGCAATTGTTCCACATAGGCCACGCGGAGCTGGTCAAAGGTGACCGCGCGATAGCCCGGATTGTTCACATCAGGCGACATCGACGCCGTGCGGTTCGTTGGTCCCAGCGCGCCCGCGACAAAGCGCATCCGCCCATCCTGCGCCGTGGCACGGTCCAGCGCCTGCCGCACCAGCCGCGCGCCGTGAAAGTTCAGGTCATAGACCAGATGTTCCAAACCATAATCGGCCTGCGCGATGCTGGTGGAGGAAAACGTGTTGGTTTCAACGATATCGGCACCGGCCATCGCATAGGCGTAATGGATATCCTCGATCGCCTGCGGCTGGGTCAGGATCAACAGGTCGTTGTTGCCCTGTTGCGGCAAGGGCTCATCACTGAAAAACCGCGGATGGCAGGCACAACCGGCCCCATGCGCGGTGAAATCACCTTCGGCAAAGCCCAAAGCCTGAATCTGCGTGCCCATCGCGCCGTCAAGGATCAGTATGCGATCAGCCGCTGCAGCGGCGATCCGGTCAAAGGCGGGGGATTTGGGCAGGATAGTGGTCATAACAGTCCGATCAAACGACAAAAGGCACCTGACGTGCCTGTCCTTCAGATAGGCGCATGCGATTTTGAAAACAAATTCATGTTAGGCAAGACGATTATGAAATTCATTCACATAAGACCCGGATCGGCAGGCCGGTCCCGCGAAATCGCTTTACTAACCTGATTATTTATGTCAGGTATAAATCACCCAATCGGGACAGCGGTTGCGCGATGGTCCGGCAAGGCATGCCCCCTTTGCACAGGAATTGCCGATGCCCGATGCCACCTATGATTTTCTGATTGATCTGATCGCCGCCCAAGACGATTGCATCACCGACGGGTCCACGCTGGAACCCCATTTGGTGGAGCTGATCCTTGACCGGAGGGTCCAGCCATCCGCAAAGGAAAGCGCTGCCCATGCACGGCGCTGATCCGCGCCGCCCGTTCCGCCCCGTCTATGACCCGCAAACAGACCATGGCCCCACACGGGACCCGCGCCCTGGCGAGGTTCCTTTGCATGACATCCACCTTGATCCTTTCGCGCGGCTGACCTTGGTCTTGTGCCGCTGGCATTTCCAGACCTTTGCCGCCCCCGACAGCCACGGCTGGCTGGTTGCGCTGCGCTGCGCCACCGCCCATGTCGGCCCCGATGCCGCAGGCGCCCTGTGCTATGATCTGGTGGGTGTGGTGCAGACCTTGCGGGCCAGCCGGACGACGCCAATCGCGTTCAATGCCGAAAGCTGCCCTTGCTGCCGCGACTGGTTGACGCCTGCGGAACGCCAGATCATGCAGATGATCGACGCCCTGCGCCACAATCAGCAAGGGCGCGCGCGGACCTTGGCACAGTTTCTTTGCGATGGCGCCCCCGACACCAACCTGCTGGCCGTGACCGACACCTACCTGCGCCGCCATGCCCCCGATTATGCACAGACTGCCGCATTTTCACCGGCATAACATCGGCATAACATCGGCATAACATCGGCATAACATCGGCATAACATCGGCCTAAACCCCCGGCACAGCTGCGCCATTGACACCCAGTCAGGCGGTTCGTATGAAAAACATGTACGTTTTTCATACTATCAAGGACTCCCATGTCTCTGCCCAGCGCCTGTTTGTGCACCCTTGCCGTCGCCCTGACCATCGGCACCGCAGCCGCCGCCGAAGGCAGCCTGCACCTTTTCGCAAATGGTGAAGCTTTGGCGCGCGAAGGCTTTGTTGCCCCCGCACTGACCCGCGACGGCTGGGAGCTACGTTTCGATCATGTGTTCGTCACGCTGGCAGGCGTGTCCGCGCTGCAGACCGACCCGCCCTATGATGCCCATGAAGGTGGCAAGCCCCACGCCACAAACACAGTGGTTTTCGATACCATCGACCAGATAACGATCGACCTGACCGATACCGATGCGCAGGGCCGCGTGATGCTGGCGACGGCCCCCGCCCCCGTGGGCCATTACAACGCGGTCGTCTGGTCGGTAGTGCCTGCGCAATCGGGTGACTGGGCGGGCCAGTCCATGGTGCTGGTCGGCACGGCAACGCGCGACGGCGCAAGCGTGGAATTCACCCTGACCAGTGATGCCACGCATGATTACACCTGCGGCGAATATGTCGGCGATGCGCGCAACGGGTTTGTGACCGCTGGCAACGCTGCCGAGCTTGAACTGACCTTCCATCTGGATCATCTGTTCGGTCGCCTTGACAAGGAAGACACCGATCCAATGAATATCAATGCGCTGGGGTTCGACGCCTTCGCTGCGGGCGGCACCCATCAGATGACCCTGACGGGCCTGCATATCGGCCATGTCGGAGAGGGACATTGTGCTGTCATCCATCGCTAAACCCCTGATCGCGGCGCTGTTGCTGGCGGGTCCTGCGGCAGCGCATGGCGCTTTTGTCGATATGGGCACCACCGAGGCCGTGGCGATCCAAGCCCGCTATGACACCGGCGCGCTTATGGCGGGCGCACAGGTATCCGTTTTTGCGCCCGACAATCCTGCGCTGCCTTGGCTGACGGGAATGACAGACGCGGATGGCCGGTTCGTCTTTGTGCCGGACGACAGGGCGGGACAATGGGCGGTGCAGGTGCGGCAGGCCGGTCACGGTGCCATGGGCTATGTCACGGTCGGCGCGGATGGCGCAGCCATCACCGTCACGGCCAGCCGTACCGGCCTGTCATGGGCGCAGCGCCTGCTGATGGCGGCCTGCGTGACTTGGGGCTGCATCGGCACGGCGCTGTATTTCCGGCGCACGCGCCCTGTGGAACCGGCCTGATGCATATCCCCGACGGTATTTTGCCGCTTGGGCTGACTTTGGGCGGTTGGGTGGCCGCGGCGGGGCTGACCGCCCTGTCGTTGAACCGGATCGCGGCCCAGCCTGACCCGCGCGCAGGGCTGCCGCGCGCCGCTATGATGACGGCGGCTTTTTTCGCGGCCTCGCTGATCCATATTCCCGTGCCACCCAGCAGCGTACATCTGGTGCTGCCGGGGCTGATGGGGCCGATGCTGGGGTGGTATGCGCTGCCCGCGATCCTGATCGGGCTGGCGTTTCAGGCTGTGATGTTCGGGCATGGCGGGCTGACCACCTTGGGGGTCAATGCGGTGATCCTCGGGCTGCCCGCGCTGGTCGCCTTTGGGCTGACGCGCAATCTGGGGCATCTGAACCAGCGCGCGGCGGCGGCGATTATCGGCTTTGCCACCGGCGCGGGGGCAGTTTTGCTGGCTGTCGCGCTTTTTGCCGCGATCCTGCTGGCGGGATTGCCCGCGCATCTGGATGCGGAAACCGAACGCGCGGCGATCACAGCACTGGCGCTGGCGCATCTGCCACTGGCACTGGCCGAGGGGATGGTCGTCGTCGCCGTGCTGGGCTTTTTGCGCCGCACCAGCCCCGAGATGATCGTTGCGCGCTGATCCGATCACCGATCCACGCCTGCGGGTTGCCGCCCTGCTGGCGCTTGCCTTCGGGTTTTCCGCGCTGCACGGGCCAGCCGCTTTGGCGCTGATGGTTGCGGCCACCTTGGGCCTTGTCTGGTGGTCCGGCACGCCCGCCCGCCGGTTGCTGCGGGCCTTGCGCCTGCCGGGGATTGTCGTGGCGGGGCTGGTTGTGGTTTTGCCCTTTTCCAGCGGGGATCATGTGATCGCCGCAGTTGGCCCCCTGACCCTGCGCGCCGAAGGGCTGGCAGCGGCCACGGGCATTGCCCTGCGGTTTGTCGCGATCTTTACGCTGATCGTGGTCTTTGTGGGCGCGCTGCCGCTGTCGCATCTGATCGGCGCGCTGCGCGGGCTTGGGCTGCCGGCGCTTTTGGTAGATATGGCGCTGCTGACCCTGCGCCACATCGAGGATCTACGCCACGATCTGGCCCGCATGCAGACCGCGATGCGCCTGCGCGGCGGGCATGGCTGGCTGGGGCGGTTCCGCGCGACAGGCTGGCTGTTGGCAAGCCTGCTGCTGCGCAGCCACGCGCGGTCTGAACGGGTCTATCACGCGATGATCCTGCGCGGACACGGGGCCAAAGGGGCGGCCCTACCCGACGCAGCCGCCGTGCCGCGCGGCGACAAATGGGCGCTGGCGGGGCTGATCGCCCTTGCAGCCAGCCTGCTGGTGGTGGACCATCTGGCATGACCCTGCCCCTGCTGCATACAACCGACCTGACCCTGACCCGCGCCAATGGCGAGACGGTCTTGCACAACGTATCGCTGCGCATCGCACAGGGCGAAAGGGTCGGGCTGATCGGCCCGAATGGGGCGGGCAAGACCACGCTGATGCTGTGCCTGACCGGCGTGATCCGCGCCAGCGCAGGCACGGTGCAGATGGACGGCAAACCCGTCACCCCCGGCGGGTTTCATCCCGATATGGGATTCGTGTTCCAGCAGGCCGAGGACCAGCTGTTCAGCCCGACCGTGGCCGAGGATGTGGCCTTTGGCGCGCGCAATCTGGGGCTGTCGGGGGCCGTACTGGACAGGGCCGTGGCGACAGCCCTTGACCGTGTGGGGATCACGGGCTTGGCCGACCGGCCCGTGCATCATTTGTCGGGGGGCGAAAAACGGCTGGCCTGTCTGGCGGGCGTGCTGGCGATGGACCCGCGCCTGTTGTTGCTGGATGAACCGTCAGCCGCGCTTGACCTGCGCAACCGCAGGCGGCTGATCGAGTTGCTGCGCGGCATGGATCAGGCGATGCTGATCGCTAGCCATGATCTGGAACTGGTGCTGGAGCTTTGCCCGCGGGTCATCCTGATCGACGCAGGACAGATCGTCGCCGACGGCGCGGCGCGCAGCGTGCTAGGTGATGGCGCGCTGATGGCGCGCCACGGCCAAGAGGTGCCCCATTCACTGATCCACCACGCGCGGGTGGATCACGCCCATCCCCGGCACATCGTATAGATCAAAGCGGATCAACGGGCCTACACTGATGGTCGCGACCGCCTGCGCCTGCAAGACCGCCAATTGCGCGTCAGACAGGCGCTCTTGCCATGCGATCAGGCTGCGCACGTGATGATTGCGCGCCAAGGCGATCCGGTCATCAGCCACCAGATCGGCAGCGAACAGCGCCTTTGTCACGGCCTGCCGCGCGGCGAGATCGACAATCATGGGTTCCGGCCATGGCACAGACAAAACCTTTTGCCCTGTTGCGACAACAGGCCAAGCGCTGGTCAGCAGGGCCGCCACCGGCTGATCATCGGCGATATCGGCGCTTAGAATGCCTGCCGCCTCGTAAAAAGTCACCTCACCCGGCTCTGTGGCGGGTGCGGTGATATCAAGCAGGTTGGCGACCATCGCAAGCGTCGCCAGATTGGTCGCCGCAATCAGCCCGATCAGAACCAGACGCCTGCGGTCTGACCCAATGTTGGTCACGATATAAAGTGCCAGACCGACCTGCAGCACCAGCACCAAGGGCATCAGGAACCGGCCCGCAAGCTGAAATCCGGTCAGCCCGACAAGGTAGATGCACAAGAACACGCCAGCCATCAGCACCAAGGCGCGGCCTGCGGGCGCGCGCAATCCGGCCAGCCCGAATATTGAGGGGATCAATGCGGCGGTCAGATAAACCGGGGAATAAAACGCAGGCCCGCCTTCCCATGTCGCATTGCCGGGGCGCAGGACAATCTCAACGGCATTGAAATAGGGCCAGAATGTGGACAGGCAGACCGCCAGCACCAGCGCCGACAACACCCGCAGGCGTGCGGCGATGGTGCCATGCGGCCAGCAAAGCGCAAAGCTGCCTGCGCCGATGAAACCGATCACGGCCCCAACCTGATGGGTCGTGAACATCAACGCCGCCAGTGCGCACAGCGGGATCACAAAGACAGGCCGCACCAGACTACGCAGCACCAGCGCCCATAGGATAAAACTCAAGCCGATCATATAGGTCGCCGGATAGGCAGCGGCGTAATACAGGGTCAACGGCGAATGAAACCCCGTATGCTGCAGCGGCAACGCCCACCCCAGCATCAGACATAAAAACAGCACCACCGGCGCCCAAGGCGCAGGATGCAAGGCACGCGCAAAGACATAGACGCCGATGCCGAACAGCGCCATCGCGCCATATCCCGCCAAAGCCAGCACCTGCCAGACATCCAGCCCCGCGATCCGCGCCACAGCGGCCCATCCCAGCCAAAGCGGCTGGAAATGGCGCGACCCCGCATCCGAGACGATGAACGGATTGCCGGGTGCATGCGGGGTTTCAATCAAGGCCAGCAAAGCGGCGGCATGCTGCCAGATATCACTGCCGGGATGTTCCACCAACATGCCCTGCCCAGACAGCCATGCGAATAACCCCAATGCCGGCGCCGCGATCAGGGCATAAATCAGGTCTGGCCGCCCGAAACCGCCCTTGGCCTGTGTGTGGCCAAACATGGCATTCACCTGTTTGTTGATATTTGATGCCACAATGACCCGCGCGAAAGATTACCTAAAATTGTATAATGATAAAAGATTGACCGCAAAAAGAGAAATTGGCGTCGTCGGCAAAAACACCTCTGATATCCACCAAATTGCATCACTCAGCTGCACGCCAGCCACCCGATGTTACGGCTTTGATCTGGCGCAGGGATGCGACGCGATGGTAAGGCAGGGGCCAAGACAGACAATGGAACGGACAGCATGATCATCCTGACAATCTGGCCGCTATTCGCGCTGATCTGCCTTGGCTTTGTCATGGCACGCACGGGGTTTCCAGAACCGGGGTTCTGGCCAGCGGCTGAACGCGTCAATTACTATATATTGTTTCCGGCCCTGCTGGTGGGCAGCCTTGCCGCGGCACCTTTGGGTGATCCCGCGATCTGGCGGTTGGGCGGGGCGGCTGGCGCGTCCATCGCCCTTGCCGCCTTTGGCCTGTACGGCTGGCGCTGGCGGCACCCCGCGCCCGCCGCTCGGTTTGGCCCCGCCTTGCAAGGGGTGGTGCGGATCAATACCTATCTTGGCCTTGCGATCACGGCAGCCCTGGTTGGCGCGCCCGGCATCGAACGCGCGGCCATCGTGCTGGCGGTCGTGGTGCCGCTGGTCAATGTGCTGTCGATCATGGCGCTGGCTGACCGGACCGAGGCCCGCAAACCGCTGGCGATCCTGCGCATGATGGCGCGCAACCCGCTGATCCTGGCCTGTGCGCTGGGGATCACGATGGCGCTGAGCGGGATCGGACTGCCATTGGGGACCGGCGCGTTTTTCGCGCTGCTCGGGCAAGGCAGCCTGCCCTTGGGCCTGCTTTGCGTCGGTGCGGCGCTGCGCCCCGGGGCGCTGCGATCCGACATGGGCGCGATCGGCGTCAACAGCACGCTGCGCTTGTTCGCAATGCCGGTGCTGGCGATGGGCATGGCGTGGATTTTCGGGCTGGACGGGATCGAGGCACTGGTGCTGGTGATCTTCTTTGCCATCCCGACTGCACCCACATCCTATGTGCTGACACGGCAATTCGGCGGCGATGCCACCTATATGGCAGGGCTGGTGACAGCGCAGACGCTGGCATCGGTACTGACCATCCCGCTGGTGCTGCTGATCTTCGGGGCAAGCTGACGATTTTGCGCAGCATCACACCCTGATCGCGGCGCGTGGCGTTCCCTTGTCGCAGGTTTCCACACGGTCAGGACGGCCATCTCTACCAACCAAAGCTGACCAGCCGATGCGCGGGCTGTGCAATGGTCCTTTTGTGATCTGCATCAAGAATGTGGTGCCCGCGGCCGGACTCGAACCGGCACGGCCTTGCGGCCAAGAGATTTTAAGTCTCCGATGTCTACCATTCCACCACGCAGGCATGCAGGGTGCGTATCGCTTTCCTAAGCGTGACAGCAGGCGGCGGCAAGTCAGATCACAACGCGACCCAGGCCCATGTCACCAAAAGCGCGCATTCAGCAGACAACCGGTCGCGCTTGCACTGCAGGATCGGCAGGGCTTTGGGTCAGATATCCGGGCCGGGAGCGACAGGGGATACACCCTCTTCCTTGACCGTCTGCATGGCCACATAAGTCGATGTATTGGACACATGTGGCAACGTCGAAATCTTCTCGGCCAGAACGATGCGATAGCCGGTCATCCCTGCAGTGCGTACCTTGAGAAGGTAATCGAACGCCCCCGCGATCAGGTGGCATTGTTCAACCTCGGGAATACGCAGCACGGCGGCATTGAAGGCAGCAAGCGCCTTTTCGCGCGTATCAGACAGCCGGACTTCGACAAAGGCGACATGATCGCGGTCCAACCGAATCGGATCATAGAGCGCGCGATACCCTCGGATCACGCCGGTTTCCTCCAGCCTGCGCAACCGCGCCTGCGTGGGCGATTTCGACAACCCGATCCGGCGCGCAAGATCAGTGATGCTGATCCGCCCTTCCACGGCAAGGACGTCCAGGATCTTTCGGTCGAATTTGTCCAGTTCGCTATTCTTTTCGATCACACTTTACCCATTTTTTCATTACTCTGTCCCGTATCTTTTGCATTAGCAGGCCAATCGCCTTTTCACAATCGGCTATGATGGGACATCTGGTTAAGGATTCCACCATGCCCCGTGATACTGCCCTGACTTTGCGTGATGCCATCGACGCCGCGATCTACAGCGACGAAACCGCAGCCGTGGCAAGCTTGGTGAAAACCGCCGCCTTGTCCAACACCGACCGCGCCCGGATCTGCGACCGCGCGGCGACGCTTGTCACCCAGATCCGCACCAGCGCCGATCCGGGGTTGATGGAGGTATTCTTGGCCGAATACGGCCTCTCGACCGACGAGGGCATCGCGCTGATGTGCCTGGCCGAGGCGCTGTTGCGCGTGCCAGACGCCGATACGATGGACGACCTGATCGAGGACAAGATCGCGCCATCCGATTGGGGCAAACATCTGGGGCATTCGGCCTCGTCGCTGGTGAACGCCTCGACATGGGCGCTGATGCTGACAGGCCGCGTGCTGGATGATGAAAAACCGGGGATCACACGGCACCTGCGATCTGCGGTGAAACGGCTGGGCGAACCGGTGATCCGCACCGCTGTCGGCCGCGCGATGCGCGAAATGGGGCGGCAATTCGTGCTGGGCGAAACGATCCAGAAGGCGATGAAACGGGCCGGCGGTATGCAGGCCAAAGGGTTCACCTATAGCTATGACATGCTGGGCGAGGCGGCCCGCACCGAGGCCGACGCCAAATACTACCACCTTGCCTATTCCCGCGCGATATCAGCCATTGCCGATCATTGCGTGCATGGCTCGGTCGCGGAAAACCCCGGCATTTCGATCAAACTCTCGGCGCTGCATCCGCGCTACGAGGTGGCGCAACAGGCGCGGGTGATGGAAAAACTGGTGCCGCGGGTGCGCGCGCTGGCGCTCTTGGCGAAATCCGCGGGCATGGGGTTTAACATCGACGCAGAAGAGGCCGACAGGCTGGCCCTGTCGCTGGACGTCATCGCCGCCGTGCTGGCCGATCCGGCACTGGCGAAATGGGACGGGTTCGGGGTGGTCGTGCAGGCCTACGGACAACGCGCGCCCTTGATGATCGACCAGCTTTACCAGATGGCGCATGATCTGGACCGCAAGATCATGGTCCGGCTTGTCAAAGGCGCCTATTGGGACGCGGAAATCAAACGCGCGCAGGTGCAAGGGATCGACGGATTCCCCGTCTTTACCGCCAAACAGCATACCGACATCAGCTATATCGCCAATGCACGCAAACTTCTGGGCCTGACCGACAGGATCTATCCGCAATTCGCCACACATAACGCACATACTGTGGCCGCCGTGCTGGACATGGCCGCCCAGATGGGGCGCGACAAGAACCAGTTTGAATTCCAGCGCCTGCACGGCATGGGCGAAACATTGCATAGTATCGTGCTGAACGCCGAACAGACCCGGTGCCGGATCTACGCCCCCGTCGGCGCGCACGAAGATTTGCTGGCCTATCTCGTCCGTCGTCTGCTGGAAAACGGGGCCAATTCCAGCTTCGTCAACCAGATCGTGGACGATACCGTTCCCGCCAGCGTTGTCGCCGCCTGCCCTTTTGACGCGGCAGGCCTGCGACCCGACCTGCCCACCGGACCCGAACTTTTCGCGCCCGCGCGGATCAATTCCAAAGGCTGGGACCTGACGCATCAACCCACGCTCGACACGATCGACAAGGCCCGCGCGCCCTTGCAGAACGCTAGTTTTACCGCAGGCCCCATCACATCGTTGGAGCCGAAATATCCCCGCCGGAGGCAAGAAAGTTCTTTCCCCGTCATCAACCCCGCACAGCCCGACGACATCGTGGGGCAAGTGACACCCGCCACCCCCGACGACGTGGCCGATGCGCTGGCCGGTGCCGCGATCTGGACCGCCGATTACACCACCCGCGCGGCAGTGCTGCGCAAGGCCGCCGATGCGTTGGAAAAAGACGCCGACACGCTTTTCGCGCTGCTGGCGCGCGAGGCGGGCAAGACCCTGCCCGATGCCGTGGCCGAACTGCGCGAGGCGGTGGATTTCCTGCGCTACTACGCCACCCAAGCCACCGCTGATATGCAGGCACGCGGGCTCTGGACCTGCATCAGCCCGTGGAACTTTCCGCTGGCAATCTTTCTGGGGCAGGTCTCGGCCGCCTTGGCCGCAGGCAATGCAGTCATCGCCAAACCTGCCGAACAGACGCCGCTCCTGGCTTTCCGCGCGGTGCAGATCCTGCATGATGCAGGCGTGCCTGTCGCTGCGCTGCAATTGCTGCCCGGTGGCGGCGATGTGGGCGCAGCCCTGACAGCCGACGCGCGCATCAGCGGCGTGGCCTTCACCGGCTCGACCGCAACAGCGCTGAAAATCCGCGCCAGCATGGCCGCCCATTGCGCCCCCGGCACGCCGCTGATCGCCGAAACCGGCGGGCTGAACGCGATGATCGTGGACAGCACCGCGCTCCCCGAACATGCGGTACGCGATATCGTCAACGGCGCCTTCCGCTCTGCCGGTCAGCGGTGTTCGGCGCTGCGCTGCCTTTATGTGCAAAGCGATATCGCGGACAAGCTGATGACCATGCTCAAAGGAGCCATGGACGAACTGACCGTCGGCGACCCGTGGCATCTGTCCACCGATCTGGGGCCAGTCATCGACGCCGCCGCGCATGAAACCATCGCCGAGCATATCGCGCAGGCCCGCAGTGACCGGCGCATCCTGCACCAGATCAGCACCCCCGCGACAGGCCATTTCATCGCCCCCACCGTAATCCGCGTGACCGGCATCGCCCAGATGACGCGCGAAATCTTCGGCCCCGTCCTGCATGTGGCGACCTTTGAGGCGCGCGACCTTGACCGCGTGATCGACGACATCAACGCCATGGGCTACGGGCTGACCTTCGGGCTGCACACGCGGATCGACGACCGCGTGCAGACCGTGGTCGAACGGATCGAGGCAGGCAACATCTATGTCAACCGCGACCAGATCGGCGCAGTCGTGGGCAGCCAGCCTTTCGGCGGCGAAGGCCTCTCTGGCACCGGGCCAAAGGCAGGCGGGCCGCATTACCTGCCCCGTTTTGTTGCACCAGAACCGGCACAGACCAGTGGCAAATGGGACACCACCGCCGATCTTGCCGCCTTGCAAAAGCAGCTGGCCGGCGCCCCGATGCCCGCCAGCCCCGCGCCCACCGACCTGCCCGGCCCGACCGGCGAATCCAACCGTCATGGGCTGCACCCGCGCGGCGCGATCCTGTGCATGGGTCCGGGGCCAGAGGCGGCGGCGGCTCAGATCGCGGCCATCGCCGCCTTGGGCGGGGTCGGGATCAGCGCAGGGGGCGATCTGCCAGCCGCGGCGCTGACAACGCTCGCCCCCTTGGCGGCCGTCATCTGGTGGGGCGACACCGCCACAGCCCGCGCGCTGGAAACCGCGCTCTCGACGCGCGATGGCAAGATCATCGCCCTGATCACGGGCCAGCCAGACCGCGCGCATGCCTGCCACGAACGGCATGTCTGTATCGACACGACCGCAGCAGGCGGTAATGCCGCATTGCTGGCAGAGGTGGGCGGCCCCGCCCGGACTTGACCGCAGGCGCAAAGGCAGAAATGGTCGCGGCATGATGCTGCCCATCCGCGACCACAACCCGTCCGAGGCCACACCTTATGTCACGCTGACCCTGATCGGGGTCAACGTGCTGGTCTATGTCTGGGGGCTTGCCACGCTACAGACCGATCTGCAGATCAACCGGTTCTATTTCAACTATGCACTGATCCCGGTGCTGTTGTCCGAAGGGCAGAATGCCGCGGCGCTTGTCACGTCGATCTTTCTGCATGGGGGCTTCATGCATCTGGCCGGCAACATGCTGTTTCTCTGGATTTTCGGCGATAATCTGGAAGATGAAATGGGCCACCTGCCCTTTCTCGCCTTCTATCTTGCCTGCGGCATAGGCGCGAGCCTTGCGCAATTTCTAGGCGATCCCACTTCACAAGTGCCGATGGTGGGTGCCTCTGGTGCCATCGCTGGCGTGATGGGCGGCTATCTGCTGCTATTCCCCAAGGCGCGCGTGGATATCTTTATCTTCTTGATCATCTTTTTCCGGCTCCTGCCGATCCCCGCGTGGATCTTGCTGGGCCTGTGGTTCGGGTTGCAGATCCTTGGCGGGCTATCGGTCGATACATCCGCAGGCGGTGTAGCCTATTGGGCGCATGCCGGTGGCTTCGTGATGGGGCTTGCCTTGACGGTGCCGGTCTGGATCAGGCGCGGCGCGCGTGGATATTGGCAGCGCACCGAAGGCCGCCCGCCCCATCCCGAAGCGCGCTATCGCCGCAGCAGCGTGCCAATCGTGCGCCGCTGACATCTTCTTATTTCTATAAATACTCATCTTCTATCCCGGATGAAATCCGGGATTGGGGGCTTTGCCCCCGCGCCCCGGACCACGTCCGGGGCTCCCCCAGGATATTTGGGCTCGGACGATGAGGCGGCTCACGCCTTGCGGATCACCTTGGCGAAGGTCTCGAAAATCGCCTCGTTTGCACAGATAACCTGACCGCTGCCGATGATATCGGCCTCGGCTTGCAGAGGTTCCACAATCCCGCCCGCTTCGCGCACGATCACCAGACCGGCGGCCATGTCCCAGGATTTCAGCCCGCGTTCCCAGAAACCGTCATACCGCCCCGCCGCCACATAGGCGAGATCGAGGGCGGCCGCCCCGAACCGGCGCACACCCGCACAGGCGGGCAACAGGCGCGCAAGATCCTGCAAGGTTTCAGGCAGATCGGCGCGGCCCGCGAACGGCAGGCCGGTGGCAAAGATGCTTTCAATCAGCTTATGGCGGCCAGACACGCGCAAGCGGCTTTCGTTCAGCCAGGCGCCGCCGCCTTTTTCAGCATAGAACATCTCGTCCTTCACCGGATCATAGATCACGCCAGCAACGATCTGGCCCTTGTGTTCCAGCGCGATGCTGACCGCCCAATGCGGCAGGCCGTGCAGGAAATTCGTGGTACCGTCCAGCGGATCGACGATCCAGCGGCGGGTCGGGTCTTCGCCTTCGATCTCGCGGCCTTCCTCGCCCAGAAAGCCGTAAGACGGGCGCGCATGCAGCAAATCCTCGCGGATCATCTGTTCGGCGGCGCGGTCGGCGCGGGTAACGAAATCGCCCGGCCCTTTGGTGCTGACCTGCAATTGTTCGACCTCGCCAAAGTCCTTGAGCAAGGCGCGCCCCGCCTTGCGGGCGGTTTTCATCATCACGTTGAGATTTGCGCTGCCAGCCATCTGTCTTGCCTTTGGTTCGGGATCAAGGGCTGCCTATAGGCGGCAATGCGCATGAGGGCAAGGCATCAGCCGCGTTGCAGCTTAACCGCTTCCTGCCGCGCCAGCCGGATCAGATGCGCCATATAGGGGCGACTGGTGTCATCGCTGCGGGTCGCGGCATAAAGCCTGCGGGTAATGCCCGCGCGCGTCAGCGGACGGGTGATGTAATCGGAATGATACCGCACCTGCCGCACCACCCAATCAGGCAGCACCGCTACACCGCGATTGGACGCCACCAGCAGCAGGATGACAGCCGTCAATTCCACCTGCCGCACTGCCGCCGGTTCCACCTTGGCCGGTGTCAGCAGCTGCGAAAAGATATCAAGCCGCGCGCGGTCCACCGGATAGGTGATCAGCGTCTGGCCGCGAAAATCCTCGGCCTCGATCACGTCCTTGGCAGCCAGAGGATGCTGGGCTGCGGCCACGAACACCGGTTCGTAATCAAACAGCGGGGTGAAATCGGTCTCGGGCAAATCCTCGGGGTCGGAGGAAACGACAAGATCGACATCCTCGCGCCGCAGCGCGGGCAAAGCGTCAAAGGCCAGACCGGGGCGGATATCGACATCGACCTCGGGCCAGGCCTTGCGGAATTGTTCCAGCACCGGAAACAGCCATTCAAAACAGGCATGACATTCGATCGCGATATGCAGCCGTCCGGCCTTGCCCGATACCAGACCCGAAAATTCCGCCTCCAAGGCAGCGACCTGCGGCAAGATCGCCTCGGCCGCGGCCAGCATCTTCATCCCCGCCGACGACAGGCGCAGCGGCTTGGACCGGCGCACGAACAATTCCACGCCCGCCTGATCCTCGATCCCCTTGATCTGATGCGACAGGGCCGATTGTGTCATGTTCAACTGATCCGCAGCACGCGCCAGCCCGCCGGTGTCATGGATCGCCTTGATCGTGCGCAGATGGCGGAATTCGATGTGCATGTGAATGTTCTTCATGAAGTTAGTGAAGGTTATGAATTTGTCTCAACTTCATAAACGTGACAAAACGACAAGGCAAGCAAGAGGTATTGTCATGTCCACGCCCACCGTTTCCTTTGAATTCTTCCCGCCAAAATCGCTCGAAGGGTCGTTCCGGCTGTGGGATTGCGTCAATACGCTGGCCCCGCTGGACCCGACTTTCGTGTCGGTGACCTATGGCGCGGGCGGCACGACACGCCAGTTGACGCATGAGGCGGTCAGCACCATCCACCGCACCAGCGGGCTGAATGTGGCAGCACATCTGACCTGCGTTGATGCCACCCGCGCCGAAACGCTGGACATCGCACAGAATTATGCCGCCGCCGGTGTGCGCGAGATTGTGGCCCTGCGCGGCGATGCGCCCAAAGGGCAGGCGACATTCACCCCCCATGCGGACGGTTTCGCAAGCTCTGTCGAGTTGATCGAAGCCTTGGCTGAGACCGGCCAGTTCACCATCCGCGTCGGGGCCTATCCTGAAAAGCACCCCGAAGCTGTCGATCAGGCCGCCGATATCGCCTTTCTCAAGCGCAAGATCGATGCCGGTGCGACATCCGCGATCACCCAGTTCTTTTTCGAGGCCGACACCTTTTTCCGGTTCCGCGATGCCTGCGCCAAGGCGGGAATCACCGCGCCGATCATTCCGGGCATTCTGCCGATTGAAAACTGGTCCGGCGCGCAGCGGTTTGCGGACCAATGCGGCACCCATATCCCGCAGGTGATCCGCGATGCATTCACCAATGCCACCCGCGACGGCACGACCGACCTGCTCGCCACGGCGCTGGCGACAGAGCTGTGCGACGATCTGGTGCGCGGTGGTGTGGATCATCTGCATTTCTACACGCTGAACCGGCCAGAGCTGACGCGCGACGTGTGCCATGCGCTGGGCATCACGCCCAAAGCACGGTTGCAAAACGTCGCCTGACAGGCGAGCCTGCGCCCGAAAACACAAAGGCGCGCCGATGTTCATTGCGAAAACCCCAGCCGATCTGCTTGATCTGGACACTATCCTGTCCATGTCGGGCCTTGATTTCATGCTATCCATGCAGCGCGGCGAGATCAGCCGCCCCCCGATTTCGGGCCTGATGAATTACCACCTGCACGAAGTCGCGGCAGGTCGCGTGACCTTTCGCGGCACGCCTGCATTCGAGCATGCCAACCCGATGGGCGGCGTGCATGGCGGCTGGTATGGCACCTTACTGGACAGTTGCATGGCCTGTGCTGTGATGACGCTGGTGCCCAAGGGATCGGTTTATACCACGCTCGAATACAAGGTGAACCTGACCCGCGCGATCCCCATCGGGACCGAGATTCTGGCTTCCGGCATCAGCGATCACGCAGGCCGCAGCACGGGTGTCGCGCATGGGGAAATCAGGGGTGCCGCCGATGGCAAGCTTTATGCAACCGGATCAACCACTTGCCTGATCATGCGCCCGTCGCAAGAATGACCGCCGCTGCACCCGCTGTGCGATGCTGTCGTGCAGCCGTTCGGACGGGTCACGCCCGATCACCCGCCTGCGCCGCGCGATGAACAGCCGCGCCCAGCCGCGCCAGTTGCCGATAGACGGCGCATTCACATCCTGCGCAAACCTGTCGCGCCAGCCTGCGGGCAAAGGCACGGCGCAAGCCTCGAGCCGGTCAAGCATCCAGACCAGCGGGATATTGGCCAGCGGGCGTGCTGGCGGATAGGCACGCACCTGCCCGCCGACATCGGCGTGATTGCCCTTGAACCAGACCTGTTCGACATGCCCCTGCCATCCGGGCGGGCAGGACCACAGGACAGGCGTATATGCCTTGCGCCGTTCATCGCGGGCCAGCGCGTGAAAGCCGTGCCGCACATGCGGGGCCAGTTCGGCAGAATGGAAATTGTGCTGTTCCTGCCCCCAGCGCCAGACGAGCGGAAACCGCAAGCCCAGCGCCTTGACGGTGTCCCAGACGGCAACAGCCTCGATCTCGACCTGAGGATGGCAATGCAGGCGGCGGAAGGCGGCCGCATATTGGCTGCGCCCGCCGGTGCGGTAATGCCGGTAGGCCTGCGTCACGTTGCGTTCGGTGGCCGCATCCGCGCGCACCAGCCCGACCATGCCGATCACCCCCGCCAATGACCGCACGGCAAAAGCACCGCGTGAATAGCCGATCAGCACGATCCGGTCACCGGGCCGATAGCGTGACGCGATCACGCCATAGGCGCGCCTGATCGTGCGGTTGATCCCGCGTCCGGTGATCACATCCAGCGTCGTCGCCCAGTCACGCCATTGAATCCCCGCCTCGTAATAGACGGTCATATTCGCGCCCTTACTGCCCTCGCGCAGCAGTTTGAAGGTCAGGCCCGCGTTGGTTTCCGCCCCCGGGTCCAGCGACGACATCGTGCCATCCATGATGATGACATGGATCGCCGGACCCCGCTGGCGGATTGCGGCCTCTTCGGTGCGCGGTTTGCGCCCGAAAAGACCGAAAACCCAATCACGCAGCCGCATCGGCACCCTGTGCTGCGCTGATCGCCTGCCAGACGCGATGCGGGGTAAAAGGCATGTCGATCTGCGTCACGCCGACATCCTGCAAGGCATCTATCACCGCGTTGCTGATCGCGGCGAGCGCGCCGACCGTCCCCGCCTCGCCACAGCCTTTCATGCCCATCGGATTGTAAAGCGATGGCGTGCATTCGGTGGCAAAGCCGATCATCGGCAAATCGTCCGCGCGCGGCATGGCATAATCCATGAAGCTGGCCGACAAAAGCTGCCCATCCGCGTCGAACACCGCGCGTTCGGTCAGGGCCTGCCCAATCCCTTGGGCGACACCGCCATGGACCTGCCCCTCGGCCAGCATCGGGTTGATCAGATTGCCGAAATCGTCAACCACGGTATAGCGGTCGACACTGACGACACCGGTGGCGGGGTCGATTTCCACCTCGGCCACATGCGCGCCATTGGGGAAACTGCGATTGTCGAGCGTGATGGTCGCAGAATGGCGCAACAGATCATGGCGCCCCGCCGCGCGGGCCAGATCGGCCACCTCCAGCATGGTGGGGGTCAGGTTGGACCCGTTGATGCGGAAACGTTCATCGTCAAAGCGGATCGCGGCGGCATCCACTCCCTCGGCCTCGGCCAGAAAGGCGGTAAAGGCGTCGCGGATCACCGCCACCGCCGCCAGTGTCGCGGTGTTCTGCACAGTCACCGACCGCGACCCGCCCGTGCCGCCGCCCGTGGGGATGCGGTCACTGTCGCCTTGCACCACGGTGATACGATCGGCGGGGATACCGGTCTGATCTGCCAGAAACTGCGCATAGACGGTTTCATGCCCCTGCCCGTTGGATTGCGTGCCGACATAGATCAGCGCGCCACCCGGCGTGAATTCAACGGCGGTGGTTTCATCGGGATCGCCAAGGATGCTTTCGATGTAATAGCACAGGCCCTGCCCGCGCAATTTGCCCTGCGCGGCCGATGCGGCCTTGCGCGCGGCAAAACCGTCGCGGTCAGCGTTGCGCCCGGCGGTGTTCAAAACCTGCATGAAATCCCCCACGTCATAGGTCATACCCGTGACGGTGGTATAGGGAAATTGTTCAGGTTTGATGAAGTTGCGCGCCCGCAATTCCCAAGGATCAACACCCAATTGGCGCGCCGCGGCGTCCATGCTGCGTTCCAGCACGAAAATCGCCTCTGGCCGGCCTGCGCCGCGATAGGCATCGACGGGGGTGGTGTTGGTATAAATACCGCGCGTGCGCATATGGGCGGTCTGAACATCATAGGTGCCCATCAGCACTTTGGCGAACAATTCTGTCTGGATCGCTTGGGCGAATTGCGAATTATAAGCGCCCATATTGGCGATCGTATCAAGCTGATACGCCGTGATCCGATGGTGAGCATCAAAGGCAAGTGTCGCGGTCGTCGTCAGATCGCGGCCCGCGTTATCGGTCAGCATCGCCTCGGTGCGCTCCGACATCCAGCGCACGGGGCGGCCCAGCACGCGCGCGGCATGGGCCACGCAAAAGGGTTCAGGATAGCGCATGCCTTTCATCCCGAAACCGCCACCGACATCGGGGGTGGTCACGCGCACATCCGCGTCATTCAGGCCGAAATGATGGATCAGGTCGCGTTTGGTGGCCCAGACGCCCTGCCCGTTGACGGCGACATGCAACCGGCCATCCGTGACCTCGGCAAAGCACCCACGCGGTTCCATCGCGTTCACGATCACGCGGTTGTCAAACACCTGCGCCGTGACGACATGGGCGGCAGCGGCGATGGCCGCGCGTGTCGCATCCGCATCGCCCAGCGCCCAGTCAAAGGCAAGGTTGCCAGGCGCTTCGGCGTGGATCGCCACGCCGCCGATTTCCAGTGCCACATGGACAGGCAGATCATCAATTTCCAGTAAAATCGCCTCGGCCGCATCGCGCGCGGCCTGCATCGTTTCAGCGACAATCATCGCCACCGGCTCGCCCACATGGCGCACGTGGCCCTGCGCGAGAATGGGGCGGAGGGGGGCCGCCGCGCGCGACCCGTCGCTGTTGCGCAACACCTTGCCCGCCAACCCCATCCGCACCCCCGCCGCCACCAGATCATCCGCGGTGACGACCAAGGCCACCCCCGGCATCGCGCGCGCATCCGCCACATCCAGCGCCGTGACCCTGCCATGTGCCACAGGCGCGCGCAGAAAAAACGCGTGCAGCGCGCCCGCCGGGGCGACGTCATCGACATAGCGCCCTGCGCCCGTCAGAAAGCGCAAATCCTCGACCCGCGTCACCGACTGGCTTTTGCCGAATTTTTCCATGCTGATCCCCTTGAATGGCTTGTCCAGACCCTAGCGGGCGAAACTCCCAAGTCCAGCCCGAACAAACCCTTTCCCTTGGTGTGCGCGCTTGGTATCTGGCGACAAGCCGAAAAAGGACAGCACTGATGCCGATGGAAAAGACTTTCAACGCCGCCGAGGCCGAAGCCCGCCTTTATAAAATGTGGGAAGAGGCCGGCGCCTTCAAAGCCGGGGCCAACGCCAGCCGGGATGAGACGTTCTGCATCATGCTGCCGCCGCCCAATGTGACGGGGCATCTGCATGTCGGCCACGCCTTTAACCATACCTTGATGGATATCCTGACGCGCTGGAAACGGATGCAGGGGTTTGACACGCTGTGGCAGCCGGGGCTGGACCATGCGGGGATCGCCACGCAATTGATGGTGGAAAAGGATCTTGCCGCCACGGGCCAGCCCAAACGGGTCGAGATGGGGCGCGAGGCCTTCCTGAAAAAAGTCTGGGACTGGAAAGGCGACAAGGGCGGTGTGATCGAACAACAGGCACGGCGTCTGGGCGACAGCATGGATTGGTCACGCTCTGCCTTTACCATGTCAGGCGCGGATTCAGCGCCCGCCACCGAACCTGCCGGCAATTTCCACGACGCCGTGATCCGCGTTTTCGTGGATATGTACAACAAGGGCCTGATCTATCGCGGCAAGCGTCTGGTCAATTGGGACCCGCACTTTGAGACCGCGATTTCCGACCTCGAGGTCGAGAATATCGAGGTCGACGGCCATATGTGGCATTTCAAATACCCGCTGGCGGGTGGCGAAACCTATGAATATATTGAAAAAGGCGAAGACGGCAACGTCACCTTGCGCGAGATGCGCGATTACATCTCCATCGCCACGACGCGGCCCGAAACCATGCTGGGCGATGGCGCTGTTGCCGTCCACAAGGACGATCCGCGCTATGCGCCCATCGTGGGCAAGCTGTGCGAAATCCCCGTCGGGCCGAAAGAACACCGCCGCCTGATCCCGATCATCACCGACCCCTACCCCGATCCGACCTTCGGGTCAGGTGCGGTGAAAATCACCGGCGCGCATGATTTCAACGATTATGAGGTCGCCAAGCGGGGCAATATCCCGATGTATGCCTTGATGGATACGCGCGGTGCGATGCGCGCTGACGGGCGGCCCTATGCCGAAGAGGCAGCGATTGCGCAGGCCATCGCCAATGGGGATCAGAATTTCGACGAGGCAATGATCGCCGCGATGAACCTTGTGCCCGACGCGTATCGCGGGCTGGACCGGTTCGAGGCGCGTGCGCGTGTGGTGGCCGATGTAACGGCCGAAGGTCTGGCCGTCATGGTCCCCGCCCCCGAACCGGGGCCTGAGGCAGCGGCAAACGCCGAGGTCCCGGATCAAGTCCGGGACGCGCCCACCATGATCCCCTTGGTCGAAGCCAAAAAGATCATGCAGCCATTCGGCGACCGCTCGCGCGTGGTGATCGAACCGATGCTGACCGACCAATGGTTCGTGGATACCGCCAAAATTGTTGGCCCCGCGCTGGAAGCGGTGAAACAAGGCCGCACCAAGATCATCCCCGAAAGCGGCGAAAAAGTCTATTACCACTGGCTGGAAAATATCGAGCCGTGGTGCATCTCGCGCCAGCTTTGGTGGGGGCATCAAATCCCGGTGTGGTTTGCCGCCGACGGCAGCCAATATTGCGCCACCACCGAGGCCGAAGCACAGGCGATGGCCGGCCCCGACACCGCGCTCACGCGCGACCCCGACGTGCTGGACACATGGTTCTCCTCAGGCCTGTGGCCTTTCGGCACGCTCGGCTGGCCCGCTGACGACCCCGCGATGAAATACTTTCCCGGTGACGTCCTGATCACCGGACAGGATATCCTGTTCTTCTGGGTCGCCCGCATGATGATGATGTCACAGGCCGTCATGGCCCAGGACCCGTTCCATACGATCTACCTGCACCAGCTCGTCCGCGACGCCAAGGGCGAGAAGATGTCGAAAACCAAGGGCAATGTCATCGACCCGCTGGACATGATCGACCAATATGGTGCCGATGCCTTGCGGTTCTCCAACGCGCAGATGGCGGCCATCGGCGGCGTGCTGAAAATCTCCGAAGACCGGATCAAGGGCTACCGGAACTTCGGCACCAAACTCTGGAACGCCTTCAGCTTTGCCGACCATTACACTATCCCCTATCCGGGCGATCCCACACGGCCAGAGGCGACCCTGACGCTGAACAAATGGATCATCGGTGAAACAGGCAAGCTGCGCGAAACCGTGGATGCGGCCCTACACGCCTACCGGTTCAACGATGCGGCGGATGCGCTTTATGCCTTCACATGGGGCAAGGTCTGCGACTGGTATCTGGAATTCTCCAAACCGATCCTGCAAGGCGAGGATGCCGCCGCAAAGCTGGAAACCGAACAAACTCTGCGCTGGGTGCTGGATCAATGCCTGATCCTGTTGCACCCGATCATGCCCTTCATCACCGAAGAACTCTGGGGGCTGGCAGACACCCGCGCCAAAATGCTTTGCCACGCCGATTGGCCAAGCTACGGCAGCGCACTTGTCGACACCGACGCCGACCGCGAAATGAACTGGGTGATCGGCCTGATCGACAACACCCGTTCGGCGCGCGCGCAGGTCCATGTGCCCGCAGGCGCACAGGTGCCGCTTCTGGTGACGGGGCTTGATGGCAAAGGCCAATCCGCTTGGGATAACAACGCCGCCCTGATCCAGCGGCTGTCACGGATCGACAGCCTGACCCATGTCGACAGCTTTCCCAAAGGCTGCGTCACGATTCCAATGGACGGCGGCACGTTCGGCCTGCCTCTCGCAGGGTTGATCGACGTCGCCGCCGAAATCGCACGGCTTGAAAAGACTTCCCAGAAACTCGCCAAGGAACTGGGCGGCCTGCGCGGACGGCTGAACAACCCAGCCTTCGTGGCCTCCGCGCCCGATGACGTGGTGGAAGAGGCCCGCGCCAACCTCGCCTTGCGCGAAAACGAAGACACCCAGATCAAGGCGGCCATCGCGCGACTGCAGGAACTGGGCTAAACACGGCGGGGGCCATCCGCTTGGCCCCCCACTTCTTATTTCCAAAAATACTCCCCGCGCGGAGCGCATAAAAGTTTTCACGATGACCCATCCCCGCCTGACCCCGCTTGCTGCCTCACTCCCCGCCACAGTCCCTTTTGTCGGGCCAGAGGCGCAGGAGCGCGCCCGCGGGCAGGTCTTCACCGCGCGGCTCGGGGCCAACGAAAGCGCCTTTGGCCCCTCGCCCCGTGCCATCGCCGCGATGCAACAGGCCGCGACCGAGGTCTGGATGTACGGCGACCCCGAAAGCCATGATTTGCGCACAGCCCTTGCCGCCCATCACGGCACAGACATCGACAATATCATGGTGGGCGAAGGGATCGACGGGCTTTTGGGCCTGCTGGTGCGGCTTTACATCAGCGCGGGTGACAGCGCGGTCACATCGGACGGAGCCTATCCAACCTTCAACTACCACGTCACGGGTTTCGGCGGGGTGCTGCACAAGGTGCCTTATGCGGGCAATCACGAAGACCCCGCAGCCTTGATCGCCAAGGCGCATGAAACCGGCGCGAAACTGGTCTATATCGCCAATCCCGACAACCCGATGGGCAGCTGGCACCAGGGCCATGTCATCGCAGACATGGCAGCAAACCTGCCCGCAGATTGCCTGCTGCTGCTGGACGAGGCCTATATCGACCTTGCCCCCCATGGCACCGCCCCCGATATCGCGGCGGATACGCCCAATGTGATCCGCCTGCGCACCTTTTCCAAAGGACATGGCATGGCCGGGGCGCGGGTGGGTTACGCCATCGGGGCAGCAGATGTGATCGCGGGCTTTCAAAAGGTGCGCAACCATTTCGGCATGTGCCGGATGTCGCAGGCCGGCGCGCTGGCCGCCTTGCAAGACAGCGCATGGATCGACCACGTCCGCACAGCCATCGCCACGTCGCGCGCCGCAATAGGGCGCATCGCGGCCGCCCATGGGCTGACCGCCCTGCCATCCGCCACGAATTTCGTCACCATCGACTGCGGGCAGGATGGGGCCTTCGCACGCGCGGTGCTGACAGCATTGGTCGCAGATGGCATTTTCGTCCGGATGCCCTTCGTGGCACCGCAAGACCGCTGTATCCGCGTCAGCTGCGGCACCCCCGACCAGATCGCCGCATTCGGCCAGAGCCTGCCGCAGGCGCTGGACCGGGCGAAAGGCGGCTGAAACCGCAACATAGGTGCTTTGGGTAGGCAGGCAACGGCGGTGGCGGGCCTGCTGCGGCGGGTCAGGCGGTGGCAATCACGCTGGACGCAGCCTCTAACGCGCCGCGGCCATGCGGAATATCCAGCGCCTTCAGCCCCGCATCAATCGTGCCCAGCGCGCCCATGATCATATGGGCATTCACATGCCCCATATGCCCGATGCGGAAATAGCCATCCGCAGGCACACGCCCCAGCCCGATCCCCAGCGTCAACCCGCAGCGATGTTCGCACCAATGGCGCAGCTTGTCGCCCAAGGGTGCGCCAATCCCGGCGGATGTCACCGCATGCGACCGATGCGCCGAATCCGCAACATTCAGATGCAGCGGGCCATCCGCCGACCAGCAGTCAAACGCAGCCCAGATCGTGCGGGCCAGCGTGGCATGGCGGGCAAAGACATTGTCCAGCCCTTCGGCCAGCATGATGTCAAGCGCCGCACGCAGGCCATACAGATGATGTGTTGGCGCGGTGCCGTTGAAATACTGGTGAAACAGCTCTGGCGCGGCCCGCGGGCGCCAATCCCAATATCGCGTCACGCAATCGCCGCGCGCGGCATCGGCCTTGGCGTTGAACCAGACGAAACTGATCCCCGCAGGCGTCATCAGCCCTTTCTGGCAGCCCGCAACCATGACATCGACGCCCCAGGCGTCCATCTCGAACCGGTCACAGCCCAACGACGCGATGCAATCAGCAAACAGCATCGCCGGATGGCGCGCGGCATCAATGGCCGCACGCAAGGCAGCGATGTCATTCTTGACGCTGGTCGATGTATCGACATGTACGGCCAGCACCGCCTTGATCCGATGTGCAGTATCGGCTGCCAGATGCGCGCGCACACGGGCAGGATCGACAGGCGCGTTGACGCCGAAATCCAGCGTTTCGACATGCACACCCATCTGCGCCGCCATCTCGCCCCAGCCGATGCAGAACGGGCCTGTCGCCAGCACCAGCACCGTGTCACCGCGCGACAAGGTATTGGCCAATGCAGCCTCCCAGGCGGCATGGCCGTTGCCGATATAGATCGCGACCTTGGATTTGGTCATGGCGACAGCCTGCAGATCGGGGATCAGGCTGCGCGTCAGATCATGCAATTCTCCCTCATAGATATTGGGTGACGCACGATGCATTGCGCGCAAAACCGCATCGGGCATGACAGAGGGACCGGGGATAGCCAGATAGGCCCGACCATTGGAGAGTGACATGAATACGCTTTCTGAAAGGGTGTCGGGCGGACAGTAGCGCCGTGCTTGGCAGCGTCAACCAGCCCCACCTTGCCCTGTGCCCCCGTTTGCGACTAGACCAAAGGACAAACAATCGCCAAAGCCACCGCCGACTTGAACCGCCAGCAATTTTCGCAACAAGGAAAAAACCAATGTCTGACCGCATGGTCCTGTCGATCTCGGGCGTGGACCGGGTGTCATTCCTGCAAGGGCTGGTGACCAATGATGTGACCCGCGCCGCACAGGGCATCATCTATGCCGCCTTGCTGACGCCGCAAGGCAAGTTCATCGCCGATTTCTTCGTGCTGGGGCAGGATGACCGGCTGTTGGTGGATGTCGCACAAAGCCATGGTGCAACCTTGCTGCAACGCCTGAGCATGTACCGGCTGCGCGCGGCGGTGCAGATCGGGCAGACCGATCTGGTGGTGTCGCGTGGAACAGGTTCCACGCCACCGGGTGCTTTGTCCGACCCGCGGCACGCGGGCATGGGGTGGCGGCTCTATGGCGACAGCGACATCAGTGACCAGACCGATTGGGATGCTTTGCGCGTCGCCCATCTGATCCCCGAAACCGGGATCGAACTGACGCCCGAAACCTATGTGCTGGAAGCCGGGTTCGAGGCGCTGCACGGCGTCGATTTCCGCAAAGGCTGCTATGTCGGACAGGAAATCGTCGCACGGATGAAACACAAGACCGAATTGCGCAAAGGTCTGGCGCGGGTGCGCATCGACGGTGCGGCCCAGCCCGGCGATCCGATCACGGCAGATGGCAAGGATACCGGGGTGTTACACACGATCAGCGGCGATCACGCCATCGCCTATCTGCGGTTCGACCGCGCCACCGGCCCGATGCAGGCCGGCAGCGCAACGATCACATTCGCATAGAAACATCCGGCATCTTCCGAGCCTAAATATCCCTGCCAGAGGCCCAAGGCGCGCAGCGCCGCAGGCAAATATCAGGCGCGTTCGACGTATTCGAACAATTCGGTGTTCACGATGATGTCTTCATCGGTTCCCACGAAAGGCGGGATCATCACACGCACACCGTTATCAAGGATCGCAGGCTTGAAACTATTCGCCGCCGTCTGGCCTTTGACGACAGGTTCGGTTTCGGCAACCTTGCAGACCACCTTTTGCGGCAGGGTGACGTTCAACGCCTCTTCGCCGTAATATTCGATATGCACAACCATGCCGTCCTGCAGGAACGGGCGCCGGTCACCCAGAATATCGACAGGCAGGGCGATCTGTTCATAGGTTTCGCTGTCCATGAAGGTCAGCATCCCATCGGTTTCAAACAGGAACTGCTGGTCCTTTTGATCCAGACGCACGCGCTCGACCTTGTCGGCAGACCGGAAACGTTCATTCAGCTTGCGCCCGTCGCGCAGGTTTTTCAGCTCGACCTGCGCGAATGCGCCACCCTTGCCGGGCTTGACGTGATCGACTTTCACAGCGCCCCACAAGGAACCTTCGTGTTCCAGCACGTTGCCGGGGCGGATTTCGTTACCGTTGATTTTGGGCATGGGTCACTTCATGACAGAATGGGGGCCAAGTCTTGTATGGCGATCGCTCATGCCTATATAGGCGCAAAGGCATGCGTGCAAGATCAGTCCGACGCCAGACCGCCAAGCGAGAGCCATGCCGCAAACGCATGGCTGTTATGCAAAAACAAGCCCCCCGAATCGGAGCTGAGTGTGCATAAGGGCGAGCACGCGGAACCGCAAGAGCAAAAAAGGAAGCCAAATGAGAGATTTCGTCGACGGAACAGCGTTCAACAACGAACAGGGCAACCGTGCCCGCAAACTCTTTGCTGCCGTCGTTCTTGCTGCGCTTGATGACGCGATCGCTGATGACAAGAAATATGGCAATGGGCCCGAACAGATCGCCCGCTGGGCCCGGTCGCGTGATGGCCGTGAAGTATTGTCCTGTGCCGGCATCGACCCGAATGAACGTGTGGTCAACGGGCTGATGGAATTTGTAGGCAAGGGGATTCGTACCTCGGTCGCCCTGTCGCGCGAAGAAAGCGAACGTCGCAACGCAGCTGAACAGGAATCGCGCGCCGCCTGAATGCCGCGCTATCCCAAGACGCATTGAAAAGCGCGATCCCTCGGGATCGCGTTTTTCGTTTGCGGCGGCCCACCCGATGCGTATCAAGCCTCAACGAAAGGGTGCGCAATGACCAAGGCAATCATGATCCAGGGGGCGGGGTCCAATGTGGGGAAATCCATGTTGGTGGCGGGCATCGCGCGCGCCTGCGTGCGGCGCGGCCTGTCTGTCGCCCCGTTCAAACCGCAGAACATGTCCAACAATGCCGCCGTCACCGCCGATGGCGGCGAGATCGGGCGCGCACAGGCCTTGCAGGCGCTGGCTTGCGGGCTGGCACCGGTGATCGACATGAACCCGGTTCTGCTGAAACCCGAAACCGATATCGGCGCGCAGGTCATCGTGCAGGGTCAACGGGTCGCCACGCTCAAGGCGCGCGATTATGGCAAGCACAAAGCAACGCTGCTACCCGCGGTGCTGGACAGTTTCCACCGTCTGGCCCAAGGCCGTGACCTGATCATCGTCGAAGGTGCCGGCAGCCCGGCCGAGGTCAATCTGCGCGCCGGTGACATCGCCAATATGGGTTTTGCCGCTGCGGCGGGTGTGCCTGTCGTGCTGATCGGCGATATCGACCGTGGCGGTGTCATTGCGCAGATGGTCGGTACACATGCGGTGCTGCCGGATGATGACCTGGCCTTTATCAAGGGTTATGCGATCAACAAGTTTCGCGGTGATCCGACCCTGTTTGCCGATGGCATGGACATCATCACCGCCCGCACCGGCTGGACCCCGCTGGGGATCATCCCGTGGTTCGCGGATGCGTGGAAACTCCCCGCCGAGGATGTGATGGATATCAAAAGCCGCAAGGGTGGTGCGATCCGCATCGCCGTGCCACGCCTGAACCGGATTGCCAATTTCGACGATCTGGACCCGTTGTCCGGCACCCCCGGCGTCAGCGTCGAGATTATCGAGGCAGGCCGCCCCCTGCCCGCCGATGCCGATCTGGTGATCCTGCCGGGGTCGAAATCGACCATCGCGGATCTGGCGCATTTCCGCGCCCAAGGCTGGGACATCGACCTTGCCGCGCATATCCGGCGCGGCGGGCATGTGCTGGGCATCTGCGGCGGCTATCAGATGCTGGGGCAGACCATCGCCGACCCTGACGGCATCGAAGGGCCGGCGCGCAGCGTGGCGGGGCTGGGCCATCTGGATGTGGCGACGGTAATGCAACCACACAAACGGCTGGCGCTGTCGCAGGCCGTCTATCTGGCCAGTGGCGATGCGGTCAGCGGCTATGAAATCCACATGGGTGCAACGACCGGCCCCGATTGCGCGCGCGCATGGCTCTCGTTGGACGGGCGCGGCGAAGGGGCGGCGTCACCCAATGGGCGGATCATGGGCTGCTACCTGCATGGCTTGTTCAGCGCCGATGCGTTCCGGTCGGCATTTTTTGCACAGCTAGGCAAGCCTGTTGCGGCCTATGGCTATGATGCACAAGTAGAAAAAACGCTCGATGCGCTGGCGGATCATCTGGAACAGCATCTGGATATCGACATGCTCTTGACGTTGGCCGGACCTGTGATCAGTCCAGATCGTGCGACACAAGCACCCGGTTGATTTCGCGGCGGACCAGTTTGCGCACGTTGCGCGTGATCTTTTCGCCCAGCTCGCCTGCCAATTCTTCGCGCAGGATGCGCACGACTGCGGCGCGCAGGGCGGGTTCATCTATCGGCAAACTGGCGTCCTGCGCGGCGATATCAGCGGCGATCCGGGCATCAAGCCCCGATTGTGCGATCGGTGACAGCGCGTCGGCAATCGCAGCCCCCGGGATGGCAGAGGCAGGGTCGTCTTGCGGCACATCAAAAGCGCTGGCAGCCCAAGCGGCCTGATCGAAGGGTTCACCACCATCGGGCTCCCAATCTTCGGCGCGGGCCGTCACGGCAACCTCGAGGTCCGCGACAGTGCCGCCCAGACGCGGCGCGTCCGGCATCACCGCGTTTTCAAGCACCAGCAAATCGGCGGATGCGGTCGGGGCTGTGTGATCGGGTGTCTTGTCCTGCGGTACGTCGATCCGCCACGCAGGCACCAGCATCAGGCGGTCCTGCGGCGGCATCTTGCGCGTCAGATCGGTGTCCTTGTAGGACACCAGATTGCGCACCGACAAGACAAGTTCGTCGATCTCGTTCGACCGTGCCATGTTCGACATCGTTATTCCCCATTTCGCGCGAATTCAGCTAAGCCTAGCGGAAAGGGCCTTGCATAACAACTGCGCGTTAATCCCGGCTTAATGCTTCAAGTACGCGGTCCAGCGCCTCGCCCTGCGGCGAAGCGGCCACGGGAGAGTTGTTGACAAGATTGTAATAGGCGCTGACGTCATATTGCTGGACCGGCAGTTGCAGATGCTCGGCGGTCAGCAAGCCCATTGCGGCCAAGACGCTGTAAGATGCGATCACCTCGTCAACATCTGCAGCGATCCGGTTTGCCTGTGCGTCCAGCAATTCCTGCTCCGCATTCAGCACATCCAGCGTGGTCCGCGACCCAAGCGAGGCTTCTTCGCGCACGCCTTCAAACGCGATTCGCGCAGCGCTGACCTGTTGGTCGGAGGCCTGCGCCGACGCGCGCGCGACCTGCAACGCGGCATAGGCATTGGCGACACGTTGTTCGACCCCGAGCAGCGCAAGATGCAGACCTGCACGGCTGGCGTCACGGTTCGCCTGCAATTGGCGGATCTGGCTGGCAATTGCCCCGCCATTATAAATCGGGCCACCCAAGGACAGGCCGATCTGCGCGCTTTCGTTCCATTCGTCGTCAACGGCAACAAAACTGTTCAGCGACAGGCTCGGGCGCAAGGCCGCCTCGCCACGCTGGACGGCCAGTTCTGCCGCGGCGACGGAATGCTGCACTTGCAGCACGGCGGGGTGGTTGCGCAGGGCGAATGCCTTGGCGTCTTGCACCGATTGCAGCACAGGCGCGGGCGCTGCTGCGCCTGATCCACTGGGTACACGGCCCACAGCGGCGGTATATTCCGCGATCGACTGGGCAAGGTTGCCCTGTGCTGCCGCAAGCAGGCTTTGCGATCCGGCAAGCCGGGCCTGGGCAAGCGACACATCGGTGCGCGTCACCTCGCCCACGTCGAAACGGTCGCGCGCGGCCTGCAATTCTTGTGTGATCAGCCGTTGGTTGTTCTGGCGCAATTCAACAAATTCACGTTCGCGGCGCACGTTCATATAAGCCTGCACCGCGCGCAAAAGCACATCTTGTTCAATACCGCGCAAAGATTGGCGGGTACTGAGCACAATTTCTTTCTGGCTGTCGATCGCCAGCCGGTTCGCCCCGCCATCATAAAGCGTCAGCGACCCCGAAATGCGCGCCGTCGTCGATGTCGTGTCTTGCAGCGCCGATGTTTGCGCTGCCGCATTATACGTCCTGTTGGTGGCCATCGCCCAGTTGATCACCGGCAAGGTTGCCGCCACGGATTGCGCGACATTTTCATCAGCCGCACGCAGCAGGGCGCGGTTTTGATCCAGCAGCCCCGAGTTGGTATAGGCCGCGGTCAATGTATCGGCCAATGTTTCTGCGCGCACGGCGGGTGCCGCGATCAGGGTCATCATCATGGCCAGACCGGCAATTGCACTGCGTTTGATCATCTTGGTCCCTATCGTGTCACCAGTTAAAGCCCAAATCAGGGCCAGTCGTTTCCGTCAAAGCGCAAAAGCCACAGGCCGTCGGAACCCGTCCAGCACCGGCGCGCCGGCATTAAAGCCGAATCGCCAGTTGACCGTGCCGTCCATCTTGTGGCCAACGCGCACCACGCCCAGCGCGCCTTCGGCAAACAGACAGACAACCCGCCCGCCTTCGCGCAATTGCGCCAGCAGATCATCGGGCAGATGTTCGACCGCCCCCTGCACCATGATCAGATCAAAAGGTCCCGATTTCGCCGATCCCGCCACCAGCGGGCCTGCCATGACGGCGGCATTGTCGATTCCATGTCCTGACAGCAGGCTCTGCGCTTCTTCGGCGCGGGCCGTGTCATCCTCGATGGCGACGACGAAATCACACAGGCTGGCAAGGATAGCGGTGGAATAGCCAAGCCCGCACCCGATATCGAGCGCCACATGCCCCGGCTGCACATCGGCCAGTTCCAGCATCTTGGCCAGCGTGCGTGGTTCCAGCATGATCCGGCCTTTGCCGATATCCAGGTTTTCGCCGACATAGGCCGCCTCGCGCAGATTGTCGGGTACAAAATCTTCGCGCGGGATGGTCAGCATCGCGTCGATGATCGGAAACCGGGTGACATCGGACGGGCGAACCTGTGTATCGACCATCATGGTACGGCGTGTGGTATAGTCAGTCAAAATCTAAACTCTTTCGTTTAGTTGCATTGTCGTTTCATGCCATATTCAAAGTCGTGCGGCAACGGTTGATCGCAGTTTTGCACCTGTCATGCCGCCCGTAGTCGTCAATGCCATATGTATCGTCGTGATCGCTATGGCGGGGTTAACAAAAGGGTGATCTTGAGAAAAAAACACGCCCTGCCGGACATCCTACGCCTTGTGCTGACCGCGGCAGGCATGACACGAAAAGACCCGACCACCGCAGACGTATTGTTTTATAGCCGAAAGCATCCCATGACCAAATTCGCCCTGACCGTCACCTGCGACAGCGCCCGTGGCATTGTTGCCGCCATAGCCGGCTTTTTGGCCGACCATGGCTGCAACATCACCGACAGTTCACAATTCGACGACACCGAGACCGGCAAGTTTTTCATGCGGGTCAGCTTTACCAGCGAAACGGGCGCAGCGCTGGATACGATCGCGGATGACTTCGGCGACATCGGCACGAGATTCGGCATGGCCTTCGCCTTTCACGACGAAGCGGTGCGCATGAAGGTCATCATCATGGTGTCGCGGTTCGGCCATTGCCTGAACGACCTGCTCTACCGCTGGCGCATTGGCGCGTTGCCGATCGACATCGTGGCGGTGATATCCAACCATATGGATTACCAAAAAGTCGTGGTGAACCATGACATCCCGTTCCATTGCATCCCCGTCACCAAGCAAAACAAGCCCGAGGCTGAGGCCCGCATCATGGATGTCGTCGATGCGACTGGCGCCGATCTGGTCGTGCTGGCGCGGTATATGCAGGTGCTGTCAGACCGGATGTGCCAGCAAATGTCGGGCAAGATCATCAATATCCACCATTCGTTCCTGCCCAGCTTCAAAGGGGCGAACCCTTATAAACAGGCCTATGAACGCGGCGTGAAACTGATCGGGGCGACATCGCATTATGTCACGGCCGATCTGGATGAAGGCCCGATCATCGAACAGGACATCGCGCGCGTGACCCATGCGCAATCGCCAGCCGATTACGTCAGCCTTGGCCGCGATGTCGAAAGCCAGGTCTTGGCCCGTGCGATCCACGCCCATATCCACCGCCGCGTCATGCTGAACGGCAACAAGACGGTGGTGTTCCCGGCCTCGCCGGGGTCCTATGCATCCGAACGCATGGGCTAGGGCAGAACCGCGCGCGGCTTGGGCCAGTATTGCTTGGCCGCCGCCAGCCCCAGCTGCGCCAGCACCCCGCCCGCGATCATCAGCGTGTCCAGCACGACATCCTGCCCCGTCACCGTCTTGACCGCCTGAATGGCAAAGGCCAGGACCGTGCCAAGCGCAAAGACCGGCAGCGCCTGCCGCCCCAGCAAGGCAAGAGGCGCTGTCACCCCCAGATGGCAGGCGCGCCTGACCGCGGCAAAGCTGGACAGAAAATAGGCCAGCGCAAGGATATGCAACAGGCGCGGTGCGGACAGATAGGTCTTGCTGAAACTGGTCATCACCCAAGGTGCGCCCGCATCCTGCGCCGCCTTTAGCCCGCCGCGCATGAAAGACGCGAAATCGGGCCATTGCATCCAGATCAGCGACAGCAACAAAAAGCCCCCCGTCAGCCATTGCAGCCACGGCAGGACCGGCACGAACCGCTCTGCCGCCTTATGCGCAATGCCGGTCAGCAGGCCGATCACGAACAGCAATTGCCATGACAACGGGTTCAGAAACCAGCCACCCTGCTGGGGATAGTTCGGAAAATTGACCCGCAGCAGCCCCGCCGCCAGCCAGACTGCGATGGACAGGCCCAGCACGACCAGCGGCCAGCGCAGCGCGCCCCAGATCACCGGCGGCACCAGCATCAACAGCACCAGATACAGCGGCAGGATATTCACATAGCCCAGCTGATGCCCCAAGAGCGGCACCCCGATCAGAAAACCCAAAGGGTCTTTGACCAGCACCCAGATTCCGTGTTTGCGCATCATATCGGGCGCGCCGAACCACAGCGCCGCCGCAGCGGCGATGGCGAGCGCAACCACGGTGATCAGGATATGCACCTGATATATGGTCCAGACCCGCCGCAACACGCGGGCGATCCCCGTCAGCGGATCAGCCCGCCGGAAATAGCCGGAATAGGCGATGCCAGCAGCGATCCCCGACATCAAGACAAACCCTTCGGCCGCGTCTGAAAAACCGAAATTGCGGTTGGTCAGATTTTCCAGCCAGTTGCGCGGCGCATGGTTGATAAAGATCATCACCAACGCCAATCCACGAAACACGTCCAGCCTTGGGTCGCGGTCCGCTGTGGCGCGGCTGCCGATCATGTCAGACATAGTGCAAATTCCCTGACCAAAGCTCTGGTTCGTCGTCTGTGTTGCCTGCCTGCCAGCCTTCCAGCACCGCCGCGCGCAAGCGCATCACCGGCGCAAGTGCCAAATCTTGCGGTGTCGCAAATAGCCCCGGCGCACCGGGGTGCGATGTCCAGGCGATGATGAAAGGTGCGGCTACCATCGGCAGCGTGACTGGCAGGAACCACAACAACAGGTCCGGCGACAACACGGCGGCGAGCGTCAGACCAATCAAGCCGCAGGCCACGATCCAGTGACTGGCGGCAAAGGCATCCGCCAGCCGCAGCCGCCCGTCGCCGCGGTCATGCGCAGGCCAGCCGCCGTCGCGCCCCAGCAACACCTGAAACACCGACCGCGTCTGGTAGAGCATGAAAATCGGTGCCGTGATCGAGGACAACAGCAGCTCCGACATCGTCGCCTGCGTCGCAGACCACCAGCCGCCGAACCCGCGCGCGCGCCCGCGCAGCACGGCATCGGCGCCGATCAACAGCTTGGGCAGGATCAGCAGGCCAAAAATGCCGATGACCAAGGCAAGGGCCAGCGTGGTCTGATCGGGTGGCGTGACCGGCAAGGGCCAGTATTGGGTCGGAAAATACACGACCGGCGGGCCAAAGACAGGGGCCGCCACGCTTGCCAGCAGGAACGCCAGCCAGACAACAGACGCCAGATAGGCAAGGATGCCTTGCACAAAGACAAACCTGCTCCAGCCCCGCAGACGGGGGGCAAAGACCAGCCGCGCATGTTGCAGGTTGCCTTGGCACCAGCGCCGGTCGCGTTTGGCATGATCGACAATATTTTCCGGCCCTTCCTCGTAGCTGCCGTCCAGATCGTCATCCAGCCGGACATTCCAGCCCGCGCGCGCCAGCAGCGCCGCCTCGACGTAATCGTGGCTGAGGATATGACCGCCGAACGGGGGCTTGCCTGCCAGTTGCGGCAAGCCGCAACTTTGCGCAAAGGCGCGGGTGCGGATGACCGCGTTATGCCCCCAGAACGGGCCGGTGCGCCCTTGCATCATCGCAAGCCCGCGCGCGAAGACGGGCGAATTGAACGCCGCCGAAAACTGCATTGCGCGGCCAAAGCGCGACCGCGCCCCGATGATCCGCGGCAAGGTCTGCAACAGCCCCAGATCGGGGTCCGCCTGCATCCTGCGGGTCATTTCGACCATGGTTGCGCCCTCGATCAGGCTGTCGGCATCAAGGATGATCGCAAATTCATAGGCCGCCCCGGACGTGCGGATGAAATCCGCGACATTGCCCGCTTTCTTGCCCGTGTTGCTGGCGCGGCGGCGATAGAAAATCCGCCCCTGCCCGTTGCTGTCACGCAGCAGACGCAGATACCAAAGCCGTTCACGCGCGGCGACCACATCGGTGCGGGTATCCGACAGGATCGCGATGTCGAAGGCGTCACCATGGCCGGTGGCGGCCAGCGACATATCCATCGCCGCGATCCGTGCAAAGGTGGTGACGGGGTCTTCTTCGTAAATCGGGACCAGCACGGCGATGCGGCCTTGCAATGGTGCGCTGCGGTCGATGACAGGCGCGCGCGCCCGCGTGGTCAGCCCCACAAAGGCCAGCATCGCCCCCCATGACAGCCAGAAGGTCGAGACCAGCAACAGACCGCTGCGCAGCATGTCGATCACATCCAGCCCGTCGGCGATACCAAAGCGCAGAAAAAACACGAAAGCGACAAGGCCCGCCGTCACGCTGACAGCCAAAGCAAACATGCGCCAAGCCTTCACATCGCGGTCATCGCGCGTAGAGTTTTGCATGATTTACTGGCCAGCCTTTGACATGAACAGGCCCAACAGGCGTGGCACCAGCCCATGCAGCACCCGCGCACCCGCCTGTTCGAGGTCCTGCCGCACCATCACCATCGGCGCATCAGGCAGCGCACCGATCGCGGCGATCATCCGTTCGATATCGGCATCATCACGGGGGGACATATCACGCATGCGGTCTGATCCACTGGTAAAGCCACGTTTCCGTCAACTTGCGATCATAACCCGCAACATGCGCAGAAAGTTCAACAAGCGGGCTGTCGGATTGCACATCCAGCACCACGCGCCACAGATCGCTATCATCCACACGGGCCAGCGTGACCGCGACCAGATCGCCACCCACCACAGCCACCACAGGCGTCACTTCGGCGTCAGGCCCAAGGCGGGACAGCAAACCGCCCTTGAAATCAATCACGAATTTACGCTTGTTTTCGGGATTGACGACACCCGATACGCCGCCCGCACCGGCGCGGGTTTCCACCACATGCGCAAGATCGGCAGTGTCGTTTTCGGGCAGATCGCCCCAGCGCAGCCGGTACGCGAATTCACGCGTATCCCCTGCCGCAACTTTGCCTGCAGGGATGAAATAGGCGACGATATTATCCTCGACTTCCAGCGCGGTGGGGATTTCGACCAGCCGGACATGGCCTGCGCCCCAATCGCCCAGCGGCACCACCTCGAGCGAGGGGCGCATCTCGTAATGCGCGCCGGCATCAAGGTATTTGGTGAAATCGCGTTCGCGCTGGTGCAGGGCAAAGCTGACGGGGTTGTTTTCCACGAAATACGACCCCGCAAGACGGGACGGGTTGTTCAGCGGCCGCCAGATCACATCACCGCCTTGCTGCACGATCCGCAGCCCGTCGCTGTCATGCACGCGCGGGCGGTAATCATCGAACCCCGCACGGTTGACGCCGTTGAACAAAAACATCGAGGTCAGCGGCGCGATCCCCAGTTCGGCCACATCGGCGCGAAAGAACAGGCGCGCGGTCACGTCCATCTCGGTCGTGTCACCGGGGCGGATAACAAAGCGGTAGGCACCGCTGACGCTGGGGCTGTCAAGCAGGGCATAGACGGTGGTTTCGTCCTCGCCTTGCGTCGGGCGTTCCAGATAGAACCGCGTAAAACGGGGGAATTCCTCGGGCTGGGGGCCTGCGGTGTTCAGCGCCAGCCCCCGCGCGCTCAGCCCATAGCGGCTGTCGCGGCCAAGGGCGCGGAAATAGCTGGCACCCAGAAATGACACCAATTCGTCAAAACGCTCAGGATGGTTCAACGGCGTGTTCAGCCGGAAACCGGCAACGCCGGGCAATTGCGCATCCGCAGGCACGCGGTCGGCCAGATCGTTCAAATATTCGAAATCCGCCGTCGAAAACACCATCGGTGCCGCGATCAGGCTGTCCGCGTCATGTGTCAGCTCGAACAGTTTGACAGGTTCACCAAACAGCCAGCCGGTGTGAAACGCATGGACATGGAACGCAGCATCGCTGTCAGCCCAGCGCGCGTGGTCCGCACGGAACCGGATCAGGCGGTAATCGTCGTAATCCAGCGCGCCAAGGAACCCTTCGGGGCGGGAGCCTGCGACAAAGGGGGCGGCGGCCTGCGCCTGCGCCATGTCTGACAGGATATCAAAAGAAAACGGCACGGGATCGACCACATCCTGCGCAATCACGCCGCTGGCCATCAGCGCGGCGGCTGTCGCTGCGCCGGATTTCAACAACTGACGTCTATTCATAAGTGTCGCAAAGGCCATTAGGGTCCCAGATCATGTGATTGCAAAAGAGGTGATCGCCGCGCGCTTCGGTGGTGCGGGGGCGATTGACGTCCATATTGCGGCAGTGCAGCAAAGCACAAGGTCAGACCATCCAACGCTTTGAAAATAGGCTTAATTCCGCCTGTGGTGGTTTGACGATGGTCTGGCCATGGCGTTGCCAGAGCGACATCCGGTCTGCGCCCCTTCTTGTATGGTTTGGGGAAAGCGGCGTACTTGCGCGGCGTGCAACGGGGTTGCAGCACCTGCCTGCGCTGCTTACGATACATCTGAACAGGCCCGTAAGGGACCGTCGGCACAACAAGAGGTCACTCCGATTACCGAAATTCGCCCAATCAGGCCGCTATGGTGACGGCCCTTACCGGGCTGGATGCGCTTGGCTGGCATGCGTTCCAGCAAAGGCAGCTGGGTCCAGATGATACCGACCTGACCCCTGCTCGCATCGCCAATGTGCATCGCGACCGCGTGGTGGCCCTGACGGCCGACGGGTCAATCGATCTGACGTTGGATCCAGGGCTGACGACAGCGGTGGTCGCGGTGGGGGATTTCGTGCTGTGCGCACCGGCGCAATACCGGCTGATCCGCGTGCTGGACCGGCAGACCGAATTGTCGCGCGGCACCGAATACCACACGGGCGACAAACAGCTGATCGCGGCCAATCTGGACACTTTGTTCATCACCACATCCTGCAACGCCGATTTCAACCCCGCGCGGTTAGAACGCTATCTGGCGTTGGCACATGATGCGGGCGTGCGTCCGGTGATCGTGCTGACCAAGGCTGACCAGACCGATGATCCGGCCGGTTTTGCAGATCAGGCACGCGCCCTGGGCCGTGATCTGGCGGTGCTGGCCGTCAATGCCAAGGCTGCCGATCTGCCTGCGCATTTCGCGCCATGGTGCGGACAGGGGCAGACCATTGCCTTTGCTGGTACGTCCGGTGTGGGCAAAACGACGATTGCCAATGCGCTGACCGGCGGCAATGCCGCGACCCGCGACATCCGCGACGATGATGCGCGCGGGCGGCATACGACGACAGGCCGGTCGCTGCACCGGATGCTGGCGGGGGGCTGGCTGATCGACACGCCCGGCATGCGCGGGCTGGGGCTGGCCGAGGTCGGTTTTGGCATCGACGCGACCTTTCCGGAAATCTCGGACCTGGCCGCGCAATGCAAATTCCGCGACTGCGCGCATGAGCGCGAACCGGGCTGTGCCGTGCAGGCCGCCGTTACATCAGGCGCAATCGACCCTGACAGGCTGGCGCGGTTCAAAAAGCTGAAATCCGAGAACACCCAAGCAACCGAGGCCATCGCACTGGCGCGCGACAAGGTCCGCAAACAGGGGCGCACCGCCAAAGTCAGCAAGAAGCCACGTCAGAAGTCCTGACGCAGGGCGGGGAAAAACTTTTGGGCCTCCGGCGGGGATATTTGCGCTCCAACGATGATGAGCGTGCTGCCTAACCTTTGGCCCAAGCCTGTTGCGCCTCGGTTTCCACCGCACAGGGACGCCGCGCGCGTAGGCGGGTCAGGGCGGCGTCCGCATCTTCGCCTGCTGCGATCATCAGGCGCAGCGCCATCATGCCCGACCGCCCGCAACCACCCCGACAATGCGTCAGCACCTTGCCGCCCGCGCGCAGCACATCCAGTGCGGCGGTTTCGATTTCGGTGATATCGGACGCTGCGGGCGTGCCGTAATCCACGACCGGCAGGTGGTGCCAGTCAACCCCCGCCGCGCGCAGCACCCTGCCCAGATCACCCGTGCCAAGCCTGTCCATCTCGTCCTGTCCGGTCATCGACACGACCAGATCGGGGTGCCAGTCCAGCAGCGCCTGCAGGCCCTGCCCAAGCGGCAAGGGCGACAGGGCCAGCGTGCCATGCGCGACAGGCAGGGTGTAAATCTCGAAATCCGGCATCGGTGTATCCTTGTTTGTCAGCACCCTGCCCGACGGCGCGCGCAGCGGCAACAGCTTGGTGGACCTCTGGCGCGCGTGGCCCTAGGCTGTGGCATCGCCCGAATCCTGCCAAAGGCCGCCATGACCGATCAACCCCGCTATCAAGTGCTGGCCCGCAAATACCGGCCCGAAACCTTTGCCGATCTCGTCGGGCAGGATGCGATGGTGCGCACCCTGCGCAATGCCTTTGCCGCCGACCGGATCGCGCAGGCCTTTATGATGACCGGCATCCGCGGCACCGGCAAAACCACGACCGCGCGGATCATCGCCAAGGGGATGAATTGCATCGGCCCTGACGGCACCGGCGGGCCGACCACCGACCCTTGCGGTACCTGCGAACATTGCGTGGCGATCATGGAAGGCCGGCATGTCGATGTGATGGAAATGGACGCCGCATCGCGCACCGGCGTGGGCGATATCCGCGAGATCATCGATTCGGTGCATTACCGTGCCGCATCGGCCCGCTATAAGATCTATATCATCGACGAAGTGCATATGCTGTCGAAAAATGCTTTTAATGCGTTGCTCAAGACGCTGGAAGAACCGCCCGAACATGTGAAATTCATCTTTGCCACGACCGAGATCCGGCAGGTGCCGGTCACTGTCCTGTCGCGTTGCCAGCGGTTTGATCTGCGCCGGATCGAACCCGAAACCCAGATCGCCCTGCTGCGCAAGATCGCCACTGCCGAGGGGGCGCAGATCAGCGATGACGCGCTGGCGCTGATCACCCGCGCCGCCGAAGGCTCGGCGCGCGATGCGCAATCGCTGCTCGATCAGGCAATCAGCCATGGCGCGGGCGAAACCAGCGCCGCACAGGTCCGCGCCATGCTGGGGCTGGCCGACAGGGGCCGCGTGCTGGATCTGTTCGACATGATCCTGCGCGGACGTGCTGCCGATGCGCTGACCGAACTTTCGGGCCAATATGCCGATGGCGCTGATCCCATGGCCGTGCTGCGCGATCTGGCCGAGGTCTGTCACTGGGTCAGCGTGGTCAAGATCACGCCTGATGCTGCCAACGACCCCACCATCGGCCCCGATGAACGCGCCCGCGGTCAGGCCATGGCCGAGGGTCTGCCAATGCGCGTGCTGTCGCGGATGTGGCAGATGCTGTTGAAAGCGCTGGAAGAGGTCGCAATGGCCCCCAATGCCATGATGGCGGCTGAAATGGCCGTGATCCGGCTCACGCATGTGGCCGACCTGCCCAGCCCCGACGATCTGGTGCGCAAGCTCAGGGATGCAACGCCACCGCCGACAGGGCCTGCGCCACGCAGCGCGCCCACCCCGCCAACAGGCGGCCCCAGTGCGCGCAGCGTGGTATCAGCCGGCGGCGCACAAACCGCCACAGCGCTCGCCCCCGACGCCCTGCAACATTACGCGCGCTTCGAAGATGTGGTGCAGCTGATCCGCCACCACCGCGATGTCAAACTGTTGGTCGAGGTCGAAACCGGCCTGCAACTGGTGTCCTATCAACCCGGGCGGATCACCGTGCAACCAACCGCGGATGCCGCCCCCGATCTGGTGGGCAGGCTGGGTGCGCGGCTCCAGCTATGGACCGGCAATCGCTGGACGATCACGGTGGTCAGCGACGGCGGCGCGCCCACCATCGCCCAGACCCGCGACGCCGCTGAAACCAGCCTGCGCGATCAGGCCAGCGCCCATCCGCTGGTGCAGGCCGTGATCGCAGCCTTCCCCAAGGCGCGCATCACCGACATCCGCACCGCCGCCAGCAAGGCGCAAGAGGCCGAAGCCGAGGCGCTGCCCGAGGTCGAAGACGAATGGGACCCGTTCGAGCAGGATTGATCCGCTTGCCCGCGCGCGCCCAAAGACCTATCTGAGGATAAACCAATAAGGAGAGATCCGATGCTCAAAGGATTAGGCGGCCTTGGCGATATGGCCAAGATGATGAAACAGGCGCAGGATATGCAGGGCAAGATGGCCCAGATGCAAGAAGACCTCGACCATATCATGGTCGAGGGTGTCAGCGGCGCAGGTCTGGTCAAGGCCACGGCGACCGCCAAAGGCGAATTGAAAAGCCTCGACATCGACCCCTCGATCTTTAACGGCGAGGACAAGGAAGTGGTCGAAGACCTGATCCTTGCCGCGATCAAGGATGCGCAATCCAAGGCAGCCGAACGCAGCCAGCAGGAAATGGGCAAGATGGCCGAGGCGATGGGCCTGCCTGCGGGTATGAAACTGCCCTTCTGACCTCATCTTCCGCGCCCAAGTATCCCCGCCGGAGGCCGCAAAGTTTTTGGCCCACCACGCAAAGGCCCCCATGGCACACGGCACCGAAGACCTCGACCACCTGATCGCGATGATGGCGAAACTGCCGGGGCTGGGGCCACGCTCGGCACGCCGCGCCGTGCTGCATATGATCAAGAAACGCAATCTGGTGCTGCTGCCCTTGGCCGATGCCTTGCAAAAGGTCGGATCGACGGTGCGTGAATGCCTCAATTGCGCAAATATCTGCACCAGTGACCTTTGCGACATCTGCCTGTCGGACAAACGCGCCACAGGCCAGATCGCCGTGGTCGAAGACGTGGCCGACCTATGGGCGATGGAACGCTCGGGCGTGTTCAAAGGGCGCTATCATGTGCTGGGCGGCACGCTGTCAGCACTCGATGCGGTCGGGCCGGACGAATTGCGCATCCCCAAGCTGATCGACAGGATCGCCGCCGAAAACGTGACCGAGGTGATTATCGCGCTGGGGGCCACGATCGACGGGCTGACCACCGCGCATTATATCGCCGACCAACTCCCCGGTGTGAGCGTTACCTCGCTGGCGCAGGGGGTGCCTGTGGGCGGAGAGCTGGATTATCTTGACGATGGCACGATCACCGCCGCGCTGAACGCGCGCAAGGCGCTCTGACACCGTGGCCATTCTGGCCTGCAACGCGTAACCAACGCAAAACGCGCGCCCCAAGGGACGCGCGTTTTTCATTCGGACCAAGGCCGGATCAGCGGTGGTCGTCATCATCCTCGTCGTCATCATCGGGCAGGTTGAAAAAGCTGTCCGCATCCTTGACGTCGCGGGTGTCTTCTTCGTCTTCAGCATCATCGCGCTGATCGCTAAAGCTGAATGTCTCAAGCCCGGCCATCGCGGTTGGCATCTTGGGTTCAGGCGCCATGCCCAGCGATGTTTCGGTGCTAACCAGCTTGCGGCGTTCGTCGTCGGTCATAGCACCGCCTTCGCGGGCTTTCTTGGCATTGGCCTTTTGGACAGCAGCGTCCAGCTCGGATTGCTTGCACAGGCCAAGTGCGACCGGATCAATCGGATCAAGGTTGTTAATGTTCCAATGCGTGCGTTCACGGATAGCCAGAATGGTCGGCTTGGTGGTGCCGACCAGTTTCGCGATCTGCGCATCGGACAATTCGGGGTGGAATTTCACCAGCCAATAGATCGACGCCGGACGGTCCTGCCGCTTGGACAAAGGCGTGTAACGCGGGCCACGGCGCTTTTCCTCGCCCGCGGCGGCGGCATAGAACTTCAGCTTCAGCTTATAGGCCGGATCAGCCTCGCCCTTGGTGATTTCGTCCTGGGTCAGCTGGTTGTTGGCCACAGGGTCAAACCCCTTGACGCCGACAGCCACGTCGCCATCGGCGATGCCCTGCACCTCGAGTTCGTGAAATCCGCAGAATTCCGCAATCTGTTGAAAGGTCAGCGTGGTGTTGTCGCAAAGCCAGACGGCAGTCGCCTTGGCCATGATTGGTTTATCAGACATCTTTGGTCTCCTGATCTGACGGACAAGCCTTACCCAAGCCCTTGCAGGGGCAGACCGCATGGGCCGGGTTCACATTGTCGGGGAACTTGGCAGTCTTATAGGCGCGGCAAGCGCAAGAGGAAAGATCAAAAATCTGCGCAGCGCCCTTGCACGACTGCGCTGCAACGCAGCCTCACACGGTCGGCAGGCGCAGGTCTGCATCTTGCAACTTCTTTTTTCCAAAAATACTCCCGCCGGAGGCATTCACATTCCAGCGGAATGTGAAACAATCACGCCAGCACAGCGCGGGTAAGGTCGCTGTCAGGCAGACCAAGGTCCTCAATCACATCAAAGTGATGGCGCAGCGGCACCGTAACCAGCGGCGCGGCCCATGCCTGCGCCAGCAAATCGGCCTGTTCCAGAAAAACAGGGCGTTCCGCACCGCCGACCCAGACGGTCACCGGACAGGGGGGCGGCGGCAAATGCACGGGACTTTCGGCCTGCGCGATGGCGGGGGTGATGCCCAGATCCTTGTTCATCGAGGTCCGCATCAACGGGGCCAGATCAGCAACCGGCGAGACCGGCACGACACAGGCCACGCGCTGCTGCCAGTCCGCGCCATCGCGCGGCGCCATCACGCGGGCCACCAATTGCCCGCCCGCCGAATGCCCGACCAGCCGGACCGGCCCTGGCACGCGCCGCGCGATCACATCGATGGCGCGCGCGATCTGGTCACCGATCTGCGCGATGCCGACCGTGGGGCAAAGATCATAGGACGGCATCGCCACCGCCCAGCCCTGCGCCAGCGGCCCCGCTGCCAGATGCGACCAATAGGATTTGTCGAACCGCAGCCAATAGCCGCCATGCACGAAAATCACGACCCCGCGCGCCAGCCTGTCCGGGTGGAACAGATCGAACCGCAGCCGGTCGGTTTCGCCGTAATCCAGATCCAGCTCGCAGCGCGCGGCACTGCGGAACGCGGCGGCCTGCCCCGCCCAGCGATCGGGATAATCGGCACCACCCGGAATATGGGCCGCATTCGCATAAGCATCATCGAGTTCCATCTGCCGGTCCCCCCTTTACCTTTGCCCCATACAGGGGCCACATTGGGCGAAAGTCAAAGGAGACTATCATGCTTGATGAAACGACCAACCTGAAATCCATGCTGCGCCGTCCCGATCTGGTCTGTGACGCGGCGTTTGTCGGTGGCGAATGGAAACAGGCCGCCAGTGGGGCGACCTTTGCCGTTATGAACCCCGCACGCGGTGACGTGATCGCGCATGTCCCTGACCTCAGCCGCGCCGAAGTCGCCCAAGCGATTGACGCCGCGCAAAAAGCACAAAAACCATGGGCCGCCCTTGCCGCCAAGGACCGCGCCAAGGTGCTGCGCAAATGGTACGACCTGATGATGGAAAACCAAGAAGATCTGGCGATCATCATGACGTCGGAACAAGGCAAACCTTTGGCCGAAGCGCGCGGCGAAGTCGCCTATGGCGCGTCTTTCGTGGAATGGTTCGGCGAAGAGGCCAAACGCGTCTATGGCCAGACCATCCCCGGCCATATGGCCGACAAACGCATCGCCGTGATCAAGCAGCCCATCGGGGTGGCCGCCGGGATCACGCCTTGGAATTTTCCCAATGCGATGATTGCGCGCAAAGTCGCGCCTGCACTGGCTGCTGGCTGCGCCTTCGTCGTGCGCCCTGCCTCGCTGACCCCTTTGTCGGCGCTTGCCATGGCGAAACTGGCCGAAGAAGCGGGCGTACCAAAGGGGCTGTTTTCGGTCGTGACCTCGAACTCCGCGTCAGAGATCGGCAAGGAATTCTGCGAAAACCCGATCGTGCGCAAACTGACCTTTACGGGATCAACCGAAGTGGGGCGCATCCTTTTGAAACAGGCAGCCGATCAGGTGATGAAATGTTCCATGGAACTGGGCGGCAACGCGCCTTTCATCGTGTTCGATGATGCAGATCTGGACGCCGCCGTTGAAGGGGCCATCGCGTGCAAATTCCGCAACAACGGCCAGACCTGCGTCTGCGCCAACCGGATCTATGTGCAAAAAGGGGTCTATGACGCCTTTGCTGCCAAGCTGAAGGTCGCGGTTGAAAAACTGCGCGTCGGTGACGGGTTGGCCGATGGCACCACGCTTGGCCCGCTGATCGAACCGGCAGCTATCAAAAAGGTGCAGGAACATCTCGACGATGCCCTGTCCAAAGGTGGCAAGGTCCTGACGGGGGGCAAGGTGCATGATCTGGGCGGACAGTTCTTTGAACCGACCATCGTGACCCATGCGACCAAGGATATGCTGGTCAGCACCGACGAAACATTCGGACCCTTTGCCCCCTTGTTCATGTTCGAGGATGAAGACGACGTGATCTTTCAGGCCAATGACACGATCTTTGGCCTTGCGTCCTATTTCTATGCCAAGGATCTGTCGCGCGTGACCCGCGTCGCCGAGGCGCTGGAATATGGCATCGTTGGCGTGAACACCGGCCTCATCTCGACCGAGGTCGCCCCGTTTGGTGGCGTCAAGCAATCGGGTCTGGGGCGCGAAGGGTCATCGCATGGCATGGATGATTACATGGAGATGAAATACATCTGCACGGGTATCTGACGTCGGGCGGGGCTTGCCCCGCCTTACCCCAACTGCCGGCGCGCGACAGGGATCACATCATCCTCAATCAACCGCATGATATCGCCGAAATGCCCGCCCGACCGCGCGGGCAGGTTCGGGTCAGATGTCAGCGCCAGCGTGGTTTCCAGCGCCGGCACGGTGCAAATGACCTGCCCGCCATAGCCGCGCGCCAGCGCATAATCGACACCCGCCGCCTGCCCCAGAAACCAGCCATAGCCATAGCTGAGGCCCGAGAACTGTGACCTTGTCCGCGGCTCCAGCGACCGCGCGACCCAATCGGCAGACAGCACCTGCGCGCCGTCATACTGGCCGCCCATGCGGTACATCTCGCCAAACCGCGCCATGCCATCCAGCGTCAGCGCCATTTCATTGCCACCCAGATAGCGCCCCTGCGGATCGCGGGTCCATGCCGGTATCTCGATGCCCAAAGGTGCGCCAAGACGCGCGCGCGCAAGATCCAGCAAGGACCGCCCCGACACTTCGGACAGCACCGCACCCAGCACATGGAACGACCCCGTGGAATAGAGCATCTGCGCCCCCGGTTCCGCCACGAATGGCCGCGATAACGCATTGGCAACCCAGTTGCGGCTGTTTACCCACGCCCCGTAATTGGCCCCCGACGTGCGTTCCAACCCCGCCTGCATGGTGACAAGGTTTTCCACAGTGATCCCCGCCACACGCGGATCGGCCCCGGCAGGGATCAACTTCGGCGCAACCTCGCCCAATGTCGCCGCGAGCGAGGGCAATTCGCCCCGATCCAACGCCGCCCCCGTCAAGGCCGCGACGATGGTCTTGGACACGGATTTCACTGGCACCGCAGCGCCCAGCGACGGCCCGCGAAACGCCTGCGACAAAACCTCTGCCCCCGACTGGCGGATCACGATGGCGCGGCACTGGTCAAGCACGCGCGCACTCTCGGCCACAGCGGCCCAAGGGTCCGATTGTGCGATCAGCGGCGTTCCGACCATGGCCGCAGCCCCCAACAAGACAGCGCGGCGTCCCAGCATCGGCATGGCAGATCCTTTTGTTGCTTGAGCCAAGGATAAGTCAGGGCGCGCTGGGTGCCAGTGACATTTGCGTGTGTGTCAGCCCAACTCCGCCGACGGAATGATCGCAAAGAACGCGCCCTGCGACCGCACGCCGAACCAACGCTCGCCCTCGTGCTCGGCATGTTCGCCCAGATCGACCAGCCGGTAGAACGACTTGCGGTCGATCAGCGCCTCGAGGTTCGCGCGGACCAGCACATAGGGTGACGGCTCTGCGGTTTGCGGATCGCGCATCACGCGGATCGGGGTGTCGGGGCCAGCGGTGACGGTATCGCCCACATTGGTGGTAAAAATCAGCCCGTCACCGTCGCGGTCCACATCCACCGCGACGAAAGGCGCGTCATCGACTGTGATGCCCACCTTTTCGACCGGTGTGACCAGCACATAATCATCCCCGTCGCGCCGCAGGATGGTCGAAAACAGCCGCACCAGCGCGGGCCGCCCGATGGGCGTGCCCATGTAAAACCACGTCCCGTCGCGCGCGATGCGCATGTCGATATCCCCGCAATGTGGCGGGTTCCACAGATGGACCGGCGGCAATCCGCCTTTTGGGCCGGCTTTTTGCGCGGCAAGCACGCTTTGGGCCAGTCCTTCGGCGGTGGGGGCAACAATCTTTTGTGTGGTCATTCTTTTGCCATTGGGATCATCAGGATTATCTGTTCTCTTGCAGCATATAGGTAATCCAAGGGGAAAGTCATGGCCGACGACGCCGATCTTGTCGCACAGATAGACGCACTGGGTGCAAAACTGGGTGCCGCGCGCGACAGTATCGCCGCCCGTTTCATCGGCCAGCGCCGCGTCGTGGACCTGACATTGTCGGCGCTGGTCTGCGGTGGCCATGCGGTGCTGATCGGCCTGCCCGGCCTTGGCAAGACGCGGCTGGTGGATGCTTTGTCCACCGTCATGGGCCTGCAGGGCAACCGTATCCAGTTCACGCCTGACCTGATGCCAGCGGATATTCTAGGCTCTGAAGTGTTGGAAACAGCCGCCGACGGCAGCCGTGCGTTCCGGTTTATCGAAGGGCCTGTGTTCTGCCAGTTGCTGATGGCCGATGAAATCAACCGCGCCAGCCCCCGCACGCAATCGGCGCTGCTGCAGGCGATGCAAGAAAAAGAAGTGACCATCGCAGGCCAGCACCGTCCGCTTGGCGTGCCGTTCCATGTGCTGGCCACGCAAAACCCGCTGGAACAGGAAGGCACCTATCCCCTGCCAGAGGCGCAGCTTGACCGGTTTCTTGTCCAGATCGACGTGCCCTACCCCGACCGGCAGACCGAAAAAGACATCCTGATCGCCACCACAGGCACCGAGGATGCGCAGGTCAAGCCCGTGTTCAGCGCGGGCGAACTTCTGGCCGCCCAAGCACTGCTGCGCCGGATGCCGGTGGGCGAACATATCCTCGAGATGATCCTTGATCTGGTGCGCGCCTGCCGTCCCGATGATGCGACCGCCCCCGATGTAATCCGCCAAAATGTCAGCTGGGGCCCCGGCCCGCGTGCCGCACAGGCGCTGATGCTGACGGTGCGCGCCTCCGCGCTGCTCGACGGCCGCTTGGTCCCATCGGCAGAGGATGTGCGCAACATGGCAGTGCCGGTGCTGGAACATCGCATGGCGCTGTCCTTTGCCGCCCGCGCGCGCGGCGAGGATGTGCAATCCATCATCAACGAGGTCGCAGGCCAGATTACACGGGTCACAGCGGCGGCATGACAACAGCGCTGACGCTCCGGTCGCAGGCGGAAACGCTTGCCGCGCATCTGCCGCCCCTGCTGGCCGAGGCAGAGCATCTGGCCGCGACCGTCCTGCTGGGCGACCACGGGCGCAGGCGGGCGGGCACCGGCGATACGTTCTGGCAATACCGCCCCGCACAGACCCATGATGCCGCGCGCAGCATAGACTGGCGCCGATCGGCAAGGTCGGATGCGCGCTTTGTGCAGGACAAGGAATGGCAGATCGCGCAATCAGTGATCCTTTGGGTCGATCAGGGCGCGTCGATGGGTTTCGCGTCCGACGATCACGCGCCCAAGGGTGATCGCGCGCGCATTCTGGCGATGGCGCTGGCGGTGTTGCTGATCCGCGGCGGGGAACGCGTCGGGCTGACCGGTCTGCGCCTGCCACCACGGCGCGGGGGCGCGCAATTGCAACAGATGGCGCAGATTCTGTCCGAACAGGCCGCGACCGACCACGGATCACCCGATGCGACCGGCCTGTTGCCGCATGCGCGCGCGCTGTTTGTCAGCGACTTTCTGGGCAATATCGACGGGGTGCGCGACGCACTGGCCCGCGCCGCGGATCGCGGTGTCAAAGGCGCGCTGCTGCAGGTGCTTGACCCACAGGAAGAGGTATTTCCGTTTGACGGGCGCACGATCTTTCAATCCATGACCGGCAGCGTCCAGCACGAGACGCTGCGCGCCCGCGATCTCAAGTCACGCTATCTGGACAGGTTGGCGGCCCGCAAGGTCGAGCTGGCGCAGCTTGCGCGCATGACAGGCTGGCAGTTTCACACCCATCATACCGGCCAGTCGGCAACACAGGCGTTGCTGTGGCTTTATGGCGCGCTGGAAAGGCGGCGCTGATGTTTATGATCGGACCCATCGGATTTGCAGCCCCGATGCTGCTGCTGGGGCTGATCGCCCTGCCGATCCTTTGGATAGTGCTGCGCGCTGTGCCGCCTGCCCCCGTGCGGCGCCGGTTCCCCGGTGTGGTGCTGCTGCTGGGTCTGAGCGATGACGAAAGCCAGTCCGACCGCACCCCATGGTGGCTGCTCTTGTTGCGTCTGCTGGCCATCGCGGCTGTCATTGTCGGCTTTGCCGGCCCCGTGCTGAACCCGCAACAGGCCCGCGACGGGCGCGGTGATCTGGTGATCGCCCTTGATGGCACATGGGCGGGCGCGCCCGACTGGCAGGCGAAAATCGACCGTGTGGCGGCGCTGTTGACCGAGGCGTCCGTCAACGAACGCCGCGTCGCCGTGGTGACGCTGACAGACCTGCCACTGGCCGAGCCCTTGCCCTTTGCGTCACCCAGCGCATGGCAGGACCGGTTGGCGAACCTGCAACCCCAGCCGTGGCAACCCGCCGATGCCGCCGCCTATTTTGCGGATCAGGGCGGGTTTGAGACCTATTGGATCAGCGACGGGTTGGATTATCCGGGCCGCGACGACCTGCTGTCCGCCTTCGAGGCGGCGGGCAATGTGACCGTGTTCCAGACCCCGCGTCAGGTGACCGGCCTGCGCCCCGCACGCTATGAGGACGGCGAGGTCCGTGTGAGCGCGACGCGCACCCCCGTCGGCGCGCCAAGCGATACAACCGTCACCGCCATCGGCCTTGATCCCGCAGGCGTGGAACGGGCGCTGGCCAATGTGCCGCTGACATTCGCGGCGGGGCAAGAGGTGGCGGAAGCCACGCTCGACCTGCCGCCTGAATTGCGCAACCGGATCACGCGCTTCGAATTGACCGGCACGCAGTCTGCAGCCGCCGTCAGCCTTGGCGACGATGCCCTGCGCCGGCGCGAGGTGGCGCTGATCGCAGGGCGCGACGTGCGCGAAGGGCTGGACCTGTTGTCGCAGCTTTTCTATCTGCGCGAGGCGTTAGAGCCGACCGCAGACCTGATCGACGGTGATCTGGCCGATGTGCTGCTGGCCAATCCCGATGTGATCGTGCTGGCCGATGTCGCGATCCTGACCGATATCGAGGCGCAGGGCATCGTCGATTGGGTCGATCAGGGTGGGCTTCTGTTGCGGTTCGCGGGGCCGCGTCTGGCCGCCTCTGACGTGGGCCGCAGCGCCGAGGACCCATTGTTGCCCGTGCGCCTGCGCGACGGCGGGCGAAGCGTCGGTGGCGCGATGAGCTGGGGCGAACCCAAAGCGCTGGCCCCCTTTGCCCCCGACACACCGTTCTTTGGCCTGACCATCCCCGAGGACGTGACCGTCACCAGTCAGGTCATGGCGCAACCTGACCCGACGCTGGCTGAGCGCGTGATCGCGCAGCTGGCCGATGGCACGCCGCTGGTCACACGCAAGTTCAGCGGTGACGGACAAATCGTGCTGGTCCATGTCACGGCGAATGCCGAATGGTCGAGCCTGCCATTGTCCGGCCTTTTCGTGCAGATGCTGGAACGGCTGGCCGTCTCGAGCCGCCCTGCCGCGCCTGAGGCCGCAGAACTGGCAGGCACGGTATGGCAACCGCAGGAATTGCTTGATGCCTACGGGCGTTTGCAGGACGGACGCGATCTGGCCGGTGTCGCGGGCGAGCTGCTGGGCGCTGGCGTCACCGGACCGCAATTGCGCCCCGGGCTTTACGCCACGCGCGACCGCCAGATCGCGGTCAATGTGATCGGGCCGGATACGGTGCTGACCCCTGCGGGCTGGCCTGCGCGGATCGCTGTTGAAGGGATGGACGTCCTGCGTGCCACGGCGCTCAAAGGCTGGCTTTTGGGCGCAGCACTGGCGCTGTTGCTGGTCGATATCATCGCGTCACTGGCCGTGGGGGGCCGTTTGCGCGGGCCGCGCGCGGATGTGGCGGTGGCCCTGATGCTGGCGCTGGCCCTTGCCCCAAAGGCGCAGGCCCAAACCCCCGAGGATTTCGCCATTCAGGCCACCTCCGAGGTGGTGCTGGCCCATGTGCTGACCGGCGATCCGCAGGTTGACGAGGTGACGGCCGCGGGCCTGTTGGGCCTGTCGCAGACCTTGTTCCGGCGCACATCAATCGAACCTGCCGCCCCGATGGGCGTGAATATCGAAACCGACGAACTGGCGTTCTTTCCGTTTCTGTACTGGCCCGTCACGGCCGATCAGCCGCTGCCCAGCCGCGACGCCTATGGCAAGCTGAACCGCTATCTGCGCAGCGGCGGGATGATCCTGTTCGACACCCGCGACGCCGATACCGCGCGGTTCGGGTCAGGCTCGCCCGAAGGGGCGCGTTTGCAGGCGATTGCGCGGTCGCTGGATATTCCGCGCCTTGCACCGATCCCGCCCGACCATGTGCTGACGCGCACGTTTTATCTGTTGCAGGATTTTCCGGGCCGCCACGCCAGCCGCGATGTCTGGGTCGAGGCCGCCCCTCTGGATGCGGTGCAGATCGACGGGATGCCGTTTCGCAATCTCAACGACGGGGTGACGCCAGTGGTGATCGGCGGCAATGACTGGGCGCGCGCTTGGGCTGTGACGGCGAACGGCGCGCCGATGTTTCTTGTCGGGCGCGGCGCGGCAGGCGAACGCCAGCGTGAAATCGCGCTGCGGTTTGGCGTCAACCTGATCATGCATGTGCTGACCGGGAATTATAAATCAGATCAGGTGCATGTGCCGGACCTGCTTGACCGGCTCGGGCAATGAGAATGCGGCTGATCTTGACCTGTCAGATGTCACGACATCTGACGCCTCCGGCGGGGATTAACGTGAATTGCCACCGGCAATTCACGCGGCTCGGAAGATGCGAGGACGTTTGTAAATGACCGGCAGGGTGATCTTTGACCCGCTGATTCCGCTGATCGCGGTTTATGGTCTGGCGGGGTTGGTTGTTCTGGCGGTCACGCTCGCCCTCTGGCGGCGGTTGCCGGGCTGGTGGCTGCGCGCGCTGGCGGGGGTCGCGTTGCTGGCGGCCATGGCCAACCCGTCCTTGCAGCGCGAAGACCGCGCCCCGCTGAGCGATATAATCATGGTCGTGGTCGATGAAACCGCCAGCCAGCGCATCGCGGGCAGGCCAGACCAGAATGCGCAAGCCTTGGCGAATATCACCGCAGAACTTGACCGCCAGCCCAATACGGAAATGCGCCTTGTCACGCTGGGGGATGCCGAGGGCGATCAGGGGACGGCCCTGATGACCGCGTTGTCGCAGGCATTGGCCGAGGAACCGCAGAGCCGGATTGCGGGGATCGTGGTGATTTCTGACGGGCGTGTGCATGACATGGACAATGCCCCCGCCCTGCCTGCGCCACTGCACCTGATCCTGACCGGCGCGCCTGACGATTGGGACCGCCGGCTTGTCATATCCAACGCCCCCGCCTTTGCCATTCTGGGCGAGACTTTTACCCTGACGCTGCGGATCGAGGATCAGGGTGCCGCACCCGCCACGCAGACGGTCGATCTGTCGGTTTCCATTGATGGCGCCCCACCGCTGACCCTGCCTGTGCCGGTGGGCCGTGATATCGAACTGCCGGTGCAATTGTCCCATGCGGGCATGAACGTGCTGCAATTCACCATTCCTGAAGCGGAGGGCGAATTGACCGACCGCAACAATACCGCCGTGATCCAGATCAACGGCGTGCGCGACCGGCTGCGCGTTCTGCTCGTATCGGGCGAGCCGCATCCGGGCGAGAGGACATGGCGCAACCTGCTCAAATCGGATTCTGCCGTGGACCTAGTGCATTTCACCATCCTGCGCCCACCCGAAAAGCAGGACGGTGTGCCGGTCACTGAATTGTCGCTGATCGCCTTTCCCACGCGCGAACTGTTCCTCGAAAAGATTGATGATTTCGACCTGATCATCTTTGACCGCTATCGCCGGCGCGGGATATTGCCCAATGCCTATCTGGATAATATCCGCAATTATGTCGACCAGGGCGGGGCTGTGCTGATTTCGTCGGGGCCGGAATATGGCGCCGCCGAAAGCATCTATCGCTCGCCTCTGGGCGCTGTGCTGCCCGGTGCGCCGACCGCGCGCGTGTTCGAGGAAGGGTTCGTGCCGCAGATCACCGATCTGGGCGCGCGCCATCCGGTGACAGCGGGGCTGGATGACCTGTCTCCGCCTGCCGCGGAGGGCGATGGTCCGGGCTGGGGCCGCTGGTTCCGGCTGGTCGATGTGGTGGTCCCGCAAGAGGCATCTGTCGTGATGTCCGGCCTTGATGATCGCCCTTTGCTGGTGCTGAACCGTGTTGGCGCAGGCCGTGTCGCGCTGATGGCGTCGGATCATTCATGGCTTTGGGATCGCGGCTATGAAGGCGGCGGGCCGCAATTGGAACTGCTGCGCCGTCTGGCGCATTGGATGATGCGTGAACCCGAGCTGGAAGAAGAGGCGCTGTTTGTCGAACCTGCAGGCCAGCAGATGCGGATCATCCGCCGCACCCTGTCGGAAACCACGGGCGACGTGACGATCACCCATCCCGACGGGACCGAGACCACCCTGCCCTTGACCGAAACATCCCCTGGCCGGTTCGAGACGCTGTGGGATGCGCCCGAGATCGGGCTTTACCGGCTCGATGACGGGGACCAGCAGGCCGTGATCGCCCTTGGCACTGCGGCACCGCGCGAATTCGAACAGACGATTGCAACGGGTGACATGCTGGCACCGCTGATCGACGCGCAGCGCGGCGGGATCATGCCGGTTTCAGCGGGTGCCGTGGACATCCGCGCCGTGCGCGCAGGCCGCCCGGCCACGGGACGCGGCTGGATCGGGATCACCCCGCGCGGCGCGTTCCAGACGGCGGATATCAAGATCACGCCCCTGGTGCCGGCATGGTTGTTCCTGCTGCTGGCCGCGATGTTGAGCGTGGGGGCATGGCTGCGCGAAGGGCGGCGTTAGAGCATCCCCAAAGGCCGCAAAATGCGGGTCATGGTTTCCCCGAAACGCCGTCGTCGTTCATCAGCACATTGCGCGGCAACGACGCAAATTCGCGCGACCAGATGATCCATGCCACGATCAGCGTTGCCGCGACCAATGCACCGGGGCCTGCCAGCCAGCCCAGCGCCGCAAGCGCGAAATACATCGACCGCAGGCCGCGGTTGAAATTCAGTGCGGCACGGATGTTCAGTTCCGCCGCCTGCGCCGCGCGCGGATAGGCCAGCGGATCGGCGGGGTCGTTTGGCACCGAGGCCATGACCACCGCGCAATAGCCGAACACACGGTTGGACCAGACGAATTTCAAAAAACCATTGATCAGAAACAGCGCCACCAGCGCCAGTTTCAACTGCCAGATCAGGACCGGCACCTGTGTATCGCTCACCTCAGCGGCAACGCCACGCAGGCTTTCGGTATTGCCAAGCAGCGCCAGCACGCCCCCGATGGCAAACAGGCTGGTCGATGCAAAAAACGCGGTGGCTTCGCGCAGACCGCCCAGGATCTGGCTGTCAAAAATGCGCGAATCGCGGGTGACAAGTACCTTCATCCAGTCGCGCCGCCGTTCGGACATCAGCATGGTGACCGAGGGGTTCTTGGCCCCCGGATGTTCGATCCGCCAGCCGATCCCGAACCAGACCAGCAAGATCAGCGCCGCCGCAATCGCGTCGAACAAAGTGAGCAGGGCAATATGGTCAAGAAATGTCATAACAAACCTGTAGCGGGTCCAGTTCCAACTTGCCATATGGCAAAATTGGTCATATATTCTTACCAGTCACCACGATGGGAGGTCGTTCCATGCAAATGCCACAGCCGAATGCCGGTGTTTTGTCCCGCAAGGACCAGATTGTCGCCCGATTGGCCGCTGTGCTGCCGCCGGATGCGTTGATGTCCGATATCGCGGAAACCCGCGCTTATGAATGTGACGCGCTGACCGCCTATCGCTGCCCGCCGCTTGCCGTGGTTTTGCCCTCGACGACCGAACAAGTCTCGGCCGTGCTGAAGATTTGCCATGATATGGGCGTGCCGGTTGTGCCACGCGGATCGGGCACCTCGCTGGCCGGTGGTGCGCTGCCGACGGCGGATTGCGTGATCCTTGGCGTCGCGCGGATGACACAGGTGATCGAGACGAATTACCCCGACCGCTATATCCGCGTGCAGACGGGCCGCACCAACCTGTCGGTGACGGGTGCTGTCGAGGCGGATGGATTTTTCTATGCCCCCGACCCGTCCAGCCAGCTGGCCTGCGCGATTGCGGGCAATATCGCGATGAATTCGGGCGGCGCGCATTGCCTGAAATATGGTGTCACCACCAATAACCTGCTGGGTGTGACGCTGGTCACGATGGACGGCACTGTGATGGACATCGGCGGCGCGCATATGGATGCCGGCGGGCTTGATCTGCTTGGCGTGATCTGCGGGTCCGAGGGTCAGTTGGGCGTCGTGACCGAGGCGACCCTGCGCATTCTGCCCAAACCCGAAGGCGCGCGCCCCGTGCTGATGGGCTATGACAGTTCCGAAGTCGCGGGTCAGGTTGTCACCGACATCATCAAGGCAGGCATTCTGCCCGTTGCCATCGAATTCATGGACCGCCCCTGTATCGAGGCGACCGAAGCCTTTGCCAAGGCAGGCTATCCGATCTGCGAGGCGCTGTTGATCGTCGAGGTCGAAGGATCGCCCGCCGAAATCGACGCGCAGCTGGCGCTGATCATGCAGATCGCCCGCAGCCACAACCCCGTGGAATTGCGCGAAGCCAAGGATGCCGACGAGGCGGGCCGCATCTGGCTGGGCCGCAAATCGGCCTTTGGCGCGATGGGTCAGATCAATGATTACATGTGTCTGGATGGCACGATTCCAGTGTCGGCACTGCCCTATGTGCTGCGCCGGATTGGCGAGATGTCCAAGGAATACGGGCTGGGCGTCGGCAATGTGTTCCACGCCGGTGACGGAAACATGCACCCGCTGATCCTGTTTGATGCCAATAAACCCGGTGATCTGGAGCTCTGCGAGGCGTTCGGCGCGGATATCCTGCGGCTTTGTGTCGAGGTGGGCGGCTGCCTGACCGGCGAACATGGCGTGGGGATCGAAAAGCGTGATCTGATGCATGTGCAATTCGCCACTGCCGATCTTGAGGCGCAGATGGCAGTCAAAGATGTCTTCGATCCGGGTTGGTTGCTGAATGCGGCCAAAGTGTTTCCGCTGGATAGCTCTGCGCCACGGCGCGCGGCTTGAGGGGGCTTTGCCCCCGCCACGGACGCTGTCCGCGGCTCCCCCAGGATATTTATACTCGGAAGATGATATGACACCCAAGAACGAGCAAGACCTTGCCCGCATGGTGGCCGAGGCCGATGGCCCGCTGCGGATCATGGGCGGCCGGACAAGACCTATCGGGCGCGCGACAGGGGCTGCATTGTCGCTGGCGGGGATGGCGGGGATCACGCTTTATGAACCCGGCGCGCTGACGCTGGTGGCCAAGGCCGGTACGCCTTTGGCCGAGGTGCAGGCGCGGCTGGCGGCGGAAAACCAGCGCCTTGCGTTTGAACCGATGGATCATCGCGCACTGCTTGGCACCAGTGGAGAGCCGACCATCGGCGGGATGGTTGCGGCCAATGTGTCAGGGCCACGCCGGATCACCGTGGGGGCCTGCCGCGATTTCATGCTGGGCGTGCGGTTTGTCGATGGCGCGGGCAATATCATCAAGAACGGGGGCCGCGTGATGAAGAACGTCACCGGCTATGATCTGGTCAAGCTGCTCTGCGGGTCTTACGGCACCTTGGGTGTGCTGACCGAAGTGTCGCTGAAAGTGCTGCCGGATGTGGAAACCGAAGCGACGCTGGTGCTGGACGGTCTGGATGACGCGACCGCTGTCGCCGCGTTGGCAGCGGCCATGTCTTCGCCTTTCGAGGTGACAGGGGCGGCGCATGATCCTGCTGCGGGGCGCACGATGCTGCGGCTGGAAGGATTTGCCGCCTCGGTCGCGTATCGCGCGCAAGCCTTGGCGGGGGTCGTGGCTCCGTTTGGGTCAGCCAAGGTACTGGATGATAAAGCCGCGTCTGCCGCGCTCTGGGCCGCGATCCGCGATGTGACCGCCTTTGCCGGACAACAGGGCTGCGTCTGGCGGTTGTCGGTCAAGGCGTCGGATGCGCCCGCGCTGGTCGCCAAGGCAGGGGCGCGGGCGGTGGTCTATGATTGGGCGGGCGGGCTTGTGTGGTTGCTGGCCGATGGTGATCTGCGCACAAGGCTGGGTGATTTCAAAGGCCATGCGACGCTGATCCGTGGGCAGGCGCATGTGCCGGTGTTCCAGCCGGAATCCGCGCCTGTCGCGGCGCTGAGCGCAGGGCTGCGCGCGAAATTCGATCCGCGCGGGATATTCAATCCGGGGATGATGGGCTGATGCAGACGACATTCACACCAGAGCAATTGCAGGATTCAGGTACCGCGCGGGCCAACCAGATTTTGCGCACCTGTGTGCATTGCGGGTTCTGCACGGCGACCTGCCCGACCTATCAGATATTGGGCGATGAATTGGACAGCCCGCGGGGGCGGATTTACCTGATCAAGGACATGCTCGAAAACGAGCGCAAGCCCGATGCCAAGACTGTCAAACATATCGACCGCTGCCTGTCGTGTCTGGCCTGCATGACCACCTGTCCATCCGGCGTGCATTACATGCATCTGGTCGATCATGCCCGCGCCTATATTGAAAAGAATTATGACAGGCCATGGTCGGACCGTGCCTTGCGCTGGATCTTGGCGCAGGTCCTGCCCTATCCGATGCGGTTCCGGCTGGCGCTGCTGGGGGCCAAGTTCGGACGACCCTTTGCGCGGTTCATGCCTGATCCGCGCCTGCGCGCGATGCTGGAAATGGCACCGCGCACCATTCCGCCGGTCAGCCGCAATGATGATCCGCAGACCTTTGCGGTCGCCGATAAAAAGATGCGCGTGGCGCTGATGACGGGGTGTGCGCAAAAGGCGCTGAACACAGATATCAACGACGCCACGATCCGCCTGCTGACGCGTTTCGGGGCCGAGGTTGTCGTGGCAAAAGGGGCGGGTTGTTGCGGGGCCTTGACCCATCACATGGGCAAGGAAAAGGAAAGCCATGCGGCGGCCGCCGCCAATATCCGGGCCTGGGTGCGCGAGATGGATCAGGGTGGGCTTGATGCCATCGTCATCAATACCTCTGGCTGCGGCACGACGGTCAAGGATTACGGGCATATGTTCCGCGATGACCCGTTGGCCGCCGATGCCGCGCGGGTTGCGGCCATCGCGATGGATGTGTCCGAAGTGCTGATGAAGCTTGACCTGCCCGCAGGTGCCGCCAAAGGCACCAAGGTCGCCTATCACGCCGCCTGTTCTTTGCAGCATGGTCAGAAGATCAAGACATATCCCAAGGATTTGCTGAAAAAGGCCGGTTTCACCGTGTTGGAACCTGCCGACAGCCACCTGTGCTGCGGGTCTGCGGGAACGTACAACCTGATGCAGCCCGAGATCTCCAAGCAGTTGAAGGCCCGCAAGGTCAAGACGCTAGAGGCGCTGGTGCCCGATATCATCGCCGCAGGCAATATCGGCTGCATGATGCAGATCGGCAGCGGCACCGGCGTGCCAATCGTGCATACCGTTGAATTGCTGGATTGGGCGACGGGCGGGCCGCAGCCCCCCGCGCTGAGCGCCCCCGGCAAGACGGTGCCAGCGGTGCCGATCCTGCGCTAGCGCCGTGGTGCTGCGTGGTCTATCATGCAGACCTGCGGCAGCTGGACGGAACACGGGATGCGCCATTTCATTGCGACAGTTTGCACGGTTCTGATGGCCGGTGTTGCCGCCGCGCAGGAAACCGGACTAGTCACCTTGCAGACGCGTCAGGACAGCGCGGGCTGGGAGGCTGTCGGGCGGCTTGATATCGCAGGAAAAGGGTTCTGCACGGCGGCATTGATCCGCGAAAAGCTGATCCTGACGGCGGCGCATTGCCTTTATGACAAGGACGGGTCTGTGGTCGCGGCGGACAGGTTTTCGTTTCGCGCGGGATTACGCGACGGGCGGGCGGCGGCGACGCGCGGGGTGACACGGGCGGTGGCACATCCTGATTACATCCACACCGGTGGTGTGACCCGCCCGGCGGCTGTGGCGATGGATATTGCAGTGCTGGAACTGGACCTTCCGATCCGTGAAACCCGCCTGCGCCCCTATCTGATCGCCCAACGCCCGCTGAGCGGTGACGAGGTCGGGGTCGTGTCCTATGGCCGCGGGCGCGAAGACGCCCCCAGCCTGCAAGAGGTCTGCAACGTGCTGGGCCACCAGACCGGCGTGATCATCATGACCTGCGATGTCGATTACGGATCAAGCGGATCGCCGGTCTTTATCATGCACCAGGGCGAGACGCGGATCGCCTCGGTCGTGTCCGCGATGGCCGAGGTAGGCGGCGAAAAAGTGGCGCTTGGCACCTCGCTCGAAGGGCCGCTGAATGCGCTGATGGCGCATTTGGCAAGCCAAGCCCCGGTGCGCCCGGGCGGCAGCCAGCGCGTGATGACATCGGGCGCGCGCAACGACACGGGCGCCAAATTCGTCACCGTCGATTAGGGTCTTGAAAGGCGCTGCTGCCTTTCCCAAATCTATCCCAGCAAGGTGCCAATGACGGGCCTTGCCCTAACGGTCTGTCCATGAATGGAAGGCCAGACATTGTTATCGCTTGATGAAAAGGATGACCCTATGCGTAGTTTTGATTTAACCCCGCTGTACCGTGCCACTGTCGGTTTTGACCAGATCGCCGAGCTTTTGGACCGTGCGCTGGCCAGTGATGTCGGCCAGACCAGCTATCCCCCTTATAATATCGAAAAAACCGCCGATGACGGCTGGCGCATTTCGATCGCCGTGGCCGGTTTTGCCGATCACGAGCTTGCGATCGAGGTCAAGGACCGCACGCTGCATGTCACCGCCCGCAAGGACGAAGACGACAGCACGCGCAAATTCCTGCACCGCGGGATCGCCACCCGCGCCTTTGAACGCCGGTTCCAGCTGGCCGATCATGTCGAGGTGACAGGTGCCTTGCATGAAAATGGCATGCTGCATATCGATCTGGTGCGCGAAGTGCCAGAGGCGCTGAAACCCCGCCGGATCGCCATTGCGCCTGCGCGCAAATCCGAGGCCAATCTGGTCGAGGCCAAATCGGTGAACTGATCCGCCGCTGCCGCGACGGAGCGCGCCGCGCGGGAGTATTTTTGGAAATAAGAAGTGGGGGCGCGGGGTTTTAGCCTCGCGCCCTGTTTTCAATGGGCGGTGGCCCAGTTTGGTCCCTGCCCCGCGTCCACGGAGAGTTTGACGTCGAGCTTGACGGCGGGGTCGCTGGCGGTTTCCATCACCTGCCGTGCGATGCCTATCAGATCGTCGGCGGCGGTTGCATCAACCTCGAACAGCAATTCGTCATGGACCTGCAGCAGCATCTTGGCGGGCAGACCGGCGATGGCTTTTGGCATCCGGATCATCGCGCGGCGGATCACATCGGCGGCGGTGCCCTGAATTGGCGCGTTGATCGCGGCGCGTTTGGCGAAACCGGCCTGCGGGCCTTTGGTGTTGATTTCCGGTGTGTTGATCCGGCGGCCGAACAGGGTCTGGACATAGCCACGATCGCGGGCAAAGGCGACGGTGTCATCCATATATTGCCGGATGCCCGGGAAACGTTCGAAATAGCGGTCGATGAACCCTTGGGCATCGCTGCGCGGAATCCGCAGGTTGCGTGCAAGACCGAAACCCGAAATCCCGTAGATGACACCGAAATTGATCGCCTTGGCCTGACGGCGGATATCGGGCGTCATCTGGTCGAGCGGCACGTCGAACATTTCCGACGCCGTCATCGCATGAATGTCGATCCCGTCAAGGAAGGCCTGTTTCAGCGCATCGATCCCCGCGATATGCGCCAGGATGCGCAATTCGATCTGGCTGTAGTCTAGGCTGACGATCACATTGCCTGGTGCCGCGACAAAGGCTTCGCGGATGCGCCGCCCTTCGTCAGACCGGACGGGGATGTTTTGCAGGTTCGGGTCGGTCGAGGCGAGCCGACCGGTGATCGCACCCGCGATGGAATAGGACGTATGCACGCGGCCCGTGTCGGGGTTGATGTGGTCCTGCAGCGCGTCGGTATAGGTTGATTTGAGTTTCGCCAATTGCCGCCAGTCGAGGATACGGCGTGGCAGGTCGTGGATCGTGGCGAGGTCTTCGAGCACATCGGCACCGGTGGAATAGGCGCCTGTCTTGCCCTTGGCGGGCAATTTGCCGTCGGGCATCGCAAGGCCCAGTTCATCGAACAGGATCTCGCCCAGCTGTTTGGGCGAGCCGACATTGAACGGGCGGCCCGCCATTTTCTGGATCTCGTCCTCGAGTCCCGCCATCTTTTGCGCGAATGCGTTGGACATCCGCGACAGGGTATCGCGGTCAACCTTGATCCCGTGCATTTCCATCTGCGCCAGCACCGGCACCAGCGGGCGTTCGAGCGTTTCATAGACCGTTGTCACACGCGATTGGTGCAGCTGCGGTTTGAACATCTGCCACAGGCGCAGGGTGACATCGGCATCTTCGGCGGCATATTTTACCGCATCGTCCACCGGCACCCGGTCAAAGGTGATGGCAGATTTTCCCGACCCCAACAGCGGTTTGATCGGGATCGGGATATGCCCCAGATAGCGTTCAGACAACGTGTCCATGCCGTGATTATGCAGCCCCGCATGCATCGCGTAGGACATCAGCATCGTGTCGTCGATGGGGGCGACAGCGATCCCCAGCAGCGCGAAAATCTTGGCATCATATTTCATGTTCTGCCCGATTTTCAGGATGCTCGCATCCTCCAGCACGGGCTTGAGCATCGCCAGACAGGCGGCCATATCCATCTGCCCTTCGGCCCGCGCGTCCGAGCCGAACAGATCATCCGCCCCCGCCTTATGCGCCAGCGGGATATAGCAGGCCTGCCCCGCCGCCACGCAAAGCGAGATGCCGACCAGATCGGCCCGCATTTCATCAAGGCTGGTGGTTTCGGTATCGACGGCGACATGGCCCGCCTCGTAAATCCGGTCGATCCAGACCTGCAGGGCTGTGGCATCGCGGACGCATTCATAGCTGTCGGCATCGAAAGGCACGGCCTCAATCGGGGCGGTTTCGGTCGCGGGGGCTGGCGCTTCGATCACGGGGGCAGCAACGCCAAGCTTGTCCGCGATCCGTTTGGATACGGTGCGAAATTCCATCTGGGCGAGAAAAGCCAGCAAGGTGTCGGGATCGGGCAGGCGGATTTCCAGATCATCCAGCCCGAAATCCAGAACCATATCGCAATCCAGCTGGACCAGCCGTTTGGACAATTCGATCTGCGCGCGATGGTTGACCAGCGTTTCGCGGCGTTTGGGTTGGGTGATTTCGCCCGCGCGCTCAAGCAGGCTTTCCAGATCACCGAATTCGTTGATCAGCAGGGCCGCGGTCTTGATCCCGATACCCGGCGCGCCCGGCACGTTATCAACCGAATCGCCCGCCAGCGCCTGCACATCGACCACGCGGTCCGGAAAGACGCCGAATTTTTCGAACACGCCGTCGCGGTCGATGCGTTTGTTTTTCATCGGGTCGAGCATTTCGACACCGTCGCCGACCAGCTGCATAAGGTCCTTGTCGGAACTGACGATGGTCACACGGCCCCCCGCGCGGCGCGCCTGATGGGCAAGGGTGGCGATGATATCGTCGGCCTCGAAGCCTTCGACCTCTTCGCAGGCGATGTTGAAGGCGCGGGTTGCGTCGCGGGTCAGCGGGATCTGCGGGCGCAACTCTTCGGGCATCGCCTCGCGGTTGGCCTTGTATTGGTCATACATGTCGTTGCGAAAGGTATGGCTGCCCTTGTCAAAGATCACGGCGACATGGGTCGCAGCGTCAGCACCAGAGTTGTTTTCGACATAGCGTTGCAGCATGTTCACAAAACCGCTGACCGCCCCTACTGGCAGACCGTCGGACTTGCGCGTCAGCGGTGGCAGCGCATGATAGGCGCGAAAGATAAAGGCCGATCCGTCGATCAGATGCAGGTGACAGCCTTTGCCGAATTGGGTTGTCATGACGTCCCTCCGTTCCGGCGACAATGTGGCTTGGACAAGGTCAGACCTTGCCTTCGAAATCCTTGTGGATCAGCTTGGCGTCGCAATAGGGGCATTCGACCCAACCGCGCTGGTCGGGGATCTGCAGCCAGACGCGCGGATGGCCCAGCCCGGCTTCGCCGCCGTCGCAGGACACGCGCCAGTCGTTCACAATGCGGGTTTCCGGTGCGGGTGTGGTCATTGATCTGGCCTGTCTGATTGCCGCGGGGCGCTGCCCGCCTTATGTGTCACCCTATACCGCAGCTGCGGCAAAGGGGAAAGACCAGCATGACCGACAACGCCATCGAAATCACCGGCCTGCACAAGACCTATGCGGCCACCAGCCGCGCACCCGCGCATCAGGCGCTCAAAGGTATCGACCTGAATATCCCGCGCGGGATGGTCTTTGGCCTGTTGGGGCCGAACGGGGCGGGCAAATCGACGCTGATCAACATTCTGGCGGGTCTGGTGGTGAAATCGGCAGGATCGGTAAAAATCTGGGGCTTTGATCAGGACAAAAACCCGCGCCAGTCGCGCGCGGCCATCGGGATCATGCCGCAGGAACCGAATCTTGATCCGTTCTTTACACCCGCAGGATCGCTCGACGTGCAGGCAGGGCTTTACGGCGTGCCGAAATCGCAGCGCCGGACGGCGGAAATCCTTGACCTGATCGGGCTGACCGACAAGGCCAATGCCTACGCACGGTCATTGTCGGGGGGGATGCGGCGCAGGTTGTTGCTGGGCAAGGCGCTGGTGCATTCACCGCAGATTCTGGTGCTGGATGAACCGACCGCAGGCGTCGATATCACGCTGCGCAACATGCTGTGGGACAATGTACGCAAACTGAACCAGCAAGGCATGACCATCATCCTGACCACGCATTACCTGCAAGAGGCGCAGGAAATGTGCGACGAGATTGCCATCATCAACCACGGGGCCGTCGTGATCCGCGACAGCACCGCCAACCTTCTGGGGCGGCTCGACAGCAAGACGCTGGTCGTCACGCCTGCCAGCGCCGCCACCCTGCCCGCCCTGCCCGCGGGGATCACCGGACAGGCGCATGACGATGGACGGCTGAGCTTTACCTATAATGCGGGGGCCACACCAGCCGACGCGATCCTGTCGCTGCTGCGCGAGGCGGGTATCACCATCAAGGATGTGCAAAGCCGCGAGGCTGACCTCGAAGATGTATTCCTGTCACTGACGTCCTGAACGTCGTCAGCCCTGCAGCATCCGGCCCAATTGCCGCCCGCCGATGATATGCAGATGATAATGCGGCACGTCCTGCACGCCGTGGCTGCGGGTATTGGCGATGGCGCGAAACCCTTGGGCCACATCGGTCAGGCGGCAAACCTCGGCCACGGCCTGCATGAAACCGGCCTGTTCGGCAGGCGAGGCATCGCGCGCGAAATGGTCAAGGCTGACATAGGCCCCCTTGGGGATCACCAGCACATGCACCGGTGCCTGCGGGTTGATATCGTTGAACGCCAGCGCATGGTCGTTTTCATAGACCGTCTGATTGGGGATTTCCCCGCGCAGGATTTTCGCAAAGATATTCTGGTCGTCATAGTCAAAAGTCATCGGTCTTCCTTAATCAACAAACAGATGCGGCGTTTGCGCCAATGCCAGTGCTGTGGTGTCGTCCACCCCCAGAAACACCGCAAGCGCCGCCGCGTTTTCGGCATCGGGGGCGGTTTCACGCAGGCGCGCGGCATTCTTGAAACGGGCATCGCGGATCGCGTCACGTTCATGAATCATGTCACGGCGGATCGTGGGCAGCAAGCGCGCGAAGGTGTCGCGCGATGTTTGCGGCCCGGCCAGCCCCACACGGATCGCATGACCGATCAGATAATCGTCACCCAGATCGCAGTCGATTTCCAATATCCGCACATCGGCACGGTCGGCATGGAAATCCCCGAGCAGATCAAGGCTGGATGTATCCAGACAGATCACCACCCGATCCGTTCCCGCATGATCGTACAGCATCCGGACGAAAGCACGGTGATGGCGGCCACGTTTGGCCAGCGACCTCTCGATCCCGCCCATATCGGGCAATGGCGTGTCATCCTCATGGAACAGGTAATCAAAAGCCGGAATATCGGTGCTTTGGCGGATCGCCGCCGTCAGCCGCTTGGCGACATGCCATTTCTTACACAAGATGATCAGCAGGCTGCGCCCCGCCCCGATTGACGTCTCCGCCTCCCAGAACCGCGGGGCGAACCGCCGGCCGCTGCGCCCGCGCGCGGTCAGAAAGCTGAACAGGGTCCGGCCTTCGTTGGAAATGGTGAAATCCGTCCGATCCGATGCATAAAGCGCGCCCAGCACCTGTTTCAGGCGATGCGCCTCTGCGCTGATCTTGCGCGCGAACAAGGCATCCTGCCCCAGCAAAAGATCGGCATGGTCGTTGTAGAACGACACCGGCATCCCGTAATCGCTGAACATCAAAAAGGTCAATGTGCGGCTCTCGATCTCGCGGCCGGGGACGAGATGGCGAACAAGGGTCTGAAAAAACGTCTCGTCGGGAATCCAGGTCGTGCGGAAAAACCGGATCACGTCCAGGCGCTGGCGGGTGAAGGCGAGCACAGCCGCAACGCTGCTTCGGCGCAAGCACCACCACTGGCTGCCGATCATGACCTGAATACCAGGTGGGACCGCGCGGGTGATATTCAACCGCTTTTGCAAGGCAAAGGCAGCGTAAAACCGGCGCTTCTGGCTGCGTTCGTTGAAATAATGGCGATAGATCAGCCGTTCTTCGCGCAATCCGGTCTTGATCCAGTCAGTGTCGAAGAAATCGAAACTTTCGATGAAATCCTTGTCATGGGCATCCAGAAACTGATGCGCGTAATGGGCGGATTTGATCGGCATGCAATCGCCCGACAGCATGTAGAAATGGGTCGCCTGCGCAAAGGCGTCAAACGCGGCCTGCAGCGTGCGCAGGGTGGCCTCTACCAGGCTCCATTCGCCCCAGCCGCATCTGACACGGCGCGTCACAAAGATCGCGTTAGGGTTGTCTGCCAGCCCGCTGGTGATCTTGCGGTAATCGGCAGGGGCGGCAGAGGCATCGAAATGGATCGCCACATAGTCGCCAGCGGCCGTCAGCCGTGTCACCTGATTCAGGATGGCATCGGGGTCTTTGTGGCAAAGCAGGATAAAGGCGACACGTGCCATGATATTCTTCGTTCCGCGACTGGCTTTGTCGCGTTTTAGCGCAAACAGACATTGAAGCGACAGGGTTTCTTTGCCTTTATGTCGTCGGGTGGGCGCAGCTTGGCACAAAGGAGCATCGCATTGGCCAATTTTCCCGGAACCTGGATGACGCCCAGCGAAAGCATGGTCTACCGTGTGGTGCCGAAATGCGCCTGTTCGACCATCGGGCAGATCATGTATTATTCCGATCACGGCAGGTTCTTCGACGGCGACATCCATGACGCGAAGACAGGCCTGCACAAATGGGCGCTGGAGAACAGCCAGCAGCCGATCCGGGACAATGTGCTGGCGCATAAAAGTTTCGCCTTCACCTGCGTGCGCAACCCCTATACCCGCATCCTGTCGTCGTTCTTCGACAAGATCTGCGGCGTGCAACGCAGCGGAAATTACTATCGCGGCAATCTGGTCCCGCAGCTGATCCAGAAATACGGGATCGACGTGGGCAATCCGGCGGATGGACTCGCCTTTGATCAGATCAAAAGCTTCCGGCGATTCTTGCTGTTTGCACGCGACACGATCCGCTGGCGCAAACCGATGGAGCCGGATATCCACTGGTCGGCCATGTCAGGCCATATCGGGACATTCATCGCGAATGGCGGGCGTTATGACCACATCTTCTGGACCGAACAATTCGACGCCGGCATGCAGGCCGTGCTGGACCGGACCGACCGGCCCCATGCAATCGACCTTGCCACGATCCCGCGTTTCAACGAAAGCGAAGGCCACGGCCCCAAGCGGCTGCATCCTGTCGAGGATTACTTCGACGATCTGTCGATGCACTTGGTCTATGAAATCTACAAACGCGATTTCCGGTTGTTCAAATACGATTTCGAAAATCCGGCCAACAAGATGCCTGTGGGCGAGATCGACCTGGACGAAGTGCATGCCAAGCTGGGGCAGTAAGGGGGCTGTCTGCCCCCTCGGCGCTGGCGCGCCTCACCCCCGAGGATATTTTTGCTCGAACGATGCCGTTTAAGGGGATGTTAAGGTTAATGCGCCATGCTGATGCTGCGGTACAGGCAGGGATGCCGATGACCGCCGACAACGATGCCGCCATCTGTTGCAAGGCGCCGGGCGACCAAGTGATGGATGGCGGTTATCTTTTGCATCGTTCGAGCCCAAATATCCCCGCCGGAGGCATAAAAGTTTTTCTCGACATCGCTTGATGCTGGGTTATCTGCCAGACATCGGGTGATGCAGGGAAAATGATGATGGCGGTTGTTCTGGTGCTGGGCAGTGGCCCGAATGTTGTGGAAACCCGTGACTGGCCGCGCCATCCATTCGACCGGATCGTGGCGATCAACAACGCCTGGGCGGTACGCCCCGATTGGGACGATCTGATCCATCCTGATGATTTTCCGGCAGCGCGCATGCCGCGCGCGCTGGCCCCAGAGCAGCGGATTATCAGAGCCGCCGATTATGTTCCCTTGCAGAACGCATTTGGCGGCTTTGTTTATGCCGGCGGGACGATGGCCTTTACCGCAGGCTATTGGGCGCTGGCGGCGCTCAAGCCACGCGTGATTGCGATGATGGGCTGCGATATGGTCTATCCCGCGCAAAGCCAGACGCATTTCTATGGCACCGGCACAGCCGACCCGTTGCGCGCCGACGTCACTTTGCGCTCGCTCGAAGCGAAATCGGCGCGGTTCATGCTGATGGCTGCCGCGCGCGGCTGTGCTGTCGTCAACCTGTCACTGGACGAAAGCCGGCTGGTCTTTCCGCGCTGCACGCCACAGGCGACAGCCATTGCGCAGCCGCTGTTCTATGACCTTGCCAAGGCAGAGGCGGCATTGGCCGAAGAGGCCCGGCTTGGATATTACGTCCCATCCGGCAAATACTGGAAAGAGGAAGGGCGCTTTGACCCTGCCGCAATCGACGCGCTGGACCAGCGCTGGCTTAAAGCAGCTGGTGTTTTGCAAACAGCGTCCTGAGATCGGTTTCCGGCCGCGCGCCGATATGGCTGATCACCTCGGACGCCGCCAGATTGCCCATCTTGCCGCAGGTTTCCAAACCGAACCCTGCGGTCAGCCCCCACAGAAACCCTGCCGCGAACAGATCGCCCGCGCCTGTCGCATCGACAATCTCGGTCGGCACGGCAGGCACATGCCAGCGCGCGCCATTTGACAGGATATGTACGCCATTGCCGCTGTCAGTGCAGGCCACCATCTCCACCTCTGCCGCCGACTGGGCAAGGGCGTCCTCGAAATCTGTCGTCTGGTACATCGCCAGCATTTCCGCGCGGTTGCAGAACAAAAGATCCACATGGTCGCGGATCATCGTGGCAAAGGCATCGCGGTGCCGTGCGATGCAGAACGGATCGGACAGGGTGATCGACACGCGCCCGCCCGCCCCCTTGCAGGCGGCGATCGCCTTGGCAAAGGCGGCGTGGCTGTCGGGGCCGTCGAAACGGTACCCTTCCAGATAGATCCAGTCGGCATCGGCCATCTGCGCGTCATCAATATCGTCGGGCGACAGGAATTCGGTGACGCCAAGATAGGTGTTCATCGACCGCTCGCCATCCGACGTGACGATGACGATGCAGCGCCCGGTTTCGGCAGTCTCGGTCCGGGGCGCCAAGCGGGTCGCGTAATCCGCACCCTGCGCGCGCAGGTCATGCGCAAAGATCGCGCCCAGCTGGTCATCCTTGACCTTGCCGACATAGGCGGTCCGTCCGCCCAGCTGCGCGATACCGGCAATGGTATTCGCAGCCGATCCGCCGCTGATTTCCTTGGCGGGGCCAATCCGGTCATACAGATCGACCGCGCGGTCCATATCGATCAGCTGCATGATGCCTTTTTGCACGCCAGCGGTATCCAGAAATCCGTCATCGGCGCGCGCAAGCACATCGACCATCGCATTGCCGATGCCGACAACCTGATACTTTTTCATAAATTCTTTTCCTCATAGAGACACAGATCGCGGATCAGACAGGCACCGCATTTGGGTTTGCGTGCGACACAGACATAGCGCCCGTGCAGGATCATCCAATGATGCGCATGCAATTGATAATCGGCGGGGATATGGTCTTCGATGGCGCGTTCCACCGCATCGACATCGCGCCCCGGCGCCACGCCGCTGCGGTTGCCAAAGCGATAGATATGCGTGTCCACCGCCTGTGCTGGCTGGCCCCACCACATGTTCAGGACGACATTTGCGGTCTTGCGCCCGACACCGGGCAGCAATTGCAACGCCGCGCGGGAATTGGGCACTTCACCGCCGAAATCATCGACAAGGATCTGGCTCATCTTGATGATGTTCTTGGCCTTCTGGCGGAACAGGCCAATCGTTTTGATATGGTCGGTCACGCCGTCCAGCCCGAGGTCCAGCATCTTTTGCGGCGTATCGGCGACGGCGAACAGCGCGCGCGTGGCCTTGTTCACGCCTTTGTCGGTGGCCTGCGCGGACAGCGCGACCGCCACGACCAGCGTATAGGCGTTGACATGCTCAAGCTCGCCTTTCGGCTCGGGCGCTTCGGCCTGAAAACGCTCAAAGATCGCGCGGATGGAATGATAATCAAGCTGCTTTGCCATGGCATCGGTATGCAACGCCCGTTGCGGCTGGGCAAGCGCCGGATGCGCAATAATCGGGTCGCGGCGGGCGTGCGATATCACTAGGATCAGACCCATGGACCAGTCAGACAGATATCATTACCACGTCATGCGCCGCGCCATCGACCTGATCGATGCTGCGGGCGACGCACCGCTGTCGCTGGCCGATCTGGCGGCGCAGATGCAGATGAGCCCTGCGCATTTCCAGCGCCTGTTTTCGTCATGGGTGGGCGTGTCGCCCAAACGCTATCAGCAATATCTGAACCTGTCGCATGCCAAGACCCTGCTGCGCGACCGGTTCACCACGCTGGACACCGCCCATGCGGTCGGGTTGTCCGGTTCGGGCCGTCTGCACGACCTGTTCCTGCGCTGGGAAGCAATGAGCCCCGGCGATTACGCCCGCGACGCGGCGGGGCTGACGATTGTCTGGGGCTGGTTCGACAGTGTCTTTGGCCCCGCGCTGGTCATGGGGACGGATCGCGGGATTTGCGGGCTGGCCTTTGCCGCGGAAACCGGTGCTGACGCCGCGATGGCCGATCTGTGCCAGCGCTGGCCTGCGGCGACGTTCATCGAAAACCCCGATGCCCTGCGCGGCTGGGCCAAGGCGGCGCTGGGCATGACCGGCGAAACCCGCCTGCACATGATCGGCGCGCCATTCCAGCTCAAGGTCTGGGAGGCGCTGCTGGCCATTCCCTCAGGCCATGTGACCACCTATGCCGAGATCGCTGGCGCCATCGGCAATCCAAAGGCCGTGCGCGCCGTCGGCACGGCGGTTGGGCGCAATCCGGTCAGCTGGTTGATCCCCTGTCACCGCGCCTTGCGCAAATCGGGGGGGTTGGGCGGTTATCACTGGGGGATGCCGGTCAAACGGGCCATGCTCGCCTGGGAATCTGCGCGCATTGACGCAGGCGATGCGATGGGCGGAAAAGCACTGGAACCAAAAGGGGCGTGAAACCGTTATTGGATAGCAATGCATTTGTCGTCATAAGACAGCGTGTAAACCGCGCCGTTTTGCGCACTTTAAAGTAGTGGAAACCCTGTCATGATCCTATCCAAATTCCCCCTCGCGATTGCCGCCTCTGCCCTGCTGCTGGTTGCCGCCTGTGACCCCGGTGCGCCGAACCAAAGCCAGAACACGCGTCAGGGTGCCATGATCGGGGCGCTGGGGGGGGCCGCTGCCGGCGCCTTGATCGGCAACGACGGCACCGTGCGCGACCGCAACCGCGCGGCATTGATCGGTGCTGCATTGGGTGCCGGCGTCGGTGGCGGGATCGGCAACAGCCTTGACCGTCAGGCCGAAGAATTGCGCCGCGCGCTGCGCAACGATGTGGGTGTGTCCAATAACGGCACCAACCTGGTGGTCGTGCTGTCACAGGATCTTTTGTTCGCGACCAACAGCACACAAATCGGCGCACAATCGCAGAATGACCTGATGATCGTGGCGCGGTCGCTGACCAATTATCCTGATTCGACCATTAACGTGATCGGCCATACCGACAATGTCGGCTCTGCCAGCTTTAACCAGGACCTGTCGGAACGTCGTGCGCAATCTGTGGCCGGCGTGCTGCGCAGCGGCGGCGTGTCGTCCGGGCGGGTCCGGTCGATCGGCGCGGGTCTGTACCAGCCGATCGCGTCCAACGCTACAGCCGAAGGCCGCCAGTTGAACCGTCGTGTGGAAATCATCATCACGCCAAACTGATCTTTCGACATGCGACCGGCGAAGGGGCTGCAATCTGCGGCCCCTTTTCATTTGAACACATCATACAGAATGTGGTCATATGAACAGACCAAAACGCGAAAGAGACATTATGCCGTTCGAGCCGGTTCTTCAGGAAAAACTGTCCCAGGGCGTTGTGCACCAGATCGAAGGTCTGATTTTGCGCGGCATCCTACGGCCCGGCGAGCGTCTGCCATCCGAACGCGAGCTGAGCGAGACTATGAACGTATCGCGCCCGTCCCTGCGCGAGGCTTTGGCCGATCTGCAGGAACGCGGCCTGCTGATTTCACGCGCCGGGGCGGGGGTGTTCGTGGCCGATGTGCTGGGGTCCGCTTTTGCCCCCGCATTGGTCACGCTTTTTGCATCCCATGACGAGGCCGTGTTCGACTACATCAGCTTCCGCCGCGACATGGAGGGGCTGGCCGCCAGCCGCGCCGCCATTCTTGGGAGCGATACTGACCTCAAGGTGATCGACACTATTTTTCAAAAGATGGAAACCGCCCATCTGAAACGCAATCCGGCAGAAGAAGCCCATCTTGACGCCGGATTCCATCTGGCCATTATCGAGGCCAGCCACAACATCATCATGCTGCATATGATGCGGTCGATGTATGATCTGCTGCGCGAAGGTGTGTTTTATAACCGAAGCGTCATGTTCAAACAGCGCACGACGCGCGATGCCTTGCTTGACCAGCACCGCCAGATCAACATGGGGCTGCAAGCGCGCGATCCTGTCGCGGCCCGTGCGGCGGTCGAGGCGCATCTTGATTATGTCGAACAGGCGCTGACACGCCAGCAAAAGGCGGACCGCAACGAAACCTTCGCACAAAAGCGGTTCCAGCACGAATTGCGCCGCTAATTCGGCCGCGCGCCACGGCCTTTGAACGCAAAAGCCCGGATGCATCGCGGCACCCGGGCTTTTAGGATCATCAGATTGATCGGTTTAATGCAGTTTATCTGCGACAACCGCGATGGATTCGTCAATCAGCGCACCGGCCGATTTCGCGTTCATCTGCCCTGCCAGAACGTCCTTGGCAGCAGCGACAGCAACGATCACGGCCTGATCGCGGACATCCTTGATCGCAGCGGCCTGTGCGGATGCGATCTGTTCCTCGGCGGCCTGCATGCGGCGGCTGATGGATTTGGCGATCTCTTCTTTCGCAGCGATTGCCGCATCGTTTGCTTCTTGCTTGGCAGAGGCGACAATCCGGTCAGCCTGGACTTGCACGTCCTTTTGCTTGCGCTCGTAAGAGGCCAGCAGCGCCATCGCCTCTTCGCGCAAAGCCTTGGCTTCGTCAAGCTCGACACGGATATTGACCGCACGCTTGTCCAGCATGTCTGCCACCAGCGCCGGCACCTTGTAATACAGCAGGATGCCGATGAAGATCAGGAAGGCGACAAGAACCACGAAATCGGTGTTGCGCAGCGACACGAACGGATAATCCGCCGCCAATGCGGGCGAGGCTGCGGCAACCAAAAGGGCAGTGACCATAAAACGCATGACTTATCCTTTCATCCGCGCGTTGACCGCGGCGGTGATTGTCGTGGCGTCAGCAGTGCCACCCAGCGCCAGCACCAATTCCTTGGCGGTGTCGGTGGCGACCTCGGTGATGTTCTTGATGGCGCTGTCGCGAATTTCGCCAATGGCTGTTTCGCTTTCGGCGGCCTTGGCGGCGATGGCGGCATCGGCCTTTTGCAATGCGACGTCAAGGTCGGCCTGAATCTCTGCCTTGGCCTTGGCGATGATCTCCTGGGCCTTGGCGCGGGCATCGGTCAATGCCTGTTCATAGGCGGTTTCGGCTTCGGCTGCCTTGTTCTTGAAATCTTCGGCTGCGGCAATATCGTTCGTGATTGTGCCAGAGCGTTCGGCCAAGACCGCGCCAATCCGTGGCAGCGCAATGCGCGACATCACGAAGAAAATCGCAATCAATGTGACGATGAGCCAGAAAATCTGGTTCGGCATCCATTCAGCGCAAAGCTGCGGCATGCCAAGAGCGGATCCGCCGGCGTCGACGCAAGCTCCTGCGATCGTATTTGTCTGTGTTGCCATGATGGTCCCCGAATACCTTGCAGGTTTACCGACCGACACGCATCAAACGCGCCGGTCAGCCGTAAGGATATGGGTTGCCTGTTAGACTGCGAACATCAGCAGAAGCGACACGAGGAATGCGAAGATCCCCAGCGCTTCGGCGAATGCCAGACCGATGAACAGCGTGGCTGTCTGGCCAGCAGCGGCAGATGGGTTGCGCAATGCGCCTGCCAGGTAATTGCCGGCAACGTTGCCGACGCCGATTGCGGCAAAGCCGGAACCGATTGCAGCCAGACCAGCGCCGATATGTGCGAGTTCGCCTTCCATGAGAATTCTCCTTACGATTGGAAGTTGAGAGGTAGGACGGGTGATTTCACCCATCCGGTGTTAGTGATGCGGGTGAAGTGCGTCCTTGAGATAGACACAGATCAGGATCGTGAAGACATAGGCCTGAATGCCGGCAACCAGCACTTCCAGCCCATAGATGGCGATAATGCCAAGGATCGCCGCTGGGCTGGCGACAACCAGCGCCGCGAAACCGGCAAACACTTTCAGAACGACGTGGCCCGCCGCGATATTGCCGCCCAGACGAATGGACAGGCTGACCGGGCGCACGAGGTAGGAAATCACTTCGATCACCGCGATGATCGGGCGCAGGAACAAGGGTGCGTCGGACATCCAGAACAATTTCAGGAAAGAGGCCCCATGTTTCACGAACCCAAGGATCGTGATGGCGACGAAAGACCCAAAACCCAGCGTCGCAGTCACCGCGATCATCGATGTCGGGCTATAGGACATCGGGATCAAGGCGATGAAATTCGCAAACAGGATGAAGACGAACAACGTCATGATGTAGGGGAAATACTTGACCCCGTCCTTGCCGGTGATGTCTTCGATCATCTTGTAGATGAAACCATACATCAATTCGCCAATCGACTGGACACGCGACGGAATGATCGCACGGCCCCGGCTCCCCAGAACGAACAGCGCAAAGATCGCCAGCAGGATGATGCCCATCCAGACGGTGAGATTGGTAACAGTATACCAGTTGACCGCGCCATCCCCGAAAGCGGGCTTGACGATGAACTGGTCCAGCGGATGGAAGACAAGACCACCTTTGGTTTCTGGTTCAATCGCCACTTGCGTCACCCTTTTCCTGTGCAGCGCGCTGCTGCTTCAACTGAACCTCTGCTGCCGAGCGCATCATCGTCTGCACACCGGCGGCGAGGCCTAAAAATATGAACAGCACCAGAAAAACCGGCATGGTCCCAAACAGGGTATCCAAGCCGTATCCAATGCCGAAACCGATCCCCAGACCGGCCACGAGTTCGATCACCATTCGCCAGGCAAGCTGCGCTTGCGAATAATGTTCTTCCGAATGGTCCTTCACCTCTGCCGGTGTCTTGAGCGCCGCAATCTTCGCTTCGAGCGCCTTGAGGCGGTCTGCGTTCTGCGGTTCCGGCATCGGTTGGCCCCCTTCGGAAGGTTGGACATCGTCTAGGGTGGTGCAGGCAGAGAGTCAAGCCGCGACGATACCATATCAACCATATGTTTTAATTGAGTATTTTTAGAAAAGAGAAGTCAAAAAAGGCGGCCGGTGTGCGCGTTTTGTCGATATTCATATTCAACCGGATGGTTGACGTTTGCGTGGTCGGTGGCATAAGCACAGGCATGGCTGCCACGCTCGATAATACCTTTGCCGCGCTTGCGGACCCCACGCGCCGCGCGATCCTGTCGATGCTGCTGGAAGATGACATGGCGGTGACCGATGTGGCCGAGCCTTTCGCGATGTCGCTGGCGGCGATTTCCAAGCATCTGGGGGTTTTGACCGCCGCGGGCCTCATCAGTCAGGAAAAGCGCGGCCGCGTGAAATGGTGCAAGCTTGAACCTGATGCGTTGCGCGCGGCCTCGGTCTGGATGGCGGGGTTCGGGCAGATGGAACCTGTCGATCTGGATGCGTTCGAGGCGTTTCTGGACCTCGAATTCGCTAGTCTTGCCGCAACAACAGAACCAGCGCCGCAATCGTGATCCCCAGCCCGGCCATCACGATGGCGGGCGGCATCTCACCGCCCAGCGCCACACCCCAGACGATCACCCAACTTGGCACCAGATAGGTATAGGCCATCACCTTGCTGCTGGGCAGCCGCATCGTGGCGAATTGCAGCAGGGTAAAGGTGGCCGCGCTGGCGAACAGGGCGGTGTAAAGGATCGTGATCCAGACAATCGCGGGCAATGCTGTCCAGTCGGTCGCACGCAGATCGCCCCAGCCAAAAACCGTCAACAGCATCGCCCCCGCCAGCAGCACACCGAAGCTGAAAACCAATGCAGGTTCCCCCCGGTTCAGCCGCCGCACCAGCGGGGTATAGACCGCATGGGCCAGACAACCGCCCAGATAGATCAATTCACCACGCCCGATTTCGAACCGCAGCACTGCTGCGACATCGGCGCGAAAGATCACCCAAAGCGCGCCCACCCCACCGATCGCCAAGGCCAAAAGAATACGCGGCGTAAAGCGTTGGCCCAGCAAAAGCCAGCCAAAGACCCCCGCCATCAGCGGTGTCAGGGTGAACACGGCGGCGGCGCTGACGGGGGGCGCGGTTTTCAACCCTTCGAACATGGCGACGAAATAGGTGGTCAGGAACCCCGCCAGCAACGGATAGCGCCAGAGCGCCGTGACCGCCCCGCGCGTCATGCCGCCGGTCGCGACCACCGCCGCCCCCAAAATAAACACCGCGATCCAGAACCGCACCGCGTTTAGCGCGATGGGGGCGATATCATTGGCCGCAAGCGCGCCCAGCGCGAAAGATCCCGCCACCAGCGTCGAGAACAGCAGCATCGCCAGATGCCCGGCACGCGGCTGGGTCATTCCAGCGTCTTCATCTGGTCCTTGATGAACCGCAAGAAAGCCTGCACCTTGGTCGTGCGGTGCAGATCGACATGTGTGACAAGCCACAGCGGCGCCGACCATTCGTCAAGGCTGGGGATCACCTCGGTTAACCCGTGCGCTGCGCATTCCTGTTGCACCACGAACCCGATCCCCGCCCCCGCAAGGATCGCATCAAGCATGTTGCGCGGGTCAGAGGCGCGATACATCAACGCCGCGTCCGGCACCCTTTGGCGCAGCCAGCGTTCGAACGGGGCCCGGGATTTTTCGTCATCACCGATCACGAACCGGTGGCGCGGCAGGTCGTCTGCCCCGTCCGGCAGGCCAAAACGGTCGATATAGGCCGCCGAGGCCACCAGCGACATCCGCTGCGCCATGAAAGGCTGCACCACATTGTCAGGCTCTTCGGGCATCGTGCCGGCGCGGATCGCGACATGCGCCTCGCCATATTCCAGCCGGAACACGCGGTCGCCGGTCCGGTAACGGATGCGCAAGTCGGGATATTGCGCCTGAAACGCCACCATCACCGGCGTCAGCCGATGCGACAGCATATCCAGCGAGGTGATGACCAGGTCGCCTGACACGCCTTCGCCCTGCCCCTTGATCCGGCCGGCCAGCTGGGTGAACTGGTCATCGGTTGCTTGCGCCACCTGCAACAGGTCCTGCCCCGCTTCGGTTGCGGTATAGCCGCGCGCGTGCCGTTGGAACAATTTCACCCCCAGCCGCTGTTCCAGCGCGTCGATATGGCGGATGACGGTCGCATGATGCACGCCCAGTTCCTCGGCAGCGCCGCTGACCGTCCCTCTGCGCGCAACCTGAAATGCGGTGCGGATTTCGTCCCAATTATCCATCTCGGTTCCGTGCGCTGACAAACACTCTAAGCTGAAAATCCCGCAAATCGTTCGCCTGCGCAAGGGCAAAGGCGCGCCCTTGATAATGTCCGGTGCGGCCTATCTTTGGGTCATGACACAGACCCGACTTCTGGCCGCCCTGCGCGCCGCGCTCACCATCGCATTCGTGTATTTCGGCCTGCGCAAGCTGACCGGGCACAGCACCGATGTCGCCATCTATGAGGCCATCGGCTTTGGCCAGTTTCCGCGCTATGTCACCGGCTCGGTCGAGGTGTTGGGCGCCGCCCTGCTGTGGTGGCGCGGCTGGGAAGGGATTGCCGGGCTTGTGCTGCTGGCCACGATGATCACTGGCCTGTCGGCCCTACTGATCTGGGTCGGCCCGCCCTATCTGCATATGCTGGCGCTCATGGCGGGTACCGGCAGCGTGGCCTATGCCTATCGCGCCGATACGCTGCACAAGATCGCGCAATTGCGCGGCAGTTGACTCGCGCCGTCTGTCGGCATAAACGCCAGCCATCCCGGAACGCCTGTGCTTTCCGGTCCCCGCATTCAGGGGATCGCCCTCCGTCAGCGCGTTGCGCCCACGGGGGCGTTCCTGCTTTGGCCTGTCCGGTATAGGATGGGCCGCAACCGAAACGACAAAAGGGCCGTGGCCTATGTTTGAAAATCTCTCCGAACGCCTGTCCGGCGTTTTCGACAAGCTGACCAAGCAAGGTGCGCTGTCCGAAGATGATGTGAAAACCGCCCTGCGCGAGGTGCGCACCGCCCTGCTCGAGGCAGACGTATCGCTGCCTGTCGCGCGCGATTTCGTCGCCGCCGTGCAGGCCAAGGCGACAGGTCAGGCCGTCACCAAATCGATCACGCCGGGCCAGCAGGTCATCAAGATCGTGCATGACGAACTTCAGCGCGTCCTGACCGGCGACGAAGACCCCGGCGCTTTGAAAATCGACAACCCGCCGGCGCCCATTCTGATGGTCGGTTTGCAGGGGTCGGGTAAAACCACCACCACCGCCAAACTTGCCAAACGTTTGAAGGAACGCGAAGGCAAAAAGGTGCTGATGGCCTCGCTTGACACCAACCGCCCTGCGGCGATGGAACAGCTGGCGATCCTGGGGATGCAGATCGGGGTCGATACCCTGCCCATCGTCAAGGGCGAAACCCCTGTCCAGATCGCCAAACGCGCCAAGGTACAGGCATCCTTGGGCGGCTATGACGTCTATATGCTCGACACTGCAGGCCGGCTGCATATCGACGCCGAACTGATCGCACAGGCCGCCGCGGTGCGCGATGTGGCTAATCCGCGCGAAACGCTGCTTGTGGTCGATGGCCTGACAGGTCAGGACGCGGTCAATGTCGCGCAGGAATTCGACGACAAGATCGGCGTCACCGGCGTGGTCCTGACGCGGATGGATGGCGACGGGCGCGGCGGTGCGGCGCTGTCGATGCGCGCGATCACTGGCAAGCCGATCCGCTTCGTCGGCCTTGGCGAAAAGATGGACGCCATCGAAACCTTCGAGCCATCGCGCATCGCAGGCCGCATCCTGGGCATGGGCGATATCGTCGCCCTTGTCGAAAAGGCGCAGGAAACGATCGAGGCCGAACAAGCCGCGCGCATGATGAAACGGTTCCAGCAGGGCCGGTTCAACATGAACGACCTCAAGATGCAGCTGGACCAGATGCTGAAGATGGGCGGCATGGAAGGCATGATGGGGATGATGCCCGGTGCCGCCAAGATGGGCAAACAGATGGCGGCGGCGGGGATGGATGACGGCATCCTCAAACGCCAGATCGCGCTGATCAATTCGATGACCAAGAAAGAACGCGCCAACCCAGACCTGCTGGCCGCCTCGCGCAAGAAACGGATCGCGGCGGGTGCTGGGCTTGAGGTTTCCGAACTCAACAAGCTGATCAAACAGCACCGGCAGATGGCCGATATGATGAAAAAGATGGGCAAGGGCGGGATGCTGAAACAGGCCATGAAAGGCATGTTCGGCAAAGGCGGCGCCCCCGAAGGCATGCCCGATATGAACGACCCCAAGGCGATGGCCGACGCCGCCAAAGCCCTGCAAGGGCGCGGCGGCCTGCCTGGCTTGGGTGGCGGGATGCAACTGCCGGCTGGTCTGTCAGGTTTTGGCAAAAAGAAATGACATCGTTCGAGCCGAAATATCCCCGCCGGAGGCTTCAGGTTTGCCAAAACCTGAAAACCGACAGGCTGACATTGCGCCGCCCTGTCGCGGATGACTGGCCCGCCTTTCATGATTTCATGATGTCGGACCGCTCCACCGCCTTTGGCGGGCATAAGGATCTGGGCAAGGCGTGGCGCAGCTTTGCGTCCGAGCTGGGCCATTGGGACATCTTTGGCTATGGGATGTGGGCGGTCACGCGCGCGGAGGACGATACCGCCCTGGGCCTTGTCGGCCCGTGGACCCCGCCCGACTGGCCGGAAACCGAAATCGGCTGGATGATCCTGTCGGATGCCGCCGAAGGCACCGGCATCGCCTCTGAGGCCGCGCGCGCCGCGATTGCCCATGCCTATGACAGCCTCGGCTGGGACAGTGCCGTCAGTTATATCGCGCCGGACAATACGCGCTCGATCCGGTTGGCAGAAAAGCTTGGTGCGGCACATGACGCAAAGGCTCTTGGCCCAAAGCCCGACACGCTGGTTTACCGCCACCCAAATCCGAAAGGACAGGCCCATGTCTGACGCCGTCACCCGCGCCGCACAAATCCTGAAAGACCATCGCGCCAGCATCGACCGGCTGGATGCGATCCTTGTCTATACTTTGGGCGAACGCTTCAAACACACACAGGCCGTGGGCCGGCTCAAAGCCGAACATGCCCTGCCCCCGTCCGATACAGCGCGCGAAGCCGCGCAGATCGCACGGCTGACCGATCTTGCGCAACAGGCCGATCTGGACCCTGAATTCGCCAAGAAATTCCTGAACTTCATCATTCAGGAAGTGATCCAGCATCACAAACAACACCAATCGTAGGGCGGGGTTCACCCCGCCACCCCCAAAGACATCTTAAAGGAGAAACACCATGTCTATGAAAATCCGGCTCGCCCGCGGCGGTTCCAAGAAGCGCCCACATTACGCCATCGTCGCTGCCGACAGCCGCATGCCACGCGATGGTCGTTTCATCGAAAAACTGGGCACCTATGCGCCAATGCTGCCCAAAGACAGCGAAGACCGCGTGCGCATGGATATGGACCGCATCCAGTATTGGCTGGGTCAAGGCGCACAGCCGACCGACCGTGTTGCCCGCATGCTCGAAGCCGCTGGCGTGATGCCCAAGAAAGACCGTGCCAACCTGAAAAAAGGCACCCCCGGCAAGGCCGCAACCAAGCGCGCCGAAGAAAAGGCAGCGAAAGCCGCCAAAGCTGACGAAGCGGCAAACGCACCTGCCGAAGACGCCGCCGCCGAATAAGCGGCGGACCGTGGCCCGGGTCGTGACCCGGGCTACCCCCAAACACCAGATGTTCCGCTTGCTCCGCACCTTCATCCTTGTGATGGTCGCCTTCGTGGCGGGCATGATGTATGAACGGCAAGGCCAGAAAGACATCTGCGAAAACGGCGGTGGCTTATGGGTTTCCAATATCTGTCTTGCAGCGGAGATGATCAATGACTGACCGCGTTATCGTAGGCATGATCGGCGGCTCTTTCGGGGTCAAGGGCGAGGTGCGGCTGAAATCCTTCTGCGCCGACCCGATGGCGATCGCCGATTATACACCGCTTTATACCGAACACGGCGACAGCATCGCGCAGGTGGTGCTGACAGGCCAGCTCAAGGGCGGGTTCACCGCGCGGCTGTCAGGTGTCGTGACCAAAGAAGACGCCGACGCGCTGCGCAACGTGGCTCTTTACGCCGAGCGTGCGGCGATGCCATCGCTGCCCGATGACGAATATTACTATGCCGACCTGATCGGGCTTGCTGTGCTGGACACCGGCGGCAGCAAATTGGGGCAGGTCAAATCTGTCGTCGATCACGGCGCAGGCGCGCTTTTGGAACTGCATGTGCCCGGCCAGTCCGACACCGTGCTGTTGCCCTTTACCCAAGCCGCCGTACCAACCGTCGATCTGGCCGCAGGGCGCATCATCGCGGACCCGCCTGCCGGGCTTTTTGCATCCGATGACTGACACGCCGTCCCGCGCCATCGGGCGCAAATCGATCAGCGCGACATTGAAACCGCGCGAATTGATGACGGATACCCCCCTGCTCGCGGGGGCATGGACCGCGCAGATCATCACCCTGTTTCCGCAGGCCTTTCCGGGCGTGCTGGGCGAAAGCCTGACAGGGCGTGCGCTACAGGACGGGCTGTGGCAGCTACAGACTTACGACCTGCGCGCACACGGGATTGGCAAACACCGCAATGTCGATGACACGCCTGCGGGCGGCGGGGCTGGCATGGTGTTGCGCCCCGATGTGCTGGAAGCAGCCATTCTGGAGGCCCGCAGCGCCGCCAAGGGCATCATGCCACTGGTCTATCTATCGCCGCGCGGGCGCCGGTTTGACCAGACGATGGCGCGCAACTGGGCGCGGATGGATGGCGTCACCCTGCTGTGTGGCCGGTTCGAAGGTGTTGATGAACGCGTGATCGACCATTTCGGCATCACCGAGGTTTCGCTTGGCGATTTTGTCCTGACAGGGGGCGAGATTGCGGCGCAAGCAATGATCGACGCGACCGTGCGGCTCTTGCCCGGCGTTTTGGGCAATGCCGACAGCGCGGTCGAGGAAAGCCATTCGGGCGGACTGCTGGAACATCCGCAATATACCAAACCCGCCCTATGGCAGGGCCGCCCGATCCCTGACGTACTGATGTCGGGGAATCACGCGAAAATCGCAGCCTGGCGGCGGGCGATGTCCGAACAGATCACCGAACACCGCAGGCCCGATCTTTGGGCTGCTTACAAGGCCAAAGACGCCACTTGATCGCAGCCCCCCTTGGGCCTATACGACGCAGGCTTGGGTCGGTTCCGATTCCGGGCCATGCGTTTATGGATCACGCGGATCACGGGCAGCCCTTGCGTTGGGGCAAATCCTGCCGATGGACCAGACGGATAGAATAAAGACGATGACGCAATCTCTGACGGGCGCTACGGCCAGACCCGACAAACGATCAGAGCTATTCGTCATGGCAACAACATTGCGGACCACCGCAAGCATCATAAGGAGCGTTTCAGATGAACCTGATCGCACAGATCGAAGCGGAGCAAATCGCTGCGCTGGGGAAAACCATCCCCGATTTCAAGGCGGGTGACACCATCCGCGTCGGTTACAAAGTGACCGAAGGCACACGCACCCGTGTGCAGGCCTACGAAGGCGTCTGCATCGCGCGCAAGAACGGCAAAGGCATCGCCGGGTCGTTCACCGTGCGCAAGATTTCCTTTGGCGAAGGCGTGGAACGCGTGTTCCCGCTGCATTCCACCAATATCGACAGCATCGAAGTCGTCCGTCGCGGCAAGGTCCGTCGCGCCAAGCTGTATTACCTGCGCGCACGTCGCGGTAAATCCGCACGCATCGCCGAAGTCACCAACTACAAGGCGCCTACCGGCGCTCAGGCATAGGACGGGTTCCATGAAAAAAGAAATTCACCCCGATTACCACGTCATCAACGTCAAGTTTACTGACGGTACGATCGTGCAGATGAAATCCACCTGGGGCAAGGAAGGTGACCAGATGTCACTGGAAATCGACCCTTCCGTGCATCCTGCATGGACCGGTGGCGGCACCCGCCTGATGGATGCCGGCGGCCGCGTGTCCAAGTTCAAGAACAAATACGCCGGTCTGGGGTTCTAAACACCTTTCCTTCGCGATTGTTTCAAGGGCCATATGCAACCGCATATGGCCCTTTTTCATTTGGTCTTCGCGCTTTAAGTGTTTGTTGGTTTTTCAACTGTAGACTTCAGATGTCGTATCACTCTGGGGATTACCATGAAACGTTCTGTCACTCTTTCATTGAAACTGCGCCTTGCCATTATGATGACGATGATCATGCTGGTGGTCTGCGCCGTTCTGGTGTCGATCTCTGCACGCCAGACGAAGAATGCCATGCTGACAGATGTGCAGAACCGGCAGGACCAGTCACTGCGCATTGTCGCAGCGGTCTTTCAATCTACCTTCGACGGGTTAACGGTGACCTATAGCCCCGATGGGCAGATCACCCGCGCCAGTTTGACCGAAATTCCCGAATTCGACACGCATGACCTGATCGATCAGGTCGGGCGCGTGTTGCGTGAAACGGCGACATTCTTTCTGTGGGATTCGGAGGAAAACGACTTTCGTCGCATGACCACAAATATCATCAAACCCGACGGTGAACGCGCGGTCGGCACCTACCTTGGCCGCGACAACCCGGTCTATGCTGCGGTGATAAAAGGCCAGACATACCGGGGTGAGGCGGAGATTCTGGGCAAGCCTTATCTCACGGCCTATCTGCCGGTTTACGGCGCAGGCGATGATGTCATCGGTATTATTTACGTGGGTGTCGAACGGACGGATATCGATGCGGCGATATTCGACCGGTTGATGACGATGCTCGTAGCGTCAGTGATCGTGATCGTCTTGGGCCTGGGTACGGTTGTGCTGATGGCAATGCAAATAACGCGCCCGATTACCCAGATCTCGAATGCCATCGCTGATATCGCGAGCGGCAATCTCGACACGACCGTACCCCATACCGGAATGAAGGATGAAATCGGCGAAATTGCCCGCCGTGTAACCGATTTCAAGGTCGGCCTGCAACGCAACCATCAGCTGGAAGACGCAAGCCGGCAAGCGCATGAACAACAGACAAAGGTCATGGGCCTGCTGCGCACGGGTCTGGCCCATCTGGCCCGACTGGACCTGACACATAGGATCGACTCGACCAATTCCGATCCTTTTCCCGCCGCCTATGAGGCGCTGCGCGAAGATTTCAACGCGGTGGTCGCAAGCCTTGGCAAAAGCGTGTCCGACATGACCGAGATCGCACAAGAAGTGACAACCGCCAGCACCGGGATTGCGTCGATGTCGGATTCGCTGGCGCGACGGGTCGAAACACAGGCGGCGACGCTGGCGGAATCATCGGCGACATTGCAAAATCTGAGCGAGAGCGGCAAAGCAATCGCAGCCAAAGCAGCCGAAGCGGACGAGATGGCCAAGCGCAGCCTGAGCCTGTCCAACCAAAGCCGTCAGGTTCTGGATGAAGCAACGCAAGCCATTCAGGAAATCGAGGAATCGTCCGGCCAGATCAACCAGATCATTTCAGTCATCGAAGACATCGCCTTTCAAACCAACCTTCTGGCCCTCAACGCTGGGGTTGAGGCTGCCCGCGCGGGTGATGCAGGCCGGGGCTTTGCGGTTGTCGCGTCAGAAGTGCGGGCCTTGTCGATGCGCGCCACGCAATCGGCCCGCGAAATCCGGACCCTGATCACCGCCAGCCGGACCAAGATCAGCGAAGGCACGGTCCTGGTCCAGAACACCGGCACCGCCCTGAGCCAGGTGCTGGCGCAGGTCGAACAGATGGGCGTGACGATCCAGGCCATTGCCGCATCGGTCAAGGATCAGGCGCTTGGTCAATCCGAAGTCAGCATCGGTGTCCAGCAGCTGGATCATATGACGCAGGAAAACGCTGCTCTGGGCGAAGAAGCAAACGCCGCCAGCAGCACTCTTAGCGACGAGGCGCAACGCCTGTCGGCCACTTTGCGCCAGTTCCACACACCGCGGCAGCAGTCAGGCGCGGTACGTGCAGCCTGACGGGCCGGTTGGTGTATGGCAAGTGATCGCGGCCGGCCCCGAACAGTCCAGATCAGCGCGTGCTTGGGTGGAACCGCTGCTGCGCCATAGCCGGACCAGGCACCATCTGATCTTGCGGCAGAACCAGTATCTCAGCTGCCCTGCCGGACTTATCCAGACCGCCCTGGCCGTGCCAATGCACCAAGGCATGATCAGAGCGCCCGCCCCATGGCCTATGATCAGGCGGGACGGTAACGATATTGGCCTGCGCCCCGCGCAATCGCGGCAGGCCGCAGGCCTGAGGCACCTTACGCGGCAGACCGCCCGCGCGACCGGCCAGCGCCACCACCAGCACCTGGTTTGCGACCACCCTGGGGCTTGCCGGCAAAGCCACCGGGCTTGCCACCGGCACGCGGCGCGGCAGAACGGTTCCCGCCACCACCACCAGCACCGCCACCGCCGCCACGACGCCCGCCACCGGCACCGCCGCCATTGGGGCGTTTTTTCTGGCCGGGCATGATTTCCCATGGACGGCCCGATGCGACGGGGATGGTTTCCTTCATCGCTTTTTCGATATCCTGCAGTTCAATCATTTCGTCCGGGGCGACCAGCGCGATGGCTGACCCGTCAGCACCGGCCCGCGCGGTGCGACCAATCCGGTGGACATAGTTTTCCGCCACATTGGGCAAGTCGTAATTGTAGACATGGCGCACACCCGGAATGTCGATGCCACGGGCGGCAACATCGGTCGCCACCAGCACACGGACCTTGCCGGCCTTGAACGCCTCGATCGCACGTTCGCGCTGACCTTGGGATTTGTTGCCATGGATGGACGCCGCAGCAAAACCCTTGGCCTCCAGCGTTTTATAAAGCTTTTCACAGCCATGCTTGGTGCGGCCAAAAACCAGCGCCAGCTCGTCGCGGTGTTTGTCCAACAGATCGACCAGCAAATCGGTTTTCGCGGCCTGCGCCACAAAATGGACCGATTGCGCGATCTTCTTGACAGCCTGACCGGGGGGGTTGACCTGCACACGCACCGCATCGGTCAAAAATGCATCTGCCAGTTCCGACATCAGTTTCGGCATGGTGGCCGAGAACATCATGGTCTGACGATCTTTGGCCAACAGCGGGGCGATCCGGCGCAGGGCATGGATGAACCCCATGTCCAGCATCTGGTCGGCCTCGTCCAGCACCAGATAGACGGTTTCATCAAGCCGCACAGCGCGACGATCGAGCAGGTCGATCAACCGGCCCGGGGTTGCAACCAAAAGGTCCACACCACCCGCCAGACGCTTTGTCTGGGCGGTGATGCCTGCGCCGCCAACGACCAGTGCGACCTTCAGATGGCTGCCCTTGGTATAGGCGGTCAGGTTGTCAGCAATCTGTTTGGCCAATTCGCGTGTCGGTGCCAGCACCAGCCCGCGCACGGCCTTGGGGTTGGGTTTCACACCCGCCTTCATCAGCGCGTGGATCATTGGCAGGCCAAAGGCCGCGGTCTTACCCGTGCCGGTTTGGGCTAGCCCCATCACGTCACGACCATTCATCGCATGCGGGATCGCTTGCGTCTGGATCGGGGTGGGATCGGTGATGCCTTGTTCTTTCAGAACGGCAATCAATCGGGGCGCAAGGCCCAGCATGTCAAAATCCATCATGGATATCCTGTGTTTTCAGCGGACCTGCGGCCCGCGCATATGGGTACGACCCATGGGCGAGCCCCAAAGGTCAAAAGCAGAAGTTGCGCCAAATGCTGACTGCCTGAACCGCATTGTCCGGGCGCCGATGTGGCGCGGGACCCCTGCGTGATCTGGGAACCTGAAAATCAACGGATGCCTTGCGGGTTTGATCCCGCTCTGCTCACGCGGCAGCTTGCATCGGTTGACCTGCACATGATCGGTTGCGCGCCTGTTGTCAAGCGGGGCGTCAGGTGCTGTGGCCATGGGGGCAAAACCACAGATGACAAAAACCACGCAAATACGCGATGCTGCGCTTTTCCTTGGCACTGCCACATCATATAGTCGCGCCAGAGTAGCCAGTACAGGAGTCCGGCGTGGCGCATATCATCGTTATCGGCAACGAAAAGGGCGGCGCAGGAAAGTCCACGGTATCCATGCATGTGGCGACTGCTCTTGCGCGCCAGGGCCACAAGGTCGGCGTGCTGGATCTGGACCTGCGGCAACGCACCTTTGCGCGGTACCTGACCAATCGGACAGCATTTATGGCGAAATCCGGCCTCGATCTGGCGACACCCGTTTATTACGACCTGCCCGACATCGACGAGAACGGCCTGAATCCGGGCGAAAACGCATTCGACCATCGCCTGTCGATGGCGGTCGCCCGGCTAGAAGAGGATTGCGATTTCATCCTGATCGACTGTCCCGGCTCGCACACCCGGCTCAGCCAGGTCGCGCATAGCCTTGCCGATACTCTGATCACGCCACTCAACGACAGTTTCGTCGATTTCGACCTGCTGGCCCATGTTGACGGCGAGGGCGAGGAAATCACCGGCCCGTCAATCTATTCGGAAATGGTCTGGAGCGCACGACAATTGCGCGCGCAGGCGGGGCTGAAACCAATTGACTGGGTGGTCGTGCGTAACCGGATGGGCGCGCAAGCGATGGTCAACAAGGAAAAGATGCAGCGCGTGATCAACAAGTTGGCCCGCCGCATCGGGTTTCGCACTGCCCCCGGTTTCAACGAACGGGTGATTTTCCGCGAATTGTTTCCGCGCGGCCTGACCCTGCTGGACCTGCGCGATATCGGGGTGAAAAGCATGAACATCTCGAACGTGGCGGCACGGCAGGAATTGCGCGACCTGATCAAGGCGCTGGACCTACCGGGCGTCAAGGCGAATTTCTGACCCTTAGTCGGGGGCTTTTTGCTGCCCCGGCAAGGTCTTGCCAGAGATACGCACCAACATGCTGATCCGCGGAATGATACCGGTTTCCGAGCGTGACCGCGTGCGCAGAACAGGCGTGTTTTCAGATGCCCCACTGCGGCTTTCGCGCAGGACGATATAAAGGCCGCTTGCGATAATGATACTGGCACCGATAGCGGTGTTCAGATCAATCATTTCGTCAAAGAAAACAAAGCCGAAAACGCTGGCCCAGATGATCTGGCTGTATTGCATCGGTGCGATGATCGCCGCCTCGCCCGCCTGATAGGCCGAAATGATCATCCGGCTGGCAATCCATGCAAAAACCGCGATGATCCCCAACATACCAAGATGGTCGATCGGCATTGGTTCATAAACGAATGGCAAGGCCGCCGCCATCACCACAAAGTTCAACGCCATCGGATAGAGCAGCATGACCACGGGCCGTTCCTCTGACCCGATCTTGCGCACGATGATTGATGCAATCGACCCGCCAATCGCCGCCATCAAGGCCGCCAGATGGCCCAGCGATAATTCGGTCGATCCGGGGCGCAGCACGACCAGCACGCCGATCAGCCCCACGATCACCGCCGCCCAGCGCCGGATGCGGACAGTTTCGCCCAAGACCGGAATCGCCAGCACCGTGATCAACAAGGGCGAGGCGAACAGAATCGTATAGACCTGTGCCAATGGCAGCACCGAAAAGGCATAAAAGGCCGTGAAACCGGTGATCACCGTCGCCACCGCGCGCGTCAGCATCCACCACGGATGGGTGGGGACCAGCGTGCCGGGTTTGCTGTCGCGCATCAGCATCATGGTCGCCAGCGGAAAGCTGAGCAAAACCGAAAAGAAGACGATCTGCACCGGCGAATAGATCCCACCAAGGATTTTCACCACCACGTCATGCGTGGCGAAAACGCCAAAGGCGGCAAGCGCGATCAGCGCACCTTTGGCGTTCGGGGTCATCACAGGCTCGCGTCGAGCGCGGTCAGGATCGCGTCACCCATTTGCGTGGTGGACAAAGGCACGCCGCCTTCGGGGCCCATCAGGTCGGCTGTGCGTGCGCCATCCGCCAGCACCGTTTCGATGGCGGCTTCCAGCCGGTCAGCTTCGGCGCCTTGGTCGAACGAATAGCGCAGCGCCATCGCGAACGACAGGATGCAGGCAATCGGGTTCGCCTTGCCCTGACCCGCGATATCAGGGGCCGACCCATGGACCGGTTCATACATCGCCTTTGGCCGGCCATTGGCCATCGGCAAACCCAGCGAGGCCGAAGGCAACATGCCCAAACTGCCGGTCAGCATCGCGGCGCAGTCCGACAGGATGTCACCGAACAGGTTGTCGGTATAAATCACATCGAATTGCTTTGGTGCGCGCACCAGCTGCATCGCGCCATTGTCGGCATACATGTGCGACAGCGCCACTTCGGGATAATCGCGGTGGACTTCGGTCACGACATCGCGCCACAGGATGCCGCTTTCCATCACATTGGCTTTTTCCATCGAACACAGCTTTTTGTTGCGCTTCATCGCCAGCTCGAACGCCGCGCGCGCGCCGCGTTCGATTTCGGCTTCGGTATAGCGCTGGGTGTTGATGCCCACGCGCATGTTGTCTTCCATATGGATGCCGCGCGGTTCACCGAAATAGACACCCGATGTCAATTCGCGCACGATCATGATGTCGAGACCCGCCACGATATCCTTTTTCAGCGACGAAAAATCCGCCAGCGCATCGAAACATTGTGCTGGGCGCAGGTTTGCGAACAAGTCCATTTCCTTGCGCAGGCGCAACAGGCCGCGTTCAGGTTTGACGCTGAAATCAAGGTTGTCATAGGCTGGGCCACCCACAGCCCCCAGCAGCACCGCATCAACCGACTGCGCCTTTGCCATCGTGTCATCGTGCAGCGGCACACCGTGTTTGTCATAGGCGGCACCGCCAACCAGATCCTCGGACACGTCAAAGGCCAGATCGCGCTTTGCACCGAACCAGTCGATGATGCGCTTGACCTCGTTCATGACCTCGGGGCCGATGCCGTCACCGGCGAGGATCAGAAGGGAAGGGTTGGCCATGGGGAATTTCCTTGCAAAAAAATGTTGCCTTGGCGTAACGCGCGCGGCGAAAAGGTTCAAGATACCAGAGGGCCTAACGGGCCAGATCGACCCAGACAAGATGATGCGCGCCAAAGGCAGGATCGCCATCAGGCACGGGCCAGACCACCCGCGCATCCACAACCTGCCAGCCCCGCGACGGCACCACATAGCTGACGCGCAGCTTGCCCAGCCCGATTGCGCGCCAATCGGCGGTGGGCTGTCCCGCCAAAGGGTCTTGCACCAAAGGATGCGCCAGAAATGCGGCCATCGCGGCCCTGTCGCCTTTGCCGCGCTGCGGGTCCAGATTGGTATTGCCGGTGATCACGAAATCATCCGGCACCGGTCCAAAATGCCCCGCCAGCACGTGTTCCCACAGGCGCAGCTCATCGCGGTTACGCCGGATGTTACGCCGTTCTGGCCCATCAAAGGCGGGCGGGCTGGCCGCATAGGCCATGATCGCGAAAGGCGGGGCATCGGGCGGCAGCACCGGCACGATCCAATGGCCGGTGGTGGACAGCCGCAGCACATCCAGCACCGCCGGCGCAAAGAATGGCCCGCCATCCAGCACCGGCAAATCCGCCCCCGGCAGGTCGCGCCACAACAGCGCGGACAGATCGGTGACACCGCCTGCGTCGATCGGCAGGCGCGACAGGATCGCCATGCCCCCTTGCCCGTTGAACAGCCCGTACCCTTGGGCGTCACGCGGTTCACCCAAGCGGCCGTTGCGGTCGATATCCTGCCACGTTGGCATGCCGGTATTGGGCCGCGCGGCGAACAGATAGGGATAGGGCGGATCGAACAGCGCCGCAAAAGCCCGCAGCGCGATGGAATCGAGGTCATAATCGAAATCCGTCAGCACCAGCAGATCGGGATCGGCCTGCGCGATGATGGCGGCATGGGCCGTGACCTGCGGATCATCGCCGCGCAGGATGTCGCGCAGCAATAATCCCGGCCCATCACGGGTCAGCGGCGCCGCATAGGTGGCAATCCGGAGGACATCGGCGGCGGTGGTCAAGGGCCAAAGCCACAGGATCAATACCCAGCCAGCGCCGCGGCTGTGGCGCGGTTGCGCAGTCTTTCGCGCTGCATCTGGATCATGTCGGCGACCCGTGTCAGCGCGACACCCCGCATCAGGATACTTGCAGGCAGAAACGCCCATGCCGCCACCGTCCAAATCAAGGTATGCGGATTGTCCAGATTGATCGGTGCGGCAAAGACCGCCACCAGCTTGACCACCGCCGGCGCCAAGAATGGCAGCACAAACCCTAACAAGATATTAATGCGCCCGTCCCGTTGCAGGCGCAGCACCACATCGCCCCCCGCCGTGGGGTCGAAGGTCGGCAGATTGACCCAGACATTGAACGCCCCGCCCCGCCGTGGCCAGCGGTGCAGCCGCAACAGCACGATAAACCAGACGATCGAAAAGAGCGCGATCAGATAACTCAGCCCCGCCGCATCGCGGATCCGGTCCAAAAGCGCGAGATCGGTGCCCGCAGGCATCATCTGCACCATCAGCCGGACCGGCGAATAAGGAAAATCAATCGCCTTGCCGATCGCCTCGCCTGTGGTCTGCAACAAGGCGGTCAGCCGGGACGGGTTGTCATAACCACGAAAGATCATCGACAGGCAAAAAACCATGCCAAACAGTGCCGAAAACCGCGTCCGGTTGAACGGCGGCGCATCGCGGAATTCTACAAGGCTGGGGCTGGCCGCGCTATATTCGACCAAGGTGAACAGGGCAGCAAAAATCGCCACCAGCACAATAACCTGTGTCGTGTCATTGCCGCTGCCGACAAGCAACGCCGATGGCATGACGACCAGCATTATCACAAGGATTGCCCGCACGATTGCGGCTGGCAAGCGTAAGAACACGGCATCCACTCCCCGGATCACAAGGGCTGCGCCCGCGACCATTTTTTCTTAGGCTGTAATTCTCGGCGCAACACAACCAGAACGATAACCATGATTTCGCATGAACGGGTGCCAATCTGCAAGTCAATCACACGCTTTCATGAACTTGATGTCATGTTTTGGCCGCAAAGTGGTGCGTGATTACAACCTTTGCTTGCACCCCAAAACACAAAAGCCGCACCCGAAGATGCGGCTTTCCTGCGATGGCGGGGCGTTCAGACCCAGGGGCGCGCGGCGCTTGCCCGTGTCTCGAAACCGGCGATGGCATCGGCCTTTTCCAGCGTCAGGCCGATATCGTCCAGCCCGTTCATCAGGCAATGTTTCTTGAACGAATCGACTTCGAAATGGAACACATCCCCATCCGAGGATGTGATCGTCTGCGCTTCCAGATCGACCTCGATCCGCGCGTTCGATCCTTTTTCGGCGTCCTTCATCAGCACATCGACCTGTTCCTGCGGCAGGGTGATCGGCAGGATGCCGTTCTTGAAACAATTGTTGTAAAAGATGTCGGCATAGCTGGGTGCGATCACACAGGTGATGCCAAAATCGGCAATCGCCCAAGGTGCGTGTTCGCGGCTGGACCCGCAGCCGAAATTCTCGCCCGCGACAAGGATCTGGGCCGCGCGGTATTGCGGCTGGTTCAGCACGAAATCAGGAATTTCGTTGCGGTCGTCGTCATAGCGCATCTCATCAAACAGGTTCACGCCAAGGCCGGAGCGCTTGATCGTTTTCAAAAACTGCTTGGGGATGATCATATCGGTGTCGATATTGACCAAAGGCATGGGGGCGGCAATGCCCGAAAGTTTGGTGAACTTTTGCATTACATCATCTCCCGTACGTCGGTCAGTTTGCCGGTGATCGCCGCTGCTGCCGCCATCGCGGGCGACATCAGATGGGTGCGCCCGCCGCGGCCTTGGCGGCCTTCGAAATTGCGGTTCGATGTGGCCGCGCAACGTTCGCCGGGGGCAAGCTGGTCAGGGTTCATCGCAAGGCACATGGAACAGCCTGCAAGGCGCCATTCAAAACCGGCGTCGATGAAGATCTGCGCCAGCCCTTCTTCTTCGGCCTGCGCGCGGACCAGACCAGAACCGGGGACGACCATGGCGCGCAGCCCGTCTTTTTTCTTTTTGCCTTTCAGGATCGCGGCAGCAGCGCGCAGATCCTCGATTCGGCCATTGGTGCAGGACCCGATGAACACCGTGTCGATGGTGATATCGGTCAGCTTGGTGCCAGGCGTCAGCGCCATATAGTCCAGCGAACGTTGCGCCGCACCGACCTTGCCACCCGTAAAGCTGTCAGCCGCAGGCACGGTCGCGGTGATCGGCAGCACATCCTCGGGCGAGGTGCCCCATGTCACGACAGGCGCGATGTCTTCGCCACGCAGGGTGACGATCTTGTCGAAATGCGCGCCTTCGTCGGTGAACAGGGTTTTCCAATAGGCGACAGCCGCTTCCCACTGCGCACCTTTGGGGGCGTGCGGACGGCCTTTGCAATATTCAAAGGTCTTGTCATCGGGCGCGATGATGCCCGCGCGCGCGCCGCCTTCGATGGCCATGTTGCAAACGGTCATCCGCCCTTCCATCGACAGATCACGGATCGCTTCGCCGCAATATTCGATGACATGGCCGTTGCCGCCAGCGGTGCCTGTCGCGCCGATCACGGACAAGGTGATGTCCTTGGCGGTAACACCGGGGCGCAGTTTGCCGGTGATTTCCACCTTCATGTTCTTGGATTTCTTCTGGATCAAGGTCTGGGTGGCCAGCACATGTTCGACCTCTGACGTGCCGATCCCATGCGCCAGAGCACCGAATGCCCCATGCGTCGCGGTATGGCTGTCGCCGCAGACGACGGTCATGCCGGGCAAGGTCCAGCCCTGTTCGGGGCCGACGATATGCACGATGCCTTGGCGCACGTCGGACACCGGGTAGTAATGGATCCCGAAATCCTTGGCATTGGTGTCCAGCGCCGCGACCTGGATGCGCGATTCCTCGTTCATGCCGCCATTGGCACGGTCCAGCGTGGTCGGCACGTTATGGTCCGGCACGGCGATAGTCTTGTCGGGGGCATGAACCTTGCGACCGGCCAGACGCAGCCCTTCAAAGGCTTGCGGGCTGGTGACTTCGTGGACCAGATGGCGGTCGATATACAGCAGGCAGGTGCCGTCTTCGGCCTCATGCGCGACATGCGCATCCCAGATTTTATCATAAAGCGTTTTGGGGGACATTGTCCTCTCCCGTATCAAAATTCAGATGTTGGCAGGCGTGCGGAAACGGGGGGCGTCAGCCCCGTGCGAGGATCGTGCAAGTCGCGCCAAAGAACCGCCAAGGCAGGCGTGCGCGATCATCCATGTCAAATACCGGTTTCATGGCGCTTCAGATACACCTTGGACCATCATCCCGCAAGTGCCGCGCGCGATGGCGCGATCCGCCCCACCGGCACCGGGATTGTAATGCCGCGTTCACTGCTTAGGTCAAAAGAGACATTGAAAGGACTGACATGCAATTCCAGCTGAACACCGATTCCACCATCCAGGGTGACGAACGTCTGGCCGAAGTGGCGCAAACCATCGTCACCGGCGCATTGGGCCATCTGACCAGCCGCCTGACCCGTGTCGAGGTGCATATCGTCGATGTGAATGCCGCCAAAGGCGGATCGGACGATATCCGCTGCACCATCGAAGGCCGCCCCGAAGGGATGCAGCCCCAGACCGTCACCCATAGCGACACCAATGTCGAAGCCGCCTTGCGCGGCGGGGCCAAGAAACTGCGCGCCTTGCTGGACAGCGAGTTCGGCAAACTGGGCCGGCGTTGATTTTCCCCTGCTGCGCAGGGGAACGCTCCGCAGGGGATATTTAGGCTGGGAAGATGGGCAAGGTTGGCGCTATAACCCGCCAAGATTGCGGATCAGGGCCACCACATCATCGACGCCCTTGCCATGTTTCAGGCTGGCGAAAACCACCGGCAGCGTGCCACGCATCCGTGCGGCATCTGTTGCCATCACATCAAGCGATGCGCCGACATAGGGCGCGAGATCGGTTTTGTTGACGACCAGAATATCGGACCGCGTGATGGCGGGGCCACCCTTGCGCGGGATGTCTTCGCCTGCCGCCGTGTCGATCACATAGATCGTCAGGTCGGCCAGTTCGGGACTATAGGTGGCCGACAGGTTGTCACCGCCGCTTTCGATCAGGATCAGGTCCAGATCGGGGTGCCGCGCGCGCATTTCAGCCACGGCGGCCAGATTGATCGACGCATCCTCGCGGATCGCGGTATGCGGGCAGCCCCCGGTTTCGACACCCATCACCCGATCGGCGGGCAGGATCTGCATCCGCATCAGGGCTTCGGCATCTTCCTGAGTGTAGATGTCGTTGGTGATGACGCAAAGGCTCAACTCGTCTTTCAGCGCGCGTGCAAGGGCCGCGGTCAGCGTGGTTTTGCCTGCGCCGACAGGGCCGCCGATACCGATACGCAAAGGGCCGTGAGGGGACATGGGGTGAGCTTTCGTCATGACCGGAAAATCCGGCTGTATTGTGTGTTATGCTGCATCGCCGCGGTATCGACGGCAAAGGTCGCGCTGCCGATATCGTCAAGGCTGGCGCGGGTCGCCTCGGCCCCGATGCGAATGCACAGTGGGGCAAGACCCGCCACTATCTGCTGTGCCTGCGTCTGGCCCAGCGGCATCAGGCGCTGTGCGGCCTGCACCAGATTGCTGGCAAAGCTTTGCAGCCAAAGCTGTGCGACCGGCCGCACGGGCAGGTCCATCAGCCGCGCCGCGCGCCCCACCGCCACAGGATAGGCCATATCTGGCAGATCAAGCCCCCAGACAGCCCGCGTCGTCGCGGCAAAAGCTGCCCCTTGTTGTAACGTTTCCATCCGGCGTTCGCGGCTGGGGGCCAGCACGGCGGCGAGGTCTGCCACGGGGGCCACATCATCCGCGCCATGCGCCGCGCACAGCAGGATCGCATCGCTGCGCCCTGCCCCGTGGTCCAGCACATCCGACAGCCAGTCCGCCAAACCCTGCGCATCGTGCAGATCGCCGCGCCCGATGGTCCGTTCCAACCCGTGCGACCACGCAAAGGCCCCCACCGGATAGGCCGGCGACAGCCATTGCGCCAACGTCAAAAGCTGCGCGTCATGCATGGGAATGGCCGTGATCATGGCCCATGGTGCGCCCGTGGCCATAAGCCCCGCCTTCGGGTGTGAAGGGTCCATCGACATCGGTGACTGTCGCGCCCAGCTGTTCCAGCATCGCGCGCATCACCTTTTCGCGCTGCACGACCAGCGCGTCAGGCAGGATCGCGCAGGGCGCATGGCGGTTGCCGATGTGCCAGGCCAGACGGACCAAGTCGCCGGTGACGCGCATCAGCGCCTCGTCTGCGGCGATAACGGCGATCTGGCGACCATCGTCCAGCACGAACACATGCCCTGCATCAACCGATGTCGTCTGCGGCAGATCAACCACAAACGGTTCGCCATGATCCGTGACCAACCGTTTGCGGCGCAAGATCCGCGCGTCATAGGTCAGGCTGATATGATCCGCCACCGGCCCATGCGCATGGGCATGTGTTTGCAGGGCGCGTGCCGTCATGGCGCGCACCCCAACGCCATCGTCAGCTGCGGATGCTGAGAAACTTTGCCGTGGCTTCGGCGCGGGTCATGCCCCAAGCCTCCAGCTGGGCATCGGACATGTTGTTGAGCTCGTGCAAAAGACGCGCTTGCGCGGTTGCCTCGGACACCTTGATGATGAACCGCCCCAGCGCGCGCAGCGGCGTCGTCACAAAGCGGGTCAGTATGTCGTGGTTGGAGATCAGGATCGTATCTGTGTGGAAAGCCATGTTGCACCTCTATAATGCGGTTATCTTTCCCCCCTGCACCCAAGTTAGGCCCTGTGCGCGGTGCCAACAACCGCGCATTGCGCAAAGCCACTATGCGTTTTCTGCAATGCAGCATCATGATCAAAACAGGAAATAGCGTTGCGCCATCGGCAACACCTCTGCCGGTGCGCAGGTCAACAAGACGCCATCGGCGCGCACCTCATAGGTTTCGGGGTTCACCTCGACATGCGGCATGGCGGTGTTCAGTTTCAGATCCTTTTTGCCAATGTTGCGAGTGTTGACGACAGGCAAGGTCTGTTTCGCCAGCCCCAAGCTGCCCCTGATCCCCGCATCCTGCGCCGCCGCACTGACAAAAGTGACGGCAGAATGTTCGACCGACCGGCCATAGGCGCCGAACATGGGCCGTGTATAGACCGGCTGCGGCGTGGGGATCGACGCATTGGGATCACCCATCTGGGCCGCCACAATCGTGCCACCCATCAAGATCATCTCGGGCTTAACGCCGAAAAACGCAGGGTTCCACAACACCAGATCGGCGCGCTTGCCGACCTCGATTGATCCGACATGGGCGGAAATCCCATGCGCAATCGCCGGGTTGATCGTGTATTTGGCAATATAGCGGCGCACGCGCAGATTGTCGTTATCGCCGGTTTCTTCGGCCAATTGCCCGCGCTGGACCTTCATCTTATGCGCGGTCTGCCATGTGCGGATAATCACCTCGCCCACGCGGCCCATCGCCTGACTATCGGATGCGATGATCGAAAACGCGCCCATATCGTGCAGGATATCCTCGGCGGCAATCGTCTCGCGGCGGATGCGGCTTTCGGCAAAGGCCACATCCTCGGGGATGGATTTGTCCAGATGGTGGCAGACCATCAGCATATCCAGATGTTCGTCGATGGTGTTGACGGTAAACGGCCGCGTCGGGTTGGTGGAGGACGGCAGCACATTGGGCTGGCCGCAGATCTTGATGATATCCGGCGCATGGCCACCCCCCGCACCTTCGGTGTGGAAGGCATGGATGGTGCGGCCTTTCAGGGCGGCAACGGTATTCTCCACAAATCCCGCCTCGTTCAATGTGTCGGTATGGATCATCACCTGCACATCCCACGCGTCAGCGACCGACAAACAGCAATCAATCGCCGCGGGGGTCGTGCCCCAATCCTCGTGCAGTTTCAGACAAGACGCACCCGCCAGCACCTGCTCTTCCAGCGCGGCAGGCAGGCTGGCATTGCCCTTGCCCGCAAAGGCAAGGTTCATCGGAAACGCATCCGCCGCCTGCAACATCCGCCCCAGATGCCAAGGGCCAGGCGTGCAGGTCGTGGCCAGCGTGCCATGCGCAGGGCCAGTGCCGCCGCCGATCATCGTGGTCAGGCCGGAATACAGCGCATCGTCAATCTGCTGCGGGCAGATGAAATGGATATGGCTGTCGATCCCGCCTGCGGTCAAAATCCGGCCCTCACCGGCAATCGCCTCTGTCCCCGGTCCGATGATGATGTTCACGCCCGGCTGGGTATCAGGATTGCCCGCCTTGCCGATGGCCACAATGCGCCCGTCTTTAAGGCCGACATCCGCCTTGATGATGCCGGTCCAGTCCACGATCAGCGCATTGGTGATGACCGTATCCACCGCTCCCGCCGCCCGCGTGACCTGAGACTGCCCCATCCCGTCGCGGATCACCTTGCCGCCGCCGAATTTCACCTCTTCGCCGTAATACAGCGCATTGGGGCCGGTGCCGCCCGTCGTGGCGCGCCCGACAAGTTCTGCAGTCAGATCGCGCTCGACCTCGATGAACAATTCCGTATCGGCAAGCCGCACCTTGTCGCCCACCGTAGGGCCAAACATCGCGGCATAATCGCGGCGGTTGATCGTTGCTGGCATCCTACAAATCCCCCATCACAGCTTGATTGAACCCAAACACACGCCGCGCCCCACCAAGCGGGATCAGGTTGACATCGCGCCTTTGCCCCGGCTCGAACCGCACAGCCGTGCCAGCGGCAATATCGAGCCGCATGCCGCGCGCGGCCACGCGGTCAAAATCCAGCGCCGGATTGGTTTCGGCAAAATGGAAATGCGACCCCACCTGCACCGGCCTGTCGCCTGTATTGGCCACCTGCACCACCAGCACCTTTGCCCCGGCATTCAGCGTCAGATCGCCTGACCCCACAATCACTTCACCCGGTCTCATCGCACGACCCCCAACTTCTTATTTCCAAAAATACTCATCTTCTTTTCAACGGATCGGATCATGCACCGTCACCAGCTTGGTGCCATCCGGAAAGGTCGCCTCGACCTGCACCTCGGGGATCATCTCTGCGATCCCGTCCATCACCTGATCGCGGGTGATGATATGCGCACCCGCCTGCATCATATCCGCAACCGACCGGCCATCGCGCGCGCCTTCGACCACGGCATCGGTGATCAGGGCAATCGCTTCGGGATAATTCAGCTTCACACCACGGGCGAGCCGCTTACGCGCCACCTCGGCAGCCATCGCGATCAGCAATTTATCTTTTTCACGCGGGGTCAGTTGCATGGGTCACAATCTCCAGACACGGGGGATCGGCGCCGACGACAGCGCCTCGATCAAAGGGATAAGGTCGCGACGCAGGGTAAAACCATCCGTCGCCAAAAGCCGGATCAGCAGCAGGTCATCGGCCAAAAGGCTCGCACCGGCGGTATCGGGCAGCTCAAGCGTGCCAGCCAGCGCCGCCGCCTGCGGTGCTGCCAGCAACAGCGTCGCCATCGCCCCTGCGCCCCCTGCGATAGCCGCGCGTGCCAGCAGGGCATCGGCATCGCCGATCAGGCGGATCGCATCGGCAAAGACCAGCACGCCATCACGCCTTATGCGCCATTGGTCGCGCAGATGCAGGGAATGGACGACCTCGCCCATCGCGACACGGCCAAAGATCACCGGTTCCACGATCAAGCATTGCGCAGACCCCTCCAGATCGACGCTCATGCGCCGGTCAAGGGCTGCCGCATCGAAAAGAATGGTTTCCTGCGGCAGCCAGTCGATCCGCGCGCCCTGCGCCACCTGCAAGGTGACATCGACGCGCGCGACATGACCGTCAAGTGCTGCATAGCCGCGTTCCGCCGTCTGCGAGGACAGCACGACATGCGCGCCCGGACCTGCCACCACGTCCAGCGCCATCCGGTCGCCACCGGTCAAACCGCCCGCCGTATTCAAAAACACCGTATCGAGCGTGCGGCCATAGCTGCGCGGAAACAACGCCTTCAGGGCGCCTTGTTGACGCAGATCGGCAATCACGCTTTGCGCGCCACGGCGCTTGGCCACAAGACGCAAGGCACCTTGCGCACGGGGCTGCAAAGGCACGGCGCGGTCCGTATCGATCTGTGCGCTATAGGTCATGTGCCGCCTTTCCTTGGCCCCTTGTGCCAAGGATCAACGGCGCAGGACCAGCTTTGGCGCAAGAATATCGCGCAGAAACATGCGATCTTGCGATCACCTGCCTAAAATTCAGGCAACATACCCGGAAATCAGCCCGTCCTGTCCATCCGCACCTGATAACGGACAGCCCCACGCACCGGCACGCTCCAGTTCAGATGAACGGATCGCTGGTTGGTGCCACGCTCGCCCTCGGCCCAGGGCAGCTCGCGGATCGTGGCATTGGCCGCAGTGGTGATTGCGCCGCTGGGCATCACAAAATCGACATGGCGTGCGCGCCCGCCAAAGGGCAAGGCCTGACCTGTATCCATCACCCAAGTGGTGGCGGCGGTCGCCTGGCTATGGGCCAGCACGGCGGGGTTTGCGACGGGAAAATCGACATTGTGGAAGGTGTTGGCGCTGAATTCAAAACTGCGGGTGCGGCTGAAATCCAGATCGGCAAAGGTGGTATCCACCATCTCGACCCGGTCGATGCGGCCATTGATCGCGCGGAACACATTGCCCACAACAGCGAACCCGTTGATGAAATGTCCCGGCCCATAAGGTTTGATCACGATGAAATTGAACCACGGGGCCACGTCATTGGTGGTGAACATATTGCCCGTGATCGTCAGCCCGCCAAAAGAAAACTGCGCGCCCAGCGCAGGGCTGCTGGTATGTTCATTGGTCCATTCGATGAAATTGTTGTCACAGTAATTGCCGGTGAAAATGCTTTTCGGATTGGGCAGGGTCAGCACGATGCCGCCCTTGCGCACGCTGCCCGGCTCATCATCGCCATGAAACCAGTGGTTTGCCGTGATCAGGTTGCCCGACCCCGCCAGCACGCAGAAATGCAAAAACCGGCTGGTGCGGTTATCGCGGATCTTGACGTCATTTGCATTGGCATTGAACCCGATGCTGACGCGGGCGGCGACCGGCACGGATTGTTCGTCCGAAATGAACTGGCAGCGGTCAATCATCAACCCCTGACAGCCATAGCCGGGCGATGTCACGCCACGGTCGCGGGGCCGGTTGATGAAACTATCGCGGATGTGAAAGGTCACGCCATCGGGGGCCATCATGATCCCGCTGGCGATACCGCGCCCTTGGAATTCGATATCGGACAGGATCAACTGACTCAGTTTTTCATAGCCGGAAAAATCCAGCATGTATCTGAAACGGGTAAAGGTAAAAACCTGCGTGCCTTCGGCATCATAAAGCGGATTGCTCAGCGTCAGACGCGCTTGCGCGACATCCACCGCCATCACATAGATCTCGCGCCCGACACCGGCCCCGGTGACCAGTGACCCCACCGCGATATTGGCGATCCCGGTCACATTGGTCAGCTGCCTGTTATTGGCCGCCGCATAGCTGGCCTGCGATGTGACCACGGCTGTATCCCATGCGGCGCTGTCATCGGGCTGGAACTGACCGTTGCGGATCACACGGCGGGTCTCGAACCGCAGCCGCGCGGGGTCACAGGCCTGCATATCGACGGGCGCGGTCAGCAGGATGCGCCGCCCGCACAGGTCAAGCGAGTCGTGATCGGCAAAATTGATCAGCGCCTGATAGGCTTTCTTGAACGCCGTCTCCTCATCCTTGAACGCATCAAGATAGGCGTCGTAATCGTACCCTTTTTGCAAAATGAACCGGTGTTCGGCCGCTTGCACAATCCGGCCTTCGAAACGGGTGTTGTTCTGCATCGTCACATGGCCCGCCAACAGGTAATCGCCCGCAGGCACCATCACCGTCCGCCCGTTCGCCGCCGTATCAGCAGCGATGAAAGCGGCGGAATCGTCCGTCATGCCGTCCCCCTTGGCACCGAAATCGCGCACATCGACAAGACTGACCAGATCACGCGTGAACACGGCGCTGACATCCTCGATCGTGATATCGTCGATGCGCACCAGCCCGCCGACAGGGCCGGTCAGGTCCAGCCCCAGATGGCCGTAATCCGCCCCGGTCCAGACCAGATCAACCCCGGTGCGCGCGGCAGTGGCGATGATCGCGCTGATCGTGACGACCGCGCCATAGGCAGTCAGCTGCGTGGCGGGGCCGGTCGTGGGCACGCCGGTCAAGGCGGTGCCATTGGCGCGGCCGGCCCAACCGGCGATGCGCACCGCGGGCAAAGGCCCCGCCACCGCCTTGACCCGCGCGGTCACACGCAGATAGCAGCCGGGCAGAGCCGGCGTTTGGCCCATATAGCGCAGGCGCGTGATTGGCGCGACTTTCAGTACTTCCAGACAGCCCGCGAAATCCTGATCGGCGGCGACAAACACCCCCGACCCGCTGACGGCATAGGTATCGGACCCCGGCGTGCCATCGCCGCTGGACCAGACCCCAAGGCCCGCCGCAAATGGCAAAGGGTTGAAAACGATAGCGTCGGTGATGGCTTTGTTCATGGATGATCCCCAAAGGCTGTGCTGCGCAACTGCCGACAGGATATCCCAAAGAGCTAAAGACCGGCTGACACCACCGTGACGGTCAGCCGCGCAACGGGCGCCTCAGGCCCCGACATCGGGTGCAGGCAACAGCGTCACACCATTGATCTGCCAGCCATCAGCCGTTTCAATCATCTGGTAATCCAGCAGATGCAGCGCGCCCTGGGCATCGCGGATCATCACCTTTTGCCAGACAAACCCCGCCACATCGCGCAGGTCCAGAAACCGCACATCGGCATTGTCCCAGACCATCGGATAGCCTTGCTGGACCATCGCGGCGAAATTGCCCTCATTGCCGAACAAGCGCTTGATATTGGGGCTGGCATAGGACCAGGCCGCCGCAACATCGCGGTCGTTGAAGGCCTGCAACTGGTCACCGATCACGCCGGTGATGGCCGCATTATCCTGTGCGACAAGGGCCGTGGCCGATAGCCAAAAACCCACAATGAATACAAAAATACCCTTCATCAGCCCCTCCGCGCGCAATCTTCGTCTTTGATACGCAGCCAAAGGCCAATCAGTTCATTTTCGCGCCCCCCCATCTTCCGAGCCCAAATATCCCCCGCGCAGCGGAAATTCAGACTTCGGTGGACAGCTGGGCCTCGATCAGGGCGACGGTTTCATCCACACCGTAAAGCGCGATGAACCCACCAAACCGCGGGCCTTGCGAGGCACCCAGCAGCACCTCGTAAAGGGCGGTGAACCAATTGCGCAACGGATCGAAGCCGTGGTCGTTGCCGACAGCGAAGACCATGGTCTGCAGGGCTTCGGCATCAAGCCCGCCATCCCAGACCCGCAGCCGCGCCGCCAGATCCTGCAACGCCGCACGTTCCTGATCACTGGGCGCGCGATAGGTTTTGGCGGGCTTCACAAAATCATTGTAATAGCGCACCGCAAACCCTGCTGCCTGATCCATCTGGGGGTTCTTTTCGGCGGACGCATCGGGGGCATAACGGCGGATAAAGCCCCACAGCGTATCCTTGTCCTCGGCCCCTGATACGGATGCAAGGTTCAGCAGCATCGCAAACGGCACCACCATGTCGGACACCGGCACGTCGCCGCCGTGGATATGGAACACCGGATTGTTCACGCGGCCCGCATCGTCCTGATCGGCATAGGCGCGCAATTGCTGGTGGTATTCGTCCACCGCCTTGGGGATCACGTCGAAATGCATCCGCTTGGCGGTTTTCGGCTTTTGATACATGAAATAGCTCAAAGATTCCGTCGCCGCATAGGTCAGCCATTCGTCAATCGAAATCCCGTTGCCGGATGATTTGGAAATCTTCTGGCCGTTCTCGTCCAAGAACAGCTCATAGGAAAAATGGTTCGGCTTGCGCCCGCCCAAGATCTCGCAGATCCGGTCATAGATCGCGGTGTTGGTGGCATGTTCCTTGCCATACATCTCGAAATCAACGTCGAGCGCGGCCCAGCGCGCGCCAAAATCGGGCTTCCATTGCAGTTTTACATTGCCGCCCGTGACAGGCAGGGTCCATTCGCGGCCATCCTCATCGTCGAACGTCACCTCGCCGCGCACGGCATCGACGTTCTTCATCGGGACGTACAGCACGCGACCGGTTTCAGGATGGATCGGCAGGAAGATCGAGTAAGTCTCCTGCCGTTCCTCGCGCAGGGATTTCAGCATCACTGCCATCAGCGCATCATAGCGTTCAGCGGCCCGCAGCAGGATTTCATCGAACTGGCCGGTGCGATAAAATTCGCGCGCCGAATAGAATTCATACTCGAACCCGAAGGTATCAAGGAAACGGCGCAGCATCGCGTTATTGTAATGGCCGAAACTTTCGTATGCGCCAAACGGGTCGGGCACCGATGTCAGCGGCTTGTGCATATGTTCCTTTAGCATGTCCTGTTGGGGTACATTGCCCGGCACCTTGCGCATCCCGTCCAGATCGTCGGAAAAACAGATCAGGCGGGTGGGGATGTCGGAAATCACCGCAAAGGCGCGGCGGATCATCGTGGTGCGCAACACTTCGCCAAAGGTGCCGATATGCGGCAGGCCGGACGGGCCATAGCCGGTTTCGAACAGCACATAGCCCTTTTCGGGCGGTGCATCCTCGTAGCGTTTGAGCAAGGCGCGCGCTTCTTCAAAGGGCCAGGCCTTGGATGTCATCGCAGCGTCACGCAGGTTGGTCATAATCTTGCTCGCAGTCAAAGGCGGCGCCCCAAATGGCGCCCGCACGCACACTCCCTATTGCGAGACGGACAGGGCGTCAATAAATGGGACAGGTATCAAAAAGGATAGACCATGTCAGACGCCGGCCCATTGACTGCTCAGGACGCGCTGGTCGTTCTGATGATCAGCGTTTCCGCCGCGGATGGCAACATCCGCACATCCGAACTGGTCAAGATCAGCAATGCGATCAACAACCTGCCGGTGTTCGCGGGCTATGACGTGGAACGCGTGCCGCAGATGTCGCAGCTTGTCTTCGATCTGCTGGAACCCGAAGACGGGCTAGAAGCCTTGTTTGGCCTGATCCGCGATGCCCTGCCCACCCGCCTGTTCGAGACCGCCTATGCATTGTCATGCGATGTAGCCGCCGCCGATGGCCAGATTGCAGGGCAAGAGGCGCGGATGCTCGAAGAAATCCGCGAGGAGCTGGATCTTGACCGGCTTTATGCGGCTGCGATCGAGCGTGGTGCGCGGGCGCGGCACATGACCGTGTAAAGCAAAGACAGAGTTTAAAAAAGATTCTGGCCTCCGGCGGGGATCTTTGCGCTCGAAAGATGCCAAAGACCTAATAGGCCCGCAATGCCCATTGCTGCACGATATCCTGTTGCAGGCGGCGCGCCTGCGCGTTCCAGCGGCGCGCGCCGGGCGGGATTTCCTCGCCCAGTGCCTTGCCACGGTCGCGTGCCTCCAGATCGGCGGCGAAGATCGCAAAGCTCAGGTCGCGCCCGCCCGCGCTGCGCAGATATCCCGCCAAGGCGCTGACAAAGTTCAGCGTGCCGGTCTTGGCCTGTACATCCACCTGCCCCGCGCTGATCGCCGTCGGGTTCTGGTCCACCAGCCTGATGTCGCGCATCAGCGGACGCAACTGTGCCTGCACATCGCGGGCTTGCAGGAAAGCGACCATATCGGCGGCGCTGATCTGTGACGCATCGCCAAGGCCGGAATGATCCGCGAATTGCGGCGCAATGCCCGGCGCGCGCATGCCTGCCCAGCGCGCCATATCCTGCGCCGATATCCGCAGACCACGGACCTGCCCTGCGATCCGCGCGGTGGCGGTCAGGCCCAGCGCCTCGGCGGTGATATTGGTGGAATAGCGCATCATCTGCGCCAAAACCCCCGCCAGCGGCTGGCCGTCGTGGCGCGCCAGTTCCACCGCCTGCGGCAGCGCGGGGATGACGCGGGGGTGGCCAAGCATGATGCCCTTGCTGCGCGCGAAAACCGCAAAGACCTCGGCTGCGTAAAGCGCGGGGGCGCGCACCGGCAGCCAGCGCGATCCTTCGGCGTTCAGCGCAGAGCGTGCCACAGTCCAGTCATCGACATCGCCGTCACGCGCATGGGTGAATACCGGCTGATCACGGTCCACGACCCGCATCCGCGCGATGGTGACAGGCGGGCGCTGGGTGTCGCTGCGCGCGTCCATCGCAGTGACATAGTTCTGCCCTTGCCGCCGCCATTCGAAATGCACGCGGTTGTAATTCAGGTTCAGCCCGCCAAGTGCCGGGTTATAGCCAACATGCGGCAGTTGCGCGGGGTCGATCTGGTCAAGCGAGGGCAAAGCGCCATCCCAGACCAGAAAATCACCCCTGACCTCGCGCAGGCCGGCCGCATGGGTGGCATCGACCAGTCGGGCCATCTCATCCGTGTCCAGATTTGGATCACCACCACCTGCAAGGATCAAATTACCATCTAAAATACCGCCCTGTAGCGTGCCTTGAGCAAGAACGCGTGTCGTGAACCTGTGATCCGGCCCCAGAGTTTCGAGCGCGTAAAGCGCCGTGACCGCCTTTGTCACGCTGGCCGGTGGCAGCGGCGCGGCGGCGTTATATGTTTCCAGCACCTCCCCCGTGGCCGGATCACCCAGCGCCACGCCGACCTGCCCGCTGATCCCCGCACGGGCGACAATGCTGTCCAGCGCAGCGCGCGGCGATACCCGGGCGATGGGACGGTAGGACCGCAGCGGCGCTTCGGCATAAGCGCCGGTCGCAAGGGTCGCGCCAAGCCCTGCCAGCATCTGCCGCCGCGTCGGTCGCATCACCATTCGCCCCGCGCGCGGATCGCCGAGGACGATTGATGCGACATCGGCAGGTTGATGAATGACCACGCAGGGGCTTGCGCCCGCCCCAGCCGATGACTGGCCCTGTCGGGCAATTGGGCGGCACCATAGATCCGCGCTGCTTTTGACAGGCGCGCCGAAATCCGGTCATCGGGCCGCGCGATCACGCCGACCGGCACGTTGTCCATGATCCAGCGCCAATCCTGCCAACGGTGCAATTGCGCCAGATTGTCGGCCCCCATCAGCCAGACGAACCGCACCCCCGGATAATGCCTGCGCAAGGCCACCAGCGTTTGCGCGGTATGGCGGGTGCCAAGCTGGGCCTCTATGTCGGTGATAGTCACGCGGGGGTGTCGCATCAGGGCTTGTGCCGCCTGCATCCGCTGGGACAGCGGCGCAGGCCCGTTGCGTTTCAGCGGATTGCCGGGGCTGACCAGCCACCAGACCTTGTCCAGCCCGAACCGCGTCAGCGCGGCCTTGGTGATATGCACATGGCCGTGATGCGCCGGATCAAACGACCCGCCGAGCAGCCCGATCACCTGTCCTGCCTTTGCCACCGGAAAGCCGTGCAAGTTTGCGCCCCTTATCGGCCCCATTACCTTGCCGCAACAAGCAGGCTGGGCGGCAAAATGTAAACCCCCTGACGTAAACCCCGTCATGCAAACCCCGTCAGGGCCAACGCCATGCTCACAAACCGGCTTTGCAACAGGTGCGGGGGTCGAAATTTAGCTGCGCCGCCGCTTTTCATCGGCCCAGCGCCGTGCCAGATTGCCTGCATGACACAGTTGACCACACAAGACGGCACGCCCGTTTCCCGCCTGACCTTCGGCACAATGCAATTTGGCGGCAAGGCCGATGCGGCCGAAAGTGCCGCCATGTATGATGCCGCGCGTGCCGCCGGTATCACCCATTTCGACACCGCCGTGCGCTATACCGATGGGGCAGCCGAAAAGATCCTTGGCCAGCTGATCAAGCATGAGCGCGACAAGATCTATCTGGCGACCAAGGTCGGCTATACCGGCGGGGCGGGGCGGGCCAATATTCTAGCGCAATTCGACATCTGCCGCAGCCAGTTGCAACGCGATCAGGTTGATCTGCTGTATCTGCACCGGTTTGACGATGACACGCCGCTGCAAGAAACCTTTGCCACCATGGCAGAGCTGCAAGCGCGCGGTGCGATCCGGCATATCGGCGTGTCCAATTACGCCGCCTGGCAGGTGATGAAAGCGCAAGCCGTGGCGCGCGATCTTGGCACCCGGATCGATGTGATGCAGCCGATGTATTCCTTGGTCAAACGACAGGCCGAGGTCGAGATTTTCCCGATGGCGCAGGATCAGGGCATCGCGCTGGCGCCCTATTCGCCCTTGGGTGGCGGGTTGCTGACCGGCAAATATGCCAGCGGCGGCACCGGGCGGCTGACCGATGATCCGCGCTATGCGGTGCGGTATGGTCAGGGCTGGATGCATGATGTGGCCGCGCGCCTGACCGCCTTGGCCCGCGATGCAAGCACCGACCCCGCCACGCTCGCCGTGGCATGGGTCATGACCCATGCGACACGGCCATCGCCCATCATCTCGGCCCGGTCATTGGCGCAATTGCGACCGTCGCTGGCGGCAGCGGATTTCGCAATGTCGGCAGATATCTATGCACAGATCACAGCGCTCAGCCCTGCGCCGCCACCGGCCACCGACCGGCTGGAAGAGGCATGAATGATTTCCTGATCATCGGCGGTGGGATCGCCGGCATTTCCGCCGCAGCGCGCCTGTCAGCCTTGGGCAGCGTCACGCTGCTGGAACGCGAAGACGCGCTGGCCTATCACGCCTCTGGCCGCTCTGCCGCCTTGTTCGAGCAACATTACGGCAAGCCGTCGACAGTCGCGCTGAACCGCGCCAGTCTTGATTTTCATCGCAGCGCCGATGTGCTGTCGCCGCGCGGGTTGATGCTGGTCGGCAGCAAGGGCGAGGCTGATCTGTTCGCAGCCGACGTGCAGGCGATGCAGATGGCCGAAATCACGATGGATGAGGCCTTGGCGCTGATCCCTGTGCTGAACCCCGCCCATGTCGATCGTGCGGCCTATGATCCGGGGGCATGGGATATCGACACCGACAGGTTGATCCAGACATTCGCGAAAACCGCGCGCGGCAATGGCGCGCAGATCATCACCAAGGCCGAGGTGACGGCGATCAGTCGCACCGCGCAAGGCTGGGCTGTCAGCACCAAGGCTGGCGACTATGCAGCGCGACAACTGGTTAATGCCGCTGGCGCATGGGTCGATGTGATCGCCGCCATGGCGGGGGTGGCCCCTTTGGGGTTCCAACCCCTGCGCCGGTCGATGGCGCGGATTCCCGCGCCTGACGGGCATGACCTGCGCGCTTGGCCGATGGTCTTTGGCGCAGGCGAAGGCTGGTATGCCAAACCCGATGCCGGCGCGCTGATCGTGTCCCCCGCAGAGGAAGACCCCACAGACCCCCATGACGCCTATGCCGATGACATGGTGCTGGCCGAGGGGCTGGCGCGTTATGCACAAAACGTCACCACGCCCGTGACCCGTCTGCTGGCGTCATGGGCGGGGCTGCGTACCTTTGCGCCGGACCGCAACCTTGTGCTGGGGCCGGACCCCGCGCATCCCGGTTTCATCTGGTGCGCGGGCCAAGGTGGCTACGGCATGCAATCCGCACCCGGAGCCAGCCAGTTCCTGGCCGATCTTGTCGGCGGAAAGCCGCTCGAAATTGGCGCTGAAATGGTGGCGGCGCTGCTACCTGCGCGGTTCCGCTGATTTTTTGCACAAGGCGCAGCATCGCGCCCTTACAAAGCGTAAAGCGCCGATATAACTGCACCCGATGCAGCGCAAAGACCACCATATCAAGGCCAGATTCGACCGGCAGTATCGCAAGATCGCGCTCCGCGTCCCGGGGATGAAGCGATTGGGTCAGCCGGGCTGGATGGTCTTTCGCGTCGTATTCGGCCTTTTGTTCGTGATCGCTGGCCTGCTGGCCGTTTTGCCGGTCCTGGGCCTGTGGATGATCCCTGTCGGGCTGCTGTTGCTGGCCATCGACCTGCCTATCCTGCAAGGCCCCGTCTCGCGTCTTTTGATACGGGGCCGCAGGTGGATCGCGCTGCGGCGCAGGCGCTAGCCGTCGATACGGATCTTGGCATTCTGCGGGTCATACGGGCTGTCTTCGACAATCTCGGCAGGCCACAATTGGTCCAGCATCTTGACCTGTAGCTTGGTGCCGACAACCGCCATTTCGGGTTTGACATAGCCCATGCCGATGGATTTGCCGAAAGCCACCGAATAGCCGCCCGATGTCAGACGCCCGACACGGGTGTCGCCGTGATACAATGCCTCGCGGCCCCATGGGTCAGCATCGCTTGGCCCGTCGATCAGCAAGGTGACGCATTTGCTGCGCACACCCTTTTCCAGCAGCGCGTCTTTGCCGTGGAAATCCTTAGACAGGTCCACGAAACGCGGCAGATCAGCCTCGAGCGGGGTGGCATCGCGGCCCAGTTCATTGCCAAAGGCGCGGTACGATTTTTCCTGCCGCAGCCAGTTTTGCGCCCGCGCGCCGACCAGTTTCATGCCATGTGGCGCGCCTGCCTTTTCCAGCAGATCGAACAGGTAGTTCTGCATCTCTACGGGATGGTGCAATTCCCAGCCAAGCTCGCCGGTATAGGCGACGCGGATCGCATTCACCGGACACATGCCCAGTTCGATCCTTTGTGCGGACAGCCATGGGAAACGCTTGTTCGACAGGGCGGTGGCGGGGTCTGCATCCTTGATCACCGCGGCCAGCACATCACGGGATTTCGGGCCAGCAATGGCGAAAACGCCCCATTGTGTCGTCACGTCTTGGGCGTTGATGCGGCCAAATTCGGCTTCTTTGTCTTCAATCGCCTTGAGCAGGTAATCCTGATCATAGGCGGTCCATGCGCCCGCAGAAACGAGGTAATAATCATTCTCGGCGTTACGCACGATGGTATATTCGGTGCGCGTCGTGCCGTGCGCGGTCAGCGCATAGGTCAGGTTGATCCGGCCCACACGCGGCAATTTATTGGTTGTGAACCAGTCCAGAAATGCCGTGGCACCGGCACCCGTGATCCGGTGCTTGGTAAAGGCGGTCGCGTCGATCAGGCCGACACCTTCGCGGATCGCCTTGGCCTCTTCCACCGCATATTGCCACCAGCCACCACGCCGGAAGGACCGCGCGTCATGGTCGTTGAAACCAGCAGGGGCATAGTAATTGGGCCGCTCCCAGCCGTTCACAAAGCCGAATTGCGCGCCGCGCGCGGATTGGCGGTCATAGGCGGGCGATGTGCGCAGCGGGCGGCAGGCGGGGCGTTCTTCGTCCGGATGGTGCAGGATATAGACGTGGTCGTAACATTCTTCGTTCTTGCGCGCGGCAAATTCGGTGGTCATCCAATTGCCGTACCGCTTGGGGTCAAGCGATGCCATGTCGATCTCGGCCTCGCCATGCACCATCATCTGCGCAAGGTAATAGCCGGTGCCGCCAGCGGCGGTGATCCCAAAGGAAAACCCTTCGGCCAGCCACATGTTGCGCAATCCGGGTGCCGGACCGACCAGCGGATTGCCATCGGGGGTGTAACAGATCGGGCCGTTGAAATCGTCCTTCAGGCCAGAGTTTTCGCAAGACGGAATCCGGTGGATCATCGCCATATATTGGTCTTCGATCCGCTCCAGATCCAGCGGGAACAGATCGGCGCGGAAACTGTCAGGCACGCCATATTCGAACACAGCGGGCGCGTTCTTTTCATAGACGCCCAAAATCCACCCGCCACGTTCTTCGCGCACATAGGATTGCGCATCCGCGTCGCGGACCACGGGATGTTCGACATTGCCTTCGGCACGGAACTGCACCAGCGCGGGGTCTTGGTCCATCACGATGAACTGGTGTTCAACGGGGATCGCGGGGATCTTGATGCCAAGCTTTTTCGCAGTCGTTTGGGCATGGTTGCCGCTGGCGGTGACGACATGTTCGGCGGTGATGGTGATCTGTTCGTCAGACGGCACCAGGTTGCCGCCCTTTTCCACCATCTTGGTGCAGGTGACTTCCCAATGCGTGCCGTTCCAGTGGAACGCATCGGCCTGCCATTTGCGTTCAATCGCAACCCCGCGCTGGCGCGCGCCCTTGGCCATCGCCTGCGTCACATCGGCGGGGTTAATATAGCCGTCGGTGTGGTGATAAAGCGCGCCTTTCAGATCATCCGTGCGGATCAACGGCCATTTCGCCTTGATCTGGTCGGGCGTCATCCAGACATAAGGCACGTCGCATGTTTCAGCTGTTGATGCGTAAAGCATGAATTCATCCATGCGTTCTTGCGTCTGTGCCATGCGCAAATTGCCGACGACGGCGAAACCCGCGTTCAGGCCGGTTTCCGCCTCCAATGATTTATAGAAATCGACCGAATATTTGTGGATATGGGTTGTGGCAAAGGACATGTTGAACAAAGGCAACAGGCCCGCAGCGTGCCAAGTGGACCCCGACGTCAATTCATCGCGTTCCAGCAGCATGACATCATCCCAGCCCGCCTTGGCCAGATGATAAGCAATCGAGGTGCCGACAGCGCCGCCGCCCACAACCAATGCTTTGACTTGCGTTTTCATGCTGCGATTCCCCATTGCCACTTTTGCGCTAAGTTGCGCGAAATGCGCCCGCGCTGACAGAACCAGCCGACCGCTTTACGCACAAATACGACAAAGGGGTCAGAGCATGGACGGAACCACCAGATCGGGCGGGCGATGCCCATCGGCAAAGGTCTTGATGTTGAGGATGACTTTCTCGCCCATCTCGACCCGGCCTTCGAGCGTAGCAGACCCCATATGCGGCAAAAGGATCGCGTTGGGCAGTTCTTTCAGACGCGGATTGATCAGATGCCCGCGTTCGAACACATCCAGCCCGGCCCCCGCGATTTCGCCCGCGCGCAGCATCCGCGTCAGGGCGTTTTCGTCGATCACCTCGCCGCGCGATGTGTTCACGATCACAGCGTTCGGCTTCATCAGCTTCAGCCGCCGCGCGTTCATCAGATGAAAGGTCGATGGCGTATGCGGGCAGTTGATCGACAAGATGTCCATGCGCGCGACCATCTGGTCAAGGCTTTCCCAATAGGTCGCATCCAGCATCTCTTCCACCTCGGGGCGCAGACGGCGGCGGTTGTGGTAATGGACTTGTAAACCAAAGGCGGCAGCGCGTTTTGCGACCGCCTGCCCGATCCGCCCCATGCCGAGAATCCCCAGACGCCGCCCCTTGATCCGCCCCCCCATCATCGCGGTGGGGGTCCAACCCTGCCATGTATCCGATTGCGCAAGCTTGATCCCCTCGCCCATGCGGCGGGTGACGCCAAGGATCAGCGCCATCACCATATCGGCAGTGTCATCAGTCATCACGCCCGGCGTGTTAGAAACATGGATGCCCCGCTGGAGCGCGGTGGCCACATCGACATGGTCCACGCCCGCCCCGTAATTGGCGATCAGCTTGAGCTTGTCGCCGGCCCGCGCCAGGATTTTCGCGTCGATCTGGTCGGTGATCGTCGGCACCAGCACATCGGCGGATTGCATCGCATCGACCAGTTCGTCCGGCGTCATCGGCGCGTCATTGTCGCGCAATTGCACGTCGAACAATTCCTTCAGCCGGGTTTCCACCTGCTGCGGCAATTGTCGCGTGACGACAACAGTAAGATGCTTTCCTGGCATGGTGCGTCCCTCTTGGCTTTTCAAATCCGGTCCTGCGTGGCAGGTTGCGCGAAAGGGACGCGCAGCACAAGAACAGCGCGCCCGAAACGGGCATAAAAGGCAGAAAATGAACAGTTTCGTTCGGTGGTCCCGCGTGATGCGCATGGCCCTTTGCGCCATGGTGCTGGCCAGTGCCGCAGCGGTTGCACAAGAGGCCAGCGACGGCCCCGCGATCGGGCCTGAAACCAACCTGCCGGTACCACGTTTCGTGTCGTTGAACGCGGCAGAGGCGAATGTGCGCCGCGGCCCGTCGCTGTCACACCGGATCGACTGGGTGTTCAAGCGCCGCAACATGCCGCTGCAACTGGTCGCGGAATATGGCCAATGGCGGCGTGTCATCGACCATGACGGTCAGGGCGGGTGGATTCACTATACTTTGCTGTCAGGCGCACGCACTGTGCTGGTCACTGAAACCCCGACCCCCCTGCGCACGCTGCCCGACCCTACGGCACCTGAAAACGCCATCTTGGAACAAGGCGTGATCGGACGGCTGGGCCAGTGTGAACCCGACTGGTGCCAGCTGAACGCGGGCGGCTATCGCGGCTGGGTGCCGAAATCGGATATCTGGGGCGTCACGCTCGAAGAATTGCGCGACTGAGCGCTGCGCATTGCCAGCGGCACCATGATTGCCTAAGCACCGCGCATGAGCGCGCCAAATGACACCCGCCTGAACCTGTCCGCCGGGCTTTTGTCCGTGACGGTTGCGGCTGTGCTGGTCGCAGCCAAGCTTTGGGCGTTGGCGGAAACCGGATCGCTGGCGGTGGCCGCGACCTTGGCGGATAGCGCGCTCGACCTGATGATGTCGCTGGGCGGTCTGGCCGCTATCGCCTATGCCGCAAAACCCGCCGATGACGACCATAATTTTGGCCATACCTCGGCCGAAGATCTGGCAGCACTGGGCCAGTCTTTGTTCATTCTTGTCTCGGCTGGCGTGATCGCAGTGGCGGCGGTGCTGCGCCTTCTGGACGACACCACCGCCATGCCGAAATCTGAGGGGCTTGGCATCGGCGTCATGGTGTTTTCGATCATCGTGACGCTGGGGCTGGTGAGCTGGCAGCGCCATGTCGCGCGGCGCACCGGCAACAAGGTCGTGCTGGCCGACAGCCTGCATTACATGGGTGATCTGATCCCCAATATCGGGGCGATTGTCGCGCTCTGGGCTGCGGCGCGGTTCGGGCTGCACGAGATCGACAGCGTCGTGGCGTTGGGGGCTGCGGCCTTTCTGGCGGTTGGCGCGTTGCGTATCGGCAAAGGGGCATGGGATGCGTTGATGGACCGGCAGGCTGATCCCGCGATGATCGCAGGTATCCGGCAGATCGTCGAAGGTTGCGACGGTGTGCGCGGGCATCACGACCTGAAGACGCGGGTCGCAGGCAGCCGCGTTTTTGTGAACCTGCATATCGAGCTGGATGGCGCACAAACGCTGCATCAGGCGCATGCGATTGGCGCAGCCCTGCGCCGGTCAATTATAGCAGCCTACCCCAGCGCCGATGTGCTGATCCACAAAGACCCTGTCGGCGTGGAACGCCACCCCGATGATACACGCCCCTAAGGGTGCAGGGTGCGCTGCCTCCGCCCCGGACCTGGTCCGGGGCCCCCCGGGATGTTTGGGCTCGGAAGATGGTCAGGCGGCCAGACCGCGCCCTTTGAGCAAGGCATCCACCCCCGGCATCCGGCCACGAAAGGCAGTATAAAGATCGGCAGCATCCACCGATCCTCCGGACGACAGCACGGTTTTTTCCAGCTTGGCGGCGGTAGCAGCGTCGAACGGATCGCCTGCTTCCTCGAAGGCTGCGAAAGCGTCGGCGTCCATCACCTCGGACCACATATAGCTGTAATAGCCGCTGGAATAGCCGTCACCGGCAAAGACATGCGCGAAATGCGGGGTCGCGTGGCGCATGCCGATGGCTCGCGGCATCCCGATGTGAGCAAGGATTTCCGCCTGTCGTTGCATCGGATCGGCGGGGGCCGGCCCGTCGTGGAACCCCAGATCGACCAGCGCCGCGGCGACATATTCGACGGTCTGAAAACCCATATCATAGGTCGTGGCCCGCAGCAGTCGTTGCAGCAGGGCGTCTGGCATTGCAGCACCGGTATCGGCATGGGTCGCGAATTCGGACAGCACGGTGGGGACGCTGAGCCAATGTTCATAAAGCTGGCTGGGCAGTTCCACGAAATCGCGCGCGACGGATGTGCCGCTGATGCTTTCGTAGGTGACATCCGACAGCATCTGGTGCAGCGCATGGCCGAATTCATGAAACAGCGTCCGCGCGTCGTCAAAGGACAAAAGCGCGGGTTTGCCCGCCTCGGGTTTGGCGAAATTGCACACGTTGATGACATGCGGGCGGGTATCGCCGCCCAGCCGTTTTTGCGACCGCATCGCCGAACACCACGCACCCGAGCGTTTTGATCCGCGCGCGAAATAATCGCCGATAAAAACCGCGACATGCGCGCCATTGCGTGTCACCTCCCAGATCCGCACATCCGCGTGGTAGACGGGGCCGTCGATGGGGGTGAAATCCAGCCCGAACAGCCGGTTGGCACAGGCAAAGGCCGCGGCGATCATCCGGTCGAGTTGCAGGTAGGGTTTGATTTCCGCTTCATCCAGATCATGCAGCGCGCGGCGGCGTTTTTCGGAATAATAGCGCCAGTCCCAGGGTTCCAACGGGCCTGCATGCCCATCGGCAAGCAGCATCTGTTCCAGCAATGCCGCATCGGCCTCGGCGGCGGCTTTGGCGGGGTCCCAGACCTGCATCAGCAGATCGCGCACCGCGGCAGGATTGCCCGCCATTTCGGTTTCCAGTTTGAAATCGGCAAAACTGTCATAGCCCAAAAGCGCCGCACGTTCCTGCCGCAGCGCCAGCGTTTCGGCGGCAATCGCGCGGTTGTCGGTGGCCCCGCCATTGGCCCCGCGCGCGCTCCAAGCCCGATACGCCTTTTGCCGCAGATCGCGCCGGTCAGAGAATTGCAGGAACGGCACGATCAGCGAACGCGACAGGGTCACGACAGGACCGTCCATGCCTTTTTCGGCCCCTGCGGCGCGGGCTGTCGCCAGCACGAAATCGGGCAGCCCGCCCAGATCATCCGGCCCCAGCGGCATCACCCAGTCGCGTTCGTCAGCCAGCAGGTTCTGCACGAATTGCGTGCCCAGCACCGACAGCCGCGATTTGACAGCGCGCAGGCGGGCGGCGGCGTCCCCGTCCAGCAACGCGCCCGCGCGCACAAAGCCACGCCGCGTCAGCATCAGGACGCGCTGTTGTTCGGCGGTCAGCCCGAGCGTGTCGCGGCTGGCCCAGAGCGCCTCGATCCGCGCGAACAGCGCCTTGTTTTCCGAAATCTCGGAGGAATAGGCGCTGAGCAAGGGCGCGAAATCGCGCTGCAATGCTTCGCGCGCGGGGTTACTGTCAGCGCCTGCAAGGCTATAGAACGCACCCAAGACGCGGTTCAGCGTGGCATCGGCCTGTTCCAACGCCGCGATGGTATTGGCGAAATCGGGCAGCGCGGGATCATCTGCAATGGCCGCGATATTGGTGCGGGACAGGGCCAAAGCCGCATCCACCGCGGGCGCGAAATCATCATCCGAGATCATGCCAAAAGGCGGCAGGCCAAACGGCGTGTCCCAGTCGGTCAGCAGCGGGTTGGTCATGGCGAAACTCCTGTCGATGATGTCAAACCCTTGCCAGCGCAGACTGGACAATCGGGCTGCGGCTTGATCGCGATGCTCCGGGTCTGGGCATAAAGCGCGTCATAGATCAGCAGCCGCCCGGCCAGCCCGTCACCTGCCTGCGTGATCTGTTTGATCGCCTCGACCGCCATCATCGCGCCGATCACGCCGGGCAGCGGACCCAGCACGCCCGCCTCGGCGCAGGAAGGGACCAGCGCGGGATCAGGCGCTTGGGGGAAGACACAGGCATAGCAAGGGGTGCCATGGGCGGGGTCATAAAGGCTGATCTGCCCTTCCCATTGCGTCAGGGCGGCGGCGATCAGCGGGATGCCTTGGGCCACGGCGGTTGCGTTGACCAAATAGCGGGTCGTGAAATTGTCGCTGCCATCCAGCACCAGATCGTATTCGGCGCAAAGCTCGGCCGCGATCTGGGCCGTCAGCCGCCGGTGATAGGGCCGCACGGTCACAAACGGGTTCTGCGCCACCATCGCGGCGGCGGCGGAATGGACCTTGGGCATGCCGATATTCTTGTCGGTGTGGATCACCTGCCGCTGCAAGTTCGCATTCTCGACCGTATCATCGTCGATCACCCCGATGGTGCCGACACCAGCGGCGGCCAGATATTGCAAGGCTGGCGCACCCAGCCCGCCTGCCCCAACGACCAGCACGCGCGCATCGCGCAACGCTTTTTGCCCCGGCCCGCCGATTTCGCGCAGCACGATATGGCGGGCATAGCGGTTCAGCTCTGTATCAGAAAACCTGCCTGCGCGCACCACAGGGGCTGCAACGGGTGTGACCCGCGCGCGCAACCGCGCAAGGCCCCGCCGATAGGCTGCGACGATAAACCCGAACGCGATCAGCAAGCCCCACAGCCGTGCATCGCCCCCTGTCGCCAGGCGTAGCGGATGGCCCGCAGGCAGGACCACATGCAGCATCATCACGCTGACCAGCAGGATACCCAGCATCGTCCAGCGCGCATGATAGGGCGCTTTCATCACCGTGCCGATCCCCCACAGGGCGGCCGCCATTGCGCCCACCATAATCATGTGCCGGTAGACCCGAAACCGCCTGCGCCACGCAGGCTTTCTGACAGGGTATCGACCAGCACGAACTGCGCCTGCACCACGGGGGCCACGACCATCTGCGCGATCCGCATGCCATGGGTGATCTGGACCGGATCAGTCCCGTGGTTCACCACGATCACCCCCACCGGCCCGCGATAATCGCTGTCGATCGTGCCGGGCGCATTCAGCAGGGTCAGCCCCTGTTTCAGTGCCAGACCAGAGCGTGGCCTGATCTGCGCCTCATAGCCTTGGGGGATCTGCATCCGCAGCCCCGTGGGGATCAAGGCGCGCGCGCCGGGGGACAGGTCAACAACCCCCTTGTCGGGCAGATTGGCGCGCAGATCGGCACCCGCCGCCCCGGCCGTTTCATAGCGGGGCAGGCCAAGCGACTGGTCTGCACCGGCGTCCCAGACCACATTAATCATGCGATCACCTGCGCGATGCGTTGGGCCAGTTGGGCGGCGACGGCGTCTTTGGTCATGCGCGGCCAGCTTTCGGCACCCTGATCGGTGATCAGGGTCACGGCGTTTTCGGTGCCACCCATGATGCCTGTTGCGGGCGAGACATCATTGGCCACGATCCAGTCGCAGCCTTTGCGCAGGCGTTTGGCGGTGGCATTGGCGATCACATCGTCGGTTTCAGCGGCAAAGCCCACGACCAAGGGCGGCCGGCCTGCGCCCATCTGCGATACCGTCGCCAGAATGTCGGGGTTTTCGGCAAATGCCAGATGCGGCAGGCCGGCTGCATCTTTCTTGATCTTGCTTTGGCCTGCGTTGGCGACACGCCAATCCGCGACGGCGGCGGCGAAAACGGCGGCATCGGCGGGTCTGGCCGCCTGCACCGCAGCCAGCATCTGGGCGGCGGTTTGCACGCGCACCACATGCACGCCCTCAGGCGGCGGCACATCGGCCGGGCCGGTGACGAATGTCACATCCGCGCCAAGCCGCGCCAGCGCACGGGCAATCGCCGTGCCTTGCGCGCCGGACGAGCGGTTGGCGATATAGCGCACAGGATCAATCGGTTCATGGGTGGGGCCGGATGTGACAAGGATATGTTTGCCCTGCAACGGCCCATCGGCCAGCGCAGCGCTGATTGCGGCGATAATCTGCGGCACTTCAGCCATGCGCCCGGGGCCAAATTCGCCGCAGGCCATCACGCCATCATCCGGGCCTGCCACCAGCACGCCGTCGCCGCGCAGGATCGCCAGATTGCGCTGGGTCGCGGGGTGGTTCCACATTCGCACATTCATCGCAGGCACAATCAACACGCGCTTGTCCGTCGCCAAAAGCAGGGTCGAGGCCAGATCATTTGCCAATCCCGCCGCCATTTTCGCCATCAGATCGGCGGTGGCAGGGGCCACGACAACCAGATCGGCGGCGCGGGACAATTCGATATGGCCCATTTCGGCCTCGTCCGTCAGGTCGAACAGGTCTTGATAGACCTTGGACGCGGCCAGTGCCGACAGGCTGAGTGGGGTGACAAATTCCGCGCCCGCCTTGGTCAACACAGGCGTCACATGCGCGCCCTGATCGCGCAGGCGGCGCACCAGGTCCAAAGATTTAAAGGCGGCAATACCACCGCCCACGATCAGCAGAATATGTCGCCCCGCCAGCATTGTCGTTCTCCGGTCAATTCCAGTCGGACCTTAGGGCGGAACCGACCGGAAAGACAATGTGGCGTATCAGGCGAAGAACGATTGCACTTCGGTGCTTTGCGCCTCGAGGCTTTTGCGCATCTTGCCAAAGGCCGCAGCCTCCAGCTGACGGACGCGTTCCTTGGACAGACCAAGTTCCGACCCAAGGCTTTCCAGCGTGCGCGGATCGTCACGCAATTTGCGTTCGCGCACGATGAATTGTTCGCGGTCGTTCAGCGCGGTCAGCGCAGTGACCAGCCACTGGCGCAACGTGTCGGTGTCATGCGAATTTTCGACCTTTTCGGCGGCCTGCGGTGCGTCGTCTTCCAGCGCGTCGATCCATTCGCGCCCTTCATCTTCCATCGACTGGGTTGCGTTCAGCGAAAAATCGGACCCCGACAGGCGGCCATCCATCATCTGCACGTCATGCAGCGGCACACCCACCTCGATCGCGATCTTTTCGTGCAATTCATGGGTTTCCAGATGCACCCCTTCGGCCGCAGCCTCGCGTTCCAGACGGGCCTGCACGCGGCGCATGTTGAAGAACAGCGATTTCTGCGACGATGTCGACCCTGTGCGCACCATGGACCAGTTGCGCATGACGTAATCCTGAATAGACGCCTTGATCCACCAGACCGCATAGGTCGAAAACCGCACGCCACGGTCGGGGTCGAATTTGTCTGCGGCTTTCATCAGGCCGACCGACGCTTCTTGGATCAAATCGTTCATCGGCGCGCCATAGCGTTTGAATTTCGACGCCATCGAGATCGCCAGCCGCATATAGGCGGTGATCAGCCGGTGCAGCGCTTCTTCGTCGCGCTGGTCGCGCCAGGCATAGGCAAGGCGCAATTCTGTTTCAGCATCGAGCAATTCGGCGCGCATCGCGGTGCGTGACAGTGTTTGATCGGAAAAACCACTAACGGCCATTATTCTTCCCCCAGTTTGTCGAGCTATGGATTAACTTTTCTTTATGTCCTTGTTACGAGAGCATTCTGAAAACGGATCACTTGAATATTCATGTCACCATTGCCAAACCTCACACTTGTCCTAGGCGGCGCGGCCTCTGGCAAATCCAGCTATGCTGAAGGGTTGATCGTCAACAGCGGTCTGGAAAAGCTGTATATCGCCACGGCACAGGTGTTTGACGATGAAATGGCGGCCAAAGTCGCCCGCCACCGCGATCTGCGCGGCACCGGCTGGACCACGGTTGAGGAACCGCTGGACCCCGGCGCCATCTTGTCGCAGCACAGACCCGACAGCGCGGTACTGGTGGATTGCGCCACGCTGTGGCTGACCAATGTGATGCTGGCCGACCAAGACGTGCCGGCCGCCTGCGCCGCTTTCGTGCAGGCCATGGCGGATTGCGCGGCCCCTGTGGTTGTCGTGTCAAACGAGGTCGGACAGGGGATTGTTCCCGACAATGCGCTGGCACGGCGGTTCCGCAATGCGCAGGGCGCGCTTAATCAGGCAATCGCGGGTCAGGCCGACCGCGTGGTCGTGGTGATGGCGGGCCTGCCGCTGGTTTTGAAATGACGCAGCTCTGGTGGGTGCGGCATGCACCGACGCATGAAAAATCCTTTGTCGGCTGGCGCGATGTGCCTGCCGACCTGTCCGATACCGCAATGATCGGGCGCGTGGCGGACCATCTGCCCGCGGGTGCGGTGATCGTGGCTTCTGACCTGCAGCGCGCATCAACCACGGCGGATGCCATTGGCGGGACGCGCCACCGCCTGCCCGATATGCCCGCCCTGCGCGAGATGGATTTCGGCATCTGGGACGGGATGGATTGGCGCGACGTCGCCGCGCGCGACCCTGACCTCAGCCGCCGGTTCTGGGAACAGCCCGGCGATCTGCGCGCGCCGGATGGCGAAAGCTGGAATGACGTCAGCGCCCGTGTCGCCCGCGCGGTGGATGATCTGACCCTGCGTTTCGCAGGCCGCGATATCGTGCTGGTCGCGCATATGGGCGTCATCATGACCCAGATCCAGCGCGCCTCCGGCAGCACGGCCTATCAGGCGCTGGGGCATCAGATCGACAATCTGTCGGTGACGCGGATGGCGCGCAACGGCGCAGGCTGGACCTTGGGCGCGGTCAATCATTTGCCGTGATGGGGCAGATCACGCAATGTCGCTTTGCGCTGCCACGGGTCCCCGATAAGATCGGTGTATGACATATACAATTTACATCGGTGACCGGACATTCAGCAGCTGGTCCTTGCGCGGCTGGCTGATGCTGGAAAAATTCGGCCTGCCCTATCAGACCCGCATGGTCGGGCTTTATGCTGGCACAATGGCGGCAGAGCTGGCCCATATCGCGCCTGCACGCACCGTGCCTGCGATGACGACACCCGAAGGGTTCGTGCTGACCGACAGCCTTGCCATGGCCGAGACATTGGTGGAACGCCATCCCGATCTGGCGCTTTATCCGCACGATCCGGCGGCACGCGCGCTGGCGCGGTCGATCTGCGCCGAAATGCACAGCGGTTTTGGTGCCTTGCGTGGGCAATGCCCGAATATGATTGCCCATGTCTGGGACGGGTTCACCCCATCCGACGCCGTGCTGGCCGATCTGGCGCGGATCGAGGAGCTGTGGGCGCTGGCCCGCGCGCGGCACGGCACGGACAGCCCGTGGCTGTTCGGGGATTATTCACTTGCGGATGTCTTCTATGCCCCTGTGGCGATGCGGATCACCACCTATGGCCTGCCGGTCAGTGCTGCGGCACAGACCTATGTCGATGCCCATCTGCGCGATCCGGCCTTTGTCGATTGGCGCAAGGATGCGATGACCGAAATCCATGATCCTTGGCCCTATCCAATGGACCTGCCTTGCCGCGACTGGCCCGTTAACCATTCGTAAACCGCCACACGCTACCCGTTAACCAAAAGCGGGAGCAGCGCATGGTCGCCATCGCCTATACAGTGGCCTTTGAAGGGATCGAGGCCCGTCTGGTCGAGGTGCAATGCGCCGTCACCCCCGGCGTGCCTGCCTTTTCGATTGTCGGTTTGCCGGACAAGGCCGTGTCCGAAGCACGCGAAAGGGTGCGCGCGGCGCTGACGGCGATGGCCATCGCGCTGCCGTCGAAACGGATCACGGTCAACCTGTCACCTGCCGATCTGCCCAAGGAAGGGTCGCATTTCGACTTGCCTATCGCGCTGGCGCTGCTGGCGGCGCTGGATATCATCCCGCGCGACGATGCGGTGCAGACCGTGGCGCTTGGGGAATTATCGCTGGATGGCACGCTGGTGCCGGTCGTGGGTGCGTTGCCTGCCGCGATGACGGCAGCCAGCGAAGGGCGGATGCTGCTGTGTCCGGCTGCCTGCGGGGCAGAGGCGGCCTGGGTCGGGGCAGCAAATGTGATCGCGCCCCGCAGTCTTGCCGCGATGGTACGGCATTTCACCGGGCAAAGCGTGATCGCGCCATCCGTACCGGGCGAGGCGCAGGCCGCCAAGCACAGCCGTGATTTCGCAGACGTAAAGGGCCAGGAACGCGCCAAACGCGCGCTGGAAATCGCGGCTGCGGGGCGGCATCACCTGTTGTTGGTCGGCGCGCCGGGGTCCGGCAAATCCATGCTGGCCGCGCGGATCGCAGGCATCCTGCCGCCCCTGTCGCCTGCAGAGGCGCTGGAAACCTCGATGATCCATTCGCTGGCGGGGCTGCTGGATGATGGCGGGATCAACCGCGAACGGCCGTTCCGCGAACCGCATCACACAGCGTCGATGGCGGCGATTGTCGGCGGCGGGCGCGGCGCGAAACCGGGCGAGATTTCACTGGCGCATAACGGCGTGCTGTTCATGGACGAATTCCCCGAATTCCCGCGCACCGTGCTGGAAACACTGCGCCAGCCGATCGAAACCGGCGAAGTCGTGGTCGCGCGCGCCAATGCGCATGTGCGCTATCCCTGCCGGTTCATGCTGGTCGCCGCCGCCAACCCCTGCAAATGCGGCTATCTGGCCGACCCCGCCCGCGCCTGCACCCGCGCGCCGGTCTGTGGCGAAGATTATATGGGCCGCATATCCGGCCCGCTGATGGACCGTTTCGATCTGCGCATCGAGGTGCCGCCGGTCGCGTTTCAGGATCTTGATCTGCCCCAATCGGGCGAAAGGTCCGCCGTGATCGCGGCCCGCATCGCCGCGGCCCGCGCACGGCAAACGGCGCGGTTCGCAGGTCATCCGCAGGCGCGGGTGAATGCCGATGCCGAGGGCCATCTGCTCGAACAGATCGCCACGCCCGACGCCGAAGGGCGCGCGCTCTTGCTGCGCGTCGCCGAGAAATTCGGCCTGTCGGCGCGCGGCTATCACCGGATCTTGCGGGTGGCACGCACCATCGCCGATCTGGACGGGTCAGATGCTGTCGCACGCCACCATGTGGCCGAGGCGGTGGGCTATCGGCTGGCAATGGCGAAAGAGGTGTAGTTTCGGGTTCCGTTGGCCTCCGGCACTACACGCGGTGATTACGCCACATCGCGCGCGCGCCGGCTTTCGATGGCCTGCCAGATCTTTTCGGCAATATTGACGCCGTCGAACCGTTCCAGTTCCTGAATGCCGGTGGGCGAGGTCACGTTGATTTCGGTCAGCCAGTCGCCGATCACGTCGATGCCGACGAACACCTGCCCCTTTTCGCGCAAAACCGGCCCGATCCGGGCGCAGATTTCGCGGTCGCGGTCGGTCAGCGCGACCTTTTCAGGCCGCCCGCCCACATGCATGTTGGACCGGGTTTCGCCCGCGGCAGGCACACGGTTGATCGCGCCGACGGGGTCGCCATCGACAAGGATGATGCGCTTGTCGCCCTTGGACACGGCAGGCAGGAATTGCTGCATGATCAGCGGTTCGCGGTTGATGCCTGCGAACAATTCATGCAGCGACGCAAGGTTCGCGTCACCCGCTGACAGCTTGAACACACCGGCCCCGCCGTTGCCATAGAGCGGTTTCAGGATCACATCGCCGTATTCCTCGCGGAAGGCACGCAAGTTCTGCAGATCACGCGCGATCATCGTGGGCGGTGTCAGGTCAGGAAAGTTCAGCACCAACAGCTTTTCAGGGGAATTGCGTACCCAGAACGGGTCATTCACCACCAGCGTGGCAGGGTGGATCATGTCCAGAATATGCGTCGTCGTGATATACCCCATATCAAAGGGCGGGTCCTGCCGCAGCCAGACAACATCCATGGCCCGCAGGTCCAGTTCGGCAGGCGCACCCAGGCGGAAATGATCGCCCTTGACGCGCTGCACCTGCAACGGCCAGCCACGGGCGGTCACGCGCCCACGGTCATAGGCCAGCATGTCCGGCGTGTAATAGAACATCTCATGTCCACGGGCCTGCGCCTCTTCCGCAATGCGGAAGGTGCTGTCGGCATCGATGTTGATCGGCCCGATCGGGTCCATCTGGAACGCGACTTTCAACGCCATGGTGCCACCTTTGTTAGCGAATGATACCGCTACATGCCGCAGCGCGCCGTCCGGCGCAATGGCGTGTTCACGCCTCCATAAAGGCGTTTTCGATCACATTGACAGCACCAAGCCGGTCAACCAGCGCAAGATCAAAGCGCATATCGGTCAATTGGCCCCGTGGTTCACCCGCCAGAAATTCCGCAGCACTTGTGCAAAGCCGGTCCATCTGCCGCCGTCCAAGGCGTTGTGCTGCCTGGGCGAAACTGGCGCTTTTCTTGACCTCGACGAAAACCACCGTTTCCCCATCGCGCAGGACCAGATCGATTTCGCCGGATTTGCCGCGCCAGCGCCGGGCCGCGACCTGATGGGCGCGTGCGGCATAGTTGCGCGCGACGATATCTTCGGCGGCAAGACCGGCGTGATAGCTGACCAGACCTGTCATGCCCCGTCCCCCAGCCCCAAGGCGATCTGGTAAACCTGCCGCCGCGGCAAGCCCAGCGCACCGGCAACAACAGTGGCCGCATCTTTCACACGCATGGTTTTCATCGCTTCTTTCAATGCTTCGGTCACATCGCCATCAGCCACATCCGTGGCCCCGGCCCGCCCCACCAGCACGACCAATTCGCCCTTAATGTTGCGGTCAGCATAATACGTTGCCACCTCGTCCAGCGTACCGCGTGTGGTTTCCTCGAATCGTTTGGTCAGTTCGCGGCACACCACCGCTTGCCTTTCACCGCCCAATGTATCGCGCAAACTTGCTAACATTTCCCCAACGCGTTTGGGGCTTTCATAAAATACCAGCGTAAACGGCACATCGCGCAGTGCTGCGATGTCGGTTTCGCGTTGCTGGCGCGCGGCGGGCAAGAACCCGATAAAGGCAAATCTGTCGGTGGGCAGCCCCGACACCGTCAGCGCCGCCAGCACCGCCGAAGCACCCGGCGCCGTCGTCACCGGCACCCCGGCCGCAATCGCGGCGCGCCCCAGCTCATAGCCCGGATCGGCGACCAGCGGCGTACCAGCTTCGGAGACATAGGCCACGGATTTGCCTGCAGCCATATCCGCGACCAGCCGGTCAACCGCGCCTTCGCCGCTATGGTCGTGAAAGGCCACAACCTTGCGCCCGTTCAGCGGCACACCGTGGATTTCCATCAACTTGCGTGCGGTGCGGGTATCCTCGGCGGCGATCAGATCGGCAGAGGCCAGGATATCCAGCGCGCGCAGCGTGATATCGCGCGCCGACCCGATCGGGGTCGCGACGAAATAAAGACCGGCAGAGAGTGGCTTGGTCAGATGATTCATGGCTGGACCCTTGTCGCCCCTGCTTTATGATGTGTTACGAACACCGCACGGAACGCGCGGTCAGTGGACCTGCCAGCTTGTCCAACAATCAGAAGGAATAACACCATGTTCGCCGCTTTTCGTCAGGGCTGCAAGCCGGTCACACGTCTTTTTGCCTTTTTGTCTCTGGCATGGCTGGCGGCCTGTGATGCGCCGTTGCAGACCGGTACCAATCTTGGACCGATGGTCAGTTCCATGCGCGCCGTGCAGGTCGCGCTGCTGGTGCCCGGCGGATCGGGCGAGGGGAGCGATGCTTTCCTTGCGCAGAACTTTGAAAACGCGGCACGCATGGCAATTGCCGATCTGAACGGGCCGATGATCGATTTACGGGTCTATAACACGGCGTCCGATGCCACGCAGGCGGCTGTTGTCGCGCGGATGGCGGTGGATGACGGCGCCCAGATCATCCTTGGGCCATTGTTCGGCGAGGCCGCCAATGCCGTGGGCGTTGCCGTGGCCAACAGCAATGTCAACGTGCTGGCCTTTTCCAACAACACCAGCATCGCGGGTGGCAATGTCTTTATTCTGGGGCAGACTTTTGACGATACCGCGCGCAGGCTGGTCCAATATGCAAGCGGGCAAGGCGTGGACCGGTTCATGATCGCGCATGGCCAGGACATCGGCGGCGAGATGGGCCGCGATGCCATCGCCAGCGCCGTGCGCCAGAACGGATCGCTGCTGGTCGCGGCCGAAGCCTATCCGCTGTCGCAGGCCGGCATCTTTTCCGCGACGCGCCAGCTGGTCGACACGGCGCAGGCGACCGGCGCGCAGGCAATCTTTACCACCGCGGGGGCCAATGCCGATCTGCCGATCATCGCCACCGGCCTACCAGAGGCCGGGCTTGACCCCACCCAGACCCGCCTGATCGGGCTGACCCGCTGGGATGCCGTGCCGCAGCTTTTGGCGCTGCCCGGTGTGCAGGGCGGTCTGTTCGCCATGCCCGACCAAGGCCCCGCGACCCTGTTTCAGGACCGCTATGCCGCGACCTATGGATCGCAGCCACATCCGCTGGCGGGGCTGGCCTATGACGGGATCGCCGCTGTGGGGGCGTTGATCGCCACAGGTGACGGCGCGCTGACACACAATGCGCTGACCACGCCAGAGGGCTTTCGCGGCACATCAGGGGTTTTCCGTCTGCTGCCCAACGGGCAAAACGAACGCGGGTTGGCCGTTGCCACCATCCAACAAAATCAGGTCATGATCCTTGAACAAGCCCCTAGAAACTTTGGCACAGCCGGGTTCTGAACCCGTTCGCGCGCGCCATGTCGAAGCACCGGACGGGTTGATCTGTCCGGCCGCTGTCATTTTTGACACGGCCGCCGTATCTGCACGGATCGCCGCAGAAACCGCCGGCGTTGCATCGGAAAAAGAGGTGCGCGCCATCGCGGTGCGCATCCTGAGCGAGGCGCGTCAGGCTGGCCTTGCCGAGATCAGCACCGCCTTTGCGATGCAGCCTTTTGCATCGCGCCCGACGACGCGCGCCTATTGCTGGCTGACCGACCAGGTCGTGACCATCGTGCTGGATGTGGCGACGCAGCGCCTGCATCCGGCCCCCAACCCGACCGAGGCGGAAAAGCTGGCGCTGATCGCTGTCGGCGGTTACGGGCGCGGCGAAATGGCCCCTTATTCGGATGTCGATCTGCTGTTTCTGACGCCCTACAAGATCACCCCCTGGGCCGAAAGCGTGATCGAATCCATGCTGTACATGCTGTGGGACCTGAAACTGAAAATCGGTCACGCCAGCCGGACCATCAAGGATTGCCTGCGTCTTGCGCGCGAGGATTACACGATCCGCACCGCCTTGGTCGAATACCGCTATCTGGCGGGCGATGCGGCGCTGGCGCAATCGCTGGGTCAGCGGCTGTGGCAGGATCTGTTCCGCAACACCGCCAGCGATTTCATCGAAGCGAAATTGGCCGAACGCGCCGAACGGCACCGCAAACAAGGCGGCCAACGCTATATGGTCGAACCCAACGTGAAAGAAGGCAAGGGCGGGCTGCGCGACCTGCAATCCATGTTCTGGATGAGCAAATACGTCAATGGCGTCAAACATGCAGCCGAGCTTGTGGGTCTGCGGGTCTTTACCCAAGACGAATTCGAAGCTTTCGTCAAAGCCGAGGATTTTCTGTGGGCCGTGCGCTGCCATCTGCACCTGATCGCGGGCCGCGCGGTGGACCAGCTGACCTTTGACATGCAGGTCGAAGTGGCGGCCGCCATGGGCTATACCGATCATGGCGGCAGGCGGGCGGTCGAACATTTCATGCAGGCCTATTTCCGCGAGGCCACGCGCGTCGGCGAATTGACCCGCATTTTCCTGACCGCGCTCGAGGCGACCCATACCAAGCCCGAACCGATGCTGGTGCGGTTTCTGACCCGCCGCAAGGCGGCCAAACCGCCCTATGCGATCAAACAGAACCGGCTGACCATAGCTGACGAACCTGCGTTCTTTTCCGACAAGCTGAACATGCTGCGCATCTTTGAAGAAGCCCTGCGCACCGGCACCCTGCTGCATCCCGACGCCATGCGCCTGATCGCATCGCATCTGCATCTGGTCGATGACGCCATGCGTCAAGACCGCGAGGCGAGCCGGATTTTCCTTGATATCCTGCTCAAGCACGGCAACCCCGAACGGGGCCTGCGGCGGATGAACGAACTGGGGATGCTGGGGGCCTTCATCCCCGAATTCGCGCCGATCGTGGCGATGATGCAATTCAACATGTATCACCATTACACCGTCGATGAACACACGATCCAATGCATCAGCAACCTTGCCCAGATCGAACGCGGTGAATTGATCGAGGAATTGCCGGTGGTGTCGGGCATTCTCAAGCACGGGATCAGCCGCAAGGTGCTGTATGTGGCGCTGCTGCTGCATGATATCGGCAAGGGCCGCCCCGAAGATCACGCCATCCTTGGCGCACAGATCGCGCGCAAACTTTGCCCGCGTCTGGGGCTGAGCAAGAAAGAAAGCGACACTGTCGAATGGCTGATCCGCTATCACCTGCTGATGTCGGATGTTGCCCAGAAACGCGACATTGCCGAACCGCGCACCGTGCGCGGCTTTGCCAATGCGGTCAAATCGGTGGAACGGCTGGACCTTTTGAGCGTGCTGACGGTCTGCGACATCCGCGGCGTTGGCCCCGGCACATGGAACAATTGGAAAGCGGTGCTGATCCGCAACCTTTACAAGGCCACGCGCGCCGCGCTGGAAACCGGGCTGGAGGATCTCAACCGCGAAAGCCGCGAGGCCGAGGCAAAACGCGCCCTGCGCGCTGCGCTGTCGGATTGGGACGCCAAGGCGCTGAAAACCGAGGTCGGGCGCCATTACGGCCCCTATTGGCAGGGCCTGCCCAATGCCGCGCAGGTGATCTTTGCCAATCTGCTGCGCGACATCGACGATGATCAGGTCTGCATCGACCTGATGCTGGATGCCGACCGCGACGCGACCCGCGCCTGTTTTGCCATGGTGGACCACCCGGGCCTGTTCAGCCGGATGACCGGCGCGCTGGCACTGGTGGGGGCCAATATCGTGGATGCGCGCACCTATACGTCCAAGGACGGCTATGCCACTGCGGTGTTCTGGGTGCAGGACGGCGACGGCAATCCTTACGAGGAAAGCCGCCTGCAACGCCTGCGCCAGATGATCGTGCGCACCCTGCGCGGCGAGGTGGTGGCGCGCGAGGCGCTCAAAGACAAGGACAAGATCAAGAAACGCGAACGCGCCTTCCGCGTCGATACAAAGATCACCTTTGATAATGACGGGTCCGAAATCTATACGATCATCGAGGTGGACACCCGCGACCGCCCCGGCCTTTTGTATGATCTGACGCGCACCTTGGCCAATGCGCATGTCTATATCGCCTCTGCCGTGATCGCGACCTATGGCGAACAGGTGGTCGATACGTTCTACGTCAAGGACATGGTCGGGCTGAAATATTATTCGGAGGCCAAGCGCCAAAGCCTTGAACGCAAATTGCGCGAGGCCATCGCGCAAGGCGCACAACGGGCCATATCGTGAGTTTTGCGCGGCGGGCAAGGCCATGAAACAGGTGCGCCTGATGGCGGGCTTTTTCACGGTGGGGCTGTGGACCCTGCTCAGCCGGGTGGCGGGTTTCGTGCGCGACATCTTTATCGCGGCCTATCTGGGCACGGGGCCAGTAGCCGAGGCGTTTCTGGTCGCCTTCTCGCTGCCCAACCTGTTCCGCCGGTTCTTTGCCGAAGGCGCGTTCAACATGGCCTTCGTGCCGATGTTCGCCAAAAAGCTCGAAGCTGACGACGGCGCGCATCAATTTGCACAGGATGCCTATCTTGCAATGTCGGTGATCTTGTCGGTTTTCACCGTGATCGGGATCGTGGCGATGCCCGCGCTTGTCGCGGCGATGGCCAGCGGGTTTATCGGGACCGAAAGGTTCGATCTGGCAGTTTATTACGGGCGGATCGCCTTTCCCTATATCCTGTTCATCTCGCTGACAGCCCTTTTGTCGGGCGTGCTGAATGCGACAGGGCGGTTCACCGCCGCCGCCGCCGCACCGGTAATCCTGAACGCGGGCTTTGTCGTGGCCTTGCTGATCGCGGCAGCCACGAGCACAGGCCCCGCGGTCGCCAATCCCGAACGGATGGGCCTATGGCTCGCCTCTGCGGTGCCATTGGCGGGGATCGGGCAATTGGCGATGGTCTGGTGGGCGGCGAAACGCGCGGGCTTTGCGCTGCGGATCGGCAAACCCCGCTGGACACCGGCGCTGAAACGGCTGGCGCTCATCGCCGCACCGGCCGCATTGGCGGGCGGCGTGGTGCAGATCAACCTGCTGGTGGGCCGTCAGGTGGCCAGCTATTTCGACGGTGCGGTGGCGTGGCTTTCCTATGCCGACCGGCTGTATCAACTGCCCTTGGGGGTCGTCGGCATCGCGATCGGCGTGGTGCTGTTGCCCGACCTGTCACGGCGGTTGCGCGCGCAGGATCTGGCGGGCAGCAAAGATGCGTTCAACCGCGCCTGCGAAGTCTCTCTCGCGCTGACGATCCCCGCCGCCGTGGCACTGGTGGTCATAGCCCTGCCTTTGGTCGGCGTGTTGTTCGAACGGGGTGCGTTCGACGCCGCTGACACCAGCGCCACCGCATTGGCGGTCGCGGTCTATGGGCTGGGGCTGCCCGCTTTTGTCATGCAAAAGACGCTGCAACCTTTGTTCTTTGCACGCGAAGACACCAAACGGCCATTCTATTACGCGCTCGTCGCGCTGGTGCTGAATGCCGCCCTTGCCGTGGGTCTGTCGCCCCTGATCGGCTTTATCGCCGCGGCATGGGGCACCAGCCTGACCGGCTGGGCGATGGTCTGGCTGCTCTGGCGCGGCAGCCGCGACATGGGGGATGCGGCCAATTTCGACGCAAGGTTCAAATCGCGGCTGCCGCGGATCATCGCGGCCTCGGCTGTGATGGCGCTGGTGCTGGCCGCACTGTCCGCCGTGATGGCACCCTATTTCGACATCCCGACATGGCGCTATCTGGCGCTGCTGGCCCTGATCATGGCAGGCATCACCACCTATTTCGGCACGGGACAGTTGATCGGCGCCTTCAAACTCGCCGAGTTCCGGCGCGCGATGAAACGCTGATCGCCCCTCATCGTCCGAGCATAAATATCCCCGCCGGAGGCATAAAAGTCCTTTACGACCTCTGCCGCACCCGTGCCAGCAGCATGGCCCAGCCGCCGGGTGCCAATGGCACCGCCAGCATAAAGCCTGCCGCGAACCCTGTCAGTTCCGCGATCCATGACTGGCCCGCGCCAAAGATCAGCCCGAACCCCAGTTGCAACGCCAGCAAAAACCCGATCAGCCGGAACGCCATCAGCTGGTTTTCCCCCGCCTGCCCCAGCCGCAGCCAAAGCACATAGGTATAAGCCCCGATCAGGCCGTACACGGGTGTAAACCCGCCAAGCAACGGCGCATTGCCCGTGACCAGCAGTCCGTAGACGACCGCGCCCGCAATCGCGCTGGCCAGATAAATCACCAGCACCTTCAGCCCGCCGAAATATTCCGACGTGAACTTGCCCAAGGCCAGCGTCAGCGCGGCACAAAACGCGCTCTGTACGATTTCGCCATTGACGAAGGGATAGGTCACAAAGCGCATCAGCATATCGACCGACCAATCGCCCTGCACCAGCACGCGGTCCAGCACGGCGGGCGAAAAGCCGAACCGGCCCACCGCCTCCATCCGCCAGCCAAGGCCACGCGGCCCGCCGACCAGCCCGGCATTGGCCAGCTGGAACGCGGCCTCAGCGCCAATAATCAGCAGCGCAAGGCCGATCACGACAGGTGAAAGGTCATTGATCGGTTTCTCGGACATGTTGTTGGACATCGGGAACCTTCGGGCAGTTGAAGTTGACGGGCCGGTCTGGCATGGGTATGCGACGCTTGCCCTGAAATCCAGCCCGGACGTTGCCCCATGACCCAGCCGACCTTTACCCCGCGCGTTTTTTCCGGGATCAAACCTTCGGGTGGTCTGCAACTGGGCAATTATCTGGGCGCGATCAAACGGTTCGTCGGCATGCAGGGCACGATGGAAACCATCTATTGCGTTGTCGATCTGCATGCGATCACCGTCTGGCAGGACCCCAAGGATCTGGCCAATGGCACGCGCGAGGTTGCGGCGGGCTATCTGGCGGCTGGCCTCGACCCTGCGAAATCCATCCTGTTCAACCAAAGCCGTGTGTCGGGCCATGCCGAATTGGGCTGGATCTTCAATTGTGTGGCGCGTGTGGGCTGGATGAACCGGATGACCCAGTTCAAGGACAAGGCTGGGTCGAATGCGGAAAAGGTGTCGCTCGGGCTTTATGCCTATCCGTCGCTGATGGCGGCGGACATCCTGCTGTATCATGCGACCCATGTGCCAGTGGGCGAGGATCAAAAACAGCATGTGGAACTGACGCGCGATATCGCCGCCAAATTCAACCACGATTACGGCATCGATTTCTTTCCGCTGACCGAACCGGTGATCGACGGGCCGGCGACGCGGGTGATGAACCTGCGTGACGGGACCAAGAAAATGTCCAAATCCGGCGACAGCGATATGGAACGCATCAACATGCTCGATGATGCCGACACGATCGCCAAAAAGTTCAAAAAGGCCAAGACCGACGCCGAGCCTTTGCCCGAAACAGTCGAAGGGTTGAAAACACGCCCAGAGGCGCGCAATCTGGTGGACATCTATGCCGCCCTTGACGACACCACGCCAGAGGCCGTGATCGCGCAATATCCGGGTGCCGGCTGGGGCACGTTCAAGCCCGCGCTGGCCGATCTGGCGGTGGCGAAACTGGCCCCCATTTCGCAAGACATGGCACGTTTCATGGCCGATCCCGCCGAGATTGACCGCATCCTGGCCCAAGGGGCCGATAAGGCCCGCGCCATCGCGCAACCCGTGCTGCAACGGACCTATGATATCGTGGGGCTGCTGCGCGGCTGATCTGCAAAGGCGCACAGCCGCCCTCTATTCCTGCCCGATAACGACGGGGCGAACCATGCTTATCCTGACAGCATAGCTGAAAGGATCACACCCATGTCTGCCCCTGCCACCACCCGTATCGGCCATGTGCATCTGCGCGTGTCCGATCTTGACCGCGCGATTGCCTTTTATGGCGATATTCTGGGCTTTCACATCACACAGCGGTTCGGGACAGGTGCAGCCTTTCTCGCCGCAGGCGATTATCACCACCATATCGGGCTGAACACTTGGGACAGCCTTGGCGCCACGCCACCGCCTGCCGGGCATACGGGGCTTTACCACACCGCATTCCTTTTTCCCGATCGCGCAGCGCTGGGGGCGGTCGTTGCACGGGTGCTGGCGGCGGGCCTTCCGCTGGACGGAGCGGCCGACCACGGCGTCAGCGAGGCCGTCTATCTGCGTGACCCCGACAACAACGGGGTCGAGCTTTATACCGACAAACCGCAGGCCGACTGGCCCCGCGATGCCAGCGGCGCCTTGCGGATGACCAACAACAGGCTGGACGTGCGGGCGCTGGTCGATTTCGCGCATAAGGTGTCACAAAACTGAATCCGGCAGGTGGGAGGTTGCAAGCGCGCTGCATGGATTCGCTCTGCTCCGCCCCGGCTAGGTGTCGTCTCCCCCAGTGACACCATGGTCTCGCAGGCACCCGGTGTTCCCCGGCACCGGGTGCCAATGCGGCCCACCCGTTGCCAGCGCCATGTTCCTGCTGCACTATGCCCCGAACAGGAGTATGAACATGCGCAAGTTTCTGGTGGTGCTGGACGACAGCCGCGAATGTCTGAACGCGATGCGGTTCGCCGCGATGCGCGCCGCACGCTCGGGCGGTGGTGTGACGATCCTGTCGGTAATTCCGCCCGACGAATTCAACCACTGGATCGGCGTTGGTGAAATCATGCGTGCCGAGGCCCGCGAACGGATCGAGGTGCATTACGAGGTTTTCGCCAAATGGATGCGCGACAAGCAGCATATCCATCCCGAACTGATCATCCGCGAAGGCGAACCGCTGGATGAGATCATTGCGCAGATCACCGAAGACCCCGAAATCGGCGTTCTGGTGCTGGGGGCTGGCACCGATACCAAAGGCCCCGGCCCGCTGGTCACACAACTCAGCCGTCAGGCCGGCAGCCTGCCGGTGCCGATCACCATCGTGCCGGGGGATCTGTCGAAAGAACGGCTCGAATCGATTACCTGACGCCAGCGTAGTTTAGAATCGTTCCAAATCCTTGACAGATCGCGCCTGCATGCGCATATTCAAAGCCTGAAACAGAAGGTCCGCATCATGTTCATCCAGACCGAATCGACCCCGAACCCCGCAACGCTGAAATTCCTGCCCGGACAAAACGTGCTGGAGGTCGGCACCGCCGATTTCCCCAATGCCGAGGCCGCGCAGCATTCGCCGCTGGCCCAGCGCATCTTTGCCGCTGGTGGCGTGTCGGGCGTGTTCTTTGGCATTGATTTCGTCACCGTGACCAAGGCCGATGGCGCGGAATGGGACCATATCAAGCCTGGCATCCTGGGCGCGATCATGGAACATTACCAATCGGGGCAATCGGTGATGGCCGCCGACCACAAACCCGTCAGCGGACATGCCGAACATAGCGGCGAAGATGGCGACATCGTCACCCAGATCAAGGAATTGCTGGATACCCGCGTGCGCCCTGCCGTGGCGCAGGATGGCGGCGACATCACATTCCACGGCTTTGACCGCGGGATTGTTTATCTGCACATGCAAGGGGCCTGTGCCGGTTGCCCGTCATCCACACTGACGCTGAAAATGGGCATCGAAAACCTGCTGCGCCACTATATCCCCGAGGTGATCGAGGTCCGGCCTGTCGCGGCCTGAGCGGACGCGCATCAATCATGCTGCCTGACACCAGACTGATCGCATTCGACACATCGGCGGCGCATTGCGCCGCCGCTTTGCTGTTGGGCGACCGGATCATCACCCGCATCGACGATATGGCCAAAGGGCAAGCCGAACATCTGATGCCGATGCTGCAAGAGATGCTGACAGCCCAAGGGCTGACATGGCACGATCTGGACGGGATCGGCGTCGGCACCGGCCCGGGCAATTTCACCGGCATCCGCATTTCGGTCAGCGCCGCGCGCGGTCTGGCGCTAGGGCTGGGCAAGCCTGCGGTTGGGGTGTCGGTGTTTGACACGACACAGCGGCTGTCCAATCGCGCACAGGTTGCTGTGCCTGCGCCGCGCGACCAAGCCTATCTGATGGACTTTGACACGATGGCCAAGGCGGTCATTGTGCCTTTCGGGGGTTTGGGCGCTGCCGCGCTTTCGACCGACCACAGCCCTGCGGCACATGTGGGCTGCATGGCGCAGATCGCGGCAAGCCGGATCGGCGGGGATCATCCGCGCCCTACCCCGCTTTATGTGCGCGCTGCCGATGCGGCACCCGCGCGCGATGCGGCACCCGTGATCCTGCCATGACGCCAGAGGCATTGGCCTACATCCACGCGCTGGCGTTTTCCAGCACGCGCGCATGGTCGGCGGCGGAATTCCGCGACCTGCTGGACCAACGCGGCATGATATTGACGGGCGACGACCGTGCCTTTGCCCTGCTGCGCGTGACGCTGGACGAGGCCGAGGTGCTGACGATCGCCACCGCCCCCGAACATCGCCGCAAGGGGCTGGCCCGCGCGGTGCTGGCGCAGGCGGAAACGGCGGTACAGGCGCTGGGTGCCGCCGTGATCTTTCTTGAGGTGGCCGAGGATAATGACGCCGCGCGCGCGCTTTATGCGCAGGCGGGCTATGCCCAGATCGGGCGGCGGCCCGGTTATTATCTGCCCAAAGATGCAGCACCTGTCGCGGCATTGGTATTGCGCAAGGCACTTGTCGCCCAGTAACGCGGCGTCAGGTGCATGACCGGCGATCAATCCTCTGACAGATGCCCGATTTGGCGCAAAAACCTGTTGATCTTCGTCAGCCGCCCATGCCTTATCTTGCGATGGCCCGACAATGGTCGGCTAAGCAATCAACCGAAGGCGCAGGCGAACAGCCGGCAAGACTTCGAAAAACGACTTGGGAGACGACGATGACCGTTATGCATAAACTTCTTGGCGCATCCGCAGCACTGGCTCTGAGCGCAGGTGCCGCTGCCGCCGATCCAGCCATCCTGTTCGATCTGGGTGGCAAGTTCGACAAATCCTTCAACGAAAGCGCCTATAACGGGGCAGAGCGTTGGGCCACCGAAACCGGCGGCACCTATGCCGAGGTGGAAATCCAGTCCGATGCACAGCGTGAACAGGCGATCCGCCGTTTCGCTGAATCCGGTGCCAACCCGATTGTGATGGCGGGCTTTTCATGGGCCACGCCGCTGGAAAAAGTGGCTGCCGACTATCCCGACACCAGCTTTACCATCATCGACATGGTCGTTGACGCGCCCAACGTGCGGTCGGTCGTGTTCAACGAACATGAAGGGTCCTATCTGGTCGGTATGATGGCTGCGATGGCCTCTGAAACCGGCACCGTGTCCTTTGTCGGTGGCATGGACATCCCGCTGATCCGCAAATTCGCCTGCGGCTATGCCCAGGGCGTGCTGGCCGTAAACCCCGATGCAACCGTGATCGCCAACATGACCGGCACCACACCTGCGGCGTGGAACGATCCGGTGAAAGGGTCCGAACTGACGCTGGCACAGATCAGCCAAGGGTCAGACGTGGTCTTTGCCGCGGCCGGTGGCACCGGTGTGGGTGTGTTGCAGACCGCCGCCGACAGCGACATCCTGTCGATCGGCGTCGATGCCAACCAGAACTATCTGCACCCCGGTCAGGTTCTGACCTCGATGCTCAAGCGCGTGGATAACGCGGTTTATGACGCATTCACCCAAGGCGAGGCACTGGAAACAGGGTTTAACGTCATGGGCGTGGCAAACGACGGCGTGGGTTACGCGCTGGATGAATTCAACGCAGATCTGGTGACCGCAGACATGCAGGCCGCCGTCGATGCCGCCGCTGCCGACATCGCGGCAGGTACGCTGGCTGTTCACGATTATTCATCCGACGAAAGCTGCCCTGCCCTGACGTTCTAAGACGTCCGACAGGCCATAAAAACGGGGCCGCGCTGATATCCATCCGCGCGGCCCTTTGTACAAGGACAAGCGCCGCATGACCGCCCCAGCCCCCGCCATCGAGCTCAAAGGTATTTCCAAGGCATTCGGCCCGGTGCAGGCCAACAAGGATATTTCCATCCGCGTCATGCCCGGCACGATCCACGGGATCATCGGTGAAAACGGCGCCGGCAAATCGACCCTGATGTCGATCCTTTACGGGTTCTACAAGGCCGACAAAGGCGAGATTTTCATCGCAGGCCAAAAGATCAATATCACCGACAGCCAAGCCGCCATCGCCGCAGGGATCGGCATGGTGTTCCAGCACTTCAAACTGGTGGAAAACTTCACCGTGCTGGAAAACATCATTCTGGGGGCCGAGGACAGCGGTCTGTTGCGCCCCTCGCTGGCGCGCGCGCGGCGCGAGTTACAGGCGCTGGCGGAAGAATATGAACTCAACGTCGATCCCGATGCCGTGATCGAGGATGTCGGCGTCGGCATGCAGCAGCGTGTCGAGATCCTCAAGGCGCTCTACCGGCGGGCCGACATTCTTATTCTGGACGAACCGACCGGCGTGCTGACCCCCGCCGAGGCGGATCATTTGTTCCGTATCCTTGAAAACCTGCGCCGCGAAGGCAAGACGATCATCCTGATCACCCATAAGCTGCGCGAAATCATGGATATCACCGACACCGTCAGCGTGATGCGCCGTGGCGAGATGACAGCGACCGTCAAGACCGCCGAAACCAGCCCCGCCCAGCTTGCCGAACTGATGGTTGGCCGCAAAGTGCTGTTGCGCGTGGACAAGACACCGCCCGTGATCGGGCGCAAGATACTGGAAGTCCACGATCTGAACGTCACAGATGACAAAGGCGTCCACCGCGTCAAAGGCGTCAGTTTCGACGTCCATGCAGGCGAGATATTGGGTATCGCGGGGGTGGCGGGCAACGGTCAGTCCGAATTGCTCGAGGTGCTGGGCGGCTATGAACGCGCCACCGGCAGCGTGCGGATGAACGGCGCGGATATCGACCTGACCGGCGCGCATTCCGACGGGCAAAGCAGGCGCGCGCATGGCATCGCCCATGTCCCCGAGGACCGCCAGCGCGAAGGTCTGATCATGGATTTCGAGGCTTGGGAAAACACCGCCTTTGGCTATCACCATGACGCGCGCTATCAACGCTCACGGCTGTTCATGGACAATCAGGCGATCCTGCGCGACACCGCCGAGAAAATGGCCCGTTTCGACGTGCGCCCGCCCGACCCCAGACTGGCCGCCAAAAGCTTTTCCGGCGGCAACCAGCAGAAAATCGTGCTGGCCCGCGAAATTGAACGCAACCCTGACCTGTTGCTGATCGGCCAGCCGACACGCGGCGTCGATATCGGCGCGATCGAATTTATCCATCAGCAGATTGTTGCGCTTCGGAATCAGGGCAAGGCAATCTTGCTGGTTTCGGTCGAGCTGGAGGAGATTTTATCGCTATCCGACCGGATCGCCGTTATGTTTGACGGCAAAATCATGGGCGAGCGGATGCCACAGGACACAGATGAAAAAGAACTCGGTCTGCTGATGGCAGGCATGACGACCGCGCCCGCAGGCGATCCGTTTCAGGCCGTTGCGCAAAACCTTGCCTATGCAGGCGGCGACGCCGTCAAGGGGACCTGATCATGGATGTCATGCCAAAATGGGCCGATGTGATCCTGATCCCGCTGATCTCGATCCTGCTGGCGGCGATGCTGTCGGCGCTGGTGATCCTTGCCATCGGTGAAAGCCCGTGGGCCGCGCTCAAGCTCATGGTCGATGGCGCGCTGGGGTCGACCTATGGGTGGGGCTACACGCTGTATTACGCCACCAATTTCATCTTTACCGGTCTTGCGGTGTCCGTCGCCTTTCACGCGCGGCTGTTCAACATCGGCGGCGAAGGTCAGGCCGTGCTGGGCGGCTTGGGTGTGGCGCTGGCCTGTCTGTATATCCCATGGCCGCATTGGTCGCTGGCCCTGATCGGCGCTTGCCTGATGGCGGCGGCCTTTGGCGCGGCATGGGCTGCGATCCCTGCGTTTTTGCAGGCCAAGCGCGGCAGCCATATTGTCATCACTACGATCATGTTCAACTTTATCGCGGCCGCCTTGTTGAATTACCTGCTGATCGGCGCTCTCAAGGTACCAGGGTCGATGGAACCGGCGACAGCCACCTTTCCGCCCGCGACGCATCTGCCGTCGTTTCAGGATATGTTCAATTTCGGCGGGACGACCTTTTTCCGGGGCGCACCGGCCAATGTCACCTTTTTCGTGGCGGTCGCGGCCTGTGTCGCGATCTGGGCGCTGATCTGGCGCACCCGGTTGGGATATGAATTGCGGTCTTTTGGCCATTCGGAATCAGCCGCGAAATATGCGGGCATCAGCCCGACCAAGATCATCATGGTCACCATGCTGGTGTCCGGCGGTCTGGCCGGGATGATGGCGATCAACAACGTGCAGGGCGAGGCTGAACGGCTGGTCCTGAACGCCGTCGAAGGGGCGGGCTTTATCGGCATCGCCGTCGCATTGATGGGGCGCAGCCATCCTTTCGGGGTGTTGCTGGCGGCCCTGCTATTTGGCTTTCTGTATCAAGGCGGCGCAGAGCTTGCCCTATGGACCTCGATTCCGCGTGAACTGATCATCGTCATACAGGCTTTGGTGATCCTGTTCACGGGCGCATTGGACAATATGGTGCGCATGCCGCTGGAGCGGCTTTTCCTGGCGATGAGGAGAGCAAAACAATGATCGCAGGCCCTTTCAAGATCGGTGTCGAGGATGACACCGGCGCTGACCTTGGCTTTGTGCTCAGCTGTCTGGCGCTTGGCATGATTACGATGGATGAATTGCACCGCTGGATTTATCATGTGATCGCGCAGACCCCGGATGGCGCCGTGCCGCCGCATCTGGTGGCGCTGCTGGCGGTCAAGAACCGCGCCAATGTGTTCCGCCCGAACGAAGCCGTGATGGCCCGTATCCCGCATGATCCGTTCATCACCGATGAAAGGTTCGACGCGATGCTGGGGCTGCAATTTTTCATGCGCCGCGACAAACCGCAGGTGAACGACATCACCCAAGCGCAGGCCGAGGCTGCCCTGCGCCGCAACCCCGAGGTTGCCGACCGCTTTTTCGCGCTGTTCCCCTTCCTGACGGAGGCTGTTGCCTAAATGGATTTTGCAACCCTTCTGCAGATGCTGGACGCGACATTGCGTCTGGCGACACCGCTTTTGCTGGCCTGTCTGGCCGGCCTGTTTTCAGAGCGTGCCGGTATCTTTGATATCGGGCTGGAAGGCAAAATGCTGGCCGCCGCATTCATGTCGGCGGCAATTGCGGCCGTCACCGGCGATGTCTGGCTGGGGCTGCTTGCGGGGATCGGCGCGTCGTTGGTCCTGTCGGCGATCCACGGGGTGGCGTCGATCACCTTTCGGGGCAATCAGCTGATTTCAGGGGTGGCGATCAATTTTCTGGCGGCAGGGCTGACCGTTGTCGTCGCGCAAAGCTGGTTCCGCCAAGGCGGGCGCACCCCGCAATTGTCGGGTGACGGGCGGTTCAACCCGATCACCCTGCCCTTTGCCGAAGCGATCCGCGATGTGCCGGTGATCGGGCCGATCTATTTCGAATTGATTTCGGGCCATACGATCCTTGTCTATGTGGCACTTGCGATGGTGCCACTGACATGGTGGATTTTGTATCGCACAAGGTTTGGCCTACGCCTGCGCGCGGTGGGTGAAAATCCCGCCGCAGTCGATACCGCCGGTGTGTCTGTCGTCGGGCTGCGCTTTGCCGCAGTCGGCATTTGCGGCGTGCTTGTCGGGATCGCGGGGGCCTATCTGGCGACCGCCTTGCAGGCCGGTTTCGTCAAAGACATGAGCGCCGGGCGCGGCTATATCGCGCTGGCGGCGCTGATCTTTGCCAAATGGCGGCCATGGTATGCGCTTTATGCCTGCCTGCTGTTCGGCTTCCTGCAAGCCTTGTCGCTGCGCCCTGACATCATCACCGGAGTGATCGGTTTCCGCGTCAACGGCCAGTTCCTTGATGTGCTTCCTTATATTCTGACCGTGATCATCCTTGCCGGTTTTGTCGGCAAGGCGATCCCCCCACGCGCAGGCGGACAACCCTATGTCAAAGAACGCTGAAACATTAAGCCAGCAGATCAAGTCCGTCGCGGGCGATGCCCCCGTGCGGCTGGGCCTGATCCTTGGGTCAGGGCTTGGTCATATCGCGGATGCGGTGGACGGTGTGGCGATCCCTTACGATGATCTGCCGGGGTTTCCGCATGCGGGCGTGTCGGGTCATAATCCCAAGCTGGTGATCGGCGATCTGGAAGGCGTGCGTGTCGCGGTGTTCGGCGGACGTGCGCATTATTACGAACAAGGGCGCGCCGATGTCATGCGCCTGCCGTTGGAGGTGTTGCGCGCCTTGGGCGGGCAAGCCGTGATCGCCACCAATGCTGCAGGGTCGATGCGCGCCGATATGCCCACGGGGTCGATCATGTGCCTGTCGGACCACATCAATTTTTCCGGTCTGAACCCGCTGATCGGGGAACCCACCGATGCGCGGTTCGTCCCGATGAAAGACGCCTATGACCCCGCGATCCGCAGCGCGCTGCGCGCCGCCGCCGACAGCACCGGCACTCAGATGGCGGACGGGATTTATGCGTGGTATTCCGGCCCATCGTTTGAAACCCCCGCCGAAATCCGCGCAATTGCGATGTTGGGGGCAGATGCCGTGGGCATGTCCACCGTGCCAGAGGTGATCCTTGCGCGGTTCCTTGGCCTAAAAGCTGCCGCCATTTCCACCATCACCAATATGGCGGCAGGGCTTAGCGACGAGGCGATCAGCCACGAACATACCAAGGCGATGGCCCCGATCGGTGCGGCCAAGCTCGAAAAGGTGCTGCGCGCCTATCTGCGCGGGCTGGCATAGGTCCAGTTCCCGACCAGCGTTGATGCCAAGTGGCGCAAATGCCGCGAATGCCGCCTTTCCTGCATGAGAGCGTTTGACACAGCGCACCGAAACGTCTTTGGTGCGGCCAGAGGCACAAGCCCCGGAACAGCCCATGTACATCTATCTTCCTATCGCCGAAGTTTCGGTGAACGCGTTCCTGTTACTCGGGTTGGGCGGCATCGTGGGCGTGTTGTCAGGAATGTTCGGCGTCGGCGGCGGGTTTCTGATCACGCCTTTGCTGTTCTTCATCGGCATCCCGCCTGCGGTAGCCGTGGCGACCAGCACCAACCAGATCGTTGCCTCGTCGATTTCGGGCGTGTTGGCGCATTTCAAACGCAAAACCGTCGATCCGGTCATGGGCGGGGTGTTGCTGGTCGGCGGGGTGATCGGGTCCGCGATCGGGATCGTGATCTTCAACTACCTGCGCGCGCTGGGTCAGGTCGATCTGCTGGTGCAGCTGTGCTATGTCGTCTTTCTGGGGGCCATCGGCATGCTGATGTTCGTCGAAAGCCTGCGCGCGATCAGACGGTCACGCGGGCCAAGTGCCGTGCCGCAGCGGCGCAAGCATAACTGGGTCCATAACCTGCCCTTCAAGATGAAATTCCGGGTGTCGGGGCTGTATATCTCGGTCATCCCGCCAATCATGGTGGGGATGCTGGTGGGAATATTGGCCGCCGTCATGGGGGTGGGCGGCGGATTTATCATGGTGCCGGCGATGATCTATATCCTTGGCATGCCAACCAAGGTGGTGATCGGCACGTCGCTGTTGCAGATCATCTTTGTCGCGGGCTTTACGACGATGCTGCATGCGACCACCAACCAGACGGTCGATGTGTTGCTGGCGCTTTTGTTGCTGATCGGCGGCGTGATCGGCGCGCAGGTCGGCACCCGGATCGGGGTCAAGATGAAGGCGGAACAATTGCGCATCCTGCTGGCCATCATGGTGCTGATCGTCTGCGGCAAGATCGCGCTGGACCTGCTCATCATGCCATCCGAACTTTATTCGCTCGGCGCAGGGGGACATTCATGATCCGCCTGTTTGCCATTCTGATGCTGCTGGCCCTGCCCGCGCGGGCCGAGCAAATCGTGCTGGGCCTGAGCCAGGACGAAGTCGCCATCACCGTCACCTTTGAAGGGTCCGAAATCATCGTCTTCGGCGCGGTCAGCCGCACGGCCCCCCCGCCACAAGACAGCGCGCTTGGCGTCATCATCACCATCGCAGGCCCAAGCGAGCCTGTCACCGTGCGGCGCAAGGCGCAGCAGATGGGCATCTGGGTCAACACCGACGCGGTTTTCGTCAATTCCGCGCCTTCGTTCTATGCGGTCGCCACCAGCGCCCCGATCACTGACATCCTGCGCGAAGTCGAAGACCTGCGCCACCGCATCACCATCCCCCGCGCGATCCGGTCGGCAGGGGCCGTGGTCGCCGACAGCGTTGCCTTTACCGAGGCGCTGATCCGCATCAAAACCGATCAGGACCTGTACCAGATGCGCCAAGGCGCTGTGACGCTGGATCAGGACACATTGTTCCGCAGCGCGATTTCGATGCCTGCCAACCTGACCGAAGGCAATTATGACGTGCGCATCTACCTGACCCGCAATGGCACGGTGATCGACACTTACATGACCACGATTCCGGTCAACAAGGTCGGGCTGGAACGCTGGCTTTACAACCTCGCGCATGAACAGGCGTTCATCTATGGCCTGCTGTCCCTGGCCATTGCGATCGGCGCGGGCTGGCTCGCCTCTGCGGTCTTTACCTTGCTGCGGCGTTAACCCCGCCCGATATGCGGCATCTTGGAGGCCATCACCATCATGGTCTGCACATTCGCCTCTGGCGGCAATGACGCCATGTGGAACACCGCACGCGCCACATCCTCCACCGCCATCGTCGGCAGGGGTGGCAGGCCGTCGGCGGCGCGCTTGACCTCCAGCCCTTGCACCAGCTCGGTGCGCGCATTGCCGATGTCGATCTGCCCGCAGGCGATGTCGAACGCACGGCCATCCAGCGTCAGCGTCTTGGTCAGGCCCGAAACGCCGTGTTTGGTGGTCGTGTAACAGATCGACCCTTCACGCGGGGTATGCGCGGAAATCGACCCGTTATTGATGATCCGCCCACCCCGTGGCGTCTGATGGCGCATCTGACGGAACGCCGCGCGCGCGCACAGAAACATACCCGTCAGGTTCACATCCAGCACCGCGCGCCAGTCCTCCAGCGCGATTTCGTCAATCGTGGTCTGGGGGCCGAACATGCCCGCATTGTTGAACAGCACATCCAGATGGCCAAACGCGGCAAAGGCCGCATCGACACCTGCCTCATCGGTCACATCGCAAGGCAAAGGCACCGCATTGGGATGCGCCATTTCGGCCAAAACCTCGGGCCTGCGCGCGATCAGGCCGACACGCCAGCCTTGATCCAGAAAATGCAACGCCGTCGCCCGCCCGATCCCGGCACTGGCCCCTGTGATGATGATGGTTTTCATAATTCCTCCGCTTTCAACTCCAGGGTCGAGACCGGCACATCCAGATCATCCACCCCCAGTGCCAATTCCGGCCTTGCCAGCCGGTTGCGCACGACCCAACGCAATTGCGTTTCCGCCCGCGTGATTGCGACATAGGCAAGGCGTTTCCACAAAGGCTGGCCCGCCTCCATCCGGCCCATGCGGCTGGCCACCTCGATATCGGGGGCAAAGACCTGCACCGTGTCCCATTGTGACCCCTGCGCCTTATGGATGGTGACAGCCGCGCCATGCAGAAAGGTCGCCCCCATCTTGGCTGCAAAGGGGATGAACGGCTCTGCATCGCCCTCAAGCTCGATCTTGACGATGCTGGCGGCGGAAATCCGCGGGTCTTCGGCACCGATCACATGCAGCCGCGAAAAACCGGGCTTCTTGCCCGCACCCAGATAGATCACCTGCGCGCCTTTGATCAACCCGCGCGCCTCAAGATCCAGCCGTTTCTTGCGGTGTTTCAGCGGCAATTCGATCCCGTCGCAGATCAGCGGCTCGCCCGGCAACAGCGCATCGGGCGGCGCGTTGAACGCCGCACGGAACGCATGGATCAGCTTGATCCGCGTCGCATTGCGCCAGACCAGACAGGGGGAGCGGGCCATCAGATCGGCCTCGACCCGTTGTGCCATGACGACACGGTCGTCGCGGGCGGCGGCCTCGGCCACCATACGCTCGAACGTGTAGAAATCCAGCATCGGATCGGCCAAGGCATGGGCCAGATCAAGGATCGGGTTATCGGCATCCTGCCGGTGAATCCGGCTTAACGTCAGAACCCGGTCCTTGGGCAGAGTTTCAAACACCATGCCCCCGCTGGATTGCACGGGCGGCAATTGTGCAGGATCACCGAACAACAGCAGGGTCGGAAAAATCTCCTTGAGATCGGCAAACTGCTTGGCATCCAGCATAGAGCTTTCGTCGACAAACCCGATATCCAGCGGCTCCTCGCGGCGTTTCCAGCCGGTGATGAAATCGCTGCCGCGCAGGCCCGCCGCCGCCAGGGCCGCAGGCACCGAGGTATTGATCTGATAAGACGCCCATGCGCGGTCCAGCGCCACATCGGTCAGACTGTCGATATCGGGCCGCTCGCCTTGGCCCGCCAGCCATTCGGCGATCTTTTCATATTCGGGGTCATAGACGGGGGTATACAGAATACGGTGGATCGTCGTGGCCGGCACGCCGCGGTTGCGCAACACGCTCGCGGCCTTGTTGGTCGGCGCCAGAATCGCCAGCGTGCGGCGGTCCTTGCGCTTGCGGCCTTCCCAATCGCCGGAAATCACATCAACGCCCGCCTCGGCCAAGGCCTTGTACAAGGCCGCAAGCAGCATGGTCTTGCCCGACCCCGCCTTGCCGATCACGGCCAGCACGGATGATGTGTCGCTTTGCGGCGGTTGCAGCAGGCTGTCGTCCAGATCAACGCCCGCCTGGCGCAGCGCGGATGCAACATTATCCCAGGCGTCGGCCTGGTCGTCGGAAAAGGTGATCACGGGGGCGTTCATGACGCGACATTATCCGCGCGCGCCCCGCGTCACCACCGCCATCTGATCCACGGCACAGAAAAACTTCAGCGCAAAGACCCTGCCATCGCTTTGTTTCAAATACTCCCGCGCGGAGCGCATCATGCCCTTTGCGCGCCACCACCCGGTGGCGATGGCACGCAAAGGGTGATTTCAGCGCCCCTCCCGTGACGCTTCGATCGTGTCGGCAAAGGTCCGCAGACCCATCACCGGTGCCTGCACCAGCACGGCCATATTGCCGGGCTTGTGTTCGTTGCGGCGCATCTTGGTATGGGCCAGCGGAATCTCGTCCCAGCCGAAACATTCCGACATGCACGGGTCCAGACGGCGTTCGACCATCAGGTTGTTGGCCGCACTTGCCTGCTTGAGATGGGCGAAATGGCTGCCCTGCAACCGTTTCTGGTGCATCCACATATAGCGGACGTCAAAAGTACAGTTAAACCCCGTGGTGCCTGCACAGATCACGACCATGCCGCCTTTCTTGCAGACCAGCGACGACACGGGGAACGTGGCCTCGCCCGGATGTTCGAACACCATATCGACATTCTTACCCTTGCCGGTGATGTCCCAGATCGCCTTGCCGAACCGGCGCGCCTCTTTCAGCCAGATATCGTATGCGGCGGTATTGACCGTGGGCAACTGGCCCCAACAGGAAAAATCGTTGCGGTTGATGACACCTTTGGCACCCAGCGACATCACGAAATCCCGCTTGCTTTCGTCGCTGATCACACCGATCGCATTGGCCCCTGCGGTATTGATCAGCTGGATCGCATAAGACCCAAGGCCACCCGACGCCCCCCAGACCAGCACGTTCTGCCCGGGTTTCAGGTCATGCGGTTCATGGCCAAACAGCATGCGGTAAGCGGTGGCCAGCGTCAGCGTGTAACAGGCGCTTTCTTCCCACGTCAGGTGCTGCGGACGCGCCATCAATTGCTGCGATTGCACGCGGGTGAATTGCGCGAATGACCCGTCGGCGGTTTCATAGCCCCAGATCCGCTGGCTGGGCGAATACATCGGATCACCGCCGTTGCAATCTTCGTCGTCGCCGTCGTCCTGATTGCAATGCACCACGACTTCGTCACCGACTTTCCAGCGCTTGACCTTGTCGCCCACCGCCCAGACGATGCCTGCCGCATCGGACCCAAGGATCGCGTAAGGGGCCTTATGCACATCAAAGGTCGAAACAGGCTGGCCCAGACAGGCCCAGACGCCGTTGTAATTCACCCCCGCCGCCATCACCAGAATGATCACTTCGTTGCTGTCAGGCTTGGGGCAATCGACGACCTCTAATTGCAGGGCGGTTTCAGGTTCACCATGCCGTTCGCGGCGCAGCACCCAGGCATGCATCTGCGCGGGCAGATGGCCCAAGGGGGGCATTTCGCCCATGGCATACAGGTCTTTGCGTTCGGCGGCATAGGCCGCTTCGCCGGTGGTCAGATCAAGGGCCATGTCACTCTCCATCGCGATCATTCCGTTGCGCCGCAGTGCAGAATCACGCGGCGCTGAAGGATTGATACGAATCGTCGCGCAAGATTGCAACACTACAGCGCATCGTTTTGTAATTTTATGTCTGCTGCGGCGCAGAAATAGGCGCAGTATCGACCGTGATGTCAAAATGATGTGCAATGGAATTGGCGTAATAGGTCAGAATTGGCCCGCCAAGCTTGGTCACGCGCCAATGATCGCCGTCCCGCGCGATCAGGTGGCGCGAATGCAAGCGGTCCAATGCCTCGGTGACAGCATCTTCGGTCGCGCGGCGCGGGCGCGGGACTTGCCTTTGGGCCAACATCGCCAGCGACCCGACGACATCGTGCATCAACTGCTCGGTGGTGACCGGCGCGTCGGCCAGCAAATGGCGCGCGACAAGCGGGACACCAGGCACCGGCGTCACATCTGCGATCCGCTGCATCAGGGTTTGCGCCAGCGCCTGCGTTACATCCCCCTGCGCGGTCACCGTAAAAGACGACAGCTCCAGCGGTTCACCAAAGCTGACCGAGGCGGTGCCGAAACCCTGAAACCGGCCCGTGATCCGCTGCCAGACATGATGCGCCACACGCCGCAGGACATGCACCAAAGGCGGGCGGAAACGGCGCGTGCCGGCCTTATGCGCCGCGATCAGGATCGTGTCTTCCAGCACGCGGTCATAATTGAGTGCGACGGGGATAAAGATCACCTCGCGCCTTGCGGGGTCGAAATCTTCGATAATGTAATTCAACAATCCGGTGCGCGGCGCAGCCAGCATGCCATCCAGCGACAGGCCGCCTTCGGGGAATACCGCCTGGGTCACGCCCGCGCGCGTGGCCATCTGCACATAGCGCGCCAGCACCTTGCGATACAGCGCGCCGCGCGAATTGCGCCGGATGAAATAGGCCCCCATCGACCGGATCACCGGCGACAGCGGCCAGACCCGCGCCCATTCGCCGACCGCATAGGACAAGGCACCGGCATTGGCCGCCAGATAGGTGACCAACATGTAATCCATGTTGCTGCGATGGTTGATGACGAAAACCACCGCCGCCTCTGGGTCGATCTCGGCCATGCGCTTGCGGTCGAGGCGGCCCAGCTGGATCCGGTAGAGCGATTTCGATAACCAGCGCGCCAGCCTGATCCCGATGCTGAAATAGGCGGTCGCGGAAAACGACGGCACGATCTCGCGCGCATAGCTGCGGGCTTTTTCAAAGGCGACGTTTTCGGGGACATTATTGGCGCGGGCATGGTCCACGACGGCCTGCGTCACCTCTGGGTCATAGATCAAACGCTGGATCATGTCATAGCGATGCGCCAGCTTGAACGGCTCGATCGGGCGTTGCAGATTCTTGTTGACCCGCGCGATCACCCGTTCGGCGCGTTTGCGGAAAAACCAGCGCACCGAAGGAAACAGGAAATGCGACGCAAAAGTGACACCTGCGAACAAGATGATCAGAACAAAGGCCCATACCGGCATGGAGATGGTTTGCGTCATTCTCAGAAAATGACAGGCTTCCCCGCCAAGGTAAATCCCGCCATGCCGCAACGCAGCGAATTGACAGCGCCACAAAATGTCCGATAAATGGCCCAAAGCGTAATTAAATTACGCAACTTGATTCAGGAGAGACGCCCGATGTCGCAGATGCAAAAAGACCGCCCCTGGCTGTTCCGCACCTATGCGGGCCATTCGACCGCTGCGGCGTCGAACGCGCTCTATCGTGGTAATCTGGCCAAGGGGCAGACGGGCCTCTCGGTCGCCTTTGATCTGCCCACCCAGACCGGCTATGACAGCGACCACATTCTGGCCAAGGGCGAGGTGGGCAAGGTCGGCGTGCCAGTGGCGCATCTGGGCGATATGCGGATGCTGTTTGCCGATATCCCGCTGGACCAGATGAACACATCAATGACAATCAACGCGACAGCCCCGTGGCTGCTGGCGCTGTACATCGCCGTGGCCGAGGAACAGGGCGCCGATATCAGCGCGCTGCAAGGCACCGTGCAGAACGACATCATCAAGGAATATCTGTCGCGCGGCACCTATATCTGCCCGCCCGAACCCAGCCTGCGGATGATCACCGATATCGCAGCCTATACCCGCGAACATCTGCCGAAATGGAACCCGATGAATGTCTGTTCCTATCATCTGCAAGAGGCGGGGGCGACGCCCGAGGAAGAACTGGCTTTTGCACTGGCAACCGCGACTGCCGTGCTGGACGATCTGCGCGGCAAGGTGGCTGCGGAACATTTCCCCGAAATGGTCGGGCGCATTTCATTTTTCGTGAATGCCGGAATCCGGTTTGTGACCGAATTGTGCAAGATGCGCGCCTTTGTCGAATTATGGGATGAAATCTGCGCCACGCGTTACGGGGTCGAGGATGCCAAATACCGCCGTTTCCGCTATGGTGTGCAAGTAAACTCCCTAGGGTTGACTGAACAACAGCCTGAAAACAACGTCTATCGGATTTTGCTGGAAACGCTTGCGGTGACCCTGTCGAAAAACGCCCGCGCCCGCGCCGTGCAATTGCCCGCCTGGAACGAAGCCCTGGGCCTGCCGCGCCCTTGGGACCAGCAATGGTCTTTGCGGATGCAGCAAATTCTGGCCTATGAAACCGACCTGCTGGAATTCGACGATCTGTTCGATGGCAATCCGGCCATTGATCGCAAGGTCAGCGCATTAAAAGACGGCGCGCGTGCCGAATTGGCGCAGATCGACGGCATGGGCGGGGCGGTCAAGGCCATCGGCTATATGAAATCGCGTCTGGTCGAAAGCAATGCTGCGCGAATCACCGGGATTGAAACCGGCAGCACCACAGTCGTTGGGGTGAACAAATGGCAGGCCGGCGAGCCTTCGCCGCTGACAGCGGGTGACGACGCGGTGATGGTCGCCGACCCCAAGGCCGAAGCCGACCAGTTGCACCGACTGGCCGCGTGGAAGACCGCCCGCGATCCGCAGCAGGTGCGCGCAGCCCTGACCGCCCTGCGTGCCGCAGCCAGCAGCGACACCAATATCATGATCCCGTCGATCGCCTGTGCGCGCGCAGGCGTCACCACCGGCGAATGGTCCGACGTGATCCGCGCCGTTTTCGGCCAATACCGTGCGCCCACAGGGGTCAGCACCAACCCGTCCAACCGAACCGAAGGGCTGGACGATCTGCGCGAACAGGTCAATCAGGTCAGTACGGCGCTGGGGCGACGGTTAAAATTCATGATGGGAAAACCGGGACTTGACGGACATTCAAACGGGGCTGAACAGATCGCCGCGCGCGCGCGCGATTGCGGGATGGACATCGCCTATGAAGGTATCCGCCTGACGCCAGATGAAATCATCGCCTCGGCCCGCGCCAACGGGGCCGATGTCATCGGTCTGTCGATCCTGTCAGGGTCGCATGTGCCGCTGGTCCGCGACGTCATGACGAAATTATACGCCGCAGGGCTGGGAAATATACCTGTGGTTGCAGGCGGCATCATCCCCGACGAAGATGCAATTGCATTGCGCGCAATGGGAGTCGCAAAAGTCTATACGCCAAAAGATTTCCAACTGAACAAGATTATGGCAGACATCATCGCATTGGCAGACCCCCGCGCCACCGCAGCGGAATGATCATATCCTTTTGACTATACAAAAGTTGTTTTTATTTTCTTTCGATAGTAATCCTGATATGCAATCCCGATCAGACACCCAAATGGATTTGCATCGATGAACAAAGACCTTTCCTCCATGACGCGCAGCGAACTCGAAACGTTGAAGCGGCAAGTCGAAAAGGCCATGGTTGACGTGGCAGAAAAAGACAGGAAAGCCGCGCTCGCCGCCGCCGAAAAGGCCGCCGCGGACCATGGCTTTTCGCTGGCAGAAATCACCGGCATGGCCCCGCGCAAAGGCAAGACCGGGCCTAAATCTTCGGCGCCTGCGAAATACCGCAACCCCACCGATATCAGCCAGACCTGGACCGGCAAAGGCCGCCAGCCTGCCTGGTTCAAGGACGCATTGTCCAACGGCACCTCGCCCGAAGCGATGGAAATCTGACCAATAAACGCGGGAAAGGGTTTTGCCCTCTCCCGCTCGCCTGCGCGGCAGGCTAGCTTTCCTATCATGACAGGAGAGACAGATGACAATACATATCGGTGCAGCAAAAGATGACATCGCCCCGACCGTGCTGATGCCGGGCGACCCTTACCGCGCGAAATGGGCTGCTGAAACCTTTCTCGACGATGCGCGCTGCATCAACCAGGTGCGCGGCATGCTGGGATTTACCGGCACATGGCACGGTCACCCGGTCACGATCCAGGGGTCGGGGATGGGCATGCCCTCGCTGTCGATCTACGCAAATGAACTGATCCGCGATTACGATGCGCAAACCCTGATACGGATCGGGTCGTGTGGCGGCATGCAGGACCATGTCGGCATCCGCGACGTGATCCTCGCCATGACGGCGACGACGCTGTCAACACCCTCGCGCGGGATCTTCAAGGATCTGAATTTCGCACCCTGCGCCGATTTCGGGCTGCTGGCGGCGGCGCATCACGCGGCACTGGCCAAAGGCACCACCACCCATGTCGGCGGCATCTATTCATCTGATGTCTTCTATGACGAACGGGCCGACCTGAACGATCAGATGATGCGCCACGGCATCCTCGCCGTCGAAATGGAAGCCGCCGAGCTTTTTATCCTCGCCGCGCGGTACAAACGCCGCGCGCTGGCGGTTTTGACGGTCAGCGACCACCTGATCACGCACGAAGCCCTGCCCGCCGAAGACCGTGAACGCAGCTTTGGCGACATGGTGGAAATAGCCTTGCAAGCCGCCTTTGCCTAGCGGCCGTGCGATCTGTCATAGGCGTTGACCGCAGGCGGCACCCATCCGTCCAGATCACCCGCCTGTGGCACCCGCCGTTCCATGACCAAAGGATAGCAGACGGCGGTGTCGGATGAATGTTCGGCACTGCAATCGCCGCCCGGACAGGCGCTCAGCACCGCCAGCAGGTCAATTTCCGCAAACAGATCAATATAATCTCCCGGGCGCACCGGGCTGGCCTTCATGAAATACTGGCCGGTGTCACGGGTGAAACCGGTACACATAAAGACATTCAGCACGTCATGCACATGGCGTTCCGCCTGCGCCAAGGGCAATTGCGCCGCATCGGCCAAGGCGCGGGTCAGGTTGGAATGACAGCATTGGTGGTAATCCACCCCCGCCAGCAATCGCCCCGTATAAGGATCGCAGCGCGTGCCGATCACATCATGCACCGACCCGCCAAACTGGTCGATCCCGTACCAGCCAAGCGTATCGGCCACGATGGTCGCCATCGGGCGCAGATAGGGAAACGACGACCACAGCCTGTCGCCGGTTGTGACATGGGTGCCATGCAACGCGCGGGTCTTGCCAGAGTAGAACCGCTCATCGAGGTTATCCGCAGCAAAAAGGTTCAGATCCCCGACCTGCGGCCCATCCAGCGCAGAAATCCGCAACACAGCCCCCGCAGGCACGCGGATCGCAGCCGCATCGCGCGGGGCAACCACAACACGCTCCACCCCTTGGGCCGCCGCCGCAGCCGCCTGCAAAACGGTCATATCAGGGCGTGGCAAGCTATCGGTGGGATAGCAGATCACCGGTGTGACGGCGCGCCGCGCATCGGCATCATCGGGAATATTCATCATCGTTCGAGCCTAAATATCCCCGCGCGGCGCGCATAAAAGTTTTTAGACCACCCGCTCCACCATCATGCCCTTGATGCTGGCGATGGCCTTGGCCGGGTTCAACCCCTTGGGGCAAGTCTTGGCGCAGTTCATGATCGTGTGACAACGATAGAGCTTGAACGGATCTTCCAATTCATCCAGCCGCTCGCCCGTGGCCTCGTCACGGCTGTCCACGATCCAGCGATAGGCGTGCAACAGCGCGGCTGGCCCCAGATAGCGATCACCGTTCCACCAGTACGACGGGCAGGATGTCGAACAGCAGGCGCACATGACGCATTCGTAAAGACCATCCAGCTTTTTGCGGTCATCGACCGATTGTTTCCATTCCTTGGCAGGGGTGTTCGACTTGGTTTCCAGCCAGGGCATGATGCTGGCATGCTGGGCATAAAAATGCGTCAGATCAGGGATCAGGTCCTTGATCACGGGCATATGCGGGAGGGGGTAAATCTTGATATCGCCCTTGATCTCATCCATGCCATAGATACAGGCCAGCGTGTTGATCCCGTCGATGTTCATCGCACAAGACCCGCAAATTCCCTCACGGCAGGACCGGCGGAATGTCAGGGTCGGGTCGATTTCATTCTTGATCTTGATCAGCGCGTCCAAAACCATCGGCCCGCAACTGTCCATATCAACGAAATAAGTATCCAGCTGCGGATTCTTGCCGTCTTCGGGGTTCCAGCGATAGACCTGCACCTTGCGCAGATTGGTCGCGCCCGCGGGCTTTGGCCAGGTCTTGCCTGTCGTCATCCGGGAGTTTTTTGGAAGTGTCAGTTGTACCATTTTTCAGACCTTTATCCGCGTCTTCATCGTCGTTTGCTGGTGTTACCCAAGACATATAACCTTTCCAGCAGGATCGAAAGTACTGTATTCAAAGCATTGTATCAGACACAAACGTCGCGCGTTGCGGCAGCGCGGTGTGATAGGGACAAAAGCTGGCCAACCATGTGTGTTTATTAGGAATTTATTAATATTATCAGCATCTTGAACATACCCTATGCGCATGGGAACCCGTATCATCGGCTGCTTTATGGACCTGCGGGGCCTTATGCCCCTTTGCCGGGTGCCAAGGATCTGGGCCAGCTTGCACAATATGCCGCAGGGCAGGTCAGCCCCGTTGTGCATCTGCATTGGGATGACCGGATGTTCGGGCGCGATGACGATCCGGATGCGAACCGGATTAACGCACAAACACTGGTTGATCGGTTGCAGGCGTTCAAGAACGCAGGCGGCAAAATTCTTTGGACGATCCACAACAAACGCGCCCATTTTGAACGTGATGCGGAAAGTTTCGCCTGGGGGCGCGGCCAGCTTTGCGCGCTGGCTGATCTGGTGCATGTCCATGCCCCACATGCCGCGCGGCATATGATCGAGGATTGGGGCGTGGCCCCCGAAAAGATCAGACTCATTCCGCATCCCAGCTATCTGGATGCCTATGAACCGGCCGCGGTCACCTTGGGCCGCCCCCTGCCATCATCGCCCAACCGCCGGTTTTTGTTCTTTGGCACGATGCGCGGCAACAAGGGGGTCGCGCTGCTGCCCGACACCATCGCGCGGCTGGCGCGCCATCGGACAAATTTCGACCTCTTGATCGCGGGCAAGACCATGCGCCGCGCGATGCGGCGGATGCAGCCGGTGCTTGATCTGCCGCAGGTCAGCGTCAGGGACGGGTTCATCCCCGATGCTGATGTGCCCGACATCTTTGGCACAGCGCAGGTATTTCTTGCGCCTTTCGGTGATTTCTTCACATCGGGCAGCGTCATGCTGGCGCAAACCTTCGGCCTGCCGGTGATCGGCCCCGACCGCGCAGAAATGCGCGCCATCACCCCACCAGAAAACCATGATCTGCTGTACGAAGGCCACCGCCCGAAGCCATTGGTGCAGATGATGAAGCGGCTGATCGACATGCCGGATGAAGAATTGCAGCAAAGACGCCTGCTGTGCCTTGATTTCGCACAATCGACCCGTAGCGAGCTGATCGCGGCGTCGCTCACCACCGCCATTCGCAGTCTGGGACCCGTAACAGCATGACGACAGCGCGCATCGACCACGCCATGGCTTTTTTCACCGCTGACGCGCAATGATCACCGCAACCGGACCGGCCGGACCGGCGTCTCGCCCGTCAGCCGGAACACGCATTCGTCATATAACTGCACCGGATCACGCCCGCGGATTGCGTCGGATGTGATGCTGATACTGCCGCTGGCAAACGGGCCGCTGTTGCTGTTGGCACCTAAGGTCACACCGACTTCGGGGCCTTGGGCGGCGCGGGCGCGGTCTTCGCAGCGATCGGCGGCGCTTTCCGGTGATACCGGTCCGCAGGCCGCCAGCCCCAGCAAAAGACCCGCCGCCCAGCGCATTAGAAGGTGCGCACTTTCGGCTTGATCCGGTCTTCGGCGATGCCGCCTTCGGCCTCGGATGTCAGCGGCTTGGTGATGACAGGGCGATATGACAGCGTGGTTTTCGCGCCATCGACATGCGCAAGCGTGTGAACACGCCATTTTGCGTCATCGCGGTCGGGGTAATCCTCGTGCGCATGCGCACCACGGCTTTCCTTGCGCGCCTCGGCACCCACGATGGTTGCCAATGCGTTGGGCATCAGGTTGTCCAGTTCCAGCGTTTCCATCAGGTCGCTGTTCCAGACCAACGACCTGTCAGTGACCTTGAGATCGTCCATCTTGCCCGCAATCGCGGTCATCTTGGCGACACCTTCGGCCAGCGTCTTGTCGGTGCGGAACACGGCTGCATCTTCCTGCATCGCGCGCTGCATTTCCAGACGCAGCTCGGCCGTACCGACATTGCCCTTGGCATGGCGCAACCGGTCGAAGCGGCCAAAGCTGGCATCGACGGATGCCTTGTTCAGGGTCGGGTTGGCCGCCTTGCGGTCGACGACATGACCAGCCCGGATCGCGGCGGCACGGCCAAAGACCACAAGGTCGATCAGGCTGTTCGACCCCAACCGGTTCGCCCCATGCACAGAGGCACAGCCCGCCTCGCCCACGGCCATCAGGCCGGGCACGATCGCGGTGGGATCATCCTTGGTCGGGTTCAGCACCTCGCCATGATAATTCGTCGGAATACCGCCCATGTTATAATGCACGGTGGGCAGCACGGGGATCGGTTCCTTGGTCACATCGACGCCGGCAAAAATCTTAGCGCTTTCGGAAATACCGGGCAGACGTTCGGCCAAAGCCTCTTTGGGCAGGTGGTTCAGGTTCAGGTGGATATGGTCGCCATTCGCGCCCACACCGCGCCCTTCGCGGATTTCCATCGTCATGCAGCGGCTGACGTAATCGCGCGGCGCAAGGTCTTTGTAATTGGGGGCATAGCGTTCCATGAAACGCTCGCCCTCGGAATTGGTCAGATAGCCGCCTTCGCCGCGCGCACCTTCGGTGATCAGGCAACCGGCGCCGTAAATGCCGGTCGGGTGGAATTGCACGAATTCCATATCCTGCAACGCCAGCCCCTGCCGCGCGACCATGCCGCCACCGTCACCGGTGCAGGTATGCGCCGATGTGGCGCTGAAATAGGCGCGGCCATAGCCGCCCGTCGCCAACACAACCATCTTGGCGTTGAACACATGCATGGTGCCATCGTCGAGCTTCCATGCGATCACGCCCTGACAGACGCCGTCATCGGACATGATCAGGTCAAGCGCGAAATATTCGATATAGAACTCGGCCTTCTGTTTCAGCGACTGACCATAGAGCGTGTGCAGGATCGCGTGGCCGGTGCGGTCGGCAGCGGCACAGGTGCGCTGCACGGCGGGGCCTTCACCGAACTGGGTCGTGTGGCCACCAAAGGGGCGTTGATAGATCTTGCCTTCTTCGGTGCGCGAAAACGGCACGCCGTAATGTTCCAGCTCGTAGACCGCCTTGGGCGCTTCACGGGCAAGATATTCCATCGCATCAGTGTCGCCCAGATAATCCGACCCTTTGACAGTGTCGAACATGTGCCATTGCCAGCTGTCAGGGCCCATATTGCCAAGGCTGGCAGCGATGCCGCCTTGGGCTGCAACGGTGTGCGACCTTGTCGGGAACACCTTGGTGATGCAGGCGGTGCGCAGGCCCTGTTCGGCCAGCCCCAAAGTGGCGCGCAGACCCGCGCCCCCGGCCCCTACGACGATGGCGTCATAGGTATGTGTCTCGTAATCATAAGCGGCCATGTGGTCGTGCTCCGAAAATTACAATGCGATGCGGATGATCGCGAAAACCGCAAACCCCGCCGCGGCATAAGAAAGGCAGATCATGAAAATGATCGCCGCCTTGCGTGCGAAACCATGAACATAATCCTCGATCACGGTTTGGACACCCAGACGAAAATGGAAAAAGCCCACCAGCATCGTCAGAATGGCCACCACCGCCGGAAACGGGCGCTGATAATAAGCGATGACCTCGGCGTAAGGCGCGCCAAGGATCGTGCCGAAGGTAAACACGAACAACGGAATCAGCACCAAAAGTGCGACCGACGTTACCATCATCTGCCAATGGTGATGCGTGCCAGACTTGGCCGACCCCATGCCCACCGCGCGTTTGCGATCTGTCAAAAATGCCATCTCTGTCGATCCTTACAAAATAATGACGGTGATGATCGTCAGCACGACCGACAGGGCGACCATCGCCTGACCTGCCCGTTCCGAACTGGCCACGTCCAGCATCCGGCCAGAATCCCAGACCAGATGCCGCAAACCGCCCAGGCTGTGGTACCACAACGCCCAGATCGACCCCAGCATCACCAATTTGCCAAACCAGCTGGTCAGCACACCGTCGGCCAGCGCAAAAGCCGCAGGTCCGGTTGCGGCGGCAACGAACCACCACACGATCAGCAAACCCGCGACAAGCAGGGCATTACCGGTGATCCGCACCAGAATAGAGGTGATCGAGGTCCATTGCGGACGGTAGATCGTCAGATGCGGTGAAAGCGGGCGATTGCCCCGGTTCACATCGGCCATGGTCGTTCCCTTCAGTGGCGCGCACTGTCCGGCACGACAGCGCATTGGCTTCCTACTTGCACCATTCCAGTGCCAGAGTCACGCGCAGCACAAGGGCTTTTTGTGGGCCATTTGCCGCGATCCGACACTTTTTTCGATTTGTGATCACGAATTTTTCGCGTGTGATCACGCCTTTACTATCTTCAGAGCGCAAATATCCCCGCCGGAGGCTTGGCATTGTGCAAGCAATGTCAAACCGGCATGAGCGCCCAGTAATCGAGGTCCAGCAGCACATGCGCGTCATATTTCCCATCGGCGCCACGCAATACGCCCGCCGCCCCTGTGGTCGCCACCAGCCGCAGCCGGATCGCACCCACGCCGGGGGCCGCCGTTTCGGCCACATCCAGCACTTCGGACCAGGCACGGAGCGTATCGCCCGCAAAACAAGGGTTCGCATGCGCGCCACCGTTCAGCGCCACGATGATCTGCGCATTGGCCAGCCCGTTGAACGACAAGGCCCGCGCCAGCGACATCACATGCCCGCCATAGATCAGCCTTTTGCCATCGGCACGGTTGGTGGCGTCAAAATGCACCTTGGCGGTGTTCTGCCACAGGCGGGTGGCCAGCATATGCTCGGCCTCCTCAATCGTGACCGCGTCAACATGGTCGATCACCTCGCCCACGGCATAATCACCCAAGCGGTGCGGCTCTCCGGCCAATGTGAAATCGTAGCGGGTGAAATCCAGCCCTGCGGGGATCACCAGATCGGATGCGGCGACAACCGGCGCGAGTTGCGGCACGACGGCCCGTGGCGCGGGTCCCGACCCGCGCTTGCGCACCATGACCCAGCGCACATAACTCAACACATCCGCCCCATGCTGGTTGCGCCCTGTGGTGCGGACCCAGACCACGCCCGACGTGCCGTTCGAGTTTTCCTTGATCCCGATCACTTCGGATGTCGCGGTGACCGTATCACCGGGCCAAAGCGGGGCGATCCAGCGGCCCTCGGCATAGCCCAGATTGGCGACAGCATTCAGCGACACATCCGGCACGGTCTTGCCGAACACGGTGTGGAACGTCACCAGATCATCCAGCGGGCTGGACGCCAGACCGCAGGATTGCGCGAACAGATCGGATGAATGCAGCGCATGGCGCGCGGGATAAAGCGCGTGATAAAGCGCGCGCTCCCCGCCCGAAATCGTGCGCGGCACCGCATGGGTGATTACGTCACCAAGGGCGTAATCCTCAAAAAATCGGCCCGCGTTTGTCTTGGTCATTGCTGGCCCAGTTTCATTTCGGGCGAGTAAGGCGTGTCGATCTCTTTGGTGACGGCCTGTCCGCAGCGCATCACGCCATTGGCCTGATCGAATGCATAGGTCGGGCTGCCATAAAGCTCCCAACCTTTGGACAGGGCCTCGGACACTTTGTGGCAAAACGCGGATGTGTCGTCTTCGGTCAGCAAGCGGTAGATTTTCATGGGATCATCCAAAAGGGTTATAGCCAAGCCATACATGGATCGCCGCGGCGATCGCATAAACGGCCACTGCCGCTATGATGGCGGTGATTTCCTTTTTCACCGGCACCACGGGTGGCGGTGTCCAGTCGCGATTGGCGCGGTTGATCACGATCACCTCGCCCACGGCCCAAGCCAGCAAGCCGCCAAACAGCACGAAAGACGGCACATCGCCGTTCACCAGAATATGCGCCAGCGCCCAGACCTTGACGGCCGTCAGCTGTGGATGCCGGATCGTCCGCGTGATCCGCGTTTTCGCTCCGCTCGCCGCATAAAGATAAAAGGCGAACAGCATCAGCAGGTTATTGATGCCCGTCATGGCGGCTGTCCGGCCCCAATAGACCGCACCATCGGCCATCTTATAACCGATCACCATCAGCACGATGCCCAGCACCGCGCTCAAAGCAACGATCATCCTGCCCTTGTCGCCCATGCCCGCGCGACTGGCAGGGGCAAGCCGTTTCCACAAATGGGCGCCCGCCCATAGGGCCAGGCCCAGAATCAATAATGTCATGCGCTCTCCAATGCGGCGATGGCCTCTGCTTTTGCCAAAGTCGCCTTTGCGGTGACGATATGCAAGTTCTCGACGATCTTTCCATCGACGACGGCGACACCCTGCCCCTGCGCCTCGGCCGCGGCAAAGGCCGCGATCTGGCGATGCGCCAGCGCGATGTCATCCATCGTCGGCCCAAAGGCGGCATTGGCGATGGCGATCTGCGCGGGATGGATCAGCGTCTTGCCGTCAAAACCCAGATCGCGCCCTTCGGCACATTCCGCGCGCAGCCCGTCATCATCTTGAAAGGCGTTGTAAACACCGTCCAGCGCCACGATCCCCGCCGCCTTGGCCGCCAGCAGGCACATCTGCAAGGCCATCATCAAGGCAGGCCGTCCGCGCGACCCCATATCCTTGGCCAGATCATTGGTGCCCATCACGAAGCCCGCCATGCGCGGATGCGCGGCGATGCTGGCGGCATTCAGCACAGATTGCGGCGTTTCCATCATCGCCCAGATCGGCAGGTCGGGAACAAGCGCCGCCAACGCATCGACGTCATCAGGGCTATTCACCTTGGGTAGAAGGATCGCGTCACAATCCATCGCGGCGACGGCAGCAGCATCGGCACGGCCCCATTGGGTATCCAACCCGTTGATCCGCACGATCCGCTGGCGCGGGCCATAGCCGCCACCCGCCAATGCGGCGAACAACGTGTCGCGCGCGGCGATCTTGGCATCGGGGGCGACGGCGTCTTCCAGATCGAACAGGATCACATCGACGGGCAATCCGCGAGCCTTGTCCAAGGCGCGATCCTTTGATCCCGGAATATACAGCGCGGACCGTGTGGGACGGGTGTGCATCGAATCCTCCTCGCAACATTATTGCGCGAACATGGCCAGAGTCGTGCCAATGATTCAACCCCGTTCTTGCCGCGACGCAGCAATGGCTGGTGACGGGATGTTAACCTGTTTGCCCTATCCCCAGTAACAGACCTGCAAGGACAGGTCATCCGGCAGAAGGCGGACTATCGTGCGGTATTGGTATTACTTGTTTTTTGGTTGCATTGCGGCGTTTTTAGGAGCGGCGCAGGCGCAGGCTTTGGCCTGCGCCGACACTGCCGTCGTCGCGCAGCGGCTGGCGCAGGTTTACGGTGAACGGCGGCAGTTCGTGGCAACCGGCCCCGACGGTGCTGTGACCGCTGTGTATGCCGCCTCCGACACAGGCAGCTGGACGATCACGATCACCCAGCCGGGTGGGCAGGCTTGTCTTGTCGCCTCTGGTGCGGCCTTTGACTGGCAGGATGTTCTTTCACGGCTTGGGCACAACGCCTGATCAGGCCAGCGCGACCCAGATCAACCGCAGGCCCGTGGCCACCAACAGCACATAGGTCAACGCAAAGAACGCGCGTTCCGGCACCAACTTGTGCGCCCTGACCCCGATCCACGCACCGATCAGCGCGAATGGTGCCAGCACGGCGCTGGCCTTCAACGTCTCGAGCGTGAAAATTCCCAAATAGGCGTAAGGGACGACTTTCATCCAGTTGATCGCCCAGAATGACAGCACGGTCGTCGCCTGAAACGCGGTCTTGCCCAGCCCTTGCGACAACAAAAAGATCGCCGTGGGCGGGCCGCCTGCATGGCTGATGAAACTGGTGAACCCGCCGACCAGCCCCGCCGCCCACGCAAAGTTCCGCGAAAACGGCATTTGGCGCACCATCAGCCATCCAAGCGCGCGGGCAAGCTGAAACGCGGCGAAAGCCAGACAAATCGCCCCGATCAGCAGGCGGAATACATCCGCATCGACCAGCGCATAAAGCATTGCACCAATGATACAGCCCGGCACCGCCCCCTGCATGATCCCCTTGGCGGACGGCCAGTGCCATTGCCCCCAATAGGGGCGCAACGTCGCCGCATCGACCAGCATGAACAAGGGCAGGATGATCCCCAGCGCCAGACCGGGCGGGACAACCAGCGCCAGAATCGCCCCCGCGACAAAGGCCGCCCCAGAGCCGAAACCACCCTTGGCGATGCCACCAAAGATGATCGCGGGGATACCGACCGCAAAGAAAACCCAATCGAATGCGATCACGCGTCTGCCCCAAATGCCTGTTGTTTGGCCTGATTAGCGGCTTTGCCGGACGATGGCCATGACCCCGACCGTGATGCCGCGTTGCAGCACACTTGCCAGAGCGGCTGCAAAGGCTTACCCAATGCGCCAAATCCAAACCACCAAAGGATCCATTTCCATGGCCAGACCCAAGATCGCCCTTATCGGCGCCGGACAGATCGGCGGCACGCTCGCACACCTCGCGGCAGTCAAAGAACTCGGCGATGTCGTGCTGTTCGACATTTCCGAAGGTATCCCGCAAGGCAAGGCGCTTGATATCGCCGAATCCGGCCCCGCCGCGAAATTCGACGGCAGCTTCAAGGGCACCAACGATTACGCCGATATCGCAGGCGCTGACGTGTGCATCGTGACCGCCGGTGTGCCGCGCAAGCCCGGCATGTCGCGTGACGATCTGTTGGGGATCAACCTCAAGGTCATGAAATCCGTGGGCGAAGGCATTGCCGCGCACGCGCCGAATGCGTTCGTGATCTGCATCACCAACCCGCTGGATGCGATGGTCTGGGCGCTGCGCGAATTTTCCGGCCTGCCACATCACATGGTCTGCGGCATGGCAGGCGTGCTGGATTCGGCGCGCTTTCGCCATTTCCTGGCTGAAGAATTCAACGTGTCGATGCGCGATGTGACCGCCTTTGTTCTGGGCGGACATGGCGACACGATGGTGCCGCTGACACGCTATTCCACCGTCGCAGGCATCCCGCTGCCAGATCTGGTCGAAATGGGCTGGACCTCGCAGGACAAACTGGACGCGATCGTGCAGCGCACCCGTGACGGCGGTGCCGAAATCGTCGGCCTGCTGAAAACCGGATCGGCGTTTTATGCGCCAGCAACCTCCGCGATCGAAATGGCCGAGGCTTTCCTGAAAGACCAAAAACGCGTGCTGCCCTGTGCCGCGCATGTGGATGGCGCTTATGGCCTGAACGGGTTCTATGTCGGCGTGCCGACCGTGATTGGTGCCGGCGGCATCGAACGCGTGGTCGAGATCAAGATGAACAAGGACGAGCAGGCGATGTTCGACAAATCCGTCGACGCTGTCAAAGGTCTGGTCGAGGCTTGCAAGGGTATCGACGGCACGCTGGCCTAAGCCATGCGGGTCTGATGACAGGGGCCGCCATTGGCGGCCCTTTTTTGTTGCGCTGGCGAAAGGGTGCGAATCTTTCCAAATCGCGTAAAATCATCGAGAACCGTGGGGGTCTGTATTTTGTGATCACACTTTTCAATCAAGTGATCACAAATGTCGGATTATCCGTGCCCCACTCGCTTTTCAGTTAGAAAAGAACGATTTGTTGTGATTTAGGCTGTACCAACTGAAGTCAAATTGGACATGCCTTATGAATATCCACGAATATCAGGCCAAAGCCTTGCTGCGCAGCTACGGCGCGCCGGTTTCCGACGGTCGCCCTGTCACCCGCGCAGAAGATGCAAAAACCGCTGCTGGCGAATTGGACGGCCCGTTGTGGGTCGTCAAGGCACAGATCCACGCCGGCGGCCGTGGCAAAGGGAAATTCAAAGAGGCTGACGCCGGTGACAAAGGCGGCGTGCGCCTGTGCCGGTCCGTCGAAGAAGCCGCCGAAGAGGCGAAAAAGATGCTGGGCCGCACGCTGGTGACGCACCAGACCGGCCCCGCAGGCAAGCAGGTCAACCGCATCTATATCGAGGATGGTTCGGGCATCGAAACAGAGATGTATCTGGCCCTGCTGGTGGATCGCCAGACCAGCCGCATCAGTTTCGTCGTCTCGACCGAAGGCGGCATGGACATCGAGGAAGTCGCCGCAGCGACACCCGAAAAAATCCTGTCGTTCAGCGTTGATCCCGCCACGGGCTATCAGGCGTTTCACGGTCGCCGTGTGGCGTTCACGCTGGGGCTGACCGGCAACCAGATCAAGCAATGCGTCACTTTGATGGGCCAGCTTTACAAAGCCTTCACCGAAAAAGACATGGAGATGCTGGAAATCAACCCGCTGATCGTGACCGACAAGGGCGATCTGAAGGTGCTGGATGCCAAGGTGTCGTTCGACGGCAACGCGATGTACCGCCACGGCGATATCATGTCATTGCGTGACGAGACAGAAGAAGACCCCAAAGAACTCGCCGCCTCGAAATACGACCTGAACTATATCGCGCTGGATGGCGAAATCGGCTGCATGGTCAACGGTGCCGGTCTGGCCATGGCGACGATGGATATCATCAAGCTTTATGGGGCCGAACCTGCCAACTTCCTCGACGTGGGCGGTGGTGCGACCAAGGAAAAAGTGACCGAAGCGTTCAAGATCATCACCTCTGACCCCAATGTCAAAGGCATCTTGGTCAACATCTTTGGGGGCATCATGCGCTGCGATGTCATCGCCGAAGGTGTCATCGCCGCGGTGAAAGAAGTCGGGCTGAAAGTGCCGCTGGTCGTCCGGCTTGAGGGCACCAACGTCGAGAAGGGCAAGGAAATCATCCGCAATTCCGGCCTTGACGTGATCGCCGCCGACGACCTGAAAGACGGCGCGCAGAAAATCGTGAAAGCCGTCAAAGGTTAACCCGTAGGGTGGGTCAAGACCCACCTTACCCCCCAGATTTCCCAAGGAGCCACCATATGGCCATTCTCGTTAACGAAAATACCCGCGTGATCTGCCAGGGCCTGACCGGTTCGCAGGGCACGTTCCATTCCGAACAGGCCATCGCCTATGGCACCAAGATGGTCGGCGGTGTCACCCCCGGCAAGGGCGGCAGCACCCATCTTGACCTGCCCGTCTTCAACTCGGTCCACGAAGCACGCCACGTCACCCAAGCCAATGCATCCGTGATCTATGTACCGCCACCCTTTGCGGCTGATTCCATCCTCGAGGCGATCGACGCTGAAATGGAGCTGATCATCTGCATCACCGAAGGCATTCCCGTGCTGGACATGATGAAGGTCAAGCGCGCGCTGGAAGGGTCCAAATCCCGCCTGATCGGGCCGAACTGCCCCGGTGTCATCACGCCCGACGCCTGCAAGATCGGTATCATGCCCGGCCATATCCACCGGCGCGGGTCGGTTGGTGTTGTGTCACGCTCTGGCACGTTGACCTATGAGGCTGTGAAACAGACATCTGACAGCGGTCTGGGTCAGTCCACCGCCGTGGGCATCGGCGGCGATCCGATCAAAGGGTCCGAACATATCGACATTCTCGAAATGTTCCTGGCCGATGACGAAACACATTCGATCATCATGATCGGTGAAATCGGTGGGTCCGCCGAAGAAGAAGCCGCGCAATTCCTTGCCGACGAACGCAAGAAAGGCCGCTGGAAACCCACCGCCGGTTTCATCGCAGGCCGCACAGCGCCTCCGGGCCGTCGCATGGGTCATGCCGGTGCGATCGTCGCGGGCGGCAAAGGCGACGCTGAAAGCAAGATCGAGGCAATGAAATCCGCTGGCATCATCGTCGCCGACAGCCCCGCCACGCTGGGCGAGGCTGTGCTGAAAGCCATCGGGTAGGTCGGGGTTCACCCCGACACCCACAACAGCGGCGGGGCTAGCCCCGCCCTACGATATTCAACAAAGGTCCCCAGTCATGAACGACCACTCCCCCAACGATGTCTTCCACGCGTCAAGCTTTTTGCAAGGCCATAACGCGGGTTATGTCGAACAGCTTTATGCGCGCTATGCCGACAATCCGGGGGCGGTCGATGAAAGCTGGCAGGCGTTTTTCCGCAGCCTTGGCGACACTCCCGCCGATGCGCAAGCCGAGGCTGCCGGCCCATCCTGGGCGCGCCGCGACTGGCCGCCGGTGCCCAATGACGACCTGATCGCCGCCTTGGATGGCCAATGGCCAGCAGAACCTGCCGCCGCCGCCGACAAGATCAAGGCGAAAGCCGCTGAAAAAGGCGTGGGCCTGTCCGAAGCACAGGTCCGCAATGCCGTGCTGGACAGCTTGCGCGCGTTGATGATCATCCGCGCCTACCGTATTCGCGGCCACCTGATCGCCGATCTGGACCCGCTGGGCATGCGCGAAACCGTGCCGCACCCGGAACTGGACCCCGCCAATTACGGCTTTACCGCCAAGGACATGGACCGTCCAATTTTCATCGACAACGTGCTGGGGCTCGAGGTCGCCACCATGGCCGAGATCATGGCCATCGTGAAACGCACCTATTGCGGCACATTCGCGCTGCAATACATGCATATTTCCAACCCCGAAGAAGCGGGCTGGCTGAAAGAACGCATCGAAGGCTATGGCAAGGAAATTACCTTTACCCAGAACGGGCGCAAGGCAATCCTGAACAGCCTTGTGCAGGCGGAAGGTTTTGAAAAATTCCTGCATGTCAAATACATGGGGACCAAGCGGTTCGGCCTTGATGGCGGCGAAAGCCTGATCCCTGCGATGGAACAGATCATCAAGCGCGGCGGCCAGCTGGGGCTGGAAGATATCGTGATCGGCATGCCGCACCGGGGCCGTTTGTCGGTGCTGGCGAACGTGATGCAGAAACCTTACCGCGCGATTTTCAACGAATTTCAGGGCGGCTCGTTCAAGCCAGAGGATGTCGATGGGTCGGGTGATGTGAAATACCACCTTGGCGCCTCCAACGACCGTAGCTTTGACGACAACACCGTCCATTTGTCGCTGACCGCCAACCCCAGCCACCTCGAGGCGGTGAACCCCGTCGTTCTGGGCAAGGTCCGCGCCAAGCAGGACCAAAAGAACGATACCGACAAGACCAAGGTCATGGCGATCCTGCTGCATGGTGATGCGGCCTTCGCGGGCCAAGGCGTCGTCGCCGAAGGCTTCGGTCTGTCGGGTCTGCGCGGGCATCGCACTGGTGGTACGATGCATATCGTGGTCAATAACCAGATCGGTTTCACAACCGCCCCGCATTTCAGCCGGTCCAGCCCCTATCCCACCGATATCGCGCTGATGGTCGAAGCCCCGATTTTCCACGTCAACGGCGACGATCCAGAGGCTGTGGTCCATGCCGCACGCGTCGCCACCGAATTCCGCCAGAAATTCCACAAGGATGTGGTGCTGGATATCATCTGCTACCGCCGCTTTGGTCACAACGAAGGCGACGAGCCGATGTTCACCAACCCGGTGATGTACACAAAAATCAAGAAACAAAAGACCACGCTGACGCTGTACACAGAACGGCTGGTCAAGGACGGCCTGATCCCCGAAGGCGAAATCGAGGATATGAAAGCCGCGTTTCAGGCCCATCTGAACGAGGAATTCGAGGCTGGCAAAAACTATAAACCCAACAAGGCCGACTGGCTGGACGGGCGCTGGTCGCATCTCGACCGGATGAAGGAAAAGAAATACCAGCGTGGCAAGACCGCCATTTCCGATGGTGACTTTGCGGCAATCGGCAAGGCGCTGACCACGGTGCCGGATAATTTCCCGACGCATAAGACCATCGACCGTTTGCGCGAAGCAAAGGTGCAGATGTTCGAAAGCGGCACCGGCATCGACTGGGCCACGGGCGAGGCGTTGGCGTTCGGCTCTCTCGTGCTTGAAGGGTTTCCCGTACGCCTGTCCGGTCAGGACAGCACGCGCGGCACGTTCAGCCAGCGGCATTCGGCCTTTATCAACCAGGAAAACGAAGACCGCTATTACCCGCTGAACAATATCCGCGAAGGTCAGGCCCGCTACGAGGTCATCGATTCGATGCTGTCGGAATATGCGGTTTTGGGGTTCGAATACGGCTATTCGCTGGCCGAACCCAATGCGCTGACCCTGTGGGAGGCACAGTTCGGCGATTTCGCCAATGGTGCGCAGATCATGTTCGATCAGTTCATCTCCTCGGGCGAAAGCAAATGGTTGCGGATGTCCGGCCTCGTCTGCCTGCTGCCGCATGGGTACGAAGGCCAAGGGCCGGAACATTCCAGCGCGCGTCTGGAACGGTTCCTGACCATGTGTGGCGGTGACAACTGGATCGTGGCCAATTGCACCACGCCGGCCAATTATTTCCACCTGCTGCGCCGCCAGCTGCACCGCACCTATCGCAAGCCGCTGATCCTGATGACGCCGAAATCCTTGCTGCGCCACAAACTGGCCGTGTCCAAGAAAGAGGAATTCACGACAGGGTCCAGCTTCCACCGCGTGCTGTGGGATGATGCGCAATACGGCAATTCCGAAATCAAGCTGGTGGATGACGACAAGATCAAGCGCGTGGTCATGTGTTCGGGCAAGGTCTATTATGACCTGCTGGAAGAACGCGATGCACGCGGGATCGACGATGTCTATATCCTGCGGTTCGAACAATTCTATCCCTTCCCGGCGCAATCCGCGATGAAGGAGCTGGAACGGTTCCAGAACGCGGAAATGGTCTGGTGTCAGGAAGAACCGAAAAATCAGGGCGCATGGGCCTTTATGGAACCCAACCTTGAATGGGTACTGACCCGGATCAAAGCGCGACATGCACGCCCCACCTATGCCGGACGCGCCGCCGCGGCGAGCCCTGCCACCGGCCTCGCAAGCAAGCATAAAGCAGAACAAGCAGCGCTGGTTGACGATGCGCTGACCATCAAAGGAACAAAGAAATGAGCACCGAAGTCCGCGTCCCCACGCTTGGTGAATCCGTGACCGAGGCCACTGTCGCCACATGGTTCAAGAAACCCGGCGATGCCGTCGCCGTCGACGAAATGCTGTGCGAACTGGAAACCGACAAGGTCACGGTCGAAGTGCCAAGCCCCGTCGCCGGCACCCTGTCCGAAATCGTTGCCGCCGAAGGTGAAACCGTTGGCGTCGATGCGCTGCTGGCGCAGATCGCCGAAGGTGCCTCTGCCCCCGTGAAAGAGGCACCAAAAGCAGCCCCAGCGCCCGATGCTGCCGCGACCCAGACCAATGCCGCCCCGGAAGAGACGAAACCGCGTGATCCCGAAGATGCCCCATCGGCCAAGAAACTGATGGCCGACAGCGGCATTTCCGATGTCACCGGCACCGGCAAGGATGGCCGCGTGATGAAAGAGGATGTGCTGAAGGCGCTGACCGCGAAATCCGACGCCCCTGCCCCTGCCTCCGCCCCCCGCGCGCCAGTGGCGGCCAGCGACGAGGCCCGCGAAGAGCGCGTCAAGATGACCCGCCTGCGCCAGACCATCGCCAAGCGCCTGAAAGACAGCCAGAACACCGCCGCCATGCTGACCACCTATAACGAGGTCGACATGACCGAGGTGATGGCACTGCGCGACGCCTACAAGGACCTGTTCTTCAAGAAACACGGCGTCAAGCTGGGCTTTATGTCGTTCTTTACCAAGGCCTGCATCCACGCCTTGCACGAAGTCCCCGAAGTGAACGCCGAAATAGACGGCACTGACGTGGTCTATAAAAACTACGTCCATATGGGGATCGCCGCTGGCACGCCCACGGGTCTTGTGGTGCCGGTGATCCGCGATGCCGACCAGATGAGCTTTGCCGATATCGAAAAGGCGATTGCCGCGATGGGTGCCAAAGCCCGCGACGGCAAATTGTCGATGGCAGAAATGCAGGGCGGCACCTTCACCATTTCCAACGGTGGTGTCTACGGCTCGCTCATGTCCTCGCCGATCCTGAACCCCCCGCAATCGGGTATTCTGGGCATGCACAAGATCCAGGACCGCCCGATGGCGATCAACGGGCAGGTCGTGATCCGGCCGATGATGTATCTGGCTTTGTCCTATGACCACCGGATCGTGGACGGCAAAGGCGCCGTGACCTTCCTTGTGCGCGTGAAAGAAGCCCTGGAAGACCCGCGCCGCTTGTTGATGGATTTGTAACCGGCACTCGCACCCCGTAGGGTGCGCATATTTGCGCACCTTGAAAGGCCAACACAATGACCCCCGAACTGACCGTCCTTGCCCTTGCGGGCCTGTTGCAAGGGCTGCAATTCGTGCTGATGTCGGTGCCTGCGAACCTTGAACTTGGCATGGGCAAAACCGCGGGGCCGCGTGATCCCGACCGCCTTGGCAAGCCGCTGATCGAACAGGTCAGCCCCGCGACAGGCCGCCTGTTTCGGGCGCTGAATAACCATTTTGAAGGTTTGATCCTGTTCACACTGGCGGTGGTCGTGGTGACGCTGGGCGACAAGGCGACGGGTCTGTCGGCGGTCTGCGCCTGGACCTATCTTGGCGCGCGGGTGCTTTATATCCCCGCTTATTATGTCGGCCTAACGCCTTGGCGTTCGGTGATCTGGATGGTGGGCTTTGGCGCCACCATGCTGATGATCGTCTCGGCCCTGATCTGAATCTGAAGGAGTTTCCATGTCCAGCTATGATGTCATCTTTATCGGGTCCGGCCCCGGCGGCTATGTCGGCGCGATCCGTGCGGCGCAACTGGGCCTCAAGGTCGCTTGTGTCGAAGGGCGCGCCACATTGGGCGGCACCTGCCTGAACGTCGGCTGCATCCCGTCCAAGGCGCTGCTGCACGCGACCCATATGCTGCACGAGGCAGAACATAATTTCGCTGGCATGGGGCTAAAGGGCAAGGCACCGACGGTCGACTGGACACAGATGCTGACCTACAAGTCGGAAACCATCGCCCAGAACACCGGTGGCATCGAATTTCTGTTCAAAAAGAACAAGGTCGACTGGATCAAGGGCTGGGCCACCATCCCCGCAGCGGGCAAGGTCAAGGTCGGTGATGAAACGCATGACGCCAAGCATATCGTCATCGCCACCGGGTCACAGGCCGCCAGCCTGCCGGGTGTCGAGGTTGACGAAAAGATCGTCGTCACATCGACCGGCGCGCTGGAACTGGGCAAGATCCCCAAGACGATGGTCGTGATCGGTGCCGGTGTCATCGGGCTGGAGCTGGGGTCGGTCTTTGCCCGGCTTGGCGCGGATGTGAACGTCATCGAATATCTGGATGCGATCACCCCCGGCATGGATGCCGAGGTTGCGCGCCAGTTCCAGAAAGTACTGACCAAACAGGGGCTGAAATTCACCCTTGGCGCGGCCGTACAGGGTGTGACGGTCAAGGGAGCCAAGGCAACAGTGTCCTACAAGCTGCGCAAGGATGACAGCACCCATGAAATGACCGCCGACACCGTGCTGGTGGCAACTGGCCGCAAGCCATACACCGACGGGCTGGGGCTGGCCGATCTGGGCGTCGAGATGACCGAGCGTGGCCAGATCAAGACCAACGGCAGCTTTGCGACCAATGTGGCGGGCATCTATGCCATCGGTGACACGATCACCGGCCCGATGCTGGCCCACAAGGCCGAAGACGAAGGCATGGCTGTCGCCGAAATCCTTGCAGGCCAGCACGGCCATGTGAATTACGGCGTGATCCCCGGCGTGATCTATACCCACCCCGAGGTCGCCAATGTCGGCGAAACCGAAGAATCGCTGAAAGCAGCAGGGCGCGCCTATAAGGTCGGCAAATTCCCCTTTATGGGCAATGCGCGGGCCAAGGCGAACCATGCCGCTGACGGTTTCGTCAAAATCCTTGCCGACAAGGAAACCGACCGGATTTTGGGTGCGCATATCATCGGCCCGATGGCGGGCGATCTGATCCACGAAATCTGCGTCGCAATGGAATTTGGCGCCGCAGCCGAAGACCTTGCGCGCACCTGCCATGCCCACCCGACCTATTCCGAGGCTGTGCGCGAGGCCGCGCTGGCTTGTGGCGACGGGGCAATACACGCCTGATCTGCGCGATGCGGCGGTGATCCATCGGATTATCGCCGCACCCTGCGCGGCAGCAATAACCCGTTGCTGGACCTGGTCGACCATATCTGCGCCACAATCTATCATTAACCATGATTTCAGTGTGTGGCGTTAGTCTGCGGTAAAAGATGAAGCGGGTGGTCCTTGCGGGTTTGGTGTCGATTGGACGGGCTGTGCCTGCACTCACACCACCGCGTCGGTTGACCACCACAATCCGCAACACGTCTTGCGTATTTTCTTCCCTAGAACCGCTGTCGGCCTGACGATGATCAGGCGCATCGCATCGTTCCTCGGGTTCGATCCGGAAAAGCCATTGCGCAAGAAGGCAGCGGCCCGCGTGCTATCGGCGATGTGTCATGTCGGCAAATGCGACGGCATTATTGCCGCAGCCGAGGTCGCGCTGATCAGTGACACGATCCAGCGGCTGACGGGGCGCAGCTTTGCGCCAACCGAAATCATGCAGATGGCCGATCAAACCCGACCAAACTTGGAACCGCAGGATTACATCGCCTTCGGAACGGGCCTGCGCGCCGACGAAAAAGCTGTGATGATCCACGGCGTGCTGTCGATCGCGATTTCAAGCGGGCGGATCTTTCCGGCCGAATACGTTTTTGTGACGACGCTCGCGCATGGCCTTGGCATGCATGGCACAGATTTCCGCCGCATGCTCGGACTGGCCATCGCGGATATGAACGCGCGCGGTGCCTAGCCTTTGAGCATCCGCAAGCCCTGCGTCACATCGGTGCGGATCGCCAGGCGCAGCCCCGGTTCATCCCCGGCCTTTAGCGCGCTCAGGATCAGTTTATGATGATAGGGCGGCTCCTTGCGGTTCAACCGCCCGTAAAGCGCGCGCATCGTCGGCCCCAACTGCAACCAGACCGTTTCGGTCATGGCCAGCATCGCGGGGGCCTGCGCACGCAGATACAACATCCGGTGAAATTCAAGGTTCATGCGGATATAGCCCGTCGCATCCTGCCGCGCGACCATCTGGCTGACACCCTGATTGATCGCCTCCAGCCGGTCGATCAGCGCGAAATGCGCGCGCGGCAAAGCGCGCGATGCCAGCTCCGGTTCCAGCATAGCGCGCAGCGTCGCCAGTTCCTCGATCCGTTCGTTGGTCAGCGCAGGCGTGGACACGCGGCCCGATGAGGACAAAAACAAGGCCCCTTCCGCGACCAGCCTGCGGACAGCCTCGCGCGCGGGGGTCATCGACACGCCATAGCTCTTGCCGATGCCGCGCAGGGTCAGCGCCGCACCGGGTGCCAATTCGCCATGCATGATCTGGGTACGCAAGGCGCGGTAAACGCGTTCATGCGCAGAGGTGGTTGAATCGACAGGGCGGGGTTGGATCAGCATGGCAGATATGTGATCACAAAACGCGCGCCCGTCAATCGTCGAACCGCAGGCGGTGCAGGCTTTCGCCATGATCGCGCAGCCATTGCCGGTGGGTCGCGTAATCGGGGCAAAGCTGCGTCACGACAGCCCAGAACGCGGGCGCATGGTTCATCTCGCGCAGATGCGCGACTTCATGGGCGGCAACATAATCCAGCACCGCCGGCGGGGCCATGATCAGCCGCCAGGAATACATCAGCACGCCCTTGCTGGAACACGACCCCCAGCGCGACCGCGTGTCCCGGATTGCCAGCTTGTCATAGCCAACCCCCAGTGCAGCGGCATGCCGGTCAGACGCCGCAGCCAGCGCATCGCGCGCCATCGCCCGCAGTCGCGCACGGATCGGCCCTGCAGCCGCACGACTGGGCGGTACCTCGATCCGATCGTCAAGCACCCGCAAACGCGGCCCCGCCACCACGGGCAAGGCCCTGCCCTGCACCGGCACCATGGATCCGATCTTCACAGATTCTGCCGGACCAAGGCGGCCCAGATGGCCGCGCAGCCAATCTTCCTTGTCGCGCAGGAAAGCAAGCCCCTCGCGATCAGGCAGGCCTGACGGCATTGTCAGCGTCACGCGCCCGTCCAGCCGCGACACCCGCAACGATAACCGTCGCGCCTGTGCCGATTTGCGCAATGTCACATCAATCGGGGGGTTGCCATGCAACGTGTGACGGCCCATATCCAGCTTTCTGTAAATGCCTGCGCCAAAGCCTTTGACACCTGTCAATGCTTATGGCAGTTGGCAGCGATCCCCCGCAAGGGGCGACCAAGTTTTTGAAGGGATAGCCTATGCCTAAGGAAGAATGGGGCACAAAGCGCCTTTGCCCCGAAACCGGCAAACGCTTTTACGACCTGAACGCGACACCGATCATCAGCCCCTACACGGGCAAAGAGGTCACAATCGACACATCCAAGACCCGCACCATGGTCGCGGATGCCGAAGACCTGCAGTCCAAGAAGTCGCGCGACGTGGATGACGAAGACGATCTGATCCTCGACGACGAGGAAGAAGACGATGTTGATCTGGGCGATGATGTTCTGGAAGACGACGACGACGAAGACACCGTGTCTTTCGACGATCTGGGTGATGTCGCGGCCAAGCCCGACGACGATTAAAAGCTGATCACCGGGCGCGATTTGCACTTGATCTCGCCCGGTCTGCTGCATAGACAGCAACACGCAACGCAGGTTGCAATTGGGGCCATAGCTCAGATGGGAGAGCGCTTGCATGGCATGCAAGAGGTCAGGGGTTCGATTCCCCTTGGCTCCACCACTTTCCAAAACAGACTATGTTTTGAACAGGGGCAGACGGCGTCCTGCGCCCGCCCCCACCTTCCGAGCCTAAATATCCCCGCCGGAGGCATCCGGCCTTTTTGGCGCCGCGCTTACAACAACCCGTTCGGCAGCGGCTGTTCAGCTGCCGTATTGATCCGCCGGAACCACAGCGTCAGCGCGGCCGAACTCATCACGATAAACAATGAATACAGCACCGGAACGGCCATGACCGCCTGTGCCTCGCTGCCGCTGAAGGTGAAGGCGATGATCGCAATGGCCAGCGGGCCGTTCTGGATACCGGTCTCCAGCGCCACGGTGCGCGCATTGCGCGGATGCAGCCGCAACAGCTTGGCAAAGCCATAGCCGATGCCAAAGCCGAACAGCCCCAGCATGATCGACGCGAAATAGGTGCCCCATGTCGTGGCCAGCAGAAATTCCCAATTGCGCGGAATCCACGACACGATCAGGAACAGGATAAAGAACAGCGCCAGCAGCGACCCGAAAAATTCGGTCACGGCGCCCACATTGGCGCTGACCTTGCGCAAGATCATCCCGATCGCGACCGGCACCAGCAACAAGACCAGCGTCACGACGATATTCTCGCGCGGGATATCCAGATCAAGCGCGCCGGCATAGACCAGCAGCACGACGGGAATCAGGATCACCCCGAACACTGTCGATGTCACTGTCATCAGGACCGACAGCGCCAGATTACCCTTGGAAAAATAGGTAAAGATATTCGACGTGGTCCCGCCCGGCATACAGGCCATGATCAGGATACCAATCTTGATCGTGTCCGACACCGGCAGCGTCGTGGCCAACGCGAAACCGATCAGCGGCATGAAACCGAATTGCGCCACCACACCGACCCCCAACCCATAAGGCCGCTTGAGCGCCAGCGCAAAATCGCGCGGGGTCAGCGACGCGCCCATCCCCAACATGATCACGAAAATCATCAGCGCCAAAATGGCCTGTTCGAGTGGTCCAACCATCTTACATCTTCCCTTTCAACGACATCCGCATCACGCGGCCTGCGCCTGTTCCTGCGCGCGTAGATCCTTGCGCAGGATTTTTCCGACGTTGGATTTCGGCAATTCATCGCGGAATTCCACGAATTTCGGTACTTTATAGCCGGTCAGATGCTCTTTGCAGTAGGCGCGCAAATCGTCTTTGCTCAGACCCTCGTTGCGGGCTACGACATAGGCTTTCACCGCCTCGCCCGCCGCCCCGTCCGGCACACCGATCACGGCGACCTCGATGACATCGGGGTGGGCGGCGATGATATCCTCGATCTCGTTGGGATAGACGTTAAAACCGGACACAAGGATCATGTCCTTCTTGCGGTCCACGATGCGGAAATAGCCGTCGGCGTCCATTGTCCCGATATCGCCGGTCAAAAGCCAGCCATTCTGGATTGTCTTGGCCGTCTCTTCGGGTTTGCGCCAATAGCCCAGCATGATCTGCGGCCCCTTGGCGATGACTTCGCCGGGCTGGCCCTGTGGCACATCCACCCCGTCGTCATCGACGCAGCGGACATCCGTGGACGGGATCGGGACACCGATGCTGCCATGCCGGACCTGCCCAAAGGGGTTGAATGTCAGCACGGGTGAGGATTCGGTCAGCCCGTAGCCTTCGAGCACGGGTTTGCCCGTCACCTGTTCCCACCGTTCGGCCACCGATGTCTGCAAGGCCATCCCCCCCGCCGAGGCGAATTTGAGATGTTTGGGCGGCGTGTCCAGAAACCAGACTTCATTGTTCAGCCCGTTGAACAGGGTATTCACCCCACTCATCCAAGTGATCTTGTAATTCTCGAAGGCGCGTTTGAGGTTGGACAAAGGGCGCGGGTTCGGGATCAGGATGTTGCGCGCACCGATGGAGTAAAATCCCAGAAAATTCACCGTAAATGCAAAGATATGATAGAGCGGAAGGGCAGTCAGGGCCACTTCCTTGCCTTTTTCCAGGTTGGTGATCAGCGACATGGTCTGCGCCATGTTCATCAGGATATTGGCATGTGACAGCATCGCGCCCTTGGACACGCCGGTCGTGCCACCAGTATATTGCAGGCAGGCGACATCATCGGGGCTGATCGTGCTGCGGTAAGCCTCGATCGCATTGTGCAGGCTGTCATGCTTGGCACGTCCCGCCGCAACGGCATCGGGCAGGCGGATATGTGGGATGCTGATCGGCAGGACCGATTTATCCCAATGTTTCTGCACCATCCCGACGATCATCTTGGGCAGGCGCGGCAGGTATTCGGCCACGCGGGTGACGATCACATGCTTGACAGGATAGGTTTTCACCGCCTCGGCCAGCTTGTCGGCGAACATGTCCACCACGATGACTGCGGCGGGTTCGGCATCGATGAACTGCTTGGCCATTTCATCCGCGGTATAGAGCGGGTTGACGTTGACCAGCACGCAGCCCGCCTTGAACACCGCCATCGCCGCCACCGGATAGGACAGGCAATTTGGCACCTGCACCGCCACCCGGTCGCCCGCCTGCAATCCCGCAATATCGCGCAGATAGACAGCCAAAGCGTCGGACATTTCATCGGCCTGCCGGAATGTCAGCGTGCCGTTCATCCCGTTCGGCAACACCGTGGTGAAGGCTGGCAGGTCGCCATAGACAGCCGCGATCGAGGTAATGAAATCACCAAGGCTGCGGTAGGGCATATCATCAATACTGCTTGGAACGGACGGGCCGTAAAAGGCCGTCCACGGACGGTCGTTTGCCAAAGTGCTTCCTCCCAAAAGCGTTTCACCGAACGTAGCCGGATTGATGGCTTTGTGAAGCCAGAGTTTACAAGCGGACGTTACGTCGCGACAGACGCGACCTCTGGCATCAGGGCATCCGCTGTCTGGCGCACGACATCACCGACCTGCTGAAATTGCGCGGCCATCGGATTGGTTTTGCGCCAGATCATGCCCACCGTGCGCGCCGGTTGCGGGTCTGCAAAGCGGCTGATGCTGACGGGGGCAGACCGGGTTTCGACCGCGACGGCCATCTGCGGGATCAGCGTGACACCAATGCCCGCACCCACCATCTGCACCAGCGTGGACAGTGAACTGCCGTCCAGACCGTCGCGGGCCATCGCCGATTGCAGGTTGCAGAAAGACAGCGCCTGATCGCGGAAACAATGGCCTTCTTCCAGCAGCAACAGCCGCAGGTGGCGCAAGTCCGACGCCTGCGGCACTGGCGCGGCGCCATCCTTTTCGGACCTGACCAATAGCAGCTTTTCATCGAACAGGGCCAATTCCGCCAGCCCCGGTTCGGCAACCGGAAGTGCGACAATCGCGGTATCAATCTGCCCGTCGTGCAATTCCTCGATCAGGCGTTGGGTCACGGTTTCGCGCACATGCACGTCCAGATCGGGAAAGCTGCGCCCCAGCGCACCGATCAGGCCCGGCAAAAGATAGGGGGCGATGGTCGGGATCACCCCGATCCGCAACCGTCCCGCCAGCCCCGATTGCGCGGCGCGCGCCATATCGCCCAGTTCATCCACCGCTTGCAAAATGTCGCGCACGCGCTGCGCCCAATTTTCGCCAAAGGCGGTCAACCGCACCTGCCGCGCGCCGCGTTCGAACAGGGGCGTGCCAAGCGCGCCCTCAAGCTCTTTGATCTGCACCGACAGGGCGGGTTGCGAAATGGCGCAGGCATCCGCCGCACGGCCAAAATGGCCGTGGCGGGCCAAAGCCTCGAAATAGCGCAGTTGTTTGAGCGTGATATTCATAACTTTAAGTTATCGAAACTATTATAAATTGCAACTTAAACAAATGACAATCTTATGTTAGAAGGATTCTAAGCGCGCTTGCCGGCCAAACGGCAGCGCCGCAATCACGCATAGCCACAACACGATCGGAGAGAGAATCATGGACGGAAATGATGTTGGAAAATGCCCTGTCATGCACGGGGTCGGCCTGAACACCACCACTGGTACACGCGGTAACCGCGATTGGTGGCCAAACCAGCTGAACCTGCGCATCCTGCACCAGAACGCCCCCGCGCTTGACCCGATGGGCGAAGATTTCAACTATGCCGAAGAATTCAAGAAGCTGGACCTGCAGGCGCTGAAACAAGACCTGACCGCGCTGATGACTGACAGCCAGGATTGGTGGCCTGCCGATTACGGCCATTACGGCCCGTTCTTCGTGCGCATGGCATGGCACAGTGCAGGCACCTACCGCACCGCTGATGGACGCGGCGGGTCGCGGTCTGGCACGCAGCGTTTCGCGCCGCTGAACAGCTGGCCTGACAATGGCAATCTGGACAAGGCGCGCCGGTTGCTTTGGCCGCTCAAGCAGAAATATGGCAACCAGATTTCCTGGGCCGATCTGATGATCCTTGCCGGCAACGTGGCGATGGAATCGATGGGGTTCGAAACCTTTGGCTTTGGCGGCGGTCGCGCCGACATTTGGGAACCCGAAGAAGACATCTATTGGGGCACCGAAGACACATGGCTCGGCGATAACCGCTACAGGGGCGAGCGCGAGCTGGAAAACCCGCTGGCCGCCGTGCAGATGGGCCTGATCTACGTCAACCCCGAAGGCCCCAACGCCAACCCTGACCCGCTGGCATCGGCCCATGACATCCGCGAAACATTCGCACGGATGGCAATGAACGACGAAGAAACAGTCGCCTTGGTCGCCGGTGGCCACACATTCGGCAAATCGCATGGTGCGGGTGACGCAGCTCTTGTCGGCCCCGAGCCCGAAGGCGCGCCGATCCACCAGATGGGTTTTGGCTGGAAGAACGGTTTTGGCACAGGCAAGGGCGTGCATACCACGACCAGCGGCATCGAAGGTGCCTGGACCGCAACGCCGACCACTTGGGACATGAGCTATTTTGACACCCTGCTCGGCAATGATTGGGAACTGACGAAAAGCCCCGCTGGCGCGCATCAATGGCGCCCTGCAAATGGCGCGATGTCGGATGCGGTGCTAGATGCCCATGACCCCGCACGCCGCCATGCGCCAATGATGACCACTGCCGATCTGGCACTGAAACTCGACCCTGCTTATGCGAAGGTTTCCAAGCATTACCACGAAAACCCAGAGATTTTCGCCGATGCCTATGCCCGTGCGTGGTTCAAACTGACCCACCGCGACATGGGGCCAAAGGCGCTGTATCTTGGCAACGAAGTCCCCGCCGAAGACCTGATCTGGCAGGACCCGATCCCCGCCGTCGATCACGACCTGATCTCCTCCGCCGATGTGACCGCGCTCAAGGCGCAGATCATGGCGACGGGTCTGTCGGTGCAGGAACTGGTGCGCACAGCTTGGGCGTCGGCCTCGACCTTCCGCGGGTCGGACAACCGGGGCGGTGCCAATGGCGCACGCATCCGTCTGGCCCCGCAAAAGGACTGGACCGTCAACGCGCCTGCTGAACTGGCTAAGGTGTTGGCAGCACTCGAAGGCGTGCAAAGCGCGTTCAACGCAGCCCAGAGCGGCAACAAGCGCGTGTCGCTGGCCGATCTGATCGTGCTGGGTGGCTCTGCCGCAATCGAAGCTGCGGCAAAGGCCGGTGGCCATGACGTGTCTGTGCCTTTCACGCCGGGCCGGACCGATGCGACAGCCGAACAGACCGATGCCGAAAGCTTTGAAGTGATGGAACCGATTGCCGATGGTTTCCGCAACTATCTCAAGCCTGGCCTGTCGGTTGCTGCCGAAAAGCTGCTGGTGGATCGTGCGCAACTTCTGGGTCTGTCGGCACCGGAAATGACCGCGCTGGTCGGTGGCTTGCGTGTTCTGGGTGCAAACTATGGCAACACCAGCCACGGTGTGCTGACCGACAAGCCCGGCACGCTGAGCAACGACTTTTTCGTCAACCTGACCGATATCGCCAATGACTGGACCCCGGTCGCCGGTGACGAAAATGCGTTCGAAGGCCGTGATCGTGCGACCGGTGCAGTGAAATGGACCGGCACGCGCGTCGATCTGGTGTTCGGTTCCAACTCGCAGCTGCGCGCCATCGCCGAAGTGTATGCCCAGAACGATCAGGCGGATCGTTTCGTCGGGCGCTTCGTGCAGGCATGGACCAAGGTCATGGAACTGGACCGTTTCGATCTGAAATAAGCCAGGCAGGGCGCAGCCGGTTCATCGGCTGCGCCCCTTTTTCGCGGCCATTGCACGGCAAGGGGGCCGCAGATGAAAACAACAACCCTGATCATCGGTGGTGGCCTGACGGGCCTTTCTCTTGCCCATCGCCTGCAAATGGCGGGGCAGGATTTTCTGCTTGTCGAGGCCCGCAACCGCTTTGGCGGGCGGATCGTATCCTTGCATCTGGACGGCGAAGGGTTCGATCTGGGGCCGTCTTGGGTCTGGCCCGGGCAGGCGCGGATCGCGGCGCTTTGCGATCTGCTGGATCTGCCTTTGTTTGCCCAGCACGCACAGGGTGCGCAGCTTTACGAACAACCCGACGGGCGCGTGATCCGCGACCAAGGCTTCATGTCGATGGCCGGATCTCTGCGGATTTCGGGCGGCACTGGTGCGCTGGTGGCGGCCCTTGTCGCGCGGCTGGACCCCGCGCGGCTGATCACGGGCGCGGCTGTGCAACAGGTATCGGACAGCGGCGCGAGCTTGCAGGACGGTCGCACCATCATCGCCGACAGGGTGGTGATCGCCATCCCGCCACGGCTGGCCGCAGGGCTGGCCTTTACTCCTGCCCTGCCCGTGGATGTGCAGCAGGCGCTGGCGGCTGTTCCGGTCTGGATGGGCGCCCATGCAAAATGCGTCGCGGTGTACGACACGCCATTCTGGCGCGATGACGCCCTGTCCGGCGATGCCGCCAGCAGGCGAGGCCCCTTGGCCGAAATCCATGATGCCAGCCCCGCGCAAGGCCCGCTTGGCGCCTTGTTCGGGTTTGTCGGTGTGCCGGCAGACCAACGCGCGCAGGTCGATCTGCGCGCGCCGGTGATCGCCCAACTGGTCAACCTGTTTGGGCCGCAGGCCGCCTCACCGCGCAGGTTGCAGATCATGGATTGGTCGCGCGAAACCTTCACCGCCACCCCTGCGGATGCGACGCCACCAGCGGGGCATCCGGCCTATCTGCTGCCAGCGGCCTTGCGACAGGTCGCGCATGACCGGATCATTTTCGCCTGCGCGGAACTGACCACCGACAACGGCGGCCTGATCGAAGGGGCGCTGGCCGCCGCAGAACGGGCGGCGCGGATCATCCTGCCCGCCTAATCATTCCGCAGGGGCCAGCGCCGTGTTCGGCACATCACGTTTGGCGCGCTTTTCGCCCAGCATCAGCATCGCCGGCGTGACCAGCAGGGTCAGCACCGTGGCAAAAACCAGCCCGCCTGCAATCGCGCTGGACAATTCTGTCCACCATTGCGTCGACGGCGCGCCATAGACGATCTCGCGCGTGAAAAAGTTGATGTTCAGGCCAATCACCATCGGCATCAGCCCCAGCGCCGTCGTCACAGACGTCAACACAACGGGCCGCAGACGCTGCGCCCCCGTGCGCAAAGCCGCCTCGAGCGAGGATAGCCCTGCGGCGCGCAATTCGTTGTAGGTGTCAATCAGCACGATGTTGTTGTTCACCACGATCCCCGCCAGCGCGATCACCCCGATCCCGCCCATCACCACACCAAAGGGGCGACCCGTGATCATCAGGCCCAACAGCACCCCCGCGACCGAAAAGACGATCGCCGACATCACGACAAAGGCTTGCCAGAACGAATTGAACTGCGCGAGCAGGATCAGGAACATCAGCCCGATAGCCGACAGGAATGCGCCCGCCAGAAAGATCATGGATTCAGCCTGGTCTTCCGCTTCGCCACCGAATTTGATGCTGACGCTGTCGGGCAGATCAAGCCCTTCGATCGTCGCTTGCAGCGCCAGCGTCTGGTCATTGGGCAGAATGCCAGGGGCTACATCGGCGGAAATTGTCAGCACGCGGGCTTGGTCGATGCGCGTGATCACACCCGACCGCGGGGCCGGATTGAACGACACGAAATTCGAAATCGGCACCAGACCGACCGAGGTGGGCACGCGCAGCGCCTCCAACTCTTCCAGCGTGCGGCTGTCGGCAGGAAAGCGCACCACGATATCAACCTCGCCGTCACCATCCTCTGGCCGGTAAGTGGCGACATTGATCCCGCGCGTCAGCAATTGCACCGCCTGCCCCAGCAGGGCGACATCGGCACCGCTGCGCGCAGCCTCGGACCGGTCAACGCTGATCTGCCATTCCACGCCGGGGCTGGGGCGCGAATCGATGATGTCGATAAACCCGCCAAGCCGGTCCATTTCAGCCAGAACCGCCGCCATGGCGATATTCTGGTCGGCATCATTGGCGCTGAAAATCTCCAGATTGATCGGCTTGCCGCCGCCCGGACCGCCAGATGCGGTCTGCACCTGCACCTCGATCCCTGGAATCTGGGCCATATCGGCGCGGATATCCTCGGCGATCAGGGCGACGGGGCGACGGGTATCCCAATCGGTCAGTTCCAGTTGCAGCGACCCGATGACATCGCCGCTTTCCTGCGATGCGCCGGAATTGGCATAAACGCTGGCGATTTCATCATAAGCGGCGATCCGTGCCTCGACCTGCCGGACCAAGGCGTCTTGTTCGAAGACCGAAAAATTATCCTTGGCGAGGATTTCGACCTGCGCATAATCGGGTTCGACATCAGGAAAAAAGGTCAGGCCATTGCCGAAATGACCATAAGCCACAAAGGATGCGACCAGCGCGATCATCGCAAAGGACAGCGTGGTCCAGGGCCGCAGGATCGACCATTCCAGCACGCGGATATAGCCGCCCATGAAACCCGTCATCTGGCGTGGATCGCCTTTTTCGGCGGCGTAAAGCTGCGCCTTGGCCTTGGCTGTCTGGCCCTGCCGCTTGCCGATCATGCCGCCGACAACAGGGATAAAGATCAGCGCCATGAACAACGACGCCGACAGCGTGACGATCACCGTGATCGGCAGGAATTTCATGAATTCGCCCACGACGCCCGTCCAGAACAACAGCGGAAAGAACACACAAAGCGTGGTCGCGGTCGAGGCGATGATCGGCCAGGCCATGCGTTTGGCCGCGCGGGCATAGGCCAGGCGCGGGCTGTCGCCTTCGTGCAGGTAGCGGTCGGCAAGTTCGACCGTGACAATGGCCCCGTCCACCAGCATCCCCACGACAAGGATCAATGAGAACAGCACGACGATATTCATCGTCAGCCCCATGAAATACAAAGCCGCGACACCCGTCAGGAACGCGCCGGGAATGGCCAGCCCGACCAGCACCGACGACCGCAGGCCCAGCGCATAGACGACAACGATCATCACAAGCATGATCGCCGCGATCACGTTCGCCTCCAGGTCGGACAGCATGGTCTTGACGGTTTCGCTTTCGTCCAGCGTATAGCTGATCTCGACCGTCTCGGGCCAATCGGCGCGCACACGGTCGATGACGCTGCGCACGTCGTCCACCGTGTCGATAATGTTGGCGCCTGCGCGTTTCTTGATCTCCAGCGCCAGCGCGGGCTGGCCGTCGATGCGGGCATAGCCCAAAGGATCCTCGAAGGTGCGGCGGATCGTGGCGACATCGGCAAATGTCACCACGGTCTGGCCGCGCGTGATGATCGGCAGGTCCATCACATCATGCACGTTTTCGATCAGACCCGGCACCTTGAGAACGATGCGCCCCGCCTCGCTTTCGATGGCACCGGCGGCGATCAGCTGGTTGTTGCGCGTGATCGACCCGATCAATTCGTCAAACGACAGATTATAGGTCTCGAACACGGTAGGGTCGATCAGCACCTCAAGCAATTCGTCGCGCTTGCCCGCCACATCCACCTCGAGCACGCCGCCCAGCGCCTCGATCTCGTCCTGCAGATTGTCGGCGATGGCGTTCAGCGTCCGTTCAGGCACCGGCCCGGACAAGATCACCGTCAGGATCGGGAACAGGGCTGTGTTAATCTCGGTCACGGTCAGATTGACGCTGTCGGGCAGGTCGTTTTCGGCACGGTCGGCGGCCTGACGGACATCGTCCAGCGCCTGACCCGCTTCATAGCCCGGCTCGAATTCCAGCTGCACGGTGGCAAACCCTTCGCCCGCTTTTGCGGTCATCGTGCTGAGGCCCGTCAATGACGCGAATTCGGTTTCCATCGGGCGCACCAGCACATCTTCGGAATCCTGCGGCGAAATCCCGTCCAGCGATGTGGATACATAGACAACCGGAATAGTGACCTCGGGGTTGCTTTCCTTGGGGATCGCCAGATAGGCAAAGCCGCCCACCAGCAACAGGAAGGCAAAGACCAGCGTGACAACCTTGCCACGCCCAAAGGCGGCGTCGATCAGCCCGTTCATGGCTGCACCAAGGCAGTCTGGTCCTGCGCCGGCGCGCGCGGTTCAACATGATCGCCCTGATTGACGAAACCCTGACCCACGGTGATGATCCGCGCCTGTTCGGGCAGCCCCGCAATCCAGATACCATCGGTCTGCGCCCGCACGATCTGCACGGTCGAAAACACAACGCGATTATCGGCATCCACAGTCTTGACCCCCAGTTCGCCGTTCGTGCCCAGCGACAAGACCGCAGGCGACACGAAATGCCCACGCGCCTGCCCTGTCGGCATGGATACACGCGCGCTGAGCCCCGCAGGCATCACGCTGTCGGGGTTGTCGACGACGATCTCGACCCGAAAGGTACGGGTCTGCCGGTCGGCATTGGCCCCGATAAAGGCAATGGTGCCTGCCTTTTGCTCGCCAGTGATAAACGACACCTGCGCATCCTGTCCGGTTTGCAGACGCGATAGCGCCTGTTGCGGCACCTGCACGACGACGGTCAGCGGGTCATTGTCCAGCACTTCGGCCACGACCATGCCGTTTTCGACAGATTCGCCGGTATTCACGGTCAGATCATTCAACCGACCGGCAAAGGGGGCGGTCACGATTGTATTGTCCAACTGGTCCTGCGCCGATGTGACGGCAGCCTCGGCTGCGGCGCGGACTGCGCGTGCTTGCGATACGCGGTCTTCGGTCGCGATGCCACGGTCCTGCAAGGCCAAGGCGTTGTCGTAATCGCGCTGCACTTGCGCCAGCTGGGTCTGCGCCTGTAGCAGCTGTGCCTCGGCGATGCTTGCGTCGATACGGGCGATTTCCTGCCCTGCGCTCACCAGATCGCCGCGCGATACGGCAACGCTGGCGATCTGTCCGTCCGCCTTGGCCCGCAGTGTGCCGGCGCGGTCGGGGATAGACTGGCCTTCGGCAGTCAGGACCAGCGGCACGTTCTGTGCGACCGAATCCATCACCGCAACGCTGACAGCACGGTCCGGCGCATCCGCAACGACACCTGCATCGGGGTCAGCAGAGGGCAGGATCACCCCGCTGCCCATCCAGCCGATCAGCGCCAGCGCAAACAGCCCCGCGATCCACTTGGACCGCCCGGCGCCTTTGTCAGTATCGAACTGCAGTTTTCCCGTCTGATCGGGTGGGGTCGCGCCAGCCATCGGTTTTCCTTTTTCGTCCAGCCAGCATAAAGCATCGGCCAAGTCGTGTTTAGGTAGTATGCCTGCGTTCGCGTTACCAGATGCAGCAGGCCAGTTACTGCCATGGCTTCACGGCATGATGATGCCGCGCGGGCCACGCGCGGCCGTCTGGACATTTGCCCAGACCACATGACTAATTCAGCCAACCAACCACAGGAGCCGCCCTTTGCCCGACATCGCTATCAACGACAGCACCGGCGACCTGGCCATCTGCCCTTTAGGGCTGGATGGTGTGCTGGTGCGGTTTTCGCGGGCGCTGTCACCACAAGCCAATGGCGCGGCGCATGCCTTTTGCGATGCGGTCATCGCAGCCGGTCTGCCCGGCGTGACCGAAGTGGCCCCCTCGCTGACATCGGTGCGGGTCGGGTTCGACCCGGCCAAAACCGACCGTCACAACCTGACCCACGCCTTGCGCGATCTGCTGGCGCTGTTGCGCGACGCCGATACCTCGCCGCGTCGCCTGTGGCGCATTCCGGTGGCCTTTGGCCCTGACCACGCCCCGCAACTGGCCGAAGCGGCAAAGTTTGCAGGGCTGACCCCCGATCTGGCCGTCGCGCAGATCACGGCACTGCAATTGCGCGTTCTGGCCATCGGTTTTGCGCCCGGTCAGCCCTATCTGGGGATGATGCCGCCGCATTGGGACATCCCGCGCCAATCCGAGCTAACGCCAAAGGTCCCACGCAGCGCGCTGGTCACGGCGGTACGCCAGTTGATCATCTTTGCCGCCGATACACCCACCGGCTGGCGGCAGATCGGGCAAAGCGCCTTTTCGGTCTGGCGGCCTGACCGCGACAGACCCTTCGCGCTGGACCCGGGCGACGCGGTGCAATTCGTGGCCGTGTCCGACGATACCCTGCGCGACCTGCAAGCCAATCCCGACAGCAACGGCGGCGCAACCTGCGAGGTGTTGCGCTGATGCCGGTGTTAACGGTTCATAGCGCGGGTCCCGGTGTCACGGTCCAAGACCTTGGCCGCCCGGGTTGGACCGCGCAGGGCCTGTCGCGCGGCGGTGCCGCTGACAGGCTGGCCCTGCTGGAAGCGGCGGCATTGCTGGATCACGACACGGGGCTGGCGGTTCTTGAAATGGCGGGGTTCGGCGGGGTGTTCAGCACCGACCGTCCCCTGCGCATCGCCCTGACCGGCGCGCTGATGCAGGCCAGCATCGACGGCGTGCCAGTGCCACCAAACACCAGCCAGCTGTTAGCGGCGGGTGCGAAACTGACCATCGGCGGCGCGCGGGCGGGTGTTTACGGCTATCTCGCCTTTGCGGGTGGGATCGTGACCACGCCTGTCATGGGCAGCCGTGCCGCGCATCTGACCGCTGGGCTGGGGCGGGCGCTGGTGGCGGATGACATCCTGCCCTTGGGTGGCGATCCTGCGCCGGATACGCCGCCCAGGCGGCTGGATAGCACCGACAGGTACAGTGGCGGCCTGATCCGCCTGATGCCCGGCCCGCAGACAGACCTGTTCGACGACGCCACGCTGGCACGGTTCCTGTCCACGTCCTTTCGCCGCGATCCGCGCGGCAACCGGCAGGGCGTGCGGCTGGACCATGACGGCGCGCCCTTCGGGGTGGCCAGCGGGCTGAGCATCACATCGGACCTGATCGTGGCGGGTGATGTGCAACTGACCGGCGACGGCGTGCCTTATGTGCTGCTTGCAGAATGTCAGACCATCGGGGGGTATCCGCGCATCGGCACCGTCATCCCCGCCGATCTGGCGCGCGCAGCACAGGCAGCCCCCGGCACGGTGCTGCAATTCACCCTGCTGGATATCGCGCAGGCCGATGCGACCGCGCAATCGGATGCTGACCTGCTGCGCACCCTGCGGCAGGCCTGCCAACCCCTGATCCGCGATCCGCATGACATCGCCGATCTGTTGCGCTACCAACTTGTCAGCGGGGTGACCGCGGGCGACGATCTGGAACAGGACGGTGATGGCACTCAAGGTTGATCTGAACGCTGACATGGGCGAAAGTTTCGGCGCCTGGACGATGGGGGATGACGCAGCATTGCTCGATATCGTCACCTCGGCCAATGTGGCCTGCGGGTTTCACGCAGGCGATCCCGATGTGATGGACCGCACGATGCGGCAGGCCATCGCATGCGGTGTGGGACTGGGTGCGCATCCGGGTTTTGCCGATCTCAAAGGGTTTGGGCGGCACAACCTGCCGATCCCTGCGGCGGAAATCGCCAATGCCGTTGCCTATCAACTGGGTGCAGCGCAAGCGATGGCGCGGCGCGCGGGCGGACGGATCCGACATCTCAAACTGCACGGCGCACTTGCCAATATGGCCTCGGTCGATGCTGGGCTGGCAAAGGCATGTTATCAGGCCGCGCTCGACGTTGATCCCGATCTGGTGATCATGGTGCTGGCCGCGACCGCGCAGGAAAGTGCCGCGCGTGAACTGGGCTGTCATTGGGCGGGCGAGATTTTCGCCGACCGCGCCTATAACGACGATGCCACGCTGGTTGATCGCCGTCTGCCGGGGGCGGTGCTGCATGATCCGGCGGCGGTCGGGCCGCGCATCCTTGCGATGTTGCAGGCGGGGGCGATCATCGCGGACAGCGGCAAACACCTGCCCTGCCGGATCGACACGATCTGCCTGCACGGCGACACGCCGGGCGCTGTTGCCATCGCGCGCGGCTTGCGCGATCACCTGACGCAGGCGGGGATCACGCTTGCCGCCTTTTGAAACGGAGCCTGCCATGACCAACTATTATGCCCCCACAGGCGGCCTGCCACCGCAAACCGACCTGCTGACAGGGCGCGCGGTGTTCACCACCGCCTATGCTGTGATCCCCAAGGGGGTGATGACCGATATCGTCACCAGCAACCTGCCGTTCTGGGACAAGACCCGCGCCTGGGTGCTGGCACGGCCCTTGTCGGGGTTTGCCGAAACCTTCAGCCAGTATATCATGGAGGTCGCGGCAGGCGGCGGCAGCATGCGGCCCGAGACGGACAAAGCCGCGCAAGGCGTGATCTTCGTGGTCAAAGGCGGCTTTACCCTGACCATCGCGGGGGTGGATCACGCGATGCGCGAGGGCAGCTATGCCTATCTGCCTGCGGGCTGCGACTGGCAGCTGCGCAACAGCACCGATGCGCCCGCGACGTTCCACTGGGTCCGCAAAACCTATCGCGCGGTCGATGGCATTGCGGCACCAGAGGCTTTCGTCACGGACGAGACAGCCGCAACCACCATCGCCATGCCCGACACCAACGGCGCATGGGCCACGACCCGTTTCGTGGACCCCGCCGACATGCGCCACGACATGCATGTGAACATCGTAACACTCCAGCCCGGTGGCGTGATCCCCTTTGCCGAAACCCATGTGATGGAACACGGGCTTTATGTGCTGCAAGGCAAGGCGGTTTATCGGCTGAACCAGGATTGGGTCGAGGTCGAGGCAGGCGATTTCATGTGGCTGCGCGCGTTCTGCCCGCAGGCCTGTTATGCAGGCGGGCCGGGGCCTTTCCGCTATCTGCTTTATAAGGATGTGAACCGGCATATGCCGCTTTAAGAACTTTTATGCCTCCGGTGGGGATCACGGTGAATTGTGCAACAATTCATCGCGCCCGCAAGATGGGGGGAGTGGCGCGAAATCCGTCAGGGATCGTGTCGATCCCATCGAGCAGCAGATCAGCCATGACCTGCCCGCCTTTGGGCGCCATGCCGAAACCGATCTTGAATCCACCATTGGCGATATACTCCCCCGCCCGCGTCGGGTGATGGCCCAGCACCGGCGCGCGGCTGGGCGCGCGGGGCCGCACCCCGGCCCAGCGGGCGATGACTTCGGCCCCTTGCAGGACCGGAAAGGCGGCGATGGCCCGCGCGATCACGTCATCAAGGCCCGCATCGGTGCTGGAAGGATCAGTGAAATCACGCTCTGATGTAGAGCCGATGGCGACGGTGCCGTCCAGATGCGGGATGATATGCAGCGCGTCTGCAAAGAGTTGCGGGCTGCCTGCCGCATCAAGACGTAGAAGCGCTGCCTGCCCTTTCACGCCGTTGCCGCCGATGTCTTGCATCCCCGTCCAACCTGTGGCCCAGACGACCTTGCCCTGTGCCACACCTTGGGGCTGGATGCTGCCGCCCAAGGCGGTAACCGCATCGGCCAAAGCATGCGTTGCACGGCGGGGATGGACCAGCGCAGACAGCGTGTCGCGCACCACGTAACCGCTGGGCGAAGGCGGCATCCACGGTGCATCCGTGACAGGTTCGACCTGCCATGTCGCCAGCCCCTGCCACAGATTGGCTGCAGATATCGCCCGCGCGCGCGCCAGCGCCACGGCGTTTTCATCTGCCAGGGGCTGCAATCGCCCGCTACGGGCATAGCCGGTTTCGGCCCCCGTCAATCCGGCGACATCCGCCCAGAACGTTTCGGCCATGATCAGGCTGTCGAATTGAAACGCCTTTTTGTCGTTCCACTGTTCGGGGACATGCGGGGCAAGCGCCCCGACCAGCCCGCCGCTGGCCCCTGCCGCCACACCCGCAGGGTCGATCACCTGCACTTTCGCGCCGCGCCGCGCGCAGGCATAGGCGACCGACAGGCCAAACACCCCCGCCCCCATCACCGTGATATCAGCAATTGCCATTCCGCGCCCCAATGCCCAAAGATGCCCCAGACCTAAGGCAGACAGGCATGACAGACCAGACAGCAAAACTCGATTGGCGGGATGGCGTGCCGATTGCGCGGGATTTCGACGACCCTTATTTTTCGTTCGATGATGGTCTGGCCGAAACGCGGCATGTATTTCTGGACGGCAACGACCTGCCGGCGCGGTTTGATGGCGATTTGCGGATCGGCGAACTGGGCTTTGGCACGGGGCTGAACCTGCTGGTCACATGGGACGCCTGGGTGCAGGCGGGCAAGCGCGGCAGGCTGGATTTCACATCATTCGAGGCTTTCCCGATGGCACAGGCGGATATGGCGACGGCGCTTGCGCATTTCCCGACGCTGGCAGGCTATGGCGCAAAGTTGCTGGAGACTTGGACGGCGGGCGCGGGCCGCGTCGTGTTGGACGACACAATGACGCTGCAGGTCATCATCGGTGATGCACGCCAGACGCTGCCCGATTGGCAAGGGGCGGCGGATATCTGGTATCTGGACGGGTTTTCCCCCGCCAAGAACCCCGAGCTTTGGGAACCCGCGCTGCTGCAGGCGGTGGCGGCGCATACAAGCGTGGGTGGGACGGCAGCGACTTATAGCGCGGCAGGGCATATCCGCCGCGCATTGGCCGAGACCGGGTTTACCGTCACTCGCCACCCCGGATACGGACGCAAGCGGCACATGACCCGCGCAAGGATGCAAAATGCAGACGAATACTAGGCTCGGGATCATGCTGATGATCCTCACGACCTTCATCTTCGCGATCCAGGACGGGATTTCGCAGCATCTTGCGGTGAACAACAACGTCGTGATGATCGTGATGATCCGCTACTGGTTCTTTGCCGCTTTCGTGATCGCCATCGCCCGGCGGCAATCGGGGTCGATCCGGGCGGCGGCACGCACGAAACAACCCTTGTTGCAGATCGCGCGCGGCACGTTGCTGGCGCTGGAAATCTGCGTCATGGTCACGGCCTTCGTCTATCTGGGGCTGGTGGAAAGCCATGCGATCTTTGCCTGCTATCCGCTGCTGATCGCGGCGCTGTCCGGCCCTGTGCTGGGCGAGGCTGTGGGCTGGCGGCGCTGGGTCGCAATCGGGATCGGTTTTGTGGGCGTGCTGGTGATCTTGCAACCGGGCTTTGCGGTATTTTCGCCTGCTGCCGCGATCCCGCTGGCCTCGGCCTTCATGTTCGCACTCTACGGCCTGCTCACGCGCTATGCGGCACGGCTCGACAATACGACGACATCTTTTTTCTGGACCGGCACATCGGGGGCTGTGGTGATGACCGTGGTTGGCGTCTGGTTCTGGGAACCGATGTCGGCAGCAGACTGGCGCTGGATGATCACCTTGTGCATCACGGGGGTGACGGCGCACTGGCTGCTGATCAAGACCTATGAGGTCGCCGAGGCAAGCGCGGTCCAACCCTTCGCCTATCTGCAACTGGTCTTCGCCAGCGTCATCGGCGTCGGCCTGCTGGGCGAGACGATCCGCCCCAACGTCGCCATCGGTGCCGCCATCGTCGTCGGTGCGGGGCTGTTCACGCTCTGGCGCGCCCGCCAGAAAGCCACATCGTTAGAGTAAAAATATCCCCGCCGGAGGCATAAAAGTTCTTAATCCCGCACCGGCCGCGCCACCGGCCGCAACACCGGTTTCTGCCCGATCAGCAGCGCCGTGAACCGCACAGGCCCCGCCTGCCCGGTCAGCCGCGCCTGATAGACCGGCAGGCTTTCGGTGACGCGTTGGACGTAATTGCGGGTCTCGACAAAGGGGATATGTTCGATCCAGTCCACCACATCCATCTGCCGCAGGCGCGGATCACCGCGTTCGCGTATCCATGCGCGCGGGCGGCTGGGGCCTGCGTTATAGCCTGCGGCGATCATCACGGGGCTGGGGCCGAATTCATCCTGCAGATAGGCCAAATAGGCCGCCCCCAAGGTCGCATTATACGGCCAGTCGCTGGTCAGCCGCGCGCGGGAATAGGGCAGGTTCAGCCAGCCTGCGACCTCCTGCGCCGTGGCGGGCATGACCTGCATCAGGCCCAGCGCACCCACGGGGCTGGCGATACCGGTGTTGAATTCGCTTTCGCGCCGCGCGATCGACAGGGCAAGGGCGGGATCAACAGGCAAATCCATCTGCGCCAGATCATGCACGGGGTAATAGATTTCAGGTAAGACAATGCCACGCGTCGCGGCGGTCTTGCCCAGCAGAAGGGCATAATAATCCTCGCCGATAGACGACAGATAAGCCCCCACCGCGCGCAGGGCGTCAGGCTCCAGCCGTTCACCCAAGGCGGCGAAAAAGGTCACTGCAGCCCCGCGTTCGCCCCCTTCGAGCAAGATCAGCGCGGCGCGGGTCAGGTCATCGTCGAACACGGCAGCCCCCTGCCATGCGACATCCGCCCCGACCAAGGCTGCATCCAGCGGCTGGCCTGTCCGTTCCGAGGCCAAGAGGCCATAGAACGTCGTCTGGTGGTCCGCCGCGCGCGCATAGGCGGCCGCGGCAAGGTCTGTATTGCCCTTCACATCCTGCGCACGTCCGATCCAATAATGCATCCGCGCCACCGAAATCGGGCCGGATACACGCGCCGCTGCCTTGTCGAAATGCATCAGCGCCTGCACCGGATCGCCCTGATAGATCAGCGCGATATAGCCCGCCAGCCATTCAAGATCGGCAAAAGCCTCGCCTTCGGTCAGGAAATGATTTGCGGCCAACGCATAAGCCAGTTCGGCGCGCCCCTCGCGCATGTGCCAGCGCGCCAGTACCTGCCGGTAGCCCGACCAGCGGAAGGGTTCCTGCAAGGCGGCAGGGCTGGTCGATTGCGCGCGCAGCACATCGGTTGCCTCGGTCCAGTCACCACGCGCCGCCAGCCAGCTGTAGCGGGCATAATGCAGGCCGGGGGTGTCGCGCAGCGCCGCTGGCACGGCAGTGAACAACGGCAGCATGTTGTCGGTGCCGGTGGCATAGCCGATGCGCGCGGCGGTCAGAGCGCGCTGATCTGCGGGCAGCACCGGCAGCAGGCGCACGGCATCGCTGGTGCGCCCGCGCCACAGCAGCGCATCCGCGCGGGCGGCGTGATGGGGGGCAAGCCTGTCCGCAAAGCTGGCCATCATCACGGCATGGCCGTCTTCGTCCAGCCCCAGCGTCAGCCATGCGGTGCGCAAGGCGGTTTCGGCCGCCTCGACCTGACCTGTGGCAGTCAGGGCCGCGACCAGCCGGACAACACCCGCGCCGGTCGCGGGGGGTGCCGCGTCGAACCACGCGATGACTTTCTGCGGGTCGGCGTCCGCGGGGATCACCGCCTCGGCAGCGCGGCGCAGCTGGGACAGGCCCGGCCAGCCGGGGTGGTCTGCGACAAAGGCAAGGTAATCCGCGAAATCGGCGTCACCCGCGCGCAAGCGCAGCCATGTCAGCACATCGCGCGCCACCGGATCGGTGTCTGCTGCCAGCAGATAGGCTGCGTTCCAATCATCACCCGCCAGCGCCACGGCGGCAACGGCGCGCTGGTCCACAGGCTGCGCCACAGCCGGCATGGCCGCGACGAACGATAAAAGGCAGACTGCCAAAAGACGCATCAGGATCACCGCTCTTGTTTGTTTTTTGGCAGGGTAAAGCAGCCAAGCGCCAAGGCAACTGACAAACTTGGCAACAGGCGCAAAGGCGTCTAGGGTCCGCGCGATTTCGCCAAGACGGGAATCGTCCCGCACACAAGGAAACGTCGCATGTTCAAGGGTTCCATTCCCGCGCTGGTCACACCGTTTGCAAACGGTCAGGTGGATGTCGCGACGCTGAAAAAATTGGTGAACTGGCATGTGGAGCAGGGCAGCCACGGGTTGGTCCCTGTCGGCACCACCGGCGAAAGCCCGACGCTGACCCATGAAGAACATGACATGGTCGTGCAAATCGTCGTGCAAGAGGCCGCAGGCCGTATCCCCGTGATCGCCGGTGCCGGATCGAATAATACGATCGAAACCGTGCGTCTGGTGCAGGCCGCCCAAAAAGCCGGTGCCGATGCCGCGCTTGTCGTCACCCCCTATTACAACAAACCGACGCAAGCCGGATTGATCGCCCATTTCACCGCTGCTGCCGATTGTGGCCTGCCGGTAATCATCTACAATATTCCAGGCCGGTCCGCCGTGGATATGATGCCCGACACGATGGGCGAGTTGGCGCGCCACCCGATGATCATCGGGGTCAAGGATGCGACCGGCGATCTGGCCCGCGTGCCCAAGCAGCGGCTGCGCTGCGGGGCTGATTTCATGCAATTGTCGGGCGAAGATGCGACGGCCCTTGGTTTCAACGCGCATGGCGGGGTGGGCTGCATTTCGGTCACCGCCAATGTCGCACCAGCACTTTGTGCCGCGTTTCAGCAAAGCACATTGGCAGGCGATTATGCCAAGGCTCTGACGCAATTGGACCGCCTGATGCCGCTGCACGAGGCGATCTTTACCGAACCGGGGGTTGCAGGGGCCAAATACGGCATGTCGCTTTTGGGGCTTTGCAGCGAGGATGTCCGCAGCCCACTGACCGCGCTGACAGATGCCACCAAGGCCAAGATGCGCGCCGCGATGGTGCATGCGGGCTTGCTGAGCTGAGGCCAAGCGCCTATCTGGGGCAGATGTCCAAAAAGACCGAAAAGACGAATTACAAGGTCGTCGCCGAGAACCGGCGCGCGCGCTATGATTTTGCCATCGAGGATGATATCGAAGTCGGGATCATCCTGACCGGGTCCGAGGTGAAATCCTTGCGCGTCGGTCAGTCGAATATCGCCGACAGCTATGCCTCTGTCGATGATGGTGAATTGTGGCTGACCAATGCCTATATCGCGCCCTATGAGCGCGCGATGTTCAGCCACGAGGAACGGCGCAAGCGCAAGCTTTTGGTCAGCCGCAAGGAATTGTCCCGCCTGTGGAACGCCACCAAGCGCGAAGGCATGACGCTGGTGCCGCTGGTGTTGTATTTCAACGATCGCGGGTTGGTGAAGCTGAAGATCGCCACCGCCAAGGGCAAAAAGAACCACGACAAACGCGCGACCGAAGCCGCCCGCGACTGGGGCCGTCAGAAACAGCGGCTTTTGCGGCAGGGGGAGTAAGGGGCGCTGCCCCTCGGGCCTGACCGGCCCTCACCCCGGAGTATTTTTGGAAAAAAGAAGCTGCTGTCTGTCACGCGATATCTGGTGCCTTGTTTCCATATCCCCTGCGCGATAGTGACGGGGTAATTGACCAAAGGGCAATGCGATGACCAATATGGTGCCAGATGATCCCAAAACGCTTGTCAGCACTGACTGGCTGGCCGCGCATCTGAAAGACCCCGACCTGCGGCTTCTGGATGCGAGCTGGTATCTGCCCGATGCGGGCCGGTCCGGGCTGGCGGAATATGAGGTCGGCCATATCCCCGGTGCGCGGTTCTTTGATATCGACGAGATCAGCGATCTACGCTCGGAACTGCCGCATATGGCACCCCCAGTCGAGAAATTCATGTCGCGGATGCGCGCGATGGGTGTGGGCGATGGTCATCAGGTCGTGGTCTATGACGGGGCGGGGCTGTTTTCGGCCGCACGCGTCTGGTGGCTGTTCCGGCTGATGGGCCATGATGCTGTCGCGGTGCTGGATGGTGGCCTGCCCAAATGGCTGGCCGAGGGCAAGACCGTCACCACCGCCCCGCCTGTCATCCGCGACCGCCACATGACCGTGCAGCGGCGCGCGCAGATGCTGCGCGATGTGACCGATGTCGCGCGCGCGGCCAAGCTGGGTGATCACGCGATCATCGATGCCCGCGCTCCGGCACGGTTTCGTGGCGAAGTGCCTGAACCCCGTGCGGGGCTGCGCTCGGGCCATATTCCGGGATCGCGCAACGTGTTTTATCAGGACTTGCTGGATGGCGATGGCACGATGAAACCGCCTGCCGCCCTGCGCGCCGTTTTCACCGATGCTGGCGTCGATCTGAGCAAGCCTGCGATAACGACCTGCGGGTCGGGGGTCACGGCGGCTGTGCTGTCGCTGGCCCTTGAACGGATCGGCAAGACCGATCACGCACTTTACGATGGCTCTTGGTCCGAATGGGGCATGTATGCCGATCTTCCACTTGCAACCGGAGCCGCCTGATGCTGCACAATCTGCACCCGCAACCCGCCGACAAGATCCTCATGCTGATGGCCGAATACCGCGCCGATCCGCGCACCGATAAAATCGACCTTGGCGTCGGCGTTTACAAGGACGCGACCGGCAATACGCCGGTGATGCGCGCGGTCAAAGAGGCTGAGCGCCGGATTTTGGCGGATCAGACGACCAAGGCCTATACCGGGCTGGCCGGTGATCCCGCCTTTGGCGCGGCGATCCGCGATCTGGTGTTGGGCGACAGTATCGCGGCAGACCGCGTGGCCTGTGTCGCAACCCCCGGCGGCACAGGTGCGATCCGGCAGGCGCTGGAGCTGATCCGCATGGCATCGCCCGATGCCACCGTCTGGCTGTCGAACCCGACATGGCCGAACCATCCGTCGATCATCAAGTATCTTGGCATGAAAATGGCCGAATACCGCTATTTCGACAACGCCACGCGCGGTGTGGATTTCGATGGGCTGATGGCCGATCTGGGCGCGCTCAAGGCAGGCGATGTTGTGCTGCTGCACGGCTGCTGCCACAATCCGACGGGGGCAAACCTGACGGCAGAGCAGATGGCGCAGGTCATCGCCTTGATGCAGGACCGTGGTGCTGTGCCGTTCGTCGATATCGCCTATCAGGGCTTTGGCGACGGGCTGGAGGCGGATGCGCAGATCACCCGCCAGATCGCAGCCGGTTTCGACAATTGCCTGATTGCCGCTAGTTGTTCCAAGAACTTCGGCATCTACCGTGAACGCACCGGCGCGCTGATGGCGATTGCCAAGGATGCCAACCAGCATGCGCTCGCGCAACAGAACCTGAATTTTCTGAACCGGCAGAACTATTCCTTTCCGCCCGATCACGGCGCGCGGGTCGTCACCACGATCCTGACCGACCCCGCCCTGCGTGCCGAGTGGGAGGCGGAACTGGAAGAAACACGCCTGTCCATGCTGGGGCTGCGCCAGCAATTGGCCGATGAATTGAAACGCCTGACCAATACCGACCGTTTCGATTTCCTTGCCCATCATCGCGGGATGTTCAGCCGGTTGGGCGCGACGCCCGATCAAGTCGCCGCGATGCGCGCAGCGCATGGGATCTACATGGTGGGTGACAGCCGGTTCAATGTCGCAGGCCTGAATGCGCACAGCGTGCCGGTACTGGCGCAGGCGATTGTGACCGCAGGGGTTTGAACCCGAACCGATGACAGGCGCGCAACCGCAATGCTGCGGTTGCAAACGCCTCTTGTGACCCGCGGCGCAATATAATACCCAACGGGAAACCCGTTGCGCAATTTTGCTACCCAAAGGATCGCCATGTCATTCCGTCTGCAACCTGCCCCGCCCGCCCGTCCGAACCGGTGCCAGTTGTTTGGACCCGGTTCGAACACCAAGCTTTTTGCAAAAATGGCGGCCTCTGCGGCGGATGTGATCAACCTTGATCTGGAAGATAGTGTGGCACCTTCCGACAAGGACAGCGCGCGGGCCAATGTGATCGAGGCGATCAATACGGTGGATTGGGGCAGCAAGACGCTGTCCGTGCGGATCAACGGGCTGGACACACCCTATTGGTACCGCGATGTCGTGGATGTGCTGGAACAGGCGGGCGACAGGCTGGACCAGATCATGATTCCCAAGGTCGGCTGTGCCGCAGATGTCTATGCCGTGGATGCGCTGGTCACCGCGATTGAACGCGCCAAGGGCCGCACTAAGCCGATCAGTTTCGAGGTCATCATCGAATCGGCCGCCGGTATCGCCCATGTGGAGGAAATCGCTGCGTCTTCGCCGCGCATGGCGGCCATGTCGCTGGGCGCTGCGGATTTCGCGGCCTCGATGGGGATGCAGACCACCGGCATTGGCGGGACGCAAGAAAATTACTACATGCTGCATGGCGACACACGGCACTATGCCGACCCCTGGCATTGGGCGCAGACGGCGATTGTTGCGGCCTGCCGGACGCATGGCGTGTTGCCCGTCGATGGTCCGTTTGGCGATTTCAGTGATGACGAAGGCTATCGCGCGCAGGCGCGCCGGTCGGCCACATTGGGTATGGTCGGCAAATGGGCGATCCACCCCAAGCAGATCGCCCTTGCCAACGAGGTATTCACCCCCTCCGATGCCGCCGTGTCCGAGGCGCGCGAGATTTTGGCCGCGATGGAACAGGCCAAGGCCCGTGGCGAAGGCGCGACCGTGTACAAGGGTCGCCTTGTGGACATCGCCTCGATCAAGCAAGCCGAGGTGATCGTGCGCCAATCAGAGATGATCAGCGGCGCGTAATGCGCCCGTGCCGTTGCCAACGCATCAGGGTTGCGCCATAACACCGTGACTTTCAGTAATGAGGCGCGCGATCTAATGACCCTTTACCTCGACTTTGAAAAACCGCTCGCCGAGATTGAAGGCAAGGCCGAAGAACTGCGCGCCATGGCGCGGGACAATCCCGAAATGGATGTCGCGAAAGAGGCGGCAGCGCTGGACAAGAAAGCGGGCGAATTACTGACCTCGCTGTACGCCAACCTTGCGCCCTGGCGCAAATGCCAGGTGGCGCGCCACCCCGAACGGCCGCATTGCATTGATTATATCGCGGCTTTGTTCACCGAATTCACGCCACTGGCAGGCGACCGGAATTTCGCCGACGACCATTCCGTCATGGGTGGCATGGCGCGGTTCAACGACATGCCTGTAATGGTCATCGGCCATGAAAAGGGCAATGACACCAAATCGCGCATCGCGCGCAATTTCGGCATGGCCCGCCCCGAAGGTTATCGCAAGGCGATCCGCCTGATGGATCTGGCCGACCGGTTCGGCCTGCCGGTCATCACGCTGGTGGACACCCCCGGCGCCTATCCCGGCAAAGGTGCCGAAGAACGTGGCCAGTCCGAAGCGATTGCCCGATCCACGGAAAAATGTTTGGCGCTGAAGGTGCCGTTGATCAGCGTGATCATCGGCGAAGGCGGGTCAGGCGGGGCTGTCGCCTTTGCTTCGGCCAACCGTGTCGCGATGTTGGAACATTCGGTCTATTCGGTGATCAGCCCCGAAGGCTGCGCCTCGATCCTGTGGAAAGATTCCGAAAAGATGCGCGAAGCCGCCGAAGCCCTGCGCCTGACGGCCAAGGACCTGCAAGAGCTGGGCATCTGCGACAAAATCATCGCCGAGCCCAAGGGCGGCGCGCATCGTGATCCTGACTTTGCCGTGAACGCCGTGGGCGAGGCGCTGAAATCCATGCTGGCCGAATTGGGCGGCAAATCCGGTGACAAGCTGCGCAAGGACCGCCGCGACAAATACCTCGCCCTTGGCAGCAAGGGGCTGGCGGCCTAAAGGCCGCGCAGCGGAAATCTCGCCTCGGCAGCCAGCTTGTCGGATGCGGTTTCAACCGCAGTTTCCAGCCTGCGCATGAAATCCGCAATTTCCAGCCCCGGTGCGATCCGGGGCAGGAATTCGAACACCGCCGTGCCTTGATGGCGATACACACCGCGCTTGGGCCAGAACACACCGACATTGGTCGCGACCGGCACGACGGGCTGACCCAGTTCACGGTAAAGCGCCCCTGTCCCGATCTTGTAGGGCGCCTTGACCCCGGGCGCGATGCGCGTGCCTTGGGGATAGATGATCAGCTGGCCGGGCAGTGCGCGGCCTGCCTGCACATCAGCAAGCATCTGTTTGATCGCCTGCCCGCGCTTGCCACGATCAACGGGGATGCAGCCAATCCGCAGGCCGAACTGGCCAATCACAGGCGCATACTTCAGGATCGCCTTAAAGATAAATTTGCCGCGCGGCATCGCACCATAGATCATCAGCACATCCAGAAACGACTGATGCTTGGGGGCGACCATCACCTCATCCGTCGGGGGGGTGCCACGGATTTCGACCTTCAGCCCGATCATCCAGCCCGCTGTCCAGCGGACCCAGCGGCAATAAGCATGGCAGCCGGCAATGGCACCTTCGCGCGACCAGACCGCGGCAGGCAGATACAGGATGCCAACGACCAGCATCGCCACATACATCTGCGCATTGAACAGCAACGACCGCAGCCATTGGATTGCGTAACTCATGTCTGATCCTTCAACCGGCGCGACGCGGCCATACGGGTTGCCGCAAAGGCGACGATAGCCGACAAGACCGGAATCGCCAGCGGCCAAATCCAGTCCAGCCCGATGAAACCGAAATGCGTGATTGTACCACTGACCACGTCAGCCACTGGCATGGATTGCAAGACCAAGAGCGCAAGCCCTGTCCCGACAGCCGCCCCCAACCCCGCCCGCAGCGTGAACCGGCGCACAAAGGCCCGCGCGATATAATCGTCCCGCGCACCGACCAGCCGCAACACGCGGATGATCTGCGCATTGGCGGCCAGCGCAGCATAGGCCGCCAGCGTGATCATCGCCGCCATCACCGCCCCGATCAGCGCCAGCACGCTCCACCCCAGCAGGCGCAGCCGCTGTGCGGCCGCAAGCAAGGGTTCGCGCCACGCGCCGTGATCATCCAGCACAGCACCCGGCACCTCAGCCTGCAGGCGCGCGCGCAGGCCGGCAACGTCATAGCCGGTGTCATCGGGCAAAATCTCGATCAATTGTGGCAACGGCAAGGATTCCACCGGAATATCCGGCCCGAACCACGGGGCCAACAAGGTGCGCTGTTCATCCGCATCCAGCACGCGGGCCGAGGCGACGCCGGTCGTTGTCTGCAAGACGTTGACGGCAGCGCGCAATGCCGCGTTCGTCTGGTCCAGATCGGCGGGCAAGCGCAGGGTCGCGGATTGCGCCAGATCGTCGGCCCAGCTGTCGGCCAGCCTTCCGGCTGTCAGCGACAGAGCCAGCGCAAAGACTGCCAGAAACGCCATCGCCCCCGCGACAAAGACCGTCAGCCGCGCGGAAACGCCAGTTGACGGCACGGCCCCATCGGCCAGCGGATCACCGATGATGAAAGCAAGGATCGTTTTCACAAATCTGCCCCCGCCTGCATCAACTGCCCGCCCGTCAGACGCAACACGCGTGCGTTGACATCGGCCTTGACCGACCGGATCATCGCCAGATCATGGGTGGCGATCAGGATCGTCTTGCCCATCCGGTTCAGCTCGATCAGCAGCGACAGCAGCCGCTGCGACATCTCCCAATCCACGTTGCCGGTGGGTTCATCGGCAATCACCACGTCAGGCGACATGATGACCGCACGCGCCAGTGCGGCGCGCTGCCTTTCGCCGCCCGACAATTCCGGCGGGCGCTGCCCGGCTTGCGGCCCAAGGCTGACCCAGGCCAGCAATTCGGCCAGATTGTTCTGCGCTTCTGCGATCCGGTCAGCGACGGTCAGCGGCAGAGCAATATTTTCTGCAATCGACAGATGATCAAGGAATTGGCAATCCTGATGCACAACCCCGATCCGGCGGCGGACCATCGCCACCTCGTCGCGCGTCAGATTGCCGGCATCCTGCCCGAACAGCCGGACTTTGCCGCTATTTGCGCGCAGATCGGCATAGCACAGCCGCAACAGCGTGGTTTTCCCGGCCCCCGACGGGCCTGTCAGAAAATGAAACGACCCCGGCACAAGTTTTAGCGATAGCCCTGAAAACAGCGCCGTTCTGCCATATCCATACGATACGTTGTCGAGTTCTATCACGATCTGTCCTTTGCCTGCCGTCGATGTATTGCCCAAAACCATGCCAAGGTTCAATGATCACCACGATGGGTCTTGCGCAAATCCTTGCGTTTGGTGGCCTCATCGCTAGATTGACGCGGGTCACAACACCAAACCGAAGCGGCCGGATCAGAGGATAGAGTAGAATGCGTTTGAGTTGTCCTAGCTGCGGCGCGAAATATGATGTTGCTGATGACGTGATCCCCGAAGGCGGGCGCGACGTGCAATGTTCGAACTGCAATCACAGCTGGTTCCATATTGAAAAGACATCGGCGCCTGCGCCAACGGTCGCACCTGCGGCACAGCAGGCACGCAAACCGATTGATCCTGCGGTCAGCGATATCCTGCGCCAAGAGGCGGCCCGCGAAAAGCAACTGCGCACATCAGGCACCAAGACGCCGCGCCAGACCCAAGAAGATAAAACGCCCAAACCAGCCCCCGATGCCGAAGAAACCCGTCGCCGGATTGCCGAGATGACCGAAGCTGCGGGTGATGGCAGCACAGCGCCTGCACCCAAACCTGTCAAAGCCAGCCGTGTGACAGCGGCCAGCCCCGCACCTGAACGGCCAAGCGCCATCGCCCCGGACCCATCCAAAGACCCCGATACCACCCCGCGTGACATGCCCAGCATGAACGATATCAACACCAGCCTGCGCACGCGCGCGCAAGCGCCAGAGCCTGAACTGACCCCCTCCGAACAGGCCGAAGCCATCACGCGGCGCGGATTTCGGCGTGGCTTTGTCTTTGTGCTGGTGATCTTTGCGGTTCTTTTTGGGCCTTATGTCTTTGCCGATCAAATCACGACGAGCATCCCGCAGACCACAGATGCGATGGCAAGCTATGTCACTATGGTTGATGGATGGCGCCTGACGCTGAACCAGACGGCGGGCGCAGTGGGTGACATGATCGCAGACGTCACCGCAGGCCCCAACAGCCAGCCGGATCAGAACTGACCCAGCAGCCGCCGCAGGTAATCGCGTTCTACCTCGGGGCGGTCCTGTTCGGATGACCGGCGGCGGATTTCATCAAGCAATTCTGCCGCGCGGCGGTTGATATCCAGCCCGCCCAAAAGGTTCTGATCGGTGCCCATCTGGCCAGTCGTACCGGTGTCACGGCCCAGCGGGTCGCGCTGACCGGGCTCTGCTCGCCCCGCCGCCTGCCCCTGTTCGCCTTGTGCGTCGGACTGGTCTTCGGCCATGGCCTGCCCCAAGGCGCGCATCCCGTTGCGCAGCGCATCCAGCGCCTCGGCCTGCTGGTCGATTGCGCCGGACAGATCACCACCGCGCAAAGCATCTTCGGCACCTTCCATCGCACCTTCGGCACGGTCGAGCGAATCGCGCGCCGCCTCGCCGGCATCGCCGGACAGGTTGGGCAAGCCATCGCGCTGGCGCTGCAATTCCTGCCGCAGCGCCTGCTGGCGCTGGTCAAGGCTTTGCTGGTTACCGCCGGACCCTTGCCCGCCTTCGCCCTGTTGGCCACCTTGGCCTTGCTGGCCATCCTGCTGGCCGCCCTCGCCTGGCTGTTGTCCGGGCTGTTGTCCGGGCTGTTCGCCTTGCTGGCCCTGATTGAAACCTTCCTGAAGCTCGCGGAACGCATCGTCGGACAGGTCCTGCTGGTCGCGCAGGGTTTCGGCCAGATCCTGCATCGATTGCTGGCCGGGCGTCGATGGGCCATCGCCCCCCTCGCCCTGCGTGACGCGCATGTTTTCCATCAGGCGGTTCAGCTCTTCCATCAGGGCCTGTGCTTCTTCCATCCGGCCTTGCTGCATCAGTTCTTCGATCCGGTCCATCATGGCTTGCAGATCGTTCATCGACATTTCCATGCTGTTTTCGCTGTTGTCGGCCTGATCGGTGCCATCGCCCGGTTCAGCCTGTTCGGCCAGCATGCGCATGTAATCATTCGTCGCTTCACGCAATTCCTGCATCAATTCCGCGATCTCGGCGTCCGATGCGCCGTTGCGCATCGCCTGTTCCAGCCGTTCCTGCGCGCGGCGCAGTCGTTCGCGGGCATCCGCAAGGCGGCCATCCTCCAACTGGATCGCCAGATCCCACAGGGCTGTCACAATCTCGGCCTGTGCGGCATCGTCCATGCCGACAAGCGCGATATTGTCCATGCGCCGGATGATCGTGCGCAGACGCAGATACATGGTTTCAGAGGTCAAGATATCCTCGGGGCGGTGTGACAGCGCGCGCAGGATCTGCCCCACGCGCCGCGCATTGCCCCGCGACCACATCAGGTCACGGCGCTGTTCGATAACGGCGCGCGCGAAGGGCTGAAAAAATCGCCGCCCCGGCAGGATCAGGGGTTCCGGCGCGGTCGTTGTGGTCTGGCCTGCCGCATCCGTCACCGCCAGCTGCAGCGTGACCGGCAGATTGGCCAAGGGATGCTCGCTCAGGTTTTCGACAAGGAAAGCATCGAATACCGACCGATCGCCGGTGAACGGCATCGGCAGGTCCAGAACAAGCGGGTCGATCGGATCAGGGTCCACCGTCAGCCCATAGGCGCGGTCCACCGCCACCAGATCCAGCGTGATCGTCGCGGTGCCGCTTTCGATGCCATAATCATCAGTGGCGCGGAACGGTTGTGACATCTCGCCCATCGCGTCAGCCGTGATCGGGTCGGTCAGCGTCACGAAAGGTGGCTCATCCGCCATCGCCGTCACCTGCCAGCGCCGCCCGTTTTCACCATCCAGCGCCAAGGTGCCAGAATAGACGATGTCGAATTGCTGCTGGCCATCGGCAAGAGCTGTCGCCTGTTCCCCACGGCCAGAGACGTCTTCGATCAGGCTCAACCCGCCATCATCACCATAGATCCGCAACGTGACCTTGCTGCCCGCAGGCACGCGCAGCAGCCCTGCGGGGATATCGTTGAGGTATAATGACGGACGGCCCGTGTAGGCCGGCGGTTCGACCCAGCCTTCCCAGATCGGGCCTGAGGCCATCGTCGCAGACGGACCCGTGACCATATCCCCCACGGATGCGACCCGCAGAAACGACCCGAACAACAGGGCGGTGACAAAGAACAAAACCGCGATGAACCGCAGCCCGTAAGGGTCACGATCTGCGACCCGCAGGTCCGGTTCGACCGCACGGGCGGATTTCGTGCGTTCGGCCATGCGCGCGACATGCGCCTGCCAGACAGCGATGGATGCCGGATCGGATGCCCCGATGGCCTGCACATCCGCCACAGCCGCAATCGGACGGCCGGGCATGGCCGCATCGACGCGGGCCAGCGCCGCGGCCATTGTCGGCATCCGGAAACGGCGCAAGCCCCACAGCAGCGCGGCCAGAAACGCCACGCTACCGGCGCCAGCAAAGGCCCAGACAGCCCCGATCGGCAGCAAATCCTGCCAGCCCATCATCAATGGCGCGAGACACACAAACCCGATGGTCCAGACCGGCCAGAAACAGCGCACCGCATTTTCCGCCGCCATCCCGATCCGCGTCAGGCGGACAGGCAGGCGCAGGTGGCGCATCTGGTCGGGGATTTGTGTCAGCGTACTCTCCGCTTTTGGTGGCTCAGTCCAGCCATTCTGGCAGGCTATCGCGTGCGATCATCTCTTCATAGCTAGGACGCTTGCGGATAACTGCAAATTGATCGCCGTGAACCAGCACTTCGGGGATCAGGGGGCGAGAATTGTATTCCGATGCCATGACAGCACCATAAGCCCCCGCCGACCGGAATGCGACAAGATCGCCGGGTTGCATCGGCGCAACTTCGCGGGCCTTGGCAAAGGTGTCGCCGCTTTCGCAAACGGGACCCACGATATCGTAACGCGCCGGTTCGGTACCGGGGGCGGGTTCGACGACGGGGATGATGTCATGCCATGCGTCATACATCGCAGGGCGGATCAGGTCGTTCATCGCGCCGTCAAGGATCAGGAAATCTCGATCCTCGCCGGATTTGACATAAATGACCTGCGACACCATCAGCCCCGCATTGCCCGAAATCAGCCGACCCGGTTCAATCTCGATCTCGCAACCCAGATGGCCCAAGGTCCGTTCGATCATCGCGCCGTAATCGGACGGCAGCGGCGGTGCCGCGTTGGAGCGTTCATAGGGAATGCCCAGACCGCCACCCAGATCAAGGCGGGTGATCTGATGCCCGTCGGCACGCAGAACCTCGGTCAGTTCCGCGACCTTGGCATAGGCCGCCTCGAACGGGGCCAGTTCGGTCAGTTGCGACCCGATATGCACGTCGATACCGACAACCTTCAGCCCCTTCAGGGTGGCGGCCAGCGCATAGACTTCGCGCGCACGCGAAATCGGAATCCCGAATTTGTTTTCGGATTTGCCGGTGGCGATTTTCGCATGGGTCTTTGCATCGACATCAGGGTTGATGCGCAGGGTGATCGGGGCGATCTTGCCCAGCGACCGCGCCACCGCGTCCAACGCCACCATCTCGGGTTCGCTTTCGACGTTGAACTGGCGGATGCCGCCTTGCAGGGCCATGCGCATTTCATCCGCTGTTTTGCCCACGCCGGAAAACACGATTCTGTCGCCCGGCACGCCAGCGGCCTTGGCGCGCAGGTATTCACCGCCTGACACCACATCCATCCCCGCCCCCGCCTGCGCCAACACGCGCAGCACAGCGATATTGGACAAAGATTTCATCGCGAAACAGACCAGATGATCAGCAAAGCCCAAAGCCTCGTCAAACAGCTGGAAATGCCGCGTCAGGGTCGCGGTGGAATAGACATAAAACGGCGTGCCAACAGCGGCGGCGATGTCGGCGATGGCGACATCCTCGGCGTATAGCGCTCCGTTGCGATAGAGAAAATGATCCATGCCTTGCGGCCCTTATCCAGCGTCATGTCGGGACATAGCAGAGCCGCGGCAAAGACCAAGCCCGCAAAACAAATCAATAGTTACGCACCATGTGTTTGTCGGGCGTGTAAACAACGCGGCTGCGCAGATAAAGGTACAGCGGCAACCCACAGCTGACCCCGATCATGAAGGTCGCGGGGATCGCCAGTAGACCCCAGAAGTTGCGGTTGGACCAGGACTCGTAGACCACCCAGACCGTCAGTGTCACGGCAGCGATGGTCAGGTCCCAGACCAGACCGCTGCTTGCGGCATTGGCATGCCATGCATCCACCATTGCCATAATGTCCCATGTATTCGCGTTGAACCACGAGACGAAGTAATACATCGGGTGGATCGCACCCCAAACTGCCAGTACCAGCCAGAAATAGCGCATCCTACAAACCCAACCCGACGGAAAACATCCCGTTGCTGGCGCCGACGCTGGCACTGGTGGACAGCCCACCGGTGCCAAGGCTCAGGCCGAGATTGGTATTGGGGGTCATCGGCGGGCCATCGGCGCCGCAAGCAGCCAAAGCGACAAAGACCCCAATCAGGGCAAGGCGTGTCATGTCAGAACCTCTTTCCAGCCCGCGATCCGTGCGCGGACCTGTGCAGGGGCCGTGCCACCATAGCTTGTGCGCGACGCTACCGAATTTTCAACCCCCAAGACGTCGAACACGTCCGGCCTGATGCCTGCATGGACGCTTTGCATATCCGCAAGGGTCAGGTCGGGCAGGTCGCAGCCTTTGGATTCGGCCAATGCGACCAACGATCCGGTGACGTGATGCGCTTCGCGGAAAGGCAGACCCAGTTCGCGCACCAACCAGTCGGCCAGATCGGTGGCCGTGGAAAACCCGCTGCTGGCGGCAGATTTGAGCACATCGCGGTTGGCGGTCATGTCGGCCACCATGCCGGCCATCGCGGCCAGCGCCAGCATCAGGCTGTCGGCGGCGTCGAAGGTCTGTTCCTTGTCTTCCTGCATATCCTTGGAATAGGTCAGCGGCAGACCTTTCATCACTGTCATCAGCGCGACATTGGCCCCGAAAATCCGCCCGATCTTGGCGCGGATCAACTCGGCTGCGTCGGGGTTGCGTTTCTGCGGCATGATGGATGACCCGGTGGACCATTTGTCCGACATCTTCACAAAGCGGAATTGCGCAGAAGACCAGATCACCAGTTCTTCGGCCAGACGGCTGAGATGCATGGCGCAGATGCTGGCGGCGGCCAGAAATTCCAGCGCGAAATCGCGGTCGCTGACGGCATCCAGCGAATTGGCCATCGGGCCGTCAAAGCCCAAGGCTTCGGCCGTCATATGCCGGTTGATGGGAAAGGATGTGCCCGCCAGCGCCGCGGCGCCCAATGGCGACAGGTTCATGCGCTTGCGTGCATCGGCGAAACGGCCACGGTCGCGCGCCAGCATTTCGACATAGGCCAGCATGTGATGGCCCCATGTCACCGGCTGCGCGGTCTGCAGATGGGTGAAACCGGGCATGACCCAATCGGCGCCCGCCTCTGCCTGACCCAGCAAGGACAGTTGCAAAGCTTCCAATGCCACATCGACCTGATCGCATTGATCGCGCACCCAAAGCCGGAAATCCACCGCCACCTGATCATTGCGCGACCTTGCGGTGTGCAACCTTCCTGCCGGTTCGCCGATCAATTCGCGCAGACGGGATTCCACGTTCATGTGAATATCTTCGAGCGCGGTCGAGAACGGAAAATCCCCCGTTTCAATCTCTGACAATACGGTGAGAAGGCCTTTCCCGATCGCCTCTGCATCTGTATCTGAGATAATGCCACAGGCGGCCAACATGGCGGCATGGGCACGCGAACCGGCGATGTCTTGGGGTGCCAGACGGCGGTCGAACCCGATTGAGGCGTTGATTGCCTCCATGATCGCGTCCGGTCCGGCGGCAAAGCGTCCGCCCCACATCTTGTTTGCGTTTTTGGTCATGAAGGAATGCGCCCATGCGTCAATTGATGTCAGCCCTGCTTTATACGGCCCTGCTGGGTGTTGCAAACCTTGGCGCGGCCCAACCTGCCGATATTGCTGACCTGCGCACCGGCGATATGCGCAAGCTGGTGTTTCATGCCGCGCCTGTCGCGGCATCTGACGCGCCCTTTACCCATGAGGACGGCAGCGAAATGGTGCTGGCCGATCTGCAGGGGCGTTATGTCGTGCTGAACTTCTGGGCGACATGGTGCGCGCCCTGCCGGATCGAAATGCCGCATCTGTCGGCGCTGCAAACCGCGCTTGGCGGGGATGATTTCGAGGTAGTGACCGTGGCCGTCGGCCCCAACCCCCTGCCCGCGATGCAACGCTTTTTCGATGAGATCGGCGTCGATAACCTGCCGCTGCATACCGATGCCCGCCAGCGGTTCGCGCGCAGCATGGGCGTGCTGGGCCTGCCTGTGACGCTGATCCTGAACCCCGAGGGCAAGGAAATCGCCCGCATGCAGGGCGAGGCGGATTGGTCCAGCGAAAGTGCTTTGGCCATTATCACCGCGCTGCTGGATGATGCGGGCTAGGCGTGACCCGCCGTTGCGGACAACAAAAGCGGATCGATTCCCAGCAGTTTCAGCGCGCCAGACCATTTATGGTCATTGGCGCGGCCAAAGATGATGTCGTCGCGCGGATCGCAGGTCAGCCAGCCATTCTGCCGGATTTCCTGTTCCAGCTGCCCCGGCCCCCAGCCCGCATAGCCCAGCGCCAGCAGCGCCTGCGCGGGGCCGCGCCCGGCGGCAATGTCTTCGAGCACGTCCAGCGTTGCGGTCATGCCTATTCCGCCACCCGGCTCCAGCGTGCCCAGACCGGATGTGTAATCGGTCGAATGCAGCACGAAACCGCGCCCCGTTTCGACAGGACCACCGGTATGGACCCGGATATCCGGCGTATCGGCGCCATGCGGCAATTGCATCTGGTCCAAAAGCTCGGTGAACCGAATCTGTATCTGCGGTTTGTTGACGATCAGGCCCATGCCGCCCTGGTCCGAATGGGCGCACAGATAGATCACGCTTTTGGCAAAGCGCGGGTCGGCCATATCGGGCATGGCGATCAGCAGCTTTCCGGCCAGTTGTGTGATGTTTTGCTCCATAAAGCCAGAATGCGGGCGAGCGGTGTTTCGTGCAAGTCACATCATGTCAGACACTCGCCCAAACGTGACTTTTCATGTCAGTAGAAATCACCCAGATACAGGGCATGCGCAAGTTCCTGCTGATCCCTCTCGCCCTGTGTGGCCTGCCTGCGACCGGCTTTGGCCAATCGGTCGACGACCTTGCATCTGTCACCGTTCTGCCGGGCTGGCGCGATGCAGATGGCACCCATGTCACGGCGCTGCGCATTGATCTGGCCGAAGGGTGGAAAACCTATTGGCGCGCTCCGGGCGACACTGGCATCCCGCCCAGCTTTGCCTTTTCGGACGGGGATATCACAGCGGTGCAGCCGCATTTTCCGGTGCCTGACGTTTACGAAGATTTCGGTATCCGCGCGATCGGGTATGAAGACAGCGTGATCTTTCCGCTGCGCCTGACGGTGCCGCAGGATGGGGCGATCGTCAGCATGGCAGGGCAGATCGAAATCGGTGTCTGCGACGAAATCTGCATTCCCGTCACGCTTGATTTCGCGGCCTTGCTGCCACCTGGTGGCGTGTCTGATCCGGCGATCATGGCTGCATTGCAGGACCGCCCCCTGACCAAAGCCGAAGCGCAGGTCAGTGCCGTGACCTGCACACTGGACCCGATCAGCGACGGGTTGCAGATGACTGCGCAGATCACCATGGCTTCCAAGGCAGCGCAAGAGATTGTGGTGATCGAGGTTGGCGATCCACAGGTCTGGGTGTCAGAACCCAGCATCAGCCGCGTTGGCAACACGTTGAGCGCCGTCGTTGATATGATCCATCTGTCCGGCCAGCCATTTGCGCTGGATCGCTCGACCGTGCGGATCACCGTGCTGGGCGACGGTCAGGCCGTCGATATCACAGGCTGTGCTGCGGATTAGGCCCGCATCCGCCGCGCGACAAACCGCACCGATGCGATCCCATAGATCGCCAACAACACCGCAACCAGAACCAGCAAGAACAGCCCCAGCGCGGGCGCAAATCCGCCCGCCAAAAACGGCAGCGCCGCCACCACAGGCACCCACGGCGCGCCGATCAGCACCAAGGGCAGCACCAGCACCGCAAACAGCAGCGCCGCCGTGACAGCCCCGACTGCCGCAGGCAGCAGCATCGCCCAGCTCCGCCCCCGCAACGCACGCTTGGCCGATTGCACCTGCCGCGCGATATCGGCCTGCATCGCCATGATCGACGGTACAACCAGCAGCACCAAGAGCATCCCGAATGCCAATCCGAACACCAAAGTAACCACCGTCGGCTTGAGGAATTCGGCCTGCGTCGATCCTTCGTAAAGCAACGGCGCAAGACCCAGCACCGTGGTCAGCGTGGTCAGCAGTACGGCGCGCAGCCGGTCCACCGTACCATCAATGATCGCAGGCACCAGCCCACGGTCCTGCGCATATTCATCCACCGTCGTGACCAGAACGATACTGTCGTTGATGATGATTCCCACCATCCCAATCAGGCCCACCACGGTGAACAGGCTCATCGGGATGCCCCAGAAATAATGCCCGTAAATCGTGCCAACCAGCGCGAAGGGGATGATCGACATCACCACCAATGGCCGTGTCCAGCTGCTAAATATCCACGCCAGCGTCAGGTAGATGCCCAACAGCACCAGCACCAAACCGACCTGCGCATCCGCAAGGAACCTGTTTTCCTGTTCGTTTTGCCCTGACAATTGCGTTTCAATTCCGAAATCTGATTGCAGGCGGGGCAGGATGTCACCGGTGATGATCTGCTCGATCTCGGTCGCGCGGGCCGCGTCATCCGCGTCAAGCTCGCCTGTGACAGAAATCAGCTGGATACCGTTTTCACGGCGCACGGTGGAAAAACCGGTGCGGCTTTGGGTGGTGACGACATCGGCAAGCGCCACATAGACGCCGTCGCCCGTGCGCACCTGCGTGCGGTCCAGAAAATCCGCGGTCAGTTCAGCATCGGGCAATTGCACGCGGATCGCAGCGGACCGGCTACCATCGGGGAAGGTCGCAGCCTCGATCCCGCCCAGCGTATTGCGCAGGACGCGACCCAAAGCCTCGATGCTCAACCCCAACGCTTGGCCCTGCGGGGTCAGTTGCAGCAACAGTTCTTCTTTGTCGTAAGCCAGCGAATCCTCGAGCGCGGAAATCTCGCCAAATTGCAAAAGTTCGGTTTTCAGCGCCTCGGCGGCCGCCTTGAGCGTGTCGCTATCCGCACCGAACAGCTGGATATCCAGACCATCCGCACTTGGCCCCGACCCCCAGCTGCGGAAACTGACGGTTTCGGCCATCGGGTGCTGGACGATCGCCTCTTGCAAGGCAGAAACAAAGGCATTGCTGCCATAGGGGCGGCTGTCGGCATCGATCAATTCGATGGTGATCGCGCCCAGTTGATCGGCAGTCTTGGTTTCGGACCCTGCAATCGGCCTGCCGGAATTGCCGCCGATTTCTGCGATGGCGATCAGCACGGGGTTGATGCCGTGTTCGGCCTCGTATTCAGCACCCAGCGCCTCGGTTGCGCGCTGCATCTCGCGCATCATTGCCAGCGTATCGTCGCGGGTGGCCCCTGGCAGCATGGCGAAATTGCCGGTGACCTGGCTTTGTTCGGGCGCGTTGAAGAACCGCCAAGCCACATCGCCGCGGATCACCAGTGCCGCCGAGGAAGCAAGCGCCACCAGCGCCAGCGCCAGAACCGGATAGCGCGCCGTGATCACCCACGCCATGAAGGGCCGGAACAAGGTGAAACGGAACCAGTCAAAGCCGCGATTGACGGCTTTCGACGGTCTGTCATACCAATGATCCTTGGCGGAATGGGCGATGGCATGGGACAAATGGTTCGGCAGGATCAGGAAACATTCGATCAGGCTCGCGATCAGCACCACGATCACGGTAAAGGGGATATCGGCGATCAGGTCACCGAACCGCCCGCCAATCGCGACCAGCCCGAAAAACGCGACGATCGTGGTCACGCTGGCGGAAAAGACCGGGCTGAACATACGCCGCGCGGCGTTTTCGGCGGCGACAACGGGGGATTCCTTTAAGTGCCTGACGCGGAAATCGGCGTGTTCGCCCACGACAATCGCATCATCCACCACAATGCCCAGCGTGATGATCAGCGCGAATAGCGAGATCATGTTGAACGTGATCCCCGCCGCCCACATCAGCGCCACCGCCGCCAGCATCGCCACCGGAATACCCGCCGCCACCCAAAACGCCGTGCGCGCATTCAGGAACAAAAACAGCAGCGCGACAACCAAGGCCAGACCGGTCGCCCCGTTGGTCAAAAGGATATTCAGACGGCCCGTGATCTGTTCAGCGCGTGCGTTGGTCAGCCGGATCGTCACACCTGCGGGCAATGACGCCTCCATCTCGGCGGCGACCTGTTCGACGCTGCGCTGCAAGCCGATGGCGTCGCCGCTGGCGGACCTTTGCACGACGACATTGATCGCAGGATCGCTGCCAACGAAATAGGCGCGGTCGCGGTCGATGCCTTCGACGCGCAGGATGGCGACATCGGCGATGGTCAGGAACGATCCGTCAGGATTGGCGCGCAGCGCGATGGCGCCGATGTCCTCGGCGCTGCGACGTTCGGCACCAGTGCGCAGGCGTGCATTGGCAGAAACATCACCAGCGGGGGATGCGGCGGTTTCTTCGGCGATCCGCTGGGCAATATCGGCCATGCCGATGTCATGTTCGATCAGCGACAGCGACGGCACCTCGACCAGGATAGACGGGGCCGCGACACCTTGCACCGATACGCGGGTGACACCTTCGGCAAACAGCCGTGTGGCGAATTCATCGGCGAAACGCCCGAGCTGGTCCACACCGACCGGCCCGGAAATCACCACATCGGTGACACGGTCAGACCAGCCGCCGCGCCGCACGTTGGGGTCATCGGCATCGTCGGGCAGGTTGCTGGCGCTGTCCACGGCCAGCTGCACATCCTCGGCGGCGCGGTCGATGTCATAGCTGGGTTCAAATTCAAGCGTGATCCGTGCGCTGCCTTCGGTTGACCGCGACGATGACGACGCCACCCCTTCGACCGCCAGCAGCACAGGTTCAAGCACCTGCACGATAGCGGCGTCCACATCCTCTGCCCCGGCACCGGACCAGCCGACACTGACGGTGATATTGTCCACGACTACATCGGGAAAGAACTGCGCGCGCATATTGGGAACCGCCAACACACCTGCCGCCAGCATCAGCACCAACAGCAGGTTCGCCGCCGTCCGGTGCCGCGTGAAATAGGACAAGATACCGCCAGCGCCCGCCGTCAGCCTGTCACCACCCGTTGCCATCAGCTGCCCATCCGGCTTTCCAGCCGTTCCACGGTTTCGGACGATACTTGGTCCTGTTCCAACTGCGCAATGATCCGCGCCTTGACGTCATCAGGCATCCGCCCTTCGGACACATAGGCGATCAGCCGCGCGCGCCGGTCCGCATCCAAACTGATCATCTGTGGCACGGCTTGCTCTGCCAGCACGCCGGGGCGGATCGGGCGGACCTTGATCCCCGCCCCCAGCAAGGGCGAACGTTCCATCACCACGGTCAGCCCCGCAAGCCCTGCAGCGGCGATGATCACATCATCCCCCTGCCGGCGCAACACGTCCACAGGCACGGGTTGTAGCCGGTCACCCTCATCGACGGTCAGGAGCATCTGATCCGATCCAACCGCGGTGGCAGGCAACAGCGCCACGTCATCCAGCGCAGGTTCGGCAATGCGCACGGTGACGAAATCGCCGGGGCGAAAGCCTGGTGCGCTGTCGATCTGCGCAAACAGCTGTCGGCCAGTCTGGCCGGTGCCGACACTGGCACCTTCGCGGGTGATCCGGCCAAGGGCGGTCAGGTTCACGCCTGACGCATCAAGTGCCACTGTCACAGGCGCATCGGTCAGATTGCCTGCCGGATCCAACAGCCGCGCATATTGCGAAGTTGAGACCCGAAACGCAACCTCGAGCGCGGTCGGGTCCACCAGCCGTGCGAACAATTCATTGGCCGTGACCCGCCCCCCCGGGCTGATCGTGACGTCAGACAGGGTGCCATCAAAGGCGGCACTGATCTCGGTTTCGGCAAGGTTGCGTTCGGCCTCGGCCAGATCGATCTGCACACGCGCAAGACGGGTCGTGGCTTGATCAATCCGCGCCTCGGCACTGGCAATGGACTGACGGCGCGTCAACACGGACGCCGCCGCGCTCGATGCGGCCAATTCGGCATCCTCGACCGCTGCCGTGGTCCCGACACCGCGCGCCTGTAAATCATCGGCGCGCGCCAGTGCCTGATCGCGCAAGGCGGCCTGCGCGCGCGCGGCGGCCAATTCGTCCTGCCCCAGCACCAGCGCCCGTTCGGCATCGCGCAACTCGGCCTGCGCATCCTGCACATCGGCACGGATGCGCGCCAATGCGGCCTCTGCCTCGACCGGATCGATCCGCAGCAAAAACTGGCCCGCGCTCACAGCACCGCCTTCGACCAGCGCAGCGGAGGCATCCCTGACGATACCGCCGGTGGCTGACCGCAGATCCAGCATACGCTGGCTGCGCAATTCGCCATAGACCGTCAGTTCCGGCACGATGGTCTGCGGTGTCAGCGTCAGGACATTGACGCTGAATTCACGTTCCCGCTGTGGAAAGCTGCGCGGTTCCTGACCCAGCCGCGCCTCGACCGCAGTGCGCACAGTATTTCCCGCCCATGCCAAAAGCACCAGCGTCATGGACATCAGAAAAACACCCGTCAGGCTTCGTCTTAGAAATCGCATTCTTCATCCCATCTTGTCGCACAAAGAACTGGTGCTGCGCGGCGTTCTGTCCAGTGATACGCGCAAACGCGCTATTTCCGTCGCAAATGTTCGTCCAGACGGGGCAAAATCTCGACAAAGTTACAAGGGCGGTGCCGAAAATCGAGCTGTTTGCCCAGAATTTCATCCCAGGCGTCGCGGCAGGCCCCGGGGCTGCCGGGCAAGGCGAACATATACGTTCCCTGCGCCACACCCGCGGTTGCACGACTTTGGACCGCGCTTGTGCCGATCTTTTGCATCGACACGATGGTAAAAATCGTGCCGAAAGCGTGGATTTCCTTTTCATAGACATCGCGATGCGCCTCGACTGTGACATCGCGCCCGGTCAGGCCGGTGCCGCCTGTCGTGATGATCACATCGACATGCGTATCGGCGCACCAGACCCGCAGCTGATCCGCGATCTGGTCGCGTTCATCGGGCAGGATCATGCGGTGGGCAAGGTGATGGCCCGCCGCTGCGATCCGGTCAACAAGGGTCTGGCCGGATTTGTCATCCGCCAGCACGCGGGTGTCGCTGACCGTCAGCACGGCGATGCGCACGGGGATAAAATCGCGGGTGTCGTCGATACGGCTCATGTCTTTAACCTAGCATTCAGGGTCAACAGGTCCGCCCAAGCCTCGCGCTTGGCGGCGGGGTTGCGCAGCAGATAGGCGGGGTGAAACATCGGCAGGCAGGGCTTGCCCAACACTTCGGTCCATGTGCCGCGCAGGGCGGTGATGCCTGTCTGGCCCAGCAGCGCCTGACAGGGCGTATTGCCCATCAGCACGATGATCTGCGGATCGGCAAGCGCGATATGGCGTTCCAGAAACGGCAGCATCATCGCGATTTCATCGGCGTCAGGCGTGCGGTTCGATGGCGGCCGCCATGGCATGACATTGGTAATGTAGACCGCACGGTCGGTGTTTTCATGCGCGCGGCCCAGGTCGATCGCGGCCAGCATCCGGTCCAGCATCTGGCCCGCCTGCCCGACAAAAGGCTTGCCTGCGCGGTCTTCCTCGCGCCCGGGTGCCTCGCCCACGATCATCACCCGCGCGCCGGGCTGGCCATCGGCAAAAACAGCATTGCGCGCGCCACGCTTGATCTCGCAATGCTCAAACGCGGCCATCGCGGCGGCAACGGCGGGCAAATCGGGGGCAGCGGCGGCCGCAGCGCGGGCAATGGCGACAGGGTCAAGTTCGCGGGCAATCGCAGGCGGCGGCACATCGGCCACCGGTGCGGCCCTGACCGGCACCGGATCAAGCGCATAGCGGTCCACCGGCGCATCAAGAATCGCATCTGTCACGCCAAGTTCGACCTGCCATTCCAGCGCCGCGCGGTCCTGCCAATATGTGTCTTGCGAATCCATGACGTGACATTAGGCGCAATCGTAGCATTTGTGCAGGGCCTGCGGCATTGAAGCCCGCGGGCGCGCAGCCTATAACCCAGCACACGGCGGCAAAGGATCAGGGCATGACATTTCGCGCAAGGCATCTTTTGGGGATCGAACAGCTGCATCCGCTGGAAATCACCACACTTCTGGACCTTGCCGATACCTATGCCGACCACAACACCCGTGGCCTTGCCCACCGCGAGGTGCTGGCCGGTCTGACACAGATCAACATGTTCTTTGAAAACTCCACCCGCACGCAGGCCAGTTTCGAGCTGGCAGGCAAACGGCTGGGGGCCGATGTGATGAACATGGGGATGCAGGCCTCGTCGATCAAAAAGGGCGAAACCCTGATCGACACCGCGCTGACACTGAACGCGATGCGCCCTGATCTGTTGGTGGTGCGCCACCCGCAATCGGGGGCTGTCGATCTGCTGGCACAAAAAGTCAATTGCGCGGTGCTGAACGCAGGCGACGGGCGGCATGAACACCCGACACAGGCGCTGCTGGACGCGCTGACCATCCGCCGCGCCAAGGGCCGGTTGCACAGGCTGAATATCGCAATCTGCGGTGACATCGCCCATAGCCGTGTGGCGCGGTCCAACATCATGCTCTTGGGCAAGATGGAAAACCGCATCCGTCTGATCGGGCCACCGACGCTGATGCCTGCGGGGATCACTGATTTCGGGGTCGAGGTTTACGACGACATGGTCAAAGGCCTGCAGGACGTCGATGTTGTCATGATGCTGCGCCTGCAAAAAGAACGGATGGACGGCGGTTTCATCCCGTCTGAGCGCGAATATTTCCACCGCTACGGGCTGGATGCCGCGAAACTGGCGCATGCCAAACCCGACGCCATTGTCATGCACCCCGGGCCGATGAACCGCGGTGTCGAAATCGACGGGACCATCGCCGATGACATCAACCGCTCGGTGATCCAGAAACAGGTGGAAATGGGTGTCGCGGTGCGCATGGCGGCAATGGACCTGCTGGCCCGCAACCTGCGCGCGGCGCGCCAAGACAACAATGTGATGGTGTAGGCGATGCTGGATATCCCCGCCAATGACCACGGCGCACTTTATGTGATTGCCTATAATGGCCCCGCGCCCGATGGCGTGCACGTTGCAACGATCATCGGGCCGGTCGCGCTGAACATGGATTTCGTCGACTTGATCACACCGGACCAGCGCACGGCCGTGCCGCTGCCCGACCTGATCCGGCAAGGCTATGACCTGCCATTGACACCTGCACAGGATGCCATCTTGCGCGATGTGCAGGGCACGGTCCTGCTGGTGATGTCGCGCGCCTTTGGCGGACAGGCCCAGCAGATCACCCTGCCTGCAAGCAGCACGCTGGTCACAATCCTGCGCGAAACACCGACGATGACACCATCTGAAAAGCTGACCTCGGCCTCCGGGGCAGGTGAACTGACCGGCCCGCCCGCCAAACCCCGCAAATCAGACGCGCGGATGAGCGGGATGGTCGCCACCGCCGCCCTGCTGATCATGTTTGCGCTGGTCGGGCTGGTGGTCTGGGTCGGCGGATGACGCTTTGCAAGGAAACCAACCCATGACCGCAACCTTTTTCGCCAATGCCCGCATCATCGACCCCGTCGCGCTGACCGATGCGCCGGGCTGTGTGCTGGTCGTGGACGGGCTGATCCATGACGTGACGGGCATCGACGCCACGCCGCCTGTCGGGGCAAAGATCGTGGATTGCGGCGGCATGTGTCTGGCGCCGGGGATCATCGACATTGGCGTCAAAGTCTCTGAACCAGGTGAGCGGCACAAGGAATCCTTTCGCTCTGCGGGCCGTGCCGCGGCGGCGGGGGGTGTCACGACGATGGTGACCCGCCCCGACACCGACCCCGCCATAGATACCCCCGAAAAACTCGAATTCGTCGCGCGCCGCGCGCAGCTGGACGCACCCGTGCATGTTTTGCCGATGGCGGCGCTGACCAAGGGGCGTGACGGTCAGGAAATGACCGAAATCGGGCTGTTGTCCGATGCCGGTGCGGTAGCCTTTACCGATTGCGACCATGTGGTCACAAAGACCAAGGTGCTGGCCCGCGCGCTCAGCTATGCGCGTTCGCTGGATGCTTTGGTGATCGGGCATACCCAAGACCCCGGCCTGTCCGAAGGGGCCGTGGTCACGACCGGCAAATTCGCGTCCTTGCGCGGCCTGCCGGGCGTGTCGGCCATGGCCGAACGCATGGCGCTGGACCGTGATATCAGCCTGCTGGAAATGACCGGTGCGCGTTATCACATCGACCAGATCACCACCGCCCGCGCCCTGCCCGCGCTGGAACGCGCCAAACGCAACGGGCTGCGGATCACGGCGGGTGTCAGCATCCACCATCTGACGCTGAACGATATGGATATCGCGGATTACCGGACGTTTTTCAAACTGACGCCGCCCTTGCGGTCCGAAGACGACCGCGCCGCCGTGGTGCAGGCCGTGGCCGAAGGGCTGATCGACGTGATCTGTTCGATGCACACGCCGCAGGACGAGGAAAGCAAACGCCTCCCGTTTGAAGAGGCCGCCAGCGGGGCCGTCGGCCTTGAAACCCTGCTGCCAGCCGCGATGCGACTGTACCATGCAGGCCAGATCGACCTGCCGCGCCTGTTCCGTGCATTGGCGCTGAACCCCGCGCGCATTCTGGGGCTGGCCGCGGGCCGCATGCTGGCCGGTGCGCCCGCCGATCTGGTGCTGTTTGATCCGGACGCACCGTTCCAGCTGGACCGCACGACATTGCAATCCAAGTCGAAAAACACCCCCTTTGACGGCGCGCGCCTGCAAGGCCGCGTGATCGGCACATGGGTGGACGGCACCCGCATTTGGGAGAATGCATAATGCCCATCATCGAAAGCAGCCTTGCCATGCTGGCACTCTGGGGTGCCACAGGCTATCTGCTGGGGTCGATCCCCGGCGGGGTGATCATGGCGCGACTGATGGGCTTGGGCAATCTGCGCAACATCGGGTCGGGCAATATCGGGGCGACAAACGTGCTGCGCACCGGCAACAAGAAAGCCGCCGCACTGACCTTGATCTTCGATGCAGGCAAAGGCGCTATCGCTGTGCTGGCCGCGCGCGCCGCAGCACCCGAAGATGCGGTGCAACTGGCGGCGCTCATGGCCTTTATCGGCCATTGCTTTCCGGTCTGGCTGGGCTTCAAGGGCGGCAAGGGGGTGGCGACCTATCTTGGGATCTTGCTGGCACTGGCCTGGCCGATGGGCCTTGCGGCCTGCGGCATCTGGCTCGCTGTGGCGGTGATCACGCGCTATTCGTCACTGGCGGCACTGGTCGCGGCTGGCTGGATTCCAGTGGTGATGGCCTTTGCGGGCTATGGCGCGGCCACCTGTCTAGCCGCCTGCCTTGGCCTGCTGATCTATGCCCGCCACTGGGGCAATATCGCGCGGCTGCGCGCGGGAACAGAAGGCAAGATAGGGGCGAAATAACCCCATCGTCCGAGCCGAAATATCCCCGCCGGAGGCAGCAAGCGCGCAGCGCGCAGCCCTAATAGCTATATTGCGTATAAATCCGGTCCAGATCACCGGCCCAATCGCCATGATAATGGTCCAGCAAATCATCCGCAGGTGTCTTGCCGGTCTCGACAGTTTCTTTCAGCGCATTGAGGAAATGGGTCTCATCAGGAACCAATCCACCGGCACCGGGCAGGGCGCGGGCTTTCAGGCCAGCCTCTGAAATCGCCACGACCTCGCGCGCCAGCGCATGCATATCGATCCCTTCGACCTGCGCTTGCAAGCCGTCCACCGATGCAGCAACGCGCAAGGCATCGCGCTGTTCAGCGGTCCAGTTCTTGCACAGGTCCCATGCGGCATCGAGCGCAGTCTGATCATAAAGCAACCCGGTCCAGAACGCGGGCAACGCACACAGCCTGCGCCACGGGCCGCCATCCGCACCGCGCATTTCGATATATTGCTTCATGCGGGCTTCGGGGAAAACGGTGGTCAGATGGTCGGCCCAATCGGACATGCGGGGCTTTTCACCGGGCAATGCAGGCAATTCACCGCGCAGGAAATCGCGGAACGACATGCCCAAAGCGTCGATATATTTACCGTCGCGATAGACGAAATACATCGGCACATCGAGAACCCATTGCACCCAGGCCTCAAAGCCGAAACCTTCGTCAAAGATGAATGGCACCATACCGGTGCGCGCCGCATCCAGATCGCGCCAGATACGGGCGCGCCATGATTTATGGCCGTTGGGCTTGCCTTCAAAGAACGGCGAATTGGCAAAAAGCGCGGTTGCCACAGGCTGCAAGGCCACGCCGACGCGCATTTTCTGCACCATGTCCGATTCCGACCCGAAATCGAGGTTCACCTGCACCGTGCAGGTCCGGCGCATCATCGCCGTGCCCATGGTGCCGACCGATTGCATGTAACGGTCCATCAGCTGATAGCGCCCCTTGGGCATCAGCGGCATTTCGTCATGGGTCCAGACGGGGGCGGCGCCCAGACCGATGAATTTCACGCCGATCTCGTCGGACACGGCCTTGACCTCGGCCAGATGGCTGTTCACCTCGTCGCAGGTCTGGTGGATGGTCTCGAGCGGTGCGCCCGACAATTCCAGCGCCCCGCCCGGCTCAAGGCTGACATTGGCCCCGTCCTTGGTCAAGCCGATGATCTTGCCGTCCTCTTCCACACGGTCCCAGGCGAACCGGCTATGCAATGCCTCCAGCACCGCCTTGATCGACCGCGCGCCGTCATAGGGCAAGGGTTGCAGCGTATCGGCGCAATACCCGAATTTTTCATGCTCGGTGCCGATGCGCCATTCGTCTTTGGGTTTGCAGCCCTTGGCCAGCAATTCAGCCAATTGGTCGTGATGTTCGATCGGGCCGCCGCCGGTTTGTGGGATGGACATCGGGAAGGCTCCGTTCAAAGATCAATGGTCATATCCGTGACCTGCACCAGCGCATCCGTCAATGCAAGAGAGGACGCGCACGCGACCAGATCACAACAAGCGCATCCGGTGTGCGCGAAAGCACATCCAGCACCTTGCCTGTCTTGATCCCGGGCAGCGCCGCAAAGACATCGAACAGCGTATCCGCGCCAGCAGCGTTGATCGGAATGGCGATCCGCTGGCCACCGATACCGGTCAATATCCAGCTGGGGTCGGGATAGCTGCGAGGGTCAAGTGCGACCTCGGTCAAATCGTCCAGATCAAGGATACCCCCATCAAGCGGGCCGAAATAGGCCAGCCTGCGTTCGCGCAGCTGTACCACACCCGGCCCTTCACCATCCTGCGCAAAGCGCGCGCGCTGCACAGCGGCAAAGCCCCAGCCCAGCCCGATGACCCCCACCAGATAGCCCAGCCAGACCGTGACACCTGCAGCATTCAGCCCCCACCACAGGCCGAACAAGGCCAATCCGGCGGCAGCCAGCACCTCGCGCCAGCGCCAGAAAAAGGCGCGCGCTTCGGGGCGGAAAAAGTCAGCCATGTACCACCTGCGGTTCTGCGTGCAGCACGATGGCGAAGGCCCCGATCCGGCGGAACCCGATCGCCTGATACGCTGTGCTGGCAGCGGCAGAGGCCGCGAACAGGATTGCTCGGCTGACACCCACAGCGCGCGCCTGCGCCAGATGCAGCGCCACCGCCCGCCGCGCCAGACCGCGCGACCGCAAACCGGGCGGCGTATAGACCCCGCCAATCTGCACCGCATCGTGCAGGACCGCGTTAAACCCTGTCATCGCCACAGGCGTATCGCCATCAAACAGCACCCTGTGGCTGTCCACCGCAAGATAGCTGTCGATATCCTTGATCGCCGTTGCGTCCATGTCATTCTCCTGGCCCAGCATCGTCTCTGACAGATAGGCACGCCGCCAGCCGATCACCAGATCGCGCGGCGCATCGACCAGTGGGCGCAGGGTAAAACCGTCGGTATCAGGCATGACCAGATCGGTCAGGGGCAGGTCGTAATGCGGCTCTGTCGTTGCATAGCCTGCCGCCTGTTCCAGACCCAGTGCGGCGCGCAGGCCGGTCACTTGTGCGGCATCGCCCAGAATCGCGCAAACCGCGCTGCCCTGCATGGCAGCGCGCAGGTCGGCCCAAGGGTGGGTCGGGCAGACGGGAAACAGGGAACCACCATCGCTGATCGCGGCGATATCGGTGATCGCGCCGCGATCCTTGCACAGCCAGAATGACATCGCGCGCGGATGGCCACCCGCCATGCCGTGCCTGTGCAGGTTCGCCAATGGAAACATCGCAATCGGCAGATGCCGGCGCAGGAATCCTGCGACCTCGGCCCTGTCGGCCAGCGTCGCACGGATCATCCCCAATCGCCCAGCGCTTGCTGCCACAATGTCAGCGCCGCCACCGCTGCGGTATCGGCGCGCAAGATGCGGGGGCCAAGGCTGACGGCATGGGCAAAGGGCAAGGCGCGCAACTTGTCGCGCTCGGCGGGGGAAAACCCGCCTTCGGGGCCGATCAGGATGGCCCAAGGGCCGGGAATTGCGGGCAGGCGCACCGGCGCGCCGATCGCTGCTTCATCACAAAACATCAACTGCCGGTCCTTGGGCCAATCCGCCAGCAGCCGGTCAAGTTTCGCCAGATCATCGACAGGGGGCACAAAGGTGCCGCCGCATTGTTCAGACGCCTCGACCGCATGGGCCTGTAGCTTATCCTGCCGGATGCGGTTGGCGGCTTGGGTAAACGCGGTCTGCACGGGGATAATCCGCGCCGCCCCCAGCTCCACCGCCTTTTCCACGATAAAAGCGGTGCGTTCCTTGCGAATCGGGGCAAAGACCAGCCACAGATCGGGCGGGGTCTGCAAGGGGCGCGTCTGCGCCTGACAGGCCAGCACGCCGCCTTTGTTGCCTGCCTTTTCGACCACCGCGTCCCATTCGCCGTCACGGCTGTTGATCAATGACAGCACGTCACCCGCCCCCAGCCGCATGACCCCGAACAGGTAATGCGCCTGATCACGGTTCAGTGGAACCGATTGCCCTACCCCCAAGGGGTGATCTACATAAAGCCGGACCTTGGATGCCATGAAGCGGATCATATGACCCAAAATCCCCGGATGCCAGAGCCTGCGGGCCGTGTCGCCGACGCCGTGCGTGGCAACTGGGTGGACCGGTTGGCGCCCGCGCCCACACGGCCTTATCTGCGGCTGTCGCGCGCGGACCGGCCGATCGGCACTTGGCTGCTTTATCTGCCCTGCCTGTGGGCGCTGGGGCTGGCGGTGATAGCGACGGGGCGTTTCGACAGCTTTGCAATCTGGATCATCGCAGGCTGCGGGATCGGAGCGTTTTTGATGCGCGGTGCGGGGTGTACATGGAACGATATCACCGACCGCGACATCGACGGATCGGTGGCGCGCACAAGATCGCGGCCGATTCCCTCTGGCCAGACCAGCGTGAAAGCGGCGGTGATCTGGATGATCGCACAGGCATTGGTGGCCTTTGGCATCCTGATTACCTTTCCGCCTGCAGCGATTGTGCTGGGCATCCTCGCGCTGCTGCCGGTGGCGGTCTATCCTTTCGCCAAACGGTTCACATGGTGGCCACAAGTATTTCTGGGGCTGGCATTCAACTGGGGTGCGTTGCTGGCCTGGGCCGCGCATACCGGCAGCATCGGGCCTGCGCCTGTCGTGCTCTATCTGGCAGGAATTGCGTGGACGCTGTTTTACGACACGGTCTATGCCTATCAGGATGCCGAGGATGACGCGCTGATTGGCGTGAAATCCACCGCGCGGCTGTTTGGCGATACCGCGCGCTGGTGGTTGCGGCTGTTTCTGGCGCTGACGGTGATTCTGTTCGGGGCGGCGGTGGTGCTCGCCACGCAGGACAGGTCGATCCTGTCGCTGGTCGTGGCATTGGGCGGGCCTTTGGCGATGGGCGGGCATCTGGCATGGCAGTTGCACCGCTTCGATGCAGATGACAACGAAGGGCTTTTGCGTATTTTCCGGTCAAACCGCGATGCCGGCCTGATCCCTTTGCCGTTTTTTGCCATGGCCTTTCTGGTATGATTGAACACCCCGACCACAGGGCCTATGCAGGACCGGGACAAAAGAAACGGGATTGAATGCGCCTTTCTGCCATTTTCATACGGATCATCGCCTTCAGTGTCGCAGCCGCCGGATCGGTCGCCGCCGCACAGCTGACGGTCGCCACGGTCGAAGACCGGTCGGTCGATGCCGTACGCCAGACACTGGCCGAAAACGGCCATGAGTGGACAAACGTCTTGGGCGACGGGTTGCAGGTGATTCTCGAAGGCACCGCCCCCACCGAGGCTGGGCGCTTTCGCGCAATATCAGCGGCTGGCGGGGTCGTCGATGCAAGCCGTGTGATCGACAATTTGTCGGTCGCGGATGCCGCAGATTTCGCGCCACCCGAATTCAAGATCGAAATCCTGCGCAATGACAGCGGTGTGTCGCTGATCGGCCTGATCCCTGCCAGCACCAACCGCGACGCATTGGCGCGCCGCATCACGCGAATAGCAGACGGGCAAGGCGTGGCGGACCTGCTGGAAACCGGCGATTACCCAACGCCCCCGACATGGCGCGCCGCCGTTGATTTCGCGATTGTGGCGCTGGAAATGCTGCCCCGTTCCAAGATTTCGGTCACCGCGGACCGGATCACCATCAGCGGTATCGCCGACAATCTGACCGATAAACGCCGATTGGAGGCCGCCCTTGCCCGCAGCCGGCCCGATGGCGTGCGCCTGGCGCTGGAAATCAACGCGCCGCGGCCGGTGATATCGCCCTTCACGGCGCGGTTTATTCTGGACGCAGACGGCGCGCGGTTCGATGCCTGCGCTGTCGATACCGTCGACGCCCGCGAACTGATCCTGGACGCGGCCACCAGCGCCGGGCTGGAAGGCCGCGTGACCTGCACGCTGGCCCTTGGCGCACCGTCGCAGGATTGGGGCCAGGCGGTCGCCTTGGCCATTGACGCCCTGCATGATGTCGGAGGCGGCACCGTAACGCTGACCGACACCGACGTGATTCTGGCCGCCCTGCCCGGGACGGAACAGGGCATTTTTGACAACGCCATAGGCGAGCTTGAAAACAGCTTGCCCGATGTCTTTGCCCTGACCGCCGAATTGCCCAAGCTGCCGGATGATCAAGCCGCTGGCCCACCGCAATTCACCGCCACGCTCAGCCCCGAAGGCCATGTCCAGCTGCGCGGGCGGATGCCCGACGACCTGACCAATATGGTGGCCGAAAATTTCGCAACGGCCAAATTCGGTCAGCGTAATATCACCATGCGCACCCGCGTGGTCGACGACTTGCCCGTCGGGTGGTCTGTCCGCGTCCTTGCCGGGATCGAGGCGCTGTCGGAACTGTCCAATGGCATTGTCGTCGTCGAGCCGCAGACAATCACGGTTCGCGGCAACACGGGCAACGAAACCGCCACAGCCGAAATATCGCGACTGATGATCGACAAGCTGGGACAATCGGCCGATTTCGACCTGGACATCGGCTATGTCGAGGCGCTGGACCCGATCGCCGCCCTGCCGACGCCAGACCAATGCATCGCCCAGATCATTGCCATGACTGACGGGCGCAAGATCACCTTTGATCCAGGGTCCGCCAGCATCACGGCCGCCGCCCAGCCGGTGATCGACGATATCGCAGAGGTCTTGCGCCTTTGTGGTGACCTGCGCATCCGCGTGGCCGGTTACACCGACAGCCAAGGCCGCGAGGCAATGAACCTGCGTCTGTCGCAAGACCGCGCCGATGCCGTGCTGACCGCCCTGCGCGCCCGCCGCGTGCCAGTGTCCACATTCGAGGCCGTGGGCTACGGCATCGCCGATCCGATTGCCGATAATGCCACTGAAGCAGGCCGCGAGGCGAACCGCCGGATCGAGTTCAGCCTGATCGTGCCTGAGGACGCAGACGCCGTCACCGACGAAACCCTGCCCGAAGCGCTTGAAACCGACGCCGAAACCGCCCAAGACGGTGCAGGGGACGACGCGGCAGAGGCGACACAGTGAACAGAACCGAATTCATCATCGCGACGGCAGTCATCCTGTTCGTGGCCTTCGCGCTGGGGTGGTTCGCCAGCTGGCTTGTCAACCGCTTTACCCGCGTGACCACATCCGAAATCGGCGAATTGGACAAGATGGCGCAAGCCTTGCACGAGGCCGAAGAAACCCGCGATCAGGCGATCACCTATCTGCAACAGCGCGAAGCCGAGATGACCAACCAGCTGTCCCAGACCGAGGCTGAATTGCGCGCCGCAATGGATGGCCTGCGCGAGGCCCGCCGCGAGGCCGAGGAATTGCGCAGCTACATCGAACGCCAGCACGCGGGCTAGGCCGGATGGCTGCCACCCTGGTCGTTCTGGCCCATCCCGAACAGCGGTCTTTCAACGCGCAATGGGCGCAGGTCAGCGCCACGGCCAGCGCCGATCTTGGCCACGAAGTAATCTGGTCCGATCTTTATGCGCTTGGATTTGACCCTGCCGAACGGGCCGCGCATTACGACCACCCCGCCGGTATCCCTTTCGATCCGCTCAAGGCGCAAGCCCATGCCACCGCAACCGCCCTGCCCGCCGATGTCGCCGCCGAGGTCGCCAAACTGCACCGGGCTGACCGGATCGTCTTTCACTTTCCGCTGTGGTGGTTTTCACCGCCTGCCATGCTCAAAGGCTGGTGCGACCGTGCGCTGGCCCATGGCGCGCTGCATACCACCGACCAGCGGTTCGACACCGGAATCCTGAAAGGCAAAAAGGCGCTTTTCTGCGTGACCACCGGATCCAGCACTGATGAAAGCGCCTACAACGGCAAGGAAGGTGATGTGAACCTGCTGCTGTGGCCGCTTGCCTATACGCTGCGCTATGTCGGGATGACGGTATTGCAGCCGGTCTGTGTGCATGGTGTGCATGGCTATCATCGGGGCGAACCTGCCATGGCCCTGACGGACAAGCTGGGACAGGTGCTGGAACGGCACGCGGCGCTGATCGCGGGGTTCGATGCCTTGCCTGAAATCGCCTTCAACGCCGATGCTGATTTTGATGCCAAGGGCCGGCTGCGCGCGGGCAGGCCCAGCGTGACACCTTTTATCCGGCATGATCCGTAGGGTGGGCTAAAGCCCACTTTACCTAGGCGCTGCTGCCCGTTTCAACCTGTCGTTGATCGCGCGACCCAACCCGTGATCGGGGATGGGGGCCACCGCGATGCGTGCAGCCCCCATCGCATCCAGCTGGTGCAAGCAGTCGAACAGGCGTGCTGCGGCCTCGGTCAGATCGCCTGCGGGTGACAAGTTCAAATCAGCATCCATCAATCCGAAACCCAGCATCACCTCGCCGTCCTGCCGCGCGGTCGCATTCAGCCGGACCTGCCCAATCGGCGCGTAATGCGACAAAAGCTGACCGGGTGACACGGGCGCATCGGGGTTTTCCGATATGGCCAACGGCCGCCCCAGACAGGCCGCAATCGCCTCGGACGGGATGCCGCCCGCGCGCAGCAATGTGGGCGTGCCAAGGCAGGCGACGATTGTGGATTCCAGACCCACAAAGCAAGGCCCACCGTCGACCAGCGCGTCGATCCGGTCACCCAGACTGTCGCGCACATGGGCGGCTGTTGTGGGGCTGATCCGGCCTGACGCGTTGGCTGAAGGTGCAGCCACCGGCCCGCCGAAGGCAGCCAGCAAACCCTGCGCCACCTTATGGTCCGGCACCCTGACCGCAATACTGTCCAGCCCTGCCGTCACCAGCCGCGATATGCCCGCCTGCGGTCGCAAAGGAAGCACCAAGGTCAGCGCGCCGGGCCAGAAGGCCGCGGCCAGACACCGCGCATCATCATTGAAATCGCAGATTTCGTTGGCGGCGGCGATATCCCCCAGATGCACGATCAGCGGATTGAACGATGGCCGCCCCTTGGCCGCGAATATCGCGGCGACTGCCCGGTCATTGCGCGCATCAGCCCCCAGACCGTAAACGGTTTCGGTCGGAAACGACACCAGCCCGCCTTGCGTCAGGATCTCTGCCGCGCGCGCCAGACCTGCGGCATCGGGCTGCAAAAGGGCCGCGCCTCGCGTGCTCATGACGTAGCGTTCAGGTTGAAGGGTGACATGGGATGGATAACTTTGACATTTGATCCTCTGCATAGCCGCGGCATCCGCCCTTGCCAAGCAGACCATTCAGTCGGAGATGTTCAAATGCCCTATCGCGCCCCGATCCGTGACTTCCGGTTCCTGCTGGATCATGTCGTGGGGTTTGCAGAGGTCGCAGGCACCGACCGGTTTGCGGATGCGACACCCGATATGACGGGCGCGATCCTGACCGAGGCCGGCAAGATGTGCGCAGATATCCTCGCGCCGTTGAACCAGATCGGTGACAAGAACCCCGCGCATCTGGACAACGGCATCGTACGGACCCCCCCCGGATTCCCAGACGGCTATCGCGCCATCGCAACTGGCGGCTGGATCGGCATGTCGGCCGCGACGGAACACGGCGGGATGGGTTTGCCAATGACGTTGACCACCATCGTCAATGAGATGATGTCTGGCGCCTGCCTTGCGCTGCAACTGAACCCGCTGATGACCCAAGGCCAGATCGAGGCGTTGGAACACCATGCCTCGGACGCGATCAAATCGGTTTACCTGCCGAAACTGATTTCCGGCGAATGGTGCGGCACGATGAACCTGACCGAGCCGCAGGCGGGGTCCGATGTTGGTGCCTTGCGCACCAAGGCCGAACCAAACGGCGACGGCACCTATGCGATCACCGGACAGAAAATCTATATTTCTTGGGCAGATAATGATTTTACTGCCAATGTGTGCCATCTGGTGCTGGCCCGTCTGCCGGGCGCCAATCCCGGCACCAAGGGGATCAGCCTGTTCATGGTCCCCAAGCTGATCCCCGATGCGGATGGCAATCCGGGCCGCAAAAACGATCTGCGTGTCGTCAGCCTCGAACACAAGATGGGCCTGCATGGATCACCGACCGCAGTGATGGAATATGCGGGTGCGACCGGCTGGCTGGTCGGGCCGGAACATGGTGGCATGGCCGCGATGTTTACCATGATGAACAACGCCCGTCTGGGTGTCGGCATGCAAGGGATCGGGACCGCCGAACGCGCGCTGCAACACGCGCTGGCCTATGCGCAGGATCGCAAGCAGGGGCGCGCTGACGGCACGGGTGCGATCATCGAACATGCCGATGTGCGCCGGATGCTGACAACGATGCGCGCCGATATCTATGCTGCGCGCGCCATCGCGCTGATGAATGCCGTGGCCATCGACATGGCGACAGCAACGCATGATCCCGCCTGGACCGCGCGCGCGGCGTTTCTGACGCCGATCACCAAGGCCTTCGGCACCGATGTCGGGGTCGAGGCCACCAATACCGGCGTGCAAATCCATGGCGGCATGGGCTTTATCGAGGAAACCGGCGCCGCCCAATTCGTCCGCGATGTCCGCGTCAGCACGATCTACGAAGGCACGAATGGCATTCAGGCGATGGACCTTGTCGCGCGCAAGCTGATGGATGGTGGCGATGCCGCGTTCCGCCTGCTGGATGATGTTGTCCGCGGGGCAGAGGCCGCCAAGGCGACCCACCCCGATCTGGCCCATGCGGTCTGGGAAGCTGCTGAAACGCTGCGCGAAGCGACCGAATGGCTGGTTGGCCGCCCTGATCTGAATGACCGTTTCGCCGGTGCCGTACCTTATCTGCGCGCCTTTGCGCGGGTGCTGGGCGGGCATGTCCATCTGGCCAGCGCCATGGCGGGCGATACGGGCCATCTGCGGCTTGCGACATTCTATATCAAGCGGATGCTGCCCGAATATCTGGGCCTTTTGATCCATGTGCGTGAAGGGGCCGCCGATCTGGCGGCAATCACAGCCGACGATCTGGCCGCCGCCTGATGCCCGATGGCGGCGCTGGCATCCGGTATCCTTTTCCCGATCCGCCCACTGCGGGCGAGGCTGTCCGCGTTGCCGACGGCATCCTGTGGATGCGGCTGCCGCTGCCGATGGCGCTCGATCATGTGAATGTCTATGCGCTGGATGATGGCGATGGCTGGACGGTTGTGGATACCGGCTTTGCCAGCGTCACATCAAAGGCAATCTGGCAAAGATTGCTGGACGGCCCGCTGGCGGGCAAGCCCGTCACCCGTGTGATCGTGACCCATCACCACCCCGATCATGTGGGGCTGGCGGGGTGGTTTGTCGCACAGGGTGCAGCGCTGCATATGCCGCGCACCGGCTGGTTGATGGCGCGAATGTTGACGCTTGATGTGCAGGACCGGCCCGCGCCGGAAACCATCGCCTTTTACGAACGCGCCGGCATGGCGGCGGATGAACTGGCACGGCGCAAGACCGAACGCCCGTTCAACTTTGCCGATTGCGTGGCACCCTTGCCGCTGGGGTATCAGCGGTTGCAACACGGTGGCACGATGCAGATGGGCGGTCGGATCTGGGACATCCGCATGGGCGATGGGCACGCGCCCGAACATGCGACCTTCTGGTCGCGCGATGATGCGGTAGTGCTGGGCGGTGATCAGTTGCTGCCCTCGATCAGCGCCAATCTGGGGGTCTATCCGACCGAACCCGATGCCGACCCCGTGGGCGACTGGATGGCCAGCTGCACAGGTTTCCAATCCTTTGCGCAGCCCGACCAACTGGTCCTTGGGGGGCATAAACTGCCCTTTACCGGCCTGCCGCTGCGGCTGCGGCAGATGATCGACAATCATCACGGCGCGCTGGACCGGCTGGTCGCCCATCTGGACCAGCCACGCGCGGCGGGCGCGTGTTTCGTGCCGCTGTTCAAACGCCAGATCGGCCCCGCCGAATACGGGCTGGCGCTGGTCGAGGCGGTGGCGCATCTGAACCACCTGCACCAGACCGGACGCGCCAGCCGCCATCTGCGCGAGGACGGGGCCTATATGTTCAGTGCCGTGCCATAATCCGCGCATGCAGGCGCTTTAATATCCGGCTTGCTGTCGTCTCGCACAGCGCGGGGATCACGGCATGGACCAGCGCCGCCAGTGACGCCACACCCAGCCAGAACGAAAACCCCAAGGCAAAGCGCATATGCCCGAGATAGGTTTCATTCACGCTGGCCGGATGATCAAGGAACAGCGTAGCGACCAAATTGCTGCGGGCGGTGTCTTGGGATGCGTCTGACATGAAAACCTCTGTTGGTGGGATTTCGGCCAGGCTAGCCCATCAGCCGCCAAATCCGGTCCCAAATTTCATTGTCATTCACGCAGATCATGGGATATTATCCACATTATGACCCAAACTATCGACGAAACAGATCGCCGTATCCTGCAAGTGCTGCAAACAGACGCCAGCCTGTCTGTCGATGACATCAGCGCCGCTGTGCATCTGTCGCGCAATGCCTGCTGGCGGCGGATCAAGGCGCTGGAACAGGCAGGCGTGATCCGCGCGCGTGTGGCGCTGGTCGATCCAGCCAAGGTCGGCGTGCCGCTGATGGCGATGGTCTTGATCCGCACGAACGCGCATGACGCGCAATGGATGGATCAATTCCAGACCGCCCTGCGCGCCTTGCCCGAGGTCGTGGGCGCCTACCGGATGACCGGCGATCTGGATTACGTCCTGCGCGTGCGGGTCGCGGATGTCCCTGCCTATGACGCGTTTTACAAACGGTTGACCGCGCGGATTTCGGTCTCTGACATCTCGGCCAGTTTCGTGATGGAGGAAATCAAGGAAACCACGGCAGTGCCGCTGTCACTATGACAAAACGTGACCACCTGACCGCGTGACAGCCTTGTGCAAATCGGGTAAGCGAAAGCAAATCATCCAAAAAGAGGAGCCGACAATGGCCAACAATGACCATGAGCCCGGAAAGATGGACATTAGCGAACAGGAACGCACCTTTGATGGTTTCGTCAGCCTGTCAGCGAAAGGTGCCATGATCAGCATCGCCGTGCTGATCCTGCTTGCGCTTTTGAACGCCTGATTATCAGTGAAGCGCCGCTTTTTCTTGGTCGGCGCGCCGCTCGCCTTGTCGGCCTGCGCCGCCCAACAGGTGTGGGCACCCGACGACATTGTCGCACGGGCCATCTTTCGTGACCCCGACAACAGCTATCTGACGCTGTACACGATGAAAAACAATGGCTCCGGCAACGGGGCCCATTCGTCGCTGTTGATCAACGCAAGCCAGCGGGTGCTATTCGATCCGGCAGGGTCTTTCGTGCAAAACCGGATGCCGGAACGCAATGATGTGCTGTTCGGGGTGACACCTGAGCTTGAACAATTCTACGTCAGCTTCCACGCGCGTGTGACCTATCACGTCATAGGTCAAACCGTGCAGGTCGCGCCTGAAATTGCCGAACGCGCGCTGCAACTGGCGCTGGCGAATGGCCCAGTGCCACAAGCACATTGCGCACGCGCGACCTCGCGGCTGTTGCGGCAATTGCCGGGGTTTGCGGGGATCAGGCAAACCTGGTCACCCAACCGGCTGTCAGATGATTTTGCCACCCTGCCAGGCGTTGAAACCCGCGCATACCGCGAAGACGATGCAGACGACAAATCCATCGCCGCAGCCCGGATCAACGCCGCCCTCAGCGAATAGCAAAAACCCACAACGCCAGATACAACGTCCCGATCCCCGCAGCGATCCCCCAGATCGCGCTGCGCGTCCGGATTCCGACAGCCACCGTCACGATGGCCGCAATCATGCGCGCAGGGTCAGGCGCGCCACCCGTCGCCGCTGGCCACAAGACCAGCGGTGCGACCATCCCCGGCAGCACCGCAACAGGCGTGAAGCGCAGCAGTTTCAGCACCAATGGCGGCATCGGCCTGTCGCCAATCAACCCAAGAAACGAAAACCGGATTAGAAACGTCCCCGCCCCAAGAACCGCGATGATCAGCCAGATCTCACCCGTGGAATAGGTCATGCCTTGCGCCTTTCGATCCACGTCTCGACGATTGCACCGGTGACCATCGCCGCCGCCGCCGCGACCAGCAAACCGGTGCCGGACGGCAGGCCGACGAATGCGAGCGCCACACTGACCGACACCGCAGCCGCAGCCACATGGGCCAGCGATTTCAGCATCGGTGACACCATCGCCAGAAACATGATCGGCACGATGAAATCGAGCGCCCAGGCCTCTGGAATGGCGGACCCAACGAGGATCCCGACCAAAGTCATGACAAACCACAAAGGCGTGATCGGCGTGGCCACCCCCAGAAAATAGGCGAAACGGTCCTGCACGCGCATCTCGGGGCGCGCCTCGTACCGGGCGACCGAGGTGATATAGGTCTGGTCGAAATTCAGATAGGCCACCAGCGCGCGCTGCCACAAAGGGGCGGCCCCCAGATAGGGCACCAAGGACGCCGAATACATCGCCATGCGCAGATTGACCGCCAATGCGGCCAACAACACAAAGGCGATACCGGCATCTTCCATCATCATCTGCACGGCGGCGAATTGCGCAGCCCCCGCGATAACCAGAACGGTGAACCCCATCGCCTGCGCCACCGTCAGCCCCGCATCCGTCGCCACCACGCCAAACAATGTGGCGAAAGGCACAGCCATCAGCACGAAAGGGCTGCCATCGCGCACCCCCGCCCAATAGGCAGAAGTCGCAGGGGATTTGACGGTGGAACTTGTCATGGCTATGGCCTAGCTTGGCTGCGGTACGGCAGGCTTAAACCCGCGAAATGGAAATGACAATTGGCACGACTTGATGATCTTTCGTCCTATCTGATCGCCCCCGATCCGGCAGCGGACAGGTTGACGCGCGCGGTCACCGGCACTGACCAGACCGGCGCGCCCATCGACCTGCGCGTGATCGAGGAACGCCCCCTGACGATCTATCTGAACAGTCAGGAAATCGTCACTGCGATGACGATCGGGGATTATCCGCAGTATCTGGCACTGGGGTTTCTGCGCAATCAGGGCATGCTGCGCGCGGATGATACCGTGACCGGCATCGATTACGACGAAGAACTGGAAACCGTGGTCGTGCGCACGGCCTCAAAAACCACCTTCGAAGACAAGCTGCGCAAAAAGACCCGCACCAGCGGCTGCGCGGTCGGCACTGTCTTTGGCGACATGATGGAAGGGCTGGCAGGCGTCACACTGCCTGACATGCCGCTGCGCACCTCCGATCTTTACGCACTGGCGGCAACGATTAACCGGACCCCCTCGCTCTATCTTTCGGCAGGCGCGATCCACGGCACAGTGCTGTGCCAGGGGGCGCGCCCGCTGGTCTATATGGAAGACGTGGGGCGCCATAACGCTGTGGACAAGATCGCAGGCTGGATGCACCACCACAACATCGACGCCGCCGACAAACTGCTCTACACCACCGGCCGGCTGACCTCGGAAATGGTGATCAAGACGGCCTTGATGGGCATACCTGCCCTCGCCTCGCGGTCGGGTTTCACCGCCTGGGGGGTGGAAATTGCGCGTGACATCGGGCTGACCTTGATCGGGCGGATGAAAGGCCAGCGGTTCGTCTGCCTGGCCGGCGAACAGCGCCTGATCCGCGACGCCGACCCGACGTCGATCCCCGACGAGCCGGCCCGCGCCGGGCGAAAGGCCGCCACATGATCCTTTCCGCTTCTCTTTTCCAAAAATACTCCCGCCGGAGGCTCCCAAACCGGCAACACCTGCAGGTGCCTGCGTGAACGCGCCGCTTGGGGTGATCCTCGCGGGCGGGCTTGCGACGCGGATGGGGGGCGGCGACAAAGGGCTGTTGCCCTTGGGCGACAGCACGATCCTGGGGCATGTGATCGACCGGCTGCAGCCGCAGGTGGCGGGGCTGGCGCTCAATGCCAACGGCGATCCCGCGCGCTTTGCCGCGGTCGGCCTGCCGGTGATCGCAGACAGTATCGCGGATTTCGCAGGGCCGTTGTCGGGGGTGCTGGCGGGGCTGGACTGGGCGGCGGCACGCGGTGCCAGCCATATCGTCACCGCCGCTGCCGACACGCCGTTTTTGCCCTGTGATCTGGTGCCGCGCCTGCAACTGGCGGGGGGCGATCAGGGGCTGGCGCTGGCGGCAAGCCCGGGGGGCCGACAGCCAACCTTTGGCCTCTGGCCAGTGGCCCTGCGCGAGGATCTGCGCGCAGCCTTGCTGGGCGGATTGCGCAAAGTCGTGCTTTGGACCAATGGCCATGGCGCAGGCACGGCGGAATTCCCCGATGACATCGCCTTTTTCAACGTCAACACGCCGGATGATCTGGCCCGCGCGCAGGGAATGCTATGAAAATATATGGCATCGTCGGCTATAAAAACGCGGGCAAGACCGGGCTGATGGAACGGCTGGTGACAGAGATCACAGGCCGCGGGATCTCTGTCTCGACCCTCAAACACGCGCATCATTCTTTCGACGTCGATCACCCTGGCAAGGATTCCCATCGCCACAGGCAGGCAGGGGCGCAGCAGGTGCTGCTTGCCTCGCGCGATCGCTGGGCCTTGATGAGCGAATTGCGTGGCGCAGCGGAACCGCCATTGGCCGATCTGTTGCGCCTGTTGTCGCCGGTCGATCTGGTGCTCATCGAAGGCTATAAACGCGACGCCCACCCTAAGGTCGAAGCCTTCCGCGCCGTGACAGGTAACCCGCTGATCGCGCTCGATGATCCGACCGTGCGTGCAGTGGCCAGCGATACGACGCTGACACTGGACCGGCCTGTCTTCGATCTGAACGACACGGCCGCCATCGCCGATTTCATCCTGTCCGAGGTCGGTTTGTGATGTTCGACACGGTGCTGATCGTCGATTGGTCAGGCGGCAACGACCGTGGCACCAGCCCCAAGAAAGACGCGATCTGGACAGGCATCGCCCGCGCAGGTCTGGCCGAAGATCCCGTTTACCACCGCAACCGACAGCTGGCCGAAGACTGGATCAGCCGGTTTCTTGCCGCCGAACAGGCCGCCGGACGGCGCGTGCTGGCAGGGTTCGATTTCGCCTTTGGCTATCCTGCGGGCTTTGGTCGGGGGCTGACTGGCACCGACGATCCTTTCGCAATCTGGGACTGGTTTGCCACCCATGTGCACGACAGCCCAAGCACCAACAACCGGTTCGATCTGGCAGGACAGATCAACGCGCGTTTCCCCGGGATCGGGCCGTTTTGGGGCAACGGGCTGGCGCGCGACATCCCCGATCTGCCGCGCAAGGGGCTGGCCCGACAGGGGCATGGCCTGCCCGAAAAACGCGCCGCCGAACAGCAGGCCAAGGGGGCTTTTGCGGTCTGGCAACTGGCGGGCGCAGGGGCTGTCGGCAGTCAGGTCATCATGGGATTGCCGGTGCTGGCGCGGCTGCGGCACCGCTTTGGCGCGGATCTGGCGGTCTGGCCGTTCCAGCCGCTGACGCCGCCGATTGCGCTGGTCGAAGTCTGGCCTTCGCTGATCGCCAAGACAATAGCCGCCACCTGCCCGCCCGGTGCGATCAAGGATGCGCATCAGGTGCGCGTTCTGGCGCGCGCGCTCTCGGCGCTGGCGCCAGAGGATCTGGCCCGCATGCTCGACGTGCCTGCGACGGCCGAAGGCACGATCCTTGGGCTGGATCACGTCGCCTTGCTGGAACAGGCGGCTAGCGCGCCGGTGCTGCGCAACGATTGCTTTGCGCTGCCCCAAGGCGTGCATTGGACGCCGGTCGATCAGGCGCTGGCGCATCTGCGTCAGCACCTGCCACCCGTTGCTGGGGTGCAACCCCAGCCCCTTGCAGCAGCAGCAGGGCATTATCTGGCACAGGATGTCAGCGCCCTGCGCGCCCATCCGCCCAGCCCCAATGCGGCAGTCGATGGCTACGGTTTTGCCGGACCGGCCGGCCCCGGCGCGCAAAGCTTGACACTGGTGCAGGCGCGCGCGGCGGCGGGCCAGCCTTTTGCCGGGGTTGTCCCCGCAGGCCATGCGATCCGCATCCTGACCGGTGCAAACCTGCCGCAGGGGGTCGATACGGTCGTGATGCAAGAGGATGTACAAGCCACCGATACGGCCATCACCTTTCAAGGGCCGCTGAAACGCGGGGCCAATGCGCGCGCCGCAGGCGAAGACATGACCGAAGGCCAGATCATCGCGCGGCAAGGGCGCAGGCTGACCCCTGCCGATCTGGGCATGTGCGCCGCCGCTGGCATCGGGGACGTCCGCGTCTATCGCCCGTTGCGCGTGGGTATCCTGTCCACCGGCGATGAATTGCGCGATCCCGGCAGCGCGATTGCCGAAGGGCAGATTTTCGACGCCAACCGCCCGATGCTGGCCGCACTTGTGCGTCAATGGGGGCATGAAGCTGTCGATCTGGGGCGCGCGCCCGATGACCGCAACATCCTGCGCGGGATACTGGATCAGGGTGCCGCGACCTGCGATGTGATCCTGACATCTGGCGGGGCCTCGGCGGGGGACGAAGACCATATGTCCGCCTTGCTGGCAGGCACGGGGTCGCTGGCATTGTGGCGGGTGGCAATGAAACCGGGACGGCCTTTGGCAATGGGCGTCTGGGACGGCAAGCCGGTCTTGGGCCTGCCCGGCAATCCGGTCGCGGCGATGGTCTGCGCGCTGGTCTTTGCGCATCCGGCACTGGCCGTGATGGCAGGCGGCGACTGGCCGGAACCGCAGGGGTTCACCCTGCCCGCCGCCTTTGCAAAGACCAAAAAGGCCGGGCGGCGCGAATATCTGCGCGCGCGGATCAGGGATGGGAAGGCCGAGGTTTTCGCCTCCGAAGGATCGGGGCGGGTCAGCGGGCTGGCTTGGGCCGACGGGCTGGTCATGCTGCCCGACGCAGCCATGACGATCAGCCCCGGCGATCCGGTCACCTATATTCCTTTTGACAGTTTCAGATGAAGATCACCATCGGCATCCCCGATGCAGACCGTGCCGAAGTTGCAGCACTTTATTGGGAGGCTTTTGGCAAGAAGCTGGGTTTCGTCATGGGGCCGAAAGACCGCGCGCTGGTGTTCATCGGCCAGGTCCTGCGGTCAGATCACGGGATTTGCGCGCATGATGCTAACGGTCGCCTGCTGGGGGTGGTTGGGTTCAAGACGCAGCGCGGCGCGCTGGTCAGCGGCAATTTCACCGACCTGCGGCGGGTCTATGGCTGGACCGGCGCGGCAATGCGGACGAGCCTGTTGGCGGCGCTGGAACGCGACACCGACAATGACCGTTTCCTGATGGACGGGATTTTCGTCGCCCCCGCATATCGCGGGCGCGGCGTGGGCACCGCCCTGCTGGACGCGATCACCGCAGAGGCCAAGACGCGCGGTTACCGGCAGGTCCGGCTGGATGTGATCGACACGAACCCACGGGCGCGGGCGCTATATCTGCAACAGCGCTTTGTTGATACGCAGACCTATCAGATGGGGCTTTGGCGGTACATTTTTGGCTTTCGCGCCGTCACGACCATGGTGCGCGACATCTATCCCGACCCGATCAGCGCGCCTGCCGCAAAAACCAAGGCCCCGCCCAGCACCACCTGAAAAATCGCGCGCCCCCAAGGCGTCTGCATATATTTGTTCTGAATCCACGCAATCGCCCAGAGTTCGACAACAACGACGATCAGCGCAACGCTCGTCGCTGTCCAGAAATCGGTGATCAGATAGGGCAGCGCATGCCCCAGACCGCCAAGGGTGGTCATCACCCCCGCCGCCAGCCCGCGTTTATAGGGCGAGCCCCTGCCCGAAATCTTGCCGTCATCCGATGCCGCCTCGGTGAACCCCATCGAGATACCCGCCCCGACCGACGCCGCCAGCCCGACAAGAAACGTCGTCCAGGTATCCTGCGTCGCAAAGGCCACCGCGAAAATCGGCGCAAGCGTGGACACCGATCCATCCATCAACCCCGCCAGCCCCGGCTGCACCCATGTCAGCACGAATTGGCGATAGGCGGCGGATTCCTCGGTTGATTTGGCATCGCCGTCCAGATGGGTCACGGCCAAAGACGCAGCCTTGTCGGAATGGCCAGCCTCGGCCGCAGCCAGATCGCCCAGCAATTTGCGGGTCGCGGCATCGCGCGCGTGACTTGCGGCCAGTTCATAAAACCGCTGCGCGTCACGTTCCATGCGCGTGGCCTCGTCGCGGATACGCTCCAGACCCAGATTTTCCACCAGCCAGACCGGACGGCGGGCATAGAACCCTGCCACATGTTCGCGCCGGATCAGGGGGATGACGTCACCGAAACGTGCCACATGCAGGTCGATCAGGCGACGGCGGTGTTCGCTTTCCTCGACCACCATGCCATCGAAAACCGCTGCGGATGCGGGATATTCGGGGCGCAGCTTGTCCGCATAGGCCCGGTAGATCCGCGCGTCATCCTCTTCTGATGAAATGGCGAGCGCAAGAATTTCCTGTTCTGACAGGTCGTTGAAACGGCGGCGGTCGGCGAAACCGGGAATCATTGCGTGTCCTTTATTTAGAATGATTCTAATCTACGCGCCTGTAACGATCTGACAAGTGTATAAAATGAACCGTACAGTTCACTTTTGTCTTGCAAAGTAAACCAAACAGTTTAGTTGTCATGACATTCAGAACCGGAACCTGCATGACCCGCCTGATCGTCATATCCGTGTTTTGCGCCGCTTTCGCAGCACCTGTCGCGTCATTGATTATCAGCCGACCGTCGCTGACCAATCCGTCCCTGATGACGCCCAACGCGGAAAACCCGCCATCATGCAGCGTCACAGACGCAGTGATCGAGATCTGCGCGTTGCCCTTGGATAGGCCCAGACAGCCTTAGGGACAGACAGCGACCGTTATCATCTTGCCCGAAGTAAACTGATCAGTTTATGGTAAAATCCAAGAGGAGACTATGATGCCAGATGGTGCGCCAGAGCCGAAAAAGGGCCGCAAACTCGATCAGGTTCTGGACGGTGCGCGCCAAGTATTCATGTCAGACGGATATGAGGGCGCGTCGGTTGACGACATCGCACGTGCGGCAGGCGTGTCCAAGGCGACGCTGTACAGCTATTTTCCGGACAAGAAGCTGCTGTTCATGCAGGTCGCGAAAATGGCCTGCCACCGCCAGACCAAGAATGTGATCGAAACCATTGATTTCAACGCGCCCGCGACAGTGGTGTTGCGCACGATCGCAACCGAGATGGTCGATTTCATTACCTCTGAATTCGGCACCCGCGTGTTTCGCATCTGCGTTGCCGAAAGCGGGCGATTCCCTGAACTGGCCCGTGAATTCTATGAATGCGCCCCGATGCTGATCCGCGCGCGCATGGTGGATTTCTTTCGCATTGCGATGGAGCGTGGCGAATTGCGGATTGATGACGTGCTGCTGGCCGCTGACCAGTTCCATGAACTGTGCAAGGCGGACCTGTTCCCGCGGATGGTCTTCAGCATGTCCGACAGCTTTACCCGCGCCGAAAAGGACCGCGTGATCAATGGCGCGGTGGAAATGTTCATGGCCCGTTACGGGGTGAAACCCTAATCCAGCCTGCGGGCCTCAAGGTGGTTGCCTTGGCCTTTGCGCACCTCGAACCGGCCCGATTTGACCAAAAGATCCGACAGTTTCGCGCTGCCATAGGTGCGCGGGTCGAAATCGGGGGCAGCACGGGTGATATACTGGCCCAACTGGCCCAGCGAATACCATTCGCCTTCGGCGTCGATGCTGTCCATCGCCTTGATCACCATCGGGATCGCGGCCGAAGGCGGATTACGCAACGGCGCGCCCGAGGGTGCGGGTTTGGCAATATCGCCTTTTGCCGCAACGGGCTGTTCCTTTTCCTGATCCACAAGGTTTTCGATCAGGATAAACCGGTTACAGACATTGCGCAGGCTGACGGGTGCCTTGCCTTCGCCGATGCCGATCACGACAACGCCGTTTTCGCGCAGCCGGTTGGCAAGGGCAGTGAAATCACTGTCCGAACTGACCAGAACGAACCCGTCGAACCGCCCCGAATGCAGGATATCCATCGCGTCGATCACCAGCCCGATATCGCTGGCATTCTTGCCACGGGTATTGGCAGTCTCCTGATTGGCGACCAGCCCCAGGTCGACGACTTCCTTTTTCCAGCCGCCCAAGGCCGGGCTGGACCAGTCGCCATAGACGCGGCGCAGGGCCGGCTCGCCATAGGTCGTGACCTCGCGCAGGATCGGGCCTGCGTATTTGGCGGGGATATTGTCCGCGTCGATCAACACGGCCAACAACATACGATCCTTGGCCATGTCTGCCCTTTCTGTGGTTTTACCGCGGCTTAAAATTCGACAACCGCGCGGATGCTTTTGCCTTCATGCATCAGATCGAAGCCTTTGTTGATATCCTCAAGCTTCAGCTTGTGGGTGATCATCGGGTCGATCTCGATCTTGCCCTGCATATACCAATCGACGATCTTTGGCACATCGGTACGGCCACGCGCGCCACCAAATGCAGTGCCGCGCCAGCTACGGCCGGTCACCAGCTGGAACGGCCGGGTCGAGATTTCGGCACCGGAAGGGGCCACGCCGATGATGATGCTTTCGCCCCAACCTTTGTGCGCGGATTCCAGTGCGGTGCGCATTACGCCGACATTGCCAGTCGCATCGAATGTGTAATCGGCCCCGCCCTTGGTCAAGGCGACCAGATGCGCGACCAGATCGCCCGACACTTTCGACGGGTTCACGAAATCGGTCATGCCGAAACGGGTGGCCATATCAAACTTACTGTCGTTCAAGTCCACGCCGACGATCTGATCAGCCCCGGCAAGCCGCAGGCCCTGGATCACGTTCAGCCCGATTCCGCCCAGACCAAAGACAATCGCGCGGCTGCCGATCTCGACCTTGGCGGTGTTGATGACAGCGCCGATGCCCGTGGTGACACCGCAGCCAATATAGCAGATCTTGTCGAAAGGCGCATCCTTGCGGACCTTGGCCAGCGCGATTTCCGGCAGGACGGTGTGATTGGCAAAGGTCGAACAGCCCATGTAATGCAAAATCGGCGTACCATCGAGCATCGAAAACCGGCTGGTCCCATCAGGCATGACACCCGCCCCTTGGGTGCTGCGGATTTTCTGGCACAGGTTGGTTTTAGGGTTCAGGCAATATTCGCATTCGCGGCATTCGGGCGTGTATAGCGGGATCACATGATCACCGGGCTGCAAGGATGTGACACCTTCACCAACCTCGATCACAACGCCCGCGCCTTCATGGCCAAGGATGGCAGGAAACAGGCCTTCGGGATCGGCACCGGAGCGCGTGAATTCATCGGTGTGGCAGATGCCCGTCGCCTTGATTTCGACCAGAACCTCGCCGGCACGAGGGCCGTCCAGATTGACTTCCATCACCTGCAACGGCTGCCCTGCCGCCATTGCCACTGCTGCTCTTGTGCGCATGTCAAACTCTCCTTGCTGCGATAGGGCGTTGATCTGCGAAACCGGCACGGATTTCAACCACGCACTTGCCAAAGCCGCTGATCGCGGAAAAGCTGGGGTTATGCGCCATCTGATCCCTTTACTGTTTCTTGCCGCCTGCGCCAGCACGCAGGACCAGCCCGCCGCCCCGTCGTTTCCCGATACCTGCGGTGTGGACGCATACACCTATCTGGTCGGCCAGCCCGCCACCGCGCTGGAACGGGTCCTGATCATGCAAGAGGTCCGTGTTATCCGGCCCTGGACGATGGTCACGATGGATTACCGCGCTGGCCGGATCAATTTCAAGATCAGCGATCAGGACATGATTGCGGATGTCAGCTGCGGCTAGGGAAAACGAAAGTCCTCGATACCGCGGTTTGGGTGGGGGCTTTGGGCCGCAGCATCGAGGTAGCATTTCGCTATGTGTTAACTATTGCCAACCTGTGTGTTCCAATTTGGCTGCGCGATGGGCATTGCAGCGTTAATATTGCGGCGGAACAAAGGCCGCGCGCCATGGATAGATGGATTTCAATGGGGCTTGATTTCACGGGCAGGTGGCGCGACCATTCATAATGACTATCCAGACCCCTTCCCCGTTTGACGCGCCCGCGCAGGTCGCTTTTCACCGTACCGAACTGGCGCTGATCCTGGGGCTTTACGGCCGCATGGTCGCGGCGGGCGAATGGCGCGACTATGGCATTTCCAACCTGCGCGATATGGCGGTTTTTTCGATCTTCCGGCGCACGGCGGAAAACCCGCTTTACCGAATCGAAAAAAATCCCCGCCTGCGGCTGCGGCAGGGGCAATATGCCGTTGTCGGCATGGACGGGCAGGTGCTCAAGCGCGGCAACGATCTCAAATCCGTATTGCAGGTTCTCGAACGCAAGCTGATCCGGCTGATCGAGAAATAATTTATACCTGACTAAAAAACTCAGGTTGACATTTCGCTGCGCCAGCGGGATGATGATGCCGTGTCCAGCCAGCCTGTTCCCCGTGCAAGCAAGCCCGATCAAATCTTTGAAAGGTTCATGGCAAATGACAGTTCACACACTTCCAACGTCGGCAACATCGGCGAGCCGCGTGCTTCCGGCACATGAAGCATCCCGTCTGACCGAAGGCGGCGATCAGGCCCATATCGTGTTGGGCGATCAGACCTACACTTTGCGAATCACCCGCGCGGGCAAGCTGATCTTGACGAAATGACCGTTCATGACCCGGCGCTTGGCAGTCAGGCGGCGTTTCGTCTGTCCCAGCTTGATGATCTGGAAGCCTGCGTCGTGATCTATCTGCGGCTTTGGTGCGCGGGGCCACAGGGGCGTTGCGCCATGCGCAGCGATCTGACCAATGGTCTGGGCAAATCCCGCGCCGACCTGACGACCAAGGCTTTTGCCGCGATGGTCGATCTGCTGGCCCTGCACCGCCGTCGGCCCTTGCACCATCACGCGCTGAATTCCGCCTGCCTACATCCGGACGAAGCAAATTTCGCGCGCTTCGTGGCCAATGCAGCCAGTGCTGACCGCGAAGACGCGCTTTGGCTGGCAATGCTGATGGTACGCGCCGATCTGGCCCCGCAACTGACGGCGGTGGCAGCAGATTTCGGCCTGCGGATCCGGCAGATGCTGGTGCAGCGGCCCGATCAGGCAATCTGTCTGCACTAAATCCGGCGGCGCGCGGTGACCGGCCCGCCGCCCTGCGCGGCGATGCGCAGGCGCGCAGCCTCCAGCGGTTCATAGGCGGTCGCCATGTGATGCGCATTGGCATGGATCAGCGTCGCATCATCCACCATCATCGCCACATGGCCCTGCCAGAAAATCAGATCGCCCCGCCGCGCCGCGCCGTTGAAATCAGCCCCCAGCCCCGCGCATTGCAGATCACTGTCCGCCGGACAGAGGATGGCGCAGGCCCCGAATGCTGCCGCCACCAGCCCCGAACAATCGATCCCGCGCGTGGAATTGCCGCCCCACAGATAAGGCACGCCGAAATGCAACTGCGCGACGGTGGCCGGATCGGTGAAAGGCCGGTCCAGCGGGCGCAGGTGCTTTTTCGGGATATAGCCCAGCGTTGTTTCGAAAAACTTGGCCCTCTCGTCCAGCACGGTGACACGCGCCCCGAACGGCAGCGCCATGACATCGCGCGATTTCATATCCTCGGCCAGATAGGCATGGGTCGCCATGGTCCCGACCATATGAGTCGCCTCTTGCACCGCGCCCAGCCGGTCCGAGGCGACATAGCCAACATAGCCATCCACCGCCTGCACAAAGGACCAGCCATCCCGATCTTCGAACACCGTGACAACGGCACCCAACAGCAATTGCCTGTCTCGCGCCTGCGCAGGTGCGGCGCACAGGTCACTGACCGGACGGGTCAGCATCATCGGCTGCCCTGCCAGATAGCGGTCCGCCGTGACCTGCCCTGCCAGATGCAAGGCGGCAACACGGCCATTCGCAGGCGTCAGGCGGCGGTCGGTCACAGTTTCAGAAGGCTTGGCAAGGCCGCCAGCACCGCACGCGCGCCCATGCCGACGCCGCCTTTGGGGCGTGACGGGGCCGCGGATGGCTGCCAGCCATAGATGTCGAAATGCACATAGGGGCTTTGCACGAAGCGCCGCAGGAACAGCGCCGCGGTGATGCTGCCCGCCATGCCACCGCCCGGCGCGTTGTCCAGATCGGCAATGCCGGGTTCGATCAGCGCCTCGTAAGGGTCATGAAACGGCATCCGCCAGACAGGGTCGGCCACCTGCCGCGCGGCGCTTGTGATGGCGGCGGCATGATCGTCACTGTCAGTAAAGAACGGCGACAGGTCCGGCCCCACCGCAACCCGCGCCGCGCCCGTCAGGGTCGCCATGGAAATCACCAGATCGGGCGTTTCCTCATCCGCCAGCGCCAGCGCATCGGCCAGCACCAACCGCCCTTCGGCATCGGTGTTGTTGATCTCGACCGTCAGCCCCTTGCGCGAAGTCAGAATATCCTGCGGGCGGAACGCATTGCCCGCGATGCTGTTTTCCACCGCCGGAATAAGCACCCGCAACCGCAGCCTGATGCCCAGCGCCATGATCATCTGCGCCAGCCCCAGCACGGTGGCGGCACCGCCCATATCCTTTTTCATCAGCCCCATGGAGGCACCGGGCTTAATATTCAGCCCGCCGGTGTCGAAACACACGCCCTTGCCCACCAGCGTCAGGGTTGGCCCGGTATCACCCCAACGCATGTCGATCAGGCGCGGCGCGCGCGGGCTGGCGCGACCGACCGCATGGATCAGCGGGAACCCCGCGATCAGATCATCACCTGTGGTGACGGTGATCGCGGCGCCATGCGCATCAGCCAGCGCACGGGCCGCCGTTTCCAGCTCTTGCGGCCCCATGTCAGAGGCGGGCGTGTTGATCAGATCGCGCGTCAGCGCCTCGGCCTGCGCGATGATCTGGACCCGGGCGGCATCGATCCCGTCGGGGGCGACCAGCCCCGCGATCGGCTCGGCCGGTTTGCGGTAGCGGACGAATTGATAGCCCGCCAGCACCCATGCAAGCGCCGCCTCTTCCAGATCAAGACCGGTCAGGCCGGATGCGATGCGATAGACGCCCTTGGGCAATTGCCGCGCGACGGCGCCCAGATGAAACCGCCCGCGCGCGCGGGCCTGCGCCGTGCCATAGCCGACCAGCACCTGCGCAATGCCACCCTGCGCATCGGGCAGAATCAGAACCTGCCCCAGCGCGCCCGTGAACCCTTGATGCCCCGCCCAGGCCTGCGCAGGGTCGGGCAAGGCTGCAATAAATCCGGGGGCCTGGTCTGCTTGCAGAACATGAACGGGAATCGCGGCAGTGTCGGCAGTAGCAAAGGCAAGGGGCATGGGTCATCCAGTCAGGTCAGTTACTTGCCAGAGTAACCGCCGCCATGCAGGCTGCAAGCGCCATCGGGTATCACAGATCGCGGAAATCCCACAGTTCGGTCACAGCAACGTCAAAGGCACGTTCCAACCGTCCCAGAATCGCGGCAAGCGCGTGAGGGTCACCCACGACCGCCGCCTGCGCCAGATGATCAGCGGCAACAGCAACATCGGTCAACCCGATCTGCCCCGCCACCAGCGCGATACGGGCTGCGGGTTTACCCATGGCCGCATATGCGCCTGCTGCCAGCCCCTGCTGCAACCGGTCCAGCCAATTGGCCATCCCTTCCAGAATATCGCACAACATGTCTTCAGCCGCGCGCTGGGGATGACCCGCCAACACCTGCGCCAGCAGGTCTGGATCGCGCCGTGCGCCACCATGCTGACGCAGGAAAACAACCTCGCCGGCGGGGCGGGGTCTGGCCATGTGGAATTGCATTGTCTTGTCCATGACCCAAGCCTTACGATGCCGAAGTTCCCAGAAGGTTGACGGAAAAAGTAAAAATCGCTCGAAATTCAGGAAAATGCGACGTATTCCGTCCACAGATCGCAAGGATTGATGCATGCACTATGTCCACCCGCTTCCGGCCTATCTGGTCGACCGGTATAACGGCTGGAAAGCGACCGTTTTCGAGAGCAATAAAACCACTTACGGTGAGCTTGCGGCGCAGGGACAACAACCAAGGGTCATGATCGTGTCCTGCTGCGATAGCCGCGTGCATGCCACATCCATCTTTGGCGCCGACCTTGGCGAATTGTTCATTCATCGCAATATCGCCAATCTGATCCCGCAATATGAACCCGATGGGCTGCATCACGGCACATCGGCGGCGGTGGAATACGGGGTATGCACGTTGAAGGTGCAGCATCTGATCGTGCTCGGCCATTCGGGCTGCGGTGGCGTCGAAGGCTGCTATAACATGTGCGCCGGACATGCCCCCGACCTGAACGAAAAGACAAGCTTTGTCGGCCGCTGGCTCGACATCATGCGCCCCGCCTATGACGGGTTACCGCCGGGCGATGATTCCAGCCGCAAAGAGGCGCTGGAAAAAGCATCCATCCTCGTTTCCCTGCAGAACCTGATGACCTTTCCCTTTATCCGCAACGCCGTGCTTGATAACAGCATCAGCCTGCACGGCCTGTGGAAAAACATTGGTGAAGGCCTGCTGGAAATCTATGACCCGATTGACGATTGCTTTGTCCCATTGTGAAAGCCTGATATGACTGAAATCTTGTCCCTTGCCGGCGCGAACCTGATCTCGCCGATCATCCTGAGCTTTGCGCTGGGGCTTTTGGCAGCCTTGGCGCGGTCTGATCTGACCATCCCCGAAGCGGTGGCCAAGGGCATGTCGATCTATCTGCTGTTCGCAATCGGGTTCAAGGGCGGGGTCGCGGTCAGCGCGCATGGCATCGACCAGACACTCGTGCTGGCGCTGCTGGCCGGGCTTGTGCTGTCTTTTGCGCTGCCGCTGCTGGCCTTTGCGTTGCTGCGGGTGATGACGGGGCTGTCGGCGGTAGATGCCGCGGCGGTCGCGGCCCATTACGGCTCGATCAGTATCGTGACCTTTGTTGCGGCCACATCGGTGCTGGAAGGGCGGATGATTTCCCCCGAAGGCTATATGGTCGCGGTCGCCGCCGTGATGGAAGCCCCCGCCATCCTGTCCGCACTCTGGCTTGTCGCGCGCAGCGGTGGCGACGCACGGATGGAACCCGGGCTGATCCGCGAATTACTGCTGAACGGGTCGATCGTGCTGCTGGTGGGGGCGTTCTTTATCGGTGCCATCACCGGCGAAAAGGGCTTTGCCGAAATCAGCGCCTTTATCGACGCGCCGTTCAAAGGCGTTTTGTGCCTGTTCCTGCTGGATATGGGGCTGATCGCGGGGCGTGGATTGCGCCAGTCGCGCGGGGTGCTGGGCCTCGGTGCTGTCGGTTTCGCCATCGCGATGCCGCTGGTCAGTGCGATGATCGGCCTTAGCGTCGGCACGCTGATCGGGCTGTCGCTGGGTGGTGTCGTGCTGATGATGGTGCTCTGTGCCTCGGCCAGCTATATTGCCGTACCCGCCGCGATGCGCGTCGCCTTGCCAGAGGCCAATCCGGCGATTTACCTGACCCTCTCGCTGGGCGTGACTTTCCCTTTCAACCTGACGCTGGGCATCCCGCTTTATCTTGCCATCGCCCAAGCCGTGACCGGAGCCTGACATGCAGACCCACATCGCCAAACGTGTCGAAATCGTCATCGAAGCCCCGCTGGAACGCCGCCTGACCGAAGCGCTGACCGCGGCGGGTGTCACCGGTTATACCGTGCTGCCGGTGCTCGGCGGCTCAGGACGGTCAGGCCAATGGTCGCGCGACGGACAGATCGGGCGCGCGGGCATGGTCACTGTGGTTTGCCTGATCAAGCCAGACCGGCTGGACGGGCTGCTGGATGCGATCTTTGCCGTGGTCAAGAAACATATCGGCGTCGTCAGCGTGACAGACGCGCATGTGCTGCGCGCCGAACGGTTCTGATCCGCGCGGGCCGCGCGGAAAAACTTCGAGGCCTCCGGCGGGGATATTTGGGCTCGAACGATGGGGATTTGGTCCTTTTATCGTTGGAGTGGAAATATCCCCGCCGGAGGCCAGAAAGTTTCTATCCTGCCGCCTGCCCCCATCCCGCCGATTGCATTTCGCGCAAGCGGCTGGCGGTACGGGCGAATTCGAACGTGCCTTCGCCTTCAAGATACAGCATCTCGGGGCCGGCGGCGGCGGAACAGATCAGCTGCACCTTCGCCTCGTAAAGCGCGTCGATCAGCGTGACAAAGCGTTTCGCCTCGTTGAAATTGCTGCGCGACAACGCGGGGATATCCTCGAGGATCAGGACACGCACGGCATCCGCCAGCGTCAGGTAATCCGCAGGGCCAAGCGGGCGGCCACAAAGATCATAGAATGTCGCCCGCGCGACCCCGTTGTGAAACCACGGCAGCGTGACCTGCCGTCCGTTCACATGTAGCACCAGCGCCTCGGACTGGCCCTGGCTGAAATCATTCCAGATGGCGTTGATCGCGGTCCGGGACGCGGCATCAATCGGGGTGAAATAGCTGGGGCTGCCGGCCAGCCGGTCCTGCCGGTAATCGGTCGCACTGACCAGTTCATGCACGACCATCCGGTCCTTGAGAAGCGCGATGAACGGCAGGAAAAGCTGCCGGTTCAGCCCATGCAGATACAGGTCATCCGGCGGGCGGTTCGATGTCGTCACCACCACGACACCCGCCGCCATCAGCGCGGTAAACAGCCGCCCCACGATCATCGCATCGGTGATGTCGCTGATCTGCATTTCGTCAAAGGCCAAAAACCGCACGCGCCCGGCCAATTTCGCAGCAACAGGCCGGATCGCGTCATCGACGCCGTCCTTGCGCGCAAGGGCAATTTCGGCATGGACCCATTGCATGAAGGCATGGAAATGGCGGCGTTCCTTGGGCGCGTCCACGGCGGCAAACAGCATGTCCATCAGCATGGATTTGCCACGCCCGACCCCGCCCCACAGATAAAGCCCCTGCACCGGCGGCGGAGCTTTGCGCAAAAAGCCCGATTTGACGGGCGCGGCCAGCGCCGCCCTGATCCGTTCCAATTCCGGCAGGGCCGCGACCTGCGCCGGATCGGGCGTCAGCTTGCCCGCGGCGACGGCGGTTTCATATGCCTGGTGCAGTGTCATGTGCGTTGCATAGCGTGACCATCCAGCCTTGAAAAGGACCGCCGTCAGCCTCAGCCGCGCAGGGCGGTCCGCAGCGCCTTGATCGCCCCGATCGGGTGGCTGTAGGGCATGGCATGGCCCGCGCTCGGCACCACCTCTTGGCGCGCGTTGCGGTTCCATTGGGCCAACCGCCCCAAGGCAGACAGCGCAATGACCTCGTCCTTCTCGGCCCAGATCGCAACCACGGGCAATGCCAGACCTGCGATCTTGCGATGTTCTTGTTCCAGCCGTTCGGACAGGATGCCCCGCCTGCTGGACAGGATCGCGCGCAGATAGCCACTGCGATCAAATTGGGCGCGTTGCGCGGCCTGCAGGATATTCAGCGTCAGGTTCGACCCATCCGCCGGGATCGCCGCAAGCAAGCGGCGGCGCGCGAATATGCCATGTACCCAATCACCAATGACAGGGCAGCGGCGGCAAAAACGGGTGAAACGATCCTCGGACCCGATGATCCCTGCGCTGGCAAACAGCATCAGCCGCGTTACGCGGTGCGGGTGTTGCGCGGTGAACAGCGTGGCGATGGCACCGCCCATGTCGTAACCGACCAGTGTCACATCTTCGGCGACGTTCTGATGATCCAGCAGATCCGACAATTGCCGCAGAAAAAACGCGCCATCCTGTCGCCCGCGCGGTGCATCGGACAGGCCCCGCCCATAGAGATCATAGACCAAAACACGGTACCCCATCCGGCCCAGCCCTTTGGCCAGATCAACCATGCAAATGGACGGCGTTGCGATCCCGTTGATCAGCACCGCGACAGGCCCGCGCGCAGGCCCCAGCCAGCGGTAACAGGTCACACCCTGCGACAGGATCGCGAAATCACCCTTGGCCTTTTGCCGTTCCTTTGGCCCGATCCGGGCGCGCCGCCGGTCCAGCCACCAAGGCAGCGCTGCAATGCCCGCAAGGGCCAGCACAAAGATCGCCAGATACCACATCAGCCCGCATCCTATCAGCCGCGCGCTTGCCAGACGTCCAGAATATGACGGCAGGTCATCAGATCAAGGTGCGCACCACCGCCATTCTTGAACAGGGTAATCTCGTCGGGATTATGGCGCTTGAAGTGATCCAGCGCATAGAAATCGGCGATGATATCCTGTGGCGCAATCGCCCCGGCTGCGATGGGGATCTTCAGTTCGCCGATATGGTGGATCGTGGTGTCGCGGCTGTCCACGAAGATCCGCGCCTTTTGCAGGGCCGCGTCATCGACCTCGCGCATGTCGGGGCGGTAGGCACCGATCAGATCGACATGGGTGCCAGGTTGCAGCCAATCGCCCATGATCAGCGGGGCGGTGGACATGGTGGCACAGGTCACGATATCCGCGCCGCGCACCGCCTGTTCAAGATCACCCGCGACCGTGACATCGCGAAAGGCTTGGCGGAACACCTCTGCCCCCTCGGCCGACCGGTTCCAGATGGTGAACCGCGCATCGGGAAAGGCCGCTGCATAGGCCTGCCGCAGCGACTGGCCCACGGTGCCCGCCCCCACGATCAGGATGTTGCGGCTGTCGGGCCGCGCCAGCAGACGCGCGGCCAGCAGGCTGTCACCGGCGGTTTTCCACTTGGTCACCAGATGGAAATCAAGGATCGCCTCCAGCGCGCCATCCTGCGCGGAAAACAGGTTCACCGCCCCGCCGATCGCGGGTTTGCCCAGCGCCTTGTTGGCGGGAAAGATCGTGGCGCATTTCACCGCCAGCCCCAGCCCCGCGATCCAGGCGGACCGGTTGAGCAAGGTGTTTTGACCTTCGTACAAGAACACATCGGCGACATCAGCCTTTGGCCCGTCATGGCCTGCGGCCAAAGCATCGGTCAGGGCCAGCCAGTCCAGCATGGCGTCAGCCGCGGCAAAGGGGATCATCACGGTCATCGGGCTTGGCTTTCTGACAACAGACCTGCGGCCACCAATCGGTCCGCCCAGCCTTGGGGATGGGTGAAAAGATGGGTCTGCCAACCGCGCGCAGCGGCGGCGGTGATATTGTCGATCCGGTCATCCGCAAACAACAGCGTCGCAGGGTCCAGCCCGCAATCGTCTTCGACCATCGCGTAAATCTCGGGGTCGGGTTTGATCACCGCCATATGGCCGGAAATATAGCGCCGGTCGAACTCGGACAGGAACGGATAGACAGGTTCGGCGATCTGGAACGTCTGGATGCCGAAATTGGTCAGCGCAAAGACCGGCACGCCGTTGGCGCGCAGCGCCCGCAGCAGGCGCACCGAATGGTCGATGGCGGGGGAGGCCATGTCGATCCAGCGGTCGTGCCACATCAGCACCTCGGCGCGCCAGTCGGGGTTGGCCTCGGCGGCGGCATGGATCGTGTCGCGGAAATTGCTGCCGCGATCCACGGCATCATTGATCCCGTGCAGGTCAATCGCGGCGAACATCGCAGCGCGGCGGTCCGGCCCGATCACGCTGTCGAAAAACCGTTCGGGTTGCCATTCGATCAGCACATTGCCGATATCGAACACCACGGCTTGGACATCTGCCATCTTTGCTCCTTTGCTTACGGGCGCGCCGCCGCGCGCACCATCCGTTCCAACGCATCCAGAAACCGCGCGCGGTCGGCCTTGCTGAACGGTTTGCCGCCGCCTTGCCGAAACGGGTCGGCGGCGCGCATATCGGCCATCAGGTCGCGCGTCGCCAGCACATTGCCGATATTGGCCTGCGTCAGCGGCTCACCGTTATGTTTCAGCACCAAGGCGCCATTGGCGATGCAGCGCGCGGCAAGCGGGATGTCGCCCGTAATCACCACATCGCCCTTGGTTGCGCGATCCGCGATCCAGATGTCGGCGATATCAGGACCATCCGGCACCACCACGGTTTGCACCAAAGGATTGGCCGAAGGCCGGATGCCGCCGTTCGAGACGACGAACATTTTTAGCCCATGTCGGGTGCCGACACGTTCCACCTCTGCCTTGACCGGACAGGCATCGGCGTCGATGTAGATCATGCGTAGAGTGCCTGCGCATGGAAATCGACATGGTCTTCCATGAAGGTCGCGATGAAGAAATAGGAATGGTCATAGCCTTTTTGCAGGCGCAACACCCCGTCCTGCCGGCGCGCGGCCATGGCGGCGGCCAGATGTTCGGTGCCCAAAAGATCGCCAAACTGGTCCGCCGTGCCGGTGTCGATCAGGACGGGGCCATCGAAACCTTTGTCCTTCATCAGCAGCGTGGCGTCATGCGCGGCCCATGCACTCTCGTCCGCGCCCAGATAGGCGGTGAATTGCTTGCGGCCCCAATCGCTCTGCGTCGGATGGCAGATCGGCGCAAAGGCCGATACCGACCGAAACCGCCCCGGCAGGCCCATCGCCAGCGTCAGTGCGCCATGCCCACCCATCGAATGGCCAGTGATCGCTTGGCGGTCCATGTCGAGCGCGAAATTGGCCCCGATCAGGTCGGGCAATTCACGGCTGATGTAATCCCACATCCGGAAATGCGGCGCCCAAGGGGCTTGGGTCGCGTTCACATAGAACCCCGCCCCCTGCCCCAGATCAAAGGCGTCATCATTGGCAACGCCTTCACCGCGCGGCGATGTGTCGGGGAACACGACAGCGATCCCCTGTTCAGCGGCCCAGCCCTGCATCCCGGCCTTGATCATCGCGTTTTCATGGGTGCAGGTCAGGCCCGACAGGAACCACAAGACCGGCACAGGGCCGAGGGCGGCCTCTTCGGGCACAAACAGGCCAAAGGTCATGTCGACACCACAGGCATCCGATGCATGGCTATAGACGCCCTGTGTGCCGCCAAAGCAGCGGTTTTGCGATAAAGTCTTCATCTGTTCGTCCTATCCCATGAAACCCGTGACCCAACCGATCACCAACGACACCGTCACTACGCTACCCGCGGTGGACAGCAGGATCGACGCCGACACGCGCGAGGGCGCAACGCGGTAATGCTGCGCCAGAATGAACACATTGCCCGCCACCGGCAGAGCGGCCGCAGCGATCATCACACCGGCGGCATATGGGTCGAGTGTAAACACCAAAAGCGCGGCAATGGCCACAGCCGCAGGGTGCAGCACCAGCTTGCAGAATGTCAGCCAGCCTGCGACCGCGACGCGTTCGGCCGATTTGGTGGCCAGCGATGCGCCGATGGCGAACAAGGCCCCCGGTGTCGCGGCAGCGCCCAGCAGGACCATGAATTCATTGACCGGCACCGGCACGGTCCAGCCAAGCGACGACACCGTCAGCCCCAAGGTGATCGACACGATCATCGGGTTCTTGATCAGCCCCGTGAACACGGTAACAAGGATCACGGGCGACATACGCCCGTCGCGCGATCCGGTGATCAGGATCACGATCAGGCTGCCAAAAACGATCAGGTCAACCGCCAGCACCAGCATGATCGGGCCAATGGCTGGTTCACCCAGCAGCAGCACCAGCATCGGGATGCCAAGGAAACCGACATTGCCGATCACGGCGCATTGCGCCTCGACCGCGGCTTCGGTCATCGGGCGGTTGCGGCGCAGGGCGACCAATGTGGCCAGCACATAGACCACGCTTGTGCCAGCCAGATAGGCAAAGACGAATTGCCAATCGAGGATCGCATCCAGCGACAGATTGGCCGAAAACCGGAACAGCATGGCCGAAAGCGCAAAGTAAAAGACGAATTTCGTCAGATAGGCGGTGGCTTCGGCGGAAAAGAACTTGGTTCGGCCAGAACCGTAGCCAAGCGCGATCAGCATGAAGAACGGCAAAGTCTTAAGAAAAATGTCCCACATCGCCTAATCAAAGGTCCGTGTCGCGCGCCCAAGCAACATAAAGGCGCGTGCCGTGCGCGTCTCTGCAAGCGCAAGCAGGTCGGTATCTGTGGCGTCTTGCGCAAATGTCACAAGGATTTCGTCGAAACGGCGCATGAAATGATGCACCGCATCGCGAAAAATCGTGTCTTCGCGCATCCGCGCCGCCACAACCGCCAGCGTGGCACCATCGCGCACGGCACCCAATCCGTCGATGCCGCGTCCGCGTTCACCCGTGGCGAAACGGCGCCACAGATCGGCACTCGCGGGGTCGGGGCGCAGGTCGTCCATATAGATACCATCTTGCGACAACAGCGTCAGCACATCCTGACTGGCCTGCACCAGACGGCGCGCCTGCCGGTCACGCAAGGCCCGGCGCAATGCGGCGAAACCATCGGTATCATCCTGATTTTCTGGAAAGTTCAAGGCGCGCACCAGATCGGGGCGTTGCAACGGCGGATCGTCATCCTCGGGGCCTGGCCCCAGCGCCAGCGTCGGCTGGTCAGCCTGCCGTTGCGCGGGGACGCGCGGCGCGATCTGGCGCGACATCTCGCGGCGGGATGCAAAATGCGACGCGGCAGCATCGGGGACTGGTTCTGCCACCGGCGCTGTGGGGGCCATTCTGGTGTCGATCAAGGCTTGTCGCAAGGCATCAAGCGCGCCTTGCAGGCTTTGTGTTTGCGCGACCATCCGGCGCGCTGAACGCGCCGAGACCAACGCGATCCACGCCATACCGACGGGTACGCACATCGCCAGCAGCATCACGACATGACGCAAACCACCGGAATCCGCTGGCAGAAACCAGAAGAAAAGGCCCATGCCCACGACCCAGAAAACGGACAGCGCGGCTGCCAGTGTTTCGGTCTGCGTCACGCCCTGCAGATCATCGGTGTGCGGCCTTTTCGGCATCGCCTGCGCACTTTCTATTTGTAGGTGATTTTCAATATCTCGTAGCTGCGCACACCGCCCGGTGTGCTGACCTCGATACTGTCGCCTTCGTCCTTGCCGATCAAGGCCCGCGCAAGTGGCGATTTCATGTTCAGCTTGCCGCTTTCGATATCAGCCTCGTATTCGCCGACGATCAGATAGGTTTTTTCCTCGTCGGTATCTTCATCGACCAACAGGACGGTTGCGCCAAATTTCACCGGACCTGAAAATTTCGACGGGTCGATTACGTCGGCCAGCGAAATCACGCCTTCGAGTTCCTTGACCCGCCCTTCGATAAAGGACTGTTTTTCCTTGGCGGAATGGTATTCGGCATTTTCCGACAGGTCACCATGTTCGCGCGCCTCGGAAATGGCACGGATGATCGCAGGGCGCTCCACGGATTTCAGATGCTTCAGCTCTGCATCGATCTTGTCGAAACCCGCACGGGTTAGTGGAATCTTTTCCATTCGGCAGGCCCTCCCGGGCGAAAAGTGTCAGTCCGACGTTCATAGCCTATCAGGGCAGAGCAAAGTCAAGGCCTGCCGCGATATGTGGGCGCACCGGCGCATTTTCACGCCGTGTCCTGATTGCCCCCTGTGAAAGCATCAGGTAACGCTTGGTGCGACAGGATGAAAGGGGCTGCCCCCGATCTTTAGAGGCCCGTTTGCCAGAGGATAGACAATGACCCAGATCGAACGCGAAGCGATGGAATATGATGTCGTCATCGTCGGCGCAGGCCCCGCAGGTCTGTCCGCCGCGATCCGCCTGAAACAGCTTGATGCCGATCTGAACGTTGTCGTTCTTGAAAAAGGGTCAGAGGTCGGCGCGCATATCCTGTCGGGGGCCGTGCTGGACCCTGTCGGGCTGAACCAGCTGATCCCCGACTGGAAAGCAAAAGGCGCGCCGCTGAACGTGCCGGTGACGCAGGACAATTTCTATATGCTGGGGCAGGCCGGACAAATCCGCATCCCCAATGCCGTTATGCCGCCTTTGATGAACAACCACGGCAATTACATCGTGTCGATGGGCAATGTCTGCCGCTGGCTGGCCGAACAGGCCGAAGAACTGGGGGTCGAGATTTTCCCCGGCATGTCCTGTTCCGAAGTTATCTATGGCGCGGATGGCGCGGTCAAAGGTGTCGTCGCCGGTGAATTCGGCAAGAACACCGATGGCACCCAAGGGCCCAACTATGAACCCGGCATGGAATTGCACGGCAAATACGTGTTCCTTGGCGAAGGCGTGCGCGGATCATTGTCCAAGCAGGTGATCGCGAAATATGCGCTGGACGCGCATTCCGACGTGCAGAAATATGGCCTTGGCATGAAGGAAATCTGGGAAATCGACCCCGAAAAACACCGCCCCGGCACCGTGACACATACGATGGGCTGGCCGCTGGATGCCAATGCAGGCGGCGGGTCATTCATCTATCATCTTGATAATAATCAGGTTTATGTCGGCTTTGTTGTCCATCTGAACTATAAGAACCCTTATGTTTTTCCTTACATGGAATTCCAGCGGTTCAAGCATCACCCGATGGTGGCGGAATTGCTGAAAGGCGGCAAACGCGTGGCTTATGGCGCGCGCGCGATTTCCGAAGGCGGGTACCAATCGCTGCCACAGCTGGCGTTTCCGGGCGGCGCGCTGCTGGGCTGTGCCGCAGGCATGGTCAACGTGCCGCGTATCAAGGGCAACCATAATGCCATGCTGTCAGGTATTGCCGCCGCCGAGGCCGCCTGCGCCGCGATCAAGGCAGGCCGCAGCGCCGATCTGCTGGCGGATTATGAAACCGAGGTGCGCAGCGGCCTGATCGGGCGCGACCTGCGCAAGGTGCGCAATGTCAAACCATTGTGGTCACGCTATGGGCTGGCGGCGTCGCTCAGCCTGGGTGGCGCGGATATGTGGCTCAATACATTCGGGATCCAGCTTGGCACGCTCAAGCACGGCAAATCCGATGCCTTGGCGACCGAACCCGCCGCCAAGCACAAGCAGATCGACTATCCCAAGCCCGACGGCAAATTGTCGTTCGATCGGCTGACCAATGTCGCCTTCAGCTTTACCAATCACGCAGAAAGCCAACCTGCGCATCTGCAATTGAAAGACCCCGCCATTCCGGTGGCTGTGAACCTGCCGAAATTCGCAGGGCCATCGGCACGCTATTGTCCGGCAGGGGTCTATGAATTTGTCGGCACCGGCGATGACACGCGGTTCCAGATCAATTTCCAGAACTGCGTGCATTGCAAGACCTGCGACATCAAAGACCCCAGCCAGAACATTGTCTGGACGGTCCCGCAGGGCGGCGACGGGCCGAATTACCCTAATATGTAATCGCATATGCCCTGCCGCAATGACATGCGGCAGGCTCTGTGGGTTCAGGACAAAAAGGCGGGATCAGTTCGCGCCATTGGCCAGCGGCCCCAGCGCATTCAACCCCTTGAGGATGTCAATCGCATAGGCCAGCTGATAATCCTGTTCGCGCAATTGCGCCGCGGTTTCGGCGCGGGCGCGCTCTTGCTCGATCTGAAGCAGCTGGTCTTCGGACAGGCCGTTCTTCAAGGCACCGCGCAAGTCAGCTTCGGACCGCGTCGCGGGCGCGTCGTCTTGCTCTTCGGTGGCGGGTTGCGGGCGCGGCTGTTCCACGATGATATCGGGGGAAATACCCAAAGCCTGAATAGACCGGCCCGACGGCGTGTAATAGCGCGACGTGGTCAGGCGCATTGCCCCCTCACCGCGCAGTGGCACAACAGTCTGCACCGACCCTTTGCCAAAGGAATTGGTGCCCACGATGATCGCCCTGCGATGGTCCTGCAAGGCCCCCGCCACGATTTCAGACGCCGAGGCAGACCCGCCATTGATCAACACCACGATCGGCTTGCCTTCGGCCAGATCGCCGGCGGCGGCGTTAAAGCGTTCGCCATCCTCGGGGTTGCGCCCGCGGGTCGATGTGATCTCGCCTGCGTCAAGAAACGCATCAGCCACAAAAATCGCCTGATTGAGCAAGCCACCGGGGTTGTTGCGCAGGTCCAGGACGATCCCGTCGATATTGTCCAACCCGCCGGCGGCGGCGACCTGTTCGGCCATGCCATCGCGCAGGTTGGGGAATGTCTGTTCATTGAAGGTGGACACGCGCAGGACGACGGCATTGCCTTCGGTCCGCGTGCGCACCGCAGTCAGCTTGATCGTGTCGCGGATGATCGACACGTCGAAAGGTTCCACCTCGCCTTCGCGCACAACGGTGATCACGATTTCCGACCCGACAGGGCCGCGCATCAGGTTCACGGCATCATCCAGCGTCAGGCCCATCATGCTTTCGCCATTCACGGCGGTGATGAAATCGCCTGCCATGATGCCCGCTGCATCCGCAGGCGTACCATCCATCGGCGACACGACCTTGACCCAGCCTTCTTCCTGCGTGACCTCGATCCCAAGACCGCCGAATTCACCCGATGTCTGCACCCGCATCGCGGCGGCGTCTTCGGCGGACAGATAGCTGGAATGCGGGTCAAGCGATGTCAGCATGCCATTGATCGCAGCCTCGATCAGCTCGCGGTCGTCAACCTCTTCGACATAGCCCGCGCGGATCCGTTCAAAGATATCGCCGAACAGATCCAGCTGTTCATAGACGTTGGCCTGCTGGCCCTGTTCCTGCGCCAGCAGCGGACCCGCCACCTGACTTGTCACCAGAAGCCCTAGCAAGGCACCGCCTGTCGCGGCCATCATCAGCTTTTTCATCGGTTTTCCCATTCTATTCCAGCGCGAACCATGCATCCGGATTGACCGGACCTTGCCCGCCTCTGACCTCAAGATAAAGGGGCTGCGTGGTCTGACCCGCGTCAATCGCCTGATTGTGACGAGAAGTAGCGTCATCCATCCCGATATCCCCCCCCATGAGACCAAGTGGCGCACCGGCTTCGATAATCTCGCCGGGCTGGCCAAAGGCTTCGGCCATGCCGGCGATCACGAACAGCACATCCTGCGCCGGTTCCAGAATGATCACATTGCCATAGTCAAGCAAGGGTCCGCGAAACAACAGCGTCGCGCGCACCGGCGATGTAACCAGCGCACGGGGGGCCGCGGCAATCGTGATTCCGGGGCGGTCACGGGTGCCGGTGCGGATGATCCCCGCAACCGGCAACGGCAGATCGGCGGCGGGCGCCAGCGTTGCGCCCTCGGGCATGCTCAACCCCGCCAATTCGGATGCCAGCGCAGCCAGCGTCTGCGCCGTGGCGACACGCTGGGCTGTCTGCGCCGGATCTTCGACAAAACGGCGCGGCACATCCTGACGTTCCGAAATCGCGCGGCCCAAGGCAGCCCGTGCGGTCTGGGCAGAATCCAGCCCGTCGCGCAACATATCCGCCGCCGCGATCCGCCGGTCGCGCAGGTCACGCAACGCGTCAAGTTCTCGCTGAAGCCGGACCACATCATCGCGTAAGGCAGGCGTCAGATCGGCAATCATCATGCCCGCGCGCAACGCGCCCACCGGCCCTGCGGGATTGGCGAACATGACAGGCTGCGGGCTTTGGCCGATACTGGCCAGCACCATCAACAGCCCTGCAATCTCGTCACGGCGCGCAGCCAGTGCGCTGGCCACCGCTGCCTCACGCTCGGTGATCTCGCGCAGGCTCTGGCGCATCGCAATCAGCCCTGTCTCATAGGCCTGCACCGTCTGGGTCAGGGCGGTGACCTGATCATCAGCACCTTCCGCCGCCCCCAACTGCGCGTTGGCAGCCAGCAATTGTTGGGCGGCATCATCCGCCGTTTGTTGGGCGGCAAGGGGCAGCGCCAACAGGATCAGGAGGGCCGCAAATCTCATCGCTGGATCAAGGTCCGGCCGGTCATTTCCGGCGGCAGGTCCAGCCCCATCAGGTCCAGCACCGTCGGCGCCAGATCGGCCAACCGCCCATCGCGCAAACGCACCCCCGCTGGCCCGCCAACCAAGGCCACAGGCACGGGGTTCAGCGTATGCGCGGTATGCGGCCCGCCGGTGATGGGATCAACCATGGTTTCGCAATTTCCATGATCCGCCGTGACGATCATCGCACCGCCCGCGGCCTGCAATGCGACCAGCACCGCACCCAGCCCCGCATCCACAGCCTCGCAGGCTTTGACAGCGGCCCCGATATCGCCGGTATGGCCGACCATATCGGGATTGGCGTAATTTGTGACGATCAGGTCATAGCCCGCGCCAATCGCCTGCACGAAGGCCTGTGTTACCTCGGCTGCAGACATTTCAGGCTGCAGATCATAGGTCGCAACCTTGGGCGATTGCGGCATATGGCGGTCCTCGCCCGGATAGGGGGCCTCGACCCCGCCGTTGAGGAAAAACGTCACATGCGGATATTTCTCGGTCTCGGCCAGCCGAAACTGGCGCAGACCGTGCTGCGCGACCCAAGCCCCCAACGTGTTCTGGATGTCGCGCTTGGGAAAGACGGTCTCGAACCAGCCATCATGCCGATCCGAATAGGACACCATGCCCAAAAGCGCTGCAAGCGCGGGTTTGTCCCGCGCAAAGCCATCGAAATCCGGGTCAGCAATGGCGGCCAAAATCTCGCGCGCGCGGTCGGACCGGAAGTTCAGGCAGAAAAGCCCGTCACCGGCCGCAAAACCGGCATAATCACCGATCACATGGGCGGGGATAAATTCATCGGTCTGGCCCGCCTCTTGGGCCGCCGCCACCGCCGCCAGCGGATCAGGCGCCATCAGCCCCTGCCCCAGCACCATGGCGCGATAGGCGGTTTGCACCCGTTCCCAGCGATTGTCGCGGTCCATCGTGAAATAGCGGCCCGTCACAGTGGCAATGCGCGCCTGTGACGGCAATATGTCCATCAACGCACGCATGAAATGGCGGGCCGAGGATGGGGCCACATCGCGCCCGTCGGTGACGGCATGCACGACCACCGGCACACCCGCATCCGTGATCGCGCGTGCGGCGGCGGCGATATGCACCAGATGGCCGTGCACGCCGCCATCCGACACCAGCCCCATCAGATGCGCTGTCCCACCGCTGGCGCGCAGCTTTGCAATGAAACCCGCCAGCGCGGCATTATGAAAGAACGACCCATCCTCGATCGCCAGATCGATCTGGCCAAGATCCATCGCCACGACACGTCCCGCGCCGATATTGGTATGGCCGACCTCGGAATTGCCCATCTGGCCGGTCGGAAGGCCCGCATCATTGCCATGCGTCAAAAGCCTGGCATGCGGCCCTTGCATGATCGCGTCAAAATGCGGGGTATGGGCAAGCTTGGGCGCATTGCCTTCGGCATCCTGGCGCAGGCCCCAGCCATCAAGGATGCACAACACGACAGGTTTGGGTGCGGACATAGCGAAACTCCTTCACTTGCCTGCGTGTCATACCGCCGGATCAGCCCAGCGCCAACCCGACCGGCAACTTCTTTTTTCCACAAATACTCCCCGCGCGGAGCGCATCAAAGTCTGTGATACGGCCCACCCGACAGGATCGACGCCGCGCGGTATAACTGCTCGGCCAACATCACCCGCACCAGCATATGCGGCCAGACCATCGCCCCGAAACTCAAGCTGGCATCCGCATCCGCGCGCAGGGCAGGGTCGATCCCATCCGCGCCACCAATGACAAAGGCCACGTCCTGCCGCCCCTGATCGCGCCATCCACCCAACATATCGGCAAATTGCGGCGATGACATTATCTTGCCGCGCTCATCCAAGCTGCAGATCAGCGCGCCATCCGGCACCGCACGGCGCAGCAATGCAGCCTCGGCTGCCATGCCGCCGCCCTTCTTGTCCTCGACCTCGATCATCTGCGCGGGGCCAAGCGCCAGCGCGCGCCCCGTGCGGTCAAACCGGGTCAGGTAATCATCGTATAAATTACGCTCCGGGCCTTGCCGCAGCCGGCCCACGGCGCAAATCTGGACACGCATCAGCCAGCGGCGACTTTGCCCGGCTGCCACATCTTTTCAAGCTGATAGAACTCGCGCACTTCGGGGCGGAAGATATGGACGATCACATCGCCAGTATCCACCAGCACCCAATCGCCGGTTTCCTTGCCTTCGGTCTTGGAAATGATGCCCAGCTCTTGCTTGAGCTTATCCGCCAGCTTTTCCGCCATGGCGCTGACCTGACGCGTGGACCGGCCGGAGGCGATGACCATATAGTCACCCATTTCCGACTTGCCGCGCAGATTGATCTGCACGATGTCTTCGCCTTTGTCATCATCAAGGGATTGCAGAACAGCCGCCAGAATGGTTTCGCTATTCACGATATTCAGAGCCTGCATGGCATAGGCTCCGATGGTGGCCGCCGGTGCAGCCGATTGGGAAAGAGACAGTGCATTGTCCTCCTGGGTTGGCGCCGACAAAGCCTCGGCGCAGGGCATAGCTATAAACTAGCAATCGCTCTGCCGTTTTTCAACAAATCCGAGAGGCGAACGCGCCCCTGTGGCGCAATTCACGCGCCTTGGCAATGCCCGATCAGGCGGTGGGGTCGATGAAAGCCTTGCCATCAGGCTTCGACAGCACCTGCGCCAAGCCTGTCATCGTCGCTGACAGCGGCACAATTCCTGCAACATCAGTTGTCCAACTGCCTGTAACGAAACGTTCTTGAATGGTGGCAAAGGCCTGCGGCACGCGGGCGGGGTCCACCTCTTTCATCCAGCGCGTCAGCCAGAATCCTTCGATCCTTTTGCTTTGAAAGATCAACTGCCCAAGCTCGGCGAGTTTTGGCGCATCGGTTGACAGCTTGCCGTAATTGACCCAGCGCGCGCCATTGGGCATGGCGAAAAACAGATCGGCGGTGAATTGGTCACCGACAGCATCCAGCAGGATGCGGGGTTTATGCGCCTTGAACGCGGCATGTGCCTGCCCCAGCGGATCAGCCTCGCCCGTCACGATCACATCCGCAGCCCCCAGCGCGCGCAGTGCATCGGCCTGTGCGGCGCGGCGCACCACGGCGATGGGGGCGATTCCATGGTCACGGCCCAATGCGATCAGCAACTTGCCCAGTTGCGAACCAGCCGCGTTCAGCACGAAGCTGTCAGCGCCACTTTCCTTGACGATATCGAACATTGCGATCGCGGTCAGCGGGTTCACCAGCTGCCCCGCCGCATCCACATCCGACAGATCGGGCCGGCAGGGGATCAGCCCGCTGATATCGGTCATCGCATATTCGGCCCATGTGCCGGATGCGCCAGCAAAGAAACTGACGCGCTGGCCCAGCAGCGGGGTATCACCGGCGACAACCTCGCCCACACCTTCGAAACCGGCGGGCTGGCCTGCAACGCGCGGCTGGCCATATTCGCCCTTGATGAAATGGATATCTGACGGGTTCACGGCGGCCAGTTGCACCTTGATCACCGCCTGCCCTTTGCCCGGTGTCGGCACCGGAATGTCGCGCAAAGCCACGAAAGGGGAAGGATCGGCAAGATCGGGGCCGGTTTGGGTGCCGGCATAGCCATCATGCAATTGCACAAGGGCGCGCATCGTTTTGGGAAGTGTCATAAATCAAAGCTCGCAAATACAGGGGCGTGGTCGCTGGGTTTGTCCCAGCCACGCACATGACGCAACACACGCGACCCGTGTGCTGCCCCACTGATGTCGGGTGTCGCCCAGACATGATCAAGCCTGCGGCCCTTGTCTGCCGCATCCCAATCTGGTGATCGGTAGGACCACCAGCTGTAAAGATTGCCTTGCGGGACGTCCTGACGGGTGACATCGACCCATCCGCCCGCATCCATGACCTGCCCGAAATGATCGACTTCGATCGGCGTGTGGCTGACGACTTTCAGCAGCGCCTTGTGGTTCCAGACGTCATCTTCGCGGGGTGCGATGTTCAGATCGCCGACAAGGATGGATTTTTGCGGACGCGATGCGTGATAGGCATCGCGCATATCGGTCAGGTAATCGAGCTTGTTGCCGAATTTGGCATTGACCGCGCGGTCGGGGATATCGCCACCGGCGGGAACATAGTGATTGTGGATCGTCACGCCGTTTTCCAGCCGTGCCGCGACATGGCGGGCATGGCCTAATGCGGCGTAATCCTCGGCCCCGGCTTCCTGCAACGGCAATTTAGAGATGATGGCGACCCCGTTATACCCTTTTTGCCCGCGCGCGACCATATGGGTGTAACCCAAGGCGTGAAACTGCGCGACGGGGATCAGGTCAACGGGGCTTTTGCATTCCTGCAGGCACAGGATATCGGGCTGTTCTTCGCGCAGCATCTGCAACACCAGTTCTTCGCGCAGGCGGACAGAGTTGATGTTCCATGTGGCAAGGGTAAAGGGCATGGCGGGCTTTCTATCGGCAAATCAAAGAAGGGCGGCGGTTGGTGTGATGTGGCCGGTCACGCGGCCATCCCAGTTCAGCACCGGCGGGGTCATCCGTGCGCGGGCAGCGGGGTGATCCGCATTCAGCACACCCAGCTTGACCAGAATAGCAGCCATCGCACATTCGCTGGCCCGCGTCGCACCATCGGTGATCTTGAGCGCGACACCCAACCGCTTTTCAGGGATGATCGCGATAAACACGCCTTCGGCACCGGTTTTCACCGCGACCTTGCCACCCATCGCGCGCATCAATTCGGTACAGGCGCGGCCCTGCCCTGCGACCAGTTCGGGAAAGGCCATCATCGCCTCGGTCAGGTTTTGCGCTGCCACGCTGCGGGTGTCGCTGCGATCCTGCGCCGAGGCGAAAAACGCCATCGCGCGGGCCAGACCATGCACCGTGCAGGCATGGTTGGGGGCGGTGCAACCGTCGATGCCATAGCCGGGGCTGGTTTCCTGCGTGACTTCCTCGAAGGCGGATTTGCAGGCGACCTGCACGGGATGGTCGATCTGTGTATAATCCGGCCCTGCGTGCAGATGCTTGGTCAAGGTCAGGAAGCCGGCATGTTTGCCCGAACAATTGTTATGGATACGGCAGGGTTCGCGATGCGCCCGGATCATCGACAGATACAGGTCCTTGTCGCGCGACGCCTGCGGGCCACAGCGGAAATCGTCATCCCCCAGCCCCATGTCGGCCAGCCAATCGCCCACCATCGCCACATGCAAAGGCGCGCCTTCATGCGAGGCACAGGCCAATGCCAGCTGTTCGCCCTTCAGATGCGCGCCTGCGCCGCTTTCAAGCAGGGGCAGCGCCTGCAACATCTTGCACGATGATCGCGGATAAATGACCGCCTGCGGGTTGCCCCAGGCCTGCACGATCGCGCCATTGTGATCGCAGACGACCGCATGGCCCTGATGCAGGCTTTCGCACAGGTCGCCGCGCCAGACTTCGACCAGATCAACGGGATTTGTCATGTGATGCCTTCTTGGTTTGTTGCCGTCACTGCAGTAACCTGCCGAGTGAATTTTTCGGGGGTTTCCCCGAGGCGCTTTTTCTTGATAGCAAGCAAGTTAACGGGTTACAGACGTGCCTGCCAGTGCAAAGGATGCCGAAAGACGCGTCCAGGCTGGTGCGGACGTGCCGAGGCAACGACGGTTTGGAGACAACAGGATGATCTTGAAGACAATGAAAACAGCGGGGCTTTTGGCAGCGATAACCCTGTCAGGGATGGTCAGCGCCCAAGAGCAGAGCGAAAACCGCGTGACGGCAACATCCGACTGGTCCGTCTATGTCGAGGCAAGCCCGCGTGAATGCTGGGCCGTATCGGCCCCCGTCGAGACGATCAACACCCGCGACGGCAACACCGTCGATGTGAACCGTGGTGATATCCAGCTGATTATCTTTTACCGCCCCGGTGACACGATCATGGGGCAGGTCATGTTCGCGGGCGGCTATCCTTTTGCACCCGATTCAGTCGTGACAGCGCGGATCGGGGATGCGACCTACGAGTTCTTCACCCAAGGCAATTTCGCCTGGCTCCCCACGCCCGAAGACGATGCGCGCCTGGTTGCCGCGATGAAGCGGGGCGCCGATGCAACAATCGTTGGCCGGTCGGCACGCGGGACGCAAACCAGCGACAAGTTTAGCCTGATCGGTTTTACCGCCGCTGTGGACGAAGCTGCAAACCGCTGCGCGGGTTGATGGATTTGTAAGAAAACTTCTCTGCCTCCGGCGGGGATATTTATACTCGGAAGATGGGGGCGGTTTTCTTGTGGAATCCGGCTCTTTCGCCTATATGGCGGGGATATCCCTCCAGAAAGACCTATGATGGACGCCCAAGCCCCGATCACGCAAGACGTGCTGACCATTCCGCGCAAGGCCGCCGAAGGGTTGCCAAACCTTGTCGGCATGACCCGCGATGGGATGCGCGATGCATTGATCGCCGCTGGCACGCCGGAAAAGCAGGCCAAAATGCGCGTTGGCCAGATCTGGCAGTGGGTTTATCATTGGGGCGTGCGCGATTTCGCCAAGATGACCAATCTGGCAAAGGATTACCGCGCCATGCTGGCCGACAATTTCGTTGTGGCTCTGCCGGAGGTCGTCACCCGGCAGGTCAGCGGTGATGGGACGCGGAAATATCTGGTGCGGATCGCGGGCGGGCATGAGGTCGAGGTGGTTTATATCCCCGAAACCGACCGTGGCACCTTGTGCATTTCCAGCCAAGTGGGCTGCACGCTGACGTGCTCGTTCTGTCATACGGGCACACAGAAACTGGTGCGCAATCTGACTGCCGCGGAAATTATCGGTCAGGTGTTGGTTGCCCGTGACGATCTGGGCGAATGGCCGGTGCAGGGCACGCCCAAGGATGAAGTACGGTTGTTGTCAAATATCGTGCTGATGGGCATGGGCGAGCCGTTGTATAATTTCGAAAACGTCCGCGACGCGATGAAAATCGCGATGGACCCTGATGGCATTCAATTATCGCGCCGCCGGATTACCCTGTCGACGTCCGGCGTGGTGCCGGAAATCGCGCGCACGGCGCAAGAAATCGGCTGCCAATTGGCGATTTCGTTCCACGCGACCACCGATGAGGTCCGCGACAAGCTGGTTCCGATCAACAAACGCTGGCCTTTGGCCGATCTGCTGGACGCCCTGCGGACCTATCCCAAGGTCAGCAATTCGGAACGGATTACCTTTGAATACGTGATGCTGGACGGCGTCAACGACAGCGACGCAGATGCCCACCGCCTGATCAAGCTGATTGACGGGATCCCCGCCAAGATCAACCTGATCCCGTTCAACGAATGGCCCGGCGCGCCCTATAAACGCTCGTCCAACAACCGCATCCGCGCCTTTGCCGATATCATCTACAAGGCGGGCTATGCCTCGCCGATCCGCACCCCGCGCGGCGAGGATATCATGGCCGCCTGCGGACAGCTGAAATCCGCAACCGAACGCGCGCGCAAATCCAAAGCCCAGATCGCGCAAGAGGCGGGGCTGTGATTTTCTGTCATAGCTAACGGTTTTTTCACCAATTCATGGTGAAAGCGTTGCATGAAGTACGTCACCCCAGGTTTGCCATTCGAAATCATCGATACCCTGGAACATCTGGGTGGTCGCAACGATGCAGAGATTCAAAAGATCATCTGCGAGGCCCCGCGCAACGATTTTCATCGCAGTGCCAGAATGGCGCGCGACCGCGGGCATAAACCTGTTGCCGCCTGAAACTGGCGGCAACAGGCCATCATCTGGTCAGATCAACATGCGGACGGCGGCAGCGAATCGACGCCGTAGGCGCGTTTGAGGCCAAGCTGGCGTTTCAGACGCATCGCTGGATCGCTGCGATGATCGCGGCGACCTGCTGGTCGATCCGCACGGCAATTGTCGGGTTCTGCGGGATCTCCAGCGTTGCATATTGGCTGTCAAGCAGGCTGGCGGGCATGAAATGCCCTTGCCGCTGCGCCAGACGCGCCAGCACCACGTCACGCGGCGCATCCAGATAGGCGATGCGCAGGTCGGGAACAGCGGCGCGCAGATGGTCACGATAGGATTTGCGCAGCGCCGAACAGGCAAAGACCACCGGCCCGTTCTGGCGCGCCGCCTGCGCCGCCTGCCCCAGCGCATCCAGCCACGGCCAGCGCATCGCATCGGTCAAAGGCTGGCCTGCCGCCATATGCGCCACGTTCTGCGGCGGATGGTAATCGTCGCCATCAAGAAAGGTGCCGCCGATGGCTGTGGCCAGACCGGCGCCGACCGTGGATTTGCCACAGCCCGACACGCCCATGACCATGATCGCGGGATGCATGTCAGCGTCCGGGGATCGCGCTGCGCTTGGTGCCAGTGCCTTGCCATGTATCCATTGCCGCCAGCGCCTCCTGTGCGGTTTCGACAAAACGGAACAGATCAAGGTCATCGGCGGAAATCGTGCCAGCCTCGGCCAAAGCATCCCAGTTGATGATCTTTTCCCAAAACGCGCGGCCAAACAGCAAGAATGGCACCCGCCCCATGCGGCCGGTCTGGATCAGGGTCAACGCCTCGAAGGTTTCGTCGAGCGTGCCGAACCCGCCCGGAAACACGCAGATCGCCGCAGCCCGCATCAGGAAATGCATCTTGCGGATGGCGAAATAGTGAAAGTTGAAACACAATTCCGGCGTGACATAGATATTCGGCGCCTGTTCATGCGGCAGCACGATGTTGAGCCCGATAGACCGCCCGCCCGCATCCTGCGCACCGCGATTGCCGGCCTCCATCACGCCCGGCCCGCCGCCAGTGACGATGACATTTTCGGTGCCACCCGTCTGCAAGGACCGTTCGGTGACCAGCCGCGCGAATGTGCGCGCTTCGTCGTAATAGGCCGACAGACCCGCCAGCGTTGCGGTCTTGGCTTTGTGCTTTTGCGCCGGTTCGGGAATGCGCGCGCCGCCGAACAGGACCACGGTCGAATTTACTCCCGCCTCGTTCATCATCAGTTCGGGTTTGAGCAGTTCCAACTGCAACCGCACGGGGCGCAATTCCTCGCGCAGCAGAAAATCCTGATCGGCAAAGGCCAGCGCATAGGACGGCGCGCGCGTCTGCGGCGTGTCGGGGATATGCGTTGCGGCCTCGCGGTCCTGCTGGCTGTCACGAAACGGATGGCGACGGTCGTCTTTCATGGCATCTTCCTTGATTGCGCCCTTGGGCTGTTCCGGTCTATAGCCCCTTGCAACCGCGAGCCACAGCAAAACCGGAGAAACCCATGTCAAACGCCGCCCTGGAAACCGCCATCGAAGCCGCATGGGATGCGCGCGACACCATCACCCCCGCCACCAAAGGCGAGGTCCGCGACGCGATTGAAACCACGCTGAACGCGCTCGACAGCGGCACGTTGCGCGTGGCGGAAAAGCAAGGCGACGGGTCCTGGCATGTCAACCAATGGGCCAAGAAAGCCGTTCTACTGTCGTTCCGCCTGAACGATATGGAACCGATCTCCGGCGGCAATGGCGGCAGCACATGGTGGGACAAGGTGCCATCGAAATTCGACGGCTGGACCGCGGCCGACTGGCGCGCCGCCGGTTTCCGCGCTGTGCCGGGGTCGATTGTGCGCCGGTCCGCGTTCATCGGCAAGGGCGTCGTGCTGATGCCATCCTTTGTAAACCTTGGTGCCTATGTCGATGAAGGCAGCATGGTTGATGGCTGGGCAACCGTCGGGTCCTGCGCGCAGATCGGCAAGAACGTCCATCTATCGGGCGGCGTCGGCATCGGCGGCGTGCTGGAACCGATGCAGGCCGGGCCAACGATCATCGAGGATAATTGTTTCATCGGCGCACGGTCCGAAGTGGTCGAAGGCTGCATCATCCGCGAAGGGTCGGTGCTGGGCATGGGCGTGTTTATCGGCCAATCGACGAAAATCGTGGACCGCGCCACTGGCGAGGTCATGTATGGCGAAGTACCGCCCTATTCGGTCGTCGTTGCAGGCTCGATGCCATCTACCAACGGGATCAACCTTTACTGCGCCGTGATCGTCAAACGCGTCGATGAAAAGACACGGTCCAAGACCGGCATCAACGAATTGCTGCGCGATTGACATGATCCTCAGCCGGACCCTTGCGCGCAGGCGGATGGCGGCGGGCCAACAGCCGACGTTCATCATGGCCTGGGGTCCGGTCGCCGCCGATATCGCGATGATCGTGCTGCTGCTGGCACTGCTGTGGCAGCCGATCCTGACGGCGGTCTATATTGCGGGTTTGCCGCTGATCGGAACGATATTCGTCCTGTTGATCACCATCTACCTGCCCTTTCACATCGTCGTCGTGATATCGACGCTCTGGGCCGTGAAATCCCGCTGGATCGAGGAAGACAGCAAATGACCGCAAAAGAAAGCCGCCAAAAGGTGTTTACCCTGCTGGTCGAGGTGGGCCGCAACGCCGGTGACGGGTTGCCCGACGGGGCGACGGGTGCCGCGCTGATGTGCTACGCCTCCGGCGTGGACGAGGCAGAGGCCGTACGCGAAACGGTTGCTATCCTGAAACAGGCCGATCTCGCACCGCTGGACGTATCAGGCTATGGCACGCTGGATGAACGGCTGGCCGAAGGGCATGACATTCCCGATGAGGAACGCGCATTGATGCAGCGCGCGCTGGATGAAAACAGCGTCATCGTGGCCCAGATGACGCCGTTCTACGACAAGGCGGATTAAACCGCGACTTTCCGGCTTTCATCCAGATAAATCTCGCGCAAGCGCGCGGCGACAGGTCCGGGCTTACCAGTCCCAACAGCAGCCCCGTCGATTTCCACCACCGGCATGACAAACATGCTGGCCGATGTGATGAAAGCCTCGTCCGCGGCCTGCGCTTCGGGGATGGAAAAGCTGCGTTCCTCGACCTGCATCTGCGCCTCGTGGGCAAAGCGCAGTACGGCGGCGCGGGTGATACCATGCAGGATCTCATTGCCCAGATGGCGGGTGATGATCGTGTTGCCCTTGACGATATAGGCATTGTTGGATGTGCCTTCGGTCACCATCCCGTCCTCGACCATCCAGGCGTCATCAACGCCTGCGGCCTTGGCCATCATCTTGCCCATCGAGGGATACAGCAATTGCACCGTCTTGATGTCGCGGCGCGCCCAGCGCTGGTCGGCGACGGAAATGACCTTGATCCCGGTCTTGGCGACAGGACTGTTGGCAAGGCCCGGCTTGTTCTGGGTGAACAGCACAACCGTCGGCGTACAGGTTGCCGGGTCAGGAAATGCGAAATCACGGTCACCGGGCGCACCGCGGGTGATTTGCAGATAGATCATGCCTTCCTCGATCCCGTTCAGGCGCACCAATTCGCGGTGAATCTCCAGCAGATCAGGCAGGCAATCGGGGTGCGGCATGTCGAGTTCGTTCAAGGACCGTTCCAGCCGTTTGGCGTGACCGGCGAAATCGATCAGCTTGCCATCCAGCACCGATGTGACCTCATAGACGCCATCGGCCATCAGAAAGCCGCGGTCAAAGATCGAAATCGTGGCTTCGTTTTCGGGCAGATAGGTGCCGTTGACATAGACTGTGCGCATATTCATCCCCAAAGGTCGGCGGCGGGCGGATGCACGCCGTTGTCGTCAAAGTGCAAAGGTGCAGCACGGTCTTCGGCCAATAACAGCGGCCCGTCAAGGTCCGTGAATGCAACGCCCTGCGCCAGAATCGTCGCAGGGGCCATCGCCAGCGATGATCCGACCATGCAGCCGACCATGATCGCATATCCTTCGGCCTGCGCCTGCGCCTTCAGCGCCAGCGCCTCGGTCAGCCCGCCGGTCTTGTCCAGCTTGATATTCACCATGTCGTACTTGCCGCGCAGGGCGGGCAGGCTGGCACGATCATGGCAGCTTTCATCGGCGCAAACCGGCAAGGGCCGCGCGATTTCGGCCAGCATGTCATCGGCCCCCGCAGGCAGCGGTTGTTCGACCATCTGCACGCCAAGCCGGATCAGATGGGGCGCCAGATCGGCGTAAACCTCCGCCGTCCAGCCTTCATTGGCATCGACGATGATGCGGGCAGCGGGCGCGCCACGGCGCACCGCCTCCAGCCGGGCCATGTCATCGGGCGTGCCGAGCTTGATCTTCAACAGCGGGCGATGCGCGTTTTGCGCCGCCTGCGCCTGCATCGCCTCGGGTGTATCGAGCGACAGGGTGTAGGCGGTGATCGCAGGGCGCGGCGCAGGCAGACCCAGCAGGTCCCAGACACGTTTGCCCGCCTGCTTGGCCGCGTGATCCCAGAACGCGCAATCCAGCGCATTGCGTGCGGCCCCTGCGGGCAGGGCGTCCGGCAAATCCGCCCAGCCCCCTGTAAATCCGGCAATCTGCGCCGTCACATTATCCAATGTCTCGCCGTAACGGGCATAAGGCACACATTCACCGCGCCCCGCCACCCCCTGCCGCGCCAAGGTCACGGTCAAAACCTCAGCCGCGGTCCGCGACCCGCGACTGATGGTAAAGACCTGCGCCAAACGAAACACATCGCGTTTTATATCGACCGTCATCATCTTCCGAGCCCAAATATCCCCGCCGGAGGCGTCGGATTTCGCCAGAAATCCGGCATCAGATCCCCTCCAGCGCATCAACCAGCCGCGCCGCCCCCTGCCGGAACGTATCGACTGTCGGCAGATCCATCCGGCCTTCGACCTCCGCCAGATAGGCCAAAGCCGCATCCTGGGACATATGCTGTGTGTTGACCGAGACACCCACGATCTGACAGGCGGGGTTGGCGATACGGGCAATCGGCAGGACCATGTCGCGCAACGCCTCAAGGCGCGGCAGGGCATAGTCGGGCAATCCGCGCATATGCTTGCGCGTCGGTTCATGCGCCAGCACCAGCGCGTCGGGCTGGCCGCCATGGATCAACGCCATGGTCACGCCGGAATAGGACACATGGAACAGGCTGCCCTGCCCTTCGATATGATCCCAATGGTCGGGGTCGTTGTCGGGGGTCAGGTATTCGACCGCACCCGCCATGAAATCCGCAACCACTGCATCCAGCGGCACGCCGCCACCGGTGATCAGAATGCCGGTCTGGCCGGTGGGGCGGAAGGTCGATTTCATGCCGCGCTTGCGCATCTCGATATCCATGGCAAGGCCGGTATACATCTTGCCCACCGAACAATCCGTGCCAACGGCCAGACAGCGCTTGCCGATGCGTTTGACGCCATTGGCAATCGGATAGGCGACCGATGGCACACGCACGTCGAACAACGACCGACCATGCGTCTTGGCGGCGGCCACCAGATCGGCCTCGTCACGCAGCAGGTTGTGCAGGCCGGACGCCAGATCGAACCCCAGCGCCAGCGCCTGCAACAGCACCTCTTTCCACGCGACAGAGATCACGCCACCACGATTGGCGACACCGATAACCAGCGTCTTTGCACCGGCGGCCCTGGCCTCTTGCAGCGTCATGTCAGCGATGCCGACATCCGCGCCGCACCCCGGCATCCGGTACTGGCCGACAGCATTATCCGGCCGCCAATCCTTGATCCCCTGCGCTACCTTTGCGGCCAGCTGGTCAGGCGCATCGCCAAGAAACAAAAGGTAAGGGGTCTGGATCATCGCAAGCTCCGGTCAATCGGTTAACGTCTTGTGCAGCATATCGCGGAAAACACGGAATGATCTTTGCAAATACGTTGCAAATTCACATATTATTCGCAGCTTCTTGCGCCATTATCGAAAAATGTCGCAGAAATTCCCGCGAAAAGAATCCAAAATGCCAATCAATCCGCGAACAGAAAAGCCCGGACGCGAACGCCCGGGCTTTGTGTCATCACGAAAGCGTGGATCAGCTTTTCGAGAACTCAGGATAGGCTTCCATGCCCAGCTCGCTCAGGTCGAGACCGGTGATTTCTGCTTCCTGGCTGACGCGGATGCCGATCGTCATCTTGAAGATGTACCACACGATCAAGGAGACAAAGAAGGTGAACACACCATAGGCTGCGATACCCGTCAGCTGCGTCATCAGGCTGGTGCCATCGTTGTAGAAGACAACGGCGATGGTGCCCCAGATACCGGCGAACAGGTGGACAGGAATTGCACCGACAACGTCGTCGATCTTCAGCTTGTCCAGCAGCGGCACGGCGAAGACCACGATCGCACCACCAACAGCACCAATCCAAAGTGCGCCAAACAGCGACGGATAAAGCGGTTCTGCGGTGATCGCGACCAGACCGGCCAGCGCGCCGTTCAGCACCATGGTCAGGTCGATCTTCTTGTACAGGATCTGCGTCAGGAACAGCGCGGCCACGGCACCGGCAGAGGCTGCCATGTTGGTGTTCGCAAAGATCCGGCCAACATCGGTGATGTCACCCACGGTGCCAGCCGCCAGCTGCGACCCGCCGTTGAAACCGAACCAGCCCATCCACAGGATGAACGTCCCCAATGTCGCCAGCGCAAGGTTGGAACCGGGCATCGGGTTGACGCGGCCATCCTTGTATTTGCCCAGACGCGGACCCAGCACAATGGCACCAGCCAAAGCAGCCCAGCCACCGACCGAATGCACGATGGTCGAACCGGCAAAGTCGGAAAAGCCCAGTTCGGACAGCCAGCCGCCACCCCACTGCCACGACCCCGAAATCGGATACATGAAGCCGGTCAGCACGACGACGAAGGCAAGGAACGGCCAGAGCTTGATCCGCTCAGCCAGCGCACCCGACACGATGGATGCAGTGGCCGCAACGAACATCAGCTGAAAGAAAAAGTCGGACGCGACAGATGCGTAATCCAGCGACGCATCGGCAGCAGCCAGACCAACAGGTTCCAACACGGTGACATTGAAGAAACCACCGACATAGCCGTTGAAATCACCCGGGTACATCAGGTTAAAGCCGACCAGCCAGTACATGATGCCAGCAATTGAAAACAGCGCGATGTTCTTGGTCAGCTGCGTTGTCACGTTCTTGGACCGGACCAGACCGGCCTCCAGCATGGTGAATCCTGCCGCCATCCAGAACACCAGAAAGCCGCCCACAAGGAACAGCAGGGTGGTCATAAGATAGGGGCCGATTTCGTCGAATGTCGGCGCGACTTCGGCCATCTCTTCGACAGCCCCGGCAGCTTCCTGCGCGAAGCCGATGACCGGAAGCAGCGCAAGCCCCGCCCCAAGTGTAATCAGTTTTTTCATATTCATGGGTTTGTTCCTCGTTACGCCGCGATCACAGCGCGTCATCATTTGTCTCGCCGGTGCGCACGCGCACAGCGCTTTGCACGTCGAGTACGAAAACCTTGCCGTCGCCGATCTTGTCGGTCTTGGCGGTGGTGGTGATGGTGGATACGACCTGATCGGCCATGCTGTCAGGCACGACAATCTCGAGCTTCACCTTGGGCACGAAATTCACGGCATATTCCGCGCCGCGATAGATTTCCGTATGGCCCGACTGCGATCCGAACCCCTTGATTTCTGACACCATCATGCCGCGCACGCCGACGGTGGTCAGCGCTTCGCGGACCTCCTCGAGCTTGAACGGCTTGATTGTTGCAATAATGAGTTTCACGTTCTTCCCCTCGCAATGGATTGCGGCAACACCCAGCCCGGCGTCCGCTTGCACGCAACAAAGAACGCGGCAGTGCAGCATCGGCAAGGATTTGCCGGTGCGGGGATAGGTTAAGATCGGGTGACTTTGCACAATTATTGTACAATTTAATCGCTTTGCCTGATTAATAGGCAGATCAAAAAGCGAAGAGCGCGACTCATCGCGTCTCTACAATTCCTTTCGATCCGTTTAAGATGTGTCAAAACACACGCATAAGCAGTCGGGCGGATCATGAGCAGTAACGGCAAAAGACGGACACCGCTGGTGGCCGACAAACGCTATCAGGGCAAGGCGACCCCGAAAAAGCCTGCCGCCAAGAAACCGGCGCCCGCGCGCAAGCCCCGCACCCGTAAAACTGCGCGTCGCGGTCGTCCGACCACATTGCTGGGGTGGCTGTTCTGGCCGTTCCGCATCCTGCTGCGGATCATCTGGGCGATCAGCTGGCGTGCCGGGCTTGTCGCAGCGCTGATCATCACGGGTGTTTCGATTTATTTCGCCCAACAGATGCCGCCCGTTCAAACGCTGATCGACCAGCGCGCGCGCGGCTCTGTCACGATGGCCGACCTGACCGGCGAGGTCTTTGCCTGGCGCGGCGACCAGTTCGGTGGCATGGTGACAGCGCGCACCGTGTCACTACATCTGCATAATGCGGTCATCGCGGTCGAAGACCGCCGGTTCTATGCCCATTTCGGCCTGTCGCCGCGCGGCATCGCCTCGGCCATCCGCATCAACCTGAGCGAAGGGCGCGGCCCTTTGTCCGGCAACGGCGGGTCCACGATCACCCAGCAAACCGCCAAACTGCTGTGTCTGGGCGTGCCTTATGAGTCCAGCGCTTGGGAATCAGAGGCCGATTACGAGGCCGATTGCCGCCGCACAACGCTGGCCCGCAAGGTCCGAGAGGCGTTTTACGCCATGGGCATGGAAATCGCCTATACCAAAGAAGAAATCCTGACGCTCTATCTGAACCGGGCCTATCTGGGTGCGGGCAGTCGCGGGTTCGAGGCTGCGGCCCAACGCTATTTCGGGATTTCGGCAGCCGAGGTGAACCCCGCACAGGCGGCGATGCTGGCGGGATTGCTCAAAGCACCGTCCACCCTTGCCCCCACCGCGAATATCGAACGCTCGCGCGAACGCGCCGCCGTGGTCGTGCGCTTGATGGAGGGACAGGGCTATCTGACCGCCGCCCAAGCGCAAGAGGCGATCACCAACCCCGCCGCCCTGTCGCGTGCCGCCGAGGCGCGGTCAGGCGGGTTCTTTGCCGATTGGGTGATGGAAAGCGGGCCGGAGTTTTTTACCCGCAACACCACCGAAGACGTGATCATCCGCACCACGCTTGACCAGCGCATCCAGCGCGCCGCCGAAGAGGCGCTGGTGTCGGTGTTCGAAAACCTGGTCGCTGACGGGTCAGAGGCGCAGGCCGCCATCGTGGTCATGTCCGCAGACGGGGCTGTGCGCGCCATGGTCGGCGGGCGCAACCTGCGGGCCACAGGCGCGTTCAACCGTGCGACACAGGCGCTGCGCCAGACCGGATCGGCGTTCAAACCCTTCATCTATGCGGCAGCACTTGATCTGGGCGTGTCGCCCTATGCGATGGTCAATGACGCGCCGCAATGCTGGTCGATCCGCGGATCGCGTGAATGGTGCCCCGAAAACTATGACCGCGAATTCAAGGGCCCGGTGACCCTGACACAAGCATTGGCCGAAAGCCGCAATCTGCCCGCCATCGTCCTGTCCGAGGATGTAGGCCGCGAATATGTGCGCAACGTCGCCAACGGCTTTGGCCTGCAAGGCGAACTGGCCGAAGGGCCTGCGCTGGCGCTGGGTGTGTCGGAAAGCACGCTCTTGAACATCACGGGTGCCTATGCCGGCATCCTGAACGGCGGGTCGCAGGTGACGCCTTATGGTCTGCTCGATCTGCGCATTCAGGGCGATCCTGCGGTATTGATGGATTCGCAAGGTGTGGGCATCGGCAACCGGATCATCAGCGAACAGGCCGCGCGCCAGCTGACATGGATGATGACCCGCGTTGTCGAGGAAGGCACGGGACGGCGCGCACGCATCGACGGCTGGGAAATCGCGGCCAAGACCGGCACGACCAATTCGGCGCGCGATGCCTGGTTCATCGGCTTTACCGGCGATTACGTCACCGGCGTCTGGATGGGCTATGACAACAACACCCCGTTAAGCGGCGTGACGGGGGGCGGCCTGCCTGCCGAAATCTGGCGCGAAACCATGGTGCGTGTGCTGGAAGGGCGGATGCCCACGCCACTGCCGATGACGATGCCACAGACGGCGGCCCCCGCGGGTATTCTGGAAAGCCAGGGTGGTGAGGTTGTGGACGACGACATCGTCAACCTGCTGGACCTGCTGGTCGGCGGCGAGGCAAACTGACAACAGCCCGCTAGGGTCAGGACCCATTAAATGCCTTGATGCTGGTTTGTCGTCATGATTCACGACCACCAATGATTTGGGGGTACGATGAGCAATCTTTACTGGCTGACAGAAGATCAGATGGTGCGGCTACGGTCGTATTTCCCAAAGAGCCGAGGTAAGCCGCGCGTCGATGACAGGCATGTTTTGAGCGGCATTATCTTCATCAATCGCAATGGGTTACGCTGGTGTGATGCGCCCGTTGCGTATGGGCCACCCAAGACGCTTTATAATCGCTGGAAACGTTGGAGCGATGCAGGTGTATTCGCTCGGATAATGACAGGCTTGGCAGCGGAGGCACCCGACAATAAGACCATCTCGATCGACGCGACTTACCTCAAAGCACACCGCACGGCCTCAAGCCTGCGGCTTAAAAAGGGGGGCGTGGACGCCTAATCGGTGAGACAAAGGGCGGCATGAACACAAAATTGCATGCTGTCACTGACACCAGCGGCCGCCCAATCCGTTTCTTCATCACGGCTGGTCAGGTCAGCGATTATACCGGTGCCATGGCTTTGCTCAGCAGTCTACCGGATGCTGAATGGCTATTGGCGGATCGGGGTTATGATGCAGATTGGTTCCGGGAAGCCTTAGCAGACAGAGGGACTCGTCCCTGCATCCCAGGTCGAAAGTCACGCAACAAGGTCGTCAGATACGACAAGCGTCGCTACAAACGCCGGAACCGCATCGAGCGCATGTTTGGCAGGCTCAAAGACTGGAGACGCGTCTCAACCCGCTATGATCGTTGCCCCAAGGTCTTCCTATCGGCAATCGCTCTCGCCGCAACCGTCATATTCTGGTTATGAGTCCTGACCCTAGGGCGCGACCGCAGGGCAAAGGCCGTAGACAAAGACATAGCCGTCCCACAGGATATACAGCCCCTCACCATCGGCGGTGGGCATCAGCATCGCGCGTTCGGTCCATTTCTGGCCGTCGGCGGCACATTCCATCGTGTAAAGCGTGGCGTTCATACCGTTGACATCCACCGGACGGGTCATCTGGCACTGCGTTTCGACCCCGTAAAACACCCCATCCGCAATCCGCACAGAGGTGCCGTCGTCACCGATCAGCGCGCAATCGGCATCGACGGTCTGGCGGTAAATGCCATCATAAGGTGCCGCCGCCGCCATGGCAGGCACAAGGCCGATCAGCACGGCGGATTGGCACAAAAATCGGTTCATATTCCATTCATGCGGCAAGTCCTGCGCGTAATCAACAGCTTCTGGATGCTGTGCCTGTGGATGTCATGTCGTTTCACGCCCCTCAATTGGCAAGCTTGTTAACCCATCCGTGCTTTGATCAGGGCCAGAGGCCGGCATGACCGGATCAGCGGGACAAATGGGCAAGATGACACAGGGTGCAACGGCACAGGGACGGGCCGAACTGCGCGCGGCAAGACGCGAAAGCGCGCCGTTGTACTGGATCGTTGGCGTCTTTAGCTTTTTCGTCAACCTGCTGATGCTGACCGGCCCGCTTTACATGCTCAACGTCTATGACCGCGTGCTGAACGCGCGGTCGGTGGAAACGCTGATCGCGCTGACCGTGCTGGTGGCGTTTCTTTACGCGATGATGGCGGTGCTGGATTACGTCCGTGGCCGCGTGATGGCGCGGGTCGGCGCGCGGTTTCAGGCACGGCTGGACCGGCGCGTGTTTGCCGCCGTTATGCGCGCCACGACCCTGCAACGCGCGCCACGGCAGGCCGCCACCGGCCTGCGCGATCTGCAAGCCGTGCAGCAGCTGATCACCGCGCCCGCGCTGATGGCGGTGTTTGATCTGCCTTGGGCGCCGTTGTTTTTCTTTGGCATCTTCATCTTTCATCCGCTGATGGGGCTGCTGGCCATCTGCGGCGCGCTGGTGCTGGTCTTTGTCGCCGTGCTGAACCAGATCACCACCAGCGCACCTTTGGCGCAGGCCAATGCGGCCAGCTTTGCCGCGGATCAGATGGGCAGCCAGATCCGGCAGGAAAGCGAGGTTATCCATGCGCTGGGCATGCGCAACGCGGCCTTTGACCGTTGGCAGGTGGCGCGCGACACAGCGCTGGGGGCGAGTATCGGGGCCTCGGATGCGGCAGGCAGCTATGCTGCGCTGACCAAGGCGTTCCGGCTGTTCGTGCAATCGGCGATGCTGGGGCTGGGGGCCTATCTGGTCCTGCACGGCCAGCTGTCCCCCGGTGCGATGATTGCGGCGTCGATCCTGCTAGGCCGTGCGCTGGCCCCGATCGAGATGATCGTGGCCCAATGGGCCGTGTTCCAGCGCGGGTGCGAAGGCTGGGGCAATCTAGCGATGCTGCTGGGGCAAGTAACGCCCGATGCGCCCCGCACCCACCTACCAAGACCCAAGGCGCGGCTGAGCGCGGAACAGATCACGGTCGTTCCGCCAGGTCAGGGTGTCGCGGCCTTGCGCATGGTCAGCTTTGATGTGCGCGCGGGACAGGCCGTGGGGGTCATCGGCACGTCGGGCGCGGGCAAATCCACGCTGGCGCGGGCGCTGACCGGTGTCTGGCAACCCGCAGGCGGGCAGATCAGGCTGGATGGAGCGGCACTGGATCAATACGATGCGGACGTGCTGGGCCAGCATATCGGCTATCTGCCGCAGCGCGTGCAATTGTGCGACGGCACGATCAAGGACAACATCGCCCGCATGGCAATGGCCCCCGACGATGCGGCGGTCGTGCTGGCCGCGCAAAAGGCGGCGGCACATGACATGATCCTGAAACTGCCCGATGGCTATGACACAAACGTCAGCGCCACCATGGGCCGGTTGTCGGGCGGACAGATCCAGCGGATCGGGCTGGCCCGCGCGCTTTATGGCGACCCTGTCGTGCTGGTGCTGGACGAGCCTAATTCCAACCTCGACAATGACGGATCACTGGCGCTGAACGCCGCGATCCGCGCGTTCAAGGCGGCGGGGGGCATCGTGTTCATCATGGCGCATCGGCCTGCCGCGATACAGGAATGTGACCTCTTGCTGGTCATCGACAACGGGATGCGCGGCGCGTTCGGGCCAAAGGATAAGGTGCTGGCCGACATGGTCCAGAACCATGCCCAGATCAAACGCGCCGCCGCGCAGTCGGGGGGGACGTCATGACCGCACCATGGCCCGTGCGGCGCTATCTGATCATTGGTGCCGCCACGCTGGCTGTGCTGGTCGGTGGTTTTGGCACCTGGGCGGTGCTGGCGCAGATCAACGGCGCGGTGATCACCAGCGGCCAGATCGAGGTGGACCGCAACCGGCAGGTCGTGCAGCACCCGTTCGGCGGGGTGGTGGCAGATATCCTTGTTGTCGAAGGCGATACTGTCGCCACTGGTGACCTGCTGATCCGGCTTGATCCGTCCGATCTGCAATCGGAACTGGCCATCGTCGAAGGACAGTATCTCGACATCCTTGCCCACCGCGCGCGGCTGGAGGCGGAACGCGACGACGCGACAGCTTTGGTGTTCGATCCGATCCTGCTAGGCGCCGGCACGCCCGCAGCGGCAGAGCTGATGCAGGGACAAGAACGCCTGTTTGCCGCACGGCTGGAAACCAGCCTGCAATCCATCCATCAACTGACCCAGCAACGCGCGCAGATCGCCAGCCAGATCACGGGGATCACCGCGCAACAAACCGCGCTGCAAACGCAACAGGGCCTGATCGCGCGCGAGTTGGCCGACCAGCAAAGCCTGCTCGACCGCGGGCTGTCGCAGGCCAGCCGCGTGCTCGCGCTGCAACGCGAAGAGGCAAGCCTTCTGGGCCGTGTCGGCGAATTGACAGCGCAGGCCGCCCAAGCCGCCGAGCGCATGACAGAGATCGAGATTCAGGTGCTGGGCCTTGCATCGGCGCGCCGCGAAGAGGCGATCACCCGCCTGCGCGATCTGCAATTCAACCAGCTGGAACTGGCCGAACGCCGCCAGACCCTGCTGCGCCAGCTTGACCGGCTGGACATCCGCGCGCCCGTCTCGGGGATCGTCTATGGCATGCAGGTCTTTGCGCCCCGCTCTGTGATCCGCCCCGCTGATCCGGTGCTGTTCCTGATCCCGCAGGACCGGCCCCTGATCATCGCGACACAGGTCCAGAGCACGGATATCGATCAGGTCTTTGTCGGGCAGGACGTGACCTTGCGGTTTTCCGCCTTTGACCAGCGGCGCACGCCGGAACTGGCGGGGCGCGTGACGCGATTGTCGGCAGATGCCTTTGCGGACGAAGTGACGGGCCAGTCGTATTACCGCGCGCAAGTGCAGGTGAACGCCGGTGAAATGCAGCGCTTGCCTATTGATCTGACCCTAATGCCCGGCATGCCGGTCGAGGCGTTTATGCGCACCGACGACCGCAGCCCGATGGATTACCTGATCAAGCCATTGGCGGATTATTTCACCCGCGCTTTGCGCGACACATGATTGCACGCCACAGCATTGCCCGCTAGCGTCCGGCCAAACAGCCAAGGAGTGTGACATGAGCGTGATCGAAACCCGTCTGGCCGAACTGGGCGTGACCCTGCCCGACGCCCCGGCCCCCGCGGCGAATTATGTCCCCTTCGTGCAGACCGGCAATCTGGTGCATGTGTCGGGGCAGATCGCGGCCAATGCGGATGGAATGATCAAAGGCAAGCTGGGCGCAGACATGGATATCGACGCCGGTGCAGCCGCCGCGCGTGCCTGTGCAGTCAGCCTGCTGGCGCAGCTTAAGGCGGCCTGTGGCGGTGACATCGACCGGCTGGTGCGGGTGGTCAAACTGGTGGGTTTCGTCAATTCGACCGCCGATTTCGGCGACCAGCCCAAGGTGATCAACGGCGCATCAGATTTCATGGTTGCAGCTCTTGGCGACAAGGGTCGGCATGCACGCTCTGCCGTCAGTGCCGCCAGCCTGCCCTTTGGCGTCGCAGTCGAAATCGAAGGCATTTTCGAGATCGCATGATGCTGCCTGCATCTTTGCTTGCCCGCCCTATCGCGCACCGCGCCTTGCATGACCGCAAGGCGGGGCGCGTGGAAAATTCCATGGCCGCGATCAAGGCCGCAATTGCCGCCGGTTACGGGATCGAGATTGACGTGCAATTGTCCAGCGATGGCCATGCGATGGTGTTTCACGACGACAGGCTGGACCGGCTGACCGCGCAAACCGGCCCTGTGCGCGCGCGCAGCCGTGCCGCACTGGAACAGATCGCGCTGAAAGATGACACCGGCACGATCCCCGCGCTGGAGGATGTTCTGGCGCTGGTCGCGGATCGGGTGCCGCTGCTGATCGAGATCAAGGATCAGGACGGCAATATGGGGCCGGATGTCGGACCGCTGGAAACAGCGACCTGCGCGGCATTGGCGGATTACACGGGCGATGTCGCGCTGATGTCGTTCAACCCGCACAGCATGGCCGCCTGCCAGAATATTGCCCCCGCCATTGCACGCGGTCTGGTGACATCGGCCTATGATCCGGTGTTCTGGCCCGAACTGACCCCTGCGGTGCGCGACCATCTGCGCGACATCCCCGATTATGACCGCGTTGGTGCCAGTTTCATCAGCCACGAGGCGCTTGATCTGGCCCGCCCCCGCGTCGCGCAGATCAAGGCGACGGGCGCGCCGGTCCTGTGCTGGACCATCCGGTCGGCGCCAGACGCGGCAAAGGCACGCAAAATTGCGGATAATGTGACGTTCGAGGGTTATCTTGCTTGACGCGCGGCGCGCGCCCTCCAGTTAAAGAAGATGGACGGATCAGCAATCGAAATCACCACACATGCCAGCATCAAAGGCATTACCCCCGCCGACTGGGATGCCTGCGCCTGCCCAGAGGCCGCGGATGGCCGCCCGATCGATCCGTTCACGACGCATCGGTTTCTCAAGGCGCTGGAGGACAGCTATTCCGTTGGTGCTGGTACCGGCTGGCAGCCGCGGTATCTGACCGCGCAACAAGACGGGCAGATCATCGCCGCGGCCCCGCTTTTTGCAAAGGGGCATAGTCAAGGCGAATACATCTTTGACCACAACTGGGCGCATGCCTATGAAAACGCAGGCGGGCGATATTACCCGAAACTACAGATCGCGGTGCCGTTCACGCCTGCCACGGGGCGGCGGTTTCTGACCCGTCCGGGGTTTGAAGCGGTTGGCATGGCGGCCCTGATCCAAGGGGCTGTCCAGATCGCCGCCGACAACAACCTGTCGTCACTGCACGCCACCTTCTGCACCGAGGCAGAGGCGCTGGCAGGTGCCGAAATGGGCCTGCAACCGCGGATCGGGCAGCAGTTTCACTGGGTCAACGACGGCTATGGCGGATTCGACGATTTTCTGGGCAGCCTGTCCAGCCGCAAGCGCAAGAACATCCGCAAGGAACGCGAGACCGCGCACGGGTTCGGCGGGCAGATCGTCGCGCTGACCGGCGACCAGATCCAGCCTGCGCATTGGGATGCGTTCTGGCAATTTTATCAGGACACTGGCAACCGCAAATGGGGCACGCCGTATCTGACGCGCAATTTCTTTCACTTCGCGCATCAGACCCTGCGCGATGACATGCTGATGGTCCTCGCGATCCGTGATGGTGTGCCTGTCGCGGGCGCGCTGAACTTTATCGGGCGCGACACTTTATATGGCCGGTACTGGGGCTGTACCGAACACCACGCCTGCCTGCATTTCGAACTGTGCTATTATCAGGCCATCGACTTTGCCATCGCGCAGGGTTTGGCACGGGTCGAGGCCGGGGCGCAGGGTGAACACAAGCTGGCGCGCGGCTATCTGCCAGTGCCGGTGCATTCGCTGCACTGGTTCGCGGATGCCGGCTTTCGCGATGCGATTGCCCGCTATCTGGTGGCCGAACGCGACGCGGTGGATCAGGAAATCGAGGTGCTGACCAGCTACGGTCCGTTCCGCAAAACCGACAGGGAAGAACAACAATGACCGACGCACTGACAAAAGCCGAACGCGACAGCGATCTTGCACCCCTTTTGGCCAATGGCTGGCACATGGTCGAAGGGCGCGACGCGATCCATAAACAATTCGTGTTCCGCAACTTCATCGAAGCCTTTGGATTCATGACAAAGGTTGCCCTTTGGGCCGAAAAATGGAATCACCACCCCGAATGGTCGAATGTCTATAAAACCGTCGAGGTGACATTGACGACCCATGACGCGGGCGGATTGTCGGCGCTGGATACCAAACTGGGCGCCAAGATGGATGCGCTTGCCGGGGGCTGATTTGGACGATTTGCTAACGACCGAGATTATCAACGGGCGGACGCTGGCCGATCTTTTGACGCTGGAATTCGTGATCTCTGTCTTTGGCAGCGTTCTGGCCGCGATCCTGATCCTTGTTGCGGGGTTCATCATCGGTGGTTGGCTCCGCGGGCGGTTAATCCGGGTTGGCCAGATGAACCGGCATCTGGACGCGACGCTGTTCAGCTTTCTGGGCAATATCATCCGCTATGTCGTTATCGGCTTTGCCTTCCTGTTCGTGCTGAACACCTTCGGGGTGCAGACGACATCCTTTGTCGCCGTTATCGGTGCTGCCGGTCTGGCCATTGGTCTGGCCTTGCAGGGGACGTTGTCCAATATCGCGGCGGGTGTGATGATCGTGTTCTTCCGCCCCGTGAAACTGGGCGATTTCGTCGAGGTGAACGGCCAGATGGGCACGGTGAAGGAAATCAACCTGAATTTCATCGAACTGGCGTCAGTGGCGAATGTGCAGATCATCATTCCCAACTCTCAGGTCTGGGGCAACACGATCGTCAATTATTCCGCCTATGACAGCCGCCGCGCGGAATGGGTGTTCGGCGTCGGCTATGGCGCGGACCTGAAACTGGCCGAGGAAACGATTCGTACAACGATCCTGTCGGACCCACGGTCACGAACCGAGCCGGAACCATTCATTCAGGTTAACAACCTTGGTGATTTTTCGGTCGATTTTCTGGTGCGCGTCTGGTGTTCCAGCGCCGATTTCTTTCAATATCAGGCCGATATGAAACGGCAGGTGAAAGAGGCGCTGGATGCGGCAGGTGTGGAAATCCCGTTCCCCACGCGCAAGGTGCTGAACACGGCGGAATGAAAAGGGCGGCCCAAAGGACCGCCCGTTGTCTTAGCCCAGTTCCGCCAGCAGGGTTTCGCCTGCCGAAATCTCGCACTGGCCTGGGCCTGCTTCTTCGTTGAGGATCTTGACCACGCCATCCTCGACCAGCATCGCGTACCGCTTGGACCGGTTGACAAATCCCACGGGGGCCGCGCTGAAATCCATGCCGATTGCTGTGGTAAAGGCGCTTTCGGCATCGGCCAGCATGGTAATGCCGGTCTCGATCGCGCGGGTGCTTTCGCCCCAGGCCTTCATCACGAAAGGATCATTGACCGACACGCAGATGATTTCATCCACGCCTTTGGCCATGAAGGCATCATAGGTGACCATGAAGCTGGGCACATGGGCCGTGGTGCAGGTGCCGGTATAGGCGCCGGGCAGGCCAAAGATCACAACCTTGCGGCCCTTGATCTTGTCGGCCAATGCCACGGATTCTGGCCCGTTATCGCCCATCACCAGAAAAGTCGCATCTGGCAGTGCATCGCCTGTCTTGATTGTCATGGCTTTCGCCCCCTGTTCGCGTTGTATCACCGATTGCTTCCCATATAGAGTGCTGCAAAACAAGTGGTGTCACCAAGGGAACAGTTTCATGACGGATGTTGTCGTCGTCGGTGCCGGACAAGCCGGAGCCTCAGTTGTCGCAAAATTGCGCGCCGAAGGATTCGCAGGCACGATCACCCTGATCGGCGCGGAAAAGGTACCACCCTATCAGCGTCCGCCTTTGTCCAAGGCCTATCTGCTGGGCGATATGGCGCAGGAACGGCTGTATCTGCGGCCAGCGGGGTTTTACGCCGATCAGGATATCGCCCTGCGGCTGGACACACGGGTCGTGGCGATTGATCCAGCGGCACAGACCATCACGCTGACCGGCGATGAAACGCTGCGCTATAACCATCTTGTGCTGGCCACCGGCGCGCATCCACGCACCCTGCCCGCCGCGATTGGCGGCACGCTGGACGGTGTTTACGCGATGCGCGATCTGGCCGATGCCGATGCGCTGGCCCCCGAACTGGTGGCAGGGCGTCAGGTTTTGATCGTCGGTGGCGGCTATATCGGGCTGGAGGCGGCGGCGGTCGCGGCCAAACGCGGGCTGCGCGTGACACTGGTGGAAATGGCGGATCGTATCCTGCAACGGGTGGCGGCACCGCAGACATCGGATTACTTTCGCGCCCTGCACCGCGCCCATGGCGTGACGATCCGCGAATCTGTGGGGCTGGACCGTCTGCTGGGCGATACCCGCGTGACAGGCGCGCGGCTGACCGATGGCACCGAACTGAGCATTGATTTCGCCATTGTCGGCGCGGGGGTCACGCCTGCGACGGTGCTTGCCGATAGCGCGGGCCTGCATGTGGACAACGGGATCACCACCGACAGCCATGGCCGCACGTCCGATCCGCATATCTGGGCGGCGGGTGATTGCGCGTCCTGCCTGTTTCACGGCAATCGTATCCGGCTCGAAAGCGTTGGCAACGCGATTGATCAGGCCGAGGCCGTGGCGCTGAACATCATGGGCCGCGACCTGCCTTACCTGCCCAAACCCTGGTTCTGGTCGGATCAATATGATTGCAAATTGCAAATCGCGGGGCTGAATACGGGCTATACCCATGTGCATCTGCGCAAGGGTGAAACCCCCGGCAGCCAGTCGCACTGGTATTATCGCGGCGCGGACCTGCTGGCTGTCGATGCGATGAACGACCCGCGCAATTACATGATCGGCAAGCGCCTGATCGAGGCCGGGCGCAGCCCTGATCCCGCGCTGATCATCGACCCTGCCACCGACATGAAGGCGCTGCTGACTGTATGAGGATCATTGCAGGCACCCATCGCGGCACGCGTCTGGCCGATGTCGGCGCGGGTGACGAAGCCGCCCATCTGCGCCCGACCAGCGACCGCGTGCGCGAAAGCCTGTTCAACGTGTTGCAAGGCGGCCGTTTCGGTGATGCTGTGCGCGGGGCGCGGGTGCTGGACCTGTTTGCAGGCACAGGTGCCTTGGGGCTGGAGGCTTTGTCGCGCGGGGCGGTCCATGCGACCTTTGTCGATAACGGCGGTGCGGCACAGACCCTGATCCGCGCCAATATCGCCAAGCTGCGGCGCGAACGCGATACGCGGTTGATCCTGACCAGTGCGGTGGCGATACCAGCGGGCCAGCCTTGCGATCTGGTGTTTCTTGACCCGCCTTACGGTATGGCACTGGGTCATACCGCGCTTGATGCAGCGCTGCGCCAGGGCTGGATCGCGCCTGGTGCCTTAATCGTCTGGGAAGAAGCGCGCGGACAAGTCGCGCCACAAGGGTTAACCGTGGCAGATCAGCGCCGCTACGGCGATACTTTCGTGACGCTGATGCGCCGCGATCAGGCGGGCTGAAGCACCGCAGCAGGGGCGACCCACCAGTTCATATGCGCCACCTGCATCCGGCGCGCGACCTGAGTGGCGGTGGCCATATCCTTGACCAGCCCGTAACATGTCGCCCCCGACCCCGACATACCCGCGAAACTGACGGCTGGCAGCGCGCGCAATGCGGCGATAGCTTGGGCAATTTCGGGCGCGATGCTTTCGGCGGGGGCTTGCAGGTCATTGCGCTGTGCCGACAGCCATTGCGCGAAACCGTCATAATCAAGACCATGGGGCAGATCATCCATGCCGCTGCCATCACGGCTGGTCAGCGCCTGAAACACGGCCGCGGTCGCGACATCGACGGGCGGGCGGACCAAAACCAGCGCGCAATCGGGCAGGCGCGGCACATCCAACAGGGTTTCGCCGATCCCTGTCATCCGCGTGGGTGCAGGGGCTTGCAGGCAAACAGGGACATCGGCCCCCAAGGCGACCACCTCTGGCCCATTGGCGGGCAAAGGCGGCACGCCCCAGAGTTCCGCCAGCATCGCAAGGGTCAGTGCCGCATCCGACGACCCGCTGCCAATGCCTGCCGCATGCGGCAGACGCTTTTCTAGCGTCAGCGCAGCACCCATTTCGACCCCGCGCACCCGTTTCAGCGCCATGGCCGCCCGCATCATCAGGTTGCTGTCATCAGTCGGCACACCGGGCGAAAACGGCCCGCTGACGCTGATCCGCAGGTCGGCGGAACTCGTCGCGCTCAACTGGTCGCAGACATCGGCAAACACCACCAGGGAATCCAGCAAGTGATAGCCGTCATCGCGGCGGCCGGTGACATGCAGGGTCAGGTTGACCTTGGCTGGGGCTGTGGCCTTAATCGTTGCCACGGGCCAGCCTGATCGGATCTTTGCCTTCGTCGATCAACACGAGGTCAAGCCCACGATCCAGCTTGTCGCGGATGCGTTGCGCATCGGCCTCGGTGGGGTTGAACGACAAGGCGCGCTGCCATTGAAACCGCGCTTCGATGCTGCGCCCAACGGCCCAATACGCATCGCCCAGATGGTCATTGATGACCGGGTCGACAGCCTCCAGCGTCGTCGCGCGTTCAAGGATTTCGACCGCATCGTCATATTGACCAAGCCGGAACAACACCCAGCCCAGTGAATCGACGATCGCGCCATTGTCGGGCATGGCCGCGACGGCGCGTTCGATCATCGCCAGCGCCTCGTCAAGTTTTTCGCCGCGTTCGACCAGTGAATAGCCCAGATAATTGAGAACCTGTGGATTGCCGGGCTGCAAGGCGAGGGCAGCACGAAAATCCGCTTCGGCCTCGGGCCAGAGATCCAGCTGGTGGTTGGCAATGCCGCGCGCATAAAAAACCACCCATTTGGCGGGGGCGCTGTCGTCATATAGCGACAGCGCGCCGGTATAGGCTGCTTTGGCATCTTCAGGACGGCCAGCCTCGCGCAGCAGGTTGCCTTTGGCGGCAAAGACGCGCGGCATGTCGGGATATGCGCGCGCCAAGGCTTCAAGGACCTCCAGCGCGGCGTCGCGCTTGCCGGCGGCGCGCAGCACATCGGCGCGCCCCAGCTCTGCCGATGCAAACGCCGGATCGTCGCGCGCGACCCCGGTATAAGCGGCATTGGCCAGATCATATTGCCCCAGATCTTCCAGCAAGCCAGCGGTCATCAGCACCGCTGGCGTGTCTTCGGGTGCAAGCGCTGTCGCGGCGCGCGCGAACAGCAGGGTAAAGGTGTCGGGCGTATCGGTCTGTATCAACCCCGCCACGGTGATATAAACCTCTGCCAGCCCGGCCTGCGGGGTCGGCACGGCGGCAAAAGGCACGGCTTGGCCCGATACCAATGCGGCGCGCAGCGCGGCGACCGCTGCATCGGGCTGCCTGCCGAAGTTATCGTCAAGCAAGGCCAGCGCCTGCGGGTTGCGGCCAAGCTGGCTGAGGATCTCGATATGGGCAATGGCGCTTTTGCGGCTGTATTGCATATCGGAGCGGGCCGAAAACAACGCCTCGGCCCCGTCGAAATCACCAACCGATGCAAGGGCATAAGCCTTGTGGGTGATCCCGTACATCACCATGCTGTCGGTTTCGATGACCTGATCGAACTGGGCCAGCGCACGGCGGATATTGCCACTGCCCATATGCGCCCAGCCCTGCGTCAACCCATCGACAAGCGGGCCAACGGACCGTCCGCTTTCCAGCGCCTCGAAGATGCCATACCAATTGCCCGTCTTGGCATCGGCGACATTGATGACAAGATCGGCAATCTGGCTGGGCAGGCGACGGCGCACCATGTCGCGTGCCATCACCTCGGCCTTGTCGAAATCGCCCAGCGCCACGAAAGATGTCAGCGTGCTTTCCAACAGCACCGGATTGCTTGGATCAGCCTGAAGTGCGGTGCCGAAATATTGCGCGCCGCGGGCAAAATCATTTGCCACTGCTGCCTGCCGGCCGGCCAGATAGGCCCCAAGCTCGGCCTGCGCCAGTGCCGGCACCGCCTGCGCGCACAGACCGGCGATCACGCCAGCAAACAGGGTTTGTCTTCGCACAGTCACGCCTACCTTTCGGGTTTATGCCTTGACGCTAGCCTTTCATCGCATGTCTTGCAAATGTGCGGGCCTGTCGGGCAGCAATAAGTCGCGGATCAACCACAGATAGGCCCGCAAACAAAGAGGCAGGCCCGAAAGCCTGCCGTCTCGTCCCGCCCCACTGCCCGGCAGCGCCCGTTTTTGCGGCGCTTTGCGTTAAGCGAATCCTAAGCGATGAAGTGATTCGCCGTCAAGTGACTGATTCGCTTAACTGGTCGGCGCGTAGATTTCGCAGATCGGGCTGACGGGGGTCGGGCTGACCAGAAACGGCGTTTCGGGTGGCATCCCGCTTTGTTCAAGCCAGACGCCGTTGAGGCAGAAATCCTGCGCATAATTGCCAAGGTTGAACCCGAAACCCGGATCGCCGCAATCATCGGCATCGCCATTGGCGTTCCACGCCTGACTGACCCCCAGCCCAAGTTCATCCGGCGTCAGAAAGGCACCGCGCAGCGGATCGAAATGCAGCTGCCATGTTGCGTCCGCGTCGCGCGTCTGCATGTCCCATTTGCCAATCAGCAGACCATCAAGATAGCCCGCGATGCGAAATTGGGTGACGTCAGCCTCGGTCAGCAGCGGCTGTGACAGGGCGACTGGGTTCACCGTCATCTGGCCGGTCATGGTATAGCCGTTGGCACCTTCCCAGCAGAAATAGAAATCAACCGCTTGGGCCTGCGTGCCGATCAATGCGGCGGCGGCGGCCAGTCTGGCGATCATGCCCCGTTTTCCCGCATCACATGGCCCGCCAGATACAGCGATCCGCAGATCAGGATGCGCGCCTGCGGATGCGCCGCCCTGATCGCGCTGATCGCGTCCTGCACGCTGGCGGCGGTGCTGGCGGGCAGGCCCACATCCGCGGCAAAGCGGGCGGTATCTTCGGCGGGGATCGTCGCTGCCTCGCCGGGGATGGACACGGCGGTCAGGCTTTGGGCGATACCGGCCAAAGGGCGCAGATAGCCTGCGATATCCTTGGTGTTCAGCATCCCGCAGATTAGATGCGTGGGGCGCGGCGATTGCGCGCGCAGCGTCGCGGCCAGTGCGACGCCAGCGGCGGGATTATGCCCGCCGTCCAGCCACAATTCCGCAGGGGCAGCCAGATCGACCAACGCGCCTTTGGTCAGTTTTTCCATCCGCGCGGGCCAATAGGCGCGGGTGACTGCCGCCTCGCAAGCCGCCTCATCTTTGCCCAGATGGCGAAGTGCTGCGATGGCGGCACCTGCGTTCATCACCTGATGCGGGCCGGGCAGGTTGGGCAGCGGCAGGTCCAGCAGGCCGCGGTCATCCTGATAGATCAGCCGGTCGCGCTCGGTGCTGACATGCCAATGTTGGCCATAAGCCAGCAACGGCGCGCCGTTGCGCGCGGCGACGGCCTCGATCACATCCATGCTTTCGGGGTGCTGCGGGCCGACAACACATGGCACACCGCGTTTGATGATCCCCGCCTTTTCACCTGCGATGGCGGCCAGCGTATTGCCCAGATATTGCTGGTGATCCAGATCGACCGGCGTGATGATCGTCAGCGCCGGGCGTGCCACCACATTCGTGGCATCGAGCCGCCCGCCAAGCCCGACCTCGAGCAGCGTGTAATCAGCCCGCGTTTCGGCAAAGACCAGCAGGGCGGCGACAGTCGTGATCTCGAAATAGGTGATCGGGTCAGTGCCATTGGCCTGATAGCAGCGGTCCAGCACATCGCTCAGCGCGGGTTCTGTGATCAGATCACCCGCGAGCCTGATGCGTTCGTGAAACCGTGCCAGATGCGGTGACGTATAGGCATGCACAACGCTGCCGCCCTGTTCCAGCCCCGCACGGATCATCGCCTGCGTGGACCCTTTACCATTGGTGCCCGCGACATGGATGACGGGGGGCAAACGGTCTTGCGGATCGCCCACGGCAGACAACAGCCGCCAGACGCGATCCAGCGTCAGGTCAATGACCTTGGGGTGCAAAGCCATCATCCTTTGCAGGATTGCGTCAGAGCCTGGTGTCACTTGTCCGCGTCCACCATTGCGGGCGTGGGGGTGATGTCAGGGGCTGGCAGATCGCCCTTGATCGCCGGGGCCTGTCTGGTCAGCAGGCGCACGATGGTGACCAGTTCATCTTTCAGATCGGTGCGTTTCGTCACCCGGTCCAGCATCCCGTGATCCAGCAGATATTCGGCGCGCTGGAACCCTTCGGGCAGTTTTTCCCCGATGGTCTGCTCGATCACTCGCGCACCGGCAAAGCCGATCAGCGCATTGGGTTCGGCGATCTGGATATCACCCAGCATCGCATAGGACGCGGTGACACCCCCCGTGGTCGGATGGGTCAGCACGACGATATAGGGCAGCCCCGCCTCTTTGAGCATCTGCACCGCGATGGTGGTGCGTGGCATCTGCATCAGGCCAAGGATGCCTTCTTGCATCCGCGCGCCACCGGCGGCGGAAAACAGGATCAGAGGGCGCTTGAGCGCAATCGCGCGTTCGGCGGCAGCAACGATAGCATTGCCGACATACATCGACATTGACCCCCCCATGAAGGAAAAGTCCTGCACGGCGACGACAACGCCGGTGCGGCCCATGTCACCCTCGGCAACCAGCATCGCGTCTTTTTCGCCGGTTTTCTTGCGGGCTTCCTTGATGCGGTCGGTGTATTTCTTCTGGTCGCGGAAATGCAGCGGGTCGGCGACAGGTTCAGGCACAGCCACCTCGACAAAGACGCCGCCGTCGAACAAGGCCCGCAACCGGTCGCGCGCGACGATCGCCATGTGGTGATCGCAATTTGTGCAGACATTCAGGTTGTCGGCAAGTTCGCGGTGGAACAGCATGGTCCCGCATTCGGGACATTTGGTCCATAGATTCTCGGGCACTTCGCGGCGCGAAAACAACGAATTGATCGTTGGACGAACGTAATTGGTGATCCAGTTCATGGGCGGGCCTTCTACTTGACCAAAAACAGATATGACCCTGCGGGTGAAAATGCAATCAGCGCTTGATCGCTATCCGTGCGGCCAGCCACATCACTAGCACCCAAAAGCCCAAGGTCAGGGCCTGAACAATCACCGACGGATCAAGCAAGGTCGCAAGGCTGTAATCAAGGGCTGCGGGGTCTTCATAGGGATAAACGAACAAAGCAAGGCCCGAGGCCGTCCAATCCGCGACCGCGTAAAGCAGCAGCGCAAAGGCGTTATTGGCCAGATGCAGCCCGATGGCGGCACCCAGATTGCCAGTCCGCGCGGTCAGATCGGCGCAGGCCAACCCCAGCAAGGCTGCCCAAACCGCCCAGATCAGCCCGTCGGCGGGACCATAGCCGTTCGCATAATGCAACGCCCCGAACAGGACCGAGGGAAACACCATCCACGCCCAGCGCGATTGCGACAGGCAGGCCAATTGCTGTTGCAAATAACCGCGAAAGAACAGCTCTTCGGTGCCGACCTGCACCAAAAGCGCCAACAGACCGACAGGCAGCAGCAAAAGCCAAGTACCGACGTCGCGCATCACCACCGCTTCATCGGCAAAGGGGCGGGGCGGCAACATTTCGACCACCAGCAGGACCAACCCGACAGCCCAGACAACCTGTATCAGCTTCGCCCAGGCAGCACTGCGACCACCAACCAGCGACCAGAACCCGCGCCGGTGCAAAACAGGCAACAAACCCACAAGGCCAAGCCCCGCGACACCAAAGCTGAAGAATTGCAGCAGCGTGCCAAATGCGCTCGTCCCTGCGACATAGGCATCGCGCGCGGCGTCCGGCAAAAGCAGGACCAGACCGACAGGGGACAGCACGAAAATCAGTTCGACCAGCAAGATCATGGTCAACACGCGCCACATGTCCCGCACCGGCCATGCAGGGCGGATGAACGCGGCATGGGCGCGGTAGGGATCATTCATACCCCTGATTACACGCCCAGCCACACAGCCCGCAATGGCGGTTTCGCGCTTGTGTCACTGACGCCCGTTATTTAGACCAAATCCAACAGTTTTTCGGAGAGAGATTTCATGCCCAGCAACCGTGTCGACAAATCCAAATTGCCCAGCCGCCACGTGACCGAAGGCACGTCTCGCGCGCCGCACCGGTCCTATTTTTATGCGATGGGCCTGGACGAACATGAGATCGCACAGCCTTGGGTCGGTGTCGCCACCTGCTGGAACGAAGCAGCCCCCTGCAACATCACGCTGAACCGGCAGGCCCAAGCCGTCAAGGTCGGCGTCAAGAACGCCAAAGGCACGCCGCGCGAATTTACCACAATCACCGTCACCGATGGTATCGCCATGGGCCACGAAGGAATGCGGTCGTCACTCGCATCACGCGAAGCGATTGCCGATACCGTTGAACTGACGATGCGCGGCCATTGCTATGACGCGCTGGTCGGTCTGGCCGGTTGCGACAAATCCTTGCCCGGGATGATGATGGCGATGGTGCGGCTGAACGTGCCGTCGGTGTTCATCTATGGCGGCTCAATCCTGCCGGGCCGGTTGAACGGGCAGGACGTGACCGTCCAAGACGTGTTCGAAGCGGTGGGCAAGCATCAGGCCGGTAATATGACCGATGCGGAGCTCGAAATCCTTGAACGCGTCGCCTGCCCCTCTGCTGGGGCTTGTGGTGGACAATTCACCGCCAACACCATGGCCTGCGTGTCCGAAGCAATCGGTCTGGCGCTGCTCAATTCCTCTGGCGCGCCTGCGCCCTACGAATCGCGCGATCAATATGGTGTCGCTTCGGGCGAGGCCGTGATGAACCTGATCGCCAAGAACATCCGCGCGCGCGATATCGTCACGCGCAAATCACTGGAAAACGCGGCACGGATCGTGGCCTGCACCGGCGGGTCCACCAATGCCGGTCTGCACCTGCCTGCCATCGCCGCCGAGGCTGGCATTGATTTTGATCTGTCCGATGTCTGCGAGATTTTCCGCGATACGCCCTATTTCGTCGATCTCAAACCGGGCGGCAAATATGTCGCCAAAGATCTTTACGAGGCAGGCGGCGTGCCTGTCGTGCTGAAAGAACTGCGCAAGGCCGGTCTGATCCACGAAGATTGCATGACAGCGACAGGCCGCGTGATCGGTGAAGAACTGGACATGATCAAGGGTGAGGCGGATAACCGCGTCATCTATTCCGTCGCCAATCCGATCACGAAAACCGGCGGTGTTGTCGGCCTGAAAGGCAACCTTGCCCCCGAAGGCGCCATCGTCAAGGTCGCGGGCATGTCCGAGGAAGAACAGATCTTTACCGGCCCTGCCCGCGTGTTCGAATGCGAAGAAGACGCGTTCGAGGCCGTAAAAGCCCGCCAATATGAAGAAGGCGAAGTCATCGTTATCCGCAACGAAGGCCCTGCAGGCGGCCCCGGTATGCGCGAAATGCTGTCCACCACCGCCGCTTTGTCGGGCCAAGGCATGGGCAAAAAGGTCGCGCTGATCACCGACGGCCGCTTTTCAGGTGCGACACGCGGGTTCTGCGTGGGTCACGTCGGCCCAGAGGCCGCGCAGGGCGGCCCCATCGCGCTGTTGAAAGACGGCGACATGATCACGCTGAACGCGCGCACCGGCGAATTGTCGGTGGCGCTGACCGATGCAGAACTGGCCGAACGGCGCAAAACCTGGGCTGGCCCGCGCGAAACTATCTATGCCTCGGGAGCCTTGTGGAAATATGCACAGCTGGTCGGATCGACCCGTCTGGGCGCATTGACCCATCCAGGTGCCAAGGGCGAAAAACACATCTATATGGACCTGTAAGGGCATGTTCAGACGCGCCATCGCCTTGGTCGGGATCGCGGCACTTGCTGCCTGCAATCCTGTCGGCGTGGCGCAACCTGTGGCGCTGCTGACCGGTGATCTGGTGGTCACGCCGCCAGCGGGCTATTGTGCTGATCCGGTGTCCAGCCGCCTGCGCGCCGGTTTCGCGGTTTTTGCGCCCTGTGTCACGCTGGGCACCGATGCGCCCGTGCCATCCATTATTGGCGTGGCGATTGTGCAGGCCGGGGACATGGGTTCTGCCATGGTCACAGGCGCGGAAACCAGCCTCCACGATTTGCTGACCAGCCCGCAAGGCGCAGGGCTGCTGAGCAACGGCAGCGGTGCGACGATCAGCGTCATTTCCGCGCAAGCGTCAGGCGGGCGCGTGACCGTCCATTTCCGCGATACGGCTGCGCCCCCAATGGACGGGCTTGGCCCTGACGAATGGCGCGCCTTTACCGATATAAATGGCCGGCTTGTTACAGTGTCGGTGCGCGGGCTGGATGACGCGCCATTGTCGGCAGCGCGCGGTGACGCCTTGCTGGATCAGGTCCTGCGCGGCTTGTCAGCGCCGCAAGGCACGCCATAAACGGACCACCCGAAAGGACCACAAAGCGATGCCAATCACGCCACAGGGTTTGCTGGGCCGACTGTTTCACAAAGGCGCGCTGGCGCGGTGGCGCGCGGCCGCAAGGCGCGCAGACAAGACAGACCTGATCGCCCTGCGTGCGCAACGCTATCAAGCACGGCAGTTGAAAACCACCTTGCTGGATCTGTGCCACCAAGCCGACGACAGGCTGGCCCTGCCCCTGATCGGGTCCGACAGCTTTGCCCGGCCGGTCGGGACGGATTGGGCATGGCGGCCCGCGGTCTGGCGGCGGAAGCTGGATACAGCCGGGCGCGCACCGGTGCGTAACACAACGCGGATCGGAGAAGAAATTGGCATCTTTCACGATTGCCCGCGATCACAAATCACTGTCCGCCAAACCCGAAACCTGCGTGATATTGATATTTCACCGTTTGGTTTGCGCATAGAAGTTTTCCATTTTGATGGCAGCTATCTGTCGCTGGCCCTTGACCTGCCCGCGGCCAGTTGCGCGGGCTTGCGCAAGCAGCATGTCATCGCGCTCACGGCCATGGTCGAGGCGGAGCAGCCCATCAGCATCTTTGCGCGGCTGAACCTGCGCAATGGCCCCAATACCGAACAGATATTGCTGCCACTGCCGCAGACCGGCGCGCCATCGACGGTCGCCTTCGATCTTGCCTATACCCAGCTAAACGAACAGCGGGCAGAGCATATCTGGATCGACCTGATGTTCGAAAATCCGGCGATGAACTGCGTCACCCTGCGCGATCTGACCATCTGCCGCTATCCGCGCGCGCAAGTTTGAAAGGTGCTTCATGTCCCATCCGGTTTTGACACAATCGCAATTGCGCGCAGGCATCTGGGAGTTCACCGTTACCTGCACGGCGACACCCGACCTGATCGCCAGCCATGAAGGACAGGTTTTGCCCGATCTGCGCTGCACCCAAGGGTCAGGGCCAGACAGCTGGCGATGCAGCCTGCCGGTGCCAGCCGCGATCTTGCATGACGGATTGCAAACCATCGTGATCCGCAGCGCGGACGGCATCACCATCGGCAGTCTGGCCATCCTGTCGGGTGCAGCGCTGGCCGATGACATCCGCGCGGAAATCGACCTTTTGCGCTGCGAACTTGACCTGCTGAAAGCTGCATTCCGCCAGCAACATCATCCCAAAACGGATTAGGCTGCTTGCGGTTTCCCGCTGGTGATCCATCTGGTGATGTGACGCCACGTTGGGCGTGACGCGGCGGGCAGCTTTGGCCATTCTTTGCATAACCAGAGAGGCCCGCCATGACGCAATATCCACATCTTCTTGCACCGCTTGATCTGGGGTTTACCACGCTCAAGAACCGCGTGCTGATGGGGTCAATGCATACCGGTCTGGAAGAAACCGGCGATTGGAACCGCGTTGCCGCATTCTATGCCACCCGCGCGCGCGGCGGTGTCGCGCTGATGGTCACCGGCGGGATGGCCCCCAACACCGAAGGCGGCGTTTTCCCGGGTGCGGCAGGGCTTTATACCGATAAAGACATTGCCAACCACCGCATCGTCACAACCCGCGTCCATGATGCAGGCGGCAAGATCGCGATGCAGATATTGCATGCAGGCCGCTATGCTTATGGTCCCAAATGCGTGGCGCCTTCTGCAATCAAATCCCCGATCTCGCCCTTCGCGCCGCAGGAATTGGACGAGGACGGGATCGAAAAGCAGATCAGCGATATTGTCACCGCCGCCACCCGCGCCCGCGAAGCAGGCTATGACGGGGTCGAGGTGATGGGGTCCGAAGGCTATTTCATCAACCAGTTTCTGGTCACCCATACCAACAAACGCACCGACCGCTGGGGCGGGTCTTATGAAAACCGGATGCGCTTGCCGGTCGAAATCATGCGCCGCGTGCGTGCCGCCGTGGGCCTCGATTTCATCGTGATCTACCGGCTGTCGATGATCGACCTGATCCCCAACGGATCGACTTGGGAAGAGGTCGTTCAGCTTGCAAAGGCGATCGAGGAAGCAGGGGCGACCATCCTCAACACCGGCATCGGCTGGCACGAGGCGCGGATTCCCACCATCGCCACATCCGTGCCGCGCCGCGCATTTGCATGGGTCACGCAGAAATTGATGGGCGAAGTGTCGATCCCGATCATCACATCGAACCGGATCAACACCCCCGACGTGGCTGAACAGGTGCTGGCCGAAGGCTGCGCCAATATGGTCAGCATGGCGCGGCCTTTCCTTGCCGATCCTGATTTCGTGGCCAAGGCCGCGGCGGGCAAGGCTGCCGAAATCACGCCCTGCATCGCCTGCAATCAGGCCTGCCTTGATCACACCTTCAGCGGCAAACTGTCGTCCTGTCTGGTCAATCCACGCGCCTGCCATGAAACCGAACTGACCATAGCGCCCGCGACAACCTGCAAAACGATCGCTGTCATCGGCGCTGGCCCTGCGGGCCTGTCCGCCGCCCTGACCGCCGCAGAGCGCGGGCATCATGTCACGCTGTTCGACAAATCAGACCGGATCGGCGGGCAGCTGAACCTTGCCAAACAGGTGCCCGGCAAAGAGGAATTCTGGGGCCTTGTTGATTACTACGACACAATGGTCGCCAAGGCAGGCGTCACACTGGCGCTGGGCCGTGTCGCGACACCAGATGATCTGGCCGGTTTTGACGAAATCATCATCGCAACAGGCGTGCTGCCGCGTGATCCTGCAATACCGGGGCAGGATGGCCCCAATGTCGTGTCCTATATCGACGTGCTGCGCGGCGCGGCAACGGTCGGCGACAAGGTCGCCATCATCGGGGCGGGCGGGATCGGGTTCGATGTGGCGGAATTTCTGGTGACCGACCACAGCCCGACAGACCACCTGCCCGACTGGTTGCAGGAATGGGGCGTGGGCGACCCCGCCGAGGTGCGCGGCGGCCTGCGCGCAGAAGGCCCACAGCCCGATGCACCGGTGCGCCAAGTGACGCTGTTGCAGCGCAAGGCCGAAAAGCTGGGCAAGCGGCTGGGCAAGACAACAGGCTGGATTCACCGTGCAGGCCTGCAGATGAAGAATGTGCAGATGATTGGCGGCGTGAATTACGAAAAGATCGACGCAGCGGGATTGCATATCAGCCATGGCGCGGATCGCAGCGATCCCAAGCTTATCGCGGCCGATACGATCGTGCTTTGCGCCGGTCAGTTGCCCGAACGCGGCCTTGCCGACCAGCTGATCGCAGCAGGGCAAAACGTGCATGTGATCGGCGGCGCGGATGTAGCGGCTGAACTAGACGCAAAACGCGCCATCGACCAAGGCACACGGCTGGCGGCAACGCTCTAGCGCCACAAAGCCACAGCCAAGCCTGTGGTGAATACCCCTAAATCGGCAGGGGTCTTTGCCATTTTCTGTTTCCAGATTGTCACCAAAGCCGATCTCTTCCCCCATATTGTCAGGCATTTGTCCCATTCCTGCCTGAATTAGGCGGCAGGATTGTCTGAATGGCACAAGTAAGTTGGAAGTCGGGAATGGATCGCCTCACGGAAATGGAAGCCTTTGCAACGGTTGTTGATCAGGGTGGCTTTACCGATGCGGCGAAAAGGATGGGGATTTCCAAATCGGCCGTCTCCAAACATGTGTCCGCGCTAGAGGCGCGGCTGGGTGCGCGGCTTTTGAACCGGACCACCCGCCGCGTCAGCCCCACGGAAATCGGGCTGGCCTATTACGACCGCGCGCGCCGTGTGCTGAACGATGCGGGCGAAGCCGATGCGCTGGTCACATCCATGCAGACAGCACCTTCGGGGTTGTTGCGGATCAGCGTGGCCACCGATTTCGGGGTGAATCACCTGTCGCAGGTTCTGGGCGCATTTCTGGGCGCCTATCCCGAAATCACCGTGAACATGGTGCTGAACAACCGCTATGTGGAACTGATCTCGGAAGGGTTCGACATGGCGGTGCGGATTGGTGAGCTTGAAGACAGCACCTTGCGCGCGCACAAACTGACCGAAACCACACGGCGCATGATCGCAAGCCCCGACTATTTCACACAATACGGCCGTCCCAACAAAATCGACGATCTGAACAATCACAAGTTACTGCATTATTCCAACCAGGCCAATTCCGCGGTCTGGAAACTGACCGCGCCATCGGGCGAAAGGCGGCAGGTCCGCACGGCCGGCTGGCTGACGGTGAATGACGGGCAATCGCTGCTGAACGCCTGTATCGGCGGGCTTGGCATCGCCTATCTGCCCAGTTTTCTCTACGCCGACGCCATGCGCAAAGGTCTGGTCGCAGAGGCGATCCCAGACTTGCCAATTGAAACCCAGGGGATTTTTGCCGTTTACCCGCAAGGGCATTTCACACAGCCAAAAGTCCGTGCTTTCGTCGATTTTCTGTCACGCACATTTGCCGGCAAAGGCCCCGATCGCTGGTAGCAGCGCCAAGCTTGATGTGAGCAACGATCTGTTAATCCGTGCCGGATAAGCTGCGCCTGTCGATCGAGGGGCGTTTATGGAAAAGATGATCAAGCTTCTTGCGCCCCGCAGCCGGCTGGGCGTGGTCACGCGTGTGCTTTTGTTTACCGCTGCGCTGTCCTTGGCCAATATCGTGTTTTCCGTCATTATTGCGCCGCTTCTGCCGGATGTTCCATTCCTCTATGGTATTGCAAGGGCGGTCTTTGTCGCTATGCCGTTGTTATGTTTGCTGTTCGGGGTGATGATGTATCAGGCACAGCTGCAACGCCGGCTGTCATTCATGTCGCGCAAGGATTGGCTGACCGGGATGAACAACAGGCGGACCTTCTTCGACCTGGCCAGCACGCGAAGCCGACAATGTAAAACAGGCATCTTGTTGATGCTTGACGCAGATCACTTCAAGCAGATCAATGACACGTATGGCCATCAGGCTGGTGATATCTGTTTGAAAGCAATTTCTTACATGCTTTCACGCAACCTGCGTGTGGGCGATGTCAGCGGTCGGATTGGGGGCGAGGAATTTGCCATCCTGCTGGCTGATGCAAAGCCCGACCACGCCCGCGTGATTAGTGAACGCCTGACCAAACCCATTCCGTTTCGCGTCGGACCTGCGCATCTGACTATCACGCTATCAATCGGTGCTGTCATTACCTCGCCCGAGACGCCATTGGAGGTTTCGCTCAGCCTTGCGGACAAGGCGTTGTATCAGGCCAAATCAGAAGGCCGCGCGCGCGTGGTATTTGCAGAGCCTGTTTTTGACAGCGGCCAGATTCGGTTGGCTCTGTGATCGCGCTAATCCGTCGATGTGACGATGACTTCGACCCGCCGGTTGGCATCGCGTCCCGTTTCCGTCTGATTAGACGCAATCGGCGCAAGATAACCCATACCTTCGGCCGCGAGCTGGCGCCTGTTAACGCCGTGCCTGGTGACAAGCCGGTCCAGAACGGCCCTTGCACGGCGCTGTGACAGCGCGATGTTGATGTCCAGCGCACCGGCGGAATCGGTATGGCCGACCAAGGCAACCGACCTGTCGGGATAGGCGGCAAGATAGGCTGCCAGTTCGGCCAGCGATGCGAATGCGGCCTCGCTTAATTGGGCAGAGCCTATCGTGAAATCCAGATCACGCAGGATCGCATGCCCCAGATCATCCAATTGCTGCGCAAGGCTGCCATTGGCCTGCCCGACCGGCGCAGCTGTCGCCGTGGCCAAAGGCTGCATATCCAAGCCCGTGGGTGTGATCTGCGTGATCTGCACAAAGCTGGCGTCAGCCATCCGACTGATGACGAGCGTCAGATATTCCAGCCCGTCCGCTGTCGTGCGTTCCGCCGCCAGATACCTGAAATCGCCAATATTCACCTGCATTTCCGGTGGCGGCAAGGTATCGATCGCAAAGCGAAAGTCGAACCCGCCGCAGGCCTCTGTCTGGCATTCGAACAGGATGCGGAAACGCGCATCGCGCAATTGGTCGCGCAATGGGCGCAACAATGCCAACGTGGTCAAAGACTGCGTCGCAATCCGCCAAGCCTGCTGCGTCACATACCCTTCGACCGGCAGGAAAGGCACCGCCCCATCGGCCCAAATACCCGTTGGCAAGGCATAGCTGTCCAGATGAAGATCACCTGCGGCCTGCAACACGGCGTCCGCCGGAAGCTCCAGCACTTGCGCCTGCGCTGACATGCCCCAAAGCGCAAACAAACCTGCCGCAAGTCTGATCATCGGGCCTGCGCGTGATAGGCGTCGTTCGGGCGCATATCGGTCGCTGATGCGATCCGGTTGGTCATGTTGAAAAACCCTGCGACAGCGGCGATATCCCAGATGTCACGATCCGAAAACCCGACCTGCCGCAGCGCGTCACGGTCTTTTTCGGTGATCGTCGCGCTGGCCAGCGTCATGGTTTCGGCAAATAGCAGCATCGCCGCCTGGCGCGCATCCAGCGGGGCCACCCGCCAGTTCATCACCAGCATTTCGCCCAAGGCCGGATCGCCTGACAATTGCCGCACCGCAGCCCCATGCGCCGTCAGGCAATAGTAACATTTATTGGCCGACGACACCGCGACCGCGATCATTTCGCGGTCCAGCTTGGACAGGCCGGATGGGGCCAGCATCACATCGTTATACAGCGCGGTAAACGCGTTCAGCTTGTCGATATCAAAAGCATAGGCGCGCAGGACATTCGGCACGAACCCCAGCTTTTCCTGACAGATGTCAAAGTATTTCTGGGTCGGCTCCGGCAGCGGATCGACCATCGGCAAGTCAAGGGCGGTGGGTTGGTCGGTCAAGGCTGTTCTCCGGCATGATGCGATAATGATACTGTCCCACAACCTCCATCCCGAGGGAAGCATAGAGCGCATTGGCGGCAGTATTCGCCTGCGTCGCGACCAGCGTCAGCCAGCGCGCACCCTGCCCCCGCGCCCAGAAGGCGCTGGCGACCATCATATGCCGTGCCAATCCTTGCCTGCGATGCGCCGCCGCGATTTCGACGGCATGCACCATGACGCAATCCCCGTGGATAGCTGCGAACAAGGTGCCTGCGGGCCGGTCGTTGATCCGCCCAAGGATCGTGGTTTTCGGCATCGGCGCACGGTCCATGATGGCAAGCCTGCCTGCGGTGATCCCCCCTGCGGCCCAAATCTCTTCCTGTGCCGCAAGCGGTGGCCAGACCTCGAAGGTCGTCACAGGGGGCGGGCGCTGGGTGGCGATCTGATCCAAGGCGGCGGCATGGATATTGACGGGGTCCTTGATCACATAGCCGCGCTGCGCCAGCGCGTCATCAAGCGCGCCCTCGCCTGCGCGAATCATGAACAGCGGCGTCTGCCCTGCCGCGCGCATGGTGGTGGCGGCCAGCGTGATGTCATTGGCGGTCCACGGCCCCTGCGCCGTAGCGGCGCAAACGCGGCTGCTGTTGCTGGCATCAAGCCGGATCGTCCAAGGCCCGATATTGCGCTGCGCTGCGGGTGGCCATGTGCCTGCGATCACCTGATAGCAATATTGCGCAGATGGCAGGCTCATGCGGCGAACAGGTCTTGCAGACGCGCAAAGGCGGCTTCGACCGCGGCCTGATCCGCGCCCCGGATCACAAGGTTCGCGCCGTAAACACCGTTGCGTTGAAACGGATAGGACCCCACCGACAGATCGGGATGATCGGCGGCAAACGCACCCAAAGGCCCGGCGATATCGCCCTCGCCGCGGATCACCTCGAGCGTGCGGGACAAAAGCGGCGCGCCGCCTGTCAGGGTCGGCAGAACGCTGGCGACCATCGCCTGAAACACCATCGGCACGCCCGCCATCACATGCACATTGCGGATGCTGAACCCAGGTGCGGTGCTGACGGGATTGTCGATCAGCGTGGCACGCGCGGGGATACGGGCCATGCGCAAACGGGCCTCGTTCAACTCCTGCCCCGACCGGTCGTAATGCGCCTGCAACAAGGCGCGCGCATCATCGCGCACGTCAATCGTGTCGCCAAAGGCGGCGGCAATGCAATCGGCGGTGATATCATCATGCGTCGGCCCGATACCACCGCTGGTGAACACATGATCATACTCTACCGACAGCGCCTGCACCGCGGCGATGATCGCGGGGGCATGGTCACTGACGATGCGAACCTCGCATAGATCGATGCCGATCTCGGTCAGCCGCCCCGCCAGATGGTGCATATTGGCATCGCGGGTCCGGCCCGAAAGGATTTCGTCGCCGATCACCAGCATGGCGGCAGTAGGGTTGGGCATGTGTCGTCTCCTGTGAAGTCACCTGCTTTATAGATCGTGGCACGCGCTTTGCCATGCCCTAGAACTTTGGCACGACTTCCCATATATCGACCCGCATATGGCAAAGGATACGCGACGTGGACACCAACAAAGGCCGCATGACCAAAGACGGCATCCGGATTTATGAACCCGCCGATTTCGACGGCATGGCCAAGGCCGGCGCGCTGGCGGCCATGATCCTTGACGAGATAGCAGGGCATGTGACCCCTGGCCAGACCACGGGTGAGCTGGACCGCCTGATCACCCAGATGGTCGCCGACGCCGGTGCGATCTCCGCGACCATCGGCTATAAGGGTTATCAGCACGCCAGCTGCATTTCGGTCAATCACGTCGTCTGCCACGGCATCCCCGGCGACAAGGTGTTAAAGGATGGCGATATCCTGAACATTGACGTCACCGTCATCGTGGATGGATGGTATGGCGACACCAGCCGGATGTATGTTGCGGGCAGCGTATCGCGCAAGGCCGAACGGCTGATCGACGTGACCCATGCCGCCTTGATGAAAGGGATCGCCGCCGCCAAGCCCGGCAATACCTTTGGCGATATCGGCCATGCGATCCAAGCCTATGCCGAAAGCCACCGGATGTCGGTTGTGCGCGATTTCTGCGGGCATGGCTTGGGCCGCGTGTTTCATGCGCCGCCCAATGTGCTGCATTACGGGCGCGCCGGTACCGGGGCCGTGCTGGAAGAAGGCATGTTCTTTACCATCGAGCCGATGATCAACCTTGGCCGCCCTGAAACCAAGGTCCTGGCCGATGACTGGACCGCCGTGACACGCGACAAATCGCTTTCGGCGCAGTTTGAACATTCGGTGGGGATTACCGCCGACGGGTGCGAGATCTTTACCACTTCGCCCAAGGGGCTGTTCCACCCGACCTATCCCGCCTGAGCGATGGGGCACCGGTTCTGGCCTTGGCTTGTCCTGATCGTGTCACTGGCCCTTGCGGGCCTGTCGATATTCCGGCTGGAACAGGCAGGCGCGGGGCTGGTCACATCCGACCTGGCCGTGGGCGAAACCCCTGTCACCGTGGTATCGCGGCCCGATGTCACCGACGCCCCCGTGGTCGTGATCGCCCATGGCTTTGCCGGATCGCGCCAGTTGATGATCGGTTTTGCACAGACGCTGGCGCAGGCAGGTTACATCGTTGCAAGCTATGATCTGGAAGGGCATGGGCGCAATCCGGTGCCAATGTCGGGCGATGTGGCATCGATCGATGGCACCACGCGGCTCTTGGTCGCGGAATTGGGCCGCGTGATTGACGCAAGCTTGGGCCTACACGGTGCGAACGGGCAATTGGCGCTGCTGGGTCATTCGATGGCGTCCGACATCATTGTACGCCAAGCCATCGCTGACAGCCGCGTGGATGCGACCGTGGCGGTATCCATGTTCTCGACCGCAGTGACGGCGGATGCGCCCGCCAATCTGCTGGTCATCAACGGCGCATGGGAAACCGCACTGGCAGCCGAGGGGCTGCGCGTCCTACGCTTGAGCGACCCTGACGCGCGTTTCGCGCAGACCTTGGGCGATCCGGCGGCAGGGACAGGGCGGCGCGCGGTGCTGGCCCCGTCGGTGGAACATGTCGGCGTGCTCTATGCTCCGACCAGCATGGTTGAGACACGCGACTGGCTGAACGCGGTGTTCGCCCGCCCGCACGCCACGCCCGTCGCCGCACGCGGTGGCTGGATCGCGCTGCTGATCGTCAGTGTGACCGCCCTCGCATGGCCCTTGGCGCAGCTGGCGCGGCCTTTGCGTGCGGCCAAACCACCCAAGCGGTTGCCGCGGGGCACGTTCTGGGCCGCGAGCTTGGTGCCGACGATCCTGACGCCGCTGATCCTGTGGCCGTTCGAGATCGGATTTCTGCCTGTGCTGGTCGCGGATTACCTTGCCTTGCATTTCGCGCTGTTCGGGCTGATTGGACTTTCGTTTCTTGCCCGCGCGGGGGCCTTGCGCTGGGACGCGACAGGATTGCTGCTGGCGCTGCCGATCGCGGTGTTCTGCATCGGCGTTTTCGGAAGCATGCTGGACATCTATGTGGCCTCCTTTTTCGCCATCGGTGCGCGGATATGGATCGTGCTTGCCATCGCGGCGGGGGCGGTGCCGTTCATGCTGGCCGATGCCTATCTGACCGAAGCAGGCCGCGCGCCTTTGTGGCGGGTGCTGGTGGTGCGCACCAATGCGCTGGTCTCGCTTGGCATCGCCACGGCGCTGGATATCGAGGGGCTGTTTTTCCTGCTGCTGATCCTGCCGATCATCTTGTTGTTCTTTGTGCTGTTCGGCACATTGGGCGGCTGGATCGGGCGGGCGACGCAGCGGCCGATCGCGGCGGGCGTGGGCCTTGGCGTGTTTCTAGGCTGGGCTTTGGGCATGACATTTCCGCTTTTCGCAGTGTGATCTTGCAATCGCGGGGCGCTTCGTTATCTTTGTGCCGTTGCTAGCGGCGACACCTTTCCCCCCCATTATCATGAAAGGATGCACGCGATGCACCTGCTCTCCCATGCCACGCTGGCTTTGCTGGTGCTGACGACACCCGCCTTTGCCCAAGAGGTCACATTGCGGTTCCAGCACTTTGTTGCGCCCGCCAGTGCCAACCCGACCTATTTCATGCAGCCTTGGGCCGACGCGATTGCCGAACAATCCGGCGGGCGGATCAAGGTCGAAATATACCCTTTTATGCAATTGGGCGGGTCCGCCACCAACCAATATGACCTGATCCGCGACGGTGCGATTGATGGCGGCTGGGTAATCCCCGGCTATCAGCCCAACCGCTTTCCCGAGGCCGAGGCGCTGGAACTGCCCTTCATGACCACCAAATCGGCACAAGAGGCGAGTGCGGCGGCGTGGGAATTCACGCAGGATTACCTGGTGGATGACTTCGCCGATATCCATATCATCGCCGCCCATATGCATGGCCCCGGTATTTTACACAAACGCGGGGACGCGCCCGCGACGATAGAAGATTTCGCCGGGCTGAAACTGCGCGGCCCGTCGCGCACCGCGACATTGTTGCTGGAAGAACTGGGCGCATCGCCCGTCGGCATGCCCGTGCCGCAATTCCCCGAGGCGATTGCACGCGGTGTCGTCGATGGCGGCGTGATCCCTTGGGAACAGGCCCCGTCGCTCAAGCTGGATGAATTGACCGACAGCCATACCGATGTGGCGGGCGACCGGTCGCTGTATAACCTGTATTTCCTGTGGGCGATGAACAAGGCGACCTATGACGCGCTGCCCGATGATCTGCGCGCGGTGATCGACGCCAATTCCGGCCTGATGGCCAGCCGCTGGGCCGGGCGCGCGCATGACACAGGCGATGCTGTCGGGCGCGACGTGATGGCTGCCAGCGGCAACACGATTGCCGAACTTTCGGCGGCGGAGACCGCAGAAATCATGGCTGTTGGTGCCGGTGTCACCAGCCGCTGGATCGCGGAGATGGACGCCAAAGGCTATGACGGTGCGGCGCTGGTCGCGGCGGCACAATTCGCGGTGGAGGCAAATATCGGGCAATAAAGAAAGGGGCTCTGCCCCTCCCCCGGATTACATCCGGGGTTCACCCCGGAGTATTTTTGGAAATAAGAAGTGCGCGGTGTCAGGTCAGCCGGGCGACGACATAATCGGCCAGATCGACCAGCATGGTTTTCAGCGCATGGTCGGGGATTACGCCCAGCGCCTCCTTGGCCTTGGCCGCCCAGAGAATCGCATCCTGACGGGTGCTTTCCAGCGTGCCGTGCCGGTGCAGCAGGGCAATCGCATGATCCAGATCACCGTCTTGCTGACGGCCCTTTTGAATCGTCCGTTCCCAAAAGGCGCGTTCATCGGCATCCGCAGCCGCAACCGCGCGGATCACCGGCAGGGTCAGTTTGCGTTCGCGGAAATCGTCGCCCACATTCTTGCCGGTGGCCTTGGTGCCGCCGTAATCCAGTAGGTCATCGACGATCTGGAACGATATGCCCAAGGCATCGCCGTAATCGAACAAAGCCTGTTTGATGGCAGGGTCTTGTCCTGCAATCTCGCCGCCGACTTCCATCGCGGCGGAAAACAGGGCGGCGGTCTTGCCGCGCACGACCTTGATGTAGATGTCTTCGGTCGTGGCCAGATCGGCGGCGGCGGTCAATTGCAGCACCTCGCCTTCGGCGATCGTGGCCGAGGCGTTGGCAAGGATATCGAGTACCCGCAATGAGCCTGTTTCCACCATCAACTGGAACGATCGCGCGAACAGGTAATCGCCGACCAGCACGCTGGATGTATTGTCCCAGAGCAGGTTCGCCGTGGGGCGACCGCGCCGCTGGCTGCTTTCGTCGACCACATCATCATGCAGCAGGGTGGCGGTGTGGATGAATTCCACCGTTGCCGCCAGATGGATATGGTAAGGCCCGTCATAGCCACACATACGCGCAGCAGCCAAGGTCAGCATCGGGCGCAGGCGTTTGCCGCCCGCCTCGACCAGATGGGCGGTGACCTGTGGGATGCGTGGTGCATGTTCAGAGGCCATGCGGTCGCGGATCATCGCATTGACCGCTGTCAGGTCATCCGCCAAGGCGGCCGCCAATTGTTCATGGGGTTTGGTGGCGGCGTGATCGAGGCTCATACAAGGTTCCGTCATGTGAATGGACAAGGGCGGAGCGCCGCCGTAATCCTTGGGTATGAAAGAGCTTTTACGCACCAATGACGTGACCGTCATCGCCTTTGCAACCGCCCTGTTAGACGCGGAAGGTATAGACTGGTTCACCTTCGACGACAATATGAGCATCATGGAAGGCAGTATCGGCATCATGCCGCGCCGCCTGATGGTGCATGACCGCGACTTGTTCATGGCCGAAGCCGTGATGCGCGATGGCGAGATTGATCTGGGGCGTGGCTGAAGATGTGACCTGTGACGCCTTTTTGGGCGGGCGTTTGCAGATTTTGCAGCCGCGCCACGGCTATCGTGCAGGCGTCGATCCTGTGCTGCTGGCCGCCAGTATCGCCGCGCGCGCCGGCCAATCGGTGCTGGAACTCGGGTGTGGGGTGGGCACGGCGGCCTTGTGTCTGGGGCGGCGGGTGCCGGGGCTGGCGCTGACTGGCGTCGAAGTGCAGACCGAATATGCGGATCTTGCGCGGCGCAATGCCGCTGCAAATGATCTGCCGCTGGAGGTGATCACCGCCGATCTGCGCGCGCTGCCTGCGGGTCTGCGCCAGAGACGATTCGATCATGTCATCATGAACCCGCCCTATTTCGACCGTGACAGTGGCACAGCGGCCAGCGATCCCGGCCGCGATACCGCGCTGGGGGGCGACACGCCCTTGGCGGATTGGCTGGACATTGGCGCGCGCCGGCTTGCGCCCAAAGGCTATTTGACCCTGATCCAGCGTATCGAACGCCTGCCCGAGGTTCTGTCAGCCCTGCAAGGACGGCTGGGCTCAGTGGTGGTTTTGCCCATCGCGGGGCGCACCGCGCGGGCGCCGGGGCTATTCATCCTGCGCGCAAGGCAGGAAGGGCGCGCACCGTTCTGCCTGCTGCCCGCGCTGGAAACGCACATAGGCATCGCGCATGACGGCGACAAGGACAGCTATACCCCGCTGGTCGGCGCTATTTTACGCAGCGGCGCCGATCTGCCCATGGGCCGTTAATGTTTTGGCAAGTTCTGGCTGGTGAAATGCAAATAGGGGGAATTGCTGCACTGCCGCGTGACAGACAGGCGGAAACGTGTTGCAATTCCGTTACGTTTAACCAGCAGGAGGAAGATCATGAGCTTGAGTTCGCATTTGCAGGAACTGAAGAAAAAGCACCAAACCCTCTCGGACCATGTCGAGGTGATGCAACGCGCGCCCGGCGTTGATGATCTTGAGCTGGCAAAACTCAAGAAGAAAAAGTTGCAGATCAAGGAGGAGATCACCCGTCTTGCAACCCATTGAATAGACGCTGAGGCCGGCCCACGGGCTGCCAGCGTAAACCAAAAGGCCGCGCAATGATGGCGCGGCCTTTCATCATTCTGCACTGACTGTGGTCAGCACATATATTGCCCGCCATTGGCCGAAATCGTCGATCCGGTGACGAAACCCGCATCATCGGAGGCCAGAAACACCACCGCGCGCGCGATTTCGGATGCCTCGCCCAGACGGCCCACGGGGATCTGCGGCAGAATCACCTCGTTCATGACTTTTTCGGGGATCGTGCTCATCATTTCGGTGTTGATATAGCCGGGGGCGATGACGTTGACAGTGATGCCCGCGCGCGCGCCTTCTTGTGCCAGCGCCTTGGTGAAACCGATGTCACCGGCCTTGGCAGCGGCATAATTTGCCTGCGCGAACTGGCCCTTTTGCCCGTTGATCGACGAAATCGTGATGATCCGGCCAAATTTACGGTCGCGCATGCCGGGCCAGACCGGATGGGTCATGTTGAACACGCCCGACAGGTTGGTATTGATCACCTCTTGCCATTGCTGCGGCGTCATCTTGTGGAATGGCGCGTCACGGGTGATGCCCGCGTTGTTGACCAGCACTTCGACCGGCCCCAGATCAGCCTCGACCTCGGCGATGCCTGCGGCGCAAGCCTCGTAATTGCCGACATCCCATTTGTAGGTCTTGATGCCGGTTTCGGCGGTAAAGGCGGCTGCCTTTTCGTCATTGCCCGCATAGGTCGCGGCAACGGTATAGCCTGCATCCTTCAAAGCTGTTGAAATCGCCGCGCCAATACCGCGCGACCCCCCCGTGACCAGTGCCACACGTCCCATAGTTTCTCCTCCCTGTTGTTATTGTCGTCAGGGCGGCCGTTAACCGACCGCCCCTGTCATCAGAACCGTTCGACGCAAAGCGCGACACCCATGCCGCCCCCGATGCACAGCGTGGCAAGACCTTTCTTGGCATCGCGGCGCTTCATCTCGAACAGCAGGGTGTTGAGGATGCGCGCACCGGATGCGCCGATTGGATGGCCGATGGCGATGGCGCCGCCGTTCACGTTGACGATGGCAGGATCCCAGCCCATGTCCTTGTTCACGGCACAGGCTTGTGCGGCAAAAGCCTCGTTCGCCTCGACCAGATCAAGGTCTTCGACGCTCCACCCGGCCTTGGCCAAGGCTTTGCGGCTGGCCATGACAGGCCCCACACCCATGATCGACGGGTCAAGCCCGGCAGTGGCATAAGACGCGATCCGCGCCAGCGGTTCGATCCCGCGCTTTTCGGCGTTTTCGATGGACATGAGCAAGGTTGCAGCGGCCCCGTCGTTGAGGCCAGAGGCGTTGGCCGCCGTGACCGACCCGTCCTTGGTAAAGGCGGGGCGCAGTTTCTGCATCGCGTCGATGGTGGCACCGTGGCGGATATATTCGTCTTGGTCGACGATGATATCGCCTTTGCGGGTCTTGACGGTAAACGCCATGATCTCATCCGCGAATTTGCCGGCCTTTTGCGCGGCTTCGGCCTTGTTCTGGGATGCGACGGCAAATGCATCCTGCATATCGCGGGTGATTTGCCACTGGTTGGCCACGTTTTCCGCCGTTTGGCCCATGTGGTAATTGTTGAACGCATCCCACAGCCCGTCACGGATCATCGTGTCGATATAGGACATATCGCCCATCTTCTGGCCCGCGCGCAGATAGGCAGCATGCGGGCTGAGCGTCATGTTTTCCTGACCACCCGCCAACACGATGTCGGCATCGCCCAGCTGGATATGTTGCGCGCCCAATGCAACGGCGCGCAGACCTGACCCACAAACTTGGTTAATACTCCAGGCCGCAGCTTCGATCGGCAGACCGGCGTTGATATGCGCCTGGCGGGCGGGGTTCTGGCCTTGTGCTGCGGTCAGGACCTGACCAAGGATCGTCTCGCTCACTTCGGATTTGTCGATGCCTGCACGGGCGACAACCTCTGACAGGACAGCCGCCCCAAGATCATGCGCGGGCGTGGTCGCAAAGGCGCCACCGAAGCTGCCGACAGCGGTACGTGCTGCGGATGCGATAACAACATTGGTCATGGAATAGTTCCTTTAGGTTTGTGCCACCGAAAGGACGCGCGGCCTACACGCCGACCGGCGCAAGCCCACTTCCTCCCGTTTCAGACATGCTATTGGGTTGCAGGAAAGAGGGCAATTCAATTTCGGGCGCGCCGCTGCTGCGGTCAAAAAGTGAAACGTGGCACGCCGTAAAGATAGCCTTGCAGGCAATCGGCACCAATACTGCGCAGAAATGCCGCCTCTTCCTCGGTTTCGACACCATCGGCAATTGCGAACATTTCGAAATGATGCGCCACGGTGATCAGCGCTTCGGCCAGCACCTGATTATCGGGATTCTGGTCAATGCCGCGCACAAAGCCTTTGTCGATCTTCACAAGGTCGAAAAAGAAATCCTTGAGATGGCGAAACGCGGTCATGCCGGCCCCGAACCCGTCCAGCGCAAAGGCCACGCCCTTGGGCTGCATTTCGGCCATGAACCGGATCATCACATCGGGCAGCATCATGGCGGATGTTTCACTAATCTCGAAAATCAGCCTATCGCCCAGGCGGGCATGGTCACGCAAACCCCCATCCAGAATGCGCCGCCATTCGCCATCCGCGACCGACCGCGCCGACAGATTGATCGACAGGCGTAGGGTGGGGTTGCGCCGCAGGTGCCGCAGCGCATGCGTCAGGCTGACGCAATCAATCTCGCGGCCCATGGCCGTATCTTCGACCAGCCCCATGAAATGCGCCGCCGGAATGATCCGCCCAGCGTCGTCATGCAGCCGGATCAGCCCTTCGTGAAAGGCGATCTGCGGCACAGGGTCGGTGGTGACAATCGGATGAAACGCAAGACTGGCCCGATCCGCCGCCAGCGCATCGCGCACCAGCGCCACGACATCGCTGTCCCGGCTGGCCAAGGCATAAAGCAGCGGATCGGCCACAGGCAGATCGGCGATATCCGTGCTGGAAAGCGTGGCTTTCGTCATCCTGTTCATCCATAGTGACTGCTGCACCTTGGACCAATGCTGCTAAAAAAGCCTTAAGGGAGCCGATCATGGCACGCTGCGACTGGGCCGGACCCGACCCGATTTATATCGACTATCACGACACCGAATGGGGCGTGCCCGAATATGACAGCCGTGCCTTGTGGGAAAAACTGGTGCTGGACGGGTTTCAGGCGGGGCTGTCCTGGATCACGATCCTGAAAAAGCGCGATAATTTCCGCGCGGCCTTTGCAGGCTTCGACCCTGACATCATCGCAGGTTGGGGCGAGGATGACGTGCGCCGTCTGCTGGCCGACCCCGGCATCATCCGCCACCGCGGCAAGATCGAGGCCACGATCACCAATGCCCGCGCCTGGCAACGAATCGAAGCCGCGCAAGGCTTTGCCAGCTATTTGTGGGCCTATGTGGATGGCGCGCCCTTACAGACAACCCTGCCCGACCGCAGCGCGATGCCGACGCAATCCGCCCTATCGGTGCAGATGTCCAAAGACCTGAAAAAAGCAGGGTTCAAATTCTGCGGGCCAACGATCGTCTATGCGTTCATGGAGGCAACGGGGTTGATCAACAACCATGTCACATCCTGCCCGCGCCACGCCGCCTGCGCAGCACTTGCACGTTCACCAGCGGTCTAGCGCGGCCTCGTCAGCATCTTTCGCCGCCACCCATGCGGCACCGGACAAGGTGACTTCCTTTTTCCAGAACGGCGCGCGGGATTTCAGGTAATCCATCAGGAAATCAGCGGCGGCAAAGGCCTCGGCTCGGTGGGCGGCGGCGGTGGCGACCATCATGATCGGGGCCGCCGGTTCCAGCGCGCCAAAGCGGTGGATCACCAGCGCATCGGCCAGCGACCAACGCGCAACGGCCTGATCCAGAATACCGGTGATCGCGCGTTCGGTCATGCCGGGGTAATGTTCGATCATCATATGCCGCAGATCGCCCGATGTATCGCGCACGACGCCGGTGAAACTGACGATGGCGCCGATATCCCGACGCCCCACGGCGAAACCGGCCAATTCCGCCCCGGGATCAAAGGCGGCCTGTTGCACGCGGACCTGCATCAGCCGCCCGTCATCGGCGGAAAAAACGCAACCTCGCGCACACCGGCAAGCGGGGCATCGAAATCCGCCAGTTCCTGATCCACCGCAACGCGAAGCGCGCTGATATCGGCAAAAGCAGCGGCATAGCGATCCTCGCGCGCGACAAGTTCGGCAACAAGATCAGCGACCGTCGCGGCCTTGGTCTGCACTTTTTCCTGCGGCACGCCGATCCGTTCGCGGACCCAAGCGAAATACATCACGTTCATTGTACCGGTCCCCCCACCAGATATGGTTGCGCCTTGCGGAAATAATCCCACCCCGTCAGCAGGGTCAGAATACCCGCAATCCAAAGCGCGATAATCCCGACCCACCAAGTCACAAATGTCGACAGCGCCTCGACCCCGTCATAATGCTCAAAAGCACCCTTGGCGAACAGGATCGCAATGGCGACCATCTGCGCGGTGGTTTTCCACTTGGCCAATTGCGTGACTTTCAGCAGGCCCGCGGTATCGCCCAGAAACTCGCGCAGGCCCGACACGAACACTTCGCGGAACATGATCACCGTGGCGGGCAACAGGATATAGGGGTCCATGCCGGAAAACCCGGTGATCACCAAAAGCGCGATCACCACCATCGCCTTGTCGGCAATCGGGTCCAGCATCGCACCCAGCTTGCTTTCCTGTTTCCAGCGGCGGGCCAGATAGCCGTCCAGAAAATCAGTCAGCGCCGCCGTGACAAACAGGACCAGCGCGAACCAGTCAGCCGCAGGCCGGTTGAAATACAAAAACATGATCACAACACCGGGTGCCGCGGCCAGTCGCAGGATCGTCAGGATATTGGGCAATGACAGCATAATGGGCGCACAATAAACCGGCTTTGCCCCAGACACCAGCACCCCCATCTTCCGAGCCCAAATATCCCCGCCGGAGGCATAAAAGTTTTTATCCCTGTTCGTGGAAATAATCGTAGATCACCTGCGCCATATTCGCCGAGACGCCATCCACGGCCTTCAGATCCGCCAGATTGGCGCGGGCCACCGCCTTGGCCGATCCGAAATGCGCCAAAAGCGCGCGTTTGCGTGTCGCCCCGACACCCGGCACATCGTCCAGCGGCGTGGCGCCGATGGCCTTGGACCGTTTCGCACGGTGGGTGCCAATGGCGAAACGGTGAACCTCGTCGCGCATGCGCTGGATGAAATACAGCACCGGATCATTATGGCGCAGCGCCATGACCGGTTTGCCAGTGCGGTGGAATTCCTCTTTGCCGGCATCGCGGTCCAGCCCCTTGGCCACGCCGACCATCGGGATGTCGCTAACGCCCATGTCATCCATGATCTGGCGCACGGCGGATACCTGCCCTTGGCCGCCGTCGATCAGCAACAGGTCAGGCCATGTGCCAGTGCTGCGGTCAGGGTCTTCCTTGATCAGGCGTTGGAAACGACGGGTCAGCACCTCTTTCATCATTCCGAAATCATCGCCGGGGGTCAGGTCTTCGCCGCGGATGTTGAACTTGCGATACTGGTTCTTGTCGAACCCGTCAGGCCCCGCCACGACCATCGCGCCGACAGCATGCGCGCCTTGAATATGGCTGTTGTCGTACACCTCGATGCGCTGCGGCACCTTGGGCAGATCAAACGCCTCTGCCAGCCCTTTCAACAGGCGCGATTGCGTCGCGGTTTCCGACATCTTGCGCGCCAGGCTTTCGCGGGCATTGCGCAGGGCGTTCTGCACCAATTCGGCCTTTTCGCCGCGCTGAGGGACCACGATCTCGATCTTGCGACCCGCCTTTTCGGCCAAGGCGGCGGCCATCAGATCGTCATTGTCCAAACCATGCGACAGGATCAACATGCGCGGCGGTTCGCGGCCTGCGTAAAACTGGCCGACGAAAGCCTCCATCACTTCGGCCATATCCTCTTCGCCACTGATGCGGGGGTAATAATCGTGATTGCCCCAGTTCTGGTTGGCGCGGATGAAGAACACCTGCACACAGGCCTGCCCGCCATCGGTGTGCAGCGCAATGACATCAGCCTCTGCCGTATTCTGCGGATTGATGCCCTGCGCCGATTGCACCTGCGTCAGCGCCTTGATCCGGTCGCGGAGCGCCGCGGCGCGTTCGAACAGCATCTCTTCGCTGGCGGCCTGCATCTGGGCGGCCAAGGCTTCTTGAATACCCTTGGTGCGGCCTTGCAGGAAATTCTCGGCCTCTTTCACGGACAAGGCATAATCCGGCTTGCTGATCATCCCGCAGCAGGGGCCGGAACACCGCTTGATCTGGTATTGCAGGCAGGGACGCGTGCGGGTTTCAAAATCGCTGTCCGAACAATTGCGCAGCAAAAACACACGCTGCAACTGCGACAGCGTGCGATTGACCGCACCGGCACCGGCGAAGGGGCCGTAATAATCCCCTTTCTGGCTTTTCGCGCCGCGGTGTTTGCGGATCATCGGGAAATCATGATCCTTGGTCACAAGGATATTGGGAAAGCTTTTGTCGTCGCGCAAAAGCACGTTGTAACGCGGCTTCAGCTGCTTGATCAGGTTTTGTTCCAGCAACAGGGCTTCGGTTTCCGTCCGCGTCGTCAGAAACATCATCGACGCGGTTTCCGAAATCATCCGCGCGATGCGCGGCGAATGCGGGCCGGGGCGCGCATAATTACTGACCCGTGCGCGCAGGTTGCGGGCCTTGCCCACATACAGAACACGGCTATCCGCATCCAGCATCCGGTACACCCCCGGCGAGGAATCAAGGCTGCGCAGATAGCCGTGGATCACGTCATATCCGGTGCGCGCAGTTGGGGGTCCGTTATCGGTCATACGCGGGCTTCTTTGATTCTAGCGGCGCTGCAATGGTAACGCGGCAGGGACAAGAGAAAAGACATCCACCGTTTCTGTGGATAAGTCGGTGGACGAACTGCTGGTTTACGGAAATTATCCTTGTTTCCAGCCCACTTCGTCGCTTTGCTTAAAAATTAGGCAATTTTTCAAGGCTTTGTTTTTATTGGAAATTTTTATGAACCATCCCTTAACGCATTGAAAAAATGGCAAATTGTGACTTTTTCGTGAACGTAGACAATGCCGGTGTGTAACTTTTGGCGCGCCCTACTCGACGCCCAGCACATCAGGGGTCTGCCAGGCCAGATGCTGGCCCCCATCAACGGCCAGCATTTGCCCTGTCACGCCCGGCGCATCAAGGAAATATCCCAAGGCTGCGCAAATCTCTGCAGGGCTGGCGCCACGTTGCAAAACTGTCGCCGCACGCTGACGCGTGAAATGCTCTGCCGATTGCCGCGCGCCTTGCAAGGTCGGCCCCGGACCGATGGCATTGACCCGCACATCAGGGGCCAGCGCCTGCGCCGTGGTCCGCGTCATCGCCCACAGACCCATCTTGGCGATGGTATAGGTCATGAATTCAGGGGTCAGTTTTTGCACGCGCTGGTCGATCATGTTCACAACCAAAGCCTGCGCCAAAGGTTCGCCCATGGCATCGGTCTGCGCCTTGGGCGCCTGGGCCGCAAAGCATTGGGTCAGCACGAAAGGTGCGCGCAGGTTCGACCCGATGTGCCGGTCCCAGCTGGTCTTGGTGGCGGAATGGATCGTGTCATGCTCAAAGATTGATGCATTGTTGACCAGACAGGTCAAAGGCCCGCCCAGCGCATCACGCGCGCGGCCCACCAATGCGGCGGTCGCATCTTCATCCAGCAGATCGGCCTGCAGCGCCACGGCCTGCCGCCCCAGCGCGTGCAATTGCGCGACAGTATCCTGCGCGCCCGCCTGCGACCCCGCATAATGCACCGCCACGTCATAGCCGCGCTGCCCCAGATAGATCGCCATCGCCTGCCCGAGCCGCGCGCCTGCGCCTGTTACCAATGCTTTCACGGCCTGCCCTTTTCACATACGCATGGTCCCTTGCCGATACGGAACCGCCGGCATTTAGGGCATTTCGCCGCCGCAAGCGTCTTTTGCCCGGGAAACCGCCATTTGCCGAAAATGCCCAGCACAACCATAAAGGCCAGAAACAGGAAAACCGATTTGACGATCATAGGCCGAACCGCGCATAGGCCGCACGTTCCTCGATCACCGCGATGGAATCATCGACGATCTGCGCCCCGAACCGCGCGAGCAGCGGTTTGCGCTGGCCATAGCGGCGGAACTTTACCTTATCGCCAAAGCGCGCTTTCATAACGGGGGCCAGATGGCCGATACCATCCACCAGCCCCGCGTCGATACCTTTCTGGCCGATATACACCTCGCCGGTGAACAGGTCGGGATCGTCGGACAGTTTCAGACCGCGCCGTGATTTCACATAGGCGATGAAGGTGGCGTGCAGATCGTCCAACCAGCCTTTGAGCTTTTTGACATCGGCGGGGTTCTGCGGTTTGAACGGGTCCAGCAGGCTTTTCGATTTGCCCGCCGTATGCACCCGCCGTTCGATCCCATAGCGGTCAATCGCCTCATGCGCGCCGAAACCCGCGCTGATGACGCCGATGGACCCGGTGATCGAACATGCGTCGATGAAAATCTCGTCCGCGGCGCAGGCCAGCCAATACCCGCCAGAGGCTGCCACGTCCTCGACAAAGGCAAAAACGGGGATTTTCTTTTCATCCGCCAGCCGCCGGATGCGCGATGCAATCAAGGATGATTGCACGGGCGACCCGCCCGGACAGTTGATTTCCAGCGCGACAGCGGCAGGCTTGCCCTTGCTGAATGCTTTTTCGATTACCGGCGCAAGGCCGGGGTCGTCCAGCCCACGGCCGGAATTGCTGATCGCGCCTTGCAAGCGGATCACGGCGACGAACGGGGCGGACTTGGTAAAGGGGATATATTTCATGCCCATATACTTAAACCGATCCCCGCCCCCCGCAAGGTCCACAGATGGTCACTGCCGAATGCGCCAACCGGTGCGGAAAATCCACCAGATGAAGGCAAGACAGCCCGTGGTGAACACGGTGATCGCCAGCATAGACATGCCGATGCTGACATCCGCCACGCCAAAGAACGACCACCGAAACCCGCTGATCAGGTACACCACCGGATTGAACAGGGTGATCGCCTGCCAGACCGGCGGCAACATGGTGATCGAATAAAACGATCCACCCAGAAACACCAAAGGCGTGATCACCAACAACGGGATCAGCTGCAATTGTTCAAAGTTGCCCGCCCAAATGCCGATGATAAAGCCCAGCAAAGAAAAGCTGATGCAGGTCAGCACCAGCAGCGCCAGCATCGCAAACGGATGCGCGATCTGGATGTCGATAAAGAAAAACGCCGTCAGCAGGATGATGATCCCGATGAAGAGCGCCTTGGTTGCCGCCGCCCCCACATAGCCCGCCACGATTTCCAGAAAACTGACGGGGGCTGACAGCAATTCATAGATCGTGCCGGTGAATTTGGGGAAATAGATGCCGAAACTGGCGTTGGATGTGGCCTGCGTCATCACCGACAGCATGATCAGCCCCGGCACGATAAAGGCGCCATAGCTGACACCTTCGACCTGATCGATCCGGCTGCCGATGGCCGCACCAAAGACCACAAAATACAGCGAGGTGGACAGCACCGGCGACACCAGCGATTGCATGATCGTGCGCTGGAACCGGCGCATTTCATGCACATAGATCGTCTTGACTGCGTTGAGGTTCATCATTCTTCCTTTACCAGACCGACAAAGATGTCTTCGAGGCTGCTTTGTTGCGTCTGCAAATCTTTCATCTGCAAACCAGCGTCTTGCAGATCATTCAACAAGGTGGTGATGCCGGTGCGCGGCCCCTTGGTATCATAGGTATAGGTCAGGCTTTGCCCGTCGGGTGCGCGGTGCAGGGCGTATTTGGCCAGCGCGGCGGGAATCTCGGCTGTGGGTGCCGCCAGATCGATGCGCAGCTGTTTCTTGCCCATCTGCGCCATCAATTCGGCCTTGTCCTGAATCAGCAGGATTTCACCTTTGGCGATGATGCCGACACGGTCGGCGATCGCTTCGGCCTCTTCGATATAATGCGTGGTCAGGATGATGGTCACGCCAGATGCTTTCAGCCCCGCGACGACTGCCCACATGTCCTTGCGCAATTCGACATCGACGCCCGCGCTGGGTTCGTCCAGAAACAAGACGCGCGGTTCATGCGCCAGCGCCTTGGCGATCAGCACGCGGCGTTTCATGCCGCCGGACAGCGTCATGATCTTTCTGTCCTTCTTGTCGTCCAGCGACAATTGGGCAAGGATTTCATCCACCTTGCCATCATCGCGGGGTTTGCCGAACAAGCCGCGCGAAAACTGGACCGAGGCTCTGACCGTCTCGAACGGTTCAAGGCTGATTTCCTGTGGCACCAGCCCGATCATGGCGCGCGCGGCGCGGTAATCTTTCTGGGTGTCATGGCCACCCACTGTCACAGTCCCCGATGTGGGCGACGTGATCCCGCAGATCGTGGAAATCAGCGTGGTCTTGCCCGCGCCATTGGGGCCAAGCAGGGCAAGGATCTCGCCTTCTGCGATCTCCAGATTGACGGATTTTAACGCCTCGAACCCGCCAGCATAGGATTTGCGAAGGTTCTTGACGGAAACGATTGCGGTCATGGGACAGCCTTTGTGTTGGTTGCTGGCTACCTAGACCCGCACAGTCCGAAGTAAAAGACCCAGTACCGTGCGCTGATCCGAGACAGCATTGGGCCGGATCGCACACGAATAAGAAACAAGCCGCAGAAAGTGCTTTGCAGACACCAATGTTCGGTTAACATTCAGTCGTCGATACGAGTGAGCTTCAGTATGTTGCGTTTTCTACTCCAAGTGTTTGGTGTCAAAAAAGGCTTCGGAGTCAGGAGGCGACGTCGCATCGCCAGCCCGTGGGCGACAGGATCCCGCCGCATTCCCCCGCTTACCCGACACGTCGAACAATCGTGGCGAACTAAAGCGCAGCAGTCTGAACCGCGGCTGAAGGACGACAAGCCCGACTACCCGGTCCCTGACTTTCCTGAAAGCGGTGAGTTGGTGGGCCGAGCTTATGTCATTGATGGCGATACAATCGCAATCAGCCGCATCAAGATCCGCATCTCGGGCATTGACGCGCCAGAACTCGACCGGCCATGGGGCAAAAAGGCGAAATGGGCGCTGGTAAACATTTGCAAAGGGCAGGTCGTAACCGCCAAGCTAAATGGCGAAAGATCGTATGACAGGCTTGTCGGCACATGCTACCTGCCGGACGGGACCGACATCGGCGCAGAGATGGTCAGGCGGGGCGAGGCATTGGATTGGGACGTGTTTTCCGGTGGCAAATACCGGCATCTCGAACCCGAAGACGCACGCCAACGCCTGCTAGGTTTCGGTGCACGACAGCATTAGATCACCCCATCCGCGCGGCCATATCCAGCATCCGGCAGGAAAAACCCCATTCATTGTCGTACCAACCGAAAACACGGAGCATCCCGCCTTGGGTGACGCGGGTTTCCGGCAGGGAAACGATCAGGCTTTCGGGCCGCGCGCGCAGATCCGATGACACCAGCAGCTTGTCGGTATGGCCGATCACGCCGGTCTGGGCGCGCAACAGATCGTGCAAGCCAGCGCGGTCGGGCGTATCGCGCACCACGACCGCAAGGTCGATGGCAGAGACGGACGCGACAGGCACCCGCACCGCCGCCGCCTCGATCCGGCCCGCAATCTGCGGCAGGACATCGCCCAAAAGACGCTGTGCAGATGTCGTTGTCGGCACCATCGACAGGCCAGCCGCACGGCTACGCAGGAAATCCCCGCGCGGCGCATCAATCGTGGGCTGGCTGCCGGTGTAGCAGTGGATCGTCGTCATCCAGCCGGTTTTCAGCCCCCAATGATCGTCGATCAGCCGCACCAGCGGCGCCAGCGCGTTGGTGGTGCAGGATGCGTTCGACACGATAGGTTGATGCGCCAGCAGATGATCATTTGCCCCCAGCACGATCGTGATATCCGCCGCTGCCGATGGGCCAGAGATCAGAACGCGGGACGCGCCCGCACGCAAACCCGCCTCGGCCACGGGGCGGGTGTCGGCCTTGCCGGTGCATTCCAGCAGTACATCGACATTCGCCAGATCCAACGATGCAACATTGTCGGTCTGATAGATCGGGATCGCCTTGCCGTTGATGACAAGACGATCACCGCGCAATTCCGCCTGCCCGGGAAAGGGACCAAAAACGCTGTCATAGGCGAACAGATGGGCGCAAAGATCACTTTGCGCCATGTCGTTGATACCGACGATATCCACTGCGGGACCATATCCCAATGCATGCGCGCGCAGCAGCGTCCGCCCGATCCGGCCAAACCCGTTGATGAAAACCTTTGTCATGCAAGCCTCCGACCTTTCATCGGATGCTGCATCTTTGTGCATCGGTCCACAAGCCGCGATAGCCCTGCGATCTGGGGTAGAATCATGCGGATGGCGCGTGGTGCTATACGGAATCGGCCCGACACCATTCTAATCACGCAGCACGGCAGCGGTGCTTGGCAAGAAATGATGCACAAATTTGCGGCAGATACTGCAATACTCGTCACTTTCCGCCAAAGGCAGGGACCGAGTGCCAAAAGCTGCTGTTTCCCGTAAAAGCGCCGCTTTTCACCGGAAATAGCGCCGATACTGTTTCGAATTCCCTGAACAATCCGGTCGAAACGACAGGATTACGGGCAACCAAACAACAAGTTAACGTCACTTTTTGGCCCAAATTGAATGAGACCACATACCGCAGGCAGGCGCGCGGCGTCCTGCCGTTGCGTTTCGAAGGCTGGAAATCACAATGGCGAAACCGCTGATGCACGACAATGCAGATGACAAGGACAGCTTTGTCGACGAGCTGAAGCCCGGCACCAAGCTGCTGCACGGGCAATATGTCATTGATAGCTTTCTGAATGCGGGCGGTTTCGGGATCACCTATCTGGCGCGGGACAGTCTGGACCGCAAGATCGTGATCAAGGAATGTTTTCCCGGCGCGTTCTGTCGGCGCAGCCGTTATATCGTGCAGGCCCGTTCACGCGCGCATCAAAACGAGCTGAAATCCATCGTCCGCCTGTTCGTGCAAGAGGCGCGCAGCCTGGCCAAGTTAAGCCACCCCAATATCGTCGGGGTGCATCAGGTGTTCGAAGACAATGACACGGCCTATATGGCGCTTGATTTCGTCGAAGGGCGCGATCTGCTTGATACGATCGAAGACCCCAAACACGGCCTGACCCCCGCCCAGATCAAGGCGATGCTGAAAGATATGCTGGATGCCGTTGGCTTCATCCATGACCAAGGCATCTTGCACCGCGATATTTCGCCCGACAACATCCTGATCGGCAAAGACATGCATCCGGTGCTGATTGATTTCGGGGCCGCCCGCGAAGAAGCCACCAAGCAAAGCCGCGTGCTGTCTGCCCTGCGTGTGGTCAAGGACGGCTATTCACCGCAGGAATTTTATATCGCAGGGTCCGATCAAGGGCCAAGCAGTGATCTTTATGCTCTTGCAGCGACATTCCATCATCTGATCGCAAAGGATGTCCCGCCCAATTCCCAAGCCCGACTTGCCGCAATCGCCTCGGGCGATCCGGACCCTTATACCAAACTGGCCGGGCGCATCACGGGCTATGACGCGCCTTTCCTTGCCGCGATCGACAAGGCGCTCGAGATTTTACCAAAGGACCGTTTGCAATCGGCCAAAGCCTGGCTCGACATGATGGACAGCGCGCAGGACAATGTGACACCTCTCAAGATCGGGGTGCCGCAAACGAAAACCGGCGCGCCACAGGCAAACAAGCCAAAGTCGAAAATGCCGCTGCTGTTAGGGTCCGTGGCGGTTGCCACGCTGTTGGTGGCGGCTGGCGTCTTCTTGAACAGCCCAAGTGCAGATCCTGTCACAGCACCAACCGCTGCTACAGCCTCTGTCACGGCGCCGGTCAGCGCGCCCCAAATAACCAGCAGACCTGCCGCGGATACCCAGATCGCGACGATCAGCGATGACCCAGCGGCACCTGTGCGCGATGATTCCGCCGAAACGACGCCGGTCCTGCCTGACGCCGACATCGCAGCGGCAGAGCCGCTTTCCGTGCCCGCAGACATGCCCCAGCCTGTGCCGGAACCAGATGTAACAGCCACCTTGCCAGAGATCACAGACCAACGCCCCGCAGCCGAAACGGGTATCGCCGCCGTCACCTTGCCCGATACCCCCGACACGGTTGATGCCGTTGGCACCGGCCCTGTCGTGGATATCGCGGCCATCGTGCCAGGCAACGAGGTTTCGCCACCCCCCGTCACGGTCAGCTGGACCGTCGCTATCCCCTTTGCAGGGGCAGATGGCGCGTCAAACATCATCGCGGCGGTCGCACCGGGCGCACCTGTTTGGGCGCAAGCTGGACTGGTCATCACCGATGTGAACGGCGTGGATGTGAACGCGATCAGCGACATTCCTGCCATCTTGCGCGCAGGCAACGATCCGTTGGGCGCAACAGGCAATCTGGACGTGACCTTCGGCACAATGAACCCCACGACCGAGGAACGGATCGCGCGCCAGTTGCGCCTGCCTGTCGTGCAGAGTGTGTTTCTATCCAACGGCGTTATCTTTGAGACGCGGTTTACCGATCAGACGTGGCAGACGGTGGCGACAAACGTGCCCTCAGCTTTGCGCAGCGGGTTACAGGAAGGTGACATCGTCACATCCTACATCCCGACAGCGGAAACGCTCGACACGCGCGACGCTTTGATCGCGATACTGGACCGCGAAATCGCAAACGGGACAAACCGTCTCATGTTCGCAGTGCAACGTGGTGGCAGCATGTGGGTGGCATCGCTCGACTATGCCGATGCCGCGGAATGAGGGCAGGAAGCTTTCCCAGATGGGGCGTGCATTGGCAATTGGAAAGGTCTGAACCATGAAATTTATTCGTGATCTTATTGGCAAAAAACAGGCACAGGCCGAGGCCGAGACTGCGGCAGAGACTGCGGCAGAGACTGCGGCAGCCCCCGAAGAAAAGATCGAAGAAACCCAGCATGACCCCATCGATCCGCGCCTGCGCGGCGATGAATTGTCACCAGAAGTGAATGCCATGCTCACCAACGTCAACGCCAAGACGCGGCCCGCAGATGCACCATCTGTGCAGGCACCTGCGGTCAACATCTGGGACATGGACAACGACGACGGATCAACCGCGCTGCCGGACACGGCCCCCGTTTTGCCAAAACCGTCGCCTGCGCTGGCCTCGGCGGCGGCGGCCCGGTCGCCCGCACGGTCGCGCCGGACCAAGACACGGCTGATCGGGTTTGACAAATCCGATGGGTCTGTTGTCGATCTGTTCAACGATGCGCCAAAGGTTGTGGCAACCCAGCGCGCCAAGTTTCCTGTGGGCTGGATTGTTGTCGCCGCAGGCCCCGGGCGCGGCGAAAGCTTTGCGTTGATGGCGGGGATGAACCCAATAGGACGCGGCGACGACCAAGCCATCCAGCTTGATTTCGGGGATACTGCGATTTCGCGCAGCAACCATGCCGCCATCGTCTATGACACCGACGGCAAGGAATTCCTGCTCGGCCACGGCGGCAAGTCGAACATCGTGCGGCTGAACGACAAACCCGTGATCAGCAACGAAACGATCAAAACCGGTGATGTGATCCGCATCGGGGAAACCGTGCTGCGGTTCGTGGCGCTTTGCGACAGATCCTTTAACTGGGCGGATGGCGCAACCGAGGAGGGCGACGATGTGGCGATCGCCTGAACCGCGCTTTGACGTTGCTTCGGCGATCTGTCAGGGCGGCCGCGATTATCAGGAAGACGCCATCGTCACAGATTTCCCCTTTGGCGCAGACAGCGGTGTCGTAGTGCTAGCCGATGGCATGGGTGGTCATGCTGCCGGTGACGTCGCCAGCAAGATCGTCGTGACCGAGGTATTCAGCGAGCTGAAATTCCAAAGCGCGTATTTTTCCGATTTCGAAACCGAGATCCCGCAATACCTGACAGCAGCGGCGGTGAACGCCAATGATGTCATGCGCGACCATGTGACCCAGCACCCCGAAACACGCGGCATGGGTGCCACGCTGGTGTCGATTGTCATTGTCGAAGATCGCATGTTCTGGATGTCGATCGGGGATTCCCCGCTGTATCATTTCCGCAATGGCCAGTTGCGGCAGCTGAACGAAGATCATTCTTTGGCACCTCAGATTGATTTCATGGTGCAATCAGGTCTTCTTGATCCGGCGGTGGGCAAGAACCATCCAGATCGCAATTGCCTGACCTCGGTAATCCTTGGCGACCGCGTTGCCAAATCGGACTGCCCCAAGACGCCTTTCAGGCTGGATGTGGGTGATATCATTGTGGTGTCCAGCGACGGGCTGCAATATCTTGAAGATGCACAGATCCAGCGCATCCTGCATAAATACCGCCGCAAGAAAGCGGCCGAAATTGCAGGCTATCTTTTGGAAGCCATCGAAGCACTGGCCGATCCCGATCAGGACAATTGCACCTTTTCGGTGATCAAGCTGAACCACAACAAGCCGGTGATCCGTGCCGTGCGCCCCAAGCCTGCGGGCCATGTGGATGCGCCCACGCCCACCACGACCCGCGTCGTGGACATAGCAGCAGGCATAGCCGCAGCGACAGCCGCCGTTGATGACACCGCGCCACCCGCAAAATTCGCGGCCAGAGGCAGTTGATGTCTACGCAATCACCGTTCACCCGCGTGCAGCAAGACCTGACGCGGGCGATGGCATCGGGGCGTTTGCCCGCGCAGGTTCAGGCCCGCGCCGAAACGCTGCTGGCGCGGATCACGAAACCTGTCCGCCTTGGTCTTTTGGGCCAGCCGCAAACCGGCAAATCATTGTTGCTTAACCTGCTGGTCGGAACTGATGTGGTGCCGACCGACCTGCGCCTGCCAACGCTGGAACTGACCTATGGCGCAGCACCTTGCATCATCCGCACCTTAGCGGACGGGACCAAGACCACGGTCAACAGCGATGACCTGCGCCGGATCACGGCACTTGCCCCCGTCTTTGTCGAAATGCAATTGCCCCTGCCTGCGCTGGGAAAAATTTCGCTGCTCGAAGTCGTCGCGCCCGATGATGCCGCAGCACTGCAACGCGCCAGCCTATGGGCTGCCAAGCGGACCGATGTGGTTTTGTGGTGCAGCCAGTCGTTTGATGCGCATGACCAGCGGGTCTGGGCGCAGATGCCCGACCTGATCAAGGATCACGGGTTTCTGATGATCACCAAGGCCGACATTTTACGTGCGAACGGGCAGCTTGACGGCGTTCTGGCGCGGGCGAACGCTTTGGCGCGCGACGATTTCAACCAGATCCTTGCCATCGCAACACAGGACGCCATCGCCGCGCGCAGGGCTGACGGGTCAGTCGACAAGGACAAGATGCGCGCCAGTGGCGGGTTGGCCCTGATCACCGCCGTCCTGAAACAGGTCGCATCTGGCAAGCAATCAGCCGTGGACGCCGCCGACATGCTGCTGGCCCAGCACTCCGAAGCAGCCGCAGCACCCACGCCTGCGCCAGTGATCGCACCACAAGTGGCGCCCGCACGGCACGATTTGGGCAAAGCGCGACCACCAAAACAGGCCGCCACCCGACCTGCCCCACCCCCGACTTCGGCAGGCATAGCCGCCTATCAGACTGCGCACGACCATATCGCTCAACAAGGTGTGGCGCTGTTGCAGCTGGCACAATCAGGCGACCAAGATATGCACGCCAAGGTTATGGCGCAGACCGTTGAACAATTGCTATGGTTGTGCAATTACTTATCCTGCAACGACAGCGATAGTGACCCGTTGCTGCAGAATCTGCGTGCAACCGTTCTTGATGCGGCGGACCTTGCGCAGCTTATGCAGATGGAACGGCGCGACAGTGCCGTGATCGAAGCCGTCAGCCTGTTGTTGCAGGTAAAGCGCGAGCTGCAGGATCATCTTGCAGCTTGAGCGGTACAAGATGTTGAATGACCGGCGCCGGTGCCGTCATAGTTAAGCGGTGTGATTTTGTTTCCATAACAGTAATAAAACACGCTTTGCCGCGTGATTTTGGGCTGGGGCGCACTCCCGCAAAAGGTGCAAGAACCGCGTTACCAAGGACGGAACCGAATGAAGATGGAAGAGCTGGCAAAAGTGGGCGGCTACAAAGTCCCGGCAGCACATCACCCATTCATGCGTTTGGGTCTGGAAAAGCTGGACCTGTTTCATGCCGAAATCGCCGACCTGGAGGCGACATTGCAAGATGTCGTCAAACTGGGTGGTCAGGATAGTGAAAAGAAATCTGCAAAGCTGATCAAACAATTGCGCTCATTCGAGCCCAGCATCACGATGATCGGCCAGATCAAAGCCGGCAAGACATCGCTGGTGAATGCGATGGTCGGCCGCCCTGATCTGCTGCCTGCGGACGTGAACCCCTGGACATCGGTGGTCACGTCGCTGCACCTGAACGCGGCTTTGCCCGCGGATGCGCCGACCGCGACCTTCCAGTTTTTCAACAAGGACGAATGGGATCATCTGATCGAGAATGGCGGACGCATCGGCGAATTATCCGCGCGGGCCGGTGCCGACGAAGAGATGGAGAAAATCCGCCTGCAAATCGCCGAAATGCGCGACAAGACCAAGCGCCGCCTTGGTCGCAAATTCGAACTTTTGTTGGGTCAAAAACATAATTACGCCGAACTGAATGACGACTTGGTGCAGCGTTATGTCTGTATGGGCGATGACTTTGACGATCTTGACGCATCAGGCCAACAGGGTCGTTTTGCCGATATCACCAAATCTGCCGACATTTATCTGACCGCCGCAACAATCCCGATGCCGCTATGCCTGCGCGATACGCCGGGCGTGAACGACACCTTCATGATGCGCGAACAGATCACCATCAACGCATTGCGCGACAGCCGCATCTGCGTGGTCGTGCTATCGGCGCATCAGGCGCTGAGTTCCATGGACATGGGGCTGATCCGTCTGATTTCGAACGTCAAATCCCGAGAGGTCGTGATTTTCGTCAACCGGATCGACGAGTTGGCCAATCCCGCCGAACAGGTCCCCGAAATCCGCGACAGCATTTTGCAGACGCTGATCGACAATAACGGCCCCGAAACGCCTGAGTTGATTTTTGGCAGCGCCTATTGGGCAAATATCGCATTGGGGGATAATCTGGACGCCATCGTCGCGGATAGCGCCGAAGCAATGTTCAACTGGGCCGAGGCCTCGCTCAGCGCGCAGACGGCGGACATGGGGACCAAGGAACTGGTCTGGCATCTGTCCGGTTTGCCCGCATTGTTCGGCGCGATATCTGACCGCATCACCGACGGACCGGGTGCAGAAGTCCTGACCGCGGCGCGCAAACGGGCGCTGAATCTTATTGGCGGCGTGCGGGCGTCATCGTCCATCGTGTCGATGCGTCTGGAGGGTGACACGGTCACAGTGATGCCGCATAGCCAGCTGGTCCAGCGCCTGGACAGGATCGCTCAGACGCAGATCAACCAGCTCAATGACCGCCTGGACAGCGTGTTCCAGCAGTTTGGATCGCGGGTCGACCAATCGCATCGACGGTTTTTGGACCGTGCGCTTGAATCCTTGCTACAACATCTTGAAAGCAGGGGCGAAGACGAGGTCTGGCAATATAGCCCCGATGGGCTGCGGATATTGCTGCGCACCAGCTATCAGGTGATGCGGCGCAACGCGACAATGGCCTGTGACCAAGTGTTTGCCGCAGCCTCTGATGATCTGTCGGAAACCTATCGCGCGGCGTTCGGGGTGGCTGTTGAAAACTTCAAGATCACGCCACCTGCCGCCCCCGACATTCCCGCCCCTGTCACGCTGGGTCAGACCATCGCGCTTGATCTGCAGACGTCGTGGTGGAAAGGCTGGTGGAAGCGGCGCAAAGGCTATCGCGCCTTTGCCAGTGGATTCTATGACCTGATCGAGGCGGAAACCGCCCCCATTATCGCAGAACTCAAGGATCGCCAGACCATGGACATCCGCGCCATGGCCGAACGCGAATTGCGCGAATTTCTGGACGAACAGCGCGCCCTGCTGACCGACATCAGCGAAAAATCCAGCCTTCACCTTGATGATCTGAAGGATATTTTCGGGATCACCGCGCAGCAGGAACGCGCTGAAATATTCGACTATATCATCGACGAACTGACCGCGCAGACACATGCCGCGCCGCAAGGACCCGACCAATGACCGACGCACACCTGCCCCGCAAACCCCGGATCGCACTGATGGGTGAATTCAGCGCGGGCAAAAGCACCTTGTCCAACCTGTTGTTGGGCGCGCGCCCGCTGCCGGAAAAGGTAACGGCGACACGTCTTGCGCCGGTGTGGATGTCTTATGGCCACACGCCAGCTTACCGCGTACTGGTGGACGGCAGCACCGAACCGGTGTCGCTGGACCGGCTTGAATCGATACCGGTCGCACAAACCCATGTGATCCGGCTGTTCATGGAATGCGATATTCTGGACCTTTGCGATCTGATCGATTTTCCGGGAATTTCCGACCCCAATATGTCGTCCGAAGTCTGGGAACGGATGCTGCCCGAGGTGGACGCCGTGATCTGGTGCACCCATGCAACCCAGGCTTGGCGTCAGTCAGAGGCTGCTGTCTGGGCAATGATGCCCGATGCCCTGCGTGATTTTTCCATCCTGCTGATCACCCGCTATGACAAGCTGATCAGCGATAAGGACCGTCGCCGCGTGTTGCAGCGGGTACGACTTGAAACGGACGGGCAGTTCGCGGCCAGTTTCCCGATCTCTTTGGTGCAGGCGTTGCAGGCGGGCGATGATTACGACAAATGGAACGCAAGCGGTGCAGGCCCTTTTGTCACCCATCTGATCGACATGATCGAAAACCTGACCAAGGTCGCGGCACGCACCGACCGGCCGCTTTACAATATCGCCAATGGCACCGCGATCCCAGACCCCGTGCGCGCAACGATCATGCCGCGCCGCGTGCAGCGGATGCACGACACACCGCAAATTCGCGCATCTGAAACGGACGATCAGGTCCGCGCATCTTCGTAAACGCCTCGCGGCGGGTCTTTCCCGTCTTTGGAAATCGCCCTAATCAGGGCCTTGGCAAAAGCAATGGACAGAACCAATGGTCGCCGAGGCGCTGGACAGATTGCACGACAGACATCCGGGCTGCGAAACGCTCGCCTTTGCGGATTTGTCCACGCAGATGGTCCTGATCACCAATGCCAAAACGACATTCCGCCGCGAAGGGCTGGATTCGCTGTGTGCCGAGGCCGCGCTGGCCTTTGGCACAGACCGCGAGCCTGCAATCGGCGACGGCGCTGCCAGGACAGTGTTTGTTGCAACGCGCGATCATCTGCGGATCTATCTGCGCTCTGCGCACGAACCCCATGATGTATTATGCTGCGTCTGCGCCCACGATACCGCCATCGACTTCTTTCTTCAGGATGCGCGCGCCTGTCTGGAAACGATCAGCCATGACGTATGATGTCCACCTGCAAGAGCCCCCCATCCGTGACTGACCACAGCCTGCTTGTCACCAGACTGATGGCATTGGCCGCCACTGACAGCGTGTTCGTCGGTGGCGCGCGCGTCCTGTCGCGGGCCGGATTGCCTGCGCCCCTGACGGCGATCATCACGGAAATCGACGCTACCGTGCTGGCGCGGACGCTAGTATGCGACATCGACGGCGCTGTCCTGCGCATGGCTGTGGCAGGTCGCCGCCTGCGCGGGTTGATAGATATTGGCGGTGTCGCGCCAGCGGCCACGGCCCTGACAGGCCGCGTATTGGCGCAAGACGATATCGCCACGACAAAGACGCTTGGCGTGTTTTTGGCGGGCTTGTGCAAGGATGCACAGCAGGTCACCGTGCGCTCGCACCCCGCCGAACCGCCGGGCAACCCCTCCGAGGCGGGTATTCCCGCAGCCAGCCTTGCGGGTCTTTGGCAGGTGGTTGACCATGGCACCGGACAATCACGGATGGCGCAGTTTCTGGCGGGCAATAGCCCGATGATTACCGCTTTCATCCACGCAACCGCCGGGGTGACCACCGGCACGCAGGGCGATACCACCAAGCTGGACCCGATCTGGCGCGACCAGTTCATGGCGTTCCGCAAACGGCAACAGGCGATCTTTACGCATCAGGACGGCCCGCTTTTGGTTTGTCTGGATGGTGGGTTGGATGACGGGCGCGCCGTGGCCATCGCGATGACAGGCGACGAGGCCAGCGTGTTCGCCTATGAATCTGCCGCGATCAGCACCATCCTGACATCGTGGCACAGGATCACGCATTAGGTCACAGCCGCGCGGGAAACCCCGGCGCGCGCAGATCGGTCTGCAACAAATCTTCGAGCAGCTTTACGATCATCGGGGATTGCGCATCGCCGCCATAGGCCGCGCGCGCGGCGACATAGGTCTGTTCCGTCGCCCCTGCCAGATCCAGCGGCACGCCGAATTCGCGCCCGAAATCCAGCGCGAACCCCAGATCCTTCAACGCCAGATCAATGTTGAACGCGATGTCATAGGACCCGTTCAAGACCAGCGCCCCTTCGGTTTCATGCACAAAGGAATTGCCCGACGACGCCTTGATCGCATGCCACGCCTGCCCAAGATCAAGCCCGCCACGTTTGGCCAGCATCAGCGCCTCGCCGCAGGCCTTGAGATGGATAAAGGCCAGCATATTGGTGATGACCTTGATGATCGACGCAGACCCAAGCGGCCCCATGTGGAACACCTGATTGCCGATGGCTTGCAGCGCGGGCAGATGCAGGTCGAACATATCCTTGTCGCCCCCCGCCAGCATGGTGATCTGGCCTTGCGCCGCCAGATGCACGCCGCCGGTGACGGGCAGTTCCATCATCCGCACGCCCGCTGCCGCCGCCTGTTGCGCAAAGGCCAGCACATCGTCGCGGCCAAGCGTGGACATTTCGATCCAATGCGCGCCGGGTTTCATCACGGGCAAGATGCGCGCCAGCACCTGTGCCGTGACGGCAGGCGACGGCAGGCAGGTGATGACATGGTCAACCGATGCCGCCACCGCCTCTGGCGTGTCGGCCCAATGCGCACCGGCGGCGCAGACCGCATCGCCAGCAGACCGGTTCAGATCGGTGACGGTCAGCTCCATGCCCGCACGCAGCAGACTGGCCGCGCAATGCCCGCCCAGATTGCCCAGCCCGATATAGCCGTAATGCATCGCGCGCCCCTTATTCGAAATAAATGCGGTAATCCGCACGGATTGCGGCGTCGACATCCACGTCGATCTGCCGCCCCGCCTTGGCCAGAATGGTATTCTTGCGCGCAATCGCCTTGTCCAGCAGCATGGGCCGGTCCGCCTCGACCCATTCCTTGGGGCTCATCCGGTTGCCAAGAACGGGATAAATATACTCCGTCTGCATCAGTTGCAGCGTCTGGTCAGACCCAAGGTAATGGCCCGCGCCATCAAGGCAGACGGCCTTCATCGCCTCGATCGAGGTGCTGTCCTCGGTCACGTCGATCCCGCGCACGCAGCGCATGACCTGCCCCAGAATATCATCGCCCAATACCAGCGATTCCAGACAGAACCCGAGCAGGGAGGCATGCATCCCCACGGCCTCGTAAACCATGTTCAGCCCCGACAGGCCCGCGAGGACATTGGTGATCCCCTGTTCCCAACCCGCCTGCATGTCGGGCAGCTTGCTGTCGGAAATCCCCGCCGCGGCCCCCCCCGGCAGGCCATAGAAATGATGCATTTGCGCGCAGCCCGCCGTCAGCAGCGCCTGTTCGGCTGATCCGCCCGACATTGCCCCCGTGCGCAGGTCCGACACAAACGGCCATGTGCCGAAAATCGCCGGATGCCCCGGTGCCATGGCATTGACATAGACAACACCCGCCAGACATTCCGCCACCGCCTGCACGATGGCCAGCGCGATAGGTGCCGGTGCCGTCGCCCCCGCCTGCCCTGCCGATAGCAACAGCACGGGCATGCCGCCGCGAATGCAGCTTTCCATCGCCATGCAGCTTTCCTCGGCGAATTTCATCGGCGGGACGACAAAGCAATTGGAATTGGAAATGAATGGCCGCGCGCGCCATGCCGCCTCGCCCCCTGCGATGCGGTGGATCATGTCAAAACCGGGGGCCACATGCGACGGGTCGCTGAAGGACGTGCCGACATGTTTGGTGGTGCCCGAACAGCAGGCATAGATCGTGTTCAGATCCATCTCGAGGTTATCAAGAACATCGCGGCAGACCATCGCCCGCTGAAAGAAATGCACATTCTCAAGGTTGTGGGTGATCCGTGCGGCATCGAACAGGTCTTGCGCCGTGCTGTCACGGTAGGTGTTGGTCGCAAGGTCCACGATATGCACCGCCGCCCCCGCCGTGCCGAAATGCACGTTGGTGCCGGATAGGTGCAGGTCGTGTTTCGGGTCGCGGCCGAACAGGGTGATATCGCGCGCGGCCTTAGCCAGCATATCTTCGACCAAGGCACGCGGAAACCGCAGCCGCCCGTCATCACCAAGGATTGCACCGGCGCGGGTCATGATCTCGATCCCCGATTGCGGGGCTTGGGACAGGCCGATCTGTTCCAGCGCATCAAGGGCTGCGTGATGGATGCGCAGCACCTCGGCATCGGTCAGAACCTTGAGCCGGCCACCCGGCATACCCGCACGCACCGGGCGCTTGTCCTCGGCCAAGGGTGCGCTGCGCAAGGCGACCCGCGCGGCGCGGCCACCGCTGCGGGATTTCAGTTGGATCGTGTCAGACATGGGCAACTCCACAACGGATATGCCGCGATCCTGCGCGCAAACCACGAATCTGGCAATCAGGCATTTCGGTTGTTATTGATCGGTATCACCGATTAGGGCAGAGTAATTTCCATGCAGATAGAATTGATCGAAGCCTTCCTTGATCTGTGCGAAACCCGCAGCTTCAACCAGACAGCCGAGCGGTTGGGCGTGACGCAATCCACAATCTCTGGCCGGATCAAGGCGCTGGAAAAGGCGATAGGCCGGCCGCTGTTCACCCGTTCACGCGCAGGCACCGCGCTGACCACCGAAGGTCTGCGGTTCGAACCCCATGCCCGCAGCCTGCGGCACAGCTGGATCACCGCGCTGAATGCCACGCGCGACAGCGGGATCGCGGGGGTGACGATGCGGATCGGGTTGCAGCACGACCTTGTCGGCATGGCGATCAGCGCGCTGATCGGGCAATTCCGCGCCGCTTTGCCCGATACGGTGTTTTTCTTCGAGGCCGATTATTCCGCGCAAATGTGCGCCGATCTGGTGACGGGCGCACAGGATGTGGCGGTGCTTTACACCCCGAAAATCCACCCCGATCTGTATTTCCAGACCTTGGGAGAGGTGCCTTACCTGATGGTTTCCACCCATGCCACCCGCCTGACCGAGGTGCGCGCCGACAGCTATATCCTTGCAAATTATGCCCCCGCCTTTGCACAAAGCCATGCGGCCCTGCTGCCCGACCTGACCAATGTATCGCTATCCATCGGGCAGAATGCGGCGATGGTTGATTTGGTCACATCACTCGAAGGCAGCGCCTATGTGCTGGCCCCCTCTGCCCAAGCGCTGATCGCCGCAGGCCAATGCCATCTGGTCACGGATGCGCCGGTCATCACCCAGCCGGTTTTTGCCGGTGTCACCCTGCGCAACCGGCACCGTGCAGCCTATCGCCGGATGGTGCGGATAGTGGACGGCCATTTCGGATCATCAGCGCCAACGACCGCAGGCCGGTCGTTGCGGATGACGCGCGGCAGCGCGCACTGACTGCGGCAGATCGCCCTTGCAACGCGCGACGCATTGACGAACAAAAGAAGAACATTAATATGGGATCATGGTAAAAATGACCCTGCAAGACAAGCTCGCGATTCTGTCGGATGCCGCGAAATATGACGCCTCCTGTGCCTCGTCTGGGGGTGAAAGGCGGGATTCGCGCAAGGGTGGGCTGGGGTCATCGGGCGGGGCAGGCATTTGCCATGCCTATACGCCGGACGGGCGCTGCATATCGCTGCTCAAAATCCTGATGACGAATTTTTGCATTTTCGACTGCGCCTATTGCATCAACCGCGTGTCCTCGAACGTGGAACGGGCAAGGTTTTCTGTCGAAGAGGTCGTGACCCTGACGTTGGAATTCTATCGGCGCAATTACATCGAAGGGCTGTTTTTATCCTCGGGCATCATCAAATCGCCAGACCAGACGATGGGTGATATGGCGCGGATCGCGAAAAGCCTGCGGGTGGATCATGGCTTTCGCGGCTATATCCATCTGAAAACCATCCCCGATGCAGCGCCGGAACTGATTAAGGAGGCGGGGCTTTACGCGGATCGTCTGTCGATCAACGTGGAACTGCCGCAGGATGCATCCTTGCGTAAATTCGCCCCCGAAAAGCGCCCCGAAACCATACGCGCCAGCATGGCGCAGGTGCGGCTGGAAGGCGAGGCCGCCAAGGACAAATCCCACACCGGCAAACGCCCGCCAAAGTTTGCGCCTGCAGGCCAAAGCACGCAGATGATCGTCGGCGCGGACGGCACCGATGACGTGACGATCCTGAACAGCGCGACGCGGCTTTATTCCGGCTATAAACTGCGGCGGGTCTATTATTCCGCCTTCTCCCCGATCCCCGATGCGTCTGTCATGCTGCCGCTGGTGCAGCCGCCTTTGGTGCGCGAACATCGGCTGTATCAGGCAGATTGGCTGCTGCGGTTCTACGGTTTCACCGCACAGGAGATTGCGACAGGCACCAACGCCGGCCATCTTGATCTGGAACTGGACCCCAAACTGGCTTGGGCGCTTCAGCACCGCGCGCAGTTTCCGGTCGATGTGAACCGTGCCAGCCGCGATATGCTGCTGCGTGTGCCGGGTTTCGGCACGCGGATCGTGGACCGGATCATCGCGGCACGGCGCAATGGCGCCTTGCGCTACGAAGATCTGGTGCGCATGGGTGCGCTGATGAAAAAGGCCAAGGCGTTCGTCACCATGCCCGGCTGGACGCCTGCTGCAATGACCGACAGCGTGGATTTGCGCGCGCGGTTTGCGCCACCGCCCCAACAATTGCAGCTGATTTGACCTATGCCGTCACACTGCCTGATCTTGGCCCGCTGGACGCATGGCGCAATGCGGCACGGATCGCCATTTCGCACCGGATCACGCCCGATCTGATCGACTGGTCGGGGGGTGGCGGATTGTTTGCAGCTAGCCCCCTGCCCGACCAGCAAGGGCCGCATCAGGCCAAGGTGCCTGCCGCATTCTTCGACATGGCGAAATCCGCGATCTGGCACAAATCGCCCGACCGTGCGGCGTTGCTTTATCAGGCGTTGTGGCGGATCGACCGGCGCGATGGCGATCCTTTGTCGTCCGCCGATCCGCTCGGGCGGCGGTTGCAACTATTGGCCAAAAACGTGCGCCGCGACATTCACAAGATGCATGCTTTCGTGCGGTTCCGCGAATTGCCCGGCGACAGCGCCCGCCGCCGTTTCGCGGCGTGGTTCGAACCTGAACACCATACCTTGGAACCCGGTGTGCCGTTCTTTGCCAAACGGTTTGCCGATATGGACTGGATGATCGCCACGCCGGACCTGACCGCGTATTTCGAAGGCGGTCAGTTACGGTTTGGCCCCGCCGCCGCCCGCCCCGATCTACCCGATGATGCGTCCGAATCCCTTTGGGCCACTTATTTCGCCAATATCTTTAACCCCGCACGGATCAAGCTGGATGCGATGCGATCCGAGATGCCCAAGAAATACTGGAAAAACCTGCCCGAAACCGCGCTGATCCCCGCGATGCTGAAAGACGCCGAAGCCCGCGTGCAGCGGATGCGCGCGGCTGGCAGCACCCCTGCGCGCCCCGGTGCGGCGGCGGTTTCCACCCGCTACCGTGCCGCGATGCCGCAGGCGGTGGATTTACCCGATAGCTTGGATCAGGCGCGCGAGGCCGCCCTGCAATGCCGCCGCTGCACTCTTTGCGAAAAGGCGACGCAGACGGTCTGGGGGACAGGTGCGCCGGATGCCGCGCTGATGATCGTGGGCGAACAACCAGGTGACCGCGAAGATTTGGAAGGCAAGCCCTTTGTCGGCCCTGCGGGGCAGGTCTTGCAGCAGGCGATGGCTGCGGCGGGGGTTGATCCCGCTGCCACCTGGCTGACCAATGCGGTCAAGCATTTCAAATTTACCGCACGCGGAAAAAGGCGCATGCACCAATCGCCTGACCGCGCCGAAATCGACCATTGCCGCTGGTGGTTGGGGCTGGAACTGGGGTTTGTGCAACCGAAACTGACGGTCGCACTGGGTGCAACGGCGGCCTATGCGCTGACGGGCAATGCCGCCCCGATGGCTGACCGGCAGGGCAGGATCGAACAGGGCCTGCACAACGGCCCGGTGCTGGTGACATGGCATCCATCCTATATCCTGCGCCTGACAGACGCAGCGGCACAGGCCACAGCACGCGCCGATCTGACAGCCGCCCTTTACGAAGCGGCGCGCCGCGCCACTTAGCACGTGATGCAGACCAAAGGTGCCAAGTGACCCGACCAGATGACAGATTACGCGGCACGCCCGTCCCGACAGGCCGCGCGAACCGCCTTTTGCGTATGGGCGGGATCGCTGCGGGGATCGCGGGCGGTGTCGCATCAGGCGGTTTGCGGCGTCTGGCCAGCGGGCAGCGCCCCGGCATGGCCGATCTGTTGCTGACGCCCGCCAATGCGCTGCGGCTGACAGATGGGCTGTCACAGATGCGCGGTGCCGCGCTGAAGATGGGGCAGATGCTGTCGATGGACACGGGTGTCGTGTTGTCACCCGAGCTGACCGCGATCTTGGCGCGGTTGCGCGATGATGCCCGCCACATGCCACCCAAGCAGCTCCAAGGCGCACTGAACACGCAATGGGGAGAAGGCTGGCGCAAGCGTTTTGTCGCCTTCGACGTGCGCCCCTTTGCCGCCGCCTCCATCGGGCAGGTGCATCGCGCCACGACGCATGATGGCCGCGATCTGGCGATCAAAGTGCAATATCCGGGCGTGCGCGCCAGTATCGACAGCGATGTGGACAATATCGCAGGGCTGATGCGCCTGCCCGGCCTGTTGCCGCGCGGCATGGATATCGCCCCGCTGCTGGCCGCCGCGAAACAGCAATTGCACGAAGAGGCCGATTACAGCGCCGAAGCCGCGCATTTGCGCCGTTTTGGCGACCTGTTGGCAGGGTCGGAGGCTTTCATGGTCCCACAGGTGCAGGCGGATTTCAGCACTGATGCGGTGCTGGCCATGACCTATATCGCGGCTGATCCCATCGATGTACTGGTGGATGCGCCGCAGGATATCCGCGACCGCGCCGCACGCGATCTGATCAATCTGGTGTTGCGCGAACTCTTCACCTTTGGCGCGATGCAGACCGACCCCAACCTTGCCAATTACCGCTTGGACCGCGAAACAGGCCGGATCGTCCTGCTGGATTTCGGGGCGGTGCGCGGGATCAATCCTGCGCAACAGGGCGCGTTCCGCAACCTGATGAACGCGGGGCTGGATGATGACAGCGAGGCGATCAGGCAGGCGATGCTGGATATCGGCTATTTCGGCACGGCCACGCCGCCGCAGCATCAGGACCTCATCAAAGCGATGTTCGACACCGCGATGGTGCCTTTGCGGCAGGATGCGCCGTTCGATTTCGGCACGACCGATCTGTTGGAACGGCTCCGCGATATGGGCATGGTCATCGGCAATGACCGCGACCTGATGCACGTGCCCCCCGCCGAGACGCTATTTTTGCACCGCAAGATCGGCGGCATGTATCTGCTTGCCACCAAACTGCGCGCGCGGGTCAATCTGCGCGCGCTTCTGGAAAACTACCGCACAGGACCCCTGACCGATGACGCATAAACCAGACACCGCCACCGTGATCGTGATCGGCGCTGGCATCACCGGACTGACCGCCGCGCGCAGGCTGGCGGATGCCGGACGCGCCGTGCTGGTGCTGGACAAGGGTCGCGGCATCGGCGGGCGTGTGGCGACACGGCGGGCAATGGGCCTGCATTTCGACCATGGCGCGCAATATGTCAGCGCCAAGGATGCGGGTTTTGCGGCCGTGCTGGGCGAACTCGCCGCAAGCGGGCATGTCGGCGCATGGCAGACGGGGCTTGTCGGCACGCCCGGCATGTCGGCGCTGGCCAAGGGGATCGGCGCAGGGCTGAGCGTGCGGCAAGAGGCGCTCGTCACAGGGCTGTCGCGTGATGGCGAAGGCTGGCGGGTGCATCTGGAGGATGAGGTGCTGCCCGCATCGCGTGTGATCTGCACCGTCCCCACCCCGCAAGTGGCGGGCATCATCGGCGCGGATCACCCCTTAGTCACAGGGCTGACGGATGTCGCCTATGCGCCAAACCTGACGCTGATGGCAGCGATCGACGGGCCTGCGCCCTTTGTAACCGCGCGCGACGCAAGCGCCGATCTGGCGTGGATCGCGCAGGACAGCACCAAGCCTGACCGCCCGCAGGGGTCGTTGGCCTGGGTGGCGCAGGCCAGCACCGCCTTTAGCGAAACCCATTTGGAACTGGACAAGGAGGCTCTCGCCGATCTGCTGCTGCCTTTGCTGCTGGACCGGCTGGGCGCGCATATGACGCAGGTCCGCTATGCTGCCGCGCATCGGTGGCGCTATGGGCAGGTGACGCAGGCCTTCGGCGCGCCTTTTCTGCGCGATGATACCGCAACGCTCTATCTGGGCGGCGACTGGTGCCTTGGGCCAAAGGTCGAGGATGCCTGGACCAGTGGCACATCAATCGCTGACGATATGTTGGCGCACCATGCTAGCTGATCCGCGCATCGCCCGGCTGATCGTCTTGATCCGTGCGGCCTTGCGCCCGCCCGCCGGGGCAGGACGGATCGCATTCGCGTTGACACTGGGCCTGATCTGTCACGCGACCTTTGCCGCCGCCGTGCTGGCGATGATTGCAGCCATGTTCTTTGGCTTGAGCGCCAGCTTCGGCACCGTGCCCTGGCCTTGGGCCGCACTGGCCAATGCCGCGCTGATCGCGCAATTCCCGCTGGCGCATTCGTTATTTCTGTCAGCACGTGGCAGCAAATGGCTTGTCCGGCTGATCCCCGGACCACATGGCGCGACGGTGGCGACAACGACCTATGCGATCATCGCCTCGGCGCAATTGCTGGCGCTTTTCGCGCTTTGGACACCATCTGGGATCATCTGGTGGCGCGCCGATGGGGCGGCTTTCTGGGCGATCAGCGCCGCCTATGCCGCCAGCTGGCTGGTGCTGATCAAAGCCAGCTTTGATGCAGGTGCCGAGGTGCAATCGGGTGCCTTGGGCTGGATGTCGCTGATGGCGCGGATCAGGCCGGTGTTTCCCGACATGCCGACGCGGGGCCTGTTCGCGCTGATCCGCCAGCCGATCTATGTGGCTTTCGCACTGACGCTGTGGACCGTGCCGGTCTGGACGCCCGATCAACTGGTGCTGGCGGCCAGCTATACCGCCTATTGCCTGCTGGCCCCGCGGATGAAGGAACGGCGCTTCGCGCGCCGCTATGGCGCGGACTTTGCGCGCTACAAGGCGGATGTGCCCTATGCGCTACCGCGATTGAAAAAGGACAAACCCCATGCGCAATGATCTGACGATCTATGACACCTATGCCGACAAATGGTGGTCGGATGATATCCGCTGGGTGAGGACGCTGAAAAACCTTGTCCCCGGCCGGTTGAAACATTTCGACACCCTGATCGACTGGCAGGGCAAGGACGTTCTGGATCTGGGCTGTGCGGGTGGTTTCATGGCCGAGGCTTTGGCCAAACGCGGCGCGCAGGTCACCGGCATCGACCCCGCCAGTGATGCGATCACCGCCGCGCGCCAGCATGCGCAGACCGAAGGATTGCGCATCGCCTATGACGTGGGCGTGGGCGAGGCGCTGCCCTATGACGCCGCCGGTTTTGATGCGGTGGTCTGCGTCGATGTGCTGGAACACGTCACCGACCTGCAAAAAGTGATGTTTGAGGTCGCGCGCGTGCTGCGCCCCGGCGGGCTGTTTTTGTTCGACACGATCAATCGCAACCCATTGGCGCGACTGGCCACGATCACCGTGGCCGAGGATATCCTGCGCCTGCTGCCGCGCGGCACGCATGATCCGGCAATGTTCATCAAGCCCGCTGAATTGCGCACCGCGATGGGGACGGCAGGGCTGGTGCCTTCGCGGTTTACCGGATTGGGACCGCGCGGCGTGAACCGGCGGCTGGACCTGACCTTTGGGCCCTTGCCGCTGACGGCGATCCTTTACATGGGCCATGCCCACAAACCGGAGACGACATGACCCTGACCCTTGCGATCCTTGCCACCGCGCTGCTGTTCGGCGGCATGGTGCTCTATTCCTTCGGCTTTGCTGCCTTTGTATTTTCCGCCCTGCCCGGCCCTGTGGCAAGTGCCGCATTGCGGCAGGCGTTTCCGCATTTTTATCTGTTTGTCATCGGATCAGCGACGCTGGCTGCGTTATTTCTGGTCTGGCACGACCAAACCGGTGCCGCACTGCTGGCATTGATCGCTGTGACAACGGTGCCTGCGCGACAAATCCTGATGCCTGCAATCAACACAGCCACCGACACCGGCGCAAAGGGCCGCTTCAAGGCTCTGCACGGGTTCAGCGTGGCAGTGACGCTGGCGCATATCGTGCTGGCGGGCATCGTACTGGCGCGGTTCGCATGACCGGGACACCCGCCGATCTGGATCCCGCCACGATCAGCGAGATCATCGAAATGGCGCTGAGCGATCACACCAGTTTCGCCCAGATCCGCGATCTGCACGGTCTGTCGCCTGATCAGGTCAAGGCGCTGATGCGCAGCGAACTTGCGCCCGGCAGCTATCGTGCGTGGCGCAAGCGCGTGCGCCAATTCGGTGACAGGCGGGCGAATCACAAATAAACCGCCCAAGCAAGGCGCAAAACCGGGTTGATCGCGCCAGTCAGCCAAGTTTGCCCATGCGTTTCCTGATCTGTGTGATATTTCAAGATCATGGACATCATTCTCATCACAACGGTGATCGCATCCCTGTTCCTGCTGATCGGCGTGGCAGAGCCGCTGGCCGACCGGCTGCGCGTGCCGTTCACGGTGATCCTTGCCTTGCTGGGCGTCGCCATCGCCAGCGCTGCGCTGTTTTTCCTGCGCACCGACCTGACCAATGCGCTGAACCCGTTGGCCGAGGCGATCCTTGGCCTGCCGATCCGGTCCAACGTGTTCCTGTATGTCTTTTTGCCGACCCTGCTGTTTCAGGCGACATTGGGCATGAACCTGCGGCGGATGCTGGATGATTGGGTGCCGATCCTTGTGCTGGCGGTGGTGGCGGTGGTCGTGGCCACGGTCACGGTCGGCTTTGCGCTGTCCATGGTCAGCGCCCTGCCGCTGGCGGCCTGCCTTTTGGTCGGGGCTATTGTATCAACAACCGATCCGTCGGCGGTGGTATCGAATTTCCGGTCGATTTCCGCGCCACAGCGCCTGAGCCGCATCATCGAAGGCGAAAGCCTGCTGAACGATGCCGCCGCCATCGCGCTGTTCGGATTGTTCATGGGCTTTGTCATGCTGGGTGTCCCCGACCCCAACCTGGGCGAAGCACTTGCGCGGTTTCCGGTCCTGATCTTCGGCGGTGCGCTGGCGGGCTGGTTCGTAGCAAGAATAGCTGTCTGGCTGATGGCGCTGTTTGCACGGTTCGAACTGGCGCAAATCTCGGTATCCGTCGCACTGCCCTATCTGGCCTATATCGGTGCGGAACAGATGATCGGTGCATCAGGCGTGATCGCGGTCGTGACAGCCGGACTGACACTGAACCTGACCGGCCCCAGCCGCCTGGCGCCGCAATCATGGACCAATCTGCGCGAGGTCTGGGGATTGCTCGCGCATTGGGCGGGGGCGCTGATCTTTGTGCTGGCCGCCCTGTTCATCCCGCGTCTGCTAGAAGAAGCGCGCCCCAGCGATTTTGCCTTGATCGCCGTCGTCATCGTGGCGGCCATCGCCGCGCGCGTCGTGATCCTGTTCGGGTTGTTGCCACTGCTGACACTGCTGCGGGCCTCGCCGCCCGTCGACCGGCCTTACCGCGTTGCGATCCTGTGGGGCGGGTTGCGCGGGGCGGTGACGCTCGCATTGGCGCTGGCCGTCACCGAAAGCACGCGTGTCCCGCTCGAGGTCAAGCGCGTGGTCGGCATCCTTGCCACGGGCTTCACGCTGTTCACGCTGATCGTCCAAGGGTCGAGCCTGCGCTGGGTCATCGCCCAACTGGGCCTTGACCGGCTGTCGCCCATCGACGACGCGCTGTCGCGGCAGGTGGTGGCCGTTGCATTGCAGACCGTGCGCGAAGATGTGGCGCGCACGACCGAAAACTACGAACTCTCGCGCGAGATTGTCCGCTCCGAGGCAAAGCGTTTCGGCGAACGGCTGGATGATGCTGTCAAACAAGCCGAAGAAAGCGCCGATCTGCTGGACCGTGACCGGATCACACTGGGGCTGATCGCGCTGGCGGGACACGAACGCGACACGATTCTTGACCGTGTGCGCGACAGGACAATTTCGGCGCGGATGGCCGAACAGGTGCTGGCCGATGCCGAACGTCTGATCGAAGGCGCGCGGTCCGGCGGGCGTAGCGGCTATCAGCGCGCCGCAAAACGCTCGGTCACCTATGGGCGCGCATTCCGCGCGGCGGTGGTTCTGCACAACCGGCTGAAACTGTCGATACCACTGGCGCGGATGACGGCGGACAGGTTCGAATTCCTGCTGTCGCAACGGCTGATCCTGCGCGATCTGGACGTGTTTATCGACGGGCGTATCCGCCGCATTCACGGCCGCCGCGTGGCGGATTTGTTGCAGGAACTGCTGGCCCGCCGGATCGACCTGGTGGAAACCGCGCTGGAAGGGCTGCGCCTGCAATATCCTGGCTATGCCGAAGAACTGGAACGCCGGTTCATCCGGCGCACGGTGCTGCGGCTGGAAGAACGCGAATATGCCGCGATGCGCGACGACGGGCTGATCGGGGCCGAGGTTTATACCACGCTGGCACAGGATCTGGCGCAGCGCAGGGCGGCAGCGGAAACGCGCCCGCCGCTGGATATCGCGCCGCAAAGGTCCGATCTGGTCCGGCAACTGCCGCTTTTTGCCGATCTGGATGACGCCACGCTGAAACAACTGGGCCGCGCGTTCCAGACGATCTATGCCAATGCCGACGATATCCTGATCCGCAAGGACAACGCCGCCAAACGGGTGTTCTTTATTGCCACGGGTGCGGTGGAATTGCAGGTCGCGGGCCAGACATGGCGGCTTGGGCCGGGCGAGATGTTCGGCCAGATGGCGATCTTGATGCAGAAACCGCGCCGCGCCCTCGTGCGCGCGATTGCGCCATCCACCCTGCTGGTGCTGGACGAGGACAGGTTCCGCCGCTTGCTCAAGCGCAGCGACACGTTGCAGCAGGCTGTGCGCGCCAGCGCCGAAAAGCGCGGGATCGCGCCTGAACGGCTGCTGGCGGACATCACAGCGGCCACACCACCAGCAATAGCGGAAGACTGACCGCCACCACCACCAATTCAAGCGGCAGGCCAAGACGCCAGTAATCGCCGAAACCGAACCCACCCGGGCCAAGGATCAGCGTGTTGTTCTGGTGCCCGATGGGGGTCAGAAACGCGCAGGACGCGCCAATCGCCACCGCCATCAGGAAACTGTCGGGGTTCACGCCCAAGGTCGCCGCGATCCCGATGGCAATCGGGCAAAGGACAGCCGCTGTCGCGGCGTTATTCATCACATCGGACAGGAACATCGTGGTGATCAACACGACTGCCAAGGCCGCGACGGCATTGCCCTGTGCAACCGTACCGACCAGAAACTGCGCCAGCACATCGGCAGCCCCCGTCGATTGCAGCGCCCCCGCCACCGGGATCAGCGCCCCCAAAAGCACGATCACCGGCCAGTCGATCGCGGTATAAATGCTGCGTGGCGGCACCGTGCGAAAGACCATCGTCGCCACCACCCCCAGCGTGAACGCCGCCGCCGCAGGCAACAGCCCAAAGCTGACAATTGCGACCGATGCCAGCATGATTGCCCCCGCGATCAGCGCCATACGCTTATCAGGGATGCGCAGATCGCGTGCGCCCAACGGCACACATCCGGTCTCATTGGCGAAATCCGACAGCGCCTCGGCCGGACCCTGCATCATCAGCAGATCACCGGACTTCAGCTTGAGCATGCGTAGCCGCGCGCGCGGCGGATGCCCTGCCCGCGCCACGGCCAACAGGTTCAAGCCGTAGCGCGTGCGCAGCCGCAGATCCCGCGCCGACCGCCCGACGATACTGGACGCCGGCAGCACAGCCAGTTCACGCAGAACGACATCGCCGTCGCGCTTGGACTTGCCGCTATCGTCATCGGGCTTGTCCGGTTTATCTGCTTGGGGCGCAGAAGACTTTTGTTCTTCCAGCGTAATACCGAACACCGACAAAGTTTCCGCCAGCGCCTCGACATCGGCTTCCATGACCAGAATATCGCCGGCATGAATGCGCCGTCTGCCATGCGGCGCGGTGATCCGCACATCATTGCGGACCATGCCGATGACCTGCGCGTCACTATCGGCGATCTCGCTTTCAAAGGCGCGCAGGGTCAGGCCGACCGCCTTGCTGTCGTCGGGTACGCGGACCTCGGTCATATAGGCACCTGTCGCAAAATCGCCGTCTGCCACCGCCTTGCGCCGTGGCACCAGCCGCCAGCCGATCACGATGATGAAGATCACACCGCACAGGGCGACAGCCACACCCACGGGCGCAAAGTCGAACATGGCAAACTGGCCCAGCCCCGCCTGCGCGCGGAAACCCGACACGATCAGGTTGGGCGGCGTGCCGATCAGCGTGGTCATGCCGCCAAGGATCGTCGCAAAGGCCAGCGGCATCAGCACCTGCCCCGGCGTCATATCCAACCTGCCGGACACTTGCACCGCCACGGGCATCAGCAGCGCCATCGCGCCTACGTTGTTCATGAACCCCGACAGCAGCGCCCCCAGCCCCATCAGCGCCGCAAGGCTGGCGGTGCGCCCCGCCGCGCGCGGCAGGATCGTGCGCGCCAGCCAATCGACTGCACCGGTGGTTTGCAGACCTTGACTGAGGATCAGCACGCAGGCGACGGTGATCACCGCCGGATGCGCGAAACCGGCAAAGGCGGCATCAGCCGGGACCAGCCCCGCGATGACGCAGGCCATCAGCGACGCCAGCGCCACGACATCATGCCGGAACTTCCCCCACAAAAACAGCGCCATGGTCGCGACAAGAATCGCGATGATCAGCAATTGTGGTGTGTCCATCGTGGCGACCTTCCTGAATAGGCATAGACAACACAGCCCCTTGGACCGCAGTTACGCCTCTTGGCGCAGCACAAGCAACGGCCGGATCACGCAGCGCAGCGCGATCGGCGGGTTTGTTTTGACGTGGGCGCGCTGGGGAAGGCCTGCAATGGCCCTGCGGTCATCGCGGTTGCGTCAGATGATCATCTGGTCCTGCGCGGGCCAAAGGCATCATTCCTCAAAAGATCGATGCCTCCGGCGGGGATATTTGGGCTCGGAAGATGTAAAGCGTCAGCGCATCAGCACGACCGGCACCTTGCAGGCCCGGATCATCGCCGTGGTGGTAGACCCGATCACAAGGCTGCGAATCCGGCTGTGCCCATAGGCGCCCATCACCAGCATGTCGTAACCTTGGGTGTCCACCAGATCGGCCAATGCCTTTTCGGGCTGGCCTGGCAGGACGGATGTTGCCGCCTCCAGCCCTGCGGCTTTCAGCATCGCCTTGGCATTGGCAAGGCCTTTTTCCACCTCGGCGGAGGCCGCGCCAACGGTGACGACATGGATGGACAGGCCCTGAAACAGCGGGCTGCGCGCGATGTGATCCACCGCTTTCATCGCGGATGCGCCGCCATCATAGGCGACCAGCACGCGTGCAATCGGCTTGAAGGCGCGCGATGCGACGAACACGGGGCGTGTGCTGGTGCGCACGATCCGTTCAAGGTTGGACCCCAGATGGCCCTTGGCGAAATCCGCATCCTCGCCACGTTTGCCGACGATGATGACACGGGCATCGCCTTCGACTTCGGCCACCGCCTCGACGACGTCGCCATGGCGCAGGCGGGTGTTGATGCCGGTCACGCCATCCTTGTCCAGAATGGCCTGCGCATCATCCAAAATGGCACGGCCACGATGGCTCATCAGTTTGGAGCGTTGCGCGTCGAGTTCGGCCAGTTCCTGCAACAGCGCCGTGCGCGCGCCCAGCGCAATCGCGCCGGAATGGTCACGCTTGCCCGATGTGTCGCGCGGGCCCAACACATGGATCAGGTCCACCGCAGCCCCCGTACGCTCGGCGATCCAGGCGGCATGGTGGCAGACGCTTTCGGAATAAATCGACCCGTCGATGAAGGCCACGATCTTTTGTGTCGGTGTCATATCCGTCTCCTTAATGCGCCATCAACTTGTCTATCGCGCCCGGCTTGTCATGGATGGCAAGCTTGTCCACGATGGTTTCTGACGCTGTGTTCATCCCGACGATATCCACCTCGGCCCCATCGCGGCGGAATTTCAGCACCGCCATGTCCAGCGCCTGCACGGAACTGATGTCCCAGATATGCGCGCCGCTGACGTCGATGATGACCCTGTCCAGCGCCTCTTTGAAATCGAAGGCGTTCATGAAATCCTCGACCGAGCCATAGAACAGCTGGCCTTCGACGACATAGGTCCGTTCGCGCCCGTCCGTGGACATGGTCGTTGTGACCTTGAACAATTGCGCGATCTTGCCGGCAAAGAAGATGCCCGAAAGCAGCACACCCACCAGCACCCCGATGGCAAGGTTGTGGGTATATACCACCGTCACCACCGTGGCGATCATCACGATCGAGGATGATCGCGGATGCGTCCGCAGCGATTTGATCGAGGACCACGAAAACGTGCCGATGCTGACCATGATCATGATCGCCACCAAGGCGGGCATCGGGATCTGGCTGACCAGATCGTCCAGAAACACCACGAGGATCAGCAGGACCACACCCGCCGTGAAGCAGGACAACCGTCCGCGCCCGCCGGATTTGACGTTGATGATCGACTGGCCGATCATCGCGCAACCCGCCATGCCGCCAATGAAACCCGTTGCAGTGTTGGCGATGCCTTGGCCAATACATTCCTGATTACGGTTGGATTTCGTGTCTGTCAGATCATCGACGATGTTTTGTGTCATCAGGCTTTCCAGCAGGCCCACGATAGCAACCGCGATGGAATAGGGCAGGATGATCATCAGCGTCTCGAATGTCAGCGGGATCTGCGGGATCAGGAACACCGGCAGCGTATCGGGCAATGCGCCCATATCGCCCACGGTGCGCACATCCCAGCCAAAGACCATGACCAGCGCTGTCAGCACCACGATGGTGACCAGCGGTGACGGGATCGCCTTGGTCAAAAGCGGAAACAGATAGATGATCGCAAGCCCTGCGGCCACCAGCACATAGGTCAGCCATGTTACGACCCCGGGGTCAAGCTCGGGCAATTGCGCCATGAAGATCAAGATCGCCAGCGCGTTCACAAAACCCGTCATCACCGATTTCGACACATAGCGCATGACAAAGCCCAGCCGCAGGATACCCGCGCCGATCTGGATCAGTCCGGCCAGCACAGTTGCGGCCAGCAGATATTCCAGCCCGTAATCGCGCACCAATGTCACCATCAGAACGGCGGTCGCTGCGGTGGCGGCAGAAATCATGCCAGGCCGCCCGCCCGTGATCGCTGTCAGCACCGCGATCGAGAAACTAGCGTAAAGCCCCACCTTGGGGTCAACGCCCGCGATGATGGAAAAGGCGATCGCCTCGGGGATCAGGGCAAGGGCGACGACCAGCCCCGCCAACAGGTCAGCGCGGATATTGCCCGTCCACTGGGTGCGGTACGCATCGAGAGAAATCATGTAAATCTTTCCTGTCCGGCAGCAGCGCGCCGGCAACGTCTGGTTTTGACAGGTTGTCCGGCGGATAGGCGGCCGGAAGAGCCACCCGAGGTCACCCCCAGGTCCATGTTTGCCCGCCGTGATATACACGAAACAACGCGCGGGCCAACCCTCTTGACCAGATAAGGCACGGCGGGCATTTGCGCGCTCTTGCGTTTGCGGGGTTTCTTTTCCCGTCAGGTTCCGCTCACAATGCGACAAACCTTAGGAAAGACGATGCCATGACCACCAAACCCACCCTGCTGATCCCCCGCAAACTGGCCGATGCCGTGCTGGACCGCGCGCGTGAAAGCTATGACGTGATCCTGAACGCGGACGATCATGTCCTGACGCGCGATGAACTGATCGCCGCCTGCCAAAATGTCGACGCCGTCCTGCCTTGCCATTCGGAACATTTCAGCGCGGACGTCATCGCCGCCCTGCCCGACCGGCTGCGGATCATCGCCAACCATTCCGTTGGCGTCGATCATGTCGATCTGCCCGCTGCCAAGGCGCGCGGGATCGCTGTGACAAACACGCCCGATGTGCTGTCGGATGCCACTGCCGAAATTGCCATGCTGTGCATGCTGGGTGCCGCACGGCGCGGGTCCGAGGGCGACCGGATGGTGCGCGAAGGGCGCTGGAATTTCTGGTCGCCGTCTTTCATGGTCGGCAGGCAGGTCACCGGACGCCGGTTTGGCGTGCTGGGCATGGGCCGTGTCGGCCAGATCACGGCAGACCGCGCGCGCGGTTTTGGGATGGAAATCCATTACCACAACCGCAGCCGCCTAAGCCCCGACAAGGAAAAAGGCGCCGTGTTTCATGACACAATCGACAGCCTGCTGGCAGTGTCGGATGTGTTGTCGCTGCATTGTCCGGCCAGTGCCGATACCACCGGCCTGATCAACGCCCGTACATTGGCGCTGCTGCCGGAACGGGCGATTCTGGTGAATACCGCACGCGGCGCGCTGGTGGACGAAGATGCGCTGGTCGCGGCGCTGACAAGCGGGCGGTTGTTCGCGGCGGGACTTGATGTGTTTCGCACCGAACCGGGCGGCAACACCGCGCTGGCGCAGCTGGATAACGTGTTTATGTTACCGCATATCGGCTCCGCCACATTCGAGACGCGCGATGCGATGGGATTCCGTGCGCTCGACAACCTTGATTCATTTTTTGCCGGGGCGGCACCGCTTGACCGTCTGGTGTGATCATCATGACAGTCGCGTGTGATCAGCCGCACCGCCGAACGCCCTTGAGTTGTATAAAATCTTAATTTTCTGACGTGTTAGCGCAAACGCACGGGCAAAGGGCGCTTCGACACTTGCTTTTCGAAAATTGGTGATTAAACCTGACCACCTCGATGTCTTTAGGCAGCGAAACATATCTGGGAGGATACAATGACAGAGAAAACGGCTCCGAAGACCACGAGTGCGCTGTCGCGCCGGTCATTCTTGAGTAAAGGTGCCTTGGGTGGAACAGTCGCCGCCGGTGCAGCGCTGAGCGCGCCCGCCGTTCTGGCACAAGCGCCGCTGGTGGTACGGATGCAGACATCCTGGCCCGCATCGGACATCTGGATGGATTTTGCGCAGCAATATATTGATCGTGTAGAGGCGATGTCCGGTGGACGTCTGTCGATCGATCTGCTGCCAGCTGGTGCCGTCGTCGGCGCATTCCAGGTGATGGACGCGGTCAATGATGGCGTGATCGACATGGCGCACACCGTGCCTGTGTACTGGTACGGAAAATCCAAGTCCGCTTCGTTCTTTGGCACCGGTCCTGTCTTCGGCGGTTCTGCTAACACCATGCTGGGCTGGTTCTATCAGGGCGGCGGTGCCGAACTGTACCGCGAACTGACACAGGACATCCTGGGCCTGAACGTTGTTGGCTTCATGGGCTTCCCAATGCCAGCGCAGCCATTTGGCTGGTTCAAGCAAGAAGTGAACACCGCTGCTGATCTGCAAGGCTTCAAGTACCGGACCGTTGGTCTGGCTGCCGACCTGCTGCAGTCGATGGGCATGTCCGTGGCGCAGCTTCCTGGTGGCGAAATCGTCCCCGCGATGGAACGTGGCGTTATCGACGCGTTCGAGTTCAACAACCCATCGTCTGACTTGCGTTTCGGCGCGCCTGACGTGGCAAAGAACTATTACCTGTCGTCCTATCACCAGGCGTCGGAAAGCTTTGAATTCATCATCAACCAGGACTTCTATACCGACCTGGACGACGATCTTCAGGCAATCCTGCGTTACGGCGTAGAGGCCGCTTCGACAGCGAACACAGCATTGGCGATGGACCAGTATTCCAACGACCTGCTGCGCATCCGCGACGAGCTGGGTGTGACCGTTCACCGGACATCGAAAGACATTCTGCAGGCGCAGCTTAACGCCTGGGACGGTCTGATCACCGAGCTGGAACAGGACGATTTCTCCAAGCGGGTTATGGACAGCCAGCGCGCATGGGTCGACAAGGTCGCCTATTACGAGCTGATGAACGCACCCGATCTGGCGCTTGCCTACGAGCATTACTTCCCCGGCAAGCTCGCAATCTGATCCTACGGGTCACAACCACGATAGAACCGGGGGTGCGATGCGCCCCCGGTTTGTCACGACATGAAGGGGAATAATCATGATCCGCTATATTGAATTTGCCGACAAGCTGTCGGGTTACTTCGGCAAGGCTTTTGCCTGGCTTATCATCATGATGACCTTCGGCATGAGCTTTGAAGTGTTCATGCGATACTTCCTGAACAAGCCGACACCATGGGCGCTTGATGTATCATTCATCATGTATGGGACGCTGTTCATGATGGGCGGGGCCTATACCCTGTCGCGCGGCGGCCATGTCCGCGGCGATTTCATCTATCGGCTCTGGAAAGTGCAGACGCAAGCCAAGGTCGATCTTGTGCTTTACGTCCTTTTCTTCTTTCCCGGCGTTCTGGCGCTGATCTTCGCAGGCTGGAAATATGCCGCGCGGTCATGGAGCTATGCCGAGGTCAGCATCAACAGCCCTGCGGGCGTGCCGATCTATCAATTCAAGACCATCATCGTCGTCGCTGGCATCCTGCTTTTGTTTCAGGGTCTGGCACAAGTGTTTCGCTGTATTCTTTGCATCCGCGAAGGATACTGGCGCCGCGCCGCCGAGGACGTCATGGAAACAGAAGATCTGTTGATCAAACAAGCCGCTGAAAAAGCGGCGCAAGGCCAGTGAGTGCGCTCAGGGCGCCAGGTCCCCATTTTACGGAGTATAGCAAGTGACTGATCCGCAAGTTGCCCTGATGATGCTTGGCATCTTCATTGTCCTCGTCTTTCTTGGTTTTCCAATCGCATTCACGCTGATGGCGATGGGAATCGGGTTTGGCTATTATGCCTATTACGAACCAGATCGGATGTGGCGCACCTTTAACCGCCTGGCCGAGGATACGGATGGATGGACATCCTTCACCGCCTGGATCGAGGGGTTTTACAACAACAGGATCTTCGATCTGTTCGTGAACCAGACCTACACGGTCATGTCGAACGAAGTTCTGACCGCCGTGCCGCTGTTTTTGTTCATGGGCTATGTCGTCGAACGCGCCAACATCGTTGACCGGCTGTTCACGACGCTGAACATCGCGGCCAAGGGCATGCCCGGCTCGATGGGTGTTGCAGCCCTTGTGACCTGCGCCCTGTTCGCCACATCGACCGGCATCGTGGGTGCGGTCGTGACGCTGATGGGCCTGCTGGCGCTGCCAGCCATGCTCAAGGCACGCTATGACACCAGCTTTGCGTCTGGCATTATCTGCGCAGGCGGCACGTTGGGCATTCTGATCCCGCCGTCGATCATGCTGATCGTCTATGCGGCGGCGTCCGGCGTGTCGATCGTCCGGCTTTATGCCGCAGCGCTTTACCCCAGCCTTGTTCTGGTCGGACTTTACCTGACCTATATCATCGGCCGGTCGATCCTGCAGCCAAGCGTGGCCCCCAGACCAACCAAGGAAGAAGTGCCTGACGTCCCGTTTGGCGAGCTTGCCTGGATGCTGATGACATCGATCTTTCCGCTGGCGTTCCTGATCCTTGCCGTGTTGGGGTCAATCTTGTTCGGTCTGGCCACCCCGACCGAGGCCGCGTCGATCGGTGCCTTGGGTGGCATGGTGCTGGCGACCGCTTACCGCGCGATGAGCTATCAAAAACTGCGCGAAAGCGTGTATCTGACGGTGCGCACCACGGCGATGGTCTGCTGGTTGTTCGTCGGGTCCTACACATTCTCGTCTGTCTTCTCGTATCTGGGTGGTGAACACCTGATCTCGGAATTCGTGATGGGGTTCGATCTGACACCGTTCCAGTTCCTGATCCTTGCACAGCTGATCATCTTTTTGCTGGGCTGGCCGTTGGAATGGTCGGAAATCATCATCATCTTCGTGCCGATCTTCCTGCCGCTTTTGCCGCTGTTCGGGGTTGATCCGCTGTTCTTTGGCATCCTTGTGGCGCTGAACCTGCAGACATCGTTCCTGACCCCGCCGATGGCGATGTCGGCCTATTATCTCAAGGGGATCGCCCCACCTTCGGTTCAGCTTTCACATATCTTCAAGGGTGTGATGCCCTATCTGGGCATGGTCTTTATCTGCATGTTCTTGATGTATGAGTTCCCTGCGCTGGTCTTCGCGCTGCCGGATGCGATTTATGGCACACGATAACGCCACTCCGGCGCGGCTGGGTGACAGCTTGATCACGCTTGATCCGCTGGACATGCGCGACAGGCTGGCATCGGGCGCCATGCGTGCGGCTGATCTGGCGGCAGCCTGTATCGAGCAGGTCAAGCGGCGCGAAGCAGATGTGCAGGCTTGGGCCTGGCTGGATGAACAGCATGTGATGACGCAGGCAGGGCGGCTTGATGCCCAGCGCAAGACGGGCCGTCCGGTCGGCCCGTTGCACGGCCTGCCAGTGGCGTTGAAAGACATCATCGATACCAACGGCATACCGACCGAAAACGGCACGATCATCGACAAAGGCCGTGTTCCGACCGAAGACGCTGTGATCGTGCGCAAGCTCAAGGCGGCGGGTGCTTATGTGATGGGCAAGACGGTCACGACCGAGCTGGCTTATGTCGCACCGGGAAAGACCCGCAATCCAGTTAACCCCGACCACACGCCCGGCGGATCGTCGCAGGGCTCTGCGGCGGCGGTCGGTGCGGCCATGGTGCCGCTTGCCATCGGCACACAAACGGGTGGATCGGTCATCCGACCCGCTGCTTATTGCGGTGTCGTGGGCTTTAAACCCAGCTTTGGGATGATCCCGCGCACAGGTATCTTGTCGCAATCGCCATCGCTCGACACTGTCGGGGTCTTTGCGACAAGCGTGGCCGGTGTGGCGATGCTGGCCGATGTGCTGTGCGGCGACGATCCCGCTGATCACGCCACCACGCTGTCGGCACCACCGCGCCTGCTTGCCACCGCTTTGTCGGACGTGCCGGTGCGACCGACGCTGGCACTTATGGCCCACATGCCCGGTGACACGGCCCCTTCCGAGGATATGGCGCTCGCCATGCAGGAATTGTCGGATATTCTGGGCGAGGATGCTTTTGCCCTGACCCTGCCAATACTCTTCGACGAAGCGGCCGAGATCCGCGAGCGGATCAATTTTGCCGAAATGGCGAAATGCTATTATGCTTATGAACGACGCGGGCGCCAGCAGCTATCCGATATCACGCTGGCCGCGATCGACGCTGGCAAGACCGTGCTGGCGCGCGACTACCTCGCCGCGCTCGACTGGCCAAAGCTGCTGAACGCGGCGCTGGACGAAATCTTTGCCCGTTGTGACGCGATTATCTGCCCCGCAACACCCACATCTGCCCCTGCAGGGCTGTCATCGACGGGCAGTGCTGTGTATAATGGGTTGTGGACGTTATGCGGCGTACCGGTTGTGACGCTGCCATTGTTCGAGGACTCGACAGGCCTGCCAATGGGTCTGCAGGTGGTGGGCCGCCGGGGCAATGACGCCCGATTACTGCGCACGGCGCGGTGGTTGACAAGTGAACTCAAAAAAACGAGCGGAGTAGTGACCAATGTTTGAGCGCGGCTTGGCGATTTTCGCCTTCATCATGCTTTTCGGCTTCATTGCAATCCTTGTTATCAAGCTAGAAAGGCTGGATATCGCAGTGATCGCCGCGATCACCCTTGCCCTTGCGGGCTGGGATGTGCTGGGTCGCAAGAAAAGCTGAAACATCGGCACGGCGGATCCGTCCGGCCGATGCTTGTGCAAACTTGCGTGTTCTGTTGCCCCAAAGGGCTGCCTTTTCCTGAAAACCGCTTGACCTTTGTCGCCCCGACAGGTTGAACGGCGCTGATAATTGATGTGGGAAACAGGTGTTTTCAGATGAACGAGCAGAACCGTAACCTCATCCTTGCGACGCTTCTCAGCTTTGCGGTGATCATGACGTGGACGCTGCTGTTCCCGCCCGAAGAGATTGCTGTCGATCCTGCGGCTCAGGTTGCAACCCAATCCGTTGATCCGACCGTGCCGCTGGCCGATCCGGTAACACCCGACGCCACTTCGCCCGCCAGTGTCGAACAGACAGCACCCGACGTGGCGCGCATCGCGATCGAGACACCCGAACTGACCGGGTCGATTTCCATGCTGGGCGGCCGGATCGACGATCTGGCGCTGACCGATTACCGTGAAACGCTGGATGAGGACGCGCCAATCGTGCGCCTGTTGCGCCCTGTCGGCGAACTTGACGCCTATTTCGCGGCGTTCGGCTGGACAGCGACCGACGGCATCGACCCCGCCGCAGTCCCCGGCCCCGACACGATTTGGTCCGTCGAAACCGGCGAGACACTGACGCCATCCACTCCGGTGACCCTGGTCTGGGACAATGGCGCAGGCCAGATTTTCCGCACCGAAATTTCGGTCGATGACCTATTCATGTTCAGCTTTGCGCAAAGCATCCAGAACGTCGGCACCGAGACCGTCAGCGCGCGGCCCTACGGGCTTGTGCGCCGGCATGGCGAGCCGTCTGACGCGAAACGGTTCTTCATCCTGCACGAAGGTCTGGTACGGATGTCCGACGGCGAGCTGGAAGAAACCAGCTATAGCAACATCACCGATCACACATTCGACGAACGCGAACGGACGCTGGCTGACCGGATCGACGTGCAACAATCCGGATGGATTGGCTATACCGACCATTTCTGGATGACCACGCTGATCCCTGCAACAGGCACGCCGTTCCGGTCCACATCCAAATATTTCGAAGCGCGCGATCTGTATCAGGTCGAGGCCGTGATGCCCCCCAGCGTGGTTGCCGCCGGTGAGACCGCCACCGTCACCACACGCTTGTTCGCAGGCGCAAAGGAATGGGAGGCGATCACCCATTATGAAAACGAAACTGGCGTGGATCGCTTTATCGACAGCATCGATTGGGGATGGTTCTTTTTCCTGACCAAACCGATTTTCTGGCTGCTTCATAACCTGAACATCATCATCGGCAACATGGGCTGGTCCATTCTGGCGCTGACGCTCATCCTCAAGGCACTGGTGCTGCCGCTGGCCTACAAGTCCTACGTTTCGATGGCGCGGATGAAAGAGCTGCAGCCCGAAATGGAAAAGCTGAAGGAACGTGCCGGCGATGACCGGCAGGCCATGCAGCAAGGCATGATGAAGCTTTACAAGGAAAACAAGGTCAATCCGGCGGCGGGTTGTCTGCCGATCCTGTTGCAGATCCCGATCTTCTTTTCGCTGTACAAGGTGATCTTTGTGACCATCGAATTGCGGCATGCGCCATGGATCGGCTGGATCGACGACCTCAGCGCGCCTGACCCATCGTCGCTTATTAACCTTTTCGGCTTGCTGCCCTACGCGGCACCCGATCCGGGATCAATCCTGTCGCTGATCTTTATCGGTCTGCTGCCGATCCTGCTGGGCATTTCGATGTGGATGCAACAGAAACTGAACCCAGCCCCAACCGACCCGACGCAGCAGATGATTTTTGCCTGGATGCCATGGGTCTTCATGTTCATGCTGGGCGGCTTTGCATCCGGTCTGGTGCTGTACTGGATTGCCAACAACTGCATCACGTTCGTGCAGCAATATGCGATCATGCGCAGCCACGGGGCGAAACCCGATGTATTCGGCAACATCAAATCGGGGCTGAAACGCAAAAAGGCGGATGCGGACATCAAGTCTGACAAATAGGATAGATGAACCGATATGGAACTGCGCTTTCCCGAGGCTGCCACGCCTGACGATGCCAGCATAGAGGTTGGGCGCATGCTGTTTGCGGGCGAAACCACCTTTGTCAAAGGTGTCGTCGCCATGGACGGCCTGCCGCCCGCCGACCGGATCGAGGTCTGTTTCGCAGGCCGGTCCAACGTTGGGAAATCATCCCTGATCAACGCGCTGACCGGCCGCAAGGGGCTGGCGCGCGCGTCGAACACCCCGGGACGCACGCAGGAAATCAACTTTTTCACCGCGGGCGACATCTATGTCGTCGATTTGCCGGGCTATGGTTTCGCCAATGCGCCGGTCGCGGTGGTCGATAAATGGCAGCGCCTGCTGAAACAATACCTGCAAGGCCGGCAGACCCTGCGGCGGGTTTTCGTACTGATCGACGCGCGCCATGGCGCCAAGGCCGTGGACGAAGAAATCATGTCGCTGCTTGACGCCTCAGCCGTGACCTTTCAGGTCGTGATGACCAAGGTTGATAAACTGCGTGGCGATGCCTTGGCAGAATCATTGGCCAAGACCCGCGCCGCACTGGTCAAACACCCCGCCGCCTATCCCGAGCTGATCCTGACCTCTGCCGAAAAAGGCGAAGGCATCCCCACATTGCGCGCCATCATCGCAGGGATATCATGAAGAAAAGGACGCCCGACATGAACCGTGACTGGATCGCGACCGCCCGCACCCTGTCCGAGGCCCTGCCCTATCTGCAACGCTATTCCGGTGCTGTCGTCGTGGTGAAATTCGGCGGCAATGCCATGGGCGACGCCGATGCGATGGCCGAATTCGCCCGCGATATCGTGCTGATGAAACAGGTCGGTATGAACCCTGTTGTCGTGCATGGCGGCGGCCCAATGATCAACCAGATGCTGGACAAGCTGGGCATCAAGACCGAATTCGTGCGCGGCCAGCGCGTGACCGACAAGGACACGGTCGAAGTCGTCGAAATGGTGCTGACCGGCCTTGTCAACAAACGCATCGTGCAGGCAATCATGGACGAAGGCGGGCGCGCTGTCGGCCTGTCGGGCAAGGACGACGACCTGATGGTCGCCGAGGCGCTGAACCCCGAATTGGGCTTTGTCGGCCGTCCCGTGGAAATGAACGTGCAGGTGCTGCGCGATCTGAACGCCGCAGGCATCATCCCCGTCGTGGCCCCTGTGGCCACTGGCATGGACATGCTGGAAACCTTCAACGTTAACGGCGACACGGCGGCGGGTGCCATTGCCGGCGCTCTCAAGGCGGACCGGCTGCTGCTGTTGACCGATGTGCCCGGCATCAAGGATGCCAGCGGCGAGGTTGTGACCCAGCTGACCCCCGATCAGGTCCGCGCGATGATCGCCGATGGCACGATCAACGGCGGCATGATCCCCAAGGCCGAAACCGCGCTGATGGCGGTGGAACAGGGCGTGCGTGCGGTGGTCATCCTTGATGGTCGCCTACCCAATGCCAGCCTGCTGGAATTGTTCACCGAACATGGCGCAGGCTCGATCATCCGCGAACCGCGCTGACGATGACGGGCAGCGCGCTTGACGATGCACTCGCCTTGCACGGGCTGCAAGTCGCGGGCGCGTTTCCGATCCAGCCGGATGACGCATTACCGCGCAAGGACGGGTCACTGGTCCTGATCAGCCCCGCAGAACCGGCGTTCTGGCCGGTCTTCACCGCCAGCCCCGAATACCACGACGGCCAGCCCGACCCGATGGACCGCTGGTCGCGCCGGATCGGTGACGCGCTGGCGCAGGATTTCGGCGCACTGCCGCTTTACCCCTTTGGCGGTGCGCCGTTCCTGCCGTTCTACACCTGGGCGCTGCGGTCGGGGCGGGCCTGGGCGTCACCCATCGGGTTTCTGGTGCATGACACGGGTGGATTGTTCATCTCCTACCGGATGGCGCTGCTGGTGCCTTGGGTCGCAGCGACAGGCGCGGGCACTCGCCCCTGCGACAGCTGCACAAACCAGCCCTGCGCCAATGCCTGCCCTGTCGGTGCCTTTGCCAGCGGCTATGATGTCACAGCTTGCAAGGACCACTTGCGCAGCCCAGCAGGACAGGATTGCATGACACAAGGCTGCGCTGCACGTGGAAGCTGCCCCGTGGGCCAAGGCACCCGCCTGCCCGCCCATGCCGCCTTTCATATGAGGTCTTTCCTGTGACCCTGACGCTGATCCTGATCCGCCATGCGAAATCCAGCTGGGACGATCCTTTCATGGATGATCACGCAAGGGTGCTGAACGACCGCGGGCGCTGCGCGGCCCCTGCCATCGGCGCATGGCTGGCCGCGCAGGGGCATGTGCCGGATGTCATGCTGTGTTCCGATGCAGCCCGCACGCAGGAAACCGCGGCGCTGATCCTGCCGCATCTGACGCCAACACCGGCGCTGCAATTGGTGCCTGCGCTTTACCACGCCAGCCCCGACATGATGCTGGACCTTTTGCGCAAACAGACCACGCGCAGCGTGGCGATGATCGGGCATAACCCCGGTATCGCCATGCTCGCGGAAGGAATGATCAAGCAGCGCCCCGCGCATCCGCGGTTTGGCGATTACCCGACCTGCGCCACCTGCGTGATCACCTTCGACACCGCGGATTGGGGCAATGCCACCCGCCACAGCGGCAGCTGCACCGCCTTCATAACCCCCGCCGACCTGCCCATCTTCAGAGCCTAAATATCCCCGCCGGAGGCTAGAAATTTCTTAATCCGACCACTCAATGCCCGAGGATCTGGCTCAGGAACAGCTTGGTCCGTTCGGACTGCGGATTGTTGAAAAACTCTTCAGGCTCGTTCTGTTCGACGATCTGGCCCTGATCCATGAAAATCACACGGTTCGCCACCTGACGGGCAAAACCCATCTCATGGGTCACACACAGCATGGTCATGCCGTCTTCGGCAAGGCTCACCATCGTGTCCAGCACTTCCTTGATCATTTCAGGGTCAAGCGCCGATGTGGGTTCATCAAACAGCATGATGCGCGGGCGCATGCACAAGGACCGTGCGATGGCGACGCGCTGCTGCTGGCCGCCGGACAACTGGCCGGGGTATTTCAGCGCCTGTTCGGGGATCTTGACCTTGGTCAGGAAATGCATCGCGATCTCTTCGGCTTCGCGCTTGGGAATCTTGCGCACCCAGATCGGTGCCAACGTGCAGTTTTCCAGAATGGTCAGATGCGGGAACAGATTGAAATGCTGGAACACCATCCCAACCTCGGACCGGATACGGTCCACGTTCTTGAGGTCGGACGACAGCACCGTGCCATCCACGGTGATCTGCCCTTTCTGGTGTTCTTCCAGCGCGTTGATGCAGCGGATCAGCGTCGATTTGCCAGACCCCGAAGGCCCCGCAATGACGATCCGTTCGCCGCGCTGCACCGTCAGGTCAATGTCGCGCAGCACATGGAACGTGCCGTACCATTTGTTCATGTTGCGGATTTCAATTGCCACCTCGTCAGAGACATTCGCGGCAAGCCGGGTCGTCCCGACGCTATCCAGTTCAACTTGGGCCATGATCGTCTCTCCTCAGCGGTGGTCAGTCCGGAGACGACGCTCCAGATACATTGAATAACGGGACATGAAGAAGCAGAACATGAAGAACAGCCCCCCCACAAAGATGTACAGTTCCCAGTAGATGCCGTTCCATTCACTGGTGGCGCGGATCGCATTGGTCAGGCCCAGCGGGTCACGCAGACCGATGAACACCACCAGCGTGGTATCCTTGAACAGCCCGATAAAGGTGTTCACGATCCCAGGGATCGAGATTTTCAGCGCCTGCGGCAGGATAATCAGCCGCATGGATTTCCAGTAATCCAGGCCCAGTGAATCTGCCGCCTCGTATTGCCCTTTGGGCAAGGCAGCCAGACCGCCGCGCACCACCTCGGCCAGATAGGCAGAAGCAAACAGCGTGACCATGATGATCACCCGCAACAGCAGGTCGAACGTGGTGCCGGGTGGCAGGAAATAGTTCAGCAGCGTCGATGCAGTGAACAGCCACACAATCAACGGCACGCCGCGGATCACCTCGATGAACGACACGCAGACCCATTTGATCAGCGGCATCGACGATTGCCGCCCCAGCGCCAACGCGATGCCCAAAGGCAACGACAGCACGATGCCGGACGTCCCGATAATGATGGCCAGCATGAAGCCGCCGAAATTCTCGGATGCGGTATAGGGCAGACCCCATGGCATCACACCATCCAGCGCACCGCGCAGCTGTGGCAACAAGGGGAACAGCCCGTCGACGCCAATCGCGCCCAGCGGGTTCATAAAGATGATCGCAAAGACCACAAGCGACACGATCAGCCCGCCCAGACTGCCGACAAAGGCAGATGCATAACGCCCCGCCATGACCGTCGCCAAAAGGCCCAGTGCCACCAGCACCGGCAACCACACCGACCCGCCCCAGAGCAGGAAAAACGCAATGAACGGATAGGCCAGCGAAAAGATCAGCAGACTGCGTGGCAGATTGGAATACAGCACCGGTGCGACGGCAACGACCAGCAAGCCCAGCGCGGCCAGCGGACGCCAATATCCAAAGAAAAAGATCGCCGCATTGCTGACGTCGTCTTTCATCGCGGAAATGAATTCGACTTGCTGGGTCGCGTTGAAACCGCCGCCGAACACGACCTCTGCGCCGCCGGCGGCGGCCAGTTCTTCGGCATAGAACAGCCGTGCCAGTACCGGATTATCCGTCGGATAGAAACCGAACAGCATCTGCAACCAGCGTTCGTTGATCACCGCCCAGCATGCTGCGCTTTCCAGCCCGCGCGCATCACGGATTTCACGGCATTCGTTCAACGATCCTGCATCCCAGATCCCGTTGAAGACCCAAGGCAGCGTGCCCGACAGCACCGACCAGACGACATAGATCGCCAGAATCGTCATCAGCGAATTGAACCACCCCGAAAACAGGTTCTCGCGCAGCCATTTCACCGGGCCGGCCACACCGGGCGGCGGTGCCTGTTCGGGCAACATGTCGGTGCGGACATAGGCGACTTTTGATGTGCTGGTCATCTCAGCGCTCCTTCAGCTTGACGCCGGAATTGTAGAAATTCATGGCCGATGAAATGATCAGGCTGGTGATCAGATAGAATATCCCCAACAGCAAGATCCCTTCCAATTCGCGTCCGGTCTGGTTGACGGTGATGCCGCCCAAGGTGGACCGCGCGTCCATATACCCCACGGCCAGCGCCAAGGACGAGTTCTTGGTCAGGTTCAGGAACTGTGAAATCAGCGGCGGGATGATCACACGCAGCGCCTGCGGCAGGATGATCAGCTGCATGGTGCGATTTGGCTGCATGCCCAGCGCAAAGGCGGCCTCTGTCTGGCCTTTCGACACGGCCAGAATACCGGACCGCACGATTTCCGCGATAAAGGCGGATGTATAAAGCGACAACGCGAGCCACAGCGCGATGAACGAATTGCGTACTTGCAAGCCGCCCTCAAAATTGAAACCGCCCAATTCAGGATATTCCAGCGTGATGGGACGGCCCAGTGCAAAGAACGCCAGCGTCACAGGCACAATCAACATTGCCAGCGACAATCGCAGCACGGGCAGCTGCTGGCCCGTGTCTTCTTGGCGTTTGCGCGCGACATAGCGCAGCACGAAAATTCCGATGATCGACAAAATCAGAAAGGCGACAATGATCCCAGAGCCGTCGGCCCAGATCGGGCGCGGAATGAAGACACCGCGGTTAGTGACCGCGACACTGTCTGCAAACACCATGGCCGCTGTCCCGCCTTCACGGAAATCGCGCGGCTGCGGGGTGGCTTCGGTCATCACGGCGAAAACGATCAGGATCCAGATCAGCAGCGGCGTGTTGCGCATGCATTCGACGTAAAAGGTCATCACACGGGCGACGAGCCAGTTCTTCGACAGGCGCAACACGCCTGCGAAAACGCCAATCACGGTCGCCAGAATACAGCCCAACACTGCCACCAGCAGCGTGTTGAGAATCCCCACCAAGGCGGCGCGCGCATGCGTGTCCTGCGATGTGAAGGGGATGATCTGCTGGTTAATATCATAACCAGCGGTGGACCACAGGAAACTGAAGCTGATGTCCTTGCCCAGAACAGCAAGGTTGGTGACGGTGTTGTCAACCAGTTGCGCCAGGAACAGCATGATCAGCATGGCTGCGACCACCTGAATGGTCAGCGACCTGTAGCGCGCATCGTAAAGTAACATACTGATGCGGAATGTTTCGCGCGGGTGATCAGAAATGTCTGCCATGCGCAGTCCTCTGTCTGGATACAACAACAGGGGAACAAGAACGATCTTGCCCGCCAAAGGTCAGAATATCGGATGATAGGATGATGAAAGGGGCCCGGCCAAAGCCGGACCCCAAGCAATCAGCGATTAACGGAACGGGCCGCCATACATCAGGCCACCGTCGGTCCACTGCGCGTTCAGACCGCGTGCCAGACCAACAGCGGTGGATTCACCGATGTTCGCTTCAAAGATTTCGCCATAGTTACCAGCAACAGACAGCACCTTCACGGCCCAATCTGCGTCCAGGCCGATCATCGCGCCCAGCTCACCTTCGGTGCCGAGCAGACGGTTGACCTCTGGGTTGTCGGTTGGTGCCGCAGCCAGTTCAGCCACGTTCGCTTTTGTCACGCCGTATTCTTCGGCAGCGACCAGAGCGTGGGTTGTCCAACGAACGATATCACCCCATGCATTGTCACCGTGGCGCACTGCGGGGCCCAGTGGTTCTTTGGAAACGACTTCCGGCAGAATCACGTGGTCACCGGGTGCTTCGAATGTTGCGCGCGTCGCGGCAAGACCCGAAATATCGGTGGTGTAGACGTCACAGGCACCGGCCAGGTACTGCTGCTGACCTTCGGCATTGGTGGCAACGGGCACGGGCTCGTAGCTGATACCATTGGCGCGGAAATAGTCGGCCAGGTTCAGTTCGGTCGTGGTACCGGTCTGGATGCAGACGGTGGCACCATCAAGTTCGGCCGCCGAGGACACACCCAGCGCGCGTGGGACCATGAAGCCCTGACCATCGTAATAGTTGATCGCAGGGAAATCGAGCGCAAGATCGGTGTCGCGCGTGAAGGTCCAGGTCGAGTTGCGGACCAGCACATCGACTTCGCCAGCGGCCAGCGCGGTAAAGCGGGTCTGGCTTGTCAGTGGCACGAACTCAACGGCCTGCCCGTCACCCAGCACAGCGGCTGCAATCGCGCGGCACAGCGACACGTCGAAACCTTCCCAGTTGCCGTTCGCATCGGGTGCGGCGAAACCGGCCAGACCTTCGTTCGATCCGCACTTCAAAGAACCACGCGCCTTGACGTCATCCAGCGTTGCTGCCGATGCGATACCGGCGGTCAAGCCAGCGACGGCCAACGCGCCGATAAATACGGTTTTTGTCATTTTTACCTCTTCCTGAGTTTCCGCCGATTCATTCGGCAGCCAGTTTTTAAGCCACCCTTTGCAGGTGACGACTTTTACAAAGGCATAGCCCTTGTCCGAGTTTGCCTAGATTGTCCGATGAAACACCACTCGGTCAAGCGAAACTCGCATCATGAGCGACGCAAATGCCCTCAAAACAGGCAATTCACAGGACAAATGCACAGATCAGTGCCACCTCTGTTCAGGGCGCGACAGATGGTAGAATCTTTCGGCATGCAAAAAGGCCGCGCGCTTGACCGCAGCGGCCGCAGCGGCATCCTCATCAACGCCCCATTGGCTGGTCTGCCAGTCCTCATCAACGCGCGACACGTCCCAGGCGCGGGCGGCGTCCAGATGGCGGCGCATCACGGCAAAAGCCAGAATCAGCGACCCTGACAGGCTGATCAGATCATGCGCCGCAGCCAGCCCGAAATCATCGACATAGTCCAGTTCGCGCTGCAAAATATCAAGGCTTTCAGTGGGTTGCGGCACCGGCACGACGCCTTCGCCAATGGTCAGCGTCACGCCAAGATCGCGCGCCGCCCAGTCCAGCAGCGGATCCCAAACCTGCCGCTGGCGCATGACCAACCCGTCCGGCGCGGGCGCGCGGTAACACAAAAGATCGCTGCCGCCGTATTCCGACAACAGGCCGATCACCTCGGCCCGCTGTGTGCGGACCTTATCGATCGCTGCATTGGCGCTGCGGGTCACCGGCATGGTGCGCGGATCGACAAGACCGGTCTGCGCATCCCATTCCTGCGCCACAGCTTCGGCCAAGTGCAGGGTCGGCACGATCAATGCGGCCTTGGCCGGTGTTTTCACCGGACGGCCGTCCAAAGTCACGGTAAAGCCGCCGTCGCAGGCCTGGGGCGTGGCGGCTTTCCAGAATCGTTTCGGTTTCCAGTCGCTCATGGGTGTGATCCGGTCAGTTGGTCGATGGCAGGCAGAAGGTTGGCAAAATCGTCGATCAGCAGATCGGGTCGCAGGCTGTCGGCATCGTGATAGCCCCAGGACACACCGATAGTGTGCACGCCCGCAGCACGCCCCATATCCATGTCAAAGGTGGTATCGCCAATCATTACGGCGGCGCGGGCATCGGCGCCAGTCTCGTTCAGCGCGGTCAGAATCATCGACGGGTTCGGCTTGGACGGGTGATCATCGGCCACCTGTTCGCTGTGGAACATCCCGCGCAATCCGTGGCGTTCCAAAATCTTGTCGAGGCCCCGCCGCGATTTGCCGGTGGCCACGGCCAGCAGCGTGTGGTCCTGCCCCGCCAATGTGTCCAGTGCCGCCCGCGCACCGGGGTAAAGCGGGCTTAGCTCGCCTTTGCCATCAGAACCGCGAAGGTGCATGTATGCATCCTTATACCCCTGAACCAAACGGGCGTGCCTGTCAGGCGGCAGATCAGGGCAAAGCCGCAGCATCGCCACGTCCAGCGACAGGCCGACAATCGACAACAGCCGCTTGCGGTCGGGCAAAACCAGCCCTTCGGCGGCAAAGGCGGCGGTCATAGCGGCGACGATCTCGGCCTGGCTGTCAACCAGCGTGCCGTCCACGTCAAAGATCACAAGGCGCAGGTCACGCATCGGGCATGTTGAACGGATCAACGGGGGCATGGCCGACGATCCAGCCCACGAAATCCCACGTGTTCTGCATATGCTCTGGCAGATCGGCGGTCAGATGCAGCGTCTTGCCGGTGGCAGGATGTTCGATGGTCAGGCTGCGGGCATGCAGATGCATCTTGCGCCCGATCTCGCTGCCCATGCTGGCACCCCAACCATCGCCAAGGTTTTCCTGCCCCGACCCGCCATATTTGCCATCGCCGATGATCGGATGCCCGATTTCGGCCATATGGGCGCGCAATTGATGGGTGCGCCCCGTGATCGGCACCAGCGCGCACCACGCGGCACGGCTGGCCAGCGTATCCATCACGGCATAATCGGATGTCGCGCGTTTCGCGCCTTCGGTGCTGGCAATCTCGTTTGGATGCACACAGCGCATCTTTTCATTCTCGCCACCTTTGCCATGGCCGGGGGCCTTGACCAGACCGTATTTGATCGTGCCTGCGCGCGGATGCGGCACACCGGCGACAGCGGCCCAGTAAATCTTGCGCGTCTCGCGGTGCTTGAGGTTCTCTGTCAATTGCTTTGCCATCATCCGCGTGCGCGCCAGCAGCAGCACGCCCGATGTGTCGCGGTCCAACCGATGCACCAGACGCGGTTTTTCGTCATAGCCGAACATCAGCGCCTCGGCCATGCCATCGACGTGGCGGGTGGTGTTGGTGCCGCCTTGGGTCGCCAATCCATGCGGTTTATTGATCGCGATGATATGATCGTCGCGGTAGATCACGCAGGACTGGATCAGCTTTGCATCCGCCTTGGTCACGCCGTGGCGGGCAAGGGTGGCGGCGGCTGCCGCCTCTTCCTCGGTCGGCAAGGGCGGGATGCGGACTTTCTGGCCAACTTCGAGCCGCGTGCTGGTTTTCACCCGTCCGCCATCGACGCGCAATTCGCCCTTGCGGCACAGCTTTTCGATGCGCCCTTGGGTCAGATGCGGGAACAGGCGGCGCAGATAGCGGTCCAGCCGCTGATCGCCGTCGTCGGGGCCGATGGTTCTGGTGTGTACACCGCTCATGTCGTCATTCCTTTGGCAAGCCACAGGCCCAATCCGCAGGCCGCAATTGATACAAATACCGACGCCAGCACATAGCTGCTCGCTGCCATGATGCGGCCCGCTTCAATCAGGCGCAACGTGTCGAGCGAGAATGTCGAAAAGGTGGTGAAGCCGCCCAGAAGGCCCATCATCACAAAGGGTATCCAGTTCTGCAATCCGCGCGCGGCCAGCAATATCCAGACCAGCCCGATCAGAAATGACCCCAGCACGTTGATGACCAGCGTACCCATGGGAAATGGCACCGCCATCCCCACAAGGAAGCGCAGCACAGCGCCAATTGCCCCACCAAGAGCCACAGAGATCACAGGTATCATCATCGGCCTGCCTTGGCCTGTCGGCGCGCAGATGTCAATTCTTGCCCCGCTTGGCGCGCAATCCGGCAAAGAAATCGACGCGTTTCTTCAGCTCGCGTTCAAACCCGCGATCCACGGGCAGGTAGTAGATGCCGCGCTTCATCGTCTCGGGGAAATAGTTCTGCCCGCTGAACCCGTCCTCGGCATCGTGGTCATAGGCATAGCCTGCGCCGAACCCCTGTTCTTTCATCAACTTCGTCGGCGCGTTCATGATATGGGCAGGCGGCGGTTCGGACCCTGTCTGTTTTGCCGCCGCCAGTGCCGCCTTGTAGGCAACATAGGCAGCATTCGATTTGGGCGCGAGCGCGAGATAGGTCACCGCCTGCGCCAGCGCCAATTCCCCCTCTGGCGATCCCAGCCGTTCATAGGTTTCCCAGCTTTGCAGACACACCGCCTGCGCCTGCGGATCAGCAAGGCCGATATCCTCGACCGCCATGCGCGTGATGCGGCGGGCAAGGTAACGCGGGTCTTCGCCCCCCGCCAACATGCGGGCGAACCAGTAAAGTGCAGCATCAGGGTCCGACCCGCGCACCGATTTGTGCAATGCGGAAATCAGGTTGTAATGTTCATCGCCGGATTTGTCGTATTTCACCGCGCGTTTCATCAACCGCTTGGCCAGGTCGTCACGGGTCAGTTTCGTCTCTGTCTTCCACGCCGCGACCTGTTCGATCAGGTTCAGTAGCGCGCGACCATCGCCATCGGCCATGTCCAATAGCGCCTCGCGCGCAGGACCATCCAGCGGTAGCGCGCGCCCCAGTTCCTGTTCGGCACGTTGCGCCAGCAATTCCAGATCGGCCAGCGTCAGGCGGGTCAGGATGAACACCTGCGCGCGGCTCAGCAATGCGGCGTTCAGCTCGAAACTGGGGTTTTCGGTCGTGGCACCGACCAGCAGGATCGTGCCGTCTTCCATATAGGGCAGGAAACCGTCCTGCTGCGCCTTGTTGAACCGGTGGATTTCATCGACGAACAGCAAGGTACCTTTGCCGTTCTGGCGGCGCATCTTTGCGGCCTCGAACACTTTGCGCAGTTCCGGTACGCCGGTGAAAATAGCGCTGATCTGGACGAAATGCAGGTCGGTTTCATCCGCCAGCAACCGCGCGATCGTGGTCTTGCCCACACCGGGCGGCCCCCAGAACACCAGCGACGATAAAGACCCCGACGCCAGCATGGTCCCCAAGGGCGCATCGGTACCAAGTACCTGTTGCTGGCCGATCACCTCTGCCAGCCGCTTTGGGCGCAGCCGGTCCGCCAGCGGGCGGGGGCCTGCGGGGGCGGTGTTCGGGGCGCTGTCGAACAGGTCGGGCATGGGCGGATGATAGGCTTTCCATGAAAAAGCGAAAGCCCCACCAGTCTGGCAGGGCTTTGCAAAAAATCAGATCGTGGCGGGGAAATTAATCCTCCATCGCCTCGAACTCGGCCAGACGGGCCTTGTCGGCAGCACCTTTGGCATTCACGTCGCGGTCGACGAATTCGATGATCGCCATCGGGGCCATGTCGCCATAGCGGAAACCGGCTTTCATGATGCGCACATAGCCACCGTGACGTTCGGCATAACGTGGCCCGATGATTTCAAACAGCTTGGCTGTGTGGATATCCTGCTTGAGCTGGGCATCGGCCTGACGGCGGGCATGCAGATCGCCGCGCTTGCCAAGGGTGACCAGCTTTTCGACGATACGGCGCAGTTCTTTGGCCTTGGGCAGTGTCGTCTTGATCTGTTCGTGTTCGATCAGGGCCCCTGCCATGTTGGCGAACATCGCCTTGCGGTGTTCGTGGGTCCGGTTCAGCTTGCGGTAGCCGCTTGCGTGACGCATTTGGTGTCTCCTTCAGATTTATACTTTGTCCAACGGTCTGATGCGTGCCAGCCGTATTATTGGGGCGGAATTGCCCGGGTCTTCCCCACTCGGGTGGGCATTTCGGGGTGACGCGCCCCGGACATGATCCGGGGCCTCATCGGTTTTGGAGAGGTCCCGGATCAGGTCCGGGACGCAGATCAGTTAAAACTGATCTTCGAATTTCTTGGCCAGATCTTCGATATTGTCCGGCGGCCAATCCTCGACATCCATGCCAAGGTGCAGACCCATACCCGACAACACTTCCTTGATTTCGTTCAAGGATTTGCGGCCAAAGTTGGGGGTACGCAGCATTTCTGCTTCGGTTTTCTGGATCAGATCGCCGATATAAACGATGTTGTCGTTCTTGAGGCAGTTTGCCGAACGCACGGACAGTTCCAGCTCGTCCACCTTTTTGAGCAACAGCGGGTTGAATTCCAGCCCGTCATCATCGGAACCGGCAGAGGCCGATTCAGGCTCGTCAAAGTTGACGAAGATCGACAGCTGGTCCTGCAGGATACGCGCTGCATAGGCCACAGCATCGTCAGGCGACAGCGACCCGTCGGTTTCCACCTTCATCGTCAGCTTGTCATAATCCAGCACCTGACCTTCGCGGGTCGGCTGCACGTCATAAGACACCTTTTTCACCGGCGAAAAGATCGCGTCGATGACGATCATGCCGATGGGGGCATCTTCAGGCTTGTTCTTGTCAGCGGCAACATAGCCTTTGCCGGTGTTGACCGTCAGTTCCATGTAAAGATCGGCACCATCGTCAAGGTGGCAGATCACATGGTCCTTGTTCAGGATCTCGATACCCGCAGTTTCCGAAATATCAGCGGCCGTCACAACGCCTGGGCCTTTGGCCTGTACGGACAGACGCTTGGGTCCTTCGACTTCCATACGGATGGCGACGCCCTTGAGGTTCAGCACGATGTCGGTGACGTCTTCACGCACGCCCGGCACAGACGAAAATTCATGCAGCACGTTATCGATCTGCACGGCCGTGATGGCGGCACCTTGCAGCGACGACATCAGGATGCGGCGCAGCGCGTTGCCCAAGGTCAGACCAAAGCCGCGTTCCAACGGTTCGGCGACCATCGTCGCTTGACGCATCGGGTCATTGCCCGGCTTGACGTCCAACTGCATCGGCTTGATCAATTCAGCCCAGTTTTTGTGGATCATATGTCCCTCCATCCTTGTTTGCCTTCATGTCCAAAAAGGCAAACGCCCGAGGTTTCAAAATGACGGATTGGGGCCGTGCAAAAAGATGCACGACCCCAATGCGTTCGGAGTGGTTTAGACGCGGCGGCGCTTTGGCGGGCGGCAGCCGTTGTGCGCCATCGGGGTCACATCACGGATCGAGGTGATGTTGAAACCGGCAGCAGCCAGCGCGCGCAGCGCGGATTCACGGCCGGAACCGGGCCCCTGCACTTCGACTTCCAGCGTCTTGACGCCGTGGTCTTGTGCTTTCTTGCCCGCATCTTCAGCAGCCATCTGGGCTGCATAAGGCGTCGATTTCCGCGATCCTTTGAAACCCATCGTGCCAGCGGACGACCATGCGATCGCATTGCCCTGCACGTCAGAAATCAGGATCTTGGTGTTGTTGAACGAAGAATTCACATGAGCAACGCCGGCGGCGATGTTCTTGGAAACCTTCTTTTTGGTGCGTTTGGTATCGCGTGCCATCTGTCAGGTCCCCTTATTTCTTCTTGCCAGCAATGGCCTTTGCAGGGCCTTTGCGAGTGCGCGCGTTGGTGTGGGTCCGCTGACCACGCACCGGCAGGTTGCGACGGTGACGCAGGCCGCGGTAGCAGCCAAGGTCCATCAGACGCTTAATGTTCATCTGTGTCTCACGGCGCAGGTCACCTTCGACGGTGAGGTTTGCGTCAATGAATTCACGGATCGTCAGAATCTCTGCATCCGACAGATCGTTCACGCGGCGGGCGCGGTCGATGTTGGTTGCTTCGCAGATCTGTTCGGCAATGGCGGGGCCAATACCAGTGATATATGTTAAGGCGATTGGAACCCGCTTTGCAGTCGGGATGTTGACGCCGGCAATACGTGCCACGTTTGGTATTCCTTTTCGTTGCGGGTCCGTGATGCCAGACCCTTTTTTCACAACGTAAGCCCGGAGCATAAGGCACCGGGCTGCGTCATATCAGGTAAACCGCAGGATGAAGGGTGCGACCCCGCACCTGCGCATTGATTCCCTTGCGGGATGGCGCTGTTTAGGGGCCAACGCCCGCAGCGTCAATAGACCGCAAGCGTTCAGCCAAGGACCGCTGCGATGCTGTCGGCAACCACGTCCACGCTTGCCAGCCCGTCAAGCGATGTCAGATCGCCCTTGGCATGGTAATAGCCGATCAGCGGGCTGGTCTGTTTGTAATAGGCCAACAGACGCGTGCGCAGACTGTCGGCGTTATCATCAGCGCGGGCTTGGCCACCGGATGCAACCGTTTCGGCAGCGCGTCCCAGCACACGTTCGACCAGCACGTCATCATTGACCTGCAATTCGATCACGTGATCAAGGCTCTGACCCATTTCCGCCAGCAAATCGCCAAGGGCATCCGCCTGCGCCAAAGTGCGCGGAAAGCCGTCAAAGATGAAACCGCCGTGATCGCCGCCAGTCTCAAGCTGTTCGCGGATCAGACCGATCACGATTTCATCTGTGACCAATTCGCCCCGGTCCATGACAGCGGCGACGGTTTTACCCATCGCGGTGCCGCTGGTCCGCGCCGCGCGCAGCATATCTCCGGTGCTGAGCTGGATCATGTTACGATCGTCTACCAGCTTACGGGCCTGTGTGCCTTTGCCAGCGCCCGGTGGTCCAAGCAGAATGATGTTCATCGGCGCGACGGGCCTTTTTTCTTGGTCGTGCTGCGTTTGCCGCGCAGCTGCGATTTTTCGATAAGCCCCTCGTATTGATGGGCAACAAGATGTGACTGCACCTGCTGGATCGTATCCATGCCAACCGACACGATGATCAGCACGGATGTGCCGCCGAAATAGAACGGGATCGACAATTCAGCGCGGATGATTTCGGGCAGCAAGGCGACCAGCGCCAGATACCCCGACCCCAGCACCAGAATGCGCGTGACCACGTAATCCAGATATTCCTCGGTCCGTTTGCCGGGGCGGATGCCAGGCACAAAACCGTTCTGGTTCTTGAGGTTCTCGGCCACATCCTCGGTCTTGAAGGCAACTTCGCGGGTGTAGAAATAGGTGAAGAACACGATCATGCCGCCGAAAAAGATCAGGTACAGCGGTTGACCCGGACCAAACAGCGCCAGAATGGTGGACATGACAGGCCCGCTAGTCCCGCCGCTGAAGGTGCTGATCGTGGTCGGCAGCAACAGCAAGGCGGATGCAAAGATTGCCGGGATGACGCCCGCAGGGTTCACCTTGATCGGCAGGTGGCTGGATGATCCGTCATAGATTTTCATACCACGCTGCTGGCGGGGATATTGGATATGGATCTTACGCAATGACCGTTCCATGAACACCACGAAGGTCAGCACCACGATCACCATCAACAGGATACCGATGATCACGAAGGGGCTGATCGCGCCGGTCCGGCCCTGGCTAAGGAATTGCGCAAGCGCGGCAGGAATTTCCGCAATGATCCCGACGAAGATGATCAGCGAAATACCGTTGCCGATACCGCGCGCGGTGATCTGTTCACCCAGCCACATCAGGAACATGGTCCCGCCGACGATGGTAATCACGCAAGCCGCGCGGAAAAAGAACCCCGGGTCAGAGGCCAGACCGCCTGCTTCGAGACTGACGGCAAGGCCGTAAGCCTGCGCCGTCGCCAGCACAACAGTGCCGTAACGGGTATATTGGTTCAGCTTGCGGCGGCCTGCCTCGCCCTCTTTCTTGAGGTTCTTCAGCGGTTCCCACATGGAGCCCAGCAACTGCATAACAATCGACGCCGAGATGTAAGGCATGATCCCCAGCGTAAAGATCGCCATCCGCGACAATGCACCACCGGTGAACATCGACAGGATGCCGCCGATCCCGGCCTGTGCATCTTCCATGAATTGCTGCAGGGCAATGCCATCAATCCCGGGAACCGGAATAAAGGTGCCCAGACGATAGATCATTAACAGACCAATAGTAAAAAGGATGCGTTGGCGCAGTTCAGTTGCCTTGCCAAAGGCGCTCCAACTGACGTTGGCTGCCATTTGCTCTGCTGCAGAAGCCATGTGAGTCTCTTTTCATGATAAACGCCGCTGAACGGTTCCCCGATCAGCGGCGTTTGGGAAAACTTGCAAGATCATCTAAGCGACGGTGTCGCCGCTCACAAGGTCTTACTCAGCCGCTGCCGATGTCTTGACTGCCGATGGTTTGACGGTCAGTGAACCGCCCGCCTTGGCCACGGCATCAACCGCACCCTGCGACGCGCCCGTGACGCTGATCGTGGCTTTGGATGTGAATTCACCCTTTGCCAGAACGCGGATACCGTCTTTTTTGCGACGGACCAGACCGGAGGCGATCAGCGCGTCTTCGGTGATGTCGGCCTTGATGTCGATCTTGCCTTCGTCGATAAATTTCTGGATCAGGCCAAGGTTCACAACCGAGAATGCCTTGCGGTTTGGCTTGTTAAAGCCGCGCTTTGGCAGACGCTGGTACAAAGGCATCTGGCCGCCTTCATAGCCCTTGATCGCCACGCCCGAGCGGGATTTCTGACCCTTGATACCACGGCCACCGGTCTTACCCATGCCGGAACCTGGGCCACGGCCAATGCGTTTTTTACGCTGGGTGGCGCCTGGGTTGTCGGAAAGTTCATTCAGTTTCATGTCGCTTCTCCTTTTGCCGGAACTGGCCCCCAGCGACGGGAGTGGCCAAACACGGCGTTACAATCGAGTCGGACCAAAGGTGCCGACTTGCGGCGTATAAACGCGGGGCCGGGGTTGGTCAAGGAAGGTTCAGGCTTTGCCGGTGATCGGCTTATGGCCGGTGTACAGCATGAAAGTTTGCGCAGACCCAAACAAAAACGCCCCCGGGTTTCCCGAGGGCGTTCTTTGACTGTTGTAAGGTGGATCGTGATCCACCTTACCTGTGTCTTAGCCGCGCTCTTCGATGATCGCGACGAGATGGGGGATGCTGTTGACCATGCCGCGGACGGAAGGCGTGTCTTCCAGTTCCTTGGTACGGTTCATTTTGTTCAGGCCCAGACCAATCAGCGTAGCACGCTGTTTTTCAGGGCGACGGATCGGAGAGCCGATCTGCTTGACGACGATGGTTTTTGCCATGGTTTAAGCCTCCTCGGCGACTTGTGCGGATGTATCGGCTGCATCTTCCCGCTTGGGCAGAATGTCAGCAACCTTTTTACCACGACGCTGAGCCACGTTGCGCGGCGATTGCTCTTTTTGCAGGCCGTCCATCGTAGCGCGGATCATGTTGTAAGGGTTCTGCGAACCGATCGACTTGGACACGACGTCCTGCACGCCCAGCATCTCGAACACGGCGCGCATTGGACCACCGGCGATGATACCAGTACCCGCTGGTGCCGACCGCATCACGACGCGACCGGCGCCATGGCGACCTTCGATGTCATGGTGCAGGGTACGGCCATCACGCAGGGCGACGCGGATCATCTGGCGTTTCGCCTGTTCGGTCGCCTTGCGGATCGCTTCTGGGACTTCTTTGGCTTTGCCTTTGCCGAAACCGACGCGGCCTTTTTGGTCACCTACGACGACAAGCGCGGCAAAGCCGAAACGCTTACCACCTTTGACGGTCTTGGACACGCGGTTGATGGCGACCAGACGATCGGCAAACTCGGGTGCTTGTTCTTCACGGGGGCGACGGTTGCCACCCCGGTTGTTATCACGTTCTGCCATAGCTGGCGTCCTTATCTTCTTGCCCGAGGGCGTTGTCCAATCGCGGTCAGAGCCGGATCATCGAGGGTGCGCCTCAGGCACACCCTGCCGTGCTGCGTAGGGTGCGCATTCCTGCGCACCACCACATTAGATCTTCAACCCAGCTTCGCGGGCTGCATCGGCAAGGGCTTTGATCTTGCCGTGGAACAGAAAACCGCCACGGTCGAAATAAGCCTGTTCGATGCCTGCAGCCTTGGCGCGGGCTGCAATAGCAGCACCCACCTTGGCAGCGGCGTCGACATTGTTCTTGCCGACAACGCCCAGATCTTTTTCGAGCGATGATGCCGACGCAAGCGTCACGCCGTTCACATCGTCGATCAGCTGGACGCTGATGTTCTTGTTGCTGCGATGAACCGACAGACGCGCGCGCCCTTGGTTCGCGGTCACGCCGCGCAGTTTGTTCCGAACGCGCATACGGCGCTTCAGAAACAGTGTTCTTTTGCTGTTTGCCATTTGTGCGTTCCTTACTTCTTCTTGCCTTCTTTGCGGAAGATGAATTCGCCTTTGTACCTGATGCCCTTGCCTTTATACGGCTCGGGTTTGCGCCATTCACGGATATTCGCCGCGACCTGGCCAACAAGCTGCTGGTCGATCCCTTCCACGATGATTTCAGTCTGCTTTGGGGCTGTCACAATGACGCCGGCCGGCACTTCGAAGTTCACATCATGGCTATAGCCCAACGCCAGCTTCAGGGTGTTGCCCTGCATCGTGGCGCGATAACCCACACCAGTGATTTCAAGTTCTTTCTTGAAACCGCTGGTCACGCCGGTCACCAGATTTTCAACCTGGCTGCGCGACATGCCCCACTGCTGGCGCGCCCGCTTGGACGTGCCGCGTGGCTTGACGGTGACAACATTGCCATCAACGGTGATGGTGACATCGTCAGTCGCCTTGAAGGTGCGGATGCCCTTTGGGCCTTTGACTTCCACGGTTTGACCGGACACCGACGCAGTGACGCCAGAGGGCAGCTCAACCGGTTTTTTACCAATACGAGACATGTTTTCCCCTTAGAACACTGTGCAAAGCACTTCGCCGCCGATTTTGGCCGCCCGTGCATTCGCGTCCGTCATCACACCCTTGGAGGTGGAGACAATCGACACACCCAGGCCCTGACGGACGGAAGGGAGGTCATTGGCGCCCAGATATACGCGACGACCAGGTTTCGAAACCCGTTTCACTTCGCGAATGACTGGAGTGCCTTCATAATATTTCAGTTCGATATTGAAAGCAGGATGGCCGTCTTTGCCGTCCTTCTTTGCGTAACCGCGGATGTAGCCTTCTGCGACCAGCACGTCCAACACCCAAGCGCGCAGTTTCGACGCCGGTGTTTCCACCGCTGCCTTACCGCGCATCTGGCCGTTACGGATGCGTGTCAGCATATCACCGATAGGATCGTTCATATCAAATTCTCCTTACCAGCTCGACTTGACCATGCCGGGGATTTCGCCATTGGAACCAAGGTTCCGCAGCGCGATCCGGCTGATCTTGAGTTTGCGGTAATAGGCATGTGGACGCCCGGTGAGCTGGCAACGGTTGTGCAGACGCACAGCCGAGGAATTGCGCGGCAATTTTGCAAGTTGCATCGTCGCCTTAAAACGCTCTTCGACCGGCTTGGACTGGTCGTTGATGATTGCCTTCAGCGCCGCACGCTTTACAGCATATTGCGCCACCAGCTTTTCGCGCTTCTTTTCACGCTCGATCATGGATTTCTTAGCCATTTGTCAAATCTCCCTAACGCTTAGCTGTTGAATGGCATGTTGAAGAGCTTCAACAATGCCTTTGCTTCAGCGTCAGTGTTCGCTGTGGTGCAGATAACGATGTCCATTCCCCACATCTCATCGATCTTGTCGAAGTTGATTTCGGGAAATACGATATGTTCCTTCAGGCCGGTGGCATAGTTGCCGCGACCATCAAAGGACTTACCAGAGACACCACGAAAGTCGCGGATACGGGGCATGGCGACCGTGATCAGGCGATCAAGGAATTCATACATCCGGTCACCGCGCAGGGTGACTTTCGCGCCCAATGGCATGTCTTCACGCACGCGGAAACCAGCGATGGATTTCTTGGCCTTCGTGGTCATTGCTTTTTGACCGGCGATGGTTGTCAGGTCTTCCTGTGCGGATTTGGCTTTCTTGCTGTCACGGACAGCTTCTGCGCCACAGCCGATGTTCAGGACGATCTTGTCCAGACGCGGGATCTGCATTTCGTTCTTGTAGCCGAATTCTTCCTTCATCGCAGCGCGAATGCGGGAAACATAATCGGCCTTCAGGCGGGGGGTGTAGTTTGCAGCGTCAAGCATCAGATCACATCCCCTGTCGTCTTGGCGAAGCGCACTTTGTTTTCGCCGTCCATGCGGAAACCAACGCGGGTCGGTTTGCCATTCTTGTCAACGATCGCCAGGTTCGACAGCTGGATCGGCATCGCTTTTGGCGTGCGGCCACCCTGTGTTGTCTGGGATTGTTTCTGGTGACGGATCGCCATGTTGATACCATCAACAACGGCTTTGCCGGACTTTGGATCAACAGCAGCAATCGTGCCCTTCATCCCTTTGTCTTTGCCGGCAAGAACGATCACGTCGTCGCCTTTACGGAGTTTCGCAGCCATGGTTACAGCACCTCCGGAGCAAGCGAGATGATTTTCATGAAGTTCTTTGCGCGCAGCTCGCGAACAACTGGCCCGAAGATACGGGTGCCGACAGGCTCGTTGTTGTTGTTGAGGATGACAGCGGCGTTGCTGTCAAAGCGGATGGCGGTACCATCTTCGCGGAACACTTCTTTGGCGGTGCGTACGACAACGGCCTTGCGGACGTCGCCCTTTTTCACGCGACCGCGCGGGATGGCTTCTTTCACCGATACGACAATGATGTCACCGACACTTGCGTAACGACGATGGGAACCACCCAGAACCTTGATGCACTGAACACGGCGAGCGCCGCTGTTGTCAGCTACATCCAGATTGGTCTGCATCTGGATCATTTGGTTTCCTTCCGACCTTTGGGGAATTTCCGATTTCCGACCGGAGCCCCAGGGTTTCGTTGAACTGTTGGGTTACTGCTTAAGAAGCAATAACTTCCCAGCGTTTGGTTTTCGATTTTGGCGCACATTCCTGAATACGGACCTGGTCACCAACGTTGAATGCGTTGTTTTCGTCGTGCGCCCGGTACTTCTTCGACTTACGGACGGTTTTCTGCAGCAATGGGTGCTTGAAACGACGCTCGACCTGAACGGTCACGGTCTGGGTGTTCTGGTTGCTTGTGACAACACCTTGAAGGATACGCTTAGGCATTCTCTTAAGCCTCCGAAGCCGCAGACGCGGCCTTTTCGTTCAGAATTGTTTTGACGCGTGCAGCATTGCGGCGTGCAGCGCGGAAACCGGCGGTGTTTTCTAACTGGCCAGTCGCCTGCTGAAAGCGCAGGTTGAACGATTCTTTTTTCAGTTTCACCAGCTCTTCACGGAGCTGATCGGGCGTTTTGGCCCGCAGTTCATTGGCATCCATGCCATTTTCCTTTTCAACATCATCGGCAGGCCGCGCAAAGCGTTACCCGATTCCCGATGGAGTGGGGGTAGAAGTGCGCCGTCTAGCCCCCATTCCGTGATAAAGCAACCCCTTGTGGCACAGCGCTTTGCGCGAATGTCGGCAATCTTGGTGCGGCTGGCGACGCCTGCTCTATACCACTCTGGGCAAAGCGGGTAAGACAGCGGCATGACCAATATCAAATCGCTGTTCGCCACCCGCCTTTATCACGCCCCGCTGTCCGCCCATGGCGCGATTGATCCGGGCGAGCTGGAAAATTCTTGCCTTGTCATCGCAGATGACGATGAGGCCGGCCAGCAATGGTGCGAAGATCAGGGCTATCCCGGTTACACATCCTATGCATCGCTGTCCGACCTGCCCTGGCGGTTTCCGATCTTCAAGGATCTGGTCGCCGTGCTGGACCAACATGTGGCGGCTTTCGTGCAGGATCTCGATTTCGATCTGGGCGACAAGACGCTCAAGCTCGAAGACATCTGGATCAACATCCTGCCCCCCGGTGGCATTCACACCGGCCATATCCATCCCCATGCGGTGATCAGCGGCACCACCTATGTGGCGATGCCCGAAGGTGCCAGCGCGATCAAATTCGAAGACCCGCGTCTGGCCATGATGATGGCCGCCCCGCCCCGCCAGAAAACCGCGCGCGAAGAATTGCGCCAGTTCGTCTATGTCGCCCCTGCCGTCGGTGACGTGTTGTTATGGGAAAGCTGGCTGCGCCACGAAGTCCCCATGAACATGGCCGAAGAAGAAGAGCGTATCAGCGTCAGCTTTAACTACGCTTGGGGTTAACTATAGATATCTTCGCGGCAGGACATCCGCGCGTTAATCTTTTGGTGTTTTGCCTATGATCGACTGACGGTCAGCGCAATGCGTCGCCAAAAGCCCGCGTGAGGAGCCTGACAATGCAACCAGATCACCGCAACACCGCAGCGGACCGCGCCGCAGAGGCGTTTTATGGGCAGTCAGACGATGCCTTTGCGAAACAAGTGCAAGAAATCTGCCGCAATGATGAACGGTTGATGCAAGTCTTCAGGCGCACGCGCGCGGCTTACCTGCAAGACCGCGGCACGCCACGCATCTGACGCGGAAACGGATCCCACCCACCCCAACCAGCAATACCAAAAAGCCCCCACCGATTTCTCGGCAGGGGCTTTGAACTTTGGCGTAGATCGGGGTTAACCCAACTTACCAGTCTTCGCGCACCACGGTGCGTGTCTTGATCGGCAGCTTCATCGCTGCAAGGCGTAGGGCCTCGCGGGCGATTTCTTCGCTGACGCCGTCGATTTCGAACATCACACGGCCTGGTTTGACCTTGCATGCCCAGAAGTCGATCGAACCTTTACCTTTACCCATACGCACTTCGATGGGCTTGGAGGTCACGGGCAGATCCGGGAAAATCCGGATCCAGACGCGGCCCTGACGCTTCATGTGACGTGTCATGGCGCGACGTGCGGCTTCGATCTGGCGTGCGGTGATCCGCTCTGGCTCGGTCGCCTTCAGACCGTAGGTGCCAAAGTTCAGGTCAGACCCGCCCTTTGCTTCACCACGAATACGGCCTTTGTGCAGCTTGCGGTGTTTCGTGCGCTTTGGTTGCAGCATCTTCTCTACTCCTTACCTGTCGCGACGCGGGCCGCCAGGACCGCGCGGGATGGCGCCTTCCTGAAGCTCGGCATGTTTACGGTCGTGGCCTTGCGGGTCATGCTCCATGATCTCACCTTTGTAGATGAAGACCTTGATGCCGATGATGCCATAGGGCGTCATCGCCTCGAAAAGCGCATAGTCGATGTCCGCACGCAATGTGTGCAGCGGCACGCGACCTTCACGGTACCATTCGGTCCGCGCGATTTCAGCACCGCCCAGACGACCGGCAAGGTTGACCCGGATACCCAGGGCGCCCATGCGCATGGCGTTCTGCACAGCACGTTTCATCGCACGACGGAAAGAGACCCGGCGTTCCAGCTGCTGACCGATGGATTCAGCGACCAGCGCTGCGTCCAGTTCAGGCTTGCGGACTTCAACGATGTTGAGGTGCAATTCCGATTTGGTCAGGTTTGCCAGCTTCTGACGCAGACCTTCGATGTCTGCACCTTTCTTGCCGATGATCACACCGGGACGGGCTGCATGGATCGTGACGCGGCACTTTTTGTGCGGACGTTCGATGATCACGCGGCTGACGCCGGATTGTGCGCATTCCTTGCGGATGAACGCCTTGATCTTGAGGTCTTCCAACAAAAGATCGCCGTATTCGCGGGTATTGGCGAACCAGCGGCTGTCCCAGGTGCGGTTGACCTGAAGACGCATCCCGATTGGGTTGACTTTGTTACCCATTATGACTGCTCCTCAACTTGACGCACCTTGATGGTCAGTTCTGAAAACGGCTTGACGATCTTGCCAAAACGGCCACGCGCCCGGGGGCGGCCCCGCTTCATGATCAGGTTCTTGCCGACGTAAGCCTCTGCTACGACCAGCGCGTCAACATCCAGGTTATGGTTGTTTTCGGCATTGGCGATGGCCGACTGAAGACATTTCTTCACATCGTCCGAGATCCGCTTTTTCGAGAAAGTCAGGTCCTGCAGGGCCTTTTCGACTTTCTTGCCACGGATCAGCGCAGCAACAAGGTTCAGTTTCTGCGGGGAAGTACGCAGCATGCGCAGTTTTGCCATTGCTTCGTTATCGGCCACGCGGCGGGGATTTTTATCCTTGCTCATGGCTTATTTCCGCTTCGCTTTTTTGTCGGCGGCGTGACCATAATAGGTCCGTGTTGGCGAATATTCACCAAACTTCTGACCGATCATGTCTTCCGTGACGTTGACAGGAATGTGCTTCTTGCCGTTGTAGACCGCGAAGGTCAGGCCAACGAACTGAGGCAGGATAGTAGAACGACGCGACCAGATTTTGATCACTTCGTTGCGGCCGCTTTCGCGCGTCGCTTCTGCCTTTTTCAAGACATAGGCGTCGACGAACGGGCCTTTCCAGACGGAACGAGCCATTATTACCGACCCTTCTTCTTGGCATGACGCGAACGCACGATAAGGCGCTGCGATGCTTTGTTCTTGTTACGGGTACGGGTACCTTTGGTATCCTTACCCCATGGGGTCACAGGCGTCCGACCACCGGACGTGCGGCCTTCACCACCACCATGGGGGTGGTCGATCGGGTTCATCGCGACACCGCGCACAGATGGGCGGATGCCCTTGTGACGGTTACGACCGGCCTTACCGATGTTCTGGTTGCTGTTGTCGGGGTTCGATACAGCGCCCACAGTGGCCATGCATTCCTGACGGACCAGACGCAATTCGCCCGAAGACAGGCGGATCTGCGCATAGCCGCCATCGCGGCCAACGAACTGGGCATAGGTGCCGGCTGCACGGGCGATCTGGCCGCCTTTACCTGCCTTGAGTTCGATGTTGTGGACGATTGTCCCGATGGGCATGCCCGAGAAAGGCATCGCGTTGCCCGGCTTGATGTCAGCCTTGGCCGAGGCGATGACCTTGTCACCGATCGCCAGACGCTGCGGCGCCAGAATATAGGTCTGGGTGCCGTCTTCGTACTGGATCAGCGCAATGAATGCTGTCCGGTTGGGATCGTATTCGATACGTGCGACAACAGCCTGCATATCCAGCTTGTTGCGCTTGAAATCGACGATGCGGTAAAGACGCTTTGCGCCCCCACCAATGCGACGCATTGTGATCCGTCCGGTGTTGTTCCGTCCGCCCGATTTCGTCAGACCCTCTGTGAGGGCCTTGACAGGGCGACCTTTCCAAAGCTCCGAACGGTCGATCAGCACCAGCCCGCGCTGGCCTGGCGTCGTCGGTTTGTACGACTTTAATGCCATGTTAGCTTCTTCCGTTTGCTTGGCGTCCCGGACAGGTCCGGGACTATGGTTTACAGGGCCCCGAAGGTCCCCAAGTGAAGGATTGTCGGGGTGAACCCCGACCTACGTTTGCCGGGGTAAACCCTGGCCTGCGCATAAGACACAAGGCCCCGGAACGAATCCGAGGCCGTGATTGCTGGCGTATAGCGGGGAGGTCGGGGGGTGGCAAGAGGTAGGGTGCGCATTCTGCGCACCAACCTTCCCCATCGGTGCGCAGAATGCGCACCCAACAAAAAAAGCCCCCGCGTTCCCGCGAGGGCTTTCTTTCTTCAACCTCACCTAAGCCTTACAGCCCGGTGGAGATATCGATCGTGTTGCCTGCTTCCAGGGTCACGTAGGCCTTTTTCACGTCCTTGCGGGTACCCAGGGCACCGCGGAAACGCTTGACCTTGCCTTTGGTGATCGTCGTGTTCACGGCCTTGACCTTCACACCAAACAACGCCTCTACGGCCTGTTTGATCTGGGGTTTGTTGGCGTCGATCGCGACTTCGAAAACGACGGCGTTGGCTTCGGACGCCATCGTCGCTTTCTCGGTGATGATCGGCTTGCGGATCACGTCGTAATGTTCGGCTTTCACGCTCATGACAAACGAGCCTCCAGTGCTGCGACGCCTGCTTTGGTCAGGACAAGCGTGTCCGACTTCAGGATGTCGTAAACGTTGGCACCCATGGATGGGAGAACGTTAATGGTTTCGATGTTGGCGGCTGCGCGGAGGAAGTTTTCGTTCACTTCGGCACCGTCGATGATCAGCGCGCGCTTCCAACCCAAGGAACCGACCATTTTGGCCAGCACGGATGTTTTCGCGTCTTTGACATCGATGCTGTCCACGATCACCAGCTCGCCCGCCGCGACTTTCGCGGACAGAGCATGCTTGAGACCCAGCGCACGGAACTTTTTGGTCAGCTCATGCGCGTGGCTGCGTGGGGTTGGGCCCTTGTAGGTACCACCGTGACGGAAGATCGGCGCGCCTTTGGACCCGTGACGTGCGCCACCGGTGCCTTTTTGGCGATAGATCTTCTTGGTGGAATAGGACACTTCCGACCGGCCAAGCACGTCGTGTGTGCCTGCCATGGCCTTGTTGCGCTGCCAGCGGACGACGCGGTGCAGGATGTCCTTGCGTGGCTCCAGACCAAAGATCGCGTCGTTCAACTCGACGGAACCCGCCTTTGCGCCTTCCAGATTGATTGCATCAGCCTTCATTTTTATCACCCTCTGTCGTATCGGCATCAGCCGGGGCTTCGTTTGCGGCGGCTTCAGCAGCTTCGAGCGCGGCTTGTTCTGCTTCGGCAGCGGCCTTTGCTGCGGCAGCTTCAGCGGCTGCTGCGGCTGCGGCGGCTTCTTCGGCCAAACGCGCGGCTTCTTCATCCATGGATTTCAAGCCAGCAGGATAGATCACGTTTTCAGGGGTCGGTTTCTTGACCGCATCCTTCAACGTCACCCAACCGCCACGCGATCCGGGAACTGCGCCTTTGACCATGATCAAACCACGGTCGGCATCGGTACGCACAACTTGCAAGTTCTGGGTGGTCACGCGGGCAGAACCCATGTGGCCGGCCATTTTCTTGCCTTTGAACACCTTGCCCGGATCCTGACACTGGCCAGTGGAACCGTGCGAACGGTGGCTGACGGACACACCGTGCGATGCACGCAGACCGCCAAAGTTGTGCCGCTTCATCGCACCGGCAAAACCTTTACCGATCGATGTGCCGGACACGTCCACATATTGACCTTCGAAATAATGGTTCGCGGTGATGGTTTCACCAACGTTGATCATATTCTCGGGGGCGACGCGGAATTCGGCGACCTTACGCTTTGGTTCGACCTTTGCGGCGGCAAAATGGCCGCGCATGGCCTGGCTTGTGCGCTTTGCTTTGGCAGCACCGGCACCCAGCTGGACAGCGACATAGCCGTCCTTTTCAACAGTACGCTGTGCAACGACCTGCAGGTTTTCCAAGGCCAGAACGGTGACCGGCACTTGCCGACCGTCTTCCATGAACAAACGGGTCATGCCCAGTTTCTTTGCGATAAGTCCTGTACGGAGCATTGATAACCCTCCTTACACGGAAATCTGGACGTCGACGCCAGCGGCCAGGTCGAGCTTCATCAGCGCGTCCACGGTCTGCGGTGTCGGGTCAACGATGTCGAGAAGGCGCTTGTGCGTACGGATCTCGAACTGATCGCGGGATTTCTTGTCGATATGCGGTCCGCGCAGAACAGTGAATTTTTCAATCTTGTTCGGCAAAGGAATCGGACCGCGCACAGATGCGCCAGTGCGCTTGGCTGTGCTGACGATTTCTGCGGTGCTTGCATCAAGCACGCGGAAATCAAACGCCTTAAGGCGGATACGGATGGTTTGGCTACCTGCCATTTCATCACCCTTTTTGAATAGGGTCTAGATCGGAGAGGAGGATCATGGCTCATCCAGAACCCTCATCGCGTCTTTTGCACCAACATAAAAAGGGCACGCATGGCGCACCCTTGTCGGATTGGGGCCGTATAGGGGGTTGCACCCAAGCTGGCAAGGGCTGATTGCACAAATCCGCCCGATCCACGCGGCCTTGTGTTTCAACCCTATTGGTGTTGCTATTTCCCCGCATCCGGCCAGTTTTGATGGCCGAATGCAGCATGAAAGGCACCACCATGGCAAGCAATCTGTCACGGCATCTGACCGGGGCATCGCGGACCGAATCGGGCAATCGGGGGCTGGGCTATCTGCTTGCATTTGTGGCCGGTGCCATCAACGCGGGCGGGTTTCTCGCTGTGCAACAATATACATCGCATATGACGGGGATCGTGTCCGAAATGGCCGATCTGATTGCTTTGGGCCAGTACCGGTTTGCGCTGTTCGGGCTGGCCTGTCTGGCGACCTTCATCGGGGGTGCCGCCTGCACCGCAATCCTCGTGAATTACGCCCGCAGCCGTCAGCTGCAAAGCGAATATGCGATCCCGCTGCTGGTCGAAGCATCGCTGCTGATGGCCTTCGGTATTCTGGGCGCACAACACGGCACCATGCAGGGCGGTGTCGTCTCTATCACGATTTTGCTTTTGTGCTTTGTCATGGGGTTACAGAATGCGGTCATCACCAAAATCTCTGGCGCTGTCATTCGGACCACGCATGTCACTGGCATCGCGACCGATCTGGGGATTGATCTGGGCCGGTGGCTGTTTTGCAATCTCGCACGGAATAAAGATTTTGTACCGCGCCCGAAACGTGGTGTGATGCTCGGCACCTTGTTGGTGTCGTTTTTCGTCGGTGGCTTGGCTGGCGCAATCGGGTTCCAGACGTTCGGCTATGCGGCAACAATACCGCTTGCCGCGGCGCTGGTTGCGGCTGCGATAACGCCCGTCTTGGATGATGTAAAAGGCCACAAGCTGCGGTGAAACGCAAAAGGCCGCCCTTTTCGGGGCGGCCTTTGTTTGGCGTAGGGTGGGTCAAGACCCACCTTACTTTGCCTGTGCTTTTTACAGCAGGATCTTCGACACAACGCCGGCGCCGACAGTCCGGCCGCCTTCGCGGATCGCGAAACGCAGGCCTTCTTCCATCGCGATCGGCGCGATCAGTTCAACTTCGAACTTCAGGTTGTCGCCGGGCATCACCATTTCAGTGCCTTCTGGCAGAACAACAGTCCCAGTCACATCCGTCGTGCGGAAGTAGAATTGTGGGCGGTAGTTCGCGAAGAACGGTGTGTGACGACCGCCCTCTTCCTTGGTCAGAATATAGGCTTCGGCTTCAAACTTGGTGTGCGGCTTGACCGAACCGGGCTTGCACAGAATCTGCCCACGCTCAACACCTTCACGATCCACACCGCGCAGCAGCGCACCGATGTTGTCGCCAGCCTGGCCGCTGTCCAGCAGTTTGCGGAACATTTCCACACCGGTACAGATGGTCTTCTTGGTGTCGCGGATACCGACGATTTCAATCTCGTCGCCCACGTTCACCACACCGCGTTCCACACGACCGGTCACAACCGTGCCACGGCCAGAGATCGAGAACACGTCTTCGATCGGCATCAGGAACGGCAGGTCGACCGCGCGTGCCGGTGTCGGGATGTATTCGTCGACAGCCGCGATCAGCGCACGGATCGAGCTTTCACCGATTTCAGGCTGGGTGCCGTTCATCGCATGCAGCGCAGAGCCGGGGATGACGGGGATATCATCGCCGGGATAGTCGTATTTGGACAGAAGCTCGCGGATTTCCATCTCGACCAGTTCCAGCAGTTCGGCGTCATCCACCTGGTCGACCTTGTTCATGTACACGACCATGTACGGAATGCCGACCTGACGGCCCAGCAGGATGTGCTCGCGGGTCTGCGGCATCGGGCCGTCAGCAGCGTTCACAACAAGGATCGCGCCGTCCATCTGGGCGGCACCGGTGATCATGTTCTTCACATAGTCGGCGTGGCCGGGGCAATCGACGTGCGCATAATGGCGCGCTTCGGATTCGTATTCCACGTGCGCGGTCGAAATCGTGATCCCGCGGGCCTTTTCTTCGGGCGCGCCGTCGATCTGGTCGTAGGCCTTGAAATCGCCGAAATACTTGGTGATCGCCGCCGTCAGCGTCGTCTTGCCGTGGTCAACGTGACCGATCGTGCCGATGTTCACGTGCGGTTTGGTGCGTTCGAACTTTGCCTTTGCCATGGTGTGGCTCCTTGAATTTTTGTGTTTGGGCGACGGGGATAACCCCGCCCTATGGGGGGTGGTAGGGCGGGGTTATCCCCGCCGCACCGTTAAGCGTATTTCTTCTGGATCTCGTCGCTGATGTTCTGCGGCACCGGCTCATAATGATCAAAGATCATCGTGAAATTGGCACGACCAGACGACATTGACCGCAAGGTGTTTATGTAGCCGAACATGTTGGCCAGAGGCACGAAAGCTTCGATCACGTTGGCATTGCCGCGGCTGTCTTGGCCCTGCACCATGCCCCGACGCGATGTCAGGTCGCCGATGATCCCGCCGGTATATTCCTCGGGTGTCACGACTTCGACTTTCATGATCGGCTCAAGCAGTTTCGCACCAGCCTTGCGCATGCCTTCACGCATACACATCCGTGCTGCGATCTCGAACGCAAGGACCGAGGAGTCCACATCGTGATACTTGCCTTCCAGCAGCGCCACTTTGAAGTCGATCACGGGGAAACCTGCCAATGGACCGGAGTCCATGACCGATTTGATCCCTTTTTCGACGCCGGGGACGTATTCCTTTGGCACCGAACCACCGACAACGCGGGATTCAAACGAATAGCCTTCGCCTGGTGCTGTGGGCTGGATCAACAGCTTCACTTCACCGAACTGACCCGACCCACCCGATTGTTTCTTGTGGGTATAGGTGTGTTCGACTTCGTGACCGATGGTTTCACGATATGCCACTTGTGGCGCACCGATGTTGGCCTCGACCTTGAATTCACGGCGCATGCGGTCGACCAGAATGTCGAGGTGCAATTCGCCCATGCCCTTCATGATGGTCTGACCGGATTCAAAGTCAGTTTCCACGCGGAAGGATGGGTCCTCGGCAGCAAGACGTGCCAGTGCGATGCCCATTTTCTCTTGGTCGGCTTTGGTTTTCGGCTCGACCGCGATTTCGATCACTGGTTCTGGGAAGGTCATCGTTTCCAGCACAACAGGGTCGGACGGATCACAAAGCGTGTCGCCGGTTGTCGTGTTCTTCAGACCACCCAGCGCGATGATGTCACCGGCCCAGGCTTCGTCGATTTCTTCGCGGTTGATGGCGTGCATCATCATCATACGACCGACGCGTTCCTTGCCACCTTTGGTGGAATTCAGCATCGCATCGCCCTTGGCCAGCTTGCCCGAATAGATCCGGGTAAAGGTCAAGGAACCCACAAACGGGTCGTTCATGATCTTGAACGCAAGACCCGAAAACGGCATGTTGTCATCCGCGCGACGCGGGATGGACCGTGTTTCGGTTTCGTCACCGGGTTTGAAGCCCATGTAATCGACAACGTCCATCGGGCTTGGCAGATAGTCGATCACAGCGTTCAGCAATGGCTGCACGCCTTTGTTCTTGAAGGCAGAGCCAGCCAGAACAGGAACGAATTTCATCGCCAAAGTGCCTTTGCGGATCAAGACGCGCAGCGTGTCCACGTCAGGCTCTTGCCCTTCGAGGTAAGCTTCCATCGCGTCATCATCCATGTCGACGGCCAGCTCGATCAGCTTGCCGCGCCATTCCAGCGCCATGTCGTTCAGGCTGGCACGGATCGGTTGACGGACCCAGGACGCGCCCAGATCTTCGCCCTGATAAACCCATTCTTCCATCGTCACGAGGTCGATGATGCCTTCAAGCTCGGTCTCGGCACCGATGGGCAGCTGGATAGGTGCAGGCACCGCGCCGGTGCGGTCAGCAATCATCTTGACGCAGTTGAAGAAGTCAGCGCCAATCTTGTCCATCTTGTTGACGAACACGATCCGCGGCACCTTGTAACGGTCGGCCTGACGCCAGACGGTTTCGGTCTGCGGTTCAACACCTGCGTTGGCGTCCAGCAAGCAGATCGCGCCATCAAGCACGGCCAGCGAACGTTCAACTTCAATCGTGAAGTCAACGTGGCCGGGGGTGTCGATGATGTTCATCCGGACCTTTTCGTCAGAAATGCCGTCAGCGGACGGATCTTCTTGACGCTGCCAGAAGGTGGTGGTCGCAGCGGACGTGATCGTGATGCCACGTTCCTGTTCCTGCTCCATCCAGTCCATCGTCGCCGCGCCATCATGCACTTCGCCGATGTTGTGGGATTTGCCGGTGTAATACAGAATCCGTTCGGTGCAGGTTGTTTTACCCGCATCGATATGCGCCATGATACCGAAGTTGCGGTAACGGTTGAGTGGGTAGTCGCGTGCCATGTCAGATCGTCCCTATTACCAGCGGTAATGGCTGAACGCTTTGTTCGCGTCAGCCATCTTATGGGTGTCTTCGCGCTTTTTCACGGCAGTGCCGCGACCCTGGACAGCGTCAAGCAATTCGCCAGCAAGCCGTTCTTCCATGGTGTTTTCATTGCGCTTTTTCGCAGCAGCGATCAGCCAGCGGATCGCCAGCGCTTCGCGGCGCTCGGGGCGGACTTCGACGGGTACCTGGTAAGTCGCACCACCGACGCGGCGCGAACGCACTTCGACGGATGGTTTGATGTTGTCCAGACACTCGTGAAACACTTCCACGGGCGATTTCTTCAGCTTGCCTTCAACGCGATCAAACGCGTTATAGACGATGCGTTCGGCAACGGCTTTTTTGCCGTCAACCATCAGGTTGTTCATGAACTTGGTCAGAACGGTATCACCAAACTTGGCGTCTGGCAGAACTTGGCGCTTCTCAGCGGCGTGACGACGTGACATGTGATCTTTCCCTTACTTCGGACGCTTCGCGCCATATTTGGAACGGCGCTGTTTGCGGTTCTTGACGCCTTGGGTATCCAGAACACCGCGCAGGACGTGATAACGCACACCGGGAAGGTCTTTTACACGGCCGCCACGGATCAGGACGACAGAGTGTTCCTGAAGGTTGTGGCTTTCACCGGGGATGTAAGAGATCACCTCAAAGCCGTTGGTCAGACGCACTTTGGCGACTTTCCGCATAGCCGAGTTCGGTTTCTTTGGTGTGGTGGTGTAAACGCGCGTGCAGACGCCGCGTTTCTGAGGGCAGGATTCCAAATGCTGGGATTTGGATTTGACAATTTTTGGCTGGCGCGGCTTGCGGATCAGCTGCTGAATCGTTGGCATCGTGTGATGTTCCCATCTATTCACTTGTATGCGTCCGGCAAACGCGGGTTTCAAAACATGCTTTTCATGTCTGAAAAGCACAAAAATTCCGCGTCGAACCCTTACCGGAGGTTCGGTGCGGTCAGTATCCAGAGGAACAAGGCAATAATCGCCCGGTTCTTGGCCACGACAGTTGTGATATCGGGACAAATAGGAAAAACCCCGCCCGGATGAGCGGCGTATAGGCCGTTGCGCTTGGGCTGTCAACAGGGCCGGACCCTGCCGATGAACGCACCAATGGCCAATAAACAAGAGGGAATGGCGCGGTCGCCCTGCCCCACCCAACGCCCGCAGCACAGCCTATCGCACAGCGATTCTAGCGGATGCGATCCGGTGACAGATTGTGCCGTATCCGTAGCCGTCTTTCACGCCACAGCGTGAACAGGCCGGTGGCAACCACGATTGACGCACCAAGGACCGTCAGGACATTGGGCCATTCATCGAACACCGCCATCCCGAGGATCAGCGCGACCAGCAGGCTGGTATAGCGGAAAGGCGCGACAAAGCTGATCTCGCCCGACCGCATTGCGCTGACCGAAAAGATGTAGCCGAAGATCAGGCAGATCGTGGCGCTGCCGATCTGCATGGCCGAGGTGGCGGACATCGGCTGCCATGTGATGAACAATGACCCGATTGCCCCCAATGCCGTCACCCCAATGGCCGCGATCAGCGCCACGAAGACGACAGGCACCTGCACCGACATGCGCCGCACCGCCAGATCGCGCAGCGTGATGCAGGCGACCGCGATCAGCGCATAGATGCTGTAGCTGCTGAAATCCGTACCACCGGGCTGGATGATCAGCACCACCCCGACAAAGCCGATGGCGATGGCCGCAAACCTGCGCCAGCCCAGTGCCTCGCCCAGAAACAACGTCGCGGCAAGGCTGACCGCCAGCGGCAACGCCTGCAAAATCGCGCTAACATTGGCGATGGGCATATGAAACAGGGCCGTCAGAAAGAAATATGTGCCGCCAACCTCGCCCAGGGTGCGCAACATGATCAACCCCCAGTCGCGCCGTGGCAGGTTGAAATGCAGCTGGTCCATCACCCGGCACATGATGGTCAGGCAGATGATCGCAAAGATCCCGCGCAGCAGGACGGCCTGAAACAGCGGGATATCGCCGGACAAGGATTTCATGAACGCATCATTGACGGTAAAGGCACACATGCCCCCCACCATCAACAGCGCCCCTCGGATATTGTCAGACATCACCGCCATGACATGCAGGTATCAGTGCGGCATCACCACTGCCAGCGAGATTGCGAAGACGTCACCAATATTCTTTTGCAAACAAAAAAGGCCCCCGAAACCGAGGGCCTTTTTTTAAATTATTTCAATTGATTACGCGTCGTTGTCTTCCGGTGCTTCGGTGCGCGCACCAAAGACATCGGTTTCTTCGCTGCGCACGGGCGCAACCAGCGCCGCCGCCTGCGCGGCTTCTTCGCGGCGCGCTTCGATCACGACATTGTCGCGGTCCGCTGCGATCTTGCGCATCTGCTGGGTTGCCCCACCTGTCCCTGCGGGGATCAGGCGACCAACAATCACGTTTTCCTTCAGGCCGATCAGCTTGTCCCGCTTGCCCTGCACCGATGCTTCGGTCAGCACGCGCGTGGTTTCCTGGAACGATGCCGCCGAGATGAACGAGCGTGTCTGCAACGATGCCTTGGTGATCCCCAAAAGGATCGGCTCGCCTGTTGCCGGACGGTCGCCGCGCTTGATCGCTTTGGCATTGGCTTCGTCGAATTCAGCCTTATCGACAGTTTCGCCTTTCAGAAGAACCGTGTCACCACTGTCCTGGATTTCCCATTTCTGGAGCATCTGGCGCACGATGACTTCGATGTGCTTGTCGTTGATCTTAACGCCCTGCAAACGATACACGTCCTGCACTTCGTCGATCATATAGACAGCCAGTGCCTCGACCCCCATGACCGCAAGAATATCGTGCGGGGCTGGGTTGCCATCCATGATGTAATCACCCTTTTGGACAAAATCACCTTCCACGACGGGAATGTGCTTGCCCTTAGGCACCATGTATTCGACCTTGACGTCAGGGTCTTCCGCGCTCTCGATCGCGATGCGGCGCTTGTTCTTGTAGTCCTTGCCAAAGCGCACATAGCCGTCGATTTCGGCGATGATCGCGTGATCCTTGGGGCGACGGGCTTCGAACAATTCGGCCACACGCGGCAGACCACCGGTGATGTCCTTGGTCTTGGCACCTTCACGCGGGATACGCGCGATCACGTCACCGGCTTTCACTTCTTGGCCGTCTTCGACGGACAGAACCGCGTCAACCGACATGCCATAGGACACAGGGTTGCCATCGTCTTTCAGAACAACTTCACCATCCGCGCCGATCACGATGATCTTGGGGGCCAGCTCGTTGCCCTTGGGGGCAGCGCGCCAGTCGGACACGATACGCTGTGTCATGCCCGTCGCATCATCAGTGTCTTCACGCATGGCGATCCCGTTGATCAGATCGACATATTTCGCCGTTCCCGACTTTTCGGCGATGATCGGCAGGGTATAGGGGTCCCATTCAAAGATCTTGTCGCCGCGCAGGATGTCCTGGCCTTCTTTGACCAGCACCTTGGAGCCATAGCCGACCTTGTGGGTCGCACGATCCTCGCCCTCGGGGCCAACAATCGCGATGACCATGTTCCGGCCCATGACGACGTTTTCGCCAGTGGCGTTTTCCAGCAACATGGCATTGCGGAAGGTGACCTTGCCGGGCTGCGATGCTTCGAGGAAGGACTGCTGCCCACCCTGTGCCACGCCGCCGATGTGAAATGTCCGCATCGTCAGCTGTGTGCCGGGTTCACCGATGGATTGAGCAGCGATGATGCCGACCGCTTCACCGATGTTCACGCGGGTACCGCGCGCCAGATCACGGCCATAGCACATCGCACAAACGCCATCTTCGGCCTCGCAAGTCAGCGGGCTGCGGATGCGCATCTTGCCGATGGCTGCGGCGTCGATCATGTCGGCTTTGCGTTCGTCGATCAGCTCGCCTGCATGCACGATCACCTCGTCGGTGCCGGGACGAATAACGTCATCGGCAGAGACACGGCCAAGCACACGTTCGGCCAGCGACGACACAACCTCACCATCATTGACCGCAGCTTCGGCCGTGATCGCACGATCTGTGCCGCAATCGACCTGACGGACGATGCAATCCTGCGCGACATCGACCAGACGCCGTGTCAGATAGCCAGAGTTCGCTGTCTTGAGCGCCGTATCCGACAGACCCTTACGGGCGCCGTGGGTCGAGTTGAAGTATTCAAGAACGGTCAGACCTTCCTTGAAGTTCGAGATGATCGGCGTCTCGATGATCTCGCCGTTCGGCTTGGCCATCAGGCCGCGCATCCCGCCCAGCTGCTTCATCTGTGTGACCGAGCCACGCGCACCGGAATGGGCCATCATATAGACCGAGTTCGGCTCGCTTTCCGATCCGTCGGCATCGCGGCCGGCGGTGGAAATGGTGGTCATCATCGCTTCGGTGACCTTGTCGTTGGCTTTCGACCAGGCATCGACGACCTTGTTGTACTTTTCACCCTGGGTGATCAGGCCGTCCATATATTGCTGTTCGAAATCCTTGACCTGATCGCGGGTTTCATCAACCAGCGCCCATTTGGTGTCTGGCACGACCATATCGTCCTTACCGAACGAAATGCCCGCCTTGAACGCCTCGCGGAAGCCCATGGTCATGATCTGATCACAGAAGATGACCGATTCCTTCTGGCCGCAATAGCGGTAGACGGTATCAATGATCTGCTGGACTTCTTTCTTGCGCAGCAAACGGTTGACCAGCGCGAAAGGCGCCTTGGCGTTCAGCGGCAACAGCACGCCCAGACGCAGACGGCCGGGTGTCGTCTCGAACCGTTCCAGCACTTCGTTGCCTTCGCCGTCGATCTGGATCATCCGCGCCGTGATCTTGGCGTGCAGATGCACCTCGCCTGCGGCCAGCGCATGTTCGACTTCGTCGATGTTGCTGAACGACATGCCTTCGCCCTTCATGCCTTCGCGCATGATGGTCGTGTAGTACAGGCCAAGGATCATATCCTGCGATGGCACGATAATCGGCGCGCCGTTGGCAGGCGACAGCACGTTGTTCGTGGACATCATCAGCACGCGGGCTTCCAGCTGCGCCTCAAGGCTCAGCGGGACGTGAACAGCCATCTGGTCACCGTCAAAGTCGGCGTTGAACGCGGTACAGACCAGCGGATGCAGCTGGATCGCCTTGCCTTCGATCAGGACAGGTTCGAACGCCTGAATGCCCAAACGGTGCAAGGTCGGCGCACGGTTCAGCATGACGGGGTGTTCGCGGATCACCTCATCGAGGATATCCCAGACTTCTGGCCGTTCTTTTTCGACCAGTTTCTTGGCCTGTTTCACGGTGCTGGACAGGCCCTTGGCCTCCAGCCGCGAATAGATGAACGGTTTGAACAATTCGAGCGCCATTTTCTTGGGCAACCCGCATTGGTGCAGTTTCAGTTCCGGACCGGTCACGATGACCGAACGACCCGAAAAGTCGACCCGCTTGCCCAAAAGGTTCTGGCGGAAACGGCCCTGCTTACCCTTGAGCATATCGGACAAGGATTTCAGCGGACGCTTGTTGGCACCCGTAATCACCCGGCCCCGACGGCCGTTGTCGAACAATGCATCGACCGATTCCTGCAACATGCGCTTTTCGTTGCGCACGATGATGTCAGGCGCGCGCAATTCGATCAGCCGCTTCAGACGGTTGTTACGGTTGATCACGCGGCGATAGAGATCGTTGAGGTCGGATGTCGCAAAACGGCCACCATCCAGCGGGACCAGAGGGCGCAGTTCCGGCGGGATCACGGGGATCACGGTCAGGACCATCCATTCCGGGCGGTTGCCAGATTCCAGGAAATTCTCGACGATCTTCAGACGCTTGATGATCTTCTTGGGCTTCAACTCGCCTGTCGCCACTTTCAGATCGGCGCGCAGCTGCTCAGCTTCGGATTCCAGATCAATCTGGGCCAGCATTTCGCGGATCGCTTCGGCGCCGATATTGGCTTGGAACGCGTCCATGCCGTACAGGTCTTGTGCGTCGTTGAATTCCTCCTCGGTCATCAACTGGCCATAGGTCAGGTCGGTCAGGCCGGGTTCGATCACGACATAGTTTTCGAAATACAAAATGCGTTCCAGATCGCGCAATGTCATGTCCAGCATCAGGCCGATGCGGCTTGGCAGCGATTTCAGGAACCAGATATGCGCGACAGGTGCGGCCAGTTCGATATGGCCCATCCGTTCGCGGCGGACCTTTTGCAGGGTCACTTCCACGCCGCATTTTTCGCAGACAACGCCGCGGTATTTCATGCGCTTGTATTTGCCGCACAGGCATTCGTAATCCTTGATCGGGCCAAAGATACGCGCACAGAACAGACCGTCCCGCTCAGGCTTGAACGTACGGTAGTTGATGGTTTCGGGCTTCTTGATCTCGCCGAAAGACCACGACAGGATCCGCTCGGGCGATGCCAGAGACACCTTGATTTCGTCAAACGTCTTTGCCGGGGCAACCGGGTTGAACGGGTTGTTTGTCAGTTCCTGGTTCATCTTCAATTCCTTGAATTGGGGTGCGCAAGTGCGAGGGGTAACGCGGGGTCAACCCCGCCCTACGGGCGTTTGTGGTCGGGGCTCGCCCGACTGATGCGCCCTATTCCTCATCCTCCGCATCCAGGAGTTCCATGTTGAGGCCGAGACCCCGGACTTCTTTCACGAGCACGTTGAAGGACTCAGGCACGCCAGCCTCGAAGTTGTCTTCGCCTTTGACGATGCTTTCATAGACTTTCGTCCGCCCTGCCACGTCATCCGACTTGACCGTCAGCATTTCCTGCAGCGTGTAGGCCGCGCCATAAGCTTCCAAGGCCCAGACTTCCATTTCCCCGAAACGCTGACCGCCGAACTGGGCTTTACCACCCAGAGGCTGCTGCGTGACAAGGCTGTAAGGCCCGGTGGAACGTGCGTGGATCTTGTCGTCAACCAAGTGATGCAGTTTCAGCAGGTATTTGACACCCACCGTCACCTTGCGGCTGAATTGTTCACCGGTGCGACCGTCGAACAGGATCGACTGACCCGAGGTGTCGAAACCGGCACGCCGCAGCGCATCGTTCACGTCAGCCTCTTTCGCGCCGTCGAACACGGGGGTCGCGATCGGCACACCGCGTGTGACATGACCCGCTGCTTCGACCAGATCAGCCTCGTCCATACCGACGATGCCTTCTTCGTAGACATCATCACCATAGGCGATTTTCATCGCTTCGCGCACGGGTGTCAGATCGCCAGACCGGCGGTATTCACCCAAGGCTTCGTCAATCTGGATACCCAGACCGCGCGCAGCCCAACCCATGTGGGTTTCAAGGATCTGACCGACGTTCATGCGCGATGGCACGCCCAAGGGGTTCAAACAGAAATCCACCGGTGTCCCGTCTGCGAGGAACGGCATGTCTTCCATGGGAACAACCTTGGAAATCACGCCCTTGTTGCCGTGACGACCAGCCATCTTGTCGCCCGGTTGCAGCTTGCGCTTTACCGCGACGAACACTTTGACCATCTTCATCACGCCCGGAGGCAGATCGTCGCCGCGACGGACCTTTTCAACCTTGTCCTCGAACCGTGCATCCATGGCCCGTTTCTGGATTTCGTATTGCTGGTTCAACGCCTCGACGATTTTCGCGTCATCCTCGTCGTCCATCGCCAATTGCCACCACTGGCCACGGCTCAGGTCGGAGACACTTTCCTCGGTCACAACAGCGCCGGCCTTGAAGCCTTTTGGCCCTTTGGCTGCTGTCTTGCCACCGATGATATCCCACAGACGCGCATAGATGTTGCGGTCAAGGATCGCACGTTCGTCATCGCGGTCGCGCGACAGGCGTTCGACTTCTTCACGCTCGATCTGGAGCGCGCGTTCGTCTTTTTCCACGCCGTGACGGTTGAACACGCGCACCTCGACCACGGTGCCAAAGTCACCGGGTGGCAGGCGCAAAGATGTGTCACGCACGTCGGATGCCTTTTCACCAAAGATGGCGCGCAGCAGCTTTTCTTCTGGCGTCATCGGGCTTTCGCCTTTTGGGGTGATCTTGCCGACCAGAATATCCGCAGGCCCAACCTCGGCCCCGATATACACGATGCCCGCTTCGTCAAGGTTGCGCAAAGCTTCCTCGCCGACGTTGGGGATGTCGCGGGTGATTTCCTCTGGCCCGAGCTTGGTGTCACGGGCGGCGACTTCGAATTCCTCGATATGGATCGAGGTGAAGACGTCGTCGCGCACGATGCGTTCCGAAATCAGGATCGAGTCTTCGTAGTTATAGCCATTCCATGGCATAAACGCGACGACCACGTTTTTACCCAGCGCCAGTTCACCCAGATCGGTCGATGGACCATCGGCGATGACCTGCCCTTTCTGGACCAGATCGCCCACCTTCACCAGCGGACGCTGGTTGATACAGGTGTTCTGGTTGGACCGCTGGAACTTGCGCATGCGGTAGATATCGACGCCCGCATCACCCAATTCCAGATCGGATGTCGCGCGGATCACGATCCGCTGCGCATCGACCTGGTCGATGACGCCGGCACGTTTCGCCATAATCGCAGCGCCGCTATCGCGCGCCACGACTTCTTCGATGCCAGTGCCGACCAATGGTGCCTCGGCCTGCAGCAAAGGCACGGCCTGCCGCTGCATGTTCGAGCCCATCAGCGCGCGGTTGGCGTCGTCGTTTTCAAGGAACGGGATCAACGATGCCGCAACCGAAACCAGCTGCTTTGGCGACACATCGATCAGGTCCACGTTTTCACGCGGGGCCAGCGTGTAATCGCCGTTCACACGGGTCGAGACCAGATCATTCTTGAACGATCCGTCAGGGTTCATCGACGCGTTGGCCTGTGCCACGGTGTGGCGCATTTCTTCGGTCGCGGACATGTATTGCACATCATCCGTCACCTTGCCGTCCACGACCTTGCGGTACGGTGTTTCGATGAAACCGTACTTGTTCACGCGGGCGAATGTGGCCAGCGAGTTGATCAGACCGATGTTTGGACCTTCGGGCGTTTCAATCGGACACATCCGGCCATAATGGGTCGGGTGAACGTCGCGCACTTCGAAACCGGCACGTTCGCGGGTCAGACCGCCGGGCCCAAGGGCCGACAGGCGGCGCTTGTGCGTCACTTCGGACAGCGGGTTCGTCTGGTCCATGAACTGCGACAACTGGCTGGAGCCAAAGAATTCGCGCACAGCCGCAGCCGCAGGTTTTGCGTTGATCAGATCCTGCGGCATCACCGTGTCGATTTCGACAGATGACATGCGTTCCTTGATCGCGCGTTCCATGCGCAGCAGGCCGACGCGATACTGGTTTTCCATCAATTCGCCCACCGACCGCACGCGGCGGTTGCCAAGGTGGTCGATGTCGTCGATGTCGCCCTTGCCGTCGCGCAATTCGGTCAGCGCCTTGATGCACGAGACGATGTCTTCACGGCGCAATGTGCGGATCGTGTCATCGGCATCCAGGTCCAGACGCATGTTCATCTTGACGCGGCCCACAGCCGACAGGTCATAGCGTTCGCCGTCAAAGAACAGCGTGTCGAACAGCGCCGATGCGGAATCGACGGTCGGTGGTTCACCAGGACGCATCACGCGGTAGATATCCATGAGCGCGGTTTCGCGGTTCATGTTCTTGTCCGCCGCCATCGTGCTGCGGATGTAGCCACCCACAGAGATGTTGTCGATGTCGAGGACGGGGATCGAGGTGATACCCGCGTCGATCAAATCCCGCAACGTGCCGCCTGTGACAGCGCCCGTCTTGTCGATTTCCAGCGTCAGTTCATCACCAGCTTCGACATGGATCGCGCCGGTTTGCTCGTTGATGATGTCACGGGCAACGTATTTGCCAACGATATGCTCGTAGGGGACCAGCAGGTTCTTGACCTTGCCTTCGTCGATCATCTTTTTGACAGACCGTGGCGTCACTTTTTCGCCGGCCTTTGCAATGATCTCACCGGTATCGGCATCGACCAGATCATAGGTCGGACGGGTACCGCGGACCCGTTCAGGGAAGAACTTGGTCGTCCAGGCGTTGGTTTTTGGGTCCAGCGTGTAATCGACGGTGTTGTAATAGGCATTCATGATGCCTTCCTGGTCCAGACCCAGCGCATAAAGCAGGGTGGTCACAGGCAATTTGCGACGGCGGTCAATCCGGCAGAACACAAGGTCCTTGGCATCGAATTCAAAGTCGAGCCAGCTGCCGCGGTAAGGAATGATCCGGCAAGCAAACAGCAATTTACCCGACGAATGGGTCTTGCCCTTGTCATGGTCAAAAAACACGCCGGGCGAACGGTGCATCTGGGACACGATCACACGTTCGGTGCCGTTCACGACAAAGGTGCCATTCGGCGTCATCAGGGGCATGTCACCCATGAACACGTCTTGTTCCTTGATGTCCTTGACAGATTTGGAACCTGTGTCCTCATCCACTTCGAACACGATCAGGCGCAGCGTCACCTTCAGCGGTGCGGCATATGTCATGTCGCGCTGCATACATTCTTCGACGTCGTACTTTGGCTTTTCCAGCTCGTATTTCACGAACTCCAGCACAGCGGTCTCGTTGAAGTCCTTGATCGGGAAAACCGACTGGAACACACCCTTGATGCCTTCGCCGTCAAGCGGTGTTGCACTGTCGCCGGAACGCAGGAACAGATCATAGGAAGATTTCTGAACCTCGATGAGGTTCGGCATTTCAAGCACTTCACGGATTTTGCCGTAATACTTGCGCAGGCGTTTCTGACCAAGGAAGGAGGAAGCCATGTGCGATATCACCTTTTGTTTGTCTCTCGAACGTGCGGCGCCCGGGCTGCGCCGCCACATCCATTTGACCGGGGGTTTCAAGTCTATTCGTGGCTGCCGTCCCACCGGCTGCCTCCCGACTTTTCAACCTAGCCCAAGGGGTGGGCCACGCATGGCCGACCGCTAAGACAGGTTTGGCTGGACCCGCAAATGCAGGTCCAGCCGCGTTCATACGCCCACGATGATCGAAAATCACCGAAGGGCGGGGTAAACCCCGCCTTACGCCAGTTCGACGGTCGCGCCAGCTGCTTCCAGCTTGGCTTTGATTTCGTCGGCTTCGGCTTTGGAAGCGCCTTCTTTGACCTTGCCGCCAGCTTCGACCAGATCTTTGGCTTCTTTCAGGCCCAGACCGGTGATGCCGCGCACTTCTTTGATCACGTTGATCTTCTGTGCGCCGGCGTCTTTCAGGACGACGTCGAATTCGGTCTTTTCTTCGGCGGCTTCTGCTGTTGCAGCAGGACCGGCCATCATCACAGCGCCGCCAGCAGCGGGCTCGATGCCGTATTCATCCTTGAGGATGGTTTTCAGTTCTTGTGCCTGAAGAAGGGTCAGACCAACGATTTCTTCAGCGAGTTTTTTCAGATCAGCCATTTTATGCTTTCCGTTCGATTTAAGTGTGTTCCAACGTGAGGCGACAGCCCCAAGTCAATTCAGATGCTTCACGCAGCTTTCTCTTCGATGGTCGAAAGAATGCTCGCGATGTTCGAAGCAGGCGCGCCAATGGCCCCGGCGATGTTTGCGGCAGGTGCTGCGATGCAACCAACGATAGAAGCAATAAGCTCCTCGCGGCTTGGCATCCCGGCAACGGCTTTCACACCGGCTGGATCTAGTGCCGTGTCACCCATTGCCCCGCCCAGAACGACCAATTTCTCGTTCGTCTTGGCATAGGCATCGATCACTTTCGCCGCAGCGACAGGATCTTCGGAATAGGCGATCACGGTCATGCCCATCAGGTAAGTAGCGATGCTTTCGCATGGCTTACCTTCAAGGGCGATCTTGGCGAGCTTGTTCTTGGCAACGCGTACGGCCCCACCAGCATCGCGCATACGCGCCCGCAGGTCCTGCATTTCAGCAACTGTCATGCCTTCGTAGTGGGCGACCACTACAACGCCAGAGCTTTCAAAGATCTGGCCGAGTTCATCGACCAATTGTTCTTTTTGTGCTCTATCCACAGTTTCACTCCAATTAAGGTACCAAATAGTCTGGCACCGGCTCTCGTTTTTGCCGGGCGGCGGACCACCCGACAGTCGGTGTCCACGTAAACGGGGCGAGCCAAGTTGAACCGAGGAGAGCCTCGAAAAATTCTGGTCTATCCCGTCTCAGGCAGGAATTAACGGTCTTGCGACCAACCCACCGTCTCGGACGAATAAAGGCCCGAACGAATCAATCTTTCGGGCCTGATTGTTGGTTATCGCCTGCACGGCGCTTTGCCAAGGGCCGATTTGCGCCCAACGGCGCTGTCGGCGCCCGTGCGAGGTAAACCTTTGTTCAAGAAATGGCCAGTAAGACAAGGCGCATGACATCGCAGAACCAACCCAATTTCCGCAACCTCGAAGATTTTGCAGGAATCGCCTCTGACTGGTTCTGGGAAACCGACCATCAGAATCGGTTCATCTATTTTTCGAACCGGATGGAACAGGTCACAAAGATCAGCAGGGCAGACGTCTTGGGGCGCGAACGTGATATCTTCGCGGCAGAACCCTCTGGCGCGGCATGGCAGGCGCATCTGGCCGACCTGCAGGCGCATCGCGCATTTCGTAATTTTGAATATCGCATCATCCGGCCAGCGGACGGGTCGGTGATGTGGCTGCGCATCTCAGGCGAGCCGCAGTTCGATCAGGCCGGCGCATTCACCGGCTATCGCGGCACAGGGCATGATGTCACCCGTGAAAAGGTAGCGATGATGCAGCTGGAACAAAGCAATGCCGCGCTGGCGATCAGAAACCGCGAACTTGACGAGGCGCGGCAGGCGCTGGAACAGGCGGCCTATCACGACCCGCTGACAGAGCTGCCGAACCGGCGCGCTTTCGAAAGGGCGCTGGAACATTGTCTTGGCGCGGCAGACGGACGGGTAGCCTTGTTGCACCTTGATCTGGACAGGTTCAAATGGGTGAATGACACGTTGGGACACCAAAGCGGCGATGCCGTGCTGGTGACCGCCGCGCAACGGATTTCGCAGGCGGTGGGCAACCGGGGGCAGACCTATCGGGTCGGCGGCGACGAATTCATGGTGCTTCTCACGCAGGGCATCTCGGCCAATCTTGCCCATCAGACAGGGACCGCGATCGTCAAGGCCCTGACACGCCCCATAGATCTGGCACAACGGCAGGTCACCATCGGCATCAGCATCGGGATCGCAACCGGCGTTGCGGGGCAGGATACCGCCGCGAGGGTGATCGCCCATGCGGATGTCGCGCTCTATGAGGCGAAACGCAATGGGCGCAATCAGGTCTGCCAGATCACGCCGCAGATCACCAAACAGATGCAGATCAAGCGCCAGATCGCAGCCACAATTCCCGGCGCGCTCGAACGCGGCGAGTTTACCGCCTATTTCCAACCGCAGGCCGATATCGAGACTGGCGAGATCGTTGGCGCAGAGGCGCTGGTGCGCTGGCATCACCCCGAATGCGGGTTGCTGAAACCGGCGGACTTTCTGGATATCGCCGCCGAAATGGGCATGATCGAAGACATCGACAGACAGGTGCTGCGCATTTCCCTGGCGGCGGTCGACAAATTTCGCGCGTGCGGGCTTCATCTGCCATCGATATCGGTAAACATCAGCGGGCCGCGCCTGATGGACCCGCGCCTGCCCGAGGACGTGGCCAACACCTGGACAGACCGCAGATGCGGGCTGTCGATCGAATTGCTGGAAACGATCTATCTTGATGACAGGCGCGAAGTCCCTCAGATCAAGGAAAATCTGCAGCAGCTGCGCAACATGGGGGTCGAAATACATTCGGATGATTTTGGTAGCGGACGGGCGTCGATCGTCGGCTTGCTGAAGGTGCAGCCGGACCGGCTCAAGATTGAATGTCGGATGATCCGCGCGGCGCTGCGCGATCCGCATAAATCCAAGGTGATCGCAGCGATCCTTGAAATGACCCGCGCCTTGGGCATTGCCGCAACCGCCGAAGGCGTCGAATCAGCCAAGGACATCGCCGCCGTTCGTCGCATCGGCTGTGCCTATTATCAGGGTAACGTACTTTCCCCACCGCTACAGCAAGCAGCTTTCATCGCATTCCTGTCGCGCCAAAAGATGGCAACAAAAACAAAAACGGCAGGCCGTGCTGGCCTGCCGTTTTGTTCGTAAACCGAAAGCCGGATCAGGCGTTGCCGGTCGCCGAGGCAACGTCAACAGTCACGCCTGGACCCATGGTCGAGCTGACGGCGATCTTTTTCATATAGGTGCCTTTGGCGCCCGATGGACGGGCCTTGCCGACCGCATCAACAAAAGCGCGCATGTTTTCCTGCAGCTGTTCTGCAGAAAACGACGCCTTGCCGATACCGGCATGCACGACGCCTGCTTTTTCAGCCTTGAACTGGACCTGGCCGCCCTTGGCCGCTTCGACAGCTTCTTTGACATCCATGGTCACGGTGCCGACGCGCGGGTTTGGCATCAGGTTGCGCGGGCCAAGAACCTTGCCCAGACGACCAACGATAGCCATCATGTCGGGTGTCGCGATGCAACGGTCAAAGTCGATCTTGCCGGACTGGATGGTTTCCATCAGGTCCTCTGCACCGACGATATCAGCACCGGCGGCCTTTGCTTCGTCAGCTTTGTCGCCACGGGCAAAAACGGCCACGCGGACAGTTTTGCCAGTGCCGTTTGGCAGGGTCACGGTGCCACGGACCATCTGGTCGGCGTGGCGTGGATCAACACCCAGCTGCATCGAAATTTCGACGGTTTCGTCAAATTTTGCTGTGGCGCTGCCTTTGACCAAAGCGATGGCTTCGGCGACCGACACATTGGTCTTGCCGTCAAATGCGGCACGGGCTGCGGTTGTGCGCTTACCAAATTTTGCCATTACTTGACCTCCACGCCCATCGAACGGGCAGAGCCCATGATGATCTGCATTGCACCTTCAATGGATGTCGCATTGAGGTCTTTCATCTTGGCTTCGGCAATTTCACGCACCTGCTTGGCGGTGATCGAACCGGCAGTCGCACGGCCGGGGGTCTTGGACCCCGACGCCAGCTTGGCCGCCTTTTTGATGTAATAGGACGCAGGTGGCGTCTTGATCTCGAATGTGAACGACTTGTCCGCGTAATAGGTGATCACGGTCGGGCAAGGTGCGTCCTTTTCCATATCCGCAGTCTTGGCGTTGAACGCCTTGCAGAATTCCATGATGTTGATGCCGCGCTGACCCAATGCTGGGCCGACTGGCGGGCTTGGCTTGGCATTGCCGGCTGCAACTTGCAGCTTGAGCATGCCCATGACTTTCTTGGCCATCTGGCCTCTCCTTTTTCAGCGGTGGGCTGATGCCCACCCTACATTTGCCCCGGATGGGGCGGTGATGCCGTGGTTCGGTCCGGATCAAACCCGGGCCTCCCACGTCTGAACACGCACGTTTACTGTTTGGAAACCTGCGTGAATTCCAACTCGACCGGGGTTGCCCGGCCAAAGATCGACACCGTCACCTTGAGGCGCTGATGTTCTTCGTCGACATATTCGACCATCCCGTCGAAGTCCTCGAACGGGCCGTCGTTGACCTTGACCTTTTCGCCGATCTCAAAGTGGATCAGGGTGCGTGGGCTGTCCTCGCCTTCCTGAACGCGGCCAAGGATGGCCTGCACTTCGGCATCGCGCATCGGCATCGGGCGGCCTTGTGGCCCCAGAAACCCGGTGACGCGGTTGATCGAATTGATCAGGTGATAGCCTTCATCCGACATTTCCATATGCACCAGCACATAGCCGGGCATGAAACGGCGTTCAGTCGTCACTTTTTTGTTGCGACGTACTTCGATCACTTCTTCGGTTGGCACCAAGACTTCGTCAATCTGGTCGGACAGGCCTTTTTCTTCCGCTTTTGCGCGGATTGCCTCTGCGATCTTCTTTTCGAAGTTCGAAAGAACGCTTACCGAATACCAGCGTTTAGCCATCTGTCAGAGCACCTTGTCGTCACGAGACCGCAATGGCCCCTGGTTCAAATTGATCCGACGCCTGCGCCGGTGTCGAAAATAAAAGCGGCGCGCAACTCGATTCGCCGCACGCCATATTTCCGAAGTTGCCTGCCTTTACCGCCGCCACCACCCGTTTTCAAGAGGGGCGGGCAGAATAAGCGCGCCAGCCTTAGCCGCCGAAATAGCCCAGCACGCCGGACAGCCCAAAGCGGATCACGAAATCGACCAACGAAAAGAACACCGCCGTCAGCGCGGCAAGGATGAAGACCATGATCGTGGTCAGCACCACCTCGCGGCGGGTGGGCCAGACGACCTTGGCCACCTCGGAGCGGACTTCTTGAATGAACTTCACGGGATTGGCGATGGCCATCGGCACGGTCCTTTATCGAAACTTTGTGCGACATACGGGGTCGCGGGGCCGAATTCAAGCCCGCATGGGGCCATCCGCCCACAGCGGATCCAGCAATGTCACCCTCGGCATGGCACCGATTGCGGCAATCTGAGCACGATAGGCGCTATCACCCGCGGCATGTTCGGCCGGGGTGAAACCGTCAAAGGGCGGATAGCCGTCTTCGACCGACAAAAGCGCGCGCACATTTCTCCCCGCATCGCCCGCCCCGCCCAAGGCATGGCGATGCAAAATCTCGGCCACGGCGGTGGCAGACAGGCCGCGGTGAATATAACGGTCGATAGGTTGCACCACCCCCGCAGCGGCAGGCCCCAGCAAACCCGCGCAGATCGCGCTAAAATGAACGGCGTAATCCTCATAGCACCACACGACCAGCTGTCCGACGCCGGCAGTGGCGCGCAGCCGCGCGACCAGATCGGCCCAATCAACCGATTCCGTCGGGTTAATCTTGCGATATTGCGCCATCAGCATCACGTTGCCACTCATCAATTGCTGGCAATAGGCCGCATTCACAAAACCGGTTGGTCGCCGGATTGCCAGAAAGACATCGACATTGCGGTCAAGGCCCTGTGCGACAGCCCTGATCCGTGGCGCCGCTTTGGGATAGCGACAAGTCACGGGCCTGCGGCGCGGATCGTTCAGCACGCCGATATGGTTTTCTTCGCTCAAGACAACGCGCTGCGCTGTCTGCAGCAGCGATCGCAATTGGCCGGATAAGGCTTGCCCATCGCCCAAACCCAAAAGTTCGGGCAACGTCTGATCCCATTTACGCAGGTAATGGGGGCCGAACCATTGCACGCCGCGTGCGGCAAGGGCATCAGCCTGTGCCCCGATAGACCGTTGCAGATGCGACGTCGCTGTCTTGTGCGCCCCGATATGGAAAGCCACGGAAAATGCTGGGTCCAACATGTCGGTGATGATCCTTCGGCACTTGCCGTTCCGATCCGGGCCTGGCAGGGGCATGGAGACTCGAACTCCAGACCTACGGTTTTGGAGACCGTCGCTCTACCAACTGAGCTATACCCCTATGGCCGAATGCCGGATTAGTCGCAAATCAGGGTAGGATCAAGACCCAAGGTAGCGCAGACTTGTCTTCGGCGTCAGAAATGTCGAAACACAAGACGAACCAAGCCCGAAAGGCCACCCTTGTCCCTGCGCAGACGGATCGAACAATCGCAAAGACTAGCCTCGCTACTGGCCAGTTTGGCCGGCAGCTATCTGGCGCTGTGCAACCGCACGACCCGTTGGCAGGTCGAAGGGCTGGATGACCTGCGCGCCGCACTGGCGCAGGGCCCTGTTCTGCTTGTCATGTGGCATGGCCGGTCGGTAATGGCGGCGTTGCATTGGCCGGTCGCCGATGGCCCGCTGACCAGCCTTTACGATTCCTCGCCCATCGGCCGCGTGTCGGGTGCCTTGCAACGCCGTGTCGGCCTGCGATCCATTCAGATGTCACGCCAGACCACCAACCTTGCCGCGTCGCGGATCGTGCTGAAACGGGTCCGCGAGGGCATCAGTATCGGGATGACCGCTGACGGGCCGCTCGGTCCCGCCTATCAGGTCAAGGATGCGCCGCTTGAATGGGCGCGTGTCACCGGCGTGCCGATATTCTGTTATGCTTTCGCCACAACGCGCGGGCTGCGGTTGAACACATGGGACCGGATGCTGGTGCCGCGCCTGTTTGGGCATGGCGCTATGGTGTTTGCGCGGTTCGAGGGTACAGTCCCGCGCAAGCCGGACGACGCCACGCGCAGCAATCTGCGCGAGCAGATGCGCCGTTTCATGGACGCGACAACGGCGCGGGCCGACAGGCTGATCAGCCGCTAGAGGCCACAAGCTGCGGTGAAACGCAAAAGGCCGCCCTTTTCGGGGCGGCCTTTGTTTGGCGTAGGGTGGGTCAAGACCCACCTTACTTTGCCTGTGCTTTTTACAGCAGGATCTTCGACACAACGCCGGCGCCGACAGTCCGGCCGCCTTCGCGGATCGCGAAACGCAGGCCTTCTTCCATCGCGATCGGCGCGATCAGTTCAACTTCGAACTTCAGGTTGTCGCCGGGCATCACCATTTCAGTGCCTTCTGGCAGAACAACAGTCCCAGTCACATCCGTCGTGCGGAAGTAGAATTGTGGGCGGTAGTTCGCGAAGAACGGTGTGTGACGACCGCCCTCTTCCTTGGTCAGAATATAGGCTTCGGCTTCAAACTTGGTGTGCGGCTTGACCGAACCGGGCTTGCACAGAATCTGCCCACGCTCAACACCTTCACGATCCACACCGCGCAGCAGCGCACCGATGTTGTCGCCAGCCTGGCCGCTGTCCAGCAGTTTGCGGAACATTTCCACACCGGTACAGATGGTCTTCTTGGTGTCGCGGATACCGACGATTTCAATCTCGTCGCCCACGTTCACCACACCGCGTTCCACACGACCGGTCACAACCGTGCCACGGCCAGAGATCGAGAACACGTCTTCGATCGGCATCAGGAACGGCAGGTCGACCGCGCGTGCCGGTGTCGGGATGTATTCGTCGACAGCCGCGATCAGCGCACGGATCGAGCTTTCACCGATTTCAGGCTGGGTGCCGTTCATCGCATGCAGCGCAGAGCCGGGGATGACGGGGATATCATCGCCGGGATAGTCGTATTTGGACAGAAGCTCGCGGATTTCCATCTCGACCAGTTCCAGCAGTTCGGCGTCATCCACCTGGTCGACCTTGTTCATGTACACGACCATGTACGGAATGCCGACCTGACGGCCCAGCAGGATGTGCTCGCGGGTCTGCGGCATCGGGCCGTCAGCAGCGTTCACAACAAGGATCGCGCCGTCCATCTGGGCGGCACCGGTGATCATGTTCTTCACATAGTCGGCGTGGCCGGGGCAATCGACGTGCGCATAATGGCGCGCTTCGGATTCGTATTCCACGTGCGCGGTCGAAATCGTGATCCCGCGGGCCTTTTCTTCGGGCGCGCCGTCGATCTGGTCGTAGGCCTTGAAATCGCCGAAATACTTGGTGATCGCCGCCGTCAGCGTCGTCTTGCCGTGGTCAACGTGACCGATCGTGCCGATGTTCACGTGCGGTTTGGTGCGTTCGAACTTTGCCTTTGCCATTCTTCAGGACCTTAATTTCAGAGGGGCCGAGGTGACCCGTTTCAGCATCGCGGGCGATGTATTGGGAAACGGATGGGAAATCAAGCGCAATGCGGACACTGCTGGGCTTTTCGCGGTTTTGTTGCGAACCCTGCAAAGCCGCAGGGCAAAGGCGGGCGGGTACAGACCCGCCCGCTTACGCCAGATCAGCCGATCACGGCACCATCGGCCTTTTTCACAGCGATGACGGTCGAACGCGCCAGCTTGCCGTCACCGTCCGGGAACGGCGCAGCGGGGTGCTGAATACCGACGAACATGGTGCGACGGTCCGCAGACCATGTCAGACCTGTCACCTCGGACCCATTCGGGCCAGTCAGGAAGCGCGCGATTTCACCCGTGACCGGATCACCTGCCAGCATCTGGTTGTTGCCCATGCCGGCAAAACCTTCTTCGTTGCTGTCATCACCGTCGGTTTGGATCCACAACAGACCAGAACTGTCAAACATCATGCCATCGGGCGAGTTGAACAAGTTGCCTTCGTTAATGTTCGCCGACCCGGCATTTGCGTCTTGATGCACGGTGGGATTGCCCGCCATGACATAAAGATCCCAGTGAAAGGTCGTGGCGGCGTGATCCTCTGCATCGGGGAACCAGCGCAGGATCTGGCCATACCGGTTGGCTTCGCGCGGATTAGGCGAATTTTCGACGGCCTGCATCGCATCGCCACCGGCATTGGTCGCATCCGCGCCGCGGCGCGAATTGTTCGTCAAGGCGCAATACCCCTCGATTGCGACGGGGTTGACGGCGACCCATTCGGGGCGGTCCATCGTGGTGGCGCCGACGCGGGACGCGGCGACGCGCGTGTAAACGGCGATTTCGGCAGCATCCATGCCTGTTGCCTCTGGGGTCAGCGCCACCCATTCACCAGTCATGTCAGTGGCGAAACGGGCAACATAAAGCTGGCCATCCGACAGCAGGCTGCTTGTCTCACCGCCGGGCGTGTAAACACCGGCAGAAACGAACTTGTACAGAAATTCACCACGCTCATCGTCGCCCAGATAGACAACGACGCGCCCGTCGCGCGCGACGACAACGGCGGCATTCTCGTGCTTGAAACGGCCCAACGCGGTGTGTTTCACGGGTGTCGATGTCGCGTCAGACGGGTCGATCTCGACCACATAGCCCTGACGGCGGGGTTCGTTGACGTTCTGGCTGACATCGAAACGGGCATCAAACTTTTCATAGCCGTACCGGCTTTCCAGCCCGATCCCGTAGCGGACGTAATCATCAGGCCGCGCAAAGGCAGCATCGGTGGAGCCGAAATAGCCGTTAAAGTTTTCCTCGCAGGTCAGGTAGGTCCCCCACGGGGTTTTGCCCGATCCACAATTGTTGAACGTGCCCAGCACAATCATGCCATCGGGGTCTGCCGCCGTCTGCAACAGCGGATGACCGGCCGCAGGACCAGAGAACGTCATGGGTGTGTTCTGGGTGATGCGGCGGTTGAACGGGCTATCGACGACAATGTCCCAACCGTTCGCGCCTTCGGCGACTTCCATCACTGTCACGCCCTGCATATTCTGCAAGATGCGCGCATCGTCCGCGCTGGTGGTTTCACCGCCGGTATGGGGCAGGTTGATGTCAGGGTTCACATATTCATGGTTCACCGCGATAACCTGGCGGCCACCGATGCTGAACAATTCCATTCCGTCGGTATTTTCACCGAACACGCGATCGGAACTGGCCAGATCGACCCCGGTTTCCTGGTTCAGCGGGGCGGCATCTGAAAACAGCGGCTGGCCCCATTTGGCGACCGGCTGCCAAGTATAGCCTTCAGGCACATGCACGGTGAAATCCGTTGCAATCGGGATGGCGTTGAAACCGAAACGGCTGGTCGCCTGCGCCTGTGCCGAGGTACCCGACAGCAAGCCCGTGCCCATCACTGCCGCGCCAGACCCAAAGGCCAAGACGCCCCCCAGAAAACCGCGCCGCGACAAGGCGGTGTCAACGACGGCATCAAAATCGGTTGTGGCAGGTGCGGGACGCTGCAGTTCATCCCATTCATCCCAAGACAGGGTCTTTGTGTCGATATCTTTCATGGCGCGCACTCCTTGCTGGCGTTGATTTCAACCAGGGGAGTAGCGGCGATTCTTCTCAGCGATGTGACAAACGGCGGAAAAAATCAGGTAAAGCGGTTGTCACGCGGAAAACCGCGTGGTGCCATCCGCCCCGCAGTGGCGCGTTTACCGATCCATTCATCAAGCTCCGATTGCGTCCGCGTCCGCCCCGCAGGGTCCAGCCATGTCAGCCCGTCTGCCAAGGTAAATGTCGTCGCATCCGACAGCCCGCCGTCCTTGTATTTTTGCAGGCGCACGCCTTTGCCACGGGTCATTTCGGGCAGCTCGTCGATACCGAAGACCAGCACTTTGCGGTTTTCGCCCACCACGGCAACGTGATCGCCGGCGATCCGCTTGCACAGCCGTGCGGTGCTGGCACCAAGGTTCAGAACCTGTTTGCCGGCGCGCGTCTGGGCCACCACCTCAACCTCGGGCACGACAAAGCCGTTGCCGTCGGTTGATGCGACCAACAGTTTCTCACCCGGTTTATGGATCAAGATGTCGATGATTTCCGCCTCGTTCGGCAGGTCGATCATCAGGCGCAGCGGTTCACCCATGCCGCGCCCGCCGGGCAGATTGGCCGCCGACACCGTGTAAAACCGCCCGTTGGCACCAAAGACAAGCAATTTATCGGTGGTTTCAGCGTGAAAGGTGAAACGGGCGGCATCGCCATCCTTGAATTTCAAGTCGCGCGTCAGGTCGATATGGCCGGTCATCGCACGCACCCAACCCATCTGCGAACAGACAACTGTGATCGGTTCGCGGTCGATCATCGCCTCGATCGGGACATCGGCGACATCGGCGGCCAGCGCGAATTGCGTGCGCCGCGCGCCGCCGGGGCTGGTGCGGCCGAATTGTTTGCGGGTTTCGCGCAATTCATCCGCGATACGCGCCCATTGCAGCGCCTCGTCAGCCAAGAGCGCCATGATCCCCTGCCGTTCCGCCCTCAAAGCATCACGTTCGGCGATCAGTTCGAGTTCTTCGAGCCGCCGCAACGACCGCAGGCGCATGTTCAGGATCGCTTCGGCCTGCACTTCGGTCAGGGCGATTTCGGGGTCGGTGGATTTTGGCCCGACATAATCCTTTTCGGATGTCGCGCGGATGTGCGGATGCGCCCAATCCTCGGCCATCAGGGCGGATTTGGGGTCGTCATCGTAACGAATGATGTCGATCACCCGGTCCAGATGCAGGAAGGCGATGATGAAACCTTCCAACACTTCCAGACGGTGGTCGATCTTGCCCAACCGGTGGCGCGAACGCCGCACCAGCACATCGCGGCGGTGGTCAAGGAAAGCGCGCAACACTTCTTTGAGGGAACAGACCTTGGGGGTCAGCCCGTCGATCAGCACGTTCATGTTCAGGCTGAACCGGATTTCGAGGTCCGAATTGCGAAACAGCATGCCCATCAGCATTTCAGGGTCGACCGACCGCGCGCGCGGTTCCAGCACCACGCGCACGTCCTCGGCGCTTTCGTCGCGCACGTCAGCCAGCAACGGCACCTTTTTGGTCTGGATCACCTCGGCCAGTTTTTCGATCAGTTTCGATTTCTGTACCTGATAGGGGATCTCGGTCACGACGATCTGCCATTGGCCACGGCCCAGATCCTCGACCTCCCATTTCGCGCGCAGGCGGAACGACCCGCGGCCAGTGCGATACGCTTCGGCCATATTCTCGGGTGGCTCGACGATCACACCGCCCGTGGGAAAATCGGGGCCAAGGATATGGGTCAGCAGGCTGTCATCGGCGGCACCCGGCGATTTGATCAGATGCAGGCAGGCGTCGATCAATTCATGCAGGTTATGCGGCGGGATATTCGTGGCCATGCCCACGGCAATGCCGCTGGACCCGTTGGCCAACAGGTTGGGGAAACTGGCAGGCAGGACCGATGGTTCGGTCAGGCGGCCATCGTAATTATCCCGAAAATCAACGGCATCCTCGGACAAACCTTCCAGCAGCGCCTCGGCGGCGGCGGTCATGCGCGCCTCGGTATAACGAGAGGCGGCGGGGTTATCACCGTCGATATTGCCAAAGTTCCCCTGCCCGTCCACCAGCGGATAGCGGACGTTGAAATCCTGCGCGAGGCGCGCCATCGCATCATAGATCGCGGCATCGCCATGGGGATGGAAATCACCCATCGTGTCGCCGCTGATCTTGGCGGATTTCAGAAAGCCCCCCGTCGGCGACAGCCGCAGCCGCGACATCGCATAAAGGATACGGCGGTGGACCGGCTTCAGCCCGTCGCGCGCATCGGGCAGCGCACGGTGCATGATCGTGGACAAGGCATAGGTCAGATAGCGGTCGCCGATCGCACTGCGCAGCGATTCGGTTACGTCATTTGGGCCGGGGGCTGTCTCGTTGTCATCACTCATGTTCTGTCGTGTAGCGATCAAGGATTCACCCGTAAAGCGGGGAATTGGAGATGCGGCGCTGCTTGCCCTTTGCGCGGGGTTTTGCGAAAGCTGCGCCATGGTGCAGAAATCCATCCTGATCACGGGTGCCTCGTCGGGCATCGGCTTCGACGCGGCGCAGGGCATGCGGGCCGCGGGCTGGCGCGTGTTCGCCTCTTGTCGCAAGGCCGAGGATTGCGCGCGTCTGGCGGGGTTGGGGTTTGAAAGTCCGCGCATTGATTACACCGATGAGGCCAGCATCGCCACAGGTCTGGCCGAGGTGCTGGCCGCGACGGGCGGCACGCTGGATGCGCTGTACAACAACGGCGCCCATGCGCTGCCGGGCGCTGTCGAGGATCTGCCGGTTGACGGATTGCGCGCAGTCTTCGAGACGAATTTCTTTGGCTGGCACGCGTTGACCCGCGCGGTGATCCCCGTGATGCGCGCGCAGGGGCATGGGCGGATCGTGAATTGTTCGTCCGTGCTGGGGCTGGTCGGCATCCCGTGGCGGGGGGCCTATGTCGCCAGCAAATTCGCGCTGGAAGGGTTGACCGATGTGCTGCGGCTGGAAATGGCCGGCACCGGTATCAAAGTGATCCTGATCGAACCCGGCCCAATCACGTCAGACATCCGCAAGAACGCCATTCCCCATTTCGAACGCTGGATCGATTGGCAGGGGTCAACGCGCGCGGATGACTACAAGACACTGCTGGCGCGGCTTTATACCGACAGCGGGCCGGACCGGTTTGAACTGCCCGCCAGTGCCGTGACCGCGAAACTGTTGCATGCGGTGACAGCGGCCAAGCCGAAACCGCGCTATTATGTCACGCGGCCCACCTATCTGGCGGGGCTGATGCGGCGGCTACTGCCGACGCGATTGCTTGATGCGGTGCTGCTGCGCGGATAGAGGATTGCTATCTGTGCGCGCGGCGCTAGGTCGCGCTGACACGACCAAAGGAAGACCATCATGGCAAACGACCCTCTTTTCTGGCTTGTGGCTGTTGCGGTGCTGCTGGTGCTTGGCATCTTGTTGCTCGGCATCGGGTCTTTTGGCAAAGGCGGCGATTTTTATCGCAAGAATGCCAACAAGATCATGCGCTGGCGGATCGGTGCGCAATTCGTCGCGGTGATCCTGATCGTGCTATTCGTTTATCTTCGCGGACAAGGGGGCTGACCACATGGTGGTGCTGAACAAGATCTACACGAAAACCGGCGATGCTGGGCAAACGGCACTGGGCAATGGTGACCGCGTGGCGAAATACGCGCTGCGGGTGAATGCCTATGGCACGGTCGATGAAACCAACGCCACGGTCGGCATGGCACGCCTGCACGCCACGGGCGAAATGGACGCGTATCTGGCGATGATCCAGAATGATCTGTTCGATCTGGGCGCGGACCTGTGCCGCCCCGACATGGCAAAAGACGGCGAGGCTGGCTATACCGTGCTGCGCATGAGCGATGCACAGGTCGCGCGGCTGGAAAGCCAGATCGACGCGATGACCGCCAAGGTCGAACCCCTACGCAGTTTCGTGTTGCCGGGCGGATCGGCGCTGGCGGCACATCTGCATCTGTGCCGGACAGTGTCGCGGCGCGCCGAACGGCTGACGGTGGAACTGGCCGGGGCCGAGGCGGTCAATCCAGCGGCGGCAAAATATCTCAACCGGTTGTCAGACTGGTTTTTTCAGGCATCGCGCATCGCCAATGACGACGGACGGGCCGATGTTTTGTGGATTCCGGGGGCAAACCGCTGACGTAGGGTGGGTTTAAACCCACCTTAGCTGACCCCTGGGCCATAAACGTGGCGTCCCTGACACTTGCCGCGTCGATTTTGCACTGTTGTCATCGGGTGGTAGTCGCTAGTTACTGCAGCAGACCGCATGATGAATTCTATGGGAGAAACGCAGATGAAGGTGCTCGTACCTGTCAAGCGCGTGATCGACTATAACGTGAAGGTCCGCGTCAAGGCGGATGGTTCCGGTGTCGATCTTGCCAATGTCAAAATGTCCATGAACCCTTTCGACGAAATCGCCGTCGAAGAGGCGATCCGCCTGCGCGAGGCTGGCACGGTCGAAGAGGTCGTGGCCGTGTCCATCGGCGTCAAGCAGGCGCAGGAAACCTTGCGCACCGCACTGGCGATGGGCGCTGACCGCGCCATTCTGGTTGTCGCCAGCGAGGACGTGCATCAGGATATCGAACCCCTGGCCGTTGCGAAAATCCTTGCCGCGATCGTCAAGGAAGAAAACCCCGGTCTGGTGATCTGCGGCAAGCAGGCCATCGACAATGACATGAACGCCACGGGGCAAATGTTGTCGGCGCTGCTGGGCTGGTCGCAGGCGACCTTTGCATCCGAGGTCAGCATCGACGGCGACCATGCCACCGTCACGCGTGAAGTGGACGGCGGTTTGCAGACCATCAAGGTCAAGATGCCCACGATCATCAGCGTCGATCTGCGGCTGAACGAACCGCGCTATGCCTCCTTGCCCAATATCATGAAGGCCAAGAAAAAGCCTTTGGATGAGAAAACCCCTGCCGATTACGGTGTCGATGTCACGCCGCGCCTGAGCGTCGTGAAAACCGTCGAACCCGGCACGCGCAAGGCCGGGATCATTGTCAAATCCGTGGACGAACTGGTCGAGAAACTCAAAGAAGCGGGGGCTGTGTAATGGCTGTTTTGTTGATTGGTGAAGTGACCGATGGCGCCCTGGCCGTCGATGCGACCGCAAAGGCCGTGACCGCTGCCAAGGCGCTGGGTGATGTGACCGTGCTTTGCGCTGGTGCCTCGGCGCGTGCAGCGGCAGATGAGGCCGCGAAAATCGATGGCGTGGCGCGCGTGCTTTGCGCTGAAGACGCGGCCCTTGGCCATCGTCTGGCCGAACCGACAGCCGCACTCATCGTGTCTCTGGCGGGCGATTACACCCATATCGCCGCCCCCGGCACGGCGGATGCGAAAAACGTGATGCCGCGCGTCGCGGCCTTGCTGGACGTGATGGTGATTTCCGAAGTGACCGGCATCATCGACGCCGACACGTTTGAACGCCCGATCTATGCGGGCAACGCGATCCAGACCGTCAAATCCACCGATGCGACCAAGGTGATGACGATCCGCACCGCGGGCTTTGACGCCGCCGGCATGGGCGGGTCCGCCACGGTCGAGGTGATCGGCGCAGCCAACAACCCCGGCCTGTCGGAATGGGTCGAAGACAGGGTTGCCGCCTCTGACCGCCCCGAACTGACATCGGCAGGCGTTGTCGTGTCGGGCGGGCGCGGGCTGGGATCGCTGGCCGATTTCGCCCTGATCGAGAAACTGGCAGACAAGCTGGGTGCCGCTGTCGGTGCATCGCGCGCCGCCGTGGACAGCGGCTATGCGCCGAATGACTGGCAGGTCGGGCAGACCGGCAAGGTCGTCGCCCCCGATCTGTATGTCGCCGTTGGCATTTCCGGTGCGATCCAGCACCTTGCGGGCATGAAGGACAGCAAGATCATCGTCGCGATCAACAAGGACGAAGAAGCACCGATTTTCCAGGTCGCCGATTACGGCCTTGTCGCCGATCTGTTCGTGGCGCTGCCTGAACTGACCGGCAAATTGTAACCGCAACACACCAATCTGTTGCAAGGGCCGGTGGCAACGCCGGCCCTTATGCGTTTCAGATCGAAAACATGTCGTCGCGCAGGGCCATGACCAGCTTTGACGCGGCTTCGACATGGCAACGCACGCCCAGCATTTCGGCAGCGACAGATTGCTGCGATGGCGGGTATTGCATGCCCATCGTACCCTGCGCCAACGCCTGTTCAGACGGAATGGCCGTCACCACCGCCCGCACCAAGGGGCGCAGCGTGTCGATCATGCTGGCGGTGACGAACAAAGGTGCGGCGCGCAGCTGCGCCGGACGTGCCACCCAATCCGCATTGTCCAGCGGTTCATCCGAGAACCACAGCAACATGCAATTGGGACCGATCTGGCGCAGCATGGTCTGCATCCGCGCAAGCCATGCCTGACGCAATTCATGCACGACGATGTCGAACCTGTCTGGCGATGTTTCAAACAGCCGCGCCAACAATTGACCGGTAAAGGCACAATCGTTGAATTCAACCTCGGGATAGATTGCCTGCAAAACGGTCGCGGCGCGCAGAAACCTGTCGTTGCGGCACGGATGCACCGAATAGAACCTGTTTGACAGGTTGTTGGCCCCCAGCACCTGTACCACGGTCATATCCGCGCCATTGCAGATTTCCATGATCGTGGGGTCATTGGCAAAAGCGTCGATACCTGCGTTCAGGCAGCCGAAATTCACGCAGGGCTGCCGCAGCGCGGTTTCTACCAGCGTCGGGAACGGTTTTTCGATGAATTTGCCATAGGTTTCGGTGCCGCCGATAAAGGCAAGATAGGGCCGGTCAAGCGGCCTGCGCGGGCCGCGGAACAGGATCCGTGAATTGCCGTATCGGCAGGGCGAATAGGACAGATCGCCCATATCAATCGAGTCTTGCCGCATCTGTGTTCCCATGCACCGATGGCTTCAGTGTCGCACAATAGTTTTGCCAAAAGGCTAATGCTTGGATTTCTGACAAATTTGCTGCATCTGTCCGGCTTGAAGCCTGCCCATGCAGCGGCCTATGGTACGGCGGAACCTGTAAAGGAAAAATCATGGCGATCGAACGTGTGGGAATTGTGGGTGCGGGGCAAATGGGCAATGGCATCGCCCATGTCTTTGCCGTGGCGGGCTATGACGTGCTGTTGACAGATGTCAGCGCCGATGCGCTGGCCGCAGCACTGGCCCAGATCGACCGCAACCTTGAACGGCAGGTCACGCGCGACCTGATCAGTGCCGATACCAAGGCACAGGCGATGCGCCGGATATCAACGACCCAGACGCTGACCGATCTGGGCGACAGCGACCTGATCATCGAGGCTGCGACCGAACGCGAAACGATCAAGGCCGCGATTTTTGAAGACCTCGTGCCGCATCTGAAACCACATACGATCCTGACGTCGAACACCTCGTCGATTTCGATCACGCGGCTGGCGTCGCGCACCGACAGGCCCGAACGGTTCATGGGGTTCCATTTCATGAACCCCGTGCCGATCATGCAACTGGTTGAACTGATCCGCGGGATCGCCACCGACGAACCCACCTTTCGCGCCTGTCAGCAGGTCGTGGAACGGCTGGGCAAAACCAGCACCGCATCCGAGGATTTCCCCGGCTTCATCGTCAACCGCATCCTGATGCCAATGATCAACGAGGCGATCTATACCCTGTATGAAGGGGTCGGGTCAGTGCAATCCATCGACACATCGCTGAAACTGGGCGCAAACCACCCGATGGGGCCGCTGGAACTGGCGGATTTCATCGGGCTGGATACCTGCCTTGCGATCATGAACGTGCTGCATGACGGGCTGGCCGATACCAAATACCGCCCCTGCCCCTTGCTGACCAAATATGTCGAGGCAGGCTGGCTGGGCCGCAAGACGCAGCGCGGGTTTTATGATTACCGTGGCGAGACTCCGGTGCCGACGCGCTGAACCGCGCCGTTGCAGAAAAGATTCTATGCCTCCGGCGGGGATATTTATGCTCGGAAGATGATGATCAGGGTGGTGTCAGTCGCCTTCGCCGAATTTATCCGCGACAAGTGCTGTGATCGCCGCCAGCAACGGTTCGGCGTCGGGGCCGCGGGTTTCGACCTCGATATAGGTGCCAATCGAGGCGGCCAGCATCAACAGCCCCATGATGCTGTCGCCGCTGGCGGATTCGCCATCGCGGCGCACGGTGGCATCGGCGTCGAAGCTTTCGACGACCTCGACCAGCTTGGCCGAGGCACGGGCGTGCAGGCCCTTGATATTTTCGATCTTGAGGACCGCTGTCGTCATTGGGATATGCCGCCGTTGTGGCTGTTGATATATTTATGCGCCGCTGCAATCGCGGCTTCGGCAGCGTCGGGGACAGAACGTTTGCGCGATTTGGCCAGTTTGATCAGCATAGGCAGATTAGCCCCATAGAGGATCTTGCGGTTGGCCGGGCTGCAGGCGCGCAGCGACAGGTTGGACGGTGATCCGCCGAACATGTCAGTCACGATGATCACGCCCGCGCCAGTATCGACCGCATCGGCGGCATCGCAGATTTCTGCCTGTTTGAGCGCGCGGTCGTCATCCGGCCCGATGGCGATGCTGACCATCCCGGGCTGGTGCCCGACGACATGTTCAACGGCGGACAGGTATTCCTGCGCCAGCCCGCCATGTGCGACGATGACGATCCCGATCAAGCCTGTCGTTCCTTGCTGGCCAATGTGTCATGCCTTTCCATCTCTCGATGCCGTTTAGACACATGCCACCCGTCTTTCGCAAGGGCCTGTGCCATGTGTTCGACAATCATGACGGAACGGTGTTGCCCTCCGGTACAGCCAAAGCCGATGGACAGGTGGCTTTTGCCTTCGTCCTTATGCGCGGGCAGGACCAGATCGATCAGCGCCTTCACGCGGTCAAAGAAATCCGCGAATCGCGGGTCGGCGGCAACATAGGCCGCGACATCGCCATCGCGCCCGTCGCGCGCGCGCAGATCGGCGTCCCAATGCGGGTTGCGCAGGAAACGACAATCCATGACGATATCCATGCCGCGCGGCAGGCCACGTTTATACGAAAACGAATGCAGCGTGACCCCCAGATTGCGCCCTTCGGCAGTGACGAACCAGCGGTCAATTTCGGCGCGCAGATCATGCGGCGACAGGCCCGTTGTGTCGATCAGGACGTCAGCACGGCTGCGCACCGGCACCAGCAGATCGCGTTCGCGCGCGATCCCCGCCATCGGGGGACCCGCTGGGGCCAGCGGATGCCGTCTGCGGGTTTCGGAATAGCGCTTGACCAGCTCTTCCTCGGCGGCATCCAGATACAGCACTTGCATGACATGGTCGCTGCGCGCGGCCAGCTGATCGATGGTTGCAATCAGCGCATCGATTCCGAAATCACGGTTGCGCACGTCAAGGCCCAAAGCCAACGGGCGGCTGGGCGGCGGACCATCCAGCAGGCGCGGCAAGAGCGACAGCGGCAGGTTGTCAATCACCTCGTATCCCAGATCCTCGAGCGCGTTGATCGCGGTAGACCGGCCCGCACCTGACGGCCCGGTCACAAGGACCGTCGTGGGCATTGTGCGTGCGGTGTCTGTCATCGGTCGCTCCAGCCAGCCTTGAGGATTTGTACAATGATTGCTGCGAAATGTGGCCCGTCGATGTGTTTTATCAAGGGAATATCGCAACCACATATGCGTGTATATGCGCGTTCCGGCAGGCGCTGGCTTTCGGATTGATCCAGATCGACGACCAGGGCCACCTGTGCCTGCGCCTGATAGGCAGCGTGCAGGATGCCGGCGCCGCGCGCCTCGATCAGGCCCAGGATGGCGGGCGGACATTGCGCCAGCAGCCGGTCGCCCTCGGCTTGCAACAGAACCCTGTCATCGGCCACCAGCACACCACCCAGCGCCATCACTTGCAGCGCAAGCGAGGATTTGCCACGCCCCGCAGCGCCAAGGATCAAGACTGCACTGTCGCCCAGCGCGACGCAGGTGGCGTGATGTGTCTCAGGCAGCATCATGGCGACCCATTACAGCGGCAGCCCGACGACAAACCTTGCGCCTGCGGGTTCTGACGCGGGGTCTGTATCGGTCGGACGAATATTCTCGGCCCAGATCACACCGCCATGCGCCTCGACGATCTGTTTGGAAATCGCAAGGCCAAGGCCGGAGTTATTGCCAAACTGCGCAGCGGGACGTTCAGAATAGAATCGTTGGAATATCTTGCGCAGCGCGCCGTCTGGAATGCCGGGGCCGGTGTCTTCGACAACAACCAGCACGCGGTTTTCGCGGGTACGGGTCCAGACGCGGATGGCATCGCCGTGTTCGCAAAACGAAATCGCATTGCTGATCAGGTTGACAAAGACCTGCGCCAGCCGGCCTTCCAGCCCCTGAACCATGATCGGCGTGCGAGGCACATCGGCGATAAAGCTGATGCCACGAGCCTCTGCCTCTCTGCCAAGATGGTCGTTCACGTTGTGCAGCATGGCGATCAGGTCAAAGGTTTGCTCTGTTTCCTTGACCAATTCGCTGTCCAGACGCGACGCGCTGGAAATGTCGCTGATCAGACGGTCGAGGCGTTTGACATCATGTTCGATCAGATCAAGCATGCGTTCGCGCTGATCATCTTGCTTGGCGATGCGCATGGTTCCGACGGCAGAGCGTAGCGACGCCAGCGGGTTCTTGATTTCATGGGCGACATCGGCGGCGAATTGTTCGTTGCTTTCGATCCGGTCGTAAAGCGCCGATACCATCCCGCGCAGCGCCCCCGACAGACGGCCTATTTCGTCAGGGCGGGCGGTCAGATCAGGGATGCGGACGCGGACCGGGGCTAATTTGCGGGCGTTCTTTTGATGGCTGGCTTCGGCGGCGGTGGCCAGATCTGCCAAAGGATTGGCAATAGTCGAGGCCAGCACAAGGCTAAGCCCGATACTGACCGCGATCCCAACCAGCAGCAGGCGCAATACGTCTTCGCGTTCGCGGCGCACAAGGCTGTCCACCTCGCCTGCCGCCGTGGCCGCTGCGATCACGCCGACCGGTTCGTCGTTGCGCATGATCGGCGTGACGACGACCAGCACCAAGCTCCCCCGTACCTCTGTCATATCAAGCCGGGTTTTGCCCTGAAGCGCGATCGCGATCAGTTCGGGCGTCGCTGTGGCAAGTATCTGTTGGCCCGGTCCCGTCTCTGCCCGGTTGAACAGGCCAAACAACCCGCCTGTGACCGTTCCAAGAAAATCGCTGATGAATGTCCGGCCGATCACAGCGTCAAGATCCGCGATGGCAGTTTCAGCCAACGGGCCGGTCGTGCGCGCGACCAGCGTGGCATCGGATCCGAAGACCGACACTTCCATACCACCACGCAGGTTCAGGTTGGCCAGAGTTTCGGCGGCATTGATCCCGTGCGCCGTGACCAGGTTTACGGGCGCGCGGCTGGGCAATTGTACCTCGAACACATCGGCGATGAGCTGGGCTTCGTAAATCAGACCATTGGCACGCTGAAAGGCAAGATTATCGCGCGACGCGTTAAGAAACAAAACCCCCGCGATCATGACGAACATCGCGATCAGGTTGAAAACGACGATCTTGCGCGCGATGGGGGATTTGCGCAGCGCGATGATGCCGCGTTTGGGTGCATCCAGATAGGTCACATCACTGCGTGTGACATCTGGATCGACCCAATCCTCGCCCAAGACGATATCGGGTGGCATCGTCGCCCGGCGCACCGACTTGAGGTCGCGCACGTCAATCTCCGGGGCGGACGTCATCCCCTAGTCTTCGTTGTAGCGGTAACCAATGCCATATAATGTCTCGATCGCGGAAAACTCATCATCGGTGTTGCGCATCTTCTTGCGAAGGCGCTTGATATGGCTGTCGATGGTACGATCATCGACATAGACCTGATCATCATAAGCCACGTCCATCAACTGATCCCGACTTTTGACAAAGCCGGGGCGCTGCGCAAGAGCCTGCAACAGCAGAAATTCGGTGACCGTCAATGAAACGTCATGGCCCTTCCATTTCACGGCATGGCGCAGCGGGTCCATCACCAGATCACCGCGCACCATCACCTTGGTTTCTTCGGTTTCCTCGATCTCTTCGCCTGCAATCGCATCCTGCCGGCGCAACAATGACCGGATTCGTTCGACCAGCAGACGCTGTGAGAAAGGTTTTTTGACGTAATCGTCGGCCCCCATACGCAGGCCCAGGACCTCGTCGATCTCGTCGTCTTTCGATGTCAGAAAGATGACCGGCATGGATGTCTTTTGGCGCAGGCGCTGCAACAGGTCCATCCCGTCCATACGCGGCATCTTGATATCCAGAACGGCCATGTCCGGCATACGTTTGTTGAACGCGTCCCATGCCGCTTGCCCGTCGTTATAGGTTTCGACTTCGAACCCTTCCGCTTCCAGCGTCATCGCCACCGATGTTAGGATGTTTCGGTCATCGTCAACCAGGGCAATTCTCGACATGTACGTGCTACCTCTATGTAATTAGCGAACTCATAACAACGCGGGGATTTTCCGCTGTTTATCGGGCCGAATCAATCCCCAAAGCTGTGACCGCCACAGGATCGCCATCATCGCACCAAATTTACCATTCCCCCCTGGTGCCACCGGCGGCGTGCATTTGGTTGCGCTAACATGCATTTGGTTGCGCTAACGTTTCCCTAACCCCCTATCAAGGCAGGAAAGCTTGGTGGTATGCAGGCCCATCGCTGGCAGGATTGCCCATTCGAAAAGGAGCGAACCCATGGACCAAGGTACGGTCAACCCACAGATGAAGCTTGAGCACCAAGGCATCACCGGGCTGGGTTACGTCTATTACAACAGCTCTGCGGCGCAATTGCACGACGCGGCCATTGCAGCTGGCGAAGGTGTGACCGGCAAGGGCGGCAGCCTGCTGGTGACCACGGGCAAGCATACGGGCCGGTCGCCCAAGGATAAATTCGTCGTGCGCAGCGCATCGGTCGAAGACACGATCTGGTGGGACAACAACGCCCCGATGGATCCTGCACATTTCGACGTGCTCTACGCCGATATGGTCGCGCATATGCAGGGCGGCACCTATTATGCGCAGGATCTGTTCGGCGGGGCAGACCCTGCCCACCGGCTTGATGTGCGCGTTGTCACCGAACTGGCATGGCATGGTCTGTTCATCCGGCATTTGCTGCGTCGCCCCGATGCAGCGGAACTGGCCAGCTTTACCCCCGCTTTCACGATCATCAACTGCCCGAGCTTCAAGGCTGATCCTGTGCGCCATGGCTGCCGGACCGATACCGTGATCGCGATGAATTTTGACCGCAAGCTGATCCTGATTGGCGGCACAGAATATGCAGGCGAGAACAAGAAATCCGTGTTCACGCTGCTGAACTACCTGTTGCCCGAAAAGGGCATCATGCCGATGCATTGCAGCGCCAACCATGCGCCCGGCAATCCGGTCGACACGGCGGTGTTCTTTGGCCTGTCCGGCACCGGCAAGACCACGCTTTCGGCTGATCCATCCCGCGTGCTGATCGGCGATGACGAACATGGTTGGTCGGATCGCGGCACGTTCAATTTCGAAGGCGGCTGTTATGCCAAGACCATCAACCTGAGCGCCGAGGCAGAGCCAGACATCTATGCCACCTGTTTCATGCCGCATACGGTGATCGAGAATATGGTGTTCGATCCCGAAACGCTGGAGCTGGATTTCGAGGATGACAGCCTGACCGCGAATATGCGCTGCGCCTATCCGCTGAATTATATCGCCAATGCATCCGACACGGCGCTTGGCGGGCATCCCAAGAATATCATCATGCTGACCTGCGATGCCTTTGGCGTGCTGCCGCCCATCGCGCGGCTGACACCGGCGCAGGCGATGTATCACTTTCTATCCGGCTTTACGTCCAAGGTCGCAGGCACCGAACGCGGCGTGACTGAACCGGAACCGACCTTCAGCACCTGTTTCGGCGCGCCTTTCATGCCACGCCGGCCAGAGGTGTATGGCAATCTGCTGCGGTCCAAGATCGCAAGCCATGGTGCGACCTGCTGGCTGGTGAACACCGGCTGGACCGGTGGCGCCTATGGCACCGGCAGCCGGATGCCGATCAAGGCGACACGCGCTCTTTTGGCGGCGGCGCTGGACGGCACGCTGATCGAAAGCACCTTCCGCAAGGACCCACATTTCGGGTTCGAAGTGCCGGTGGCAGTCGAAGGTCTGGATGCGCGCCTGCTTGATCCGCGCACGACTTGGGCCGATGCGGCGGCTTATGACGCGCAGGCGGCCAAGCTGGTGGGCATGTTCAGCGACAATTTCGCGAAATACGTCCCCTTCATCGACGACGATGTCAAAGCAGCCGCGATTGGCTGACACAGGTAAGGTGGAACCAGTTCCACCTTACCCCAATCTCGACATCACGGCGCATCTGGGTATGGTTGCACCATGCGTCTGATGCTTGCCTTTGTTACCTGCTTGTTGCTGCCGCTCATGGCTGCCGCGCAAGACGTCATCGCCACGCTTCGCGCCGGTGTCGTTTGCGGGCCGCCTGTCGTAGGTTCTTCGCCTGCACCCGACACGATCGCAGGCAGCACGCATCTGATCGCACAAACACCGCCCTTTATCGCTGAAATCACGCAGGTTCCTGCGGTCATTGGCATCGGCTTTGGCGTCAAGGCGCAGGCGCTGGACCCTGACGGGCTGTCCGGTGTGACCATCATCGTGACCCATCCGCCGATGGGCGATGCGGGGGTGACCCAGCAAAGCTATCAATCCTGGATCAGCGGGACAGAACCATCACCAACCTTTTATCAGTTCGACGAAGATTACGAACGCGTCACTGGCACATGGACCTTCACGGCCATGCTGGATGATGCAGAATTGTTTTCTGTCGCTTTCGACGTTGTCCCGCCCACCGCCTTGCCCGATCTGGCCGGGGCTTGCGGGTACGGCGATCTGCTGTCCTAGCCCATCATGCCGCGGCGGATCAGGTTCACCCCCGCGATCACCAATACCCACAGCGTGACCTGCCGGAACCTGTCGGCATCAAAACGGTCCCCCAACCGGAACCCGACCCACATGCCCAGCATCCCCGGCGCCACCAGCGCCGCCGAAAACGGCCACGTCTGCGCGTTCAGCACGCCCGATTGGACATGGCCCAGAAACAGCATCACCGATCCCAGCCCATAGATCACCCCCTGCACCGACATCTGCCGGTCGCGCGGCGTGCCAAGCGCCAGCAGATACAGAACCGTGGGCGGCCCCCAGGTGCCGGTCAACCCGCCAAGCATGCCCGACACGATCCCCGCCGCATATTCCACCGGACGCCGCAGGCGCGCCGCGATCACCGGACGCCAGCCCGCAATCTGGATCAGGCACAGGATTACCACAGGCACGCCCAGCACGATAAACAACGTATCGGTCGGGATGCGCCGCAGAAATTGCGCCGAGACCAGAATCATCACGCAGACCGCAACGATATAGCGCCAATGTTCGACCACTGCGTCGCGCGCTTGCCCCAGACCGGCGCGCCCGACCTGCAATATATTGCTCACCACAATCGGCAGGACGATCCCCGCGATGATCAATTCAGGCGCGATGGCGATCCCCATGCCCGACACCATGATCAACGGCATGGCAAAACCCACCGCACCTTTCACGAACCCGCCAAGGAACGTGACGACACAGGCGAAGAGGAACAATTCAGGCGTGATAACAGTAAAAAAATGTGACATGCTGCGTCATATGCCGTTCTTGAAGGCTTGGCATCACCAAATCGGATGCGACACTTTTATTCACCGCAAATGCGTCCCGCGAATTAATATTGCGCTGCGGCTGCAAAGTGATTATCTCTGCACCTGCACATAGACCGGAGACTCGCCATGCCCCATGACGGACAGGACCTGCATCTGACCTCAAGCCCGATCCTTGCGGATCTGCTGGACCTGACAGGCGCGGCCTTGCCTGCCGTAGATAAGGTGCTGGCGCTGGCCAAGGATATCGTTCGCGCCAAGGTCAGCCGCGATGGCCGCGTTTGCGGCGCGCTGATCGATGCGCATCAGACGGCAGCACATGGGCTGGCCTGGCTTGCGACCTATGCGCAATCCTTGCACCAGATGCAGCATTGGGCGGACCGGTTGCACGCGGATGGCAAATTCAACGAGGTTGAACAGCTGATCCACCAGATCGCATTCGGTGAATATCTGTCGCAAATCTCTGGCGGCATCCCGATGAGCCAAGGCGAAATCCTGCGCCCGCAGGACATTGGCCTGCCCCAGGACGCAATGCGCGCAATGCTGATCCCCGCCGTCACAACCCTCTGCGAACAGGGCAACACACAGGCCGCGCGAATGCGCCTTGTTGCCTTGATGCAGGATCAGGCGGCAAACCTGACGGTCGGGGCCTCTGGCCTTGATGACGAATTGGAAATGATCCGCGAACAATTCCGGCGTTTTAGCCTCGAAAAGGTGGAACCGCATGCGCATGACTGGCACCTCAAGGACGAATTGATCCCCCTGTCGATCATCGACGAGATGGCGGAAATGGGCGTCTTTGGCCTGACCATCCCCGAAGAATACGGCGGTTTCGGGCTGTCCAAGGCGTCGATGTGTGTCGTGTCAGAAGAACTGTCGCGCGGGTATATCGGCGTGGGGTCACTGGCCACACGCACCGAAATTGCCGCAGAGCTGATTCTTTGCGGCGGCACCGAAGAGCAAAAGCAGCACTGGCTACCCGGCCTTGCCTCTGCCGAAATCCTGCCGACCGCCGTGTTCACCGAACCCAATACAGGCTCCGATCTTGGCAGCCTGCGCACCCGCGCCGTGAAAAAAGGCGATGATTGGGAAATCACCGGCAACAAGACATGGATCACCCATGCCACCCGCACCCATGTGATGACCCTGCTGGCACGCACCGATCCGGCAACCACCGATTACAGCGGTCTGTCGATGTTTCTGGCCGAAAAGACCCCCGGCACCGACGAAAACCCCTTCCCGACCCCAGGCATGACCGGCGGCGAGATCGAGGTGCTGGGCTATCGCGGGATGAAGGAATATGAACTCGCCTTCGACGGGTTCATGGTCAAGGGTGACAATCTTTTGGGCGGCGACACCGGCAAGGGGTTCAAGCAGCTGATGCAAACCTTCGAATCCGCCCGCATCCAGACCGCCGCGCGCGCCGTGGGTGTGGCGCAATCGGCGCTGGATGTCGGCATGCAATATGCCCAGGATCGCAAGCAATTTGGCGCGGCGCTGATCGACTTTCCCCGCGTGGCGGGCAAGCTCGCGATGATGGCGGTGGAAATCACGATCGCGCGGCAGCTGACCTATTTCAGCGCGCATGAAAAAGACAACGACCGGCGCTGTGACCTAGAGGCGGGGATGGCCAAGCTTTTGGGCGCGCGTGTGGCTTGGGCCTGTGCGGACAATGCCTTGCAGATCCACGGCGGCAACGGTTTCGCGCTGGAATACAAGATCAGCCGCATCCTGTGTGACGCCCGTATCCTGAACATCTTTGAAGGGGCGGCAGAAATTCAGGCGCAGGTCATCGCGCGGCGCGTGCTGGGGTAACCTGTCGGCGGCCCACCGCTAGCCTAGCCATCCGCCCGCATAATCGCGTCGATCAAACGGGCGCGGGCGGCAGGGACGTTGCGGTCGCCCAAGCCCTTGATCAAGCGGTTTTCAATGAAAAACCCTGTCGTGCCCAGCGCCTTGGCAATCTCCACCCCAGAGGCATCGCCTTTGCCTGCCAGCACGGGGGGCAAGGGCAGCAACCTGTCCGCCCAGACCCCCGCCGCATCGCGGCTGACCGCGCGGCCCGACTTGGGCGACACAAAGGCCAGATCCTCGTTCACGCCGCTAGCCGCACAGGCCGACAGGTCCAGACCAAAGCCCATCTCCTCCAGCAGGGCCTGTTCCCAGCGCAAATAGGCCAAAGGCCATACAGCGCGCTGGTCCAACAAATCGAGCAAGGCGATACTGCGCTGATACAACAGCGGATGGCTTTCACGCTCAGGCAAAACCATCAACAACAAGGCGCAAACCGCGTTCAACCCTGCCAGGGACAGCCGGTCTGCCATCGCCGCCGCATTGCGCGAACGCACAGGTTCCACGGTGAAACTGCCCAGATGATCGTCCAGCCGCGCAGCCCACGCCACATTGACCTGCGCGCCGGGCTGGATCAGCGGGGCAATCTTGCGGCTGGCACCGCCGCGGACCACACCGGCATGGCGGCCATGATTGGCGCTGAACACCTCGATAATGGCGCTGCTTTCGCCAAAAGGGCGCATCGCCAGAATAGCGGCGTCATCACGCCACGATATCATCGGGCCAGCACCTTCTTATTTCTAGAAATACTCCCGCCGGAGGCATAAAAGTCATGACAACCCGTCCTCGTCCAGCAAATGACGGCCCTGTTTATCCTCGACCTCGATCACCCAAAGATCACGATCATAGCCGCGCTGACGCTGGATCGATTGCTCCACATCCGCCTCTGCGCCCTCGGCCAGAATAATCCAGCTGCGCTCACCCGTCATCAGATCAAAACTGCGCTGGTAACAGCACGCGCGCCCGTCAAGCGTATTGAGCTTGACCATCACCGCCCCCGCCGTGGCATCGCCACGCGCAACGACAAAGGCGGGGATTGCCGCCAGCCGCAGCCGCGTCAGATAGGCCGACACCCAGATGTCGGCGGTCAATCTCATGCGTTGCCGTCTTTGAAATCCAGCCCCATTTCGGAGTAACGCTCTTTTTCTTCCAGCCAGTTTGGCCGCACCTTGACCTGCAGAAACAGATGCACGGGGCGTCCCACGAATTCCATGATCTCGGCACGGGCGGCCTGGCTGACCTGTTTGATCGTCTCGCCACCCTTGCCCAGCACAATGCCTTTGTGGCCATCACGCGCGACATAGATCAGCTGGTCGATGCGGGCGGACCCATCAGGGCGTTCTTCCCAATTCTCGGTCTCGACGGTTAACTCATATGGCAGTTCCTGATGCAGCCGCAGGGTCAGTTTCTCGCGGGTCATTTCGGCCGCGATCATGCGCATCGGCAGATCGGCAATCTGGTCTTCGGGGTACAGCCACGGGCCTTCGGGAACCTGGTCCACCAGCCATTTGCGCAAAGCGTCACAGCCATGCCCGCGTTCAGCAGAGATCATAAAGGTTTCGGCAAAAGCAAACGCCTCGTTCATGTCGCGGGTCAGGGCCAGCAGACCTTCGGATTTCACCTTGTCGATCTTGTTGATCGCCAGTGCGACCTTGGTCTTGCCCATACGGTCGGGCAGATTGGCAAGGATCGCCTTGACCCCTTCGCTCATGCCGCGATGGGCCTCGATCATCAGCACAACAACATCGGCATCGGCGGCCCCGCCCCACGCAGCAGCAACCATCGCGCGGTCCAGCCTGCGGCGGGGTTTGAACAGGCCGGGCGTGTCGATGAAAATCAGCTGCGCCTGCCCGTCCATCGCCACGCCGCGAATACGGGCGCGGGTGGTCTGGACCTTGTGGGTCACGATGGACACCTTGGCGCCGACCATCCGGTTCAGCAGCGTCGATTTACCGGCGTTCGGTTCCCCGATCAGGGCGACAAAGCCCGCTTTGGTCGGCGCATCATTCATCGGTCAACTTTCTTCAAAAGGGCGGCGGCTGCGGCTTGTTCTGCCTGCCGTTTCGACCCTGCGGTCGCTGTTTCGGTCTGGCCGGATTCCAGCGTCACGGCAATGGTAAAGGCGGGCTGGTGGTCAGGTCCAGTGCGCGCCGTCTCGGTATAGCTGGGGGGCGCTTCGCCGCGCGCCTGCGCCCATTCCTGCAAGGCGGTCTTGGCGTCGCGGGCATCGTCGGCAACATTCGTGATGCGCGCACCCCATAGATGCAGCACGACCTTGCGCGCAGCATCGAACCCGCCATCCTGATAGATCGCGGCAATCACCGCCTCCATCGCATCGGCAAGCAATGCCTCTTTGCGCCGGCCACCCGATTTCATCTCAGAGCGGCCTAGCTTGATCACGGCACCAAGGTCGACCTCGCGGGCGACATCGGCGCAGGTTTCACGTCGCACCAGCGCGTTGTAACGCGGCGCAAGCAGACCTTCGGGCGCGGATGGATCGGCCTTGAGCAACGCCTCGGCCATCACCAAACCCAGCACGCGGTCGCCCAGAAATTCAAGCCGCTGGTTGTCGTCGCGGTGGACGCTGACCATGGACGAATGGGTCACCGAGCGCACCAGCAAGTCCGGCCTCACGAAGCTGTAGCCAAGACGCTGCGAAAAGCTGGCAAGATCAGCGGAAAGTTTCACTCGACCGCCTTGAAGAAACGGTCGCTGCGCCACGTCCAGAAGGCCAACATCGACCGGCCCGCAGACGAGAAAATCACACGGTCAGCGCGGCCCACGATATCCTTGCGCGGGACAAACCCAACCCCACCCAATGTTTGCGGCACACGACTGTCGACAGAATTGTCGCGGTTGTCACCCATGAAAAAGAAATGATCCGCAGGCACCGTATAAACACCGGTATTGTCGGTCGCCCGCGTGGCGATATTCAAAATGGCGTGGCTGGTGCCATTGGGCAGCGTTTCTGTCTGGCGTGGTTTCAGACATTCAGCGCCGACGCCAACGGGACCATTGGCGCACATCGGGCGGCCGCCCATCGGCCCTTGGGGTTCCATGATCTCGGTAAAGGTGCCGGCATCGGCCAGCCCGACAGCCGCATCATTGATATGCAGCACGCCGTCGATCATCTGGATCCGGTCACCCGGTTCACCGATCAGGCGCTTGATAAAATCCATGCCGGTCACAGGATGCCGGAAGACCACGACATCACCGCGTTCGGGGTCGGACCCGAACAGGCGGTCGTTGCTATCGTCAAACCACCCGCAAAAATCATCCGCGCCGATGTCGATGCCGGCAGCTGGCACACGGATCGACGGGCAGGAGGCATAGGAATAGCCATAAGCCATCTTGTTGACGAACAGGAAATCCCCGATCAGCAAGGTGTCCTTCATCGACCCAGACGGAATCCAGAACGGTTGAAAAAACAGGGTCCGAAACACGCCCGCGATGATCAGCGCCCAAAAGATCGTCTTGATCGTCTCTTTCACGCTGCTGACAAAGCCCGTATTTTCGGCCATTTTCCGTTCCTTTTAAGGTTTGACGCTACATGATCGCGCAACGGGGTGGAGTCAAGCGATGCGCCGCGCCTCGATCACCACAAAGGCTTGTGCCCAAGGGTGGTCATCGGTCAACGTGACATGGATGATCGCCTCGTGCCCCGATGGCGTCATCTGGTCCAGCCGTTCACGCGCCCAGCCGGTCACGGCCATGACGGGCTGGCCGGTGTGCAGGTTCGACACGGCCATGTCTTTCCACGCGATCCCCATCCGCAAACCGGTGCCAAGCGCCTTGGAACAAGCCTCTTTCGCGGCCCAGCGTTTGGCATAGGTGCCGGGCGTGTCGTGGCGGTCCTCGGCTTTGGCCTGCTCGGTGGGGGTAAAGACACGATTGCGAAACCTATCACCGAACCGGTCCAGCGTACCCGCGATCCGGTCGATATTCGCAAGATCGGTGCCGATGCCAAGGATCATGCGCGTGCGGCATCCATCAGGCGGCGCATCTCGGCAATCGCCGGGCCAAGCCCGCGAAAGATGGATTCGCCGATCAGGAAATGCCCGATGTTTAATTCGGCCACCTGTGGCAGGGCAGCGATGGGCGTGACGCAATCATAGGTCAGCCCATGGCCGACATGCACCTCCAGCCCCAGATCGGTGGCAAAGGCGGTCATATCGGTGATCTTGCGCAATTCATCATCGCGCATCTGCCAGTCGCCTTCGGCCCAAGCATCGGCATAGGCACCCGAATGCAATTCGATCACCGGCGCGCCGATGCTGTGGGCGGCCCGGATCTGCGCCTCGTCTGCGGCGATGAACAGCGACACGCGGCAGCCTGCATCGCGCAAAGGCGCGATATAGGCGGCAAGCGCGCTTTGCTGTCCGGCAACTTCCAGCCCGCCTTCGGTCGTGCGTTCCTCGCGCTTTTCGGGGACAAGACAAACGGCGTGCGGCTTGTGCCGCAGGGCAATCGCCTGCATTTCCGCCGTCGCTGCCATTTCAAAGTTCAGCGGGATCCGCAGCGCCGCCATCAGGCGTTCGATGTCACTGTCGATGATATGGCGGCGGTCTTCGCGCAGATGCGCCGTGATCCCGTCGGCCCCTGCATCCTGCGCCATCAGCGCCGCGCGCACCGGATCAGGCACATCCCCGCCGCGCGCGTTGCGCACCGTCGCCACATGGTCGATATTCACGCCGAGCCGCAGATTGGTCATGGTTTTCCCTTTCAGGCGAAAGATGTCATTTCTTCAATTGTTCCAGCTTGGCTTGCAACACCTTGCGGCGCCGTTTCTGATAGGCCGCGATAATCGGCACGAACAGATAGTAGCTGAGCCAGCCAAAGAACAAGCCCGGCGCGATGCCCCCGATCAGGTATGGCACGAAAACCTCGTGATAAAAGGCGATCAGGCCGGTCCAGTGGGCGGTGGCAACCGTAAACATCGCCGCGAAATTATGGATGATGTCCGAAAACGCATTGCTGAACTGGCACCCAAGCGTGCAGTAATCGGCCGAGGCGCTGCCATCCAGCCCGAACAGGGTGGCGTTGAATGGCCGCCCCAGCAGCCAATAGCCTGTCCCCAAGGATGCGATCCCGATGGGGATATAGGTCAGCGGATTGCCCGCAAATGTCCCCAGCAGCGCGGCAAGGATATTGCCCCGCGCGACCCGCGCCAGCAGGATCGCGATCACGAAATGCAGCCCGTAGAACGGTGTAAAGGCCGCGAATACACCCACCGCGATCCCGCGCGATATCTTTTCCGGTGTGTCCGGCAACCGCCGCAGCCGATGTTTCACATAGCCAAAGGCCCGCGCCCAGCCGCCACGCGGATAGACGAAGTCCAGCACGATCTTCCAGATCGGCCGCCTATCCCTGCGCTTGAATACCAAAACACGACTTCCCTTCTGGCCTGTCAGCCACGCATTGTCCCCGCAAGGCCCGGATCGCGATGCCGCACAATTGACGACACGTTGCTTTCCGCCTCCAGCGCCGTCATCACGCGGTGCAAATGTTCGGCATCCCGCAGATCAACATCGATCAACAGGCGGAAATAATCTGGCTTGCGGTCAATGAACTTGAGGTCAGAGATATTGGCGTTCTGTTCGCCGATCAATGTGCAAATGCGCCCCAGCACGCCCGTGTCATTGGTAATCGTCGCGTCAAAGGTCACGGTATTGACGGCGGCATGGGTGCCTTCTTGCCAATGCAGGTCGATCCAGCGTTCGGGCTGTTCTTCGTAATCGACCAATGCGGCGCAATCGATGGCATGGATCGTGACCCCCTGCCCGCGGAACGTGATGCCCAGAATACGTTCCCCCGGGACCGGCTGACAGCAGGCCCCGCGTTTATGGACCTGATCGGCGCTCAGGCCGACAACGGCGCGGCCCTGATCAACCTCGTCACCGTTGACATGGGCCAGTTCGGGATAGATCGCGCGCACGACCTCGCGGCCCGTTACCTCGGCGCTGCCCAGACGGGCCAGCAATTCGTCGACACTGTCGATGGCCAGCGCCTTGGCGGCGGTGCGCAGCGCCTTTTCGGTGGATTTCTTGCGCACGTTTTCAAACGCCACGCGTGCCAACTCGCGCCCCAGCCGGACATAACGTTCGCGGTCTTCTTCGCGCAAGGATCGCCGGATCGCGGTTTTCGCGCGGCCCGTCACGGCGATATCAATCCATGTGGCCTGCGGTGTCTGGCCTTCGGCGGTGATAATCTCGACCGATTGGCCGTTTTTCAGCCGCGTCCATAGCGGGACACGCAGGCCGTCCACCTTGGCGCCCACACAGGCCGACCCGATCCGCGTGTGGATCGCATAAGCGAAATCGATGGGCGTCGCCCCGCGCGGCAGCTTGATCACCTCGCCTTTGGGGGTGAAACAGAACACCTGATCCTGATACATCTCGAGCTTGACAGCCTCGAGGAATTCTTCGTGGTTCTGGTCGTCATCCAGCCGGTCGGTCAGCGACGCGATCCAGCGCACCGGATCAACGGCAAAGCGGTTTTCGACCCGTTCACCGTTCTTGTAGGACCAATGCGCCGCGACGCCGGTTTCGGCGACTTCGTGCATTTCGCGGGTGCGGATCTGCACCTCGACCCGTTTGCCGTCACGGCCCGACACGGTGGTATGGATCGACCGGTAACCGTTGGATTTTGGCTGGCTGATGTAATCCTTGAACCGCCCCGGCACGGCCCGCCAGCGCTGGTGGATCGTGCCCAGAACGCGATAACAATCAGCCTCGGTCGCCACGATGACGCGAAACCCATAGATGTCGGAAAGGCGGCTGAAGCCCTGATCCTTTTCCTGCATCTTGCGCCAGATCGAATAGGGTTTCTTGGCACGGCCCGCGACATCGGCCAGGATGTTGGATCTTTCCAGTTCGACCCGCATATCAGCGGTGATTCTTTGCACCACATCGCCGGTTTCGCGCTGCAGCGTGATGAAACGACGAATGATCGAATTGCGCGCCTCTGGGTTCAGGACGCGAAAAGACAGATCCTCTAATTCCTCGCGCATCCATTGCATCCCCATACGGCCAGCAAGGGGGGCAAAGATTTCCATGGTTTCACGGGCTTTTTGCGCCTGTTTTTCGGGGCGCATGGATTTGATTGTGCGCATATTGTGCAAACGATCCGCCAGTTTCACCAAGGTCACGCGCAGATCGCGGCTGGTGGCCATGAACAATTTGCGAAAATTTTCCGCCTGTTTGGTCTGGGTCGAGGTCAGCTGCAAATTCGTCAGCTTGGTGACGCCATCGACCAGTTCGGCAATCTCGCGGCCGAATCGTGTTTCGACCACGGCAAAGGACGCCTTGGTATCCTCGATCGTGTCATGCAGCAGGGCAGTCACCAGCGTCGCGTCATCCATCTGCTGCAAGGCAAGGATATGGGCGACAGCAACGGGATGGGTGAAATACGGCTCGCCGGAATGGCGGAACTGGCCTTCGTGCATATCGGCACCAAAGGCAAAGGCATCGCGCAGCAAAGCTTGGTTTGTTTTGGGATTATAGGCGCGAACCAGAGAGATCAGACTATCAGCATTCGTCATCTGGTTCCGCGCCTATCATTGGCAGGCTGAATAGCCCGCCCTAGCGCTGGCCTTGCGCTTCCATCAGCGCGCGCAGCAATTTTTCTTCGGACATGTCATCCTCGACCGGACGGTCGGCTTCGGCGCCCATCAGCAAGGACATGCTGTCCTCTTCGGGTTCGTCGATCTCGATCTGGGTCTGGTTGGCTTCGATCATGCGTTCGCGCAGGTCGTCGGCCTGTTGCGTTTCTTCCGCGATTTCGCGCAGCGACACGACAGGGTTCTTGTCGTTGTCGCGGGCCACGGTGATCGGCGAACCGGCAGCGATTTCACGCGCACGATGTGCTGCAAGCATCACAAGCTCGAAACGGTTTGGAACTTTATCAACACAATCTTCGACGGTAACGCGGGCCATGACGGATCTCCGGACAGGAATCTTCGGAAGCTGCATCCCTAGTGCGTTCAAAAGGGATTGACAAGGGCCAGCGGGGGCGGATTGCCCGCATTGTCAGCCTTTTGCCGATCGCTGTTCCAGCCGCACAACACCCGCGCGGTCGGCATCAGACAACCGGTCCAGCATTTCCACCACGCTCAGCCCGAGCAGCGGATGTCGCCAGTCAGCGGCGACATCGGCCAGCGGCACCAGCACGAAACTGCGGTCCTGCAGGCGCGGATGCGGCAGGATCAGACTTTCTGGTGCAGCCAGCGCCTGCACATCGGCTGGCAGATTGCGCCAATGGCCCTGCGTCGCGGCATCGGGCAGCACCTGATTACCCAGCGCGATCAGATCAAGATCAAGGCTGCGCTGCCCCCAGCGGACCCTGCGGATGCGCCCTGCCTCTGCCTCGATAGTGTGCAGCTGCGCAAGCAGGGCAAAAGCATCAAGATCAGTGGCAAATGCCATCGCCGCATTGACGAAATCAGGACCGGCGCCAGCGGGATAGGCAGGCGTCGCATAAAACGGGCTGACGCGCACGGCCCCGTGGGCCAAAGCGCCAACGCGCTCGATAGCCCACGCAACATTTTCCGCCACATCACCGCGAAATGACCCGTCGTTGCTGCCAAGAGCAATAAGCGCAATCTGGCCAATCATATCGCAAAGCGCCCCTTGTTCCCCGACAACCACTGCATAATATAGGTGTCTACTTGATCAAACTCCGCTCGTAGCACAAGGACGATCAAGGGTAATTGTCGAAAGGTGTTTCATGTTTTATCGGGATGAGCGTCTGGCGCTCTTTATTGATGGGTCGAATCTTTATGCAGCAGCACGCGCGCTGGGGTTCGACATAGATTACAAGTTGTTACGTCAGGAATTCATGCGGCGAGGAAAGCTGCTGCGCGCGTTCTACTATACCGCCTTGTTGGAAAACGACGAATATTCGCCGATCCGCCCACTGGTCGATTGGCTGCATTACAACGGCTATTCCATGATCACCAAACCGGCCAAGGAATTCACCGACAGCTTGGGGCGCCGCAAGGTCAAGGGTAACATGGACATCGAACTGGCCGTGGATGCGATGGAACTTGCCCCGTATCTGGACCATGCCGTGATCTTTTCCGGCGACGGCGATTTTCGCCCCCTGATCGAAGCCTTGCAGCGCAAGGGTGTGCGCGTGTCGGTCGTGTCCACGATCCGCAGCCAGCCACCGATGATCGCCGATGAACTGCGCCGTCAGGCCGACAATTTCATCGAACTTGAAGAATTGCGCGATGTTATCGGCAGACCAGCGCGCGAACCCCGCACCGACATGGTCGAGGCCGACAGCTAGGATTACGGCTCCGCATCATCCATAGGCGTGGCGGCAGGCATTCTGGCTGCCGCCACGCAAAGCGCGCTGTGTCGTTTTGGCAGCGCAATCCGGGGCCATTCTTGCACCAGCAGCTTGCATGTTGCTGCGGTATCGCCAGAACATGCCTTTGTCTTGCGCATTGGACCTGCACCATGGCGACCACGCCCATCATCGCCACCGCGCGCGCCGAAGTCGCGCCATTGCTGCATCTGGCCCTGCCGATCGTGGCGGGGCTGGCCGCATCCACGCTGATCGGCGTGGTGGATACGATCATGATCGCGCCTTTGGGCACATTGCCCTTGGCGGCGGCGTCGCTGACGACCGCGGCGATGATTATCTTTTATTCTGCGATCTATGGTTTCGTGTCCGCCGTGGGGATCGAAGCCGCGCATCGCCACGGCGGCGCACAGGCGGATGCCGTCGCCGCAGCCCTGCGCGCGGGGCTGGGTCTGGCCCCGCTGGCGGGATTGGTGGCATCGCTGTTGATGGTGCTGATCCTGTTGATCCTGCCACTGATCGGCCAACCGCCCGAGGTACTGGCGATCATCACACCCTATTGGCTGGCGATGGCGGCCGTGCTGGTGCCTGTCGCGCTGTTGATGGTGATCGCACAGGTGCTGAATGCGATGGACAGGCCATGGACGGCGGCGGGTTTCGCCTTTCTGGCTGTCATTCTGAACATCCCGCTGAACTATGGTCTGATCTGGGGCATCGGCGATTGGCCGGGGCTGGGGCTGGTTGGCGCGGGGCTGGCCAGCCTGATCGCGGAAACACTGGCCTTGCTGATCGCCATCACATGGCTGGCGCGGCATCGCCTGCTGCGTGCGCAGCCCGATGCGGCCCTGCGCAAAAGACTGGCCTGGGGCGGGTTGCCGTTGGCTATCGGATATACCGGCGAAGGGGCGGCCTTTGCCGTGGTCGAGCTGATGCTGGGGATATTTGGCGCCACCGCCTTGGCCGCCAACCAGATCGTGCAGGCGGTAGGGGGCGTGCTCTATATGCTGCCGCTTGGCATGGCGGCGGCCGTGGCCATCCGCATCGGGCAGGCCAGCGGGTCCGGTGATCCGGCACGGCTGCGCCCTATCGCAGTGGCGGCCATCGGCGTGGTCACCGTCTGGATGGTCGCGGTCACGATCATGCTGATCCTTTTGGGCGGCCGGATCGCCGCGGCATTGTCCGACGACAGCGGCGTTGTCGCGCTTGCCACCGCGATGTTCGTGATCGTGGCGCTGATCCAGGTCGCGGATGGGGTGCAATCGACCGCGCTTGGCGCGCTGCGCGGGATCATGGATTTTGTCTGGCCGACGCGGTTGACCCTGCTCAGCTATTGGCTGTTCGCCTTGCCGCTGGCAGCAGCTTTGGGGTTCTGGGCAGGGTTTGGGCCGCTGGGCGTCTGGGCCGGTTACGGGGTCGGAATCGCCCTTGTCGCAATCATCCTGCCAGCTCGGTTCTGGTGGCTGACCGCTGCGGCAAATCGCTGATTGCGAACGGCAGGGGCTGGACCCGCGCGGCGTCAGGCTTTACCTCTGGCATCAGCAGGAGAACGCGATGACCAAACCGCCCCTTACCCTTTATCTGGCAGCGCCCCGCGGCTTTTGCGCCGGTGTGGACCGCGCCATCAAGATCGTGGAAATGGCGATCCAGAAATGGGGCGCGCCGGTCTATGTGCGCCACGAGATCGTGCACAACAAATTCGTCGTTGATGCGCTGCGCGACCAAGGGGCCGTGTTCGTCGAGGAACTGGATGATTGCCCCGATGACCGCCCCGTGATCTTTTCCGCGCATGGCGTGCCAAAGGCCGTGCCAGCCGCCGCCGCCAAGCGCGAGATGATCTATGTCGATGCCACCTGCCCGCTGGTCAGCAAAGTCCATATCGAGGCGCAGCGCCATGCAGACAACGGATTGCAGATGATCATGATCGGCCATGAAGGCCACCCCGAAACCATCGGCACGATGGGGCAACTGCCCGAGGGCGAGGTGCTGCTGGTCGAAACCGTCGCGGATGTGGCGACCGTGCAGGTCCGAGACCCCGCGCGCCTTGCCTTCGTGACGCAGACGACCCTATCAGTCGATGACACGGCGGGTATCGTCGCCGCCCTGCAGGCGCGCTTCCCCGCGATCATCGGCCCACACAAAGAGGATATCTGCTACGCCACGACCAACCGCCAAGAAGCAGTCAAGGCGATGGCCCCCAAATGCGACGCCATGCTGGTCGTGGGCGCGCCCAATTCGTCCAACTCCCGCCGGTTGGTCGAGGTCGGCGCGCGTGCAGGTTGCGCCTATTCCCAATTGGTGCAGCGGGCCGCCGATATCGACTGGCGCGCGCTGGATGGGATCGGGTCGATGGGCATCACGGCAGGCGCGTCTGCCCCCGAAGTGCTGATCAACGAAGTGATCGACGCCTTCCGCGACCGCTATGACGTGACGGTGGAAATGGTGGAAACCGCCAAGGAAGACGTCGAGTTCAAAGTACCACGCGTGCTGCGCGAACCGGTGTGATCTGATGCAGGCCATCCCCCGTTCCGCACTGTGGCTTGGCCTTGCCGGGCTGATCCCGTTTTTCTGGGGCGCGCTGACATTGCTGCGCCCTGAGCTTGGCCTTTGGGGGGCTGCGACATTCGGGCCGCGGTTCATCGGACCCTATGTGCAATTGTTCTATGGCGCGGTGATCCTGTCATTCATGTCGGGCGTTCTATGGGGCTTTGCCACCAAGGCGAGCGGGCGCGCCGCAACAGCCGGCTATATCCTGTCGGTCATTCCCGCGCTTTGGGCGTTTTTCATGACAGGCGGCGGGCCGACTGGGGCGGCGGTGAACCTGATCGTGGGGTTCCTTGGGCTGTTGCTGCTGGATTGGCATTTCTGGCAGATGGGCCTTGCGCCGAAATGGTGGATGCATCTGCGCGGGCTGCTGACGGCGCTGGTCGTGCTGTCATTCCTGCCGCTGGTGCTGTGATGGCGGATCTTTACGCCTATACCGATGGGGCCTGTTCGGGCAATCCCGGCCCCGGCGGCTGGGGCGCGCTGCTGATCGCACGCGACGGTGATAAAGTGGTCAAGGAACGCGCGCTGTCAGGTGGCGAGGCAGACACTACCAACAATCGCATGGAACTGCTGGCCGCGATTTCGGCGCTAGAAACACTCGGCCGGGCGACGGCGATCACCATCGTGACCGACAGCGCCTATGTCAAAGACGGAATCACCAGCTGGATTCACGGCTGGAAAAGGCGCGGCTGGAAGACATCGGCGAACAAACCCGTCAAGAACGAAGACCTTTGGCGGCGTCTGGACAGCGCAGTCGCGCAGCATCAGGTCCGTTGGGAATGGGTCAAAGGCCATGCGGGCCATGTCGAAAACGAACGTGCCGATGAACTGGCCCGCGCTGGCATGGCACCCTACAAGCCCTGACACCGATCATGGTGTGATCAAGCGGCAGTCTTGTCTGTGTCCTTAGGGGCGCACTGGTCGCAAGCCGGGCGTAGCTGGAAACCGGCGGTCTACGAAGGCTATGCGCAGCGGCAGTGATGCGCCGCGGGCGGGAAATTTTAGCGCTCCCCCGCCACCTGCAGCACAATCTTGCCGATATGCGCACTGCTTTCCATCCGCGCATGGGCGGCAGCGGCATCGGCAAGGGCGAATGTCTGGTCCATCACTGGCTGCACCCGCCCCGCGGCGACCAATGGCCAGACATGCTTGCGCAAGTCTTGCGCGATCCGCGCCTTGGCAAGGTCGGATTGCGGGCGCAGCGTCGAGCCGGTGATCGTCAGGCGACGGGTCATCATTTGCACAAGGTTCAATTCCACCTTCGGGCCTTGCAGAAATGCAATCTGGACCAGCCGACCGTCATCCGCCAAAGCCGCGATATTGCGCTGGATATACGGGCCGCCAACCATATCAAGGATCAGGTCAGCGCCCCCCAACTCTTTCATTTTCTCGACGAAGTCCGTCTCTCGATAGTTGAAAGCAGCCTCTGCGCCCAACCCCAGACAGGCGGCGCATTTATCGTCCGATCCGGCCGTCGTGAACACCCGCGCGCCAAACACATGCGCCAGCTGGATCGCCGTGGTGCCGATGCCGGAACTGCCGCCGTGGACCAGAAACCGTTCACCCGCCTGCAAACCGCCGCGCATGAACACATTGGACCAGACGGTGAAAAACGTCTCGGGCAGGCAAGCCGCCTGCGCCAGCGTCAGGCCGGCAGGCACCGGCAGACAATGCGCGCCAGGGGTCGCAACATAGGCGGCATAACCACCCCCCGGCAGCAAGGCGCAGACCCGGTCGCCGATCTTCCAATCGGTCACACCCGCACCAATGGCCGCAATCTCGCCCGCGGCTTCCAAGCCCGGCAGATCGCTGGCACCGGCAGGCGGGTTATAGAGGCCCGCGCGCTGCAAGGCATCAGGGCGGTTCACACCGGCATAGGCGACCTTGATCACCACCTGATCATGGGCCGGTTCCGGCATTGGCCGCTCCGTCAGGGCCAGCACCTCTGGCCCGCCCGGCTGCGTAATCTCGACCGCCTGCATCATGTCGGGTCGCGCCAGACGCCCGGCAGGTCTGGGTCCATATCGCGGCGCGGCGCCTTGATGCCCGCCATCAACCGCGCAAGGGGCATTGTCAGTGGTTTCAACAGGGCGTTGTCGCGCAGCTGCGCCTTGACCTTTTCAAACTGCATCACGCCATCAATCCGCCGATCAATGAACGCATCCGTCGCCTGCCCGCCAGTGCTGTCGTCACCCAGCCAATACAGCACGACCGCGGCATAGATCCCCGACAGGGTCAGCCGCTTGGTATACCAATTTGCGTCGTCAGATGTATCGCCCAGCGCCGTCCAGATCGCATCCGCGGTGCCCCAGACCAGCCGCGCCCCATCGGCGGCCATATGCGGCAAGGCGAACATGGCCGTGCCGCGGCGCACCGCCTCTTTATCGGGGATCGCGCGGAGACGCAGGCGGATCGCATGGGCAACCTTGTCACGAAACCGCATGCCTGTCAGGTCGGCGGCATCCAATGCAGCCACCATCGCCGCATCGCCCTGTTCATGGAATGCAATCGCCAGATCAATCGCACCGCGCGGGCAGATCGTGCGCGCCACGGCAGGGTCCACACCCACATCCGCAATCGCCGCATTGAAGGCCACAGGCGCCCAACCGTCAAAGGCCACATGGGGGATGATCGCATCCAGCAATTGCTGTTTGACGGGGTCGAGTGGGGTTTGTGACATGATCGGGGCTCCTGTCCTGTCGATACTGGACAAACTAGCCCATCTTTGCTATCTGGCCAACTCCTGCAATTTTGCAAATCCAACTTAGAGAGGTGGTGAAAACCACATGCAGGTAAGTGTTCGTGATAACAACGTCGATCAGGCGTTGCGTGCTCTGAAGAAAAAACTTCAGCGTGAAGGCGTTTTTCGTGAAATGAAGCTCAAGCAACATTTCGAAAAGCCGTCGATCCGCAAGGCCCGTGAAAAGGCCGAAGCGATCCGCCGTCAGCGCAAGCTGGCCCGGAAAAAGCTGCAACGCGAAGGCATGCTGTAAAGCATCCCCGATTGTTGAAACGATTGACCCCCGATTGCGCAAGCAGCGGGGGTTTTTTGTTGGGGGGTCGGCAGTTCACACGAATCCTTACAACGCGAACAATTGCCAGCAAACACATGAACTATTGCCGCTTTTGCATGCCAAATCGCATTGCCAAATTTTCGCTTCGGTCCCCTGATTATGGCGAAGCTATCGCCTGTTTCGGGCGTATCGGTTTTGTGTGTCGTGCAGATACGGACCTCGGCGATCGAAACCGGTGGGACCTTATCGAAGAGGCAAGAAACGATTCCGCCACCTGAATAGGCTGGTTATCGCCTCGCAAAAAACCCCCTCAATGCTGCTCGGGCACCAGCACTTCGCGTTTGCCGACGTGGTTGGCGGCGCTGACCACGCCTTGGTCTTCCATCTGCTCGACCAGACGCGCGGCCTTGTTATAGCCGATGGCCAGTTTGCGCTGGATATAGCTGGTGGAACATTTGCGATCCTTGATCACAATCGCCACGGCGGTATCATAGAGCGCGTTTTCCAGATCAGACCCGTCGCCCAGACCTAGGACCAGATCAATGCTGGATTCGTGATCATCTGACGGCCCTTCGACCACGCCGGACATATATTCAGGCGGACCAAAGCCTTTGAGGTGGTTCACGATTTCCTCGACCTCTTCATCGCTGACAAAGGGGCCGTGGACGCGCATGATCTTGGACCCGCCCGCCATGTACAGCATGTCCCCCATACCCAGCAGCTGTTCGGCACCCATTTCACCCAAAATCGTCCGGCTGTCGATTTTTGATGTCACCTGAAACGAAATCCGCGTCGGGAAATTGGCCTTGATCGTGCCGGTGATCACATCGACCGACGGGCGCTGTGTGGCCATGATCAGGTGGATGCCCGATGCGCGGGCCATCTGTGCAAGGCGCTGGATACAGGCCTCGATTTCCTTGCCGGCGACCATCATCAGATCGGCCATCTCGTCCACGATAACGACGATATAGGGCAGGACTTCGGGCTGGAATTCCTCGGTCTCGAAAATCGGATCGCCGGTTTCATCGTCAAAACCCGTCTGTACGGTGCGGCTGAACATCTCGCCTTTGCTCAACGCTTCTTTCACCCGACCATTGAAGCCGTCGATGTTACGCACGCCCATTTTCGACATTTTGCGATAGCGTTCTTCCATCTCGCCCACGACCCATTTCAGGGCGACGACCGCCTTTTTCGGGTCGGTCACAACAGGCGACAACAGATGCGGAATACCGTCATAAACGGACAGTTCCAGCATCTTGGGGTCAATCATGATCATCCGGCATTCCTGCGGTGTCAGCTTATACAGCAGCGACAGGATCATCGTGTTGATGGCCACCGATTTCCCCGACCCCGTGGTCCCCGCGATCAGCAAATGCGGCATCTTGGCCAGGTTGGCGATGATCGGCTCGCCGCCAATATCTTTGCCCAGCGCCAGCGGCAATTTCTGGTTGCCGTCACCGAAATCGCGGTGCGACAGGATTTCGCGCAGCACGACCTTTTCGCGGTTCTCGTTGGGCAGTTCGATCCCGATCACCGACCGGCCCGGCACGGTGGACACACGCGCTGACAAGGCCGACATCGACCGCGCGATATCATCGGACAGGCCGATGACGCGGCTGGCCTTGAGACCCGGTGCCGGTTCAAGTTCGTACATGGTGACAACAGGGCCGGGACGCACGGCGATGATGTCACCCTTGACGCCGTAATCATCCAGCACGCTTTCCAGCATGCGGGCGTTTTCGCTCAGCGATTCGTCGCTCAGATGATGGCGCGTGATCTCGACCGGGTTGGTCAGCAACGACAGCGGCGGGCGTTCGTAATCGGCATAAGGATCATCGAATTTCAGCGCAGGCTGCGCCTCGGCCACGGCCTGACGCGACGGTTGGATCGCGCGCTTGGGCGGATGCTGCACAACTGTGCGCGGTTCGACAAAGGACGGCACTGACGGAATCGGCATATGCGGGGCGGCCAGATAGGGCGCATCATCGTCGTCATCGTTATCATCATCTTCGAAAATGGCATCGTCCTGCTGCGGTTCCGGCATGACCAGCGGCGGGTAAGGCGCATAAACCAGCGGCTTTGGCCCGCGCCCTGCGGTCAGGGATGGTTCAATCCGCACGCCAGTCGGCGATGGTGGCGTCGTCCGGCTGCGGATGGCATCGGCGATGCGCGCGCTGACGCGGGCGGTGTCGGCCACGGGTTCGGCATCTGTCAGGCGCGGTTCGGGGGTGACCAGTTCGGGTTGCGGCATCGGGTCGTTGCGGCGCAACAGGCCGGACAGAAAACCGCCCGTGCTGGGCGCTGGTTCCGAGGCCATATTGCGCATCGGGGCAGTCAGCGGTGGCGGCGCGGCAGGGATCTGGCCGGTGGTTACAGGCGGTTCCTCGGCCCCAAAGGCAGGGCGCGCGCGCACCACGGCCGCCGCGCGCAGGCGGCTTTCGAAATCAGAGGAGACAACGGGCTGTGGCCAGCTGACGATATCCTCGGTCACCTGCGGATCGGCAAACATCCGGCTTTGCGCACGACGGGCTTGCACAGCCGCTGTCGCCACATGCGCGCCTTGCGCCGAAAGAGCGGCCCCCCTGCCCATCATCCGCAGCACGAAATCATAGATCAACACCGTGCCCAGCATCACGAACCGCAGCCCCTTGCGCAATTCGGGGCGGGTGAAGCCCAACAGAAACGTCAGCAGAGCGACCAGCAAAACGGCGGCCAGAAAGGACAAGAGCTTGACCCCGAACACAGTGCCGAACGGCAGGATCGTCAGCAAAACGCCCAGTACGGTATCGCCGAACAACCCGCCCATGCCAAAATTGGCAGGCCAGTCCTGCGCCGGTGCCAGCGTCGCCGCATAGACAGAGGCCACCACCATCACCACGGGGGCAAACATCGCGCGGCCGATCACGCGGTCCTGGCCGTAATGAAACACGAACCGCGCGCCTGCCGCGATCAGCGTCGCGGCAATGACCCAAGACCCCAGCCCGATCACCATCATCAAGGGCGCGGCGACCGAGGCCCCGAAATGGCCCAGCCAGTTCTGCACTGGCGCATCGGTGGCGGAAATCCAGCTTGGGTCATCGGGCGAATAGGTCCCGATCACGACAGCAAACAAGGCCCCCGTCACGATCAGCGCAAGACCGACCAATTCGCGGCTGCGTTTTTCCAACGCGGCCTGCGTGGTGCTGTCAAAAAGCGGATCGCGCTGGCGGGACTGGTAAGATGCCATCTGGTATCTCCTATCTATATAGACAGTCGCGGATCAGTGTCAGACCGCGCTGCATTTCTTGGGTCGGGGCCACCATGGCGACCCTGATATAACCATGACCGGGGTTCTCGCCCGCGACATCGCGGCTCAGATACGCGCCCGGCAGAACCCGCACGCCGGTCTGTTGCCACAGCGTAACCGCCGCCGCCGCGCCATCCGGCACCGGCAGCCACAGGAAAAACCCCGCCTGCGGCGACTGATAGCCCGGCACATGGCCAAGGATGTCATCGGCAATATCGAATTTGCGGCCATAAAGCGCGCGGTTCTCCACCACATGCGCTTCATCCGCCCAGACCGCCGCTGCGACCGATTGCAGCGGACCAGCCAAAGGCGCACCGGCAAAAGCACGCAACTGACGCAGGCGCGCGATCGATGTCGCACCACCCGCCGCAAAACCGCAGCGCAGCCCGGGCAGGTTGGACCGTTTCGACAGGGATTGGAAAATCAGCACGCGGTCAGGGTCAGCACCCATCGCCGCCGCAATCTCCAACGCGCCGGGTGGGGGCGCATCGCGGTAGATCTCGGAATAGCATTCGTCGGCGAAAATCATGAAATCATGCTTTTCCGCCAGCCCGATCAGATCGCGCCAATAGGCCTCTGACGCCACAGCCCCCTGCGGGTTGGCAGGCGAACAGATATAGGCAATCGCCGTGCGGTCCAGCGTCTCGGCAGGCAGGCTGGCAAAATCGGGCAGATGGCCGGTGGCGGATGTCGCAGCGACATAGACAGGCTCGGCCCCGACCGACATGGCCGCGACGCCGTAAACCGGATAAAACGGATTGGGCATCAGCACGACAGGCCGTTTGCCATTCTTGGTTTCAGGACACAGCGCCATCGCAGCGTTATAAAGCCCCTCGCGCGTCCCGTTCAGCGCGATGATCCGCTCGGTTGGCACATCCAGCCCGTAACGGCGCTGCAAAAACCCCGCCATCGCTGCCAGCAGATCGGGCTGGCCTTCGTTGCTGGGATAGCTGTTGAACCCGCCAAGATGCTGTTCCAGCAACGGCCCGACAAAAGCGGGAAAGGCATGGCGCGGCTCGCCGATCGTCATGTTGATGACGTCGGTGGCCTCGGTCGGCACGTCCAACAGCGCACGCAGGCGTGGCCAAGTCGCAACCGGAAGGTCCGAAAACCGCTCGGGGAAATCCATAACTGCCTCAATTCGCGGGATCATTTCGCCCCACTTCGACCACAAACTAGCGCAGCAGATGCGCGTGTGTCCAGCGCCTGCCATGCTTTGTGGGGAATTTGTGGCTTTTCAGACGGTCCAGCCCATCTTCCGGGCCTAAATATCCCCGCCGGAGGCCAGAATCTTTTATCCCAACATCTTTTATCCCAACGCCCGTGCCGCCGCTGCCGCCAGCCGCAGCAGACGCGCCTCGCCCCCAGTCTGCCCGTTGAACATGATCCCGCAGGATGGCACATCCGTGGGCAGGGTGATCGAACAGACATCCAGCAGGTTCGCCACGCGGGTGTTGCGCAGGGCCAGCAGGTTTTCGGATTTGTAATAGGCATCATCCGTCAACAGGCGCGCGGCATCGGGGGGCAGCAAAGGCGCGGTCGGCATGATGACGGCATCGAACTGCGCGGTTTCAGCCGCATATTCCTTGCGGATCTGGCGCAGAATGTTCCAGCCCGCCACGAAATCAGGCCCCGACACGGTTTTCCCGCCACGCACCCGTTCCAGGATCTGGGGAAACATCTTTTCGGGATGCGCCTCGACCAGATCGCGCCACCAGCCATAGCTTTCTGCGGCATAAAGGTTGCCCGCGACGTTGAACGCATCGAATAGCTGCGAAAAATAGCGGTGTTCGATCTGCGCGCCTGCCGCTTGCAGTTTTGCCACGCTGGCCTCGAACGCCGCGCGGGGCGCGTCGCGCACATCCTCGGGCACGATCGTATCAAGCACCATCAGGCGCATGCCGGCCAGATCGGCCCCACCCAGATCAACGGGGCGCGATCCTTCGAGCACGGCCAGCAACAGCGCCGCATCCTCGACCGACCGGCACAAGGGGCCAACGGTATCAAAAGTCAGGCAAAGCGGGACGACACCTTCCAGCGACAACCGCCCATGGCTGGTTTTCAGCCCCACCAGATCATTCCACGCCGCCGGTATCCGCACCGATCCGCCGGTATCCGTGCCGATCCCCGCCGCCGCAAGGCCGAACGCGACAGACGCCGCCGCCCCCGACGATGACCCCCCCGCCACAGCGCCCGCGTCATTCACACAAGGCGGCGTCGCGGTGATTGGGTTCAGGCCCAGCCCGGAAAAGGCGATTTCGGACATATGGGTCTTGCCCAGACACACCAGCCCCGCCGCCGTCGCTGTCTCAAGCACCTTCGCATCACGCTCCGGCACGCGGCCTGCCAACAGGGCGGTGCCTGCCTCTGTCCCGATACCGGCGCTGTCGAACAGGTCTTTCCAAGACACCGGCACACCGTCCAATGGCCCGCGCCGGAACCCTGACGCGGCGCGTTCGCTTGCCGCTTTGGCCTCGGCGCGCGCGCGGTCATGTGTGACGCGGGCATAGATCCGGTCACGGTGTTCATGCGCGTCGATGGCGGCAAGGTAGACCTCGGTCAAATCCACAGGGTCAATCATCCCTGCGGCAATCCCACGCCCCAGATCCGCGGCCGTTTGCCAACGCCAGTCCTGCATCTTTCATTCTCCTGTTTGGCGGAACCGTAGCGGCGCAAAGGCGCATGGACAATCCCGCCTGCGGGGTCATATTGCGGCCCATGAACACAGATATCATCATCGTGGGCGGCGGGCTGAACGGCCCCGCCTTGGCCTTGGCGGCGGCACAAGCAGGATTCACCGTGACGGTGATCGACAGCCAGCCTGTGCCGGTCCACACGGACCCCGCTTTTGACGGGCGGTCCTATGCGCTGGCGCTGACCTCTGCACGGCTGTTGCGCAGTATCGGCATCTGGCCGGTGATCGCGGCCAATGCCCAGCCCATGCTGGAAATCAAGGTCACTGACGGGCGCGCGGGCGAAGGCCCCAGCCCCTGGATGATGCATTTCGACCATGCCGAAATCGAAGAAGGCCCGATGGGCTATCTGGTCGAAGACCGGCACCTGCGCCGCGCCTTTCTGGATGCGATGGCGGCAGATGGCAGGATCACCCATCTGGCAGGGCAGACCGTCATAGGGCAGATGGTCACAGCAGGCGGCGTGCAGGTGACGCTGGCCAATGGCGAGGCGCTGGACGCGCAGCTGCTGGTCGGATCGGACGGGCGCAAATCCGGCACCGCCGAACGTGCAGGGATCAAGCGTACCGGCTGGGACTACGGGCAAACCGCCGTTGTCTGCGCCGTGGCACATGACAAACCGCATAGCGGGATCGCGCATCAGTTCTTCATGCCCGCAGGCCCGCTGGCAATCCTGCCGCTGACGGAAAACCGCAGTTCCATCGTCTGGAGCGAACGGCGCGCCCGCGCGCAGGAATTGGTCGCAATGGATGATGCGGCGTTCCTGAACGCGCTGAAACCTGCCTTTGGCAGTTTTCTTGGCAATATCCAGCTGACCGGCGCGCGGTTCAGCTATCCTTTGAACCTGACGCTGGCCAACAGCCTGATCGCAGGCCGGATGGCGCTGGTCGGCGACGCCGCACACGGCATCCACCCGATTGCGGGGCAAGGGCTGAACGCCGGTTTGCGCGACGTGGCGGCCTTGGCCGATGTGCTGACCACCGCGCGTAGCCGCGGTGAGGATATCGGCAGCGCCCAGACCTTGCAGCGCTATCAGGAATGGCGGCGGTTCGACACGGCGACGCTGGCACTGGCAACCGACACGTTCAACCGGCTGTTTTCCAACGACAACCCCCTGATCCGCGCTGCCCGCGATATGGGTATGGGGCTGGTCAACAGCGCCCCGCGCCTGCGCCGCGGCTTCATGCGGCAGGCGGCAGGGCTGAACGGGGATTTGCCAAGCTTGATGCAGGGTTAGATGACGGGGTACCGATCGACATCGATCTTGTGCCGCTGACAGATCAAATCGATGTAGCTTCCGCGCGGCGGGACACCAGAGAAATGTTTGCGCAAATCACCGCGCGTCTCGCCTTGGAAATGGTGAAACCGCACCCAAGGTTGTTCATAGCTTTCGATGGCTCTTTCGGGATCCAGAAAACCCCTTGCTGGCCAATATGTATGCCAATGCTGACCGCGACTGATTTCGCCGGTGATGCTTAACGCCCAGCGGGTGACGCTTGGGCCGGTTGTCGTCCACGGCAGATCATAAAGCGAAATCTGTCCTTCGGTCTCATATTTGCTGACAAGACCCTTGATCCTGTCAGCGCCTAGCCAATGCGGCAGCGGGACTTCTGACGAAAGAAATTCAAGGATCAGCTTCAACGCAAGCGAGTTTTTCGGCAGGCGCAGCACACAATTGTTGACCGCTTTGTTGCGCCAGACAACGCCGAACAGATAGTCTGAGGAAAAATCCAAAGGATTGACGCAATAGATGTCCAGATCGACCCAAACATGATCCGTCATTTGCAGCAGATGTATGCGAAAAACATCGGAATAAACCGCCGCACGACGCCGTGAGGAAGGGTGTTTTTGAAATTCTTCGTCGGAATAGATGCTCCTTGCATCATGCAAGATCACACCGTCCGGCACGTCCATGGTCAGGTCAAGAACATAAAGATTGAACGTGTAACCGTGATCGAGGAAAGACTGGATGCAAACTCTTTCAACACAGGACAACGGCGCACCGAACCAGAAACTCGCAACTTGGAAATCCACAACCTTAACCCTGACACAACAGCAAATACTGGTCGTAGGTCTATGGACAGGCAACACCGATTGTCAACGACATCGTCCGCGCATCAGTCTACCTGCCGCGCCTCGTCCACCAGCATCACCGGAATCCCGTTCCTGATCGGGAACGCCAGATGGGCGTTTTCGCTGACCAGTTCCTGCCGCTCGGCATCATAGCGCAGGGTCGCGTGGGTGATGGGGCAGACCAAAGCCTCCAGCATCTTGGGGTCGAAACCGGGCTCGTTCATTGCATCACACCTTCTCCGTTGCCGCCGCGCAGGGCATATTCCATCAGCGTCAACAGGGTTTCGCGCCGTGTGGACAGCGACGGGGCTTCCAGCAGGGCTTGTTTGTCTTCTGGTGTGAAAGGGCAAAGCATCGACAGCGAATTGATCAGCAATTCATCTTCGGCCTCGCTCAGGCTGTCCCAATCGGTGGACAGGCCCTGATCCACCAGAAACCGGTTCAACGCCTTCATGAAACTGTCGCGGTCAAAGTTTTCGTCTTTTTCCACCGGCCCCAGATCGCGCGAAAACCCTTGCCAGCTGACCTTGCAGCGGCGGTAGGGGGTGAAACCTTCGATCTCTTCCACGATACGGAAACGGGACGCGCCGGACAGGGTGACCATGTACCGCCCGTCCTCGGTTTCGGAAAACGCCGTCAGCTTGCCCGCGCAGCCGATGCTGTGCAGCTTGCCTGCCGCACCGGGGGCGTCATAGGGTTGCACCATCCCGATCAGCCGCGAGGATGTTTTCATCACATCGTCCAGCATCGCAAGATAGCGCGGCTCGAACAGGTGCAACGGCAAGCGCGAACGCGGCAAAAGCAGCGCGCCGGGCAGGGGGAACACCGGAATGGTGTCCGGCAGATCAGTTGATGATATCATTGGCATGACATAGTCCGCCTTTGCCCTCAGGCAAATATCATTGACGACAACCGGCGCCGTCCGGACAGCACGATCGGGTCCTTGGCATCGCGAGCGTCGAAAATCTTGAACAGCTGGGTTTTTGCGGCCCCGTCGTTCCAGTCACGGTCGCGGCGGAACAGGTCCAGCAGTTCGTTCACCGCTTCTTCGACCTGACCATTGGCATGCAGCGCCACCGCCAGATCGAACCGCGCCTGATGGTTGGCGGGGTCGGCATCAACCAGCGCCTGCAATTCGCCCACGGGTCCGGCATTCGCCGCCTCGCGCAGCAGGGTGATCTGGGCGTGCAACGCCTCCAGCGCGGGGTCGGTCGAGATTTCGGCAGGTGCGCCGTTCAGGATCGCCTCGGCCTGATCGACGTCGTCCAGCGCAAGATAGCAGCGCACCAGACCGGCATAGGCGGCAGCATTGGCGGGGTCTTCTTGCAGGACCGCGGCAAAGGTTTCGGTGGCGTCTGTCACGGCACCTTCGGTCAGCATCTGTTCGGCGGCCTCGATAGCACCGGCCAGACCGTCATCAGGTTCGCCAGCAAGGGCTGCGATCTTTTCGACAAAGGCGTTGATCTCGGACGGTGGCAGCGCGCCTTGGAACCCGTCGACCGGACGGCCTTGATAGAATGCGTAAACCGTGGGGATCGACTGTACCCGCAGCTGGCCGGCATAGCCGGGGTTGCGGTCCACGTCGATCTTGACGAGCTTGACGCGCCCGCCTGCCTTGGTCACGGCGGCTTCGATCGCGGGGCCAAGGGTTTTGCACGGGCCGCACCACGGCGCCCAGAAATCGACGATCACCGGCACATCCTGCGAGGCCGCGATCACATCTTGGGGGAAACTGGCATCGGTGCCGTCCTTGATGACATCCACAGGGGGGGTCGGTTTGGCGTTCAGTTCCAGCATCGCGGTCTCCTTTAACGGGCTGGGGCATATATGTGGGCAAAAGCGGCCTGCGCCAAGGGGCAATGACACTTTCGCTTGCGCTGCTGCAGGCATAGGCTGCCCATATGGAAACCACAGCCCGTCCCGCCCTGCCCCGTCTGGGGGCCATCGCCGTTGTGCTGCATCAGGGCAAGGTCCTGCTGGTGCGGCGCAAGAACCCTCCGGATGCGGGGCTTTGGGGGTTTCCGGGCGGGCATGTGGAGCCGGGCGAAACAGCGCTGGCCGCCGCCACCCGCGAACTGGCCGAGGAAACCGGCGTGATCGCGCGCGCTGTCCGGTATCTGACCAATCTGGACATCATCCTGCACGACCCTGCGGGCGCGTTGCAGTTTCATTTCCTGTTGGCCGTCGTGCTGTGCGATTATGTCAGCGGCACGCCTGTCGCCGCCGATGACGTGTCAGACGCAGGCTGGATCGCGCTTGCCGATGTGGCGTCCCTGCCCACCAGCGCGGATGTGGACCGGATCATCGCGCTGGCCTATTCGACCACGCCGACCATCGGCCCCATCTGAGCGCCGAAATCCGACCGGCCCAGCGCCGGCGCATGCAGCCGCGACACCTTGCCATCAAAATACAGCGCATCGGGCATTTGCAGGTGGTCGCGGAAAAAGCTGGCGAATTCGTGGAAACTGACCACATCGTTGGAAATCACGAAAACCGCGCGATCCCCGTTTGCGGTCGTGCCGACCCCGTTGCGCAGGAAACGCGATGTGCCGTCGGGCAGAAACCGCGGATGCAGCGCCCCGTCGATCACCAGCATTGGCCCCGATTGGGTCGCATCGCGGCAAACGGGGGCATCCTCGACATAGCGCAGCGTTTCGATCACGCGCGCAGATGTGTCCGTGATGCAAAGCACGCCATTGGGCAGCAGCCCGAAATTGCCGGGGCCGGCATTGGGGATGACGCGCATCACCTCGACCCCGTTTTCGACGTAATGGCCCACGGGCGCGCGATCGGCGTGATACATGCCCGCATTCATTGCAAACGGCAGGGCGGTCACATCGGGCAAGCCTTCGATGGCGCGGAAACTGCCAAGGATGCTGTCACCGTTCTTGTGAAACAGGCGCAGGTCATCGACCACCGGATCGACCGTGCAGGCGGTATAGCTTTTGCCCAGATAGCTGACGTCTTCGCAGGTGACAGCCGCCGCAGGCAGGGCCAGCCAGATCAACGGCAAAACCAGCGTCAGCCTCACTCGTCCAGATCCTGCCTGACGTGATCCTCGGCCAGCAGGGCGCGGGTCGCGTCCATCTGGTCAAAGGTGCCATCCAGCTGGAATCGCAGTTCGGGCGCGAATTTCATCGACCCGCCCTTGACCACCAGATGCCGGACCTCGTGACGGTTGCGGCGCAGAGCGTCCAGCGCCTCTTCTTTGCCGATCCCGCCCAAGGGCAGGATGAACGCCGTCGCGATCCGCAGGTCGGGCGACATGCGCACCTCGCCCACGGTGATCGACATGCGCGCAAGGTCGGGGTCATGCACCTCGCCCCTTTGCAGGATTTCGGACAGGGTCCGCCGGATCATCTCGCCCACGCGCAACATGCGCTGCGTCGGGGCCTTGCCATCGCGTTGTGTATTCTTTGCCATGCCCTGCATTTAATCGCTGTGGACGACAAAGCCAAGCAAGGCTTTGCACCGGGGGCAAAGCGCCGCTAAGACGGGGCAAAGAGATGAGGGCAAAGACATGACCGACACACCGGGAATCGTGATCACAGGCGGATCAGGGCGCATGGGCCAGATGTTGGTCAAGGCTGTGCTGGCGTCAGACAAATGCCATCTGGCCGCTGTACTGGAACGGACAGGCCATGCGTGGATCGGGCAGGATATCGGCACTGCCATGGGCGGCCAGCCTGCCGGCGTCACCGTCACAGATGACGCGCTAGAGGCTTTCGCCCGCGCACAGGCCGTGATCGATTTCACCGCACCTGCGGCGACGGTGGGCTTTGCCGCCCTTGCCGCGCAGGCCCGCGCGGTGCATGTGATCGGCACCACGGGCCTGTCGGATGATGATATCAAGGCGATTGATGCCGCCGCACGGCATGCCGTGATCGTGCGGGCGGGGAATATGTCACTGGGCGTCAACCTGCTGGTCAAGCTGACGCAAACAGTCGCCGCCGCCCTTGACCCCGATTTCGACATCGAGATCGTCGAGGCGCATCACAATCAAAAGGTCGATGCACCCTCCGGCACCGCGCTGATGCTGGGCGAGGCTGCGGCCACAGGGCGTGGCGTGACACTTGCCGATGTGCGCGACGCGGGGCGCGACGGGATGACCGGCGCACGCCAGCGCGGCGATATCGGGTTTTCCGCAATCAGGGGCGGTGACATCGTCGGCGAACATGACGTGATCTTTGCCGCCGCCGGTGAACGGATCGTGCTGCGCCATCTGGCGACGGACCGTGCGATCTTTGCGCGCGGCGCGTTGAAGGCGGCACTTTGGGGGCAGGACAAGGCGCCGGGGGCCTATGACATGATGGATGTGCTGGGGCTGTAACGCGCCGTGCAGGTCAAAATCAGCCGAAACCAACGGGCTAAGTGAACCGACCGGATTGTCTGTGCGTAAAAGCATCAAGTAAACCGAAGGTTGATCATGAAGACATTGATTCTGGCCCTTGGCCTCACGCTGACAGCGGGCGCAGCGGTGGCCAGCTATGTAAAGGTGACGGACGAAGACACCTTTCTGTCACTGGTCGAAGGCAAGCAATTGCGCCATCGGTTTTACGGGATCACGCTGAATGTTCTGGATACCGGACAGGTTCTCGGCAGCGCCATCGGCTGGAATGTCGAAGGCACATGGAGCTGGCGGGACGGCTATTTCTGCCGCGAGCTTTATTGGGGCGGGTCGCTGATCCCCTATAATTGCCAGTTGGTCGAAATCAACGACGACCTGATCCGGTTTACCGTGGATCAGGGTGCAGGCCGGTCTGCCGCCTTTCGGTTGCGATAATCAGCCAAAATCACGACTGCCATAGCGCAGCAGCACCGGCACGACCAATTCTTCTTCGTCAACCAGATGCCGGTTCAGCAGCTTTTCCAGCCGGGCGAGTTCTGACTGGAACGCCCCTGCATTGTCCTGCAAGGCATCGCGCGGGCCAGACGCCTGCAACACGGCATTGGCGCTGGTGACAAAAGAGGCCAGAAATTCATCCAGCGCATGATGGTCGGCGTCAAGGATGTCGAACCCCCGGCTGATCCGCTTGTCCTTTTGCATCAGCTTGGGAAAATAGACGCTGTCCTCGATCGTGTGATGTTCGTGCAAGCCGTTGACGAACATGCCGCCATAGCGCGACAGGTTTGCGGCAAACTGGTCGGGTGCCAGCTTGCGGTCCAGCAGCTTGTCGGTGATGCTGCTCATCTCGGCCATCAGGCGGCGAAACATCAGGTGCCGGTCCAGCCAGAACCGGATCAGCCCGTCGAAACCAGGGTCATTCTGCCATGCATCGCGCGGATAATCCGCCAGCAGCACGCGCAGGGCATCGGGCAGTTTTTCACGGCTGATCAGGGCGATTTCATCGGACATCGGCATTTCCTTTTGGCGTGATGGTTAGCTAATACCTGCGCGCCGCCCTGACCAGTGCTGGCGCTGTTCGCAGGCGCAGGTCTGGTCCGGCAGGCACGCACGGTCGCTAATAATCACGCTCGAAGAATATCCCGATGCCGGTGTCGCCGTCCTGATCGACGCCACCCTTGGCCACGATTTCATCGGTGATATCAAGGTTCAGGTTGATCTCGGTACCACCATCGCTGCTCACGGTGACATCGGTATAGACGTTTTCGGACAGATAGCGCCCGACGCGCAGGGCGGCATTGCCTTGCTCGTCGGTGGTCACATCGAAATCATCCAGACCAAGGTTCTGGCGCAGCTGGTCAACCGCTCCGCCGCCACCGCCCGCCAGGGTGCTGATCGCACCTGCCAGCTGTACCGGCTGCAAGGGGCTCATGCTTTGCACATCGCGACCAAAGATCAGCTGCGCCAATATTTCGTCCTGTGGCAGGTCCGGCACGGATTCGAAACTGACCTGCGGTTCGCTGGCGGGGCCTTCGATAATGATGCTGACCTGCGTGCCGGTCGCGCTGGTCGTTGCGGCAACCAGCCGGATGTAGGGTTCGAATTCCCCCTGCAAAGACGCGCTGCCTTCGGTCAGGTCAAACCGTTGTTGCAGGATGTCGATACGCCCGCGCAAAAGATCGAACCGCCCGACAGGGATCACATCGGCACTTGTACCACCGATAATCAGCCGCCCACCCAGTTCCGCGTCAAGCCCGCGCCCTCGGATGAAAATCCGCGACGGCGCATCAATCACGATGTTCAGCGGGAAAGCGCGCCGCGTGCCGGTGCTGCCGCCATTGACCTGCGCCCCGCTTGGCAACAGGCCCGCGCGGGCCAGCGTGGTCACGACCGCGGGGTCGGGCCGCCGGTGAACCACCTCGGGCAAGGCGCCCAAGCCGCTGATCGTCGATGATGGCACCCGTACATCGGTCTGGCCCAGCGACAGCTGTCCGTCGATCCGCGCACCGCCCTGTAATGGTCCTTGCAGGGTGATCGTGCCACCAACGTTTGCACGGTAAAGCTGGGTGTCTTGCAGCACGACATCATCCAGCCGGATCGTCACATCGGCGGGATTGCCATCGCCAAGGCCAACAGACCCGCTGATCGCAAGGCTGCCCCCTGCCTCGACGCCAGAGCGTAGATCGACCTGCGCCGTCCCGTTGCCCAAACGCACGGCCCCCGTGATCCCGCTCAGCGCCTGCCCCAGTGTCGGCGCGGCAAGCCGCCCGTTGGCAAAGGTGATCTGCCCACTGAGCGCATCCAGCCCCGGCGCCCCATCGGCGCGCAGGTCGAAATTGGCAGTCCCGCTTAATCGGCGCGGCTCGATCGCGGTGTTCATCAAGGCCAAGGGCGCCGCCCCCTTGATCGTCAGATCAAGCGTCCCCGTTTGCGCGACAGCCCCCTGCACCTGCGCTGTCAGCCCGCCGGGTCCGGTGCCAGTGGCATCCACCCCCCAATTGCCCACAGCGTCCAGCGATGCACTGCCGGTGGCACGCACCGGCCCGCTGATCTGGTCGGTCAACAGGCCGACATCGCGCAGACTGGCGTTGAAGCGGCCTTGCCGGAAACCCGCATTGCTGTTCAGCGCGCCGACAAAGGACACTTGCGGCGTCGATACCTCCAGCGTGCGCACCACCAGCAGCCCCTCCGCGCGGCCGATATCGGCGGTGATCCGGCCGGTTCCCGCCAACAGCGCATCGGCCGTCGGATTGCCAATGCCCAGACCTTCGCTGCGCAGACTGACCTGCGCCTCAAACCCACTCAGATCAGGGACGACACGGCCCGCCGCCGTCAGGTCGATACTGCCGCGCAGGGGCCGCCCGACCAGCCCCGCATAGGACGTCAGATCCGCCACCTGCGCGCTTAGATCGCCGGTCATGGCGAAACCGGCCTGTCGGCCCGCGACGGTCGCATCAAACCGCAACGCGGTATCAGGGCCAGTGATCTGCAACAGCGCGCCGGTCTGCCCCTGCGCGTCCGGTGCCGCATCCAGCACAAAGCTCAATGGCCCCGCCAGCGCAGGATCGACAAGGCGCGCATCCGCGATCCGCAGCGCAAGATCAGCCGTCATCGGCCCGTCCAGCCGCAAATCAGCCGTGCCGCGCAGGTCAATCGCATCGGTCTGCACCGAAAGCTCCGAGACCCGCAGCGCATCATCCGCTGGACGCGCGATCTGTGCGGAAATATCCCCCGCACCTGCCAACAGCGGGTCCATCTGGACGATACCGGTGACAAGATCGCTTGTGTCGCCCTGCACATCCAGCGCGAACCGTGACCCATCCCCCAGCACAAAGCCCTGCACGCGCAGCGCCGCAGCCCCCGCCAGCGGACGCTCCGCGACACCGGCATAACGCGACAGGTCGGTCACATCGGCGGCAAGGTCGATGGTCACATTCCGCCCGTCATCGGGCAACGGGTCGACTGTGCCGGTCAGGGTATAGGATGCGGCGGGCGCGTCACCGGACAGGGCGAATGCGATCCGGTCATCCGCAGATATCGTCACCTGCCCTGTCGTCGTGGCCGGCCCCGAAAGCGCGGGCAGCACGACCGACACATCGCGCAGGCGGGCCGTGACATCCGCGACCGATCCGGTGCTGGTCAGGGTGGCGGTGGCACTGATCTCTGCCGCATCGGTCGCTACGCGCAGCTCTTGTAGCCGCGTGCCGGCGGTGTCGCGCACCACTGTCGCTGCGATGCGGCCATCGCCTGCAAGCACGGCATCGGCCTGCGCGATCCCAATGCGCAGATCATCTGTGGTACCTGTCAGGCCAAGCGTGAACAGCCCGTCCAACGGGGTCAGATCGGCGGTGATGTCGAGCCCGGCAGCCCCCCCCAAATCCTGCCCTGCAAGTGTCGAAAACCGCTGCAAACCGACAATATCCAACGTTGCGGCCGCCTTGGTCCGAAACCCTTGGCGCGCGCCGGCGATCTGGGCCTCGGCCAAGATCTCGATACCGGCACCGGACAGCGACCAGCGCCGCAGGGCAATCGGGCTGCCTTCGGTCCGGTCGATCACCAGCATCCCGCTGACCGCATCGCCCAGCGCCTGCGCCGCACCGGTATCATCCAGTTGCAGACCCTGCGCGCCATAGGTCAGGTTGGCGGTCACGCGCCCGTTCTGATCGCCTTCGCCCGATTGCAAGACACCGCCACCGCGCAGGCCAAGGCTGGCAATGGACAGGCCAGGTCGGTCCAGCCCGTTGATCGTCAGATCCAGCGCCCATTTGTCGGAAACGGCCGCGTCAAACGCCAGATCAAGGGTCACATCATCGACAAAGCTGCGCGGCCCCGACACAGGCAGCAAGACAGGCGCGCCATCGACAGGGGTGATCGCGCCCGTGATGCTGATCTGTTCGGGCCAGCCCTGCGGGCCAATCCGGATCGCGCCCGACAGGCGCGCGCGCCCCGCGTCAAGCGTGATCTGCGGGATATCAATCCGCCCGTCCGCAGCACGGTTGAACGCAACCTGCAACTGCGCATCATTCCCAAAGAAATCGCGGTATTCCGGCGCGAAAAGCGCCGAAATATCACCACCGGCATCAAGCTGCACCTGCTGGCGCCCATCCACCGTCGCCAGCGCGAAATCACCTGTCAGACGGTCCTGCCCGTCGGTGGCCAGCGCCAGCGTGGCAGAAAAATCGGCCAGCGGCGCATCGCCTTGCACGACCAGCTTGACCGCAGGCCGCCCCGGCAGGTCAAGCAGGCGCGCGGCGATCCCGTCTGAGCCTTCATCAAGGTCGAAAAGGATATCCAGCACATTGGTTTCATTGGAATAACTGCCATCAATCCGCAAAGATCCGGGCGCGCCGTCCAGCCGCGTAGCCAGCAGGTTTGCCGAGCCTTGCCCGCTCGCCAGCGAAGCCGCGCCTTGCACGCTGGCAACAACCGCTTCGCCCAGAAAGCTTTGGGCGATCTCGATGCGCGCGATGTCCAGCGCATCGATTGACACGCTGACAGGCAAGTCCGGCAAGGAAAATGGCCGCGCTTCGGGCGACGGGCCGCTGTCACCGCTCACCGGCGCGCGCGACAAGATCATCCGGCCCGCGCGCAATTGCTGGACATTGATCGCGCCGCGCAACAGCGATGCGCGGTTCCATTGCAGCACCAGATCCTCCAGCGTCAGCCAGACACCTTCGGCATCCGCAATCGTCATCTGCGCAATCCGGGCCTCGGACCGCAACGCGCCTTCAAAGCCAGTGATCATAACAATACGATCCGCGCCCGACAGGTTGTCCTCGATCAGGCCGGTCAGATAGCCACGGTCGTCGTCTGCGGTCTGAGCGATCACAGGCAAAGGCAAAAGAAGCAGGAAGATCAGGCAGAGAAATCTCAAAACGCTTGTCCTATCCCGATATAGACCTGCAGGCTTTCGCCCGCATCATCACCGCTGGCAGGTGTGCCAAGGTCCAGCCGGATCGGGCCGATGCCGGTGGTGTAGCGCAGCCCTACGCCCGCCCCCGCGTGCCATGCGCCGCTTTCTCCCGGCATGGCGGTGTCGCCGACAAAACCGGTATCGTAAAAACCAACCAGCGCGATCTTGTCGCGGATCGCATAGCGCGCCTCAAGCTGGGCTGCCAGAAAGGACGCACCCCCCGTTGTGACAATCTGCCCGCCAACCTGCGTCTGCACGCCAAGCGATTGATAAGGCTGGCCACGCACGGTGCCGCCACCGCCCGAATAATACAGAAAATCTGCCGGCGCCTCGGCAATCGGCGCGCCCAACAAGCTGCCGACAAGGCCGCGTGCGGCAAGGGTGAACCCGTCATCCGCCCCGAACGACCGATAGATGCGCGCATCACCATAAAGGCGCGCGCCGTCCAGATCGCCGTCAGAGCTGACAAAGGGCGTCGCCCGCGCGTCAAGATAATAGCCCGCACTGGCGGCAGAAGCATTATTGCGCCGGTCCAGCGTGGCGCGCAGCGGCAGGATCAGCAGCGTGTAATCGCGTTTGCCCAGATCGCTGTCTTCGCGCGCGGTCAGCAGGCCGATCCCGCCCTGCAGGGTCAGATCATCGCGCAGATACCGCGTCAGGCCGGCTTCAACCTCGACAGAATCGATCAAAAAGCTGTCTTCATCCTGCCGCGCAATCTCGGTGTTGATATAGAAATCAGTGTCGGGGCCCAATGTCGCGGGGCGGCTAAAGCTGCCGCGCAGGGCATAATCCACACCATCCGCATCAGCGTTGATCTGCGACACGACCGCTTCGACGCGCAACCGTTCCGCCCCGCCCAGCAGATTGCGATGCAGCCAAAAGGTGGACACCGTCACCCCCTCGATCGAGGAAAGCTCCAGACCAAAGCCGATCCGCCGCCTTTTGGCCTCGTCCAGCTGCACCTGCGCTCCGATCGTCGCATCCGGCCCCGCCTGATCGGCGGTGGTCAACGATACGCTGTTGAACGTCCCTGTCCGGCGCAAACGCGCCTGCGCCCTGTCCACGGCGGCGGGGGAATAAATCACACCTTCGGGCAGCCCCGCGATGGCGCGCACCCGTTCGCTGCGTACCCGCCGGTTGCCCGACACCTCCAGCGCGCTGAACCGCAGCTGTGGTCCGGGATCAAGCCCGATGGTGACATCCAGCTTTTCATCCTCATGCCGGGCGACGATCTGCTGGCTGTTCACCTGCGCCAGCGGATAGCCCAGTTCACGCCAGCTGCGCAAAGATTGCTGCGCCACGGTCCGGATCATCCCCGACCGTGCGGTTTCGCGCGGGCCCAGATCCGCGGGGATGTCGGCCGCAGGCGGCAAGGGCGCAATCGCAACCTCGCCAAAAGTGAATTGCGCGCCGGCAGTCACGGTGATGACAATTTCACTGATGCTGGCAGGGGCGGCCAGCGGCGCAAGGTTTGCAGCCTCTGCCCCGTCAATCGTGATCGAGATGGTGCCGCCATAATACCCTTGGGCATAAAGTGCCGTCAAAAGCCGGCGGTAATCCGCCCGCGCGGCGGCAATGTAATCTTGCGGGACGGCAGTATCATCCAGTGCGCGCAACAGCGACGCATTGTTCAGCGCCTCGCGCGCTGTTCTCGCAACAAGGCGGATGTCCTGCGCCAAGGCCCCGCTTGCGCTAAAAACAAGGGCGATTGCTATCCACAGGTTGCTTTTCACGCAGCGCCTCCCCCATAGCTTTGGTCGCGTCTGACCATAGACCTAGCCCAACAGGTCCGGCTTGACCAATCCCACCTGCAAACGCCGCGCTGCTGTGTTTGCTGCAACGCTCAATCCCGCGCGAAAGGGTCGGTGGGATAGCGCACACCCGCCAGATACAGCCCCTGCGGCGGACAGACCGGCCCGCAGGCAGCACGGTCCCGCGCGGTCAGCGCGCGGGCGACATCACCCGGCTGCCATGCCCCCGCGCCGACCCGTTCCAGCGTACCGACAAAGCTGCGAACCTGATTGTGCAGAAACGACCGCGCCCGCACATGGAACCGATATTCAGTGCCAATAGCGCGCGGCACAACCTCGATGCGCAATTCGTCCAGCGTCTTGACCGGGCTTTTCGCCTGACAGATCGACGACCGGAAGGTGGTGAAATCATGCAGGCCCAGCAGGTAATCGGCCCCCGCCTGCATCGCCGCGGCGTCCAGATCATGGTTCACCCGCCACATCTGCCCCACCTCTGATGTCAGCGGCGCGCGGCGCGCGATCACGCGGAACAGATACTGCCGTTCCACCGCATCAAACCGCGCGTGCCAATCATCCGCGACAAGCGCGCAACCAAGGATCGCCACCGGATCAGGTTTCAGATGGTAATTCAACGCCTCGGACAGACGAAACGGGTCCCAATCGCCGGGCAGATCGCAATGCGCCACCTGCCCTGTCGCATGAACCCCCGCATCGGTGCGCCCTGCGGCGGCGATGGTATGGGGGCCGGGTGAAAGTTTCGCCAATGCCGCCTCGATCGCGCCTTGCACAGAGGGCAGGCCGGTCTGCCGCTGCCATCCCGCGAAAGGCGCGCCATGATATTCAACAAGAAGGGCATAACGCGGCATAAGATCCCGATTAGGCGGGCAGGCGCGCAAAATCAATCCCTACACATCGGCCAACGCCGTGCTTATCTGTTTATCAACAACGAAAGGGCCAGCCTTGGGTATCGCCGCAATCGCCGATCAGATCACACGCAGCGTCGAAGGCGTGACCAGCACGCTGACCGCGCCTTTCACCGACCCCGTGATCCGGCTGGGTGTGACCGGCCTGTCGCGGGCGGGCAAGACGGTGTTCATCACCTCGCTGGTGGCCAATCTGCTGGACCGCGGGCGGATGCCGCAACTGACCGCCGCAGCAAATGGTGCGATCAAGGCGGCCTTTCTGCAACCGCAGCCTGACGATACCGTGCCACGCTTTGCCTATGAAACCCATCTTGCCCGCCTGACCGCGCCGGACCCGAGCTGGCCCGAAGGCACTCGCCAGATCAGCGAATTGCGCCTGTCGCTGCGGGTGCAGCCGGCCGGATTGCTGTCGGGGCTGTCAGGGCCGCGCACCATGCATATCGACATCGTGGATTATCCGGGGGAATGGTTGCTGGACCTTGGCTTGCTCGATCTGACCTATGCGCAATGGTCCAAGGCAGCCCTTGCCCGTGCCAAGGGCAGGCCGGGGGGTAATGCCTATCTGGCGCTGGCGCAGCAGACCGATTCCAACGCGCCTTTGTCGGAACCGCAGGCAGCCAGCCTTGCCACCGCGTTTACCGCGCATCTGAACGCGGCGCGCGATGCAGGGTTTTCCGATTGCACGCCGGGGCGGTTCTTGTTGCCAGGTGATCTGGCCGGATCGCCCGTGCTGACCTTTGCACCACTGCCGGGCGACAGTTTTGCGCGCAAATCCTTGGGCCGCGAAATGGCGCGGCGGTTCGACAGCTACAAGGCCAATATCGTGCGCCCGTTTTTTCGAGACCATTTCGCCAAGATCGACCGCCAGATCGTGCTGGTCGATGTGCTGGGCGCGATCCATGCCGGCCCTGCCGCGCTAGAGGATCTGCGCCGCGCGATGGCCGCCGTGCTGTCGGCGTTCAAACCGGGGCGCAACGCGTTTCTGACGCGGATTTTCAAAGGGCGGCGTGTGGAAAAGATCCTGTTTGCCGCGACCAAGGCCGATCATCTGCATCATGCCCAGCATCCGCAACTGACCGCGATCACGCAGGCCCTGCTGCGCGATGCGCGCGACCGTGCCGATTTCGCAGGCGCGCAGACCGCCGCAATGGCGATTGCCGCCCTGCGCACCACGGTCGAAGACACCGTCGAGCATGCGGGTGGCCCGCTGGACGTGGTGCGCGGGCGGTTGCTGGACGGGGGCAAGCAGGCGGCGTTTTATCCGGGCAAATTGCCTGATGACCCTGCGCATCTGCTGGCACCCGCGCGTGAAGGCGCGGACAAGTGGCTCGATGCCGATTACAGCGTGATGAATTTCGCGCCTGCGCGCCTGACCCTGCGCCCAGGCGACGGGCCGCCGCATATCCGGCTGGACCGCGCGGCGCAGTTTTTGCTGGGGGACAGGTTATGACCCGCAGACCGGTTCTGATTGATCTTGACGGGCAGGACATGGCCCGCCCCGACACCGCCCCCGCCGTCCCGGACGAGGCACAGGGCGCCGCGATGCAACGCCTTGCCGTGGTGGCAAGCCACCCGCCATCGCCGCTGGCGCGCTGGTTCTGGAGCCTTGTCGTGCTGCTGACAGGCTTTGTGATGTCGCTAGCGGCGTGGGATTATGTCACCGGATTGCTGGCGCGCGCGCCTGTGCTGGGCTGGGTCGCGACCGTCCTGATGGGTCTGTTGCTGTTGGTGCTGGTCATCATCGGCCTGCGCGAAGTGTCGGCCTTTCGCCGGTTACGCAAACTGGATGCGCTGCAGATCGGCGCGCGCGATGCGCTGGCCGGCAACGACCTGAAAGGCGCGCGGCAGGTGATCAGCGCGCTGGAAAGGCTTTATGCCGGGCGTGACGATACCGCATGGGGCAAGGCGGAGCTGGCCCAGCGCCAAGGCGATATGCTGGATGCCGATGCGTTGTTGGGGCTGGCGGAAACGACGGTGCTGCAACCGCTCGATCAACGCGCCATGCGCGAGGTCGAAACCGCCGCACGGCAGGTCGCGATGGTCACGGCCTTTGTGCCGCTAGCACTGGCCGATCTGATCACCGCGCTGACGGCGAACCTGCGGATGATCCGGCGGATCGCGGAAATCTATGGTGGGCGGTCAGGCACCTTGGGCAGTTGGCGGCTGACGCGCGGGGTGCTGGCACATCTGGTGGCGACAGGCGCGCTGGCCGTGGGTGATGATCTGATCGGGACCATCGCGGGCGGCGGTCTGCTGGCCAAAGTGTCGCGGCGGTTCGGCGAAGGCGTGGTCAACGGCGCATTGACCGCCCGTGTCGGGGTCGCGGCGATCGAGGTTTGCCGCCCGCTGCCGTTTCACACCAGCCCACGCCCGTCGGTCACCGCCTTGGTCCGGCGCGCGCTGACCGGGCTGTTCGGCACCGGTTAATGCAGGCGCGGCACCGGCCCGATCGGCATCGGACCAGCCAGCATGATACCGTCCTGAAACGCCAAGGGGATGTTCAGCACCCCGTCGCCATCCACCATGAACCCCGCCAGTCGGGTGACCGTCTGGGCCAGCCCCGCGTCAATGATGCGCGCAGCGATCAGCAGATCAATCACCGTTTGCCATTGCCGCGTGCGCAGCATGATCACGCCTGTGGGCATACCGGCCGCATCCACCGCGACATCGCCTGACATCTGCACCGTGACCGGCCCCCAGTCGATCTGCAGATCGTCCAGCGCGATATGGTCCAGATTGGGCAAGCGCCCCTGCAGGCTGCGGTCAAGCGGGCGGGCAAGGGTAAGGCGCGCGGTCCCGCGGACAGCATCCAATTGCGGGCCAAGCGTGCCTTGCGGGTCGATCTGGTCGCGCAACAGGCGGGGAAAGGTGATATTATCCGCCGTAATCGTCGTATCATAGATGGCCTCTTGATCCGCAGCCAATGCGATGGTCGCGACCAACCCGCCCAGACCCGTTTGCCATCCGGCATCAGACACGACCTCGGAATTGCCCATCCGCAGACTGCCGCGATCAAAGGCCAGCCGTGTCGTGGGCTGTATTGCGGCACTGATCTGCCAATCCTGGCTGGTCACGCGCAGCGACTGGCCCGCAATGCGCAGCGTCTGTTCTGGCGGAAAGGTGACGGTCGCTGCCAGCGGGCGCAGGCTGTCGGCCTGCATATCCAGCCGCGCGCCCTGCCACGCCCATGCGGCATGTGTTAGCCGCAGATCGGTCAGACCCGTGTCAAACCGCGCGGGAAAGCCGGTTGTCGTCACAGACCCGACCTGCATTTCGACACCTTCGGCGGCAAAAAGGCGTGCCGCCCTGTCCGGTGCGGCTTGCAACAGCTGCGATGCTGCGAACCAGTAACCGCTAAAAAGCAGCACGGCGAAGATCACGATCATGGTCAGGCGGTACATGGCCAGTCTCCGTTATGTGGGTTGGGCTCTTGCGCGCCATGCAAGGGCAAACACCCGCTTGTCAACCCTGTGGCTGAACGCTTTGCAAGCGGAACCGCACGCGCAGACCACCCAGATCCACCGATTGATCAACCAGCAGCGCGCTGCCATAGGCTTGCAACAGGTCCGACGTGATCGACAGGCCAAGACCGGTGCCGGGCTTGGCGATATCAAGCCGCTGGCCACTGCCCATCGCCAGCGCGATCTGCTCGGGCGGGATGCCCGGCCCGTCATCCTCGATCGTGATGGTGACGACATCCGCCTGCGGTGTGGCTGTCAGCCGGATCGTGGTGCTGGCCCATTTCAGCGCATTGTCGAGCAAGTTTCCCAGCACTTCTTCCAGATCGGTGGGGTCCATCCGCAACCGCTGACCGGGGGGATATTGCGCGGTCAGGGTCAGGTTGCGCTGCGCCGCCATATCGCTAAAGGCGCAGACCATCCGCCCCAGTGACCGGTCCATCTCGGTGACGGCGGGCTGGGCGGCGATGCCGGTCTGCGCGCGCATCCGGCCAAAGGCCCGTTTGAGCTGGGCATCCAGCCGGTCCAGCGCGGCGATCGCCTCGCCCACGGGCTGGCCCGCGCGCGCCAGCGCGTCCAGTTCGTTGCGCATGATCGCGGCCGGTGTCTTGATCGCATGGCCAAGATCAGCCGCCTGTTTGCGCGATTGCTGCACGATCTCGCGGTTGCGGGTCAACAGCGTGTCGATGTCATAGACCAGCGGGGCGACTTCTTCGGGGTATTTGCCGTGGTCAAGCCCGCCTTCGCTGGTCCAGCGTTGCTGCACGTCGCGGCGCAGCTTTTCGATCGGGCGCAGCGCGACAGTGACCTGCAACAATGCACCGACGACACCGATCACGATCACAAAGGTAAAGGCGGTCAACATGATCTCGCGCAATTGGGCCAGTTCCTGCTGCAGACCGCGCATCGACTTGGCCACCTGCACATGCCAGAGACTGCCATCATCGAGCGTCAGACGACGGGACATCGCGCGCACGGGGTCGCCCATCGGCCCGAGAAACCTGTCGTTCGCGGCCTCGGTTGCCACCATCCGCGGGCGCGGCAGAACATGATCGTCAAGCGACGCCGACCGGAACACCTGACCCAATTCGTTTTCGACCTGCCAATACAGCCCTGACATCGAGCGCATGAAAACCGGATCGGCCACCGCGCCCTCGATCGCCTCGGGGTTGGTGGCGGCGACATTTTCAACAGCCGTGACCACCTGTGACAGGCGGGTCCGCAGCAATTCGTCAAACCGCTCTTCGGCGCCCTGGTCGACAAAGGATTGCAGCCCCGCGAACCCCAGCAAGATCGTCACTGCCGCCCACAGAATGCCGCCGATTACCGCCCGACCGCGCAGCGAAGTCATTCTGGCGCTTTGATCATATAGCCGCGACCACGCACCGTATCGATCAGGCTGTCACCCAGTTTGTTGCGCAGGCGGTTGATAAAGACGGCGATTGTGTTCGATTCGCGTTCGCCATCGTGATGATAGATGTGCTGCGACAATTCAGTCCGCGACACCAGCCGACCCGCGTGATGAAAAAGATAGGACAGAACCGCCAGTTCCTGCGCCGTCAGGCTGATGCCCTGTCCGGCGACCATGACCTGATTGATCCGCGAATCGAACACCACATCATCGCGCTCGAACACCGGACTGGCCTGTTCGGATTTGCGCCGGATCATCGCCCGCAACCGCGCGGATAGTTCGGGCATGTGAAACGGCTTGGTCAGATAATCATCAGCACCAGCGTCAAGCCCGTCTACCCTTTCGGTCCAGCCATCGCGGGCTGACAGGATCAGCACGGGGGCGCGCATACTAGCAGCGCGCCAGTTCTTGAGGACCTGCATCCCGTCGCGCCCGGGCAATCCCATATCCAGCACGATTGTATCATAAGGCTGCGAGACCCCAAGCGCCTCTGCTGCGATCCCGTCATCGGCGATATCGACGGCATAGCCTTCGGTCACTAGAACGGTGTTGATCTGCTGCGCGAGCACAGGCTCGTCTTCAACCAAGAGAATACGCATAACTTACTTTGCACTTGTGATGCCTGTCTGGGTGCTTGCAGTCAGGTTCATGCCCAAACAGCTGATAAGCTATCATTCATGATGATGGCTATGCATGCAATCGGCTTGGCGGAAAATATGACAAACTGGCTAACGCGCACGGGGCGATTGACCCCGCCCGCGCGTCTTTTAAAGTAACCACCACACAACCCTGGGGGATCACACGATGCTGCGACACGTTTTTGCCGCCGCAGCCCTGCTGCTGACGGCCGGCCATGCAACGGCGCAATGCGTCGGCACCAGCTATTTCGACATGCTGACCAAGGACCAGCGCCTGCAACTAGATCAGGCCACCGCCGATCTGCCCTATGCGAACGGGCTGATCTGGGATGCCACGCGCGACGGCAAGGCCATCACCTTGGTCGGCACGATGCATATCTATGACGTACGCCTTGACCCGATCTTTGACATGATCGCGGATGATGTGCTGGCCGCGGATATCGTCCTTCTCGAAGCCACCCCCGACGACCAGCGCGCGCTCGAAGCGATGCTGGCCACCGAGCCTGACATGTTCCTGATCACAGACGGGCCGACCCTGCCCGACCTGCTGGACGCCGACACTTGGGCGACCCTGTCCAGTGCCGCCAGCGACCGGGGCGTGCCGGGGTTCATGGTGGCACAGATGCAGCCTTGGTATCTGTCGCTGCTGCTGGCTATCCCGCCCTGCGCGATGATGGATCTGGCAAAAGGCATGGCAGGGCTGGACGGCATGATCAGCGATCTGGCCAGCGCAAACGACATTCCGATGCAGTCGCTGGAATCCTTCACCACCCTGTTCGAGGTTTTCCAGACCGGCACCATGGACGACCAGATCGACATGCTGCGCCTCGGCCTTGTCAGTCCGGACATCCAACAACAAATGTTCGTCGCCATGCTGGACAGCTATTTCAGCAATGATGTCGGGCGGTTGTGGGAAATGTCGCGCCTTGCGGTCGCCGACACGCCGGGGCTTGACCCTGCAACTGGCGCCGCGATCTTTGCCGAGATGGAGGATATGCTGCTGATCCAGCGCAACCGCAACTGGATGCCGGTGATCGCGGATGCGATAGCCGAGACTGACACCATCGTCGCAGCCTTTGGGGCTGCGCATCTGATCGGCGATTTCGGCGTGCTGCAATTGCTGGAAAACGATGGCTGGGATCTGGTCAGGCGCTACTGACCGGATCATCCAGTTCATCGCCATAATCGGCCAGACCCTTGCGCCCCGCTGGCGTCAGGTCGAACACGCCGCGCGCCACGCGGTCAAACCAGCCGTAATGATTGTCGGCCATGATCCGTGTGGCCTGCGGCACCTCGGCCCAGGTCTTGACCTTGGCCCCCTGTGACGGGCCATGCACCGCCAGAAACCGCGCACAACGCAAAGCATCCTGCCGGTATCCGGTGACAAGGCCATGGCGCGTGGCACCGCCTGCGTTCGGATCGCCCTGCAAGCGGTCGAAGGCCCGCAACAGGCGCGCGCGCTTGGGCTTTGACAGACGCGCGGCATAGGGGCCGGGGTCGGCCAGCACCTCGACGAAACCGTCGCGCAGGCGCACCGTCATCACCCCAAACCCGATCCGGCGCGCCAGTTTGACATTCGCCGCCAGCGCCTTGGCCTGCCCGCCGGCGGGCACCGCCACATAAACCAGATCGGTCAGCGCCAGCCTGTCCACTGCCTGATGGAACAGCCCCAGCGTGAAACCGCGCTTCAATTCAACAATCAGCAGATCATCGCCGCGCCGCGCCACGATATCGGCAGCCCCCACCTCGCCTTTGACGTCATAGCCGCGCGCTTGCAGATAGGCTTTGACGGGGGGGTAAAGATCGGCCTCTCGCGGGGCGGTGGGGGACATGGCGGGCACCTGCACAACTGTCATCAAAGGCTCCTATAACAAGGATTGCATGGGGTGACACTGCCTGCCGTCGCTTCTATATACGGGCTAAATCCGCATCCTATGAAAGTTCTGTTCATGACAACGCTCGTTTTTGGTCACAAATCCCCTGACACCGACAGCACCGGATCACCTCTGATCTGGGACTGGTTCCTGAACCATACCGGCATCAGCGCCAAGGCTGTCCTTCTCGGCACCCCCAATACCGAGGCTGCCTTTGTCGCCAAGCGCTGGGGTTTCGATCTGCCCGAGATCATCGCCGATGTGCAAGCGGGCCAGAAATGCGTGATCGTGGACACCAACAACCCCGCCGAATTGCCCGCCAACATCAATGCCGCCGATGTTGTGGCAATCATCGACCATCATAAACTGGTCGGGGGCTTGGAAACCAAGGCGCCGATCAATATCACGATCCGCCCGCTGGCCTGCACCGCGACGATCATGCACCAGATGATGGGCGATCACGCAGGCCATATGCCCGAAGGCGTCAAGGGGCTGATGCTGTCCTGCATCCTGTCGGACACGCTGGCCTTCCGGTCGCCCACGACGACGCCGGTGGACAAGGATCTGGCGGTACAACTGGCCACTGATCTGGGGATCGACCTGAACGGCTATGCTGATGAGATGTTCGCCGCCAAATCGGATGTGTCTGCCTTTTCCGACGCAGAATTGCTGCGCATGGATAGCAAGGAATACGCGGTCGCCGGCACCAAGTTCCGTGTCTCGGTGCTGGAAACCACATCGCCGCGCGTGCTGCTGGACCGCAAGGACAGCCTGATGGCCGCCATGCCCGGCGTGGCCACTGCCGATGGTGTCGATCAGGTGCTGTTGTTCATCGTCGATATCCTGAACGAAGAAGCCACCATGCTGGTCCCCAATGACCTGACCAAGACGCTGGCAGAAAAATCATTCGGCGCAACCGTGGACGGCGACACTGTCGTTCTGCCCGGCATCATGAGCCGTAAACTGCAGATCATTCCTGCCCTGACCCTGTAAAGGCCCGCCATGACCCGGATTATCGACAATTTCGCCGCAATCGCGGACCAATACGACGTGGCCTTTGTCGATCTCTGGGGATGCATGCACAACGGGATCAGCGCGTTTCCCGATGCGGTGGCTGCGATGCGCGCCTTTCGCGCGGGCGGCGGCAAGGTCGTGCTGGTCACCAATTCGCCGCGCCCGTGGGAATCGGTGGCGCGGCAGATTTCCGCGATGGGCGTGTCCGAAGATTGCTGGGACGCCATCGCCACATCCGGTGACAGCGCGCGCGCGGCGATGTTCCGCGGGATCGTCGGGCAAAAGGTTTATTTCATGGGCGAAAGCCCGCGAGATGACGAATTTTTCACGCCGCTGCGGATTATCGACAATCCGGTGACGATTGAAACCGTCCCGCTTGATCAGGCCGAAGGCATCGTCTGCTGCGGCCCGTTCGATCCGTTGGCCGATATCGCTGTGAACCGCGCCGATTTTCTTTATGCCAAGACAAAGGGCCTGAAACTGCTCTGCGCCAATCCCGATATCGTCGTGGACAGGGGCGAGGTGCGCGAATGGTGCGCCGGCGCGCTGGCCGCGCTTTATACCGAAATGGGTGGCGAGAGCCTGTATTTCGGCAAGCCGCATCCGCCGATCTATGATCTGGCACGGCGCCGAATGGCCAAACTGGCCGACCTGCCCGCAGACCCGCGGATCATCGCCATCGGCGACGGTGTGCATACCGACATTCTGGGCGCGATGCAGGAAGAAATCGATTCGCTGTTCATCACCGGCGGTCTGGCGGCGCATGAAACCCGCACAACAACGCAGCCCGAACCAGAAGCTTTGGAGCGTTTTCTGGCAACAGCCCAAACATCCGCGACCTATTCCATCGGTTTCCTGCGCTAGGCCCCTTGATCTTTCTGCATTTGCAAAGTAATAAAGTTTCAATATACATCCGTTATGTGGCCTTTTGTTACCGAAGGACTGGGCATGTTGGACAACGCACCGCGCGGCACGATCTGCATCGAAGACATCGAAATCGGCATGATCCGGTCGTTGTCCAAGGTCATCACCGACCGTGATATCGCATTATTTGCCGAGGTATCGACCGACCGGAACCCTGTGCATCTGGACGAAGATTACGCCCAAGACACGATCTTTGGCGGGCGCATCGCGCATGGGATGCTGACGGCGGGGCTGGTGTCGGCCGTGATTGGTGAACAATTGCCCGGCCATGGCACGGTCTATCTGGGGCAAAGCCTGAAATTCCTTGCCCCCGTGCGCCCCGGTGATCTGGTCACGGCCGAGGTCGAGGTGACAGATATCGACCATTCCCGCCGCCGCGTGACGATGAACACGCGCTGCATCGTCAACAACAAAAAGGTGCTGACGGGGGATGCTACCGTGCTGGCACCGTCGCGCAAGTTCGACTGATCTTGCACGCCTGTGCCGGTCGGGATACGCAGCCTTATGCGTATCATCCGTGACAGCGTTTTTATTGATCCTGCCGACCGTGGTGCCGCCGCGGCCATTGGCAATTTTGACGGTGTGCATATCGGGCACCGTGCGGTGATCGATGTCGCCCGCGCTGCGGCTGATGCGGCCAAGGCGCCCTTGGGGATCATGACATTCGAGCCGCATCCGCGCAGCTATTTCGCCCGCGACACCGGCCCGTTCCGCCTGATGAATGCCGAAGCACGCGCCAACCGTCTGGCCAAACTGGGCATCGAAAAGCTGTATGAAGTGCCGTTCAACACTGCCCTTGCCAACCTGACGCCCCGCGATTTCGCGCAAAAGATCATCCGTGACCAGCTGGGGCTGGTCCATGTCGTTGTCGGTGCCGATTTCTGTTTCGGCAAGGACCGCAAAGGCACTGTCGCAGACCTGCAGGCCTTTGGCGCGGAAATGGGGTTTGGCGTGACCATCGCCCCGATCATCGCCATCGCGGGGGCGAATATTTCATCCACCGCGATCCGTGCGGCCTTGACCGATGCGCGCCCGCGCGATGCCGCCGCCATGCTGGGCCATTGGCACCGGATCGAAGGGGCAGTCATTCGTGGCGACCAGCGCGGGCGCGAATTGGGCTATCCCACTGCCAATATGTCGATCAGCGGACTACATCCGCCGAAATTCGGGGTCTATGCCGTCAAGATCGATGTGCTGGAAGGGGCGTTCAAAGGCACGTATTCCGGTGCCGCATCCATCGGCGTGCGCCCGATGTTCGGGGAAAACGTACCGAATTGCGAAACCTTCATCTTTGATTTCAAGGGCGATCTTTACGGCACGCATCTGTCGGTCGCCTTGGTCGATTTCCTGCGGCCGGAACTGAAATTCGACAGTCTTGACGCGCTGATCACCCAGATGGGCGCCGATTGCGCGCAGGCACGGGATATCCTGACCGATGTGCGCTGATATCGCCCGTACGGGTCTTGCCCCGCGGTTCTGGGCGAAAAAGCCGATGGACAAGCTGAACCGCGCGGAATGGGAGGCGCTTTGCGACGGCTGCGGCAAATGCTGCCTGAACAAGCTCGAAGACGAAGACACCGGCGAGGTCGCAATGACCCGCATCGCCTGCCGCCTGCTGGATAACGAAAGCTGCCTTTGCGCCAATTACGCGATCCGGCATCAATTCGTGCCGGAATGTATCGTGCTGACGCCCAAGACCTTGGCTGACAACATGTATTGGCTGCCGCAGACCTGTGCTTACCGCCTGGTCGCCGAAGGGCGCGATCTGTACGACTGGCATCCGCTGGTGTCGGGCGATCCGGGGTCTGTCCACCGTGCCGGCGTATCGGTGCAGGGCATGACCATCCCCGAATTCGAGGTCGATGAAGACGACTGGGAAGACCATATTATCGAGGAGCCGCTGTAGATGTTTTTCGCCTCTGACAACGCAGGCCCCGCGCATCCCAAGGTGATGGATGCCTTGGTCAAGGCCAACACCGGCTATGCCATGGGCTATGGCGCCGACCCGATCATGGCCGAGGTCCGCCAACAGATCCGCGATCTGTTCGAAGCGCCCGACGCGGCGGTCTATCTGGTGATCAACGGCACATCCGCCAATGCGCTGTTGCTGGCGACCATGTGCCAGCCGTGGCAGACGATTTTCTGCACCGATGTCGCGCATATCCACGAAGACGAATGCAACGCACCTGAATTCTACACGCAGGCCAAGCTGTCGCTGGTGCCTACCACGGCGGGCAAAATGACGGCGGACGCCCTGCGCACCAAGATCAAGGCCGAGGAAACGCGCGGCGTCCACGGACCCCAGCGGGGGCCTGTGTCGGTGACACAGGTGACGGAAAAAGGCACCGTTTACAGCTTGGATGAAATCAAGGCGCTGACCGATGTCGCGCGTGAATACGGCCTGCCCACCCATCTGGACGGCGCGCGTTTTGCCAATGCGCTGGTCGCCTTGGGCTGCACCCCTGCGGAAATGACGTGGAAAGCGGGCATTGACGCGGTCAGTTTTGGCGGCACCAAGAACGGCGCGTTGGGGGTCGAGGCTTGTGTCATCTTTGACCCCAAGCTTGCCTGGGAATTCGAGCTGCGCCGCAAGCGTGGCGGGCATTTGTTATCCAAGCACCGCTATCTGTCGGCACAGATGCAGGCCTATCTGGCGGATGGATTGTGGCTGGATATGGCGCGCGCGGCCAATGCGCGTTGCGTGCAACTGGCCGAAGGGCTGCGCCAGCACAACACCGCGCGGATGCTGTTCGACCCGGCCGCCAATATCATCTTTTTCGACATGCCCCGCCGCGATCATCAGCGGATGCTGGCGGCGGGCGCTGTCTATTACGTCATGTCGGGCGATCCCGACCATGGCGATCCCGATGAAATGCTGACCGCGCGTCTGGTCACCGACTGGTCCATGACGGCGGATGGTGTCAGCCGGTTCCTTGACCTGCTGCACGGATAAGGGCGGCCACATCGGCAGTATGGCTTAGCGGCAGCATATGCCCTGCCCCCGCCACGACATGATCCACCGCATCCGGCAGACGATCTGCCAAGGCTGCATGGATCGCGGCAATCACGGGCGGGCTGTCCGCCCCGCGGATCAGCGTCACCGGAACCGTCACCTGCGCGAGACAGGCTGCTGCAGTGATCCCCGCCGGATCATCCTCGATCGCGCGGCCGCTGGCCGTGACAAGATGGATACGGTCCATCAGATAGCCTTGGGTCCGTGGCGGCAGCACGTCCCAAGGCTGCGCACCCCAAACAGCGTTGAAACGGGCAGCCGCACAAGATTGATCGTCCGCAGCCATCGCCTCCAGAAACGGGCGAAACCCTGCGGCGTGATCGGCATGGGCGGGCGTGCCACGGGCAGCAGCGAAATAGACAGGTTCGATCAGGGTCAGGCGGCTGACCAGATCGGGCCGGTCCACCGCCAGCCGCAGGGCCACCGTCGCGCCAAAGGAATGACCGACCAGATGGGTCGGACCGTCGCAACAGGCGGCAGCCCAAGCCACGGCCTGCGCCTGATAATCCTGCGCACCATCCCAGTCAGGGCTGCGCCCATGGCCCGGCAAATCGAACAATGTGGCATGCCCGCCGATAGCAGCCGCCAGCGGCAACAGGCTTTCATGGCGCGCCAGCATGCAATGGACCATGACGACAGGTGCGCCATGGCCGACAATGGCCTTGTGCATCAGATCTTGCCAGACAGGTGCAGATCCAGATCGGTCAGGCGATCTTCGCCCCAGAAACGGGCGTCGGTATCGGTGATAAAGAACGGCGCGCCAAAGGCCCCCGCCAGCACCGCATGTTCAAGGTTCTGCGCATAGGTATCGGCGCTGGTCATCATGTCACGGTCCACAAGCGCGGGATCAAAGCCTTCGGCCTGCAGGCAATCGCGGATCACGTCGTCCTGGCTGATATCACGATCCTCGGCCCAACAGGCGCGGGTGATCGCATGCACCAAACCGCCGACATCGGCACCAGTATTTTGTGCGGCAATAATCGCAAAAGACGACGGCGCAGGGTTCGTAGGCCAGAACGCTGGTTTCACATTCAGCGGCAGACCCGCCACTTTGGCGCGGCGTTCAAGATCTTGCAGACGGTAGGCCTGCCTGTTCGGATGCCGATCCTTGGGCGGAACACCCCCCGTGCGCGCAAACAACGCCATGATATCCAGCGGTTTATACGTGATCGTCGCGCCATATTTGCGGGCAATCTCAGCGGGGCGCAGGCCGCACAGATAGGTATAAGGCGACATGGTGGCAAAGTAGCAGTCGATATGTGGCAATTTGGCTATCCTTGGCTAGCGGAATCTATGCGCGACGGTACGCCTGTGCTAGGCGGTGTCAACGCTCCGAATCGATGACGGACCAGTCTGCCCAGCTGCAAAAGGACCTTTCCCATGCCGATGATAATGGAACCCAAATTAATCAGCGGGAATGCGAACCTGCCGCTGGCCACCGCCATCGCCCGCCGGATGACGATGCACCGTGGCCGCGAGGTCAGTCTGGTCGACGCCCGTGTCGAACGGTTCAACGATGGCGAGATTTTCGTCGAAGTGTTCGAAAACGTCCGTGGCGAGGATATGTTCATCATCCAGCCGACATCGAACCCCGCCAATGACAATCTGATGGAACTGCTGATCATCGCCGATGCGCTGCGCCGGTCGTCCGCCGCGCGGATCACTGCCGTGATCCCCTATTTCGGCTATGCCCGCCAGGATCGTCGGTCCAAGGCGCGCACGCCGATCACCGCGAAGCTGGTGGCCAATATGCTGGTCGAGGCTGGTATCGAACGTATCCTGACCCTGGATTTGCATGCCACGCAGATTCAGGGTTTTTTCGATATTCCGGTCGATAACCTTTATGCATCGCCGATCTATGCGCTGGATGCCAAACACCATTTCCGCGATGTGATGGATGATGTGATGGTCGTGTCGCCCGATGTCGGCGGCGTGGCCCGCGCGCGCGATCTGGCGCAGCGGCTGGATGCGCCTTTGTCGATCGTGGACAAACGGCGCGGCAAACCCGGTGAAGTCGCCGAAATGACCGTGATCGGCGAAGTGAAAGACAAGGTCTGCGTCATCGTCGATGACATCGTCGATACCGCCGGCACCCTGTGCAAAGCCGCCGAAGTGCTGATGGACAACGGCGCGCGCGAAGTGCATTCCTATATCACGCATGGCGTGCTGTCCGGCCCTGCAGTAGACCGGATTTCCAAATCGGTGATGAAAACGCTGGTGATCACCGATACGATCGCCCCCAGCGCCGCCGTGCGCGCTTGCGCGAATATCCGCATCGTGCCGACCGCACCAATGTTCGCCCAAGCGATCCTGAACACGGCAAACGGCACATCTGTGTCGTCGCTATTCGATCACAAGACGCTTGGCCCGATCTACGAAGGGCTTTACGCCGCGGAATGACCCCAGACTGCCCCGCCGGACGGGGCAGTCGTTTTTATTCGGCCAGTCTTGGTGCCGCGCGGCCTGTCCTGCGCCACAGGGCCAGACCTGCCCAGATGAACAGGCCCTGTACAGCACAGCGGATCGTGGCGGCGACGGGTGGCGCAAAGACAGGGTCGGAGCGGATGAAATCCCACAGGTGCAGCGGCAGATACGCCGCGCACAGGGCGGCAAAGGCAAGGCCGCCCCAGCTGCGGCTGCGCGGCACCAAGGCCGCTATCCCGATCATGATCTGCACCGCGCCTGCCGCCAGAATGACCGGCACGGCTGGCAGAAACGACGGCACCAAGGCGGCAAACCCCTGCGGTGCTGCGAAATGCGCTACACCACCGCCGATCATCACCAACGCCACAACGCCGGTCAGCGCCCAATCTACCGCACGGCGGCGATTCAGGTGGCGGTCAACCATTTTGCACCTGCGTCGCAGCCACCGCGACATCTGTCCAGGCATCCCATTCAGCAAGCCTGTTTGCATAAACTGGGGCCACCATCATCGTTGGCACCACCCCAAGGAACAGGCGCAGTGGCGGCTGATCTGCGTCAGCCAGTTTCAGAATGGCAGGCCCGACCGCTGCGGGATCGCCGTACAGTTCGGGCGGCAACTGCTGTGCTGCAAGGGCGGCACGGACCGGATCATACTCGGCCATGGGTGTGGCATGCGTGGCTGACGCCCCCGCCCAATCCGTGGCATAGGGTCCGGGTTCGACCAAAGTGACCTTGATCCCATGGCCCGCGACCTCTTTGGCCAAGGCGTCGCTAAACCCTTCGACCGCCCATTTTGAGGCGTGATAGCCCCCAAGATTCGGGAAGGTGATCACACCGCCAACAGTCGACATCTGGATGATATGGCCAGCGCCTTGGGCGCGCAGCACCGGCAGGACAGCCTGTGTCATATGGAAAAGCCCAAAAAAATTGACCTCCATCTGGGCGCGCATTTCAGCCTCGGTCAGTTCTTCGATCATCCCGAACAGACCATAGCCCGCATTGTTGATGACCACGTCAAGCGATCCAAAGGCCGCGCAGGCCTGTTCCACGGCAGCAAAGCACGCCGCGCGATCCGTGACATCCAGCGGGATCGCCACCACTTGGTCGCCAAAGCGGGACCTTAGATCGTCAAGCGTATCAATGTTGCGCGCCGTCGCTGCGACACGGTCGCCCCGCTGCAAAGCCGCCTGCGCAAAAGCGCGGCCAAGCCCGCGGTTTGCACCTGTTATAAGCCAGGTTTTCATGGTTTACTCCTTCTTGATTACTATCTGAACAACGCTAAGATGGCACTAACAGGCAATTTGAACACTGCATAGATGGAAAATCCCGATACACCGGCCAAAAGCGGCTATCATCACGGCAATTTGAAAGAGGCGCTGATCGAAGCGGCTGACGCGATCATCCGTGAAAAGGGGGTCGAAGGCTTTTCTCTGCGCGAGGCGGCCCGCAGGGCGGGCGTGTCCATCGGCGCACCTGCGCATCATTTCGGGTCGGCCACCGGTCTTTTGACCGAAGTGGCATTGTTGGGCTATGGTAGCCTTGGCGCAGCACTGAACGCGGTGACGACCAGCGACAACGCGGGTGCTGATTTGCAGCGGCTTGCGCTGGCCTATGTGCGGTTCGCGCTGGCCTATCCGGGGCGGTTTCGGCTGATGTTCCGGCCTGATCTGGTCAACCGCGACGACCCGCGTTACGCGCAGGCCAGCACGCAGGCATTGTCAGATTTTGCAAAGACCATCGCACGGCGTGACCCGACAGCAGACCGGATGGCACAGATTTTCATCGTCTGGTCGTCGATCCATGGCATTGCGAGTCTCGCGCTCGACGGAAAGGCAAAATACCTTTTCGATGGCGTCACGCCGGATGATTTTGCAGCCGATATCCTGCCAAATTTGTTGGCAACGGCGTGGCCGTTCGGTGGCAATGACGCGGCCTAGAAATTTCAGCCCTGCGCGAAACGCAAAAGGCCCCGCAATGCGGGGCCTTTGTTTTTGGAATTGCGGGGTTCAGACCCGGGTGGTCAGACCGATGGCAGCACCGATGGCCACAGTGTCGGACAGCGCCTTGGCCGCATCGACCGCCTTGCCATCGTCGCCTGTTGCATCGGCCCGCGCAGCTTTCAGCGCCGCTTCAGCATCTGCGACCATCTGGTCATAGATGCCTTGGGTCACTTCACCCTTTGGCAGGGCCTGTTCGGCCAGCACCGACACGGATTCCGCGCTGATTTCGGCAAAACCGCCGGAGACGACATATTCGTCCGCGCCGCCATCATGCACCACCACCAAGACGCCGGGGCGCAGGGTGGTGATCGTTGGCAGATGGTTGGCCATCGCGGTCATGTCGCCTTCCGTTGCGGGAATGCGTACCTCGCTCGCCGCGACAGAGGCCAGACGGCGCTCTGGCGAGACGAGATCGAATTGTACATTTGCCATATCGGCAGCTCCTTATGCGGCGGCGGCGGCCATTTTTTCGGCTTTGGCTTTCACGTCTTCAATGCCGCCGACCATGTAGAACGCACCTTCGGGGAAGTGATCGTATTCACCAGCAACCACGGCCTTGAACGATGCAATCGTGTCTTCCAGCGGCACCTGCACACCGGGCGAACCGGTGAACACCTGCGCCACGTCAAACGGCTGCGACAGGAAGCGTTCGATCTTACGCGCGCGGGCCACGGTCAGCTTATCCTCTTCGGACAATTCGTCCATCCCGAGGATGGCGATGATGTCCTGAAGCGACTTGTAACGCTGCAACATGTTCTGCACATCGGCTGCCACTTTGTAATGCTCTTCGCCCACAATCGCAGGGTCCAGCAGGCGCGATGTGGAATCCAGCGGGTCAACGGCGGGATAAATCCCTTTTTCCGAAATCGCACGGTTCAGAACGGTGGTCGCATCAAGGTGCGCAAACGAGGTCGCAGGCGCAGGGTCGGTCAAGTCATCTGCAGGCACATAGATCGCCTGCACCGATGTGATCGAACCGGATTTGGTCGATGTGATGCGTTCCTGCATCTGGCCCATGTCGGTGGCCAGTGTTGGCTGATAGCCCACGGCAGACGGGATACGGCCCAACAGCGCGGACACTTCGGAACCGGCCTGCGTAAAGCGGAAGATGTTGTCGACAAAGAACAACACGTCAGAGCCAGACTGATCGCGGAAGGATTCCGCCATGGTCAGACCGGACAGCGCGACGCGCATACGCGCACCTGGTGGTTCGTTCATCTGGCCATAGACCAGCGCCACTTTGGATTTTGTCAGGTCGTCAATGTTGATAACGCCGGATTCGATGAATTCGTAGTAAAGGTCGTTGCCTTCACGGGTCCGTTCACCCACGCCCGCGAACACGGAATAACCCGAATGCACCTTGGCGATGTTGTTGATCAGTTCCTGGATCAAAACGGTCTTGCCCACGCCGGCACCGCCGAACAGGCCGATCTTGCCGCCCTTGGCGTAAGGTGCCAGCAGGTCGATGACCTTGATCCCGGTGACCAGCACTTCGGAGGCTGTGGATTGGGCCTCAAATGGTGGCGCATCGGCGTGGATCGAGCGGCGCTCGGTCTCGCCAATCGGGCCTTTTTCGTCGATCGGGGCGCCGACCACGTTCATGATGCGGCCAAGGGTGGCGTCGCCCACAGGCACGGTGATCGTGTTGTCTTGGTCAATCACTTCCTGACCGCGGACCAGACCTTCGGTGCTGTCCATGGCGATGGCACGGATAGTGTTTTCACCAAGGTGCTGCGCCACTTCCAACACCAGTTCCTTGCCGTTGTTGTCAGTGATCAGGGCGTTCAGAATCGCGGGCAGGTGGTCGGTGAACTGCACGTCAACGACAGCGCCGATGACCTGCGTGATCTTGCCTTTTGCATTTGCCATAGTGGTTTTCTCCGGGGTCTAGAGCGCTTCCGCGCCCGAAATGATTTCAATCAGCTCGTTCGTAATGACGGCCTGACGTGAACGGTTGTACTGGATGGTCAGCTTGTCGATCATCTCGCCTGCGTTGCGGGTCGCGTTGTCCATGGCGGACATCCGCGCGCCCTGTTCGGACGCGGCATTTTCCAGCAGCGCGCTGAAAATAGCCGTGGCCACGCCGCGCGGCAACAGATCGGCAAGGATTTCCTCTTCACCGGGTTCGTAGTCGTACAAGGTCACATCCGCATCAGCCGCCTGTTCGAACTTAGCAGGGATAATCTGCTGCGCCGTCGGGTGCTGCGTGACGACGTTTTCGAACCGCGCGAAAAAGATCGTCGCGATGTCGTATTCGCCACCGTCGAAACGGGCCAGCACGTCGCGCGCGATGTCCTGCGCGTTGACGTAACCCACACGCTTGACCGCGGACAGGTCGATGTGACCGACAGCATAGCTGCCGAATTCCCGCTTGAGCGCATCGCGGCCTTTCTTGCCGACCGTCAGGATCTTGACGGTCTTGCCTTGGGCCAGCAATTTTTGCGCATGGACTTTCGCCAGCTTGGTGATGTTGCTGTTGAAACCACCGCAAAGACCGCGTTCGGCAGTCATCACGATCAGCAGATGCACCTGATCGCCGCCGGTTCCCGACAGCAATTTCGGCGCGCTATCCGACCCGCCCACCGATGCCGCAAGCTGCGCCATCACGGCGGTGAACCGTTCGGTATAAGGGCGCGACGCCTCGGCCGCATCTTGGGCGCGGCGCAGTTTTGCTGCCGCGACCATTTGCATGGCCTTGGTGATCTTGCGGGTCGATTTGACCGACGCAATCCGGTTCTTGAGATCCTTAAGATTAGGCACGTTTTCGTCTCCTTATCTCAGGGATTACGCGAAGTCGGCGGCGTATGCGTCCAGAGCGGCCTTGATCTTGGCTTCTGCGTCACCTTTGATCTTAGGATCTTCTTTGGTGATCATGTCCAGCACGTCCTTGCCGGTGGTCCGCAGGTATTTCAGCAGACCAGCCTCGAACCGGCCAACATCCTTGACAGAGATCTTGTCCAGATAACCCTTGGTGCCAGCATAGATCACGCAAACGATTTCCGCATTGGTCAGCGGCGAATATTGCGGCTGCTTCATCAATTCGGTCAAGCGCGCGCCACGGTTCAGCAATTGCTGGGTCGCGGCATCCAGATCGGAGCCGAACTGCGCAAAGGCCGCCATTTCGCGGTATTGTGCCAATTCCAGTTTGACCGGACCTGCGACAGATTTCATCGCATTGGTCTGGGCGCTGGACCCAACGCGTGACACCGACAGACCGGTGTTCACAGCAGGGCGGATACCTTGATAGAACAATTCGGTTTCAAGGAAGATCTGACCGTCGGTGATCGAAATCACGTTGGTTGGAATAAACGCCGAAACGTCGCCGCCTTGGGTTTCGATGATCGGCAGCGCGGTCAAAGACCCTGCGCCGTTGTCTTCGTTCAGCTTCGCGGACCGTTCCAGCAGACGTGAGTGCAGATAGAACACGTCACCTGGATAAGCTTCACGTCCTGGTGGGCGACGCAGCAGCAGCGACATCTGGCGATAGGACACGGCCTGCTTGGACAAATCATCATAGATGATCAGCGCATGACGGCCATTGTCGCGGAAATGTTCGGCCATTGCGGTGGCGGCATAGGGTGCCAGAAACTGCATTGGCGCGGGGTCGGATGCGGTGGCCGCGACGACGATCGTGTATTCGATGGCGCCGGATTCTTCGAGCTTTTTCACCAGCTGCGCCACGGTGGACCGTTTCTGGCCGATGGCGACATAAACGCAATACAGCTTGTCATATTCGTTGGTGGCAGCGTCGTTATACGATTTCTGGTTCAGGATCGTATCCAGCGCCACGGCGGTTTTGCCTGTCTGGCGGTCACCAATGATCAATTCGCGCTGGCCACGGCCAATCGGGATCATCGCGTCAACCGATTTCAGACCTGTCGCCATCGGCTCATGCACCGATTTGCGCGGGATGATGCCGGGGGCCTTGCTGTCTGCAACGGCGCGCTTGGTCGTCTTGATCGGGCCCTTGCCATCCAGCGGATTGCCCAGACCGTCCACGACGCGACCCAAAAGTTCATCACCAATCGGAACGTCCACGATGGATTTGGTCCGCTTGACGACATCGCCTTCCTTGATCTCGCGGTCGGACCCGAAGATCACGACACCGACGTTGTCGGTTTCAAGGTTCAAAGCCATCCCGCGGATACCGCCGGGGAATTCGACCATTTCACCGGCCTGCACATTGTCCAGCCCGTAGACGCGGGCAATGCCGTCGCCCACGCTCAGCACACGGCCAACTTCGGCCACTTCGGCATCTTGACCGAAGTTCTTGATCTGGTCCTTCAGGATCGCAGAGATTTCCGACGCTTGGATCGCCATTATCCGACCTCTTTCATGGTGTTCTGGAGTGCATTGAGCTTGGCGGCGATCGACGTGTCGATCATCCGAGAGCCCATTTTTACGATAAGACCGCCAATGATACTTTCATCGACGGTTTGCTTGATGGTGACGGTTTTGCCGACTTGGCCCGAAAGCGTTTTGGCAAGCTTGTCGCTCTGCGCTTTTGTCAGGGACTTTGCAGTCGTGACTTCGGCAGTCATTTCGCCGCGCTCGTCGGCCAGACGGTCCTGAAGGACAGCCAGCATATGCGGCAGCACGAACAACCGCCGCTTGGCCACCAAAAGCGACAACACATTACTGACAGTCGTCGACAGGCCCATCTTTTTCGCGATGGCTGTCACGGCTGCGCCCTGTTCGTCGCGGTTATACAGCGGCGATGTCAGCAATGTCGTGAAATCTGCACTGTCAGCGATGGCGGCCTGCAATGCCGCGACATCCGTTTCCAATGCCTTGATGTCCTTGCCTTCCTTGGCAAGGTCAAACACAGCCGTCGCATAGCGCGCGGCGATGCCCGTGGAGATACCAGCAGTTTCGGACACGTCCACCCTTCCGATGTCTTGGCCCAGCTTTACGACGACCCGAAAAAGGACAGCAAAGGGGCGGCTTATTAAGCCTTCGTTCACACGAAAGCGTCAAAATCTTGCGCGATGTAGCAGACGTCCTACGGTGTCGCAAGCGCCATGCGACCAGAATCGGGTTGTGAAGCCCCGATATGGACCGCATGACGCAGACGGGGCGCGGTTTGCCCACGTTTCTGTCATTTTTCTGATAAATTCACTGCAAAAACCCAAAGACCGGACCGTCGTCGATCCTGCCTTTGTCGCGTCCCGCCATGCGATCTGTTCAAAACAGATCGTGCCAGGTGGTCCCGTCATAGCAACGCAGCTTTGCAGTTGCAGAATCAAAATAGATATCACCCGCACCAGAGGTTGCAGGCACACCGCTTGGCGCAATCTGAAGAACATCTGCCAGCTGCACGCGCCCCGTAGCAGCCGCAATCGTGATCGCAGCTCGCCATGTTGTCCCGTCGGGCGATACCTTGATGCTGAAATCGTCATTGCCCGCTAGCCCCAGTTCAGCCCGCCCGCCATAGCCGGTCTGGAACAGCACCGCCCCGGTATCGGCAGCGGTCGCCTTGTTGATCTTGATCTGATGGCCCGCACCTTCGTTGTCGAACAGGGCCGCAGGCGCGCGCAGGCTCAGCCGGTTGACCGGATCAGCCGTACTGTTGATCCCGATGCCGGGCAGGTTTTGCAAATCACCCTGCGCGGTCCACACCCCGCCAGACCATATATGCAAGGCCGCCGCATCACCAACCCAAGCGACCCAGCCGTCCTGCGGCGCAACAAACAGCCACCCCCCGCCCCGCCATGTCGCAATCATGCCGTCCTGCCCTGCCCAATCGCCCGTGGCGCCGGGTGGCACCGCCCAGGCCTGCCCGTCTTGCGGGGTTGCAGGCGGCGTGACCTGCGATACCGACACCAGCGCCAGTTGCACGATCAGATCCAGCAGTTCGATCGCCTCGTTATGGGTGACATGCTTTTGCGCCTGCGCAGGCAGGATGAACGGCAAGGACAGGCGGGGGGATTGGTCGGACATCGAACAGCACCTTTCAGGATGGGGATGCCGCAATTTATACCCGAATGTTTAAATCCCCCCTGCACCACCGTTGCGACGTTAATCAATCCTTAAGCCTGATTGGCCACAAGGTGGTTAACTGAACCTTGCAACAGGACAGGCTGATGGCGAAACGCGCGCTGATCACCGGCGTTACCGGGCAAGACGGGTCCTATCTTGCGGAATTCCTGCTGGCCAAAGGATACGAGGTGCACGGGATCAAGCGCCGCGCCTCCAGCCTCAATACCGCGCGGGTCGATCATATCTATCAGGACCCGCAGACCGACAATCCCCGTTTCGTGCTGCATTACGGCGATCTGACCGATGCATCCAACCTGACGCGGATCATCGCACAGGTGCAACCGGACGAGGTGTATAACCTTGGCGCGCAATCCCATGTCGCGGTCAGTTTCGAAGCCCCCGAATATACTGCCGATGTGGATGCGCTAGGCACGCTGCGTCTGCTCGAGGCGATCCGTTTTCTGGGGCTGGAACGCAAAACGCGGTTCTATCAGGCGTCCACCTCGGAACTTTACGGGCAGGTCACGCAATCGCCCCAGACCGAAACAACGCCGTTTCATCCGCGCAGCCCGTATGGTGTGGCGAAACTTTATGCCTATTGGATCTGCGTCAACTACCGCGAGGCTTATGGCCTGCATGCCTGCAACGGCATCCTGTTCAACCACGAAAGCCCAAGGCGCGGCGAAACCTTTGTCACCCGCAAGATCACGCGCGGGCTGGCCAATATCGCGCTGGGGCTGGAAAACTGCCTTTATATGGGCAATATCGACGCTTTGCGCGACTGGGGCCATGCCAAGGATTATGTCCGCATGCAGTGGATGATGCTGCAACAGGACCAGCCCGAGGATTACGTCATCGCCAGCGGCGTGCAACATTCGGTGCGCGATTTCATCCGCTGGTCTGCGGCGGAACTGGGGCTTGATCTGGATTTCACCGGCACGGGGCGCGCCGAAACCGCCGTAGTGACCGCCGTGCGCAGCGATCTGGCGCCAAAGGTCCGCGTCGGTGATACGATCATGCGGATCGACCCGCGCTATTACCGCCCCGCCGAGGTGGAAAGCCTGCTGGGCGATCCGTCCAAGGCGCGCAAACAGCTGGGCTGGACGCCGCAGATCAGCGCGCGGCAGATGTGCGCCGAAATGGTCGCCGAAGATTACCGCGCCGCCCGCCGACAGGCCGTGTTGCGTGATTGCGGGCTGGACCTGCCGATGGCGATGCAGGGCTAGGCGGATGCGCATCTATATCGCGGGTCACACCGGCATGGTCGGCAGCGCGATCCTGCGGCATCTGGCGATGACCGGCGGGCATGATCTGATCACGACGGACAGACAGCAGCTGGACCTGACCGACCAACGCGCCGTGCGCGATTTCATGCAGGCCCAGCGCCCCGATGCCGTGGTGCTGGCCGCCGCCCGTGTCGGCGGGATCATGGCGAATGCGACCTATCCCGCGGATTTCATCCACGATAACCTGATGATCGCGGCCAATGTGATCCATGCCGCCCATGGCGCGGGCGTCCGGCGCCTGTTGCAACTGGGATCATCGTGTATCTATCCGCGCGATGCGCCACAGCCGATCACCGAAGATGCCTTGCTGACCGGCCCGCTGGAACCCACCAACGCCCCCTATGCCATCGCCAAGATCGCCGCGATCAAACTATGCGAAAGCTATAACCGGCAGCATGGCACCGATTACCGGTCAATCATGCCGACAAACCTGTATGGCCCGGGCGATAATTTTCACCCCGACAATGCGCATGTCCTGCCTGCCCTTCTGGCGCGGTTCCATGACGCGGTGCAAAGCGGGGCAGACCACGTGACGATCTGGGGCAGCGGCACGCCACGGCGCGAATTCCTGCATGTCGATGATCTGGCCGCCGCCGCCGTCTTTGTGATGGGGCTGGATGCCACCATTCTGGCCACCGAAACGCAACCCATGCAAAGCCATCTGAACATCGGGTGGGGGACGGATATCAGCATTATTGATCTGGCACGGATGATCGCCGATGTGACAGGCTTCACCGGCCAGATCGTCTGCGACACGACCAAGCCGGACGGCACGCCGCGCAAATTGCTGGATTGTGCGCGGATGCAACGTCTGGGCTGGGTGCCAAAGATCAGCTTGCAACAGGGCTTGCACACAACCTACGGTTGGGTTTTACGCCAGCATCACGCAGGTGTTGCGCTGAGGTCGTCATAAGGCAGGGTATGTCAACGATTACACCGGTTATCCTGTGCGGCGGTGCCGGCACGCGGCTTTGGCCCTTGTCGCGCCAAAGCTATCCCAAGCAGTTTTCGCCACTGGCAGGCGCAGACAGCCTGTTTCAGGCCAGCCTGACGCGCCTGACCGGCGATGGTTTTGCCGCGCCCGTGGTCGTGACAGCAGACCAGTTCAGGTTCATCGCGGTGCAGCAGATGCATGCGCTGGGGATCACGCCGCAGGCCGTGCTGATCGAACCCACAGGGCGCGATACCGGCCCCGCCGTTCTGGCCGCCGCATTGCATCTGGCGCAAAGCGATCCTGACGCGCTGATGCTGGTGGCCCCGTCCGACCATGTGATCCCCGATGCAGCCCTGTTCGCGCAGACCGTGCAGGCCGCCGTGCCAGCGGCGCAAGGCGGGCAGATCGTGGCCTTTGGCATCACGCCGGATCGGGCGGAAACCGGATACGGTTATCTGGAACTTGGCGGGCCTTTGCAGGACGGCGCAGGCATCGCACCGCTGATCGGCTTTGTCGAAAAACCGGATGCCGCCCGCGCCGCCGCAATGCTGGCCGAAGGGCGGTATCTGTGGAACGCGGGTCTGTTTTTATTCACCGTCAAGGATATTCTGGTCGCCTATGCACTGCATGCGCCGGATATGGTCGAGGCGGTACAAACGGCGGTGGATGATGCGCGCCATGATCTGGGCTTTCTGCGGCTGGCATCCGATGCATGGGACCGCGCGCCCGCGATCTCGATTGATTACGCGGTCATGGAACAGGCCGATAATCTGAGCGTGGCCCCATATGCTGGTCGTTGGTCGGACCTGGGCGATTGGGCGGCGGTCTGGCGCGAAACCGAAAATGACGGGCTGGCGCTGTCCGGCCCCGCCTATGCGATTGATTGCGCAGACACGCTGCTGCGGTCCGAAAACGACGGGCAGGTGATCATGGGCATCGGGTTGCAGGACATCATCGCCGTTGCGATGCCCGACGCCGTGCTGATCGCCCATAAAAGCCGCGCGCAGGACGTCAAACAGGCAGTGGCGCTGCTAAAAGCCCAAGGCGCAGGTCAGGCCGACACCTTTCCCAAGGATCACCGCCCTTGGGGCTGGTTCGAAAGCCTTACCATCGGTGATCGGTTTCAGGTCAAGCGGATCGTCGTCCATGCCGGCGGCGCGCTGTCGCTGCAATCGCACCACCACCGGGCCGAACATTGGATCGTGGTGCAAGGCACGGCGCGTGTCACTTGCGATGGCAATGTGACGCTGCTGACCGAAAATGAATCGGTCTACATCCCGCTGGGCGCAACGCACCGGCTGGAAAATCCCGGTAAGGTGCCGGTGGTCCTGATCGAAGTACAGACCGGCAGCTATCTGGGCGAGGATGACATTATCCGCTATGAAGACATCTATGCCCGCGACTAGCGGCCTGACGAAAGACCAAGCATGCGCGTCCTTGTCACCGGCGGAGCCGGATATATCGGCAGCCACACGCTGATCGAACTGATGGCGCAGGGCCACGAGGTCTGCGTGCTGGACAATTACACCAATGCCACGCCAGAGGTGCTGACCCGCGTGCGCAGCCTGTCGAACGGCACGATGATGGATGTGCGCGGCGATGTGCGCGATGCCGCGACGCTGGACCGCGTGATGCAGGATTTCGCGCCACAGGCCGTTGTGCATTTTGCGGGGCTGAAGGCTGTGGGCGAAAGCCAGCAGAAACCGCTGGCTTATTACGATGTCAACGTGGGCGGCACCTTGGCGCTGCTACATGCGATGGACCGCGCGGGGTGTCGCCGGATCATCTTTTCGTCGTCGGCAACGGTTTACGGCGAACCCGATTACCTGCCCTATGACGAGGCGCATCCGACACGGCCGACATCCGTCTACGGGCGAACGAAACTGATGGCCGAACAGGTGCTGCGTGATTGGGCCGCCGCTGATCCCGCCCGCAGCGCGGTGCTGCTGCGGTATTTCAACCCCGTGGGGGCGCATGGCTCTGCTCGCATCGGTGAAGACCCCAAGGACATTCCCAACAACCTGATGCCCTATATCGCGCAGGTGGCCGTGGGGCTGCGCCCCGCGCTGACGGTGTTTGGCGATGATTACGACACGCCCGATGGCACCGGTTTGCGCGATTACATCCATGTCGTCGATCTGGCCCGCGCGCATGTTGCCGCGATCGCCTATGCCGCCCGCACCCCCGGCGCGCGGCCTTTCAACATCGGCACCGGCCAAAGCTATAGCGTCATCGACATGGTCCGCGCCTTTGAACGCGCCTGCGGCCAGCCAATCCCGACCGTGCAAGCCCCCCGCCGCGCGGGCGATATCGCGGCGATGCAGGCCAATCCGGCGCGCGCGCAGGCAGAACTCGGCTGGCGCGCCACCCATAATCTGGATGCAATGACCGCCAGCACCTGGGCATGGCAATCAGGCAATCCCAAAGGCTATGACGCGCCCTGATCGCCGGTCACACGGCCCTGACCAGCCGTGTCGCAGCTGCGCGCAGCGCTGCATCAAACGGACCACGCGCCCAACGTCGCCGCCAGAGCATCGCTGCCAGCGTCACCACCAGCCAGATCAGGCAAGCCACTGCCACCAGTGCCGCATTGCCCAGCGTGTCGAACAGCCCCAACCCCCAACCATGAAAGATGGCACCCGCCAGCAGGCCCTGCGCAATATAACCAGTTAACGGCATGGACCCGACAGGCGCCAGAAAACCAAGCCGCGGCGCAAGGCGCACCACGATGACCACATAAACTGCCGCGAGTGTCGGCGCGCCAAGCGCGAGCGCGGCAAACCCCAGATAGGTCGGCACACCATCGGGCAGAAAGCCAAGAATCGCGGCCGGGTAGACCCCGTTCACCGGTAGGGCCACAGCCAACAGCAAGGGCAGGCGTCTGGCAAGGACGCAGAACGCCGGACTGCCCGCGTCGAAAAAACCTGATTTGTAGGCCGCAAGCCCAAGGCAGAATGCCCCAAAGGCCAGTGGCCCGTTGAACAGCGCCACGACGCCCAATGTGACAGGCCAGTCGGCCAGCCGCTGTGCTGTCGCATCAAGATAGCTGCCACGATATCCGTCACCCGTCAAAGCAGCCTCAGCCTGCGCCATGTCGCCAGACAGCGCATCAAGAAACCCGAGTGCGCCAAAAGCAAGCGCCGCCAGCGGCACCATCGACAGCGCGATCCGCCGCAGTCGCGGCACTGACGCATCCCGCAGGGTCCACAAACCCGCACCCAGAAGCGCATAGGCCAAAAGAATATCACCCGGAAAGACCAATATTGCATGGGCGACACCAAACAGGCCCAGCGCGATCAACCGCGCGCGAAATGGCGGCCCCGCAGGCAGGCCCGCCCGCGCGGCAGAGGCCAGCTGCACCCCGAAACCCCAGCCGAAAAGGAACGAGAACAGCACAAAGAACTTGCCCTCGAACAGCAGGCTGACAATGCCTTTGGCGGCAAGGTCCAAACCGCCCTCGGGCGAGCCAAGCTGCGCCGCCAGCGGTTGGGCAAGGTACGGCAGGTTCACGATTCCGATGCCAAGCAGCGCAAAGCCGCGCAGAACATCGACAGAAAAGCTACGGGCCATCGGGCGATTCCTTGTTGGCACCTGCCCATTCTAGCCGAAACTTTTGGTCAGGATCGCCCCCAAAACGGCAGGCGCGACGCAGCATCCATGACGCTGCATCGCGCGGTGACTTTAGCCGGTCATGCGGCCGCGGTGGTCTTGCGGCTGGCTTTGCGCACCAGCGCCCACAGGCGGGGGCCGAACACCGACAACAGGGCAATCGCATAGATCGCCAGCGCGATCCGCGATTCGATCAGGAACATCCAGTCACCTTGATTGATCATCAGCCCCCGGCGCAATTGTTCTTCGGCCAAAGGCCCAAGGATCGCACCCACCAGCGCGGGGGCCAAAGGATAGCCGAACCGCCGCATCACGAAACCGATCAGACCAAAGCCAAGCAGCAGGATCAAGGCAAAAGGCGAGCCTTGCGCGCCGACGATGCCCAGCGTGGCGAAACACAAGATACCCGCATAAAGCCATGGCCGCGGGATCGTCAAAAGCTTCACCCAGATGCCGATGAACGGCACGTTCAGCACGACCAGCATCAGGTTGGCGATGAACAAGCTGGCCACCAGCCCCCAGACCAGATCCGCGTTGTTGGTAAACAAAAGCGGACCGGGTTGCAGCCCGTATTGCTGGAACCCTGCCAGCATCATCGCCGCCGTCGCCGATGTGGGCAGACCCAGCGTCAAAAGCGGGATCAACGTCCCTGCGGCAGAGGCGTTGTTGGCGGCTTCTGGTCCGGCCACACCTTCGATAGCACCCAGACCTTCGTCAAATTCGCGGCGCGCTTCGCCGGTCGCCAGACGTTTTTCGGTGGTATAAGATAGAAAGGTCGGGATTTCGGCGCCACCAGTCGGCAATGGCCCGAACAGGAACCCAAGACCGGTGCCGCGGATATAGGGCCGGATGCAGCGCTTGAAATCGCCCCAGTTCAGCCAGACAGACCCAGACACGGCCTGCGCCTTTTCCTTGTGATTCACATATTGCGACGCCAGATACATCGTCTCGCCAATGGCAAAAAGCCCGACAGCCACGATGGCGATGGAAATGTTATCGCTCATCTCCGGTATGCCAAAGGCAAGGCGCACCTGCCCTGTCAATTTATCGGTGCCGACAATGCCGATGGTCAGACCGATGAACAGCGCCGTCAGCCCGCGCGACATCGACCCGCCAAAGGCCGCAGAAACGGTCATGAAGGACAAGACCATCAGCGCGAAATATTCCGCCGTGCCAAACGACAGCGCGACCATGACCATGAAAGGCGCGACAACCGCCAGACCCAAGGTTGCGAACATGCCGCCAAAGAACGACCCGAAGGCCGCAGCGCCCAAGGCCTTGCCGCCCTTACCACGTTTGGCCATGCGGTTGCCTTCGAGGGCGGTCATAATCGACGCGGTTTCCCCCGGGGTGTTCAGCAGGATCGACGATATCGCCCCCCCATACATGCCCCCGTAATAGATGCCCGCGAACATGATCATCGACCCGGTCGCACCGAACGACAGGCTGACCGGTAGCAACAAGGCAACGGTCAGCGCAGGCCCGATGCCGGGCATGACGCCCACGGCGGTCCCCAGCATCACGCCCAGCAACGCGAACATCAGGTTCGACGGTTGCGTCGCGGTCGCCAGACCCTCGAACAGCAGAATGAAGGTATCCATGTGCTTACCTCAGCAAAAGATCGATGGCCCGCTCGACCGGACCGGCAGGCAGCGACAGCCCTAGCCCGTAGCGGAACAGCAGATACAGCAGCGTTGACAACAAAAGACCGATCCCAAGATTGAGCGGCAGCGTCTTTTGCCCAAAGGCACGCGCAGCAAAGGCAAACAGCACGGCGGACCCCGCGATGAATCCAGTGCCGCCGTAAAGCATGAAAATCTCGAGGACGATGCCACCGACCAGCCATGACAAAGCACCGATGTTCAGAGGATCACGCGCCTCGAACGCACCGCGCCATGCCATGATGGCGGTGATCACGGCCATGACAGAAATGCCACCAGCGATCAGATAGGGCACGATCTCTGGTCCAAACTTGGCATAGGACCGGCGGATCGGATAGCCTGACGCATCATTGACGATGACCATCGCCAGCCCGAACAAGGCCACCGCGATCAGCAACCCCGCCAGATCGCGTTTGCCTGTGCCGTGACCGGTCTCATCGTCGAAAGGCAGCCGAAGGTCCTCTTCGGCTGCTTGGTTTTTCGGATCGACCGACATTACTCGGTGATTCCAAGATCGGCGAGGATCGCGGTCGTCGCGGTGATCTGTTCGGCCAGATAAGCCGCGAAATCGTCACCAGCGAGATAGGTGTTCACCCAGCCCTTGGTTTCCAGTTCGGCGTTCCACTTGTCCGATGCGGCCATCGTGCCAATCACATCCAGCAAGGCTGCGCGTTCTGCGTCGCTGATGCCGGGGGCGGCGGCGATCATGCGCCAGTTCTGCACATCGACGTCAAAACCCTGTTCGACAAAGGTCGGCGCATCCAGATAGGCCTGACGCTCTGGCGCGGTGATCCCGATAACCTTCAGCGCTCCGGCCTCGATCTGGCTGGAAAATTCGCTGAACCCAGACACACCAACGCTGACCTGACCACCCAGGATCGCGGCCAGTGCTTCGCCACCGCCCGAATAGGGGATGTAGTTGATCTGCTCTGGTGCCACGCCCGCCACTTGGGCAAACTTGCCTGCCGCGATGTGATCGACGCCACCGGCAGACCCGCCGGCCCAGGTCACGCCACCGATATCGTTGCGCAGCGCGTTGGCAAGGTCTTCGGCAGTGTTGATCGGGCTGTCGGCATTGGCCACGACGACGACATATTCGCCCGTCAGGCGCGCCAGCGGGGTGATATCGCTCAGCGTCACATTGCTTTCGTTGGCGATGATCGCGCCGACCATCACATAGCCACCGACGATCGTCGCAGCGGCATCACCTGTCGACCGGTTGACGAATTGCTGCAACCCGATGGTGCCACCGGCGCCAGCCACGTTTTCAACCTGGATGTTCGGCACAAGCCCTTCGCTTTGCAGCGTCGACTGGATCGTGCGTGCGGTCTGGTCCCAGCCGCCACCGGGGCCTGCAGGCGCCATGATGCGCAGTTCGGATACCTGTGCCACGGCGGCAGATGCCATGACCGATGCGGCCACAAACGCCGCGATACCAAAATTCTTCATATGTTCCTCCCAAAGGATATAAATGACCGCGCAAGCGCGGAGCGGAGCGTGAAGATGTTTGGAACAGGTGCGCAACCATGGCCCACAGGCGTGCTGTCGCGGTTTCCCCCCAGTTCCGGCACCTCCCATGCCCGACTGTGGCAAAGCCTAGCAGCGGTTCCTGTCACCGTCCTGTCATCAGCCCGTCACGGCCGGCCTGGTGCCACGATTTCCTGCCATGTGGTCAGGAACCGGCTGCGCCGCTGCGGATCAAGCGCCACCAGCAGCACCGGTGCCAGCGCGATAGGCTGGATCACACCCGTCCCCATCATCGAGATACGTTCCGGCGTCCATGTGCCCGTGCTGTCCGGTATGATCGCGCCCAGCGCCGATGGCCCCGCGCCCACGCGCTGACCGGCCGGCGACAGCGCGAAATCCACAAACGTGCGCGCCAGATCGGGGTTTGGTGCCGTGCGCGGAATAACCATGCTGCGCGTCAGCACCAGAACGTAATCATCCGGCACGATGATCCCGATGCGCGCGCCCGCCGCCTGCCGCGCAAAGGCATAGGACCCCAAGACATTATACCCCAAGATCAGCTCGCCACTGGCGACGCTGTCCAGAATTGCGGGGCTCGAATCGCTCAACCTTGCGCGGACCCGCCCGAACGCTGCCGCCAGCCGCCAGAATTGCGATGAAATCTGCTGGTCCTGCGAGGCAAGCAGATACCCGACGCCGCTGCGTTCGATGTCATAGGTGGCGACACGCCCCGCAAAACGGGTGGGCTGTTCTTCCAGCAGCACCGCCAGATCCAGATGCGTACGCGGCTGCGTGCCGGGCGGCATCAGGCGGGGGTTATAGATGATGACGGCGGGTTCATAGGTAAAGCCGATCACCTCGGCCCGCCATTGCGCCCAAGCGGGCAATGCCTCCAGCCAGACGGATTGATAGGCCAGCGCATGGCCGTCATTGGCCAGCTTCATCTGCAGATCAGACGCCGACGAGATCAGCACATCAGGCGCGGGGTCCAGCGTGCCTGCCAGGAACCCATCGTAAAGCGCCAGACTGTCCCGTTCCAGATAGGTCACGGCGACACCCGGATTTTCGGCCTGAAACGCCGCAATATAGGGTGCGAACAACGCGGTATCGGTTGTACCTGCAATGGCCATGCGCTGCGTTTCGGCGGCGGGTGCGGGGAAAAGGATCGCATCGGCCGATGCAGGACGGGGCGCGCCCAGCGTGGACAGGGCAAAAGCCAGCAGCACGGCCCCCACAGCGCCCAAACGCCTTGCGCGGGGGAGGGCGATTTGCACCGCGTCTTCGACCGGCAGGGCGACGATGACCTCCAGCCCGCCACCGGCGCGGTCCGACAGGGTCAGCGTGCCACCATGTCCCGCCACCACGCCTTGCGCGATGGCAAGGCCCAGACCGGACCCGACAGTGCCGCTGGCCCCTTCGCCGCGCACGAAACGTTGCAGCACGCGGGCCTTGTCGGCATCCGTGATCCCCGGCCCCCTGTCCCGCACCACCAGCCGCACCATGCCACCGGTCTGTGTTGCCACCGCGATCTGGATATCGCCCGATGAATAGGCCAGCGCATTGTCGATCAGGTTGTGCAGCATTTCGCGCAAACCAACACGGTCGCCATTTACGACGATCGTATCGGTGCCAGCGCCGATATCGGTGCCGACACGCGGACGCAGGTCAGGGTCCAGCCTGTCCACCACCTCTTGCACAAGGGCAGTGATCGAGATCGGGCGCCTTTGTTCGGTTTCCATCCGGTGGGAAATGGTGGCATCCATCAAAAGCTGGGTCACCAGATGGCTTGCCTCGACCGCAGAGGTGTGGATGCGCCCGACACGCGCCCGCAATTGTGCGGCGTCGGGTTCATCCAGCGCCATTTCTGATTGCGCCCGCAATGACGCCAACGGGTTGCGCACCTGATGCGCGGCTTCGGCCACCAAACCGCCCATCCGCGCAGTGGATTGTTCCAACCGGCCCATGAAATTGTTCAAACCCCCGACAAGGCGCTGCACCTCGACCGGCACCGGCACGTCCAGCGACGACAGATCGTCGGGCCGCCGCTGCCGCAAGGCGCGGTCGATCACCGCAAGCGGCGCAAAGGCGCGCCCGATCACGATCCAGACCAGCGCCAGCGCCAGCACCGTCAGCACCCCGACCGGCACCAGTGCCGCCCCCACAATCTCGGCGGCCAATGCGGCACGCGCGCCACGGGTTTCAGCCACCCTGATCGTGACCCAGCCGGTGCCTTGCGCGGTTGAAATCAGCCGCCCCAGCCGGACCATGCGGACAGGTTCGCCATTGTGGCGGATATCGGAAAACACCGGATCAACCGTCGTGGCCAAGGGCGTATCGGGCGCAAGGTCCCGATAACCCGTGACATGTTCGCCTTGCGGGCCAAGCACGGTATAAAAAACCCGTTCCTCGCCCGACACCATCGCAAAGGCGGCAAAGGGCATTTCAACCACCACGGCCCCATCCTCGACCAGAACGGCACCGGCAATCGACAGCGCAGCGGCCGACAACAGGCGATCAAGCGCCTGATCAGCAGCGCGATTGGCGTAGTCCGAGATGAAGGTCATCAGCAGCCCAGCCGCCCCCAGCAGCATCGACGCCGCCAATATCAGGATACGGCGGCGCAGGGATGGCGGGCTAGGTCTGCGCATCCGCCACCACCCGCGCCATATAGCCGACACCGCGCATGGTGACGACTTCGACATTGCTGGCCGCGATCTTGCGGCGCAGGCGCGACACCAGCAATTCCAGCGCATTTTCCGATCCGCCATCATCCAGATGCGACAGGCGCGACATCAGCCTTTCGCGGGTCACGACGCGGCCCGCCTGTGTCATCAACGCTTCGAGCAGGCCGAATTCCCGGCGTCCCAGATCAATCAGCTGTCCGGCCTGCCTGACGATCCGGCTGGCCGGATCCAGCTCCAGATCGCCCAGCTGCAAAACCGATGTGAACTGCCCGACGGGGCGGCGCACCAGCGCGCGCAACCGCGCCTCCATCTCGCGCATGTCAAAGGGTTTGACCAGATAATCATCTGCGCCAAGGTCCAGCAGGCTGACCTTGTCGTCGATCTCGGCCCTTGCGGTAATGACCAGCACGGGCAGATCGCGCTGCTGGCGTCTGATCTGGCGCAGGATCGCAATGCCATCCGCCGCAGGCAGCATCAGGTCCAGAATAACCGCATCAACAGGGTCATGGTCCAGCATGGCGACGACATCATCGCCAGTCCGGTTCCATGTCACGACATGGCCCGCCATGCGCAGCCGTCGTTCGACAGCTTCGCCAACATCGTGATTATCTTCAACCAAAAGAACCTTCATCCCCACTTTTGAGACCAACCGCAGCCCCAAGTAAAGTCCCAAGCCGTGATCCGGTCACGCGGTGACTGGCGTCTTTGTGATGAAACACGCCTTGCAAGCACAGGTTGCCGCTCCGAATATCGTGAAACGAAAGGGTTCTAGATGAAAACGACCACCACGCTGACCTTTGTCCTTGCGCTGATCGCAGGCGCACCTGTTCTGGCGCAATCCTATGATGTCGAAACGCTGGCCAAAGGTCTGGACCGGCCTTGGGCGATGACATTCCTGCCCGATAGCGGCGATATCCTGATGACGGGACGGGGCGGGATCTTTCTGCTTTATGATGCGGCCAGCGGCGCGGTCTCCGAACTCGACGGCGCGCCCGATGTCAGCACCGCAGGTCAGGGCGGGTTGCTGGATGTGGCCCTTGCCCCCGATTTCGCCGACAGCAACGTGATCTACATGACATGGGCCGGCAGCGTCGCAGGTGGGACGACAACCCATCTGGGGCGCGGCACGCTTGACCGTCTGGCAGGGACCGTGACCGATATCGAAACCCTGTTCCAGGTCAGCCCCGGCATTGCCAGCAACGCCCATTACGGATCGCGCATCGTGATCCATGACGATCACATCTACATGGGCACCGGCGACCGCAACTCCAAGGCTTTCGGCCCCGACCATATCGCGCAGGACCTGTCGAGCGAGAACGGCAGCGTGATCCGCCTGACGCTGGATGGCACAGTGCCGGATGACAATCCTTTCGTGGACATCGAAAACGCGGCCCCTGCGATCTGGTCCTACGGGCATCGCAATATTCAGGCGATGACCGTGCATCCCGACACCGGTGACATCTGGCTGGCCGAACATGGCGAGGCTGGCGGCGACGAGATCAACATCGTCGCGCGCGGCGAAAACTATGGCTGGCCGCTGGCCGCCTATGGCGTGGATTACCGCACCGGTGAACAATTTGCGCCCACCCATCAGGATGGTGACGGTTTCGTTGCCCCCGCCTATCATTCGGGTCCCGGTCGAAACGACCATTTCCCGCCCTCTGGCATGACCTTCTATGATGGTGACGCCTTTCCCGACTGGCAAGGGCATCTGCTGGTCGGCAACCTGTTCCACCGGTATCTTGGCGTCTTTCCCGTCGATGGCGCGCAGGTATCGGACCCCGAACGCGTGCTTGACGGCGCAGGCTATCGCATCCGCGATGTCGCGGTCGGGCCACAGGACGGCTATATCTATGTCCTGACTGATGGCGATAATGCGCCACTGCTGCGGCTGGTGCCATCCGAGGGCTAGCCCGCCGCGGCCTGCGAATTGCAAGGTTTTCGGGCAAACGATGATCCTTGATGCGCGGCATGGCAGGGGAAGGCCCTTGGCGTGCCGCATGACGCTTGACCCGCGCGCCCAAGCAGGCAAATTGGCGCAACCGCACGCCATTTGGGGGATGTTGGCACAGATGAAAGGATCATTCATGACGGATTACATGATCAACACAGCGCGACGTGGGGCGCTGGCGTTGTTCGCGGGGGCGCTTGTCGCAGCCTTGCCGCTGATGTCCCACGCACAGGACAACACGCCGATGGACCCGCGCCTGACAACGCCCGGTTTCCTGACCGTCGGCACCGGTGATCCGGTCTATCCGCCGTGGATGCTGAACAACGATCCCGCCGGTGGCGAAGGGTTCGAAAACGGGCTTGTCTATGCATTGGCCGCCGAAATGGGTTTTGCTCCCGAACAGGTGGTCTGGGTTGGTCAGACGTTTGACCAAACGATTGCGCCAGGCGCCAAACCCTACGATTTTTCGATCCAGCAGATTTCTGTGACCGAACCGCGCAAACAAGTCGTCAGTTTCAGTCAGGTCTATTTCCAGCCTGACAAGGCAGTCATCGCCCTGCCCGGCACCGCCGCCGAAACCGCCACCAGTTTCGCGGACCTGCGCGGTCTGCGCTGGGGGGCGGTGATCGGGACGACCGACAACGATTACCTTGTGAATATCCTCGGCGTGACCGATGCCGCGATCTATAACGAACAAGTCGATGTGTTTCAGGCGCTGCAGGCTGGCCAGATCGACGCGACATTGGCCGCTTTGCCGACCGCGCTGTTCATGACCGCCGTGCAGGTGCCTGATGCCAGCATCGTCGCCCTTGTCCCCGCCGATGAAAACGACAGCGGCCACGGCCTGTTGTTCGAACTCGGCAGCCCGCTGGTGCCATGGGTTGACGAGGCGCTGAGCGCGGTGATCGCACGCGGCGTCGTGGAGGAATTGATCGCAACCTATCTGGTCGCTGATCCGGACCTGCCGATCATCGCGGAATGACCGATAGCCCTGCCGCCGCGCCACAAGCTGCGGCCCATGATCCGGCGCGGCGGGGACCACCCCCGCCGCCGCCTCGCCGTGGTTTCAACTGGAAACAAGCGATGATCCCCACAGCCATCGGCGGGATCAGCGTTGTCGTGGTCTTTGGCCTGATGGCTTGGGTGGTCACCTCGGCCGCGCAATGGCCGCGCATCAAGCTGCAATTTTTCAGCATCGACGCCATGATCGCGGCCTTTCCGCGCGTGTTGCAAGGGTTCTGGGTGAATATGCAGGTCTGGCTGACGGTGCTGGCCTGCGTGCTGGTCTGGGCGTTGGTGCTGGCGGTCGTGCGCAGCTTGCGCGCGCCGTGGTTCGCGCCGTTCCGGTTGATGGTGGTGATCTATATCGACATTTTCCGTGGCGTGCCGGCGCTGCTGCTGGTGCTTTTGTTCGGCTTTGGCATCCCCGCGCTGAACCTGCCGGGTCTGCCCAATTCCGGCCTGTTCTGGGGCGCTTTCGCCATGGTGCTGAGCTATGCCGCCTATGTCGCGGAAATCTATCGCTCTGGTATCGACGCCGTGCATGAAGGCCAGCGCGCTGCCGCCAAGTCACTGGGGCTCAGCGAATGGCAGACCCTGCGCTATGCGATCCTGCCGCAGGCGCTGCGCAATGTGGTGCCGGCGCTGATGAATATTGTTGTCGCCTTGCAAAAGGATGTGGCGCTGCTGTCGGTGATCGGCGTGCGCGATGCGGTGCGCGAGGCGCAGATTTACACCGCCACCACCTTTAATTATTCGTCGCTGATCGTGGCGGCGGCGCTGTTCTTGCTGGCAACCATCCCGATGGCGCGGCTGGCCGATTACCTGACACGGCGCGACCGCGAACGCCGCCTGCAAATCGCCGGATGACACAATGATCCCCCCCATGATCGATATCGACACCGTCACCAAATATTTCGGTGAAAAGCTGGTGCTGGACCGTGTCAGCCTGCGCATCGCCCCGCATGAGGTGGTCTGTCTGATCGGCGCGTCCGGATCGGGAAAATCCACCCTTTTGCGCTGCGTCAACCGGCTGGTCGCGCATGATTACGGCACGATCCGGCTGGACGGCGTGCCTGTCGATGACCCCAGCTTTGGCAAGACAGGGTTGCAAAAACGCGCAGCCATCGTGTTTCAATCCTATAACTTGTTTGCGCATATGAACGTGCTGGACAATATCACGCTGGCCCCCCGCCGCGTGCATGGCCAGTCGCGCGCCGAGGCCGAAGACCGCGGCCGCGACGTGCTGGCACAGTTCGGCATGGCGGGGTTTGCCACGTCTTATCCCGAACAATTGTCCGGCGGCCAGCAACAGCGCGTGGCCATCGCCCGGGCCTTGATGACCCGCCCCGATGTCTTGTTGCTGGATGAAATCACCGCCGCGCTCGACCCTGAACTGGTGGGCGAGGTGCTGGCGATCATCCGTGGCCTGAAAGATGACGGCATGACCATGATGATCGTCACCCATGAAATGGGTTTCGCGCGCGATTGCGCGGACAGGGTGGCGTTTCTGGATGGCGGCGTGATCTTGGAACAGGACACGCCCGACCGCCTGTTCGGCACCCCGCAAGAGCCGCGCACAAAAGCGTTCTTGCAACGGATCATCGCATCGGGCCGGTTGTGACGTGACAGGCAGCGCAGGGCGCAAGGATTGCGTGCAGGCCGCAGCGGAACCTGTTACCAGAAACCATGCTGCGATTTTTCGACATGTTCGGCCGGTCCTCGGAACTGACGGCCCTTGATGAGGCGCTCAAGACGGCGGGGCTGCATCCGTTGCTGATCCCCGAACCGGTCAAGCTGACGATCCTGCAACTGCACCGCAAACATGGTGACGCAACGGACCGGGCCACGGCCATGGCCGATGCAGCACAGCTTTTGTCCTATTGCGTGCTGGATCAGGCGCAATTTGTGGCGGTCAATGGCACCAAAGCCGCCGAGCGCACCGAACAGCGCATTTCTGCCGCCATCGCGGGGGCCGCGCCTTTCGACGAAAAGCTGATCCTGCTGGCGCTGCATGCGGGTGTCATCTCGCCGGAAATGGCGGACAGGTTCGACATCGACGGTGCCGACCCCGCCAGATAACAGGCCAGGTCAGCGCCCTATGCCAGCGCGACAGCAAAGGCACGCCCGATCCTGTCGCTGGCACAGGTGATCAGTGCCGTGGGGCCAAAGCGGCGTGAAAGGGGGCTGGTCTGTGATAGAGGCATGGCTTTTGCTTGTGATGACTTTGCGCTCACGCGGTCAAACGGCCCGCTTTGGTGTCTTTACCAGCCTCATCCACCCGCTGGCCGCGCGACAGGGTCAGGGCGAACATCTGCGGTGTAAAGGCAAAGGCCAGCGTCACCGACAGCGCCACGCCACCCGCGACCGACATCGCGAATGGCGGCCAGAACCCGCCACCCCCAAGGATCAGCGGCAGGAAACCTCCGACCGTCGTGATCGTGGTCGAGGTGATATGCCGCGCCGATCCGGCGACGACATCGACCATCGCGGCGCGGTCACCCACACGGGCGCGCGCATCCTGTTGCAGCCCCGACAACACGATCAATGCCGCGTTGATCGACACCCCGATGGACCCGATCACACCGATGATCGCTGTAATCCCGAAAGGATAGTTGAACACCGCCAGCGCCAGCATCGACAGCCCCGCTGACAGGCCGGCCACGGCAAAGGCGATCAACGTCAGGCGGAAGGAATTGAACGTCATCACCACAACCGCGATGGACAGGGTGATGATCAGCCCCAAAGGCGCGACCAAGGCCCGCACCGTGCTGTCGCGCGCATCGGAATCGCCCCCCGTTTCCAGCCTGACCCCCTGTGGCAAGCTGAAACCATCCGCATCAAGCAGCGCCATCGCCTCGGTCAGCGCCACGGCGGGCAAGACGCCCGGCATCAAGAAGGCCTGCACATTGTTGATCCGTTCGCCGTTGCGGCGGCTGATCGTACTTGCGGAGGGCGCCAGTCGCAGCGTGCCCAACGTGGATAATGGCACCGCGGGAAACTGGCCCGCCGCCGCAATCTGCGCCGCATCGGGCGGCAGGATCGGCATATCACCGATGGCCACCGGATCACCGCGCAACCCCGCGCCAAGACGGACACGCACCGGCAATTCCTCGGTCCCTTCGAGCAGCGAGCCACCGGTCACACCTTCCAGCCCCGCCTCCATCTGGCGGGCAATCTGGCCAAGATCGAGGCCCAGCAACCGTGCGCGGGCCTCGTCCACATCCAGCGTCAGTTTGGGTGCGCCGCCCGCCACGCCGCTGCGCGCCAAGGCCACAGAGGACACAGTGGCCAGCCGCGCGCGCAGATCATCGCCCGTGGCGCGCAGCGCGTCGATATCCTGCCCGACAAGGCGCAATTCGACGGGCGCATTCACGGGCGGCCCTTGGGTCAGGCCACGGATGACGAACCGCGCTTGCAAAAACCGCGGCGGCAGGTCGGTTTGCAGGTCTTGCAGCAGCCGCGCCGTGGCGGCAGGTGATGCTGTGCGGATCAGCGCCTCGGCAAAGGCGGGGGCCTGATCGCGGCCCCCGACCATGTTGTAATAGAATGCAGGCGCGGACCGGCCCACGACCCATGCGACGTCAAGGATGTCCCCTTCGGCAGCCAGAACCGCATCGACCGCGCGCACCACACGCAGGGTTTCGACAAGGCTGGTGCCGGCGGGCAGGTCCATTTCGATATGGAACTGGTCACGCTCCACGCCGGGAAAGAATTGTGGCGTCAGGCCGGGCAGTGACGCAAAGCCCAGCACCGGCAGCACCAGCGCCAGCGCGACAGTGCGCCACGGATTGGCCAACGACAGCTCAAGTGTCGCGCGAAAGCCGCGCATCAACAGCCCTTCGCGCGCAGCGACGCCATCACCCGGCACCAGCCAATATCCAGCAATCGCAGGCGTGATGGTGACCGCAACGACAAAGGACCAGCCCAGCATCACGATCACCGCGATGGCGATGGACCCCACGAAATCCCCCGCTGGCCCCGGCAACAGCAACAGCGGCATGAACGACAGGATCGTCGTGACGGTCGAGGCCGCCAGCGGCATTGTCAGCCTGCGCACCGATCCTGCGACGGCATCCAGCCGTGACATCCCCGCGCGCAGGCGTTTGCCGACCTCGTCGGTCATCACGATGGCCGCGTCCACCAACAGGCCCAGCGCCACGATCAATCCGGTGACGCTCATCTGGTGGATCGGCACCGCCAGCGCGTTCAGCGTTGCAACCGAAGCCAACGTGACCACCGGCAGAACCATCGCCACGATCAAGGCAGACCGCGCGCCCAAGGTGACCAACAAAACCACCACGACCAGGGCCACGCCGATGGCCATGTTGAGGCCCACCTCTGCCAGCCGGTCGATGGTGTATCTGCTCTGGTCAAAAACCGTCTCGATCGCCAGACCCCATGGCAGGGTCTGCGCCTGTGCCGCCACACCAGCGCGGATGCCCGCCATCCAGCGGTCCACCTGCAAGCCTTCAGCCAGCTTGGCCGACACAAGGATCGCGGGGCGCCCTTGGAAAAACGCGGCCTCGGCCACGGGGGCGCGGGGGCCGCGCGTGATGCTGGCCACATCGCCCAGCAGGGTCACGCGGCCTTGGCCATCTTCGCGCAGCACGACCGCGCGCAGACGGTCCAGCGAGGTGATCTCGCCACTGATGCCCAGCACCAGATCGGTTTCCTCGGCGCGCAACCGGCCCGCCTGCACCTTGGCATCGGCAGCGCGGATCGCGGCTGATACCTGATCGGCCGTCATGCCCAGCGCGGCGATCCGGTCAGGAGCCAGCGTGACCAGCACTTCTTCTTCTGGCAGGCCGTGCAGATCGACCAAGGACGTGCCCGCCACGCGGCGCAGGATATCGGCCAGTGCCTCTGCCTCGCGGGCGGCGCGGGTCGGGCTGAAACCGTCGGGCATGGTCAGCGCAAAGATCGCGGCATAGCCGCCCGCACCGTCACTGTCGAAGGCGGGTTCGCGCACACCTGTGGGAAAATCGCGCCGTGCATCGGCCACGGCATCGCGGACCTGCGCCCAGATCTGTTCGATCATCGCAGGATTGATCGTTTCCTCCAGTTCGACCGCAATCACCGACACGCCGGTGGCAGATGTCGATGCAACTTCGGCAATTTCGGGGATCGCGCGCAGTTCGGTTTCGATCTTGGCCGTCACCAACGCCTCGACCCGGGCAGGGTCGGCACCTGGAAAGACGGTCGTGACCGTGGCAAAGATATTGGTGATGGTCGGGTCTTCTTGGCGCCCGATGGACGCGAGCGACGACACCCCCGCCGACAGGATCACCAAAAGCGCCAGCACCACAAGGCGAGGCTGGCGAAAGAACAGCGTGTCCATGCCGGTTACTCCTGCGGGTTGGCAGCAAGCTGCACGATCTGGCCGGGGGCGATGCGATCAGGCGCTTGCGCCACGATCCGCGCGCCTGCGGGCAACAGGCCGCGCAGATAGACCTGTGTGCCGTCACTGTGGATCACCTCGACAGCGGCGGGCAGGGTACGGTCGCCGTCCGGTGTGGTTTGCAGCGCCATGACCGACCAGCTGCCGCGCGCGCCTTCGCGCAGGGCCGAGAGCGGGGCCCAGAACCCCGGTTCCGGTACGACCTGTGCCAGAACCAGCGCCAATGTGTCCCCCATCACGGTGTCAAGACCGGCCGGCAAGTCCAGAATAACAGACCGGCTGCGGGTGCCGGGGTCAAGATCGGGGCGGATCTGGCGGATGGTCGCGGTATGCGTGCTGCCGCCAATCTCGACCATGACGCTGTCGCCGGTCTGCAAATCCGCCGCCAGTGCAGGTGGCAGGCCGATCCGCGCCCGCGCGGGTGCGGCATCGAACAGCATCAGCACACTTTGCCCCGCCGCCACGGTTTGGCCGGCATCCGCACGGCGCGCACCGATGCGCGCGTCAAAGGGGGCGATCAGGGCCGATTTGTCGATCTGCACATCGACGCCGGCGATCCGTGCGCGTGTCGCTGCCATCCCCGCCTCGGCGCGGGTCAAGGCAAGGCGGGCATCGTCCTGTGCCGCCACCGACCGGAAACCGCGATCTGCCAGCGTGTCATTGCGCGCCAGCGTCAGGCGCGCCAATGCGGCATCGGCGGCAAGAGCTTCGAGATCCGCCTCGAGTGCCGCGCGTTGCGGCATCAGCGCGCTGGTGTCCAGACGCGCCAGAACGGTGCCTTGGGCGATCACATCACCCTCGTCCACCAGCACCTCGGTCACACGGCCACCAAATTCGAACGCCAGATCAATCTGGGTTGCGGCCTCAATCTGGCCGGTGAACCTGCGGGTGACGGTATAGCTGTCGGCGATGTCGATCTGCATCGCGGCAACAATGGACGCAGGCGCACGCGATACAGCACCTGCATCGCCTTGGGCCGAAATCACCGCGAAACCGGCATAGACCGCGGCACCCGCGCCGCCAAAGACCGCGAGCGTCAGACCCAACGTCATCACGCGGCGCAAGGTTGGTGGCACAGATTGGGTCATGGCGCGGCCCTTCTAAGTTAGCATCACTTACATAAGTGAGAATCACTTACTTCTGCAAGAGGTTTCCAAACGCACCAAGATCAGCGATGGTTCGCATGACCGCGTGTTGTCACGAGATGTAAGTATTGCTAACTTTTCGGGCATTTCATGCCGCGCTTGCCCCAGAATGCAGAAAGGCCGCCTATCATGTCCGATGACACGCGACAGGCCGGAACGACCGACACAGGCGTGCCGCCCAGAGCCGCCTATCATCACGGTGATCTGCGGGCGCAATTGATCGCCGCCGTGCGCGATCTGGTCGAAACCCACGGACCCGACGGGTTTTCCGTGGCGGAAGCCGCGCGGCGCGCAGGCGTCAGTTCCGCCGCGCCGTACAAGCATTTCAAGGATCGTGACGAAATTCTGCGCGGCGTCGCCGGCGAGGCGATGGACCGTCTGCATGCCGCGATGGCCGCGGCCGCAGACCCGCATCCCACCGGATCGCTAGAGGCTGTGGCGGCAATCGGGCAGGCCTATGTGGACTTTGCCAGGGCGCAGCCCGGTGTGTTCCGGCTGGTGTTCGGCCTGACCGAAGGGCATGAAAACGCCCCCGAATTGCAGCAAAAAGGCGATAATTGCTTTGGCCTCGTGATTGGTCAGGTGGCCGCCGCGCGGGATTTGCCTTTGGATCATCCCGAAGTGCTCAGCTGCGCCTATATCCTATGGTCTTGCGTGCATGGCCATTCGTTCCTGTCCATCGACATGAAGAACAAGGACGTCGGGACCGAGATCGACGATGGGGCGCTTTTGATGCGCGTCAGCCGCGCGATCCTGACGGGTCCGGCGGGCAATGTCACCTGACCAGCCTGTCAACCATGTCGCGCAGCAGGGTCAAACCAGCCTGCAACGTTGATGCTGCGATGGCGGGTGTTCCCGCCTCGACATAAAGCCGCAGTTCGGGGGCGTTGCCCGAAGGGCGCAGATGCACGATCCGGCCATCTGTGCAGGCAATGCGAAGCCCGTCTGTCAAATCGATGCTGCGTTCCACAAGGCCAAGGGCGGCAACAAAGGTCGCGCGATCCTGTGGGTTATCGCTCAGGGCAGCGACCAGCGCGGTCGATGCATCTGTCGGAACCTGCTGTAGCCGGTCGGCGGCGGTAAACCGTGCAGGCTGTGCTGCGATCAGGCGCGACACCGGCGCACCCTTGCCTGCGGCCAGAACCGCCAGCATCGGCAGCATCGCGTCACGGGTCATCAAGGCTGGCAGCTGACCCCGCGGCCCCTGCGCGTCAAAGCCCAGCAAAAAGCCGCCATTCGCCTCGTACCCAACCACATCGCCACCCAGCGCCTGCATCGCGGCAATCACATGGGGCGATCCGATGCGCGTGCGCCGCACCTGCGCGAAACCAAAGTCTTCGGCACCGCTGTTGGACGACACCGGCGTCACCACATGCCGCGCGCCAAGACAGGCCGCCGTGATCTGGCCCATGATGTCGCCTGCGATGACGGCCCCGCTTTCATCCGTCATCAGCGGCCGGTCACCATCGCCATCGGTGGACAGGATCGCCGCGATGGCGTGATCGCGCGCCCAAGCGGCAAGGCTTGCCTTGGTGTCAGGATCGACGGCTTCGGTATCGACGGGGATGAAATTGGCGGACCGTCCCAACATGACAACCTCTGCGCCCAGCGCTGTGAGCAGGTCCACCATCAGGTCGCGGCCAACCGCGCTATGGGCATAAAGCCCCAAGCGCAACCCTGACAGACCGCTGCCGAACGCTGCGATATAGCGCGCGGAATAGGCAGGCCCGACATCCATGATCTGCGGCTGCGGCCCTGACAAAACCGTGCGGGCAGCGCCCAAGCCTGTCAGGATTGCGGCCTCTTGGTCCTTGGTAATCTCGCCCGTGGGGGTGTAGAATTTCAAACCGTTACGATCTGCTGGAATATGGCTGCCGGTGACCATCACCGCCGCCGCATCCGCCTGCATCGCGGCCAGCGCCAGCGCCGGCGTCGGCGCAGGACCGCATCGCGTGACAGCAAGCCCCGCCGCCTGACCGGCCTGCGCCACCACCGCCGCCAAAGCGGGCGAGGATTGGCGCAGATCATGTGCAACAAACAAACCCGTTCCCATCGGGCAGGTCGCGGCAAAGGCGCGGACATAATCCGTGACAAGCGCCGGTGTCAGGTCGGTGACAAGGCCGCGCAGCCCGCTGGTGCCGAATTGGGGGGGCATGACATCTCCTGCCGTGGTTGTGCTGTTCTAGTGCTCGCCGCCTGACACAAGTTACCCTATGACTGCCTGCAGCCCAGAACGGACAGATGCGGGATACCAGAAGGTCTCCCGCATCTGTCGATGTCATACGGCGGCCCGTTTCCAGCCTGCCGCCAGAGCACCAGCGCCAATCATCAAGGACCCACCAACACGGTTGACTGCCCTCTGCACGCTTGGCTTGCGGATCGACTTTCGAGCCATTGACGCCAGAAACGCGTAGAATGACGCATTCAGGGTCGCCAGAACCAGGAACGTTGTCTCGAAAATCAACATCTGGGGCAGTAAGGGCTGCGCCGGATTCATGAATTGGGGGAGGAAAGCCACGAAGAAGATGATGCTTTTCGGGTTAAGCGCGGTGACGACATAGGTGTGCAGAAAAATCTTCAGCGGCCGCTCTTTCGGCAGGTTCTCTGTATCTGCATTGGCCTCGATAAGCGACACCGGAGCGCGCCAAAGCTTAACGCCAAGGTAAATCAGGTAGGCTGCACCGATCCATTTCAACGCAGTGAACAAAGTGGCCGACGTCGCAAGCAGCACCCCAAGGCCGAGCATGGAAGCCGTCATGGCAGTGAAATCACCAAGCGCAACGCCCGCGACAGTTGCGCGTGCCGCTTTTCGACCGTGTCCGAGAGCATAGGAAATTACCAACAGGATCGTAGGGCCGGGAATCGCCAGCAAGACCGCAGATGCTGCTGCAAAGGCCAGCCAAAGTTCAAAAGACATCTCGCTTCTCCATTTTGATTGACGAAGCAATCCACAGACTTGGCGATGTGGCAAGCACTTTTCGGAACGTCCGCTTCGTCCCGCATAGCTGACTGTCGCAACCCCGTGCGAGGGAGCGGGTATCTTGTGTCAGGTGGCGAACACGAGCGCGCGGCCTGATCAGAGGCAATTGAACGAAATGCGCGACAAGAACCATTGTGCCGCCGCAATTCAGCCATGCGACAGACCGCGATGTTCACGAGTCTGAACAAATCGACAACGCCGATCCTGGGGGGGATTGAAGATGTCCACGCTTGTTCCGGTCAGATATCTGACCATTCCTGATGCATCTACATGGTCGCGGATCACTGATCTGGACATTGTCCGCTTTGACGGCACCGACAATCTTGTCGGGATCACCCGTTTTGACGGTGCGCTGCAAAGCTGGGACAGAAGCGGTCCGGTGCTGGACACCGGTGCCTTGCGCAGGCTGGATGGCGGCGATGTGGCGGGCGGTGGCGGGTCTGTCCTGACGCTTGATTCCGCTGCGGGGCCGGTGCTTTTGACCGGCGGTGGCACGGATGGTGCGTTTCAGCAAATCAGCCTGACCGGCGGGCAATGGCAGGTGATTGACACCTTACCCATTTTCGCAGGCTTTCGCCCCGATCTGGTGGTGCAACAGGGGGGCGCGCAATTCGTCTATGGCGGGATTGCAGGACAGGCGGGGATCGCTGGCTGGCAGTTCGATGCCGCCGGACAGTTTATCGGCGCGCTGGCGACGATACCGACCAGCGGACCAGTCACCGCGATCACCGCAGCGGGGGGGGTTATCTATACGGTGGATGCGACCAACCGGCTGACAGGCTGGCAGGTCGATGCCACCGGCAGCCTATCGGAAATCGCGGCATTGACGGCAGAGACCGGGCTGTGGATCGCCGATGCCAGCGCGATGCAGACAGTCGTGGTCGCGGGGGTGACCTATCTTGTGCTGGCGGCGGCAGGCAGCAGCAGCCTGACCGTGGTCGAGGTAGGCGCGCAGGGCGCCTTGACTATCCGAGACCATCTGCTGGACACGTTGCACACCCGCTTTGGCGGGGTCACCGCGCTGGAAATCGTGACCGAAGGCGGGCGCAGCTATGTCATCGCGGGCGGCGCAGATGACGGCATATCCGTCTTTGCGCTGTTGCCCGGCGGGCAATTGGTGGCGCTGGCCCATATCGAGGATACGACAGCCATCGGGCTGGACAATGTCAGCGCCATCGCCGCGCGCGGACACGAGGACCGGCTGGATATCTTTGTGGCCAGCAGCAGCGAACCGGGGATCACGCAATTGCGGCTCGACACCGGCGGGACGGGGATCACGGCGACAGCGACCCTTGCGGGCGGGGTGCTGACCGGCACAGGGGGCGATGATATTCTGCTGGGAGGGGCTGGTGACGACCAGATCTTTGGCGGCGCGGGCGATGATATCATGCACGACGGGGCGGGGTCAGACATATTGACGGGTGGGCCGGGGGCGGATGTTTTCATCCTCGTCGCAGATGGTAAAACAGATACGATCACCGATTTCACCTTGGGCGAAGACCGGCTGGACCTGTCGGGTTGGCCGATGCTGCGCGACATCAGCCAGCTGACGATGACCATCACGCCCACAGGGTTCATCATCCGCTATGGCAACGAAGAATTGATCATCCACAGCGCCGATGGCAATCTGTTTGACTATCGGCTGTTGACGAATGCCGATGTGCTGGGCGGGATGCGCCTGCCCGCCACGCTTAGCCCCGGCTCTCCGGGGCCTGCCACGCCGCCGCCCGCGCTGACGCCGACACCACCCGACAGCCCCGCTGATCCCGGCGGGCCATTTTCGATGCAGGTCGCCAAGCGGGCCTTGGTCGAAAGCAAGATCACAGAGCTGCGCGACGCATTGCTGAACCAGCCGGCCGCACCCCCCAGCGCTGACAGGGTCGTGACCGGCACTGACAGCAATGACCTGCTGATCGGCGGTGATGGGGCGGATCTTTTGCTTGGGCGCAGCGGCAATGACATCCTGACTGGCGGGGCCGGTGCAGATATCCTGCTCGGTGCTGACGGACACGACGATCTGCGCGGCGGTGACGGGCAGGACCTGTTGATCGGCGGCGGTGGTGACGATCGGCTTGACGGGGGCAACAGCGACGACGTGCTGACCGGTGGGGCGGGTGCGGATACTTTCATCTTCAACGCTGGCCGCGACCTGATCAGCGATTTCGAACAGAGCATCGACCGGATCATTCTGGATGCGCGGCTGTGGACGGGGCTGACCTCGGCCGCAGATTTGCTGCTGCTCTATGGCACGCAGGACGGATCGCGCGTGACCATTGATTTCGGGAACGGCGACATCCTGCGGATCGACGGGGTGACGGATTACGCCACCCTTGCCGATGATATCGCGCTGTTCTGACGCTAATTCGTGATCGACTGCAGGGTCGAGGCCAGACGCACAATCGTCAGGGCCGGAACCAGCGCGCTTTCGGTGCCATAGATCAGGTCGCCGTCCTGCACCATGAACTTGCCCGCCGAAAACAGCCCGTCCGCCGACGTCAGATCAATGGTGAACACGACCCGTTCCTGCGGCGGGCCGGTCACGCCGTCACGCACTTCGGCAGGGTCATATTCGCGCAGGATCAAGATACCCTTGGGGTTGGCCGTGGTGGCTGAAACACCGCCGATCAGCGCCAGCGCCTGCAGGGCAGATACGTCTGCGGTGGGAAATTCGAATTGCGATTGCGCACCCGTGGCCCCCAGCGCCAGAAACTTGCGCTCGTCCGGCACGATCAGTACACGGTCGCCGCCCTGCACGGCGATATCAAGCCCCGGTTCTTCCAACAACCGATCAAGCGAGATGCCGTAAACCACGCCGCCCCGTGTCAGGCGGACCTGTGGGTTGACATAGGTGGGGTTCGCACCGCCCGCCAAGGACAAAAGATCCAACAGCCGGAAATTCCGGTCGGGGATCTGGTAAATGCCAGCCGCGCCGACACCACCCGCCAGATTGGCGGAATTGCCGCGCCCCGGCTGAACGACCATCTGCACCTGTGCTGACGGGATCGTGCGCACCAATTCTTCCTCGATCCGGGCGCGGGCTGTGTCAGGGGCCATGCCCGCGACGGTCAATTCGCCGATATAGGGGACAAAGATGCGCCCGTTGGCGCTGACCTGTGCCTGTTGCAAGGGTGTGGCGCGCTGCCCGGTCCCCGCCAAAAGCGAATTCTGCTCGGCGTCCCAGATCGTCAACTGGATGGAATCGCCCGGCGCGATCAGCAAAGATGCGGGTTGTTGCACCGCTGGCAGCCAAGGCAGTTGCGCCAGATTGCGGTCGGGCCAGACCCGCAAGACCGGCAAGCTTGCGCTATTGACCTCGTAGACCGTGAAATCATAGGCGGGGGTTTCGCCCTGTGCGGCGATATTCGCGTTGGCGGCGGCCAGAACCTCGGATTGAAAACCCGCGCCGCGCGGCAGGCTGCAACCCGCAATAAACAAACATGCCGAAACGGCAATCATACGCTGAAAAATCACAACCACTGCCCTTTGTTTTATTTTTGGGCAATTTATGCAGAAGAATGGCTAACCGACAATATCGTCTGGATAAAAGCCGAAAAACGGTGGTGTGGCTGCAACAGGGGCCGCGGTCAAAAACCACTCAGAAATCGATTGCGATGCCCTTTTTTTCCCAATCGCCAAAGCGGACAGGCTCTGGCCCGTCGCGCCCGCCCAGCTCGGGGGGCAGGTCAAGTTTGGCAGCCTTGCGGCGTTCGGCAGCCTCTGCCAGCGCGCGTTGGGCGGCGGGGGGCAGGTCTTTGGGGGCGTCTTGGGGCATGGCGCTGTCCTTGTCGGCGGTCACTGTTTGATATACGCCGCTCTGACCCAGCTTCAAGAGTGACCCCATGGACCAATCCGGTTTGCTGCCACGCCGCAGCGCCCATCACCTGCTGATGCAGATCACAACCGAAGGCCGCCTGATGGCCGAACTGATCGCAGGCGGTGCGCTGGCGCAACTTGCGCCTGACGACCGTGCGCGCGCGCAGCGGCTGGCCACCGATGCGTTGCGCGGGCTGGACCGTGCCGACCGGATGCTCAAACCCTATCTGAAAAAGCCGCCCGGCGATCATGTGATGAATGCGCTGCGGCTGGGGCTGACCGAATTGATGCAGGGCGAGGCCGCGCATGGCGTGGTCAATGCCTATGTCGAAATCGTCGCGCGCAACACGCGCACGCAGTCGATGAAAGGGCTGACCAACGCCGTCCTGCGCCGCATCGCGGATGAAGGGCCAGAGGCTTGGGCCAAACGCGCCGTGCCGCTGACCCCCGGTTGGCTGCGCCAGCCTTTGGTCGCCGCGTGGGGCCGCGATGCCGTGACAGGGATGGAGGCTGCGCATTTCGCAGGCGCGCCGCTGGATCTGACGGCAAAGGGCGATCCGGCGGGTTTGGCAACCGCCTTGGGCGGCGTGGTGCTGCCCACCGGCACGGTGCGGCTGGCGCAAGCGGGGCAGGTGTCCGGGCTTGCAGGCTATGACGCGGGTGATTGGTGGGTGCAGGATGCCGCCGCCGCCCTGCCGGTCAAGCTGTTGGGCGATGTGACCGGCCTGCGGGTGCTGGACCTGTGCGCCGCACCGGGTGGCAAGACATTGCAACTGGCCGCAGGTGGTGCCGATGTCACCGCCGTCGATCTGTCGGAAAAGCGGATGACCCGCCTGACCGAAAATCTGGCCCGCACGGGGCTGGCCGCAACCACGCTGGTCAGCGATGCTTTTGCGCTGACCACGGGCGGTTATGACGCTGTCCTGCTGGATGCGCCCTGTTCGGCAACCGGCACGATCCGGCGGCACCCCGATCTGCCCTATGCCAAGGACGGGTCAGAGTTCGGCGCGCTGATCGCCCAGCAGGAAACGCTGATCGACCATGCGCTGAGCTTGCTGCGGGCGGGCGGGCGGCTGGTCTATTGTACTTGTTCGCTGTTGCCCGACGAAGGCGAGGTACAGATCGAAGAAGCGCTGGCCCGCCACCCTGGCCTGCGCGTTGAACCGCCCATGATGGCTGGTGTGGACCCTGCCTGGATCACCGAAGAAGGCGGGTTGCGGCTGCGCCCCGATTACTGGCCCGATCTGGGCGGGATGGACGGGTTCTATATCGCCGTGCTGACAAAGCCTGCGTGACTTGACCGGCTAGCTTTCCTATGGTCCGCATGAACTGGGCTGACCAGCCTGCAACATCTGGACCGCAGTCGATGGCAGAGCATCTTACATGGCGGGGCCGTATCGCGGTATTTGTTGACCGGCGCCATGCGAAACGGGCCGGCCGCGCCAGCGTGACCACGCATTTCACGCGCGCCCCTGAACCACGACACATGGGGTTGGCCAACAATGGCCAGCATCTGGTCGCGGGCGCATTTTTGTTTTCGGGGCTGCGGATCAACGCGCCGGAGCTGGCGATCTGGGATCTTGCGCCGCAAGACCTCGATGTCCTCGCCGAAATTCACGGTTGCGACTGGCTGGCCGATCTGGCCGCCCTTGGTGACGAGGACGCGCGCACCAAGGCGCAGGCTTGGGTCCACGATTGGATCGCGCGGTTCGGCGCGGGCCATGGGCCTGGCTGGCAGGCGGACATCACGGCGCGCCGCTTGTGCCACTGGATCGACCATAGCGATTTTTTGCTGCGCAAACAGGACGCACCCGCAAAAGCTGCTTTCCTGCAAAGCCTTGCGCGGCAGGCTTTGTTTCTGACGCGGCGTTGGCAGCGCGCGGATGATGACATCGGCAGTTTGGCGCGCATGATCCATGTCGGGCTGACCTTGCACGGCATGGCGGGACCGGTGGATCAGATGGCCCTGGCACTGGGCGTGGCTTGCAAAACGCAGGTGCATGCAAAGGGCGCGATCGCGTCGCGCAATCCTGCGGAACTTGCCGCCGTGCTGTCGCATCTGGTGGACAGCAGGGACATGCTGACAGCAGCAGGCCAGACCGTTCCTGCCGATGTCACAGAGGCCATCGCGCGGATCGTGCCAGTCTTGCGCGCATTGCGCCATGCCGATGGCAGGCTGGCGCGATTTCATGGCGGGGGCCATGGTGCGCAGGGCCAGCTTGACGCGGCGCTGGCGGCAGCCGGGGTCAAGACCCCGGCCACGGGACCGACAGCCATGGGTTTCGCGCGGCTGACCGGTGGGCGCAGCACGCTGATCATTGATGCAGCAGCGCCGCCCACGGGGGCCGCATCACGTGACGCCCATGCCAGCACCTTGGGGTTCGAGCTGACCTCGGGGCGCCGACCCGTGATCGTAAACTGCGGGTCAGGCGCGCGGTTTGGTGACGACTGGCGCCGCGCCAGCCGCGCCACGCCCAGCCATTCCACGCTGGCGCTGGAGGGCATATCATCATCCCATCTGGGGCGTCTGGCCACGGAATGGCTGACCGAAGTGCCCCGCCTTGTGCGCGCAGAGATCAGCACCGAAAACGGCGAACGCAGGCTTGCTGCATCGCATGACGGCTATCAGCCATCGCATGGGTTGACCCATGCGCGCCAGTTGCAGCTGTCGGCGGATGGGCGCAGCCTGACGGGCGAGGATTTGCTGACCACCCTATCCCCCGAAGACGAAGCCCAATTCGACCGCATGTTCGACCAGACCCTGCGCGCCGGTGTCCGCTTTGCGATCCGGTTCCATCTGCACCCTGACGTGACCTGCACGCCCAATGCGGACGGGACGCTGGTGTCGCTCGGGCTGAAATCAGGCGAGATCTGGGTGTTCCAGCACGACAGCGTCGCCCAATTATCCATCAGCCCGTCAGTTTATCTGGAAAACGGGCAATTAAAGCCGCATGCCGCGCAACAGGTGGTTTTATCCGGCAGCGCTTTGCCCTATGCGACACGCGTCCGGTGGTCGCTTGCCAAGGCTGATGACACCCCGCTTGCGGTGCGTGATCTGGCCTTTGAAGCCCCGCTTGGCGCCGCTGAATGATCTAGAGGACATGATGACCGACCTTGCACCTTTGCGCCGCGCGCTAATTTCCGTTTCCGACAAAACCGGGCTGACCCAACTGGGCCATGCGCTGGCCGCGCGGGGTGTGGAAATCCTGTCCACCGGCGGCACGGCCAAGGCCCTGCGCGATGCGGGGCTGGAGGTGCGCGACGTGTCCGATTTCACCGGCTTTCCCGAAATGATGGACGGGCGGGTCAAGACGCTGCATCCGGTGGTGCATGGCGGCCTGCTCGCGCGGCGCGATCTGGAAAGCCACCGTGACGCCATGGTCGAACATAATATCGGGCCGATCGACCTGTTGGTCGTGAACCTGTATCCGTTCGAAGATACCGTCGCCAAAGGGGCCGATTTCGACACTTGTATCGAAAACATCGACATCGGCGGTCCGGCGATGATCCGTTCTGCCGCGAAAAACCATGCCTTTGTCAGTGTGGTGACGGATGTCGCGGATTATGATGTGCTGCTGGCGGATATGGATGCCAACGCGGGCCAGACCACGCTGGCCCTGCGCCAGCGCCTTGCCCAGACCGCCTATGCGCGCACTGCCGCGTATGACACGGCGGTCAGCACTTGGATGGCGGGGGCTATCGGCGATGACACGCCGCGCCGCCGGTCGTTCAGCGGTACCTTTAAGCAAACCATGCGCTATGGCGAAAACAGCCACCAGGCGGCGGCATTTTATACCGATGGCACGCATCGCCCCGGCGTGGCGACCGCCGTGCAGCATCAGGGCAAGGAATTGTCCTATAACAACATCAACGACACCGATGCCGCGTTCGAACTGGTGGCGGAATTCGACCCTGCGGGTGGCCCTGCCGTGGCGATCATCAAACATGCCAACCCTTGTGGCGTGGCACGTGGGGCGACATTGCTCGAGGCATACCAGAATGCGTTTGACTGCGACCGGACCAGCGCCTTTGGCGGGATCGTCGCGCTGAACCAGCCGCTGGACGAGGCGACAGCCAAAGCCATTGTCGAGATTTTCACCGAAGTCGTCATCGCACCCGGCGCGTCCGATGCCGCCAAGGCCGTTTTCGCCAGCAAGAAGAACCTGCGCCTTTTGACCACCGATGCCCTGCCCGATGTCAAAGCCCCGATCACCACCTACCGTCAGGTCGCAGGCGGGATGCTGGTACAGGACAAGGACACCGGCCATATCGGCATGGATGATCTCAAGGTCGTGACCAAAGTCGCGCCAACGGATGCGCAGATGGCGGACCTGTTGTTCGCATGGAAAGTCGCCAAACACGTCAAGTCCAATGCCATCGTCTACGTCAAGGACGGTGCCACCGTCGGCGTCGGCGCTGGCCAGATGTCGCGGCTTGATTCCGCGCTGATCGCCGCCAAAAAGGCCGAGCGCATGGCCGATGCGATGGGCCTGCCTGCGCCTTTGACCATCGGGTCAGCCGTGGCGTCTGATGCGTTTTTCCCGTTTGCGGATGGCCTGATGGAAGCCGCCGCCGCCGGTGCCACCTGTGTCATCCAGCCCGGCGGGTCGATGCGCGATGACGAGGTGATCGCCGCCGCCGATGCAGCGGGCATCGCCATGGTGTTCACCGGCATGCGCCATTTCCGGCATTAAGGGGACGAATGATGCGCCTGATGTTCTGGACCGGATTCTGGGTCTTTCTGATCGACCAGATCAGCAAGTATGTCGTGGTCCATTGGCTGGGCCTGATCAACCAGCCGGACGGGATCATCGAAGTCTGGCCACCCTTCATCGAATTTCGCATGGCGTGGAACCGCGGCGTGAATTTCGGCCTGTTCGCCGATTTCGACATGCGCTGGGTGCTGATCGCGGTGGCGCTGCTGATCAGCGGCGGTGTGATCTGGTGGTTGAACCGGGCAGGCGGCACGAAATGGGTCTATATCGCGGGTGGCTGCCTGATTGGCGGGGCCATCGGCAATGTCATCGACCGGATCATCTATGGCGCTGTCGCGGATTTTTTGAACATGTCCTGTTGCGGGTTCAACAATCCCTATGCGTTCAACGTCGCCGATATCGCGATCTTTGCCGGGGCCATCGGGCTGGCCTTTCTTGGCGATGATGGCAAGAAAGCTGCGTGACCTTGGCGGTTCCATGCGGTAATCATCGGCAACACGACAAAAAGGACCTCTGATGCGCGCCTTGGTACTTTGTGGACTTGCTCTTGCTCTGCTGGCGGCTTGCGGCAGCAATGACGGCGCATTGCGTGACTTTGGAGCCGTCACCATCGGCCCCGCCGAAATGGACCTTGTCATTGCCGACCCGTTGCTGACGCCACCAACGCTTGATCTGCCGCCGCCAACGCCCGGACAGACCAACCGCGCGAACCCGCGTCCAGCCGCAAGCCGCTAGCGCAGCAATCACATCAGCGTATCGTCGCTTGAACATCGGGCGTGGCGGCATAGCTTGTGGCACAGTGAACAGACCACCGGGGGCCTATGACACGCTTTTTCGCTGCAATTTTCCTGATCTGTCTGGCGCTGACCGCCACGGCAGAGGATGTGACGACCTATACACTGGACAACGGTATGGATGTCGTCGTGATCGAAGACCGCCGCGCGCCTGTTGTCGTGCATATGGTCTGGTACAAGGTCGGGTCCGCGGATGAGCCCGAAGGGCAATCCGGTGTGGCGCATTTTCTGGAACATCTGATGTTCAAAGGCACCGATATGCTGGCGCCAGGTGAATTTTCACAGGTGGTCGCGGCCAATGGCGGCAGCGACAACGCCTTTACCAGTTTCGATTACACCGGCTATTTTCAGCGTGTCGCCGCCGACCGTCTGGACCTGATGATGCAGATGGAAGCAAACCGGATGACCAATCTGGCGCTGACCCCCGAGGATATCATCACCGAACGCCGCGTCGTGTTGGAAGAGCGCGCGCAAGTGACAGACAGCAACCCCGGTGCGCTGGCGCGCGAACAATTGATGGCGGCACAATACCAGAACCACCGGTACGGCGTGCCGATCATCGGCTGGCAGCACGAGGTTGCGCAGCTTGATATGCCCGAACTGACCGCCTTTTATGAACGCCATTATGCGCCCAACAACGCGGTGCTGATCGTGGCCGGTGATGTTGACCCGCAGGACGTGCTGGCGCTGGCGCGCACACATTATGGCCCGATCCCCGCCAATGCCGATCTGCCCGCACGCGCCCGCCCGTCCGAGCCGCCCCAGCGCGCCGAACGCCGGATCACCTATGTCGATCCGCGCGTCAGCCAGCCTTATCTGGTACGCAGCTATCTGGCCCCGCACCGCCAAAGCGGCGCGCAGGAGGATGCGGCAGCTCTTGTCTATCTGGCGGAATTGCTGGGCGGGTCGCCTTTTACGTCCGAGCTTGGCCGCGCCTTGCAGTTCGACGCGCAGACCGCGATCTACACAAATGCCAGCTATGGCGGGATGTCACTGGACGCCACGACGTTTTCTTTCGTCGTACTGCCATCCGAGGGTGTGTCCCTGGCGGGTGCAGAGGCGGCGATGGATGACGTGATCACCGCCTTCATGAACAACGACATCGACCCCGCCCGCATGGATGCGATCCGCACCCAGCTGCGCGCCTCTGAAATCTACGCACTCGATGACGCACAGAGCCTTGCGCGGCGCTATGGCACGGCGCTGACAACGGGGCTGACGGTCGCGGATGTGCAGGCTTGGCCCGACACCCTGCAATCGGTGACGCCCGCCCAGATCAAGGATGTCGCCGCCCGTGTCTTCGACCGCAACAGCGCCGTGACCGGCTGGATCGTCGCCGCGCAAGAGGATGCACGCTGATGCTGCGTATTCTGACACTCTTTTGGCTCACCCTGCTGGCAACAACCGCACAGGCCGAGATTGCCATCCAGCAAGTCACATCCGACGGCGGGATCAACGCTTGGGTCGTCCAAGAACCCAGCATTCCCTTTGTCGCGGTGGAAATCCGGTTTCGCGGTGGCGCGTCGCTGGACCTGCCCGGCAAACGCGGCGCGACCAACCTGATGGCCGCCCTGCTGGAAGAAGGGGCCGCCGACCGCGATGCGCAGGCTTTCCAGACCGAGCTTGAACGCCTTGCCGCGCGGTTCAGCTTTCGTGCCACCGACGACACGATCAGCATTTCCGCGCAATTCCTGAGCGAAAACAAGGCCGAGGCGCTGGCGCTGCTGGAACAGGCGCTGATCGCGCCTCGGTTTGATCAGGCCGCAATCGACCGCGTACGCGCGCAGGTCCTGTCGGGGATCGCCAGCGATGCGGTGAACCCGCGCAGCATTGCCGGTGCCGCCTTTGATGCCGCGGCCTTTGGCGACCATCCTTACGGGACATCGCTGGATGGTACCGCTGACAGCGTAACCGCGCTGACCCGCGATGATATGATCGACGCCCATCGCAACGCGCTGACGCGTGACCGGCTTTATGTGTCTGTCGTGGGTGATGTGACGGCAGACCAAGTCGGCCCGATGCTGGACGCGCTTTTGGGCGATCTGCCGGCCGAGGGGCCGCCACCGCCTGCCGATGTGGCCTTTGGACTGGACAGCGGTGTCACGGTGATTGATTTCGACAATCCGCAATCCTTTGCCCTGTTCGGCCATGCCGGCATGAAACGCGATGACCCCGATTTCTTTGCCGCCTTCATCGTCAATCACGTCCTTGGCGCGGGCGGGTTCGAATCGCGCCTGATGACCGAGGTGCGTGAAAAGCGCGGCCTGACCTATGGGATCAGCAGCAATCTTGCGCCGATGTTCCATGCGGAAATGGTGATCGGCAGTGTCTCATCCTCCAACGACACCATCGCCGAGGCGATCGCTGTCACCCGCGCCGAATGGGCGCGCATGGCGTCCGAAGGTCTGACCGAGGCCGAGCTTGCCGCCGCCAAAACCTATCTGACCGGTGAATATCCGCTGCGCTTTGATGGCAATGCCGCGATTGCGTCGATCATGGTGGGGATGCAGATGATCGACCTGCCGCCCGACTACGTCATCAACCGCAATGATTTCGTCGAAGCCGTGACGCTGGATGACGCCAATCGCGTCGCAGCAGACCTGTTGCGCGCGGATGATCTGCATTTCGTCGTCGTGGGCCGCCCAGAAGGGCTGCAAAGCACAAAGTAGCGCGAAACGCGCTGTCAGAATCGCACGATCATGCTATGGATTGTGGCATGACCGCATCCGCCCCCCAGATACAGCCCCGTCCGGTGATCCGGCAGCTGGACGAAGCCGCCATCAACCGGATCGCGGCGGGCGAGGTGCTGGAACGTCCGGCATCTGCGGTCAAGGAACTGGTGGAAAACAGTATTGACGCGGGCGCGCAGCGGATCGAGGTCGTGATCGCGGATGGCGGCAAGACCCTGATCCGCGTCAGCGATGATGGTTGCGGGATGGCGGCGGATGACCTGCCGCTGGCCCTGTCCCGCCATGCCACGTCCAAGATCGACGGGTCGGACCTTCTCAATATCACGTCCTTCGGGTTCCGGGGCGAGGCGCTGGCCTCGCTTGGCGCCGTAGGCCGCCTGCTGATCACCAGCCGCACCCCCGGCGATGGCGCGCATAGCATCGCGGTGTCGGGTGGGCGCATCAGCGACGTGCGCCCCGCCGCGCTGACCAGCGGCACGGTGGTCGAATTGCGCGACATGTTTTATGCCACCCCTGCCCGCCTGAAATTCCTGCGCACCGACAGGGCAGAGGCGCAGGCGGTCACTGATGTTGTCAAACGGCTGGCGATGGCGGAACCCTTTGTCACCTTTATCCTGCGCGATGCGTCGGATGGCGATACCCGTGTGGTGTTCCGCGCCGATGCGCAGACAGGTGATCTGTTCGATGCTTTGCACGGGCGGCTGCAAACCGTGCTGGGCCGCGATTTTGCCGACAACGCGCTGCGCATTGATGCAGAACGCGACGGGTTTCACCTGACCGGCTATGCCGCCTTGCCCACCTATTCGCGCGGGGCGGCCGTGGCGCAATTCCTGTTCGTCAATGGCCGGCCCGTGCGCGACAAGATGCTGCTGGGGGCCTTGCGCGCCGCCTATATGGATGTGCTGTCGCGCGACAGGCATCCGGTGGCCGCACTGTTTGTCGATTGTGACCCCATGCTGGTCGACGTGAACGTGCATCCCGCGAAATCAGAGGTCCGTTTCCGCGACCCCGGTGTGGTGCGCGGGCTGATCGTGTCGGGCCTGCGGCACGCGCTGGCGGGGGCGGGCCACCGCGCGTCCAGCACGGTGGCTGATGCGACCCTTGGCGCGATGGAACCGCAGCATGCCACACCCCGCGTCTATCAGATGGATCGCCCCAGTTTCAGCGCGCGGTCACTGACCTTTCAGGCACAGGCCCCCGGTTTTGCGGAAATGCCATCCGCCCGCGTGGAACCGCCCGCCGATGATACCAGCGCCGATCTGCCCTTGGGGGCGGCGCGCGCGCAGGTGCATGAAAATTACATCATCGCGCAGACAGCCACGGGTATCGTGATTGTCGATGGCCATGCGGCGCATGAACGGCTGGTCTATGAAAAACTGAAAAGCCAGATGGCCACCAACGGCGTTGCGGCCCAAGCCCTGCTGATCCCCGAAATCGTGGAATTGTCGGACCATGAAACCGCCGCCCTGCTGGATATTGCGGATGATCTGGCGCGGCTGGGCCTGACCATCGAACCCTTTGGCGGCAATGCCATCGCCGTGCGCGAAACGCCTGCAATTCTGGGTGAAATCAACGCTGCCGCCATGCTGCGCGACATATCGGACGAACTGGCCGACCAAGGCGACAGCGCCTCTGTGCAGGCGCGGATCGAGGCGATCCTGAGCCGTGTTGCATGCCACGGGTCGATCCGCACGGGGCGCCGGATGCAGGCCGCGGAAATGAATGCGCTGCTGCGCGAGATGGAAGCAACGCCACATTCGGGCCAATGCAACCACGGACGGCCCACCTATGTAGAACTGAAACTATCCGATATTGAAAGATTGTTTGGCCGCACATGATCCAGATTGGTGATACCTCTTACCCATTCAGCGATCTCGCTGTGCTGGCCGTGCTTGGCGGGCTGGCCACGTTGGTGCTGATCCTGATCTTGCTGATCACAACCCTGCGCCGCGCCGGTCAATCCGCCGAGGCGGTGAATTACGTCGCCCATCAGATGGGACGCATGTCGCAGGATATGATCGGACTGGCCCAAGGGCAAAACCAGCTGGCGGGCAATATCCAGACCGTCAGCGATGCGCAGGCCAATGCCCAAGTCCGCGTGATCCAGACGATGGAGGCCCGACTGGCCGAGGTGCAGGCGCAGGTCGCCGAACGGCTGGCCGACAACGCGCTGAAATCGGCGCATTCACTGGCGGAAATGAACGAACGGCTGAAAGAAACGCTGACCGGCAGTTCCGAGAAAACCACCAAAAGCCTGACCGAATTGCAGGAACGGCTGGCAACCATCGACCGTGCGCAGACCAATATCGAAAAGCTGTCGGGCGATGTTTTGTCCTTGCAGGATATCTTGTCGAACAAGCAACGACGCGGGTTGTTCGGGGAAATCCAGCTGACCGATATCGTGTCAAAGGCGTTGCCGACCGACAGTTTCACCCTGCAAGCGACCCTGTCCAACGGCAAGCGCGCGGATTGTCTGGTGCATCTGCCCAATCCGCCCGGCCCTATCGTGATCGACGCGAAATTCCCGTTTGAATCCTATGAGGCATTGGCCCGTGCGGATACGCAGGAACTGCAGAAAATCGCGCTACGCGATCTGGGCAATGCGGTGCGCAAACATATCAAGGATATATCGGAACGCTACATCATCGAAGGCGAAACCGCCGATGGCGCGATCATGTTCCTGCCATCCGAGGCGGTCTATGCCGAGTTGCACGCCCGCCTGCCCGAAGTCGTGCGCGCCGGTTTCGATGCCCGCGTCTGGATCGTCTCGCCCACGACCTGCATGGCCACGCTGAATACGATGCGCGCGATCCTCAAAGACGCGCGGATGCGCGAACAGGCGGGTGCCATCCGCAAGGAATTATCGCTGTTGGGCGGCGATGTGGAGCGGCTGGTCACCCGTGTTGGCAACCTTGACCGGCATTTCGGGCAGGCGGCCAAAGATCTGGAAGACATCAAGATTTCAGCGGAAAAAGCGGGCAAGCGTGCGAACCGGCTGGATAATTTCGACTTTGCCGAAATCGCCCCCGACGCGGCCCCTGTCCCGATCGCGGTTCAAGACCCGTAAGGTGGGTCAAGACCCACCCTACCTTCAAATCCCGATAAACCGCTGCGCAAGACGCGGCAACAGACCCTTGAACTGCAAGGGCGCATCGGTTGCGGCCAGGCAGATGCAATCCACGCCCTGTTCGGCGACCGGCGTGTGGTTCAGATCTTCATTTGCAACCTCGATATCACCCGCAGCGAACCGGTCTGTCGCATCGACAAACGCCCCTTGCAGCACCAAGGTCAATTCCGTGCCACGATGCCCGTGATCCGGCACAGCCGTCCCCGCAGGAATGCGCAGCAACCGCACGCTGGCGCCGCCTTCGGTTTTCAGCACCATCTGGCTGACGCCGCCGCCGATCTTGCGCCATTTCACGCGGTCCAGATCACCATTGACGTAGCCCCGCAATGGCGCTGGAAACACGCCGCCCGCAGGTTTGGCCGATACCCGTTCCATGCACGGCGCATCCATAATCCGCGCCATCGCAGCGGCCAGCGCATCCTCGGCCATGTCCACGGGGTCGGCGTCCAGCATCACCTCGCCGCCGACCGCATCAAATTCGGCCAGCGCCGCGCGGCAGGTGTCGCACATGGAAATATGGGTGGCGACCACCAGGTTGAACGCCTCTGGCAAATTGCCTGCAGCATAGCCCATCAAGAGGGCATCGGTCAGGTGGTGTTTGATCTTTTTCATCTGCGTTTCATTTCATTGTATGGCGAAGACGTTCCAACGCCAGCCGTATCCGTGATTTGATCGTCCCAAGCGGAAGGCCGGTTTCGGCGGCAATCTCGCTATGGCTCAACTCGCCGAAATAGGCGCGTTCGATCAGTTTTCTTTGTTCCGCGGGCAAGGCGGCAAGCGCCTGACCCAATTGTTCCGTTTCTTGTTGCAGACCCATGGCGTCGGCCTGTTCGGGTTCTGCCTCTGGTCCCCAGGGCAGGTCCTCAGGCTCGGGCCGTTTCTGTTTGCGCAAAAGATCGATCCGGCGGTTCCGGGCGATGGTGAAGATCCATGTGGACACACTCGCCTTGGACGGGTCGAACAGATGGGCCTTGTTCCACAGGGTCACCATCACTTCTTGCGCGCATTCTTCGGCCAGATCCGGGCTGGCCCCCGATTTCATGAGAAACGATTTCACGCGCGGGGCGAAATAGGCGAACAATTCGGCAAAAGCCGCCTTGTCCCTGGCGTCGCGCACGGCGGCGACCTGTGTCACCCACGCCATGCGTTTGGTCGTTGCCTCTGCCATCACCCGATTTGCCCCCGTGGCGCCAATGCCCGCCTTGCCTGTCCTTTTATAGACGGGCATCGCGGTGACTGCATCAGCTTTCGGTGGGGCGTGCATCTCGATCAACATGTGTTTATTACGCCGCGATCAGGCGCTTGGATCAGCGGGTCACAAAGTATTTTGCGTGATCCATGGCAAACCGCGCTACGTAGTGACCAGATAAGAAACGACCGGGGCGACGGAGACAATATGCTGGTAGAGACAGGGACGGCCGCGCCCATCAAGATTGCGGTGATCGGTGCGGGGATTTCGGGGATGGGTGCGGCGCATGCCTTGGCCAAGGATCACCGGGTCGTGGTGTTCGAGGCTGAAAACCGGCTGGGTGGCCATGCCCGCACACGCATGGCAGGCCCGAACCGCGACCAGCAGGTTGATACCGGATTCATCGTGTTCAACCATGCCAATTATCCGCGATTGACGGCGTTGTTCGATCAGCTTGATGTGCCGGTCGTCAAAAGCAACATGAGCTTTGGTGCGTCATTCGGTGGTGGCCGGCTGGAATATGGCCTTGCCAGTCTGGATGCGCTGTTCGCCCAGCGCAAGAATGCCGCCAACCCGCGATTCCTGCGCATGGTCCGCGATATCCTGCATTTCAACAAACACGGGCTGGCCGCCAGTCAGGACCCGACCCTCACCATCGGCGGGCTTCTGAAAAAACTGCGCCTGTCGGATTATTTCCGCGACCATTACCTGTTGCCGTTTTCCGGCGCGATCTGGTCCACGCCCAAGGAAAAGATCCTTGATTTCCCCGCCCATGCGATGATGACCTTTTTCGACAATCATGCGCTGCTGGGCGCGACGGGCCAGCATCAATGGTACACCGTCGATGGCGGTTCGCAGGCCTATGTCACCCGCCTTGCCGCCGATCTGGCGCGCCGCGATGTTGATCTGCGGTTGGGCGCGCCTGTCGATGCGGTCCGCCGCATGCCCGGCTGGGTCGAGGTCAAGGCCAAGGGCGGCGATTGGGAACGTTTTGACGAGGTGGTTTTTGCCAGCCATTCCGACCAGAGCCTTGCCATGCTGTCGGATGCATCGCCCGTCGAACGCGACACGTTGGGCGCTGTGCGCTATCAGCCCAACAGCATCGTGCTGCACTCGGACACATCCATCATGCCCAAGCGCAGGCAGGTCTGGTCGTCTTGGATCTATACCGAGGCGACAGGCCAGCAGGGCGGCGAAATCGACCTGACCTATTGGATGAACTCGCTCCAGCCGTGGCTGAAGGCCGATGAGATGATGGTCACCCTGAACAGCCGTCGCCCGATCCGCGAGGATTTGATCTGGGACGAAGTGACCTTGCATCATCCGGTCTATGATCTGGCCGCCCTGGCTGCGCAGAAAACCGCCGCCGCGATGAACGGTACGAACCGGACATGGTTTTGCGGCGCATGGATGAAGAACGGTTTCCACGAGGACGGACTGTCCAGCGCGCTCGATGTGGTCGAAGGGCTGAATGCGCCCGACCGCATGGCGATGGCGGCAGAGTGACCCCGCGGGTCGACCATATCGCGGGGGAAACCTATCACGGGCGGCGGGGTGCGACGAAAAACGCATTCCGCTATTCCATCGACTATGTGCTGCTGGACACGGAAACTGCGCCCGATGCGCCCGCGCTGTTTGCGCGCAACGCGGGCAACCTGATGTCACTGCATGACGCCGACCATGGCGGGCCACCCAAACAAGGGCGCGGTGCGGCATGGGTCCGCGATGTGCTGGCCGCCCATGACGTGCCACAGCCCGACAGGATCATGCTGCTGGCGCAGCCGCGCGTGCTGGGCCATGTGTTCAATCCGGTGTCGTTCTGGCTGTGCTATGATGACGATGCCCTGACCACGATCATTGCCGAGGTCAGCAATACATTCGGCGACCGCCATTCCTATCTGTGCCGCCACGATGACGGGCGTGCGATCACGAAATCGGAAACGCTCGCCGCCCAAAAAGTAATGCATGTTTCCCCTTTCCAGCCGGTAGAGGGTGGTTATGTGTTCCGCTTTGATATCCAGCCTGACAGCATTGGCGTCTGGATCGACTATACCCGTGGCAATGGCGGGCTGATCGCCACGCTGACCGGCGCGCGCCGTCCGATCAGTAATGCCAGCATCATCCGCGCGGTGCTGCGCCGCCCCTTCGGGTCGCGCCGTGTGCTGGCGCTGATCCATTGGCAGGCGGTTAAGCTGTGGTGGAAAGGGGCGACGTTCCGGTCGCAACCCGCCCCGCCACGTGACGAGGTCAGCCGGTGAAAGCCCTGACCGACAGGCTGCCTGCCTTCAGCCTATTCGCCGCCGTGCTGTCGGGGGCCGGTCTGCCGATCTATATCTATGCGCCGAAATACTATGCCGACACCTATGGCGTCAGCCTGACAGCATTGGGTGCGGTGCTGTTCGGGCTGCGCCTGTTCGATGTGGTGCAAGACCCCGTGCTGGGCTGGATCAGCGAACGGCTGACGCGGTTCAAGAAACTGGCAATCACGCTGACGGCCTTTGCGCTGGCGCTGGCGATGATCGGGCTGTTCGCCGTGGCCCCGCCGATTGCGCCGATCTGGTGGTTCGGCCTGACGATCACGGGGCTGTTCACCGCGTTCAGTTTCCTGACGATCAATTTTTACGCCCAAGGGATCAGCAAGGCCGGCACTGCCGAGGGCGGCCATGTCCGGCTGGCGGCATGGCGCGAAAGCGGGGCCTTGCTGGGCGTCTGCATTGCCGCTGTCATCCCCACGGTGCTGATCGGTGTGGTGGCTTACCCGTTTGCGGTTTTCGCCATCGGCTTTGCCTTGGTCACGCTGGTCGCCGCCTATTTCATGTGGCCCGAATGGAAAGGCCGCGTGGCACAGGAGCCGTCGCATATCCGGGACATCCTGGCCGACCCGATCGCGCGCCGGTTGCTGATCCTGGCGCTGGTCAATGCCACGCCGCTGGCGGTGTCATCGACCCTGTTCCTGTTCTACGTCGAAAGCAGGCTGGGCGCGCCCGGTTGGGAAGGCGCGCTCTTGGTGCTGTTCTTTCTGGCGGCGGCGTTGTCGTCACCGCTCTGGTCCGCGCTCGCGCGCCGGTTCGGGGAAAAGCGGGTTTTGCTTGCCGCCATGACGCTCGCCGTTGCGTCGTTTGGCTATACGCTGACTTTATCCACCGGCGATGTGATCCCGTTTGCGATCATCTGCGTATTAAGTGGAGCAACGATCGGGGCAGACCTGACCTTGATGCCCGCGATGTTCGCCAAACGCATGGCCGCGATTTCGCCGACCGGTGGGCAGGGGTTCGGGCTTTGGTCCTTGGTCAACAAGTTCACGCTGGCCTTTGCGGCAGTTGTCTTGCTGCCCATGTTGGAACGATCCGGTTTCACCGCAGGTGCGACCGATTTGCCGGACACGGCATTAACGACCCTGACGGTGCTGTACGCAGTGGTGCCGTCGCTATTGAAATTGTTGGCCATCGGCTTGCTGGTCGCCACAAAGCTTGAGGAATGACCGATGTCGTTTGTGATTTACAGCGTTTTGGGTGCGGCCCTGATGGCAGGAGCCGTCTATGCCAAGACCCGCTATGCATCGTTCCTTGCGCAAAAGCCTGATGACTACGTCGCAGGCCCGATGTTCGACATTCGAGAACGGTTCAACGGCCCCATTGTCTGCGAAGGCGTGATTTTTGGCCCCACTGGCAAGGTATCGTCACGTTTCGTGGCGGATTTCCACGCGACATGGAACGGCAACGTCGGCACGATGGTCGAGAAATTTCACTATGACAGCGGGTTGCAGCAGGATCGCTGCTGGACCCTGACCCTGTCGAATGACGGCACGATCAAGGCCGAGGCCCCCGATGTCGTCGGTGCCGGTACCGGAAAGCAGCAAGGTTCCGCCGTTGTGCTGAATTACCGCATAAAACTGGCCGAGGAAGCTGGCGGGCATGCGCTTGATGTTACAGACTGGATGTATCTGACATCGAACGGGTCGATCATGAATCGCAGCCAGTTCCGCAAGTTCGGGATCAAGGTGGCAGAGCTTGTCGCCACGATGCGACCGCGCGATCAGGCCTACGCAGGGGAATGAAGTGACCGAATGGCAAGGAAAACGCTATTGGATCGTAGGCGCCAGCGAAGGGCTGGGGCGTGAAGTCGCCTTTTGCCTTAGCCGTGCCGGGGCAGATTTGGTCGTGTCCGCCCGGACCGAGGACCGCCTGAAAGATCTGGTCGAGGATTTGCCGGGCAAGGCATCTTACATCACCCTCGATGTCGCTGATCGTGCGTCGGTCGAGGCTGCCGCCGCAGAGGTCGGGCAGATTGACGGTGTGGTTTATCTGGCAGGCGTCTATTGGCCGATGAAGGCACAGGACTGGGACAACGAAAAAGCCGACATGATGGGCGAGGTCAATTTCCTTGGCGCGTCGCGTGTTGTGGGATCGGTGATCAAGGATATGGTCGCGCGTGATGCGGGCCATATCGTGCTGGTGGGCTCGCTGTCGGGTTTCCGTGGCCTGCCCGGTGCCATCGGCTATTGTTCGTCCAAGGCGGGGATGATGGCGCTGGCGGAATCGATGCAGGCCGATCTGCGCCATACCGGCGTCAATGTGCAGCTGATCAACCCCGGTTTTATCAAGACGCGCCTGACCGAAAAGAACGATTTCAACATGCCCTTCATCATGTCACCGCAGGATGCCGCGAAAGAGGTGTTCGAACATATGAACACCGATGCTTTCAAGAAAAGCTTTCCCTTGGTGTTTTCTTGGGTGTTCCGCGGGTCGCAGTTTCTGCCTGACTGGATCTATTACCGGCTGTTCGGCGCAAAGTGACCGGCGCAACTGTTGCGCCAGATCAAGGCCACCTGTGGTATCATCGCGCAAGGTCGCACCACAGGAGGGCCGCAGATGTTACCCATTTCAGCAGACAAGGTGGCCGAGGTTATCATCCTCGCACGCGAACTTGACCGCGCGGAAAATGAATTTGACGGTTTCGTCGATCGCCTGAACGAAGATGAACAGGCCGGTCTTGTTGCCCTGTTCTGGATCGGGCGCGGCACGTTCGACCCCGAGGATCTGGCCGAGGCGGTGCGCACCGCAATGGCCGAGGCCACCACACCAACTGCCCGTTACCTCAAAGGATCGCCGCATCTGGCCGACCATCTGGAAAGCGGGCTAGAAGCTTTGGGCATCGACAGCAGCGCAGTCGAGGACGAGCTTTACCGCCCCGTCTGATCCATCGCGCGGTCAAACCAGGCCTGCGCGCCAGCCCAGACGCCACTGTCCATCCGGTCGAGCGTTGCCAGATGCGGCAGCAGTTGTGCGGCGAAATCTTCGCTGCTCTCGGTTGGCATCATGCTGGGCAGGTTGTCGATGGCGGTCACGTCCAGCACCGGCGCGTCATGCACGCGCAGGGCGGGGGCGTCCCATGTCGTTGTGCGGTCATAGACCTTGATCGGGGAAAAATCGCTGTCGGGGTCACAGGCGATATCCCCGATCACGGTCAGGCGGCGCGCGGCTACCTTGGCGCTGGCGGGGACAAAGACCGGTGTGCCGGGGCGCGCAAGGATGCAGTTCAGAAAAATATCATGCGCCAGTACTTGCGGGAAAGGGCCACCATGTGCGGTTTCAGCCATATCCCATTTCGTGACCGGCACGCCCATAGCGCCGCAAAGATCGGCAGCCCCCGCGCCCACACGGCCCAGCGCCCCGATGATCAATGCGGTGGGCCGTGTGGCGCCAAGCGCCACCAGACCTGACTGCAAATCCCCCAGCAGATGCGCGGCAGAGGGATAGGCGCGCACCGGTCCTGCCACCTGCCCGCGTTGCTGCGCCATCCAGCACAGCAACGCGACAGCCGCCCCCGCATAGCCCGCCCAATAGCCAAAGGCCGCAACGCGCCGCCCGTCGTCATCCATCAGATATTCCAGATCAAGCAGCCTGCCGCCACCGGCGCGGAACCGGCCCAAAAGCACCTGCCCCGCCGGTTGCCCCTTGTACGCATGACCGAACATGATGTGGCGATGCCGCAGCGGGGTGCCGTCGTCGGGCAGTTCCTTGAGGCCGAAGATCACCGCACCCTCGGGCGCATCGGGCCAGCCGAATTCGGGTGCTGTGGCACAGCCTGCGGCGGCATAATCGGCGATAGGGATAATCCGTTGGCGGCTGTCCTCGACCGTCACGCGAAAACCGGCGGCGATCAGGCGCGCGGCCCCTTGTGGCGTCAGGCCGGTGCGTTCTTCATGTGGGCGGCTTTCGGCGCGTACCCAAAGGTGGATGGACATCTATGGGGCCTTTCAGAAATGGGTCAGCGCATGGGCGCGGTCATCGGTATCCAGATGCGGCACCGCGTTGAAACTGGCCAGGATCGGCCCTTGCGGGATCACATGGATGCGATGGACCGAGGAATTCAGGATCGGCAGCAGGATATGCGCCATCCGCGTCGGATCAAGGTCGAGCAGGTGGCGGATGATCATCCCGATCACGCCGCCCGATGTCACGCACAGCACGCGAACGCCGGGTTGTGCGGCCTCTTGCAACACGCCAGTGACGCGGGATTCAAAAGAAGCGAAGGTTTCCACGCCCATAATCTCGGCCTGGTGCCACGCCTGCATGACCTGCGGCACATGGGCCGCAAAGTCGTCAGGCCCCGGAAACGGCACGCCATGCACATCCTGCAAGGCGCGGCCAAGGTTGAAATAATCCATCTCGTTCAGGCGCGGGTCGATCACTGGATCGGCATAACCCAGCCCCGCCGCCGTTTCGCGGTGCCTGCGCAGGCTGCCGCTGATCACCTTGTCAAAAGGCCGTTCGCGGTCACGCATGTAATCGCCCAGCCATGCGGCCTGCTGATGGCCAAGATCCGACAGGCGGTCATAGCCGTCTTCGTCGCGCGCGCTGGAATTGGCCTGACCGTGCCGGACCAGAATGATTTCGCCCATGTGGATGCTCCTTCGCGCACAGGATTAAGCCGTGCCACCGTCGTTGACAACGCAGTCATCGGCGACAGCAGCGCAATATCAACAGATCTGGTCACACCCGCGTGACCCGTCAAAGATCACGGCAGATCATGGCGCTGGATGGCTTGCAGATCTGCAGGACCGGCATCGCGCCTCGCGGTCTATGCGCGCAAAGGCGGCCTTTTGCATTTTCGTGCCGGTACGGGTTGTTCACAGATTCCGGTTGTGGGATTGTCACCGGCAATCAAGAAAATCCAGATACAGGTCCCCCTATGCCCGCAGCCACGCTTTTGCGCGATGTCTTTGGCTTTGACGCCTTCCGGCCCGGCCAGCAAGAGATCGTCGAGGCTGTCGCCGCGGGGCGTAATACGCTGGCGATCATGCCCACGGGTGGCGGGAAATCCTTGTGTTTCCAGCTGCCTGCGCTGATGCGGCAGGGCGTGACAGTGGTGATTTCCCCGCTGATCGCCCTGATGCGTGATCAGGTGCGCGGGCTGCAGCAGGCGGGCGTTGTCGCAGGTGCGCTGACATCGGGCAATACCGAGGAAGAGACAGAGGCGGTGTGGTCCGCTTTGGAATCCGGCACGCTGAAACTTCTGTACATGGCGCCCGAACGTTTGTCCGCCGGTGGCACCGTGCAGATGCTGCAGCGCGCCGGTGTCAGCCTGATCGCCGTGGACGAGGCGCATTGCGTCAGCCAATGGGGCCATGATTTCCGCCCCGATTACCTGCGTATCGGTGAATTGCGCGAAGCACTGGATGTGCCGCTGGCCGCCTTTACCGCCACGGCAGATGCCGAAACACAGGCCGAGATTGTGCAGAAATTGTTTGCAGGCCAACAGCCTGCGACATTCCTGCACGGGTTCGACCGGCCCAATATCCACCTTGCCTTTGCCGCCAAGGACAGCCCGCGCGCGCAGATCCTGGCCTTTGCCGCCGCGCGCAAGGGACAATCCGGCATCGTCTATACCGGCACCCGCGCCAAGACCGAAACACTGGCGCAGGCGCTGCGCGAGGCAGGGCATCTGGCCTGCCATTACCACGGCGGGATGGAGGCCGAGGACCGCCGCATCGTCGAACGCCGGTTCCAGCAAGAAGACGGGTTGATCGTGTGCGCCACCGTCGCCTTTGGCATGGGCATCGACAAACCCGATATCCGTTGGGTCGCCCATGCCGATCTGCCCAAGTCGATCGAAAGCTATTATCAGGAAATCGGCCGCGCGGGGCGTGACGGCGCCCCTGCCGAAACCCTGACCCTGTTTGGCCCCGACGACATCCGCTATCGCCGCCAGCAGATCGACGAAGGGCTGGCCCCTGCCGACCGCCGCGCCGCAGATCATGGACGGCTGAACGCGCTCTTGGGTCTGGCCGAGGCGCTGCATTGCCGCCGCCAGACGCTGTTGTCGTATTTCGGCGAAACCAGCGATGCTTGCGGCCATTGCGACCTTTGCGACAAACCGGCCGACGTCTTCGATGCCACGACCCCCGTGCGGATGGCGTTGTCAGCCGCCCTGCGCACCGAAGAATATTTCGGCGCGGGTCATCTGATCGACATCCTGCTGGGCCAAGCCACCGACAAGATCAAGGCGCGCGGCCATGACAGCCTGCCAACCTATGGCGTGGGCCGCGATTACGACCGCCGCCAATGGCAGGCGATTTTCCGGCAGATGATGGGCCATGACCTTTTGCGCCCCGACCGCGACCGGCACGGTGCCTTGCGCATGACCGATCACGCCCGCCCGATCCTGCGCGGCGAGGCGCAGATCATGCTGCGCCGTGACACGATCACCGCCGCCAAAGGCGCGGGGCCAAAGGTGCATACCCTGGTCAGCGAAGACGACGCGCCGCTTTTGTCCGCGCTCAAGGCGAAACGCAGGTTTCTGGCCGAACAGGCGGGCGTCCCAGCCTATATCATTTTCAACGACAAGACCCTGATCGACATGGCCGAAAAACGCCCCGCGACGTTGGATGACATGGCCCATATCGGCGGGGTCGGCGCGAAAAAACTGGAAAGCTACGGGCGCGCGTTTCTGGAGGTGATCGCGGGAGAGGCGGAAAACCTGCACCCCAGCCGCCGCAAGCTGGCAGGCCGTGACGAAGGGCTGATCTATGACCGCCTGCTGGCTGCACAAAGCGCGCTGATCCGCGGCCCGCATGGCGCGGACAAACCGATGACCTGTTCGGCATCCATGCTGGCCAAGGTGGCGCAATTGCGGGGTGCCGATATCACCAGCCTGACCCGCCTGATCGGCGAGCGGCACGCCGAAAGGTTCGGCGACGCGTTTCTGGAAGTGCTGGAAAGCGCGGCGTAGACAGGGGCGCTGCCCCTCCCCCGGACGACGTCCGGGGTTCACCCCGGAGTATTTTTGGAAAAAAGAAGTCACAGGAAGATCAGATAATTTCGTCCTCGTCGAACAGCGGCGCTTCTTCGAGCTGCGCGGTCAGGTCGCCAAGGGCGGCCTCGGCCTGACCGGCGGATTTCACGGCGGCGACATGCAGCAGCGCGTCGCCTTCATGGACGATGGGCATGACTGCGCGGCCGACAATGATGCCGCCATAAGGCGTGCGCACCTCGACCTCGCCGCCGCCGAAGGGGTCGGAGATCGCGGCGACCAGATCGCCCATCGCAATCACATCGCCTTCGGCCTTGAACATCCGCAACAACCCGCCTGCGGGTGCGCGGACCCAGTGGCTGTCGGAACAGACCAAAGGCTGCGCTTTGGGAGCCGCGATGCCCGCCTTGGGCAAGAGCCCCACGTCTTTCAATACACGCAGGATACCTGCCAGACCGGCACGCACCGACATCTCGTCAAAACGCATCCCCTCGCCCGCTTCATATAGCAGGATATTGACGCCGCGGCGTTTGGCCTCCAGCCGCAGGCTGCCGTCGCGCAAGGCGCTGGTCAGGATCACCGGCGCGCCGAACACACGCGCAAGGCGCAGGGTTTCGGCATTGTTGCCCGACACTCGCACCTGCGGCAGGTTCGTGCGGTGGATCGCGGCGGAATGCAGGTCGATGCCAAGGCTGCAGCGTTCCACGATCTCGGTCATGAAGATATGCGCCAGCCGCGACCCCAGCGAGCCGTTGGGCGAGCCTGGAAAACACCGGTTCAGGTCGCGCCGGTCAGGCAGATAGCGCGAATGGTTCAGAAAGCCGAAGGTGTTGACGATCGGCACCACGATCAGCGTGCCTGCGACGTTTTTCAACGTGCCGGTGCGCAAAAGGCGGCGCACAATCTCGACCCCGATCACCTCGTCGCCGTGGATGCCTGCGCTGACGAACACGGTCGGCCCGTCCTTGCGGCCGTGGATCACATGGGCGGACAGGGTGACGGGCGTGTAATCCGATAAGGTGCTGACCGGAATATTGACTGTCTTGCGCGTGCCTGCCGCGATCTGTTCGCCTGCAATAAGGTAGGCCGCGCGTTTGGTCATCCTTTGCCTTTGGTTTTGGTCGCGTTGGGTTTGGCGTTCTTTTCGATATATTCGATGATCTTGGTGGCGATATCCAGCCCTGTCGCTTTTTCCACGCCTTCCAGACCGGGGGAGGAATTGACCTCCATCACCACCGGCCCGTGGTTGGACCGCAGCATATCGACGCCGCAGACGTTCAGCCCCATCGCCTTGGCCGACCGGATCGCGGTGGACCGTTCCTCGGGCGACAGTTTGATGACCTGCGCCGACCCGCCACGGTGCAGGTTGGACCGGAATTCGCCTTCGGCACCGGTGCGTTTCATCGCGGCGACGACCTTGCCGCCCACCACGATGGCGCGGATATCGGTGCCGCCTGCTTCTTTGATGAATTCCTGCAACAGGATGTTGACGCCTGCGCCGCGAAACGCCTCGACCACGGATTTGGCGGACCGGTCGGTATCGGCCAACACGACGCCGATGCCTTGGGTGCCTTCGAGCAATTTAATCACGACCGGCGCGCCGCCGGCCAGTTTCAGCACCTCATCGGTCTGGCGCGGATCATGCGCAAAGGTCGTGACCGGAAGCCCGATCCCGTCACGCGCCAGCAATTGCATCGAGCGCAGCTTGTCGCGCGACCGGCCGATGCCCACGCTTTCGTTCACGGGGAACACGCCCTGCATTTCAAACTGGCGCAACACGGCCATGCCGTAGAACGTGACCGACGCCCCGATGCGGGGGATCACGGCGTCATAGCCCACCAGCTTTTCGCCGTTGTAGTAAACTTCGGGCCTGCGCGATGCGATGTTCATGTAGCAGCGTAACGTGTTGATGATGTCGAGCTGGTGGCCCCGCGCCTCGGCCGCCTCTTTCAGGCGACGGTGGGTATAAAGCTCTGCATTACGGGCGAGCATGGCGATTTTCATTTTGCGGCGCTTTCAGGTTGCGGCAGGGGGCTGACGAGATAGGTATGTCGGGCGTGAACGGCGATGTTTTTATGACGCAAGGCCCGCCGCCCAAGGATCAGCGGGAATTGCATGCTGCCCCTGTCGGTCAGGGATATGTCGATCTTCCACTTGCGTCCGGCCAGAATCATCGGGGTGCGGATCACGATCCGCGTCTCCGGCGTGCCGCTCGTATTGGTGATATCACGCTTTGTGAAGACGGCAAATTCACAGATGCGCGGCGCGGTGCCGGGAATGTCGGGGCTACGGAACCGGACCCATTTTTCGCCCTGCTTTTGAAAGGTTTCGATCTCTTCGGCATGCAGGGCCGTTGTCTTGGCGCCGGTGTCCACCTTGACCGCGAAATCGATCAGCCCAAGGTCGGGCAGGCTGATCCGTTCCTGCCAGCCGATGATCAGCAAAGGATGCGGTAAAGGGGCTGGGTGCATTGGATCGGTCCGGTTGTGGCGTCGCCCCGACATAGCGCGAACCGCCGCGCCTTGACCAGCGGGGTGCGCGCGCATAGCAAGCCGCAATCTGACAAAGGGCAAGATCATGGCGCGCAGACGCAAGGGACGCGATATTTCAGGCTGGCTGGTGGTGGACAAACCGGCGGGGATTACCTCGACCACGGTGGTCAACCGCGTGCGCTGGGCGTTTGATGCCAACAAGGCCGGGCATGCAGGCACGCTTGATCCCGAAGCGACAGGCGTTTTGGCCATCGCCTTGGGCGAGGCGACAAAGACCGTGCCCTATATCACCGATGCGCTGAAAGCCTATGAATTCATCATCCGGCTGGGGCAGGCCACCAATACCGACGACGCCGAAGGCGAAGTGATCGCCACCAGCGATACCCGCCCCGACGATGCCGCGATCAAATCGGCGCTCGCGGGCTTCATCGGCGATATCATGCAGGTGCCGCCACAGTTTTCCGCCGTCAAGGTCGATGGCGAACGCGCTTATGCCAAGGCGCGGGCGGGCGAGGAAATGGACCTTGCCGCACGGCCCCTTTGGGTCGAGGAACTGCTGCTGGCCGACCGGCCTGACGCCGATCACGCCGTGCTGGAAATGACCTGCGGCAAGGGGGGCTATGTCCGGTCCATCGCCCGCGATCTGGGCGATGTGCTGGGCTGCAAGGCGCATGTGCGGTCCTTGCGCCGGATCTGGTCGGGGCCGTTTCAGGCGACCGACGGGATCACGCTGGACCAGCTGGACGCGATTGCGCGCACGCCAGAGCTTGACGCGCGGCTGTTGCCGCTGGAGGTGGGGCTGGCCGATCTGGTCGAGGTCCGCTGCCCTGCGGAAAGCGTCGCACGGCTGCGCAACGGCAATCCGGCACCGGTGATCGCCAGCGGCGTGGACTATGGCGAAGAAGTTTGGGCCAGCCACGGCGGCAAGGCCATCGCCATCGGCAGCTATCGTGGCGGCGAATTACACCCGACGCGGGTGTTTGTGGCGTAGGGTGGATTGAACTCCACCTTACCTGACGCCCGCATGATCCACCGCCAGCATATCACCGACCTGACAGCCTCTTACGCCGTCTATTCTGATTGCGAGGCTTACCGCTATGAATTGACCCGTATCTGGGACGCAAGCGGCCCCCGTCTAGCCTTTGTTATGCTGAACCCGTCCAAGGCGACGGAACTGCACAACGACCCCACCGTCGAACGCTGCGAGCGGCGCGCCCGCGCCTTGGGGTTCGGGGCGTTTCGCGTGACAAATATCTTTGCTTGGCGCGACACCGATCCACGGGCGATGTGCCGCGCGGCTGACCCTGTTGGCCCTGCCAATGATGCTACGCTGATCGTGGCGACGGCTTGGGCCGACCGGATCATCGCCGCTTGGGGCACGCATGGCGCGCATCTGGGGCGCGGCGCGCAGGTGGCGGAAATGTTGGACCAAACCGGCACGCCATTGCTGACGCTTGGCTTGACCAAGGACGGGCATCCGCGCCACCCTCTCTACGTCAGCTATGACCAGCAGCCACTGCAATGGAGCATCCGATGATCCAAGGTTTCACCCCATCCCGTGTTGTTTGCGGCGACATCACCCTGTCGGTGCATCGCGCCGGCCAAGGCACACCGCTGATCCTGCTGCACGGCTATCCGCAGAACCACCATTGCTGGGAAAAGGTCGCCCCCGCCTTGGCCACGCAATTCGACGTCATTATCCCCGACCTGCGCGGCTATGGCGACAGCGATGCGCCCGCCGATGACGCGGACCACACGACCTATTCCAAACGCACGATGGCCGCCGATATCGCCGCATTGATGGATGCGCTGGGGATCAACCGTGCGCATGTGCTGGGCCATGACCGTGGCGGGCGGGTCGCCTATCGCTTTGCGCTGGACCATCCCGACCGGATCATCCGGCTGGGCATTATCGAGATTGTGCCAACAGGGGATTTCTGGGCCAATTGGTCGGCTGATCTGGCGATGAAAGCCTATCACTGGACCTATCTGGCGCAACCCGCGCCCTTGCCTGAACGGATGATCGGCGCAGACCCTGCGGGATACATCGACTGGACGCTGATCGCGTGGACCATGGGCAAATCGCTGGGGGTGTTCAGCGATGCGGCGCTGGCCAGCTATCGCGCGCAGGCCGCCGACCCCGCGCATCTGCACGCGATGTGCGCCGATTACCGTGCGGGCGCGACATTCGACCGCGCGCTGGATGAGGCCGATAAGGCGGCAGGGCGCAAGATCGCGGCACCCTTGCATTTCCTGTGGGCCAAGGGCGGGTTTCCGGCGCAGACGGGGAATCCCGCAGCGCTCTGGCGGCCATGGGTTCAGCAGATGACAGATGCGTCCTGCGTTTCGGGCCATTTCGCAATGGAGGAAAACCCGCAGGCCGTGATTGACAGTTTCCTGCCGTTCTTTGGTGTGCATTAACCACCGAGTCAGAATCCGGAACAAACCAAAAACATCTTGTGCTAAACATGCAGGGTGGCCGGACCGGACCCGGCGGATGGCAGGTGGATCAATGGTTGTGATCATGGGACTCGTGGGGATCGCCTTGACGGCGATGCTGTTCGGCGACGACGATGTCGCTGACGACGATCCGTCACCGGCGTCCGATGACCAGCCCGACATGGTCAGCAGCCCAATCATTCCGATTAGTGACATGATCGACGCCAGCGATAACGCTGTGGTGGTTTTCGCCGGCGGCAGTGACGATCTGATCATTGGTGGCGCCGGAAACGATTATCTGCATGGCGGCGACGGCAATGACACCCTGCACGGCGGCGTGGGCGATGATGTGCTGCGCGGGGGCGGGGGGCGCGATATCCTGTCTGGTAGCGACGGGAACGACGACCTTTATGGCCATATCGGCGACGACCTGCTGGATGGCGGCGCAGGCAACGACCAGCTCGGTGGCGGCGACGGCGATGACCGGCTTGATGGCGGCACGGGCGATGATGTGCTGATGGGCAATCTGGGGGATGATCTGCTGGTTGGGGGGGCGGGGGCCGATACGCTGTTCGGGGGTGCGGGCGATGACCAGCTGATCGACCGCGATGATCTGGACCGCGACTATCTGAATGGTGGCGCGGGCGATGATGACCTGTCCGGCGGACCAGACGATGTGTTGTCGGGCGGAACTGGCACCGACACATTCAATCTGCGCCCTGACATGCATGTCACGCTGACGGATTACGATCCTGCCGAAGATATCATCGAGATCGAACACACCGGCGAGCCACCCGTCCTGACGACCGAGAAAGCCGAGGATGGCACTTTGTTGCTGGCAGATGGCGCACTGATCGCGAAACTGACCAATTTCGCCGAACCCGATCTGACAAAGGTCACCTTCTTGCGCGTATAAAATGCTTTTCTTTTGCGCCAAATCCCCTTATGCGCAGCCATCCGCGCGGATTCTGTCCGGGCGGCGCCTCCACGGGCCTTGCTGGACGACATCCCGGCCTGCGCCATTCACCCCTTAGACAAGGAGACCCCGATGTCGATCACTGCCGAAAACAAGACACGTATCATGAAAGAATTCGCAACCAAAGAAGGCGACACCGGTTCGCCCGAAGTGCAAGTTGCGATCCTGTCGAGCCGCATCGCGACGCTGACAGAGCATTTCAAGACCCACAAGAAAGACAACCACGGTCGCCGTGGCCTGCTGAAAATGGTCGCTTTGCGCCGCAAGCTTCTGGACTACACCAAGTCCAAGGACGAAGCCCGTTACCAGAGCCTGATCGAACGTCTGGGCCTGCGCCGGTAACCCGGATCGCACCAAGGTTATTCGAAAAACGCCCGCCATCTGGTGGGCGTTTTTTATTGGCCATGGCAAAATGACCACCCCCCCGTTGTGCGGCAAAGCTCCCTGCCCCTCGCCCCTCTTTCCAAAGAAGCCAATATCGGCTAAGGCCCCCCTATCTTTGAGAAGCCCGGCGCCCGCATCCCAGCGCCGATACAAAGAAGATACAGGGATGAGGGGGAATACGCCCCCTACGCAAAATGGGCCGCGGCCCGACTAGGACATGATGATGTTTAACGAAGTAAAAAAATCAATGCAGTGGGGCGAAGAGACGCTTACACTCGAAACAGGCAAGGTTGCCCGTCAGGCTGACGGTTCGGTCATTGCGACGCTGGGCGAAACCAGCGTCATGGCCAACGTGACCTTTGCAAAATCACAAAAGCCGGGGCAGGATTTCTTTCCGCTGACCGTGCATTACCAAGAAAAATATTACGCCGCCGGCAAAGTGCCTGGTGGCTTTTTCAAGCGCGAAGCGCGTCCCACAGAAAAAGAGACGCTGACATCCCGCCTGATCGACCGCCCGATCCGCCCGCTGTTCGTCCCCGGCTTCAAGAACGAAGTCTTGGTGATGTGTACCGTGCTGAGCTTTGACGGCGTCAACGACCCCGATATGATCGCGATGATCGCAGCTTCTGCTGCGCTGACGATTTCCGGTGCGCCCTTCATGGGGCCAATCGGTGCCTGCCGCGTGGGTTTCGTGGATGGTGAATACATCCTGAACCCCGAAATCGACGACATGCACAACCTGCGCACCAAGCCCGAACAGCGGCTTGATCTGGTTGTCGCCGGCACCAAAGACGCCGTGATGATGGTCGAATCCGAAGCCTATGAGCTGACCGAAGAAGAAATGCTGGGTGCCGTCACGTTTGCCCACGCACAGATCCAGCCAGTCATCGACCTGATCATCGATCTGGCCGAAGATTGCGCCAAGGAACCGTTCGATTTCCAGCCAGAGGATTATTCGGAGCTTTACGCCACCGTCAAATCCGCAGGCGAAGACAAGATGCGCGCCGCGTATGCGATCACCGACAAGCAGGAACGCACGGGCGCCGTATCCGCCGCCAAGGCCGATATCATCGCGGCCCTGACCGAAGACCAGCGGGCCGATACCAACCTTGGCCCCGCGCTCAAGAAACTGGAATCCGCGGTGCTGCGCGGTGACGTGGTCAAGCATGGCCGCCGCATCGATGGCCGCGCGCTGGATCAGATCCGCCCGATCGTGTCGGAAACCGGTATTCTGCCGCGCACCCATGGATCGGCCCTGTTCACCCGTGGTGAAACCCAAGGCTTGGTCGTGACAACGCTGGGCACCGGCGACGACGAACAGATGATCGACGCGCTGACCGGCATGTATAAATCCAACTTCATGCTGCACTATAACTTCCCCCCCTATTCGGTGGGCGAGGTTGGCCGCGTCTCTGGCCCCGGTCGTCGTGAAATCGGCCATGGCAAGCTGGCATGGCGCGCGTTGCAGGCGGTTCTGCCTGCGCCGACCGATTTCCCTTACACGATCCGTATTGTGTCAGAGATTACTGAATCCAACGGGTCATCCTCGATGGCATCGGTTTGCGGTGGTTCGCTGTCCATGATGGACGCCGGTGTGCCGCTGAAGGCCGCTGTCGCCGGTGTGGCGATGGGTCTGGTGATGGAAGACGACGGGTCCTATGCCGTGCTGTCCGATATTCTGGGTGACGAAGACCACCTTGGCGATATGGATTTCAAGGTTGCGGGTACCGAAAACGGCATCACGTCCTTGCAGATGGATATCAAGATCGCAGGCATCACGCCCGAGATCATGAAAAAAGCACTGGAACAAGCCAAGGCAGGTCGTCTGCATATCCTGGGTGAAATGTCCAAGGCGCTGACCGGCGCGCAGGAATTCAGCGTTCACGCCCCCAAGATCGAAACCATGCAGATCCCCGTCGACAAGATCCGTGAAGTCATCGGATCTGGCGGCAAGGTTATCCGCGAAATCGTGGAAACATCGGGCGCCAAGGTCGATATCAACGACGACGGCGTGATCAAGCTGGCATCCAACGATGCCGAGGCGATCAAGCGCGCCTATGACATGATCTATTCGATCGTGGCCGAACCCGAAGAAGGCAAGGTTTACAAAGGCACTGTGGTCAAACTGGTTGATTTCGGCGCTTTCGTGAACTTCTTTGGCAAGCGTGACGGTCTGGTCCATGTGTCCCAGATCGAGAACAAGCGCCTGAACCATCCGTCGGATGTGTTGAAAGAAGGTCAGGACGTCTGGGTCAAGCTGCTGGGCTTTGACGACCGCGGCAAGGTCCGTCTGGCGATGAAAATGGTCGATCAGGCCACCGGTCAGGAACTGGCCAAAGAAGAAGCCGCAGAAGAGTAACGCTTCTACGTTCTTTTGATGATGCGATCACAACACCCGGCCAATTGGTCGGGTGTTGTCTTTTGTAGGACAGATCGCCATGGCGCGCCCTGTCCGTGCGCCCTGCTAAGTATTCCTTAGTCGTTTTGAATCATATTGGTCGCTGACACGCCAAAACTGCTCAATTCAAAGGGAATCTACGATGATCCTTCGCTACCTGATCGCCATTGCCGTCTGCGCCATGGCAACAACCGCCACCGCACAGGACAGGGGCGCCGTTTCAGCCGGTCTTGGCGTCACCAGCTTCGGCTATACGCTGGAAGGGGCCTATCAGCTGCGGCCGACCCTTGGCCTGCGCGGCATGATCATGGGCGGGTTCAGTATCGACGACACATTCGATTATGAAGGGACCAGCGTAAACGGCACCGCCGATCTGGGCGGCGTCGCTGTTGTCGCGGATTATTATCCACTGGCAAATGCCTGGCGCATGTCCGGTGGCCTGTTCTTTTCCAACAGCGATGTCAGCGGTTCATTCACCGAAGGGGCTGTTACCTATGACGGCAAGCTGGTGTTCGAAAATGATGTCGCCCCGATGGTGACCACCGGGTTCCGTATCGGGATGGGGGCGGGATGGGGGCTGTCGGGCGATATCGGCGTGATCGTGTCGTCGCTGCAGGTATCGTCCAGCAACACCACCCCGACCGTGCAGACCGCTGTCCAAGACACCAACGCGGATCTGGCCGATGTGCCGGTGTTTCCCTTTGCAGGTTTCGCTGTCAGCTATGCGTACTGACGCCGCAGGCGCAAAGACCCCGGTGCTGCACCGGGGTCCTTGATTACTTATAACTTGGTCGTCCGCAGATAGGGGAACACTGTGGTAAAATCACCGAACTTGGCCTTTGCATCGTCATTGCTGACGGTGGCAGGGATGATCACATCATCGCCCACAGTCCAGTTGGCAGGCGTCGCCACACCGCGGCCAGTGGCCGTCTGCAAGCCATCCAATGCGCGCAGCACTTCGGCGAAGTTGCGCCCGACATTCATCGGATAGGTCATCGAAAGTTTCAGCTTTTTGTCCGGCCCGATGATGAACACGGCGCGCACCGTGGCGCTGTCGGCGGGGGTCCGCCCATCGGGCAGATAGGCGTCAGCGGGCAGCATATCAAAAGCCTTGGCCACGGTCAGGTCTTCGTCTGCGATAATCGGGAAACCGGCCTTGGCACCGGCAAAGGTTTCGATGTCGGTCTTCCATTTCTTGTGGTCTTCGACGCCATCGACGCTGATACCCATGACCTTGGTGCCGCGCTTGGCCCATTCATCGGCCAATTGCGCCACTGCGCCGAATTCGGTGGTGCAGACCGGCGTAAAATCCTTGGGGTGTGAAAACAAGATTGCCCAGCTGTCTCCGATCCAGTCGTGCAGCTTGATTGTGCCCTGATCGGTTTCAACCGTCAGGTCGGGGATAGTGTCGTTGATGCGCAGGCCCATCGGGATGCTCCTTCATTTTTCAGTTTACCGACCCTACATAGGAACGATCAGGCACTTGTGCCACAGCCGCTTGCGCCGGAGCGGGGCAGATGCCACACCTTTGCCAACGTGCAGGAGAGAAATCATGATCGAGAAACGCAATTTCTATATCGATGGCGCATGGGTGGCCCCCGCCAAATCCAGCGACCATGACGTGATCGACCCGTCAACCGAAGAGGTCTGCGCTATCATTTCTCTTGGTGATCACGCTGACACCAATGCCGCCGTCGCTGCCGCCAGCGCCGCCTTGCCCGCATGGTCGGCGACCGACCCCGCGAAACGCGCGGACTATGTCAGGGGCATTCTGGCCCAGTACGAGGCCCGTGCCGAGGAAATGGCGAAGGCGATAAGCCTGGAAATGGGCGCGCCCATCGACATGTCCCGCGCCGATCAAGCCCCCTGCCTGCCGTGGCATCTGGAAAACTTTCTGACCGCGTTCGACCATATCGAATGGATCAAACCGCTTGGCCCACATGCGCCCAACGACCGGATCGCGCTGGAACCCATCGGCGTTGTCGGGCTGATCACGCCGTGGAACTGGCCGATGAATCAGGTCACGCTCAAGGTGATCCCCGCGCTACTGGCGGGCTGTACCATCGTGCTGAAACCGTCCGAGGAATCGCCGCTGTCATCGCTGCTGTTTGCCGAATTCGTGCATGACGCGGGTGTGCCTGCGGGGGTGTTCAACCTTGTGAACGGTGACGGTATGGGTGTGGGCAGCCAATTGTCGCGGCACGAGGATGTCGCAATGATCAGCTTCACCGGATCGACCCGCGCGGGCAAGGCGATTTCGCTCGCCGCCGCGGAAACGCTCAAGCGGGTGACGCTGGAACTGGGCGGCAAGGGTGCAAACGTGATCTTTGCCGATGCCGATGACAAGGCGGTCAAGCGTGGCGTGATCCATTGCATGAACAATTCTGGCCAATCCTGCAACGCGCCGACACGGATGCTCGTTGAACGGTCGATCTATGATCAGGCGGTCGAAACCGCAGCCGAAATCGCCAATGGCATCGCCGTTGGCCCTGCCTCTGAACCTGGCCGCCATATCGGGCCTGTCGTCAACCGCCGCCAATGGGACCAAATCCAGACGATGATCCAGGTCGGCATCGACGAAGGTGCGCGGCTGGTCGCGGGTGGCCCCGGTCTGCCCGAGGGCATGAACCGTGGCTATTACGTCCGGCCCACCGTCTTTGCCGATGTGAACAACCAGATGCGCATCGCGCGCGAGGAAATCTTTGGCCCGGTCTTGTCCATCATCCCGTTTGATACCGAGGAAGAGGCGATCGCCATCGCCAATGACACCGCTTACGGCCTGACGAACTATGTCCAGTCGCAGGACGGCGCGCGCCGCAACCGCATGGCCCGCGCTCTCAAGGCAGGCATGATCGAGATGAACGGCAAGTCACGCGGGGCGGGTGCGCCATTCGGCGGGATGAAGATGTCTGGCCGCGCCCGTGAAGGCGGCGTCTGGGGTATCGAGGAATTTCTGGAGGTCAAGGCGATCTCTGGCTGGGCCGCAGAGTAAGCTCATGTGCGCGGGCGCACCGATCTGGTGCGCCTGCTGCTATTTAGTGCGTCGTGAAATCCGCTATCTATTCCCCAACGGATAGGAGAGCGATCATGATCAAACAAATCAAAGGGCTGCACCACGTCACATCGCTGGCCAGTGGCGCGCGCGAAAACAACGCATTTTTCACCAATGTTCTGGGCCTGCGCCGCGTCAAGCAGACGGTCAATTTCGACGCGCCGGATGTTTATCACCTCTATTACGGTGACGAGACCGGCAGCGCCGGCACCGTGATGACCTATTTCCCTTTTCCCAATGCCGGACGCGGACGCGCGGGCGCGGGTGAGGTCGGGCGCACCAGTTTCGCCATTCCCACCGGCACATCACAGGCCTGGCTGGACCGGCTGGCCACGTTTGAAACCGACGGGCTGGCGCAGGACATCCGCTTTGGCGAAAAACGCGTGCTGTTCAACGGCCCCGATGGCGACCTGTTTGCGCTGGTCGAACGCGACGACGGCCGCACACCGTGGACCGGCAATGGCGTGGCCGAGGATATTGCGATCCGCGGTTTCCATTCGACCGACATGCGCCTGCGCGATGGTGATGCCAGCGCGGAATTGCTCCGGTTCATGGGCTATGAAAAACTGGACAGTGAAAACAACGTCACCCGTTTCATCGTGCCGGGCGGCAATGACGCCAATGCCATCGACATCGAGGTGACGCCATCCGCACCCCGCGCCGCCCAAGGGGCGGGATCGGTCCACCACATCGCCTTTGCCGTGGACAACCGCGCGCGGCAGCTCGAGGTGCGCGAGGCGCTGCTCGATACCGGCTATCAGGTCACGCCTGTGATCGACCGCGACTATTTCTATGCGATCTATTTCCGCACACCCGGCGGGGTGCTGTTCGAGGTGGCGACGAACGAGCCGGGCTTTGCGCGCGACGAAGATACCGCGCATCTTGGTCAGGCGTTGCAACTGCCCAGCCAGCATGAACATCTGCGCGCGCAGCTGGAAAACCTGCTGGAACCGCTGGAAGGCTGACATGACCTATCACGCCAAACGCACCACGGGGACAGCGGGCGCGCCGCTGTTCCTGACTTTTCACGGCACCGGCGGGTCAGAAAGCCAGTTCCACGATTTCGCGGAACAGCTGATCCCCGGTGCGCATGTCACATCCCCGCGCGGGGACGTGTCCGAACACGGGGCAGCGCGGTATTTCAGGCGCACCGGCGAAGGCGTCTATGACATGGACGATCTGGCGTTGCGCAGCCGCGCCATGGCGGATTTCATCACCGCCGAAAAGGCCGCCACCAAACCGGCCCGCACCATCGGGCTGGGCTATTCCAACGGGGCGAATATACTTGCCGCGGTGGCGATGCTGGATGCGGGGCTGGTCGATGACCTGATCCTGATGCATCCGCTGATCCCCTTTGCCCTCGCCCCGCAACCGGGGCTGAAAGGGCGGCGTGTGCTGATCACTGCTGGTCAGAACGACCCGATCTGCCCGCCCGATCTGACCCATGCGCTGGCGGGGTATCTGATCGCGCAGGGGGCGGATGTGCAGGTGCATTGGCATGCAGGCGGCCACGGGATCGCGCAAAGCGAGGTGGCAGCGGTGCAGGATTTCCTGACCGTCTAGAACGGACAGGGGGCGGTGATGCGTATGCCCTGTCCGCCATCGGGATGGCGGAATTGCAACGTCTCGGAATGCAGCATCAGGCGCGGATGATCGCGCGCGGGGCCTGTCGCATAGAACGGATCGCCCAGAATCGGATGGCCCAGCGCCAGCATATGCACGCGCAACTGGTGCGACCGGCCGGTTTTCGGCATTAGCCGCACGCGGGTTTCACCGCCACCCACGCGCACCACGCGCCAATCGGTCACCGCCGCGCGGCCGTTTTCATGGTCCACCATCTGCAAGGGGCGGTTCGGCCAATCCACGATCAGCGGCAGATCGACGGTGCCGGTCTTGTCCGCCATTTCACCCCAGACGCGGGCGACATAGGTTTTCTTGGTCTGGCGGTTTTCGAATTGCAGGCCCAGATGGCGCTGTGCATGGGGGGTCATCGCAAAGATCATGACACCCGATGTGTCGCGGTCCAGGCGATGCACCAGCAAAGCATCGGGAAAGATGCGCTGCACCCGCGCGATCAGGCAATCGGTCAGGTCTTCGCCCTTGCCGGGAACCGACAACAGGCCGCTGGGTTTATCGACCAGCAGCACCTGATGATCGTGATGCAGAATCACCAACGGGTCTTGGGGTGGGGCGTAAACGCTCACCCCGCAACCCGTTCCCCGAAGATCGCGGCACCGATGCGCACATGGGTCGCGCCCAAGGCGATGGCGCTTTCGAAATCGCCGCTCATGCCCATCGACAGGCCCGTCAATCCGTTGCGCGCGGCCATCTTGGCCAGCAGCGCGAAATGTAGGCTGGGTTCTTCGTCCACGGGCGGGATGCACATCAGGCCCGCGATGGGCAGGTCCAGCGCGCGCGCCTCGGCCACGAAAGCATCGACATCGGCGGGCAGCACGCCTGCCTTTTGCGGTTCCTCGCCGGTGTTGACCTGCACGAACAGGTCAGGACATGCGCCGCTTTCCTGCGCCAGACGCGCCAGCACCTGCGCCAGTTTTGGCCGGTCGAGCGTGTGGATCGCCTGCGCCAGTTCAACGGCAGCCTTCGCCTTGTTGGTCTGCAACGGGCCGATCAAGTGCAAGGCGATGCCATCATAGGATTCGCGGAACATGGGCCATTTGCCTGCCGCTTCTTGCACCTTGTTTTCACCAAAGACTCGGTGGCCCTGATCCAGCACGGCGGCAACACGGGCGTTGGGTTGCACTTTGGACACAGCGATCAGCGTCACGTCCTGCAGGGGGCGACCGGCCTTGGCGCAAGCGGCGGCGATACGGTCCTGAATATCTGCCAGTGGCATGAAACGTCCTTCAAACAAGGGGGGCAAGGGTGGTGTGGCCCAGATAACGCCCTTTGACGGTGCTGTCATGGGTGCAAAAGATTGTGTGGCCTTGATGCATCATTTGGCAGCAAGACTGTTGTAACACGCCACTTTATCTTGAGTGTGAAGAGCGTTGGGCGCAATTAAGCGTCAATGCTAGAATATCTGGCATTCTTGAGAATGCAAAACACGAGGGAATTATCCAATGAAAAGCATCCTTCTTACAACAACTGCCCTGGTAGCCTTTGCTGGCGCCGCAGTTGCTGATGGACACACCGGCGTAAGCTTCTCCGGTACAGCCAACCTGGGCTACAACGACGAAGCCAACACCGCTGCTGGCGCTGACGACTACAATGGTTTCTATTTTGACACCACACTGACTGTCAAAGGCGCTACTGAGCTGGACAACGGCGTGACTGCAAGCGCGCAGTTCAACATCGACATCCAAGAAGATGGTCTGGGTTCAGATAACTCCGTCGCCGATGGCAACACCAACCTGAATGCTGACGATTTCGTGATGGCTCTGTCGACCGAAAGCGCAACATTGACATTCGGTGACACCGCAACTGCCGCTGGCAAAATGTGGGTTTCCGCTGGCGATATGGAATCCGACGGTTTCACAACTGCAGCATTCGATGCAACAGAAGCTGACGCAGTTCTGCGCGGCGACGTGACTATGGGCGACGTTTCGGCATCGGTTTCTTACGTCATCGTCACCACCGGTACTGAGCAAGAGCTTGACCAGCTGTCCTTCGGTGTGAAAGCTGCTGTCGCTGGTGTGACCATTGCTGCTGCTTACGAAGAAGAATCCACAAAGTTGACAGATGTTGACGATGCGAACAACGACGAGATCTTTGGTCTGTCGGTTGGCTTTGCTGCTGCTGGTGCAAACTTCACCGTTGCTTACGCAGAAGACGAAAACTCCAACTCGACTGGTGTGAAAGCTTCTATGCCAGTAGGCCCAGTGACCGTGACCGGTTACTATGTTGACGAAAGCGTTGGCGATGAAAACTACGGCATCAACGTCAAGTATTCTGCTGATGCCCTGACAGTCGCAGTCGACTACCAAGACGACCAAGGCACGACCAAAGTCGGCATCGACGGTTCGTATGACCTGGGCAACGGCCTGACCATTCTGGCCGGCGCATTCGACCAGGAAACACAAGGCACAGACACATACGTCGCAGCAGCCTATGACCTGGGTGGCGGCGCAGAACTGCTGGTGTCCTATGCTGATGCAGAAACCACCGATGCTCTGGCAGACGACGAAGTTGGCGGCCCAGACTACCAGGTCGGCACAACTGTTGCCGTGTCGTTCAAGTTCTAATCAGAACCCGCGACTTTCCTAAGCGAGAGCGGCCCTTTGGGGCCGCTCTTTGCGTTTGCGGGTATAGCCATCGTCGCCATGCCGGATTATGACGGGGCAACGCCTTTTTGCCCCCAAGTTTACCCCCGTGAAAGACCCCGATAATGACCCCCTATTCCCCCGCTGCAATCGAACCAAAATGGCAGGACATCTGGGCCAAGGGCCAGATCTTCACCGCCAACCGCAGCGCGGACAAACCCAAATATTATGTGCTGGAAATGTTCCCCTATCCGTCGGGGCGCATCCATATCGGACATGTGCGCAATTACACGATGGGCGATGTGATCGCGCGGTACAAGCTGGCGACCGGCCATAACGTGCTGCACCCGATGGGCTGGGACGCGTTCGGCATGCCCGCCGAAAACGCGGCAATGGCGTCGGGCGGCCACCCTAAGGACTGGACCTATCAGAACATCGCGGACATGCGCGCGCAGATGAAGCCGCTGGGCCTGTCCATTGATTGGACCCGCGAATTTGCCACCTGCGATCCCGAATATTACGGCCAGCAGCAGGCCCTGTTCATTGATTTCCTGTCCAAGGGGCTGATTTACCGCAAAAAGGCCGTGGTGAACTGGGACCCTGTCGATATGACCGTGCTGGCCAACGAACAGGTCATCGACGGCAAGGGCTGGCGGTCCGGTGCCGACGTCGAACGCCGCGAACTGGTGCAATGGTTCTTCAAGATTTCGGACTATTCCGAGGAATTGCTGGCGGCGATTGACGGGCTGGATAACTGGCCTGCCAAGGTGAAACTGATGCAGGCCAATTGGATCGGCAAATCGCGCGGGCTGCAATTCGCGTTTGACCGCACCGATGGCGGCCAGATCGAGGTTTACACCACCCGCCCCGACACTTTGCTGGGCGCGTCCTTTGTCGGCATCTCGCCCGACCATCCGCTGGCCAAGGAATTGGAAGCCAAGGACGCAAAGGTCGCCGCCTTCTGCGCCGAATGCCGCAAGGGTGGCACCACGGCCGAGGCCATCGAAAAGGCCGAAAAGCTGGGGCTGGATACCGGCCTGACGGTCAAGCACCCGATGGCAGGCCAGCCTGATCTGCCGGTCTATATCGCCAATTTCATCCTGATGGATTACGGCACAGGCGCGATTTTCGGCTGCCCCGCGCATGATCAGCGCGATTTCGATTTCGCCACCAAATACGGGTTGCCGATCATCGCCACGTTTCTGCCGGATGCGGATGCGCCTGCCGATCTGGCCACCGCCTATGTACCGCCCAAGACCGAAAAGGTATTCTATACCAAAGGCTTTGCAGGTGACGCATGGCAGACTGGCGAACAGGCCGTCGATGCCGCCATCGCCTATTGCGAATCCAACGGCATCGGCGGAGGTGTCACCAAATTCCGCCTGCGCGACTGGGGCCTGTCGCGCCAACGCTATTGGGGTTGCCCCATTCCCATCGTGCATTGCGATACCTGCGGTGCCGTACCGGAAAAGAAAGAAAACCTGCCGATTGAATTGCCCTATGACGTCACTTTCGACGTGCCGGGTAATCCGCTGGACCGCCACCCGACATGGCGCGACTGCGCCTGCCCTGCTTGCGGTGCGCCCGCCCTGCGCGAAACCGATACGATGGACACATTCGTCGATTCGTCATGGTATTTCGCCCGCTTCACCGCCCCCCATGCGCCGACGCCCACGAATATGGACGACGCGGCCTATTGGATGAACGTGGACCAGTATATCGGCGGCATCGAACATGCGATCCTGCACCTGCTTTACAGCCGGTTCTTTGCCCGCGCGATGCAGATCACCGGCCATCTGCCCGATACCGCGATTGAACCGTTCAACGCGCTGTTCACGCAAGGCATGGTGACGCATGAGATTTACATGACCCGCGATACTGCGGGCCGGCCTGTCTATCACTTTCCGCAGGACGTGAAGAACGGCAAACTGGCCGATGGCACGGTGGTCGAGGTGATCCCGTCCGCCAAGATGTCGAAATCCAAAAAGAACGTCGTCGATCCTGACGATATTCTGGCGCAATATGGCGCCGATACCGCGCGTTGGTTCGTTTTGTCCGACAGCCCGCCCGAACGTGATGTCGAATGGACGGCGTCGGGGGCGGATGCGACCTATAAGCACCTTGCCCGCGTTTACCGGATCGCCTCTGAAATCGCGGCGGCCCCTGATGCAACCGGCACCGGCGATGATGATCTGCTGCGCGCCATGCACCGCTGCATCCATGATGTGACGATGGGGCTGGAAACCTTTGGTTTCAACGCGGCGATTGCGAAACTTTACGCATTTACCAATACTTTGGGCAAATCCACGGCCGCGGCCGCGACCAAACGGCAGGCGGCGCTGGTGCTGGCACAGCTGATGTCCCCCATGACCCCGCATCTGGCCGAAGACATCTGGGCCAGCCTTGGCGGCGAAGGGCTAATCGCCACAGCACCTTGGCCGGTTGCCGACCCCGCGATGCTGGTGTCCGATACCGTGACCCTGCCGGTGCAGATCAACGGCAAACGCCGGACAGAGATTGTCGTGGCAGCCGATGCCAGCGCGCAAACGGTGGAAACCGCCGTGCTGGCACTGGATGTGGTGCAAAAGGCGCTGGACGGCGCTAGTGTAAAGAAATTGATCGTGGTGCCCGGACGGATTGTGAACATTGTTATCTAAGACCCCTTCCCGCCGCCTGTTGCTACTGGGCCTTATTGCCCTTGGCGGCTGCGGGTTTGCGCCGGTCTATGGTGATGACACGATCCTGCGCGGCCGGATCGCATTCGAGACACGCGACACCGTGCCGGGGTTCCGCCTGCGTGAAAGGCTGGAACAACGGCTTGGTGTCGCGGATGCGCCGCTCTATGTGCTGCGCGCGCAGATCACCGACCGGCGGCGCAGTCTGGCGATCACGACATCGGGGGACAACCAGCGTTTCAACGTGGTGGGCACCGTCACATGGGTCTTGACCCATGCCACGAGCGGCGAAACGCTTGCCAATGGCCGCCACGAAACCTTTACCAGCTATGCCGCCACCGGATCGACCACGGCAACCCAAGCCGCCGAGACCGACGCGACTGCCCGCCTGTCCGTGGCGCTGGCCGATATGATCGTCAGCAGCCTGTTGCTGCTGGCGCCGGACCTGCCGCGATGAAACTGGCGGGCGATGCCGCCGCCGGTTACCTGCGCAAGCCCGATCCGGCGCATGCGGGGTTGCTGATCTTTGGCGCCGATCCAATGCGCGTAGCGACCAAGCGCCAGCAGGCGATTGCCGCCCTTGTCGGCCCGCAAGGCGATGAGGAAATGCGTCTGACCCGCATCAATGCCGCAGACCTGCGCAAGGATGCCGCCCTTTTGGACGATGCGATCAAGGCGCAGGGGTTTTTTCCGGGTCATCGCGTCGCCTTTGTGGAGGATGCGACCGACACCCTGTCCAAACTGATCGAGGCAGCACTGACCGACTGGCGCCCGGGCGATGCGCAACTGGTCGTGACCGCAGGTCAGCTGACTGCCAAATCGGCCCTGCGCAAAGCGTTCGAAAGCCACCGCAACGCCATGGCCATCGGCATCTATGATGATCCACCCAGCATGTCCGACATCGCGCGCGCCTTGGCCGATGCAGGGCTGGACCAACCCGGCCGCGACGTGATGGACGCGCTGTTCGCGCTGGCGGGGACGCTGGAACCGGGCGATTTCCGGCAAACGGTGGACAAGGTCGGGCTGTACAAACAGGGCGATGCCACGCCTTTGACCATCGCAGATGTCATGGCCAATGCGCCCCAATCAGCCGAGGTTGATGTTGACGATGTGCTTGACGTGGTGACAGCGGGGCAGGTCGACCAGCTTGGGCCTGTGCTGCGCGGGTTATATGCCCAAGGGGTCACGCCGGTCACGCTATGCATCGGGGCGATGCGGCATTTCCGGCGGTTGCATGTTGTGGCGTCCGATCCGGGCGGGGCCAGCGCCGGTGTCGCGCGGTTGCGCCCGCCTGTCTATGGCCCCCGCCGCGACAAGATCGCGCGACAGGTCAGCCACTGGGGCCGCGACCGTCTGGAAAAGGCGCTGACCGCGCTGACGGATACCGATCTGCAACTGCGATCCGCGAGCACCGCGCCGCAGGCGGCGCTGATGGAACGCACGCTGATCCGCCTTGCGATGATGGCGCGGCGCTGACGCAAAAGGCAGACCCGAAGGTCTGCCTTTCGTGATACAACCGTTTGGCCGGCGTCAGAAATCAGTCAGCAGCAGCTGCGATCAGCAGGGCCGCCAGAACGCCGACAACGACGAAAGAAGGGTTGACGGACGAACCGGCTGGTGCTGGCTCTGCCATCACGACGACGGGAGCTTCCATCGTGGTTGGGGCAAGGCTGCCTGCATTTGCGGCGACGGCGGAAACGGCGATAACTGCGGATGCAGCGAGAGTAGTTGTAAGGCGCATGTCGGTCCTCCTATTGATGCACGGGTGGTGTGCCACGGCGTGGCTATCCACATTGTCCTCTTAAATCAGTCCATTTTGAGAAAACCAAGACTCTGTGCCAGGATCGCAAAAGCGCGGCTTGAAGACGGCCCAGATCGGGGGAAACCGCCTACACGCATCGGATGATCTGTTGGGACGGATTAACCCAATAAATACTGGTTGTTCCCGCTGTTGCCTGCTGGAATTTTGCTGGAAACAGGCCGCCCTATTGCGCCGGATGCAGCATTTGACCGGATTTTGTCCGCCAGAAAGGTGCCGGATTGCAACAGTCTGTCTGAAAAAATGCAACACTGCCTGCCCTGAACAAATGCCACCAAACCGGCAAATTGCCTTGCAAAGCCCCGCGTGACGCCGCCTTATGCCGCAAAAGCAGGGGGGAGACAGCATGTATAAGGTTATTGGTCCGAAAAAGTCGCGCGCCTTAAGGGTGCTTTGGGCGCTGGAGGAATTGGGCGCGCCTTACGACCACATGCCCGACATGCCGGGGTCGGATGCTGTCAAGGCGCTGAACCCGTCCGGCAAGGTGCCTGTGCTGATCGCGGATGGCGCGACGCTGACGGATTCCACCGCGATTATGACCTATCTGGCCGACCGCCACGGTGCCTTGATCCCGGCCCCTGGCACCACCCAGCGCGCGCATCACGACGCGCTGATGCATACTGTGCTGGACGAAATGGACGCGATCCTGTGGATGGCGGCAAAACACAGTTTCATTCTGCCAGAGGCCCAGCGCCAGCCCGCGATCAAGGACAGTTTGCGCTGGGAATGGGCGCGCAGCCTTGACCGTCTGGCCCCGCGCATCGCGGGCGATTGCCTGATGGGGGATGAATTCACGATTGCGGATATCCTGTGCGCCCATTGCCTGAATTGGGGCATGGCGATCAAGTTCGACATTACCCCAGAACCCGTGCTGGCCTATCAGCAGCGCATGCGCGACCGCCCCGCGTTTCAGCGGCTTTTGGCGTAAGCCGCAGCCGCTAGCCCTGCCTGTCGCCCTGTCGCCATGCTGGCGCTGATCAGATAGCCGCCTGTCGGCGCTTCCCAATCCAGCATTTCACCGGCGCAGAACACGCCGGGGCGGGCGCGCAGCATCAGGTCATCGGTCAGCGCATCCAGCCGCACGCCGCCCGCTGTGGAGATCGCCTCGTCCAGCGGGCGGGGGCCTGCGTGCAAGACACGCAGCGCCTTGATCAGCGGGGCGAGGTCATCTGGATAGGGCAGCCCGAATTCCGCCAGCAGGGCAAGGCGCACGGGGTCCAGCCGCAGCACCTTGCGTAGGTGGTTGGTGACGCTCGCCTTGCCGCGCGGTTTCGCCAACGCGCGGCGCACCTGCGCCAGCGTCCAGTCGGGCAAAAGGTCCATGACCAGCGGCGCACCTTCGCGCATCGCGCGCGACAGCGCATAGATGCCGCCGCCTTCGACCCCGCGGGCAGAGATGATGCATTCACCCCGCGTCGTGACCGCCCCTGCCATCATTGCCACAGCCTTGACCGGCGCGCCAAGGTGGCGTGCCATATGCGGCGACCAGTCCACCATGAACCCCATATTCGCAGGCGCAAAGGGGGCCGTGACATCGGGCAGATGCCGCATCCAAGCGCCGTCCGACCCCAGCCGCGCCCAACTGCCCCCGCCCAGCGCCAGCACGACCGCCTTGGCGCTGATCATCTGCGCGCCTGCGGGCGTGTCAAAGGCCAGCGCATCGCCTTGCCAGCCTTGCCACCGCCAGCGGGTTTGCACGGTCACGCCTGCATTCCCCAACCGCGCCAGCCATGCGCGCAGCAAGGGCGAGGCTTTCATCGCCTTGGGAAACACCCGGCCTGTCGATCCGGTGAACAGGGGCTGGTCCAGTCCTTCTGCCCAGCGCATCACGGCCTGCGGGCCAAAATCGGCCAGAATGGCGCGTAAATTGTCGGGCAAGAGGCCAAAAGCGGCCAGATATGCAGGCATATCTTCGTTCTTGGTCAGGTTCAGGCCGGATTTGCCCGCCATCAGAAACTTGCGCCCGACCGACGGCATCGCGTCCGCGATTGTGACGGACATGCCTTGCGCGGCGGCCATTTCTGCCGCCATCAGACCGGCCGGGCCTGCGCCGATCACGATCAGGTCGGTCATGCGGGGTCGATCATCCGCTTGATGGCGGTCACATGGGCGGGGGCAGCCGCGCAGACATCCACTCCCAGATCATGGGCGGTCTGCACCAGCGCATCATCCGGTACGATCCGGTCGATCAGGCCCCAGCCAAGCGCGGTGTCTGCGTCGATTTTTTGGCCCGCCATCAGGATCATTTTGGCCCGCGCAGGCCCGACCAGCCGCGCCAGCCGCATCGGATCGGACGGTTGCGGCAGAAAGCCCAGTTTCATCACCGGATAGAAAAATCGCGCCCCCGCCACCGCGATCCGCAGATCGCAGGCCAGCACCATGCCCAGCGCCCCGCCCGCCGCCGTGCCGTTCAAGGCAGCGATGGTCAGCCCACGGCAGGCCGCAATGGCACCCGACAGCCGTTCCCAGACCGGATCGGTCGCAAGCCCTGCGCGGGCGGCGTCCAGATCGGCACCGGCGCTGAACACGCGGCCCGTGCCGGTCAGGATCAGCAGCTTTGCATCGCGCGCACCATCGGCAATATCGGCCAGTTCTGTCAGCATGGCGGGCGTCAGCGCACCCGCCTTGTCGGGCCGGTCGATCGTGACGATCAGGCTGTCAGCGTCCCTATCTGTGCGGATCATGTCAGACCCACCATCTTGCGAATAGCAGGCTCGCGCAGGCTGACGTCCTGTCCCAGATAGGGGTCGGCCTGATCCGTACACATCCAGACCAGCGCCTTGGCGGGCCATTCGGGCGGGATATGCACCGACCAATCCAGCTGGCTGACAGGGCTGACGCCTGATTCCTTGATGTCGCGCTGCATTTTCGTGGCAACGGTGCCGGGCGACAGGCCCATGATCCGCAGCCCCTGGGCGCGGCATTCCAGATCGGCGGTGCGGGTCAGCATGTAGGCACCCGCCTTGGACGCGCAATAGGCGGTCCAGCCATGCACCGGATTATGCGCCGCCCCAGAGGATATATTCAGGATCGTGCCATGCCCCTGTGCGATCATGCCGGGCAAAACCGCGCGCATCCCGTACATCACCCCCTTGAGGTTGATATCCACCGTGCGCGCCCATGCTTCGGGGTCAAGATCGGCGAAATAGCCCATCGGATCAACAACACCGGCATTGTTGATCAACACATCCAGCCCGCCGAATGTCTGGGCCGTGGCGGCAACAGCTTGTTCGACCTCGTTATACCGCGACACGTCGCAGGGAATCGCCAGCGCCTTTTCCCCGATCTCGCCTGCAATTTGGGCGATATCGTCAATGCTGCGCGCAATCAGGGCGACATTCGCGCCACAAGCGGCAAATTCCCGCGCAGCAGCCTCGCCGATGCCACGGCTGGCCCCCGTGATGAGCACGGTTTTGCCCATCATATCGAACTTTTTCACATCAATCCCTTTCGGTCTGGCCTGCGGATGGGTAACAGTTTTGCAGATGCTATCCTTCCTTGGCCCGTGTTGGAAGACGTGGGCCGGAGGGGCAAACCCAGAACGGAAGGGATCTTGATGACCTTTAGAACGACTTTGCGCGGTGCTGTCTGTCTGGCGGCGCTGTTGACCGCAAACACCGCCCTTGCCGAGGTGACGGCCCGGCAGGTGTGGGACGACTGGAAAGCGCAGCTGTCCGTCTACGGCCCCAACAGCCTGTCCGTCGGAGCAGAGGATATGGCGGGCGACACGCTGACCGTGCGCGACGTCGCGCTGACCATGACCGAAGATGATGTGACAATCCGTGCCACGATTGGCGACGTGAGCTTTGCCGAACAGGGTAACGGCAGCGTGCGCGTGACGATGCAAGACAGCTTTCCCATCGTGCTGACCGACCGGCAAGGCATGACCGCCACCGTGCTGGTCACCCAGACGGGTCTGGAAATGACTGTCAGCGGGACCAGCGACGCGATTGATTATGCCGTCAGCGCCAACAGCTACAGGATTGCGCTGGACAGTGTCGTCGATGGTGATTTCACCTTTGACGGTGATGTCAGCATGACCGGCAACCGCCTGACGGGCAGCTATACCAGCCGTCAGGGCGATATGCGCGAGCTGACCTATGCCGGAGCAGTCGAATCGGTCGATATCCTTGTCGATGTGCAGATCCCGCAAGCGGCGGGCGAATACATCACCCTGGGCGGCAAGATCAACGGGCTGAACATGCAGGCCGAGATCAAGATGCCGCTTGATGGTGTGATGATCAACGCCGACGATTATTTCACTAATGGCACGTCGATGTCAGGTGGCTATACCGTTGGCAAAAGCGACTATGTATTCGACATCAATGCCGAAGGCGATCAGATGGCGGGGTCGGTTAGTGCCGGTTCCGGTATGCTGGCAACCCAGATCAGCGCCGACCGGCTGGCCTATTCCGGGCGGACCACCGATGTCGCAGCAACGATCGTATCGGCGGCGGCCCCTTTCCCTGTTGAAATCGGCCTGTCGGCCTATGGGTTCAACTTGGACATACCTCTGGCGGCGTCCGAGACCGCACAGCCCTTTGCCTTTGGTATCGAGCTGGCGGATCTGACGGTCAGCGACATGATCTGGTCGCTGTTCGATCCAACCAATGTGCTGCCGCGCGATCCGGCGACGATCAAGATCGGCCTTGCCGGTCTCGCCCGTCCGCTGTTCGACATGATGGACCCCGCGCAGGAACAGGCGGTGATGAACAGCTACATGCCGTTCGAACTGTCCGAAGTAACGCTGACCGATCTTGATATCGCGGTTGCCGGTGCCACCGTCACGGGCGACGGGGCCTTTAGCTTTGACAACAGCGATATGGTGACATTCGCCCCGCTGCCTCGCCCAGAAGGCGCGCTGCGCGTGCAGATCAACGGCCTGAACGGGTTGCTGGACAATCTGGTCACCATGGGTCTGGTCCCCGCCGACCAGATGATGGCCCCGCGCATGATGATGGGCATGTTCGCGCGGTCCACCGGCGACGATCAACTCGAAAGCCAGCTGGAAATCACCGGCGACGGGCAGGTTCTGGCCAACGGGCAGCGAATCCGCTGATCCAGTCCTGTCAATATTGCGGCGCGTCGCTCTGTCGGCGCGCCGTTCGCACGTCGTGTCGCGGCCTTGCAGCACCCCTGCCCGCGCGCTAGCTCTGCTGCAAGCAAAGGAAGCCCAATGACACATTCCCTGTCCGACCTGACCCACCAATTGATCGACATTGCCCGCAAGGCCGGCGCCGATACCGCCGACGCGATCGCGGTGGACGGCACGTCGCTGTCGATCGACGTGCGGGGCGGCGTGTTGGAACACGCCGAACGGTCCGAAGGCATCGACATCGGTTTGCGGGTTCTGATCGGCAAACGGCAGGCCTGCGTGTCGTCGTCCGACATCAAGCCCGACACATTGCGCCAGATGGCCGAACGCGCCGTGGCCATGGCAAAAGAAGCCCCCGAAGACCCGCATGCGGGCCTTGCCGACCCCGCGCAACTGGCGCAGGTGACGGATAATGCCGCGCTGGAAATGCATGACCCCGCCGAGGAACCCGATCCCGCGATACTGCAAGACCAAGCTGCCCGCGCCGAGGCTGCGGCGCTGCGCAATGCAGGCGTGGCGCAGGTGCAATCGGCCTCTGCCGGATATTCCCGCCGCCGCGTGCATCTGGCAGCGACCAACGGCTTTTCCGCAGGCTATACCCGCACCGACAGCGGCCTGTCCTGCGTGGCAATCAGCGGGACCGGCACCGCCATGGAGCGCGATTATGATTACGACAACCGCGTGTTCCGCGCTGACCTGCGCGATGCCGATGCCATCGGCACCCGCGCCGCCGCACGTGCCGTCGAACGCAGCGGCGCGCGCCGCCCCAAGACGGGCGCCTATCCGGTGCTGTTTGACGAACGCGTCGCGAGTTCCCTGATCGGCCATCTGTTGCAGGCTACCAATGGTGCGGCCATCGCGCGCGGGTCAAGCTGGCTGCGCGACGCACTTGGCGCGCAGGTGCTGCCCAAGGGGCTGTCAGTGATCGAAGACCCGCACCGCGCGCGCGTGTCCGGATCGCGGCTATATGATGCCGAAGGTCTGCCAACCGCGCGCCGCGCCATTGTCGATGACGGGGTGCTGACGGGCTGGACGCTGGACCTTGCCACCGGGCGCAAACTGGGGCTGGACAGCACGGCCAATGCGGCAAGATCCACCGGCGCGCCACCCGCGCCCAGCCTGACCAATGTCGCCATGACGCAAGGCAGCGCATCGCGCGACGACCTGATCGCACAGATGGGAACGGGGCTGTTGGTGACCTCGATGATCGGGTCCACGATCAACCCCAATACAGGTGATTATTCGCGCGGGGCGGCGGGGTTTTGGGTGGAAAACGGGGCAATTGCCTATCCGGTCAACGAATGTACCGTCGCGGGCAATCTGCGCGACATGCTGCTGACCCTGATCCCCGCCAATGACGCGCAGCTGCATCTGTCGCGCGCTGTCCCATCGCTCTTGGTCGAAGGTCTGACCCTTGCGGGAGAGTGATCTGACCCTGCTGGTCACCGCCGCGCGCAAGGCGGGGACCATCGCCACAGGATATTTCGGCAAATCGCCGCAGGTGACCGACAAACCGGGCGGTGCCGGTCCCGTGACCGAGGCCGATCTGGCCGTGGACCTTATGCTCGCGGATTTCCTGCGCGACAAACGCCCCGATTACGGCTGGCTGTCCGAGGAATCACAAGACGGCCCCGCGCGCCTGTCCACGGCGCGCCAGTTCGTGATCGACCCGATCGACGGCACACGGGCCTTTATCGGCGGGACCAAGGACTGGTCCCATTCGCTGGCCATCGTGGAAGACGGTGCCGTTGTCGCCGCTGCCGTCTATCTGCCACTGCATGACCTGATGTTCACCGCCGCCGCAGGCATGGGTGCGCAGGCCAATGACCAGACAATCAGCGTCAGCAGGTCAGCGATTGATCAGGCGCGGGTGCTGGCGTCGAAGCCAAATTTCGCGCCCGCATTGTGGAAGGGCGCGACCTTGCCGCCGTTTCAACAGGCGTTCCGGTCATCGCTGGCCTATCGGCTATGTCTTGTGGCACAGGGCCGGTTCGACGCGATGCTGACCCTGCGCCCCAGCTGGGAATGGGACATCGCCGCCGGTGCGCTGATCGTGGCCGAGGCGCGCGGCACCGTCACCGATGCGCGCGGCCTGCCGCTGATGTTCAACAATGCACATCCGCAGGTGCCGGGCGTCATCGCGGCAGGGAATGATTTACACGCCGATATCTCGGCGCGGCTTGAGCCTGCGCGCGCGAACCACTAGGGTCCGTACAACCACAGTAACGCGAGGATTTCCCGATGACACAGCGCCTGCACCTGGTTTTTGGCGGCGAACTTGTCGATCCGACCAAGAATGCATTCAAGGATGTCGCGGCAATTGATATCGTGGGGATGTTCCCCAATTATCAGACCGCCTTTAATGCATGGAAAGCCGCCGCCCAGCGAACCGTGGATGATGCGCATATGCGGTATTTCATCGCCCATATCCACCGCCTGCGTGACGAAGAAACCGCAGGCTCCACGACCGAGGAACTGGGCGGCTGACGCAAGGCAAGGGGCAGGATCATGGCGCGATCCCTTAAAATCGCGGCCTATATGGCAGGGCTTCGGCGCAGCAGCCCTGACGCCTCGCAGACGGCCTATCCCGACCGGCCTGACGGCGCGATTGTCTGGGCGCGGTGCAGCCGGCCCGAACAATTGACCGCGATTGAAACCTTGCAACGCAAGCTCTCGGATGATGCTGACGCAATCCAGATCATCGTGACCGTTTCGGATTGGAACCCGTCACTGGCGGGCCGCGCCTGGCCCGAACCCAAGGGCAAGGACAAGATTCGTGCCTTTCTGGCGCATTGGCGACCGATGCTGGCGATCTGGATGCGCGGCGATCTGGATCTGGTGTTGCTGGACGCGATCCAGTCTGCCCGCGTGCCAAGCATTCTTGTCGATGCAACGGCTGACGGGATCGACCATGTGGCGGGCGGCTGGGTGCCGGGGGCAATCCGGTCCTTGCTATCTGGCTTTGACACGGTTCTCGCGGTTGATTCAGCCTCAGCCGAAAAGCTGATCAGCGCAGGCGCACCGCAGGCCCGCATCGTCGTCACCGGGCTGATGGAAGATTGCAGCCCTGTGCTGCCCTGCACCGAGGCTGACCGCCGCGATGTGTCCGCCGCTATCGGGACGCGGCCTGTCTGGCTGGCCGCGGCGGCGCGCGCGAACGATTGCAAGGCGCTCTGCCGTGCCCATCTGGAGGCAGGACGCCGCGCGCACCGCCTGCTGCTGATCATCGTGCCCGACACGCCCGACAGCGCGCTGCAACTGGGCGAAGACATGCGCCAGTTCGGATTTCACGTCACGCTGCGATCAGAAAACCCCGAACCATCCGAACCAACGCAGGTCTTTGTCGTTGATACCGAGCCTGATCTGGGGCTGTGGTACCGGATCGCGCCGGTCACCTATCTGGGCGGCACATTGTTTGGTGGCGGGTGCCGTGATCCGTTTGAACCGGCGGCCCTTGGGTCTGCGGTGCTTCATGGGCCGCATGTCGCGCCCTATCAGCGTCACACCGCGCGGTTGACCGCCGCTGTCGCTGCGCGGTTGATCGGGTCTGCTGACACGCTTGGCCCCACGGTGGAATCCTTGCTATCCCCCGACAAGGCCGCGACGATGGCCCATGCGGCATGGGATGTCACGTCGCGCGGGGCCGATGTGACGAACCAGATCGTGTCGCTGATCCGTCAGCGGCTAGAAGACAGGGTAGCCTGATGCGCGCGCCGGACTTTTGGTTCACGCCGCCGCAACGCCCCGCGCTGACCGCGCGGCTGTTGGCGCCACTGGGCTGGATTTATGCTGCGGCAACTGCGGTGCGTCTGCGCAGGCCCGCCAAGCTGCGCGCCACTGTGCCGGTGCTCTGCATCGGCAACCTGAATGCGGGCGGCACCGGCAAGACGCCCACAACCATCGCCCTGATCGACCGGCTGCGCGCACGTGGGCGCAATCCGCATGTGGTGTCGCGCGGCTATGGCGGGTCGCTGACCGGGCCGGTGCAAGTGAACGAACGCCAGCACAAGGCGGATCAGACCGGCGATGAACCCCTGTTGCTGGCGGCCTTTGCCCCAACTTGGGTCGCGCGCGACCGTGCGGCCGGCGTTGCCGCAGCACAGGCGGCGGGGGCGGATGTGATCTTGCTGGATGACGGGTTCCAGAACCCCGATGTGGCCAAGGATCTGTCTATCGTCGTTGTCGATGCCTTGCGCGGTTTTGGCAACGGGCGGGTGATCCCTGCTGGCCCCTTACGCGAACCGGTGGCGCGCGGGCTGGCACGCGCGGATCTACTGTTGTCAATCGGCCCGCCCGAAGCGCAGGACAGGTTTGCCGCAGACTGGCCCATCGCCCTGCCGCATCTGGTGGGCCATCTGGCCCCGCTGCCCACGGGCATGCCGTGGCGCGACCTGCGCCTTTTGGCCTTTGCGGGGATCGGGCATCCTGAAAAATTCTTTCGCACCCTGCGCGATATGGGGGCCGATGTTGTCCGCACCGAAGGCTTGGCCGATCACCAACCCCTGACGCCCGCGCTGATCAAGCGGTTGCAGATCGAGGCGCAGGTCCAGCGCGCGCAGCTGGTCACAACGGAAAAAGACGCCGTGCGTTTGCCCGACGCCTTTCGGATGCAGGTGCTGACGCTGCCGGTCCGGCTGCATCTGACGGATTGGTCCGCGCTGGATGCAGCCTTTGACCGGCTGGGGCTTTAGCCGATCCGCGCGTCCAGGATTTCCGCGAATTCGGGGTAGGCCATGTTGCTGTAAAGCCGCCCGTCAATCAAGAAGCTCGGGGTCGAGCTAATCCCGTCACGTTCTGCATTGGCCTGATACCAGGTAAACAGTGCCTCTGCTTTGGGCCCATTGGACAGTGCCGCATCAAGCGCTGCGTCATCCAAACCCGCGACCTTGGCCAGCCGGCGCAGTTCTTCGACGATCACGACAGGATCGCCGCCCGCCAGCCAAGAGCGCTGCTGTTCATACAACATGCCAGCAAAGGAAAAGAAGAAATCCGGATTGTTCGTGCTGCGCGCGATCATCGATGCCCAAAGGCCGGGCCGGTCGAAATACACTTCACGATAGACAAAGCGGATCTTGTCCGTGTCGATATAGTTTTCCTTGATCTGCTTGAACTGGTCAGCGTGGAAAGACGCGCAATGCGGGCAGGTGAAGGACGCATATTCGATCACTTCGACGGCGGCATCAGGATTGCCCAGCACCATTTCGATAACCTGCGGCAAGGCACCATCGGCAGCTTGGGCATTGGCCGCACCAGGCAGCAGGCCGGTCACGGGATCAGGGCGTCCGATCAGCCAGCCGGCACCGGAGATCAAGGCTGCGCCACCGGCGGCGGCCAAAAGCGTTCTGCGTTTCATGTCTACCTCTGTTTAGTTCTGTTGTTTCGCAAGCACGTGGCTACCAAGTCTGGCCAAGGCGGCCCGTAAATCATCGTTGTCTATATTCTCAGACAAGGCAGTCGCTTTGCAAATCACGTCTGCGCTGGGTTGCGTTACACGTTTGGGCGCAGGCGCAAAGGCCACCCGCCCGTCGGCAAAGCCCGTAGGTGCTGTCTGTGTGATCCGCACCCGTGCAATAGCGCGGTAGCCGTAACAGGCGTTCACCTTATCGCGGATCTGGTCTTTTTGCATTTCCAGCATCGGGGCCTGCGCGCCGGTGGTCAGCAAGGTCAGCGTCGCCCCCATCCCACCCTTGCCATAGCTCACATTCACCGGCGTCGCGATCTGCGCTGTGGCGGCGCCCACAACCTCGGCCCAATGGGTCAACAGGCGGGTCACGGCAAAACCGCGCTTTTCGCTGGCGCTGCGGATGCGGGTCTGCATCAGCGCGGCGGCGCGCGAAAAACCATAGGTCGTGCCATTGGCGCGTGGCTGTTTCATGGCTTTGCATTACCTTATGTCTGGACCTGCGCCAAGCCTGCGCTGCCGCAAATGGGGGAAACCGCCTTGCACGATCTGAGCTTTGCCTTGCTGGACTGGTACGACCGTCACGCCCGCGCCATGCCGTGGCGTGTGCCGCCAGCGGATCGCAAGGCAGGTGTCGCCCCCGACCCCTATGCCATCTGGCTGTCAGAAGTGATGTTGCAACAGACCACCGTCGCCGCGGTGCGCGATTATCACCGCAAGTTCACAGCACTTTGGCCCAGCGTACGCGATCTGGCGGCAGCGGATGATGCCGCTGTGATGGCCGCTTGGGCGGGGCTTGGCTATTATGCGCGCGCGCGCAACCTGCTCAAATGCGCGCGGGTCGTGGTGGCCGAGCATGGCGGCACGTTTCCGCGCAATCACGCGACCTTGCTGACCCTTCCCGGCATCGGCCCCTATACGGCGGCGGCCATTGCAGCCATCGCGTTTGATGCGCCCGAAACCGTGGTCGATGGCAATGTGGAACGCGTCATGGCGCGGATGTTCGACATCCACACGCCCCTGCCTGCCGCGAAACCGGAACTGACCGGCCGCGCCCGTGCGCTGACACCCCAGCACCGTGCAGGCGATTACGCGCAGGCGGTGATGGACCTTGGTGCCACGATCTGCACCCCGCGCAATCCGGCCTGCGGGATTTGCCCATGGCGCGCGCCCTGTGCCGCGCGGATCGCAGGCACCGCCACCGATCTGCCACGCAAGACGCCCAAGAAAAAGACACCGACGCGATACGGGATCGCCTATGTCGCGCGGCGCGCGGATGGGGCGGTCCTGCTGGAAACGCGCCCCGAAAGCGGGCTTTTGGGCGGGATGCTGGGCTGGCCTTGCAGTGATTGGACGGATGATCCGGCACCCGCGCCACCGATCAACGCCGATTGGACAGCGGTCGAGGCCCAAGCGCGCCACACCTTTACCCATTTTCATCTGCATCTGCAGATCATGCTGGCCCAAGTGCCGCTGGACGCGCAGCCCGACCGTGGGCATTTCATCGCAAAGCAGGATTTCAGCCCTGCGGCCCTGCCCACAGCCATGCGCAAGGTTTACGATTTGGTTGCCGATCTGGTGCAGAGTGATTGAGAGGCAGCATCATTACAGCTAAGGTCACACAACCGGAGCACGAAAGGATCACATGCCGATGACGCCATCCGCAGCGCCCGAAACCGGCCCTATCCCGTCGGCCTTGCCGTTCTGGTTGTCGCTCGGGTTGATCCCGCTTGCGGTCTTTGTCGCAACGCAGGGCGGTTGGGCATTGCTGTTGCTGCCGCTGACGACATGGTGGCTGTTTTCGGGCCTCGATTATGTTGTCGGGCTGGACAAGGTGAACCCTGATCCTGCAACCCCTGAAAAGGCCTTGTTCTGGCACAAGCTGATCACGCTGCTTTGGACGCCGTTGCAATTGGTAACGATCTTTGGCGTGCTGCATTATGTCGTGAACACCGACCATCTGGGCCGGGGCGAGGCATGGGCGCTGTTTGCAGGGCTGGGCATCCTGTCGGGGACCATCGGGATCACCTATGCGCATGAATTGATGCATCAAAAGCCAAAGACCGAACGCTGGCTGGCGGATATTTTGCTGGCCTCGGTGTTCTATTCGCATTTCAGGTCCGAACATATGCTGGTGCATCACCGCTATGTCGCCACCCCGCGCGATCCGGTCACAGCGCGCTATGGCGAAAGCTTTTACCGGTTTTTCCAGCGCGTGCTGTATCAATGCTTTGTCTCGGCGTTTGGCGCGGAAAAGGCTATGCTGGCGCGCAAAGACCTGCCTGCCACCCACCTGTCCAACCCGTTTTGGCGGTATCTGGCGCTGCAACTGATGTTTCTGGGGCTTGCCGCCTATATCGGGGGGCTGGGGGGTGTGTTCTTGTTCGCGACACAGGCGTTCTGGGCGGTTTTCCAGCTCGAACTGGTGAATTACGTCGAACATTATGGGCTGACGCGCAAACATCTGGGCGACGGCAAATATGAACATGTCAAACCGCGCCATTCATGGAACGCGTCGCAGCGCGCATCCAACTGGCTGCTGATCAACCTGCAACGCCATTCCGACCACCATTACAAACCTGACCGCCGTTTCCCCTTGCTGCAAACCTACGCCGAGGATGAAGCCCCGCAACTGCCCTATGGCTATCCGGTGATGACGATGATGGCGCTAGTGCCGCCTTTGTGGCGCAAGGTGATGCACCCGCGGATCAGTGACTGGCGCGCGGCATTCTATCCAGAAATCAGGAACTGGCAGCCATATAAATATGCGCGAAATCCAATGCCACGATAAAAAACCCGGCCATCTTGCGATGACGGGGCAAAGTTAGCGCCTGCAGCCCCTACCACCATGGCTGGGTTCACCGCAGGCACCGGCGGTATCAACTTTGGTAAAACTTAGTGTTTCTCCATCTCGGAGCGGATCTGCTGACGCAGCAGATCAATCGGCACTTTCTGGCCGTCGCGTTTGAATTGCCAATAGGTCCAGCCGTTACAGCTTGGCGCGCCTTCCAGATGCGCACCGACCTGATGGATCGACCCTTTGATGTCATCGCCGATCAGCGTGCCGTCGGCACGGACCTTGGCCTTGTGGCGACCATTCATGGACCAGAGTTCCTCGCCCGGGCGCAACATGCCGCGTTCGACCAGGACGCCAAAGGCAACACGCGGTTCGGATCGTTTGGATGAGGACACCTCTAACGCTTCGGTATCGAATTTGCGGGTGTTGGCGATGCGTTTTTCTGCAACCTTGCGATAGGCGGCTTCGCGTTCGATCCCGATAAAATCGCGGCCCAGCATCTTGGCCACCGCCCCCGTGGTGCCGGTGCCAAAGAATGGATCAAGGATCACATCGCCCGGATTGGTTGTGCCCACGATCACGCGGTGCAGCAAGGATTGCGGCTTTTGTGTCGGATGCGCCTTGTCGCCTTGGTCGTCCTTGAGCCGTTCGTGGCCGGTGCAAATAGGCAGCACCCAGTCAGAACGCATCTGCACGCCTTCGTTCAGCGATTTCAGCGCCTCGTAGTTGAAGGTGTATTTGCTGGCCTCTTCCTTGGACGCCCAGATCAGCGTTTCATGCGCATTGGTCAGGCGTTTGCCACGGAAATTGGGCATCGGGTTGGATTTGCGCCAGACCACATCGTTCAAAATCCAAAAACCTTGGTTTTGCAATTCCGCACCCATGCGGAACACATTGTGATAGCTGCCAATCACCCAGATCGCGCCATTGGGTTTCAAAAGGCGGCGCGCGGCGGCCAGCCACGCCTTGGTAAAGCGGTCATAGGCGGCGAAACTGTCGAATTGGTCCCAGGCGTCGTCAACGGCGTCGACCTTGGAATTGTTGGGGCGGTGCAGATCGCCTTTCAACTGCAAGTTATAGGGCGGATCGGCAAAGATCAGATCCACCGATCCTGCCGGCAGGCTGTTCATGACCGCGATGCAATCGCCGTCGATAATTGTATTCAATGGCAGCGCTTGCGCCACCTTTGCTTTGGTCTTGACCGTCATGTTCGCCTCATTGCCCCGGCGGATTGCCCGCTCTTTGGTTGGCCCCAATCTGAGTCAGAGATGATTCGCTGTCAAAACCTTTATTGAATCAATCACTTATGATTTTATCTTGATACAAGATATTGTGGACGGGTTTGAACGAACGCCTATGGTGTGGGGTCACACCAAGGGTGACCAGCGCCAATTTATGCGCAGGCGTCGGATATCCGGCGTTCGCTTCCCAGCCATAACCCGGAAACTGTTGCGCCAAATCCACCATGTGGCGGTCACGCCACACTTTTGCCACGATAGACGCAGCCGCAATCGACAGCGACCGCGCGTCACCTTTGACGATCGTTTCGGACGACAGTGTCAGACCGCGTGGCACCATGTTGCCGTCGATCAGGACATGGTCAGGCGGGGTGGCCAATCCGGCAATCGCGCGCAGCATCGCCAGATGCGAGGCGCGCAGGATGTTATTGCTGTCGATCTCGGCCACGCTGGCCTGCGCGATGCTGACATCGGCGCTATCCATGATCTGCGAGAACAACGCCTCGCGCCGGTCAAGGGTCAGTTTCTTGCTGTCGTTCAATCCGGCAGGCAGGCACGCTGGGTCCAGCACCACCGCCGCCGCCACAACCGGCCCGGCCAGCGGGCCACGCCCGACCTCGTCCACCCCTGCGATCCGCAGATGGCCACGGCCATGGGCCGTGTCTTCGAAAGAAAAATCAGGCAATGTCATGCGCCCAGTGACCTCAGGAGTGCCGCAAGCGCAAGAAAAAAGGGGCAGAGCGTCAGACCTGACACTCTGCCCCCGAACAGCGCGGTAACTGGGACAAGGCACCGCGCCATGCCGTGCGTTAGCTTTGCTGCAATCTGGCTTTGTCAGACAATATCAAGGGCTGGCCATGACATCGTGCAGGCGCGTACGATTGATGCTATTGAATAGCCGCATGATTTGGGATGAGATCGACCGATGAAATTCTTTTCCTTCTCTTTCCTGATCTTTTGTCTGTCCGCAACTTTCGCGCAGGCGGCGTGTTATGCTGATTATAAAGCCAAGCAGGACAATCCCCTGCGGCTGCATTACGGTGTGACCGAAGTCCGCGGCGATTGCAGTGTTGCGACCGCCGAGGCACAGCTGCGTGACGCTCTGGCCCGCGACGGGTGGCAATTGTTGAATGTGCTTGGGGTCTTTGACGAGTCCGGGCTGGAAGAACGAAGGGACAGCGCCGGTGAGTTTTACCTCCGCTACTGAATCGCGCGAAATCGGCAACCGGATCGTGGTGGCAGGCATTGCCGCCATCGTGCTGGTCTTGGGTATCACAGCGGTTTTGCTGTTCATGAGCCTGCCCGACGCCAATGCGTTCAACATGCGGGTCGAACGGCTGTTCGTGGAAAACGACACGCTGACGGGCAATGCGGAAATCAAGCTGCTGGAAATCCTTGCGCAATCTGGCACCGCGTTTTCGGATACTCTCGCGTCTTATCGGTTCGTGATCTTCGTGCTGCTGATCTTTGCAACCGCCCTTTTGGTCACTGCCGTCGCTTTTTTGGTCATGCTGATCGCGCTGAACCGCCGGATGGGCCGGATCGAACGGCAGGGGATCGAGGTGAATTCCCTGCTGATCAGCCGCGACCAGAAATCGGTTTATCTGAACGATTTCGAATTCAAACTGACGGATGCCGCCCTTGAAACCCTGTCTGTCCTGGCCGAAGCAAGGATGGATGACGAGGTGCTGTCAGGCGCCGAAATCGAAGGCGTGATTTCAGGCCGCGACCCATCGGATTGCGACGAAGCGGCGGGGGCCACCCGCATCAAGCGCCTGCGCGATACTTTGGGCAATCAGCTGGTCAGCGAATTGCTGATCAAGAACATCGCGCGCAAAGGCTATATGCTGGCCATCGACAAGAACGTGATCAAGATGGTTTAGCTACGCCGCAATGTTTCGCCCGGTGACAATTTCGGGCTCAGCGTGACGGTGGTTTCATCCTCGCGCGCCAGCCCCTGATTGCGCGCCACGATGATCTGCGCAGCCTTGACCCCGATTTCGCGGCGGCAGGCATCCATCGTTGCCAATTGGCGCGGCAGACCGTCCAGCAATTCCACGCCGTTGAACGCGGCAAGCCCGATTTGATCGGGGATCGCGACACCCTGTTCCAGCAGATACAGCAAACCGCCCGCGCCGATCATATCATTGGAATAATACAGAAAATCCAGATCAGGACTGCGCGCGATCATCTTGGCGGTCATTTCGCGGCCTTTGGCCAGTGCGGACCCGCCGGAATAGAATTCCTGATCCGCAATCTCGATCCCGGCCTTGGCCAGCGTGCGGGTGAACCCTTCGAAACGTTTGCGCGCACGGTGGTCCAGCGGCATCTTGGTGCCCATGAACCCGATCTTTTTATAGCCGGCGGCGATGATTTCCTCGGCCATCTTGCGGCCCGCGCGCCGGTGCGAAATGCCGACGCAGGCGTCAATCGGATCGCCATCGGTGTCCATGATCTCGACCACGGGAATGCCCGACTGCCGCAGCATGGCGCGCGACGCCTCGGAATGTTCAAGCCCCGCGATGATGACGCCAGAGGGCCGCCATGACAGCATCTCGAACAGGACCTTTTCCTCTTTCTCGGGCAGGTAATCCGTGACGCCGACAACGGGCTGCAGGTCGGTGTCTTCCAGCACTTCTGATATGCCGGCCAGCACCTCGGGGAACACCATGTTGCCCAGTGACGGAATGATCACCGCCACAAGGTTGACGCGCGACGACGCCAGCGCGCCCGCGATCTTGTTGGGAACATAGCCCAGGCGTTTCGCCGCATCCTGCACTTTTTGGCGGGTTGCCGCACTGACATCGCCCTTGTTGCGCAAGACGCGGCTGACGGTCATTTCACTGACGCCCGATGCCTCAGAGACATCGCGCAGGGTCAGGGGGCGTTTGTGATCGCTGGTCAAAGGCATGGTCCTGTCTTGTCGTTTGCCCAAGGTTAGCTGGCCCGAGAGACGTTGACCAGACAAGCAAACGCAGGCATTGAACAAACCGGCGGCCCCGTGGCTCAACAGGATAGAGCAGCCCCCTCCTAAGGGGCAGGTTGCAGGTTCGAATCCTGCCGGGGTCACCAAGAAGTTGTTGGTGTGGCTATCGCATAAATCCGCAAAACGGTTTAGGAACCCTCTGAACCGGATTAAGAACATGTGAGCAGATGGCACCACCGACCAAATGGCACGAGCGATGGCTGGCCCGTTTACCCGCGGATCGCCTGATCATGCGTCTGTTGCTGGAAAGTTTTCACGAACATCGCTGGAAATATCTTGCCGCCGCAGGCGCGATGGTGCTGGTGGCGACGGCGACGGCAGCGACGGCATGGATGATGGGCCAGATCATTGATGCACTATCGACACCCGACAACCGGGGCCGGGTGATGGCTGTGGGCGCGGGCGTCGCGCTTGTTTTCGCGTTTCGTGGCGTTGCGATGTATGTGCAGGCCGTGCTGATGGCGCGGGCGGGCAACCGGATTGTCGCGCAAAAGCAGATGCAGATTTACCACCGGATGCTGGGCCAGGGCGTTGCGTTTTTCAACAGCAATGCATCATCCGACCTGCTGTTGAAGGTGACGCAAAGCGCGCAATCTGCGCGCGCCATCATCGACACGATTGTCGCGGGGTTCATCCGCGATCTTTTGACGCTGATCGGGCTGATTGCGGTGATGGTCTATCAACAGCCGGTGCTGTCACTGGTCAGCCTCGTCGTGGCGCCCATCGTGGTTTACGGGGTGCAGCGCATCCTGCGGCTGGTGCAGGACGTCATGCAGCAGGAAATGGCTGGTCTGGGCGAGATTATCAGGGTGGTGCAGGAAACCTCGCTGGGTGCGCGGGTGGTCAAGGCCTTTGGACTGGAAACCAGCATGGCCAACCGGATGGAGGCCGCGGTCCGCCAGGTCGAAGACCGCAACAACCGGATCGTTCAGCTGCAATCGGCGACCATGCCCTTGCTGGATGTCGTGGCGGGCCTTGCCATCGCGTCGATCGTCGTCCTCAGCGCGGTTGATCTGTTTGGCCGCGCGCCCGGAACAGCGGGGCAGCTGATGTCTTTTGTCACCGCTTTCCTGATGTCCTATGAACCGGCGATGCGTCTGTCGAAAATGCGGGTCGTCATCGAAAGCAACATGGTCGGCGTCCGGATGATGTATGAATTGCTGGATACCAAGCAGACCATGCTGGAAAGCCCTGATGCCGTACCGCTTGTCGTGGGTCCGGGAGCGGTTGAACTGTCGGATGTCTGTTTTGCCTATGGCGACAACGAACAGGTTCTGCGATCGGTCAACATGGCGTTCCAGCCAGGCAAGACGACGGCGCTTGTCGGCCCCTCGGGTGGTGGTAAATCGACACTGCTGAACCTGCTCTTGCGGCTGTATGACCCGACCGAGGGCAATGTTCTGATCGACGGGCAGGACATAAAGGCCGCGACCTTCAGCTCTTTGCGCGCGAATATCGCTTTCGTCGGGCAGGATACGTTCCTGTTTGCGGGGACCGTGATGGACAACCTGCTTCTGGCCCGCGAGGGCGCAACCCAGGACGAGGCCATCGCCGCCGCCAAAGTAGCCCATGCGCATGAATTTATCGAAAAGCTGGCCAATGGCTATGACACAATCATTGGCGAGAATGGGTCATTCCTGTCAGGTGGCCAGCGCCAGCGTCTGTCCATTGCCCGGGCCGTGCTGCGGCAGGCGCCAATCCTGCTGCTGGACGAAGCGACCAGCGCGCTCGACAGCCATTCCGAGGTCTTGGTGCGCGACGCGCTTGAATCCATCACGCGCGGTGTGACCACCATCGTCATCGCGCACCGGCTGTCGACCGTGATGAATGCGGATGAAATCTGCTATCTTGAAAATGGCCAGATCGTCGAACGCGGCAAGATCGACGATCTGCTGACGACAGGTGGCAAGTTCAAGCAGCTTTACGATGTCCAGTTCAAGGGCAAATAGGATGGGCGGCTGACTGCTTAACCCTGATCCACCACGCGGGACTGCACCTTGCGCAGACCTATATTGGCCGCCTGCATCGCCGTTGCGGCGATATCGACGGCCGTCAGCCCGGCCTCGGCATACATCACATCGGGGGCAGCATGGTCGATATAGCGGTCAGGCAGCGTCATCGTGCGGACCTGACAGCGCCCATCCAGTAGCCCATCATTGGCCAGATCATGCAGCACCATGGCCCCGAAACCGCCCTGCGCGCCCTGTTCGACCGTGACCAGCGCCTTGTGATGGCGCAGCAATTGCCGGATCAGCGCGCGGTCAAGCGGTTTGGCAAACCGCGCGTCCGCAATGGTGACCGATACGCCCTGCGTTTCCAGCGCGCGGGCGGCCTTGCGGCATTCATCCAGATGTGCGCCAAAGGACAGGATCGCAACATCGCTACCTTGCTGCACGATCCGGCCTTTGCCGATTTCGATGATCTCGCCACGTTCGGGAAGGTCCAGCCCGACGCCTTCGCCGCGCGGATAGCGGAACGCAATCGGCCCTTCGTCATAGGCAGCGGCGGTGCGCACCATATGCATCAGTTCCAATTCATCCCCTGCCGCCATAACCACCATATTGGGCAAGGCGGCCAAATAGCCGATATCGAACGACCCCGCATGTGTCGGGCCATCGGCGCCGACCAGACCAGCGCGGTCGATGGCAAACCTGACAGGCAGGTTTTGCAATGCAACATCATGCACGATCTGGTCATAGCCGCGTTGCAGGAAGGTCGAATAGATCGCACAGAACGGTTTCAGCCCGCTTGCTGCCATACCTGCGGCAAAAGTGACGCCATGCTGTTCGGCCATACCCACGTCGAACACGCGGCTGCCAAAACGTTGGCCCATAATATCGACCCCAGTGCCATTGGGCATTGCGGCAGTGACCGCGACGATGCGTGGGTCATGCTGCGCCTCGACCGTCAGCGCCGTGCCAAAGACCTTGGTATAGCTGGGCGCGTTGGGGCGCGATTTGGCCTGTTCGCCACTGGCCACGTTGAATTTCGCGACACCGTGGTATTTGTCGGCGCTTTGTTCGGCGGGAGCGTACCCTTTGCCTTTTTTGGTGCAGACATGGATCAGCACGGGGCCGGTGGCACGGGTCTTGGCCGCGCGCAGCACCGGCAAAAGCTGGGACATATCGTGCCCGTCGATCGGGCCGATATAGGAAAACCCAAGGCTTTCGAACAAGGTGCCCGTATTGCCCGATTGCATGCCAGTCACGAGCTGCCGCGCGCGCCGCGCATGGTCACGGATCGGGCCGGGCAGGACGGATTCGAACCCTTCGGCCATTTTGTGCAGATCGCCCAAGGGCGATGCGTAAAGACCCGACAGGTATTTCGACATTGCACCAACAGGTGGCGCGATAGACATTTCGTTATCATTCAGGATCACGAACAACCGCCGTCCTTCGGACCCTGCGTTGTTCATCGCCTCATAGGCCATGCCCGCGCTGATCGAGCCATCCCCGATCACGGCAATCGCATCACCCGTGGGCATACCCAGATCACGGCCCACAGTGAACCCAAGGGCGGCGGAAATCGAGGTGCTGGAATGGGCGGCACCAAAGGGGTCGTATTCGCTTTCGCTGCGTTTGGTGAAACCGGACAACCCACCTTCTTGGCGCAGGGTGCGGATGCGGTCACGACGGCCGGTCAGCACCTTATGCGGATAACATTGGTGGCCCACGTCAAAGATCAGCTTGTCGCGCGGCGTGTCGAACACGGCGTGAATGGCGACGGTCAATTCGACCACCCCCAAAGACGACCCAAGATGCCCGCCCGTTTCGGATACGGCCGAGATTACCTCGGCGCGCAGATCATCCGCGAGATTGGCAAGCGCTGTCATATTCATCCGGCGCAGGTCAGCAGGGCCTGCGATACTGTCCAGAAAGGGTGTGGAAGGGCGGTTCGTCATGACGTCACCTTTGCAATAAAAAAGCGTCGCAAGTGGATTGAACCGCTTGCGACGCTAGTCTCCTGTAGCCAACAGGAAGGGAACTGGGATCGAAATCCCAATGACGGACCGACCAGGGAAGGGTGATCCGACAGCGAAGGATCAGGCAGGCGTCGCGCGATGCCTGATCCAATGGGTTTTTAGTCAGCGACCGCGTCTTCCATCGGTGCCGCCCGGTTGACCGGGTCGGGCGTGCTGCGGCTTTCCTCGGGCAGTGCCTCGCCGATCAAGGCGAACGCCCCGATGAAGAACCAGATCGCCACAACGAAGAGCGCTGCATAACCCGCACCTTTGAGCATCAGGAAGGTGATGTCAGCGGTCAGCCTGCTTTTGCTGTTCATTTGGAGGATGTCGTTGTTTTTCATGGTCTCTCTCCTCAGTTCAGGGGCGCATAGCCGTGGATTTGTGCCCAGACGAACCAGTTGTCCACGACAGTTCCGGACAGCAGTATCCCGATACCACCTGTCAGCGGTGTCAGAACCGCGAACCACCAGGCCCAACGGTGGATACCTTCCATCGTGGCATTAAAGCCCATGGTCCAGCGCCAGAACAATGCAGCCCGTTCAGATGCCGTGCCACGATCCACGATCTGTTCGATCTCGCGTTCGCCACCGAAACGGCTGACCGCAAGGATCGTCGCACCATGCATAGCGAACAGCAGCACCGACCCGTAAAGGAACGCAATCGAAAGCGCGTGGAACGGGTTGTAGAACAGGTTACCATGGGTGATCGAGAACAGGTTGGTCCAGTCAAGGTGCGAGAAGATTCCGTAAGGGACGGCCTCGCTCCATGATCCCATCAGGATCGGCCGGATCAGACCCAGCACAAAGATCAGCCACAGCAGCGCGGCAAAGGCGTAAGCAACATGCAGCCCCATACCCAGCGCCTTGGCGCGCTGATAGGTGTGCAGCCACCAAGCACAGCACCCGACCAGAAAGAAGAAGCTGGCGATCAGCCACCATCCGCCTTCGGCCAGGGGCGCAAAGCCCAGCCCGTATTGTGGCCCCGGCGGTTCCAGCGACAGCCAGAACAGGTCACGGAAGAACAGACCGGGGCTATAGCCGACCTCGGCCCAGAAATTCATCCCGATGATGAAAAACCATGCCGCAAAGCCGATGACCGCGATCATCCCGCTTGATCCCAGATGGACAGGCCCGATCTGGGCGTTGCCAAAAAGGCCAAGCAAGGTCGAGAACCGGGTGCCTTTGGTGCGTTCGCGCATCGTGTCCGCGTCGGCAACGACCCCCATTTCGGCAGGGCCCTGGACTTGGACTTGCGTGAAGATATTTTGATATTCAGCCATTTTCATACCCTCCTACAGGTCTACCCACCAGGGCAGTTCATAGTACCAATCCCACCAGACGATCCATTCCTCGAACCAGATGGTGCCGGAAATCACGATACAGACCGCGCTCCAGAAACCGGCCATCAGCGCAAGGAACAGGCCCAGACGGTGGATACCCAGTGGCCCGATCGAATAGCCGATCAGATCGCGGAAATAGGTGTCTTCGTGATCAGGCGCGCCGATGGTCTTGCCCTTGCCGGGGTTGACCGCGGACAAAACCAGCGATCCATGCAGCGCCAGCGCCAGTGTCGTGATCCAGAAGAAACTGATCGCGACCATATGGGCCGGGTTGTAGTGGAAGTTGCCGTAAGCATAGCCCACGTTATTCACCCAATCGAGGTGGCTGAAGATGCCATAAGGAAACGCATGTCCCCAAGCCCCCAGCAACACCGGTCGGATAATGACCAGCGTGACATAGGCAAAGATCGCAACGCCAAAGGCAAAAGGCACATGATAGCCGATGCCCAGTTTGCGGCAGATTTCGACCTCGCGCATCATCCAGCTGAGGAAGGCACCGACAGCGCAGATCGTGATGATCTGCCACAATCCGCCTTGCAGCAAAGGTGCGGCACCAAGGCCGTATTCGAGTGGTGGCGGATCAATCGAAATCAGCCACGGATTCCATGTTGGGCCTTGGCTGGCCCCGTAAAAAATCATGATTGTCCCAAGGACGGCGAAAAAGAACGTCGTGACCCCGAAGAAGCCAACATAAAATGGCCCCACCCAAAAGTCGAACAGATCTCCGCCTACCAATGTCCCGCCACGGACCCGGTATTTTCTTTCGAAGCTGAGCTGTGCCATCTTCCTACTCCATATGCTACAGGCCCTGCATCCCCGTTCGGCTGCGCCCTGTGATCGTCAATGTCGGTGTTTGCCGCGGGCGGACCAAAGTCCCGCCCGTAGCGATGTTATTGAAAGCGCTGATCAACCGCCAAAGGCCAGCTGGAACCAGTTTGTTGCTTCATTGCTCAGCAGGACGAGGTGAATCATCGCTGCCAGCAGGAACAGGAAAACGCCCTGTGCCACGAATACGCGGCGTGGGTCGAAAACCAGCCAGATCTTATAGAACTGTGCCATGTGGATATTCCTCTTCTTACCAGTTGAACCAAGGCAGCTTGATGTACGTCAGAATATGCGCGACGACGGCCACGATCGTGAAGATCGTAAACCCGCTCATATAAACTGAGTGCAGCTCTTGCGCTTGCTCATCAGTGAGACCTGTGAACGAAAGGTCGGATTTGTCAGCCATGTTTTGTCTCCAAAATAGAATACTGACGCCGCGCAGCCCCCGCGGCCGGGTTACGACAGAAGCTTGTCCTCTGCCCTAATCCGCCATCCCGGGGGGGAATGACGAATATCGTGATGTCCGTTTCCGGACAAATGTCGTGCCGTACCTTCATGCGTTGAAGATATGCGGCGTGATGATGCGCGCCTGGGTCCAGGCCTTGGCGATGGGCCCGTGTTCGGGCAGCTCCATCCGGCGCGCCGCAAACAGGACCCATGTCAGGATCGCCAGCGGCAGGGTCGCCAGAAAGATCAGCGCGAAATACGCATAATATTCCCGTTTCGGGGCCGTGTGCCGCGCCCGTGTCATCGGTGCGTCTGTGGTGAAATCAGTCATTTGCGTCCTCCCAAGGATGGTTGCAGGGTTTCGACGGTCTCCAGCACGACCCTGTCGTTGCCGGCGTCGAGCGCAGCCCGCTCTGCGGCATCGCGCAGAGACTTGGCGGCGGAAATTCGTGTGAGGATCGGGTGCGTCGCCACGATCTCGTCCAGCTTGGCCTGTGCATCCGCATCCCAAGGGAAATCGCGGCGCAAAGGCGTCAGCGTGGCATCGGTCCTGTCCATGTCCGTGCCCAAGGGCAGGATGTGGAACAAGGCATCGAACAGCCCGTTGCAGACCTCTTGCAGCACATAGGTCGCACCGGCATAGCCCATGAACGGGGTGCCCGTGGCGCGCCGGATCGCAGCACCGGGGAAAGAGGCGGGGATAAACACGGGGCTTGGCCCATGTCCGGCCTTCATTTCGGCCAGATACATTTTCTCGTTGATCGACCCCATGACGATCAGCGGGCGCTTGGCATGCAGCATCGCGCGCACTTCGTCATTGTTGGTCTTTTTGCCACGACAGCGCGCAACGGCAAAGGCACATGGGAAACCCAGATCACCCTCAAGATAATGGCGGATGCCACGGGCATAGGTTTCATTCGCGACAATGGCGAATTCCGCCGTAGCAAAGAAATCCTGCGTGACAGACCGCCACAGATCCCAGACCGGTTTGATGGTCGAATGCTTCTCGCGCTCGATAAACGGTTCGGGGTCCAGCCCTGTCAATTCGCCCAACTTGCGCAGGAATTTCGTGGTGGAATCTATCCCGAACGGCGCTTGCAGGTAGGGCTTGTTCAGCACCTCGCACAGGCCACGCCCGAATTCGCGGTACATGCAGATATTCACATCCGCATTCACCAGGTTGCGCATCTCGGCCACATGGGCACCCAAAGGCATCACCATATTGACCTCGGCGCCGATGCCTTCGATCAGGCGCCGGATCTCGGCCAGATCGGATGGCATGTTGAACGCACCATACATCGGACCCAAAATATTGACGCGCGGCGCCTCGCCTGGGGTCCGCTTCTTTTCAGGCGGCATCCGGCCTTTGGTCATGCCGAATTCGGTGAAAATCCAGGTCATCGCGCGGTCGGCGGCTTCCCATTGATCCTCGTCAATCGTGCGCGGCAGGAACCGCTGGATATTGGTACCTTGCGGCGTCACACCGCCCCCGATCATCTCGGCAATCGACCCTGTGACAACCACGGCAGGCAGTGCGGGATCAAGCACTTCCCAAGCGCGTTTCATCGCCGCCTCGGTGCCTTCGCCCATCTCGGTCTCGCCCAGGCCGGTCACGACAATCGGCAATTCATGCGGTGGCAAGCCGTCGGTGTAATGCAAGACCGACGTCACCGGCAGGTTTTCGCAGCCCACAGGCCCGTCGATGACAACCTGCAATCCCTTGACGGCACAAAACGCGTAAACCGCACCCCAATAGCCGCCCGCGCGGTCGTGATCCATGATCAGCATGATCCGCCCCTCGCTTTGTTCAAAAAACTCCGGGGGAGCGCAGCAGGGGCAGCGCCCCCTGCGGTCGCTGTGCGGCCGCGATTGGCTTTGCCAATCTCTTTCCCGCACCATGACGATTTTGTTCCAAAATACGCCATCATATCATCTGCTCCGCCGCAGCCGCACGCGCCTGCTTGTCGAGCTTTTTCTGATGCATCGCGCGGAAATCAGGGCGCAGGTTGGGTGACCCTTCCCAGACACCGGCGGTATCGCCGTGACCCACGCCTTCGAAAAAGGCGCGCATCGTGTCCATCTTTTCCTTGCCCGCAATCGCCGCATTGACGACCTGCGCCAATGACCCGGCACCGGCTGGCCCCATCAGGGGACGCGCGGAAATCAGGTTGGTGAAATACAGCGCGGGCGTCCCGCGTTCCTTGGCATGTTGCACCACGGGCGTGGTGCCAATCGCCAGATCAGGGTTGATCGCATCCACAGCCGCCAGATCATCCTCGAGCGAGGCACGGTATTTCACCTTCACACCGCGGCTTTCCAGCCATGCAGCATCCTCGGCGGACCAAGGGGTTTTCGGACAGGCGGTGCCAACATAAGGCACATCCGCGCCACTTTCGATCAGCAGACGCGCGACCAGCAGCTCAGAGCCTTCATAGCCCGACAGCGTCACGGTGCCCTTGATCTGCGCGCCACCAAGGGCGGCGGTAATCGCAGGCAAAAATGCGTTCTGTGCCGCAGCAATCTGCGCGGCAGGCACATTATACGCCTCGCCAATCGCGGCCAGCCATGCGGCGGTACCGTGGTATCCGACAGGCGCTGAGCCTACGACCTTACGCCCAGCCGCCTGAAATTCGCGCACCGATGCCGTATAGAACGGATGGATCGCTGCCACGACACCGCAATCAAGGGCGGCATAAAGCTCGCGCCATTCGCGGGTGGGCACAACTGGGCCAGCGGCCAGACCCATGGGCGCCAGCATCGCGCCGATCATCATCGGATCGGCGGGGAACATCTCGCCCAGCAGGGCAACAGACGGGCGGTCAGATTTGCCGCCGACAGGGCGGGCAACGGGGCCTGCCTTGATCTCTTCACGGGCATAGGCCAGCATCGCACCGGCCAGAACATCCTTGGCCTCGGCATGGGTGGGGATGCCAAACCCCGGCACGTCGATGCCAACGATCCGCACGCCGTTGATCTCGCGCGGTAGCAGGCGCAAAGGCACACCGGACGCCGTCGGCACACACAGATTGGTGACCACGATCGCATCATAACGGTCGGGATCGGCCATATCATGCACGCTTTCGCGGATATCCTCGAACAGCTTGCCGGTGACCAGCGTTTCGGAATTGAACGGCACATAGCCGACAGACCGGCGCGCACCATAGAAATGCGACACAAAGGTCAGCCCGTAAACGCAGCAGGCAGACCCCGACAGGATTGTCGCCACGCGTTTCATACGCAGGCCCACACGCAAAGACCCGAACGCCGGACACATGGATTGTGGCTGGTCATGTGGTCCTTGCGGATAGTCCTTGGCATATTGGTCCAGAATGTCGGATTTGCCCGCAGCGCGTGCTGCGTCCTTCATCGTGCCGCCCGAAGAACAGCCGCCAGCCAATGCTGTCTGCGCGACCTCGGGTGTCGCCACGACAGCCTCGCCTTCGATGATGCGGACATTGCCCGCCTCGTCATAGCCGACTTCGTAACCTTGAGTCTGGTGATCAAGCGTCATAATGTTGCGCCTCCTTCACGGGAACGCGGGCGATCGCGCCAAGCAGCCGTTGCAACTGGTCGGGGCGGGCGTTCGCCAGCATCTGGCGCACTTCCTCGCGGGTTTGGCGGGATGGCTCAGGCGTCATCGTAAATGACCTCCAGGCTTTCTTTGGCCACAGCGTTCTTGCCGCGCATGTCCATGTCGGTGGCAGGGACCAGTTTGTAATCGCCGCCGGTATCCTTGGCATCGAACAGCCCCAGCAGACCGTCTTGGTCCAGCGGGGTCGGGCGCACAGGTGGCGCAATACCAACCGCATCGGCAAGACCCGCAAACATCGGGCCCCATTCGCTGTCATAGCTGCCCACGATCTGGTAATTCGCGGATTTCTTGCGCAGATCGTCGTTCTGCGGGATCGCGCAAAGCACGGGGATTTTCACGGCTTCGGCAAAGGCCTGCGCCTCTCCGGTGCCATCGTCCTTGTTGATGACCAGACCGGCCACACCGACATTGCCGCCCATCTTGCGGAAATATTCCACCGCCGAACAGACGTTGTTGGCGACGTAAAGCGATTGCAGATCGTTGGACGCGACCAGGATCACCTTTTGCGCCATGTCGCGCGCAATCGGCAGGCCGAAACCGCCGCAGACCACGTCGCCCAGGAAATCGAGCAGGACATAGTCAAAGTCCCAATCATGGAACCCCAGCTTTTCGAGCAATTCGAACCCGTGAATAATACCGCGCCCGCCGCAACCGCGGCCAACCTCTGGCCCGCCCAGTTCCATCGCGAACACGCCACCACGTTTGAAACAGACATCGCCGATGGCGACCTCTTCGCCCGCCAGTTTTTTCTTGGCGGATGTCTCAATAATCGTCGGGCAGGCCTTGCCGCCGAACAACAGGCTGGTGGTATCCGATTTAGGATCGCAGCCGATCAGCAGTACGCGCTTGCCCATTTCGGCCATCATGTGGGACAGGTTGGCCAGCGTGAACGACTTGCCGATCCCGCCCTTGCCATAAATCGCAATGATCTGGGTTTTTGATGTGGGCGGCCCGCTTGGCACTTCGAGCGAAGGTTCCTCGTGGGCTTCATCGCGCAGACGCTGATCGAAATCCTTCAGGTTCGGTATTTCATCTTTCATGCGGTTCCCCAGTTCAAAATCATTTTCAGGCAGGCCGGATCGCTGAACGCCGTTTCATAGGCAGCGGTCGCGGTTTCGGCGGCTTGTTCGTGTGTGATCAGATCGCCCAAGCGCAAAGTGCCGTTTTCGACCAGCGCGCGTGTGGCTGTCATATCGTCAGCTTTCCATTCCGCGCTGATGCGCAAACGGGCCTCTTTCATAAAGGCGGGCGGAAAGGCGAATTGCAGTGGCGCGGTATAAAAACCCGCCAGAACAATCTCGCCGCCCTTGGCGATGCGCCCGATCCACTCGTTCAGCAGATCACCACGGCCGGAGGCATCATAGATGGATGTATAATCGCGGCGCGTGTCGGTTTCGGGTGTCATCACCTGATATCCCTTGGCACCCGCCATGCGGATAGGGTCCACTTCCCAGACGGTCGGCGCAGGTGCGCCCGCCGCGATGGTCAGCCGCGCCAAAAGGCGGCCCAGAACACCGTGACCAATGATCAGATCAGGCACAGATTTGTTCGGCCCCGCCATCGCGTGCCGCGCGGTGGCAGCCAGTGCGAGCAATGCGCCACCCGCCCCAAGGCCACGGTCGATCCGTGTCACACGGGACGCCTTGGTCACGATGGTCTGTGCAGCAGCCCCGAACAGGCCAAACGCGCCTTCATAGCAATTGGCACCGGGGACAAAGACATGTTCCCCCACGCGATACCCGCTGTCCAGGCCAGCCTCGACCACTTCGCCCGCGGCCTCGTAGCCGGGGATCAGCGGATAACCCATGCCGGGAAATGGCGGCATATCACCGGACCAGAACAGTTTTTCGGTGCCTGTGGAAATGCCGGAATGGCGGATCTGGACAACAATATCGTCACGCGCCGGGGGTGTGATTCCCACCGTATCAAGCCCCAGCTTGCGGGGTGCTGATAATATGACGGCCCTTGTTTCCAATTAATCTCTCCTGCGGTGCTTGGGGCCATTCTGGCCTGACAGCAGCGCCTCCTCTTGGATTGAGTTTATCTTTTTGATGGGCAGTGTCAATTCTTTTAGACACATGGTGTGTAAACTTTACCTTACACCTTCAACAACCGAGGTGATGAAGGGGCGCGCGGCCTTTGGCAGACGCAGGCTGGAGAATCCGGCCTGTTGCAAAAGCGCCGCAATCCTGTCGGCCGACCGCGCGCGCCCGGTGCGCATTGCCATGCAATAGATCGCGAAATAGGCATCACCCGCGCGATGCGGGGCAGCGCCGCCTGTCATCGGTTCGGAAATCACGATCCGCCCGCCGGTGGGCAGCGCGGCATAGGCGGCAGCCAGCAAATCAGCCACAGTTTCATCGCTGTGATCGTAAAGCACGCGCACAAGGCTGATCATATCGGCCCCCTGCGGCAGCGGCTGGTCGCGGAACGATCCTGGCACGATCTGCACCCGATTCGTCATGTCCGCTGCGCCGAACCTGTCCTGCGCGGCAGGAACGACGGCGGGCAGATCGAACAATGTCATCGCCAGTTTCGGGTAGGCCGCACCCACCGCCGCAAGGAATGCACCTGTCCCACCACCCACATCCATCAAGCGGGTGACACCGCGAAAATCGACCGCTGCCAGCGTGTCATCGGCGACCAAAAGCTGGCTATCGGCCATCAGGCGCGAATATTTGGCGGCACTGTCCGGGTTGGTCGCAGCCCCAGCGCCGAACACATAGGGCCAGAAATCGGCCAGTTCCGTGTCCACTTCACCGCGAAAAAACGCAACGGGGTCCGACAGATCACGATAAAGCACGTCATGATGCGCGATCATCCCCGCCAGACCGGGCACCCCAGCAAGCGCGGCACCCCGCGTTGTCAGCGCATAAAGGCCCGATTTGCGCTGTTTCAGCAGGCCCAGCGCCCCGGCCGCGGACAGCAGCACCGCCATACGGTCGGGCGGCATCCGCCCTTGCACCGCCAAGGTGGACAAGGGCAGTTCATGGACCAACAACAGCTTGGGGATATCCAACGCTACCAGCGTATAAAGCACCTGCGAGTGACAGAAACCGGCGACAAGATCGAACATCGCATGGCCTTCGGACCGGACCAGGCGACGTGTCAGGGGAAAGCGGGCAGCCCATTTCTGAAAGGCAGGCGAGGCCACCAGACGTGTGAAACGCGACGCGCTTTGGCGGTCAAGGTCAGGCCCGGATACCGGCATTGTCACAGCCGCATCCGTCATTATTCGCCCGGCACGGTGCGCCGGTCACGCGCGCCCGCAGGCACCAATCTATCGGCATAGGCGCGCACCATCTGGGCCAGCGCCGCCTCGCCGGGGCAAGCGGGAATCGATGAAATCGCACCACCAAGGATATCGTCAAACCGTTTGACCGCGCCCTGTACGCCGTAAGCGGCCACCGCATTGGGCCGCCCGTGCAGATCGTCCTGACCTGCGGGCTTACCCAGTGTCGCATCATCGCAGAGCGCGTCACGCAAATCGTCGGCGACTTGAAACGCTTCTCCGATCCGCGCGCCAAGTTCGGCCCAGGGTTCGGCCTCTTGCCCTGCGGCCACGGCCCCCATCTGGGTCGCGGCAATGAACAAGGCCCCGGTTTTCGCCTGATGATAGGCGGATAAATCAATCTGGCTTTCGCTTTCCCAGCCTTGCCCAGCACAAATGCCAAAGGGCATGCCGGTCCGCGTGCCAAGGATATCAAGCAACGTGATCGCACGCGCAGGCGCGTCGCCCGCCGCGCGCGCAAGCAAATGAAATCCCATAATAATCAGGCTATCGCCCGCCAGCACGGCCAAAGGTTCGGAAAACGCGCGGTGCAGCGCGGGCTTGCCACGGCGCATATCGGCATCGTCGAAACAGGGCAGATCGTCATGCACAAGGCTGGCGCAATGCACCAGCTCCAGCGCCGCCGCCGCCGCATTCGTGAGCGCCGGACGGTCATCACCACAGGCCATTGCCACGCTCATCAGAATCGTTGGCCTGATCCGCGCACCACCCGGAGTGACGGCATAATTCAACGCCGCCGCCAGTTTGGGAGGCGCCACGCCGCCCTGTCCCTGCGCGATGGCAGCGGTCATTGTAGCTTCGATCCGGTCGGCGATTTTCATGGCATGTGTCCTATCTCACTTCCATACTGTCTATTTTAGTTTACATATGTCAATGTAAATCAAACGATACACTAGAGGCCCGTGCGAAATGACCACATCCGCGGAAAAGATCGTGATCATCGGCGCGGGAATCGCCGGATTGGCCACTGCCTTGCGCTTGGGCCATGCGGGATACGATGTGTCGGTCGTGGATATGCACGCTGCACCGGGCGGTAAAATGCGCGCCATTCCATCGGCAGCGGGTCCGGTCGATGCCGGCCCCACCGTGCTGACGATGCGCCATGTGTTTGACACGCTGTTCGCGGATGTCGGTGATAATCTGGCCGATCATGTCACGCTGACGCCGCTGGCAACGTTGGCGCGGCATTACTGGGACGACGGCACGCAGCTGGACCTGATGGCCGATGCGCAGGCCAGCCTTGCCAATGTCCGCGATGCCTTTGGCGCAGTGGCAGCGGCGGAATTTGCTAGTTTCTCGGCCCGCGCAAAGCGGCTGTTTGATGCCTTCGACGCGCCAATGATGCGCACCGCCATGCCCGACCAGATCGCCGTGGCGCGCAAGGTGCTGGCCCAGCCCCACCTGATCGCCGATATGGCACCGCACCGCACGCTGGCGGGGCTGCTGAAATCCAGCTTCAGCGATCCGCGCTTGGCGCAGCTGTTCGGGCGTTATGCGACCTATGTCGGCGGCTCACCCTACCAGTCGCCCGCGATCCTGTCGCTCATCTGGCAGGCCGAGGCGCAGGGCGTCTGGACCGTCGCAGGCGGGATGCAAAAGCTCGCGCAGGCTATCGCAGGGCTGGCAGAACGGCACGGCGTGCAGTTTCATTACGACACCCGCGCCCTGCGGATCACCCGCCAAGGTGGGCAGATCAGCGGGGTCGAGACGACCAAAGGCCATTTCGCCGCCGCCACCGTCGTGTTCAATGGCGACCCACGTGCGCTGGCGACCGGATTAGTGGGCGACAGTTTTGCAGGGATTGTCAAACGCGACGGTATCGCACCGCGCAGCCTGTCGGCCTATGTCCATGCCTTCGCAGCTGTGCCGCACGGCATAGATCTTGCGCATCATACTGTGTTTTTCGGCCATGACCCCAAGGCGGAATTTAGCGCACTCGCCCGCAATGAAATGCCGCGCGATGCATCATTGTACCTGTGCGCGCAGGATCATGGCACGGCAGCCCCAGACGCCTTGCAACGTTTCGAAATCATCATGAACGCAGCCCCCGTTCTGCGCGACCCCGAACAGGAAAAAGCCCAATGTCAGACACAGATTTTCGCCCGTTTCCGCCAGTTCGGACTGACCTTCAGCCCGACACCCGGGCCGGACAGCCTGACCACGCCGCAGGGGTTCGCGGATCTGTTCCCCGCGAGCCTCGGTTCACTGTACGGGCGCAGCCCGCACGGTCTGACGGCGGCCTTCAAGCGCCCGACGATCAGAACGGCGATGCCGGGGCTGTATCTGGCGGGGGGCGGGGTGCATCCGGGGGCGGGGGTGCCAATGGCGACGCTCTGCGCCCAGCACGCGGCCGCGGCGATCTTGAGCGACCTTGCTTTGCGCTCGACGTCCCGCCGGGGGGTTATGCTTGGTGGTACATCGACGGCATCAGCGCCTGCGGCACCAAAGCCGTCAGCGTCATCGGGTTCATAGGGTCCGTCTTTTCGCCATGGTATGCATGGTCGGGGCGCGGTGATCCGGCCAATCATTGCTGCATCAATGTGGCGACCTACGGCCCAGGCGGGCGGTTCACCATGACCGACCGCGGGCGACAGGCGCTGCGCACCAGCACCGACACATTGCAGGTCGGCCCATCGTCGATGCATTGGAACGGCAAAGCCTTGGTGATCGACATCAACGAGATCAGCGGCCCGCCCGTCATCAGCCGCGTGCAAGGGCAGATCACGATCACGCCGCGCGCGGTAACATCCGTCGAACTGCCGCTGACGCCCGATGGAGCGCATGTCTGGCGGCCATTTGCGCCATCGTCGGACATCACGGTCGATCTGGCGGCAAAGGGCTGGCAATGGTCGGGGCATGGGTATTTCGACGCCAATTTCGGCACCAGACCGCTAGAGGACGACTTCAAATTCTGGACATGGGGCCGGTATCCGACCAAGGCGGGCGCGACCTGCATCTATGACGCGACGCGGCGGGACGGGTCCATGCTGGAAACCGCCATCGCCTTTGAGCATGACGGCACGGCCCGACAGGTCAGCGCGCCACCGCGCGTGCCGTTTAAATCGTCGGGCTGGCGGATCAGGCGCGAAACCCGCGCCGACCCCGGCATCGCACCCCGGCAGGTGCTGGGCATGCTGGACGCGCCGTTCTATTCACGCTCCGCCGTCCAAACGGTGCTGGACGGCGAAACCGTCACCGGCGTCCATGAAGCACTGGATCTGGACCGCTATGCGTCACCGCTGATCAAGCCGATGCTGGCCTTTCGCGTGCCGCGACGCGCCGGTTGGCAACAGGGCGATTAAGCTGACGGTTAATTCAAACTGTTCATACTTCTGTGCGTTGTTTAACCGGCTGGAAATGAATCCTCCGTATCCGGCTATGCATAGGAGGATCATAAATGAAAAAACAGACTTTCTGGCTCGCGATGACGCTGGCCACCACGACCGCGACAGCTGGGGCAGCACAGGATATGCAGCCCAAGATGGCGCAATTCGTTACTGAACACGTTATGGATTGGGCAACCGACCCGATCATCGTGGATGCGATCATTGCGCAGAATGCAATCTCTGGCAGCTATGATCAGGCCAAGATCAACGAACTTGATACGCTGTGGATGGCGCAGTCCGGAATGGCGGGTATTCCGCTGATCGATGACGTATTGCAAAACCCCACCTCTGATTTTCTGCGGCAACGCATCGCGACAGCTGGCGGAACCATTGCTGAAATCTTCGTGATGGATGCCCGTGGCCTGAACGTCGCTGCAGCCGAAGCGACATCGGATTACTGGCAAGGGGACGAGGAAAAGTTTTCCGAAACCTTCCCCAAAGGCCCGAATGCCATCCATTTTGGCGAGGTTGAACTGGATGGATCATCCGGTGAAGTGCAAGCACAGGTATCAATGTCCATTGTGGACACCACGGGTGCTGTCGTTGGTGCCATGACCGTGGGGATCAACCTTGCGTCACTGATGTGATCCGGTTGCGCGGGTTTTCAGCGGCCAGTTTCATTACCCAGCGTGATGATCACACCGCCTGCGGCCTGCGCATCTTCGGCATCATGGGTGACCATCAATACCGGCAAGGCGCGGCTGCGCGCCCTGTCAAACACCATGTCGCGGACCTGCGCGCGCAAGGCCGCATCCAGCCGCGCAAAGGGTTCATCCAACAGCAGGGCGCAGGGTTCGGACAAAAGCATCCGCATCAACGCGACACGCGCCTTTTGTCCGCCCGACAAAGTGGCAGGATCACGCTGCGCAAAACCGTCAAGCCCGACCTCGGCCAAGGCGGCGTCGATCCGGGCCTGCCTGTTGTGCCGCGACCCACCCGGCGGCAAGCCAAAGGCAAGGTTCGCCCCGACCGACAGATGCGGAAACAGCAGGTCATCCTGAAACAGGATGCCGACGCGCCGTTGATGCGCCGCAGCATGGGTGATGTCATGCCCGTCCAGCAATACCCTGCCAGTGGCGGTGAAATCGCTGGGCAAGGTGCCGGTGATAAAGGCCAGCAATGTGGATTTGCCCACACCCGACGGCCCCATGATCGTCAAGACATCACCCGGGGCCACATCTTGATGCACCCTGATCAGCGCTGATCGGTCTTTGAAAATCGTCACATTGCGCAGCGATAATCCCTTATCCATGCCGCAATCCTTTCCTGTTGCGCCAGACCAGCGCCGGAATAAGCAAGGCCAGCGCGAAGGGCACCAGCGCCGCCCCCGTTTGCATCAGCCCATAAACACCGATCGCGCGCCTGTCGCCACCCGAGGCCAGCGCCACCGCCTCGGTCGTCAGGGTCGCGACGCGCCCGCCACCGATCAGCAAGGTCGCCAGGTATTGCCCGACGGATACTGCCAGCCCGACGGCAAAGGCTGTCAGCACCGGACGCAGCAACATGGGCAGCCGCACGCGCCACAAAATGCCGTCGGGGCTGGCGCGCAGTGCTGCGGCGATCACGCCCATCCGCGCATCCCAGGCACGGAACGGATCCGCCAGCGACAAGAAAACATATGGCAGCACAAAAACCACATGCGCCAGTATCACAGGCCCCCGGCCCACTTCGGCCCCAAGGTTCAACATCAGCGTCTGCAACCCCGGCAGAAAGGCCGTTTGCGGGACCAAAAGCGGTATGTACAACACCCAGAGCGCACGCTGGCTGACGCGGAGTTTATGGCGATATTCAGCCTCCAGACAGCCGATGGTGAGCACCAGTGCCACCAGCGCCGCGACCACCGCGATGAAGGCTGTCTCGCACAGCGCCTGCAATGTGCCAGGGCCGAAACGCAGCCAATTCGCCATCGTGATCTTGTCCGGCAATGCATCGGGAAACCCCCAGAATCCCGCGACTGACCAGACCCCAAGAACGACCAACCCCAGAAAAACCGCCAGCGCCGAAACCGCCCCGGCCACCAGCGCCAGACCCGCGATGACCGGGTCGGCCTTGCCGCGCGCGCCCGCTGCGATCCACCGCCGCCCAAGGGCTGCCACGGCACCCTCGCCCAGACGCCAGACCAAAAGCGCGCCAATCACCAGCAGCAGTTGCAACACGGCCCCCGCCGCAGCCTCCAGCCGATGGCTCAGGTCGGGATGCGCCATCAGCTTGACGATCTGCACCGACAAGGACGGCGGCGTGTTTGGACCCAGAATGACAGCGACATCCACGACCGACATCGCATAGGCCAGCACGACATAGACCGGCGGCCTGATCTGCGCATAGACCCGCGGAAACACGGTCTTGAGCCAGCCAGTCAGCCGCCCATAGCCTAGCGCCCGCGCCACGCGCACGCTGCGCTGGGCATCCGCCTGACCCAAGGCAGCCAAGGTGATCAACAGCAAAAACGGCACTTCTTTCACGATCAGCCCAGCGGTCATTGCAAGGCCCCAGCTGTCCTGCACGATCAAAAGGTCTGGTGGCCGGTCCCAGCCTGTCAGCTCCGGCGAGGTCAGCCGCGCCAGCCAGCCCGATGGCGCGATCAAGAACGCCAGCCCGAACGCCGCCGCAGCATGTGGCACCGCCAGCAATGGCGACAAAAGCCGTTCCAATACCCCAAACACCCGCGTGCCAGACCAGCCGGCCGTCACAAGCATGACGATAGCCAACGACATCACCGTCGCCAGAACGCCGGTCCCCACCGACAGCATCACCGCGCGCGGCAACCCGGCCCAACCCAACAGGTCGCGGAACGGGTCTAGCGACGGCCCGGTCAGCCCCGCCGCAGGCAGATGTCCAAAGGCCGGCAACACCGTCCCCCACAGCCCCGCCAGCACCGGCCCCAGCAATGCAAGCATGGTCAGCGCCGGTAACAACGGTAACAGGCGGCGGCGGGACATGGGCGGCGTTTACTGCGCGACGCCGTAGCGCGCGACCCAATCGTCGCTGATGCGGGTCATCCATGTCGGATGCGGTTCATCCTGCACGACCCCCAGTTCCGCCGGTGTCAGCGTCGCGATGCCAAGGTCCAATGTCTCGAACAGCGCGCGGTCGGCATCCGACAGCTTGTCCATCGCAAGTACCGTGCCATAGCCAAGTATCGCGGGGTCTTGGGCGCGGGCCTGCGCCTCGGGTGACAGCAGGAAATTGGCGACAACCATCGCCCCTGCCTTGGCCCCTGAATTATAGGGGATCGCCACGAAAGAGGCGTTACCGATCGTGCCCTTGTCCAGCACAAAGGTCCGCACCGTATCGGGCAACTGGTTATTGGCGATCGCGGCAGTCGCTTCACCGGGGCTAAAGGAAATCGCCAGATCGACTTCGGCATCGGCGATCAACTGCAACTGCGCAGGACCGCTTGCCGGATAGGCGCGGCCTTCGCGCCACAGATGCGGCGTCAGCGCGTCAAGATAGGCCCACAAAGGCGCTGTCACCGCATCATAATTGGCATCTGTTGCAGGTTCGGCCAGCACTGATGGATCAGGCAGAATGTCGATCAGCACCTGTTTCAGGAAAGTTGTTCCCAGAAAATCCGGCGGCTGCGGATAGCTGAACCGCCCCGGATTGGCCTGCGCCCAGCCCAGCAGCGCATCCATCGACCCCAGACGGTCGGGCATCCGTGCGGTATCATGCACGAACACGACCTGCGCCATTGCCCAAGGGCTCTCATATCCGTCGACCGGCACAGTGAAATCGGTCTGCAGGGCAGGTTTGTTTTCAAAATCGGCCAGCGCCCAATTGGGCAGCTGTTCGGCATAGGGGCCAAACAGAAGATCGGCCTCTTTCATCGCAGCGAAATTCGCGCCGTTGATCCAGATCATGTCAATCGCGCCGTTTTCGTTCTGGCCTGCCTGCTTTTCCGACAGCACGCGGGTGACCGCATCGGCGGTATCGGTCAGTTTGACATGGTTCAGGGTCACGCCATAGTCCTGCGCGACACGCGATCCGACCCAAGCGATGAAATCATTCGTCGTCGTCGATCCGCCCCAGGCATTCCAATAGACGGTCTGGCCTTCGGCCTGTGCTGTCACCGCCTCCCAATCGGCGGGATCAACATCCGCCATCGCAGGCAAAGGCGCCAGCAAGGCGGCAAGAACGGCAAGGTGTTTCATCAAAGATGTCCTTTAGTTAACATAGATACGATAGGCCGCCCTGACCCGCAGTGCGGCAGTCAGAAAGCACAAAGCGCCAAAGACCCACGCCAGCGGCGCAAAATAAGGTGCGAACAGGCAAAGCAGCACGAAGAACAGGATCGTTTCGGTCCCTTCAAGGATACCGTTGGAATAATACAGCGATTTTTGGCCTTGCGCGGTTGTCCTGTGGCCATGCTTTTCAGCCAGTATGGCAAAGCCCAGAAAGCTGGTGCCGTTGACATAGAACGATGCGAGCAAAAACGCACCCGCAGCCCCGTTGCCAGCCGGATCGATCAGCACGAAGGCCAGCGGGATCATTGCGTAAAACAGGAAATCCGCAGCGATATCCAGATAGCCGCCAAAATCGGTCTGGCGCGTGGCCCGCGCCACCGCCCCGTCCAGCCCGTCTGCCACACGGCTGGCCAGCAAAGGCACCAATGCCAGCATTGGCGCGCCAAGCGCGATCACAAGCGCGGCCACCAGCCCCAGCACCAACCCGACCAACGTGACACGATCCGCCGAAATCCCGCGCGCTGCCATACGGCGCCCGATCCGGTTCAGCGGCGGGTCGATCATTGGGCGAAGATAGCGGTCTAGCATGATATGGTCCTGAATATCGCGACGTTGTCCTTCATCATGCGCAGCCGCGCAATCGGACTGACAAGAAAGTGACCAGCCGCAATCACCCCGCCGCGATGCGCGGCCTGCCCTGCGCGGTGACCCTGATCTTGGCCTCGATGAACATGGGCTGGCCTTCAACATCGACCTCGGTGATGTCTTGGGCAACATGCAGGCTGATATCTTCGACGCCCGCGCCACGCGCGGCAGCCGTGGCCTGTGCTGTCAGCGCATCGCGGATCGCGGACAAGGCGGCGTCACGGCTGGAATAGCTTTGCACATCGCCTGCCAGATGTACCTTGAACGCGCCTGCGCCCGGGCTGGTCACGGTGCCGGAGGCCTGCATCTGCACCTGCCCAACGACAGCGCCGATGGCATTAGCGACATCGGCATGATCCGGCACCAGCATTTCCGTGCCAAGCCGCGTGCCTACCGCCCCGTAATAGGCGCGCGCCGATGCGCCCAGCCCGATCACCGGCAAGGCCAGCGCCATGTCTATCCGCACGATCCCCCGGTGCCGGTCCAACCCCGCCTGCGCCAACGGGTGCTGCGCCATGGCGGCGGGGTCGGGCCAGTCGCGCCCATCCTCGGCAAAGGCGGCCTGTAGCAGGCAATCGACGGTCTGCGCGGTCAACTGGTCGATGATCATCCGCGCAAGTGTCTGTGCATCCGGCGCGATCTGCTGGCCACCACCGGTGCGCCTGCGCGCGAATAGCGTCAGCGCCTTGGTCGCGGCATCGCTGTCCCAGACATCCTGCATCCCCTGCACATGCGACGCATCCGATGGTGTCACCCCCGCCAACATCACCAGCCCGCGCCCGATCAACCGGCCAAGCGCGGGGTTTTCCATCCGCGTCTGCACCGCCTGGCCCAGCCGCAACGGACCATCGACCAGCCGCTGCGCGACCGCCTGTTCGCGCGCATCGAGCCCCTGCGGCAGCACCCGCCACAACGGCAGCACGAACTGCCCGCCATCGGACGCAGGCACACCGCTGGCCAGCGCGCGGTCCAGCGCCTGATGCACAAGATCGGGAAATTGCGTTGCGGCCAGCGCGATCGGCATCAACCGCCGCGGCCCAAGCCGCAGAGCAGCGGTCAGACCTTCTGTCACATGGACCTCGCTGTCGCCACCCAGGCCGGTGGTGCGCATCGCCACCGCCTCGACCATGGTGCGGAACGGGCCGACGCGTGCGCCTGCGGGGTCGATCATCGGGCGGCCATCGCGCAACAGGCAGACGTCGGTGGTGGTGCCGCCAATATCGCTGACAAGTGCGTCGGTCTGCTTGGTCAGCCAGCTGGCCCCCGCGATGGATGCGGCAGGCCCGCTCAGGATTGTTTCAATCGGCTTTTCGCGCGCGACAGCCGCTGAAACCAGCGCCCCGTCGCCGCGCACGACCATCAGGCGGGCGGTGACCCCGCAGGTCGCCAGATGGGTTTCGCAGGCGGTGATCAGCCCGTCGATCATGCCGATCAGGCGGGCATTCAGCACAGCCGTCAGCGCCCGTTTCGGCCCGCCAAGCGCCGAGGATAATTCATGCGAACAGGTTACGGGCAGGCCGGTCAGATCACGGATCATGTCACGCACCGCGATTTCATGCGCGGGGTTGCGGGTGGCGAAACTGGCGGCCACAGCAAAACCGGTGATGCCCGCGTCCAACGCCGCCAATGCCACCTGCAAACCGGCCAGATCGAGCGCCGCAGCCTCGACCCCGGCATGGCTATGCCCGCCTGCCAGCGCGATGACCGGATCGCCGCGCAACGCGTCTTGCAAACCTGCGCGGGTCAGTTCGGCGGCGTCAAACCCGATGAACACAAGGGCAATCCGCCCGCCCTGCCCTTCGACCAGCGCATTGGTCGCCAGCGTTGTGGACAAGGACACCATGGCGATATCGCGCGCGGCCACACCGGCCTTGGTCAGCGCCGCATCAATCGCTGCCCCCACGCCCAGCGCCAGATCAGGGCGCGATGTCAGGGCTTTTGCAGAGGCAACGACCCGTTGTTTTGTGTCATCCAGCACGACAGCATCGGTATATGTGCCGCCAGTATCGACACCGAGTAGATAGGCCATTTGGTACCTCTGCGAACCCTGCATCCGGTAAACGAAGGAATGGGCGAAATTGCAACGCGGATTATGCGTTTCAAGGCGCAATCTTTACGGCGGCACGAATCTGACCCAATGTTCACACAACCTGTGGGATATATTCGAATGATGTTCAAAAAGACTTTGGGTCAGGCCCACGAAAGACTGGTTTTCAACCGTCGCGTGCGGGTGTTGGTGGATCAGATTGGCGCGTTGGTTCCCGCAGGCGCACAGATGCTGGATGTCGGCACCGGCGACGGGCAAATCGCCCGGATGATCGGCGAAGAACAGGCAGGCACGCAGGTGCAGGGCATCGACATCATGCTGCGCGACAAGACCCATATCCCCGTCACGCTATTCGATGGCACCACAATCCCGTTCGACGACAACAGCGTCGATGTCGTGACCTTTGTCGATGTGCTGCACCATACCGATGACCCGCAACACCTGATTTCGCAGGCCGCCCGCGTCGCGCGGCGTGCTGTCATCATCAAGGATCATCTAAGCGAAAACGCGTTCGACCACGCCACCTTGCGACTGATGGATTGGGTCGGCAACGCGCCGCATGGCGTTGTGCTGCCCTATAATTATGCGTCGCGCGCCGATTGGGACCGCTGGTTTGCGCAGGCGGGGCTTGCCACCGATGTCTTTGACAGCGCGGTCCCGCTTTATCCGGCCCCCGCGTCCTGGGTCTTTGGCCGCCAGCTGCATTTCATCGCCCGTCTGGTGCCTGCGTCCTGAACACGATGTAGCGACAGATCAGAAAACTTGCCACCGCCGCCACGCTCGCTGTTGTCAAAAACAACAGTATATCCTGCCAAAACACCCGCGTGACAAAACGCGTGGTGATAGCGGATACGACCGCCAGACTACAAATCTGCGTGGCGCTATAAATCCAGATCGCGCCCTTGGCCTGACGTTTCGCGCGAAACGCGATGTCGCGTTGCGCCCAGAATGCAGCGGGAATGCACAACAGATAAACGACGACAGAGGTCGGCAGCGGCGGTGCTGCCGCGAACCTGATCAATCCGGCAGTGATCACCGCATAGCCAAGGCTGAAACTGGCACCAACCAGTAAGAATCGCACAAAGGCCATCATTGCGGCAAAATCTCGAACACCAGCAGTGCTTCGGCAGGCACCGGCACCGGGCGCAGCCAGTCCACCTGCGCACCGGCTGCCAACTCTGTGGCAAAATCGCTGTAATAGGTCGCACCCCTGCAGATCAGGACCAGTGAGGCGCCGGACTGGCGCAGAAACGCCGCCATGTCATTTTCGGGCAGGTGATAGGGCCGGATCGCATTCATCAGGATCACCGGATCAACATGATACCCCGCCGACACCACATCATGATGCGTGGCCCACAGCAGCGCAGGGCCAAGGTTCATCGGCGTGATAAACACCGCTGGCGGCAGGGCGTTCAAACCAACCAAGGCATCATACCCCCGACAGGCCGCTGTCAGCGCAGAACCGGGCGCGTCATCGTTCGGCGTCAGCGCTGTGACCTGTTGCGCAATCAGCGTGGGCGCGATGATCGTCGTGGCCAGCGCCAGCCAGATCGCGGCCGCCTTGGGCGCGCGCGTTTGCAGATAGACATCCAGCGCGCGCGCGATCACTACACCGCCCAGCATAGGGACGACAGCGGCGGCCATCACCACCGTGCGCATCTGATAGAACAGCATGACCAGCCCCAACAGACACAGCACCCAAAGCACCGTCAAAGCCATGCGCGGCGCAGCCCCGCGCCACAGCATGACCCCGCCAGCGCCCGCAACCACGATGATCGGCAAGGTGAAAACGACAAAACCCGCAGGGCTGTCACGGATAAAAAGGTGCAGAGGCAAAGCCTCGTTGATGCGGGTTGCGATGAAAACCTGCAGTTCGTCGGGCAAAGTGCCATAAGGTCCGTCCAGACAAGGAGCCAGAACCGGCCAGATCAGCATGCAGCCCGCGACAGTGACCAACACCGCACCACCAACACCCGCCAAGGCGCCAAAGCGGGTGATCCAAGCCGCCAGCAGGCTTGCGATGACGCAGATGGCGATCAGCGCCAAGGCAGGCAGGCTCAGCCTGTCGCAATGGCCGATGGCGCGCAGGTCAGCGGCGGTCTGACCCAGCCAGAACAGCAGGGCCGCTACGGCCAGCGCCAGACAGAATGCTACCAGAAAGGCCCGGCTTTCAGATGACATGTCCAGCAGATGACGGCCTAGTGCCACCGTGCCTGCGACAACGATAAAAGGCAGGGCCTCTAGCCCGACCGCCAGTGAAAAAGCGGCAGCAACGCCCCCAATCAAGCCCGCGATCACGGGACGCGCAGGCCAGATCAGCGCAAAGGCGACAATTGTCATCATCAGCATCTGGACATTGTGGTGGTCGATATTGCCGGCACCTGCATGCAATTGCCCCGTCGTGGGCCAGATGACCGTGATCGCCAGTGCGAAACAGGCAGACGAGGCCCCAAAAACACGCCGCGTGCCATAGCCGATGACCAGCACCGTCAGACCAAGGATCGCGGTCGGCCAGATCGTTACCGCCAACTGCTCGGCCATCGCCATCGGCAGCAGCCATGACAGCGGCACGATGATCGCGGCGATACCGGCGTCAATATAGCGCGACCAATGCATTACCACGCCTTGGGGTGGCAACATCCGGTATTGCGTCATGTCGAACCAGCCCTGCCCCGCGATGAAATCGCGCACCATCACGAGCCGCAGGATGTCGTCATTATCCATGGTCGCGAAATTGTCATGCATGGCGCGCCCGTCCAGCACGGCGCGCAGCACGACCAGAACGATCGCAGCCACCAGCGTCGCAGCAAAGCGATCGACCCGAACAGGGGTCAGGGCATGCGTGTCGCGCATCGGTCCTGTCTTTCTTCAATGATCCAGGGTGGCTAGCACAGGTGACCATTTGGCAACATAGCCCGCCAGCGCAAACATTTTTGCACGTCATGGTTGTTGCCTAACAGCCACTGGTTGTCGTACCGCTGGAGAGGACCGGGCAAACCGGCCAGATGATGCCGCAGGACCGGGGCGCCTTGATGACCGAGCTGACCATTCTGATGCCCTGCCTGAACGAAGCGGAAACGCTGGAAACCTGCATTCGCAAGGCCAAAGGCTATCTTGACCGCGCGGGCATCGCTGGCGAGGTCCTGATTGCGGATAACGGGTCAAATGATGGCAGTCAGGACATCGCCCGCCGCCTTGGCGCGCGCGTCATCGCTGTGCCTGTCAAAGGGTATGGTGCGGCGCTGATCGCGGGCATTGCGGACGCCAAGGGCCGGTTCGTGATCATGGGCGACAGCGACGACAGCTATGATTTTGCCAATCTTGATCCTTTCGTCGCGCAATTGCGCGACGGGGCCGATCTGGTGATGGGCAACCGTTTTCGCGGCGGGATCGCGCCCAAGGCCATGCCGCCCCTGCACCGCTATCTTGGCAACCCGGTGCTGTCCACTTTGGGGCGGATCTTTTACCGCACACCGGTCGGCGATTTCCATTGCGGGCTGCGCGGGTTCAACCGTGACGCTATCCTTGGCCTGCATCTGAACACGCCCGGCATGGAATTCGCGTCTGAAATGGTGATCAAGGCCACCTTGTCGGGTCTGGACATCCGCGAGGTGCCAACGACGCTGCAACCCGATGGTCGGTCGCGCCCGCCGCATCTGCGCAGCTGGCGCGATGGCTGGCTGCATCTGAAGCTGCTGATGACCTTCGCGCCCTATTGGCTATTCTATTACCCGGGTCTGATCCTGTTCGGGCTGGGTGGTGCCGGTTTTCTGGCGCTACTGTTCGGCCCTGTGATCATCGGGGCCGTCAGTTTCGATGTGGCAACGCTCATCCTGACCGCCGCGCTGATCCTGACGGGCTTTCAGATGATCTGCTTTTACGCGCTGTCGCGGATTTTTGCCGTGCGTTTCGCGCTTTTGCCCAGTTCGGATCGGTTTGAGCGGTTCAAATCCCGCCTGTCCGTTGACAACGCCTGTATTGCGGGCGGCGTTTTGTTGCTGGTCGCGGTCATCGCGACCCTGTCGGGCGTGTTCAGCTGGGGGGCGACAGGTTTTGGTGATCTGGACGCGCGCCGCATCGTGCGGCCTGCAGCCCTTGCCGTGGTCGCCGCATCGCTGGGTGTGCAGATTATCACCACAGGGTTTCTGGCGGCGATGCTACAACAACAAATCAACCCACGGCAGATCATCTGACCTCTTGCGCGCGCGCAGGGCTTGACGGATAGTTTACACATGACCGACCACATTCCCCTGATGGATGCCATCACTGACCGGCGCGAGGATCTGATCGCGCTGACCCAAGACCTGATCCGCATCCCCACGCTGAACCCGCCCGGCGCATTGTACCGTGACATCTGCGACTATCTGGACCGACGACTGCGCAAGTCAGGGTTCGCGACGCAACTGATCCGCGCGCATGGCACGCCGGGCGACAGCAACGCATACCCCCGCTGGAACATCGTCGCGCGGCGCGACGGTACACGGCTGGGTGAATGTGTGCATTTCAACAGCCATATCGACGTGGTCGAGGTCGGGCATGGCTGGACACAGGACCCTTTCGGCGGCGCGTTGATCGACGGCAAGATCTACGGTCGTGGCGCCTGCGACATGAAAGGCGGGCTGGCCGCGTCCATCATCGCGGCCGAGGCGTTCATCGCGACCCACCCCGATTTTGCCGGCGCGATCGAGATTTCCGGCACCGCAGACGAAGAATCGGGCGGTTATGGCGGTGTTGCCTATCTGGCCGAACAGGGGTTTTTTGATCCTTCCCGCGTGCAGCATGTGATCATCCCCGAACCCCTGCACAAGGACCGCGTTTGTCTGGGCCATCGCGGCGGCTGGTGGGCCGAGATCGAGACTCATGGCGAAATCGCCCATGGGTCAATGCCGTTTCTGGGCGATTGCGCCGTGCGGCACATGGGGGCGGTGCTGGCCGCGTTCGAGACCACGCTTTACCCCGCCATGGCGGCGCGGCGCACCGATATGCCAGTGGTCCCCGATGGCGCGCGGTCGTCCACGATGAACATCAATTCCATCCACGGCGGCCAGCCTGAATTCGCCACGGGTGACACCAGCCTGCCCGCCCATTGCGTGCCGGACAGCTGCCGCATCGTGATCGACCGCCGCTTTCTGGCCGAGGAAAACATCGACGATGTGCGCGGCGAGGTGACAGCCCTTCTTGAAGACCTCAAAACGCAGCGCGACAAATTCCGCTATGACCTGCGCGAGATTAATATGGTCCTGCCAAGCATGACTGACCGCGAAGCGCCCGTCGTGCAGGTGATTGCGGATGAGATTGAAAAAGTGCTGGGCAGGCCCGCCCAATTCGTGGCCAGCCCCGGCACTTATGACCAGAAACATATCGACCGGATCGGCAAGCTGAAGAATTGCATCGCCTATGGTCCCGGTCTGCTGGAACTGGCCCATAAACCGGATGAATATATCGGGGTCGATGACATGATCGACAGCGCGCAGGTCATGGCAGGTGGGCTGGCTGTGATCTTGGGGGGAATGTCGGGGTGAACCCCGACCACCGGGGCTTGAATTGCCGCCCCGGTTCAGTGAACACTATCAGCAACAAACAGGGGGCCATCATGCATCATTTCAAACGCCTTGCCGCATCCACCGCCGTCGTGCTTTGCGCCTCCGGTGCGCTGGCGCAGGACAGCATCACTGTCGCAATCCAGCTGGAGCCGCCAAACCTTGACCCGACCAGCGGGGCGGCGCAGGCGATTGACAGCGTCCTTTATGCCAATGTGTTCGAGGGGTTGACCCGTTTCGATGCTGATGGCGCGATCATTCGCGGTCTGGCGCAAAGCTGGGACATTTCCCAGGACGGGCTGACCTATACGTTCAACCTTGCCGCTGGCGTGACTTTTCACGACGGCACGACGATGGACGCCGAGGATGTGAAATTCAGCCTTGACCGCGCGCGGGCCGAGGATAGCACCAATGCGCAAAAGGCGCTGTTCGCGGATATCGCGGATGTCACTGTGATCGACCCGCTGAAACTGCAGGTCACGCTGTCAAAGCCCAACGGCATGTTCCTGTTCAACATGGCCTGGGGTGATGCGGTGATCGTAGCGCCTGAAAGCATCGACACGATTGCAACCAACCCTATCGGCACCGGGCCTTTCGCCTTTGCCAATTGGGTGCAGGGTGACAGGCTGGAACTGGCGCGCAACGACAGCTATTGGGGGGCCGCCCCCGCGCTGGAAACCGCGACCTTCCGCTTTATTTCGGACCCGACCGCTGCCTTTGCTGCGATGATGGCCGAGGATGTGGATGTCTTCGTGGGCTTCCCTGCCCCTGAAAACCTGCCGCAATTCGCGGCTGACCCGCGCTTTCAGGTGCTGAACGGCAATACCGAAGGCGAAACCATCCTTGCCATGAACAACCAGCGCGAACCTTTCGACAACCCGCTGGTGCGCCGCGCTGTCACCCATGCCATTGACCGTCAGGCGATCATCGACGGCGCGATGTTCGGGCAAGGCACGCCCATCGGCACGCATTTCGCACCGCATAACCCCGATTACGTCGACCTGCTGGCCAATTCGCAATTCGACCCCGAATTGTCGCGCAGCCTGCTGGCCGAGGCTGGTTTGGCCGACGGTTTCACCACGACGCTGAAACTGCCGCCGCCGTCCTATGCCCGTCGTGGGGGTGAAATCATCGCCAGCCAGCTGCGTGCAGTGGGGATCGAAACCGAGATCACGAACCTCGAATGGGCGCAGTGGATTGAAGAAGTCTTCACCAACAAGGATTTCGGCCTGAGCATCGTCAGCCATACCGAACCGATGGACATCAACATCTACGCCAACCCCGGCTACTATTTCCAATACGATAACGCCGATTTCCGCGCTGTGCTGGACGAATTGAACGCGACGACAGACCCTGCGGGGCGGTCAGCCTTGCTGGCGCAGGCGCAGACGATCATTTCCGAAGATTACGTTAACGCCTATCTGTTCCAGCTGGGTGTTGCGACCGTCGCGAGGGCCGAGATCACAGGGCTTTGGGTCAACCAGCCGACCGCTGCGGTCGATCTGACGGGCGTGTCCTGGGGCAATTGAGCGGGCATGATTCGCTTTGCCCTCGGGCGGCTTGCGTCGCTGACAGCCAGCCTGATTGTCGCCTCCATCGTGATCTTCGCGGTGGTCGAGGTGATTCCCGGCGATCCCGCGGCCTTTATGCTGGGGGTGAACGCGCGGCCTGACACGATCGCTGCCTTGCGCGCAGAAATGGGGCTGGATGAGCCGATGGTCACCCGCTACGCCGCGTGGGTCGGTGGCATGGTGCAGGGTGATTTCGGAATGTCATGGACCTATAAAACGCCCGTCGCGACACTGGTTGCGGACCGGATCTGGGTGTCGCTGCCGCTGGCCATCTATGCGCTAGCCCTGTCCACGCTGGTGGCCTTTCCGGCAGGCATCTATGCCGCCAGCCGCAGGGGTGGCGCAGGCGACACCGCGATCATGGGGGCGACGCAACTGGGTGTGGCGATTCCGAATTTCTGGTTCGCCATGATCCTTGTGCTGATCTTTGCCATCAACCTGCGCTGGTTTTCGGCAGGCGGCTTTCCGGGCTGGGCCGATCCGTTCGCCGCGATCAAGGCGCTGACCCTGCCGGCCATCGCGCTGGCCCTGCCGCAGGCGGCGATCCTTACGCGGGTTATGCGGTCGTCGCTTTTGGATATGTTGGGCGAGGATTTCATGCGCACGGCACGGGCCAAGGGGCTGACCCGTCGGCAGGCGCTGTGGCGGCACGCGCTGCGCAATGCGCTGATCCCGGTGCTGACGATCATCGGGTTGCAGTTTTCGTTCCTGCTCGCGGGGGCCATTATCATCGAACAGGTGTTCTTTCTTCCAGGGTTGGGGCGGCTGATCTTTCAGGCGATCAGCGCACGTGATCTGATCGTCGTGGAAAGCGTGGTGATGCTGCTGGTTTTCACCGTCATCATGGTGAATTTCATCGTCGATCTGACCTATGCCGCCGTCGATCCCCGCCTGCGGGCGCGCGCCTGATGTCGCGCAACCTGATCATCGGGGCGGGCCTGACCGCTTTTTTCACCGGGCTGGCGGCGCTGTCGTTTCTTTGGACGCCTTACGATATCGAGGTGCTGGACATCCCCAACCGCCTGCTGACCCCCGGTGGCGTGCATCTGCTGGGCACCGACCATTTTGGCCGCGATATCCTGTCGATGGTGATGATGGGTGCGCGCACGTCGATTGCTGTCGCGCTGGTCGCGGTGGGTATCGGGATGGGCCTTGGTGTGCCGCTGGGGCTGTGGGCGGCGGCGCGGCGGGGGTCGCTTTTGGATGATGTGATCATGCGCGGCAATGATCTGGTGTTTGCCTTTCCGTCGCTGGTGATCGCGATCCTGATTACCGCCGTGTTCGGCCCCTCTGCAGGCAATGCAATCATCGCCATCGGTATTTTCAACATCCCCGTTTTCGCGCGCCTGACCCGCAGCGCGGCGCTGCCGCTGTGGGAGCGTGATTTCATCCTTGCCGCCCGCGTCAGCGGCAAGGGGGCAGCACGCATATCAGCGGAACATATCCTGCCGAATATCGCCAACCTGATGGTCGTGCAGGGGACGATACAGTTCAGCCTTGGGATATTGGCCGAGGCGGCGCTTTCCTATATCGGCCTTGGCGCGCAGCCACCCACGGCCAGTTGGGGGCGGATGCTGGCCGATGCGCAGACCTTAGTCAGTATCGCGCCGCATGTGGCCCTGATCCCCGGTTTTGCAATCCTGTTGACGGTGCTGGGGCTGAACCTGCTCGGTGACGGGCTGCGCGACTGGCTTGATCCGCGCATCCGCGTGGTACGGACATGAGCCTTTTGTCACTCAAGACCCTGTCGCTGCAGATTGGCGGCACGCCTGTGCTTCAGGGCATCGACTTGGACATGGCACAGGGCCAGATCACCGCGATCACCGGCGAAAGCGGGTCGGGCAAGTCGATGACCGCGCTGGCGATTATGGGGCTGTTGCCGCAGGGGGCAGAGCTGCAGGGACAAATCCTGCTGGATGGCACCGATATCGTGCAAACCCCCGAACCCGACCTGTGCCGGATGCGCGGCAATGCGATGGGCATGGTGTTTCAGGAACCGATGACGGCGCTGAACCCCGTACAGACGATTGGGGCGCAGGTGGCCGAAACGATCAGGGTCCATGAACAAGTAACCAAGGCCGAGGCTCACGCCCGCGCCGCCACCATGCTCGACCGTGTCGGGCTGAAGGTGGCGCCCACACGCTATCCGCATGAATTGTCCGGCGGACAGCGGCAGCGTGTCGTGATCGCGATGGCGATTGCGATGCGCCCAAAGCTGTTGATCGCAGATGAACCGACCACCGCGCTGGATGTCACGACGCAAGCGCGCATCCTGGACCTGCTGCAAGGGCTGGTGGATGAATTTGGCATGGGCCTGCTGCTGATCACCCATGATTTGGCTGTGGTGGCCGATGTCGCCGACCGGATCGCCGTGATGCAGCATGGCCGCATCGTAGAGCAAGGCCCGACCAGCGACCTGCTGCGCGTTATGCGCCACCCCTATACGCGCGCATTGTTCGCCGCTTCGACGCATGCGGTTGACCTGCCTGCGGTGCAGCAAGACGCGCCCTTGCTGGCGGTACGCAATGTGGTGCGCGATTACCCGACCAAGCGGGTGTCCCTGTTGGGGCCGCGCCCGACCTTCCGCGCGCTCGACAACGTGTCGCTGACCGTAAACCGCGCTGAACGTGTGGGGCTTGTCGGCGAAAGCGGTTGCGGAAAATCGACACTGACACGGGCGATTTTGGGGTTAGAGCCCGTTCAAGGTGGGCAGATCACGCTTGACGGTGCGCCAGTATTGCAAGGCGACCTTGCCTTGCGGAGAAAGATGCAGGTGGTGTTTCAGGACCCCTACGGCAGTTTCAATCCGCGTCATCGCGTGGACCGGTTGATCACCGAACCGTTCCATCTGCTGCAAAGCCCGCCCAAAGGGGCAGCGCGCGATAAGGCCATCGCGAAAGCGCTGACCGATGTGGGGCTGCCAACTGATGCCGCGGACAGGTACATTCATGAGTTTTCCGGCGGGCAGCGCCAGCGCCTTGCCATTGCGCGCGCATTGATCGTGGAACCTGATCTCATTATCTTTGACGAGGCGGTGTCAGCGCTCGATGTATCGGTACGCGCCCAAGTCCTGGATCTGATCGCAGACATCTGCCGCAAGCGCCCGCTGGCCTATCTGTTCATCAGCCATGACCTGAGCGTCGTGCGCAGCATCACTGACCGCGTGCTGGTGATGCAGGCCGGAAAAATCGTTGAATCGGGTTTAACAGAGACTGTTTTTGCCGATCCACAACATCCCTATACCCAATCCCTCATCGCCGCCGCCCCCCAATTGCCGGAGCTAGCCCATGCCGCTGACGCCCTTTGATATCCCGCCTGCCAGCCACCTGATCGGTGGGTCCTGGATTCGTGGCGCAGCCACGATCCAGATTACAGACCCATCGACAGGTCAGAACCTGACGCAAATCGCGCGCGGCACGGCGGCAGATATCGACGCGGCTGTCGCTGCCGCCCATGCCGCCCGCGCCGGAGACTGGGGAAGGATGACAGCGACTGAGCGTGGTCGTATCCTGACCCGCATCGGGCAAGCCGTGCTGGCGCAGACCGATGCACTGGCGGAACTCGAAGCGCGCGATGTCGGAAAACCGCTGACACAGGCGCGCGCCGATGCTGTGGCTTTGGCCCGCTATATGGAATTCTATGGCGGTGCCGCCGACAAGATCATGGGCGAAACGATTCCCTATCTGGACGGCTACACCGTCTATACCCTGCGTGAGCCGCATGGCGTGACTGGCCATATCATTCCTTGGAACTATCCGATGCAGATCATCGGGCGGTCTGTTGGGGCAGCACTTGCGATGGGCAATGCCTGCGTGCTGAAACCCGCCGAGGATGCCTGCCTGAGCGCACTGGCATTCGCCGCCATCGCACAAGCGGCGGGCCTGCCAGCGGGCGCGCTGAACGTTGTGACAGGGCTGGGGGCAGAGGCGGGGGCGGCACTGGCCAGCCATCCCAGCGTGCAGCACATGTCCTTTACCGGGTCCGTCCGCACGGGTGCAGCGATACAGACGGCCGCAGCGAAAAACGTGATCCCCGTCACGCTGGAGCTGGGCGGTAAATCGCCCCAGATCGTGTTCGACGATGCAGATCTGGACCGTGCGCTGCCGTTTCTGGTGAATGCCGGCATCCAGAACGCGGGCCAGACCTGTTCGGCATCAAGCAGGATTTTGGTGCAGCGCGGGGTTTACGATCAGGTCCGCGACCGCATGGTTGCGGCTTATCTTGCGCTCAAGGTTGGGCCTGCGCTGGATGACCTGAACCTTGGCCCGCTGATATCTGCCCGACAAAAAGACATCGTGACGGGGTTCATCGCGCAGGGGAAGATCTGACCATCGCGGCGCAGGGCCAGATCGTGACGGATGCGGCGGGCCATTACATAGCCCCCGTGTTATTCGCCGACGTGCCGCGCGATCATGTGCTGGCGCAGGATGAAATATTCGGCCCCGTGCAGGTGCTGATCCCGTTTGACGACGAGGCCGAGGCGTTAGCCATCGCCAATGGTACTGCCTTCGGGCTGGTCGCATCAATCTGGACCCGCGATGGTGGCCGCCAGATGCGGCTGGCAAAGGCGCTGCATGCAGGGCAGGTGTTTATCAACAATTACGGCGCGGGCGGCGGGGTAGAACTGCCCTTTGGCGGCGTCGGTAAATCGGGGCATGGCCGCGAAAAGGGGTTCGAAGCGCTCTATGGCTTTTCAACCCTGAAAACAGTGGCCGCATGGCATGGGTGACGGGATGAGACTGGCAGGCAAGACAGCTTTGGTGACAGGGTCCGGATCAGGGTTCGGCGCTGGCATCGCGCGCAAATTCGCAGCCGAAGGCGCACGGGTCTGGTGCGCCGATATCAACGGTGCGGCGGCAGAACAGATCGCGGCGGAACTGGGCGGCACAGCGATCACTTGCGATGTGGGGAATGCGGGGTCAGTGTCTGAAATGGCGCAAATCGTGCTGTCCGCCGGACCACTGGACATTCTGGTCAACAACGCCGGCATCACGCATCTGCCGCAGGCGATGGAGGATGTGACAGAGGATGATTTTGACCGCGTGTTCCGCGTGAACATGAAATCGGTCTATCTGACCGCCCGCGCCTTTGTCCCGCATTTCAAGGAACGAGGGACGGGGGCAATCCTGAACGTGGCATCCACCGCTGGCGTGTCGCCGCGTCCACGGCTGAACTGGTATAACGCCTCCAAAGGTTGGATGATTACGGCGACGAAAACGATGGCGGTGGAACTTGCGCCCTTTGGCATCCGAGCGAATGCGATCAATCCGGTGGCGGGGGAAACGCCGCTGCTGAAATCCTTCATGGGCGAGGATACGCCGGAAATCCGCGCCAAGTTTCTGGCAACGATCCCCTTGGGCCGCTTTTCTACCCCCGAGGATATGGGCAATGCCGCTTGTTTTTTGTGCTCGGACGAAGCCAGCATGATCACAGGTATCGCGATGGAGGTCGACGGTGGGCGGTGCATATAGACCCGGACCAAGAAACCTGATCACCGATGTGGCGGGGCTGCGCGTGGGCAATGCGCAAGACAATCACATCAAGACAGGCACGACAGTTTTGGTTGCAGATACGCCATTCACCGCCAGCGTGCATGTGATGGGCGGCGCACCAGGAACCAAGGAAACCGACCTGCTTGCACCTGACAAGACCGTCCAACAGATCGACGCGCTGGTGTTGTCGGGTGGGTCAGCCTTCGGCCTTGATGCCTGTTCCGGCGTCATGGACGGGCTGCGCGCGATGGGGCGCGGCTTTGCCATTGGGCCGATGCGGATACCCATCGTACCGGGCGCGATCATTTTCGATCTGATCAACGGCGGAGCCAAGGATTGGGATGAAAACCCCTATCGCGCACTGGGCCGAGCAGCGTTGGAAGCGGCAAGCACCGATTTCGCGCTTGGCACGGCAGGCGCTGGCACAGGCGCGCTGGCGGCGATGCAAAAAGGCGGGCTTGGGTCGGCGTCCTTGGTGCTGCCCGATGGCACGACGGTCGGCGCGCTGGTCGTCGTCAATGCGCTGGGCAGCGTGACCACACCGGGCGGGCGGCATTTCTGGGCGGCACCCTTCGAGATTGGCGGCGAATTTGGCGGCGCTGGCCCTGACCCGCGCGGCGGGCTGGTCAGCCCTGAGCCCAGCCTGAAAGAACAGGCGATGCAGATGCAGGCCACGGGCGGGTCAAATACAACCATTGCCATCGTCGCCACTGATGCGCCCCTCAGCAAGGTGCAATGCCACCGGCTGGCCGTGACCGCGCATGACGGCATGGCGCGTGCGATTGTACCGGCGCATACGCCGCTGGATGGTGATCTTGTGTTCGGGGTCGCCACCGGCGGCGATGGGTTGGTCGATGCAACCGCCTTTCGCAGCATCGCGGCGGCTGGTGCGATCTGCCTCAGCCGCGCCATCGCGCGCGCTGTCCATGAGGCGACGGCGGCACAGGGGGATATCCTGCCAACCTATCGCCAAGGCTGACCGGCCCGCCGCGCCAGGCCATCTGTCGTCTAGATCATCATCCCGCTGTGGATCTCGACCGGCACGAGAGCAGCACGACAAAAACAAAAGGTTCTGTCGCAAAGTTTTTAACGATTGCGGGCCGGCGTTCTGTGGACACATTTATGCTGCGAGCGCCGCGAACTGCTGGAATGTGTTGGGCCCGTTGATGTCGAATTGCCCCTTACGGATCATATGTGCTGTCTCGATCCCAGCCAATGTTACGTCGGCGGAATGGAAAGCCTTGAAGCCAAGCTCCTCCATGATCTCTTCCAAGTCACGATAGGAAACGCCATATCGCACGTAGAAAAACACTGCGTACAGGATCACGCTTTAGGGATAATTGGTTTCCTTGAAATTATCCAACACCGTCAAGATTCTGCTGCTTGCTTGTTTGACAACCAAGTCGCAAAATCGGAAGACAAACGAAATACGTCAAAAGTCTGCAAGACAACCAAACAAAAGGCCCAGGCAGCATTGCCTGGGCCTTTTTATTTTGGTGAGCCGGTCGGGATCCGAACCCGAGACCTACTGATTAAAAGTCAGTTGCTCTACCAACTGAGCTACCGGCCCACACAGGGCGCTACTTAGAAAGCTGCTGCATCGCGGTCAACCCCCAAATGCCTTCATGGCTGGATATGTGTCAGGGCTTTGTTTATATCGTGACGATGGCACAAACCGATCAGACCTTTCTGCCCTTTCGCAAGATGCACGGGCTTGGCAACGACTTTGTCGTCATGGACGAACGCGGGACAACGCCGCGCGTCACGGCAGCCCTTGCCCGCGCCATTGCCGACAGGCACAGGGGCGTCGGGTTTGACCAGCTGGCGGTGATCTCTGACACGCCCGATGCGGACCTGCATCTGACCTTCTGGAACAGTGATGGCACGACCGCGGCCGCCTGCGGCAATGCGACGCGCTGCATCGCGCGGCTGGTCATGGACCAGACCGGACAGCGCGATCTGACGATCACCACCGAACGTGGCACGCTGAAGGCTATCGACGCGGGGCACGGCCTGACATCGGTCAACATGGGCCAGCCGCAGCTTGACTGGCACGAAATTCCGTTGGCCGAACAAATAGATACGCTGCAGCTGCCCATCGACGGATCACCCACAGCCACCGGCATGGGCAACCCGCATTGTACGTTTTTCGTCGATGATGCCGAGGCGGTTGATCTGGCCATGCGCGGCGCGCTGATCGAACATCACCCGCTGTTCCCGCAACGAACCAATGTCCAGTTCGCCAGCCTGATCGGGCCCGACCATCTGCGGATGCGTGTCTGGGAACGGGGTGTCGGGGTCACGCTGGCCTCTGGTTCGTCCTCTTGTGCCACGGCGGTGGCGGCCGCACGGCGCGGACTGACCGGGCGCAAAGTGACAATCACGCTCGACGGTGGCGATCTTGCAATCGACTGGCGCGATGACGGGGTCTGGATGACAGGGACCACGGCCTATGTGTTCGACGGGCAATGGCGGCTGTGATGACCAAGGCACCGATCTTTTCGAATCATGGCTGTCGTCTGAACGCCTATGAAACTGAGGCGATGAAAGAGCTTGCCGCAGCGGCAGGCGTGCAGGACGCCGTGATCGTAAACACCTGCGCCGTCACGGCCGAGGCTGTGCGCAAGGCGCGGCAGGATATCCGCAAGCTGCGCCGCGACCATCCGGGTGCGCGCATCATCGTGACAGGCTGCGCCGCCCAGACCGAACCGGACACTTTCGCAAAAATGGCCGAGGTCGATCTGGTGATCGGCAATACCGAAAAGATGGACCCCGCCACATGGGCGCGCCTGACGCCCGACCTGATCGGCCAGACCGAGCCCGTGCAGGTCGATGACATCATGTCAGTGACCGAAACGGCGGGCCATCTGATCGACGGTTTCGGCACCCGCAGCCGCGCCTATGTGCAGGTGCAAAACGGCTGCGACCATCGCTGCACGTTCTGCATCATTCCCTTCGGGCGGGGCAATTCGCGCTCTGTCCCCGCTGGCGTGGTGGTGGACCAGATCAAACGGCTGGTGGATCGCGGCTATGCCGAGGTTGTGCTGACCGGTGTCGACCTAACCAGCTGGGGCGCAGACCTGCCCTCTGCCCCGAAACTGGGCGATCTGGTGATGCGCATCCTGAAGCTGGTGCCAGACCTGCCACGCCTGCGGATCAGTTCCATTGATTCGATCGAGGTAGACGACAACCTGCTGGCCGCCATCGCGACCGAGCCACGCCTGATGCCGCATCTGCACCTGTCGCTGCAACATGGTGACGATCTGATCTTGAAACGGATGAAACGACGCCATCTGCGCGATGATGCGATCCGGTTCTGTGAAACCGCGCGCCGCCTGCGCCCTGACATGACGTTTGGCGCCGACATCATTGCAGGCTTTCCAACCGAAACCGAAGACATGTTCGCCAGTTCGCTGGCGCTTGTGCGGGAATGCGACCTGACATGGCTGCATGTCTTTCCCTATTCCGCGCGCCCCGGCACGCCCGCCGCGCGCATGCCCGCCGTGAATGGTGCCGCGATCAAGGACCGCGCCGCCCGCCTGCGGGCCGCAGGCGATGCGCAGGTCAGCAGCCATCTGGCTGCCCAGATCGGGCGCACCCATCACATCCTGATGGAAAGTCCGCGCATGGGCCGGACCGAACAATTCACCGAAGTGACCTTTACCACCGACCAACCCGAAAGCCGGATCGTCACGGCGACAATCACCGGTTCTGCCGACAATCGCCTGACCATTTGACATCGTTGAATCAGGTCTGAGGCATAGAATCTTTGCAATCCCGCCCCATCCTCTGGACCTTCCGCCGCTGTCCTTTCGCCATGCGCGCAAGGCTGGCGATCCATGCCAGCGGCGTGCAGGTCGAGCTGCGTGAAATCCTGCTGCGCGACAAACCGGCGGCGTTTCTGGAGACATCCCCCAAAGGCACCGTGCCGGTCATCGACACCGGCAACCGCGTGATCGCGCAAAGCCGCGACATCATGCTGTGGGCGCTAGGCCAGCACGACCCAGAAGACTGGCTTGCCATGCCACAGGACGGGCATGACCTGATCGCCTATTGTGATGGGCCGTTCAAGACAGCCCTTGATCACACCAAATATGCCGTGCGCTATCCCGATCTGGACATGCAAACAGAACGTGGCAAGGCGCTGGATTTTCTGCACGATCTGGACGCGCGGTTGCGTGGGTCGGAATACCTGTTCGGACCGCAAGCGCGCATGGCCGATATGGCGATCCTGCCCTTCGTGCGCCAGTTCGCGCATATCGACTTCGCGTGGTTTGCCACCCAAGGCATGCCGGATCTGGCGCGCTGGCTCGCAGATTTCAAAAGCTCCGTGCGCTTTGCTGGCGTGATGCGGAAATATCCACCTTGGCAAAGCGGGCAGGATCAGGTCTTGTTTGGGTGATTGTCAAATAGGTACCGCAATGAAACTGCTGATGTCCCCCGCCTCTCCCTTCGTGCGCAAGGTCCGTGTTGCGTTGCGCGAGCTTGATCTGGTTGACCAGGTAGAAGAAATGAGCGTGACGACAACACCGCTTGCCTCAGACCCGGCGGTCGTTGCGGCGAACCCGACCGGCAAGATCCCAGCGCTGATGCGCGACACCGGCCCTGCCATCTATGACAGCCGCGTGATCACACGGTTCCTGAACGACCTTGCAGCTGGATCGCTGTATCCGCAGGCGCGGATCTGGGAGGTGCTGACGCTCGAGGCAACGGCGGATGCCATCATGGAAGCCGCCGTTCTGATGACCTACGAAGTACGGCTGCGTCCCGAGGCACAGCAATCATCCGACTGGGTCGAAGCGCAATGGAGTAAGGCCAGCCGCACTATTGCCGATGTCAACACCCGCTGGATGAGCCATCTGCAAGGCCCGCTGGACATCGGCCATATCGGGATCGCTTGCGCGCTATCTTATGTGGACCTGCGCCACGATGCGCGTGGCTGGCGGCAGGGCAATGACGCGTTGGCGAAATGGCACGCGGATTTTACCACGCGCGCCAGCATGGCCGCCACAGCCGTCTGATATTTAGAAATTGAAGCTGACGCCAAGGTTCACCGCATTGGTGAACACATCGGTTTCTATTTTGCCACCGGTATCCAGCTCACCCACGTTGGACGTGAATGTGCCCTTATATTCTCCGAAGACGGACCATTGGTCGCTGATCGGATATCTTGCACCCGCAATCCATGTCGCCGCAGGACCGGTAAGCTGGTAGCCAAAGGTTTCAGAGGCGCCGTGCGTCACTTCGACATGCGGGATCGCCAGACCAAGCCCACCACCAACGTAAGGCGTGACATCGCCCAGCATGTTGGGCCAGCGACGATAGGCGTTGACTGTGAGCGTATTCAAACCGTCGGTGAATTCCAGCACGCTGAACCCTGTCGGCAAGACATCATCTTTGGGATAAATCTTGTTATGGGCTAAATCGAGACCAAAACCGAACACCGGGGACTGCCACCGGGTCACGCGGATACCATAATAGATTGGCGCGCTGGCGGACCGGCCTTCCCAGCTTTGCGAGAAATTCGAATCCGGTATTACGCTGTCATCGCGAATCACCACGTCGGACGCCGGCGCCGATTGCGCGCCGCCATAAAAGCTCAGCTCAACCTCGGCAGACGCCAAGGTGGGCAAAGCCAGAAGGCCGCAGCAAAGTGCAAAGGTGCGCAACATTATCGAATCTCCAGCGTGTCGGTCGGAGTGTACCCCTAAAGACTGCCAGAAAGACGCGCAATAAAACATTAAGTGATATGGTCTATCTTGTTATTATGTGCCTACTTGGCCACAAATTCAGCATATCGGCAGGAAAAATGCGCATTGATTACAGACTGGTTGGTTATTCAACTTATCTGTCCCACGCGCTTGCCTGCAGGAACATCTGTGTCGCTACTTGCACAGTCGCTTAGTCGCGGCTGCCCCTGCGCCCGAATGTCCGCTGGACGCCTGTGGTGAACGGGGCTAAACAGCGGCAAATTGGACTGATGGCGACATCGGCCTATTTTATTTATGGGCAGACTGCCCGCCAACGAACCGGAGATGCACCCAGTGTCACAAGTTGAAGAACATCAGGGAACACGCCGCGACTTCCTTTATTATGCCACCGCCGGTGCCGGCGTTGTCGTGACGGGTGCCGCGGTCTGGCCGCTAGTTAATCAGATGAACCCCTCTGCGGACGTGCTCGCGCTGGCGTCGATCCGTGTGGATATCAGCGCCGTAGACCCCGGCACGCAGTTGACGGTTCTTTGGCAAGGCAAACCCGTCTTCATTCGCGCGCGTACCGAAGAAGAGATCGCCGAAGCGAATGCCGTGGATCTTTCGACACTGCCTGATGGTCTGTCACAGAACGCCAACCTTGATCCGGCAGCGGATGCAAGCGACGCGAACCGTGCCCTGTCCGAAGATGGCGTCTGGCTGGTCCAGATGGGTGTCTGCACCCACCTCGGTTGTGTGCCGCTGGGTGAGCAAGGTGATTTCGGTGGTTGGTTCTGCCCATGTCACGGGTCGCATTACGACACAGCAGGGCGCATCCGTCGCGGACCTGCGCCACGCAACCTCGATATTCCCGTCGCGTCCTTCGTGGACGAGACAACCATTCAACTCGGTTAAGGAGAGCGATCCATGGCTGGTATCCCCCACGACCATTACGAACCAAAGTCCAACGGCGAAAAGTGGCTTTATTCCCGGCTCCCAATTGTCGGGCTTCTTTATGACACGCTGATGCTGCCGACCCCCCGCAACCTGAACTGGATGTGGATATGGGGAATCGTGCTGGTGTTCACGCTGGTGCTGCAAATCATCACCGGGATCGTGCTGGTGATGCATTATGTTCCGCATGTCGACATGGCCTTTGCATCGGTCGAACATATCATGCGTGACGTGAACGGCGGGCATATGATCCGCTATTTCCACCAGAACGGCGCATCTTTGTTCTTTGTTGCTGTTTACGCCCACATCTTCCGGTCGCTGTATTACGGGTCATACAAAGCCCCGCGCGAAGTGACATGGATCATCGGCATGTTGATGTATCTGCTGATGATGGGCACTGCGTTCATGGGCTATGTGCTGCCATGGGGCCAGATGTCGTTCCACGGTACTGCCGTTATCACCGGCCTGTTCGGCGCTATTCCGTTCATCGGTGAAGGCGTGCAGACTTGGCTTCTGGGCGCGTCCGCTGTGGGCCAGCCTGCGCTGAACCGCTTCTTTTCGCTGCATTACCTGATGCCGTTTATCCTGCTGGGCCTGACGATCGTGCATATCTGGGCGTTCCACACCACGGGGAACAACAACCCGACCGGAGTCGAAGTCCGCCGCACATCCAAAGAAGATGCTGCAAAAGACACCCTGCCATTCTGGCCTTATTTCGTGATCAAGGATCTGTTCGCATTGGCGATCATCCTGGCCGTGTTCGTGGCCATCGTCGGGTTCATGCCAAACTATCTGGGCCACCCCGACAACTACATCCCTGCGAACGCGCTGGCGACACCCGCGCATATCGTGCCTGAATGGTATTTCCTGCCGTTCTACGCGATCCTGCGAGCCTTTACCGCAGACGTATGGGTCGTACAGATCGTCCAGTTCCTGAGCTTTGGCATCATCGACGCCAAATTCTTTGGGGTTCTGGCGATGTTCGGCGCAATCGCAGTGATGGCGCTGGCACCATGGCTGGACACATCCAGCGTGCGGTCTGGCCGGTACCGGCCAATGTTCAAGTGGTGGTTCTGGCTGCTGGTGGTCGATTTCTTCGTTCTGATGTGGGTTGGCGCCCGCCCAGCGGAATCGCCTTACGACATGATCTCTTTGGTCGCGTCGACCTATTGGTTCGCCTATTTCCTCGTGATCCTGCCACTGCTTGGCGTCATCGAAAAGCCGCTGACACCGCCAGCTACGATCGAGGATGACTACAACGCGCATTACGCGCCGAAAAGCGACAGCGCACCTGTCGTCAATCCGGCCGAGTGAGGAAGACCAATGAATATGCTCCGTAACGCCACACTCGCCGCAGCAGCAGCGCTTGCCCTGACATCAGGGCAAGCATCCGCTGCGGGCGCAGAAATCAAAGTGACCGACTTCGCCTTCCCGTTCGAAGGGCCGTTCGGCCAGTTCGACCAGATGCAATTGCAGCGCGGTCTGCAGGTTTACACCGAAATCTGCGCCGCCTGCCACGGCCTGAAATACCTGTCTTTCCGCAACCTTGGTGACGAAGGTGGGCCTCACCTGCCGGAAGATCAGGTTTTCGCCTATGCCGAATTCTACGAAATCTTCGATCAGTCCCTGTTTGACGGCGAAGGCGATTTCCGCCCCGCCACGCCAGCCGACAAATTTCCGATATCAAACCTGTCCAACGCGCCAGACCTGACGCTGATGGCCAAGGCGCGTGCGGGCTTTTCCGGACCATACGGGACGGGCATGGCACAGCTGTTCCAGGGTATGGGGGGCGCGGAATACATCGCTTCTTTGATGACCGGCTATGTTGATGAGCCAGAATGCGCGCTGGAAGGCGAGCCGATGGATGGCTATTACAACATCGCCTTTGCCGCTGGTGGGTTCCCAGATAGCTGCAAGGGCGACCACGGCGAACATCTTGTTCCCGGAAGCTGGATTGCGATGTCACCCCCGCTTTATGGCGATGATGTCACTTTCGAAGATGGCAGCTCGACCGAGCTGGAAGCAGTCGCCATGGATGTCGCAGCCTTCCTGATGTGGACCGCCGAGCCAAAGATGATGGCACGCAAACAGGCCGGTCTGACCGGCGTCATTTTCCTGACCTTGCTGTCGGTGCTGCTGTATCTGACCAACAAGCGGCTTTGGGCGCCTTACAAGAACAAAAAGGCATAAAGCCAGTTTGATCCAACATGAAAAGGCCCGCCATCCTGGCGGGCCTTTTTCGTTCAGCCCAGATAGGCCGACAGCGCCGGAGACGGAGCCTCGAAAAATATCCGCGTTTCAACCGGTGCGGACACAGTGCCAGCAGCGACCAAGGATGCTTGATCCGCGATGCGCCGTGCATCATCGGGGTCATGCGTGACCATCAGCACCGTCCGCCCGGCAACGCCCAGCGTCGATTGCACCAGATCCAGCATTTCGTCTTTCAGGCCCGGCCCAAGGGCCGCGAAAGGTTCGTCCAGTAACACCACGGGCCGGTCCGCCAGCAACACCCGCGCCAATGCGGCACGGCTTTGCTGACCACCTGACAGGGCCGCCGGTTTGCGCGCCCCCAGCCCCGCGAGCCCGACCGAAGACAAAGCGCGCTCAACACAGCCACGTTCGTCCGCAGTCAGGTGCCACGTCGGGCGCAGCCCAAGACCCACATTCTGCGCGATGGTCAGATGTGGAAACAGGTTGTTGTCCTGAAAGATTGCGCTGATCGGCCGCGCACCCGGCGGTACAGGTGTCAGGTCCATATCGCGCCACAGCACCCGCCCCGATGCCGGGGCCAGAAACCCCGCCAATGCCGCAAGCAAGGTCGATTTGCCAGCACCCGACGGCCCGATCAGTGCGATTATCTTGCCTTTGTCGAACGTCACGTCGGCGGTCAGGCGAAAATCGTCCTGCTCAATGACCAGAGCCTCACAGATCAGCATTGCCGCGCCCTCCTTGGTCACAGATCCAGAATGCCGCAAGGCTAAGCGCCAGCAACACCAGCGCGGCGCCCGCCGCCGCCTCCATCCGGTAAGCGCCCATCAGGCGATACATGGCCAGCGGCAAGGTCTGCTGCGCCTCGCCGGCGAACAGGGTGATGACCCCAAGGTCGCCCATCGACAAGGCCGCCGCAAGACCCGCGCCAAACCCCAAGGGGCGGCGGATGCGTGGCAACACGACGATGCGCACCCAGCCCCAGCGCGACAAGCCTAGGCTGGCTCCGAGGCGTGCGAAATCACGCTCGACGCCTGCGACCGCCTGCCCGATGGCACGCAGCGCGAATGGTAGCGCCAGCACTGCGTTCACCAGAACTGTGACCGGCAGCGCCAGACGCGCGGGGTTGATGAGAGGATAAACCAGCAAAAAGGCTCCGGTACCGACCACCAGACCGGATGCAGCCAAGGGCAGCACGCCGGTGATGGCAACCATACGCCCGCCGCGCAAAGCGAGCGCCAGCGCCATAGATGTGCAAAGCAGGGCAGAGGCCAAAGCCACGATCACCGACCGTCCCGCCGCCGCCCAGACCTCGGCCGGCAACAACGCCAACCCCGGCACACCGCGCCAGACAACCATGCCCAGCGGGGTGAACAGGAAAACAGCGACCACTGCGATCATCAGGTAATCGAGCACTGGCCAGCGTAGGTCCCAGCGCTGCACGGTGCGGTCCAGCCCCGCGCCCATTGCATCGACCAACGACATCCGCCAGACAATCGCCGCCGCCATGACACACAGCCCGAATTGCACGCAAGCAAGCAACGCCGCACGGCCCAGATCGAAATCGAACCGCAACGCCTGATAGATCGCAAGCTCGACCGTCGTGGCACGCGGCCCGCCACCCAGCGTCAGCGCGACGGCGAAACTGGTCAGGCAGATCAGAAAGATCACAAGAAAAACTCCCGGCACGACGGCGCGCAGCATCGGCCATTCCAGCAACCGCCCGACGGGCGCGTTCAGCGATGCCGCAAGACGGAACCTTTCCGCAGGGATCGACAGCCACCCTTGCAAGATCAATCGGATTGCCAGCGGCACGTTGAAAAACACATGGGCCAGCACCACGCCGTGAAAGCCAAAGATACTGATCGCAGGCAGGCCCAGCCATGCCAAGGCGCTGTTGATCACGCCTGCGCGTCCGAACACGGCCAGCAAGCCGATCACCGCAACGACCACTGGCAGCAGGAACGGCGCGCCCATCAGCGTGATCAACGCCGCACGGCCACGAAACTGCCGGCGCGCAAGGGCGCGCGCAACAGGGATCGCCAGCAGCACGCTCAGCCCTGCCGACACAAGCGCTTGGATCGCGGTGAAACGCACCGCGGCCCAATCAGCCGGCGTCAACCCGCCCTGCCATGCAGCACGCCAGCCGACAGCAGCCAGCGTGCCGATGGTCAGCACCAGCACCAGCGCCGCCGCAGCGGCACCGGGCCAGCGCGGGGCTATTGCGACAGCGCGTTGCGCCATTCGTCCAACGCCACGTCACGGATCGCTGCGGCCTCCTCGGGCGACAGCAGTAGGGCGGTTGCAGGCGTGATCAGCGTCTCGAACCCTGCGGGCAGGCCACCCTCGGGGACCACGGCAGGATACATCCAGTTGGTTTCAGGAATGATGGACTGAAAAGCATCCGACACCATGAAGGCAAGGAATTGATCTGCCAGTTCAGGCTGGTCGGTCCCTGCGACTTTTGCCGCGACTTCGACCTGCATGTAATGCCCTTCGTCAAACGCCCATGCGACCTTGCTGTCATCCTCTTCCGCGATCAGATGATAGGCAGGGGATGTCGTGTAAGACAGGACGGCATCCGCCTCGCCCTCAAGGAACAACCCGTAAGCTTCGGACCAGCCCGGCGTCACAGTAACGATATTATCGGCAAGATCGGCCCACAGCTCGGCGGCGGTGTCAGGATAGGCCGTCTTGACCCACATCAGCAGCCCCAGACCCGGGGTGGATGACCGCGGGTCCTGAATGACGATCCGGATGTCGCTATCGGCCAAGGTGCGCAGTGATATGGGCGCTTCGGCACCGGCATTGCCGACAAAAGCGAAATAGCCCCAATCAAACGGCAGGAAATCGGGATCGTCCCACGTGATCGGCAGATCAAGATCGGCGGTCACCCCATGCGGCGCGAACAGGCCAGTTTCCCGCGCGGCGGCGATCAGGTTGGTATCAAGGCCAAGCACGATATCAGCCTCGGTCCGTGGCCCTTCCAATTGCAAACGCGCGAGCAGGGCAGCACCGTCACCCGTGCCGATGAATTGCAGATCACATCCGCAAGTTTGCTCGAACGCGGCCGCGATGGCGGGGCCGGGGCCCCATTCGCTGACGAAACTGTCGTATGTCATCACTTGCAGCACGGGGGTCTGCGCAGATGTGCCGCTGGCACAAAGCGCAAATCCCGCAACAAGTGGCAGATAAATGGATTCTTGCATTCTATCCTCCAAATGCGTCGGGCGGATTGGGGGATAGCGGAATTGCCATACCTTCCCTCCGCCGGTCCTAACCGGTTCAGGTTCAACGGGTCTGCTCGCGCATCTCAGCCAGTAAAGGCACCCCGAGGTGGGGCAAAAGCTAGGGTGGAACGCAGGCAGGCGCAAGGGAAACCTCTTGAGCCTGTCCCCCCCGCCCGCTAGACCGTTGTCAAACGGGGGTTTGCCATGTCCATCAACAGTTTCGGTCATTTGTTCCGGTTCACCACATGGGGCGAAAGCCACGGGCCAGCCCTTGGTGCCACGGTCGATGGCTGCCCGCCAAATGTGCCGCTGGAACCTGCGATGATCCAGCAATGGCTGGACAAACGCCGCCCCGGATTGAACAAGAACACGACCCAGCGGAATGAACCGGATGCGGTCGAAATCCTGTCGGGCGTCTATGAGGGGCGCACGACCGGTACGCCGATCCAGTTGATGATCCGCAACACCGATCAGCGGTCAAAGGATTACGGCGATATCCTGAACACGTTCCGCCCCGGTCATGCCGATATCACCTATCACCAGAAATACGGGCTGCGCGATCCGCGCGGCGGCGGGCGGTCTTCGGCGCGTGAAACAGCGTCGCGCGTTGCCGCAGGCGGTGTGGCGCGCGAGGCGATCAAGCTGATTGCGCCCAACGTCCAGATCAAGGGCTACATGACCCAGATGGGGACCAAACAGATCGACCGCGCGCGGATGGATTGGAGCCAGATCGACCAGAACGATTTTTTCTGCCCCGATGCGCAGGCGGCCGAAGAATGGAACGACTATCTGACATGGCTGCGCAAGAATGATCACAATTCCGTCGGTGCGATCATCGAGGTGGTGGCGCGCGGCGTGCCTGCGGGCATCGGCGCGCCGGTTTACGCAAAACTGGATACTGATCTGGCGGCTGCAATGATGTCGATCAATGCGGTCAAAGGTGTCGAGATTGGCGAAGGCATGGCCGCCGCCGCGCTGACAGGGCGCGACAATGCGGACGAGATTTTCATGGGTCCGAACGGGCCGGAATATTCGTCCAACCATGCGGGCGGTATTCTTGGCGGGATCAGCACGGGGCAGGATATCGTCGTGCGCTTTGCGGTGAAGCCGACCTCGTCAATCCTGTCACCGCGCAAGTCGATCATGATGGACGGCAGCCCCACCGAGGTGATCACCAAAGGCCGCCACGACCCCTGCGTCGGCATCCGCGCCGTGCCGGTGGGCGAGGCGATGATGGCCTGCGTGATCCTCGACCACCTGTTGCTGGATCGCGGTCAGACCGGCGGCGTGCGCGGCGTGATCGGGGCTGCCTGACGCGACAATTGCACCGCCAGAATGCCCAGCGCGATGATGATCACGCCAACCACGTCAAGCGGGCCAATTTGTTCGTCAAGCAGGATCGCCGCCACGGTGACGCCCAGAAATGGATTAAGAAAGTGAAAGGTTGACGCCTTGACTGCGCCGATCCGACCCACCAGCAGGAACCAGACCAATGTCGCCGCCAGCCCCGGCACCAGCACGGTATAGGCAAAGGCAACGATCAGCTGCCAGTTCCATGTGACGACCAGCGTTTCCAGCGCCATGGCAGGAATGAACAACAGCGCACTGCCGACCAGCATCTGCAACCCGACGATCATCAGCACATTGCCACCCGAAGACGCGCCCATCACGGCAAGCGTGGCAACCGTCAGGGACATCACGCCAATCACGCATAGGACCAAGCCGAACAAATCTATGCCACCCTGCAACCGCGCACCCATGATCAGGACAACACCCAACAGCCCCGCCAGCAACCCGATGATCCCCAAGGGCCGGACGCGCGTGCCGAACACGCCCCAGCCGACCAGCGCCACCAATAACGGCATGCTCGACGCGATGATCGCCGCCAAGGATGCGGGAATCGTCTGCATCGCCACGAAATTCAGGCCCAGATACAGGGCATTCTGGCACAGCCCGAAGACCAGCACGCCCGTCCATTGCCGCCGTGTCAGCCGCGCGGACTGGCCCAGCATCCACGCGATGCCCACACCGATCAGGCCAGAGATCAGGAACCGCAGCGCCAGCGCCGACAGGGGCGGCGCATATTCCACGATCACCCGCGCCGATGTAAAGGCCGAGGACCACATGAACGCGAAGGCAAGGCCCATCAGAACCGCTTTGATATCCATGTCACCTCACGCAAAAAGGGCCGCCTGTTGGGGCGACCCTTTCCTGATTTCGTATCCGGCACAAGGCCCGATAGCTTAGCCGTTGACGCTGTCTTTCAGAGCCTTGGCGATCGTGACTTTGACGACCTTGTCAGCTTCTTTTTTGATCTGCTCGCCGGTGGCAGGGTTGCGCACCATCCGCTCTGGGCGTTCGCGGCAATAGATCTTGCCGACGCCTGGCAGAGTAACAGCACCGCCGCCAGCTACTTCGGATGTGATGATGCCGGTCACAGCATCCAGCGCAGCGCCGGCTGCTTTTTTGTCCATGCCGGTCTGATCGGCAATTGCAGCAACCAGCTGCGCTTTTGTCATTGGTTTCGTCGCCATGTTACTGGTCTCCCTCATTCGCCCCATCTATAGGGCCTATTCCCCGCCTGTATAACGGTATGTTGTGGCACACCACTACGAATAGTGGCTCCTGACAAGGCAAAAACGCACCTTTCCGCCGTTTTTTATATGTTCAGAGGAATGCCGTCTCCTCAAAACTACGCAATTTGCGGCTGTGGATGCGTTCTAGCGGCATTTCGCGCAGCAATTCCATCGCGCGGATGCCAATCATCAGATGTGCGGCGACTTGTGTTTTATAGAATTCCGACGCCATTCCAGGCAATTTCAATTCACCATACAATGGTTTGTCCGACACGCACAACAAGGTGCCGTATGGTACGCGAAACCGGAATCCATTTGCGGCGATCGTGGCGCTTTCCATATCCAGCGCGATCGCCCGCGATTGCGACAGGCGCTGCACCGGCCCTGCCTGTTCGCGCAATTCCCAGTTCCGGTTGTCGATCGTCGCCACGGTGCCGGTGCGCATGATCTGTTTCAGGTCATACCCTTCCAGCTGTGTCACATCCGCCACCGCCGTCTGCAGCGCGATCTGGATTTCCGCCAGCGCGGGGATTGGCACCCAGACGGGCAGATCATCATCCAGCACGTGATCTTCGCGCAGATAGGCATGCGCCAACACAAAATCGCCCAGCCGCTGCGAATTTCGCAAACCGGCGCAATGGCCGACCATCAACCACGCATGCGGGCGCAGCACGGCAATATGGTCGGTCGCAGTCTTCGCATTCGACGGGCCAACGCCAATATTGACCAGCGTGATCCCCGCACCCCCCGGACGTTTCAGGTGATAGGTCGGCATCTGCGGCAGTTTTGCTGGTACCGGCAGCGGTCCGTCATGGGCCGTAATCTCGACATTGCCGGTACTGACGAAACTGGTGTAGCCGCTGGCAGGATCGGCCAGCATCTTGCGGGCGAAAGCCTCGAATTCCTCGACATAGAACTGGTAGTTGGTGAACAGAACATGGTTCTGGAAATGTTCAGGTGCGGTGGCGGTGTAATGTGATAGCCGCGCCAACGAATAGTCGATCCGCTGTGCGGTAAACGGCGCCAGCGGGCGCGCGCCGTCAGGATAGGTGAAACCAGCCCCGTTCACGATGGCATCATGTGTCGTGCTCAGGTCCGGCACGTCGAAATTATCACGCAGGTTGAATTCCATCGACCCGTCTTGCGGCACGGTGACACCGGCATCGTTGGCGACCGCGAAATGCACGGGGATCACAGTATCCGATGTACCGATCACCACAGGCACACCGTGGCTTTTCAGCAAAAGGTCGATCTGCTGTTCCAGATAGCTTTGGAACAGGTCAGGCCGGGTCACGGTCGTCGCATAGATGCCAGGTTCGGCGACATGGCCAAACGACAGGCGGCTATCCATCTTGGCATGGGTCGTCGTCGTCAGCCGGATTTCGGGATAAAACGCACGAAAACGCCCGTCTGGTTGGCCATCGCGCAGGGCGGCGACAAAATTTTCCGACAAAAACCGCACAGACGCGGCATAAAGTTCGTTCAGGCGCACCACGGCCTTTTTTGGATCGGTAAAGGCCTCGTGCGGCGGCAGGTCAGGTGTCCGGATGACAACCTTGTGGGGAGCGTTCATGTATTTTCCTCGAACAGATCGGTAATTTCGAATCTTGTCACATCGACCAAGCCCAGATCAGAAATCCGCAACGCAGGTATGACAACCAGCGCCAGCAATGAATGCTGCATATAGGCATTGTTGAGCGTGCAACCGCAGGCAGCCATCGCGGCGACCATGGCGTCGGCTTTGGCCGCGACCTCGGCGGCGGGGCTGTCGGACATCAGGCCCGCGATGGGCAGTTCGACCAGCGCCAGTTCGGCATCGTCTTTCCAGACGGTCACGCCACCGCCAACCTGCCCCAGCCGGTTCGCGGCCTTGGCCATCAGCGCGCGGTCGGTGCCGACAACGATCATATGGTGGCTGTCATGCCCCACGGTCGACGCAATCGCCATTCGCCCCGTATAGCCGAAACCGGAAACAAAACCGTTCACAACCTTACCTGTCGCGCGGTGCCGTTCGACCAGCGCGATCTGGTAGGTATCGCCTTGCCCGCAGGCGACGCCATCGACGACGGGCAGTTCCGCCGTCAACGCCTCGGTCGGGGCTTGGTTTTCGACGACGCCGATCACCTTGGCCACGACGCTGTTGGCCCCTTTGGGCGCATGAACGGCGAAATCGGCATGATCAAGCACCTTGCCCATGCGCACCGTCTGACGCGCGTCATCGGGCCAGTCATAATGCGGGCAATCGACCGTGATCTTGCCATTTAGCGCCACGGTCTTGCCGCGCGCGATCACATGCTCGATCGGCAGCGTCACCAGATCGGATGTCAGGATCACATCGGCGCGGCGTCCCGGCGTGATTGACCCAAGTTCACGTTCCAGCCCGAAATGGGTGGCGGTGTTGATCGTCGCCATCTGCAGCGCAACCAGCGGGTCGCAGCCGCAGGCGATGGCATGGCGGACAACGCGGTTCATATGGCCGTCGTTGACCAGCGTGCCGGAATGGCAATCATCGGTACACAGGATGAAATTGCGCGGGTCCAGCCCCTTTTGCGTCACGGCGGTGATCTGGCTTTCGACGTCATACCATGCCGACCCCAGCCGCATCATCGACCGCATCCCGTTGCGTACGCGCGCGATGGCGTCCGCCTCTGCCGTGCCTTCGTGGTCGTCGGCGGCCCCGCCTGCGACATAGGCGCTGAAAGCCACGCCCTTGTCAGGGCTGGCGTAATGGCCGCCCACGGTCTTGCCCGCGCGCATTGTGGCGGCCATTTCGGCCAGCATCTGCGGATCGCCGTTCACGACGCCGGGAAAGTTCATCATCTCGCCCAGCCCGATGATGCCGGGCCATGCCATCGCCTCGGCCACGTCATCTGCCGAAATCTCGAACCCTGTCGTCTCAAGCCCCGGCGCAGACGGCGCGCAGGACGGCATCTGCGTAAAGATGTTAACGGGCTGCATCAGTGCTTCGTCATGCATCATCCGCACACCGCGCAGGCCAAGGACATTGGCAATCTCATGCGGGTCGGTGAACATGGTGGTCGTGCCATGCGGGATCACGGCGGCGGCGAATTCGGCAGGGGTCAGCATCCCGCTTTCGATATGCATATGCCCATCGCAAAGGCCGGGGATCAGGTAACGGCCAGCCGCCTCGATCACTTCGGTATCGGGGCCGATGCAATGGCTGGCGTCAGGGCCGATATAGGCGAAACGCCCTGCAGCGATGGCGACTTGCCAGTCCAGCACCTCGCGCGTCTGGACATTGACCAGCTTGCCGCCACGAATGACGCAATCCGCAGGCATCCGCCCCGCCGCGACTGCCACCAATTGCGGAGCAACCTCCGCCCAAGATTTGATGTGATTTTCCATCCCCAAAATTGACACCGATTCAGGCGGTGTTCAAGGGGGGTCAGATCGCGCTCAGGTCGAGTGGTTTTTCATTCGGGTTCAGCCGCAGCATCGCGATACTGAGCGCGGTGGCGATCGTCACCCAGACCAGATAGGGCACAAAGGCCAGACCCGCCCAGAAATCCAGCTGGAAATGCGTGACCGTGCAGCCCAGTACGGCCAGCCACAGACCACCAATGATGGGCAGCGACCCTTTCAGGCGGCGCAGGCCAAAAAATACCGGGGTCCACAATGCGTTGAATGCGATCTGGATCGCCCAGAATGCCATTGCATAGCCGTTGCCGTCGATGCCTGCGACCCGTGCGCCTGCGAAGGAAATCAGCAAGTAGATTGATGTCCATGCGACCGGAAACATCCAGTCGCGCGGTACCCATGTCGGCTTTTTCAGGCTTTTGTACCACGCGCCTGTTGGAAACAGCGCACCCGTCGATCCGGCGGCAAAGGTCGCGGCCAAAAACAAGAAGAACAGCAGATAGTCCATCAGGTGCCCTTTCGCGGTACACCAGATACCTAAGCGCGATGGCCGGTATTTCCAACCCCTGCTTCGCGGTTACGCAATTCGGCCAGCACATCCAGCACGGCCAAGGACCGGCTTTGGCTGGGTTTGCTGCGGCTGGCGGCATCCACCAGAAAGGCCACCTCGTCCAAAGGACGCGCATAGATGATGGGTGATCTTGGCGTGATGACAGAAAAGGCGGTGCGCAGTGCAGATTGCCCGACCCAGCCCAGTTTCTGTGACACGGATGTGCGCGCGCGCATCGTGATACTGTCATATCCGTTCTGCCGAACCTGTCTGCCAATGCCCGCATAGATCAGCCGTGCAGCCCAAATGCCAGTGCGCGCCTTGACGGGCAGGGCGTTGATGCCGGATTCGGATCGCAGGTACAGCCTGTCGGCCTCGGCCAGCAGCCGTTTGACCATGCCACGCAAGGCAGCATCAGGCAGCGGGTCGCGGGTAAAGTTCAGCGGGTCGATCCCCGCCTCTGCCAGCCAATCCAGCGGCAGATAGATCCGCCCCATCCGCGCATCTTCGCCCACATCGCGCGCGATATTGGTCAGCTGCATCGCAACACCCAGATCGCAGGCGCGCGCCAATGCGTCGGGATCGCGCACCCGCATCAGCACGCACATCATCGCACCCACGGCGCTGGCCACGCGCGCGGAATAGGCGCGCACGCCGGACAAGGTATCATAGCGGTATTCGGCCGCGTCCCATGCCAGCCCTTCCAGCAGGGCATCGGGTAGGGCGCGCGGCATCTCGAACGCGTCGATAATCGCGGCAAAGGCGCGGTCTTCGGGCGCGTTGCGCGGCCGGCCGGCATAGGCAAGGTCCAACCTGTCCTGCAAGCGCAGCACGGCACCAGCCTGCTGCGTGCCTTCGTCCACCTCGTCATCGGCCAGACGGCAAAAGGCGTAAAGCGCAAGCGCCGGATCGCGGACCGAGGATGGCAACAGGCGTGACGCGGCGTGAAACGACAATGACCCATGCCGGATCGCATTTTCGCAATGCGCCAGATCGTCGGGCCGGATCATTCTGCCGCCACTTTCATTGTCACGCGCGCGGCGGCGTCAGGGACCAGTTTGGCCAACACCTCGGCGCTGGAAATCACACCAGGCACACCGGCGCCGGGGTGGGTGCCCGCGCCGACCAGAAACAGGCCCCTAGCCTCTTCGCTGATGTTATGGGGGCGGAACCAGGCCGATTGCAGGATGCGCGGTTCGATGGAAAACCCCGACCCGTTGGGCGACAGATATCTGTCGCGGAAATCTTCGGGGGTCAGGATCATTTCGGTGCTGATGCGCTCTGCGAAACCGGGGATGGTTTTTTCAACCTCGGCCATGACCTTGGCCTTGTAGATCGCAGATTCATTGGCCCAATCGACAGGATTGTCGAACCCCAGATGCGGCACCGGCGACAGGACATAGAACGTATCATCACCCTTTGGCGCGACGCCGGGGTCGGTGACGCTGGGGCGGTGGATATATAGGCTCATGTCATCGGACAATTTGCCCTTGATGAAAATGTCGCGCAGCAAACCTTCATAGCGGGGGGCGTTGGTGATCGTGTGATGGCCCACGTCGGGCCACATCTGCGCCGTGCCTTTGGTGCCAAAATACCAAACAAACAGGCCCATCGACCAACGGCGCGATTTCAGCTTGGCATCGGTCCAGCGCTTGCGCGGATGGTTGCGCAACAGGCGCTGATAGGTATGGCCCGCGTCGGCATTGCTGACGACCAACGGCGCATGGATCACGGTGCCGTCGGTCAGGCGCACGCCCTTGGCGGCCCCGTTTTCGATCAGTACCTCGTCAACTTCGGCATTCTGCACCACTGTGCCGCCCTGCCCCTTGATCACCTTGACCATCGCATTGGCAATCGCCTGCACCCCGCCCATTGCATAATGCACGCCATAGGTTTTTTCGAGATAAGCGACGAGCGAATAGATCGACGTCACCTTGCGCGGATCACCCCCGATGAACAACGGATGGAACGACAGCGCCATGCGCAGGCGGGCATCCTTGACCCGCGCCTTGGCCAGACCAAGGATCGACCGGTCTGCACGCAGGCGCACGAATTCAGGCAGCACCTTGATCGTTTCCCAGATCTTGTTCATCGGCTGGGCGACCATGCCTTCGAAACCGACCTTATAGCAGGCCTCGCTATCCTTCAGGAACCGCTTGTAGCCTGCCACGTCCGCAGGGCTGAGGCGGGCAACCTCCGCCAGCATGGCGTCGGTATCCTGACGCGCGGTGAACGTTGATCCGTCAGGCCAGCGCACCTCGTAGAACGGGTCCATCGGGCGCAGGCTGATATCCTTGTGGAAATCCCGCCCGCAGGCGCGCCAGAGGTTTTCATAGACCTGCGGCACGGTGATGATCGTCGGGCCCAGATCAAAGCGGTGCCCGTCCTGCGTGACGGACGACCCCCGCCCACCGGGCAGGTCGAGCCGGTCCAGAACGGTGACGGCATAGCCTTTGGCGCCCAGTCGCATCGCGGCGGCAAGGCCGCCAAGCCCCGCGCCAATCACGATGGCTGCATTTGAATCGGTGTGCTCATGTGTCAACATAAGCCCACAGTAGATGTGTAAACCAAAGTTGACAAATATTATTCGCACTCCCTTTTCAAAAGACGGGTGCTATGTCAGACTAAGTTGACACTAGCGTAGGCAAACCATTGACCCAGATCGTGACATTGTCGTTTTTCCGCTTTGCCGGGCCATTGGCGCGCGCTTGGGCGCTGACGATGATGGGCGGCGCGCGCCTGCCATTGTCGCGCACACCCGACATCGGTTTCTGGAAACTTTGCGGGTCGGGCAGCGGCGAAGGATTCACGCCTGTTCCTAATACCGCCGTCTATGCAATCCTTGCCACATGGCCCGACATCGCGACTGCCAAGGCGCGCACCAGCACCGGCGTTTTCGCCCGTTACATGGCGCGGGCGGCCGAACACTGGACTGTCTTTTTACAAACCCAATCCGTCCGCGGGCAATGGTCTGGCAAAGCACCTTTCGCGCCCGATGCAACCACGACGCCCGGTCCCCTGGCAGCCCTGACGCGCGCGACGATCAAGCCACGCATCCTTGCCCGGTTCTGGGGGCGGGTGCCGAATATTTCCGCCAAGATCGGTGCCGACAGCAATGTGATGTTCAAGATCGGCATTGGCGAGGTGCCGATGCTGCATCAGGTCACGTTCTCGATCTGGCCGTCCGAGGCCGCGATGGCCGCTTTCGCCCGCACTGGCCCGCATGCCGAGGCGATCCGCGCCGTGCGTGACGAAGGCTGGTTTGCCGAAGAACTTTACGCCCGTTTCGCAGTGCATTCCGATGCCGGCACATGGAACGGTACCTCCCCCCTTGCCAGACCAGAGGCCGCATGAAACAGCCCTTCCCCTTTTCCGCCATCGTCGGTCAGGACGAGATGAAACAGGCCATGATCCTGACAGCCATTGACCCGTCAATCGGCGGCGTTCTGGTGTTCGGCGACCGTGGCACCGGCAAATCGACCGCCGTGCGCGCGCTGGCCGCCTTGCTGCCACCGATCATGGCGGTGCAGGGCTGCCCCGTGAACAGCGCCAAGGCCGGTGATGTCCCTGATTGGGCCGCGTTAGCGACGAAAACGTTGGTGGAAATGCCCACCCCCGTTGTCGATTTGCCGCTGGGCGCGACAGAGGATCGTGTGACCGGCGCGCTTGATATCGAAAAGGCGCTGACCAAGGGCGAAAAGGCGTTTCAGCCCGGCCTGCTGGCGCGCGCCAATCGGGGATACCTTTATATCGACGAGGTGAACCTGCTGGAGGACCACATCGTCGATCTGCTGCTCGACGTGGCGCAATCGGGTGAAAACGTGGTGGAGCGCGAGGGGCTGTCGATTCGCCACGCAGCGCGATTCGTACTGGTCGGGTCCGGCAACCCTGAAGAAGGCGAATTGCGCCCCCAATTGCTGGACCGCTTCGGCCTGTCGGTCGAGGTGGCATCCCCCAAGGACATTGCAACACGGGTTGAGGTCATCAAACGCCGCGATGCGTTCGACAACGACAACACGGCCTTCATGCTGCGCTGGCAGGCCGAGGATGCGGCGATCCGTGACCGGATCATAACCGCGCGCAACGCACTGGCACGGCTGAAAACGCCGGAAAAGACCCTGCATGACGTCGCTGAACTGTGCCTTGCGCTGGGGTCCGATGGTTTGCGCGGGGAACTGACCCTGCTAAAAGCCGCCCGCGCCTATGCTGCGTGGCGCAATGACACTGCGCTAACCCGAGCGCATGTCAAGGATATGGCGCCAATGGCCCTGCGCCATCGCCTGCGCCGCGATCCGCTGGACGAAGCGGGCAGCGGCACGCGGGTTGCGCGGATCGTGGAAGAAACCCTTGGCTGAGGCCGTCTGGCACCGCGCTGTTCTGGCGATGCAATTGCTGGCGATTGATCCTGCCTTGGGCGGCATGGCTTTGCGCGCAAGGTCAGGGCCAGTGCGCGACAGGCTGGTTGGCCTGCTCGACTGGTTGCCGCAACCACAGCAACGCATCCATCCCGCGATTTCGGACGAGGCGCTGTTTGGCGGGCTGGACCTGTCGGCAACGCTGGCCCGTGGACAATTTGTGCAGGAACAGGGTCTGTTATCACGCCCCGGCACGGTGATCCTGACGATGGCGGAACGGGCGGCAACACAGCTGGCCGCGCGGCTGGCGATGGTGCTGGATGCAGGCACCACCCACCGGCTGATCGCGCTGGATGAAGGCGCTGAACCTGACGAGGCACTGAACCCGAAACTGGCTGAACGGCTGGCCTTTGCCGCCGATCTGTCGGATGTCACCATCAGCGAAGCCATCGCACCCGACCCTTTTGATCCATCCGCCGCGATCACGCATCTGCACCAGGTCGCTGTCCCGAACGACATCGCCGAACAAATAACGCGTATCGCGGCACAATTTGGGATCGACAGCCTGCGCGCGCCACTGTTCGCCTTGCGCGCGGCCAAGGCGCATGCTGCCTTGCGCGGCAAGATGACAGTCGATGCCAATGATGTGGAAATTGCCTGCTTGCTGGTGCTGGCGCACCGCGCCACGCAGATGCCGGGCAGCGATGAAGAAGCCGAAGCCCCCGAACCCGACCAGACCGACCGCGACGATCAGGATCAGACCGATACGCTCAATCTGCCGGACGAATTGCTGCTAGAGGCGATCAAGGCCCTGCTGCCTGACAACCTACTGGACCGGATCGCCGCGCAAAAAGCGCGCCAAGGCAAAGGCAGCGGCAGCGGCGCTGCGCGCAAGGGCAACCGGCGCGGCAGACCGATGCCGTCACGCGCGGGGCGGCTGGGTGACGGCGCCCGGATTGATATTGTCGGAACCTTGCGGGCCGCCGCACCTTGGCAGACGATCCGCAAGCAGGCGACAGGGCGCAACAGCGTGCAAGTGCGCAGTGATGACATCCGCGTCAAACGGTTCGAGGAAAAATCCGACCGCCTGCTGGTATTCACCGTCGATGCATCTGGGTCATCCGCCCTGTCCCGACTGGCCGAGGCGAAAGGCGCGATCGAGCTGTTGCTGGCGCAGGCCTATGCACGGCGAGACCATGTGGCGCTGGTGTCGTTTCGCGGGACCGGGGCCGAGGTACTTTTGCCGCCCACACGGTCGCTGGTGCAGACCAAACGCCGCCTTGCCGCCTTGCCCGGTGGCGGTGGCACGCCGCTGGCTGCCGGGATCATTACGGCCTTGGAACAGGCGATCACCGCCACGCGCAAAGGGCTGACGCCGACGATTATCATCCTGACAGATGGCCGCGCAAATGTCGCGCTGGATGGCGCGGGAAACCGCGCGCAAGCTGCCGCCGACGCCCAACGCATGGCGCAGGCGGTACGCGCCCAAAGGATCGACGCATTGATCATCGATACCGGCAACCGGCCAGAACCTGCGTTGGCGGCGCTGGCGCAGACCTTGGGCGCAATTTATCTGCCCCTGCCCCGCGCGGATGCGGCGCGCCTGTCGGCCAGCGTTGCCACCGCCTTGGGTGATTGATGCGCTGGCCGCCGCGCGACTGGCCGCTGTCAGACCATTCCCGCCAGATCCTGCACCGCCCGCACCGCTGGCATGTGCAAGAGGCCGGGACCGGCCCGCTGATCCTGCTGATCCACGGCGCTGGTGGGGCCACACAAAGTTTCCGGCACCTGTTCCCGATTCTGATCCAGACCCATCATGTCGTGGCCATCGACCTGCCCGGCCAGGGGTTCACCCAGATGGGCGCGCGGCAACGCTGCGGGCTGGATCACATGGCCGAGGATATCGTATCGCTGTGCCGCGCGCAGGGCTGGAACCCCGCCATCATCCTTGGCCATTCAGCCGGTGGCGCGATTGCGCTGCGATTGTGGGAACTGGGGTTGCGCCCTGCGGAAATCGTCCTGATCAATGCGGCGCTCAGCAATTTCAAAGGTGTCGCAGGGCTTTTGTTTCCGGTCATGGCCAAGGCGCTGGCCGCAACACCGTTCAGCGCCAGCATCGTGACCGTGACCAGCAGCCGCAATACGATCCGCAACCTGATCAAGGGGACAGGTTCGGTGCTGGATGATGACGGGATCGACCTTTATTATCGCTTGCTGGGCGACCGATCTCATATCGACGGCACCTTGTCGATGATGGCGCAATGGTCGCTGGATGGGTTGCTATCGCGCTTGCCTCAGGTCACCGCCCCTGTGCATCTGATCAGCGGATTGAATGACAGGGCCGTGCCGCCATCTGTCAGCCGTGACGCCGCCACCCGCCTGCCACAGGCACGCCTGACCGAATTGGCACAGCTGGGCCATCTGGCGCATGAAGAAAATGCAGCCCTGATCGCAGGGCTGATCACTGGCCAATAAAAAAGGGCTGACAGGTTTCCCTGACAGCCCTTCGATCATAGCGAAACGGCGCGTTCGCGCGCCGCCCATTTCTTACATGTCAGAGAAAGTCGCCAGATAGGCATAAAGGTCATAGGCGTCCTGTTCGGCGCGCACCTGATAGGCCATCTTGCCGCGTGCGCGGCGATCTTCCAGTTTTTCGCGGATCCAGCCGGTTGGGTCCTGAACGTATCCCACGAAGTTCGCTTCGTTCCAGACTTCGCCTGCTTCGCCAAGTGCGACAAGGCCGTCGCTATACTTGAAATCTTCATCTGACCCCAGCACACGGCCGATCAGACCATATTGGTTCGGGCCTGTGCGCGCATTACGGCCTGCCAGAACGTTGCCATCAGCGTCTGCCACCATATGGCACGCCACACACTGACGGTTGAACTGTTCTTCACCGTTCGCGGCATCGCCGAGTGTCGGTGTAAGGTCTTGTGCAAATGCTGGTGCTGCCAGAATGGCCAGCGCCGCAGCGATTGTAAAATTTTTCATGATCGTATTCCTTTTCGACCTGATTAAGTGACCGTTGCCCCAGTCATTTATTACTGTAGAGCATCCTGTGCGGCGGTCCACCCCCACGCAGGAAAAGAAGTGGCCTAGCATTCAGGCAACAGCATGCGCCAATGCGCATTGTTTCCACAAAACGCGCAGCGCCGTGACCAGATGGTCAATATCTTCATCCGAATGCAGCGGCGATGGGGTAAAACGCAGCCGTTCCGTGCCTTTGGGCACCGTGGGATAATTGATCGGCTGCACATAGATGTCCCATTCGCGCATCAGGTAATCCGCAAGCATCCGGGTTTTGACCGGGTCCTTGATCAAGACCGGCACGATATGGCTATCGTTATGCATATGCGGAATGCCTTCGCGGTCGAGAGCGGCGCGCAGGCGCGCGACCTGACGCCGCTGGCGGGCGCGTTCCATCTCGGACTGCTTGAGATAGGCGATCGATGTGCGCGCAGCAGCAGCGATCGCGGGTGGCAAGGCGGTTGTAAAAATGAACCCCGAGGCAAAACTGCGGATGAAATCGCACAGCGCCGCCGATCCGGTGATATAGCCGCCAACAACGCCAAACGCCTTGCCAAGCGTCCCTTCGATCAGGGTAATCCGGTCGGCCAGCCCTTCGCGTTCGCTCACACCGCCACCGCGCGGGCCATACATGCCGACGGCATGGACCTCGTCCAGATAGGTCATGGCACCGTATTTTTCGCAGACTTCGACGATCTGGCGGATGGGCGCGATATCGCCATCCATGGAATAGACGCTTTCAAAAGCGACAATCTTGGGGACGTCGGCGGGCAGGGCGCGCAGCTTCATCTCCAGATCGCGATAATCGTTGTGCTTCCAGATTACCTTTTGCGCGCGCGAATGGCGGATGCCCTCGATCATCGAGGCGTGATTGCCCGCATCCGACAGGATCACGCAGTTTTCCAACCGGCTACCCAAGGTCGACAGCGCGGCCCAGTTCGACACATAGCCGGATGTGAACAGCAGCGCCGATTCCTTGCCATGCAGATCAGCCAGTTCGCGTTCCAGCAGCAGGTGATCATGGTTGGTGCCACTGATGTTGCGGGTGCCGCCCGATCCGGTGCCGGTGCGCTGGACAGCCTCACACATGGCGCCGATGACAGCGGGATGCTGACCCATGCCAAGGTAATCATTGGAACACCACACCGTCACATCGCGCACAGCACCGTCCACAGCATGGCTGGCCGCGCGGGGAAACTTGCCGCATTGGCGTTCCAGTTCCGCGAAATAGCGGTAATTGCCATCGGCCTTCAGTTGATCCAGCTGCGCATTGAAAAGGGCGTCAAAATCCATCGGTCTTATCTTTCTTCTTTGGGCATCGTTTTGGGCGCGGGCAACATCCAGCGCCAGAGTTTCGCATCCGGCAACGGAATGACCATCAGCCAATGTTCGAGAAGGGCAAGCGCCGCAAGCGCCGTCAGCAGGCCATACCCCGCAACCGCCGCGCCAGACCCGGCGAACCACAACCGTTCGGTGCACAGCGCAAGCAAGGCGGTCAGGACGGTGATCGCCGCAGGAAAGGCAAGCGTGACAGGGCCGCGCCGGAAATAGCTTTTCAGATGGATCAGGCGCAGCGGCACAAATTCCATATTGATCCGCGGCACGCCGAAAAACAGGTTCAGCTTGGCAAAGATACGCGCCAGATACAGGATCAGATAAGTCGCCACCGCCATCTGGTTTTCAACCCCGCCAGAGGCCAGAACCAGCCCCAAAAGACCAGCCGTCAGCAAAAGTTCATGATGAGAAACGGTGGCAAAGGCGCGAAAGAACCGCGCTTTTCCAGATAGGCCGGGCAAGCAATCGTCGCGCATCGGGCCGGCGACGACACCAGCCAGAAACGCAAGCTCGATCCAGCCCCAAATCGCCAGCGCGCCGAGAAACCCCAGATAAACCCCCGCCACATCGACCCGTATCAGCGACGCGGCGACAGCCCAGACACCGACCATCAGCAACGGCAGACCTGCCAGAACGACCGCCTGATGGCGCCCACTGCGATCCGCGCGGCGCACAGCCAGCAAAATCACCCCTGTGGAAAACCACCACAGAAATATCGCCGCGATGATGGCTGTCACCGCGCCGGTCATGTTTCATCTTCCGAGCACAAATACCTCGGAGGTGTGGAGGCAGCGCCTCCACCGGTTTTCAAGATGAAAACCGCCCGCGCCATCAATAGGCCGGCGCCATCAGCGGGCTTTCAGGAACATCGCTTTTCACGACTGGGATCATCAGCAAGGACACGAATGACGTTGCGGCCCGTGCCGATCCAGTCATGCGTTTCACCCAGCCGCCAAAACCGCCCTGCTTGCGTCCCAATGCGATCTGCACATTGGCATCCTGTATCCGGTTCAGCGCGGGTTGCCAGCGCGGATGGTCGATATCCAGCACCATGGGGAACACCTGCCGCGAAATGTCCGATGTTTTGCGGAACACTTCCTGGCCATACCATGCGGGATCAACGCCCAGCGCCTTGTGGAATTCGGGCCGCTGGTGATCGCGCACCCACATCGTGGAAAACACCGCTGTCAGGAAAAACTTGATCCACAACTTGTTGGTGCGGCTTTCAGTCAGCTTGGCATCGGTTTTCAACAGCAGGGCAAACGCCTCGCCATGCGAAAACTCGTCATTGCACCATTCGCGGAACCATTTGAAAATCGGGTGGAACCGGTATTCGGGGTTTTCTTCCAGATGACGGTAGATCGTGATATACCGCGCATAGCCGATTTTTTCCGACAGATAGGTCGCGTAATAGATGAATTTCGGCCGGAAATAGGTGTATTTCTTGGCCTGCGTCAAGAACCCAAGGTTCACGGCAATGCCCGCTTCGCGCAGCGCATCGTTGATGAAACCGGCATGGCGGGCCTCGTCGCGGGCCATCAGCTGGAACAATTCGGTGATGTCCTTGTTCGATCCGCGACGTTTCATTTCCTTATACAGCACACAGCCCGAAAATTCGGCAGTACAGCTTGAGATCAGGAAATCAATGAACTCTGCCTTCAGCTTGGGTTCCATCCCGTCCCAATCGACATGGTCCCAGTCTGCGTTCTTGCGAAAATGACCCTTGTTGGGGTCGGCCTTCATCTGCGCGATCAGCACATCCCAATCCTTGCGCACTGGTGTGACATCAATCGCATCCATTTCGGCAAAATCGGTGGTATAGAACCGCGGCGTCAGCAACGTGTTCGACATCGCGACCTTGGTCGCTTCTTCATTCGTGAGCGGCGGCAGGGCCTCTTGCGCGGCGATGGCTTCTTCGGCGGTGGCGGCATTGGATGAATGCATGTTCATGACAGCACCTCGTCACTAAAGGAAAATTCGCACAGTTCCATGAATTCGAAATCACCCGTTGCGCGGGTCCAGAGCTGTTCGAGCTTGGACGCTCGTGTGATGACGGCGGTGCGCTTTTCCTCGATCAATTCACCAAAGGCAGCCATGATTTCCGGCCCCTGCACCTGCACGGTGTCCCCCGGATAGATCACAGCACCATTGTCCAACCGGACATGTGCCGACAGTTCCTCGAACCGGTGGGAAATGGTCACCGTGCAAGGCGCGGTTTCCGTCTCTCTTAAAAATAGTCCCATGTGAGTTCCCTTTCACATCATCGCGTGCAGGGGGCTAGCCTGCGCACAGTTTCAATCCAGCAGCTTGGCAAAGGCTGCCACGTTATCTCGGCCATAGCCAATCAGTTCGGTCGTCATACCGGTACTTGGATCAAGAATAGCGACATTCCCGTTCTGGCGCTGCACGATCTGCAACGGCGGCGTGCCCATCACACCCGCCACAAGGCGTTCACGGTCAATCACGCGCCCCATGACACCCAAAAATCCGGCCAATTCATCCGACGACCGTGCCAGCAGCGCACCATCAAGGCTGGTGACGGTATAAATCCCGCTTTTGTCGCCGGTGATGATGACATCCAGGCTTTGCGCGACCGGTGTCTGCGCGACAACCGCCACCAGCGGTTTGTCGGTGATCTTGGCATAAGCGACCAGACCGACCGCGGCGATCATCAGCGCGAACATCGCCCGCGCGACAAATGGCGGCACGAGGATCGTTTCAGGATGCTTCATCGTGTTGGGGGCATGTGCCATGATACTTACTCCGCTGCGACGGCAGATACGCCGGTTTTGGTTGCGGCACGGGTCACTTTCGGCGCGGAAATGCGGGTTTCCGCGGCTTCGGCAAACAGCCGCGCGACATTTTCCGCATCGGGGATGCAGCGTAGCGCAGGCTGGGTGCGGGTCATGTACCAGGGCCGGACATGCGGCCAGGTCATCAGATAGGACACGCGACTGTCACCGATCAGCTCGAACGCAAGCGTGCCGGTTCCATTGGGCCGCAGATCCAGCTTGGCCGTGCCGATCCATGTATAGGGCAGGTTCAGCGTCATCGTCAGCGCCGCACCGATCCGCATCGCAACGCGCTTGTTGGTCAGCGTATAGATCGTGGCGCGCGCCTGCACATAGGCAACCAGATACAGCAGGCCGCAGGCCACAAGGCCCGCAACAACGAAAGGCACGCCGTGCATGACCGATACATTCAGCGGATAATCCGCCGAGGACGCACCGATGCGCCACACCGTCAGCAGCGCGAAGTACCCAGCCACCCAGCGGAGCGACAGGGCTTCACGCGCTAGCGCTTTGTGGTCGGGTGATCCCTGCCAGATAATATATTCACCTGCGGGCAGTCTTTCAGGCAGTCCGGGGATCGGTTCTGCGGCGAAATCGTCGTGGGTCATTTTCGTATTCCCTTGGGTTGGCGGACCCCGGTGGCGAGCCGGGGCCAGTAGCGGTTAGACTTGTGGCTCTAGGCGGTCGGCAGAGGCATAAAGCGTCCCGCCAGCGTAGTAGCCCATGATCTTTTCTTCCTCGAGCAGGGTGACGACATCCGGTGACTTGGTCACAGGCACGCCGTCCCAGTTGTGCGCGTACAGCGACCGGACAACGACACGGTCGCCTTTGATCCGTGCCATATTCATCGGGATCAGGCGGGTCTTGCCGCTGCCTTCGGGGTTCAAATCGACGGTCAGGAAACGCACCAGCGCTTCTGGCACATCGACCCACATGTCGATCACACGGCCGACAACCTCGCCATCACCGCCGACGACAACGTTGCCGCGCGGATCGGTGCCAGCAGAGATCCTGAACTCAGGCAGCATCGACATCGGCTTGATCTTGACGTGACCATGCGCATCCAGTTCCGGCGCGTCACGGCGTGGCGCCCAGGATGCCGGACCAACGCCATCCATCATCGGATCGCCAGTTGGAATATAAGGCGATCCAGCAGCGCGCGACGATTGCACCAGCGCCAGATCGTCACGATCGCCGCGCTGGCCGCTTGGCAGGGCCAGTTCACCGCGACCATCGCGCAGGTGGAATGTCTTGTCGGACGGGACTGGGTACGGCCCTTGGTTCGGGGCAGGCTTTCCTTCTTCGTCCAGAAGCGGATAGCCTTCGCGCATGTTTTCGGTTTGCAGGTAATAGATCAAACCCGCAAAGAAGATCCAGAAAAGCCAGATTGCTGCGCTCGCCAGATCGAAGTTGCCAAAGAATGTAGTTCCAACCATGTTGTGGTCCTTTCGAGATCAGGTCGGGAAGTCGGCCAATTCCAGCTTGGCAGACCCCCCTTGTGTTATTGGCCGCAGCCGCACAAGCGGCCCCAGCACGATCATTGTGATGAACAAAAGGGCGATTTCGGTGTGATAAACCACCGAATACCCCGTGGCAGGCGTGGCGAGCGCCTCTCCCAATATGCCGTTCCCAGCGGCGTGGTTTACAAGGTCACGCAAGGTGCCCCCGATAAAGATGGATAGCCCTGCGCCGGTGGCCTGTGCAGCCCCCCAGGCACCAAGGGCAAGACCGCGACCGGCGCGCCCGATCGTCGGCATGGTCATTGCGGCGGTCAGCGTGCTAACCCCAAACAACCCGCTGCCGAAACCGATCATACCGGCGCCCAAATAAAACAATGCAGATGACCCGATGGGTGCTGCGAAAATCACAAGGCTAAACGCAAGCACGCCCGCCAGCAAACCGCGCGCACACATGCGGAACGGATCAAGCGATGCCGCCAGCCAACGCGCCGCCAGCGCAAAACCCACCAGCGCGCCACAGGCCCACATCGCGGTCAGCAATGTTGTGGCCGAAACCGACAGGCCCATGATTTCGCCGCCATAAGGTTCCAGCAACACGTCTTGCATGCTGAACGCCATGGTGCCGATAAACACGACCGCCAACAACCGACCTGCATCGCCACCTTTGGCCAGATCGCCCCATGCTTCACGAAAGCTTGGGGTCGGTTCGGCGCGTTGCGCCTTGGTCATCGGGTTCACGCGTTCCTGTTTCCACAGCGCGATCATATTCAAAATTAAGGTCGCAACCGCAGTGCCTTGTACGACTTGGACCAAGCGCAAAGCGCTGTAATCACGCAAAAGCGCGCCGATAATCAGCGCCGAAATCGCCATGCCGACAAGGTTCATTACATAAAGCAACGCCACAACACGTGGCCGCGTTTCATCGGTGGCGCGGTCCGCCGCCAGCGCCAGCCCTGCGGTCTGGGTCATATGCATACCGACACCGGTCAGCAAAAACGCAAGCCCCGCACCGACATAGCCCGCCCAATCCACATCCAGCGTGCGATCCCCAGACAGCACGAGCAGCGCCATCGGCATGATTGCCAAGCCGCCGAATTGCCACATTGTCCCGAACCAAAGATAGGGAATCCGTTTCCACCCGATGGCGGAGCGGTAATTGTCGGACTTAAACCCCACTAGCGCGCGGAACGGTGCCACCAGCACCGGAATCGCGATCATCAACGCCACAAGGGTCGAGGCGATGTTCAGCTCGACGATCATCACACGGTTTAGCGTGCCCAGCAGCATCACGGCCGCCATGCCCACCGACACCTGGAATAGCGACAGGCGCAACAGCTGGCCCAGCGGCAGGTCATCGCTGACCGCATCGCTGAAAGGCAGCAGGTTGACCGAAATCCGCTTGAGTGATGACGCTTTGAAAATCATTTGCGCGCCCTTTCAAAGACCAACGCGTTCGAGATGTAGAAACCCGATTTGACCCGTTCGATATCGCGCAGCGCCCCTTTGACGCCGCCTTTACGCAAGGCATCGGCGACGCCTGCGGTCGTGTGCGGGATCATTACAGGGCTACGGTCCCCGGCGGGGAACAGCTTGCCCGCCCGCCACATCAGCATCAGCGCGGGTGTACGCGGGGCAAGGGTAAAGACGAATTTGCCGTTGATCCGTGGCGAGGCCCGATCCAGCAGCGCGGCAATATCGGGCGCGCTGTAATAGATCAACGAATCCATCGCCAAGGCATGGTCGAACACGCCGGTGGTCGCGTCCAGCATATCGCCCGCGACCCAGGTGATCGTGCCGGGCAGACCGGCTGGCATCCGCTTTGCCCCGATTTCAACCAGTGCGGGCGAAATATCCACCGCCACCACATCGGCCCCGCGTTGCGCCAGTTCAACCGCCATCGCGCCCGTGCCGCAACCCGCATCCAAAATCCGCGCACCGCGCAGATCGTCGGGCAATTGCGCCAGCATCAGCGCGCGCATCCGGTCGCGGCCAGCGCGCACGGTCGCCCGCACGCCCGACACCGGCGCGTCGGACGTCAACCGTTCCCAGACCTTGGTCGCGGTGCGGTCGAAATAATGTTCGACCCGGTCACGTGTGGCGGCGTATTGCGTCATCAATCAAACCCGAGCAATTCAAAGATTTCACGATCAGGCAGCGGTGCGGGGGCCAGCGCCTCTGTCCCGTTCCACAGCGTTTCGGCAAGGCGGATGTATTCGGCGCGCACCATGACGACATCTTGGTCATCGGGCATTTCGAACAGGGTTTTCTTTTTCAGACGGCTGCGGCGGATCGCATCCAAATCAGGCATATGCGCGATGCGGTTGAAACCGACCGTGGCGCAATAGCGGTCCACCTCGTCCGTGGCCTTGGACCGGTTGGCGACACAGCCTGCCAGACGCACCTTGTAATTGGCCGATTTGGCCTGCACTGCCGCGATGATCCGGTTCATCGCATAGATGCTGTCGAAATCATTGGCGGTGACAATCAGCGCGCGGTCGGCATGCTGCAAGGGGGCCGCAAAGCCACCGCACACCACATCGCCCAACACGTCGAAGATCACGACATCGGTGTCTTCCAGCAGGTGATGCTGCTTGAGCAGTTTCACCGTCTGCCCAACGACATAGCCGCCGCAACCGGTACCGGCGGGGGGGCCGCCAGCCTCGACACATTTGACGCCGTTGTAACCTTCAAAGATGAAATCTTCGGGGCGCAGTTCTTCGGCGTGGAAATCGACCTCTTTTAGGATGTCGATCACCGTCGGCACCAAAGTGCCGGTCAGCGTGAAAGTGCTGTCATGCTTGGGGTCGCAACCGATTTGCAGAACGCGCTTGCCCAGCTTGGAAAAGGCCGCCGACAGGTTCGACGATGTCGTCGATTTGCCGATGCCGCCCTTGCCGTAAACGGCAAAGACCTTTGCGCCTTCGATCTTGGTCTCGTCATCCTGATGGACCTGAACCGAACCTTCGCCATCTTGGCCGCGCAGGTTTGGGATTTCGTCTCTGGGGCTCATGGGAGCCTCCTTTCAGTTATATTCATGGTGAAAGGGGTCATTCTGCGGCGATCCCTTCCATACGATCTTCAAGGGCGTCGGCTGCGTTTTGCAGGGCCGCCAGCGTTGCGGCATCGGGTGCCCAATATTTGCGGTCCGATGCTTCCAAAAGGCGGTTGGCCATCCTCATCGAGGCTTGCGGGTTCAGCGCCGCCAGCCGTTCACGCATGACATCGTCCAACACGAACGTTTCCGACAGGCGCTGGTAGACCCAGGGTTCGACCTCACCCGTGGTGGCGGACCAGCCCATCGTGTTGGTGACATGGGCCTCGATCTGGCGGACACCTTCGTGGCCGTGTTTCAGCAGACCCTCATAGAATTTCGGGTTCAGGCTGCGGCTGCGGGTTTCTAATGCGACCTGATCCTGCAAAGTGCGCACCTTGGCCGACCCGCGTGTCTGGTCGCCGATATAGACCGGGGCAGACACGCCACCCTTGGCACGTTTCACGGCGCGGGAAATGCCGCCCAACGTGTCGAAATAATGGTCAACGGTGGTGACGCCCAGTTCGACGGATTCAAGGTTCTGATAGGCCAGATCCACATCCTTCAGCGCCTTTTGCAGCAGGCCGGGGTTCTGCGTGGCCTTGCCGTTCACGCCATAGGCGAAACTCTTGCGGGCCTCATAGGCATCAGCCAGTTCATCCTCGTCATCAAAGGCAGAGCTATCGACCAATTGGTTGACGTTGGACCCATAGGCGCCTTCAGCGTTGGAAAACACACGCAGCGCGGCGGTTTCCAGGTCGCAATTCATTTCACGCGCATAGGTCAGCGCATGGGCGCGGATGAAATTCTGCTCCAGCGGTTCGTCGGCTTGGGCGCATTTCAACGCAGCCTCGGCCAACATGCGGGTTTGCAAGGGCAGCAGGTCGCGGAAAATACCCGACAGCGTCATCACCACGTCAATGCGCGGGCGGCCGAGTTTTTCCAGCGGCACAAGGTCAGCACCGGCCAGACGACCAAAGTTGTCAAACCGCGGTACAGTGCCCATCAAGGCCATTGCCTGCCCGATGGGGCCGCCATCAGACTTGATATTGTCGGACCCCCACAGCACCAGCGCCACAGTGCGCGGGAATGTCGGGTGGGTTTCCAGCAGCAGATCAGCCTGTTTGCGGCCTTCGGAAATCGCAAAGGCGGTCGGCATGCGGAACGGATCGAAGGCGTGTATATTGCGGCCTGTCGGTACGATGTTTGGCGACCGGATCAGGTCACCACCCGGCACGGGGGCGATGAAATGGCCCGACAGCGCACGCATCAGCGCGGGCAGTTCATGGTCTTCTTTCAGCAGTTCGGCGGCGCGGTCGGCGGCTTCACCTGCTGGCATCAGGCGGATCATATCAGCACGGGCGGCGGCAGACATCGGCTGGCCCACGACATGGAATCCTTCAGTGATCAGCGACCCTTCGGTTTCCAGCAGTTTCAGCCAGAGCGTGTCGATGTTGCGCGCGTTCATATCGACCGCATTGGCCTGATCGCGGATCAGTTGTTCCAGATCGTCACGCTGGTTATCCTCAGCCGGCATTTCGCGCCAGCGATTGAGGCTGTCCTTGAGGTCGATCAGGCCCTTGTAAAGCCCCGCCGTCGTCAAAGGCGGCGTCAGATGGGTGATCGTAATCGCGTTTGACCGGCGCTTGGCCAACGACGCCTCGGACGGGTTGTTGGCGGCGTAAAGATAGACATTCGGCATCTCGCCGATCAACCGGTCCGGCCAGTCGCGCGCGCCTAGGCCCGCCTGTTTGCCCGGCATGAATTCCAGCGCGCCATGCATCCCGAAATGCAGCACGACATCGGCACTGAACGTATCGCGCAGATAGCTGTAGAAAGTGACAAAAGCATGGGTCGGCGCGAAACCGCGTTCGAACAGCAGGCGCATCGGGTCGCCTTCATAGCCGAAGGCAGGTTGGACGCCGACAAAGACGTTGCCGAAATGATGGCCAAGAACGAACACACCGCGCCCGTCGGATTGCACCTTGCCGGGGGCGGGGCCCCATGCGGCCTCGACCTCGGGCAGATGCTTGGACGTACGCACGATGGTATCTGCATCGACATGGGCCGCAACATTGGCCTGCTGACCATATTGCTGGGAATTCCCTTGCAGGATCATCGCGCGCAGATGGTCCACCGTTTCGGGGGCTTCCAGCGCGTAACCTTCGGATTGCATACGGTGCAGCGTGTTGAACAGGCTTTCAAATACTGCCAGATAAGCAGCCGTGCCGACAGCGCCTGCGTTGGGTGGAAAGCCGAACAGGACGATGGCGACCTTTTTATCGGCGTTATCCTTACGACGCAGGACAGCCAGACGGCGGGTTTTTTCGGCCAGACTTTCGATGCGTTCAGGGCAGGGGGCCATCGCCTTGCAATGGGATTGCAGCTGGCATTTATGGGCGCAACCGTCGCAGCCGTCAGGGCCGTGGCGACCGGCGAAAACGGTGGGGTTGGTCGCCCCGTCGATTTCGGGCAAGGCGACCAGCATCGTGGTTTCAATCGGGCCAAGGCCCTGCGCAGATCCGGCCCACTGGCCAAGCGTCTGGAATTCCAAGGGCTGGGCCGAGATGTAAGGCACATCCAGTTTCGACAGCAGCGAGACAGCCGCATCACTGTCGTTATAGGCAGGGCCACCGATCAGCGAAAAGCCGGTCAGCGACACCATCGCATCAACCCTACCCTGAAAGAATTGCTCGATGGCGGGACGTCCGTCAAGGCCACCCGCAAAGGCGGGGATGACGCGCATCCCCTTTTCCTCGAAAGCGCGGATCACCGCATCGTAATGCGCGCAATCCGACGACAGGATATAGGACCGCAGCATCAGGATGCCGACAGTAGCAACCGGCGCGGCAGGGCTGGGCAAATCAGCGATATCGGTGCTGATGTGATGGCCGGGCAGGTCGGGGTGATAAACGCCGACATCAGGATATTCGATGGGCGCCGCGATCTTGACCGGCTTCCAGTCCTGCCCCTTGGCATACCGCGACACCAGCATGCGGACCATCTGTTCGATATTGTCGTCCGACCCGCCCAGCCAGTATTGCATCGACAAAAACCAGTTGCGCAGATCCTGGCTTTTGCCGGGGATCAGGCGCAGGATTTTGGGCAGGCGGCGCAGGGTTTTCATCTGGCTTTCGCCGGATTTGCTGGCCTTGGCCGTGGGTTTCAGCCGCTTGAGCAGACCCATCAGGCCACTGGCGGGCTTGGACATGTCCAGATCGCCCATTTTCGTCAGTTTGACGATATCGCTGTCGGCGATGATGTTGATCATCGCGTCGCAGCCCGCGCGGCGCGCCAGTAGCTCAGGCAGGATCGCGGCGGTATGGGCCTCGAGGAACAGCAGGTTCGTGACGATGATATTGGCCGTCGCGATGGATTGCTTGGCGTCGATCAGCGCGGCGGGATTTTCGGCCCATTCGGCGGCGGCGTGGATGATGATATCGAGCCCCGGAAAAGCCGCCGTCAGCTTGTCACTGGCCCGCATCGCAGGGCCTGCGGAATGCGAATCCAGCGTCAGGATGACGAAGCGATACGCGCTATGATCAACATTATCGCGCATAATGTGCCTTTGCTTCATAAAGCGTATCAAGGCTGATCTGATGCAGACCCTTTTGCGTCGCATAGGTTTCAGTGTTGCGGCGCGCCTTGCCACGCACGAAGAACGGAATCTTTTTGAGTTCTTTTTCGGCATCGGCGAGCCAGATGATATTATCGTCCTGCGGTGCGTGCACTTCTTCGGCCACAGGCTCGACCTTTGCTGTTGCCTTGCCGCCGTGATGGCTGGGGCCGGCGTCGTCGTGAAATTCGAAATCGTCGCGGAACATCGTCAGCAGATGTTCTTCCAGACCCATGACCAGCGGATGGATCAGCGTGTCAAAGATGACATTCGCACCCTCGAAACCGACCTGCGGGGAATAGCGGGCGGGGAAATCCTGTACATGGACGGGCGCGGAAATCACGGCGCAGGGGATGCCCAGACGCTTGCCGATATGGCGTTCCATCTGCGTGCCTAGGATCATTTCAGGGCTCAGCGCCTCGATCGCAGCCTCGACCTCCAGATAATCGTCGGTGATCAGCGCTTCGAGGCCGTAAGATTTGGCCAAAGCACGGACAGGCCGCGCCATTTCACGGTTGTAGCAGCCGATGCCCACCACCTCGAACCCCATTTCATCGCGCGCGATTCGGGCATGGGCAGCGACATGGGTGCCATCGCCAAAGATGAACACGCGCTTGCCGGTCAGATAGGTGCTGTCCACCGACCGCGACCACCACGGCAGGCGCAAACGGCTTTCGTCGATCAGCACAGGTTTGCCGATGATGTCGCTGACCTCTGCGATGAAATCGCGGGTCGCACCGACGCCGATAGGGACAATTTTCGTGAACGGCTGACCATAGGTTTTTTCCAGCCAGCGCGCGGCGGCTTCACCCGTTTCAGGCGACAACAGCACGTTGAAATGCGCTGCAGGCAGGCGAGCGATATCGGATGGCGTCGCGCCCAATGGCGCTGTGACATTCACCTGCACACCAAGGTCAGACAAAAGACCGGTCAGTTCCTCGACATCGTCGCGGGCGCGAAATCCAAGGGCTGTGGGCCCAAGGATATTACATGTCACCCGCGCTGTGCGGTCTTTGGGTTTGGCCAAGGCTTTGACGATCTGGTAAAACGTTTCATCCGCGCCAAAGTTTTCCTTGCGGCTGTAGCTGGGCAGTTCGAGCGGGATCACGGGGATCGTCAGGCCCATCGTTTCCGACAGGCCTGCGGGATCATCCTGAATCAGTTCGGCGGTGCAGGACGCACCTACGATGATCGCCTCGGGCTGGAACCGGTCGACGGCATCCTGGCAGGATTTCTTGAACAAGGTGGCGGTATCGGCGCCCAGATCGCGCGCCTGAAAGGTGGTGTAGCTGACCGGCGGGCGGTGGTTGCGCCGTTCGATCATCGTAAACAGAAGGTCAGCATAGGTATCGCCCTGCGGGGCGTGCAGGACGTAATGCAAACCCTTCATAGCCGTGGCGACGCGCATCGCGCCGACATGGGGCGGGCCCTCATATGTCCAGACGGTCAGCTTCATTCGGTCCGTCCTGAGATGAGTATTTTGAACAAAGCGAGGGCAGGTGTCATTCGGCGGCCTCCAGATGAAGCACAGCCTTGCGGCGCAGCGGGCGCGAGAACAGACCCGCCAGATCGCCTGCTTGTTCGTAGAAATGCACGGGCGTGAAGACGAGCTCGATGGCCCATTTGGTGGACAGGCCCTCGGCCTCCAGCGGGTTGGCGAGACCAAGGCCGCAGATTGTCAAATCAGGCCGTGCGGCGCGGGCGCGGTCAAGTTGTTTGTCCACGTCCTGCCCTTCGGAAATCTGTGGACCAGCAGGCAGCAGGTCGAGATCGGGACCATGCAAGGTATCATGGATGTAGGGGCTGCCAACCTCGATCGCAGTCATGCCACATTCGCGGGTCAGGAAACGGGCCAACGGGATTTCAAGCTGGCTATCGGGGAAAAAGAATACCGATTTGCCGCGCAATACCTCTGCCGCTTGTGCAATCGCCTTGCGCGCGCGGGCGCGGGGGGCGGCTGTGACGGCGTCGAAGGTTTCTTCACTGACGCAGAATTCTGTGGCGATGGCGCGCAGCCAGGCTGTGGTGCCTTCGTCACCGAAGGGGAAAGGGGCGGGCAAATAGCGCGCGCCACGCCGCTCTAACGCGGCATGGGTTTCGCCAAGGAAAGGCTGCACCAGTGCGAAAACGGTATTGGGACCAACGGCGGTTGTGTCGTCTATCCGACGCGCGGGCAGCAGGCGGACAGGGCCGATGCCCATATCAGCCAGCAGCGACAGCATCTGGTCTTCGACCACATCGGGGAGTGCGCCGACGACAAGCAATTCGCGCGCCGCGGTCGATTTCAGTACTGGGACCATGCACGCAAGGCAGGCGTCTTCGCCTTCGGTGAAGGTCGTCTCAATCCCGGAGCCGGAATAATTCAGCACGCGCACATGCGGCGCATGAATCTGCGACAGGCGCTCAGCGGCCTTGGCCAGATCGATCTTGATCACTTCGGACGGGCAAGACCCAACAAGGAACAGCTGCCGGATATCCGGGCGGCGTTCCAGCAGGCGGGCGACCTCGCGGTCGATTTCGACCTGCGCGTCTTTCATGCCGGCCAGATCGGTTTCTTCCAGGATCGCTGTGCCGAATCGGGGTTCGGCGAAAATCATCACTCCCGCCGCCGATTGCAGCAAATGGGCGCAGGTGCGCGATCCAACGACCAGAAAGAACGCGTCCTGCATTTTGCGGTGCAGCCAGATGATTCCCGTCAGGCCGCAGAACACTTCGCGCTGGCCACGCTCCTTGAGGACCGGCGCTGTGCGGCAACCGCCGTTAGAGGGGGTCAGGGCGTTCATGCGCGAGCCCCTGCATCAAGGCGCGCCATGCGCAGTTTCCACAGGAATTGACCGGCGTTGACGACATAGGCGGCATAGGCGGCAAGGGCCACATACATCAGCGACATGGGGTCCATCGCGCCAGTCAGCAGTGCGACCATGTACAAGCAATGCAGGGCGATCACGCCAAAGCTGAACACATCTTCCCAGAAAAAGGCAGGGGCGAAAAGGTATTGACCGAAAACAACTTTTTCCCAGATCGCCCCGGTGATCATGATGGTGATCAGCAAGACGGTCTTGATCACGATCGAGAGTGTCGCAGCGTCATATCCGGCCCCCGTCACGAGATAGCGCAACACCAACCCCAGCGAGATCAGGAAGACCAAAAACTGCACCGGCGCAAGAATACCCTGGACCAGGGTCCAGCGGGTGCTGTCACGCCGTGCACGCTCTGCATCGGAATAAAGCCGGCGGGCCGCAGGGCGACCCCGAACGGCGGTATTTCCCGGCGCGGTGCTTGTGACTGACATGTGGCCTCCCGTTATGACTGCGTCCAGATTAAGGGCGATCTGGGGCATGTGTCAACTTTAACTTACACTTATCTTGCAGGATGTGTCAGATCACCACCCAACCCCTTCGGGGGCGTTAAATAACATATAAAACAGTAATTTATCACATATAATTGGAAGCTTGTTTTGCGTTGTGTCAATTTACTTTGACATTATGGGCGGCAAGACCGACAATAGCCCAACTCTATTGATGCGCGCTGATGCGGGTCAAAGGTCAGGAGCAGACATGGCTGATCGCCGGAACATAGACGTCATGGCGGCAAACGCGCTTCGCCAGATTCCGGACCCGATACCACAGGCTGCCGGCACTGGGCTGACGCTTGTGCCCTTTGCCCCCCGACATTTAGACAGGAAAGTCATAACCGCAATGCGCGCCGCCGCGCTGGATGTGAACCGCGATGGGTGTATCGCAGTGATGCAGGATGCGATTTTGGCAGGAATCGGCCGTGATGATATCGCGGATTTTTATATTCCCCAGCTTGCACGTGAGCTTGGTGACGATTGGTGCTCGGACGGGCTTAGCTTTGCGGCTGTGACAATCGGCGTGTCGCGGTTGCAGGCGATGCTGCGTGAACTTGGCCCCGAATGGGCAGGCGACCAGTCGGCCAATCCAGCGGCGCCCTCGATCATGTTGATCGTCGGACAGGACGTATATCACACTTTGGGCGCCATGGTGCTGAGCGGGCAATTGCGCCGCAAGGGATTATCGGTCCGGCTGATGCTGGGTGCGGACTCGCAAGAGCTTGCACAGAAACTGGCCAAGACCAGCTATGACGCGGTGTTCATTTCAGCATCCTCGGGCGAAAGTCTTGAATCGCTGCGGCGTATTGTCTACGTCATCCGCAGTTCGTCCAAGACATCCATGCCTGTCGTGATCGGCGGGACAATCCTCGAGGTCGAAAAACAATATGATGTTACGGCTTTGACGGGCGCGGATCATGCAACCAATGTGCCAAGCGAGGCGTTAGAGCTTTGCGGCCTGACGACAAAATATCTGACCCTCGCGCGACAGCCGCGCGAGGTCTAGATCATGCCAAAGACGCTGCCCGAAGGAAATTTACGATGACCTCGCGTGGTGCGAAATTCTGGAAAAGCGGCGCAATTCCCCTGATTGCACCCGAAATATTGGGCGATATTATCGCTGATGTGGCCGATCTGGCCATCGTGATTTCCGAAGAAGGCCTAGTGCTATCGGTCATCGTCAACCCGAACCATCGTTCGTTTCTGGTGCTTGAACATTGGGAGGGCAAGGATATCCGCGATTCGCTGGCTGTCGAAAGTCTGCCAAAATTCGAAAGCCGGTTAGCGGAGTTTCTGGACGGCAGGGCCGATGTCCGCCCGGTCGAATTGAACCATTCGCGTGACGTCAGCGATTGGGATTCGCCTGTCCGTTATAGCTTTCACCGGATCGCGCCCAATGGGGCCGTGTTGATGCTGGGCCGTGACCTGCGTGCGATTTCCGAAATGCAGCAGCAATTGATCAAGGCGCAACTCGCGCTGGAACGCGATTACGAGGTGCAGCGCGAATTCGACACGCGGTTTCGTGTGCTGCTGGGCAGCATGGCCGAACCCGTGCTGTTTGTATCTGTCCAAAGCGGTGAAATCACCGAAGCAAATGCCGCCGCCACGACATTGCTGGACAGATCGCGCGACGACCTGATCGGCGATCCGCTGATGAGCTGTTTCGAGAGCCGCAAGCGCGGCGATCTTGTTGAGGCGTTAACCACGCTTGCGATTTCAGAGCGTGCAGATGGCATGAAGATAGAATTGCGCGGCAAATCCAAGGCGGTCCAGCTTGCGCCGACATTGTTCCGTGCAGCAGGCGAACGCATTTTACTCTGCCGGATCGTGCCTGACGATGACAGTAGTCTTAAGGCGGATAATCTTGCCCGCAATATGCAGGACCTGTATCTGAGTGGGCCAGAAGCCATTGTTTTTGCGTCGGAAAATGGTGATGTGCTGTCCGCGAACGATGCTTTCCTCGACCTGATAGACGTGGCCCATGACATCAATGTGCGCGGGCGCAGCCTTGGTGATTATCTGCAGCGCGGCAGTGTCGATCTGAAGGTGATGACTGAAAACGCCACGCGCGCAGGCCGGATGCGGATTTACGCCACACGGATCGCCGGGCAATACGGCAGCCCCCGGTCGGTGGAAATTTCAGTCACCAAACTGCACGCAGGCACCCATTCTGTCTTTGCCTTCGTAATGCGCGATTCGAACCACGCCGATACCAGCCGTGGCGCAATGTTGCCCAGCAACGACGAAAGCATGCGATCTGTCGTTGAACTGGTGGGCAGTGCCACGCTCAAGGAAATCGTGGCCGAAACGACGAATGTCGTCGAAAAGATGTGTATCGAAACAGCGGTGGCGCTGACCATGAACAACCGCGTTGCGGCCGCAGAAATGTTGGGCCTGTCGCGCCAGTCGCTTTACGTCAAACTGCGCAAGTTTGATCTGTTGATCCGGGAACCCGACGACAATCAGTGATTGTTATGGTCGGCCAGGTCGTTGATGTCTTCGACATGGAACGTCACGGGCACGTCGCCTGCGGTTTCAAAAACAAGCACGGCATCAAAGCTTTCACCAGTTTCGAACGGATCGCCGTTCAGTCCCATGAACATGACATGCAAGCCACCGGGCGCAAAGGTCACAGTTTCGCCTGCGGGAATGTCGACGGCATCAAGATGCACCATGCGCGCGATATCGCCGTCCATCTGGGTGGTGTGGATCATCACACGCGGGAAATCAGCAGTCACCCCGATCAGCCGGTCGGGCTGGTCGCCTTTGTTCACGATCTGGAAATATCCCGCACCGGCCTGCGCCGTAGGCGCCGTGGCCCCGGCTGCGGGGTGGATGATCTGCAAGCCACCGACAGTATAGTCATGCGCAATCAAGGGGGTGGGCAGCAACAGCGCGGCAATTGTCAAATACTTCATAAAGCTCTCCTTTTCCGAGAGCTTTAGCGCGACAAAACACGTCCCGCAAGGACAGCTAGCGTGGGCTGCGCTTGGCCAATATACGCTGCAAAGTGCGCCTGTGCATCGACAGCCGCCGCGCGGTTTCAGACACGTTACGGTCGCAAAGTTCGTAAACCCGCTGGATATGTTCCCACCTCACGCGATCTGCGCTCATCGGGTTTTCGGGCGGCGGCGGCAGGGTATCGGTCAGAGCCAGCAACGCATTGGTCACATCGGTCGCATCCGCTGGTTTTGCCAGATAATCTGTCGCTCCGATCTTGACCGCGGCGACGGCCGTTGCGATCGCACCATAACCGGTCAGCACGACGATCCGGCTTTCTGGGCGGCGGGCGCGCAAGACCTCGACCACATCCAGCCCGTTGCCATCCTCGAGCCGCAGATCAACGACGGCATAGGCGGGTGGTCGGGCCGTGGCAATCGCCTTGCCTGCGGCAACGGACCCAGCCATTTCAACCTCGAACCCGCGCTTTTCCATGGCCTTGGCCAGACGTTTCAGAAAAGCTTCGTCATCATCTACCAAAAGCAGCGATTTATCGTCGCCAAGGTCCAACGGATCGGTCGTCATGCGTGTCATCCTTGATCTTACCGCCTATTAAGTAGGCCGCGCGGCCAGCCAGTCAACGGTGGCAGGCCGATCGTCGATTGGTCGCATTGATCGCAGCGCGGCCAGGCATTATCAGGGCACTTTCAGCTGCAAAGGCGCTGCCGATGTCAATTTCCGAATTCCAGATGTTTCAAGATCAGGAACGCAGCAACTGGGTGCGTTTGCGCACACTGGTCACGCTGCGCTGGTTCGCGGCGTTGGGGCAGGCGATTGCTGCGATTGTCGCAGCGAACATTTATCAACTGGATTTTCAGTACGGGATGGTTGGGCTGGTCATCGCCAGCGCGGTACTTGCCAACCTGTTGTCGCGCTACAGCAGCCCCGAAAACAAGCGATTGTCCGAACGCGAAGCCACCCTGTGGCTATTTTTTGACCTGATGCAATTGGGTGTTCTGCTGTTTCTGACGGGGGGGATGAACAATCCTTTCGCCCTGTTGTTGCTGGCCCCTGTCACGATCGCCGCGACGGTTTTGCACTTGCGCAGCACGGTATTTCTGGGCGTTGTCGCGATCTTGCTGATCACGTTGATCACCAATTCTCACATGCCATTGCTCATGCCTGATGGGCGCCCGTTGGCCTTGCCCATGTTGTTCCAGTTCGGGTTCTGGCTGGCCCTTGTGATCGGTGTCGTCTTTCTGGCGATCTATGCGCGCCAGGTCACAACCGAGATGCACGCCATGGGCGAAGCCCTGCTTGCCACGCAGTTGGCGCTGGCGCGCGAACAGAAGTTGACAGATCTGGGCGGTGTCGTCGCCGCCGCCGCGCATGAGCTGGGCACGCCGCTGGCGACGATAAAACTGGTCAGCACCGAACTGATGGAAGAATTGGAAAACCACCCCGAACTGCTTGAGGACGCCATCCTGATCCGGACGCAAGCCGACAGATGCCGCGACATCCTGCATTCGATGGGACGCGTCGGCAAGGATGACCTGCATTTGCGGCAGGCGCCCTTGGAAACCGTGGTGCGCGAAGCGGCAGAGCCACATCTGAGCCGTGGCAAGATGGTCACGTTTGAGATCGCCCCCGAGCAAGGCGCAAGCCAGACCCAACCGGTTATCAACCGCAGGCCCGAAATCATCCACGGCCTGCGCAACCTGATCCAGAACGCCGTCGACTTTTCCCAAAGCGAAGTCTGGATCGAAATGACATGGTCCGACAGCGCGATCAGCATCCGCATATCAGACGATGGCAGCGGTTTTCCGCAATCTGTGATCGGGCGCATCGGCGATCCTTATGTAAGGCGGCGCAGGCTGGCCGAAGACGGCTATCGCCGCCCCGGATACGAAGGCATGGGGCTGGGACTGTTCATCGCCAAGACGCTGCTTGAACGATCCGGCGCACAACTGACCTTTGCCAACAGCCGCAGACATGGCCATGCCAGCTGGACAGGGCAGGCCACGGGTGGCGCGATCGTTGAAGTCGTCTGGCCACGCGAAAAGCTGGCATCCGATCCCAAGGGTAATGCCACTGCGCTGGGGCAGAATGTACCGATCAGACCCTGGCCATGATTCTGCCTGACACTTAACCGGCGATTAACTTTGCTGGGTGAGGGTCTTGGCGTGAACTGGCAAGGATTGCTGCATGATGTCGCTGATTCTCTTGACCATCGCCGTTCTGGCGATCGTCGTCGGACTTCGATCGCAATGGCACATAACCACCCGCGCGGCGGCGGTTGATCCAGAGCCTGTGATGGCGCCGTCAGGGCCGGTGTTCCTGTTTCATGGCGATCAGTTGATCGACACGACGCAGGACGCCCAGCAGATGATCGCACCGTTCAACCTGATTCCCGAACGTGATGCGATGATCCATGTCCTTGACCCGGAATTTCCTGGTCTGGCCGGTTATCTTGACACCACCGAACAAAAGCCGTGCAGGATCGGGCATCGTCAGTACGATACCATGTGGATCGAGGTGGACTGGCCGCTTGGCCAGTTGCGCGTGGCCGTCTGCGGCGCGTTACCGACCGAGGCGGATGGCGCAGCACCAGTCCCCTTCGCGACCAGCCAGCAAGCCGGCGAACTGGCTTTGTTGCGCGATGTGCTGCGGCATACGCCGCAATTGATATGGCGCACAGATGGCGACGCAAAGGTGACATGGTCTAATCAAGCCCATGCAGATTTCTGGGCAAAACACGACATGACACACGACGAGATGGTGGCGCAGAGATCGGCATTCGAGGCGGGCGCGACAAATGGCACCCGCCGGATTGCCTTTCCAACGGCGGGCAAAGAGACCAACCAATGGTTCGACGTGCTATCGGTGCAACAGGGTGGGTCAACGCTACATTTTGCCACCGACACAAGCATCGCCGTCCGCGCAGACCAAGACCGCCAGAATTTTGTTCAGACCCTTGGCAAGACATTTGCTGAATTGTCGATCGGGCTTGCGATTTTTGATAAACAGCGCCGGTTGGTAACATTCAACCCCGCGCTGCTGGATATGACACGGCTGGGGTTCGAATTTCTAAGCACACGCCCGACAATTGATACCGTGCTTGACCGGCTGCGCGAAACCCGCATTCTGCCCGAACCCAAAGATTATGCGTCTTGGCGCGATCAATTCACCGCCGTTGAAGCGGCTGCCAAGAACGGCACCTACCGAGAGATGTGGAACCTACCTGACGGGCAAGCCTTTCGCGTGACAGGTCGGCCGCATCCCAACGGCGCCTTTGCCTTTCTGTTCGAGGATGTCACCGCCGATCTGTCCCTGACCCGCCGGTTCCGGTCCGATATTGAAACAGGACAGGCCGTACTGGACGCGCTGTCAGACGGGATCGCAGTGTTCACTGTAGCCGGGACGCTGGTGATGTATAACCGTGCGTATGCATCGCTGTGGGGGATGGTGGCAGATCCAGGGTTGGAACATCGCGCTGCAACATCCGAAATCGCCAGATGGCATGCCTATTGCGCGCCCACCACAGACTGGACCGACTTGCACCACTTTATCCATCAGGCAGGACCGCGCGAAACTTGGTCTGATGATGCGCTCTTGGCGGATGGCCGGATGCTGCGCTGTCAGGCGACACCGATTGCCGGCGGCATGACGATGGTGCGTTTCTCGCTGGCTCCGCGGCACCTGCCTGTTTTGCGCAAACTGACCCAGACCGATCCCGCGATCCGCGCGCTGAAACGCTGATTTGGACTTGCAGGTGGTGGCACAGACCATAGAGTCCGTTCATGACCGCCACAGCCCGCCAGATCAGCCTTGCCGATGAAGCGGCGACCAATCGTTTTGCCGCAGCGATGGCCGCATTGTTGCGCCCCGGTGATACGATCCTGTTGCAGGGTCCCATCGGTGCGGGAAAATCTGCCTTTGCGCGCGGCGTGATCCGCGCCCGCCTGAACCGGATGGAGGATGTGCCATCCCCAACCTTCACACTGGTCCAGACCTATGACGCACCGGATGGCGACATCTGGCATTGCGATCTGTATCGCCTGACCGACCCGTCCGAAGTGCTGGAGCTTGGTTTGGACGAGGCGTTCCAGACCGCGATCTGCCTGATTGAATGGCCTGACAGGTTGGGGCATGATACGCCGCTAGATGCGCTGACCCTGACTTTCGCGGCGCGTGCGACTGATCACCTTGTAACCTTCGACGCGCCGCTTGCTTGGCAGGATCGTCTGGCAGACCTGCATGTCTGACCGTGACCCTGCCATCACCGGTTTCCTGTCACGCACCGGGCATGAACGCTGGACACGGCAGGTCATCGCAGCCGATGCGTCCAGCCGGCGCTATCTGCGGCTGACCGACGGGACCAAGACCGTGATCCTGATGGACGCACCACCCGAGACGGGCGAGAATATTGCGCCTTTTATCGACATTGCGCACTGTCTGGTCAGTGCTGGGCTGCACCCGCCCGCGATACTGGCGCAGGACAGCCAGGCGGGGTTGCTGCTGTTGTCCGACCTTGGCCGCGACAGCGTGGCGCAATGGCTCGACCAACACCCGACCGAGGCGCTGCCGGTCTATCGTGCCAGCACCGATGTGCTAATCCATCTGGCCAAGCTGCCACCTCCTGCGCTGACACGGCTGACACCACAGGTTGCAGGAGAGATGGTGGCGATCACCGGCACCCATTACGCCCAGCGCACCCTGCCTGATCTTGTTGCCGCCGTGACCCAAACGATGCAGGCGCTGGCCCCCCAGCCTGATACATTGGCGCTGCGCGATTACCATGCAGAAAACCTGATCTGGCGGCCTGAACTGGTGGGTCTTGCCCGCGTCGGGTTGCTGGATTTTCAGGACGCCTTTGTCGCACCTTTGGGCTATGATCTGGCGTCGCTGCTGCGTGACGCAAGGCGCGATGTGCCGGATGATATCTGCGCCGCGATGGTCGCGCATTTCATGGCAGAGACCGGCGCAGGCGCGGATTTCCCCGCGCAACTGGCCTCTTTGGGCGCGCAGCGGAACCTGCGAATCCTGGGCGTCTTTGCGCGGCTAGCTGTCGAAATGGGCAAAACCCGCTACATCCCGATGATCCCGCGCGTCTGGGCGCAGTTGCAAAAAGACCTCGCGCATCCCGCGCTATCCGATCTGCGCGCGGCAGTATCTGACATGCTGCCAGCACCAGACGCAGCCCTGCTGGCAAGGTTGCAACGATGAAGTTTCCTGTGCTTTTGTTCGCGGCGGGGCTGGGCACCCGCATGGGCGATCTGGTCAAGGACCGGCCCAAGCCGCTGGTACAGGTCGCAGGCAAACCGCTGATCGACCATGCGCTGGCGCTGACTGACTTGCCACAGATCGGTGCAAAGGTCGTGAACCTGCATTACCATGCTCCCATGCTGCGCACGCATCTGGCAGGTAGGAACATCATGTTTTCCGACGAAACCGACCAGCTGCGTGAAACCGGCGGCGGCTTACGCCACGCGCTGCCATTGCTGGGCACAGGTCCGGTGATCACGATGAACAGTGACGCGGTCTGGCGCGGGCCAAACCCGATTGCGCAATTGACCGCCGCCTGGCACGACGCGATGGAAGCGCTGTTGCTGATCGTGCCGCGCGACCGCGTCCACGGGCACAAAGGCGCGGGCGATTTCGCCCGTGATGCGGACGGCAGGCTGCACCGCGCGCCAGACGCAATATATACCGGCGTGCAGATCATCCGTACCGAGACGTTGGGTGATGCCCTGCAGGATGTCTTTTCGCTGAACCTGATCTGGGATGCGATGGCCGCACGTGGCGGGCTTTATGGCGTGGTTTATGACGGGCAATGGTGCGATGTCGGGCAACCATCCAGCATCGCGCTGGCAGAGGCGATGCTGCATGTTTGACCCAACCACCACCCCCCGCATTTTTTGCGAACCCTGCGGTGTTGATTATGCCAAGGGCCTTGTCACGGGGCTGATGGCGCGCGCGCAGCATATGCCACCAGAGGATTTCGCGCGGGTGGAGATCTACGTCAACACCGCCCGTATGCAGCGTCGCATCCGTGCGATGTTCGATGACGGGCCTGCACTGCTGTTGCCGCGCATCCGGCTGGTAACGGACCTTGCCCGCGACCCCATCTCGAAAGATGTACCACCTGCCATAGCACCTTTGCAGCGCCGTCTGGAACTGTCGCAACTGGTTGCGCAGCTGCTGCAAAGCGAACCCGATCTGGCCCCGCGTGCGGCACTTTATGATCTGTCAGACAGTCTGGCCAGCTTGATGGATGAAATGCAGGGTGAAGGGGTCAGCCCCAATGCCATTGCCAAACTTGATGTCAGCGATCAGTCTGGCCATTGGGCGCGCGCGCAGAAATTCCTGACGATCATTGCACAGTTTTTCGACACCACCACCCAGCCCGATACAGAGGCCCGCCAAAGGCTGGTGATCGAAACACTGGCCGCGCGCTGGGCGGACGCGCCCCCCGATCATCCCGTGATCGTGGCAGGGTCCACCGGGTCGCGCGGGGCGACGGCGCTGTTCATGCAGGCGGTGGCGAAACTGCCGCAAGGGGCGATCGTGCTACCGGGCTATGACACCGACCTGCCGGATACCGTCTGGTCCGCGATGGATGACGGGCTGACGCATGAGGATCATCCGCAATACCGGTTCAAACGGTTGATGGACCTGATCGGTTTTGGCCCTGCCGATGTGGCCCGCTGGTCCGACCTTGCGCCACAACGCCCCGCGCGCAACCGCCTGGTGTCGCTGTCGCTGCGGCCTGCACCCGTCACAAACCAGTGGTTGCAAGAAGGCCCCGACCTGGGCTGTCTGATCGCCGCGACCGAAGGGCTAACCTTGCTAGAGGCCGCATCCCCGCGCGCCGAAGCAGAGGCCATCGCGCTGCGCCTGCGCCAAGCGGTGCAGGACGGGATCACCGCCGCGCTGATCTCGCCTGACCGGATGCTGACGCGGCAGGTGACCGCCGCCTTGGACCGGTGGGACATCAAACCTGACGACAGCGCAGGCACGCCCTTGCAACTGTCGCCACCGGGGCGGTTTTTGCGGCATGTGGCAGACCTGTTCGGCACGCAATTGACGGGCGAGGCGTTGCTGACCCTGCTCAAGCACCCGCTGTGCCATTCGGACAACGCCGACCGCGGTGATCACCTGCGCCTGACGCATGATCTGGAACTGGACCTGCGCAAGTATGGGCCACCGTTCCCGACGGCGGACACGCTGCTAGGATGGGCAAGCACACGCGCAGATCGCCAGCCTTGGGCGCAATGGGTGGCGGAGCTGGTCACAGGCCTTGATACCGTGGGCGACAAACATCTGACCGACCATCTGGACGCGCATCTGACGTTGGCAGAATCGTTTTGCGCCGGTCCCGCCCTGCCCGGTGCCGGCGGTCTTTGGGACGAAGCGGCAGGCCGTGAGGCACAGCGCATCTGCACCGATCTGCGCACCCATGCCGGTGCCGGTGGCGTCATGTCGCCCCGCGATTATGCGGCTTTGTTCGGCAAGATCCTGTCGGCGGGCGTGGTGCGCGACCGTGATGCAGGCCATCCACAGATCTTGATCTGGGGCACGCTAGAGGCGCGCGTACAAGGCGCTGATCTGACCATCCTTGGCGGCATGAATGATGGCGTCTGGCCAGAGGCGCCCGCCCCCGACCCCTGGTTAAACCGGATGATGCGCGCGCAGGCGGGGCTGTTGCTGCCAGAACGCCGCGTGGGGCTGTCGGCGCATGATTACCAGCAGGCCGTGGCCGGGCGCGAGGTCTGGATTACCCGCGCCAAACGGTCATCTGACGCCGAAACCATCCAGTCGCGCTGGGTCAACCGCCTTACGAACCTTTTGGGCGGTTTGCCAGACCAGAACGGGCCAGAGGCCTTGGACCATATGCAAGCGCGCGGTGCGGCGTGGCTGGCGATGGCGGCAAAACTGTCCGCCCCCGGGGCTGATGTCGCAAAAGTGAAACGCCCAGCGCCCTGCCCGCCTGTCGCGGCACGGCCAAACCAGTTTTCCGTCACGCAGATCAAGACGCTGATCCGCGACCCCTATGCGATCTATGCGCGCAAAGTGCTGCGGCTGGACCCGCTGGACCCGCTGACGCCCAGCGCCGATGCCCCGCTACGCGGGGTGATCATCCACGGCATACTTGAGGAATTTGTCAGGCAAAACCATGCGCCTGATGATCTGGACGCCTTGCTGGCTATCGCCACGCGGCATTTCACCGAAAAATGCCCATGGCCCACGCATCGCGCGCAATGGATGGCACGCTTTGCGCTGGCTGCAGATGCATTCTGCAAGGCCGAGGTGGGCCGACATGCCCTGTCAGACACACGTCTGGTCGAGCAAGAAGGCAAGCTTTTGATCCCTGATGTCGAGGTGACACTGACCTGCAAGGCCGACCGGATCGACCTGACGCCCAGCGGCACGGCGATCCTGTATGATTACAAGACCGGCACCATGCCAACCAAACCGCAGCAGGAAAAGTTCGACAAACAACTGTTGCTAGAGGTGGCGATGGTAGAACGCGGTGGTTTTGAAGGTGTTGGTCCGGTGCAGGTTGACGATGCACAATTTGTCAGCATCAAGCCCGATGCAAAGACCGTCCTTGCACCGATCAGTGACAATCCGACCGACACGACCATGGCCGAACTGACAGCACTTTTCGAACATTGGCGGCGGGCTGACAGCGGCTATACCGCTCGCTATGCGTTATTTTCCAAGAAAGACGTGGGCAGCTATGACCATCTGTCCCGCTTTGGCGAATGGGACAGCAGCGATCCCGCGCAACCGCAGGTGCTGACATGATCCGTGACGCTGCAACCCAGCGGCAGGTCGATGCCGCCAATCCGCAGATATCCACATGGCTGGCTGCCAATGCGGGGTCCGGCAAGACCCGCGTGTTGACCGACCGCGTCGCGCGTTTGCTGCTAGAGGATGTGTCGCCGCAAAACATCCTGTGCCTGACCTATACCAAGGCCGCCGCCGCCGAAATGCAGAACCGCCTGTTCAAGCGGTTGGGTGCGTGGGCGATGATGCAGGATGATTCCCTGCGCGCCGATCTGCGGGGCCTTGGCGTGGACCGATCCATCGACGCAGACCAGCTGCGCGCTGCGCGTACCTTGTTCGCCCGTGCGATCGAAACGCCGGGTGGTTTGAAAATTCAGACAATCCATTCGTTCTGCGCCGGTGTGCTGCGCCGTTTCCCGCTAGAAGCCGGGGTCAGCCCCCAGTTTCGCGAAATGGAAGACCGCGCCGCGCAATTGCTGCGCGCTGATGTGATGGACCAGTTGGTGCAAGGCGATGCATCAGGTGTCGTACACAAGATGCTGCATCATTTCAGCGGCGATAGTCTGGCCAAACTGACAGCCGAGGTCGCGCGCCACAAGGACGCTTTCCTAAAAGATACGCAACGATCCGACATCTGCAGGACACTCCACCTTGATCCGGCGATGACAGTGCAAACGCTGGTTTTGCGGGTTCTGGATGCCGATGCCATCGCCGCGCTACGCCAGTTGCAGCAGATCTGTGCCACCGGCAGCGTCACAGATCGCAAGGCTGCCGAAAAACTGCGCGCGGTCGCTGCCGATGGCACAGCACGGCTGTCGGACCTGCAACTGCTGGAAGGCGTGTTTTTGTTCGGGGACAGTGCCAAAGACCCCTTTGGCCCCAAGATCGGCAGCTTTCCCACCAAGGCCCTGCGCGAAGCCCACCCCGAACTCATCGCGGATATCGACATCCTGATGGAACTGGTCGCAGGCGCGCGCCAGGACCGGATGGCGCTGGCCGCCTTGGATCGGACCCTTGCGCTTTATGCTTTTGGCCGCGCTTTCGTGCCCGCGTACGAGGCGCGCAAGCTGGCGATGGGGTCACTTGATTTCGACGATCTGATCAGCAAGGCGCGCGCACTGCTGACCGATCCGGCAGTGGCGCAATGGGTCTTATTCCGGCTGGATGGTGGCATTGATCATGTGCTGGTGGACGAAGCGCAGGACACCAGCCCCGCCCAATGGGATGTGGTCGAAACGCTGACACAGGAATTTGCGACCGGCGCGGGGTCGCGGCCCAACCGCGAACGCACGGTGTTCGTCGTGGGCGACAAAAAACAATCGATCTATTCGTTCCAAGGGGCCGATCCTGCCGCCTTTGACAAGATGAAGGCGCATTTTCGCGCAGCGCACAAAGCGATTGGCAAACCTTTCGAGGCTACATCGCTTGACCATTCATTCCGGTCGTCGCAGGCGGTCCTGTCAGTCGTTGATGCCACGTTCACCGGCGATCAGGCCGCAGGGATGGATGACGCGCTGACCCATATCGCGTTCAAGGACCGGATGCCGGGGCGTGTCGATCTGTGGCCCGTAATCGAAGCCGCCAAGATCGAGGATAACCGCCCCTGGTATCAACCCGTTGATCAGCCCGGCGATGCCGACCATCATGTGCAGATGGCCCAGCGCATTGCGGACCAGATCAGTCATATGATCGCGCATGAAACCATCCCTGTGGAAGACGGCAATACCGGCACCTACAAACGCCGCAGGATCACGGCGGGGGATGTCCTGATCCTTGTGCAGCGCCGGTCGGACCTGTTCGCCGAGATTATCCGCGCCTGCAAGGCCGCAGGGCTGAACATCGCCGGTGCCGACCGTTTGCGCGTGGGCGCCGAACTGGCGGTCAAGGATCTGGCGGCGCTTTTATCGTTTCTGGCACTGGCCGAGGATGATCTGTCGCTGGCCGCTGCCTTGCGCTCGCCCCTGTTCGGCTGGTCGGAACAGGATCTTTTCACGCTGGCGCACCATCGCGGTGACAAGAAATTCCTGTGGGAAGCCCTGCGCAAATCGGCGCATCATGAAACACTTGCGGTCTTGAACGACCTGCGTGGCAAGGCCGATTTCCTGCGCCCCTATGACCTGATCGCCCGCATCCTGACCCGCCACGACGGGCGGCGCAAGCTGCTCGCGCGGTTGGGGCCAGAGGCCGAGGATGGCATCGACGCGCTGTTGTCGCAGGCGTTGGCCTATGAACAGACTGGCGTGCCCAGCCTGACCGGGTTCCTGACGTGGATGCAGACCGATGATCTGGAGGTCAAACGCCAGATGGACAGCCAGGGCGACAAGATCCGGGTGATGACCGTCCATGGCGCCAAGGGGCTGGAAGCACCCATCGTGATCTTGCCCGAAACAATGACGCGAAAAAAGGACTTAAAAGGCGAAATCCTGCCCGCGCCCGATTGTGTGATCTGGAAAACAATCAGCGCCGCAACGCCCGCGTCGATGGTCACGCTGCGCGATGCTGTCTTGGCCAAACAGGACGAAGAACGCCTGCGCCTGCTGTATGTCGCGATGACGCGGGCGGAAAAATGGCTGATCATCGGGGCCTCTGGTGATGTCGGCGAAGGGATGGAAAGCTGGTACAACATCGTCGCCGCAGGGATGAAGAAACGGCAGGCCGGAGCCGCGATGTCGGGCGATCTGCAGGTGCAGCGCGTGGCACATCTGGATTGGAACGGGCTCGATCTGGTGCCAAAGGACGCGGTTACTGCACCCGACGTGATCGTGCCAGAGTTTGGCCCACTGCCTGACATTGCGCGCGCCAAGACGATTTCTCCTTCAGAATTGCTGGGCGCCAAAGTGCTGCCAGGCGATATCGCGGAGGACGACGCGGATGCCAAGGAACGCGGCACGCTGATCCACCTGCTGCTGGAACATCTGCCGCGCGCCACCCCTGCCGACAGGGCGGCGCTGGGATATGCCTTGGTACCGACCGACACTGCCCTGACGGACAGCGTGATCCAGCTGCTGGACCAGCCCGCGCTTGCGCATCTATGGGACGACGATGCTCTGACAGAAGTGCCGATTACCGCCGATCTGCCAGATCTTGGCCGCATCCATGGCACAATTGACCGTCTGATCCTGACCCCGACGACCGTGTTGGCGGTAGATTACAAGACCAACCGGATCGTGCCGGACCAGCCCGCGCATACGCCGCTCGGCGTGTTGCGCCAGCAGGCCGTCTATTGCGCGGCGCTGCGGCAGGTGTTCCCGGACCGCCAGATCACGGTCGCAATCTTGTGGACAGCAAAGGCGCAATTGATGGATTTGCCTGAGACGCTGCTTCACGAAACGATGACAGGTCTTGCCACGGCTTGACCATTCCGGCCTGCGTTCATACCTTCGCCTTCCAATGAATTTCGCCAAGGAGCATCCCAATGGCCACCGTAGCAGTAACAGACGCAACCTTTGACGCCGAAGTGCGCCAGTCCGATATCCCCGTCGTCGTAGATTTCTGGGCGGAATGGTGTGGCCCTTGCAAACAGATCGGCCCCGCTTTGGAAGAATTATCCAACGAAATGGCCGGCAAGGTGAAAATCGTCAAAGTCAACGTGGACGACAACCCCAACTCGCCTGCACAGATGGGCGTGCGCGGCATTCCCGCGCTGTTCGTGTTCAAGAACGGTCAGGTCGTCGCCAACAAGGCGGGCGCTGCCCCCAAGGCCGCGATCCAGGGCTGGATCGAAGAGTCGATCTAACCCCTAGACAGGCCAGCCATGGCCGCGCAAGACCTGTGCAATCCGGTCTTGCGCCTCTGGCCTGCCTGCGTTGATCGCCTGCATTTGCAAGAACCAATAGAGATAGGCTGCAAAATCGGGCGCGTGTCGGGTCACGGCACCAAACGCGGCCTGTGCTTCGGTGTCGGCCACATTCAGCGCGATATGGTGAAAATCGGACCGTCCGAACAGGATCGCAGGCTTATTGAAAAAGAACCCCTGAAGTGCGACGCCGGAATTCTGCGAAACGATGTAATCGCAGGTGCGCAGGTACCTGTCAGGGTCGCCCTTACGGATATAAAGCCGGTCATTTTCGCCCAGTAGCTGTTCCAGCGCACGTTCTTCATCGCGCTGATAGGTTTCAGACGGGTGCAGCGTGGCGATAACAGGGCGGACAGGATCATGCCGCAGGACGGTGCGGATCATGTCGATCGGGCTGCAGTACTGGAACGACCGCTGTTCCATCAAGCGCCCTTGCAACGGCACAAAGACAAAACCGTCCTTGCGCGGCACATGGATCGTGTCACCGAACAGGCGGTTTTGCCAGAACCGTTGAAAATTGGCAGCCTTTTTGGGATCGACCATTGCCGGATCGAAGGGCGTATGCGCGACAGGCCAGTCCCAGCGTTCCGCCTGTTTTTCGATATGCCAGAACGGGGTGATATAGGTCTGGCGCAGTGTCAGGCTGCGGTTGTTGACAGGCGGGTCCATCAGAAAGATCCCGCGCCCCGGCCGCACCAGCGCACGCAGACGCGCAAGGGTATCGTCACTGTCAAAGGCGACGGTAAGTCCGGCATTGGTCAGCACTTTGCCAATCAACGCGATGAAATTGTGGTTCCCCTCTTTGGCTTGCTTGCGCAGCTTGGGGTGCAGGTAAAACGTAACTTTACTGGTGATACTCATGCGATGACGCTAGCCTTGGGTTGTAACGACGGCAAGATGGCGGGGTTGTTTGCCCCGTGCGCTGCCGCCATATAACCACAACCGATATGGAGATGGTGACGATGGCACAAGACAACTTTCCCGGCTGGCACGGCACCACGATCATCGGGGTGCGCAAGGATGGCAAGGTGGTGATCGCGGGTGACGGGCAGGTCTCGCTTGGGCAGACCGTGATCAAGGGCACCGCGCGCAAGGTGCGCCGCCTGTCACCGGGCGGGCAGGATGTGATCTGTGGCTTTGCCGGATCAACCGCCGATGCATTCACCCTGCTGGAACGGCTGGAAAAAAAGCTGGAGGCGACGCCCGGCCAGTTGGCGCGCGCCTCGGTCGAGCTGGCCAAGGACTGGCGCACCGACAAATACCTGCAAAAGCTCGAAGCGATGCTGATCGTCAGCGACGGCAAAGACCTGTTGGTCATCACCGGCGCGGGTGATGTTCTGGAACCCGAACATGATGTCACCGCCATCGGGTCAGGCGGCAATTACGCCTTGGCCGCGGGGCGCGCATTAATGGACAGCGACCTATCCGCAGAGGAGATCGCCCGCCGCGCCATGGCGATTGCGGCGGATATCTGTGTTTATACCAATGGCAAACTGACGGTAGAAAGTATCGGATGATCGACCGCGACGATCTGAAAGCTGCCGTCGGCAGCGGGCTTTTGTCGGAAAGGCAAGCCGCAGGGCTGATCAGCCTTGCCGACAGCCGCCGTGGCGCACGCGCGGCGTTGCGCGCCGGTGACGAACCTTTCGAATTGTTCAAAGGATTTAACGAGGTTTTCATCGTGATCGGCCTGCTGATCCTATCGTCAGGCTGGTGGGGTGTGGTCACGCTCGCGCTTGGTGACCGGATCGTGAATTTGCAGGATTACGCTTTGGGCGTGTCACTGGCGGGGACCGCATTTTTGTGGCTGCTGTCGGAGTATTTCATTCGCAAACGGCGCATGGTGGCACCCGCCATCGCGCTGTCGGTGATGTTTGCCGCCAATGCAGCATTCGGGTTGTTCGCCGTGATGTCGGAACCTTTCATGATCGCGCAAGGCGATTATGCTAGCGTGCCGTTTCCACTATTGCTCGCCACCCTCGCGCTTGCGGCCTATTGGTGGCGGTTCCGCGTACCGTTTGCCATGGCGATGATCGCGGTCGGGCTGTTCGTCGTTGCGATCATTTTCGCCGCCAGTAGGGGTGGACGGATCGCAGGGATCAGTGACCTATTCTTGTTGTCGGCGGGTGGGCCTTTTGCATGGATCACACTGGCGCTGGGTCTGCTTGTTTTTGCCGTAGCGATGGCATTCGACATGAGCGATCCACACCGTGTCACGCGCCGGTCGGCCAACGGATTCTGGCTGCATGTCGTGGCGGCGCCGGCATTGGTGAACACGGTGGCTTTGTCTCTGCTGGATCAAGATACCTCAGGGTCCAACATCATTCTGGTGGCTGTCCTGACACTGTTCGCCATCGTGGCTATCGTCATTGACCGGCGGTCATTCCTGATTGCCGCCATCGGGTATATCGTCGTGCTGGCAGGCACGGTGCTGGACGGTGACGGCGCGGCGCTGACCGTGCTGATGCTCGGAATTATCCTGCTGCTGCTGGGTGCGTTCTGGGAACGTATCCGCGCCCGCATCTTGCGGCTGATGCCGGGCTTCGTGCCGCTGCACAAACTTCCCCCTTCTTTTAGCCAAGGACTGACATGACAGACCTGACCCCCCGCGAAATTGTATCCGAATTGGACCGTTTCATCATTGGACAGGCCGAGGCCAAGCGCGCCGTTGCTGTCGCATTGCGCAACCGTTGGCGGCGCAAACAATTGGGCGATGACCTGCGCGACGAGGTGTACCCCAAGAATATCCTGATGATCGGTCCCACCGGTGTCGGGAAAACCGAAATCTCGCGCCGCTTGGCGAAACTGGCGCGCGCACCGTTCATCAAGGTCGAGGCGACCAAATTCACCGAGGTCGGCTATGTCGGCCGCGACGTGGAACAGATCATCCGAGATCTGGTCGATACCGCCATTCTGGACACCCGCGAACATATGCGCGAAGACGTGCGCACCAAGGCCCGCGAAGCTGCCGAGGAACGTGTAATCACCGCCGTCGCCGGCACTGACGCACGCGAAGGCACGCGCGAGATGTTTCGCCGCAAGCTGAAGTCAGGCGAATTGGACAGCACCGTGATCGAACTGGAGCTGACCGACACTACCAACCCGATGGGCGGATTCGAGATTCCCGGACAGCCGGGCGGCATGATGAACTTGGGCGATCTATTCGGCAAGGCGATGGGCGGACGTACCGTCAAGAAACGCATGACGGTTGCCGACAGCTATGACGCGCTGATCGCGGACGAGGCGGACAAACTGCTCGACGATGAAACCGTCACCAAGGCCGCATTGGAAGCGGTCGAACAATCCGGCATCGTGTTTCTGGACGAGATCGACAAGGTCTGCGCCCGTGCCGACGCGCGCGGTGCCGATGTGTCGCGCGAAGGCGTGCAGCGCGACCTGCTGCCGCTGATCGAAGGGACGACCGTGTCGACCAAACATGGGCCGATCAAGACCGACCATATCCTGTTCATCGCATCCGGCGCGTTCCATGTTGCAAAACCGTCCGACCTGTTGCCCGAATTGCAAGGCCGTTTGCCGATCCGCGTGGAATTGCGCGCCCTGACAGAAGGCGATTTCGTGCGCATCCTGACGGAAACCGACAATGCGCTAACCTTGCAATATTCCGCGCTGATGCAGACCGAACAGGTGACCGTTACTTTCACCGAAGATGGGATCAAGGCACTGGCCAAGATCGCCGCTGACGTCAACGAAGCCGTGGAAAACATCGGCGCACGCAGGCTTTATACCGTCATGGAACGCGTGTTCGAGGATTTGTCATTTAACGCGCCCGACCGTGGCGGTGAAGAAATCGCCGTCGACGCCGATTTCGTGGAAAAACATCTGGGGGAATTGTCGCGTTCGGTGGATGTCAGCCGCTACGTGCTATGAGTTTCAGTTAGCGCTATCACTTTGCGCTGGCCCCCGCGGCGTGACCGGATCATGAATACGGCATGACCGGTTTGCGCAGCTACCTGACCTTTGTCCGCGACAACGCCCCGTTCCTTGCGACCGGGGCGCTGCTGTCGTTTCTGTCAAGCTTCGGGCAAACCTTTTTCATCTCGATCTTCGGGGGTGAGATCCGGGCCGATTACGGCCTGACCAACGGCGAATGGGGCCTGATCTATATGGTTGGCACTGGGGCGTCGGCGGCGCTCATGGTGTTTGCGGGGGGCCTTGCCGACCGGTTTCGCGTGCGCACGCTCGGGATCTTCGTGGTGTGGATGCTGGCGCTGGCCTGTCTGGCGATGGCGTTCAATCCAGCGGTCGTACTGCTGCCCTTCGTCATCTTCGCACTGCGTTTCACCAGCCAAGGCATGACCAGCCATGTCGCCGTCGTGTCCATGGCGCGCTGGTTCGTCGCCACGCGCGGTCGCGCGCTGGCCATCGCTGCCTTTGGGTTCATGCTGGGCGAGGCGGCGCTGCCACTGACGATGGTCTGGTTGAAATCCTTGATAGATTGGCGGATGCTGTTCGTCGGCAGCGCAGTATTCTGCGTGCTGGCAAGTGCGGTTCTGTTCCGTCTGCTGCATCTGGAACGCACGCCGCAATCCGTGGCGGAAAGCAACCAGTCGTTCGGCATGAACGGACGTTTCTGGACAAGAGCGGAGGCACTGCGCCACCCGATGTTCTGGGCCATGACGCCTGCGGTCATGTCGTTTTCGGGGTTCGGCACGGCCTTCTGGTTTCATCAAGCGCATTTCGCAGAAATCAAAGGCTGGTCGCATCTGTCTTTGGTCGCGGTTTTTCCGCTAGGCACGGCGGCGCTGCTGGTATCCACCATCATCTATGGCTGGGCAGTGGACCGGTTCGGCGCGGTGCGGCTGTTGCCGGTCTACCTTCTGCCGTTGGTCGTGGCCTTTGTGTTGCACTGGTACGCGCCGTCGCTGTGGTGGACGGCGATTGCTGTCATTCTGATGGGGCTGGCGGGTGGCGGGCAGGCCACGATCCTGAACGCTTGTTGGGCCGAACTTTACGGTACACGCCACATCGGCGCAATCAAATCAGTGGCGACAGCGCTGATGGTGCTGGGGTCCGCCATCGGGCCGGGGTTAAGCGGCTGGCTGATCGATATCGGCGTTGGGTTCGAAGTGCAGCAATTGGGTTATGCCGCGTTGTTCGCCCTTGCCTCGCTGATCATGATCATACCTGTCAGGCAAGCGCGGATCGCCTTAGCGGCCGCGGCGTAGGTAAACGTAATAGGCCCCGTGCCCACCGTGTTTCAGATGCGCGGGTGTCACTTGGAGGATCGTACGCGCCAAGGGTGGCAGGGCCATCCATTGTGGCACCTGATGGCGCAACACGCCGTTGCGCGTGGGGATCGGGCCGCCGTCGTCGCGGTCTTTACCCTTGCCGGTGATCACCAGCACCAGCCTGCGCCCCAGCGCATGCGAACCCAATATGAAGGCCAGCAATTCCGGATGCGCCTGCGCCATGGTCATGCCATGCAGGTCGATCCGCGCCTCTGGTACCAGCTTGCCGCGTTTCATCTTGCCAAATGATTTGCTGTCCATGTTGACTGGCGCGTTGACCAGACGGTGTGTGATGCTGGGCAGCAGGTCGTTGGGCCGGTGGGCATCTGCCTTTTGGCCAACCTGAAAATCGGGTAGAGGATCACGCGGCATGACAGGTGTCTTGCGCACGGGGGGCAGCGGGGCAGGATCGGGTTTCGCATCGGGGGACATGGGCTTGGTCGTACCTTTGACACGATCCCACAACGCGCGTTCCTCAGATGACAGATGGCGGGGCCTGCGCATCAGGTAACCCCCGCGACCAGGCGATCCGCAACAGCGACCGGCAGCAGCACGATCATGCGACCATTGTGTTTGACGCCCCCGGCAATAGCGCCTGCGACAGCACCGGTCCCAAAAAAGATATCCGCGCGCTGCGCACCCTTGATCGCCGATCCGGTATCTTGGGCAACCATCAGCCGCATCATCGGGTCGGGCGCGTCTTTTTCGATCCAGACCGGCGCACCCAACGGCAGATGATCGGGATCAACCGCAATGCTGCGCCCTGCGGTGACAGAACGTTTCATCGCGCCTATCGGGCCATCATCAGCGGCCAGATTGGCCAGTTCGCGAAAAAACACATAGCTCTCATTCATCCACAGCAATTCGCGGCCCGCATCAGGGTTTTGCCTGACCCAGTCCTGGATAAAGGCAGCCGACACCTTGTCCGCTGACACAACTCCGCGCGCGACCAATTGCTTTCCGACCGACGTGTAAGGCAGTCCGTTCTTTGCCGCGAAACCAAGACGCAGGACAGAGCCATCCTGCAACCTGATGCGGCCAGACCCCTGCACCTGCAAAAAGAACGCATCGACCGGATCGGCAAGCCAGACAATCTCATGGCCCTTGGCCAAGTTTTGTTCCTCGATCTGGCGTCGTGTTGCACCTTTGGTCAGATGGGGCGGCAGGGCATGGACAGGATATCGGAAGGTGGCATCAGCCATGCGCGATCCTGACAATTCAGGTTCAAAATAGCCGGTGAACAACATCGGCTGGCCATCGGTGACCATGACGGGCCGGAAATACAGCTCAAAGAAACCGCGCGGATCAGTGCTTGTGGGTGCCAGATGACAGGCCGCCTGCCACCACGGGTCAGTGATCCGGTCTGCGGTTTTACAAAAAACGTCAAGGGCGGCGCGATGATCATCGGCCGCCCATCCGTTCAAATCGTCGAAATCACAGATATGATATGTCGCCTTGGCCATCCCACCGCCTGTCGTGTCACTAGGCTGCCAAAATCCAGCAAGTCATTCGCCGGTGGCGACCAGTTTCCAGTTCGGATCGCCCGCGTCCATCTTGCGCGCGAAAGTCCATGTATCGACCAACCGCTTGATTTCCTTCGTGCTACCCTCGACGACTTCGCCTTCGGCATTACGCACGACAGATGTCATCTCGCTTTTGAAGCGGACGGACACCTCGCCCTCTTTGGTCGCCTCGTCAAATTCTGCATGGGCCAAAGTCATATCACTGATCCCGATAAAACTGGCGGTCACTGTCAGGCCCTGCCGCTGGCGATCATCCACAACGCTGGCAAACGCCTCATAGACATCATGCGAGATGAATGGGACGATGCTGTCCAGATCGCTGTTTTCAAACGCCATCAGGATCATTTCATAGGCCCCGCGCGCACCACCCAGAAATTCGGTGACGTTGAAATCGGGATCGACGCGTTTCATCGCGGCCAACGCCTTGGCGGCGGCGGAATCTGCTTGGACATGGTCAGTGATATCAAGATCCGGCCCGCCTTCGATGACGTCGAAATCGTGCTTGCGGCGGGGGGTGGTTTCCTGCCGGGTCACGGCGGGTTTTTCGAACCCTTCGCGGGTCCCAAGGACACCACGCAAACGCAGGATCAGGAAAACAGCGATGCCCGCAAGCACCAAAAGCTGAATAATCGGAGAGTTCATCAGGACCTCGTGTCAGAACAAAGCATGGAAACATGCCGCTTGGCTTCTTATGTAGGTCACGGGTGCGGTCAAGTCCACCGTACCACCAACAAGTTGTGAAAGGCCCGCGTCATGTGGCTATTATTTGCATTCATCGCTGTCCCGATGATCGAGATTACCCTGTTCGTTCAGGTCGGTGGCCTGATCGGGATCTGGTGGACCCTGCTGATCGTGCTGGCAACGGCGCTGGCGGGGTCATATCTGGTGCGCCATCAGGGGCTGCGCGAGCTGGGAAACCTGCAACGGTCGTTTTCCGATCTGAAGGACCCGACAGAACCATTGGCCAATGGTGCGATGATCCTGTTCGCGGGGGCGTTGTTGCTGACGCCGGGGTTTTTCACGGATGTGATCGGGCTGTCCTTGCTGCTGCCTGCCGTGCGGCAGGCGGCGTTCCATTGGATCAAGGCACGTATCAGGTTTGCGAAATTCGAGACGCGCCCACATTCCGCTGGCACGCCGCGACCCAATGATACAATCATCGACGGCGAATTTCAGGAAATTCCACCCGAAAAACACCCGACACATCCGCCATCGAAATGGACCCGGCATTGAGCCTGCGCGCAGGGGCTGTTAGGAACAGGCAACCCAATAGCAACCAAAGCAGGTTTCCATGACTGATACACCCGACAACGCCGCGCCAGCCGCCGGTGCAGCGCCCCAGCCCCAGCAGATCAGCAGCCGTGTTCTGGCGCAGTATATCCGCGATATGTCATTCGAAAACATTCTGGCGCAAAAGGGTGTCAAGGGTGATGCACAGCCCGAAGTGCAAGTGCAGGTCAATCTGGACGCCCGCAAGCGCACAGCGGACCACCAGTTCGAAGTGATCACCAAGCTGAACATCACGAGCAAGACAAAGGCCGCAGGCGAACCCTTGTTCGTTCTGGAAATCGAATATGCCGGCGTGTTCCACGTCGAAGGTGTGCCAGAAGAACAGATGCATCCCTATCTGCTGATCGAATGCCCGCGCATCACCTTTCCGTTCCTGCGCCGGATTGTCAGCGACGTGACCCGCGACGGCGGTTTCCCTGCGCTGAACCTAGAAACCATTGATTTCATTGCGCTTTACCGTTCCGAATTGGCGCGTCGTGCCGAGGCCGATAAGAAGGTCGTCAACTAAGCGCGTTTCCAGACTGCGTCGTCGCCCATCGCATTGACAAAGGCTGTATGGGCGGCGGTTTCTTCGGCCGTTAGGCGCGATGCCAAGGGTGCGGGACGCGGACCCGCGCGCCATGCAGCCCCATTTTTTTGCGTGCTATCTGCGCTGCCTTGGGCCAGTGCGAAATCGGGCTGACGGCCACCGATCAGTTCCAGATAAACCTCGGCCAAAATTTCACTGTCGAGCAACGCGCCGTGCAGGGTCCGCGCTGCATTGTCGATGCCAAACCGGCGGCACAGCGCATCAAGCGACGCAGGCGAGCCCGGAAACTTGCGCCGCGCGATCATCAGCGTGTCAACTGCGCGATTCATCGGCAAGGCAGGTTTATGGAGCCAACCAAGTTCGGCATTCAGGAATTTCATATCAAAGGCGGCGTTGTGGATCACCAGTTTCGCATCGCCGATGAAGGTCAGGAAATCGTCGGCGATATCCTTGAACAACGGTTTATCGGCCAAAAAATCATCACCCAAGCCATGCACGGCAAAGGCTTCGGCAGGCATGGTCCGCTGGGGGTTGATATATTGGTGATAGGTCCTGCCCGTGGGCATATGGCCGATCAGTTCGACAGCGCCGATTTCTACGATGCGGTCGCCTTCGCCCGGTTCAAAGCCGGTGGTTTCGGTGTCCAGAACGATTTCGCGCATGTCTTATCCCGTCAGCTTGCCGATCAGTTCTTGCACGGCGGCGCGGGTGCCGTCCAGCGTCAGCGTCTCGATCACGTGATCGGCGCGGGCGCGTTTTTCAGCATCGGGCATCTGGCGTTGCAGGATCTGGTCAAGATGCTGTGGCGTCATGCCCGGACGGGCCAGCACACGGCCGCGCTGCACCGCGGGCGGCACAGTTACGACAAGAACAGAGGACAGCCAGCTATCCGCACCTGTTTCGAACAGCAATGGAATGTCGAAAACCAAAAGCGGGGCATCGTAATTTGCCACAAAGGCGCGCCGGTCTGCCGCGACCAACGGATGGACAATATGTTCTATTTTAGCCAAGCCTGAAGGGTTATTCGCGATAATGTGTTTTAGTTTATCGCGTGACACTGCACCATCGATGATGGCATCAGGAAAGACATCGCCAAGAAGGGGAACAGCCGCGCCGCCCTGTGCGTATAGTGTATGCACGCTAGCGTCAGCATCCCAGACCGGCACAGCAGCATCGCGGAACATCTGGGCTGTCGTGGATTTGCCCATGCCGATCGACCCTGTCAGGCCAAGGTGATGCGTCATGACAGGACGGCACGACGCAAGTCGTCATCCACCTCTGGCCGTTTGCCGAACCAGCGTTCAAACCCGGGCACGCCCTGATGCAACAACATGCCCAGACCGTCTACAGTCACGCAGCCTTTTTCAGCGGCGGCATCAAGGAATTTGGTGCGCAGCGGCGTATAAACGATATCGGTGACAACGGTGCCGGAGCGCAAACCATCCAGCGGCACGCGGAATTCCTGCCCACCTTTCATCCCAAGCGAGGTCGTGTTCACCACCGTGGCGGCATCAGACAGGACAGAGCCTGCCTGTACCCAATCAACGATCCTGATCCGCGCACCAAAATCGGCGCGCAGGGATTCAGCCTTTGGGCGGGTACGGTTGGTAAGGATGATTTCGGGCACGCCAGCCTCGATCAGGGAAACGAGCACGGCACGGGCGGCGCCACCGGCGCCAAAGACAACTGCCGGTCCGGTCTTGGCATCCCAGCCGGGCGCACCTTGACGCAGGTTTTCTAAGAACCCGTAACCATCTGTATTATCTGCAAAAATTCTTCCATCATCTTTGAAAGTCAGTGTATTTGCCGCACCGATCAGCGTGGCACGGTCAGTCAATTGGTCAGCGATCTGCAAGACCGCAACTTTGTGGGGGAGTGTGACGTTCACGCCGACATAACCTTGGGCCGGCAGAGACCGTAGCGTACGCTCTAAGCCATCTTCGGTGACCTGCAGGGCATCGTAGCTGCCGTTGATACCGTAGCGCCGCAGCCAATGGCCGTGCAGCTTAGGCGAGAGGGAATGGCTGATCGGGTTGCCGATCACACCGGCGCGGGGAAAATCTGTCATGTCTGCAATGTTCCGCGAAACGTCAGATATGACAAGAGTTCAAGCAAAGGCAGGCCAAGAACATTGAAATAATCTCCTTCGATGCGTGTAAAAAGACGCACGCCTTCTTCTTCGAGCTTATAGGCACCGACAGCATGCCGGATACTGTCCCAGTTTCGGTCGACATAGGCGGCGAGATAGTCATCGGAGGCGTCACGCATGTGAAGGCGCACGGTCCCGACATGGCGCCAAAGCGGCTTGCCATCGCCATAGATAACAGCGGCTGAGAGCAGCTGATGCTTGCGCCCGCGCAACGTGCGTAGCTGATCCAATGCCTGGGCCTTTGTGTCCGGCTTGGTTAGAATATCCTGATCAAGAGCAAGGATCTGGTCACACCCGATAACCAGCGTATCAGGGTGTTTCGAGGCCACCTTTTGCGCCTTGAGTTCAGCCAAAGTATCCGCGATGTCGCGCGGCGACGCGTTGTCAGCTTGCAAGGATGCGCGCACGGCGTCTTCGTCTATCCGTGCGATCTGCACTGTGAAGGCAACATCGGCTTTACGGAGTAGTTCTGCACGGATCGCTGAACCCGACGCGAGGATAATCTTGTCTTGCATGTGGATAACCCGATGGAAAACGTGGTCATAATGGGGCCGGAAACCGAGCTTGAAAACCCTGTTACCGCCAGGCTGTGGAAGAACCTAGGCTTGTTCGCGCGACCAACCAGTCTTTTCCACCGTGGGAAAGTATAAGTACTGGCTGTGGACGAATCGTTGAGTGAGCAGCTGTCAAGGCACATGTCGGTTTGATAGCGCGGTGAAAAAAGTCTCGTAACATGCTGGTTACGAACATATTTTTTTTAATATGGATTATCAGCGATGTTTATTTTCAAGCGTGTGGTGCTGTTGATAAGTCTGCGGATGAAAAAAGAAACCACAGGAAAATGATGCACTAAATTCAACATCATCTTTTCTTTCTATATATATAATTATTTAAGAGGTCTGACCCAGTCAAAGCGAGTATCCGATGCCCGACCTGTATTTCAGCCTGTATCCTTGGATCAAAGCGCTGCACATCATGGCTGTGATCGCCTGGATGGCTGGTTTATTCTATCTACCTCGGCTTTTTGTTTATCACGCTGAGAGGTCAGCGGTGGGATCAGAGCTTGATCAGACGTTTCAGGTCATGGAAGAAAAGCTGCTACGGTTGATCATGAATCCGGCGATGATCGTAGCATGGCTGGCAGGGCTTGTGCTGCTGTCCATGGGCGTCTTCGATTGGGGTGCTGCTTGGTCATGGATCAAGATTGTTTCTGTACTGGCGATGACGGCGGCGCATGGCTGGATGGCAAAGCGCCGCAAGGAATTCGCTGCAGGGCAAAACACACGCTCTGGACGGACGTATCGGTTGTTCAATGAGGTGCCGACGGTTTTGATGGTCGTGATCGTGACGGCTGTGATCGTGCGACCATTTTGAAGGCACGTTGACTCTGCAGGCATCCGCTATTACCAGATGCTTGTGATCCGTCCGGGTCATTAATTTCCCCCTCCGTCCCTATATCGCTGGTTTTGATGCCAGCACTGGATTTTCGCATGCAACAAGACCGTTTGAACCTTGCCGATCTGAAGGCCCAGAGCCCGAAAGACCTTTTGTCGATGGCAGAAGAGCTGGAGATTGAGAACGCCTCGACCATGCGCAAGGGCGACATGATGTTCGCAATCCTAAAAGAACGTGCGGATGATGAATGGGTTATCGGCGGTGATGGTGTGCTGGAAGTCTTGCAGGACGGATTTGGTTTTCTGCGCTCGCCAGAGGCGAATTACCTACCAGGACCGGATGATATCTATGTTTCGCCTGATATGATCCGGCAGTATTCGCTGCGAACCGGTGATACGGTGGAAGGCGTGATGAAGGAACCGAACGATAATGAGCGGTATTTCGCTTTGACATCGGTCGAGCGGATCAATTTTGAAGATCCGGAACGGGCGCGTCACAAAGTTGCGTTTGATAACCTGACCCCGTTGTACCCCGAAGAACGGTTGACGATGGAAATCGCTGATCCGACGGTCAAGGACAGGTCTGCGCGGATCATCGACCTTGTCGCGCCGATCGGGAAAGGACAGCGATCGTTGATTGTTGCACCACCGCGGACAGGCAAGACGGTGCTGTTGCAAAACATCGCCAATTCGATCGAGAAAAATCACCCGGAATGTTACCTGATCGTTTTGCTGATCGATGAGCGCCCTGAAGAGGTGACCGATATGCAGCGGTCGGTGAAGGGTGAGGTCGTGTCGTCGACGTTCGATGAACCAGCGACGCGCCACGTTGCTGTGGCTGAAATGGTGATCGAGAAGGCCAAACGGTTGGTAGAGCACAAGCGTGATGTGGTGATCCTGCTGGATTCGATCACACGGCTGGGTCGCGCGTTCAACACGACGGTGCCGTCGTCTGGTAAGGTGCTGACGGGTGGCGTGGATGCCAATGCATTGCAGCGGCCCAAGCGGTTCTTTGGTGCGGCACGCAACATCGAAGAAGGCGGTTCGCTGACCATCATCGCAACGGCCCTGATTGATACTGGCAGCCGGATGGACGAAGTGATTTTTGAAGAGTTCAAAGGCACTGGCAACAGCGAGATTGTTCTGGACCGCAAGGTTGCTGATAAGCGCGTGTTCCCAGCGATGGATATTCTGAAGTCCGGGACGCGGAAAGAGGAATTGCTGGTCGAGAAATCAGACCTTGCCAAGACCTACGTGCTGCGCCGTATTCTGAACCCGATGGGGACAACAGATGCGATCGAATTCCTGATCGGGAAGTTGAAGCAGACAAAGACGAATTCAGACTTTTTTGACTCGATGAACACTTAACTTATTGTTTTAAGACAATGAGTTAGAGATATGGATACGATTTTTGCACTTGCCACTGCCCGGGGACGGGCAGGCGTTGCAGTTATACGCATTTCCGGACCAGAGGCGTTTGCATCTACCGCGAGGTTGATGGGAGACGTGCCGGTGGCGCGCGGATTGCGTGCTTTGCGCGACCGTGCAGGTGATCTGGTTGACGAAGCGTTCGTGCTACGGTTTGCGGATGGCAAAAGCTTTACCGGTGAAGACGTGGTTGAGCTGCATTTGCATGGCAGTCCTGCCGTTGTTTCGGCTGTGCTGCGTATTCTTGGCGATGATCCGGCGATGCGACCTGCAGAGGCTGGTGAATTTACGCGCCGCGCGCTGACAAATGGACGCCTGGATCTTGCGCAAGTTGAAGGGTTGGCTGATCTCATTGACGCTGAAACGGAAAGCCAGCGAAGACAAGCTGTACGCGTATTTTCCGGAGCTTTGGGCGAGATTGCAGATAGCTGGCGGAAAAGGTTGATCCGTGCGGCGGCGTTGCTTGAGGCAACGATTGATTTTGTAGACGAGGATGTGCCGGTCGATGTCGTGCCGGAAGTGCGCGACTTGTTGCAGGCTGTGCGCAGCGAGATGGCCCGCGAGGCTGCCGGTGTACGCATGGCTGAGCGGTTGCGCGACGGGTTTGAGGTGGCGATTGTCGGGGCGCCGAATGTTGGAAAATCTACCCTGATGAACCGGTTGGCACGGCGTGATGTGGCAATCACATCCGAAATTGCCGGCACAACGCGTGATGTGATCGAGGTGCGCCTGGATCTTGACGGTATCCCTGTGACGCTGCTGGATACGGCGGGCCTGCGGGACACTGATGACCTTGTTGAAAGCTTGGGCGTTGCGCGTGCGCGTGCGCGTGCGGAACAGGCAGATATGCGCGTTCATATGCTGCTGGATGCGCCGGTGCCATCACATGATCTGGCGGCGGGCGATATCTATGTTCGGGCTAAGGCCGATACAGGGGCCGGTGGTGGGCTTGCCGTTTCCGGGCTGTCGGGGACGGGTGTTGAGGCGCTGATTGCACTGATTTCAGGGGAATTGGGCAGGCGTGTTGCGTCCGTTGGGTTGGCGATGCGGGAGCGGCATCGGGTCGCCTTGCTCCGCGCTGTGACATCACTGGATGATGCCGGGGCGTGGCTGGATGCCGAACACGGTATGCTGGACCTGATCGCCGAGGATTTGCGGACAGCCATCCGCGCAGTGGATAGCCTTGTCGGCCGCGTTGATGTAGAGCAGGTGCTGGACGAGATATTTTCCAGTTTTTGCATCGGCAAATGAGGAGTGTTTCACGTGAAACATTATGACTATGACGTCATCGTTATCGGTGGTGGCCATGCAGGTAGCGAAGCTGCACATGCCGCTGCGCGCATGGGTGCACGGACGGTGCTGGTGACATTGACGCGTCGGTCAATTGGCGTCATGTCGTGCAACCCTGCGATCGGTGGATTGGGCAAGGGTCATCTTGTCCGTGAGATTGATGCGCTTGATGGCGCGATGGGCCAGGTTGCTGATCGCGCGGGGATTCAGTTCCGCTTGCTGAACCGTAAAAAGGGCCCGGCCGTTCAGGGTCCGCGCGCGCAAACGGATCGGGTGATTTATCGTGACACGATGCAGGCGGTGCTGGCCGCGCAACCCAATCTGACAATTCTGGAAGGTGAAGCCACTGATTTGGTGATCGACGGAGACCGCGTCGCCGGTATTTATCTGCGCGACGGCCAGATGGTAACATCAAAAAACGTCATCCTGACGACGGGCACCTTTCTGCGTGGCGTTATTCACATCGGTGAGGTGTCCCGCCCCGGTGGGCGTATGGGCGATGATCCGTCTGTGCATATGGCCGAACGGCTGGATGGCTTTGGTTTGCCGATGGGACGGTTAAAAACGGGTACACCGCCACGCCTGGACGGGCGGACCATTCGCTGGGATATTTTGGAAAGTCAGCCGTCTGACGATGATCCGGTGTTGTTTTCCTTTCTGTCGAAATCTGTCTTTGCGCAGCAGGTCAATTGTGGGATTACCCACACGAATGAGCAAACACACGATATTATTCGTGCAAACCTTGGACGGTCGGCAATGTATGGCGGCCATATAGACGGGGTTGGGCCGCGCTATTGTCCTTCGATCGAGGATAAAGTTGTGCGTTTTGCCGACAAAACATCGCATCAGATCTTTCTGGAACCCGAAGGCTTGAACGATCACACAATTTATCCGAACGGGATATCGACATCACTGCCCGAAGATGTGCAGCTGGATTATGTCAGGTCCATCCATGGGCTAGAAAACGCCATCATCTTGCAGCCAGGCTACGCCATAGAATACGATTATGTCGATCCACGCTCCCTACGGCAAACGTTGGAATTACGTGATGTGCCGGGGTTGTACCTTGCCGGGCAGATTAACGGCACGACAGGATATGAGGAAGCTGCGGCACAAGGACTGGTTTCAGGGCTGAATGCCGCCGCGGCGGCTCTTGATAAAGAGCCCGTTCTGTTCAGCAGGCGGGAATCTTATATCGGGGTGATGATTGATGATTTGATCACTCGCGGTGTATCTGAACCTTACCGCATGTTCACCTCACGGGCAGAATTCCGGCTGTCGCTGCGTGCGGATAATGCGGATCAACGCCTGACAGCGCGCGGACGCGCAATAGGTTGTATTGGCGAGCTACGGTGGTCTGTGTTCAGTGCCAAGATGGACAAGATTACCGATGCAAAGTCACGGCTCGGAAAAATCTATCTGTCCGCACGCGATATTACTGCAGCTGGCGCTCAACTGAATCCCGATGGTCCACGCAAAACTGCATTGGAAGCTTTGGCGCTAGCGGACTTTGGCTTTGCACAACTTATGCAAATTTCGCCAGAAACATCAGATATTGCGCCGGAGATACAGGAGCAGGTCAAGAAAGATGCGCTTTATGCGCATTACATTTTGCGCCAGGAAAAGGACGTTTCAGCCTTGGAGCGGGACGAGGCGCAGTTGATCCCGGACGGCCTCGATTATCTGGGTGTGCGCGGGTTATCGACGGAATTGGTCACCAAGCTGCAAAAAACCCGGCCAGTCTCCATTGCGCAGGCGGGCCGGATCGAAGGGATGACGCCAGCCGCACTGATGCTGTTGATTGGCGCAATCAAGCGACATGCGCTAGCAGCGACTGGGACCTGACGAAATGGTGGACGTTGGAGGCATCGATGTTTCACGTGAAACATTGGCAGATTTGCAGGCCTTCGCGGCGCTTGTTCTAAAATGGACACCCAAGATTAATCTGATCAGCCCCAGTTCTCATGCTATGATATGGGATCGTCACGTTGTTGACTCCGTGCAGGTCTACCGCCATGCGCCTGATGATTTTCACCTCTGGCTGGATATTGGTAGTGGTGGTGGATTTCCGGGTATCGTTGCTGCGATCCTTGGCAAGGTGCGCCATCCGGATGCGCAGTTTGTTTTGATCGAAAGCGACCAGCGCAAAGTGGCTTTTTTGCGAACCGCCATTCGAGAGCTGGGCCTGACGGCGCGTGTGCTTGCAGATCGTATCGAAGAGGTCCCGCCAGCTGGCGCAGATGTTGTTTCGGTGCGCGCCTTGGGCAGCGTTTCGTTTCTGTTACCGCTTATTATGCAGCACATTCACCCCGCTGGCCTCGCGATCATGCACAAAGGCAGGCAGGCCAGCACAGAAATTGCCGAGGCGCGTCAGAATTGGCGCTTTGAGCTTGAAGAGCAGCCTAGTTTGACTGATCCTGAGGCGCGACTGCTCTTGATTCAAAGGATATGCCGTGCCGCTTGATATCGCAGAAGCTGGGCCAAAAATCATCGCTATCGCGAATCAAAAGGGTGGGGTGGGCAAAACAACCACCACGATCAACCTGGGCGCGGCGTTGGCAGAGCTGAAAAAACGTGTCCTGTTGATCGACCTTGATCCGCAGGGAAACGCCTCTACAGGTCTTGGGGTTGCGACAGATCATCGCGACATCACAACATACGACGTCCTGTCTGGTGATTCGACAGTGTTGGAGGCGACGCAGCCTACAAATGTTGCCGGTTTGATGATCGTCCCGGCGACAACAGACCTCAGCTCTGCTGATATGGAACTGCTCGACAACAAGAAACGCAGTTTTCTGCTGCGCAATGCGCTTCAATCTGTCACCGGATACGACTATATATTGATTGATTGTCCACCGTCACTCAACATATTGACGGTGAATGCGATGGTCGCTGCCCACTCCATCCTTGTTCCGCTGCAAAGCGAATTCTTCGCCCTCGAAGGTCTATCGCAACTCATTTTGACTGTCCGTGACGTCCGCCAGTCCGCTAACCCTGATCTTCGGATCGAAGGGATTGTGCTTACAATGTATGACGGTCGGAACAACCTGTCGCTGCAAGTGGAACAAGACGCGCGCGATAACATGGGTGACATGGTGTTCAAGACAGTGATCCCGCGCAACGTCCGCCTCAGTGAGGCTCCGTCTTTTGCCATGCCGGTACTCACCTATGATTCGTCGTCCAAAGGCAGTATCGCCTACCGCGCATTGGCCCGCGAAGTTATCAAGAAATCAAAGAAACAAAGGGCCTAGCATCATGGCACGCAGCACCAAAAATCCGCGCGGTCTGGGAAGGGGCCTGTCTGCCCTGATGTCCGATGTCGGCCAGCCTGAAGCATCCACGACCAGCCCCCCACGACCTGACATGATCGTCCCGGTCGAACGCATCCGCCCCAACCCTGACCAGCCCCGCCGCACCTTCGCCGAAGACGCGTTGCGCGAATTGGCAGCATCCATTGCTGAAAAGGGGATCATCCAGCCTCTGATCGTCCGGTTGTCGCCACAAGACCCTGACAGCTACGAGATTGTCGCAGGTGAGCGCCGCTGGCGTGCCGCTCAGATAGCTAAACTGCATGACGTTCCTGTGCTGGTGCGCGATTACACCGATACAGAAGTTCTCGAAGTAGCGATTATCGAAAACATCCAGCGGGCCGATCTCAATGCGGTTGACGAGGCTGCCAGCTATCGTCAGCTGATGGACAAATTTGGCCATACCCAAGACCAGATGGCGACCGCTCTGGGCAAAAGCCGCAGCCATATTGCCAATCTTCTCAGGCTTCTATCGCTGCCCGAAGAGGTGCAAGGCTACCTTGTCTCCGGCGCGCTGACGGCTGGTCATGCCCGCACGCTTGTCGGCCATCCGCAGGCGGTGATGCTCGCGCGCGAATATATCCAGCGGAAACTCTCGGTGCGCGAGGCTGAAAACCTCGCCAAGAAAGGCCCGGCACTAAAACGTCGCTCAGTAACGGGTGCGCCAGTGCCCAAAGACCCTGACACGATCCAGATCGAGAATGAACTTTCAGCGACGTTGCGCATGAAGGTCACGATTGATCACAAGGCGGGGGATGAAGGCGGTAAGATCTCGATCAGCTACAAATCACTTGATCAACTCGACGATCTTCTGCGCGCCTTGGCTGGGAATTAATCCTCTAGCAAAACCCGCAAGACAGCATTCAGCACGGGCCGGCCCGCCGCTGTCGCACGCAATCTGCCCTGTTCAATTTCTACCATGCCTATGTCAGATAGATAACTGATCTTGCTTGATAAAGCTGCGATATCAAGCCGTTCCAACATCACACCTTCGGTCAATCGCATTCCCATCAACAGGCGTTCCGTCGCCTGTGCCGCATCATCCAGCATGCTGCGTGTCAGGTCGCCATTGCCGGTCTTGCGGACCTGAGACAACCACGCCAGCGGCGATAGCTCTGCCTCGGTCGCATGGCGGTGACCACCCAGTGTCAGCCGCCCATGCGCACCTGGTCCGATCCCTGCGTAATCACCATAGCGCCAATAAATCTGATTATGGATGCTTTCACATCCGGCCCGCGCGTGGTTGGATACTTCATAGCCTGCAAACCCATGCGCCGTGCAAACCTCTTGTGTCAGCGCATACATATCCGCCGCTGCATCATCATCTGGCAATCCCCGCAGCTTGCCAGCGGCATAACGATCACCAAAGGCCGTCCCATCCTCGATCGTCAGCTGATACAACGACAGATGATCCACGGCGAGGCTCAATGCCTCAGCCAATTCAGCTTCCCACGCCGCCAATGTTTGCCCCTGCCGCGCATAGATCAAATCAAAACTCACCCGATCAAATACGCCCCGTGCGATTTCAAAAGCCCGCAAGGCCTCATCTCGCCCGTGCAAACGCCCCAATGCTTTCAGATCGGGATCATTGAGCGCCTGTATCCCCATAGAGACACGGTTCACACCTGCGGCACGATATCCGGCGAACCGCTCGGCCTCAACCGAGGTCGGGTTCGCTTCCAGCGTGATCTCGATATCATTGGCCATCGGCCAAGTCGCGCGCACCCGCGTTAGAACCGCATCGACAACCGCGGGGTCCATCATGCTGGGTGTGCCGCCCCCAAAGAACACTGACCGTAGGATACGGCCCTCCGTCTCGGCACCCAACCTACTGATTTCGCTCAGATAAGCAGATTCCCACGCCTTGTGGTCGATCTGCGTCACAACATGCGAATTGAAATCGCAATAGGGGCATTTGGCCTGACAAAATGGCCAATGGATATAAAGGCCGAAGCCTCCGTGTTCCCAATCCTCAGCCAAAACAGCCTGCAATCAACTTGGCGAAAGCATCGGCGCGATGGCTGATCTTATTCTTCTCCCAGCGGTCCATTTCGCCAAATGTCTGGGCATAACCTTCGGGTTGAAAGATAGGGTCATAGCCATGCCCCTGATCGCCCCGCATCGGCCAAACGATCTGCCCTGCCATGACACCTTCGAACACCTCATCATGGCCATCCGGCCAGGCCAGCACCAGTGTGCAGCGAAACTGCGCCAGACGCGGAAACGGGGCTCTTGCCGCCTCCAGCTCCGCCCATGCGCGGTTCATCGCCATGCCAAAGTCGCGCCCTTGCGGCGTTTCGGCCCAATCCGCCGTATAGACCCCCGGCGCGCCGCCCAGCCCGTCAATCGTGATCCCGCTGTCGTCGGAAAGGGCGGGCAAGCCAGTGGCCTGTGCCGCCGCATGCGCCTTGATCCGCGCGTTGCCGACAAAGGTCGTCTCGGTCTCCTCTGGTTCCGGCAACCCGTGATCGGCGTTGCTGGACAGCATCACGCCAAACGGTGACAGAAGATCGGCAATTTCGTCCAGCTTGCCCTGATTATGGGTCGCGACCAACAGACGATCGCCCGCAAACCTGCGCATTAGCGTACCGCGGCCAGTTGCAGGGCCGTCAATTCAGCCACACCTTTCTCGGCCAAGCCCAGCAGCCCGTCCATCTGCGCACGGCTAAAGGTCGCCCCTTCCGCTGACATCTGCACTTCGACCAACCGCCCGCCGGTCATGACAAAATTGCCATCGACTCCTGCTTCGCTGTCTTCGGGATAATCGAGGTCTAACACTTCCTGCCCAGCATAGATGCCGCAGGAAATCGCCGCCACCGGATCGACCAGCGGATCACTGATGATCTGCCCCGTTTTCATCAACTTCAGCACCGCCAGTTTCAGCGCGACCCATCCGCCGGTGATCGACGCACAGCGCGTGCCACCATCCGCCTGAATGACATCGCAATCCACGATGATTTGCCGTTCACCCAAGGCCACACGGTCCACGCCGGCGCGCAATGACCGCCCGATCAGGCGCTGGATCTCTTGTGTCCGGCCGGATTGGCCTTCTTTTGCTTCGCGCCGCATCCGTGTATTTGTCGCGCGCGGCAACATCCCGTATTCAGCAGTCACCCAGCCTAGACCGGAATTCTTCAAGAACGGTGGCACGCGGTCGTCGATCGTCGCGGTACACAGCACATGGGTATTGCCGCATTTGATCAGGCAGGACCCTTCGGCATGCATCGTGACATTAGTCTCGATTGTCACGTTGCGCATTTCATTGATCTGACGGCCGGATGGACGCATGGGAATACTCCTGTTGCTTGCCATGCGGGCATAGTATGCAAAGATCTGAAATCCAACCCCGATTGACGGATCGCAGAACTTGGCCTTTACTGCCGGCGCCCTGAAAGAGGACAAAGTGTCAGACCAAACCCCGAACATCACCCAGATGAACGACCGTTCGCGCGAAGTCTTTCGGCGCGTCGTCGAAGGCTATCTGGAAAGCGGTGCGCCGGTCGGCTCGCGCAGCCTGACACGCACGCTGTCCGAAAAGGTCAGCGCCGCCACGATCCGCAACGTGATGCAAGATCTTGAATATCTCGGCCTTTTGGGCAGCCCTCATGTCAGTGCAGGCCGTGTGCCTACCCAGCTTGGCCTTCGGATGTTCGTCGATGGCTTGCTGGAGATCGGTGACCTGGATGGCAAGGACAGGCAAGCCATCGACCAGACGATGCAATCCGCTGACAGCGATGTCGTGACGATGCTGGATCAGGTTGGGCAGGCGCTGTCGGGTGTGACACATGGCGCCAGCCTTGTCTTGACACCGAAACACGAGGCCGCAATCAAGCATATCGAATTCGTGTCCCTCAACAAGGACCGCGCACTGGTGGTGCTGGTCTTTGCCGATGGTCATGTCGAAAACCGAATTTTCACGCCCCCCCCCGGCCAAACCCCGTCATCCATGCGCGAGGCGGCGAATTTCCTGAATGCGATTGCCGAAGGGCATACCCTGTCCGAGCTGGGGCAGGTGATTTTACGCGAAATCAAGGCCCGCCGTCGCGAGATTGACACCCTTGCCGCCGAACTGGTGCAAAGCGGCCTTGCTTTATGGGAAAACGAAGGCGAATCCACCGAACGGCTGATTGTGCGGGGGCGTGGCAACCTGTTGACTGATAACGAAAACGAAGGCGATTTGGAGCGCATCCGATCGCTCTTCGATGATCTGGAACGCAAGCGTGACATCGCCCAGTTTCTTGATCTCGCTCAGGATGGCGATGGTGTGCGGATTTTTATCGGGTCCGAGAACAAATTGTTCTCTTTGACGGGTTCATCTCTGGTCGTTTCCCCTTATATGAACGCCGACCGCAAGATCATTGGCGCCGTGGGCGTCATTGGCCCGACTCGGCTCAATTATGGCCGGATCGTGCCAATCGTGAATTATACTGCACAGTTGGTGGGCAAAATGATTGCCGACCGTTCCTGAAGGAAGACAGACATGGCCGACAAAGACGCCGCATACCAAAGCCTCGATGAAATGGCCGCCGAAGGCGATATGATGGATCAAGCCCCCGAGGCTGGCATCGAAGAGTTAGAAGCGCTGCGCGCCGAGCGTGACGAATTTCGTGATAAATTCATGCGCGCATTGGCTGATGCGGAAAACACCCGCAAACGCGCCGACCGCGACCGGCGCGAGGCTGAAAACTACGGCAGCGCCCGTTTCGCCCGCGACATGCTGCCGATCTACGATAACTTGCGCCGCGCGCTGATGTCCGCCGATGAGGCTGAACAGGACATCAACAAAGCGCTGCTCGAAGGTGTCGAACTCACAATGCGCGAGTTGATCTCCGTCTTTAAAAAGCACGGGATCGATCCAATTGTGCCGCAAGTCGGCGACCGTTTCGATCCGCAACTGCATCAGGCGATGTTCGAGGCTCCGTTGCCTGGCACCAAGGCCGGCGACATCATTCAGGTCGCTGCCGAAGGATTCATGTTGCACGACCGTCTGCTGCGCCCTGCACAAGTCGGCGTATCGTCAACACCGGCATCGTAGGTCGGGGTTTCACCCCGACCCTACCATCCCGCGCAATTCATAAATCAGCGCCAAGGCATCCTTTGGCGTCAGTTCATCCGGCATCACGCCTTTCAACCGCGCCTCAACCTCTGACACTTGGTGTTTCACGGGCGGCGGCGCGGGCATCGCCGCAAACAATGGCAGATCGTCCACGAATGCCTTGCGCCCGCCCTCTCGTTCGCCTTTTTCCAATGCTTCCAGCACCACCTTGGCGCGGTCCACCACGACCTGCGGCAACCCCGCCAGCCGTGCCACTTGCACACCATAGCTGCGATCCGCCGTACCGCGCTTTACCTCGTGCAGGAAAATCACGTCGCCGTCCCATTCCTTGACCGTGACGGTGGCGTTTTCCACGCCATCCAGCTTGGCTGACAGCGCCGACATCTCATGGTAATGCGTAGCGAACAGCGCGCGGCAGCGGTTCACATCATGCAGATGTTCCAGCGTCGCCCAAGCAATCGACAACCCGTCATAGGTCGCCGTACCGCGCCCGATTTCATCTAGTATAACCAGCGCCCGGTCGTCGGCTTGGTTCAGAATCGCTGCCGTTTCCACCATTTCGACCATAAAGGTGGACCGCCCGCGCGCCAGATCGTCCGATGCGCCTACACGGCTGAAAATCTGGCTGACGATGCCGATATGTGCAGCCTGGGCAGGTACAAATCCGCCCATCTGCGCGAGGATCGCCAACAGCGCATTCTGCCGCAGAAAGGTCGATTTACCCGCCATGTTTGGTCCGGTCAGCAACCAGACCCTTGCATCTGTCAGCGTGCAATCATTGGCGACAAATGGCGCACCCTGCTTTTGCAGGGCCATTTCCACCACCGGATGCCGCCCGCCGGTGATCGCAAAGGCGCGGCTGTCGTCTAGCTTTGGCCGCACCCAGTTTTCGGTGCGTGCCAGATGCGCGAGCGCGCTTGCCAGATCCACCTCCGCCAGGGCGCGTGCCAGCGCACCAAGTGGCCCTGCCTGCGCCAGAATAGCGTCTTTCAGGCTGGAATAGAGCCGCTTTTCAATCTCCAATGCATGCCCGCCTGCGTTCAGGATGCGGGTTTCGATCTCTGACAGCTCTACCGTTGTGAAACGCACTTGGTTGGCGGTGGTCTGGCGGTGGATGAAGGTGTCGTTCAACGGTGGGGTCAGCATCTTTTCCGCATGGGTCGCGGTGGTCTCGATAAAATAGCCCAGAACATTGTTATGCTTGATCTTGAGCGAGGAGATCCCCGTCTGTACGATGAAATCGGCCTGCATCCCCGCGATCACGGACCGGCCTTCGTCGCGCAGCTTGCGCGCCTCGTCCAGTTCCGCGTCATAGCCTGCGGCGATAAACCCGCCATCGCGCGCCAGCAGTGGCGGTTCGGCGATCAATGCGGCATCCAGAAGCGCGACTAACACGTCATGCCCAGCCAAATCTCGCGCCACATTGGCCAGCAGCGGTGGCATGTCTGGATGCACTGGCAGTCGCGCCGCCTGTGCAATCGTGTTGCGGATCGCCGCCATGTCGCGCGGCCCGCCCCGGTCCAGCGCCAGCCGCGACAAAGCGCGGTCCAGATCGTGCGTGCCGCGCAAATCGCTGCGGATATCATCACATAACCGTGTCTGGTCCAGCATAAAGGCCACTGCATCCTGTCGTTCGGTAATGATCCTCAGATCGCAGCTGGGCGATGCAAGTCGCCGTTCCAGCAGCCGCGCCCCACCCGCCGTCACCGTCCGGTCGATACAGGCCAGCAGCGACCCTTGCCGTCCTCCCGCCAGTGCATGGGTCAATTCCAGCGACCGCCGTGTCGCAGCGTCGATCTGCATCGCGGATTTCTGGGTTTCACGCACGGGTGGGCGCAGCAGCGGTAGGTTGCCGCGCTGCGTGATCTCCAGATATTCTGCCACGGCAGACATCGCCGCGATCTCGGCGCGTTCAAACGCACCAAAAGCATCCAACGATCCGACCTTGAACAACGCGCAAAGCCGTTTTTCGCCTGCGGTGCTGTCAAAAGCTGACGCTCCCAATGTCGTCAACACAGCGTTAGATTCAGACACTAACGTTGACCAATCACCTTGTGCGCTGTCGACTACGATCACTTCGCGCGGGGTCAAACGTGCCAGTTCCGGCCCCAGTTTCGCCCCCGCGCAAGGCATCACATGAAACGCCCCTGTCGAAATGTCGACCCAGGCTAGCGCGCCTTGGTCACGCACCACATGAAACGCCACCAGATAATTGTGCCGCCGCGCATCGAGCAAGGAATCTTCGGTCAATGTCCCGGGCGTGACAAGGCGCACGACCTCGCGCCGGACCACCGACTTGTGGCCGCGTTTCTTGGCCTCGGCCGGGCTTTCCATCTGTTCGCAGACAGCGACACGAAATCCCTTGCGGATCAGCGTGAGGAAATACCCTTCGGCAGCATGATAAGGCACGCCACACATCGGGATGTCCTCATCCTCATGCTTGCCGCGTTTGGTCAGCGCGATATCCAGCGCGTCTGCGGCGGCGACGGCATCGTCGAAAAACATCTCATAGAAATCGCCCATGCGATAGAACAGCAAGGCATCAGGATGCTGTGCCTTGATTTCATGGTATTGGGCCATCATGGGTGTGGCTGTCGTGTTCATTTTGCCCCCGCGCACCGTCGCTGCACACTACCCAGCGCACCCTTGCGGCGAAACCCCGAAATGTACCCGTTGCGGGTGTCGGGCGGAACCCGCTATGAATGGCGGACAGAGGGGGAACCACATGGCCAAGAACAAACTTACCCGCGAAGATGCGTTGCAATTTCACATGCAGCCGACACCCGGCAAATGGGAAATTCAGGCCACGGTGCCGATGACCACGCAGCGTGACCTGTCGCTGGCCTATTCCCCCGGAGTGGCGATCCCGTGCGAGGAAATCTTTGCCAACCCGGCCACTGCCTATGATTATACCAACAAGGGCAATCTGGTCGCTGTGATCTCGAACGGTACGGCTGTGCTGGGCCTTGGCAATTTGGGTGCGTTGGCGTCCAAGCCGGTGATGGAGGGCAAATCCGTCCTGTTCAAACGCTTTGCCGACGTCAATTCCATCGATATTGAACTGGACACCGAAGACCCCGATGCGTTCTGCAACGCTGTTCGCCTGATGGGGCCGACCTTTGGCGGGATCAATCTGGAAGACATCAAAGCCCCTGAATGTTTCATCATCGAACAGCGGCTGAAGGAAGAAATGGACATCCCGGTGTTCCACGACGACCAGCACGGCACTGCTGTGATCTGTGCTGCGGGCCTTTTGAACGCGCTCTATCTGTCAGGCAAAAAGATCGAAGATGTCAAAATCGTGCTGAATGGTGCGGGGGCAGCAGGGATCGCTTGTCTGGAACTGCTCAAATCGATGGGCGCGCGGCATGACAACTGTATCATGGCCGATACCAAGGGCGTGATCTATCAAGGCCGCACCGAGGGCATGAACCAGTGGAAATCTGCCCACGCCGTGGTAACGGATGCCCGCAGCCTTGCCGATGCGATGAAAGATGCCGATGTTTTCCTTGGCGTCAGCGCCAAAGGGGCCGTCACGCAGGACATGGTCGCCAGCATGGCCCCGAACCCCGTGATTTTCGCAATGGCGAATCCCGATCCCGAGATTACTCCCGAGGAGGCGCATGCCGTCCGCCCTGACGCCATCGTCGCCACGGGTCGCAGCGATTACCCCAATCAGGTCAACAATGTGCTGGGCTTTCCCTATCTGTTCCGTGGTGCGCTCGATATTCACGCCCGCGCCATCAACGACGAGATGAAGATCGCCTGCGCCGAAGCCTTGGCCGCATTGGCGCGCGAGGATGTGCCGGACGAGGTCGCCATGGCCTATGGCAAGAAACTTTCGTTTGGGCGTGATTACATCATCCCCACACCCTTTGATCCCCGCCTGATCCACCGGATTCCGACCGCTGTTGCGCGGGCTGGCATGAAAACCGGCGTCGCGCGGCGGCCCATCGTGGATATGGACGCCTATGAGCTTTCGTTGAAATCCCGCATGGACCCGACAGCATCAATCCTGCGCAGCCTGAACGCACGGGCGCGTGCCGCGCAATCGACAGTGGTTTTTGCCGAAGGTGATGATCCGCGCGTGTTGCGCGCCGCCGTACTGTACCAGCGCGCCGGCATGGGCAAGGCGCTGGTCGTGGGCCGGTCCGACGATGTCCGCGCCAAGCTGACCGCCGAAGGTCTGGCCGAGGCTGTCGATGAAATCGACGTGGTGAACGCCGCCAACACCACCCATCTGGAAACCTATAAGGCGTTTCTTTACAAACGCCTGCAGCGTAACGGGTTCGATGCGCAGGATATTCACCGGCTTGCCGCGCGCGACCGGCATGTTTTTGCCGCGCTGATGCTGGCGCATGGGCATGCCGATGGCATGGTGACAGGGGCGACCCGGAAATCGGCCCATGTGCTGGAACTGATCAACCATGTTTTCGACGCACAGCCGCATGATGGTGCTGTCGGTGTGACTGCCGTGCTGCACAAGGGGCGGATCGTGCTGATCACCGATACGCTGGTTCATGAATGGCCGGATGAAAACGATTTGGCCGATATTGCCGAACGCGGCGCATCCGTGGCCCGCGATCTGGGGTTGGAACCGCGCGTGGCGTTTTTGTCATTTTCCACCTTTGGGTCGCCTGTGTCCGAGCGTGCTGAAAAGATGCGCAAGGCCCCCGTTGTTCTGGACAACCGCTGCGTCGATTTCGAATACGAAGGCGAAATGACCGTGGATGTTGCGCTGAATCCACGGGCGCAGGAAAACTACCCATTTTCGCGCCTGACTGGCCCCGCCAATGTGCTTGTGGTGCCAGCGCGACATTCTGCGTCAATTTCCGTAAAATTGATGCAGGAAATGGCCGGCGCGACCGTGATCGGCCCGATCCTGTCAGGCGTGGGCAAGCCGGTGCAGATCTGTTCCACGGTGTCCACTGTGAACGATATTTTGAACATGGCTGTGATCGCCGCCTGCGGGATTGATTGATGGCCATCTGGAACCTTGGGTCGATCAATGCCGATGTCGTTTATGCTGTGCCGCATATTCCCGCGCCCGGCGAGACGATAAGCACGACAGGCCGCCAGATGTTCCTTGGTGGCAAAGGGGCGAATATGTCCGTCGCCGCTGCCCGCGCCGCGGCGCGCGTGCATCACATCGGCGCGGTGGGAAATGACGGGCTATGGGCGGTAGAACGTCTACTGGAATATGGCGTGGATACCCGTAATATCGCCGTGTTAGACACTGAAACTGCGCAGGCGGTCATCATGGTGGACCCTGCGGGCGAAAACGCGATCCTGCTGCATCCGGGGGCGAATGCCGAAATCCCGCAGACCACCTTGCAAAACGCGATGGCCGAAGCGCAGACAGGTGATTGGCTGGTAATCCAGAACGAAACCAACCTGCAACGAACCGCCGCCAGTCTGGGTCGCAAGATGGCGTTGCGCGTTGCCTATGCCGCAGCACCTTTTGATGCGGACAGGGTGTTGGCAGTGCTGCCCTATCTTGATTTCTTGATCCTGAACGCAGTCGAGGCCGACCAGCTGCGCCAAGCCACGGGCAAGACGCCCGCCGATCTGGACGTGGCTGATGTGATCGTAACCTTGGGCGCAAATGGCGCCGATTGGTATGGGACTGCTGGCCACCAGCATTTCCCTGCGATCAAGGTCGATCCTGTCGATACCACCGGTGCAGGCGATACGTTTACCGGTTATGTCCTTGCGGGCCTGGATCGTGGCATGCCGATGGCGCAGGCGATCGGGCAGGCGATGCGCGCGGCTGCGTTGATGGTCATGCGCCATGGCACAGCCGATGTGATCCCCGATCTGTCCGAAGTGCAGGCATTCCAGTCCAGAGGTTGAACCATGTCCGACGTCACCACCCATCAGGCCGAACAAGACGCCCGTAACGACGCGATCCTGATCTATGTTGACGGTCGCATCGTCCCCAAGGCGCAGGCAGTTATCAGTGTCTATGACAGCGGTTTCATGCTGGGCGATGGTGTGTGGGAAGGGTTGCGGCTTTATGACGGCAAATGGGCCTTTCTAGACGACCATAACGACCGGCTGTTCGAGGCTGCGAAAGCCATTGATCTGGATGTCGGGTTGGACCGAAAAGGTGTCATTTCTGCTTTGTTAGACACGCAAAAAGCCAATCGCATGACCACCGACGCCCATGCGCGCATGATGGTCACGCGGGGGGTGAAAACGCGGCCTTTCCAACACCCGAACCTGTCGCAGCAGGGGCCGACGTTTGTCATCATCATGGAACATTCGCGCCCGAAAATACCCCGCCCGATCACGCTGACCACCGTCCCGCACATGCGTGGTTTGCCGATGACCCAAGACCCCAAATTGAACAGCCATTCCAAGCTGAACTGCATCCTTGCTTGCATCGCCGCGCAAAAGGCGGGCGCGGACGAGGCGCTGATGCTCGATGTGCATGGGTTCGTGAACACGACCAATGCCTGCAACTTCTTTATCGTGAAAAAGGGGCAGGTCTGGACCAGCACGGGCGATTATTGCATGAACGGAATCACCCGCCAAAAGGTCATCGACCTGTGTCGCGCCAATGACATCCCTGTTTTTGAACGCAATTTCAGCCTTGTCGACACCTACAGCGCGGATGAGGCGTTTCTGACCGGCACCTTCGGCGCGCAAACCCCCGTCAGCATGATTGACGGGCGTGTTATCGGCACCGGCGAACTTGGCCCCGTCACGACCCGTTTGCGCGCGCTCTACAAAGATCTGGTCGCCACATCATGAGGATCGCTATGTGGTCCGGCCCGCGGAACTTGTCCACCGCGATGATGTATGCATTTGGCAACCGCGCTGATTGCGCGATCTGGGATGAACCGTTCTATGCACCCTATCTGGCGGCGACGGGGGCTGACCATCCGATGAAGAACGCAATCATCGCTGAGCATGAAACCAACCCTGCTGAGGTCGGGCGGCGCTGTTTAGACACTATTTCGGCCCATAAGCCGCATTTCTACATGAAACATATGCCGCATCACATGATCGCGGGTTTCCCGCTCGACTGGGCGTCGCAATGTGTGAACGTGCATTTGATCCGCCATCCCGCACGGGTGATTGCGAGCTATGGTGCCAAGATGGATCACATGACGCTGGAGGATATCGGCTACCCGCAGCAAGCCGCGCTTTATGACCGTCTGGGCGGCGTTGTGATCGACAGCGCCGATATCCGCGCCGATCCCGAAGGCATGCTGCGTAAACTCTGTACCGCGATTGATCTCGCGTTCGATCCCGCGATGCTGAACTGGCCCGCAGGCCCCAAGGCCGAAGACGGGATATGGGCCAGCCACTGGTATAACGCCGTGCATCAAAGCACAGGCTTTGCCGGGGCAGAGGGGGATTTGCCGGAACTCGCTGGCGAGGCAGCGCAGCTGTGCCGCGACGCCATGCCGTTCTATGAGAAACTGGCCGCCGTCAGGCTTTCAAGCGTTTAGAGAAACATTTGAAAAAATTGCCGCTTTAGCCCTTCAGCAACTCGCCCAGTTTCAGCGCAATGCGTGCGTCGCCGGACACTTTCAGCTTGCCGGTGACGACCCCTGTCATCGGGTTCAGCTTGCCTTTGACGAGCTTCGCCAGATTGTCCAGCGTGATGCGGATGGTGCAATTGGCGGGGCGGTCGGTGTTCGATGTCGTGTTGTTTTCCAGCACGACGACCCCGTCAGCCCCGCAATCGAATTTCAGCGACCCCTGCAACGGCGCGTGATCGACGCCCCGTTGCAGCAAGGCCGTGATATCCGCCAGCGTCATTTCAGGCGGCGTGCGCGCGATGCCAGCAGTTTCAGCCGCAGGGCGTTCAACTGGATGAACCCTTGCGCGTCTTTCTGGTCATAGGCACCGGCGTCATCTTCAAACGTCACATGCGCCTCGGAATAAAGCGACCGGTCGGACCAGCGCGCAACGGTGCTGGCAGAGCCTTTGTACAGTTTCACGCGCACGGTACCGGTTACATGTTCTTGGCTTTTGTCGATCAGGGCCTGCAGCATCTCGCGCTCGGGGCTGAACCAGAATCCGTTATAGATCAGTTCGGCATAGCGCGGCATGATACTGTCTTTCAAATGGCCAGCACCTGAATCCAGCGTGATCTGTTCGATGCCGCGATGTGCCTCGAGCAAAATTGTGCCTCCGGGTGTCTCATAGATCCCGCGCGATTTCATTCCGACAAAGCGGTTCTCCACCAGATCAAGGCGGCCGACACCATGTTTTCCGCCCAGTTCGTTCAGCTTGGTCAGAATCGTGGCGGGCGACATCGCCTCGCCGTTGATCGCCACGGCATCGCCACGTTCAAAGGTGATTTCCACCATTTCGGGGGTATTTGGCGCATCTTCGGGGGCAACGGTGCGCTGATAGACGTAATCGGGCGCCTCCTCACCGGGGTTTTCCAGCACCTTGCCTTCAGAGGATGTGTGCAGCAGGTTTGCATCCACGCTGAACGGTGCATCGCCGCGTTTGTCTTTGGCTACGGGGATCTGGTTGGCTTCGGCAAATTCCAGCAGTTTCGTGCGGCTGGTCAGATCCCATTCGCGCCATGGCGCGATCACCTTGATATCGGGGTTCAGCGCATAGGCGGCCAATTCGAACCGTACCTGATCATTGCCCTTGCCGGTCGCACCATGGGCCACGGCATCGGCACCTTCAATGGCAGCAATTTCGACCAGCCGTTTGGAGATCAGCGGCCGGGCAATAGATGTGCCGAGCAGGTAAAGTCCCTCATAAAGCGCATTTGCGCGGAACATCGGGAACACGAAGTCGCGCACGAACTCTTCGCGCAAATCTTCGATATAGATGGATTTGGCACCCATCATTTCCGCCTTGGCGCGGGCGGGTTCCAGCTCTTCGCCCTGACCCAGATCGGCGGTGAAGGTCACGACCTCGCAGCCGTACTCGGTCTGCAGCCATTTGAGGATGATGGATGTATCAAGGCCACCGGAATAGGCCAGAACAACTTTTTTAGGGGCGGTCATGCGGGATGCCTTTGCGTCAAAATCTCTTGTTTTGCGCGATAGCGGGTTTTGCGGGAAGGGGCAAGGATGTGCCCGATCCTCCTGCGTCTGCGACGCAGAAGGGCCTCCGGCGGGGATATTTGGGCTCGAACGAAATGGAGCGTGTCAGATTTGAAGAAAGTTTAGCGGTTTGCAGCATTCTTTCCTCATCGTTCGAGAAGAAAATATCCCCGCCGGAGGCTCCAAGCTGTCCCGCCCCACAAAGTTCTGGGCAGCGTGCCTAGGCGTGTTGCGCCACAAATGCGGCATCGCCGTCGTTGTACAGCTCTGCCAGCGCTTCTGCAGGGGACATCCAGATCGCCATATGTCCCGGCTCGCGCGGCGGGCCATGCGGGCGGACAGGCTGGGCCAGATAGATATGGCACAGCTTTTCGGCCCAAAGATCGTATTCCGGCATGAAGGTAAACCGCCGGAATGTGCCCAGCTTGCGGGGGGCGGCGATGCGGTATCCGGTTTCTTCGAACACCTCGCGGTGGAGCGCGCGCAACGGGCTTTCGCCGGGGTCGATGCCGCCGCCTGGCAATTGGACCTCGAAATGTGGGTCGCCTTGGTAGGTCAGTAACAATTTGCCGCCGCGTGGCAGGATTGCGTAAACCCCCGCGCGCGTCGTGTAGCGCTGACCTGCTTTTGGGACCGTGCCATACCGTTTGATCATAGCTTGCCTCTTGGACGCCGGGTTGCCCCGCCTATATAGGCGCGGTATGCCAATTCCTGACATGTAAGGAAAGCCCATGAGCCTCAGCGCCAAAATCGCTTGGGACGATACCGTCCTGCCGTTCCAACTTGACGCATCCGACATCCGTGGTCGGGTCGCCCGCCTTGATGGCGTGCTGGAACAGGTTTTGAAACAGCACGACTATCCTCCCGTAATCGAGGCTTTGGTGGCCGAAATGGCGCTGTTGACCGCGTTGATCGGCCAAACGATGAAATTACGCTGGAAACTGTCTTTGCAGGTGCGCGGGTCGGGGGCGGCGCGGTTGATCGCGACTGATTACTATGGCCCGACTGATGACGGCCAGCCTGCGCGTATCCGCGCTTACGCGTCTTATGATGCGGATCGGTTGAACCATGATGCTGAACCGTTCAGCCATGTCGGCAATGGCTATTTCGCGATTCTGGTCGATCAGGGCGAAGGCACGACGCCATATCAGGGGATCACGCCCTTGGCTGGGGGGTCGTTGTCGGCCTGTGCACAGACCTATTTCGCACAATCCGAACAGATCCCGACCCGTTTCGCGCTGACCTATGGCCGCAGCCAGACCCCCGGTGAAGCCGCACATTGGCGCGCCGGTGGCGTCATGTTGCAGCACATGCCCAAGGCATCACCCTTTGCCAGCGGCGAAGGCGGGTCAGGCGAACAGGGATTGCTGGACGCAGTCGATCTTTTGTCCGATGATGAAGGCGAAAACTGGACCCGCGCGAATATCTTGCTGGATACTGTTGATGATCTCGAACTGATCGGGCCAATTGTCACGCCGACCGACCTGTTGGTGCGCCTGTTCCATGAAGAAGGCCCGCGTGTCTATGACGCGCAGCCCATCACCTTTGGCTGTACCTGTTCGGAAGCCCGCGTGCGCCAAAGTCTGTCGATCTATTCGGCCAAAGATATCAGAACAATGACGACGGACGAAGGCAATGTGACCGCCGACTGCCAGTTCTGTGGGGCGCATTACGTGTTTGCGCCGGAAACCCTTGGCTTTGAAGCCAAGGATACCAGTGCCTGATCTGTATCATCGCCTGACGGATGCGCTGGCCCGCGAGGGGCGCGCATCCAGTGATTTCGACCTCAATCTCGATATCGCGCTGCCGCAGGTGCAATTGACGCCCGCGGCAGTGTTGTTTGCCGTGCGGGCCGAAACGGAAACCGTGATCCTGACCAAGCGGTCTGCGCGGTTGAAACACCACCCCGGTCAGATCGCCTTTGCCGGGGGCAAGCAGGATGCAGGCGATCTGACCCTGACCGCCGCCGCCCTGCGCGAAGCGCATGAGGAAATTGGCCTGCTGTCCGATCAGGTTGATGTGCTGGGTGTTTTGCCACCGCACCAGACGGTGACGGGCTATCTGATCACGCCTGTTCTGGCGGTGGTCCATGGCCCTTTTGACGCCACGCCAGAGGCGAACGAGGTTAGCGAGGTGTTCGAGGTGCCTTTTGCCCATCTGGCCAACCCAGCGCAGTACCGCACCGAAGGCCGACATTGGCAGGGGTGCAAGCGGTTATATTACGCCGTGCCATACGGACCCTATTACATTTGGGGTGCAACTGCGCGTATCTTGCGTGCCTTTGCGGACCGCGTGTCATGACACGCGTCACGGGCGCATGGTTGGCCGATCCTGCCGCTCAACTGGTGTGCCGCCTTTTGACGGATGCGGGCTATCAGGCGTGGTTCGTCGGCGGTTGCGTGCGTAACGCGCTGCTGGGCGCGCCTGTCGCCGATCTGGACCTGACGACGGATGCACGGCCTGATGGTGTCACACAGCTTGCCAAGGCGGCAGGGCTGAAGGTGATCCCTACCGGAATCGACCATGGAACAGTCACTATTATTGCCAAAAACACCCCTTTCGAGGTGACGACCTTTCGTCGCGATGTGGCAACGGATGGCAGGCGCGCTGTCGTCGCCTTTGCCGATACCATGCTCGAGGATGCGCGCCGCCGCGATTTCACGATGAACGCGCTTTATGCGGGACCCGATGGTATGGTCGTCGATCCCTTGGGCGGATTGCCTGATCTGTTTGCCCACCGTGTCCGGTTCATCGAAGATGCGGAACAGCGGATCAGGGAAGATTATCTGCGTATCCTGCGGTTTTTCCGGTTTCATGCATGGTACGGGGCAGATGGAATCGATCCCGATGCGCTGGCCGCCTGTGCCGCCAATACCGACGGTCTTGCCAGCTTGTCGCGTGAACGCGTCACGGCAGAAATGCTCAAGCTGCTGGCGGCTCCTGATCCCGCCCCTGCTGTGGCGTCGATGGCGGCGGCGGGTGTGCTGGGTCAAATCCTGCCAGGGGCGGACGCCGCCCCGCTTGCCGTTCTGGTCCATATCGAGGCTGCGGTGGGCCTTTTACCCTCGCCAATCCGTCGTCTGGGTGCGCTGGGCGGTGATCCGGTAGGGGCGCTGCGTTTGTCCAAACGGGATGCGCTGACGCTGGAGCATATGCGTTCCGATCTTCCCGTATCGGAGCTTGCTTATCGCCACGGGGCTGAGGCCGCGATCAACACGGCAGCGATCACGGCGGCCGTTCTGGGGCAGGAACTAGACACTAATATAGACAAAAACGCGCAATTCGCAGCCAGCCAGACCTTTCCCCTGCAAGCCGTTGACCTGATGCCGGACCTGCACGGGCCAGCCTTGGGGCAGGCGATGAAAAAGGCCGAGGCAGCCTGGATCGCGTCAGGTTTCACGCTGACAAAAACAGAATTACTCCTGCGGTTGCGCGGATAGTTTTCCTTTCGCGCAAAGACCTGTATCAGGGGCATCTACATCCCAAGGCAGACATCATGTTCCGGTTTTTCGAAGAACTGGTCGATCCCTATACCCCGTATCAGGAGACCGACACGCCGCCCAAGCGGCTATTTCCGTTTCTGCGCGCTTATGCAGAACCGTTTCGCGCGGTTTTCTGGGTGACAGGGGCGTTGTCGGTCGTTGTGGCGGCGGTGGAAATCTGGCTGATTTCCTATCTGGGGCGGCTGATCGACATCCTGCAAGGTGGCACCCCGTCCGAGGTTTGGGCGGATAGCGGTACTGAACTGATTCTTGTCGCGCTGTTCATCCTGACGCTGCGGCCTGCGGTACATGTGTTGCAGGTGATGTTGCTGAACAACACGATCTTGCCGAATTTTGGCACCTTGGTGCGCTGGCGCGCGCATCGCCATGTGCTGCGCCAGTCCGTCGGTTGGTTCGAGGATGATTTTGCAGGCCGCATCGCCAACCGGATCATGCAGACCCCGCCCGCTGCGGGCGAGGTCGTGTTTCAGTTGTTCGATGCGATCACTTTTGCCATCGCCTATATCATCGGGGCGATCATCCTGTTGGGTGATGCCGATATGCGGTTGATCCTGCCCCTGATGGTCTGGCTGCTGCCATATCTGTTTCTGCTGGCTTGGGTCGTGCGCCGGATTGGCCCCGCGTCAGAGGCATCGTCAAACGCGCGCAGCGTGGTGACGGGGCGCGTCGTCGACAGCTATACCAATATCCATTCGGTCAAGATGTTCGCGCATCACGACAGTGAAATTGCCTATGCCAAAGATGCGATCGAAAACGCGCGCCGCACGTTCCAGCATGAAATGCGGCTTTATACGCTGATGGATGTGGTTCTGATGTTGCTGAACGGCGTGTTGATCGTGGGGGTCGTTGGCTGGGCGATCTGGTTGTGGGGGGGGTGGTACGGCCACGCTGGGTGTGGTTGCGGTGGCCACATCGCTGACCCTGCGGCTGAACGCGATGTCGGGCTGGATCATGTGGGCGATCAGCAACTTTTTCCGCGAACTTGGCGTGGTCGCCGAAGGGATGCAGACGATTGCGCAGCCAGTCACGCTGCTGGACCGCTCACGCGATGACCTGCGCGTTACGGCGGGCGCGGTCACGATCAGTGATCTGTCGCATCATTACGGGCGTGAAAAAGGCGGGCTGGACCGGATCAATCTGCAAATTGCCCCCGGTGAAAAGGTCGGGCTTGTGGGCCAGTCTGGCGCGGGCAAATCGACTTTGGTCAAGCTGCTGTTGCGGTTCTACGATATCGAACAAGGCTGCATCGCCATCGATGGACAGGACATCGCGACCGTTACGCAAGACAGCCTGCGCCGTGCCATCGGGATGGTCCAGCAGGATTCATCCTTGCTGCATAGGTCGGTGCGCGAAAACATCCTATACGGCCACCCCGAAGCCACCGAGGACCAGATGATCGCCGCCGCAAAACAGGCCGAGGCGCATGATTTCATCCTTGGGCTGGAGGACAGCGAAGGAAACCAAGCTTACGCCGCGCGTGTTGGCGAAAGGGGTGTCAAGCTGTCGGGTGGACAGCGTCAGCGGATCGCTCTTGCACGCGTGATGTTGAAAGATGCACCGATCTTGTTGTTGGACGAAGCGACCAGCGCGCTAGATAGTGAAGTAGAGGCCGCCATTCAGCAAACACTTTACGGGATGATGGCTGGCAAGACGGTAATCGCAATCGCGCACCGGCTTTCGACAATCGCGCAGATGGACAGGATCATCGTCATGGACCAAGGCCGCATCATCGAGGATGGCACGCATGACGCGTTGCTGGCGCAGGGCGGGCAATATGCGCGGTTCTGGGCACGGCAATCTGGCGGGTTTCTGGGGCAAGATGCATCGTGAAACCTGAACGCTGGATCAACCCTTTTGAGCGCGCCGTAGGGCCGCCACCGCAGACGCTGATGGCGTTTTTGCGCTGGTGTCTGGGCGGGGCGATGCCGGTTATCGGGCTGGGGGCTGTCGTATCCGCACTTGCAGGCCTGCTAGAGGTCGCAACCGCGCTAATGCTGGGTTGGGTGATCGACGCCGCCATCGGCAGTGACATGCAATCATATTTCAGCACGAACCTGTGGTTACTGGCCGGTGTCGGAGCGTTTTTCGTGATCCTGCGGCCTGTGATCCTTGGCCTGTCGGGGATGTTCCAAGGCGTTGTGCTGGGGCCTGCGCTGAACAACCTCGTGCTGTCGCGTTTGCACCGTCATTCCTTGGGCCAGTCGGTCACGTTCTTTGACAATGATTTTGCGGGACGGATCGCGCAGAAACAGATGCAGGGCGCGCGGGCGACGACAGATTTCGTGGTCGATATGATCCAGACGGTTGCCTATGCGCTGGCTTCGCTGGTGGGGTCGGTCGTGCTGCTGCTGACGATTGATTACCGCACGGCGGGTGTGCTGGCGCTGTGGGTGCTGGGGTATATCTGGCTGATCACCTTCTACATGCCGCGTATCCGTACGCGGTCGCAGGCGCGCGCCGCCAAACGGGCGATGGTCACAGGTCAGGTTGTCGATACGATCACCAATATCAAGACGGTCAAACTGTTCGCGCATGATGCATTCGAGGATCGCGCCGCCACCGATGCGATGGAAACCTATTGGGGGTCCGCCGTGCATTTCGGCTGGTTGTCCACATCTTTCCGGTTCTGGCTGATGGGGCTGGGCGGGCTGTTGCCCGTGCTGTTGGTGGGCACGACGCTTTATTTCTGGTCGGTCGGTGCCGCGACTGCGGGTGATATTGCCGCTGCCGGTGCCATTTCGCTGCGCCTGGCGCAGATGACCGGCTGGGTCAGTTTCACGTTGATGGGTATCTACGCCAATGTGGGCGAGATCGAGGATGCGATGCAAACCCTGTCGCCTGCGCATCAGTTGACCGATGCGCAGGACGCTGCTCAATTGCAGCCCAAGGGTGGCGCGATTGAGTTGCGCGATGTCACCTTCAGCTATGGGGGTGGGCCGGGGGGCCTTGACCATGTCAGCCTGTCGATTGCCTCGGGTGAAAAACTGGGGATCGTTGGTGCTTCGGGGGCAGGGAAATCCACGCTGGTTGCCTTGCTGTTGCGGCTTTACGACACCGAACAGGGGCAAGTCCTGATTGACGGCCATGACATCCGCGACGTGACGCAGGAAAGCCTGCGCCGCCAGATCGCGATGGTCACGCAGGAAACGGCGATGTTCAACCGCTCTGCCCGCGACAATATCCGCTATGGCAAGCCCGATGCCACGCAGGCCGAGGTCGAAGCGGCGGCGACCAAGGCCGAGGCGCATGGCTTTATCCAGTCCTTGCGCGATTTCAAAGGGCGCAAGGGGTATGATTCCCATCTAGGCGAACGCGGCGTGAAACTGTCGGGCGGCCAGCGCCAGCGCATCGCCATCGCCCGCGCGATCCTGAAAGACGCACCGATCCTTGTGCTGGACGAAGCGACCAGCGCGCTTGATTCCGAGGTCGAGGCGGCAATTCAGGATTCGCTCGACATCATCATGGATGGCAAGACCGTCATCGCCATCGCGCACCGGTTGTCCACATTGGCGGCGATGGACCGGATTGTCGTACTTGACGGCGGGCGCATTGTGGAACAAGGCACCCATGACGCATTGCTGGCTAAGGCTGGGCTTTATGCCCGCTATTGGAACCGGCAGTCGGGTGGGTTCATCAATGTGCAGGATGCTGCGGAATAAATGCTGACAATCGAAAGCCTGACCCATCTGGGGCTTGGCCGCGCCTCTGACGGCCGGTCGCTTATCCCGCGCGTGCTGCCGGGCGAGGAAATCGACGTTGCCCAAGACGGGACCATGCGGATTGTCACGCCGTCAGCGGACCGTGTCGCGGCGCCGTGCCGCCATTTCAAAAGCTGCGGTGGCTGTGCCATGCAACATGCCAGCGATGATTTCGTCGCAGGTTGGAAACAAGACATTGTTGCGCGCGCGCTTGCGGCCCATGGCCTGCACCCGGTGTTCCACGCGATCGCTACATCGCCCACCCAGTCGCGGCGCAGGGCAAAATTCGCGGGGCGGCGCACGAAAAAGGGCGCGCTGGTCGGCTTTCACGGCAGGGCGTCGCATACGCTGATCGACGTGCCAGATTGTCAGCTGGTGACGCCTGCGCTGCTTGCGACCATGCCCGCGCTGCAAGAACTGACGATTCTGGCCGCGTCGCGCAAGGGCGAGGTTGATCTGACCGTGACCGAGACGGCACTGGGTGCCGACGTGCTGGTTGGCACCGACAAGGACCTGACCCCCGATCTGCGCGTGGTGCTTGCCGCCCTGGCCAATGCGCATGGGTTGTCTCGGCTGGTGTGGAACGACGAACCCGTCGTCACGATCAACCCGCCCGATCAGAATTTTGGCGGCACCAAGGTGACGCCACCACCCGGCGCATTTTTGCAGGCGACCAAGCAGGGCGAGGCCGCGTTGCTGGCCGCCGTCGACGCCATCACGCAAGGCGCATCTCGTATCGTCGATCTGTTCGCGGGCTGTGGTACCTTCACTTTGCCGCTTGCCGCGCGGGCCGAGGTGCATGCAGTGGAATCAGAAACGGCCATGTTAGCTGCGCTTGACCGTGGCTGGCGCGCGGGTCGCACCTTGCGCAAGGTGACGACCGAAGCGCGCGACCTGTTCCGCCGTCCGCTAGAACCAGATGAGATAGCGAAATATGACGCTGCGGTCATTGACCCGCCGCGCGCAGGCGCCGAAGCGCAGATCGACGCATTGGCGCGGTCTGACATCAAGACCATTGTCATGGTGTCGTGTAATCCGGTGACTTTTGCCCGCGACGCCAAGGTGCTGGTCGATGCTGGCTTTGCGATGCCCTGGGTGCAGGTCGTCGACCAGTTTCGCTGGTCGCCGCATGTGGAAATCGTGTCACCGTTCACACGAAAATGACCCTAGCGATATCAATATGGCTAGGTTGCAGAAAAATTTTGTCATAAAAGAACACGCAAGCGGCACCATAGACCGCGTATTTGGGCAGTGACATGATTTCAAGACGTTCAATGATGATTGGCGCCGCCGCTGGCGTTGCAGCGTGTTCCACTACGACAGAACAAGATGCCCCGGCTTATTTCGGACCCGACGTCACGCGCATTCAGGTGTTCAAGGAACAGCGAAAGATGCAGTTGTTGCATAATGACAAGCTGCTGCGCCAATACGATGTGGCGCTCGGGTTTAACCCGCGCGACCACAAGCAACAAGAAGGCGACGGGCGTACGCCTGAAGGGGCCTATGTGATCAATCGCCAAAACCCCAACAGCCGGTTTCACCTGTCGATTGGGATCTCTTATCCGAACGCCGTTGATGTCGCGCGCGCCCGTGCGATGGGTGTCCATCCGGGGGGCGATATTTTCATTCACGGCACACCAGCACCTTGGATCGGGATGCCGGATTGGACCTGGGGCTGTATCGCTGTCAGCAATACCGAAATGGACGAGGTTTATTCCATGGTCCAGCTAGGCACTAAAATATTCATCTATGCGTGACGGGCCGGGTCTGACCCTGTCAGGATAACCCGCCTGTGAAACCGGGGACAGCACCCATATTCAGCACCCACCACAATTTGCCTGCTGATTCCTGAAACCACGAAAAGCCCATCAATCGTGCATCTGGGTCCATGATGACGGCGCGTGTGCGCTCGTCGTTCATCCATGCGGTGAGAGTCGCAATTTCTGATTCATAGGATTCTGACATTGTTTCGCCCAGAAACCGGCCCTCGAATCCGGCACGGCGGGCGCGTAACACGGGGCTGGACCCGTCGGCCCCGAACAGCCATGGCCGGTTCTGGATCGACATGTCGCGCGCATGTGTCGCTGCGGCAGCATTCAGTTGCGCATCAAGCGCGACTGGCGCAAGTCGCCCGGCCTGCCGCAGCGCATTGACGCTGTCGAGCATGCGGAACTTGACTGTCGCTTCCTCGCCCGGTGCGATGATGTAAGCCGTCGGCAAGGGAAACCCGTCACGGCCCAAAGGCCGGTTTGTCGTCGCACAAGCGGAAACAGCTGTTCCGACAAGGCCGAAAATCATCATGCGTCTGTGCATCTGGATACTCTTTGTTGCGCGTCGCCGTGGTTTAGCTGGATTGGAACCCGACTACAAACAAAGGTTCGTTACCCGCCGATGTCGCGCGGCGGATTTCGGCGCGCCGGGACGCGACTGGTTGTCAGTACATTGCCTTCGGTGTCGCAGACCAGACGTAGTCTTTGCCCGCCATACCAAAAAGTCAGCCTGATCCTGCCTTCATCTGCGTCCACGCCGGTTTCGGATTGGCTGGTGATTTCGCCTGCCCGCATCTTGGCGGGTACGTCTGCTGCGGCAATACCCAACAAGGGGCCAAGGTCAGCCGCATCGACGGTCAAACCATGTTCCGTCTTGCGTATCTTCACCTTGGGTCCTTTCGGTCAGTCCAGCCAGCCCTTGAGGTTCTTGTCGATGATGCCACATAGCGCGTCGATATGTGCTGCATCATCATTCAGGCAGGGGATATAGGTGAAATGCTCGCCGCCTGCTTCTTCAAAGCTTTCCTTGATCTCTTCGTTGATCTCTTCCAGCGTTTCGATGCAATCGGCGGAAAAGGCGGGGGCGCAGACCGCGATATGCCTGATGCCATCTTCTTCGGCCAGGCGTGCGACCTCTTTCACGGTATAGGGTTTCAGCCATTCTTCGGGGCCGAACCGCGACTGGAACGTCGTCTTGATTTGGGTGTTGTCCCAACCCAGCCGTTCCTTGAGCAGGCGCGTCGTTTTCTGGCACTGGCAATGATAGGGGTCGCCTTCGCGCAGATACCGTTCCGGCACACCGTGATAGGAACAGATCAGCATTTCCGGCCTGATCTCGATCTCGGCATAGGCCTTTTCGATGGATTGGGCCAAAGCCTCTATATAGGCCGTTTCCTCGAAATAGGGTTCGACCACCCGCGCGATGGGCTGCCATTTTTCATCCATCAGAGCGCGAAAGAACTGATCGTTCGCAGTGGCCGATGTGGCGCCCGCGTAATGTGGGTACAGCGGAAAGAACAGGATCTTGGTGCAGCCGGCGTCTACCATTTCGCGGACTTTGGATTTGGTGGACGGGTTGCCATAGCGCATGCAGAAATCGACGCGCACATCGTCACCGTAACGTTCGACCATCTGTTTCTTGATCGCTGCGGTCTGGGCTTTGGTGATCGTCAAAAGCGGGCTTTCGTTGGCCTCTTCGTTCCAGATGGATTTATAGGCAGCGCCCGACGAAAACGGCCGTTTGGTCAGAATGATCAGCTGCAACAGTGGCTGCCAAAGCCAGGCAGAATAATCCACCACGCGCTTGTCCGACAAAAATTCGTTCAGATACCGCCGCATCGACCAGTAATCCGTCGCATCGGGCGTGCCAAGATTGGCGACAAGAATCCCGACCCGCGCGGGTTTGATCGCGGGGTGATCCTTGTTGGCGTGAACAGGACAGGTCGCAGGGCGTTCCGTCGCGGCGGATGAATGTGCATCGAACATGGTCATGAGCCTTTGATTATCGTCATTTGAACGGCAGTTAAATGGTTTACGCAGCAAATCAATCATTGGACCTGTCAAGCGGCATTTCTTTTGCCCCCAAGGCATCGGCCAAGCTGGTTTTTGCGCTGCCGGGGCGTAAAGGCTGTGGTTGGGTGTCGGCAGGTGCCCAGCCGGTCAGCATGATGATCTCGAACGTGGCATCCACGCGGTTATCGGCATTGCGGTAATGCTGGGCATAGATGCTGGACGCCTGCGTCAGCACCTTGCGCCGTGTCATTGACCGCAGACGGCCGGTCAAGGCATTGGTTTCCCCCATCTTGCGCAAATCATGCATCAGGTGGAACATATTGGCATAGCTGACGGTCGTCTTGGTGCCATCCGCCACCGGCAACGCCAGCCCCGCGCGTTGCAGCAATGCGCCCAGATCGCGGATTTCGCCCATCGGGGCCACGCGCGGCGACAGCCCGCCTGCTACCGCTGTTTCCGCCTCGGCCAGTGCCGTGCGCAATTCGTGCAGCGTCTGCCCGCCAAGACAGGTCGCCAGCAGCAACCCGTCCGGTTGCAAGGCATGGCGGCATTGCACCAATTGCCCGACCGGATCATTCGCCCAATGCAGCCCCATCACATGCAGCACCAGATCATGCGCACCGGGCGTCAGTGCCAATGTGTCATCGTCCGGCACGATCACAGCCCCAGGATAGCGCGCGCCCCAGAAATCAGGGAAACCGGTGACAATCGCCATCGATGTAAACGCTCTGTTAACCTCGATCAGTCTTTCCTGCAGTTCATCCGCGATGATTTCGTGCAAGAACAGATGGTCTGGCTGCGCGCGGGCGCGGTGACGCTGCAAGGCGCTACGGTCAACAAGTGGGGGCGGCATGGTCATGTCGCCCATGTAGGGTGCAATGATGCGGATGCAAAGCGTGATCAGGGCGATCTATCCGGCGCAATGCGTCGCATGCGAAACCCAGACACAGGCCGAGAACGGACTTTGCGGGACCTGCTGGCGTGAAACCCAGTTCATCGACGGCACGATCTGCGATACTTGCGGCGCGCCTTTGCCGGGCGACAGCGACGGTCATCGCCTGCAATGCGACGATTGCATGGCCATCGCGCGGCCTTGGGACCGGGGACGCGCGGCGCTGGTTTATAACGGTATTGGGCGCAAACTGGTGCTGGGGCTGAAACATGGCGACCGCACCGATCTGGTGGAACCTGCGGGCCTGTGGATGGCGCGGCTGGCACGCGCGCTGGTCCAGCCCGATACGGTTGTGGTGCCGGTCCCGCTCCATTGGATGCGCTTGCTGCGGCGGCGGTATAATCAGGCCGCATTGCTGGCGCAGGTCATTGCGCGCGACCTGCAACGGCCCGTCTGCGTTGATGCGCTGTTGCGCCCGCGCAAGACAGCCCCCCTCATAGGACACAGCCGCGACGCGCGTTTCGCGGCGCTGACGGGCCAGATCACCCCGAACCTGCGGCAACAGGCGCAGATCACGGGCAAACCCGTGCTGCTGGTCGATGATGTGATGACCTCTGGCGCGACGCTGGCTGCTTGTACGCAGGCGCTTTTGGACGGTCGCGCAGCCCGGGTTTCGACGATAACACTGGCACGCGTCGTCAAGGATGCCTAAGTCACACATGACACAGCCAAAGGAGAGCTGTCATGCAGACCATCGAAATCTACACCAAACCCACCTGCGGCTTTTGCCACATGGCCAAACGGGTGCTGACCGGTAAGGGCGTCAGTTTCACCGAGGTGAACATCACCGCCCAGCCCGAAAAACGCGCCGAGATGATCCAGCGCGCCAAAGGCGGCAGCACGGTGCCGCAAATCTTCATCGGCGGTAAACATGTCGGCGGCTGCGATGACCTGATGGCGCTGGACCGGCAAGGCAAGCTTGATGGCTTGCTGTCGGCATGAAGGCAGGACTGGTCCAGCTGTGTTCTGGCGATGATCCGGTCGCCAATCTGGGTGCGACGCGTGACCTCATCGCACAGGCGGCGGCGCAGGGTGCGGGGTTCGTGCTGACGCCCGAGGTCACGAATTGCGTCTCGCAGGACCGGGCGCACCAGCGCGCCGTCCTGCAACCCGAAGCTGACGACATCACGCTGGCCGGATTGCGCAGCACTGCGCGTGAATTGGGTATCTGGCTGTCGATCGGGTCACTGGCGCTCAAGACGCAAGGTGACGACACAAGGTTTGCCAACCGATCCTTCCTGATCGGGCCGGACGGGGGGATTGTGGCGCGCTATGACAAGATCCACATGTTCGATGTGGATGTCTCGGCCACGGAAACATTTCGCGAATCGGCGGGGTTCCGGCCCGGTGATCGGGCGGTAGTGGCGCAAACGCCCTTCGCGCGGATCGGCCTGACGATCTGCTATGACATCCGTTTTGCCTATCTGCACCGCGCGCTTGCACAGGCGGGGGCCGACATCTTGTTGGTGCCTGCCGCCTTTTCACCCGTCACGGGGGCTGCGCATTGGGAACCTCTGCTGCGCGCACGGGCCATCGAAACCGGCTGCTATGTGCTGGCCGCCGCGCAGACAGGTAGCCATCCGATCCGCCACGGCAAGCCGCGCCAGACCTATGGGCACAGCATGGCGATTTCGCCCTGGGGCGAGGTTCTGGTGGATATGGGTCCAGAAACTGGCATAGCCATTCTTGATCTTGACCTTGTGCAAGTGGCACAATCACGGCAGCGCATTCCGGCGCTGACCCATGACCGCCCTTTCGAAAGTCCCTGATGCCCGATAGTGCCACCAGCCTTGCCGTTTCCTTGTTCAGCGAAATCCTCGCCGTGGATCAGCTGGCGCGCGCCTCTGTGGCTAAGGTGCTGCCCAAGGGCATGGAATTATCGCATTTCTCCGTGCTGAACCATCTGGCGCACGCGGGGGCCGAACGCTCGCCCGCGCAGCTGGCCAAGACGTTCCATCTGACGCGGGGTGCGATGACGAACACGCTGCACAAACTGGAATGGGCAGGCTGGGTGCATATCCGCCCCGACTGGGACGATGCGCGCCGCAAGATGGTGTCGATCAGCCCAGCAGGCCTGTCCGCCCGCGACGCCGCCATCGCCGCCATCGCCCCCGTCATTGCCGAAGCGGTGGCTAAAGTGGGCGAGGAAAAGGTCCGCATCGCCCTGCCGGTGCTGCGTGAAATGCGGCTCAAACTTGGCCAGATCGACTAGCCCAACTATCCCCGCCGGAGGCATCAAAGTTCTTTGGAACCCACCTCAGCCCTTGGTCGCAGCGGTGACGTAATTCACCGACAGGTCACGATCACTGATCGCCCAACTGAACCGTAGCGGGTTGAACACGAATCCCTTGCGATCCACCGGCACCAACTCGGCCTTTTCCAGCAGCGCGAACAATTCATCCGGCGTGATGAACTTCGCCCATTCATGCGTGCCTTTTGGCAACCAGCGCATCACCCATTCTGCTCCGACAATCGCCATGGCGAATGACTTGGGGTTGCGGTTGATGGTTGAGCAGATGTGCAAACCGCCCGGTTTCAGCAATTGCTGACAGGCCGTCAGATAGCCAAGCGGATCGGCCACATGCTCCACGACTTCCATGTTCAACACGACGTCGAATTGTTCACCAGCTTCTGCCAGTGCCTCTGCGGTGGTATGGCGATAGTCGATCTCCAGCCCCGATTGCGCGGCATGGACCTGTGCGACCGGAATGTTGCGCGCAGCGGCATCAGCCCCCACGACCACAGCCCCCAGCCGCGCCATCGGTTCACATAGCAACCCGCCGCCACAGCCGATATCCAGCAACCGTAGCCCCGCAAAAGGCGCAGGCCCCTGCAAATCGCGTCCGAACTCTGCGGCAATCTGGCGCGTGATGTAATCGAGCCGGACGGGGTTCATCATGTGCAGCGGCTTGAACTTGCCGTTCAAGTCCCACCATTCGGCGGCCATCGCCTCGAACTTGGCGATTTCGGACGGGTCGACTGTGTTGGTTGGGGACATTTTCTTGGCTCCGGTGCTTACGGCGGTCATGGTTTCTTGTTTCATTCCGCGATATAGGATGCCTATGGACAAAGTCGTAGGACAAAAGCGCCAAGGTGCCCACCTTTATCCCCCCGTTGATCCCTTTGATCAGCGGGTGCTTGATGTTGGCGATGGTCATCGGCTTTATGTCGAACAATGCGGCAACCCTGACGGGATTCCCGTTGTTGTCCTGCATGGCGGCCCCGGTGGCGGATGCAGCCCCGCGATGCGGCGCTATTTCGATCCAGCGATTTTCCGTATCGTGCTGTTCGACCAGCGTGGCTGTGGCAAGTCGCGCCCCCATGCCAGCGTCGTGGCGAATACGACATGGCATCTGGTGGCGGATATCGAACAGATACGGCAGACTTTGGGCATCGACCGCTGGATCGTCTTTGGCGGGTCATGGGGGGCCACGCTGGCGCTGATCTATGCGCAGGCGCACCCCCAGCGTGTTGCCGCACTGACCCTGCGGGGCGTCTTTCTGATGACCCAGCCGGAACTGGATTGGTTCTATGGCGGTGGCGCGGGGAAATTCTGGCCTGATCTCTGGGCGCGTTTTGCGGGCATGATCCCTGCGGACGAACAAGGCGATTTAATCGCTGCATACCACCGGCGGCTGTTTTCCGGCGATCTGCCGCTCGAAACCCGCTATGCCCGTGCTTGGGCGTCATGGGAAAATGCGTTGGCCGCGATGGACAGCGACGGGTTGACCGGCGAAAGCCCCGCCGATTACGCCCGCGCCTTTGCGCGGTTGGAAAATCATTATTTCCACAATGCGGGTTTTTTGTCGGCCGATCAGCAAATCCTGCATCCCGCCCAAATGGCTAAGATCGCAAGTATTCCCGGCATCATCGTGCAGGGGCGGTACGACATGATCTGTCCGCCCGTTTCGGCCTATCAATTGGCGCAGGGCTGGCAAAATGCGCGGCTGGTCATGATCGGGCGTGCGGGGCATGCGCTGTCCGAACCCGGGATCAGCGCCGAACTTGTGCGCAGCATGGATGCGCTTGCAACCCAGAGGGTCAACCTGGGGCTTTGATCTTTACAGACGCCGCACAGCCGTTAAAGTCCTCCCTAGTAAACGGGGAACAACTGGTTTGGGCAATGTCCTGACGATCATTTTGCAGCGGCTGGCACTTGGCTTTTTGACGCTGCTGGTTGTATCGGTTGTGATCTTCGTCGCGGTCAACCTGTTACCCGGTGATTTCGCGCAATCCATTCTGGGCCAAGGTGCGACACCGGAATCGGTTGCTGCGATCCGCCGTGATCTGGGCCTCGATCAACCGATGGTCACGCGGTATTTCAGCTGGCTTGGTGGGGCGTTGCAGGGCGATTTCGGGTCGAGCTTTGCGCAGGCGAGCTTTGCCAATTTCACCGGGTCCGATTCCGGCGCAGGCAGCGTCGCACAACAGATCGCGCCACGTTTCGCCAATACGATGTTCCTGGCCGCCGTCAGCGCCGCGATTGCCGTGCCTTTCGCGCTGGTGCTGGGGGTGCTGGCCGCCTTGTACCGCAATTCGGTCTTTGACCGCGCGACCAATATTTTCACCCTGTCGTCGATTTCCAGCCCCGAGTTTTTTCTGGCCTATGTGCTGATCCTGTTTCTGGCCGTGCTGAACCCGATCCTGCCATCGGTGTCCAATATCTTTGCGGATATGGCGTTCAGCGACAGGCTGGAAAAGACGTTGCTGCCTGCGCTCACTCTGACGCTGGTTGTCACGGCGCATATGATGCGGATGACACGCGCCGCGATCATCAACCTGTTGTCATCTCCCTATATCGAAATGGCGCGGCTCAAGGGTATGTCGCCGCTGCGCGTGATCGTGCGCCATGCGCTGCCCAATGCGCTGGCGCCGATCATCAATGTCGTGGCGATCAACCTGGCCTATCTGATCACCGGCGTCGTCGTGGTCGAGGTGGTGTTCGTCTATCCCGGCATCGGGCAGTTGTTCGTGGACAGCGTGAAATTCCGCGACATTCCGGTTGTGCAGGCCTGCTGTCTGATCTTTGCGGCGGCCTATATCCTGTTGAACCTGACGGCGGATATCATGTCGATCCTGTCCAACCCACGGCTGAGGCATCCGAAATGATCTGGTTCGCCGCTGCATTGCTGGGTTTTGCCGTGATCGCCTGGGGGTTCCGGTTCGCGGGTCAGGTAGCGACAGGGCGCGCGCCCTATTTCCGCGATATGACCTTTGGTGTGGCTTATGGCTATATCTTTGCGGTCGCCGCGCTGGTCTGGCTGGTCTGGGCCTATCTGCAGGGCCGCAGCCCTGATCCGGCGGTCGCCAACAAGTTCTTTTTCCTGCGCATCGCGGTCGAAGGGTTCATCATCTTCACCATCGGTGCTTGGCTGTTCCGGCTGTTGGGGCGCAATGTCGGGACCAAAGGGACCAAACGGCTGTTCCGGTCCATGCCGCTGACCGCGTCCTTCGGGGTCATGATGATCCTGATCTATGTGTTCGTCGCGGTCTTCGCGTCCTTTCTTGCGCCATACGGTCAGGCCGAAATCATCCGTGGCGTGCCTGCCAATATCATGCCGGGGGGCGATATCGCGCTGGGCGGCAACCCCGATTTCCCGCTGGGCACCGACCAGATCGGCCGCGATATCCTTAGCCGGCTGATCTATGGTGCGCAGAACACGGTGGGTATTGCTTTTGCCACAACGGTCATCGCCTTTGTGCTGGGGGGCAGCATGGGGTTTCTGGCGGCGACGCTGGGTGGCTGGTTGGACCAGCTGTTGTCGCGGATCGTTGATGTGCTGATGGCGATCCCGTCGCTGATCTTTGCGCTGCTGCTGATGACCATCGCCAGCGTCTGGGCGCCGCGGCTGGGTATCCCGCAGACCTATTTCATGATCCTGATCATCGCGGTGATCGACAGCACCCGCGTCTACCGGTTGTCCCGCGCTGTGGGGCAAAGCATTGTCGTGATGGATTACATCGAGGCGGCCAAGCTGCGTGGCGAAGGCATGGGCTATCTGATGTTCAAGGAAATCCTGCCCAATGCGACAGCTCCTTTGCTGGCGGAATTCGGGCTGCGGTTCTGTTTTGTGTTCCTGACCATCGCGTCACTGTCGTTTCTTGGCGTGGGTATCCAACCGCCTTTGGCGGATTGGGGGACGATGGTGCGCGATCTGGGCGGTTTCGTGAATTTTGCACAATTCGCGCCGATGGTGGCAACGCCGCCCCTGCTGGCCGCTGGTGCGATTGCCTTGCTGGCCGTTGCGGTCAATTTCGTGGTGGATTGGATGCTGCACCGGTCTTCGGGGTTGAAGGACTGACATGACGCAAGCCCCCGACACAACGCCACTGGTCAAGATCCGCGATATCCGCATCGACGGCCGCAGCGATGAAACATGGCTGCCCATCATCAAGGGTGTGAACCTGACCCTGCAACGCGGGCAGGTGCTGGGGCTGATCGGCGAATCCGGTGCGGGCAAATCCACGCTGGGGCTGGCCGCGATGGGCTATACCCGTGACGGCGTGCGGATCAGCGGTGGCAGTGTGGAATTCGACGGGATTGACCTGCTGACAGCCTCGGCTGCGGTCAAGCGTGACCTGCTGGGCAAGCGGATCGCCTATGTCGCGCAATCGGCAGCGGCCAGTTTCAACCCCGCCCACCGCCTGATCGACCAGCATGTCGAAGCGCCGGTGCAGCATGGCATCGCCGGACGCAAGGACAGCGCCGAGGATGGGATCGCGCTGTACCGCAAGCTGCGCCTGCCGAACCCCGAAGAAATCGGGTTCCGTTATCCGCATCAGGTATCGGGCGGCCAGTTGCAGCGCGCAATGACCGCGATGGCGATGTCCTGCCGTCCCGATCTGATCATCTTTGACGAACCGACCACTGCGCTGGATGTCACCACCCAGATCGAGGTGCTGTCGGCCATTCGTGACATCGTCGCGCAATATAACACCGCCGCGATCTATATCACCCATGATCTGGCGGTCGTGGCGCAGATGGCAGACCGGATCAAGGTGCTGCTGCGCGGTGAAGAGGTCGAGACCGCCGATACCCGCACCATGCTGACTGCACCGGTACAGGATTACACCAAATCGCTGTGGGCTGTGCGCAGCTTTGAACGCCCAGCCAAACCCGCCGTGCAAAAAAGCACCGTGCCCTTGGTCACTGTGCAGAATGTCGATGCTGCTTACGGCAAGGAAAAGGTCTTGCATGATGTCAGTTTTGACATCCACGCAGGCCGCACCGTGGCTGTGGTTGGCGAAAGCGGATCGGGCAAATCCACTACGGCGCGTTGTATCACCGGGTTGCTGCCACCCATAGCCGGGCAAATCCTGTTTGATGGTGCGCCCCTGCCCCCCGATTACCGCAAGCGTAGCAAGGACCAGCTGCGCCAGATCCAGATGATCTATCAGATGGCCGATACCGCGCTGAACCCGCGGATGAGCGTGGGCCAGATCATCGCGCGGCCGGTGCAATTCTACCTTGGCCTGACTGGCAAGGCGAAACGCCAGCGCGTCGATGCCTTGCTGAACCAGATCGAACTGGACCCTGCGGAATATTATAATCGCCTGCCGTCCGAATTGTCGGGCGGGCAGAAACAGCGCATCGGGATCGCGCGTGCGCTGGCCGCCGAACCGCGTTTCATCATCTGTGACGAGGTGACATCAGCGCTGGATCAACTTGTCGCTGAAGGAATATTGCGTCTTTTGGCCAGGTTACAGGATGAATTGTCCCTGTCTTACATGTTCATCACGCATGATCTGGCGACGGTGCGGGCCATCGCGGACGAAGTCGTCGTGATGAAAGACGGGCATGTCGTGGAACAAGGCCCCAAGGCCGAGATGTTCCGCCCGCCGCACCATGCCTACACCGATCTATTGCTGTCGTCGGTGCCAGAAATGGACCCTGACTGGCTGAGTAATCTGCTGGCAGAACGGGGAGTTGATAATATCGGCGATGCAGCCGTTAATAAACTTTGATCGAATCATGGTCCAAAGGGCCGACATTGTGCAACAGGGAGAAAAAAACATGAGTGGAATTAGCAGACGTGGATTGCTGAAAACGGGTGTCGCCGCTGGCGTACTTGGGCTTTCGGGCATGCCGCTTCGTGCGCAAAGCCGGGGCGGCAAGTTCACTGCTGGCATCGGTGGCGCGAACACGTCGGACAGCTGGGATGGACGGACACATTCGGACTTGTTCATGATCGCGGCAGCCCTTGGCGGCGTCTACGACGCATTGACCGAAGTCGCGGCTGACGGATCGCTGCAGGGCGAGCTGGCGACAAGCTGGGAAGCCAGCCCTGACGCCAAGGTCTGGACCTTCAACCTGCGCCAGGGCGTGACCTTCCATAATGGCAAGGCGTTCGGCGCTGACGACGTGATCGAATCGCTGCAACTGCATGTGGCCGAAGGGTCCAAATCTGCAGCCCAGCCGCTGGTCGCCGCGATCACCGAGATGCGCAAGATCACTGACCACCAGGTTCAGTTCACGCTGGAAGCAGGCAATGCTGACTTCCCCTATTTGCTGTCGGATTATCACCTGCTGATGTACCCTGCAGGCCAGATCGAAGAATCCATCGCAAAAGGCATCGGCACAGGCCTGTACGAAGTCGTGGCCTTTGACCCCGGTGTCCGCTTTGTCGGGCGTCGCGTCGCTGATCATTACAAGGGTGACAGCGCCGGTTTCTTTGACGAGGTCGAACTGATCGCGATCAACGACAACACCGCGCGGATGAATGCGCTGTTGACCGGCCAGATCGACGCGGTGAACCGGATCGATTTCCGGCTGGAACCGTTGCTGCGCGCGAACCCGAATGTCAGCATTCAAGAAGTCACGGGCAACCAGCATTACACGTTCCCGATGCTGACCCAGTCTGCACCGTTCAACGATGTGAACGTGCGCCGCGCCCTGAAATACGGTGTTGACCGTCAGGAAATGGTCGACAAGATCCTGCTTGGTCACGGTAAGGTTGGCAATGACAGCCCGATCGGCCCTGCAAACCAGTATTACCATGCCGAAATGGAACAGCTGGCCTATGATCCCGACCGTGCAAAGTTCCACCTGAAACAGGCCGGGCTGGACAGCCTGAACATCGACCTGTCGGCATCCAATGCCGCGTTTGAAGGCGCTGTTGATGCAGCCCAGCTGTATCAATCATCCGCTGCATCTGCGGGCATCAACATCAACGTGATCCAGGAACCTGCGGACGGCTATTGGTCGAACGTCTGGTTGGTGAAACCGTTCTCGGCATCTTATTGGTCGGGCCGGTCAACCGAAGACTGGATGTTCTCGTCCGCGTATGAGGCTGGCGTGCCATGGAATGACAGCCAGTGGGACAATGGGCGGTTCCAGGAATTGCTATATTCCGCGCGCGCCGAACTCGACTCCGACAAGCGGCGCGAGCAATATTACGAAATGCAGCAGATCCTGCGTGACGATGGCGGCGTGATCATCCCGATGTTCGCCAATTTCGTTCAGGCGATCAGCAGCCGTGTTGTGACCCCAGATGTGGTGGGCAACACCGCGCAGATGGATAACAACCGCATGCTGGAACGCTGGTCGCTGGCATAAAACGCCTGCACTTTATGGACGCCCCGCCCGTATCGGCGGGGCGTTTGCATTGCGCTTGCAGTCCTGCGCGACAGGGCCTATACAACTTTCAATAGCGGCGTCTTGGCTTCCACCCCCAAGGTTCCACCGGGAAACATCAACGGGCCGCGCGCCCGTTTTTTTATGCTTGGGACTAACCCATGAATGACTTGATCGCCAAGGCGGCCATTGACCGCCGGATTGCAGAGATTATCACCCCCGTCATCGAGGACATGGGGTTTGAGGTCGTGCGCGTCCGGCTAATGACCGGCAAGGAAAGCACCCTGCAAATCATGGTGCAGCGCCCCGATGGCACCATCGAGGTGGACCAATGCGCGCAGATTTCCACCGCCATCAGCGCCGTGCTGGATGTCGAGGACCCGATTGTTGACGTTTACACGCTCGAAGTGTCCAGCCCCGGCATCGACCGCCCGCTGACCCGGTTGAAAGATTTCGACCAGTGGAAAGGCTTTGAGGCCAAGATCGAGACCGAAGAACTGATCGACGGGCGTCGCCGGTTCAAGGGTGAACTGGCAGGCATCGACGGTGACGAAGTCCTGATTGATATCGACGAAGGCACCATTGGCCTGAAATTCGCATGGCTGTCTGATGCCAAGCTTGTGCTGACTGATGACCTGATCCGCGACGTGCTGCGTGGCCGCAAGGATGCGGGCCAGATCGACGAAACCCAATTTGACGAAATTGAAACCATCATCGATGGCGAGGAGAATACCTGATGGCCTATACGTCCGCAAACCAGCTCGAGCTTCTGCAAACCGCAGAGGCCGTGGCCCGCGAAAAGAACATCGAACCCGGTCTGGTGGTCGAGGCGATGGAAGAATCGCTCGCCCGTGCGGCCAAGTCGCGTTACGGCGCGGAAATGGACATCCGCGTGAATATCGACCGCAAGACAGGTCGCGCGACATTCACCCGTGTGCGCACCGTGGTCGCCGATGACGCCGTTGAAAACTATCAGGCCGAGTTCACCGTTGCGCAGGCAAAGGATTACATGACCGACCCCCAGATCGGTCAGGAATATAGCGAAGAAGTCCCCCCCGTTGAACTGGGCCGGATCGCCGCGCAATCGGCCAAGCAGGTGATCCTGCAAAAGGTCCGCGAAGCCGAGCGTGACAAGCAATACGAAGAATTCAAGGACCGCGCCGGCACGATCATCAACGCGCTGGTCAAGCGCGAAGAATACGGCAACGTTATCGTTGACGTGGGTTCGGGCGAGGCCGTGCTGCGCCGCAACGAAAAGATCGGCCGCGAGGCGTACCGCCCCAACGACCGGATCCGCTGCTACATCAAAGAAGTCCGCCGTGAACAGCGCGGGCCGCAGATTTTCCTGTCGCGCACAGCGCCTGAATTCATGGCCGAATTGTTCAAGATGGAAGTGCCGGAAATCTATGAAGGCGTGATCGAGATCAAGGCTGTCGCCCGTGACCCCGGGTCGCGCGCAAAAATCGCGGTGATCAGCTATGACAGCTCGATCGACCCGGTCGGTGCTTGTGTGGGTATGCGTGGCAGCCGTGTGCAGGCGGTCGTGAACGAATTGCAGGGCGAAAAGATCGACATCATTCCGTGGAATGAGGACATGCCGACCTTCCTTGTGAACGCGCTGCAGCCTGCCGAGGTGACCAAGGTCGTTCTGGACGAAGAAGCCGGCAAGATCGAAGTCGTCGTGCCTGATGAACAGCTGTCCTTGGCGATTGGTCGTCGTGGTCAGAACGTGCGTCTGGCCAGCATGCTGACAGGTCTCGATATCGACATCCTGACCGAAGAAGAAGAATCCAAGCGCCGTCAGGCCGAATTCGAAACCCGCACCAAGCTGTTCATGGATACGCTGGATCTGGACGAATTCTTTGCCCAGCTGCTGGTCGCCGAAGGCTTTACCAACCTCGAAGAGGTCGCCTATGTCGAACAGGATGAACTGCTGGTGATCGAAGGTGTCGATGAAGGCACCGCAGGCGAATTGCAGGCCCGTGCCCGCGACTACCTAGAGGCGCAGGCGAAAAAGGCGATGGATGCCGCGATTGCAACTGGCGTCGAACAAAGCCTGATTGATTTCGAAGGTTTGACACCGCAAATGCTCGAAGCTTTGGGCAAGGACGGCGTCAAGACGCTGGAAGATTTCGCCACTTGCGCGGATTGGGAACTGGCCGGTGGCTGGACCACTGTCAACGGTGAACGGGTCAAGGATGATGGCGTGCTGGAACCCTTTGATGTGTCGCTGGAAGAAGCGCAGACCATGGTCATGACCGCACGCGTCATGCTGGGCTGGGTCGATCCCGATGAATTGAACAAAGACACCGACGAAACCGAGGAAGAGGAGGCCTGATCGGGCCTTCGGAGTAACACTATGACGCGTGGCGGGCATAAAGATGAAAACGACGATGTCGAACGCAAATGCATCGTCACCGGAGAGGTCCAGCCAAAGGCTGGGCTGATCCGGTTCGTCATCGGGCCTGACAATCAGGTCGTGCCGGATATTCTGGGCAAACTGCCCGGACGTGGCATCTATGTCACTGCCGATCGCGCCATTCTTGAGCAGGCCCGCAAGGGTCAGTTTTCGCGGTCTGCCAAACAGGCGGTGACAGTGCCTGACGGTTTGCTGGACGAGGTGGAACGTCAGATCGCGCGCCGCACTGTTGACCTGATCGCCTTGACGCGTAAGGCGGGCCGTGCTGTCTGCGGTTTTGAAAAGGTCAAGGGCTGGCTGGCCGGGGGCGAACGTGTCCGCGTGCTGGTGCAAGCCTCTGACGGATCAGAGCGCGGAAAGACCAAACTCTGGACGCCAGAAGGCGCCAGATACTTTGGTTGCCTGACGTCAGCTGAATTGGGTTTGGCTTTCGGACGTCAAAGTGTGATACATGGCGCGCTTGCGACTGGTGGACTCAGCGATCGTGTTGTAGAGGAAGCCACAAAGCTACGCGGTTTACGCGAAGGGAACGGTGGCGATGGGGCCTCCGGGAAGGATAAAGAAGCTAGATGAGCGATAACGACGGAAAAAAGCCACTCGGCCTTGGTGGGTCACGTCCAAGCAACGTGAAGCAAAGTTTCAGCCATGGGCGGACCAAGAACGTCGTGGTGGAAACCAAACGCAAACGCGTTGTGGTGCCCAAACCCGGTGCGGCCAAGCCCGCTGGATCGACTGGCGTGCAGATGGGCGGCGACCCGTCCAAGCGGCCTGCTGGCATTTCGGATGTCGAACTTGAACGCCGGATGAAAGCGCTGGCGATGGCCCGTGCGCGTGAAAGCGACGAAGCCGCCAAGCGCGAAGCCGAAGAAAAAGAACGTGCCGCCGAGCGCGAGGCGCGCCGCGCCGAAATGGAAGCCAAAGAGGCCGAGGACCGCGAACGCGAAGAACGCGCCAAGGCCAAGGCTGACGAAGAAAAGCGCAAGGCAGAACGCGCCGCCGCCAAGGTCAAGGCAGACACGGCCCCTGCGGGTGCCGATGCCAGCGCCCTGCCTGGTGAAAACGCCGTTGATCGCCCGTCTGCTGCTGGTCCCCGCAAGGTTGACCGCGAACGTGACGCCCGTGAAAAGGCCGCCAAAGCCAAGCCCGGCCGCGAAGACGATGGTCGCCGCGCTGGCAAGCTGACGCTGAACGATGCGCTGACTGGCCGCGAAGGTGGCCGCCAGCGGTCGATGGCGGCGATGAAACGCAAACAGGACCGTGCCCGCGCCAAGGCGATGGGTGGGTCTGCCGAACGCGAAAAAGTGTTCCGGGATGTGGCCTTGCCGCCCGCGATCACTGTGTCGGAACTGGCCAACCGGATGGCGGAACGTGTTGCCGATGTGGTCAAGGCTCTGATGAACAACGGGATCATGGCGACGCAGAACCAGTCGATTGACGCCGATACCGCCGAACTGATCATCGAGGAATTCGGCCACACCGTCGTGCGCGTGTCGGATGCCGACGTTGAAGACGTGATCAAACAGGTGCTTGATGATCCGAAAGATCTGATTTCGCGTCCACCGATTGTCACGATCATGGGCCACGTCGACCACGGCAAGACATCGCTTCTTGATGCGATCCGCCATGCCAAGGTCGTCGCCGGAGAGGCGGGCGGGATCACCCAGCATATTGGTGCCTATCAGGTGAAAACCGATGGTGGCTCGCTGTTGACCTTCCTTGATACGCCGGGCCACGCCGCCTTTACCTCGATGCGGTCGCGCGGGGCGCAGGTCACGGATATCGTCGTGCTGGTGGTTGCCGCCGATGATGCCGTGATGCCGCAGACGATCGAGGCGATCAACCACGCGAAAGCGGCCAAAGTGCCGATGATCGTGGCGATCAACAAGATCGATAAACCATCTGCCAACCCCGACAAGGTCCGCACAGACCTGTTGATGCACGAAGTTGTCGTCGAAAAGATGTCTGGCGATGTGCAGGATGTCGAAGTGTCGGCATTGACAGGCAAGGGTTTGGATAACCTACTCGAAGCCATCGCGCTGCAGGCAGAGATCCTTGAACTAAAAGCTAACCCTGATCGCCCCGCCGTCGGTGCCGTGATCGAGGCGCAGCTTGACGTAGGCCGTGGCCCTGTGGCGACCGTTCTGATCCAGAATGGTACCTTGCGGCAGGGCGATATCTTTGTTGTCGGTGAACAATACGGCAAGGTCCGTGCGCTGATCAACGACAAGGGCGAACGCGTGGCCGAAGCTGGCCCTGCTGTTCCTGTCGAGGTGCTTGGTCTGAACGGGACGCCAGAGGCTGGTGATGTGCTGAACGTTGTCGCGACAGAGGCGCAGGCGCGTGAAATCGCGGAATACCGTGAAAAAGCGTCCAAGGAAAAACGTGCCGTTGCCGGTGCTGCGACAACGCTGGAACAGCTGATGGCGAACGCCAAGGCCAACCAGAACGTCAGCGAATTGCCCATCGTGGTCAAAGCCGACGTGCAGGGTTCTGCCGAAGCAATCGTGCAGGCGATGGAAAAGATCGGCAATGACGAAGTCCGCGTGCGCGTGCTGCATTCGGGTGTCGGTGCTATCACCGAATCCGATATTGGTCTGGCCGAGGCTTCGGGCGCACCTGTTTTCGGCTTTAATGTGCGTGCCAATGCAACGGCGCGGGCATCGGCCAACCAGAAGGGCGTGGAGATCCGGTATTATTCGGTGATCTATGACCTTGTGGATGACGTGAAAAAGGCCGCATCCGGCCTGTTGTCTGCCGAAATCCGCGAAAAGTTCATTGGTTATGCGACGATCAAGGACGTGTTCAAGGTGTCCAACGTGGGCAAGGTTGCGGGTTGTCTGGTCACGGAAGGTGTGGCGCGCCGCTCTGCCGGTGTGCGCCTGCTGCGCGACAATGTCGTAATCCACGAAGGCACGCTGAAGACCCTCAAACGCTTCAAGGACGAAGTGGCAGAGGTCCAGTCCGGTCAAGAATGTGGCATGGCTTTTGAAGCCTATGACGATGTCCGCCCAGGCGACGTGATCGAGATTTTCGAACGTGAATCGGTCGAACGGAACCTGTAATCAGGTCCTGTTCAATGACAAAGGGCGGCCCATTGGGCCGCCCTTTTGCGTAGGGTGGATCATGATCCACCCTAACCTACAACCAATCACGCAGGATCGGGATCAGCGGTATATCTGCCGCTGGCATCGGATAATCGCGCAGATCATTTGGCCGCACCCATTTTAGCGCCTGCCCCTCGCGCGATTGTGGCGTGCCTTCCCATTTGCGGCACGCAAACAGCGGCATCAGCAGATGAAAATCGGGATAGGCATGGCTGGCAAAGGTCAGTGGCGCAAGGCAGGACGCCCATGTGCCGATCCCCAATTCCTCGTGCAATTCGCGGATCAGAGCGGCCTCGGGGGTTTCGCCCTGTTCGACCTTGCCGCCCGGAAATTCCCACAGGCCCGCCATCGATTTGCCTTCGGGGCGCTGCGCCAGCAGCACCCGCCCATCCGCGTCAATCAGCGCAACGGCCGAGACCAGAACCAGCGTCACGACCGGTAATCGGCGTTGATGTCGATATAGCCATGCGTCAGGTCGCAGGTCCAGACCGTGCTTTGCCCTGACCCCAACCCCAGATCGACGCCAATCACCAGTTCGGCGTTTTTCATATAGGCACTGGCGGCATCTTCGGAATAATCGGGTGCGCGCCATCCGTTTTCAGCTACGGTGATATCTCCAAACCGGATCGACAGTTTGTCCCTGTCTGCCTGCGCGCCGGATTTACCGACGGCCATGACGATCCGACCCCAGTTGGCATCTTCGCCCGCGATTGCGGTTTTGACCAAGGGGCTGTTGGCAATCGCCATTGCTACCTTGCGTGCATCGGTATCATCGACGGCACCCGTCACGGTGACGGTGACGAACTTGGTCGCTCCTTCGCCGTCGCGCACGACCTGATGCGCCAGGTCCAGCATCACGCCATGAAGGGCCGCCGCAAATTCGGTATTGCCGGTGACATCCACACCGGACGCCCCCGTCGCCACCGCGATCAGGCTGTCGGATGTCGATGTGTCGCTGTCCACGGTGATGCAGTTGAACGTCTGGTCATTGTGCAGCGAGACCAGCGCCTGCAACGCATCTTGCCCGATCAGCGCATCGGTGAAGATATAGACCAGCATCGTCGCCATGTCCGGCGCGATCATGCCCGACCCCTTGGCGATGCCTGCGATCTGCACGGTCTTGTCGCCGACTGTGACGCTGGCACTGGCCCCTTTGGGGAACGTGTCGGTGGTCATGATCGCGCGAGCGGCGTCCTTGATCGCGGCTTCTGTCTGGCCGTTGTGCAGCTCTGCCAATTTGGCGATGATGCGGTCATGCGGGAGCGGTTCACCGATAACCCCAGTCGAGGCGGTAAAGACCCGTCCGACCGGCACATCGGTCAGGTCAGCCACGGCCTGCGTCAGGGCGACGACGCTGGCCACACCATTCTTGCCGGTAAAGGCGTTGGAATTGCCTGAATTGACCAGGATCGCGGCTGCACCGGCGGGATCGCCGCCCAGCTTTGCCTGACAATCCAACACGGGCGCGGACCGCGTGGCAGACCGTGTGAACACCCCGGCGACCGATGATCCGGGGGTTGCGATGGCAAGCATCACATCGGTGCGGTTCTGATATTTGACCCCCGCCGCAGCGCTGGCAAAAGTCACGCCCGCGATCACGGGCAAGTCGGGAAATTGCGCAGGCGCAAGTGGTGACGTTTTCATGTCAGATCAATCCAGCAATTCGACTTGATTGATCACGCTCGGGTCGAATGCCCCTTCTTCGGGGCGTTCGACTGTCGTAGCGGCGGACAGCTCATCCAGATATGCGATGACGGCAGCCTCTTGCAATTCGGCGCTCAACTGCTGGACGACCTGTTCAAAAGTCGGGGCTGGACGGGCGCGCTGATCTGTCAGCGTAACGATATGCCAGCCGAATTGGGTTTCAAACGGGTCGGAAATTTCGTCAATTTCCAGCGCCATGACGGCTGTTTCAAATTCTTCGACCATTGCGCCGGCGCCGAACCAGCCCAGGTCACCACCATTGGCGCTGGTGACGTCGGTCGAGACTGCGGCTGCAACATCTGCAAAGGCTTCGCCTGCGTCAAGCTGCGCCTTGGCGGCGTTCGCCTCCTCCTCGGTTGCGACCAGCAGGTGTGCTGCGCGGAATTCAGGAGTTTCGGGCGCATCGGCAAAGCGGTCCTGATAGGCCTCTTGCAAAAGTTCTTGGGTGATTGATGTTTGGGTGATGTCGTCGATCACCTGTGCAGCCATCAGGGAACGTTGTTCGTTCTGGATCGTATAGATCACACTGGGTGGCGTGGTTTCCAGCGCATCCGCCAAAAGCTGTTGCTGCACCAGCTGGTCCACCAGTCCGGTGAACAGAACCTCGTCAGGGAATTGCGCATATTGGGCGGGCAGCATGGACCGCGCGATGATCAGTTCACCCACGGTAATTTCTGTATCGCCCACTTTGGCGACCACTGTGTCAGCCGTCACGTCCTGCGCGACAGCACCTGTGGTGATCGACAGCGAAACGGCCATAGCCCCCAAAAATGTTACATGTTTCATCATTAAACGATCCCTTGATAGGCCGCGCAGCCGCCCGGCGTTGACACTCCATATCCGGCCCCTTACATCCCATGAGTGCCTTTAGGAGGCCGGAAGTAGACCAGATTTGGCCCCTTTGTATGTGGCTGGTGACCTGCCTACAAGCAACCTCCTCTCAAATAGATGTTAGACAGGCGCGACAGCGTCGGTGGAGTAAATATGCTGGGTATCGGATCAATTGCCAAAAAAGTGTTTGGTTCTGCCAATGACCGCAAAGTCAAATCCGCCCGGCCTTTGGTGGCGCAGATCAACGCGCTGGAACCACAGTTTCAGGCGCTGAGTGATGATGATCTGAAGGCCAAGACCAATGAATTCCGCGACCGCGCCCTGAAAGGCGAAAGCCTTGACGCGCTGCTGCCCGAAGCCTTTGCCAATTGCCGCGAGGCCGCGCGCCGTGCCCTTGGTTTGTGGGCTTTTGACACACAATTGCTGGGTGGTATCTTTCTGCATCAGGGCAATATCGCGGAAATGAAGACCGGTGAAGGCAAGACCCTTGTCGCGACCTTTCCTGCCTATCTGAACGCGCTCACCGGCAAGGGTGTGCATATCGTGACGGTGAACGACTACCTTGCCCGTCGCGACGCCGAATGGATGAGCAAGGTCTACGGCGCCTTGGGCATGACAACTGGCGTCGTCGTACCCGAACAGGGCGAGGCTGACAAAAAGGCTGCCTATGCCTGTGACGTCACCTATGCCACGAACAACGAATTGGGGTTCGATTACCTGCGCGACAACATGAAATCCGAACTGGACCAGATGTACCAGCGTTACCACAATTTCGCGATCGTGGACGAGGTGGACAGCATCCTGATCGACGAGGCGCGCACACCGCTGATCATTTCCGGCCCGGCGCAGGACCGCAGCGAAATGTATGCCGCAATCAACAAGGTGATCCCCGACATCCTGCCCGAACATTACACCCTGGATGAAAAGGCCCGTCAGGCGACATTCACTGAGGAAGGCAACGATTTCCTTGAAGAAAGGCTGACAGCTCTTGGCCTGCTTCCCGACGGTCAGACGCTTTATGACCCCGAAAGCGCCACGCTGGTCCACCATGTCAGCCAAGCCCTGCGCGCGCATGTCCTGTTCACCCGCGAAAAAGATTATATCGTGCGCGACGATCAGGTCGTGCTGATCGACGAATTCACCGGCCGCATGATGAATGGCCGTCGGCTGTCCGATGGTTTGCATCAGGCGATCGAGGCCAAGGAAGGCGTGGGGATCAAGCCCGAAAACGTGACGCTGGCCTCTGTCACGTTTCAGAATTATTTCCGCCTGTATGACAAGCTGGGTGGCATGACCGGCACCGCCGCGACCGAAGCTGACGAATTCCGCGAAATCTATAATCTTGGGGTGGTCGAGGTACCGACCAACCGCTCTGTCGCGCGCGCCGATGAACATGATCAGGTTTACCGCACCGCCAAGGAAAAATTCGACGGCGTCGTCGCGGAAATCAAGCAAGCCCATGCCAAGGGCCAGCCGATCCTTGTTGGGACCACATCCATTGAAAAGTCCGAGTTTCTGGCCGGGCTGTTGCGCGCTGAAGGGATCACCTTCAATGTGCTGAACGCCCGCCAGCATGAACAAGAGGCGCAGATCGTCGCCGATGCCGGCAAGTTGAACGCTGTGACGATCGCAACCAACATGGCTGGTCGCGGCACCGACATCCAGCTGGGCGGCAACGTGGAAATGCGCGTCCTGCAAGCCTTGGCCACCGACCCGCAAGCTGACCCAGAGGCATTGCGCGCCCGGATCGAGGCCGAAGTCGCCGACGAAAAAGAAAAGGTCAAAGCTGCGGGTGGATTGTTCGTGCTGGCCACCGAACGCCACGAAAGCCGCCGGATCGACAACCAGCTGCGCGGCCGGTCGGGCCGTCAGGGCGACCCGGGGCGGTCCACGTTCTTTTTGTCGCTCGAGGACGACCTGATGCGGATTTTTGGGTCGGAACGGCTTGAAAAGGTGCTGTCCGGTCTGGGCATGAAAGAAGGCGAGGCTATCGTTCACCCTTGGGTCAACAAATCGTTGGAACGCGCGCAGGCCAAGGTCGAGGCGCGCAATTTCGACATCCGCAAACAATTGCTGAAATTCGACGACGTGATGAACGAACAGCGCAAGGTCGTGTTTCACCAGCGCCGCGAGATTATGGAATCTGCTGATCTGGCCGATGTCGTCAAGGATATGCGCGATCAGGTGATCGACGATCTGGTCACGATCCATATGCCGCCGAAATCCTACGCCGATCAATGGGATGCCGAAGGATTACAGGCCGATGTCGTGGCCCACCTTGGGCTTGATCTGCCTGTCGTCGATTGGGCCGCCGAAGAAGGTGTGGACGACGATGTCATGCGTGAACGGCTGGAAGAAGCGGCAGACAAATACATGGGCGAAAAGGCCGATGCCTTTGGTGCCGAGACGATGCGCAATGTCGAAAAGCAGATCCTGCTGAAAACCATCGATGAAAAATGGCGCGAACATCTGCTCACGCTGGAACATCTGCGGTCTGTCGTGGGGATGCGTGGCTATGCCCAGCGTGACCCGCTCAACGAATACAAGACCGAAGGATTCCAGCTATTCGAAAAACTGCTGGACAGTCTGCGCACGGATGTGACCAAGAAACTGTCGCAGATCCGGCCCATGTCGAAAGAAGAACAGGAGCGCATGATCGCCCAGTTCCGCCAGCAACAGGCGGCGGCTGCGGCAGCCATGGTAGCGCCTGCAATAGCGGCAGAAGGTGCGCGTGCGGGATTCGATGAAAACGACCCCGCAACCTGGGGCAATCTGGGCCGCAACGATCTATGCCCCTGCGGATCGGGTAAGAAATTCAAGCATTGCCACGGGCGCCTTGCCTAAGGCGAATTATTAACGCGGGATTCACAGGCGCCAATGTCAGAAGAGGCCCTGCGCGCGAAAGCTGATCTCGCACGACTTTCCGATGATCAGATGGTCATGCACCGTGATGCCCATGGTGCCTGCTGCATCACTGATCTGGCGGGTCATCGTGATATCGGCCTGCGACGGTGTAGGGTCGCCCGACGGGTGGTTGTGGACAAGGATCATCGATGCCGCGTTCAGTTCCAGCGCCCGTTTCACAACCTCGCGCGGATAGACAGGTACATGGTCCAGCGTGCCCTTGGCCTGCTCTTCATCCGCGATCAGGACGTTTTTCGTGTCCAGAAACAAGATACGGAATTGTTCAGTATCGCGATGCGCCATCACCGTGTGGCAATAGGTCAGCAGGGCGTCCCAGCTTGACACGACATGGCGTTGCATCACGCGGGCGCGCGCTAGTCTGTGCGCTGCCGCTTCGACAATTTTCAGTTCCAGCGCAACGGCTGGTCCAGCACCGGGCACTTGGCCGATCTGTGTCACACTGGCCGACAGCACCCTGTTGAAATCGCCAAAATGGTCGATGAGCGCCCGCGCTAGGGGTTTGACATCCTGCCGCGGGATGGCGCGGAATAGAACGAGTTCCAGCAATTCATAATCTGGCACCGCCGCCGGACCGCCCGCCAAGAACCTGTCGCGCAGCCGTTTGCGGTGGTCGCGCATGTAGGACGGCAGCTTTCCCACTGGCAAGATATCAGTTTCAGGAAAAAGGCTCTGGGATTCGGCAAGATGGGTCATACTCCATCTTGCCGGATCGCTTGTTACCGCATGGTTAACTTTTCATTGAATCCCAGAAGGATTTGACACTGGCAAAGAAGCTGGACCCCTGGGGGTTGTTCTCTTCGCTGAGCTTGTCGAATTCACGCAGGATTTCACGCTGCCGCGCCGTCAGCTTCACAGGCGTCTCGACGGTCAGTTCGATCATCATGTCGCCACTCGGGCCACCGCGCAGGGCGGGCATTCCCTTGCCGCGCAGTCGCATTTGGCGGCCGGATTGCGACCCTTCGGGAACTTTCACGCGGCTGCGGCCACCGTCGATCGTTGGCACCTCGATTTCGCCGCCAAGGGCTGCTGTCGCAATCGACACCGGCACGCGGCAATACAGGTTCAACCCCTCGCGTTCGAACAGCGGGTGGCTGTTGACCTCGATAAAGATGTAAAGATCGCCGGCCGGGCCGCCGCGCACGCCAGCCTCGCCTTCGCCGCTCAGGCGGATGCGGGTGCCGGTTTCGACGCCTGCGGGAATGTTGACGGACAGCGATTTTTCTTTTTCGACGCGGCCGGCACCGTGGCAGACCTTACACTTGTCCTTGATGATCTGGCCCATGCCACTGCAGGTCGGACAGGTGCGTTCGACGGTGAAAAAGCCCTGTTGCGCCCTGACCTTGCCCATGCCGTTACAGGTGGGGCAGACTTGCGGTTCTGACCCGCCTTCGGCACCGGTGCCGGTACATGACCCGCAGGACACGGCTGTCGTGACGGTGATCGTTTTTTGCAGACCGGCAAAGGCATCTTCGAGGTTGATGCGCAGGTTATACCGCAGGTCGCTGCCCCGCTGTGCGCCGCTGCGCCGGCCGCCAGTACCGCCACGCCCGCCCATGAAATCACCGAACAGGTCGTCGAAGACGTCCGAAAATGCGCTGGCAAAGTCACCCTGCCCGCCGCCGCGCGGCCCGCCCGCGCTGGACCCCATGCCGTTTTCAAACGCGGCATGGCCATAGCGGTCATAGGCGGCTTTTTTGTTGGCGTCTTTGAGGACTTCGTAAGCTTCGTTTGCTTCTTTGAACTGCGCTTCGGCCTTGGGATTGTCGGCGTTGCGGTCGGGGTGCAATTCCTTGGCCTTTTGTCGATAGGCCTTTTTGATTGCATCGGCATCCGCGCCCTTGGCGATACCCAGCACATCGTAATAGTCGCGTTTTGACATAATCAGTTTCCCCTTTGGGAACAGAAAAAGACCGGCCCGGTGTGGGGCCGGTCCATTTCCTGCGCCGCCTTATTAATTGCGGCGCTTGTCGTCATCCAGATCTTCGAAATCCGCGTCGAGGATATCATCATCGGCACCCGGGCGGTCAGGCTCGGCGTCACCTGATTCTTCTTGGCTGGCCTTGTAGATCGCTTCGCCCAGTTTCATCGCGGCTTCGGTCACGTTCTGAACGCCGGATTTAATCTTGCCAGCATTGTCGCCTTCCAGATCGTCCTTGAGTGCTGCAATCGCCAGTTCGATCGCTTCGATCGTGGTTGGATCGACCTTGTCGGCATGTTCTTCCATCGATTTTTCGGTCGAATGGATCAGGCTTTCGGCCTGATTTTTTGCCTCGACCAGTTCGCGGCGAGCCTTGTCGGCCTCGGCATTCGCCTCGGCGTCTTTGACCATTGCTTCGATGTCGTCATCCGACAGACCGCCAGAGGCCTGGATCGTGATTTTCTGTTCTTTGCCAGTGCCTTTGTCCTTGGCACCAACCTCGACAATGCCGTTGGCGTCGATGTCGAATGTCACCTCGATCTGGGGCATGCCGCGGGGGGCTGGCGGGATGTTTTCAAGGTTGAACTGGCCCAACATCTTGTTGTCAGCGGCCATTTCACGCTCACCCTGGAACACCCGCAAGGTCACGGCGTTCTGGTTGTCTTCGGCGGTCGAGAAGACCTGCGATTTTTTCGTCGGGATCGTCGTGTTGCGGTCGATCAGGCGGGTGAATACGCCACCCAGCGTTTCGATCCCCAGCGACAATGGTGTGACGTCCAGCAGGACCACATCCTTGACGTCGCCTTGCAGAACACCGGCCTGAATGGCGGCACCCATGGCGACAACTTCGTCAGGGTTGACACCCTGATGCGGTTCTTTGCCAAAGAATTTGGACACTTCTTCCTTGACCTTCGGCATGCGGGTCATGCCGCCGACCAGAACGACCTCGTCGATGTCGGATGTGGACAGGCCCGCATCCTTGATCGCGGCCTGACAAGGTTTCAGCGATGCCTTGATCAGATCACCCACAAGGCTTTCCAGCTTGGCGCGCGTCAGTTTCATGACCATGTGCAGTGGCTGGCCGTTCGACCCCATCGAGATGAATGGCTGGTTGATTTCGGTGCTGGATGACGAAGACAATTCGATCTTGGCCTTTTCAGCAGCCTCTTTCAGACGCTGCAGCGCCATCTTGTCCTTGGTCAGATCGACGGCGTTCTCTTTTTTGAACTCGTCGGCAAGGTAGTTGACGATCCGCATGTCGAAATCTTCACCACCAAGGAACGTATCACCGTTGGTGGATTTCACCTCGAACAGGCCGTCATCGATTTCCAGAATGGTCACGTCGAAGGTACCGCCGCCAAGGTCATAGACCGCGATGGTTTTGCTTTCTTTCTTGTCCAGACCGTAAGCCAGCGCCGCGGCTGTCGGTTCGTTGATGATGCGCAGCACTTCCAGCCCGGCAATTTTACCGGCGTCCTTGGTGGCCTGACGCTGGGCGTCGTTGAAATAGGCAGGCACGGTGATGACGGCTTGCGTCACTTCTTCGCCCAAATAGCTTTCGGCGGTTTCTTTCATCTTGCCCAGAATGAACGCGGAAATCTGGCTGGGCGAATATTTGTCGCCACGCGCCTGCACCCAAGCGTCGCCATTGCCACCATCAACAACGGTGAACGGCATGTTCTTTTTGTCTTTGGCAAGGTCCGCATCGTCAAAGCGACGCCCGATCAGGCGCTTGACGGCGAAAATCGTGTTTTCGGGGTTGGTCACGGCCTGGCGTTTTGCAGGCTGACCGACAAGGCGTTCGTCGTCAGTAAACGCAACGATTGACGGCGTCGTGCGCGCGCCTTCGGCGTTTTCGATCACACGGGGCTTTGACCCGTCCATGATCGCGATACAGGAGTTGGTCGTCCCAAGGTCGATACCAATTACTTTGGCCATTTTTCAAATCCCTTTACGTTTAGGCGGTTTGAGCAGCGCGAACCCATTTCGGCACCCGCGCCAGTTTCAGGCGTCTTACAGCGTCACGCGCTGATCCAACGTTGGCGTGTATATAGGTGTGTCATATGGGGCCTGCAACAGCCGTGGACGCGGCAAAAGCGTAAAAACCGCAGTTTTGGGCCGTCAGCAAGGCATGCAGGCAATGCCTGACACAGGTCTTCGTGCCACTGGCCATCATGCATTGTTTGGAAACAAACAGTTTGTCGCCGCAGAAACGACCGAATTCAGGCTCAATTGAGGCGTTTTCTACGTTCCAATCTTTGCCAGGGTTCATCAAGGAGTACGACCACATGATCAAGCAATCTGTTCTACGCTGGCCTGCGACGCTTGCGCTTGGTGCCGGGGTCAGTCTTTCGCTGGCGACAACGCTCGCTGCGCAGGATGTCACGCTGAGCAGCCTTGACGGTGAACTGACATTGCGCGGCGAGTTGTTGTCTTATGATGGTTCGGTCTACGTCCTGGGGACGGTGTTTGGCGCGTTGGAAGTGGACGCATTTTTGGTCAGCTGCGTAGGTGACGCCTGCCCCGACATCGACACGACTGCCGAAAGCTTTACGATTGCGGGTGCGGCGGGGCTGATCGACGGGGTCTTTGGCGATGTGATCACCGCATTTAGTGCCGAAGTGGGTGGTGCTGCGACTGTGACCGACCAATCCGGCGACACCACGGTGATCAGCCTGCTGGACGAAGCCGACAGGGAAACCGCGACCATCACGCTGGCCTCTGTCGGATCGACGCAGGCGATCGCTGATGTGATCGCCGACACCGCCGCTTTGGCCGTATCGACCCGTGCCGTTTCCAACAACGAGGTGAATGCCTTTGCTGACGCCCGAAAGGGCGACCCGACATCAGACGCGCAGCAGACCATTTTCGCGCTGGATGCGCTGGTGGCGATCACGTCGCTGTCGAACCCTGTCCGCGCCATTTCTGAATCCGACCTTGCCCGCATATTTGCCGGCGAAGTCACCAATTGGGCCGATGTGGGTGGGCCATCCGCCCAGATCAACGTCTATGGCCGTAGCAATGACAGCGGCACGGCGGTCGTGTTCAACGAACTGGTGATGGAACCCGCTGGTCTGCGCATGGCTGACACCATCCTGCGCACTGAAACCGATGCGGCGCTGGCCGAGGCTGTTGCATCCGACCCGTTGGGGATCGGCGTGACCAGCCTTGCCGATGCGGGCGATACCAAGATACTGGCGGTGCGCGGTGTCTGCGGTATTCAGGTGCAGGCGACCCCCTTCACGATCAAGACCGAAGAATACCCGCTAAGCCGCCGTCTTTATGCCTATGCCGGCGATGAAACGGCCCCTGCGCAATTGACCCGTTTGATGCAGTTTCTTGAAACGCCTGCGGCACAGGCCGTGGTCCGCGATGCGGGCTATGTCGATCTGGGCATCTCTTTCCAGTCCAACACCGAACAGGGGTTACGGTATCTTGCGTCGATTCTCACAGACGACGTCGAGGTCACCCTGCGACAGCTGCGTGACATGACCCAGTTGCTGACCGCCGCTGACCGGTCGTCGATCACCTTCCGCTTTGCGTTGGGATCGTCGCGGCTTGATGCACGCGCGCAGGATGACATCCTGCGTCTTGCGAACCTGATTGCGACCAGCGACATCAGCAACAAGGAATTGTTGTTGATCGGTTACACAGATGCCATCGGTGATGGCGCATCCAACCTTGCGCTTAGCCAGCAGCGTGCCGAAGAAGTCCGTCAGGCGCTGTTCGCCGTCGCCCCGTCGCTTGCGTCGGATGATTTGCCTGTGCGTGCGCTGGGCTTTGGGGAAATCTCTCCGCTTAGCTGCAATGAAACAGCCAATGGTCGCCGCATCAATCGCCGCGTCGAAGTCTGGTTGCGCGATGTTGTCACCGAATCCCGCTGAACCCGGCCAGACATATTTCAGGAGCTTGAGGATGACAAAGAACTTGATCGCAGCTGGCGCCATCTTGGTTGCAACGATGCATCCTGTGGCCGCACAACAAACCGCCTTTTCGGATGCTGTGAATGTGTGGCTGTCCGGTGACGACACGAATGGTTTGCCTGCTCTTGCCGTTGATGCCCGCAACGGTGACACAACGGCCCAGTTGATACTTGGCCAGGTGGACCGTGACACGATCCCCGCTGGATATTCCGATTTTCTGCTTGGTCTGACCCGTGAAGAAAGGGCCGCGCTGTTGCGGTTTGCCGACGATGATGGCGCGACTGTAAACTGGCTGTTGACGCTGCAAGGCACCGACAACGCAGCTTTGGGCGATGCGTTGTTCTGGTACGAAGCGAACCTTGACCCGATCGATTCCGCTGCCAATTTGCAGGCGGTGGATGAAAAGTCCACGGCGGAATGGGTCCTGTGGCGGACCTTGAACAACGGCTATTTCGACCGGATCCAGTCGCTTCCGGCGGAAAATCCGGAACTGGCGCAGGTCGGTTTCATGACATGGCTGACCGACTACTTTGCCAGCGAAAACCGCACGATCAGTATGAACCGCTTTCTTGACGACGAAAGGCCAGCAAAGGTGCCGGGGCTTTTGGCGCTGAAACGGCTGGAACGCGTGCTGGGGCTGAGCGGCAACTTTTCCGTCGGTTTGAATGAATTGATCGAGGTGATCCGCGGGCGCGGCAACAGATTGCCCGTGACTGCCGACCTTGTAACGCTGGAGGCAAGCCTGACACGGCTGGGTGAGGTCGATCCGCGTGTCGGTGTCGTCAACCGGCTGTGCGATATCTGTCCCGATACGGTCGCCGATTACCAATGCCGGATCGAAACCTTCGCGATTATCGGCGGTTATGAAACGCTGTTGGCTGTCAGAAGCCCGGCCGAAGCTGCCGTGCCTGCGGACATTTATCTTGCGTCGGATCGCGCCGTGACATCATTGACCAATCTGGTCCGTGGGCGGGCCCCCGCCGATCTGACACGGGTGCGGTCAAGCTGCCTGCAATCGTTGATCGTGGCTGATCAGTAAGCATGGTAAACGACATACGCCGGTGTCGGCGCATGTCGGTCCACATTCTAGCGCGCGGCGTACCAGCTGACCGACACGTTCCTGCGTGTGTAGAATTCACCCATCAACCCGATCATGATCAGCGCCAATGACACATAGATCGGATAGCTGACTGATGTGACACGCGGCGTATAATGCAGGAAAACATGGCCGCGCGACTGGTCGATGATATGAAACAGCGGGTTCCAGTCGAACAGCGCCACCGTCATTGCCGGCAGCGTGTTGACCACGAACATCTTGCCAGAGGCGATCATGTTCATCCGGATGTAAAGCGCACGCACCAGTCCCGCAAAATCGGGAATCCACGGATTGAGCGCCAGAAACACCATGCCAACCGCGATCCCGAAAAACCACGCCAGTAGCAGCATGCCCAACGCACCGACCGGATCATGGATCGTGATCGGCGTAATTACGATATGATAGAATGACAAAATGACCGTGATCGCAAAAACCTGCTGATACAGGGTAGATACCGCCGCTGCGACAATCGAAATCACAGTGTTCATCGGGGCGTGCAGCATCATCGCACCCAGCGGATTGCCCCCGCCTGCAACGGCCGCCACGGTCTTGGTATGTGTCATGTAAAGAAAAATGCCGGACATGAGGAACAACAAGAAATCGCCCCGGATCTGTGCGGTGCGCACCCCCAGAAGCGTGAACATCAGCAAGAAGACCCCTACCATCACAAGGCTTTGCAGCGTGGTTAGCGCCAGACCAATGACAGCGCTGCGGTGACCGGACCGCAGGTTGCGGACGGTCGAATGATACGTCACCTCTGCCATAGAAAAAATAGTGCGGGTACGCGTTTTTATCGTGGGGGCGCGAAACATGCGAAACCTTTACCGAAACCATCGAATGCTTGTCCCATGACAAGCTTGCTGATTGCTTAAGCGCAAACCATAAGACAGTGATAATGCCACTTCAACACAAGGCCAAGCCATGGATTATGAACTCCTGACCAGCGTGATGCGCCGCGCGGCGCTCGAAGCGGGCGATGCGATCATGCAGGTCTATGCCGCCGCCGATTTTGACGTGCGCGCCAAAAGCGATGACAGCCCCGTCACCGCCGCCGATCTGGCCGCCGATGCGGTGATCAGCGCCGCGTTGCGCGCGGCCTTTCCCGATGTCGCCTTGGTAACCGAGGAACAGGCCGCATCCCACATGGTGCAGGCGACCACATTCTTTATCGTGGACCCGTTGGACGGCACCAAGGAATTCGTGCAGCGCCGCGGCGATTTCACCGTCAACATTGCGTATGTCGTGGATGGCATACCCATGCGCGGCATCGTCTATGCTCCGGCGCGCGACCGGTTGTTCTATACCGATGCCACCGGCCAGTCGGTCGAGGAAACAGCACCCTTTGCAAAAGACGCGGTGGGGAACCTGCGCGCCATATTGGTGTCTGAACCGGATAATGCGGCGCTGATGGTTGTCGCGTCGAAATCGCACCGCGACCAGGCGACGGATGATTATATCGCGAAATATCGGGTCCGCGACATGACCAGCGCGGGCTCGTCTTTGAAATTCTGCCTTGTTGCGACTGGCGAGGCCGATCTGTACCCCCGCCTTGGCCGGACGATGGAATGGGACACCGCCGCAGGCCATGCGGTGTTGGCAGGGGCGGGCGGTCTGGTGGTGCGCTTTGACGACCATCAGCCGTTAACCTATGGGAAACCAGGGTTTGATAATCCCTTCTTTATCGCCGCTGCCCCTGGCGTGGTTTTGGAATCCGCATGATGCCTGTCCTGATCGTCATTCCCGCGCGCTATGCGTCGACCCGTTATCCGGGCAAACCGCTGGTTTCGTTGACGGGTGCCACGGGTGTCGCAAAAAGCTTGATCCGTCGGTCATGGGATGCTGCTATGGCCGTCGATGGCGTGGATGACGTTGTGATAGCCACCGATGACGGGCGGATCGCCGATGCCGCGCGCGGGTTCGGGGCAAAGGTCGTGATGACCTCCACCACCTGCGCCAATGGCACCGAACGCTGTGCCGAGGCGGTGGATTCCCTTGGCGGTGATTATGACATCATCGTCAATCTGCAAGGCGACGCGCCGCTGACACCCGCATGGTTCATCAGCGATCTGGTCGCCGGGCTGCGCGCGCATCCGCAGGCTGATGTGGCCACACCCGTTCTGCGCACCGAAGGGCAAATGCTGAACGCGCTGTTGCAGGACCGCCGCGAAGGGCGGGTAGGCGGCACGACAGCTGTGTTTGGGGCCGATCATAACGCGCTTTATTTCTCGAAAGAGGTGATCCCGTTTACCGGTCGCAGCTATGGGCCGGCTGACCCGACGCCGGTGTTTCACCATGTAGGCGTCTATGCCTATCGCCCGGCGGCACTGCGCGCCTATGCCCGCTGGCAACAAGGGCCGCTGGAACAGCTCGAAGGGCTGGAACAACTGCGTTTTCTGGAACGCGGGGTGCCGATGCTTTGTGTTGAAGTCGCGGCTAAAGGGCGCGAATTCTGGGAACTTAATAACCCTGAGGATGTTCTGAAAATAGAAACAATGTTGCAGCAAATGGGCCAGCCCTAGCCGTCAGGCACGCTATTGTTGCATTTCTGACATATTATAGCCCTGATATCGGGCGACAGGGTCCGCTATTGGATCAGCAAAGGCATTCAGATGAAACGTAAGATCACCAAGGCCATTTTCCCTGTTGCGGGGCTAGGTACACGTTTCTTGCCTGCTACTAAATCTGTTCCCAAGGAAATCATGACTTTGGTGGATCGACCCCTGATCCAATATGCCATTGACGAAGCGCGCGCTGCGGGGATCGAGGATTTCATTTTTGTCACGTCACGCGGGAAATCCGCGCTAGAGGATTATTTCGATCACGCCCCTGATCTTGAAAACTCCTTGCGTGATGGTGGCAAGACCGAGCTTTTGCGGATCTTGCGCAGCACCTACATGGACAGTGGCGCTATCGCTTACATCCGCCAGCACAAACCGCTGGGGCTGGGCCATGCCGTGTCTTGCGCCAGCAAGCTGATCGGGAATGAACCTTTCGCCGTAATTTTGCCCGATGACGTGATCGCCGCCGAAAAGCCCTGCCTGCAACAGATGGTCGAGGCTTATCAGGAAACAGGCGGGTCGATGGTCGCCACGATGGAGGTATCGGCGGCAAAAACATCATCTTACGGTATGCTGGATATCGCCGGTCAGTCCGGCCAGATCGTGCAGGTCAAGGGTCTGGTGGAAAAGCCCGCGGCGGGGGATGCGCCGTCCAACCTTGCGGTGATCGGGCGCTATATTCTGGCCCCCGAGGTGATGCAAAGCCTCGAACAGGTGGATCGCGGCGCTGGTGGAGAAATCCAGCTGACAGATGCGATCGCGCAGGAAATCAGCGCGGGTCGCGATGTGTTCGGTTATCGGTTTGACGGGCAACGCTTTGATTGCGGTTCCAAGGCAGGTTTTTTGCAGGCCACGGTCGCGTTTGCGCTGGCGCGCGATGACCTTCGGGATGAGCTGGCTGCCTTTTTGGCAGAGATACCGTTCACCCGCAACGCTGCGCAATAGGCCGCAGGTTTTCCTGAATGCCGGCTGGCGACCTGTGGATGGCCTATCGGATGCGCTGGAAACGGCGCCGCTTTCTGTTTCGTATCTGGCGTAAGCGGCGCCAGATCACGCCGGTGCAAGACCGAACGGTTCTGATCAAGCCGGATATGATCTTGTGTTTTGTGACCCTGCGCAATGAAATGGCGCGTTTGCCGCACTTTCTGCAACACTACCGAAAGCTGGGTATCAGTCATTTCCTGATCGTCGATAACGGCAGCGATGATGGCACTGCCGCCTATCTTGCGGCACAAAAAGATGTATCGCTCTGGTCGACGCAGCACAGTTACCGGCTTGCGCGGTTCGGGATGGACTGGCTGGGCTGGCTGCAATGGCAACACGGCCACCGGCATTGGTGCCTGACGGTTGATGCCGATGAATTGCTAACCTTTCCTTACGCAGACAGCCGCGATCTGGGCGATCTGACCCGCCATCTGGATGCGCGCGGGATCATGTCCTTTGGTGCGATCATGTTGGACATGTATCCCAAAGGCCCCATCGCCGAGGTGCGGCATGATGCGACGATGGACCCTTTGGACGCGCTGGCATGGTTTGATGCCGCCAACTACCGCGAAAAAATTCACCCCGTTTATCAGAACCTGTGGATACAGGGCGGCGTGCGTGACCGCGTGTTTTTCACGGCAAGGCCGGAACGCGCCCCCACGCTGAGCAAGGTGCCACTGGTGCGGTGGCATTGGCGGCATGTCTATGTCAGTTCGACCCATCAGATGCTGCCGCGCCGGTTGAACCATGTGTTCGACCGCGCGGATGACCGACGGGTCACGGGCGTCTTGCTGCACACCAAGTTCCTGCCCGACATCATGTCCAAATCGCAAGAGGAACTGACCCGCCGTCAGCATTTTGAGAATAGCAGCCTTTATGCTGACTATCATCAGCAGCTTGCCCAGGGACCCGACCTGTGGTGCCTGCAATCGCAGCGCTATACCGGATGGGCGCAGCTGGCGGCGCTGGGCCTGATGTCGCAAGGTGACTGGGACCAAGATGACGCCATTTGAACAGCAAACAAAGGCCGTATCCGCTTGGGGTTTCTGACATCATACCGGCTGCGCTGGTACCGCCAGCACTGGAGGCTGCGGGCCATGCTCAAGGCACGCGACCTGACGGCCGTGCAGGATCGTACCGGCACGATCAGGCCCGACGACGTGCTGCTGTTCTGCACCTTCCGTAACGAAGACCAGCGGCTGCCCTATTTCGTGCAATATTACCGCGATCTGGGCATCGACCATTTCCTGATGGTTGATAATGACAGTGATGATGGTGGCCGCGATTTTTTGGCCGACCAGCCTGATGTTTCACTGTGGCAGGCCAAGGCGGGCTATGGCGCGTCGCGCCACGGGATCGACTGGCTCACCTATCTGCAGGGGAAATATGCGTCTGATCATTGGGCGCTGACGGTCGATGTGGACGAATTTTTCGTCTATCCGTTCTGCGACAGCCGCCCGATCCGCGCGCTGGCCGACTGGCTCGATGCGTCAGAGGTCCGGTCATTCGGGGCGCTGTTGCTGGATATGTACCCCAAGGGTCCGGTCAGCGCCGAACCTTACCGGCGCGGCGACGACCCGTTCAAGATTGCCTGTTGGTTCGATGCCGGCAATTACGTCATGTCCCGCAACACCATGCTGCGCAACCTGTGGATACAGGGTGGCCCGCGCGCACGCATGTTTTTCGCGGACAAACCGCGACAGGCCCCTGCGCTGAACAAGATCCCCTTTGTAAAATGGCAGCGCCCCTATGCCTATGTCAGCTCGACCCATATGATGCTGCCGCGCGGGCTGAACCTTGTCTATGACCAGCATGGCGGTGAAAAGACGTCGGGTGTCCTGCTGCATGCGAAATTCATCGACACATTCAGCACTCGCGCCGTCGAAGAGGCCGTGCGCGCCGAACATTATGCCAGCGGGCGCGAATACAAATCCTATGAATCGCGTCAGGGTGCCGACCCCGATTTCTGGTGCGAATGGAGCGAGCGTTACATCAACTGGCGCCAGCTGGAAGGTCTGGGGCTGATGTCCAAGGGGAACTGGGCATGACGCTGGGTATTGTCATGCTGGTGCACACCGCCTTTGACCGCGCCGAACAGATGATCCGGCATTGGGCGGATGCCGGCTGTCCGGTGGTGGTGCATGTGGACAGGCACGTGGCGCAGGAAACCCATGATGCCTTTGTCACTGCTGTCGCCGATCTGGCCGATGTCAGCTTTAGCCGCCGGTACCGCGGCGAATGGGGGATGTGGGGGCTGATCGCCGCATCGCAGGCCGCATCGCGGCAGTTGTTGGACCGATATCCGCAGATCCAGCATGTCTATCTGGCCTCGGGGGCCTGCCTGCCGCTGCGTCCGGTGAACGAATTGAAAACATATCTTGCTGCAAGGCCGGACACCGATTTTATCGAAAGCGTCACGACCGGTGATGTACAATGGACAGTGGGTGGGTTGGACCGTGAAAGGTTCACCCTGCGGTTTCCGTTTTCATGGAAACGTCAGCGCCGCCTGTTCGACGGCTATGTGCGATTGCAGCGGCTGCTGCGTGTGCGGCGACGGATTCCGCCTGGGATCACGCCGCATCTGGGGTCGCAATGGTGGTGCCTGACGCGCCAGACGCTGACCGCGATCCTGAATGATCCGCGCCGCGCCGCATTTGATACCTATTTTCGGCAGGTCTGGATTCCGGACGAATGCTATTACCAAACTCTTGCCCGCCTGCATACGCGCCGCCTCGAAAGCCGGTCGCTGACCTTGGCCAAGTTCGATTTTCAGGGCAAGCCGCATATATTTTACGATGATCATGCCGAACTTTTGGCGCGGTCTGGTTGTTTTGTCGCGCGCAAGATCTGGCCGCAGGCCGACGCGCTGTTTCACAGGTTTCCGTCAGGGTCGCAGGCTGATCTTGAACCGCACACGGGGACGATCGACCGCATTTTCGCGCAGGCCGTTGACCGGCGCACCAGCGGGCGGCGCGGGCTTTACATGCAAAGCCGCTTTCCATTCATGGAGCGTGAAAACGGGTTCACTGCTGCGCCGTACACGGTCTTGCAGGGCTTTGATGCCATTATTCCCGACCTGACCAGTTGGGTGACGGCGCAAACGGGGGTTGTCGCACATGGCCATCTGTTCGCCACCGACAAGGCGCATTTCGCGGGTGGCGCTGCGGTCTATCGCGGTGGTCTGTCTGACAATGCCCATCTGCGCGATTATAACCCAAAGATGTTTCTGACCAACCTGGTCTGGAATGGCCGCGACCGGCATCAATGCTTTCAGTTTGGACCTGCCGATAACCAAGCGATCAAATGGATGCTGGCGCGGGATGCCCACGCCAGCGTCTGGGTCGTCACCGGTGGTTGGGCGGTGTCGCTGTTCTGTTCAGGCAAGCCCGCAAGCGCCGTGCGGTCAGAGGCCGCGCGCCTACAACAGGTCGAAAGCCGCTTTATCAGCGCCCTGCAGTCGCCCGATGCGCGGTCGCGGCGGCGTATCATGACGCTGGCGGAATTCCTTGGATCGCCTGTCGATGTGCTGCAGGCCATCACCGACGACATGGCGGGACACCGCGCCACGGCGCTTGCGCAAGCGCCGGTGATGGTCAATCTGGATGGTTTCGCCGTGTTTCTTCAGGACCTCAAGAACCAGGGGATGCATCCATATCTTGCCGGCGATTTCGCCCCTGTTGGCAAGGTGAAATCCCTGCAATCACAGCCGCGCAAAGCCTATGTGATGGGCAAGAAATGACACATTTCGATTATTTTATCATTCTGGCGGATATGCGAACCGGGTCGAATTTCCTTGAATCGAACCTTAACGCCGTTGATGGCCTGTCCTGTCTGGGCGAGGCGTTTAATCCCAGTTTCATCGGATATCCGATGCAAGAGGCGTTGTTCGGCATCTCGCTGGACCAGCGCGAAGCCGATCCGCAGGGGTTGCTGGATGCGATCAAGGCAGCGGATGGGCTGTGCGGTTTTCGGTTCTTTCACAACCACGACCCCCGCGTGCTGGACATTTGCCTTGCCGATCCGCGCTGCGCCAAGATTGTTCTGACGCGCAATCCGCTGGATACCTATGTCAGCCTCAAGATCGCGCAGGCGACGGGCCAGTGGAAACTGACCAATGCGACCCACGCAAAAACCCAGCGGATCAGATTTGACGCTGATGAATTCACGGGCCATCTGCGCGCGATACAGGATTTCCAGACGATCCTGCTGCACCGGCTTCAGACTACGGGGCAGACCGCGTTTTTTATCGGTTACGATGATTTGCAGGATATCGCAGTTTTGAACGGGCTTGCCGCATTTTTGGGCCTGCCCGCGCGTTTGACCAACCTTGATCGCAAGCTCAAGAAACAAAACCCAGCGCCCTTTGCCGATAAGGTCAGCAACTTGGCCGAAATGGAAAGCGCGCTGCGCGCCATCGACCCGTTTGACCTGAGCCGGACGCCGAATTTTGAACCGCGCAAGGGGCCTGCGATCCCGACCTATATGGCGGCGGCGCGGACCGGTCTGATCCATATGCCGCTGCGATCAGGGCCGCAGGATACGGTTGCTGACTGGTTTGTTGCGCTGGACGATGCGCCGCCTATCACGGATTTTTCGCAAAAATCACTGCGCCAATGGCAGAATGAACATGCCCTGTTTCGGCGGTTCACCGTGCTGCGCCATCCGGTTGCACGCGCCCATGTAGCGTTCTGCGATCATATCCTGACCACCGGTGACGGGCATTATCCACATCTGCGCGCCACCTTGCGCAAGGTCCACAAGCTGCCGATTCCCGAAGGTGGCCCCGATCTTGACCATCCGAGTGATTATGATCCGGCGGCGCACCGGGCCGGTTTTCTGGCGTTTCTGGAATTCCTGTGCAGCAATCTCGCGGGTCAGACCAGCGTCAGGGTCGATGCGGCTTGGGCCAGCCAGTTGACCCTATTGCAGGGGATGGCGCAGGTCGCGCTGCCAGATGTGATCTTGCACGAGGATGATATACCACGCGCCCTGCCGCTGCTGGCAGCGCAGGTCGGTAGGCCGGACGCGCCTTTGCCACGGCTGGTGGCGCACCGGCATGTGCATTGGCTGGAGGCAGTCTATGATCCGGTCATCGAGGCAACCGCCCGCACCGCCTATGCGCGCGATTACGAAACTTTCGGGTTTACCAATTGGCGCTAGGCGGCCTGGCTGGACCCGACCGATGTCAGGATGGTGAACAAAGTCACCGGATCACTGTTGGCGCGCAGCTTGGCGCAGATTGATGCGTCGCGAAAGGTGCGCGACACCAGCGCTAGCGCCTTGAGATGGTCAACGCCCGCATTTTCCGGCGCGATCAGCGCAAAGACCAGATCGACGGGCTGGCGATCTACAGCGTCAAAGTTCAGAGGCTTTTCAAGGCGCAGAAAAATACCTTTGACATCGTCCACGCCTGCAAGCCGCGCATGCGGCAGGGCCACGCCATGGCCGACACCCGTAGGACCAAGGTTTTCACGTTCGATCAATGCATCGATCACGGCGGATGGTTTCAACCCGTAACAGGTTTCCGCCATCTCGCCGATATCGTGAAAAAGCCGCTTCTTGCTGGTGCAGGATGCAATCGATTTGACGGCGTTCGATAGCAATATCTTGCTCAGTTGCATGATGCGTCTTTCTTGTTCTGCCTTGGATCAACCGGCAGCGCGCGGGTCGATCCATCCGATGTTGCCATCGTCTCTTCGATAAACGACATTCACGCCGCTATGTTTTTCGTTCCTGAAAACCAGGACTGGCGCATTCGCGATTTCCATCTGCATCACGGCCTCGCCCACGGACAGCGACGGAATCTTGGTTTCCATTTCGGCGATGATCATCGCGTTGACGGTATCGTTGCCGGCTTCTTCGGACTCGTCACTTGGAGCGAGGATATAGGACCCGGCATCGGAAAGTTCAACCGGCGTTGAACGGCCGGCATGGTGGTCCTTCAGGCGGCGCTTGTAGCGGCGCAATTGCTTGTCCATTTTCTCGGCGTTACTGTCGAAGGCGGCGTAGATTTCATTCGCCTTTCCGGTTGCTTGCGCGGTCAGTCCGGTTGACAGATGCACGACCGCTTCGCAGACATATTCATGGCCAGACTTGGAAAAGACGACATAGGCTTCGGTGGGCCGTCCGGCATATTTGCTCAGGATGGCGTCCATTTCCGTGCGGACATGCGTTTGCAGGGCTTCACCAATATCGATTTGTTTTCCGCTGATTTGATACCGCATCTTTTCTCCTAGGGTCTGGGGGTCAGGTGCCGGCCCGTGGTGTTGCCACGGGTGCATTGACCGCTTCGCGCAATGTCAGTGATTGATGTTAAGCTATTGCGCAAAAACAATTGTTTCCAGCAGGCTGACCGCTGTGTCAGCATGTCTGCGGGGCATGAACAATGGCCTGTCATCCCCTATATTTGGCGGCAAAACCGAACGTCTTGTCAATGATCCTGTCGCCGGGTGACCAAAAGAATCAGTTCACCCGAAAGTTGTTGCCCAGATAGACGCGGCGCACGTTTTCATCTTGCACCACGTCTTGGGTTGTCCCGCTCATCAACACCTTGCCATCATGCAAGATATAGGCGCGGTCCACGATCTGCAGTGTTTCTTGCACATTGTGATCGGTGATCAGCACGCCGATCCCTCTGTTTTTCAGATCAGCGACAAGATGCCGGATCTCGGCTACGGCGATCGGATCGACCCCTGCAAAAGGTTCGTCAAGCAGCACATATTTCGGGCCTGCCGCCAGGCAACGCGCAATTTCCACACGCCGCCGTTCACCCCCCGACAGCGCCATGGCGGATGCGCGACGCAGATGTTCGATCGAAAATTCCGACAGCAGCGTTTCAAGCCGTTCACGCCGCTGGTGCCTGTCCTTGACCGCAATTTCGAGGATGGACATGATATTGTCTTCGACCGACATCCCGCGAAAAATAGACATTTCCTGTGGTAGATAACCGATGCCAAGCTGCGCGCGCCGGTACATCGGCAAGGTCGTTACATCGCGCCCGTCGATGATGACCTTGCCGCCTTCGGGTGCGACTAGCCCTGCGATGGCGTAAAAACAGGTAGTTTTGCCCGACCCGTTTGGCCCCAGCAGCGCCACAACCTCGCCCCGGCCCAGCGTGATAGATACGTCGCGGATCACTGGGCGTTTACGATAGCTTTTGCGCAGGCTGATCACCTGCAAGCCGACATCGCCTGTCTTAACGGTCAAGTTGGGGGGTGGAGTCATTCGTTCGCGCTCTGTTGCAGCATGGTGCGCACGCGGCCCTGCATTGTCGCGGTGCCATCAGTCACGTTCACAATCATACTTTGCGCAGAGATCACGTTGCCGCCTTGGGTCACCAACACATCACCCGTCAGCGTCAGCAGGCCGGTCGTGATGTCGTAATCCGCAGTGTCAGCCTCGGCAGCGTCCTGCGTGTTTGCCAGCAGTGCGCCGCCAGATGCGATCAGGCGCGCGATTTCAGCGGTGTCGTTCCCATAGACGACTTCAACTCTTTGGGCCGACAGGCGCAGGTCGCCCTGGATGACCAGGACGTCACCTTCGAACACGGCAATACCTGTGTCTTGATCAACTGACAAAGCGTCTGATGTCACCTCGATCGCGGCGCTGGGGTCCACAACCAAAGCGCCCAGATTGATCTGCGTTTGTGCGCTGGCAGTGCTGAATGCCAACGCCAGCAGCATCAAGCAAAAGGCGAGAAATCGAAACACGATAAAAATATCCTTTGCTGCGGGCAGCCTATCCCTGCGGGGTGTATATCAGCCGGACCCCGTCGGTGAATAGCATCTGGTGACCAGTATTGCTGGTATCGAACTGGAATGTCACCTGCCCTGCGGTCAGATTTCCCATTGGTGCGCGGATTTCCAGTGATCCGTCCGATATGGCTGTCCCTGTGTCCAGCGTTACAGTCAGGCCACCGGTTTCCATCGTATAGCCGGTCGAGGTTTGCAGCCGCACAAGACCCGAAAACCGCGCTATGCGCGCGCGCCCGTCAATTTCACCGGTCACACCTGTCACATACAGCGTGCTGCCCCCGGGGTTGTCCATCTGCATCCTCAGAGTATCGATCGTGGCGGTGTCAGGTCGGTCCGGCAGCGGCCGTGCACTGCGTGCAGAAATCACCACGACCGCGCCGGTATCTGTGAGGCCGGAAAATTCGGGTGCGGACAATTTTTCGTCACGAGCGAGGTCGATGACCTGCGCCAGCGGGATCTTGGTGCCGTCGTTCGGCCCGCGTGCAAACAAAAACAGCATCGACAGCAAAGCCAGCCCGCAAAGCGGTAGCAGGATCTTGGCCCAGCCGACCCATTGCGAATACAGATTGTCGCCGCCAACCATGGTCAGACAATACCAGCCCGCAGGCAGTCATGGATATGCAAAATGCCTGTGACCTTGCCGGGGTTGGCGGGATCCAGCGCAAACAGGCAGGTGATCTTGCGGCTGTTCATGATGTTGACAGCCTCTTCGGCAAGGGCATGAGGCGAAACGGTGGTGGGGTTTGCGGTCATCACCTCGCCCGCGGTGTGATCCAGCAGGCCCTGCATGTGACGCCGCAGGTCGCCGTCGGTGACGATACCGACCAGCCTGTCATCATCGCCCAGCACGGCCGCGACGCCGAATCCTTTCTGGGTGATCACCAGCAGGACATCCGACATTGGCGTGTCCACGCGCACCAGCGGGATTGCGTCATCGCGGTGCATCAGGTCGGCGACCTTGGACAATTGCGCGCCCAGCTTGCCGCCGGGGTGGAAGTCGCGGAAGTTTTCGGGGGTGAAGGCGCGGTGTTCCATCAGCGCGATGGCCAGCGCATCGCCCAGTGCCAGCGTCATCGTGGTGGATATCGTTGGCACGATCCCGCGGCCACACGCCTCGCCCAGTTGCGGCAGGGTGATCCCAACATCGGCCTGCTGGATCAGTGTGCTTTCGGCGCGGCTGGCTACGCCGATCATTGGAATGCCAAAGCGGCGGGTATAGGCGACCAGATCGGCCAGCTCGGGTGTTTCACCCGAATTTGACAGCACCAACACGACATCGCCCCGCGTCATCATGCCCAGATCGCCATGGCTCGCTTCGGCGGGGTGGACGAAATGCGCGGGCGTGCCGGTGCTGGCAAAGGTTGCGGCGATCTTGCGCGCGATATGGCCGGATTTGCCCATGCCCGACACGATGACCCTGCCTTTGGCGTTCAGCAAAAGGGTGACGGCATCCGCAAAGTTTGCATCAAGGGTGGCGGACAGGGCCGTTAGCGCATCCGCCTCTTGCAGGATCACGCGGCGGGCGGTCGCCAGAAAGGGGACAGGATCGGTCATCAATGCGTGAATATATCGGTTTCGGGCCAGCCGTGCAGGTCCAGCGCCGCGCGTGTTGGCAGGAAATCGAAACAGGCCTTTGCGACCGCGGTCCGATCCTCGCGTTGCAGCAGAACATCGAAAGCCGCCTTTAACTGGTGCAGATACAACACATCGGACGCGGCGTAATCCAGTTGCGCGGGTGTCAGCTTGGGTGCGCCCCAATCGCTTTGCTGTTGGTGCTTAGAAATGTCGATCCCCAGCATATCCTGCAACAGAACCTTCAGCCCGTGCCGATCGGTATAGGTGCGCACCAGCTTGGACGCGATCTTGGTGCAATAGACGGGGGCGGTCACGACGCCAAAGGCATTCAGCAGCGCGGCAATGTCGAACCGGCCGAAATGAAACAGCTTCAGCACGGCGGGGTCGGTCAGCATCGCGCAAAGGTTCGGCGCGCCGGCCTGGCCCTTGCTGACCTGCACAAGGTGGCAATCGCCGTCACCGCCCGACATCTGGATCAGGCACAGCCGGTCACGGTGCGGGTTCAGTCCCATCGTTTCGCAATCGATCGCGACAACCGGCCCAAGGTTCAGCCCATCAGGCAGATCGTTGTGATAAAGAAAATTCGCCATCTTCGTTCCAATCCGCTGGTTTCGCTGTCCCAGATACGCAGGAAGTCTGGAATGCTCAAGCTTCGTTGATCAGAACCAACCGGTCGTCAGAGATCGTGACAGGCTGACTTGCATGCAGGGTCAGCCACATTTCAAAGTCCAGCGCAGGCATAGGGCGGGCGAAACCATAGCCTTGGCCAATTGTGCATCCCCGATCCTGCAGATGCTGTGCCTGGTGAATTTCCTCAATCCCTTCGGCCACGACATGCAGGCCGAGTTCCGCCGACAGCGCAAGAATGGCGCGCACGACGCTGTCTGCCCCGTGATCCGGCAGCGGGGCGACAAGTGATTTGTCCAGCTTGATCCCCGAAAGCGGCAATTGCGTCAGACGGCAAAGCGACGCATAGCCGGTGCCGAAATCGTCCAGTTCAAGCGCAATGCCGCATTCCGACAGGCTGTCGATGTTCATTGCTGCCATGCCGCTTGTGCCGTCGATCAGCGTGGTTTCCAGCACCTCGACGATCACTTGTTCGGGGCGCAGTCCTGAATTGCGCAAAACAAGAAGAAAGCGTTCGATCAGGTAGGGATCAGCGATGGTTGCAGGTGCGGCATTCAACGATAGCACTGGATCCCAGATATTCATCGTCTGCCATTTCATCGCCTGCACCATTGCGGCCTGCCAGATGGCAAGATCCATTTCGACGGTCATGCCAGCCCGTTCAACTGCCGGCAGAAACCTATCCGGCGTCATCAAGCCACGTGTTGGATGTCGCCATCTGGCAAGTACTTCGACACCGTGCAACGCGCCGTCAGTCAGCCTGATCTGTGGCTGAAACCAGGGTTCGAGTTCACCGTTGCGGATCGCGTCAGGTATTTCCATCTGGAGCTGCTGCGCATGTCTTGCGGCCTCGCGCAGCGCAGGGGTGAATTCTTGTGCCCGATTTCCACCTTCGTTCTTGGCGACCTGAAGCGCCATGGTTGCATCGGCAAGTACAGCCATCGGGTCTGTCCGGTGATGGTCAAGAACTAAAAAACCGATGCTTGCCTGGACCTTCAACCGCCGCCCCTTCACATCGAACGGATCAGAGAGCGCCGCCATAACGCGGCGCAACATTGGTCCGGCGGCTTCATCGGTCATTATTGCGAATTCGTCGCCACCGATGCGGGCAACGATCTGGTCGCCGTCAACGCAGGTGCGCAGCGCCTGGCCGACCGCGATCAGCAGGTCATCGCCGCTTTCGTGGCCAGCGGAATCGTTGATGGATTTGAATCCGTCCAGTCCAACAAACAGGAATGTCTGCTCTTCCGCTTCGCCGCGGGTCATGCGTTCTGTCAGTATGGCGATCAGATTGGCGCGGTTCGGCAATCCCGTCAGCGTGTCGTGATTGGCCAAGTACAGCAGCCGCACGTTTGTCTGTTGTAATGCCACCTTGGAGCTGAGCAGGCGCATTGACTGGTCGCGCAGCGCGCGGATCTGGGTCTGCACGGCCAGATATGCGGGATAAAAGATGATCACCGCCTCTGCAAGCAGCACAAGCAAGGCCGCCCCGAGGACCGTCCGCTGGTTTCTTTGCAATTGTTCCAGTTCGGCCGCCGCATAGATCGGGGCGCTGTGCGCAATGATCTGCTGGTTGACGCTGTGCATTGTCACCAGCAGGGCAAGCGTTATCGTCACGGCAAAGATGTAGCGCACCCAAAGCTGTTCGGGGCTGATCCGCAAAAGCTGTGCGTTCAGACGGTCCGATAGGTGTTTGATCATGATCATCCGACGAATCCCGCAGGGTTGGTCGAATTACCTTGATCCAGATTGATTAAGGGAGCGTTGCGCGCCTGCCTGCCCTTTTGGTCACATCGCCTTTATCAGATCATGGCAGCGGCGGGTGTACTCGTCGCGCACAGCCATGGGCGGACGCAGGCGGATCGCGAAACGATCCAACAATGCCGCGTCTTGCTTGCCAAAGAACCTGTCCGCCTCGGGGCGCGAGAAACCGGCAATTTGCACGGCTTCCAGCCAGGCGGACAGTTTATCGGCCTTCTTGATCTGTCGCTTGATCTGCACTGGCAATTGCGCAGGCAAACCGAACCTTTGGTGGATTGCGGCGGTCAACCGATCGTCCAGCGCGCCGTAACCTGGCCCGACTGCTGCTTTGACCGGGCTGATCATGTCGCCGATCACATATTCGGGCGCGTCATGCAGCAATGCCGCCAGATGCCAGCGCACCGGCGCTTTTGGGTTTTGGTTGATGAATATATCCGTCACCAACAGCGAATGTTCAGCCACCGTATAGGCGAAATCACCCTTGGTCTGCCCGTTCCAGCGCGCAACAAAGGCAAGGCCATGCGCGATGTCGCCAATCTCGATATCCATTGGCGTTGGGTCAAGCAGGTCCAGCCTGCGACCCGACAGCATCCTTTGCCAAGCTCTTGGTTGCTTCATCGTCATTGCGCCTTAATTGAAAATTGAGCGTTCTGCATAATACGCGACTTTGGATTGTGGCAACCCAGTCGCGATGCTATGGACCGTCAACCCAATTTTGCTGAAAGAGAAACCGCATGTCACAGGATTACATCGTCAAGGATATCGCACTGGCCGCCTATGGCCGCAAGGAACTGGACATCGCAGAAACCGAAATGCCGGGGCTGATGGCGCTGCGCGAAGAATATGGCGCGGCCAAGCCGCTTGCAGGTGCGCGGATCGTCGGATCGCTGCACATGACAATCCAGACCGCCGTGCTGATCGAAACGCTGAACGCGCTGGGTGCTGATGTGCGCTGGGCGTCTTGCAACATATTTTCCACGCAGGATCACGCTGCTGCGGCGATTGCCGCCGGTGGCACGCCGGTGTTTGCGATCAAGGGCCAGACGCTGGAAGAGCATTGGGATTATCTGGATAAATCCTTTCAGTTTCCCGAAGGTGCCAACATGATCCTTGATGATGGCGGCGATGCGACGCTTTACGTTCTGCTGGGTGCGCGCGCCGAGGCGGGCGAGGAAATCATCCCCGTCCCCGAGTCTGAAGAAGAAGTCGTCATCAAGGCGCAGATCAAGAAACGCATGGCGCAAAGCCCCGGCTGGTTCACTAAAACCCGTGATTCCATCAAAGGCGTGTCCGAGGAAACGACGACTGGCGTGCATCGCCTGTATGACCTGCACAAGAAAGGTCAGCTGCCCTTCCCTGCGATCAACGTGAACGATTCTGTGACCAAGTCGAAATTTGATAACAAATACGGCTGCAAGGAATCGCTGGTCGATGGGATCCGCCGCGCCACCGACACAATGATGGCCGGCAAGGTTGCTGTCGTTTGCGGGTATGGCGATGTGGGCAAAGGCTCTGCTGCGTCGCTGCAAGGCGCCGGCGCCCGTGTTAAGGTGACAGAGGTTGATCCGATCTGCGCGCTGCAAGCCGCGATGGACGGGTTTGAGGTTGTTCTGCTTGAGGATGTGCTGGACAGCGCCGACATTTTCATCACCACCACAGGCAACCGCGACGTGATCCGGATCGAGCATATGCGCGAGATGAAGGATATGGCGATTGTCGGCAATATCGGCCATTTCGATAACGAAATTCAGGTCGCTGCGTTGAAAAATCACAAGTGGACGAACATCAAAGAACAGGTCGACATGATCGAGATGCCGTCCGGCAACCGCCTGATCCTGTTGTCCGAGGGGCGTTTGCTGAACCTTGGCAACGCGACCGGCCACCCGTCGTTCGTGATGTCGGCATCGTTCACCAACCAGGTGCTGGCGCAGATTGAACTCTGGACCAAGGGCGAAGACTATCAGCCTGGCGTCTTTATCCTGCCCAAGGCGCTGGATGAAAAGGTCGCGCGTCTGCACCTGAAACGGATCGGCGTGAAACTGACCGAACTACGCAAGGAACAGGCGGATTACATCGGCGTCACGGTCGATGGCCCGTTCAAGCCGGAACATTACCGCTATTGATACGGCACGCCTGAGGTCAGGCTGTGCATGTTCACGACGCCGCCGTCCCGGTTCACACGGGGCGGCGGCGTTTCGCGTTCTGGCTGTGTGGTGTCGGGGGTGACCGGTGAAGGTGCAAAGGTGTCCCGCCTGCATCCTTGACATATTTCCACAATATTCCGGCCATTCAGCCATCTATGGCTAAAATACACATCAAATGATGCGCTTATCGCGTTTGGTGCGCTGTTCCACCTGTGGTAGAGTTCGTTAAGGCCAGTATGGCCGGACCTTATAACTGATTGCGTGTGGTGGCTTGGGAGCACGCGGGGTGAAAGAGGGTTCGGCGTCTGCCGGGCCCTCTTTTGCGTGGTCAGGCTTTTGCAAGGTCAGGGTTCTATGCCACCCAAGGCGCAAATGGTCTTCCATTCGGTATCTGTGACCGGCTGCACGGACAGCCGTGCATTATTGACCAAAACCATGTCTTTGAGCCGCAGATCAGCCTTGATCTGTGCAAGGCTGACGGGTTTGACGAAGGGCCGTACCGCCCTGACATCAACGCAATCCCAACGGGGATCATCCGTGGTGCTGTCAGGGTGGCTTTCGGTGCAGACCTCGACGATGCCGACAATCTCCAGACCGGTGCGGGAATGGTAAAAGAACCCCAGATCGCCAGTTTTCATTGCGCGCATGTTGTTGCGCGCCTGATAGTTGCGTACGCCGCCCCATTCTTCGCCTACGGCACCCTTGGCTGTCTGTTGATCCCAGCCCCAGACATCCGGTTCGGATTTGAACAGCCAATAGGCCATCAGCCGATGACCTTTTTCCACCCAGTCAACGTGACATCGCCGAACAGACCGGCCTTGGCATAGGGGTCTGCGGCGGCCCAAGCCTCTGCCGTGGCAAGGTCGGCCACCTCTAGGATGATCAGCGACCCGCACATCTGCCCCTCGGCATCCAAAAGCGGCCCTGCGATTTCCACGACGCCAGTCTCGGCGACATAGGCCAGATGGGCGTCGCGGTTATCAAGCCGGGTTTGCAGAGCACCGGGTTTGTCTTTGGCAAGCAGGGCGAAACGCATCTATTCTTCTTTCAAAGGGCGCGACAGTAAGGCGTGCAGCGCGGTTTTCACATCGGTTCGACCCATGGTCAGGTCAGCGACAACCGTGCATATCGGCAGGTCGATGTCCAGATCAAGCGCCAGTTGCTGCAGGGCGCGGGCGGTTGCGGCGCCTTCGACGGTGGTCGTCGCGTCAAAGGCTTGCCCCGCCCCCAGCGCGACCCCGAAACGATAGTTGCGCGATTGCTCGGATGTGCAGGTTAGCACCAGATCGCCCAGCCCCGACAAGCCGCGCAGCGTGTCGGCCTGCCCGCCAAGCTGCCCGACCAGCCGCTGCATTTCTGCGAAACCACGTGTGATCAGCGCCGCGCGCGCACTGTCGCCAAGGCCGGCCCCGATCGTCACACCCGCGGCAATCGCCATGACATTCTTCAACGCGCCGCCCAGTTCCGCGCCGATGATGTCGGTCGTGCGGTACAACCGCAGGGTCGGCGTGGACAACATCTGTTGCAACATCATACCCGTCGCGTCATCCGCGCAAGCGATGGTCAGCGCCGTGGGTAAGCCCCGCGCAATATCAGCAGCAAAGCTGGGGCCGGTCAGAACCGCGGCCTGTGCATCCGGCACCAGATCACGGATCGTGCTGGCGGGGCCGGTCATGCGCTGCAGGTCGATCCCCTTGCAGCAGGCGACCAGCACCTTGCCTGCCAACCGCGCACTATGGTCCTGCAAAAACGGTACCAGCGCCTGTGCAGGGATCGCCAACAACAGGGTATCGCAGGCGAAAAGCGGGTCTAATAAGGCAGAAATCGTGATTTCATCCGGCAATGTCACGCCCGGCAGGCGGGCGTTTGCGCGGTTGGCCTGCATCTGTGCCACTGCCGCAACGTCCCGCGCCCAAACCTGCACATCGCGCCCATCGCGTGCCAGTGCGACGCCAAGTGCTGTCCCAAAGGCCCCGCCGCCTGCGATCCCGATTGTCATGCCTTGGCCCCTTTCTTGCCCGATCCCAGCATCGGGGCGGCGGTTTTGTCCAAGGGCCAGCGCGGGCGGGCTGACAAGGTCAGATCGTCACGCTGGCCAAAGGCCAGAAGTTCTGCCCCCGCATAGGCGATCATCGCCGCGTTATCTGTGCAAAGCGCCAGGGGTGGTGCGACGAAATCAGTGTCTAAACTAGCGCAAAGCTGCATCAAGCGGCCTCTGATCACCTGGTTCGCCGCGACCCCGCCCGCGATGGCAAAGCAGGGTGTTACGGGTTTTATCGCCAGATAGATCGCCAGCGCACGGCGTGTTTTCTCGACCAGCACATCGGCGATGGCCGCTTGGAAAGACGCGCTTAGATCCGCCTGATCCTGCCGCGTCAGCCCGCCCTTGGCCGCGACGACCGCATCGCGCGCCCGCAGCATCGCAGTTTTTAGGCCTGAAAACGACATGTCGCAGCCGGGCTGGTTCAGCAAGGGTCGCGGCAGATCGAACGCCCGCGGATCGCCACCCATTCCTGCGGTTTCAACCGCAGGCCCCCCGGGCTGTGACAGACCAAGGATGCGGGCGGTCTTGTCGAAAGCTTCTCCCGGAGCGTCGTCGATGGTGCCGCCAAGGCGGCGGTACTTATCCGGTCCTGCGACGATCAGAAATTGGCAATGCCCTCCCGACACCAGCAACATCAGATAGGGATAGGCCACCTGATCTGTCAGCCGCGGCGTCAGGGCATGCCCCGCCAGATGGTTCACGCCGATCAGCGGCAGCCCTGTCGCCGCCGCCAGCCCCTTGGCGCACATCACACCGGACAGCACCCCGCCAATCAGGCCGGGGCCTGCCGTCACGGCGATGGCGTCCAGATCCGCAAGGTGCAAGCCCGCAGCGCTCAAAGCGTCTTCGACGCAATGATCCAGCTTTTCGGCATGTGCGCGGGCCGCGACCTCTGGTACGACCCCGCCGAAATCGGCGTGGAGCGCGGTCTGGCCATAAACAACCGAAGCGAGCACGTCATGGCCGCGCACGACCGCTGAAGCGGTATCGTCACAGCTGCTTTCGATGCCAAGGACAGTCAGCGCGCGCGCCATGCATTGATCCTGTTGCGTGTTCGTTAATCGCAGGTAACACTGCACCAGCCTGCAAACAATGGGATCCCGATGACTCCAGCGCTGATCCTGACCCGCCCGGCCCCACAGGCCGAGGCCTTTGCCGCAGAGATCACCGCGCGTTGGGTCGGGCCATTGCGCACCATCCTGTCACCGCTTTTGCAGATCGTGCCGGTGCCGATCACGGTTGATTTGACGCAGGTTAAAGGCGTGATCCTCACCTCGGCCCATGGTGTTGCGGCATCGCGCGCTGCCACCTTGCCGCGCGGCCTGCCTGCGTGGTGCGTCGGCGAAAAGACCGCACAATTGGCCAGCGAGGCCGGTTTTGATGTCATCGCCGGGCCGGGTGATGCTACGCGCCTTGCCGACAAGATCATCAGCCGGCGCCCGGATGGGCCGCTGGTGCATCTGCATGGTGTTCACACGCGCGGTGGCGTTTCTGAAAGGCTCGCCGCTGCGGGCATCGGTTGCATCGACGTGATCGGCTACGATCAGGTCGCCCAACCTCTCAGCGATGCGGCGTTCGAGGCGCTGCAGGGTGGCGCGCCGGTGATCTTGCCCTTGTTTTCCCCGCGCACCGCGACCATCCTTGCAGGGCAGGCACCGTTCGCGGCACCGGTGCATGTGGTCGTGATGAGCACGGCCGTCCAGAATGCTGCTGCCGCGATCAACCTGCGCAGCCTCAGCGTAGCCGCGACGCCGGATGCGGGCGCGATGATTGCCGCAACGTTGAAACGGTTGCGTGTGATGGCCGAACAGGGTCTTTGACCTGCCCTCGCTTGAGGAGAGGTGGTAGGTTGTTTAGTGTAGCTGTAACTGCGTTAGGCACATGATTGGATGGGAAAAGGCGAAAATGGTAAAACAGCCTGCCAAAAGGCCGCGTGCCGCTGTCAAACCGCGAAAAGCCTCTGCTGGCGAAGCTGCACCGGTCGAATCGGCGCAGGCCGTGCCGTCTGGCGCGGATCAGGTTCCGCCGGAATATCATGCCTCAATCACGCCTGATGCGCCGTCAGAAATGGAACAGCCCCAGCCTGCACCACAATCCGCTGTCGTGCCGCCTGCACCAAAGGCGCGTGGCGGTGTGCTGGCAATGTTTGTGGGCGGGCTGATCGCTGGTGCTGTCGGGTTTGCCGTGGCCAGCCTGACAACCTCTACGGCGCAGATGGATTTGCAGGCCCAGCTGACCGCGCAAGACGCCCACATCGCGGCGATCCAGCAACAGCTGAATGGACAGAAAAGCGTTGATCTGGCCCCTCTTGTCGACGGTCAGGCCGAACTGGCCGTCCAGATTATGGGCCTGCAAGATGATCTAACTGCGACAGTCGCCATACTCAAAGACCGGATTACCGCGCTTGAGAACAGGCCAGCCGGGGAATCCACCGGCGACGGCGCCGCTGGTGACACCTCGGAATTCGAAGCGGATGTCGCCGCACTGCGGGCAGAGCTGTCGCAATTGACCGATATGGCACGAACCCAACTTGACACTGCCCGTGCCGAGGCCGCCGCAATCGAGCAAAACGCCGCCGCTGCTGCCCGCGCTGCCGCGGGGCGTGCTGCGCTTGCACGGTTGCAGGTAGGGGTCGAAAGCGGCGCGCCCCTCGGTGCTGCGCTTGCTAATCTGGAGGACGTGCTGGGCGCCTCTGCTCCCGACGCCTTGCTGGCTGTGCAGGACGGTGTGCCGACCCTTGTCGCCTTGCAGGACAGTTTTCCCAACTATGCCCGCGTTGCCCTGACGACCGCGCGCGCTGAAGGTGTCGCGGGCGAGGATGCGTCGGGCGTTGGTGCCTTCTTGCGCAACCAGTTTCAGGTCCGATCGGTCAACCCGCGTGATGGCGATGATGTCGATGCGATGCTGTCGCGGGCGCAGGCCGCATTGCGGCGCGGTCTGCTGCACGACACGCTGGCCGAAATCGCGCAACTGCCCGACGTGGCGCGCGCGGAATTGTCAGACTGGCTTGCTCTTGCCGAGGCCCGCGCCGCTGCGGTCGCGGCGATTGACATGCTGGCCACATCCCTGAGTGATAATTGAAAGCGAGACAGATGATCTGGTCATTGATAAAAATCACCGCTTTCATTCTGACGGTCACCGCGCTGACCTATGGCGCTGCGATGCTTTACGATGTCGATGGTGGTGCGACGATTGCCGTCATGGGTATCGAATTCACACTCAGTACGCTGGACATGGTGGTCGCGCTTGTCGCGCTGGTTGTGCTGGTTTGGCTTGGCCTGCGCTTGCTCGCGTTTTTGGCTGCAAGCTATCATTTTCTAAACGGCGACGAGACTGCGATTTCACGCTATTTCGACCGCAACCGCGAACGCAAAGGATACGAGGCGCTTGCCGAGGGCATGATGGCATTGGCATCCGGCGAAGGGCACCTGGCCATGACCAAGGCTGCGCGCGCGGAAAAGTACCTGCATCAGCCACAACTGACGAACCTTTTGACCGCGCAGGCCGCCGAAATGGCTGGCGACCGACGCAAGGCTGAAGAAACCTATAAAAAACTGCTCGCCGATGATCGCACCCGTTTTGTCGGGGTGCGCGGAATCATGAAGCAGAAACTTGCAGACGGTGACACCGAGCTTGCGCTGCAGCTGGCGCAAAAGGCATTCGCGCTGAAACCGAAACATGCCGAAACGCAGGATGTTTTGCTGCGGTTGCAGGCAGACAAGGCCGATTGGAAAGGCGCGCGCCAGACGCTGGGTACGAAACTGAAATCTGGCACCCTGCCGCGTGATGTTCATAAACGCCGCGACGCCGTGCTGGCGCTGTCAGAGGCACGCGACATTCTGGACGAGGGCAACCCTATCGAAGCGCGAGAATCCGCGATCGAGGCGAACCGCCTGTCGCCCGACCTGATCCCTGCCGCTGTCATGGCCGCTCGCGGTTATATCGCGCAGGGCAATGCACGGTATGCGTCGCGTGTGTTGGTCAAGACTTGGACAGCGCAGCCGCATCCCGATATTGCGGCCGCTTTCGCCGAAATCGTGCCGGATGAAACGCCGCAGGCGCGGCTAAAACGGTTCGCCACGCTAACAAAGGCGGCACCCGACCACCCCGAAGCAAAGATGCTGTTGGCCGAACTGCACATCGCCGCCGAAGATTTTCCTGCAGCGCGCCGCGATATCGCCGATCTGGTCGATACCGATCCGACCGCGCGCAGTCTTGCGCTGATGGCCGCTGTCGAACGGGGTGTCGGTGCGGATGATGCTGTGGTGCGCGGCTGGCTGACCCGCGCCCTGACCGCGCCGCGTGGCCCGCAATGGATTTGCGACAAGTGCCAGCATATCCATCCGCAATGGGGCCCTGTCTGCGGCAATTGTGCCGCGTTTGACACGCTGTCATGGAAACGGCCACCCGCTGGCGAAGTGTCGATGCCCGCCGGCACAGAGATGTTGCCTCTAATCGTCGGCGCGCAGTCAGCGATGGACGAAACTGTGCCCGATGAATCAGGTACAGCACCGCAAGACGAAGGAAAATAGCGCTTTTCGCCGCCTATTCAGGGTGCTATCAGGCCCACCAATACGCCGCTGTAGCTCAGCTGGTAGAGCACATCATTCGTAATGATGGGGTCGGGGGTTCGAATCCCTTCAGCGGCACCAAATCCATTTGAAAATATACTAAAAACAATATGTTATCTGGGTTCCGCTCGGGTCTCTCGACCCAAGTTTAAACCATAATATATCGGCGCAACGCCGTTATCTATCCGCGTTCCAGGCGTCCATCAGGCTTTGCATATATTCGCCGGTCTTGTTCAGGCTGGTGATCACAGCTTCCATCCGGCCAAAGCGGATGTTGTAGCGTTCGGTCAAGGCTGCGGCTTTTGTCTCGATATCTTCGAGATTGGTTTCAAAGCCTGCCAAATTATCCGAAAGCTCTGTTTCGCGCCGCGCGATCAGGCCTGTCGCGCCAAGAAGGGTTTCGCCATAGCTTTCCAGCTGATCCGCCATGCTTTGGCCATAGCGTACTGTTGTCGTCAGGCTTTCGTTGGACCCAAGGATTATCTGTAGGCCATACGCGTCGCCATCAGTTGCACGCAACAGCACATATCCGTCATCATTGGTGCTGACGCTGAGCGCCAGTCCGTCCAGCGTGGCTGTCGCAGGCGATGTCGAGGAATCGTAGACCAGTGCATAGGATCCAACCTTTGGAGGCGCAAAGCTGAGGCCGGTGACTTCCAAATTTGGATCTTCACTGCTGTATTTTGTGGAGAAGAGCGCATCCACGATGTCGGGGTTTTCCGCTATTGCGCGTTCGAACCGTTCGGCGTTCAAGGTCAGCGTTCCGTCCCGTTCCGTCTGGATACCGATCTGGGCGAGATAGATAGGCTCGTCGCCAAAGCCGGTGATGGGCTGGGTGGCAATATTACGCATCCGCGACAAAACTGATTGCGCGGCGACATCGCCCGCCAAAGGGCCAGGTTCAGCACCGTTAAGCCCGCGCTGCGTTGCCTCTGTCAAATAGGATTTAAGCTCGTTTGCGATGGTGAGAAAGCTGTTGATCCGCTCTTGCACGGATGTGCTGGAATCAGCCGAGGCAAGTGTTGATGTTCCGACATCGTTCAATGTGACCGTGTGGCCAACAAAAAGATCATCAAAGGAATTTTCGCTGCGCGTGACAGTGACACCATCGACCAGCAAAAGCGCATCTTGCGCTACTACCAGCGTGCTGGACGCACCAAGCGGGTTGTTGTCGGCATCGGTGACGCCCTCCTCCGCATCACTCGTCATGTTCAGGGCTGTTTTGATCGCAGTGATCGAGTCAGCATCAAGCGCGTTATCTTCGCCTACCTTTGATTTCACGATCAAGGCATAGCCTGTTCCCGTATCCAGCAGCGACGCAGTGACGCCATCAATCGCGTTCAGCTGTTCAGTCAGATCGTTGAGTGTATTGTTGCTGGAGCCGATCGTGAAACTGCTAGCACTGTCCCCTGCCTCTGTGTTCAAAGACACGGTGCCTTGGTTGACCTCGCTGGTGGGGGTCACTGACGCATCAAAGCTGAAGCTCAGAACCTGTTCGGACGCAAGGCGCTCGACAGTTACGGATGCGGATACGTCACTGGCCAATGCCGCATTCGATACCTCGAAGGTCACCGCACTGGTCGAAGATGACGCCTGACGTGACGCTGCCTGTGCAACAGCGGCCATCGCATCCTTGAATGTGCCGACTTGCTGCGACAGCTGGCCCATCGCGGAAATCGTCGTACTGGTATCATCAAGCCGCCGCTGGTTCAGCGACCGTTCGCTGCTTGTTTCAGCTGCGACAAGGCTGGTGACAAGTTGCTTGATCTCAATCCCGCTGCCGCCACGGCTGACGGCTGAAAGAATGTCGGGCTTGATTTCAGCCATAGCTATGCTCCTGTATTAACCAGAGAAACGACAATCTCTTCACAAGGTTTAATGCCACGCCGCGATTACATGCGAAACCGAGCCGCTTTGCAGGCATATGATGATACGATTGCATCGCGCGTGAATCGCACCCGACCGCTTTCACGTTGAATCTGGACCAGTTCGCCGCCCCATTCACCGTCGATCTGGGTATCCGATATCGCAGTAATTGTGATTTTGTCTGGGCTTGCGCCCTCGATCACGCCGGCGGCGCCCTTTGACATCTTGGTAAAGACGATCCGGCCCAGCGGCGCAGCGGTCATTGTGCAGTCATAGCTTTCCTGCGTGAACCTGGTGAGCGCCTGACAATCAGCCAACCCCGCGAAAAGCAGTAATGAGGCCGTTAGGGGAAACGTCATGGACAGCGGCATTTTGAAACTCCGAACAAGTGGAAAGTGAAAGCTGCGGGCGCGGGTTCAGGCGGCCGGTTAGGAATCCGCCTTGTTTTGTTCATCTAGGTCTTCGGTTTTGTCTTCGTTCTGGTCGGTTTCAGCACCATCTGCGACCACTTCAGAAACGTCTTCTTCGGGCGCGTCTTCGATGGCTGGCTTGGCCACTTCCATCTCGATCAGGCTTAAGCCGATAGCGCCATTCACCACAAGTATGGCACCCTTGGGCAATTGAATACCTTGGTGAATATGCGCTTCTGTCAGTTCGATACGCATGTCCTGTTGCGCATCTGGCGACAAAATTGGCTCTGGTGCTGCGGTTTGTGCCGCCTGCTCTTCTTCCTTGGGTGGAACCGGCGCTTCCACGGGGGCAACCTCGACTTTGGCGTTGCGGTTCAGCAAGGCGGCGAGCGTAATCGCGCTGTCTGCCGGCTTGCCAAGGCGGCAGGCGATTGTCCGCGCGCGCAGCACATCGATCCGGGCTCTTTGGATCGCCAACCGTGTCGGGAGATGCGCCGTGTCACGCAGCATCTGGGACAGGGTAGATACAGCCAGAAGCGCAGGAACCTCTGCAAGGTGTTCCATGATGCGTTCTTGTATCGTGAGACGCTTGCGCCGGTTTTCCGGTTTGCGCGCTGTTGGGGCTTTCGCTGAAAGCGGTTTGCCCGATTCCTCCGATACGCTTGTGCTGCCAGGTTTAGGTGCCGCACGCCGGGGCTTTGAAGATTTTTCAACCATTTTCGTCTCCGCCATTGGTTTGGCACCTAACTTGCAAATCTTGGACCAGAACACAGGCTGCGAGGACGAATAAGGTGAACGCAATAAAAGACCATATTGCTTTTCAGGCATCGGCGCTTTCGCTTCGAGAGAAGCGGAACGATATGCTTGCCTCCAACATCGCGAATGCCGGCACGCCGGGCTACAAGGCGCGAGACATCGATTTTGACCGAGAGCTTGCGCGTCAGGCCGGGGATAGCCCCATTCGCAAAAATGATGACCGCCATATAGATAATCTTGCCGGCACATCGGGCGTTGACGTGCAGTATCGCGTGCCGCTGAACCCATCCTTGGATGGTAATACTGTCGAGCTGTCAGTCGAGCAAATGGAGTTCTCAGAGAATTCGCTGCGCTACATGACGACGCTGTCGTTTCTCAACCGCCGGATTTCCGGCCTGATGACCGCGATTAAAGGTGAATAATGGCTGATATCAAGAACGTCTTTGACATTGCCGGCCGTTCGATGGCCGCGCAGATGGTGCGGCTGAACACAGTGGCGTCGAATATCGCAAACGCCAACACGCGGTCGGGTAGCGCAGAGCAAACGTTCCGCCCCTTGCGACCTGTTTTCCAGACGGCGTTTGAGGGCGGTATCAGGAACGCCGAGCGCGCGACAGTGGATGTCAAAGAGATTGTCGCGCTGGACCGGGAAGCGCAGCGCGTGCACGAGCCGGGCCACCCGCTCGCCGATGAGGAGGGCTTTGTTTACATGCCCCCCGTCGACATGAACGAAGAGCTGGTCGATATGCTCGAGGCGAGCCGCCAGTATCAAAACAATCTCGAAGTGCTGACCACGATGCGTACGCTGATGCTGCGCACAGTGGACATGGGCAAGTCTTAAGGGAGCGGAATAGATGGATGTTGATAACAAAAGTTTGGCCGCGCAGAACGCGTTGCTGTCCAAACTTGGAATAAGCACGACCCAAGACAAGAATGCCGTACCAAAAGAGGAATTGGGGCAGACCGATTTCCTGAAGCTTATGACGGCCCAGTTGCAAAACCAGGACCCGTTTGCGCCGATGGACAACGGGGATTTCATTGCTCAGATGGCGCAGTTTTCGTCGGTTGCTGGGATCAGTAAGATGTCCGAGACAATGTCGGGTATTGCCGACCAGATGGGGCAGTTTCGGGTTGCGTCATCGGTCAATTATCTTGGCCATTCGGTGATGATCCCTGGAAACCTGGCCAGAGCAGATGACAACGGTGAAATCCACGGCGCGATCGAATTGGAACGTGCATCCGTTGATACGCGGATTGAATTTCTCGATGCCATGACTGGCGAGAGCCTGCACACTATGGACATGGGCGGGCAGGCAAGTGGCTTGTCCGGATTTGCCTGGACCGATGTACCAGAACAATATCGTGACGGATCGCGTGGCGTTCGCCTGGATGTTCTTGTCAATTACGGTGATGGCGAAGGCGTTCAAAGCCTGACGCCCAACGTCTATGCACAGGTCATAGGCACGGCCAACGCTGCCACCAATGGTGACGGCATGCTTGAAACCGAAGACTACGGCGATGTCAGCGCCGCAGAAGTCCTGCGGTTCCGCCTTTAAGGCGGGTCGCTAACCTCAATCAAGGAAACTACGCATGTCTTTTTATACAGCCTTGACCGGACTTAACGGCGCACAATCCGATATTTCGGCAACATCGAACAACATTGCCAACGTGGGTACGACCGGTTTCAAACGGTCGCGCGCGGAATTCGGCGACATTTTCGCAACTTCACCGTTGCAGAACTCATCGTCATCGATCGGCTCTGGCGCAATTCTGAAGGGCGTGAAGCAGCAGTTCACACAGGGTAACATCGCCTCGTCGTTGAACGCGCTCGATATGGCGATTTCGGGGCAGGGGTTTTTCGCGCTCAAGCCCAGCCTGACATCAACGCAGGTGGTCTATACGCGTAACGGTTCGTTTAACGTCGACAACAACCGGAACGTTGTGGACAGCTCGGGGCAGTTCCTGCTGGCCTATCCGGTGAACGAAGACGGATCGGTCACCGCCAAGGATATCGACAGCGCTTCTCCGCTGCGGTTGCCGGTGACATCGGGCGATCCACAGGCGACGTCCATGGTTGATCTCGCGGTGAACGTGCCAGCCAGCGCCGACGTGGTGACTGACAAGGAAAAGTTCGCAGACGGGTATACCTTTGATCCCAATGATTCAGAGAGTTTCACCAACTCGACATCCTTCACGATCTTTGATGATCTTGGTAACCCGACGATTGCGACCGTCTATTTCATCAAGACCCAGCGCGCGACGGCCGAAGATCCGACCAACAAGTTCGAAACCCGCCTTGTCATCAATGACGAGATCGTCCCGCCTGATCTTGTCCCTGCTGTCACCAGATCCAACGAACAGATCTTTATCGACCGGTTTGGAAACCAGACAACATCCGTGCCTGACGCGAGCTATACGTTAGAGCAAAAAAGTTCGCCGCTTTACAAGCTTGACGAACAAAATGACCGCGCCCCGTCGCAGCCTGCAGCCCTGACAGGTCAGGCAAGCAGCTTTAACTTCGGGGATGAGGGAACCGGCGAAATCGAGATTGTCACTGACCCGATGCAATTCGAGGCCACCTATGAGGCAAATCCAGATGCCAATCAGGGTGTTTATTGGGGCCGCGATTTTCTGCTGATCAATATCGACGATGGCACACGTCCCGTGAGCATTGATGTCCGGGCCGGCCGTTATAATGCCGAGCAATTGGCCGCAGAGGTCGAACGGGCAATCAACGAAGCCCATGACGATGCCCGCAAGATCGAGATCCAGAAAGGCGTGGACGACAAGATTTCCATCCAGCTGTTCCAGCCAGGTACATCTGGCGAAACCCCGGTTCGGAGCACACCGCTTGAGGTTGACCTGCTGCAGCCGTCTTTTGTTTCGATCCAGGCCGGAATGGATTTGGCAGAGAGCACGTCACCGAATTTTGATCTTGATGTGTTTCTTGCCCATGCCCAAATCCGCCTGAACGCAGCCTTGAACAGCGAACCGGCTTTCGTGCCAGGAGCGTCGGACAAACAATTTGCCCAGTTGACCGGTAGCACCAAGATTTCTGTGCCGCCAACAGACCCTGAAGTTTTCAGCTTCGATTACACCACGCGTGATCTGGGTATCACCACGATGGCCAGTTCCTCAAGCAAGTGGAGCGTTGCCTATACAAACGGAAGATTCACGGTTTCAGATTTGGATTCCACGATCACGGCGCCTGTGGCCGGTGCTGTCACCATCACTTTTTCTGACGCGACACTCGCGGATCTGACGGTTAGTGTCGCAACTGCCGCCAACCAAAACGACGTCTTGGATGCAATTGAAGCCGCGCTTGGGGGGTCAGCTTACTTCGCAGATTCCCTCAAAGTGAACACTACTGCAGCTGAGACAGCCGTTGGTGGTGGATTTACGCTCACCACTGGGGATGCCACTGCTCCGACAGATACACAGATTACTGCTGAGCAAACCGCTTTGGCCAGCGCTGTTAGCACAGCTGCGGCTGCCGTTGGTGCCGCTATTGCTGAAGTTGTCGATGCTTCTGCTCCGACAGATGCAGAGATCGTCACCAAGCAAACTGCTTTGGCCACCGCAGTTAGCACAGCCGAACTCGCCATTAGCGGGGCATTTACTCTCACTACACCCTCACTTTCTACTGCTCCGACAGATGCAGAGATTACTGCAGAGACTAGCGCTTTGAAGGCTGCGGGAGATGCTGAAGTTACTACTGCTAACGATGCGCTGGCATTGTACTACGACACGTCGAATGGGGTTTTTGCAGGTACTGATTTAGCGTCGTCACCTGCTGCCGTCGCATACAACAGCTTTGTTGCATTAGCTACAACACTGACCGATGCTGAAACCGCTGAGACAGCCTTCGATGCTTTGGCCACCACACTGACCGCTGCTGAAACTGCTGAGACAGACTTCGCTGCTTTGGTCGCGATACTTGACGCTGGTAATGTCAGAGATTTCGCGATCACAAAACAACGTCATTTGGGCTATACCAATGTCGGGAACAGACCAACCGTCGGTGTGTATGACCAAAAGCTTGGCGTATCTACAACAGCCACTGACGCCATCAGCCTGGATTCGCAAAACAATCGCTTGCTGATCACAATGGGCACCGGCCTTGGCGCATCGTTCACTGTAGGTGATACAATCCTGCTCATGGGCGCGCATGCGGATGCAGAAGCGTTGAATGGCCGCAGCTTTCGGATCACCGCCATAGACGGTGATGAGATCGAAATTGCGACGGGTGGTCTGGGGCTGCCGGAAAGCGATATAAACATTGCTGGAACGGATTATTATATCCTGTCGGAACGATCCTCTGAGGTTGAGGCCTATTTCGAAGGTGCGGCCCTTGAGGTGGCGGGATCAGCTACGAGTTTCAATAATCAGCGGCTCATCGTGCGTGAAACGGATGCCGCGCGCCATGCGTATACTGACACCGAGCTGGATGCAGACTTTGATGTCAATATCTTTGGTGCCTTTACCGGGAGCGTGACAGGTTCGGATGCAACGAATGCTGTACTGGGTCTCGACACCCCGACCACTGCTATGGCTTGGGTTGATGAGTTGAACGCGCCCATTCAGGTTGCTTATGATGCGGCGACGCAAAGCATTGTTTTCAATGTTGATCACACGACATTGGGCCCCGGCGGCGCAATCAGCAACTTGTCCGCGATACAGGTCTCTTCCACCAGCAATTCCGGTGTGAACGCCTTTGGTCTGGCCGGCACTTCGTCCCCAAGGGTCGAGATCACCAGCGCAACCAGTGTCCGCGGTCAGCCATTTGTCTTTGATGGGGCAAGCCAAGGGGATGGCCCGACGCGGTTCGGGGCCAAGGTCAGCTATGACCGCGAGGCGCGCGCCTTTACCTTTGAGAGCGGCACAACCGGAGAGGCGATTGAACAGGACAAGGCACTGGGCGTGCCGACGGCGCAAAAAGCCTCGAACATTCAGGTTGGTCGGTATGAAATTGATCCGACGACGAAGTCTGCCAAAATCGAGCCAGGCGCTGTCGATCTGGCCTCGCGTGTCTTGGCGCAGGGTGAAAACGACCTGATGGGTGTCGGCGGCAGCAAAAGCGTCAGCTTTGCGGCAGGGACAGGCCTGCAATCGCTTCCCGCGCGTGCGATCGGTGCGCCGGCGACGGACCCGTTGAATTCTAACCCTGTTTTCCTGAACCCAGCGAACAGAGAGACGACATTCAACGTATCGGTCAACGGGATCAACGCGGTGATCGATATTCCGGGCGGCAATTACATCGGTTCGACCCTGGCCGAGCGGCTTCAGGAACGGATCAACCAGATGCAGGACCCGGCCACCGGCAAGACAATCGGCGGCGTCACCGTGCGGTATCAGCCGGACGACAACAACTTTGTCTTTACTACGGGGACAACAGGCAGTGATTCCACCATCCGGGTACGTGGGCCTGCGAAGCTGGGGCTTGATGATGTTCCACTTGGTATCGGCAGCGTGCCGACGATCGCCAACCTTGTTCAGGCCACCAACGAAAATGGTGTGCCGCTGTTCGTCAACGAAAATGGCGAGATCGTCGATTCGGAACCGAACAATCTGGTCGAGGGATATTACCCGCTGTATCTTAACGAAGGTGAATTGACGTTTGACAAGACGGGCCGGTTGATCAGTCCGCAGGGATTGACCCGCTACGAGGCGCAGACAGAGACCTTCTCGATCTCGCTGGATATCGATTACAGTGCCTCTTCGCAGCTGGCGACGCCATTCGTGGTCAACAACCTTGAACAGAACGGCTTTACATCCGGTCGTCTGGACGGGTTGAGCATTGATGCCACGGGCCTTCTGCGTGCCAACTACACCAACGGTCAGAACAAGCCCCTGGGCAAGATCGTGATGGCAAACTTCAACAACCAGAACGGCTTGAAACAGGTCGGCAATGCGACATTCGTACAGACCGCATCGTCGGGTGATCCCATCATCGGGGAAGCCGGGACCGAAGGTTTCGGGTCGATCCAATCCGGTGCGCTGGAACGGTCGAACGTGGATATCACCGAAGAGCTGGTGAACCTCATCACTGCGCAGCGGAATTTCCAGGCGGCGTCCAAGGCTATTGAAACATCGACCCAGCTGACGCAGACGATCATTAATATCCGTACCTAAGGGGCCTGAGGGTCAGTCTACTCCATAGGCTGACCCTCGCATTCAAGGAAATCTGCATGGACCGCAACATTCATATTGCACTGAATAACCTGCGCAACATTTCGTCCGAGTTGCGTGTGAATGCACAGAATATGGCAAATGCGAATGTGCCGGGCTTTCGCGCTGATCTGAGTGTGACGCGCGAGGCAAGTTTTCTAACGCCGTTCGACCAGTTCCGTTCGCGTGTCTATAGCCAGGAAGCGTCTCAGTCGCTGTTCTCTACTGATGAGGGCGGGCTGCAGAGCACAGAAGCGGAAATGGATCTTGCCATTCAGGGTCAGGGATATTTCTATATCGCCCCCAGCAGCGGTGGCGATACAGCCTTGTCGCGGCGCGGCGACCTGTCGTTCGACCTCGACCGATTTGTCGTCGATGGTGCGGGTAATAAACTGCTTGATGTTGCATTGAACCCGATCCAGCTTCCTCCGACGCGGCGGATAGTGGTGGAAGAGACCGGCCAGATCCAGATGGAGCTTCTTGACGCACCAGAGGGCACGTTGGTTGCCGGTCCAATCATTGCAACATCGCAGGCTGATGGCGTCGTTCTTTCAAAGTCACCTGATGGGCATATCCGTCCGGTTGGCCAAGCCGACCTGCCTGCACCTGATCAACGGGCGCGGTTGACCCAAGGTTTCTTGGAAAACAGCAATGTGGATACCATCGGATCTTTGATCCAGAATATCGAAAGCCAGCGGCAGTTTGAAATGAGCGTCAAGTTCATTGCGCTTGCACAAGAAATCGACGAAGGCGGCACGCGGATCATGCGCCTGCCCGGCTAATTCGGCCCCGGTTTCCGGGTTGGCACATTGATTGCAAACATCCTGATAACGATCAATCAGGAGCCGACCATGACCAACGCAATGCATGTCGCAAAGACCGGATTAAACGCGCAGCAAACGCGCATGCAGGTCATTGCCAACAACTTGGCAAACTTGAACACCGTTGGTTTCAAAAGCGACCGCGTGAATTTCGAAAGCCTGCTCTATCAGGTCAAGCGTTCTGGTGGTGACCAAACATCCGAAGGAACAGCACTGACGTCTGCGCTGGCATTGGGTACCGGTGTACGAGCGGTAAACACCCAAAAGCTCTACACGCAGGGCGGTATGGTAAACACGGACAATTCTTTTGATCTGGCGATCGAAGGACAAGGGTTTTTCCAGGTTCTGATGCCTGATGGCCGCGTCGGTTATACCCGTAACGGGTCTTTCTCGCGGAGCGCTGATGGTACGATGACCACGGCAAGTGGCTATGTGGTCCAGCCGGAAATTCGGATTCCTGCCGATGCAACCGAGGTGAATATCTCGCAAGATGGTTTGGTGTCTGTGCGGCAAGCGGGTGAGGAGGAAGCGCAAGAGGTCGGTCAGCTGACCATTGCTTCATTCGCCAATCCGCGCGGATTGCAGCCCATCGGAGAGAGCTTTGTGACGCAAACGCTGGCCAGCGGTGCCCCGACTGTCGCGGCGCCACAGGCACAGGGACTGGGAAAGCTCATGCAGGGTGCGCTGGAAGGTTCAAACGTGAATGTCGTTCAACAGCTCGTTGAAATGATCGAGACGCAAAGAGCTTATGAAGTCAGTTCAAAGGCGATCAGCTCTTCGGATGAAATGATGCGCTACATTTCCAATAATCTGTAGAGATAAGATAATGCACCTATTCCGCGTCTTGACCCTTTTTGCGCTGTCGATCCTTGCAGGCTGTTCAACCTATGTGGAAGATGCAGCGAGTGCGCAGTTTCAGCCTGTACTGCCGGATAATACCTATAATAGCAGTCCGTCCAACGGCAGTATTTATCACCCCGGCGTGTCTGGGCTTTTTGCCGTAGAGCAACGCGCATCAAAAGTTGGCGATGTTCTGACCGTCGCATTGAACGAGTCGTTTCAAGCGACAAAGTCGCAAACTGCTACTGCTGATAAATCGGATACCACCACTGCGAACCTTCCTAGGTTCATTAGCCCCAATGATCCGGAATTCGGTATGACCCAATCTTTTGCAGGGTCTGGTGCTGCCGAACAATCGAACACCTTCACCGGCCTGGTCACGGTGAGCGTGGTGCGGGTTTTTCCCAATGGCAATCTTCAGATTCTCGGACAGAAAAAGCTGACGTTGAATAGTGGGGATGAATACGTGCGCGTCAGTGGGATCGTCCGGCGCAGTGACATCAGCCCTGCGAATATTGTCAGCTCCAATCGACTTGCCAACGCAGAGATCACATATACCGGCGCGGGTGATATCGCCGACACGTCCAAACGCGGGTTGTTTTCACGCGCAGTGTCCAGTTTGAACTTGATCTAGGGGGCCGTGATGCGTTGCATACGATTACTCTTGATCGGTCTTTTGGCTGTCACGATCAGCATGTTGTCCAGCGTCGCGCAGGCGGACAGGGTCAAGGATATCGCAGCCCTGGCGGGCGTGCGGTCGAACCAGTTGGTTGGCTACGGTCTGGTTGTCGGTTTGTCCGGTACCGGTGACGGTGACCTGGGGATTACGCTGCAGTCGTTGCAATCTATGGTGTCGCGCTTTGGTATGGTGACAGAGCTTGATGGTCTTGACGGAACCAATGCAGCCGCGGTGATCGTCACGGCGGACCTACCAGCCTTTATCAAGCCGGGGCAGACGCTGGATGTGACCGTATCGACCTTGGGCCCTTCGGAATCGTTGCGTGGTGGCACGCTTTTGCTGACACCCTTGCTGGGCGTTGATGGCGAGACTTATGCGCTAGCTCAGGGAAATCTGGTCGTAGGTGGATTGGGCGTCTCAGGCGAAGACGGTTCATCGCTGACGGTGAATGTTCCAACCGTTGGGCGTGTGCCGCAGGGTGCCACGGTCGAACGTTTGGTCGAGAACGAGTTCATCACAAATGAATATATGGTTCTCAACCTGCACCGCCCTGATTTCTCAACAGCAAGCAATGTTGCAGAGGCCATCAATGTGGTCTTTGGGGGAGGCACCGCCGTGCCGATTGATGCGTCTTCGATCCGTGTGCAAGCGCCCTCTGACCCCGAGCAAAAGGTGTCCTTTGCCAGCCTGATCGAACAGGTCGAGGTCCAGCCAGGAGCACCGCCCGCGCAAGTCATCGTCAATTCCCGTACGGGCACGGTTGTGATCGGGGGCAATGTCAATGTCACGCCTGCCGTCATCACCCATGGCAGCCTGACCGTCCGCATCCGCGAAGACCCGCAGGCCGTGCCGCAAAGCGAAACAATCGTCGCCGATGGTGTTGTGGTCAATACTCCGGCAGCGCCCGTTGTAACCCCAGACAGCGCGATCACCGTAGACGAACAGGGCGCGCGCGCTTTCCTTTTCGACCCGGGTGTCAGCCTGAGCGACGTGGTTGATTCGATTAACGCGATCGGTGCCACGCCGTCCGATCTGGTGGCGATCCTGGAGGCGCTCCGGGTGTCAGGCGCTTTGCGCGCGCAGCTTATCATCATCTGAACCAAGATCTTTGGCGCAGGAAAACGAGGCTATGTTATGAACCCCATCAGTCCTTCTGCGTTCAATCTGGCTACGGATGCCGCGTTTCAGAGCGAGCAGTCCACGTCGTTGAATCGTGATTCAAGGTTGGAGACGCCTGAACAGCTTGCGGCTGTTGCCGAACAGTTCGAGGCTATTTTCGTCAAAGCTATTTTATCTTCTGCGCGTTCGGCGGAATTGTCTGATCCTTTGCTAAATAGTGAAGGACAAAAGACGTTTACTCAGATGCTAGATGCTGAATACGCCGGCGCACTGGCGCAGCGAGAATCCCTTGGCATCGCAGATGCCATCGTGCGGCAGTTTCAAAACAGAGTCCGGAATGGAGACGCAGATTAAATGGCCAGTTTGCTAGACATCGGCCGCAGTGCGGTCCAGGCGCAACGCGAGGCACTGAATGTCACCGGCCAGAATATCGTCAATGCCAATACCGAGGGCTATCGTCGCAGAGACGCGACGCTCACCGAAGTATATGGTATTCAAAGCGAGCTCACTGGCCTGTCATCGCAAACGGGGCTGGGCGTCAAGCTGGGCGAGATCCGCAGGGCCTATGATGGATTTCTGACTGAAAGCAAACGCAGCGCCACCGCGCGGTTCGAAGCCTCTGATGCCTTCGTTGGCAAACTGGAACAGCTGGAAAACCTGATCCTTCCAAATGACGGCGATCTGGCTGTCGTGATGACTGCGTTTTTCGATAACCTGACCCAGGTTGCTGCCAGCCCCGGCGATCCTGCGCCCCGTGAAGCCGCATTGGAAATGGGGGAAACCGTCGCAAATGCCTTTAATACGACAGCGGGCATGCTGACGAGTTTGATGAACGGCACCGCCCAACAGATTGGTGTTGAACTGGTTGAAGTAAACCGGACGCTTGAATCGCTTGGTATCATCAATGGGCAGTTGCGATCTTCGAACATCGGAAGTGCGCCGCCACACAACCTTTTGGATGAACGTGATCGCCTGCTGGATTCGCTTGCCGAGAAAATCCCCGTGAACATCAAAATTGGAGATCGGCTGGATGCCGAGCTGCGATTGGGGGCATCCGACTCTGGGCCTCTTATTCTGACGGGTGAAGATGCCAAAAAGCTGTCTGTGGTTGAGGGCGAATCCGGGAGCATCATGTTCCGTGTCGGCTCTGGTCAGATCGTATCTCAGCTTGAAACGGGCGGATTGCGTGGGTTGGTTGATGCGCATGGTACGAATCGGCGCGCGTTGAGTGAGCTTGACGCGCTGGCGCGCGATTTTAGTCAAAAACTGAATGACCAGCATGCGCAGGGGATCGATCTGGACGGGCAGCTTGGACGAGAGCTTTTTGCTGTAGCCGATTTTTCCGTTACCGCCGGTGCGTCCAACCAAGGGGATGCGCAAGCGACGATCCGTCTGGTTCCTGGCCTGGCAGACCGGCTGGGTGCGTTGCAAATGACGTTTGATGGGCGTCGTGGGCAATGGCAACTCACAGATGATACCGGTGCAAGGCTGGGTGCCGGGCGCGCGAGCCTTGAAATAGACGGCGCGGTCATTCTTGTTGAGGGAACGCCCAAAGACGGCGATACATTCAGCATTACACCGATGTCGGGCGAGGCGTCACGGATCTCGTTTTTGTTGACGCGGGGCGAGGAAATTGCCGCAGCTTCGACGATTGCAATCTATCCTGCCACAACAAACAAGGGTTCGGCAGTCCTGACCTCGACACAGGAAGCCTTGCCTGGGTCGGGTGTGCCGGCGCTGTCGTCGGTTCTGACCAACAACCTTTCGCCTGTCGCGGCAAAAGATTTTCTGCGTGGCGGTGTCGTCGGAAGCATCCCGCGCGGTACCGAGTCGATCACGCTGGCAAGCCTGGCCACACAAACAACGGCCACAGTTTCAGCGCAGAATGATGCGGATATCGGGGGTCTGACACTGACCGTTGGTGGGACGAATTACAGCTTTTCGCTGGATCCCGAAACAGTTGGAACCGATGCATGGGTGTCAGGCGAAGAAATCGCCAAGTATTTGTCTGCGGGTGTTCTCCGATCGACGACGACCGACCTAACGATTGGAGAACTTGGCCTTTCTGTCACAGGATCGGCAACAGGGTTTACCTTTGCCTCGGATGGTGTGCTTGAGCTGACAGCAATCAGCGCCGTTTCCGCCGGGGGCAATGCGTTGCTGACCGATATCACAAGCGGCAAACCCGCAAGTGATATCCGGATTTTTACCCGCGAGGGACGGCAGGTTTCTGGGACGCCTCTTGCTGCGGCTGAAGTGGCGCAACTGCTGACGACTGAAAACGGATTTAATGCATCTGCGGAATACCGGTCCGATTATAATGCGGTCAGTGGTTCAGCAAGTTATCGTGGCATGTCGGTGACGCAGCGCAGTTCCGGAGCCGACCCACTGGCAAGCGGTCTGCAATCCAAGATGGTTTCCTTGACGGGTCTCAGCGGCACTGCGGTTGGTACTATTTCATCCAACCCCGCTGCTAATAGCACGACAGCCCAAACCATCAGCCTTCAGATGGACACGGGGACAACTGGCACGCTGAGCATTCCCGCAGGCGTTGATGCCGCCTACGTTGCGCAAGAGGCAAACAAGGCATTCGCCCCGGTCGGGGTGAGTGCGGTGGCGCGTACGGCGATACGATTGTCGCTGGATGGTGTGGGAAGCGGGACAACACAATTCGACCTGAAAGGTGTGAACGACACCGCATTGCGGATCACAGCACAGATCAACGATGGTGATCTATCAGAGCTGGTGCAGGCGGTTAATCGTCGATCCGATGAAACCGGCGTCACAGCCGAGCTTTCCTTGTCGGGCAATGCCGTCACCTTGGTCCAGAAAGATGGCTTTGACGTTGTTACGACGAACATCTCGTCTGGTGTGGCTTTGCGCGCCAGCTCGCTTGACCAAATGTACAACCCCCTCGCGCTCGATGACGAAGCCTCGCCATCGGAGTCGGTCTCCTTCACTGCTGATCTGCGGTTTAGCGGGACTGTCGCCTTCAGAAGCGGGTCTGGCTTTGACCTAACGACAAGCGGCGAGGGACGCTTGAATTTCACGTTGGAATCTTCTGCTGATCCCATGAAGGGCGGCTTGGTTGCGCAAGAGCATTCAAATGGCGGCACGCTTGCTGCGCTGAACTATGCTGTGGATAGCAGTATCGACGGGCTGTCGCAAAATGTCGATGGCACGCGCATTCACGCGCCTTCGGCGCGATTTGAAACTGTTTTGACAGCGGCAGACGGCACGCTGTTCGAGGCGGAAGTGTCAGCGAACGAACTAAGCGCCGGCATCATGACAGGTGAAAGTGTGGCCCAGCTGACCGCGCAAAAGCTGCGCGCGCAAGCCCCGGTTCCGTCGCTGCAGGGCGCCGTGTTTGGATCGACCTCGGTTCCCGCGATTGGCGCTTCTGCAAGGTTCGTTCTGGCGGGTGCTGAATATACTTTGACCCGCGTAGATGACGGCAATCCTGATCGGCTGACGGCCTTGGATTTTGCGATTTCCGGGCCTGAATCTGGGCGGATTACGCCCCGTGTTACACAAACAGACGAAGGTTTTTCGATTTCGCTGATCGTAACGGATGGGCAGCTTGCCGGAGCGGGACCACGACCAGTGGCCGATTCCGGCGCAGCGGCTTTTGGGTTGTCGGACAGTCAGGTCATGCAAAGCCTGCAAGGGCGCAGCTTTGATGCGACCGGAAAAACTGATGGTACCTACCAAATTGACGTCACCGTCGGTGGTGACGCAAAAACGGTGGTGCTTCAAGCGACAAGCGGTGTGATGAGCCTGCAATCCGCAAGCGATGGGCTGTCGGTTGACATCACTTTGGGTGATGATGGATTGACCAGCATCACGCTGACGTCTGCGGTGGGTTCGGCTGTGATGGCTGTCACGCCATCCGTTGACGCAGCCGATCTTGGCTTCAAGCTTGCCAATGCCGAACTGAGTGTCGAAAACGGCAAGCTTTTGGCGCGCAGCACCGACGAAACTGTGGTCGACATCAAGGCTGGTGGCACCAGTGCTGCCGGGATTTACCTGCATCTGAGCGATCTTCCCGACGAAGAGCTGATCGTCGTGATGGGTTCAGATGGCGCAAGACGCCTGAGCGCGGAATTCGAAATCGGCGAGCCACTGACGGCCAAAACCCGTGGACCAGAGCAGTTTCGGATCGAGATGATGGATGACGCGTCAGGCCGGGTCGAGCTTTTCGATATGGTATCGGGTGCATCGATCGCAACCCGCATGTCGAGTGGATTGGCGCGGTTTAATGTGACGGGTCAAACACTGGAACTAGCGGGCTTTGCGGATACCGGTGACAGCTTTCAATTTGCCACAGGGCAACGATCCTCGGGCGATTCACGCAATCTGGACGAGCTGATCAAGCTTGGTGAGCAAGGCAGCGGTCGGCGAACCTTTCAAGATAACTTTCGCTCCATTGCCGCAGGCGTTGGTTCCAGCCTCGAAGCTGGGCGGCTGACGCGCGCCTCAAACGAGGCGGTCCGCGATGCTGCGGTTGCGTCAGAAAGTGAATTGAGTGGGGTGAACCTTGACGAAGAGGCAGCAAAGCTGATGGCTCAGCAACAAGCCTACCAAGCCGCGGCACGCATCCTGCAAACCGCACGAGAATTGTTCGACACTCTGATCCGGATCGCATGAGGTAAAATATGTCTATATCAACCAAGCTATTTTCTGATCAGATGTTGACGCGGTTCTCGCAGGTCAACAAAGAAATCGAACTGCGCCAGACGAAAATCTCGACTGGACGTGAAATCACTGAAGCCTCTGAAAAGCCAATCGAGGCTGTCAAGTTGTCCGCTTTGGAACAAAGCTTGACACAGCTGAAGGGGTTTCAACGAAACACAACGACCGCGCAGCAGCGGCTGTCATTGGGTGATACGGTACTGGCAAGCGTTGACAATATCATGGCGCAGCTGCGCGAGCGGGCGATTTCTGCAAATACAGATACTCTCGGTGGATCAGATCTGGCGGCAATTCGGGTTGATGTTGCGCAAAGCCGTGAGGCATTGATTGATCTCGCGAACAGCCGCACGTCCGACGATCAGGCGCTGTTCGGCGGATATGCCACCGATATTCAACCATTCACGCCAGATACGAATGGCCGCATCCAGTATCGTGGTGATGGTGGTCAGCATACCTTGGCGGCCTCTGAAACGACGCGACTGCCCACATCGGTGAATGGGGCCGAGGTTTTCATGCAGGTTGACACGTCCGATGGTGTCGCAAGCATTTTTGATATTGTTGACAGTTTCGAGGCAGCTTTGTTGACCGATGGTAGCTATGCTAGCACCCTTTCGGCCGATGCAGGTGATGGGCTTTCGCTGAGCTTTAACGGGGACCGTGTTCCGCGTGATGTGTCGTTTGATCTGCAAGGTCCATCAGGCAGCATGTCGATCACGGCAACCGATGTTGTCGGCGGGTCGCATGATCAGCTGGTCAGCGCGATCAACGAGCAATCGTCGAGGACCGGCGTCAGCGCGACGGTCGTTGGTGGTCGCCTGGTGCTTTCTGCCGCTACCGGCACGATCGCTTTGTCTGCGCTCAAGATCGAAGGTGTCGAACTTGCGTCGCGCGAGCCACGCTTTACGATCATGACGGATGGTGAGCCACCACAAACGATGGTGCCGACGGCGCAAACGCTCGATGCGCAGTTGGAAAAGCTTGTGCAGGCGGGACAGGACATCGCCGTTTCGCGCACCAAGATTGGTGCGCGGTTAAAGCGTGCCGAGGATCAAGAGGCTGCGTTACAATCGCGCGCCTTGGCCTTGGAAACTGACGTGAACGAGCTTGGCTCTGCTGATCTGGGCAAGGTCGTGACCGAGCTTCAGGCGCTGCTGGTGTCGCGCGATGCTGCGATGCAGGCCTATTCGCGTATCGGCCAGAGCAGCTTGTTCGACTTTCTCAAGTAGCACCATCTTGGCACGCTTTCTGCAAAGCTTCATCATTGAACGCTAAGGAGATGTGAATGTTCGGTACGATCAAGTCTGGCATGGCCACTTCTATGTTTGAAATCGCAGTGGTTTCAAACAATGTCGCAAACTCCGGCACCACAGCTTTTCGAAAGAGCAATACAAGCTTTTCGGATCTGTATAGCGGAGGGTCGGCCGACTCGGTTGCCCGCCTGTCCAAAGGCGTCGGCAGCATCGTCGATGGAACCAAGCAAAGCACGGAGCAGGGCGGCTTGTTGACCCGTGACGGTGTTCTCAATCTTGCTTTGATCGGAAAAGGCATGTTCGTGTCTGCTGCCCCCGCCGCTGATGGGGTGGCATCACAAACGCTTACTTTCACGCGGGACGGAGAGTTTTCGCTGGACAAAGATGGCGTGTTGCGGACTTCGACGAATGACTTTGTGATGGGGTTCGATGGTGCCGGAGGTGAAGCTCTGCAAACCTTAACGGTTCCAGTGGCCGAAGGTGATGCCCAACTGACAGCACTCGAGATCGGTACCGATGGCCGGCTTCTGGCCACATATGGTTCCGAACCTGCAGTAGTGTTAGGTCAGATTGCGATCGCCGCTTTTCCAAATGAAACAGCGCTTCGGCAGAAAGGGATGAACCGCTTTCAAGCCACTGATGGGGCGGGTCAAGTCGTTCTTGGTGTCGGTGGCCAAGATGGATTTGGCATGATCCAATCAGGAACCCTAGAGACGTCGAACGTCGATCTGACAATTGAACTGACGGATATGATCCGCGCGCAGCAGCAGTTTTCGGGATCGTCGCGTATTCTGCAAACCTATTCCGACATGATCGAGAAACTCACCCGCTAGGCAATATTTTATGTCACTCGTGGGGCTTCTCTGATGCACGGTGCGGTCACGCTTTCTCGTAGAAGTGTTGTTTCTGCTCTTCTATGTATACCCGTAGGCGCAAGCGCTGCGCCGCTCGTCGATCTTGAGAGAGGTGGCGGTCTGTTTTCTCACAAACCGGTATCTGCTGAACAGGGTTCCGAGAGTGCGATGATGCAGCTTTACACGCAACAAGCGTCGGCTGGTCCTGTCGAGATTGAAAAATCAGTCCCGCGTATCGTCACTGGCCGCCCGTCCCTGCCTTTCGTGGCGCGTCTGCACAATTCAAATACCGGTGAACGGCTTTTTCTGGATGTTCCCGCCTCATTGGATTTGGGGTGGATTCAGCGCCGCCGATTGAACCATTTCATGCGCGATTGGCGGGAAGACCAGGTCAAAGTGATTGATCCTTCGGTTGTTCAGGACTTTCTGGAAATATGCAGGGCGTTTGCGACACCCGGCAATCCGACCGATGTAAGAGTGAATTCAGGCTATCGGTCCCAAAGGACAAATGAGATGCTGCGGCAAAGAAGTCGAAATGTTGCCATCAACTCGCTTCACATGGAAGGCAGGGCTATTGATTTTGCCTTGCCAAAGATTTCACAGCGGCAACTTGGGGCCACCGCAAATGCTATATGTCGTGGAGGCGTTGGTACTTATAGTACTTTTATCCACATCGATAGTGGTAGAAATCGACATTGGAGCGCCTGATCCCTAGCCGCTTTTTATTGCTTCTGTGTGTTTAATGACAGATTGTTAACTTGGCCTTATTTGTGCATATGTGTTCCAAAGGGAGTCTGGTGTAATGCCTACGATCATTTCTGTTGCGAGTGGAAAAGGCGGCGTCGGTAAATCATCGTTGGCCGTTAATATGTCTACGCGGCTGCAGGATGGTTACGGGTCTACGCTTCTTGTCGATTCTGATCTGTTGATGGCTAACTCTCATGTTTTGCTGAACACACGGCCGACGGTCGATTTGATTGATGTCCTCGAGGGGCGGTGCGATTGGCGCGATGCTGTCCAAAAATTGCCAAATGGCTTGTCATTGCTGCCAGGTCGTACCGCGGCGAACGTCTTGGTAGAAAGCGATGCCGAGCGACTGAAAGATTTGCTGAACACGCTCAAAACCACCGCGCATGATTTTGCATATATAATCGTCGATGTACCGGCTGGGTCGGGAACAGGTGTCATGAACACTGTGTCAGTTGCCGACCACACCATGGTGGTCCTGTTAGGCCAAGCGACAAGTTTTGTTGATGCATATGCTTTGATCAAGAACGCATATTTCGAAAAGAATGTAACGTCCTTTTCGGCTGTCGTGAACATGGCTAAATCAGCCGAACAAGCAAAAATGATCTTCGATAACTTTGAGCGGACTGTATCGAGCTTTTTGCCCGTAAAATTGGTCTATGCTGGCTACATGCCAAAGATGAGCGAAATCAATGCAAGCTCGGTCCATGGCAGGTCGATTGACCGCGATGTGATGAAGGCACGTATTTACCCAAAGATTGACTCTATTCTGGCCGCGCTGTTCGCAGGGGGCGCAGGCTATACCGGACCGGATGCTGTTACGTTTCATAGCCCCGTTCCGTAGGTAACAGTGGCGCATGCAGGAGTACCCATCGGCCAAGTTGAATGTCGAGAAACTTGTCAGAGAGCATGAGGCTTTGGTCCGACGCGTGTCGCACCATATTCATTCCCGGGTACGTTCTATTGTCGAGTTCGACGACCTTTTGCAGGTTGGTTTGATTGGCTTAATTGAAGCAGCGCAGCGCTATACTCGGCGCGAGGGCGTGTCTTTCGAAAACTATGCTGTGTTGCGCGTGCGAGGCGCGATATACGATTATCTTCGAAAGAATTCCAATCTTGGGCGCAAAACAATTGCGACAACCAAGGTCGTCAAATTTGCACAAGCCGAGCTGTCTCAGAAACTTGGTCGGGCACCGACGCGTGTGGAATTGGCCGAGGCCGTATCAATGACTATAGGCGAGTTAAATGCCTGGGAGCAAAGCCTGAACAGCAGTTACCAGAACTCGCTTCAGGATGAATATGACGAATATTCGATGTGGTTTTCCGCAGAGGAGCCGCCTGCAGAACAGCTTTTGGACCGTGGCAGGTTGAAAGATGCGTTGTTGATTGCACTTAAATCTTTGCCTCAACGAGAAGCTTTGGTCCTCCAGCTCTATTATGTAGAAGAGCTGAATATCTACGAAATAGCGGCCATACTTGAAGTAACGCCAGGCCGCGTTTCGCAACTTAAATCAATGGCATTCAAGAAAATGCAACCCCTGCTTCGGGACTTTGCCGAAGGGATGGGGGGCGCGTGATATGCGTGGAACGGTTATCATTGCATGAAAGAGACGATCAACGTCATCCAGGTTTCCGTTCAATCCGCCGAGGTTACTCTGGTCGGGCATGACGCTATTCCTGCTCTTGTAGCCAACTGCAGTCTTATGAACATCGCGCGGGGCAATATGGTCCTGACATTGAAGCCCACCGACGTAGACAAGGTTGGCGCCATCGGCGTTGTCGAGATCGAAAAGAACCGACCTGTGATGCTGGCACGGGCTTCTGTATCTGTTGCACAATTCAATCTGGTATTGAATTGCTTGCAACACATCCCGCCGCGACCGGTGACGCTTATCCTAGCTTTGCAGGACAGCCTGACTCTGACCTCTGATGGTTATCTGGATGCTAACGGGCAAGATCGCAAATTCATATCCGATCTTTCATGGAGCATTCCGATCCTATGAAGCTGCAAGGCGCGTGCCGTTGTCAGAAAAATGACAAACCGATTTTTGCCAATCTCGGCAGCGGCTGCACGAATGCTGCATATCTTAGTTCAGGTTATAGGAATTTTCCGAGGGCAGGTCAGATGAAATTCCATATTTCCGCATTTTCGCAATAAGCGTCGTACGTTTGAGCGAAAGTCGTTTAGCGGCTTTTGCTGTATTATAGTTACAAAGCTCCATCGCTAATTCGATGAACTTTGCTTCCTGTGCACTTAGGTGACCCTGCAGATTGAATTGATCATCACCGCTTAGCATGCTGATCATCGACTGATCTGCACTTTCCAAAGGAGCCGCGACAGGATCTGCAATTATTAATTCATCATCATCTGGCATTTGGTCGATTGCCGTCCAAAGAGCTTTTTGTTCTGCCAATCGATCCAGCGGAAGGTGAAGAAGTTTCCGCACTACGTTTCTATCAATAGGAACACCTGTTGATAAAACCGCAGCGCGTTGAAAAAAATTTCGCAATTCACGAATATTGCCGGGCCAAGCATAGGCCATCATCTCTTCCAGACCATCACTGCTGACTTTGGGCGGGACGAGTCCAGAGCCGTCAGTTTCAAGCCCGTGCGAAATTGAGCGTACCAATTCAGGAAGGTCACTTATGCGGTCTTGCAATGAGGGGACTTGCAGCATGACCACCGAGATCCGATACATCAAGTCCTGGCGAAACTCACCTTTGTCGACCTTATCTCCGATGTTCTGATGCGTGGCGCATACCAAACGGAAGTCGATGGGCTGTTCGGTATTCGAACCGATGCGGCTCACGGCACGGGCTTCGATTGCCCGCAAAAGCTTGCCCTGAAGCTCAAGCGGCAGGTCACCGATCTCGTCCAGAAATAGCGTGCCACCAGCGGCTTCCTCGAATCTTCCGACCCTTCGCGTTGCTGCACCGGTGAATGAACCTTTTTCATGACCGAACAGCTCGGCTTCTAACAAGTCGCGGGGAATGGCGGCGCAGTTTACACTGACAAGTTTTCCCTTGCGGCCTGACAATTTGTGAAGCGTTTGTACGACAAGCTCTTTACCGCAACCGGTTGGGCCAACCACAAGCACATTTACATTGTACGGCGCAGCATTTTTTATATCAGCCAAGAGTGTTTTAATCGGTTCAGATGATCCAGATATCATCATGTCCTGTTACCGCCTGTTTATGCCGATACGTTTCTTGTCACGTTCTTTTACTGGTAATATTTGTTGACTTCTGTACTAGCAAGAAACCGAGTGCATGCACAACCATGTTGACGCTGCCTCAAGCTTTAATCCAGCAACCGAAATATTCGGTGCCTAAGTTTTGTCACTTTCGACGGCTTTGCAAATTGGGTCTTATCAGACGATTTACAGGTTTTGCCGCCTGAACTCCGGTTGTGGGGTGATCTGCACGGGCATGTGGCGGCTAAACTGTAAGCGCAAACATGAGATAATGATGGCCGCGCAACAGCTGGCGGTAAATTATAAATAATATCATGTCGAATTTCAGCGGCGGGCCAGGATTGGCATGGCGCTTGCCTTTCTCATTTCATGATGAAGATCGTACACAGGGTAGTTATTGATCAGGTCGCTTTCGACCTGGGCTCCGAGATATTGGAGTATCTCATTTTGCATGAGATTGATGCTGTGTCGGTCATGGGCTGTGATCATGAAGGTAAATGCAGCACCGACTTTTTGATCTTGTCGGCGCAAAGAGCCGCCGAACTGGGTGGCCAGTCGGGGGTTATCGAGCTTGCAAAATCTGTCGGCGCCAAGTCTGTCCTGATCGCAGACACCCGCGCCGCGGCCTATGGTATTACGACATCCTTGGGTGGTCGGATCGTGAACCTGTCACTGCCAAAAGATATGGCGCGGGATGATGCGAGGCAGTTCATTGTCACGCTGCTGCATGGCACGGGGCGCGCCTTGGTGCGGTCTGATGGGTCTCGGCGGCTGTATGACCTGGCCAGACGCGTTGCAAAATCTGATGTCAGCGTCTTTATCAATGGCCCCAGTGGCAGCGGCAAAGAGGTGATGGCACGCTTCATGCACCTCCAATCTGCGCGTAAAGATAAGGAATTTATCGCGATCAACTGTGCAGCAATCCCTGATAACATGCTGGAAGCGATGATGTTTGGCCATGAAAAGGGTGCTTTCACCGGCGCTTCGACATCGAATGTCGGTGTGATCAGGGCGGCGGATGGCGGCACGCTTTTGCTGGACGAGATTTCGGAAATGTCGCTGCAGCTTCAGGCCAAGCTTTTGCGGGCGATCCAGGAACTGACCGTCACGCCGGTTGGCGGCACAAAGGCGATCAAAGTTGACGTGCGGATCTTTGCGACTACAAACAGGAACATGAGCGATGAATGTCGTATGGGCCGGTTCCGCGAGGATCTATTCTACCGCCTCAATGTGTTCCCCATCCAGACGCAGTCCTTGCGCGAGCGACCCGAAGATATTGGCGCGATTGCGTATGAATTGGTCATGCGACATGTCAAAGATGTGACAGAAGCCCCATTGCTGTCACCCGATGCGCTTGATCTGCTCATGGCGCATCATTGGCCCGGCAATGTCCGCGAGCTGGAAAATGTGATCCAGCGCGCGTTGGTTCTAAAAGACGGTCCAGTGATCACGGCCGATGCCATCATGATCGACCAGTCTTCGATCATGGATATTCAATCTCAGACAGCAACGGCGCAGGCAGTAAATTGACCGCGCGCCAAAGGAGTGTGAAATGAAAGCCTTGGAACAGATCAGTAATGTTTCATCGACAACCGTCAATGCAGCCCTAAGTCGGGCCGCAGATATGGCAGAAAGGGCTGCCGGCGGTGGCATGGTGGGCCGGTCGAATGATGGCTCTAGCTTTGCTGATCTTATGAGTGACAGCCTTGATAACGTGGCGCGATCGCAAAACGACGCTGCTCAGCTGGTCAAAGATTACGAAACCGGCAAGGAAACCGATCTGACCAAGGTGATGGTGGCCCAACAGGTGTCTTCTCTTAGCTTCCAGATGGCGTTGAACGTCAGAAACAAAGCGCTTAGCGCCTACAAGGACATTATGAACATGCCTGTATAAGGTGTTGTCTGGTATAGGAAATTCAGTGCTTAATGAGATCACGACATGACCGATAGCTCGACCAATTTGAGCACGGCATCCTCGCGTACCGGGGTGATGCAACGGACTTCCTATGCTATGGGGGAGCTGCGGACGTTTTACATGCAGCCGGCCGTACAACGCGCTTTTCCTGTCATTGCTGCGGCTTTGCTTGTTGTTCTTGGCCTCATTTTATATCTCATTTTGCAGGCTCCGCAGCGCACGACGCTTTTCGCGGCGCTCCCCGAGGCTGAGAAAGCAGCGGTGATGGACGCGCTGCGCAATAACGGCACTGATGTGCAAATTGATCCAGTCACAGGCGATATCACTGTGCCGACGGGCGAATTTTATAATTCGCGCATGTCATTGGCCGCGCAGGGTTTGCCCCAATCAATGCCCGATGGTTACAGCGTATTGACCGATATGCCGATGGGAACCAGCCGTTCGGTCGAGAGTATGCGCCTGAAACAAAGCCAGGAGGTCGAACTCGCACGGTCTATCAACGAGATTGATGTTGTGTCAGCGTCTCGCGTGCATCTTGCGATACCGGAGCGTTCTGCGTTTGCGAGGAATGCCCAAAATCCGACCGCCTCGGTTTTCGTGCAAGTCATGCCTGGTCGCAGTTTGAGCGAGCAGCAAGTGATGGCGATCGTTAATCTTGTGTCATCCTCTGTTGCAAACCTACCAAAGACCAGCGTGACAGTCGTTAATCAAAACGGGCAGCTTTTGTCCGACACCGTCAATGACCCCGCGACCGATCTGGCCGATCGGCAGCTCGAATACCGGCTTCGTCTGGAAGACATCTACCGTACGCGTGTCGAAAGCTTGCTGACACCGATTGTGGGGCCGGGTAATGTTTCGGCGCAAGTGTCTCTTGATATCGACTTCACCCGCACCGAGCGGACCGAAGATATGGTGATCCCTGATCAATCGGCCCTTTTGAGTGAGCAGTTAGCGGTGGAAGAGGAAGTCGCCGAAGCGTCGCAGGGTATTCCGGGCACCGTTGGCAATACTCCTCCACCACGACCGGAACTGGAACAGCCAGCAGGCGCAGCAGACGGGCAGGCGCCTGCCGAAGCGGGCGCAACCGCCGAAGCTGGCGCGAACACCGTCGCCGAAATATACGCACCAGTCGACAGGAATACTGGGCCGGGGCAGCCGCGCCTGCGATCATCAGACAGCACCATGCGCAATTATGAGGTGAGCCGGACAGTGATGTCGGAAAACAGCCCGATGACACGCATAAACGGTGTTCATGTTGCCGTATTGCTGCGCGAAACACTGCCTGTGGCACCAACGGAAGATGGGGACGCCGTGGCGGCACCCGCCATCGGGCTTGACCCAAGCAGGCTCGACGAAGTCAAATCCCTCGTGTCCCGCACTGTCGGGATCGACGAAAGCAGAGGTGACACGCTGATCGTGTCAAGTCTGCCTTTCATTTCACCCGAGGCGGTGATCTCGTCTCTGAGCGGCAGCACCGAATTGGTGTGGTATGAAGACCCATGGATCCGCGAAATGATGCGAAATGCCTTGATGGTTATCGTCTTGGCTGTGGTGACTTTGGGGTTGATCAAGCCTTTGCTGACCCAGTTTCTTGCTTCGAGCGGTGAATCCGGCGGCTATGGAAATGTGATCACCACCGAAGACGGCGAAATCATCGATATGGATGTGATCGAGATGGAAGAGGGACAGACGCTTGAAGAGATCAAGGCCAAGCTGAAGCCCAAGAAGAGCACGATTTCAGCTGAGATGCTTGATACTGCGAACAGCTATGACGACAAAGTTGCCCTGATCCGCATGATTGTGGCTGACGAGGCCGGACGCGTTTCCAACGTGTTCAAGGCCTTGATGGAAGACGACTTGGATCAAGTAGGATAACCCGGAGGACGTATTATGGATGGAGCCAAGTCAGTGGAATTGACCGCGACAGAAATCACAGAGCGCCTGTCCGGAACGCAAAAGTCGGCGATCCTCATGATGCTTTTGGGCGAGGAGGAGGCGGCTGAAATCCTCAAGAACCTGTCGCCAAAAGAAGTCCAGCACCTTGGTGGCGCGATGTATTCTGTGCGCAATACCGACCAAGAAACTGTCAATGCCGTGCTTGACGAATTTCTTGCAATTATCAAAAAGCAGACGAGCCTAGGGTTGGGCGCGGGCAACTACATCCGCAATGTGCTCAACCGTGCTTTGGGTGAAGACAAGGCACAATCTGTCCTGAGCCGTATTACCCCTGCAAGCAGCGAACGACCGATCGAAATCCTTGACTGGATGGACGGCCGGTCGATTGCGGAATTGTTGCAAGATGAACATCCGCAGATCATCGCGCTGATTATATCTTATCTTGACTACAGCCAGGCGTCAGACGTGCTGAACCTGCTGCCAGAGGATCTTCAGCCAGAAATCGTCCAGCGCATCGCTACTCTTGAAACGGTTGATCCAGAGGCCCTGCGCGAACTGGAGCTGGTGATGCAAATGAAGTTCAAGGCCAACACCAGCCTACGGTCTACCAAAGTGGGCGGCGTGAAAGCGGCAGCCAAGATCATGAACTTCACCAAAGCGAATATGGAGAAGCGCATCCTTGGTGCCATCCGGCGCAATGACAAGGATCTCATGCAGGCCATTCAGGACAATATGTTCACCTTCGATAACCTTGGCATGTCCGATGATCGTTCTTTGCAGACCTTGTTGCGGATGGTTGAACCCGAAGATTTGATCATGGCCCTCAAAGGTGCCACCGTGGAATTGCAAGAGAAACTGTTTGGCTGCATGTCCACGCGCGCTGCCTCTAATATCAAAGATGAAATGGAAGTACTTGGCCCCGTTCGCTTGACCGAGGTGCAAACCGCACAGAAGCAGATCATCGAAGTGGCACGCAAAATGTCCGATGAAGGCACCATCGTTCTGGCTGGTCGTGGCGGGGATGAAATGGTCTGATGAAAGACCGGTTTTTACCCATGAAAGCGACCGATCCAGCGCGCGATCCAGATCAGCTGAACCTCGCGGAGCTTTTGTCAAAGCACAAGGATCCTGCTTTTGCTTTGGTAGCGAGCGCCTCGCGGCAATCTGATCAGACGTTCAGGCCGCTGTCTTGGGCACAGATTGCGATCAAGATCCCGGTGGAAACGGCGTTAGCTGACGAAGACAGCCTAGCGCCGATCGCAGCGTCGGCCATGGGTACAGACCTGCCCGAAGAACCGCTTTTGTCTGGTGATGATCTGCCTGAAGAGGCGCCGCCCCCGCAGGCCGAAGCGCCTGCGCATCCGGTAGAGCAGACGCCAGAGCCTCGCCATCCGGCAGCGCCTCCTGTGGATGAAAAGATGCTTCAGCGCATTCGAGACGATGCCTATGCTGAGGGTTTGTCCACCGGCAAAGCAATTACACAAAGCGAACGCGAGGCCGAGTTGGCGGCGCAATTCACCCAGCTGCAGGAATTGACGGTGTCTTTGGGGTCTGAGCAGGTTTTTGATATGGATGTCGTGGCGCGCAGTATCGAGGACGCTGTTTTGACCTTGGCATCCGAACGGATCGGTGTGGCGCTGACGGATATGCCAGAGCCGCTCTTGTTGCGCTTGGATACGTTATTGGACAATCTGGCGCATCTTTTGGGCACGCGCGAAGTGTTTGTCTGTCCCGAAGATGTCCCGCTTTTGCAAAAATGCCTCGATACCCATCCGAACCCGCCACTGATTTACCTGCGTGGCGACCCGACAATGCAGCGCGGTGATGCAAGGCTGCGTGTTGGCGGTGCCGAGGTGTCGGACCTGTTGCGCGACCGGGCAACATCGCTATTGCGCAAAACTGGGGCAGACCTGGTGTGATGCTGAACTTTACGGACCAGATCACAGGGCCACTCAGGCAGGATCGCAGGGCCGCGACGCAGGGGCCGATCCTCAGCGGACGCGTGTCTCGGTACGATGGGCTGCTGCTTGAATGCGACGGCTTTCCTGTCTGTGTCGGCTCGGTTTGCTCTGTGCAGACAACAGACGGCCATGCGGTGCTGGGCGAGGTGATCGGATTTAATGAAGGGCGCAACAAGCTGGTTCTTTACCAGTCCGGTGCTGCCGTCCAGGCAGGCGCGCGCGTTGCCTTGATTGACGAAGGCACGATGGTTGATGTTGGTGACAGCTATCTTGGGCGCACCGTGGATGGACTTGGCTGGCCTTTGGATGACGCGCCCGCACCACAAGTTTCTGCACAAGCTCCGCTGAACGGCACGCTGGTCAATCCGCTGGCGCGGCGCCAAATTCCCGGTCCGCTTGACGTGGGTGTGCGCGCTGTGAACGGGCTTTTGACGATTGGCTGTGGGCAGCGGATTGGCATCATCGCAGGGTCCGGGGTTGGCAAATCGGTGCTTTTGGGGATGATGGCACGGTATACATCTGCCGATGTGGTGGTCATTGGCCTGATTGGCGAACGCGCCCGCGAAGTCGGCGAGATGGTGCGCGCCATCATGCAGCCCGCCACCCGCGGCAAGGTCAGCATTATCGCGGTGCCTGCCGACCGGTCCCCGTTGTTGCGGATCAGGGGTGCGCGGCGTGCGACTGCCTTGGCCGAGCATTTCAGAGACCAAGGAAAAAATGTCCTGCTGATCATGGATTCGCTGACCCGTGTTGCCCATGCGCAGCGCGAAATCGGTCTTGCGCTGGGCGAGGCGCCGACATCGAAAGGCTATCCCGCCTCGGTTATCTCGATGATCCCGAATTTGATTGAACGCGCGGGAATGGGCGTTGGCCCGAATGCGGGGTCCATCACTGGAATTTACACCGTTTTGGCTGATGGTGATGACAGCAATGACCCTGTGGTCGATACGGCCCGCGCCATCCTCGACGGGCACATCGTCCTCAGCCGGTCGATCGCGCAGATGGGCGTCTACCCGGCCATCGATATCCCCGCCTCGATCAGCCGGGTGATGAACGACATTGTCCCACTATCGCAACAAAAAGCGGCGCGGAAATTCAAGAGACTGGTGTCTTTGTACAATGAAAACAGGGATCTGATGCTGATGGGCGGCTATGTATCAGGCCAGGACGCGGATCTGGATCAAGCGGTGGCTCTTTGGCCGAAGCTTGTGGATTACATCAGCCAGAGCCCTGATGACCAAGCCGAGTTGAGCAAAAGTTCCAGCCAGCTGATCTCGATCGTTGGTCAATAGGCATGGTTGAACGCAAGGCGAAGATGCTGCGCAATATCGCGCTCAAGGAACATGCGCGCATGCCTGTTCTGATCAAACGACAGCATGTCCTACAAGATGAAATCAGCCAACTTACTGATCTTGTTGCGCGGATAGCCGATCTGCAGACGCAAGGCCGGCGACAAGGCGACCTTGATCCGCGTCAGCTGCAAAGTGATCATTGGTATGAACTGCAACTGGTTGATGAAAGAGAGCTTTTGCAGAACAAGCTGGAGTTTCTGCAAGTCGAACTGCGTGATCTGACCATGGCAATCAATCGGATGAGCCATAAGAAGCGGGTCGTTTCCAACAAGGCAGATGAGGTAGAGCGGCAGGTCAGCGAAGATCGTGAAGCGCAACAAGATGCCGCCCACGATTTTACCCGCACGACAAGACAGGTCTAAAAGCGAAATCATCGTTTTGCGTCAAGCTTTAACCGGCTTGGCATCGCTCTTGCAAAGAGGGTCTGCAGGTTCTGGGATGGGTTGGTTAGATGATAGCTTCGTTGATCACCAACGACATTGGTGTTGCTAGTGCAACAGATTGGCTAGCCAAAACAGGCCTTGATTCAAACAAGACTGGCGTGAGCACGGTTGAGCCTTCGTTCGTGCAAATCATGACGAGCTTGGAGAATGGCACTGCGCCCATTCCTCTCCAAATGGATATGGCCAGCCAGGGGTTGGAACAGCAACCAACGCCTCAGGACATTGGTGCTTTGGATTTGGCTGTTACTGACGAGGATAGTGCGCAGTTTCTGTTGGCGATGGTCGCCTCTCTTGGGTCCGGCAAGGCGGTGCTTGGTCCTCCGATTGTCGAGCCGGCAGCCGGAATAACCACCGTATTGGCGACAAATGGCGATGTCGCTGTCGATGAACTGCCTGTTACGCTGGCTTTAGATTTGGATGCAGCTTTGGCCCTTGTGGCCCCGTCCAGTGATTTGTGGGGCGTTGCGCAGATCGCCCAAGCCCAAGTGGAACCCGCTGATCCAAGCCTGACAAATAATCAAGAGATTGCATTTCTACCTGTTGTCACGGTTGGGCCAAACGTAGACTCGCAGCAACTTGCCCTGCCGCTGGGCGCGCTTGCTTTGCCGGTCACTGCTTTGACTGCCATGTTGCCAGAGAGCGATTTAGCATTGATGGCGGCCGTCGATGGCGGCCTTGGAGCCAACGTCGTGCCTGTTATGAATGGCAAGCGCTCGGTTCTTGATGGGACTGTCGATGTGCCATTCACCAGTATGACGGACCGGTCTATCTTTGAAATCGTCAAAATAGTGACACCTGATGCCGGGAAGCTGACAGGTGAAGATATGCCCCAAGATCTAACGTATCAGGTTGTCGGCGTGGGTGCGGGCATGGGGCGGGATACGCTGTCATATCCTGTCGTGACTGCTGACGATGGCACAAATGTTACGCCGCTGCGTCCTTTGGTGGTGCAGGGCGATGTACTGAACCCGGTGGTGAAAGTGGCTTCAGGACCCACTGGCGTTGCCACTGTGCTGACAGCTGCCGTGACTGATGCTGATCCGCAGGTTGTGCCTGCGCCGGCACCTGTACAGGCTCAGGTTTCGGCAACCAAGCCGCCTGTGGACACCAATGGCATGCCGTCGCAAACCGCACCCGCGGGGGATGCCGCCGGCGATTTGCATGACAACGCGATCCCGCAACAGCAGGCTGCGCGCGCAGTGCCAGCGACCCCTGCAAATGGCGCTGCATCCATGCATGTAGCCGGCAAAAACGACGGACCTGGCGCTGCGCAGACAGACAGGGCGCCTGTGATCGCGCCTGATCAAGTGACATCAGCCATTCAGATGTCAAAGACAGCTCAACTGGCGCTCGGCGCAGCAACAGATGCCTTACAGCAAGTGACAGTGCCGCGTCAGCCATTGCCGCCGACGCTTGGCCCAGATCCGGTGCTCGCGGCCGCGACTCAGATTGATTTCGCCAGTGGTGGGTCCGGTTCCTCGTCGCAAGGTGGAAGCGGGCAGACTGGTTCTGGCGTCGCAGGGCAGGGCGCCGCTTCGCTGCAAGGTCAGCTCGAGGCGGCGTTAGATGTCCGCCAGCAAGGCTGGACCAAAACTCTGGTCAATCGCGCGATCAATGCTGCGCAGGCGGGTGGATCGCTGACCATCAAGATTCTTCCGGCGCATCTGGGGCAAATCACGCTCAAATTGAGCGAGGGTAAACGTGGCACAGATTTGCGCATAATTGCAGATGTACCTGCAACGGCCTCGATGCTAAGGGACGTGCAGGATCAATTGTCCTCTGCCTTTGAAAATGCTGGCCTGACTTTGGGTACATATTCCGCAAGTACCGGAAATAACGGCGGAGAAGGTTCCCAGAAAGACGGCTACACTGACGAGGTGACGCCGTCGGAATTGACGAATGATACAGCGCAAAGCGCTGATGACGTGGCGGGCGCAGACAATCTGTCTCGCATCAACATCTTATTATAACTGACCGGACGGAGACGCACAGATGTCTGAAGAAGAAGAGCCAAAGAAGAAAAAATCTGGCGTTGCTAAGATACTAATTTTTGCTGTGGTTGGCTTGGTGATGATGGGTGCCGGTCTGGGTGTGGGCTATTTCCTGTTCGGCACAGCAACAAACACGCCTGAACAAATTGCCGCACAGATTATCGAAAAGAACAGGGGGGCTGTTCCTGAAGTCGCCGAGGTGGAAACCGAGGAGACAGCCGATGGCGGCCCGCCGGAGAAAGTTTCGAAAGACAGCCTAAAGAGCGAAGTATTCGAAACGCTCTACTACGAACTGCCTGGGTCCCTGACGACAAACTTGAAAGATTCGCGCCGGTTTTTGCAAATCGGTGTAGGGCTATCGACGCAATACGACGAGGCTATTCTAGAGAATGTTGAATCGAACCTGCCTGCGATCAGAGCGGCTATTCTTGCCACGCTAAGTGATTATGGCGAGGAGGATGTTGTTGGGCGTGAGGCACGCACCGCATTGTCGGACGACCTGAAAGCGACCATCAACGCGACTCTGGAAGAGCTAGAGGGTTTCGGTGGTGTAGAAGGCGTTTTGCTGACCTCTTTCGTGATGCAATAGGCGCGGAAACATAGATGTCCTCCAAGAAACTCACACAGGATGAGGTCGATGCGCTGATGAGCAGCGTCGACACCAGTGCCAAGGCGAAAGCCGATGTTTCAGACTCGAAGGGTATTCGTGATTTCGTATTTGGGTCAGACGATTTGTCCCTGCTTGGGGATTACTATGCCCTGCGCGTGATAAATGAACGCTTTGCGCGATTGGCACGCACCGTATTCCAACCGATGTTGCGCGTGCAGCCACGGATCACGGCGCTCATGCCAGAGGTAAAGACTTTCGACCAGTATTGTGAGAATGCTCCCGTTCTGATGAGCCTGACAACGTCGCGCATCGACGAACTGCGCGGTAGCAAGATGATGGTGATCCAGCCTGGTTTCATTTCTGCATTGACCAATGCCTATTATGGTGGGGATCTTGGCCTGCGATATCAGCCAAGGGCGGAATTCACTGCGACCGAAACGCGTGTCATCGAAATCATCACCGAGGGGCTGAACAGGACTCTGCTTGCGGCCTGGCAAGACTTGATGCAATTGACCTTCAGCGATGAATCGCGCGAGGAAAATCTACAATTCGCGTCCTTTGTCGAAGGCAGCGAAACCGTGATTATTTGTAGTTTCTCGGTGCAATTGCCAAAGGCGGATGACGCACGGATTGACATACTTTATCCGCTGCAGACGCTGAAACCAATTGCGGCCCAACTCCGCTCTCGGATGCAATCCGAGGTAATTGACGACGACATGACCTGGCGCGAACGCCTGGAACGCGCGGTATCGGAAGTTCGCCTGCCGATCAATGTGCAACTGAGCAAGCCACGCGTCTCGTTGCGGCAATTGATCAGTATCACCAAAGGCGATGTCTATCCGATCCAACTACGAGAAGGGCTGAGCGTCATGGTTCAGGGCCAGAAAATGTTCTTTGCCGACATCGGTGAAGTTGCCGGGACAAGCGCAATTACGATCACACAAAAGCTAGACTAAGCGCGGCTTAACAAGATGAAAGAACAGAAGATGGAAAATCAGGACAAAGACCCCAAAGGCCCAGAGACCGATAAATTGCGCGCGCTTGAGAATATCGAAGTCGAAATGTCCGTCGAAGTTGGGCGGACAGAGATTTCGATCAGTGAGTTGCTGCGCCTCAACGAAGGGTCTGTTGTGGAATTAGACCGTTTGGCTGGTGAACCGCTCGATATTCTTGTGAACGGCACATTGATCGCAAAGGGCGAAATCGTGATGGTCGGAGAGCGTTTCGGCATCCGGTTCTCGGATATCGTTGACCCAGAGAACCGCGTTGGCAGTATCTGATCTGTCTATCTGCGTGGAGCAAATGTGTAATGGACAACGCAATCTTTGACACTTCAAGCATAGTGATTGTTATCGTGTTTCTGGCTGTCTTGCTGATTGCACGCCAGATTATTGTGTCCAAGGCTGGCGATTTGCGTCAACGGATATTGCCTGCAGATTCCTCTATCAAGCTGCGCGAAACACAGCGGATTGACCGCACGACGCAACTGTCCCTATTTCAACTCGATGGGCAATCTGTCGCCATTGTCCACGGGCCGGGAAAGGCAGCCACCATGGTGTTGCTGCAACCTAATGGGCCCTCAGGTGAATAGGGTGCAAAAAATACCTATGACCTCGGTCATCGTGCGCCTATTTGGAATTATCTTCCTTTGTAGCATCCCCTTGGGAGGTGCTTTTGCACAAGTTGGTGGTGGTCTTCCCGCTTTGAATGTCTTGGTTGGCAACGACGGTGGGACAACCTATTCACTGTCATTGCAAATCCTCGCGCTGATGACAGTGTTGACGATCCTACCATCCTTTCTGTTGGGTATAACTGCATTTACGCGGATCATCATCATTCTGTCGATTCTGCGCCAAGCAATGGGCACCCAGCAGACGCCCCCCAACCAGGTCCTGATCTCGATTGCATTATTCCTGACATTTTATGTCATGGCACCAACTTTCGAAGAAATATATTCGACAACTATTTCCCCCTACTTGGCCGGAGAGTTATCAGCGGTTGCTGCAATCGAGGGCTCGGCAAATATCATGCGAGGTTTTCTGATACTCAATACAAGAGAGGCAGAATTGGCCATGTTTGCCGAAATGGCGGGGGATGCACCATACGCATCGAACGAAGATGTGCCTTATGCTGTTCTTTTACCGGCGTTTATTACTTCTGAACTCAAGACGGCCTTCCAGATCGGCTTTTTGCTTTTTCTACCGTTCCTTGTGATCGACCTCGTCATCGCGTCGATCCTCATGTCGTTGGGGATGATGATGCTCAGCCCAATGTTGGTGGCGCTTCCGTTCAAATTGTTGCTTTTTGTGCTGGTTGATGGCTGGGCCATGACAATCGGTTCGATAGCATCAACATATGTGAATTGAGACATGGAATTTGATAGCAACATCGAAAGTTTGAGGGCGGCTTTCTGGCAGATCATTATCGCGTCTGGCCCTATTCTTGGTGTTGCCCTGACTGTCGGGCTTATCATCGGCATTCTGCAGGCGGCTACCAGTATCAATGAAATGACTCTCAGCTTTGTACCGAAACTTGTCATTGTCCTTGCGGCTATGGCGGCTTTGTCATCGTTCATGATGCAAGAAATGACGGATTACTTTGCGTCTATTTTCGAACAGATCCGCCTGCTGAAATGATTGCGCAGGTCCCGACTCTTGACGATGTTCTGGGTCTGGGCGGGCTTGAGCTCCAGTCCTTGATCGACTTCATGCTGGTGTTCTTTCTGCATACACTGCGCCTGAGCGCTTTTTTCCTGTCTGCGCCGTTTTTTGGTGCCGCGGCGATTCCTGTCCAAGTCAGGGTAATTGTCAGTGTTGCGATCGCGTTCGGGTTTTATGGATTGATCGACGTGCCAGATCCGCAAAATCTGCCGTTTCTGAGCATGATCGAAGTTGCCTTGATCGAGGTAGTGATTGGACTGTCGTTAGGTTTGGCATTCACAATTGCATTTTCAGCCGTCGCCTTGACTGGCGAGAAAATCGCAGCGTCTGCTGGACTTGGGTTCGCCGCGCAGATGGATCCCAACTCTGGCGGTCAAACGCCGGTGATCAGTCAATTTCTCAATCTTTTTGCTATTGCTGCTTTTCTTTCCTTGGATGGGCATCTGCATATGATTGGATTGATCAGGATGAGTTACGAGGTGCTCCCGCTTGGCCAGCCTTTTAAATTTAGCGCTTTTATCACAAGTGGACTGGCCGCAGCTGGACATATGTTTACGATTGCGTCGCAACTGATGCTTCCTGTCGTGTCAATTTTGCTTTTAGCAAACATCACTGTGGGTGTTGTGACCCGTTCTGCCCCGCAGCTGAATCTGTTTTCTTTTGGTTTCCCGCTGACAATCCTGACATGTTTCGTCGCGCTCTACGTATCGACCGCCCCGTTCGCGAGCGGAATAGCAGAGATGATCGAATTTATTCTCGAATTCATAGAGGATACCATCGGGGAGGCAGGCGTTGGCTGATGAGGCAAGCGACGGTCAGGAAAAGACCGAGGAACCAACCCAGAAACGGCTCGAGAAAGCCAAGGAAGATGGGCAAGTTGCTAGCTCGAAAGAGCTGTTTGTTCTCAGTACGCTTTCGGTCGGCTTCTTGCTGTATTTTGGATTATTGCCGTTCTTGTCGGGGCTTTTGTTGGAATGGTCGGCGCTGCTGCGTTTCTCCGGTGAAGCGGGCCTGCACGACGAAATTATCCGCAATAGTAGTACTTCTTTCGCCTTCATATTCTGGAAATCAGTCATTTTTGCATTGCCATTGCTGGTCATTATCGTGCTGACGCAAATGGCGATGTCTGGCAGCATTAACTGGTCGGCTTCTGCACTTGCCTTCAAAGGCAGTCGTATAAACCCCGTTAATGGGCTTAAAAGGATGTTTTCCGTCAAAGCTCTGGTTGAAATGCTGAAAGCCGTCGGAAAGGTCGCGTCTCTTATAGGTGCTGCGATCTTTGTGTTCAGCAGCGAAGTTGACAAATTGCTGACGTCTCAGGCGACGCATCTTTTCGGCGGACTCTCGCGCTTGGGCGATGTCTTTATTTTTCTGATGATTGTGTTTCTTCTTGTGCTGGCCGTCATCGCGATGTTCGACGTTGTTTATCAACAATATGACAACAACAAGAAACTCAAGATGACGCTTCAAGAACTAAAAGATGAAAGCAAGCAAACAGAAGGTTCGCCTGAAGTCAAAGCGAAGATTCGCCGGCTTCAGATGACAGCCGGTTCGCGTGCGAAACAGCGCCGCGAAGCTATGGAGCAGGTGCCAAGCGCAACCGCGATTATCACCAACCCCATACACTTTGCCGTCGCTCTGAAATACGAAATCGGGACAAGAGGTGCGCCGACAATATTGGCAATGGGGCGCGGCCATCAAGCGCAAGAGATTATCCGGCTTGGAAAGGAAGCGGGCGTAACCGTCTTCTCGAACGAATTGCTGGCGCGTGCCTTGTTCTTTGCCGGCAGGATCGGAGACGAGATTCCGCCCCCACTTTATACGGCCGTTGCGGCCGTGCTCGCCTTTATTTACCAGCTCAACAAGGGCGAGCAGGTCGACGAGCCAGATGTCGACCTACCCGATGACATGCTCTTTGACGCAAATGGAAAGTCGCTATCATGACGAGAATAAAACGTCGAAAGCATGAGACCCGCGGTGAGATGATCAGCACTTTCGCGCTCGCGGTTTCGGGGATGTTTTTTGTTGGTGAGGCGCGCCTCTATCAAGACGAAGGCGCGACAGGTCATGCACTTATTCTTGGTTTGTGTGGTATCTTGTCACTTGCGGGTGCGCTGCGATTTCACCTGCATAATCTGTGGCGCTGGTTTGGGCAGTTTCGAAAATGATTGCAGAGAAAAAGGCGCCTCGCATGATCTGTGGTGATTGCAAGCATTTGGGCGTCACGTATCAGCGGCATAATCCTTGGAAATGTGACCGCTTTGGGTTCAAGTCCAGAGAATTGCCTGCGCGCGTCGTTCTTCAAACAACTGGCACAGAATGTGCATTCTATACCCCTAAAGCACCAATTGTGCGCAAGTCCAATTAGCAGGATACCGAAGTATGGCCGCTCGTTCACCAAAGTTTGCAGATAGCCCGGATCTGGATCAAAGCATTCAGATCGCTCTTGATGCTGCCGAAGCCTCTATGGATGTGACTGCCGAATTCGAACGCATTTCTGCGCAGTTTGAGCAGACTGTGAGTGCGGCCCAGCGTTTGGAAAAAATGGCCCGCATTGCGCTGATGGTTGGCGGCGGTGTCGCGGTGTTCGCAGTATTGCTTATGGCAATGATCTGGCAACGATCGTCTTCTGGTTTGGAAAGACTGAGTGCAACGAATACCGAGCTGCTGAGCATCCTGGCAGAGAATGTTTCTACGATGGATGAGAAATTAGCTCCTATTGGTGCAATAGATTCGCAAATGGCGCAGCTGCGTGGCGAGCTTACATCGTTGAACGAAAGAATGTCTGTCGTGGCGCAGGCCTTGGACGACACATCGGCATTTAAGGCGGATTTGACCGCCATGACGGAAAAGCTCTCGGCGCTCGATACATTGGAAAATGCGCAAATGCGGTCTGATGCGATACAGCAGGAGATTGGTGACAGGATCGCTACTCTGAACGGAGAGTTGGCTATGAATGTGTCCACCGTCATGCGGGATACATTTGCGGCACAATCAGATGCTTTTGCGGAAATGATCACAAGTATGTCGCAGGCTGCCAATGCGACCGGCAACAGTGACAACGCAGAGGAATTTGTCAAAATCAAAGAACAGATGGAAACGCGGCTGCAAGAGATCGCGCAGAGGATTAACAGGCTACAGGCGGGATCCTCTGCAGCGCCCGGCAGTCAGGCTCAATCTAGACAAGACCCCGATATCATAAAGTTTCCATGATGGTTAATGGTAACGTGCCGGAAGAGAGTGTTGTAGAAGTCACGCCGCCCGGTCCGCTCAAGCTCGTCAAGATAAAAGGGTCTGCCTTGCAGCGGGAATTTTTTCTTCAGGCGGACGATGTGATTGTCGCTGTGAATGGGAAACATTGGTCTCAAATCGGGTCTATCGAAGGTACGGTCAGGACTGCGATAGAGATGACGGGACGACCGATACTTGCGACTGTGGTCCGAGAGAAGAAAATGTTTTCCGTCTTTTTGTCCAAACCTTTTCCCAAAGGTTCACCTGTGCTGGATGGTGATGAGGCGCAAGATTTCAATGAATTCAAGCCGTCGATGTCCATCGAGCGTATAAGAACACTCAGCAATTATGCAATTGTGGCCGACGGTCAGAATGCCGCTGATGTTTTTGAAATGCGCAAATCGCTTCTTGCTATGATTTTTCCGCCGTTATGGCTCATTGGTCGCCGGCTGTGGGAGCCATTGGCGGCTTTCACATGTGCGATTATGACGGCGTTTGTTATCCATCAGTCATTGGGACTGCTGATCTATTTTTTCATGTGTGTCTACGTTGGAATGCGACAGGTACCGCTTGGGCTTTTGTCCATGCAAAGGGAAGGCATGAGGCGGCGTATGGTCGTTGCCGCCGGTGACGAACAAGAGGCGCAGTTGATCGCCTTGCGGTTCAACGAGAAATTTAAGTTTAAATTCACAAGCCAAGAGAAAGCGAATGGCCTGGCGATTGATGTGGAGATTGTGTGAATGACGATCACACCGATGGATTCTTTGGATAATGCGGACCAGTCACAGGTGGCGCCAAAAATGCGTCGGCGGTCAGCCAAGAAAAGCTGTCAGCGCTGCATGGTCATCCGTTTGTTTCTTATTTCTGCTGCATGTATCGCAATCCTGCAGATCATTGCGCCCAGTACGTTTGCGATATTGCAGGGGTTAGGCCCGCTTACCCTGTCAATTCTGTTTGTAGGGGGTTTCGGTATCATTGCTGTCGTAAAAAGCGTTGCAGAACATTTGGCCACTCGGCCTGATGATTCTGAAAGCGAATGATAAAATACGAGATCATATTTTTGACTGCCCTTTCGGGTTGTGCAAATATCTTTGCGCTATCTTTCGGGCTTCGGAAAATACCATTGGCCCCAAGCCAGCCGCTGAGCGCAGTCATAACGTACGATGATTAAAAGCAAATTCTGCGCCAACTGAATAGAACTGACCTAAAGAGGTTGATTCGTTCTAAAAGATAGCGACAGTCCTTAACCGTTTTTCGTTAATAAAGTATTAACGAAACGAGAGGATTATCCTCATGCTACACATGACTCCTAATGCGCATCTTGCGCAAAAGCAGTCTCTTGTTTTTACGCCGCAGCTTCAGCAAGCGATCAAACTGCTGCTTTTCAATAATTTGGAGCTGTCGAACTACATAGAGAAAATTGCAGAAGAGAACCCCTTTGTGGAGGTCGAGCTGCCAGAAATGCGCGTTCCAGCGCCGCGCGTAATGGCTTCGTCGCAAAGGGACCCCTCTTTTGACCCGATCAGCCTTTTGGCCGATAGGTCAACTCAAGGCTTTGCGGCGCAACTTTTTGCGCAGGTCGATGATATCCTGACGGAACAATCGGAACGCGCCATCGGCTATGCGATCGCTAGCCATGTGGACCCTTCCGGCTGGTTGTCGATCCCAACACCTTTGCTCGCCGACAATCTTGGTGTGGACGATGCGTGCGTTTGCACTGTTCTGCGCAAGCTTCAATCGGCAGAGCCAGCCGGTTTGTTTGCAAGGAACTTGGCAGAATGTCTGGTCCTGCAGATCGTGGCTGACGACCCCGATCGTTCGGCTTTGTTGATTATCATGCAAAATCTCGTGCTGGTCGAACGCGGTGCCATACCTGAATTGCGCCGGAAAACCGGATGCTCTGCCGAAGAGGTAAAGCGGCTTTTGCGCCGCTTGCGAGAGTTCAATCCAAAGCCAGGCCTTGCGCTGTCGGACGATGTGATGATGTCGGCACGTGCTCCGGACATTCTTGCTGCGCGCGGCCAAGATGGCGAATGGTATGTGGAACTGAACGGTGCGACCTTGCCCATTTTGAAAGTCGACGAGGTGGAAGGCCGGCGCGTTCGCAAGCTTGTCAAACACGACAGCGATCAGGCTTATGTGCGCGACACTTTAGGGAATGCGCGGTGGTTAAAGCGGGCAATTGCACAAAGAAATGAGACAAGCATCAAGGTTGCGGCAGAGATCGTACGCTTTCAGAAAGCGTTCCTTGAACATGGTATGCAACATATGCGGCCACTGAAACTCAAGACCGTCGCAGATGCCGTTGGACTGCACGAAAGCACCATCAGCAGGGTCACGTCGTCGTTGATGATGCAGACGCCGCAAGGGTCGTTTCCTCTCAAGACGTTTTTCAGCACGGCCATTGATCTTGATGGCACGGATGAGGGCGTATCGGCTCGGATGGTGCGTGAAAAGATCCGTAACCTGATTGGCGCTGAAAATCCCTCAGGGCCGTTGAGCGATGAATTTATCGCACAGAGTTTGCAATGTGAAGGTCTGAGCATCGCACGGCGGACGATCGCCAAGTACCGCAAGCTCGACAAGATTCCGTCTTCGTCACAGCGGCGCCGCGCCTATCGTCTTCGACCTGCGGTCTGACCAAAAAGATGCGGCTGCCCATTGCGTCGTGGCGAGCAGCCGCCTGCCTTTATGGCGATAGATGCAAATGCGTTATCTATTTGCCGGATGTGCAGGCCTGCTAAGCAGGCGACCAAAGCTTGGCTTTGCGCTGGGCGCATCATTCTTCACTTCGGCTGGTGCTTTGCGCATTGATACACCGGCAAGGTCGAAACGATAGGCTTGGTGAACAAGCCGGTCCAGAATAGCATCGGCCAAGGTGGGGTCAGCGATGATGTCATACCATTTTTCGATGGGAAGCTGACTGGTGATCACGGTTGACTTACGCTCGTACCGCGCGTCAACGATTTCCATCAGATCGCGTCGTTGTGCGGGTGTCATCAGGTCTGGGCCCCAGTCGTCCAAGATCAGCACGTCCGTACGCTTGATCTTGCTGAAAAGCCGATCGTAGGTACCGCCCTGTTTCGCACTTGCGAGTTCTGCAAACAGCTGCGGCATACGGAAATACATGACGCTTTTGTCCAGCTTGCACGCCTCATGTCCCAAAGCACATGCCAGAAAGGACTTTCCAACGCCGCAGGGGCCGGACATCAGAACAGTGCGGTGTGTCTCTATCCAATCTGTACCACGCAAAGCCTCGAAGGCTCCGCGGTCAAGGGTTCGCTCAGCCGTAAAATCGACTTTGTCCATGGTGGCTTCGGGTTCGCGCAACCTGGCGGCCCGCAAACGACTTTGCAGACGCTTTGCATCACGGATCGATTTTTCCCGCGCCACCATATGGGCAACCCATTGCGCCGGGTCCTGTGGTGACCTGGCGGTCTGTGCTGCCAATTCGGCAAAAACATCGGCCATGCCGTCAAGTTTCAGCGCGCGTAGCGCCTCATAGGTTGCGTTTGTCGACATCTGGATATCCTTTTAGTGAAAGTGTTCAGCGCCGCGTATATTGCTGTGAGCAATGATATTGGCGTTATCTGCTTCGTCTGTGGTTGCTGCGTCTTGGTCCAGAATTGCGACGATCGACAAAAGCGTGCAGTCCCCCGTTTCAAGCGTGATCCTGCAAGCGCGCTCTAGCATCTCTACACCACAAGCCGTTGAGAGTGCGAGCATATCCTGTGACACATACCCAGAGTCGATATCCGCCGGCACAGCGTCTAATATGACCGAGAGTGCCGCGTCGATATGCGGCCCTAGCGCGCGCACCTTTGCCACATCCGATTCCTCTGATGCGGTTTGTGTGATGGGTGCAGTCGGCGGTTCAACGTCAAGCGGCAGTGGCGTGAGCACCTCGTCTTGCAAAACCGGTTGTGGTGTCCGCAACGACGCTGGTTCACTCAGCTTGGCTGATAGTCTCCGGATCCGGTCCCGAATATCCTGCCGGTGTTGTTTCCGCAGTTCTGCAAAGATGTCACCGCCTTCTGCAATGGTCTTTCTGTTTTCTTGCGCCGCTTCGCGGGCCTCAGCCAGTGACAGCGTCAGAAAAGAGCCTAGTTCGATCTCGCGCCGTTTCCCGTCGATCATGATCCGCTGCAGCCAGACCCTGTCACCGTTGGCACGAGACTTCAAGAATACGCCAGCGGTCCAGCCTTGCTGGTCCGACTTTCGTTTTGTGAATCGCGCATGCTGCGCAGATGGGACGCCACCAAGCCCGGCAAGTTTCAGCTTGTTCAACATGGCGCTTTGTCTACCCTCGATAAATGGCGCTGTTTCGCTTTGCCCCATAGCACTATTGTTCAAATTCGATTTCAAGTTCTATTCGACGATTACGTTCGCGGCCTTCGGCTGTAGCATTATCTGCGACAGGTTTCGTTTCGCCAAAACTAATCGCAGACATTTCACGTCCCGGTGCTGGAATACTTGCTTCGATTTCTTGCACGACGCTTGCTGCGCGTGCTGCCGCCAAGTCCCAATTATCCCGATACAGGGCACCAAACGAAATAGGCACATTATCCGTGTGACCAGAGACAACGACCTTGCTCGTGGGGTCCACTGTGACCGCTGCAAGCTCGTCAATAATGCCGCGTGCTTGCAGGGTCAGATCGGCCGAACCTGATGGAAATGCGCCACCTGCGCCAAGGTTGACAAAAACCTTGCCGTCACGCTGTTCGACTGTCACCAGCCCTTGGTCGATTTCATCCTGCAAATTGGCGCGCAATTGGGCTTCGGCCTCCAGCGCCTTTTCAGTCGCGCGCGCCATCTGGCTCAACGCTTCGTCCAATGTGGCACCACCGGATTCTTGTTGCTGGCGCTGGATTTCTGAAACCATCGAGATCAGATCATTCAGCGTCTCGTCCAGCCCGCCGAATAGAATCTCTTGTTCAGCCTTTCCTGTCGCAAGACCTGCGATTTCTATCGCCTGCCCCACGCGTTGGAATTTCTCGATCAGTTCCTGCGGCGAGGCATCCTCGGCATTCATGTCGATGGCAACCTTGCCATCAACGATTTCGGCTTCGATGTTGACCGCAGTACCGATCTGCTCCAACGCTGCGGCCAGTTTTTCCGCGTCCGACATATTTTCGTTATCGGCGATATTCTGCGCTGTTTCCCCGCCAAGCCCATCGGCATCCGTCTCACCCTCGAGCTGCTTGTCTTCGCCGTCCATATCACGGTTGTCGGTGGGAATTTTCAGCTCTGGTTCCTTGATCTCGGTCGTCTCCTGGGTCGCTTCTTCCGTCACAGAAGGTGATGGCGAAGGGCTGAAGTTCAATTCAAGAACGGTCGTTCCCTTAGGTTGCTCAACAACTGGAATGATTTTCTGCACGCCGAAAGAATCCTTGAGCGACCCGGAAATCTGCTTGAATTTCGGGACGTTCATTTCAGCGAATGACAAAAGCAGCACAAAAAATGCCATGAGCAATGTGGCGAGATCGGCAAAAGTTGCCATCCATGCCGGCGCACCAACCGGAGGGCACTTTGGACATTCTTCGTCGTGTTCTTCTTCTGCTTCGACTGCTTCAGCCATCCGGCAAACTTTCCTGTAGGGGCTAAATTATGCCGCGTCGATCTTTGCCTGCATCTTCGGAGGAAGGTTCGAGGCCATTTGATCCTGAATGTTGCGCGGGGACTCGCCTCGTGCGATATTGCGTAATCCTAGAACGACCATCTCTCGGTAAATGACTTCATAGGCGGTGTAGCCTTCCAATTTCGTCAGAAGCGGACCGAACAGCACGTTGGCAACGATTGCCCCGTACATGGTTGTGAGCAATGCAACCGCCATGGCGGGACCAATCGCCTTTGGGTCGGACATGTTGCCGAGCATCAAGACCAGACCGATCAACGTTCCGATCATGCCCATCGCGGGGGCTAGATCGATCCATGCCTTTACGACAAGTTGATTTGCTTCATGCCGGCTTTTCATGGATTTGATTTCTGCGGTCAATTGCTTGACCAATTTGGTCTCATCCGCGCCGTCAACCAAAAGCTGCATTCCTTTTTCAAAGAATTTGTCTGGTACAGCCTGCCCCTCAAGCGCCATCATGCCATCTTTCCGCGCGATCCCGGCAAGTTCGACCATACGCTCGACCAAGACATTTTGCTTTTTTACGGGAGGCAGGAATGCCTTGGACATCGCGCCAAAGCTGCCTAGAAAGGTCGCAAGTGGCGTCGTATACATAGCGGCAAAGAATGTTCCACCAATCACGATCAGGATAGAGGGGACATCGACGAACGGGGCAACGCCGCCACCGACGATCATCGCTCCGATGATCATTGCAAAGCAACCAATTAGTCCAAGTAGGGATGCGATATCCATAGTATGTCTCCCAATAAAGCGGTTCGGCACATTTAATGCAAAGAAGATGCCAAGTAGGAATTTGAAAGGAACGAGATGCTGGATGCCGCAAATATCAAGAACGCATTTTTGTGTTTCTTTGTGAGCGTCGGTATTTTGACCGTCGATCCGCGACCCGTCCATGCCCAAGAAACAACCTTTGTTGCAAAAGGGCCAATCGTGATTGATGTCCTGGGCGGTCTGGACTGGATGCGTTGCAGCATCGGGCAGGTATGGGAAAATGATACCTGTGTGGGTTCAGCCTTGCTTGTCCCCTTTGCCTCGGTTGCTTCTCTGATAGAGCGCGCCGAGCGTAACATCGGCCCCGGTTGGCGTCTGCCCAGCCGCGAAGAATTGGAACGATTGATTGTCATCAACCCAGAACCACCGATGATTGACCAGAATGTTTTTCCAAACACCTATCCTGGTCTTTACTGGACCGGTGACACCAATTGGTTGATGTCGAATGCGCCTTGGAGCATAAATTTCTTTACCAGCTATGCCTATGGCCGTGCGGATAAGACCCGGACCGTGGCTGTGCGGCTTGTAAGGCCGCGCTGATCGCCCCGCCTACATCGCGTCTGAAAAAGACACTTCCACGTCCAGAATGTCGGCCAATGAAATGAGCTCTTTGTGATTGCGCACTTTCCATTCGATGGGCGCGACCAAGTTGCCTTCGACCCGGGATCTGAAAACAAAAGCACGAAAGCTTTTGAACACGGTGTCGCTGCTGGTTTGCTGTTTCACGGCTGCCAAAGGATCTAGAAACAGACCCTTCAATCGCCGTGGGCGATCAGCCTTGTCGAAATGAACCGAGCGATAGGAGAAAGAGTGACAATGTTCGAGGGCATTATCGTCCTCGATTTCGGCCAGGAAAAAGAGCATATTCTCTGCAACGCTGTACAGTTTTTCGGGTGTGCAATCCGCATAGGTCAGCAACAGATCTCGCGACATGCGGTTTGCATAAGCTTCTATCGGCAATGCTCCAAGAACATAGCGTTCAGCTACTTTGGCACACACAACGTTCAAGATCCAATCTGGGGCGTAAGACATTTGAGAACCTTTATTCTGTTGGTCATGTTACCATAATTTAAAAAGGGTCGCCGCGTCCTTTGTGCGATATCGCGCCCTCTGCAATTCTTCTGTCATGTTGTAACCGATGGGCCTGCCACCATCTCTTACTATGACCGTTTTCTATTGGCTTGTACTAAAAAAGCGGCAAATGGTATCGGCCGTATCAGTAGCGCCCACCTGATTTTCATCCTTCGTCATAATCGACGCAGGGCGCGTCAGCCTGCGTTGTAATTCAGTCATCTTCGCAAGCGACGCATCGGTGATTTTCATAATTTCAGAACATGCAATAGAGTTTCTCTCACCAGAGACAACCCGAATATTGAGAAAGCCATGCTTGATCATTCTGGTAAAAGCGGTCTTGCAGTCAGCATCTGCTTTTTCGACAAAGACATCTGCGACCATGGCTGCCATCCCTGATGCCGCTAGTGTTTAGCATAGGCAGCAATTACTGCCTGGGTCCGCCTTTGATTGCGCTGTAAGCAAGCAACCTGTTCTAAAAGGTCGTTGCGCGCTTGCGTATGCCGCCCGATAATCGCCGACAAACGTGGGAGATCTTGGCGTATTTGATCAGCATGAACATGCGCCAGCCCTGCAAAGCGTTCGCGCATTTCCATATTGATGCGCTCTGCTGCATCAAAATCTGTGTCTCTCAAAGCGTCCTCCAACGCATCCTGCGCCTTTTCCAAAGCGATAAGATGCGCGTCGTGCAGACGCGGATTCACTTGATTTTCTGCCATGCATCAAAGATTTCGGAAATTGAATAATACGCTCTGTCGATCTGCGCCGTATCGTCATTCCGCATCAGCTTCAGGGTCTGTTGACGTGAATATTCGTACAATTGGAACAGATTGACCGATATGTCTCCGCCGCGTTCAAAGTCGAGACTTGATTGCAAAACATAGATCGACGTCAAGACGCGGGCGATATGGGTCTGGAATATCTCGCTGTCGCGCGCTGGTTCCTGCATCAGGATACCAAGGCTGCGTACAAGATACTCCAGCGTTGCCTTGATCAATTGATGGCTGTCTTCGGGATTGAAGCCCGGGTTTTGTTGTTGACGCTTGTACACGGCGGCCGGGCTTAACATTGACATCGAATAGGACTCCGTCGGCATTATAAGTTCCTTATAGAAACGACTGACTGCACGACTTGTTTAGTGGCGCGTCGAAGATTGCTGGTCATCTGCCACCGAAGTCGCAAGTGTCACCTGCAAGAAGCGTTCCACTGAGTCGCGATCCACCAGCGTCAGGCCCTCGGTGATCTTTCTCGTCTCATTGGCAGCGATCAGCTTTATATTTGCATCGGCCATTGCCGACAGACCTGCGATATCTATCCCCCCGATATCCATATGTGTCAGAACAGTCGCTGGACAGATCGCCTCGAACATCATGGTATATTGCTTGATTGCTGCAATCGACCATGTGCTGGGGATGATCAGCAATGGGCTAACGTCACTACCACTGCTTCGTTCGGTGACCCATTCCAATGCTTCCGCAATGGCATCAGGCTCTGTCAGATCACAATCAATGATATCATTGCGCGCGATGTCTTCGTTATCTTCGAAAGACAATGTGCGAAACTCGGAGTTCAGCAGCGTTGCATATTGTTGCAAACGGCCGCAGCTGACAAAACCTTTCTGCGGCACCTGAACCAGACGGGGCTGGAACGCCGTGGTGCGCAAGCGTTCAAATGCAAGCTGGGCCGCGACGGTTGTCTTTCCCGCACCGGGCGGGCCGAAAAGAAACAGCGCTTTATTTTCATGAACCAAAGAGATTTCGGCATCGTCGGTGATCCGTGCTGCCAGCAGGTGACAGGCATGGTCTTGCTGTGCTTGCAGAGTATGCAGATCCGGTGCAACCGCGCAGGACTGGGCAATATCCTCGGGGAAGCCGTAGTCAAAAATAGATATGCGGTGCTGGGCGACTGCGCCTTCGTTCAGGATTGTAGCAGAAGGTCGTTCGGCTGCCGGTACTTGTGCAGCAGGTGCGCGATCCTCGTTCCACGTGTCCGCGCTGTCCGGTTGGTCAGGAGTCCATGGTACGGTCTGTGCTGCAGAGCTGTTGCGTGCGGTTGCAGTCTCTCGCTCGATCGGATCTTGCTGACGACTGACGGGTTCTGCCGCATTTGACACGATTTCAGGCTGGTCGTCAGGAGCTTGTGCAAGGCGCTGGCGGAACAATTCTTCGAATTGTGTTGCATCCAATATCGTCTCTGGTTCTTCAGCCGGCCGCGCCACCGGTGCTGCAGTTACGCCCATATCTGTGCTTTTTTCACGGGTAGGCGCAGCATTGGTATCGGCAGCCCGTCGCGGGGTCGAGGCTGGATCAGACCCGTTGCGCCGCGCGCGGGCAGTCCGCATCGCCGCCCCCAGATCCATGGCGTCGCTTGGCCAGGATTGCGGCTTGCGATCGTCCCATTGCAGCTGATCGGCCATGTCAGATTCGCGTGTCGCGCGGACCTCTGTGACATCTCCCATCTTTCTGACGGATAGGATCATGGCATCGTCGCCAAGTTCGCGTACCGCCTTTTCCATTGCGGTATCGGGATCGGATGCTCTGAAGATATATTCAGTCATGACCAGGGCGCCTCATCGGGGATCAAAAAATGACCATGTTTCATTCTGTGGCCATTTGCTCGTCGCCAGACACCGTCGCCACAACCTCCACCCGTCGCCCGTCAGGCAATTCCGTGAATGAAAGGACGGGAAAGTCAGCGATATGTTGACGCAGAAAGCTGGATAATTTGCGCCGGATTTGCGGAGAAACGACCAAGAATGGTTTCTTGCCGGCTTCAGTTTGTTCCTCGTTGACACGCACAAGCGATTTGACCATCTGCTCTGCCAGTGATCCATCCAGCAGCAACTGATCGCCCTCTGACCGCTTGGCGGAATTGATCAACAGATGCTCGAATGCGCTGTCCAGTGTCACAACCGGAAGCGGGGTGTTCAGCGGCGTTGTCTGTTGAATAAGCAGGCCAACAAGTTGGGGCCGCAGCGCCTCTGCGGTCTCTGTCACGCTCATGTTCTTGCTTGCCATCTCGGAGATCAATTCCAAGATGCGTCGCAGGTCGCTGATCGGTATCCGTTCACGCAAAATCTGCCGCAGCACCGCCGTCAGATTATGCAATGGCATCAGTTTGGGGACAACGGACTGGACCAGTTGCGGCACAACTTTTGACAGATTGTCGAGCAGTTCCTGAACATCATCCTGTCCGATCAGTTCTGACGCATATTTGTACAAGATCTGGCTCAGATGTGTCGCCAGCACCGTTTCAGGCTCGATGATGATATAGCCATTTGCTTCTGCTTCGAATTCGCGGTCCGACTGGATCCAGGTCGCGTCGATGCGGAAAGACGGCTCTTTGACATCTATGCCCTCAATCTTGACGCGCGATGTGCCGCTGGGCAGGGCAAGTTTCTGATCAGGATAGATCTTGTCTTCGGCAACGACCGTTTGGCCGATCTTGATCCTGTATTCGTTTGCTGTCAGCCCAAGATCGTCACGGATGCGGACACTGGGCAAGACAAAACCCAAAGCTTGCGACACTTCTTTGCGCACGGTGACAATGCGTCGCGCCAAAGGTCCGCCGTCGTCTTTGTCCACCATGGACAAAAGCGGATAGCTCAGTAGCAGCGTCACCGCAGACAGATCAGCGACGTCGGTGATGTTCAAGCTATTGGGATTGCTGTCTTCGACAGGCGTCTTTGCGTCACTCTTGTCTTGCGTGGCGTCGGTCTGTTCTTGCTTGCGAAAGAAATACGCAGCGACACCGGCAGCTAGCCCCATGCCGCCAAACAAGATGGTGGGCATGCCCGGCACAAGGCCGATCAAAAGCAGCACCCCTGCTACGGGAAACCACGCACGCGACATGCTGACTTCGCCTTTGATATGCTCGGCCATATCCTGGCTCGACGATACACGCGTCACGATGATTGCCGTCGCAATCGACAACAGCAAAGACGGGATTTGCGCGACAAGACCATCACCGATCGACAGCAGAATATAAAGTTCAGAGGCTTCGCCGATCGACAGCCCATGCTGCAGCATCCCGATCGTCAACCCGCCGATGACGTTGATGGCCAGAATCAGAATACCGGCAACGGCGTCGCCTTTGACAAACTTGGATGCACCATCCATCGCGCCATGAAAATCTGCCTCGCGCGCTACGTCCTCGCGGCGCACGGTCGCTTCTTCGGCGGTGAGCACTCCCGCATTCAGGTCCGCGTCAATGGCCATCTGTTTGCCGGGCATGGCATCAAGGGTAAAGCGGGCAGAAACTTCTGAGACACGGCCTGCACCTTTGGTGATCACGACAAGGTTGATGATCACCAAAATGACAAAGACAAAAATCCCGACGACATAATTGCCTGCAATGACGAAGGCACCGAATGCTTCGATCACGGCACCGGCGGCGCTGGTTCCCAAATGTCCTTCGCTCAGGATGATCCTTGTCGACGCAACGTTCAGCGCCAGTCGCAACACCGTTGCAACCAGAATGAGGCTGGGAAAAGATGAAAAATCCAGCGGCCGGTAAGTGTGCAGTGCCACCATCAATATCAACAGCGACATGAAGATGTTGAGCGTGAAAAAGATGTCCAGCAAGAAGGCTGGCAGCGGCAATACCATCATCGCCACCAGCATCAAAATGCCAAGCGGCAGCGTGATGCTGGTCAGGCTCCGCCCCAGCAGGTGCCGTGGTATTGCTGTTTCGGACGCGCTCATGTCACCTGCTGCTCCATCTGGCGGCGCATCTCGGAAGACGCCACTTCGGCAAGTAAGAAGCAATTCCTGTGCCAGTAAAAAAATACGCCGTATTTGCGCTGTTCTTAGCACTGGCACGACATATGCAAGACCAGAGGCAAAACGCGACTTGCGGAGGATATTTTTGTGCGTAACTTTGCCTTAACCGATTTGATCAAGACTTGTGCGGCTTTCACGATTGCTCTGGCGCTGGGCGCCTGCAACATGAATGCCCACGCACCATACAACGCTGCGGGCATATCACCCGCCGCAAAAGAAGTTCTTGAAATCGAGACCGCGCTAAGGGGCACTGATGCCGCTGTTATACAGCAAACTGTCCCACCGATTATCGGGACAGGATATGCGACGATTTCCGCGCAGCCGGCGCATAACATCAATCAAAAGCGCTTGATGGCGATCCGTGTCGCCCGTCTGGACGCCATGCGCGACCTCACCGAGCAGGTGCATGGCTTGCGGCTAAGTGCGCAGACAACCGTGGTCGATGCCGTGTTGCAAAACGACACAACACGCGCATCGGTCGATGGTACAATCCGGGGTGCGCGCACGGTGCGTATCAATCCGGTTGGCCGCGACACCTATGAGGTCGTGCTAGAACTGGACCGCGACATGATCGCACGCATCATGATGGCAGTGCGATAAGCCGCCGGGAGGTAAGGCCAGGGATGCTGACAGGAATATTTCGTCGTCAGATGAGGCTGCTTGCGCCTGTGCTGTTGCTTGTTCTGACTTGTGGGCCGGGTTTTGCGGATATCGTGCGCGTCACGGGCCGGGCGGCCGTGACCAATAACGACACCGACCGTGCGCAACGTTTTGCTTTGGAAGATGCGCTATACCTTGCCGCGCTAGAGGGGGGGGCTGACGTGTCAGGCTTTTCCATGGCGGATAACGGTGCGCTGACAGGCGAAAGCATTCTGCTGCGGCCCAATTCCCGCATTCTGGATTATTCTGTCGTCAGCCAAGGGCCGTCTGGCCATCATTATGAAGTTGTCATTGATGCCTATGTCGGCACTGCACCTGCGCTTGGCTGCGCCGTGCGGCCAGCGATCAATCTGATATCGGGGAATCCACAGATACATGTTGGGTATACCGCACCGCTTTGGGCGACAGAGGCTTTGGAGCTGGCGCATGACGCGACTATCATGGGTCTTGGGGTGACGCCGCAGATCAATGTTTCAGCGCGCGATATCTCGCTTGCGACGGTGGGACAGGGCGGGAGCAAAGTTCCTGCTGGTTTTGATTACGACACTCTTATGGGCGGCCAGTCCAGAGTAGAGGCATCGCGGTCAAACCTGATACCTGATACTGCGCGGGGCCTGCATTTGTCATGGCACGCAACGGCCCCTGGGCTTCAAGCGACGACATTAACGGTCACCTTGCAGGCGCAGGTACTTGATCCTGCTGCGCCTGGACGGGCACAGCAGATGACCACCAGCCATGTGGTCGCTGTCTCGGCCAATACGCCTTGGCGCACGGTCAATGTGTTGGCGCGAAAGGATGCGCATGAGGTCGCAAAAAGCCTCGCCGACAGCGTGTCAGCAGAGCTTGCGACTTGGCTGGGGTCTTATGCCTGCGCGCCATTGCAGGGCTTTCTTACGGACGCGGGTACCGGACGTTTTCGAATTGACCTGGGCAGCCGTGATGGCCTGACCCGTCAAAGCCTTGCCTTTGCCGAGGGCCATGGCCAGCCTTGGATAGTGTTCCGCATCGTGGAACTAAGCCCAAGCCAAGCTATCCTGAGCCCGATGAACGCAAGGCGTGCCGGCGCGCATTTGGCCGGCGCCAAAGTGCGCTTTGAAATAGGAGGTTGAACGTCATGCGATTGGGCCAAGTGATCTTACCACTTCTTGCCGTATTCATGCTGCCGCACGTTGCAAAAGCGCAAGAGCCTTGGGTTTTGCTGTGCATGGCTGACTGCTCTGACACCGCTGCGTCAGGCCAACGCCATATCATTGCGCCGGGTGAAAATCTATTGGGGATCCTGCGCCAGTATCGCTATGGGTCGACGGGTCTGCAAACGGTGATTGAGAAAATCGTTCAGGATAATCCGCGCGCTTTTCTGCGGGGCGATCCCGACAGGATGGTGGCGGGACAAACCCTGATCTTGCCTGAGGCCTCTGGCTTCCCAACTGTCCCCGACGATATTTATGTATTCTAGTATGATGCGCTGGCTTTCCATCATGCTGTTCTGGCCGTTCGCGCTTTTGGCGCAGGATCAGGCGGCAACACGGATTGTCACGGGTCAAGAAGTCCAGCAGGCAATCATTGAACGGCTGGCCAGCGTTGGCGAAATCGCAGCACCGAATGTCATGGCCGAAAAACAATTCTATGCCTGTGATGCGCCGTTGGAGGTGGAGCAAGCCTTCAATGGCTGGCGCAGTGTGACTGTGCGCTGCCCGTCGCCAGTGGAATGGAGCATTGCATTGCGTGCGCAGGTCCAAGGCGCACTTCCTCAAGTCCCGAAAGTCACCGAGGGACAGGTGACACAAGCAGTTTTTCTGCGCCGGCCGCTGCGCAGCGGTGATCGGATACAATTGGACGATCTGGAAATCCGACCAATCGATCCGTTGTCAGTCAATAATGTCTACATTACGATCGAGGATGTTGTCGGCAGGGTTTTGTCGCAATCTTTGACACCTCGCGTGCCGGTCAGTCCGCGCCATCTGCAGCGCGATTGGGCTATAAATGCTGACGATATTGTCACTTTGCAGATCGTGAACGGCGGTATAGAAATAGAAAGTCCCGGCATCGCCTTGGAACCGGGCCAAATTGGAGATAACATACGACTAAGAAACCTGAGCAGCGGCAGCGAAGTGATCGGACGGATCTCTCAGGAAAGAAAAGTTCAGGTCATCTCTAAAATGGCGCCCTGAACAGTCGTTACCTATCTTCGACAGGAGAATGCAAAATGGTTGATGCAACACAAAATCTGACTGGCACGGTCACTTCCGCGAAAATGCCAGAGGTGAACGCGGTTCCAAGAGTCAACATTTCGCCCGCAAGCAGTGGCGATACGGCAGGTCTTGGTGTCGCTGCGCCGGTTAATCCGGTATCGGCGTCGTCCAGACCCGCGGTCGAGATCAATTCCGCCGCTGCAGAGGTTCTGGCGTCGATGCAGAGCATGCCGGTACCGGTTGATATCGAAGCTGTGGAACGTATCCGGGCGTCGATCCAAGCGAATGAATATCCTGTCGATTACGACAAGATCGCGCAGGGTCTGGCCGATTCATTCGAATCCATGACCTAATGTCAGAGACCGGCGTCGCGACACAACAGCTGGATGCGGCGCTTGACCGACTGAAAGCGTGCCGCGCGTCGGACAAAGACTATATTGCAGCATCTGAAAATGTGCTGGCCGAAATGTCGAAATTGGGACCCCTTGGGCCGAATACATCCGATGATTTGGCAAACTTGTATCAGAAATTGACTCAAGAGTTTCTTTACGCCGAAAAATGTGCTGAATTGCGCGGACTGGGCCATGCTGGCAATACGAGTTCGCAAACGTCAAAATATTGACTATTCAGGAAAACTTTTTTGACACTTCAGGATTACGCAAGCTTGGTCTCTGGCCAAAGCATTACAAACTGGTTGCTGGCCCTGAATTTACTCTTGGTCGGTTGGCTTTTGATCCGTGTGATGCGGGATCAACGCGATTTGTCGGATATCAAATCATCGCTGAAACAGATCGTTCAGTCGGTGCCGCCTACAAATAGCCCAGAAGTCACCGTAACGCAGGTCGATACACCTGTTGTTGCGCCACTGACGCAGCGGGTTGCAGCAAACCACGGACCGCAGGCAAAATCGGCATCCAATATCGTGGCGTTCATCGCAGCTCGCCAAGCGGGCAGCAGTCTGGAAGAGGCCGCGCAGCAATATGACCTGACCGAGGACGAGGCATTCGCCATATCGGTCAGCTATCGTGATGCAACGCCGTCACCGGCGAACAACGACGCCATGTCCTGATCCACAAACATCCCGCGTGCCGTTTCCTGAGCCGCCAGTACAACGCGCGTCTCTAACGTGGCCTCGATATCATTGCGGGTTTGGACGGCTTTCTCGATATTCAACGCCGCACCGATCAGCGTCCAGATATAGGCGGTTTCCAGATCGGGTCGCGTCAATATCGTTTGGTTGAACGCGACAAATTGCATGATGGCTGCGGAATTACCCCGCGACAGTCGGTCTTGTAGGTGGCTTTTGATGCGTTCCGCGATTGCATCTTTCGTGGCAGGCAGCAGTTTTTCAGCCAGCCGGTCAGCCAATTCCTTTGCGCGCTCGACACCGCCAAGCTGGGCCAGCCATGCCCATTCCAGCGCAAGGGTGTAATTCTGCGGCGTGCCTTTTCCGGCCTCCAGCAAAATCGCCAGATTGAATTGCGCGTCGTGATCGTCCTGTTCGGCCAAAGCAAAGAACAGATCATTTGCAAGACCGAAATCTTCGGCTTTTACGGCGTCAACGGCAGCGTCAAAAGGATCGGGGCTCGCATCTGACCCTTGGGCGGCCAGGCCCGTTCCGGCGACCAATAGCATCGCGCAAAAGCTGGCAGTCGCGATCCGACAAAAGCAAATAGGCAGTCGGGATAGGAATGTCATGGCAATGCGCACCTTTCAGCGGTTCACGTCCAACCCTAATAGGCTCACCGCTTTACAGCAATCGGCCTTGGCAAAGAATGTTGCCTTGCGGGGCTAAAGCTTGCGGCATCCAAGCCGTTACCACTCATAGGCCGGTTGATAGCGACAGCATGCTTCAGTTGGTTGAGAACGCGGATTTAGACTGTGTTCTCTTAATGACATAATAGGAGAGATGTGATGGCACTCGCAATTGCAACAAATACCGGCGCCTTGATGGCCGCGGCTTCCGCGTCCAGCGTCAACAGAGATATGGAAACCTCGATGGAGCGCCTGTCGACCGGCAAGCGCATCAACTCTGCCAAAGATGACGCAGCTGGCGTGGCCATTGCATCGCGGCTGTCATCGGAAATCCGTGGCACCAACCAGGCGATCCGCAACGCCCAGGACGGTCAGGCACTGATCAATACGGCCGAAGGCGCGCACAAGGAAATCGAAAACATCCTCCAGCGTATGCGTGAACTGGCTGTTCAAGCGTCGAACGACACGAACGACACAACCGATCGATCCAATCTTCAGGCTGAATTTACGGCGCTGACCACTGAAATCGACCGCATTGCCGGCGCGACCACTTGGGCTGGCCAAGACCTGCTGACTGGTGTCGGTGGCGGCAGTAGCGATGGTACTTTCAATCTGCAAGTTGGTGGCAACACAGGTGACGTGGATAAAATTACGGTTAGTATCTCTGCGATGACAACTTCTGCGCTTGGTGCTTCGGATACCACAGCCGCCGCCGTAGCAGCCATCGATGAAGCAACGGCCGTTCTGACCGCTGACTTCAGTGGCGTGACTATTGCTAGCATCGATGCTGATGTGACGGTCACAATTGGCGGAGTAACGCTCACCGCGGCTGCGACAGGTGCTGGCGATTTTGCAGATTTGGCCGCAGTGGCAACAGCACTTAACGAAGACGCTCTTAACACAGATTGGACATTTACAGCTGACGGCACCAATCTTGTTGCAACAGCCAACGATGCTGGTGCAACTGTTAGCACTTTCACGGTAGCCGGTGGTGGAACAGAAAGCACAGAAACCGCTGCAACAGCAGCCACAACAAGTCAAACAATTGCAACCGGCACTGCTATTGCTGCGGGTGACAACGTTGTGCTCACACTTTCGTTTGCTGGCGAAACCGATGTTGTAATTTCAACGGGTGATCTCGCTGCAGCAGATACTGCCGATACTATAGGCGCAGCGTTGCAAGCTGCAAACACTGATACATCGGTTTACACTGTTACTAACACTGCCGGGGTCTTATCGGTCTCACGTGCTGATGGCGTGAACTTTACAGCGACGTTTACGGTGACTGGGACTGGTGGAAGTGGAGCAGGGACTGGGACGGTAACTACCGCGGCTGCAACCGCAACTGACGGTGTTGAGGCGGACGTAACAGTAGCTGAAACTACAGCCGGTGTTACCGCATCAGCTGCAACGCCGGCGACAGGCGCTTTTGACATCAGCACTCGTGACACTGCATTGGCTTCGATTACTCTAATGGACGCAGCTATTGCATTGGTTAACACACAGCGTGCAGAGCTTGGTGCGGTTTCTAACCGTCTGGACAACACTGTTAGTAACTTGACCAACATCTCCATCAACCTCGAAGGTGGTCGTGGCCGTATCGAAGACGCTGACTTTGCGGCGGAATCGACCAGCCTTGCTAAGTCGCAGATCCTGCAGCAAGCCTCCACCGCGATGCTGGCGCAGGCCAATGCTTCCAAGCAAAGCGTGCTGAGCCTGCTGCAAGGCTAAGCGCACCACTATGCGAAACACAGGCCCGGGTTACTCCGGGCCTGTTGTGATTGGACCACAGCCATGACCCGACGTTCCATTGTTTTGATGATCCTTGCCGCCGTGGTGGCCCTTGGGCTGGTCAGGCTTGTGCTTCCCATCGTCCAAGATGCGCTGAACACCGGCGATGGCGCTTTGATCCGCGCCGAGGTGCGATTGATCAACCAATGCCCGCTTGCCAACAGCAGCTTTGCTGTGCGCAACACCGATACGGGCCGCAGCATTCCATTTTCCAACGGCAGGGCGCAGATCGAGGGTGCACAAGGCACGTACCTGCAGATCGTGCTGGCCAGCCGTTTTGACGACGTGACCTTCAGCGGCGAAAAACAACGCATCAAACCGCAGATGACCTTGACCGCCGATTGCGCCAGTGGCGAGCGGATGCGCGGCGTGATGGACGGGATCGGCGATAAATTCGGTAATTGAGCCGTTGTCATCTGCGCATCTTGTCGACCTAACGCCGCTGTCGGCATCTGCTGGCTGACCCACCGCCAGGTCCATCTGGATATCGTGGTGGTCCCGCTGGGACACTTTTTGGCAGCTTTTCATACATTGGCACGGGCCAGCCAGCGCAGGGCGCTTGCCAGGCCAATTTCTGCGGATGCAGAAAACAACTATTGCGGGTATTGGTCACTGGACCTGCGCCCCACACCGCAATAAGAAAAGATCAGATACTGCTGCGACATCGTCACGAAAGGCGCGATTGCGATGAAGATAGCCATGATCGGTACCGGATATGTCGGGCTGGTGTCTGGGGTCTGCCTTGCGGATTTCGGCCACGAGATCGTCTGCATCGACAAGGACGAGGCCAAGCTTGCCTTGCTGCGCGACGGCAAGACTCCGATCTTTGAGCCGGGTCTGGACGCCCTGCTTGCCCGTAACATGGCCGCAGGACGGCTGTCATTTACCAGCGACCTGCGCGCTGCGATCGACGGGGTGCAGGTGGTGTTCATCGCCGTAGGCACGCCCAGCCGGCGCGGTGATGGTCATGCCGATCTCAGCTATGTGTTTTCTGCCGTGCAGGAACTGGCGGAGGTGCTGACCGACCATGTGGTAATCGTGACCAAATCGACCGTGCCGGTCGGCACCAGCCGCAAGGTGGCAGAGCTCATGCGCGCTACCAATCCCGCGCAGGATTTCGACGTGGTATCGAACCCCGAATTCCTGCGCGAAGGTGCGGCGATTGATGATTTCATGCATCCAGACCGTGTTGTCGTCGGGGTGCAGACCGACCGCGCCGCCGCTGTCATGCAGGCGATCTATCGTCCACTGACCGACCGTGGCTTTCCGATGCTGGTCGCCGATCTGGAAACCGCCGAAATGGTCAAATACGCGGCCAATGCGTTTCTGGCGACCAAGGTGACCTTCATCAACGAAATGGCGCTTTTGTGCGAAAGAACCGGCGCCGATGTCAAAGCGGTCGCCAATGGCATGGGGTTTGACCAGCGGATCGGCCCCAAATTCCTGCAGGCCGGCCCCGGCTATGGCGGGTCGTGTTTTCCCAAGGATACCCGCGCCTTGGCGCGGATCGGGCAGGACCATGCAGCCCCGCTGCAAATTGTCGAAACCGTCATCAAGGTCAATGAAGAGGTCAAGCGCGTCATGATCGACAAGATCATCGACCTTTGCGACGGCCATGTTCGCAAAAAGTCGATTGCGGTGCTGGGTCTGACCTTCAAGCCCGGCACCGATGACATGCGCGATGCACCCTCGCTGACAATCGTGCCAGCGCTTGTCGGGCAGGGGGCCGATGTGCGCGTCGTAGACCCGCAGGCGTTCCGCGAGGCCGAAGACTTATTGCCCGGTGTCACTTGGCATGACGATGCCTATACCGCCGTGCAAGGCGCTGATCTGGTGGTGATCCTGACCGAGTGGGACGACTTTCGCACGCTCGACCTTGCCCGCCTGGCAGGCAGTATGGCCGAACCGCGCATGGCCGATCTGCGCAATGTCTATCATTGCGATGATGCCGTGGCCGCAGGGTTCAGCTATTACACGGGCATCGGTCGCAAAAGCGTCATGCCGCCGGTCTGATCCACGGTCAGGCCAGCGCGATGTCCAGCGCGGCGCGCAGGTCCGGCATCGCGCTGTCTGGCATCGGCAGGATCGGCCGTGGCGGCAGGGCTTTCGTCAGCCCCAGCAGATGCGCGATGCCATAGGCCACGCGCAGCCCGCCATGCGCCCGAAACAGCGCCCAAAGCGGGGTGAATGTGGCGTTCAGCTCTGCCGTGCGCGCCGCGTCCCCCGCCAGTGCCGCTTGCGTCAACCGCAAGGCCGGTTCCGGCAGGATGCCCGCCACCACGCTGTACCACGTCTGCGCGCCGGATAGCAGCGCCTCGGCACAGCCCCAGTCACCGCTGTAGCCGATGACGAAATCCGCAGGCAGATAGTTCCTCAGAGCGGCAAGATCATCCGCCAGCGTACCTTGCGCAGGCAGAGGCATCTTGACCGCCGTGATCGTCGGGATCGCGGCAAGCCGGACCAGCAGGTCGATGCTGAACGTGAAATGTGTCATGCCGGGGTTGTTGTAGATGCTCAGCGGCAGGCCAGTCGCTCCCGCGACAGCAAGGTAATGCTGATAGGCTTCTTCCTGCGTCAGCGCCGTGTAGGACACAGGCGCCATCAGCAGACCATCCGCGCCACCCTTGGCCGCATCCTGCGCCAGTGCCACGGCGGCATCGGTGCGCAAGGCGCCGACGCTCACGATCAAGGGCACATCGCCTGCCAGTGTTTCGGCGGCGATGCTGACCGCCTTTTGCCGCGCGCTACGGTCCAGATAGGCATAGGTGCCGGTGCTTCCCAAAAGACCAACGGAATTGACCTGTGCTGCCTTCAGCCGCAGCAACATGCGCGCAAGGTCATCTGCGATGATCTGCCCGTCCGGCGTCGCGGGTGTGATCGGAAAGGCGGACAGGCCAGCGAACAGGGTCATGGTGCGATCCTCACAGTTTCCCGGTCTGGAACAGCCATACCTTCAGCCCGCCATGCGGCACGGGCGCGCCTTTGGGTTTGAACGGCAGGCCGGTCGCATTGGCGAGGGCCGCATCACTGGTCACGATGCCCACGCGCCAACCTGAAAACTGCGCCTTGAGCGTCTGCCCAAGCGATGCATAAAGCCCAAACAGCAGTTTTGGATTACCGATCCTGTCGCCATAAGGCGGGTTGCAGATCACCAGACCGGGTGGCCCGTCAGGGCGCGTCAGCGCATCGACGGGCAGCGTGTCGAATGTGGTCAGGCCCACCACACCCGCGCGGTCGGCGTTCTCACGGCTCATGCGGATCGCTCCCGCGTCACGGTCGCTGCCGTAAAAGCGCAGGTCGGTCGGTGTCGGGCTGTGCTGGCGCATCGCGTCCCATGCGACGGGATCGAAACTGGCAAGCTGTTCAAACGTAAAGCTGCGGCTGCGCCCTGGGTATAGCCCTGCTGCGATTTCCGCGGCCTCGATCACGAAAGTGCCAGACCCGCACATTGGGTCCAGCACTGGTTCGGTCCCGTGATAACCACAGTCGCGCAGAAACAGCGACGCCAGTGTTTCGCGCATGGGCGCTTTGCCCACGCCTTGCTTGTGGCCGCGTTTATGCAGGCTTTCGCCGGATGTATCGACGCTGATCGTCACGCGGTTATCATCGATCCGCAGTTTCAGGACCAGTTCGGCCTCGGCGCTGATCTGATAGCCATTGGCTTTCAGCGCGGTCTCGATCCGCTGGGTGGCGGCACCGGCGTGATAGATCTTGGACTTGCGGTTGGTCGTGACCTCGACCCGCAGGGGGATATCGGTCCGCAGCACATCCGCCCACGGGAATTTATGCGCGCGTTTGTCCAGCTGTGCCAGATGGAAGGCCATGAAACTGCCGATCCGCACCAGCACGCGGGTCGCCCCCCGCAGGACTAGATTGGCGCGCCAGACATCGGGCCAGCCGCCGGTCATGGTGACGCCGCCTTGGGTCCGCTCACCGACAAAGCCCGCTGCCTGCGCCTCGGCCAGCAGAGCGGGTTCGAATCCGGGTGTTGCGGTCAGAAAAATCTCGAATGTTTGTGTCATGCTGTCCGCTTAGGGCCTTTGGCGCGGACAGGCAAATATCAAACTAGTCTGACGTGCGCGCAGATTCCGGTTTGGGCTGCGGTGCGGTGATCCCTTCCAGCGCCTTAAGGGGGCGGCGCACTGCCTCTTTCAACCCGGGCCGCGTCGGGGCGGCAGATTGTTTGGTGACCTCGACCATCAGCACACCCCCTGCCGCGATCACCGGTATTTTGGGACCAACCCGTTCGAACATGGCTGCCGACCTGCGCCAGAACCGGCTACGCGACGGTGGCTGAAACAGGGTAGATAGGGTCCGTTCGGTGACAAACCGGTGCTTGCGCAATTGCGCATCAAGCTGGGTCAGCGAATAGGGGCGGCCATAGCCAAAGGGGGTCTTATCCGTCCGCGACCATAGGCCCGCGCGGTTTGGCACCACGACCACGGCGCGCCCGCCCGGTCCCAGCACGCGCCACATTTCATCCAGCAGGGCAGTGGGGTGTTCGGATGTTTCCAGGCCATGCATCACGACCAGTTTGTCGATATGCCCCGTCTCGATTGGCCAGAGCGTGTCTTCGCATAAGATACTGACATTGCGGCCTTCGGGCGGCCAAGGCATCACGCCCTGTGGACCCGGCATCAGCCCGATCACGCGGCGCGCGTCTTTGAGATAGGGGCGAAGCAACGGCACGGCAAAACCGAACCCCGCCACGACCTGTCCCTTTGCCTCGGGCCAGAGCGTGACAAGCTCGTTACGGATCACCTGTTGCGCCGCGCGTCCCAGCGCGCTGCGATAATAGAAGTTTCGCAGGTCCAGCACATCAAGGTGCATTGCGGTTCAGACCTCCTTGGACGACACTTTGCAAACAATACCAAGGAAAGGACGGTTTGCCATGACAAACACAGCACCCCCTGTCGAACTGGTCACCGTGCCCTGTCTGCGCGACAATTATGCCTTTGTGCTGCACAATGCCGTGACCGGGCAAACCGCCCTGATCGACGCACCAGAGGCATCGCCGATCAAGGCTGTGCTTGCGCAGCGGGGCTGGCAGCTGACTGATATCCTACTGACGCATCACCACGACGACCATGTCGGCGGGCTGCAAAGCCTGCGTGGCGACGCAAGGGTGATCGGTGCGCGGGCAGATGCGCACCGTCTGCCGCCGCTGGATCTGGCGGTTGCAGAAGGTGATCTGCTGCATATCTGCGGGCAGGCCACCCATGTGATCGACGTGCCGGGACATACAATCGGGCATATCGCCTTTCACATGCCGAATGCCGGGTTGGTCTTTACCGGCGACAGCCTGATGGCGCTGGGCTGCGGGCGGCTGTTCGAAGGTACGCCTGCGCAGATGTGGGAAAGCCTGCTGAAATTGCGGGCGCTGCCACAGCAAACCATGGTCTGTTCAGGGCATGAATACACAGAATCGAACGCACGCTTTGCTGTGTCCCTTGACCCCGACAATGCAGACCTTAGGTTACGTATCAAGACAATTGAAACGGCGCGTGCGGCAGGCAGGCCGACAGTGCCATCCGGGCTTGACGAAGAGCGGCGCACCAACCCGTTTCTGCGCGCCGATGATGCGGGTCTCAAGGCGCATCTGGGCATGCAGAACCAGCCGGACGTAGATGTGTTTGCGCAGATCCGCGCAAGCAAGGACAGATTTTAACCACGAACAGACCGGTGCGTGACGAAAACCGGGCGTTGTTTCGATCTTCACATTATTTGTGAAGCGCAGAATAAAAAAAGTCCTTGAAGGTTGGGAAATAAAACCAAACTTTAAGAGGTAGAGGCCAAGGTGGGACCAGCGCATGCTGGCCGACCCCGATGTGAAGGAGCACAGACGTGCCATCATTTTCAACGACACTCGAGCAGTCGATCCACGGTGCGCTGGCGCTGGCCAACGAACGCAAGCACGAATTGGCCACGCTGGAACATTTGCTGCTGGCCCTGATCGACGAACCGGACGCTGCGCGCGTCATGCGCGCTTGTTCGGTCGATCTCGACGACCTGCGCAAGGATCTGGAAGATTTCATCGACGATGACCTGTCCACGCTGGTCACCGATGTCGAAGGGTCCGAAGCCGTGCCAACGGCTGCGTTCCAGCGCGTGATCCAGCGTGCGGCGATCCATGTGCAATCGTCGGGCCGGTCAGAGGTGACAGGCGCCAATGTGCTGGTCGCGATCTTTGCCGAACGCGAAAGCAATGCTGCTTACTTTTTGCAGGAACAGGACATGACCCGCTATGACGCGGTGAATTTCATTGCGCATGGCGTCGCCAAAGACCCCGCTTTTGGCGAAACCCGTCCTGTGACAGGTGCTGCCGATGAGACTGAACAAACCACCGGTGCAGACCCCGAAAAAGAAAGCGCGCTGGCGAAATATTGCGTCGATCTGAACGCCAAGTCGAAAAAGGGCGATGTTGATCCCCTGATCGGCCGCGCGCATGAGGTTGAACGCTGCATTCAGGTCCTTTGCCGCCGCCGCAAGAACAACCCGCTGCTGGTGGGTGATCCGGGCGTGGGCAAAACGGCGATTGCCGAAGGTCTGGCATACAAGATCGTCAACAAAGACGTGCCGGATGTTTTGGCCGGTGCCACGATCTATTCGCTCGACATGGGCGCGCTGTTGGCAGGCACGCGGTATCGCGGTGATTTCGAAGAACGGCTCAAGGCTGTGATGACCGAAATGGAAAATCACAAGGATGCGGTCCTGTTCATCGACGAAATCCACACTGTGATCGGGGCTGGTGCCACATCGGGTGGTGCGATGGACGCTTCCAACCTTCTGAAACCCGCCTTGCAGGGTGGTAAACTGCGCTGCATGGGGTCGACGACCTATAAGGAATTCCGCCAGCATTTCGAAAAAGACCGCGCCTTGGCGCGTCGGTTCCAGAAAATCGACGTGAACGAACCTTCGGTGCCGGATTCGATCAAGATATTGATGGGGCTGAAACCCTATTTCGAAGAACATCACCACATCAAATATACAGCCGAGGCGATCAAGACCGCCGTAGAACTGTCCGCGCGCTTTATCAACGACCGCAAATTGCCCGACAAGGCGATTGACGTCATCGACGAGGCAGGCGCAGCCCAGCATCTGGTTGCCGAAAGCAAACGGCGCAAGACCATCGGCACCAAAGAGATCGAGGCTGTCGTGGCGAAAATCGCCCGAATCCCGGCCAAAAACGTGTCCAAAGATGATGCCGAAGTGCTGAAAGACCTAGAAAAAAGCCTCAAACGGGTTGTGTTTGGGCAGGACAGGGCGATCGAAGCCTTGTCATCGGCGATCAAGCTGGCCCGTGCCGGTCTGCGTGAGCCCGAAAAGCCGATTGGCAACTACCTGTTCGCGGGTCCGACTGGCGTCGGCAAGACCGAGGTGGCAAAGCAACTGGCCGATACGCTGGGTGTAGAATTGCTGCGCTTTGACATGTCCGAGTACATGGAAAAGCATGCGGTCTCGCGGCTGATCGGTGCGCCTCCGGGCTATGTCGGGTTTGATCAGGGTGGCATGCTGACCGATGGTGTCGACCAGAACCCGCATTGCGTGCTGTTGTTGGACGAAATGGAAAAGGCGCATCCGGATGTCTATAACATCCTGTTGCAGGTGATGGACCATGGCAAGCTGACCGACCATAACGGTCGCACCACGGATTTCCGCAATGTGATCCTGATCATGACATCGAATGCCGGTGCTGCTGAAATGTCCAAGAACGCGCTTGGTTTCGGCCGCGAGGCCCGGACAGGCGAAGACACTGCCGCTATCGAACGGATTTTCACGCCGGAATTCCGCAACCGCCTGGATGCGATCATCAGCTTTGGCGCTTTGCCGAAAGAGGTGATCATGCAGGTCGTGGAAAAATTCGTGCTGCAGCTCGAAGCGCAGCTGATCGACCGCAACGTGCATATCGAACTGACGCAAGCCGCCGCCGAATGGCTGGCCGACAAGGGTTATGATGCGAATATGGGCGCGCGACCGCTGGGTCGTGTGATTCAGGAACACATCAAGAAACCTCTGGCCGAGGAATTGCTGTTCGGTACCCTGGTCAAAGGCGGCATCGTCAAGGTTGGAGTCAAAAATGGCGAACTGGACCTGACGTTTGAGGCCCCACAGCAAGGCCGCATCACCGGCAGCAACAAGCCACCGCTGCTGACGGCGGAATGACAAATCTATCTTGCCCCGCAGATCATTGCGGGGCCAGATGGTTTTGATGTTCATGCGTCGTGGCCACAAACGCAATTACAGCGCGACACATGCAGATATGCGTATCTCAAACGCCGCAGCAGCATCCTGCTGCGTTCAAAACACCCCGTGTTGATTGACTGTCAGAACTTGCTCACCCGATTGCGATGTTCCGCGTGTCATGGTGTCGTCAATGCGCGCGTGTCCTTCTTCTTCTATTTCGCTGTTTCTAGGCTGGCCTTGACACGGTGGCTCTCGTTTCCAGTCTTCAGAATATGACTGCGATCTCGGCTGACGATCCTGACCGCGGGTCGCAGCAGACCACGACCTATGCCCAGCTTCATACGCCCTTCGAGACTTGAAAATCCTGCAGATGACCCGGATCGATACCAGTGCGCCACAACCACAGCCACGATGCGGCAGTTGCCGGCTGCGGGCCACGCTCTGAGTTGTTAGTTCAGCTCTGACCGTCAAAGCTGGCAATGCGAGAAAACACAAACTCTATCGCGATCCGAATTGTGAAAGCCGATGCACAACACCTGACCCACCCCGCGAGTAAGCGTTCGATTTGTACAGATAGTGTTTGGGATTTTTGGTGCCCAGGAGAGGATGTGGTCCATCTCTAATTGTCATGCAGTTATAGAGGCTTAGCGACTACCTTCGGACCGGAAGTGGTCCAGAAAGCGGTCCCGATTTTCGAACTCAGACGTCATGAGTTTTGAGCCGAAGCAGACCTTGGCGGACAGCGCAGCGGGAGACCCGTGTGAACTCAGGGTGACCGATGCTGCAAACAGCACAGATGACTGTAAAGGGTGGAGGAGACTTTCGCTGCGCCTGCGCAAAGCAACGCGAAACCCCAAGATGCCGAGGGTGATTTTGCAATGTCTTGGTCGGATTTTCCGCTGTGGTACAGATTTACCGGCTCAAATAGTTTTGGATCGCAGCGGACATGCCATCGGCCCAAATCCTACGTAATGCGGTCTTGAAGGCTGCCACAAAGCGCGCGTTTTCCGCCAAATCACCATAAATATGTGTCATCGACAGCCATGCAGCAGGGTCATCTTTTGCGCGCAAAGCGATCACATTGAGATCAGCCCAGAAAGGATCATTTGGCGCAATAACAGCTCCATCTCCGCGTGTTCCGGCGCACATCCGCGCCCAAGCGGCTTCGATCAAGGCAAGCCCATCAATTGACGTACCAGCCGCCAAACCATCACGGATAGAGGGCAGAACAAACCCCGGATGACGTGATGATCCATCAAAGGCGACACGCCGCGTGGTGTCTACAATCATTGGGTTCGCACAGCGGCGCTGGATCAGCTTCACATAGGCCGAAGGTGTCATATCGGGCACCGCATCCACATGAGGCGCTATTTCCTCGTGGGCGATTTTCAAAAACAGCGGACCGAGCAGATCGTGTTCCATGCAGCCCGAAATCGTGTCGATGCCAAGCACCTGGGCGGGCACCGAAATAACCTGATGGCCACCGTTGAGAATGCGAATTTTCATCGCCTCAAAGGCATGCACATCATTGGTGAATTGTGCGCCGACCTTGTCCCAATCGGGGCGGCCTGCGCAAAAATGATCCTCGATCACCCATTGGCGAAAATCCTCGTGGGTGACGGGGGCTGCGTCATCAACACCAAAACCTTTGGCCAAGGCCAGTTCATTCTGGCCCGTAGCAGGCACGATGCAATCGACCATCGAATTCGGGAAGCTGCAGGTGTTGTCGATCCAATCTGCCAATGCCGGATCGGACAGGTGGGCCAATGAGACGACCGTCTGGCGCAGGATATCGCCATTGCTCACAAGGTTGTCGCAACTCAGCGCGGTAAAGGCGCCAAGGCCCATTTCTTTGCGCAGCTTCAAGGCCGCGACAATGGCGCCAAATGCAGTGCGCGGCGTGGTTGGGTTGGCGGCATCATGCACGATATCAGGGTGGGCCGCGCCAAATCCTTTGGTCGCAGGATGGATGAAATACCCCCCTTCGGTCACGGTCAATGACACGATCCGGATATCAGCTTGCGCCAATTGCGCGATCAGCGCGGCATTGCCATCTTCGACGGGCAAGAAATCGATCATCGATCCGATGATCTCTGCGCCTGAACTATTGGTCGACAGTTCGATCAAAGTGGTCAAGCAATCCTGCGCCAATAATTTATCCCGCATGGTCGCATCTGTGGCGCGCACGCCTGCACCAATAATGGCCCAGTCATGCGCCAGCCCTTGTTGCATCAGGCGGTGCAGATACCATGCCTGATGCCCGCGATGAAAATTACCCACCCCGATATGTACCATCCCCGCACGCAGGGCGGCCCTGTCATAGCGCGGGCGCAAAATCGTTTCGGGAAATGCGTCGAGATTGGCAGCGTTAAGTTTCATCGGGCTGTTTTTGTGCATGTGATCTTTCATCAGCTCATCCAATTCCCACCGTCGACGTTATAGGTTTGGGCCACAATGTAATCGGCATCACTGGTTGCCAAAAACAACGCCATGCCTGTCAAATCAGTGGGGGTCGCCATGCGGCCATAAGGGACGGCGGCACCGACCTCGGCCTTTTTCTGCCCAGCAGGTTTGTTTTCGTATTTTGCGAAAAACGCATCCACACCGTCCCAATGTGCGCCGTCCACGACCCCGGGTGCGATGGCATTCACGTTTATTCCATGTCTGATCAGGTTCAATCCGGCACTTTGCGTCAGGCTGATCACCGCGGCCTTGGATGCACAATAAACCGCGACCAAGGGTTCGCCGCGACGGCCCGCTTGAGAGGCCATATTGATGATTTTGCCTTTGATCCCTGCGTCGATCATATGCCGCGCGACCGCCTGAAGGGTGAACAGCGTGCCTTTGACATTGATGTCGAACACACGGGCATAATCCTCGGGAGAGATCTCGACGATAGGGGCGGCAGAAAACACAGCTGCATTGTTGATCAAAATATCGATCTGCCCAAAGGCCGCGATGGTTTGATCGACAGCCTGTGTGATGCTGGCTGGATCGGACACGTCCATATGCACAGCGAGGACCTGATCACCTAATGCTGTCGCCGTTGCTTGGCAAAGGTCTCGGTCAATATCGGCAATTGCGACACGAGCACCGTTTTGCAGATAGGCTTGTGCAAATGCGCGGCCAATCCCGCGTGCGCCCCCTGTGATCAGGGCTGTTTTTCCCAGTAGGCGTGTCATCCTATCCGCAATCCGTCTGCGCCAAATTTGTGCAATTCACCCAGGCGCGGTGACAGCGATACTTTGTCCCCATGTTTGACGGCAATGTCCCCGATAGAGCGCACAGTCAGCACCTGTTCAAACCCTGCGACCTTCACGTGCAAAAACGTGTCAGACCCCAGATGCTCAGAAACGCTGACTGTGCCCTCCCATGTTCCGCCTGATGCCACGACATCGATATGTTCGGGACGGATCCCGATTGTCGTGGCGCCATATTTGGCGGCGAGTGGTCCGGTGATCAGGTTCATTTTGGGCGATCCGATAAAACCGGCGACAAACAGGTTACGCGGCGCGCGGTACAGTTCGAGAGGAGAGCCGACCTGTTCGATCACACCGGCCTGCAGCACGACGATTTTATCGGCCATGGTCATGGCTTCAACCTGATCGTGGGTCACATAGATCATGGTGGTCTTGAGTTTGTTGTGCAGTTCAAGGATTTCCATCCGCATGCCCACACGTAAGGCCGCATCAAGGTTCGACAGCGGTTCATCGAACAGGAATGCCAAAGGTTCGCGCACAATCGCACGGCCAATCGCGACACGCTGTCGTTGTCCCCCCGAAAGCTGCCCGGGTTTGCGGTCCAGATAATCTGTGAGGTTCAGCGATGTCGCCGCAGTATTCACCTTGGCGTCAATTTCGGCCTGATCCATCTTTTCCATCCGCAGCGGAAAGCCGATATTTTTGCGTACGGTCATATGCGGGTAAAGCGCATAGGACTGAAACACCATCGCCAGCCCCCGTTTGGACGGGGGTACTTGGGTGACGGTGTTGCCATCAATGATGATGTCGCCCGATGTGTTATCCTCGAGCCCTGCAATCAAGCGTAGCAATGTGGATTTCCCACAGCCCGAAGGGCCAACGAAGACAGCAAATTCGCCATCTTCAATCGTCAGGTCTAGCGGCGGAATGACTTCTATTTCGCCAAATTTCTTGCTGACTTTTTGAAGTACAATACGTCCCATCGGATTTCCTATTTCACAGCGCCAAAGGTCAAGCCTTGGACAAGTTGTTTTTGGCAGAACCAGCCCAGCACCACGATCGGGCCGACAGCGGCGGTGGAGACAGCGGACAGGCGGCCGAAAAATAGCCCCTCTGGCGCGCGGTTGCCTTCAATGAGCTTAGACAATGTGGCCGCGTCAATCGTGGTCAGGCGCACGGTCCAGTAGGCCTCGTTCCAGCAAAAGATAAACACCAGCAAAGCGGTTGATGCGATGCCGCCCCACGCCAGCGGGATCAGTATTTCGCGCACCTCACCCCAGGTGTTCAGCCCGTCCATCTGGCCTGCTTCGATGATATCCTTGGGGATGTCCTTGAAGTATGTGAACAGCATCCAGACCGCGATGGGCAGGTTAATCAGACTGAGCACCATGACGATCAGAAATTTTGTGTCATAGATGCCCAGCGATTTGGCCATAAAGATCATCGGGTAAAGGACCGCAGCCGCAGGAAGCATCTTGGTAGACAGCATCCACATCAAGATATCCTTGGTGCCGCGTGACGGGTTAAAGGCCATTGCATAGGCGCAAGGCACGGCCACGAACAGCGTGAACAAGGTCGCCGTAACCGAGGTGATGACTGAATTGGTCGCAAAGCGCCAATAGTCATAATTATTCGTCATATTGGTGTAGTTTTCCAAGGTCGGCGTAAAGCGGAACAGGAATTCGGGTTTGACCGCATCCGCATCCGTCTTGAAGCTGGTCATCACCATAAAGAAAATCGGGAAGAAAAACAGCAACCCCACAGCCCAAGCCAAAACAGGCCAGGCGACTTTTGAAAACTTTGTATGTTGTGCGACGATGGCCATTGGTTTTGTCCTTATTCCATCAAGGTCTTGCCAAGCATCCGAAGCAGGAAGATGGCAACAATATTCGCAAGAATGACGGCAAAGATGCCCGTTGCAGAGGCGGCACCAATGTTGTTGTTGACCAACTCACCAATGTAATAGGGCAGGTTTTTGTTCCCGTTGCCGCGGCTGACGATCTCGATTTCTGCATAAAGCGACAGATGGAAAATCGCCTGGATCATCACCACAATCGCAATCGGGCGAGCTAAATGCGGCAGGGTCAGAAACCGGAATTGTGACCAACGGCTGGCCCCATCTAAAATGGCAGCCTCTTTTTGTTGCTGGTCCTCGGATTGTAGGGATGTCATCAAAATCAGCACCGCAAACGGCGTCCATTGCCATGTGACCATCATGATCACCGCATAGGCAGAGGTTTGCGTCGCACGGAATGAAATAGGCTCGAATTGCGGCCAGAGCGAAAAGAAACTGCCGACCACAGGCGCATCGCGCAGGAGTGCGACAAGATCGTTTGCACCCGCAACGGCAGCCCCCTGCAACCCCAAAACAGGGTCGAGCAACATATTGATCCATAAAACGGCATTTACCGCAGGCATCACAAAGAAGGGCGATATCAACAGGACACGGACAATCCCACGCCCCAGAAATGTGCGGTTGATCAAGATTGCAATCGCCACCCCAAGGATCACAGTCAAAAACAGGATCGAGCAAACGATCAGTAGGGAATTCTGGATCGCCAGCCAAAACGAATCTTGGTTCCAGACATATTGGTAATTGCCAAATCCACGCCAGTTACTGATCGACGGCGAGGTCCACTCAGGACGATTGGTGCTCGCGAGCACATAGCGGATAAACGAAAAGAACAGGGTCATGCTCAACGGAACAAGCATCCAGAACAACAATAACACGATGGCTGGGGTCTGGAGCAGGCGGGGAATGGTGCGGTTGGCCACGGCTCAATTCTCTCTAGATGACGCGAAGCTGCGAAATTATGTATCGTTTGGCATGACTGGACGGATTGTGATCGGGGGTAGCATTGCACAGGCAATGCGATTTTACCTCGATAAAGTCGAGGGTATCAGGCCCGCGAAATGACGCGGGCCTGAACCGGAGGAAGGGCTTAGTAATACCCAGCTTCTTGCATGATGGCGTCAGCCGCAGATTGGGACGCTGCAAGTGCCTCGTCTACAGTTTTTGCACCTGACAGGGCGGCTGCGATTTCTTGTGCAACTGCTGAACCCACTTCGGGAAACTCAGGGATCGCGGCAAACTGCACGCCAACATATGGCTTGATGTCTGTTGCTTCTGGTGCCGCGGAGTTGATCGCTGCCAATTCGGCGTCTGCAAATGCTGCCGCAGCTTGGAACTCGGGGATCGCATATGTGGATGTACGTGTCCCTGTTGGAACGGAACCCCAACCAAAGTCTGGGTGGTTGCCGACAGCTTCTATATAGGCTTTGGATGTGGCCCATTCGATGAATGCTTTTGCTTCATCTGTCTTGTCCGTGCCTGTTGGCACAGCCATCGCCCAAGCCCACAACCAGTTCGCGCCAACTGGGTTCCCAGCGTTTGGCGATTGTGCATATGCGACACCGTCGACTTCGAGGAAAGAAGCCGCGATTGTAGCATCAATCCACATGCCACATTTGCCTTCGTTATACAAAGCGAGGATCTCGTTGAACGAGTTGCCTTCGGAACCCGGAGGCCCGTATGAACCCAGCATATCAACGTAAAATTCGATCGCAGCTTTCCACTCGTCGGTATCCAAGGTTGGCTTCATGTCTGCATCAAACCATGCACCGCCAAACGAGTTCACAACAGTCGTGACGAACGCCATGTTGTCGCCCCAACCCGGCTTGCCACGAAGACATGCACCGTAAACGCCGTTGTCTGGGTCGTGCATTGCAGCGGCTGCTGCTTTCACGTTGTCCCAGCTGTCATTGTCAACGATGGAAACGCCAGCGGCATCGGCCAGGTCTTTGCGATACATCACCATGGAAGATTCACCATAGAATGGTGCAGCATACAGAACGCCGTCCGCGGACAGACCGTTGCGCATTGCTGGCAGCATGTCGTCAACGTCATAATCTGCGCCAAACTCAAGTGGCTCGATCCAGCCTGCTGCGCCCCAGATGGGGGCCTCTTGCATGCCGATGTTGATGATGTCGTACTGACCACCACCGGTTGCTGTGTCAGAGGTGACCTGCTCGCGCAGAACGCCTTCTTCCAGTGAAACCCAATTCAGGGCGACGCCGGTGGCTTCTGTGTAAGCTTCTGCAACGGTTTGCATGTTGATCATGTGGCCGTTGTTCACAATTGCGATTGTCAGCTCTGTTGCATGCGCATCGGCAAACGCGCCGCCCGCTGTCACAAGTGTTAGCGCTGTCGCGCCGTAAAACGCGTTCTTCATAGACATCCCGAAGTCCTCCCAAGGTTGGATGATGGAGAGAAGCTAGTCGAGAAACATACGCGCCGTCAATAAAGAATTTACGCGCGTAAAATATTATATTAATACAATCACGACAATAACTTAAGCGGAGCCTCGCAAGACAAGCGTACCAGAAAATAGCGCAGCCTCACGGCTTTGCGCGCGCTCGCCCCGTTCGATCAAGGCCAAAACCGTCTCGACACTGCGTGTCGATATCGAATCGTAGTCTTGGGAAATCGTGGTGAGGCTTGGGCAGGTGAATTTCGAAAACGGGTGATCGTCATGACCGGCAATGCGCAATGCGCTGCCGGCGCCTCGGCCAACCCGTAGCCCTTTTTCAAAGGCTGCGGATAACAAACCGATGGCAAGCCGGTCGTTCGAACAAAGCACCGTATTGGTCTTGAACTGCCGGTCTGTCAGCGCCTTTGAGCCGCCGCGAAACCCGATTTCTTCAAACCCCCAGCCGTCGCCTTCAACCTGAACAAGCTGTGGGTCATGCCCAAGCTGTTCCATTGCCGCGATATAGGCTGAGCGGCGTTTATAGGCGTTGGGATTGATGGGCGTTTTCATCTCAAAAAAAACAGGCGGCTCGCCACTGCGGCACAGGTAGTCGACGATCAGGCCAACGCTTTGACGGTTGTCGGACCCGAAAAATGCCTCTCCGATGCCGTCAAGATTGGAGTCAAACAGAACCGTGGGGCAGTCCTGCGCAAATGCGGCAACACCTGCCAAGTCCGAAGCACGGCCCAAGGGCGCCAACAAGACCCCGGCAGGTTTGATCGCACGCAGACTTTCGAGATTGTCCAATTCCTGATCAGGGCCGTCATGCGAGCTGAGCAAGACAGGGGTGAAACCAGCCCTGAGGATCAAGCCTTCAAGCGTGCGGGCGATACCAGCAAAGAAGGGATCGGTCAGGTTCGGAACGACCAAGCCAATCGTGCGCGTTTGGCGGCGGTTTTGATTGATCGCATAGACATTCGGGCGATAGTCGTGCTGCTTCAAAGCGGCTTCAATACGTAGCTTTGTTGTCGCGCGCACGCTGTTTGGGTCATTGAAATATTTGGAAAGTGTCGGGCGTGAAATCCCACTTACTGCAGCGAAATCTTCCATGTTTTTGATTTTCGCTACTGTCATCGTCACTTCCTGTTTTTTAAGGCATCTCTGGGTCAAAGATTCGACACCGTCGGTTAAAAATTTACGCGCGTTAACAGGAAATTTCAAACACAGAAAATTTTAGAGCTAGGGTCAGGACTCATAACCAGAATATGACGGTTGCGGCGAGAGCGATTGCCGATAGGAAGACCTTGGGGCAACGATCATAGCGGGTTGAGACGCGTCTCCAGTCTTTGAGCCTGCCAAACATGCGCTCGATGCGGTTCCGGCGTTTGTAGCGACGCTTGTCGTATCTGACGACCTTGTTGCGTGACTTTCGACCTGGGATGCAGGGACGAGTCCCTCTGTCTGCTAAGGCTTCCCGGAACCAATCTGCATCATAACCCCGATCCGCCAATAGCCATTCAGCATCCGGTAGACTGCTGAGCAAAGCCATGGCACCGGTATAATCGCTGACCTGACCAGCCGTGATGAAGAAACGGATTGGGCGGCCGCTGGTGTCAGTGACAGCATGCAATTTTGTGTTCATGCCGCCCTTTGTCTCACCGATTAGGCGTCCACGCCCCCCTTTTTAAGCCGCAGGCTTGAGGCCGTGCGGTGTGCTTTGAGGTAAGTCGCGTCGATCGAGATGGTCTTATTGTCGGGTGCCTCCGCTGCCAAGCCTGTCATTATCCGAGCGAATACACCTGCATCGCTCCAACGTTTCCAGCGATTATAAAGCGTCTTGGGTGGCCCATACGCAACGGGCGCATCACACCAGCGTAACCCATTGCGATTGATGAAGATAATGCCGCTCAAAACATGCCTGTCATCGACGCGCGGCTTACCTCGGCTCTTTGGGAAATACGACCGTAGCCGCACCATCTGATCTTCTGTCAGCCAGTAAAGATTGCTCATCGTACCCCCAAATCATTGGTGGTCGTGAATCATGACGACAAACCAGCATCAAGGCATTTAATGGGTCCTGACCCTAGCGCCCAGACAAAGGTCTATTGCATCAAGGATGGTCGTCTTACCCGCATCCCCTGGGCCGATCAGACAATTGAAGCCCTCACTTGGGCACCAAGACAAACTCTTGATGCTTCGAAAGTTCTGAATATCAATTTTTCGAATAGTGGGCATTTGTTCATCCAATACTAGCAGAAGGCAGATTCCGCGTCGATAGTTGCAAAACCTGCAATCATCCTAAAGTAGAGCGGGTAAGGGAGCCAGTTCGAATGCGCTGATCAGCGTTGTTAACACCTTCTCCTCAATAACTCGATATCACAGGTCTTTGGCCGCCACTGACAACTTCAGCGATCTTAGGCAATTTAGAGCCTGAGGCGAGCCCAACCGACAACCTGGCGCATGCTAAGTATATGATTTTAATGGTGTCCCACACGGACTCGCACCGGGGACCTACTGATTACAAATCATTGCTTGAGGTTTCTTGCTCACTCTGTGTCGCGAAACTTGCCGACAAGGTCTGCCCAGTCCTGCATCAGTATGACCCGTTGATCCCAGTAAGTTGCACGGTTGTATGTCCGACGAATGACGTTCTTGTCTTGGTGTGCCAACGCCGCTTCGATTACGTCAGAGTCGTAACCCCGCGTATTCAGGATTGTGCTGGCGGTCGACCGGAAGCCATGTGCGGTCACTTCGTCCTTGGTGTAGCCCATCCGGCGTAGAGCAGAATTGAACGCGTTCTCGGATAGCCACTTGCGGTTCGAGTTCAACGACGGAAAAACCAGTTCCACACCCTCAACACTGATCCAGTTTCGTTTGACGAGTTCCATAGCTTGATCTGATAGCGGGACGATATGATCACGGCGCATTTTCGTGCGATCAGCGGGGATGCACCAAGTCTTTTTCTCAAAATCAAATTCTGCCTGCTTTGCACCACGAACTTCGCCAGGACGGGTCATCGTCAGGATTTGGAACAGCAGGGCGTCTTTGATCACTCCCGCACCAGTGTATGCGTTTAGGTCACGTAGAAACTGACCAAACGCCTTTTCATCAGTGATTGCGGCGCGGTTGGTCACTTTGACCGGCAACAATGCGCCTTTGATCGCATAAGTTGGGTCGTTGTCGGCGCGAAGGCTTACAACCGCGAGCCGAAAGATGCCGGAGAGGGTGCCGCGTAGCTTCTTCGCGGTCTCACGTCTGCCACTGGCTTCAACTTTCTTGAGGAGATGAAGGATCTCCGCAGAGGTAATTGCGTTCATTGGACGGTTGTGAAGGGGGGCTGCCAAGGTTTCAACGTGCCAGACTTTCTTGCGCAATGTTGCGTCGGCCAGTTCGCGGTCATGGGCCATCTGAAGGTATTCTTCGGCAACAAGCAAAAAGGTTGTGCGCGATTGTGTTTCAGCTTCGATTTGGTCGAGACGTTTCTGCACGGCGGGATCGTCACCGTTTGCCACCATTGCCCGAGCCTCATCACGCTTTTTGCGGGCTTGGGCCAGGGTCACGTCGGGGTATATCCCATGAGATAGCAGTCGTTCTTTGCCGAAGTGGCGGTACTTTTGCTGCCATATCTTCGAGCCGTTTGGCTTCACCAGGACAAACAAACCACCGCCGTCCGACAGCTTATAGGGTTTGTCCCGAATCTCTGCTTTCCTGATCTTTACATCCGAAAGTGCCATTGGGGGTATCGACCTTTCACTGTGGGGTTAATACCCCCAATGATACCCCCAAATCGCATGTTTTCTGGGGGTATCTTATGTTCAGCTATGGTCAAACGGATACGACAAATCGCCGAAAACATCAATGTTTACAGGTCGCTATGTTCATCAATGTTAGGGGTAAATGGTGCCCAGGAGAGGACTCGAACCTCCACATCGTTGCCAATACTAGCACCTGAAGCTAGCGCGTCTACCAATTCCGCCACCTGGGCAGGTGTGCTGACGGGGCAATAAGCCTGCGGCGCGGGCGTGTCAACGGCTTTCGATCTGAAATCAGTAGGATCTTTCACAGCGCCTGATTGCGCCTTGTCTGGCACCGGTCGGGGCGGTAAACGAGGGCGAACGGGAACAAAGGCTGTCTTATGTCAAAGCTTGTCACCATTTTCGGCGGATCCGGTTTTGTCGGGCGTTACATCGCCCGCCGCATGGCGCAAAACGGCTGGCGCGTACGCGTCGCCGTGCGCAACACGAACGAGGCGATGTTCGTGCGCACCTATGGTGCCGTCGGTCAGGTCGAGCCGGTTTTTTGCAACATCCGCGATGATGCCAGCGTGGCGGCTGTCACGCATGGGGCCGATGCTGTTGTCAATTGCGTCGGCGTTCTGGCCGAGCTGCGCAAGAACACCTTTGCCGCCGTACAGGCCGAGGGTGCCACACGCATTGCGCGTATTGCGGCCGAGATGGGCGTGGCGCGTATGGTGCAGATTTCGGCCATTGGCGCCAGCGACACATCCGTCAGCGCCTATGCCCGTACCAAGGCCGCTGGCGAACAGGGCGTGCTGGACCATATGCCGGAAGCGATGATCCTGCGCCCGTCGATCATTTTCGGGGCCGAGGATCAATTTTTCAACCGTTTCGCAGGCATGACGCGGCTTGGCCCCGTGCTGCCGGTGATCGGTGCCGATACGCAGTTTCAGCCGGTCTATGTCGATGATGTGGCCGCCGCCGCCGTCAAGGGCGTGCTGGGCGAGGTGCCGGGTGGCATCTACGAACTGGGCGGGCCTGATGTCGCGACCTTCCGTGAATTGATGCAGACGATGCTGGCTGTGGTGCGCCGCCGCCGGATGATCCTGAATATGCCTTTCTGGGCCGCGCGGATCATGGCGGGTGCGTTCAACATTCTGCGTGTTGTGTCGCTGGGTCTGGTGACGCCGCCTGTGACGCGTGACCAGGTCGAAAATCTTGCCTTGGACAATGTCGTCAGCGACGGGGCCAGGGGTTTTGCCGATCTGGGCATCGTGCCTACTGCAATGATGGCTGTCCTGCCCGATTACCTGTGGCGGTTTCGCCCGTCGGGCCAATATGACGCGATCAAGGAATCGGCCAAGAACCTGCGCTCCTAACTATAGGCGATCATCAGCAGCACGATCCCGAGGCCGATGCGGTAGATGACATAAGGTGTATAGCTGACGCTGCGCAGCAGTCGCATCATGATTGCCAGTGCCGCCCAAGCAGCAACACCAGACATGACAGCGACGATGGCAATGTCGCGCAGGTCCGCTGCCGTGGCGGTGCCAATGACATCAAGGCTCAGCAATGCGCCAGAGGCGATGATCGTCGGTATCGACATCAGCATTGAAAGCCGTGCCGCGTCGGGGCGGGCATAGCCCAGCATCCGCGCCGCCGTGATCGTGATGCCAGACCGTGACGTGCCGGGGATCAACGCCACCGCCTGCCACAGCCCCATGACCGCCGCATCTTTCATTGTCCAGCGTTCGGCGGTCTTGACCGTCTCGCCTTTTTGGTCGGCGATATACAGCACGATCCCGAACAGCAGCATCGCCCATCCGATCACCGCGATCCCGCGCATTGCGTCGGCCAAACCGGTCACTTTCAGAATAAGCCCCGCGATGATGACGGGGATTGTCGCGATCAGCAGGCATAGCGCCAAGAACGCGCCTTGTGTATCGATCTTGCCGCGTAGCAGGCGAAGCGCCCCGGAAAGTGCCAGACGCACATCGGGCCAGAAATACACGATCACCGCCGTGAGCGTGCCAAGGTGCGCTGCCACGTCGATGATCAGCCCCTGATCGGCCATCCCTGTCAGGCTTGGCAGCAGGATCAGATGGCCCGACGATGAAACCGGCAAAAACTCGGTCACGCCCTGGATCAGTGCAACCAGTAGAAGGTGGAACATCGTCATAAAAGCCGCCCCGGTGATTCGTTCTCTGCACCCTAGCCTCAGGAAAATCTGATGGAAGCAAAGATATAGGTCCCATATGTTACCTAATATGAGGTAAAAATACAGGTGTTAACGCCAACTTCATAAAAATACTTCAATATAGGTCAGCAATACTGCCTTTTCATTTCTTTGCCCCCGCACTAGAACCAAGTCTGCGCTTGGATGGGAGGACGGCAATGGCTGGCCAAAAAATGTTGAAATTCACCACCGTTCACCGGGACATGCCCGAAAAACGGCTACCTGATTTGCGCAAGCAGGATTTCAACGAAATCTATGCCGAATACGCGCGTGACAAGGCTGCCGAACAGGCCAGCCGGTGTTCGCAATGCGGCGTTCCTTATTGTCAGACCCATTGCCCGCTGCACAATAATATCCCTGACTGGCTGCGCCTGACCGCCGAAGGCCGGTTGCAGGAAGCCTATGAAATTTCGCAGGCCACCAACACTTTCCCCGAGATTTGCGGCCGCATCTGCCCGCAGGACCGTCTGTGCGAAGGCAATTGCGTGATCGAACAATCCGGCCATGGCACGGTCACGATCGGTTCGGTGGAAAAATACATCACCGATATGGCGTTTGAAAACGGCTGGGTGCAGCCGATCCGCCCCCATGCAGAACGCGCCGAAAGCGTGGGCATCATCGGCGCTGGTCCCGGTGGTCTGGCCGCCGCGGATATGCTGCGCCGTCAGGGCGTGCAGGTCACGGTCTATGACCGCTATGACCGTGGCGGCGGGTTGATGACCTATGGCATCCCCGGTTTCAAACTGGAAAAAGACATCGTGATGCAGCGCATGGCGCAGCTCGAGGATGGCGGCGTGCAATTCGTGCTGAATTGCAACGTGGGCGAGGATTTGTCATTCGACGCGATCCGCGGCAAGCATGATGCCGTGCTGATCGCCACCGGCGTTTACAAGACCCGCGATCTGCCCGATTCCAGCGCCGAAGGCATTGTGAACGCCCTTGATTACCTGACGGCCAGCAATCGCAAATCCTTTGGCGATGAGGTGCCGGAATACGACAGCGGCGCGCTGAATGCTGCAGGCAAGCGCGTTGTCGTCATCGGTGGTGGCGACACGGCGATGGATTGTGTGCGCACCGCGATCCGGCAGGGTGCCGAAAGCGTGAAATGTCTGTATCGCCGTGACCGTGCCAACATGCCCGGATCGCAACGCGAAGTCGCTAATGCGGAAGAAGAAGGCGTCGAATTTGTTTGGCTGTCTGCACCGCTTGGGTTTGAAGGTGATGCCGTATCCGGCGTGAAGGTGCAGAAAATGCGCCTTGGCGCGCCTGATGCGACTGGTCGCCAGATGCCAGAGGTGATTGCCGGTGCCGATTACATCGAAGAGGCCGATCTGGTGGTCAAGGCGCTTGGCTTCGAGCCAGAGGATGTTCCCACCCTCTGGGGCGTGCCGGAACTGGCCGTGACCCGCTGGGGCACGATCAAGGCGGATTTCACCACCGGCAAAACCAGCCTCGACGGTGTCTATGCCGCCGGTGACATCGTGCGCGGCGCGTCACTGGTCGTCTGGGCGATCCGTGATGGGCGCGATGCGGCGACAGCGATCCTCGATTATCTCGGGCAATCCGCATCGGTCGCGGCAGAATAATGGCAAAGCTGCTTTCAGCGCTGATCGTGTTCATGGTCGCGGCCCCGGTCGCGGCGCAGCAAAGCTTTGCGCCGCCGCAGGGCTGCACTGGCAAGCTGACCGTGCAGCACCGCAATTGCGTTATGGTCAATGTCTGGACCTGTGATGCGGACCCCGCTGGTGATCAATGGCTGGCCCTGATCGGACAAAACGGGGTGTTCAGCGTGCAGCGCGTTGATGACCAGTTCCAGTGGCTGGAAAGCTATAAAACGACAGGCACCGAAATGTTGCAGCTGCCTGCACCCGATCCCGCGTCATTAACAGAATTGTTCGCAGCACAAATCGATACTTGGGATTTCACCGTTGATACCGATGCGGGCACAGAACGGCATGTCGGTTTTGACATGCTGACCGGTGAAACAATCGTTATCGACGGTGAAACCCTGCTTGTGACCGAATTCCAGGGCCGCACAACCGATGCCGATGGCAACGAGATTTACGCAGGGTCCGGTCGCCAATATGTCAGCGAAACGCATCGGTTGTTTTTTCTGGGCGAAGGTTGGGAAGATGTGACACCCGATCAGGTCACAGATTCTTCGCCCGTCGAATTCATCTATCCTGGCGAGGCCGGGTTTTTCACCGACCAGCCCCGTTACGAATGCAATGTGATTGAATCCGGGTTCCGGCCGTAGCGCCACGCCCCTGCCAAATATTCTCGGCCGCGCAAGCGGTGCCGACCCACCGAAGGAGATTATGATGACAACCTATGACCAGACCTGGGTAGCGGCAGAAGAAGCCAAGCGCAAATGGATGGCCGAAAATGGCATGTACCGCGATGATGACGAACACGCCTCCTGCGGTGTGGGTTTGGTTGTGGCGATCGACGGCACGCCGTCACGCGATGTCGTTGAAAAAGGCATCAACGCACTAAAAGCGATCTGGCACCGTGGCGCTGTCGATGCCGACGGCAAGACTGGCGACGGTGCGGGTATCCATTTGCAGATTCCCGTTCCGTTCTTTTACGATCAAGTTCGCCGTACCGGTCACGAACCCGACGATGACAAGATGATCGCAGTGGGTCAGGTGTTTCTGCCCCGCACCGATTTTGGCGCACAAGAGCGCTGCCGGACCATCGTGGAATCCGAAGTCTTGCGCATGGGTCACTATATTTACGGCTGGCGCCATGTGCCGGTGAACACCGAAGTTCTGGGCGAAAAGGCCAATGCCACCCGCCCGGAGATCGAACAGATCCTGATCCGCTGCGAAAAGGACATGACCGAAGAAGAATTCGAGCGCGAGCTGTATATCATCCGCCGCCGCATCGAAAAGGCCGCCGCTGCCGCGCAGATCGCGGGCATCTATCTGTGCTCGCTGTCCTGCCGGTCGGTCATTTACAAAGGAATGATGCTGGCCGAGCAGGTCGCCGAGTTTTACCCCGACCTGATGGACGCGCGGTTCGAGAGCGCCTTTGCGATCTATCACCAGCGTTATTCGACCAATACGTTCCCGCAATGGTCGCTGGCGCAGCCGTTCCGCATGCTGGCCCATAACGGCGAGATCAACACGCTCAAGGGCAACGTCAACTGGATGAAAAGCCATGAAATCCGCATGGCGTCGGGCGCGTTCGGTGACAAGGCAGAGGATATCAAACCGATCATCCCGTCGGGTGCGTCCGATTCCGCCGCCTTGGATTCGGTGTTCGAGGTGCTGGTCCGTGCAGGCCGCAACGCGCCGATGGCAAAAACCATGCTGGTGCCAGAGGCATGGTCGCAACAGGCCGTGGAAATGCCACAGGCCTGGCAGGACATGTACGGGTATTGCAATGCGGTCATGGAACCATGGGACGGCCCCGCTGCGCTGGCCATGACGGATGGTCGCTGGGTCTGTGGCGGGCTTGACCGCAACGGTCTGCGTCCTTTGCGCTATGTCGTCACCGGTGATGGCCTGTTGGTGGCTGGCTCCGAGATGGGCATGGTTCCCGTGGACGAAGCAACCGTCATCGAAAAAGGCGCGCTTGGCCCCGGTCAGATGATCGCTGTCGATATGCTCGAAGGGCGGCTTTACCGCGACCGCGAGCTCAAGGACAAACTGGCCGCTGCCCAGCCATTCAGCGATTGGGTGGAAAAGGTCGTGGACCTGAACAACCTGATGCGCGATATGCCCGAAAAGGCGCTGTTCGACGGTGCAGAGCTCCGCAAACGGCAGGTCGCAGCAGGCTATTCCATCGAAGAACTGGAACAGGTGCTCGCGCCCATGGCCGAAGATGGCAAGGAAATGATCGCCTCGATGGGCGACGACACGCCATCTGCCGTGCTGTCGACGACCTATCGTCCGTTGTCGCATTTCTTCCGTCAGAATTTCAGCCAGGTCACCAACCCGCCGATCGACAGTTTGCGCGAAAGCCGCGTGATGAGCCTGAAAACGCGGTTCGGCAACCTCAAGAACGTGCTGGACGAAGATTCGTCACAGACCGAAATTCTGGTGCTGGACAGCCCGTTCATTGCGAATGCCGAATTTGACGAAATGGTACGCCAATTTGGTGACAGCGTGGCGTTTATCGACTGTACATTCGCGGCGGGGCGGGGTGCATTGAACGCAGGCCTGCAACGCATCAGGGCCGAGGCAGAAGATGCCGTGCGCTCTGGTGCCGGCCATCTGGTCCTGACTGATCAGCACCAATCGGCTGACCGTGTGGCGATGCCGATGATCCTTGCGACATCTGCTGTGCATTCTGGGCTGACGGGCAAGGGGCTGCGCACCTTCTGTTCTGTCAACGTCCGCTCGGCGGAATGTATCGACCCGCATTATTTCGCCGTGCTGATCGGCTGTGGTGCGACCACCGTCAACGCCTATCTGGCGCAGGATTCGATTGCCGATCGTCTGCGGCGCGGGTTGATCGACGGCACCCTGACCGAGGCCGTGCGCCGCTATCGTGCGGCTGTTGATGCGGGTCTGCTGAAAATCATGTCCAAGATGGGTATTTCGGTCCTGTCCTCCTATCGCGGTGGTCTGAACTTCGAGGCTGTGGGCCTGTCGCGCGCCATGGTCGCCGAATATTTCCCCGGCATGCATAGCCGCATTTCCGGCATCGGTACGACCGGGATTCAGGCCAAGGCCGAAGAGGTCCATGCCAAGGGCTGGAAAGGCGGCAGCGATGTGTTGCCCATCGGCGGGTTCTACAAGGCGCGCAGGTCGGGTGAAAAACACGCTTGGGAAGCGCAGACCATGCATATGTTGCAGGCCGCCTGCAATAATGCGTCCTATGCGCTCTGGCAGCAATATTCCAAATCGATGCAGGCCAATCCACCGATCCATCTGCGCGATCTGCTGGCGATCAAACCGCTTGGGGCGCCTGTGCCAATCGAAGAGGTCGAAAGCATCACCGCGATCCGCAAACGGTTCGTGACACCTGGCATGTCCTTGGGTGCTTTGTCGCCCGAGGCGCATAAGACGCTGAACGTCGCAATGAACCGAATCGGCGCGAAATCCGACAGCGGCGAAGGCGGTGAAGACCCAGCGCATTTCGTGCCGGAACCCAATGGCGACAATCCATCTGCCAAGATCAAGCAGGTGGCATCAGGCCGGTTTGGCGTGACGGCGGAATATCTGAACGCCTGCGAGGAACTGGAAATCAAGGTCGCCCAAGGCGCCAAGCCCGGTGAAGGCGGGCAATTGCCCGGCATGAAAGTGACCGAGCTGATCGCACGCTTGCGCCATTCGACCAAAGGCGTGACGCTGATTTCACCGCCGCCACACCACGATATCTATTCGATCGAGGATCTGGCGCAGCTGATCTATGACCTCAAGCAGATCAACCCGCGCGCCAAGGTGACGGTGAAACTCGTCGCATCCTCCGGCGTCGGCACGATTGCGGCGGGCGTGGCCAAGGCCAAGGCCGATGTGATCCTGATTTCGGGTCATAACGGCGGCACCGGCGCATCGCCCGGCACCTCGATCAAATATGCGGGTCTGCCATGGGAAATGGGCCTGACAGAAGCGCACCAAGTGCTGGCCATGAACAATCTGCGCGACCGCATCACCTTGCGCACCGATGGCGGTTTGCGCACCGGGCGCGATATCGTCATGGCGGCGATGCTGGGGGCCGAAGAATACGGCATCGGCACCGCTGCGCTGATCGCGATGGGCTGTATCATGGTGCGCCAGTGCCAGTCCAACACCTGCCCTGTCGGTGTTTGTACGCAGGACGACGCCCTGCGCGCAAAGTTCACCGGCAATGCCGAAAAGGTGGTGAACCTGATCACCTTCTATGCGACCGAAGTGCGCGAAATCTTGGCCAGCATTGGGGCACGCAGCCTTGATGACGTGATCGGGCGGGCGGATCTGCTGACGCAGGTTTCGCGCGGTTCGGCGCATCTGGATGATTTGGACCTGAACCCGCTGCTGATCACTGTCGATGGCGCGCATAACATCCGGTATGACCGCCACCGCCCGCGCACCGCGGTCGATGATACGCTTGATGCCCAGATCGTGCAGGATGCCGCGCGTTTCCTGAACGATGGCGAAAAGATGCAGCTGGATTACGCGGTGCAGAACACGTTACGCAGCATTGGTACCCGCACATCGAGCCACATCGTGCAGAAGTTCGGGATGCGCAACGCGCTGCAACCCGACCATCTGACGGTAAAACTGCGCGGATCGGCGGGGCAATCCTTGGGCGCTTTTGCAGCACCGGGGCTGAAGCTTGAGGTGTCAGGCGACGCCAACGACTATGTGGGCAAGGGGTTGTCGGGAGGGACTATCGTCGTGCGTCCGCCGATGATCAGCCCGCTGGTCGCATCAGAAAACACGATCATCGGCAATACGGTGCTTTATGGTGCGACTGCGGGCTATCTGTTTGCCGCTGGCCGTGCGGGTGAAAGGTTCGCCGTGCGCAATTCCGGCGCGCATGTCGTGATCGAAGGCTGCGGCACTAATGGCTGCGAATACATGACCGGTGGTGTCGCGGTGATCCTTGGCAGCATTGGCGCCAACTTTGGCGCGGGCATGACCGGCGGTATGGCCTATCTTTACGATCCCAAGGGGATGTCTGCCCCGCTGATCAACATGGAATCGCTGGTCACTTGCCCCGTGACGGTCGCGCATTGGCATGACCAGCTGAAAGACCTGATCATACGGCATGCCAAGGAAACCGGCAGCCGCAAGGCTGCGGACATCCTGCAACATTGGGATTTGGAGAAAGCCAATTTCGTGCAGGTCTGCCCGAAAGAAATGCTGATCAACCTTAAGCATCCGCTGACCATCGCGCAAACTGCGATTCCGGCAGAATAATGGCGACGCCCCGCGCTGAATTCAGTCGCGGGGCGCGCCCTTTGCTTGACCCTGCCGGTCGGCTTGTGGCTATACAGGGCGATGGCAGACACCCCCAAACCCCCCAAGCGCCGCGCGCGTAAATCCACCCGCGACACAGCGGCAAAGAAACCGGGCCTTCGGCACCGGGTTTTGCGCGCTGCGCGGCGGGCGCTGGTGTGGGGTGGCGTGGGGATCGCGGGCTTTGTTCTGGTCTGGACGCTGCTTTATGCGCTGATCAATCCGCCGACCAATGCCTATATGCTGTCCGAGGGCCGCAGGCTTGGCGGGGTGCAGCAGGATTGGGTGCCGATGGGCGGGATTGCGCCTGTCATGGCGCGGTCAGCTGTTGCAGCCGAAGATGCGAATTTCTGCCTGCATTGGGGGCTGGACGTGAACGCAATCCGTGATGCGATGGAAAACGGGCGGGGCGGGGCATCGACCATTAGCCAGCAGGTCGTCAAGAACTTGTTTTTATGGCATGGTCGGTCCTGGGCCCGCAAATCCATTGAGGCCGTCTGGACCCCCGTGATCGAAGTTTTGTGGAGCAAGCGGCGCATCCTTGAAATCTATCTCAACGTGGCGGAGTTCGACACGGGCGTGTTCGGCGTGCAGGCCGCAGCGCGGCATTATTTCGGCGTCGATGCCGGTGATCTGACCGCGACACAGGCGGCACGTCTGGCCGCGATCCTGCCTGCGCCCAAGGAGCGGTCTGCATCTAACCCCAGCAGTTTTACCCGCAACCGGGCCGCGCAGATCATGCAGGGCGCCGATACCATCGCGGCGGATGGCCGCGCGGAGTGCTTTGAACGATGAGGCAGGCATTGAACCCCGCGACCTGTTGCGGCATGGAAGTTCCATTGTCCAAGTCAGGTTTGCCATGAACACGCTCTACCATTATCCGCTGTCGCCCTTTTCGCGCAAAGTCCGGCTTTGCCTTGCTGAAAAGAAGATCGAGGTCGGTCTGGTCGAGGAACGATATTGGGAGCAAAGCCCCGAATTCCTGCGTCGCAACCCTGCCGCCAAGGTGCCGGTTCTCAAGATGAACGGGCGGTTGATGTCGGAAAGCACGGCGATCTGTGAATACCTTGAAGAAGTGTACCCCACCCCGCCACTAATGCCGCGTGACGCAGAAGGCCGGTATGAGGTGCGTCGCTTGGTCGGTTGGTTTGATGACAAGTTCTATCATGAGGTCACATTCAAGCTGACGGGCGAACGCGTTTATCGCAAGGTGATGGCGCGCGGCTATCCCGACAGCGCCAATGTCAAAGCGGGTGCGCGCGCTATCAAGTTCCATCTGGATTACATGGCGCATCTGCTGGAACACCGCCGTTGGCTGGCGGGCAATGACATGACGCTGGCGGACTTTGCGGGGGCGGCGCATCTGTCCTGTCTTGATTACACCAGTGATGTTGATTGGAACCGGCATGAGGTGGTCAAGGATTGGTATGCCAAGATCAAGTCCCGCCCCGCGTTCCGGTCCTTGCTGGCCGATGAGGTGCCGGGCTTTCAGCCCGCGGCGCATTATGCCGATCTGGATTTTTAAGAAGGGGCTCTGCCCCCTTGCCCCCAAAGGGGCAATTTCCCCGAGATATTTTTGCTCGGAAGATCGATGAAGGATCGTCTGAAAGATTTTGCGCTTGAGGCCGGTTTTGCCAAGATCGGTATCTGCCGTCCCGATGCCGTGCCTGAGATGGCCGAACGGCTGGCCACCTTTGTGGCGGACGGCCGCCATGGCCAGATGGCGTGGATGGCGGACCGGATGCAGTGGCGCGGCGATCCCACGGCGCTTTGGCCCGCGGCGCGGTCTGTCATCATGCTGGCCGAGGTCTATACCCCCGACCATGATCCGCTTGCTGTGCTGGACGAACGCGACCGCGCCGCGATCAGCGTTTATGCGCAGGGGCGTGATTACCACGATGTCGTCAAGAAGAGATTGAAAGTTGTAGGCCGCTGGTTGATCGACCAGGTGCCGGAGGCCGAGATCAAGGTTTTTGTCGATACAGCCCCCGTGATGGAAAAGCCGCTGGCGCAGGCGGCGGGGTTGGGGTGGCAAGGCAAGCATACCAACCTTTTGGGTCGTGATCTGGGCAACTGGGTGTTTTTGGGCGCTATTTTTACCACCGTTGCGTTGGAGCCTGATACACCCGAAATCAGCCATTGCGGGTCCTGCACCGCCTGTCTGGATATTTGTCCGACGCAGGCCTTTCCCGCACCTTACCAATTGGATGCGCGGCGCTGCATTTCCTACCTGACCATCGAGCACAAGGGGCCGGTGGACCCCGACCTGCGCCGTCTGATGGGCAACCGGATCTATGGCTGTGACGATTGCCTGGCAGTCTGTCCCTGGAACAAGTTCGCAGCGTCGGGTCGTGATGCACGGCTTGCCGCGCGCGATGATTTGCTGGCCCCGCCCTTGGCAGAGCTGGCACAACTGGATGATGCCGCCTTTCGCGCCCGTTTTGCCGGATCGCCCATCAAGCGGATCGGGCGGGACCGCTTCGTGCGCAATGTCGCCTATGCGCTAGGCAATTCCGGTGATCCGGCGATGGCGGCACACCTGTCGCATCTGGTTGATGATCCGGATGCAACCGTGGCCGATGCCGCGCGCTGGGCTGTTTTGCGGCTGCAGAGGGCAGGTTGATAGCCTTGAGCTACCCACCATGACCACCCCGAGGTGGATGTTCAGGCGGCGGCGCGGCGCGCGGCGGCAAAAGATACCAGCCGCCGTGATTTTTCATCCCAGAGATCAAGACTTGCGCATTTGAGGCTTTGCAGCAGTGTCATGCGGCTGCATTCAACAAGATCCTGATGGTCTCGCAGCACCTCGGTCAAACGATAGAACGGGATGCGGCTATAAAGATGATGCACATGGTGAATGCCGATATTCGCGGTGAACCAGCGCAGGATCGGGGGCAGGTCGTAATGTGAACTGCCGTGCAGAGCCGCGTCATGCAGCTGCCAGTCATCGGCAGCGTCCCAATGCGTCGTCTCGAACTGGTGCTGCACATAGAATAGCCAGACCCCTATGGATGCGGCGATCAATGTCGTGGGCAGGAACACCAGAAACAACGCCGCGAAACCGCCGACATAGCCGATCACTGTCAATAGAACTGCGACGGCAAGATTGGTTCCCATAGCGCTGACCCAATATTTGCTTTCGCGCTGCATCCGGCCATGTGGCATGCGGTTTTGCAGAAAAAAGATATAGGTTGGCCCAAGCCCGAACATCACCAGCGGATGCCGGTAGGCGCGGTACAGAAAACGCCCGAACGGCGTGCGCTGGTGGTATTCCTCGACCGTCAGGGTCATCACGTCGCCGATGCCGCGCTGATCCAGATCGCCCGCATGGCTGTGGTGGATCGAATGAGTCCGTCGCCAGACGTCATAGGGCGTCAGAGTGACAACACCCAAAGCCCGCCCGATCCAGTCGCTGACCTTGCGGTTGCCAAAGAACGACCCGTGCCCGCAATCATGCTGGATGCAGAACAGCCGCAGCAGGAACAGCCCGTTCAGCGCCGAGATCAGCAAAGCACCGATATAGCTGAATTGGGATACCCAGACTGCAAGTACCCACAACAGGATGAACGGGATCAGGCTGACCGCCAATTCAAAGCTGCTGCGCCAGTTGTTTGGCTCGCGGTATTGCGCAAGCACATGCACCCAGTCGCGTGCGGTCATGGTGGAAGGGCGGTCTGTGGTTCTGCTCATATTGTTCTTCTTGTCCCGTTTCGTAAGCGGTAACCGAGCCGGAGCGAGAAGCAAGCGAAAAGGGCTTCATTGTGTCAATGCGCCGCCATAGTGTCACGACAAAAAGGGGAACGCCATGCAGCCGCTTAAGGGAATTGTCTTCAAGGTCGTGTCGGTCTGCATGTTCATGGCAATGGCCGGGCTGATCAAGGCCGCGTCGGAAACTGTGCCACCGGGGCAGGCGGTGTTCTTTCGGTCGTTTTTTGCCTTGCCGATCATTTTTGGCTGGCTGGCCCTGCGCGGTGAATTGCGGCACGGCTGGAAAACCACGAATACTGTGGGTCATTTCTGGCGCGGTCTGGTCGGTACCTCGGCCATGGGATTGGGGTTCGCCGGTCTGGGCCTGCTGCCTTTGCCCGAGGTGACAGCGATTGGCTATGCTGCCCCGCTGTTGGTGGTCATTTTCGCCGCGATGTTTCTGAACGAGGATGTGCGCGCCTTTCGCCTGTCTGCTGTGGCGCTGGGCATGATTGGCGTGCTCGTCGTGCTGTCGCCGCGCCTGTCTGTGGGCGCGTCGCTGAACACGGCCGAAACCTTGGGCGCGGTCGTCGTGCTGATGGGGGCGGTGCTGACCGCTTTGGCGCAGGTTTTCGTGCGTAAACTGGTGGCCACTGAAACAACCTCGGCCATCGTGTTGTGGTTCACTGTCACATCATCCTTGCTGGCGCTGCTGACGATTCCCTGGGGCTGGGTCACCCCCACATGGCCCATCGCGGCACTCTTGGTCATGGCGGGGCTGTTGGGCGGGGTCGGGCAGATTTTCCTGACCTCCAGCTACCGCTTTGCCGATGCGTCGTTGGTGGCCCCTTTTGACTACACCTCGATGATTTTGGCGTTGGCCATCGGCTATTTCATCTTTGACGAAGTCCCGACCGGCACGATGTTGATCGGGGCGGGCATCGTCATCCTTGCTGGCGTGCTGATCATCTGGCGCGAACGCAAATTGGGCCTACAGCGCGCGCAGCAGCGCAAAGCAACAGGCAACATGGGAAGTTGAGCACAGCCATAAAGGTTATGAATAGAGCGCGCATCTGTGCTATCATTGAAGTCCGCAACCGAAAAGGAGGAGTCGATGAAACATCCACTTGATCGTGCGAAATCAGGGTCCAATGACGAATTGCAGCGGGTAATTGGCCTGAAGAAGGATGCCTTGCCACGCCGCACCACGCTTGATCTGCAAAAGCGGCCCCGTAGCCATGTCACTGAGCGCCGCACGACTGAATTCGTGCGGATCGCCCGCGAAGAAGAAACTGCGATCTGGCAACGCTAGATGTGAAAAAGGGCGCCGTTTGGCGCCCTTTGTATTGTCCGCCTAGGCACGGACCAGTTTTTCATAATCCGCAGCGATGTCACGGGTCAGTGCGCCGACCTCGAAATTATAATCGCCGATCTGGCCCACCGGCGTGACCTCGGCCGCGGTGCCGGTCAGCCAGCATTGCTGGAAGCCTTCCAGCTCGTCCGGCATGATCACGCGTTCATGTACGGTGATGCCCTTGTCGCGCAGCATGCCGATCACGGTCTGGCGGGTGATCCCGTTCAGGAACGCATCAGCAGCGGGTGTATGCACTTCGCCATCCTTGACGAAGAACAGGTTGGCGCCCGTCGCCTCTGCCACATAGCCGCGATAATCGAACATCATGGCATCCGAACAGCCTTTGGCTTCGGCGGCGTGTTTGGACATGGTGGCGATCATGTAAAGGCCGGCCGCCTTGGCCTGGCTGGGTGCGGTTTCGGGGCTGGGGCGTTTCCATTTTGCGATGTCGAGCTTGGCACCACGGGTTTTCGCATCGCCGTAATAATTGCCCCATTCCCAGACAGCGACTGCCAGATGCACAGGATTGCGTGCGGCAGCCACGCCCATATCCTCGCCCGAGCCGCGCCAAGCGATGGGGCGGACATAGGCGTCTTTCAGGCCGTTGGCATCAAGCGCTGCCTGTTTCGCGGTCTCGATTTCATCCACGGAAAACGGGATCTGGAAATCGATCAGCTGACCAGATTTGATCAGACGTTCGGAATGTGCGCGGGATTTGAAAATCTTGCCGTTGTAGCAACGTTCGCCTTCGAACACTGAAGAGGCATAGTGCATCGCATGTGTCAGGATATGCACATTGGCATCGCGCCATTCCACAAGTTTGCCGTCCAGCCAGATCTTGCCGTCTCTGTCGTCGTATGCGCCTGCCATGGTTCCTCCACACTTTGCAATTATGTCGCAACAAGGTCCGTTTCGGATATAAAGTTGCGCAATTTCCCCAAATCGCTAACAGTTGATTCTTGGAATGTCAATAAAGCTGACGTATTGTCGGACGGGTAACAAGGGAGGACAGGATGGCCGAAGGCGCGCGACCCCAGATGGGGCAAAACCTGCTGTTCCTGACGGATGAACAGTTGCGCAAGGGGATCGAGGCGATGTTTTTCGCCTATCGCGGCTTCACGGCTGATCCCGACCGTATCCTTGCGCAGAAATCCTATGGCCGCGCCCATCACCGGGCATTGCATTTCATTCACCGCAGCCCCGGCACGACGGTCAACAACCTGTTGTCGATACTTGGTGTTACAAAACAATCGCTTAATCGTGTGTTGCGCAGCCTGATCGAGGACGGTCTGGTCATCAGCAGCGTCGGCAACAAGGACAAGCGCGAACGCCATCTACACCTGACACCCGCCGGTGCCGTGCTGGAACGCGCCTTGTCGGACGCTCAAAGGGACCGGATGCGCGCCGCGTATCGTGCGGCCGGACCTGCTGCCGTGGTCGGTTTCCGGCAGGTGCTGGAGGCGATGATGGACCCCGAGGCGCGCCAGCATTACGAGGCGATGAAGGACAAACCTGAATGAGTGCTGACGATGCCCACCTGTTGATCGTCGATGATGACGCCCGTATCCGCAGCTTGTTGCAGAAATTCCTGATGCGCGCGGGCTTTCTGGTGACAACGGCGCGTGATGCCGCCCATGCCCGCCGTGTGTTGGCGGGGCTGGAATTTGATCTGATCGTGCTGGATGTGATGATGTCTGGCGAGGGCGGGGTTGCGCTATGCCGTGATTTGCGCCGGACGATCACGACGCCGATCATGCTGCTCACCGCCAAGGGTGAAACGATGGACCGTATCACTGGGCTGGAAGCGGGGGCGGATGATTATCTGGTCAAGCCGTTCGAGCCTAAGGAGTTGTTGTTGCGGATCAACGCGATCTTGCGCCGCGTCCCCGCTGCCGAACCCGTCGCGATTTTGCCCAAGGTGCTGCATATGGGGCCTGTGCGCTATGACATCGAACGTGGTGAAATGTGGCACGGCACAAACCTAGTCCGGCTGACCGCGACCGAAAGTCAGCTGATGCGCATATTTTCGGGCCGTCCGGGAGAGCCTGTCACCCGCACCAAGCTGGTTGAGGAATTGAGCCGGTCCGGCGGTCAGACGCAGGAGCGCGCGGTTGATGTCCAGATCACCCGCCTGCGTCGCAAGATCGAAATCGACCCCAAACAGCCAAGGTTTCTGCAAACTGTCCGCGGCGAAGGGTATATGCTGGCACCGGAGTAGACTTTGATGCGCTCCGCGCGGGGAGTATTTTGGGAAATAAGAAGGTGGTTGAGGTTTCGCATGGAATTGGGTTCTTTGGGAGCATGACAACTGCGCTGATCTTTCATGATGATTGCCATGGCCATGTGACCCCGCCCGGCCATCCCGAACAGGTGGCGCGGCTTGATGCCGTGCTGGGTGCGCTTGCGGGGATGGATATGATGCGCGTTAAGGCGCCATTGGCGGCCCAGGATGATCTGTTGCGCGCGCATCCACAGGCGCATCTGGATGCTTTGCATGCCGCAGCACCCGAAACTGGGTGGCACGCACTGGATGCCGATACGCATATGTCGCGCGGCACGCTGGCAGCGGCTTACCGCGCAGCCGGGGCGGTCGTGCTGGCAGTCGATCTGGTCATGGCGGGCGATGTCGCGAACGCCTTTGCCGCCGTCCGCCCGCCTGGTCATCATGCCGAGCGCGAGACGCCGATGGGGTTTTGTTTTTTTGGCAATGTCGCGGTCGGGGCGAAACATGCGCTGGACCATCATGGGCTGGCCCGCGTCGCCATCGTGGATTTTGATGTGCATCACGGCAATGGCACACAAGATCTGGTCGAGGATGATCCGCGCATCTTGTTCTGTTCCACGCATCAATCGCCGCTCTATCCGGGCACGGGCGCGGCTGATGAAACCGGTGTTGGCAATGTGTTGAACGTGCCTTTGCCTGCAGGCACTGGGTCAAGGACCTTTCGCGACGTGATGGACCGCGTGGTGCTGCCCCGTGTCGATGCCTTTGCGCCAGAGTTGATCCTGATTTCGGCGGGGTTCGATGCGCATCGCGATGATCCGCTGGCGGGGTTGGAATTAACTGAGGATGATTTTGCATGGGTGACCGCGCGCCTGTGCGATCTGGCGGACAGCCATTGCCACGGCAGGGTGGTGTCGGCGCTGGAAGGCGGCTATGACCTGCCGGCGCTGGGCGCATCCGCGGCAGCCCATGTCAGGATTTTGGAGGAAAGAGGCCGATGACCGAAGTTGACCAGATGAGTTTCGAAGACGCTATCAAAGAGTTGGAAACCGTCGTGGGCCAGCTGGAGCGTGGCGATGTCGCGCTGGACCAGTCCATCGCGCTGTATGAGCGTGGCGCCGCGTTGAAGGCCCGCTGCGAGGCGAAACTGAAAGAAGCCGAAGAAAAGGTCGCCCGCATCACTTTGGGCGAGAATGGTCACCCGACAGGGACAGCGCCGCTGGATGGTTGACCTGATCACGCGGCGACCGCTGCCTGACGCCTTGGCGCAGGCCGCCCGGATCGCGACCCAGATGATAGAGGCGCAGCTGTCGGACCTGTCAGGACCTGTGCCGGACGCGATGATTTATGCCGCGCGCGGCGGCAAGGCATTGCGCGCCTTTCTGGCGATCGAGACGGCCCGTCTGCATGGTGTGCCGCCGCAGGTGGCGGCCCATGCGGCGGCGGCGATCGAGTGTATCCACGCCTATTCGCTGATCCATGATGATCTACCCTGCATGGATGACGACGACCTGCGCCGTGGCCAACCTACGGTGCATAAGCGTTGGGACGAAGCGACGGCCGTGCTGGCGGGGGATGCCTTGCAGGCGCTGGCGTTTGAACTCTTGGGCAGGCTCGATTGTGCGGATGCGGCAAAGCTCGATCTGACGCTGAGCTTGGCGCAGGCGGCAGGCGTGCGCGGCATGGTGGGCGGGCAGGCAGCGGATATCGCGGCGGAAACGGCGGATGTGCCGCTGACGCTGGACCAGATCATCGCCTTGCAGGCGGGCAAGACCGGCGCGTTGATGTCATGGGCCGCCCTTGTCGGGCCGCGCATGGCGCTGGCCGATCAAGCGGCCCTGCGCCTCTATGGCGATTGTCTGGGCCTTGCCTTCCAGATTGCTGACGATGTGCTGGATGTGACCGGTGACGCCGCCCTTGTTGGCAAGGCATTGGGCAAGGACGCAGCGGCGGGCAAAGCAACCTTCGTGTCGCTTCTTGGGCTAGATGGGGCGAAACGCCGCGCTGTCGATCTGGTCACGCAAGCTTGCGATGCGCTATCTGATTATGGCGATGATGCCGAAACATTAAAGGACGCCGCACGTTTTGTGACCGCGCGCACGCATTAGGAAGGGTCGCCATGTCGGACCAGCCCAACACCCCGCTTTTGGACAAGGTCCAGACCCCGGCCGATATGAAATCGCTGTCGGATGCGCAGTTACGCACGCTGGCCGATGAATTGCGCGCAGAAACGATCGCCGCCGTGTCCGTGACAGGCGGGCATCTGGGGGCGGGGCTTGGCGTGGTGGAAATGACCGTGGCGCTGCATGCCGTGTTCGATGCGCCCAAGGACAAGATCATCTGGGATGTGTCGCACCAATCCTATCCGCACAAGATTTTGACAGGCCGGCGCGACCGCATCCGCACGATCCGTACCGAAGGCGGTTTGTCGGGCTTCACCAAAAGGTCGGAAAGCCCCTATGACCCGTTCGGTGCCGCGCATTCCAGCACGTCGATTTCGGCGGCGCTGGGGTTTGCCGTGTCGCGTGATCTGGGCGGTGATCCGGGCGATGCGATTGCCATTATCGGGGATGGCGCGATTTCGGCTGGTATGGCCTATGAGGCGATGAACAATGCGGGCCATCTGGGCAAGCGGCTGATCGTTATTCTGAACGACAACGAGATGTCGATTGCCCCGCCGGTGGGGGCGATGTCGTCCTATCTGTCGCAGCTCTATGCCGGTGCGCCGTTTCAGGAATTCAAGGCCGCTGCCAAGGGGGCGGTGTCGTTGCTGCCCGAGCCGTTCCGCGAAGGGGCCAAGCGGGCCAAGGATGTGCTCAAGCATATGACGGTGGGCGGCACCTTGTTCGAGCAATTGGGCTTTTCCTACGTTGGCCCGATTGACGGGCATGACATGGACCAATTGCTGTCTGTCCTGCGCACGGTCAAGGCGCGCGCCGATGGCCCGATCCTGATCCATGCGATCACGAAAAAAGGTAAGGGCTATGCCCCAGCCGAACACGCCAGCGACAAGGGGCATGCCACCGCAAAATTCGACTTGGTCACTGGCCAACAGGCCAAGGCACCCAGCAATGCCCCCAGCTATACATCCGTCTTTGCCGAAAGCCTGCTGAAACATGCAGCCGCCGATCCGCGTATCTGTGCCGTGACCGCCGCCATGCCCGATGGCACGGGTCTGTCGAAATTCATGGAACGCTATGCCAGCCGGTGTTTTGACGTCGGTATCGCCGAACAACATGCTGTCACCTTTAGCGCGGGTCTGGCTGCTGGCGGGATGCGCCCGTTCTGTGCGATCTATTCGACCTTTCTGCAGCGCGGCTATGATCAGATCGTCCACGATGTCGCGATCCAGCGGCTTCCGGTGCGTTTCGCTATCGACCGTGCTGGGCTGGTGGGGGCGGATGGCGCGACACATGCGGGGTCGTTTGATGTGGCGTTCCTTGCCAATCTGCCGGGTTTCGTGGTGATGGCCGCTGCGGACGAGGCTGAACTGGTCCGCATGGTCGCCACCGCTGCCGCCTATGACGACGGCCCCATCGCGTTCCGGTTTCCGCGTGGCGAAGGTGAGGGGGTCGAGGTTCCTGAAAACGCCGCCCCGCTGGAGATTGGCAAAGGCCGCATGATCCGCGAAGGCACACAAGTCGCGATCCTGTCCTTCGGCACACGTCTGTCCGAAGTGATGAAGGCTTGCGAGACGCTGGAAGCCAAAGGCATAAAACCGACCGTCGCGGATGCGCGTTTCGCAAAACCGCTGGACCGCGACCTGATCCTGCAACTGGCGGCGGATCACGATGCGCTGATCACCGTCGAAGAAGGGGCTGTGGGTGGTTTTGGCAGCCATGTCGCGCAATTGCTGGCGGATGAAGGCGTTTTTGACCACGGGTTGCGGTTCCGGTCCATGGTGCTGCCTGACACGTTCATTGATCAGGCCAGCCCCAAGGCGATGTATGATGTGGCGGGGATGAATGCTGCGCATATCGAGGCAAAAGTGCTGGAGGCGCTGGGCATCGCCCGTCTGGAGAAACGCGCCTAAGGCAAGCGGGTCTTAACGGATCATTGTCGGTTTCAGTCTAGGTTGGGGAACATCAGCACGGGAATCGATGATGAAAGATCTGCAACAGGATATGCCTGAACAAGACAAGTCCGACGCGCTGATGGCAGATCTTGCGCGGCGTTTGGGTGATCTTTCTATCGATATCGCCAGGGTGTCAGGCCATGTTGACGATACGTCTCAACAGGTTGGGCAGCAATCGCGCACTGGCATAGAACTCGCGCAGCGGGTTGATCATATTTCCAGCCGCGCACAGGCGGTCCTGACCTCGGCCGAGGCGGCGCAGGCGATATCGGCCAAGGCCGAAGAAAACGCGCAAGAAAGCGGCAGCAAACTGCAATCGATGGTGGCCGATGTGGCGGCCTTGATCGACATGGTCACACATATCGCAGGCCAGTTCGGCAGTTTGCAGAACACATTGACCAGCGTGGCGCGCGTTTCGGGCGAAATTGGTGAAATTTCACGCCAGACGAACCTGCTATCGCTGAATGCTGCGATCGAGGCGGCGCGCGCCGGGGCGCATGGACGCGGTTTCATGGTGTTGGCGCGCGAGGTGAAAGACCTGTCGCAGACCACGCGCGAGGCGACCGAAGAAATCGCCAGCACGATCACGACGCTTGATCGTGAACTGGCCGGACTTCGTGGTGAAACTGCTCGCGCGCTGGACAGTGCGAGCGTGATCCGGACACAGATCGACGATGTCAGCACATTGGTCGAAAACATGCCGCGCGTTATGGGTACTGTGATAGCGGCGCAACGCGATATCGTCGGTGCCTCGACTAGCATCGCGACGGAAATCGTGCAGATGAAATCGGGCATCGATGAATTGTCGGAGGGGATCGCCGCATCCGACCAAAGCCTCGCAAACGCGCGTGAGAAAATGCGCGACCTGACGAACAGTTCCGAAACGCTGACAGCGATGACAGCGTTGATCGGGTTGGAAACGATTGACACGCCCTACATCACGGCGGCGCAGGATCTGGCACAGCGGATCAGCGCGCGGTTCGAACAGGCCGTCCAAGGCGGAGAAGTGGCGCTGGCCGATCTTTTCGACCGCGATTATCGCCCTGTTCCCGGCAGTAACCCTGCGCAGGTGGTTTTACGCTGTGTGCGGTTTACCGACCGGGTGCTGCCCGCGCTTCAAGAACCGCTGCTGACGCTTTCGGACCGCGTCGTATTTTGCGCGGCGGTCAATGCCGACGGATATCTGCCTACGCATAACGTCAAGTTCAGCCAGCCACAGCGCCCCGATGATCCCGATTGGAACGCCGCCCACTGCCGCAACCGCCGCATCTTTAACGACCGTGTGGGGTTGGCCGCTGGGCGCAGTACGCGCCCGTTCTTGCTGCAGGCTTATCGGCGGGACATGGGTAACGGAACCTTTGCGATGATGAAGGACGTCTCGGCCCCGATCATGGTCAACGGACGTCATTGGGGTGGGGTGAGGCTGGCGTATCTGGTGTGATCCGCCGACTGCTATATGCGGTGTCGTGCCGGTAACAGGGCATGTTGGCGGGCAGCACTGAAATCCGATCCCATCGGGGCGGTTTGCCTGTCCAGTTCAGATCACTTGCCCGCCTGATCCAGTCGCTGTTCAATGGCGGCGAGCTTGGCTAACACTTCGTCACGATAGGCATCGGTGGCAGCATTGCCTTCTTCGGCATGGGCGTCCTGCATGGAATTGACGATCAGACCGACCAGCAGGTTCACCACCGCGAAGGTCGTCATCATGATGAAGGGGATGAAAAACGCCCAGGCATAGGGATAGACTTCCATCACTGGACGGACGATGCCCATCGACCAGCTTTCCAGCGTCATGATCTGGAACAACGAATAGCCCGATGCGCCCAAGGTCCCGAACCATTCGGGAAAGCTGTTGCCGAACAATTTGGTCGCCATGACGGCGCCGATGTAGAACACGATCCCCATCAGCAAAAAGACCGACCCCATGCCCGGCAAAGCGGTAACAAAACCTTCGACCACGCGGCGCAGCGATGGCACCACCGAAATGACGCGCAGCACGCGCAGGATGCGCAAGGCCCGCAGCACCGACAGCGCGCCATTGCCCGGCACCAGTGAGATGCCGACGATGATGAAATCAAATATGTTCCAGCCACTCCGAAAGAACCGTGGCCCATAGGCAAAAAGTTTGACCGCAAGTTCGGCCACAAAGATCGCAAGGCAGATCTGATCCAATAACAGGATTAGACCGCCCGCCCGTGCCATCACGTTATCCGACGTCTCTAGCCCCAGAATGATCGCGTTAAAGACGATCACGCCAAAGATGAATTGCCCTACCGCGGGTCGGTCAAGAAAGGCGGATGTTCTGGCGCGCAAATTCATGGGCATACCCTTGCGAAAATCTTGCCTTCATATGAGCGTTCGAGCACAAAACAGCAAGTGGGACTGCTTATGTCGGGACTTAGCATAGCAAAAAAAATGGCAGATTTGGATCCCATATCTCTACCATAGGGTGAAATTTTTTGATTTCAGGTTTTCATAACACCGATAAGATACCGCAGATCATCCATGCGGATATCGCCTTGGTGGTCAGGTACCGTCTTCCTGCACCAGCAATGCCTGCAGGCCGCGGCGATAGTCAGGATAGATCAGCCGCACGCCCAGTTCATCCTTGATCCGGTCGTTCCGTACCTTCTTGCTTTCGGCATAAAAGCTGCGCGCCATCGGTGTCATTTCCGCGGTGGCGAAATCCTGAGCGGGGGGGAGCGGCAGGCCAAGCAGCTCGGCGGCATAGCCTATCACGTCTTCGGGTGGGGCGGGATCATCATCACAGACATTGTAGATAGCGCCCGGATTGGGCCGCGCGATGGATGCCGCCAGCACCTGCGCGATATCGGCGACATGGGTGCGGCTGAACACCTGCCCCGGCTTGATGATCCGCCGCGCGCTGCCGTCGCGTACTTTGGCGAACGGGCCGCGCCCCGGCCCGTAGATCCCTGCAAGCCGGAAAATATGCAGCGCCAGATCGGGAATAGTGGCCCACGCTGCTTCTGCCTGCACCCGGGCGATGCCGCGTTTTGTGGCGGGCGTCAGGGGGGTCGTCTCGTCAACCCAGTCGCCGGCGTGGTCGCCGTAAACCCCTGTTGTTGACAGATAGCCGACCCAGGCGAATTGGCCGGCACGGGCCGTAATTTCGGCCTGTAGCTGTGCCAGCACTGGGTCGCCGTTGTCGTCTGGCGCGGCCGAGACCAGCAGATGGGTGGCAGCATCAAGCGCTGGACGCATGTCCGCACCGGGCCAGATTCGCGGCTCTATTCCGGCCTGATGCAGGCGCGCGGCCTTATCCTCTGACCGTGTTGTGCCGATGATCCGCCAGCCCTGTGGCAGCAATATCCGCGCGAGCGTATCCGCGCTAAAGCCGTGTCCGAATGATAAAAGCGTTTGGGTCATAAGGCTTGGTGCCGCAGTGCGAGACCGTGTGCAAGGCCCCAAAATGGCGATAGCACGGCACGAACGATTGTTTTGATCGTGCAGGCCGGCGGCGGGTTCGCGCGAACCGCTATGTGTTCATGTCTGGCAGCAGGCGCTTGTGCTTGCGGATTTCGGCCACCACCGCGCCAAAGGTGGTCAGCCCGCGCGCCTCTAGCATGGGGATCATCCGCAGGAATATGTCGCGTGTGGCAATCGCATCGCCAATCGCGGTGTGCCGGTGTTTGTCCAGTAATTCGATGCCCAGCCTTTTAGCCAGCTCGTCCAGCGTATGCCCTTCGGTGATCCCGAACAGCACGGCAGACAAAAGCACTGTGTCCAGCACCGGATGATCGAATTTCATCCCAATTTTTGGCGCGTAGCGGTGAAAGAACGACAGATCGAACGGTGCGTTATGCGCGACCAGCACGGCATCGCGGGCGAAGCTGTGAAATTTGCGGCCTGCATGCACCATGTCGGGGGCGTCTTTCACCATGGCGTCGGTGATCCTGTGGACGGCGGTTGAACTGGCAGGGATCGGCCGGCCAGGGTTTACGAGCAGGTCCAGCACCTCGCCCGGCGCTTGTTGTCCGTTCACGACACGCAGCGCGCCGATTTGCACCACCTCGTCCTTGTTGGGCAGAAAGCCGGTCGTTTCGGTGTCAAAGACCACATAGGTCAGGTCGCGCAGGGGCACGTCCTGAATATCGCGGGTCTCTGTGCGCGTGGTCATCGCGAAATCGAACACGACAGGGCGGGCGGGGCTGGCCTCTCTGGGAACCGGAAAGCTGAGCATATAGCCCTGATCTCGCCCCAGATTGTGCAGGCTGACATCCAGCAGGCGTGCGCCATCTGCGGTGGCGATCTGCTGGTCCAGCGTCGCCTGTCCGCTGCGGGCAAGATTGGCCAGGGCGGCGCGCAGATAAGTTTCGTCAAAATAGTCAAAGATCTTTTGCCTCAGCCCCAGATGGTGCTGGTCGTCCAGCATCAGGGCGGCATGGCCATCGTAAAGAGCGATCCGGTGGTCGGGGCTGACCATCAGCACGGCGGCCGGAATAGCCGACAGGATGCGCGTCAGATGTTCGCGTTCGGTCGCGAGCTTGCTGGTATAGCGCGCGAGGTTGGCATCAGCCTCGGCGCGCGCAGAGGCCAGTCGCGATGTCAGCGCCGCTGCCCCTTTGGCCAGATCGCCCAGATGGCGCGCTGTCTCCGCGTCGATGCCGCGGTGCATGTCTGTTGCGGCATGCGCCTGCATCGCTGCGGCCAGCCGCTCCATCGGATGCACGACCATGTCATCGAAAACCAACCACATCACCGCAACAAAGCCAAAAATCCCGAACCCGCCGATAATCCCTGCAGTGATGAAGGCTTGCCGCGCTTCGGGCTGTTCCAGCCGTGCCTCGGCCAGCACTAGAGCAGCCGCCAAAACACCAATGCTGCCAAAGGCCAGCAAGGCGAAGAAAGCAAGCGTGCGCTGGCGTGGGCGAAGCCGGCCCAGCATCAGATCGGCCCTGCGCAGACCAATGCCGTTGCCGGATCGTCAAGGCCGGTCTGGTCCCATCGCGGGACTCGTACGGTGCCGTCCTCGTTAAACATAGCATTATCCTGCAGCAGGGCAGTCCGCCCTTGTGCGCAATCGAACAGGGCGCTGCGCAATTGCATTGGCTGCCAACGCTGGAAAAAGACGACGTTGGCCAGCCGCATGTCGGGTGCATTCGCATTGCGCTGCACGCCCGCCACATCAACCGCAGCAAAGCGGTTCACATAAGGTATAACATAGGTCCAAGGGCTGAACGGCGCGGAATAATCCGCGGTCGAGATCACCTCGAAACCAGCGGGCAGCAGCGTTAACGTCCTTGGATACCAGCGGTATTCGTTGGTCAGGCTCATCACAATCATGCCTGTACCGGCAAATGCAGGGACGACCCAGCGCGGCAGGCGGCGCCCGCTCAGCCGGTTGAGGATCAGCGCAACACCTGCAGCGGCAAAGCCTGCGGCGACGATGGTGATGATATCGACATACATTCTTGGGTCCTTTGGTTGTTGTCGCTTCAGCCGATGATGCCAAGTCCCTGTGTAACAGCGGATTGCATCGTGCGCACCACGACGAAAGCATCGCGCAGATGGCTGCGTTCGAATTCGGACAGCACGTTGGGTGACATAAAGTTGCCGGGTTTGGCCCCTGCACGGATCAGCATCGCCTGATGGTCCAGCCGTGCCTGTGCGATCAGATCATAGGCGTCCAATAGGTCATGCCCGCCCGATTGGCTGATCTGGCCGGCCCCATGCGCGCTGGCGATCCGTGCGCGGGTGTTGATGCTGTCCAACTGTCCGCGCAAAGCATAGATCCGGCCCAGATCGACAATCGGGATCACCCCGTTCATTTTCATGTCGATATGGTGCTTGTGTTCGCCGCTGCGCAGGGTCGTAAAACCGCGCAACAGCCCCAGCGGCGGCGTGTGTTTCAGCGAATTTGACACCATATGCGCGACAAAGATCGAGTTGCGCGCTGCCTGTGCCAATGTTTCGCGGTGCAGATCCGCGAACAGCGACCTTGTGCCGCCGATGGGGCGCAGGTCGAGCATCACCGAGGCCAGCATCTGCGCCTCGGCATTGGGTGTGTCGATCCAGCGGCGGAAATACCTGCGCCAGACGCGCACCGGCTGGCACCACCGCGGATTGGTCGCCATCATGTCGCCGGGGCAATAGAAATATCCGGCCTTGCTCAGCCCGTCGCTGACGAATTTGGCCAGATCTGCAAAATAGGGCATATCGGCATCGGTCACGCTGTCATCCAGCATCAGGCAATTGTCCTGATCCGAAATGCCAGTCTGTTCCTGCCGCCCCTGCGATCCGCAGGCCAGCCACAGATAGGGCACTGGCGGTGGCCCGAGATTTTCCTCGGCCAGTGTCAGCAGGCGACGAGTGATCGCATCGGCGATATCGGTGATCAGGCGGGTGACGGTCTCATGCCGGTTGCCCGCGCCGACCAGTTGCACCAACAATTGCGGAATGCGGGCGCTGACGCCGGCCATGTCGTCCGCTGTGGTGGCGCGCACAACGTCATGCACAAGCGATGCAGAATTGGTCGCCTGAAACCGGGTCAGGTTTGTCTGGGTGACGATCCCAACCAGCCTGCACTGATCGACGATCGGCACATGGCCGAACCGGCGTTCCATCATCATATGCAATACGTCCGACCCGATGGCCGATGGTGGCAAGGTTTCGGGGTTTGCCGTCATGATCCGGCTGACGGGTAATCCCGTGTCCAGCCCTTCGGCCACGACGCGGTTGTTGATGTCATGCAGCGTCACGATTCCGGCCAGCCGTGTGCCTGCCATCACGGGCAGGCAGGATATCCGGTACTGGCGCATCAGCTTGGCGACGGCAGTGATCGTGTCGTCCGCGGTGCAGGTGACAGGATCAGCGGCCATCAGTTGATCGACACGGGTTTCGGTCAACGTGGCGGGGCGGGTGGCATCGGCATCATTGCGGGTGCGGCCACGGGTAAAGAAACGGTGCGCGCCTGCATTCGCGGCAATCAGGGCATGAAAATCATCCGTCGGCAGCAACAGCAATTCGCCATCGCTCAGTGCGCGGGCATGGGTGCCGGTGGTGCCGTCGCGCATCAGCCCGCGTTCGCCAAAGGAATTGCGGCTGCCCAGATGCGAAACGATCTCGCCGTTTTCGGTGGTGATCTCGACCTCGCCGTCAAGGATGATGTACAGCCCTTCGCAGGGGGTCCCGAAGGCATAGATCACATCGCCCGGCGCCATTGGCACGCGAATAAACTGCGTCAGCACATTCTGAAAATCGACATCTGGCAGACTGTCATAAGGGTGGATCGACAAAAGAAACCGGCGCAGATCAAGCATGGATCGGGGCATCTGATGAATCCTTGTCCGGCCATGGGACAGGCCGCGGACATCTGAAAAGTGAAAGCGGGCAGCCCTTGCGGACTGCCCGCCCTGTGGTCTTAGTGACCGGTTGCCGCGCCCGCGCCTTTTGGCACGCGGATCGATTCAACCAGGTCCTGGACCTCGCGCGGTGGCGCCTTGGTCAGGCCCGACACGATATAGGCGGTCCCGAAGTTCAGCATCGCGCCAACAGTCCCGAAGGACGCAGGCGAAATGCCGAACAGCCAGTTGTCAGGCGTGTTGGCCAGCATCGCCGTGCCAGGGATGAAGAACCAGCCCAGGAACAGGAAGATGTAGATCGCAGTTGCAATCAAACCGACCAACATCCCTGCGATTGCGCCTTCCTTGTTCACGCGCTTGGAGAAGATCCCCATCATGAGCACAGGGAAGATCGTCGCCGCAGCCAGACCAAAGGCCAGCGCCACCACCTGGGCAGCAAAGCCCGGAGGGTTGAGGCCCAGCCATGTCGCCAGCAGGATAGCAAAGCCCATCGAAATCCGCGCGGCCAGCAATTCGCCTTTTTCGCTGATGTTCGGGTTGATCGAGCCTTTGATCAGGTCATGCGAGATTGCCGACGAAATCGCCAGCAACAGACCTGCTGCTGTTGACAGCGCTGCCGCCAGACCGCCTGCCGCCACCAGTGCGATCACCCAGCCCGGAAGCTTTGCAATCTCTGGGTTCGCCAGAACCATCATATCGTTGTCGATCTTTGTCAGCTCGTTACCGGTCCAGCCACGTTCGGCTGCGATCGCCTGCATGCCTGCGTTGTTTTCGTTGTAATACTGGATGAACCCGTCACCGTTCTTATCTTCAAAGTTCAACAGGCCGGTGTTTTTCCACGTGTTGATCCAGGCAAGCTCCGGATTGGTATTGATCTGCTCCAGCGAGAGAGCTTCACCATCCAGCGCGTTGCCTTCCACGGCGTTTGGCCAGAATGTGGTCGAGATGTTCAAGCGCGCCATCGACCCCACGGCTGGTGCCACGGTGTAAAGCAGTGCGATGAAAACCAGCGCCCAGCCCGCAGACCAACGTGCGTCAGAAACCTTTGGCACGGTGAAGAAGCGGATGATGACATGTGGCAGACCGGCGGTGCCGATCATCAGCGACATCGTGAAGAACACCATGTTCAGCGTCGATGTCGTATGCGACGTGTATTGCGTGAACCCCAGTTCGGTCACGACCTGGTCAAGTTTCGCGAGGAATGCAACGTCGCCGCCTGTGGGTGCGTAGCCCCCCAGCAGCCCCAATTGTGGCAAGAAGTTTCCGGTGATCTGCAAAGAGATGAAGATCGCAGGAATGGTATAAGCCACGATCAGAACGCAATATTGTGCGACCTGCGTGTAGGTGATGCCCTTCATCCCGCCGAACACCGCATAGGCGAAAACGATCGCCGCACCGATGTAAAGGCCGGTATCTGTCGACACTTCGAGGAAGCGGGCAAAGGTGACGCCGACGCCGCGCATTTGCCCGATCACGTATGTCACCGAGATGACGATCAGACAGATAACGGCAACGACCCGTGCCCCGTTGGAATAGAACCGGTCACCGACGAATTCCGGCACAGTGAATTTGCCGAACTTGCGCAGGTAAGGTGCCAGCAGCAGAGCCAAAAGCACATATCCACCGGTCCAGCCCATCAGGAAGGACGATTGGGTATAGCCGCCAGCAGGTGCCAGCGCGATGATGCCTGCCATTGAAATGAACGACGCCGCCGACATCCAGTCTGCCGCCGTCGCCATGCCGTTCATCACGGGCGGAACGCCCTGACCGGCTGCATAGAATTCTGCGGTCGAACCCGCACGGGCCCAAATCGCGATGCCGATGTAAAGCGCAAAAGTCGCGCCAACCACCAGCAGGTTGAGTGTATACTGATCCATTGGTTTTTCCTGTCCCTGAAACTTATTCTTCGACGCCGTGTTCAGCGTCGAGCTTGTTCATCCGCCAGGCATAGAAAAAGATCAGCCCGAGGAATGTCAGGATCGAGCCTTGCTGCGCGAACCAGAATCCCAGATCAGCACCGCCGACCGAGATACCCATCAGCGCTGGCCGCAAAATGATGCCAAAGCCGAATGATACACTTGCCCAGATGGTAAGACTGATCAGAATGATCCGCACGTTCGCGGCCCAGTAGGCGTTGTTGTTTTGTGGTTCCTCTGCCATTTTTGGCATCCTCTCTTGTTGCACTTAACTGAAGGCGCACCGATTTTTGCGCCCTCTTCCCCTCCCTGCTACACGACCGCTTGTTTGACGATCGTGCCCAACTCTTCGGCGATCTGCCCGATTGCGCCCATGGCGTTAATCCGTTGCAGAGTGCCTTTGTTCTCATAATAGGTGATCAGCGGCGCGGTCTGGGCGTGATAGGCCGCCAGCCGCTGGCCAACCGTTGCCGTATTGTCATCGGGGCGGCGCTGCATGTCGGTGCCGCTGCATTTGTCGCAAACACCCGCAACGGCCGGCGTCTTGAAGCTGTCGTGATACCCTTCGCCGCAGCCGCCGCAGGTATAACGCCCGGCAATACGCGTCACCATTTCGGCATCATCCACGTCAAGAGAGATGGCCGCATTGATCCGCTGTCCGCTTTGGGCAAGCAATGTATCGAGCGCTTCAGCCTGCACCGTGGTGCGCGGAAACCCGTCCAGTATTACGCCTTTTTGAGTGTCGGCCGCCGCCAGCCTGTCCTTGAGGATCGCCAGCACGATATCATCGCTCACCAGACCGCCTGCCGCCATCACCGATCTCGCGGCAAGACCAGCCTCGGTCCCTGCGGCGACGGCTGCACGCAACAGATCGCCGGTGGACAATTGCACGAGGCCGAAACGATCCTGCAACATCCGCGCCTGTGTACCCTTGCCCGCACCTGGAGGCCCCAAAAGAATCAGGACGGCGGGCCCGGTTATGGTTTCTGCACCGCTCATACCTTGTTCATCCGGTGTTCGATCAGATGATCGACCACGGACGGATCAGCAAGGGTCGAGATATCGCCCAAAGTGGTATGATCGTTTTCCGCTATCTTACGCAGGATGCGGCGCATGATCTTGCCCGATCGCGTTTTCGGCAGGCCGGGCGCCCATTGGATCAGATCGGGGCTGGCGATTGGCCCAATTTCGGATCGGACCCATTTCACCAGGTCCTTGCGCAGATCCTCTGACGGTTCGACCCCGTTCATCAGCGTGACATAGGCATAGATGCCCTGACCCTTGATCGCGTGGGGATAGCCGACGACAGCAGCCTCGGCGACATCTGCATGCGCGACAAGCGCGCTTTCGACTTCGGCGGTGCCCATGCGGTGCCCGGATACGTTGATCACATCATCAACGCGACCGGTGATCCAGTAATACCCGTCTTCATCGCGGCGGCACCCGTCACCGGTGAAATAGTAATTTTTGTAGTCGGAAAAGTATGTCTTTTCGAACCGTTCATGATCGCCGTAAACGGTGCGCATCTGGCCGGGCCAGCTGTCCTTGATACACAGCACACCTTCGGCAGCAGTCGTGGTGATTTCGACACCTGTCTGCGGGTCAAGAATGACAGGCAGCACGCCAAAGAACGGCAGCGTGGCCGATCCGGGTTTGGTCGCAATTGCACCGGGTAGCGGCGTCAGCAGGTGGCCACCGGTTTCGGTCTGCCACCAGGTATCGACGATGGGGCATTTGCCCTTGCCGATAACATCGTTGTACCAGTTCCATGCCTCGGGGTTGATAGGTTCACCCACGGTGCCTAGCACCTTGATGCTGGACAGATCGTATTTTTCCACCGGTCCGTTACCATGCGCCATCAGCGCGCGCAGCGCGGTGGGGGCGGTGTAAAACTGGTTGACCTTGTGTTTCTGGCAGACTTCCCAGAACCGGCCGGCATCGGGATAGGTTGGCACGCCTTCGAACATGATTGTGGTGGCGCCATTGGCCAGCGGGCCATAGACGATATAGCTGTGGCCCGTCACCCAACCCACATCGGCGGTACACCAAAAGATGTCGCCGTCATGATAATCAAACGTATATTGATGCGTCATCGCGGCATAGGCAAGATAGCCGCCAGATGTATGCACGACCCCCTTGGGCTGCCCGGTGGACCCTGAAGTGTACAGAATGAACAGCGGGTCTTCGGCGCCCATCTCGGCGGGGGCGCAGTAATCATCGGCCTCCATCGCCATTTCGTTATAGTCGAAATCGCGTCCGTCCGCCCAGCTGGTCTGCCCGCCGGTGCGACGCACGACGAGGCATTTCACACTGTCCTTGCAATGCAGCAGGGCCGCATCTGTGTTCGATTTCAGCGGTGTGGACCGGCCGCCGCGCGGTGCGTGATCAGCCGTGATCACGACCTTGGCGTCGCAGCCATTGATGCGCGCACCCAAAGCATCGGGCGAGAAGCCGGCAAAAACGATCGAATGGACCGCGCCGATCCGCGCGCAGGCCAACATGGCATAGGCAGCCTCGGGAATCATCGGCAGATAAATCACCACGCGGTCGCCGCGGCGCACGCCCATGGTTTCCAGAATGTTGGCCATCCGGCAGGTGCGGCGGTGCAGTTCTTTATAGGTAATGTGCTGTGCGGCGTCCTTTGGATCATCGGGTTCCCAGATGATTGCGGTCTGGTCGCCACGGGTTTCCAGATGCCGGTCGATGCAATTGGCGCTGACGTTCAACGTGCCATCTTCGAACCATTTGATGTCGATTTTGCCGGGAACAAAGCTGGTACTTTTCACCTTGGTGAAAGGCTTGATCCAGTCGATTCTCTTGCCATGCTCGGCCCAGAAACGCTCTGGGTCTTGGATCGACGCGTTATACATCGCCTGATATTGGTCTGCGGTGACATGGGCCTTGGCGGCAAATGCCGCAGAAGGCGCAAACCGATCGTCGGCGCTGGGTGCGTGTGTCATGGAACCTCCGTTTATCATCCCGGCTTTTTAGCCGATGGCGCGGTTCACCAAGGTGAACGCGTGCCATCTCCTCCGCCGTCAGGTTAGCATATTGGCAGAAGTTTCAAATAAGATAAGGATTTGGAGTTTTTCTGTTGTAAATAAATTTGCAACCAATTGACCTCATTGTAAACCAGCAGGCGCGCGCACCGCTTGGATTCCCCTTTGGCCCATTGTAATGGTAGCGCAATCATAGCAGGAATTCATCATGACCTTCATACCCGCAACATGGCCACGCAAACTACGGTCGCAGGAATGGTTCGGCGGCTCGTCAAAAGACGCGATTTACCACCGGTCATGGATGAAAAATCAGGGTCTGCCCGCCGATCTGCTGGATGGGCGTCCTGTGATCGGCATCTGCAATACGTGGTCGGAACTGACGCCTTGTAACGCCCATCTGCGCGATCTGGCCGAGCGTGTGAAATTCGGTGTCTACGAAGCCGGCGGTTTCCCGGTGGAATTCCCTGTTTTCAGCCCTTCGGAAAGCACCCTGCGCCCGACGGCGATGATGTATCGCAACCTTTGCGCCATGGATGTCGAAGAGGCGCTGCGCGGAAAATGCATCGATGGCGTCGTGTTGCTGGCAGGCTGCGATAAAACCACGCCTGCGCTGTTGATGGGCGCAGCTTCGGTCGATTTGCCCGCGATCATGGTCTCGGGCGGGCCGATGCTTAACGGCCATTTTCGCGGTGAACGGGTCGGGTCCGGCACGCATTTGTGGAAATTTTCCGAAGCGGTGCGCGCGGGTGAAATGACCGAAGAAGAATTTGTCGAGGCCGAGGCGTCGATGTCTCGTTCGCCCGGGTCCTGCAACACGATGGGTACGGCCAGCACGATGGCCAGCATGGCCGAGGCTTTGGGTATGGCCCTGTCTGGCAATGCTGCGATTCCTGCCGTTGACAGCCGCCGCCGCGTGATGGCGCATCTGACCGGACGGCGTATCGTGCAGATGGTCAAGGATGATCTCAAACCCTCCGATATCATGACCAAATCGGCGTTCGAAAATGCGATCCGCACCAATGCCGCGATTGGCGGATCGACAAATGCGGTGATCCACCTTTTGGCAATGGCAGGACGCACCAAGGACGTGACCCTGACGCTGGATGATTGGGACAGGCTGGGCCGCGACGTGCCGACGATTGTGAACCTGATGCCATCGGGCAAATACCTGATGGAGGAATTTTTCTACGCCGGGGGCCTGCCCGTCGTCATCAAACGACTGGGCGAGGCAGGGCTGCTGCACCGCGACGCGCTGACCGTGTCGGGCGGCACGATCTGGGACGAGGTCAAGGATGTACGCAACTGGAACGAGGATGTGATCCTTCCGGTAGACAAGGCGCTGACGGCCTCGGGCGGCATCGCGGTGCTGCGCGGCAACTTGGCCCCCGGTGGCGCAGTGCTGAAACCCTCTGCGGCGACCGCAACCCTGATGCAGCATCGCGGGCGTGCTGTGGTGTTCGAGGATATCGACGATTACAAGGCGCGCATCAACGATGATGATCTCGATATCGACGAAACCTGCGTCATGGTTCTGAAAAACTGCGGCCCGCGCGGCTATCCCGGCATGGCCGAGGTTGGCAATATGGGCCTGCCGCCCAAGATCCTGAAAAAAGGCATCACCGATATGGTGCGCATCTCGGATGCTCGCATGTCAGGCACGGCATTCGGCACCGTGGTGCTGCACACTTCGCCCGAGGCGGCGATGGGCGGCCCGCTGGCTGTCGTGCAGAACGGCGACATGATCGAATTGGATGTCGCCGGTCGCCGCCTGCATCTGGATATCACGGATGCCGAATTGCAGGCGCGTCTGGCGGCATGGTCGGCAGAGACATCAGGTGCCAACCCGCGCCCTGCCAGCGGATACGCGATGCTGTATCATGACCGCGTGATGGGGGCTGACACGGGTGCGGATTTCGATTTCCTTGTCGGACATCGCGGCAATGCCGTCGGCAAAGAGGCGCATTGATGCGCGCCATCTGCCTTGTGGGTATCGGCAAGATCGCTGTTGATCAACACATCCCCGCCATCGCCAGCCCCGATTGGATGCTTGCGGCGACCGTTAGCCGCGCGGGCGCGGTGGACGGCGTGCCAGCCTATGCGGATTTTGCGCGCATGCTGGCGGAACGGCCTGATATAGACACGGTCTCGCTCTGCCTGCCGCCGGTGCCGCGCTATGATTACGCCGCCGCGGCCATCGCCGCAGGCCGCCATGTGATGCTGGAAAAACCCCCCGGTGCCACCTTGGCCGAGGTGCAGGCGCTGGCGCGGATGGCGCAGGATGCAGGTGTGACGCTCTATACGACATGGCATAGTCGGATGGCGAAAGGCGTCGCCCCCGCCAAGGCGTGGCTGGCGGACAAGATAGTCACCGCCGCCCACATCACCTGGAAAGAAGATGTGCGCCGCTGGCATCCCGGTCAGGACTGGGTCTTTGCGCCCGGTGGCATGGGCGTGTTCGATCCGGGCAGCAATGCGCTGTCGATCATGACAGAGATCCTGCCGCAGCCCGTGCATCTGCGCCATGCCGACCTCTATTTCCCCGCCAACCGCGACACGCCGATTGCGGCCGAATTGACATGGACAGGCAATGTCACCGGCAGCTTCGACTGGCGGCAAACCGGCCCGCAAAGCTGGGATATCGTGGTGCAGACCGACAATGGCACGCTGGCCTTGCACGACGGCGGTGCGCGGCTTGTGATTGATGGGAAAGACGTCGAATCTGGCGCCGACCGTGAATATCCCGCCCTCTATGACCGGATGGCGGAACTGGTCAAAACAGCGGCGTCAGAGGTTGATATCACCCCGATGATCCATGTCGCAGATGCGCTCACCCTGGGTAAAAGACACGTGGTCGACGCTTTCGATTTCTGACCAAACCCTTGCTTCTTCAGAGTAAAAATATCCTCGTGCGGCGCGCCCTCGGCGAAGAAATCGTCGTTCACAAACTGCCAAAAATTTACCGTTTGATAAAAAATAAAACTGTGGCAGGCTGATGGTAACACGCCAGACAGGATCCAGCCATGTCCAACCCGATGACTCCCGGAATTGCAGCGGCCCGCTTGCCCGCTGAAACACTTGCCCAGAACTTTGCCGACCTGCACGCCCCCCTTGACCGGCACGAAGCCCGCGTCGCGGCGGACCGCTGCTATTTCTGCTATGACGCGCCCTGCGTGACGGCCTGCCCGACCAGCATCGACATCCCGCTGTTCATCCGCCAGATCAGCACCGGCACACCAGATGCTGCGGCGAAAACAATCTTTGATCAGAACATCCTCGGCGGCATGTGCGCCCGCGTCTGCCCGACCGAGGATCTGTGCGAACAGGCCTGCGTGCGCGAAGCCGCCGAAGGCAAACCTGTCGAAATCGGCCGCCTGCAACGCTATGCCACCGATACGCTGATGGCCAAGCAAAGCCATCCTTATGACCGCGCAGCACCCACCGGCAAGACGGTTGCTGTCGTCGGCGCTGGCCCTGCCGGTCTCGCCTGTGCGCACCGTCTGGCGATGTACGGCCACGATGTCACCATTTTCGATGCCCAGACCAAACCCGGCGGGCTGAACGAATTCGGCATCGCCGCCTATAAATCCACCGATGATTTTGCCGCCCGTGAGGTTGATTGGCTGATGGGCATCGGCGGCATAACCCTGCAGACCGGCAAGGCGCTGGGCCGCGATCTGTCGCTGGATGCGCTGGCTGGTGATTTCGACGCGGTGTTTCTTGCTGTCGGGCTTGGCGGTGTAAACGCGCTGCAGGCGGCAGGCGAGGATAAGGATGGCGTGCGCAACGCTGTCGATTTCATTGCCGAACTCCGCCAGGCCAACGACCTGACCAGCCTGCCCGTTGGCCGCGATGTCGTCGTCATAGGCGGTGGCATGACGGCGGTGGATGCCGCCGTGCAATCCAAACTGCTTGGCGCCCAGAACGTCACCATCGCCTATCGCCGCAGCCGCGCGGCGATGAGCGCGAGTCGTTATGAGCAGGACCTTGCCGCATCTCACGGCGTGCGGCTGATGTTCAACGTCCAGCCTGTTGCGATCCACGGTAATGGGTCCGTACGCGAGGTGGAACTGGAATATACCGCCGACACCGGCGCTGGGCTGCAAGGGACAGGTGAAACCATCCGCCTGCGCGTCGACCAGCTGTTCAAGGCTATCGGCCAGACGCTGGAAACAGGCGCAGGGCTGGCGCTCGACGGGCGCAAGATCGCGGTCACCGCAGCAGGCCGCACCAGCCGCGCAGGTGTCTGGGCCGGTGGCGATTGCGCCAGCGGTGGCGACGATCTGACCGTGACCGCCGTGGCCGAAGGGCGCGATGCGGCAATGGATATACACGCGGCCCTGACCGCATGAACAAGGCGGCGTCCCGGGCCCGCCCCGGGACCTCTAACATTACCGCACGAGTTCCCGGGTCACGCCCGGGACGCGGCGGACAGCAAAGGATAAAGCCATGGCTGATCTGACAACGAATTTTCTGGGGATCAAATCCCCCAACCCGTTCTGGCTGGCCTCTGCGCCACCTACGGATAAGGAATATAACGTCCGCCGCGCCTTTGATGCAGGCTGGGGCGGTGTCGTCTGGAAAACGCTGGGGTCCGAAGGGCCGCCTGTCGTCAACGTCAACGGCCCGCGCTATGGCGCGATCTATGGGGCGGACCGGCGTCTGTTGGGGCTGAACAATATCGAGTTGATCACAGACCGGCCTTTGCAAACGAACCTTGACGAGATCAAGCGCGTCAAGGCCGACTATCCCGACCGTGCGATGATCGTGTCGATCATGGTCCCCTGCGAGGAACAGGCGTGGAAAGACATCCTGCCGCGTGTGCAGGAAACCGGTGCCGACGGGATCGAGCTGAATTTCGGTTGTCCACATGGCATGTCCGAACGCGGCATGGGGGCTGCCGTGGGGCAGGTGCCTGAATATATCGAAATGGTCACGCGCTGGTGCAAACAATATTACGACAAGCCGGTGATCGTGAAACTGACGCCCAATATTACCGACATCCGCCAGCCTGCCGCTGCTGCGATGCGCGGGGGGGCGGATGCGGTCAGCCTGATCAACACGATCAATTCGATCACATCTGTGAACCTTGACACCATGTCGCCCGAACCATCGATCGACGGCAAAGGATCGCATGGTGGCTATTGCGGGCCTGCGGTGAAACCCATCGCGCTGTCGATGGTGTCCGAAATCGCGCGCCATCCCGAAACACGCGGTTTGGCGATCAGCGGCATTGGCGGTGTCACGACGTGGCGCGATGCAGCGGAATATATCAGCCTTGGTTGCGGCAACGTGCAGGTCTGCACCGCGGTGATGACCTATGGCTTTAAGATCGTGCAGGAAATGATCAGCGGCCTGTCCGGATGGATGGATGAAAAAGGCTACACTTCGGTCGAACAGGTGGTCGGGCGTGCCATCCCTAATGTCACCGATTGGAAATACCTGAACCTGAATTACGTCGCAAAAGCCAAGATCAATCAGGACGATTGTATCAAATGCGGCCGCTGCTATGCTGCCTGCGAAGATACCAGCCATCAGGCGATTGCGATGTCTGCCGACCGGACGTTTACCGTGATCGATGCGGAATGTGTTGCCTGTAACCTGTGTGTCGATGTCTGTCCGGTGGAAAACTGCATCACGATGGAGGCGATGCAACCTGGTCAGGTTGATCCGCGCACTGGCAAGGTTGTGCAGAAAGAATACGCCAACTGGACAACACATCCGAACAATCCCGGTGCTGTCGCGGCAGAATGATCAGGGCTGCAATATCCTGCTGATCACATGATCCAGATAGGTGGCGGCCCCGGCATAGGGGTCGCTGCCCGGCATCACCGCTTGCACCTGCACATCGAAATCAGCGTAATGTTGTGTCAGCGCCCAGATCGAAAAAATCAGATGATACGGATCGACAGGCGCGATTTTGCCTTTATCGGCCCAGCCTTTGATCACGGCGGCCTTTTCATCAACCAGCTGCTTGAGGTCAGTATGCAGGATGTTTTCGATCCGTGGTGCGCCTTGCAGGATTTCATTGGCAAACAGGCGGCTTTCTCGCGGGTAATCTTTGCTCAATGCCAGCTTTCGATGGGCATAAGCGATGATTTCCTGCACCGGATCGCCACCGCTGTTCAGCGCCTTCAACGGGTCAAGCCAGTTTTCCAGCAACCGTTCCAGCAAGGCGGTATGGATCGCCTCTTTCGACGGAAAATAATACAAAAGGTTGGGTTTCGACAGCCCGGCCGCATCGGCGATCTGGTCCAGGGTTGTCCCGCGAAACCCGAATTGCGAAAAGATATCCAACCCCGCAGACATGATCGCCGCCTGATTGCGTTTTTGGATTCTGGTTGGTGGTTTGGTCATGATCACACAACGCTCAATTTTCAGGCGGTGCCGCCGGTGGAGGGTCTGTCTTGCTGGCAAAATAGGCAGCTGCCAAAGGTTCGCGCAGAAAACTTGACTGGTACTATTCCTCTGTTAGCGTTGTTTTGACCATCTGGTCAAACCAAGAAAAAGGAAAGCGTGATGCCATCCCCCGGTGAGAACCTCAAGATCAACGGCGAACGCCTCTGGGACAGTTTGATGGAGATGGCCAAGATCGGCCCCGGCGTGGCGGGCGGCAACAACCGACAGACCCTGACCGATGAAGACAGCGCAGGCCGGCATCTGTTCCAGCGCTGGTGTGACGCCGCAGGCTGCACGATGGGCGTGGACGAGATGGGCAATATGTTTGCCCGCCGCGACGGCACCGACCCTGACGCGCTGCCGGTTTATGTCGGGTCGCATCTTGATACACAGCCCACGGGTGGCAGATACGACGGAGTGCTGGGGGTCTTGGGTGGGCTAGAAGTCATCCGCACGCTGAACGATCTTGATATCAAGACCAAACACCCCATCGTCGTGACCAACTGGACCAATGAGGAAGGCACACGCTATGCGCCTGCGATGCTGGCGTCGGGTGTGTTTGCTGGCAAACATGCGTTGGACTGGGCGCTCGACCGCGTGGACGCCAAAGGCAAACGGTTCGGAGACGAGCTGGAACGCATCGGCTGGAAAGGCCCGGAAAAGGTGGGCGATCGCAAGATGCACGCCTTCTTTGAACTGCATATCGAGCAGGGCCCGATTTTGGAGGCTGAAGGCAAGCAGATCGGCGTTGTCACGCATGGGCAGGGTCTGCGCTGGGTGCAATGCACGGTGACCGGCAAGGAAAGCCACACCGGATCGACGCCCATGCATATGCGCAAGAACGCTGGGCGCGGATTGGCGCTGATTACCGAACTCGTCCACGAGATCGCGATGAAGCACCAGCCCAATGCGGTGGGGGCGATCGGCCATATCGATGTCTATCCCAACAGCCGCAACATCATTCCGGGCAAGGTGGTGTTTACCGTCGATATGCGGAGCCATTTGCTGGACAAGCTGAGCGCGATGGTGACCGAACTGATGGAGCGCGCGCCGCAAATATGCGCCGATATCGGCGTCGAATTCGAGGCCGAGATCGTGGGCCAGTTCGACCCGCCCGCCTTTGATGAAACCTGCGTGGCCGCCGTGCGCAAGGCGGCCGAACGGCTGGGCTATAGCCACATGGATATCGTGTCGGGTGCGGGCCATGACGCCTGCTGGATCAATGATATTTATCCGACAGCGATGATCATGTGCCCTTGTGTAGACGGGTTGAGCCATAACGAGGCTGAAGAAATCACGCCGAAATGGGCCGCCGCAGGGACGGATGTGTTGTTCCATGCCGTGGTCGAAACGGCGGAGATTGTCGGGTGAGCGTCGGTGCACACCTCTGCGCCCCGGACTTGATCCGGGGCCTCTCGCCAACCTTTGCCCGAGACCCCGGATCAAGTCCGGGGTGCGATGAGCATTTACCACTTGGTCATCAGATCCAGCCAAAACTGCGACATGACCCATTTCGTCTATATCATGGCCTCTCGCCCGAATGGTGCGATCTACATCGGTCGTACCCGCGATCTGCATTCCCGCGTGCAACACCACCGCGACGGCCGATCCGTGCATACGGCGAAATACAAGATCAAGACGCTGGTCTGGTTCGAAACGCACGACGATTTCGACACCAGCGTGCAGCGCGAACGCGCGATCAAGCGGTGGCGGCGCGCATGGAAAAACCAATTGATCCACACGGCCAATCCGCATTGGCAGGACATCACCATCCATATACCTGTCTGATCCGGGCACAGGTCCCGGCTTTTGGCCGGGACGGGTGAAGACAGGGAGAGACCAATGACAACAGTCATCAAGAACGGCACCATCGTCACGGCGGACCTGACCTATAAGGCGGATGTCCTGATCGACGGGGGCAAGATCATCGAGATCGGGCAGAACCTGTCGGGCGACGAAAAGCTCGATGCCACGGGCTGCTATGTCATGCCGGGCGGGATCGACCCGCATACGCATCTGGAAATGCCCTTCATGGGCACCTATTCGGCGGATGATTTCGAATCCGGCACGCGTGCGGCCCTTTCGGGCGGCACCACGATGGTCGTCGATTTCGCGCTGCCTGCCCCCGGTCAGGGCCTGCATGATGCGCTCCAGATGTGGGACAACAAATCGGGCCGCGCGTCTTGCGACTATTCCTTCCACATGGCGGTGACATGGTGGGGCGAACAGGTTTTCAATGAAATGGAAAGCGTCGTGCGCGACCGTGGTATCAACACCTTCAAGCATTTCATGGCCTATAAAGGCGCGCTGATGGTCAATGATGACGAGATGTATGCCTCCTTCGCCCGTCTCGCATCCTTGGGTGCCATCGCGATGGTCCATGCCGAAAACGGCGATGTGGTTGCGGAACTGTCTGCCAAGCTACTGGCCGAAGGCAACACTGGGCCAGAGGCCCATGCCTATTCCCGCCCCCCGCAGGTCGAGGGCGAGGCCGCCAACCGCGCGATCATGATCGCCGACATGACCGGTGTGCCGCTTTATATCGTCCACGTGTCCTGCGAGGAGGCGCATGAGGCGATCCGGCGCGCGCGGATGCAGGGCAAACGCGTTTGGGGTGAACCGCTGATCCAGCATCTGACCTTGGACGAAAGCGAATATTTCAATCAGGACTGGGACCATGCCGCGCGGCGCGTAATGTCGCCGCCGTTTCGCAACAAGATGCATCAAGACAGCCTGTGGGCCGGTTTGCAATCGGGCAGCCTGTCGGTGGTGGCGACGGATCATTGCGCCTTTACCACGGCGCAGAAACGTTATGGCGTGGGAGATTTCACCAAGATCCCGAACGGCACGGGCGGGCTGGAGGACCGGATGCCGATGCTTTGGACGCATGGTGTGCGCACGGGGCGGCTGACGATGAACGAATTTGTTGCCGTGACATCCACCAATATCGCCAAGATCCTGAACTGCTATCCGCGCAAAGGCGCGGTGCTGGTCGGTGCCGATGCCGATCTGGTGGTCTGGGACCCTGAAAAGTCCAAGACGATCATGGCGAAATCCCAGCAATCCGCCATCGACTACAATGTTTTCGAGGGCAAGGAAGTGACGGGCTTGCCGCGCTTTACCCTGACGCGTGGCCATGTCGCGGTGCATGATGGCGAGATGCGCACGCGCGAAGGCCACGGCCAATTCGTCAAGCGCGCGCCCAATACGCCGACCAATACGGCCTTGTCCAAGTGGAAAGAACTGACCGCACCCCGCCCGGTTGAACGGACGGGCATTCCCGCGACGGGGGTTTGATGACTGCCGATACTGTAATCAGCGCGCAAGGGCTGAACCTGACGTTCCAGACCAATGATGGCCCAGTGCATGCGCTGAAAGACGTCAATCTGGATATCCGCAAAGGCGAATTCGTCAGCTTTATCGGTCCGTCCGGCTGTGGCAAGACGACGTTTCTGCGTTGTATCGCAGGGTTGGAGACGCCCACGGACGGTACCTTGTCCGTCAACGGCATGACGCCTGATCAGGCGCGGCGCGCGCGGGCCTATGGCTATGTGTTTCAGGCGGCGGGGCTGTATCCGTGGCGCACTATCGGCGGCAATGTGAAACTGCCGTTGGAGATCATGGGGTTTTCTAAATCCGAACAGGCCGAGCGCGTGGCGCGTGTGCTGGCGCTGGTCGACTTGGCGGGGTTCGAGAAGAAGTTTCCTTGGCAATTGTCTGGCGGGATGCAGCAGCGCGCCAGTATCGCCCGCGCGCTGGCCTTTGATGCGGATATCCTGCTGATGGACGAACCTTTTGGCGCGCTGGATGAAATCGTGCGCGACCATCTGAACGAGCAACTTCTTGCCCTTTGGGCGCGCACAGAAAAGACCATCGGTTTTGTCACCCATTCGATCCCCGAGGCGGTCTATCTGTCCACCAAAATTGTCGTCATGTCACCGCGTCCCGGCCGGATTACCGATGTGATCGACAGCCCGCTGCCCAAGGAACGCCCGCTGGATATTCGTGACAGCAAGGAATTCATCGACATCGCGCACCGTGTGCGTGAAGGATTGCGGGCGGGGCATGTGGATGACTAGGCGCTGCCTCCGGCGGGAGTATTTTGACCAAAGCGAGGGAGGGGCGTTGTGAAATCGCTGTTGCCGATCCTCACTATTGTTGCTGCGATCCTCGTGATCTGGGTGCTGGCCGTGGTGCCGATGAACATGCATCTGACCGCCGATCAGGCGCAGCGGGATGGTCTGATGGTGATGCCCCAAACGCCTGCGGAACGGCAGAGCTATTCGGGGCTGGGGCTGAGTTTCGCCAATGCAGGTCTGATCCCGCTGACCTATACGCTGGACCGTCCGCGCCTGCCCTCGCCGCATCAGGTGGCAGGCGAGATGTGGGAGACGATTGCACTGCGCAATGTCACCTCGCGCCAGTCGCTGGTTTATCATGGCTGGGTAACATTGTCGGCGACGCTGGTGGGTTTTGCCATTGGCACCACGCTGGGCATTCTGCTGGCGGTGGGGATTGTGCATAACCGCGCCATGGACATGAGCGTGATGCCTTGGGCAATTGCCAGCCAGACCATTCCGATTCTGGCGCTGGCGCCGATGATTATCGTCATGATGGGCCAGTTTGGCATTCAAGGTCTGCTGCCCAAGGCCGTGATCAGCGCCTATCTGAGTTTCTTTCCTGTTGTCGTCGGCATGGTCAAAGGCTTGCGCAGTCCCGATGCGATGCAAATGGACTTGCTGCGTACCTATTATGCCAGTTCTTCGCAGGGATTCTGGAAGCTGCGGTTGCCCGCCTCGGTGCCGTATCTGTTCGCGTCGTTCAAGATCGGGATTTCGGCGGCGCTGGTGGGGGCGATCGTGGCCGAATTGCCTACAGGTGCGCGGGCCGGTTTTGGCGCGCGGATGCTGGTGGGGGATCAATATGGCAATCCGCTGGTGACGTGGGCGGCGCTGTTTGCCGCGGCGATCACGGCGGCGGCACTTGTCGCTATCTTCACCGCAATGGAGCGGTTGACGCTGCGCCGGATGGGGATGGCAGCGGCATGACGGGACCGGCGCTGATCTCTGTTCTGGCGGTCTGGGCGGTGGGCTGGTTCATTAATGCGCGGCTGGCAGTCAGCCGTATGTCTGATGCGCGCATCATACGCGTGCTGGTGCCGGTGATTTTCGGGCTGACCTTGCTTTTGATCTGGGAGCTTCTTGTCCGCATGACAGGTGTCAGCCCCATTGTCCTGCCGCCGCCCAGTATGATCGCAGAACGTTTTGCGAATTCGCTGCCGATACTTTGGGTGGATTTCGAACAGACGATCGTCAAGGGTGCGATGACCGGCTATGTCATCGGGATGATCGGCGCCTTTGCCGTAGCGGTACTCGCGGACAGGTCGGATTTCCTGACACGTGGCATCTTGCCGGTGGGTGGGTTCATGGCGGCGTTGCCCATTGTCGGGATCGCCCCGATTTTCGTAAAATGGCTGGGCAGCGATTGGGAGTCCAAGGCGGCGGTTGTTGCGGTGATGGTGTTTTTCCCGATCCTTGTGAATATCGTCGCGGGGCTGCGCGATACATCCGCGATGCAGCGCGACCTGATGCGCACCTATGGCGCGGGCTATTGGCAGACCTTATTCAAGTTGCGCCTGCCTGCGGCGATGCCGTTCATTTTCAACGGGCTGAAAATTGCGACGACTTTGGCGCTGATCGGGGCGATTGTTGCTGAATTTTTCGGCTCTCCCACGGTGGGTATGGGCTTTCGGATATCCACATCCGTTGGACGGCTTGCGCTGGATATGGTCTGGGCCGAAATTGTTGTCGCAGCGATTGCGGGCAGCACGCTTTATGGTGCTGTCGCATGGATCGAGGGGCGGGTGACTTTCTGGCACCCATCGCAACGCAAATAACAAGCCCCGCCAAGAGGGCATCACACTGACTAGGAGGTCAAAATGAAAAAGACGATGATTGCGGCGGCTCTTGCTGCCGGTCTGGGCGGCGTGGCCCAGGCGCAAGACAATGACGTGTCGCTGCAATTGCAGTGGGTCACGCAGTCCCAGTTTGCGGGCTATTACGTTGCCCTCGATCAGGGATATTACGAAGACGAAGGGCTGAACGTCACCATCCTGCCCGGTGGTCCCGATATCGCGCCGCCGCAGGTGCTGGCCGGTGGTGGTGCCGATGCGATGCTGAACTGGATGCCATCCGCCCTTGCCGCGCGCGAACGCGGTCTGCCGGTGGTCAACATTGCGCAGCCGTTCAAGACATCGGGCCTGATGCTGACCTGCTGGAAAGACACCGGCATTGAATCGGTCGAGGATTTCCGCGGACGCACCATCGGGGTGTGGTTCTTTGGCAACGAATACCCGTTCCTGAGCTGGATGGCGCAGGCCGGTATCCCGACCGATGGCGGCCCGGATGGTGTGACCGTGCTGCGGCAGGGTTTCAACGTTGACCCGTTGTTGCAGCGGCAGGCCGATTGCATTTCCACCATGACCTATAACGAATATGGTCAGGTGCTGGATGCGGGCGTCAATCCGGACGAACTGATCACCTTTATGTACGAAGATCAGGGCGTTGCCACATTGGAAGACGGCATTTATGTGCTGGAACAGAACCTTGAAGACCCCGTATTCGTGGACAAGATGGTCCGTTTCGTGCGCGCTTCGATGAAGGGCTGGAAATGGGCCGAGGAAAACCCCGAAGCGGCAGGCGCCATCATCATCGAGTATGACGAAACTGGCGCCCAGTCAGAGGCCGCACAGGTCCGCATGATGCAGGAAGTCGCCAAACTGACCGCTGGATCGAACGGCGCGCTGGACCCGGCCGATTACGAACGTACGGTCGCGACGTTGCTGGGTGGCGGGTCCGACCCCGTGATCTCGGCTGCACCCACAGGCGCATGGACGCATCTGATCACGGATCAGGCGCTGAACTGATCTGACCTGTCATGACGAGCAATGCGGGCGCTGGCGTGATGCTGGCGCCCGTTTTTGTTGGGCAACTGACTGCATGGCGCAAGTTCTGATCGGGCCGCTAATCGCCAAAGGCAGGCGACCTCTGCATGGCGACATGACGTTCCTGTGTGAATCAAAACTAAACAAAATTTCTTTCGAAATGGACGTGCTTTCGCATCGAAAGAGTTTTTTAAGTTTTTGCTCTTAGGGATAGCTGTAGGAGGCGCGTGATGTCTTACAGTTTTTATTTGTTCAACCGTGATGCATGGGATGATCCGCGTAGCATGCTCAACCAAAGTGACAACCTGGGAAGAGCAAGAACGGGCGACCAGATAACGCTCAGGAACCCTGAATCGGGGCAGGTCGTGACTGTCCGTGGCGACGGGCTCGCAGACAGTCCTTCTGCGGCAAGGGGACTATCCCAGACCTATACGATCAGCGGGCGCAGCTTTGGTGCCGGCTCGTCGGTCGAAATGGATTATGGGTTTATCGTCCGTGACAGTAACGGCATCGATTATTTTGTCGGCAAGGTAAAGGTCAGCGTTCTGGCAGATTCCCTGTATAACGGCAGTGTCATGTCCGAAGGCTGGAATCCGGTTACCCAGGAATGGGTTGGGCCACCGCCGATCGGAACAACCTTTACCCTGATTTCGGTTGGCAACGACTATCCCGGGGGCTTCAATCCCTGGCAACGCGGTGGCGGCGGCCTGCGCGAGGGGCCGACTGGATTTAACCCGTATTCCAACGATGTGCGCCTTGGGTCTGGCGTTGCCGCACCTGTCCTGAAAACCGGCTTTTTCCCGTTCTGCTTTGCTGCGGGAACCCTGATCGAAACCGAGACCGGCCCACGCCTAATCGAGGAATTATTGCCGGGTGATCGCATCCTGACCTGCGATGCGGGGCTGCAGGAATTGCGATGGGTCGGTCGCCGCCATATCAGTTCGGACGTCTTGTCTCGCATGCCGAAATGGTGCCCCGTTCGCATCAGCGCCGGCGCGCTTGGCGTTGGTTTGCCAAAGCGGGATATGATGGTGTCGCCTCAGCATCGGGTCTTGATCCGTTCGCGTATCGCCCAGCGGATGTTCGACGCTGACGAGGTGCTGGTTGCGGCCAAAGACCTTGTCGGTCTGGAAGGTATCGCGCGCGCAGACGACATTACTGACGTAGATTACATCCATTTGATGTTTGATGCGCACCGGATCGTTCTGGCCGAAGGCGCGCCGATGGAAAGTTTCTATCTTGGACCTATGGTGCTGCGCAGCCTGGATATAGCGACGCGCAACGAACTTCTTGAACTGTTTCCAGACATGGAAAATGAAACGGCTGCTTTCGCCCGCCCCGTCGTCACTGGTGGGCCCGCGCGCAATCTGGTCTCGCGCCATCAACGCAATGCGCAGCCATTGGTTTTTGCATAGCACGTTTCGGGAAATAGTGGAAAACCGATTGCCGCTTTTGACGTTCGAGCGCAACGAGCGGCAGTGAACAGCGGATTTTTTTTCCCGAAACTCAAAGGATGTTTCTTGGTGTCTTGCTCTGCCGATTTGGTGATGCCGGACCAGCACTCCAAGCCGCTGGTGCAAGTTGACCAAGCGGAACGCCCCGCCCCTACCTTTCGGTCAGCTTCAGCTCGATCCGGCGGTTCTGGGCGCGCGCTTGTGCCGTATCCGCTGTGTTCAGCGGCTGGTATTCGCCAAAACCATTGGCGGCCAGCCGCATTGGTGGGATGCCCAGATCATCGACCATGAACCGCACTACGGACAGCGCACGCGCCTGGCTTAATTCCCAGTTGTCCGCAAAGCGGCCGCCAGCGGCGATCGGGTTGTCGTCGGTATGCCCGTCCACGCGGATGATCCAGTCGATCCCAGCGGGAATATCGTCGGCGATGTCGTTCAGAATACCCGCGACATTTGCGATTTCGTCGCGCCCCTGCGGTGAAAGGTCGGCGCGCCCGACTTCGAACAGGACTTCGGAGGAGAACACGAAACGGTCACCTTCGATCCTGATCCGGTCCTGACCTTCCAGCACCTGCCGCAGCTGACCAAAGAAATCCGACCGGAACCTTTCAAGGTTTTCAGCCTCGGCCTGCAGGCGGGCGGCTTCGGCCTCTAGCCTAGAGCGTTCGGCTTCTTCCAGCGCAATGCGCTGCCTTTCCTCGGACACCACCCGCGCGAGGGCGGTGTTCAACTGCGCGCCGAGCGTTTCGATTTGCACCTGTGCTGCACGGTCTGAATCTTCGGCAATGTTCAGCAGGCTTTGCAGATTGCCCACCTGATTGCGCAGCGCAAGGATCTGTTCGTTCAAAACGGCAACCTGCCGCTGGCTGGCATCGGACTGCGCTTTTTGTTCGGACAGCGCAGCAGTCGCTGTGGCCAGCAGGGCGGCTTGGCGTTCGGCCTCTGTCAGGGCCTCGGTGCGGTCTGCGGCAAGTGTGGCCTGCGCGGTTCGGGCGGCGGCCAGAAGCGTCAGTGTCTCCTCGGCTTCGCGGCGCTGGCGTTCCAGGTTCAGGGTCATCGCGGTCAGTTCCGCATCCGCGTTTTCCAGTCGTGCGCGCAGGGCTGCGGCCGCGGCGGCATCGGCAAGGCGTTCTGCCTCAAACGTGCTGATCCGCGCTGCGTTTTCGTCCCGCGCGGTTTCAAGATCGACGATCAAGGCTTCCAACGCTTCACGCCTTGCGGCTGCTAGGCGCGCGGTCTCGGCACCTGCGTCGATTTCATCACGCGCCTGCGCAAGGGCAAGGTTGAGCGCCTCTTGGTCTGACAGCAGCTGGTCCTGCGCCGCCTCCAGTCCCGAAATTGTATCGCGCGCTTGCCGCTGGTCCGACAGCAGCCCTGCGACCTGCGCCTCGAAACTGGTAATCTGGTTCTGCGCCTGTGCCAGCGCCTGATCCTGTGCCGCGCGCTGCGCGATCAGGCTGGCGATCTGGTTGGCCTGCCGTGCCGCCTGCGCATTGGCGGCGTCGAGATCGGTGCTCAGTGTCGCTGTCCGTGCGCGTTCCAGCCCCAGCGTTGCGGCAAGCGCAGTCATTTCGCCTGACAGCAGATCAAGTTCCGATTCCTGCCCGGTGATGGTTTCGCGCAGCGTGAACTGGATCACCATGAAAATGCTCAGCACGAACATCAGCACCAGCAGGATGCCGGTCATTGCGTCCACGAAGCCCGGCCAGATCGCGTTTTGAAAACGGTTGGATGATCTGCGGCTCAGCGCCATGAATCAGCCTCTGTCCCGTATCGCGCTGGCAAGGGTGGCCAGATCATGCCGCAGCGCGCCGATGCTTTCCTGCCGACCTGCGGAAAGCTCTTCAAGTATCCGCAGCAATTGCACGTCGATCGACCGCAGCCGCATCCGGCTTTCGGCATCGATCCCGTCCATCCCGCTGTCGTCCAGTTTCTGGATCAGCGTGGCCTGTCCGTCGGCCACACGGGCCAGAGAGGCGGATGTGTCTTGCGTGGTTGTGACCTGCATCAGCGTCGTGATCGCCTCGGCCAGCGCTTGGAAGCGGTTGTCAGTCGCGGCGCGGTCTGCCTCGTTCTGTGCCAAAAGCAGCTGGATCGTGTCCATCACTTCGCCCATCTGTTCGACCATGGCCGTGGTTGCAGCCCCGCCCGTGCCAGCGCTGTCGTCGCCGTCAATACCGACGCGGGTGATGGTGGACATCCATTCTTCCAGTTCGCGGTAGAACCGATTTTGTCCATGTCCTGCGAAAAGTTCCAGCAAGCCAACCACCAAAGACCCCGCCAACCCCAACAAAGAGCTGGAAAAGGCGGTGCCCATCCCACCCAACTGGTTTTCCAGACCGACCTGCAGCCGACCAAAGATGTCAGCACCGGATTCGCCGTCACCAGGGTTCAACGATTTGATGGTTTCCACCAATGCAGGAACGGTGGTTGCCAACCCATAGAATGTGCCCAGAAGCCCCAGAAAGATTAGCAAATTCCCGATGTAGCGCGTTATCTCGCGGTCTTCGTCGATGCGCTGGGCGACAGAATCGAGGATCGACCGGCCGGAACTTGACGAAACCTGCGTCCGCGCGCCGCGCGACCGCAGCAATGTGGCCAATGGCGCCAGCAAGGACGGTGCTGCGGTAAAACTATGCCCGCCGGTTTCGCGCGCGAACAGCTCGATCCAGCGGACCGAGTTCATCAGCAGAAACACCTGATTGAAACATGACAGCACCCCCAGCACGAAAACGCCCAGGATCACCCCGTTCAGATAGGGGTTTGACAGGTAAATCGCGGTGATCTGTTCAAGCCCAAGGTAGATCCCCGCGCCCAGCAGCCCAATCACGATCAACATGAACAAAAGCTGGCGGATCGGCTGGGAAAACTGCGGCGCTGCCTTGGCTGCCCGTTTGTCTGACACGCAGGTTCATCCTTATCTGGGGGTCGGTCACTGCACCCATAGCAGCATATGGCGGCAGAGGGACCAACCCAAACAAAATCGTAGTGATCTTATGTTGCCGTCAAGGCACGGACCCTGTCTGCCAGCCATGCCATGTCGGCATCCTTGATCCCGATCTCGGCCAGATGGGTGACAGTGTTGTAAAGATATTCCGTATTCGGCCCACGGCCGCCTGTCGCATGGGCAATCATCTGCGCCTGTTGTTCCAGATCGAACTGGCAATATTGGATATGGGTGCGGTCCACGACATAGGCCAGTGCCGTGACCTGGTCACCCGTGTCGCAGATCAGCGGAACCTCTTGTTCGACGTAGGCCGATGATACCAATTCGCGTTCGCGCAGCATCGCCAGCACTTCGTCCTGATCCTGCGGTGCTACTTGAAACGCGACGCCGGTGCATTGCCCGCCGGGCTGATGGTCTAGCGCCAGCACAAGGCCCGGATGGTCGGGTGTGCCGCGATGATGGATCGACAGCATGCAGAAGCTGCGGTGATAATCGGGCAGGCGTGCAGTGACGCGCCGCACCGGCGTAAAGCCTGGGTTCCACAACAGCGACCCATATCCGAAAACCCACATAAAACTGCCCTTTCCTGTCATGCCCATAAACACCGTTTAGGCGCTGACGGAAAGGGGTCAGACCGCGCGCATCAGATCGCCAAAGATCGCATCCTGATAATCACGCAGATAGATTTGCAGCCATGGGGTATAATGCTCGGGGTGGCGCGTCACATCTGCGGACAGGTCATAGAAGTCGACCCAGCGCGTCGCCATCACCTCTGATGGGTTAGGGGTGATGCGCAGATTGTTCGGCGCATCGGCGACATAGACCTCGACCAGTTCATGTTCGATCAGGTCGTTGCCAACATCGGCACGATATTCGATCTGGTCGCGGTGCGTCGGATACAACCCGGTGATGCCCAATTCCTCGTCCAGACGGCGCAGCGCGCATGCGGCGGGGTCTTCGTTCCATTCCGGATGGGTGCAACAGGTATTCGCCCACAACCCCGGGGTGTGGTATTTTTCCAGCGCGCGTTGCTGAATCAGCACCCGCCCGCGGTTCATCACAAAGACGCTGACGGCCTTGTGTTTTAGCCCGCGCTGATGCGCGTCCAGCTTTTCCACCGGTTGCAGTTTGCCGTTCACCCAGGCCGGGATCATGATTGTCACGTCCGCAGCGGCGACACTAGCCGCGTCAGATGCGCGAGATTCTTGATCCCAATTTTCAAATGCGCCATGGGGCGGGCCTTTACCAGTTTCTTGTTCATATATGCCTCGAACGTCAGTTTTTGCACGTCGACATCATGACACAGGGACACAAACCGTTCGCGCCGTTCATCGCTGCGGTAATAGGCGTTCTGCATGGCCCCCAGAACGCGGAACACCTGCTTGTGTTCGCGCATGAACAATTTGCGCGCCAATTGCAAATCCTTGACCCTGCCGGATGCAAGGCAGGCCGCCGCAGCCGTCGCCGCCACACGCCCGCCGACCATCGCGTAATAGATGCCTTCGCCAGACGACGGCGCGACGACACCCGCCGCATCACCGGCCAGCACGACATCGCGACCATTGTCCCAACAATCCAGTGGTTTGAGAGGGATCGGCGCGCCTTCGCGGCGGATCGTCTTGCAATCGGTCAGGCCAGATGCCGCGCGCAGATCGGCGGTTGCCTGTTTGACATCGACAGATTTCAGCATCGATCCCATGCCGACGCTCGCCTGCGCCCCATGCGGGAAAACCCAGCCATAAAAATCGGGCGAGATGCGCCCGTCATAGACCACATCACAGCGCAGCGGATCATAGGTCGCATTGGCGGCGGGGGCCTCGATAATCTCATGGTAGGCGATCACATAGGGAATCTTGTCGCCATCCTTGATTTCCGCGCGCGCGACATTGGACCGCGCGCCATCGGCGCCGATCACCAGTTTCGTCGTCAGCCGCATGTCATTGCCGCTGATCTTGTCGCGATAGACGACATGGGTGCCATCCGCGTCGCGGGTGATCTTGGTAAACGTACCGGCATAACGGTGCGCGCCCGCATCCTGCGCGCGTTGCCGCAGGAATGAGTCGAAATGTTCGCGGTCCACCATGCCGACATAGCCGTTCTCGATCGGGATATCGACCTGCCGCCCGGTAGGCGAGATCATCCGCGCGGTGTTCACCTTGGCGACGATCTGGTCATCGGGGATAAAGAAATCCGCGATCAGGCGGGGCGGGATTGCGCCGCCACAGGGTTTGATCCGGCCTTCGCGGTCGATAAACGCGACCTTGTGGCCGGAACGGGCGAGATCTTCGGCGGCAGTGGCCCCGGAAGGCCCCGCACCTACGACGACGACATCATATTGCATTGGCTATTCTCCCGGAACGAGTGTTGCGGACGGCATCTTGCGGTCCATGATTTTGGCGGCCACGACTGCGGCAGCAATGAAAAGGCTGGCTTCGAACAGGAACACCGCGCCAAAGGCTTGGGTATCGGTCAGCGTCAGGCGCAGGATATCGGCCATCGCAGCCCCGACCAGTCCGCCGAAACCGGCAGCGATGGCCTGCGCCGCGCCCCAAAGGCCCATCCGCGTTCCTTCGCGGCGTTCGCGGCCTTCGCCTGCCAGCGCCATCATCGACCCGATCGCCGCGACGGCGAACATGCCGTTGAAAAAACCCAACGTCATGACAGCTGGCAGGATCGGTGCACCCGGTCCCAATGGCCCCAGCAGCGTGATGATGGCCAGCGCGCCCGCCGAGCCCAGACAGCCCGCCATGACCCAGTTGCGCAGCGCCCCGATTTTCAGCCCCGTTGCCATGATGCCCACGGTCAGCATGCCGATAAACACGCCGCCGTTCTGCGCGCCCGACAGCGACGTGGTCTGTCCCGGCGTCAGGCCGAAAACCAGCCCTGCATAGGGTTCTAGGATCAGTTCCTGCATGAAATAGGCGGTCATCGCCAAAAACACGAACATGGTGAAATTGCGCGCCTTTGGTTCGGCCCAAACCTCGGCCAGCCCTTCGCGGAACGGGGTAGGGTCGGGCTCGCGGGTGACTTTCAGGCCCCGTTCGACGCCCCAGACGGCAAGGGTGGTGACGCCGATGGCGATCAGGACAACAGCGGCCACGATCTCGATCAGGCGCAGCGGGGTGTAAGGGTCGATCAGCGTGCCGACGATGCCAGCCGTCATGGCGATCCCGAAGATCATCATCAGCCAAGTGATCGTCGCCGCCGCCGCGCGCCGGTGTGGCGCAGTCGTGGTCGCCAGTAGCGCCAGCAATGATGTACCCGACGCGCCGACGCCGACGCCAATCAGCCCATAGGCGGCGATGGAGAGAACCATGCCCCATGTAAAAGAGGCTTCCAGCACCACCAGCCCGACAGTTGCGGCCATGGCACCTGCCCCCAGCGCCACCATCCCGCCGATGATCCAGCGCGTGCGCTGCCCACCGGCATCAGACGCATGGCCCCATTTGGGCCGCGACATCTGGACGCCGTAATGCAGCGCCACCAGCATGCCGGGGATCACCGCAGGCAGGGCGAGTTCCACGACCATCAGGCGGTTCAGCGTTGATGTCATGAGTACAACAATCGCGCCCAGCGCCATCTGTACCAGACCCAGCCGGATAATTTGGACCCAAGTCAGGTTCATGCCATCGCCCCCAATGCGAAGGAAGCGATCATCATGCCGCTGATATAGAACAGGATGCCCATGCCTTGATACCATTGCGCCTTGCCCAATGGATCGCGCAACAGCACCCGCATCGCGGCCAGTTGCACGGCAAGCATCGCGCCGATGCCCAGCGCGTGGAAGGGATAGCCCCAAGTGACCAGCAACCCGATAACCGCGATCTGCGGCACCGCCATGACCCAGCAGGCGACACGCGCCGCGCGGTCAGCCCCCAGCGTGACGGGCAAGGACCGCAGGCCCATGGCGCGGTCGCCCTCGACCGCCTTGAAATCGTTCAGCGTCATGATCCCATGCGCGCCCAGCCCGTAAAGGACGGCAATCATGATGACAGGCACAGATGGCGCACCCGATGTCAGGATAGCCGCCCCCGTGATCCATGGCAGCGTCTCGTATGCCAGCCCGCAAAGCGCTGGCCCCCAGATTCCCGATTTCTTGGCGCGCACCGGTTCGGCCGAATAGGCCCAAGCCGCTAGCACAGCCAGAACCGTCGCGCCAAAAACCCAAGGCCCCAAGGTATAGCCGACACCCAGCCCCAGCCCCGTCATCGCCAGCGCGATCCACAAGCCCCAGCGCCCCGGTATCCGCCCTGACGGGATCGGCCGGTCAGGTTCGTTGATCGCGTCCACATGCCGGTCGCACCAATCGTTGGCGGCCTGGCTCATGCCGCAGACAATCGGGCCAGCCAACAGCACGCCCAGCAGAATCAGGGTCCAATTGCCAGTGAAGGCTGCGCCCGAGGATACGATCCCGCAGAGCAGCGCCCACATTGGCGGGAACCACGTGACAGGCTTTATCAACCACACCATCGCCCGCGGCTCTGGCCAGCGGCGCGTGGTACGGTTTAGCGGAAGATCGGACATGACGCTCATACTGTCAGTCTAAGATGACAGTAGTGGTCAGGGCAAGTGTAAACTAAAGCTTACACTGCGCCAATCGGTCGCGTTGCGGATGGCCGTGGCGCGCGGCGGTTGCCATAAAATCCCTAACCGATCAAGTGCTGTGTCAATACCACCGTACGGTGGGTCTTTTGACAAGGATTTCCGTTTACGGTCTTGTCGCATGGCGCGGCCTGCAACCGCACGACCGGCCTTCTGACGTGACCCGAAGTGGAACAGTTCAAATGAACGATATTCTTGTCCCGGCCGACCCTGCCGACCTGATCGACCGGATTGTTGACCTGCAACTGCGACTGGATGCTGCGGACGATCCGGTGCTGCAAACAGAACTTCGCCGCCAGCATGGGCTGCTCTCGCGTCTTGCCGACCGGATCATGCCGCCCGATGATGTATTGGCAGACCTGATCCAGCAACTTGGCGATGCGCGCCGGGATCAGATGACGCTGATCAAGGATCTTCAGAATTGCGACGCCAGTAAGGAATATGGCATCGCTTTCGTTGCTTTGTCGCAGGCCTTGCTGGCGACCATCGCGTCGGCGGCCGAGGCGCGCACAGGCATCAACCAATGCTATGCGCGCCACGTCGCAGGATCGGCGACAGGGGTATTGCGCGATTCCTGAGCGTATTTCCTGATATTTTAATCGTATTGCGGCATTAATTTCCTCTTCACACCCGTGAAGCTAAACGTGGCACCGGGTGGCAGAGGTGCGGGATGACAAAAGATAAAAACACGCCGACGATCATAAAACGTAAAAAGGTGATCTCTGGCGGCGGTCACCACGGTGGCGCTTGGAAGGTCGCTATGATTGTAGGTCCTTCATAAGGCGCTTTGCGCCGGGTTGGTTCATAAAGCTGCGGATATGCAGGTTGTCGCGCCATTCTGACGTTGATCCGGGCACCTTGGTGCCTGTCATCCTGCCATTCGGGCAGTGCTGTGACTTAATCGTCGGATTCTGAACAACGGATTAATCTCCAGAACGCTGATTCAGCCAATTCGAGTCAAATCAGGCCTTCCTGACCAGATCAGGCCGTGTGATAGGGCTGGCTGCAAAGCGCCCTGACTGATCGTAGACCTGCAAGCCGTCACGCACCGCCTTGAGCGCCGTCAGCCGCAGGCGCGCCGCGCTGATGCCTTTCAACGCTGCCGCGAGCAGCGCCTGGTTTCGCGCAAGCATCCGCGCTATCGTGCGCAGATCCGCAGCCGCGCGCGGTGCCTGTTGCAATGCGTTGAACAGCTGGTCCTTGCGCGCGGCCAGATCGTCAAGCTGTGCATATTGCCCGGCAAGGATCGCTGCAGTTTCTGCCGCTAACACGCTGCGCAATTCGGATACCGTAGTGTCACGCATCAATGCTGCGCTTCATTGCGTTGAACAGCGATTCGGCAAGCCCGATTCCACCTGATTTTGCCAGCTCGATCGACTGTGCATCGCGTAGGAAGGATGAAAACTGATCCTCTCCGATGCCGCCGCCGAAAGCTGGTCGGCTGGTCCCGAGCCCTGCCGATTTCAGCATTTCCGCCAGAAACGTTGCTTCGAGTTTTTGAGCGGCTTCGCGCAGTTTGGTATCGCCGCGCAGCGATTCGGGTATGGCGATCGGCCCCCGTGGGGGTGACAATACGGGGATGATGGTCATGTCCGGCTCCGTCAGTGATTTTTTTCATCCTGCGATAAAGCCGTAAACATTCAGTAATTTTCTTATGTCACAAGCTGTCGAACTTTATTTGACAGGACTTTGCATGCTTGTGCCCCATTTGATCCCCGCCGCGTCGGCGCTGCCTGTGGCCCCTGCAGGGGCTGTCGCGCTGGCAGGGCAGAACGATTTTCAACTGACCTATGATGCCGCTGCCGGATTGGCAGCGGTTGACCCACAGCCTTTGATCGAGGTGGTGATCATGCCCCCTGACCAGACAGTATCTGTGGGCTCTGATCCGGACATGCTGATGCTTGCCGATGACGTGACGGGGGAAATGGGTGCTGATGTGGTGCCGCTTACAACGGCGGAGCCTGTGAAGATTGCTGGCAGCCCTGACCAGAAAGGTGCCGTTCCCTTCTTGCCTGCGGGTGACCCCCGCCTGCCGGTTAAAATCACCCAACATGCACTGATCCAGATGATGTTCGATCAGCCAGCCGCGCCCGCAGCACCGCCGCCTGCCGATGCGGCTGATGTAGCAGCGCTAGTGACGGTGCTGCCCGGTGCGCGTCAGCCCGTATCCGCAGAGGAAATTGCCCGGGCCGGTTTGGCTGATACAGATGCTGGTCCGACCAAGCGCGAGACCGCCATCAAGGAGGGCGCACCAGTTGCGCGTATCGCGAGTACTGTTGCGGCTCAGCCAACAATTGCGCCGTCGCCTGTTGCGGCGCAGATGCCCTCGTCTGCGCCGCTGGCGACGCGCGACATCCCCGAGCCTTTGCCGCCAGCAACCGTCATGGATCGGACAGTGCCAATGCCGCCTGTTGCCACAGCGATCAAGCGGCCTGAACTTGTGATCCCGATTGTCAAAGGGCTGGACCCCAAGGTGGACGCTGCTTTGGGTGGTGACGAATCCACCTTGCCCTTTGCCCCGGCTGGCGACACGGCTTCGGGCGTGGCCAAGGCGTCGGAAGCGCAATCTGCGCCTGGTATTGCCCGTCATGTTGCGCAGCAGCTGGCCGTCACCATCACGCAGACCGCGGGGCAACCGACCGAAATCGCGCTCAACCCCGAAGAATTGGGGCGGGTCCGGATGAGCATGTCGCTGACCGATGGTACCCTTATGTTGCATATCAACGCCGAACGGCCAGAAACGGCCGATTTGCTGCGGCGTCACATTGATACCTTGGCACAGGAATTTCGCAGCCTTGGATATAACGATATTTCCTTCGATTTCGGCGACGGACGCACACAGGACGAGGCGCGCCATGACGCCAGTCCGTTGACCGAAAATGCCGAGGATACCACCGAAACACAGGCGCCTGAACAAACGGGCATGCGGCAGCCGCGTGGCGGCCTTGACCTGCGCCTTTAAGGAGAAATGATGGAAATCCCCCAATCTAGCAGCGCCATTACAACGAATCGCTCGCCGTCGGTAGCGGAGTCCCAATCTGCGATCAGTTCGGATTTTGAAACCTTCTTGCGAATGCTGACCGCGCAAATGAAAAATCAAGATCCGCTCAATCCAGTTGAATCAGCGGATTTCGCGACGCAGTTGGCGACATTTTCAGGTGTTGAACAGGCCGTACTGACGAACGATCTGTTGCGGGGGCTTTCGTTGCAAATCGGAGTTTCCGGATTGGCTTCCTGGGTCGGCAAGGAGGTGCGCGCCCCTGCGCCCGTCTATTTTGATGGCGCGCCTGTCACGTTGCATCCCAACCCTATGGCGGCTGCGACCGCAGGCGAAATTGTCGTTCGCGATGCCAGCGGAGCAGTGGTGCACCGTTTTGCGTCACCCGCCACGACCGATCCTGTGCAATGGGACGGTGTCGGCCGCAACGGGGTGGTCGTGCCAGATGGTGTGTACAGCTTCGCCTTTGCGAGCCTGAGCGATGGTGAGGTTTTGGGTGAAAACCCGGTCGAGACCTATAACACGGTAACAGAGGTCCAGTCTTTTGCCGGTCAAACCAGCCTTGTCGCACATGGCGGTATCATGATTCGAGTAGGCGACGTGACGGCTCTGCGCAGTCCGTCATGATCAGTGACGATGCGTGTCTGCGGTCCTCATGGACAAATCACCGCAGATTATGGCGCGCAAATCGCCAACCAAGGCACTGGCGGACGGACACACACACGACATAATCCAACACGCTACATCATCTGGCCAAGCCACATTGCACCGCCAACCAACACGCCCCCCAGCGCCATCCACGACAGGCGCGCGATCCGGCGTTGTGGTTTGGGTTCGGGCGCGGGGTTGTTCAGGCGGATCAACGCCTGTTCGGCAAGACGCGGTAGCTGTGGGCCGAACCGCGAAAGGATCATTGCCGTGCGGCCAAGGTCGCGCAGCAGGGCCTTTGGCCCAATGCTTTGCTTGATATAGTCTTCGACCACAGGTTTCGCGACTTCCCAGATATTCATCCGCGGGTCGAGCGAACGGGCCACGCCTTCGACCACGACCATTGTGCGCTGCAAATGGATCAGCTCGGTGCGGGTTTCCATGCCGAAACGCTCGGTCACCTCGAACAGATAGGCCAAAAGCCGCGCCATCGAAATGCGGCTGGCATCCATGCCAAATATCGGTTCGCCCACTGCGCGCAGGGCGCGGGCGAATTCATCGACGTCGCGGTTGGCAGGGACATAACCCGCCTCGAAATGCACTTCGGCCACGCGCTGGTAATCCTTGCGGATAAACCCGAACAGGATTTCGGCATAAACGCGGCGGGTATATTCGTCGATCCGCCCCATGATCCCGAAATCATAGGCGATGATCTCTCCGGTCGCGCTGACCTTGAGATTCCCCTGGTGCATGTCGCCGTGGAAATAGCCGTCGCGCAGCGCATGATTCAAAAACAACCCCAGCACACGGTCTGCCAGCGCCCGCCGGTCGTGTCCGGCGGCATCTAGTGCTGCATTATCCCCGATCCCGATTCCTTCGGCCCAGTCCAGCGTCATCACCCGCCGCCCTGACAGATGCCAGCGCACCTGTGGCACGGTGAAACCCAGATCATCCTTGGTATTTGCGGCGAATTCGGCTGCGGCAGAGCTTTCCAGCCGCAGATCAAGTTCGCCCATTACCACGCCTTCGAAATGGGTGATCACATCCATCGGGCGCAGGCGGCGCGACGAGGGTGACAGCACCTCGATCGTGCGGGCCGCAAAATAAAACGCGTCAATGTCGCGGCGAAATGCCTTTTCGATGCCGGGGCGCAGGATCTTGACGGCGACAGCTTCGCCCGTGTCGGCCAGATGGGCCTTGTGGACCTGCGCCAGTGATGCGGCGGCGACGGGGGCAGAAAAGGTGGAAAACAGCTTTTCCACGGGCATCCCCAGCTCGCGGTGGATTTCGGCCTTGGCCTCGGCCATGGAAAAGGGCGGCAGCTTGTCCTGCAGCACGCGCAGCTGCACGGCCATGTCCTCACCGACGACGTCGGGGCGTGTCGACAGGATCTGCCCGAATTTGATGTAAGCAGGGCCAAGTGCCGTCAGCGCGCGGGGCGCGGGCGGCATCAACGGATCGCCCTTGTAGCCCAGCCATTGGAACGGCCAGACCAAGGATCGTAGCGTGATGCGCAGCAACAACCCGACATCAAAGGCGTCAAGGATCACCTTCATTGCACCGGTACGCTCCAGCGTCGCCCCGGTCCGGATCAGCCGGATGATGTTGTGAGGTCCGCGCACCCTAAATCTTCCACCCTGAGTGCAGGGCGGCGACACCCATGGTCAGGTTGCGGTACTTCGCATTCCCGAATCCTGCATCGCGGACCATGCCAAGGAAAGTGTCCTGATCGGGGAATTGCCGGATCGATTCGACAAGATATTGGTAACTATCACGGTCGCCTGCGATGATCTGGCCCATGCGAGGGATCACGTTGAACGAATAGGCGTCATAGGCGGCCTGCAACATCGGGTTCGGGATCTGGCTGAATTCCAGTACCATCAAGCGCCCGCCGGGCTTGAGCACGCGAAACGCCTCGGCCAGCGCGTCTTGGGGACGGGTCACGTTTCTGATCCCGAAAGAAATCGTATAGACGTCAAAGGTGTTCGCCTCGAATGGCAGGGCCATCGCATCGCCCACGACCCAGTCGAGGCTGTCGGACATCTGTGCCGCTTCGGCGCGTTTGCGCCCGGCGACCAGCATGGATTCGGTTAGGTCCAGCACGGTCGCATGGCCGCGCCCCGCGCGTTTGAGAAACCGAAACGACACATCGCCGGTGCCGCCTGCGACATCCAGCAACCGCTGCCCGGGTCGTGGGGCAAGCCAATCCATCATGGCATCTTTCCAGATCCGGTGGATACCGCCGGACATCACGTCGTTCATGATGTCATATTTGCTGGCGACAGAGGAAAACACGCCCTGCACGCGGCCTGCCTTTTCATCTTCGCGGACGGTGTCGAAACCGAAATGGGTGGTCTTTTCTGTATCGTCGGTCATCGGTGCTTGTGGTCCTTTGCGCTCGTCCCAACTATAGGGCGCAGACAAAGGCTTACAACGCCGACCTGCCGATAGAAAGTCCGCCATGCCCGAATTGCCCGAGGTCGAAACCGTCAAGGCCGGAATAGCCCCCGTCATGACAGGGCAGTTGATCGCAAAGGCCGAGGTGAACCGCCCCGACCTGCGTTGGCCTTTCCCTGAAAACATGGCAGATCGTCTGACCGGGCGGCGCGTTCTGGGCCTGCGGCGGCGGTCGAAATACATACTGGTCGATCTGGACAGTGCCGAGACATTGTTGATCCATCTGGGCATGTCGGGCCGGATGCTGGTGTCTGGGGCGGCACAGGGCGCGTTCTACCACCCGCATCCGGCACCCGCCAAACATGACCACGTTGTCCTGCATATGGATGGTGGCGCCCGGATCACGTTTAACGACGCCCGCCGTTTCGGCGCGATGGACCTGATGCCGACAGCAGCGCAGGACGATCACTGGCTGATCCGCGATCTGGGGCCGGAACCCTTGGGCAATGCGTTCGACGAAACCTACCTGGTCGCCCGGCTGAAAGGGCGCAACACGCCGATCAAATCGGCCTTGCTCGACCAGCGGATCGTGGCAGGTCTGGGCAATATCTATGTTTGCGAGGTGCTGTTCCGCGCGGGTATAGACCCACGGCGCAAGGCGGGTCAAATCGCCGCGCGCCGGGTGGCGTCATTGGTGCCGCTGATCCGCGATGTGCTGAACGAGGCGATCGCCGCGGGCGGATCAAGCCTGCGCGACTACCGGCAAAGTGATGGTGAGTTGGGTTATTTCCAGCACGGGTTTCAGGTTTATGACCGTGAAGGCGCGCCCTGTGTCACCCCAGACTGTGCCCGCCCGATCAGCCGAATCGTACAATCGGGCCGGTCATCTTTCTTTTGTGCGCAATGCCAAAGATAACTTGAACCAGCCGCAGCCTTTGTTAAGCACAAAGGCCTGACCATCAGCAAAGGACGGCAGCATGGCTTACGAGAACATCATCGTGGATACGCGCGACGACGTGGCGACCATCACGCTGAACCGGCCCGACGCGCTGAATGCGCTCAACGGCGATCTGCTGCGCGAATTATGCACCGCGCTGGAAGAGGCCGACACCAGCGACAAGGTGCGCTGCATCATCATCACCGGATCGGAAAAGGCATTCGCCGCAGGTGCGGATATTGCCGAGATGGCGGACAAGACATTCGTCGATCTTTACACAACACGGTTCTTTGAGAATGAAACCGACCGTTTCAACCGCACCCGCAAGCCGATTATCGCTGCTGTCGCAGGCTATGCGCTGGGCGGCGGATGCGAACTGGCGATGATGTGCGATTTCATCATCGCCGCCGATACCGCGAAATTCGGCCAGCCCGAGATCAACCTTGGTGTCATTGCGGGGCTGGGTGGTACCCAGCGCCTGACCCGTTTCGTCGGCAAATCAAAATCCATGGACATGCATCTGACAGGCCGTTTCATGGATGCAGCCGAGGCGGAGCGCAGCGGGCTGGTGAGCCGCGTTGTCCCCGCCAAGGATCTGCTTGCCGAGGCGCGCAAAGCTGCGGTCAAGATCGCTGCAAAGTCGCAGATTGCGGCAATGGCGGCCAAGGATGCGGTGAACCGGGCTTTCGAGACCACGCTGGCCGAAGGGCTGCAGTACGAACGCCGGCTGTTCCAGTCGATGTTCGCCACTGATGACCAGACCGAAGGCATGACCGCCTTTCTGGAAAAGCGCGAGGCGCAGTTCCGCGATCGTTGATATTTCGGGTTTCCTTTGCGGGAAAACTGCACTAATGCCGACACCACATGCGCGAGAGGCCCGCTTAGGCCAGAATCACCGGTACTGAACCCGGTCGGGGCTTTTTGCGCTTAACAGTTTTAATTTGACCCGACGAAGGGAAAGACCCATGGCAAACTCACCACAGTCCAAAAAACGGGCCCGTCAGAACGACGCTCGTTTCCAGGTTAACAAAATGCGCCGTTCGCGCATCCGCACATTCCTGCGCAAAGTCGAAGAGGCAATCGCAACTGGCGATCAGACCGTCGCAATCGCAGCATTGCGCGCTGCCCAGCCAGAGCTGATGCGCGGCGTGACCAAAGGCGTTGTTCACAAGAACACCGCAGCGCGGAAAATGTCGCGCCTGTCGGCCCGTGTCAAAGCGATCGGCTGAACCACCGGCGACTATCGGCGAGATTTGACAAGACGCGTCCTTTTTTGGGGCGCGTCTTTTTTTGTGCAGGTGTTGCAGGCTGGCCAAGATTTTGACGCAAAACCCAGAGGCCAGAGATTCTTTTTAGGTAAAGTCAGAGTCAAGCACGTTGTTGTGTTGAAGCAGCCCCAAACCCCTTGCTAGCTTGACCCAGCGATTCACATCGTTCCGGGGGGACATGGGGGGATCGATCCAGTTTGACATCCGTGCGCCCATTGCTGTGGCGGCTGCTGTCAGAATAAAAGGGTCGGCCTTCATGCAAATGTGACGGGGGTACACTGCGACAACGTAGGGTCCCGACATTTGTGTCTGTGTGGACATCAAGGGCTGCTCTTTGATGTTCTGTGCTGCTGTGTCACCATTCGTCTGCCGTTTTGGTGCGCGACTTTTCGTCGTGTGCCCTGAATGGACCTTAGTTTGACAAATGGCATTTCGGTTGGGGTGGGGACCTCGGGCGAAGAGATTGCCGTTTTCGGCGCTGATGTGACATCGCGAGGATGGGTGCGGCTCTGCTGTGGGGTTGTGCGGGGTTAGGGTAAAGAAAAGA